>NZ_CP044545.1:337500-2737500 GCF_008935075.1 Pradoshia sp. D12 | reverse complement strand
TCCAGAAAGTCGATTCCCGGTAATGATGAAAGAAACCCACTCGGCTCTAGATGGATGGGGTTTGATGCACGTAAAACGAATGGTAGAAATTACGGGATTCATGGAACGAATCAGGAGGATTCGATTGGAAAAAAGGTGTCTGCTGGATGTATCCGGATGAAAAATCAAGAAGTCCAGGTACTGTTTGAATTAGTTCCGCTTGGTACAAAGGTGTACATCTATGATAATTCAGAGCCTGCTTCTTTTTATGCGAGACTATTTCATGCCATAAACGAAAAAACCTCATCTGACTCTCCGTGAAGAGAAAAAGATGAGGTTTATTTTTTATAGGAAAGCTGACAAACCGGATAATAAGGTCACCGCGACCATCGTAAAAATCATAATATAAACGATTATCTTCTGTGTACGCTTTTTAGACATAGAGCTACACTCCTTTTACATTCTTCTATTTGATACTACTATGTTTAGCAAAACTCCTCAAGTCTAAAAAAATTTCATTCACTATTTGAGCAAAATATCTTTATAGAATTTTAAGAATGCTCTATTATTTAAGATAGGAAAATAAAGGGGGATTTGTATGCAAAAGGGAATTGACCATATCGGCATTGCTGTTCGTTCCATTTCGAAAGCGCTTCCTTTATATGAGGGGATTTTTGGTATGGTAAATGAAGGGGAAGAAATAGTCGAGAGCCAGGGAGTTAGGGTAGCTTTTTTATCCACTGGTAATACACGAATAGAGTTATTGGAGCCCTTGAATGAATCAAGTGCTGTTGCAAAATTTATTGCAAAAAGAGGGGAAGGCATACACCATATTGCGCTTGAAGTGAGTGATATTAAAGAAAGAATTAAAGAAATAAAGGATAATGGCATTCAATTGATTGATGAAGAACCCAGACCCGGAGCACATCATACACAAGTAGCTTTTATACATCCTAAGTCGGTACAGGGAGTTTTAGTAGAGGTTCTAGAGAAACCGGAACGGGAGGAATAAAATAGTGGATATGTATGAAAGAATAACCGAACTGTATGATAGAAAAAATGATATCGAGCTTGGTGGCGGATGGGATAAGATTGAAAAACAACACGAAAAAGGAAAATTGACAGCTAGAGAGAGAATCGATATTTTGATGGATGATAATAGCTTTGTTGAACTGAATGCTTTTGTTGAACATCGCAACAGAGACTTTGGTTTGGATCAAATAAAAGGGCCTGGCGATGGGGTTGTAACCGGCTATGGCAAAATTGATGGAAGGCCAGTTTATATTTTTTCTCAGGATTTTACCGTATTTGGCGGAGCGTTGGGTGAGATGCATGCCAAGAAAATATCATCCATTATGGATTTGGCTGCTAAAAACGGAGCTCCAATAATAGGATTAAATGATTCCGGCGGAGCGAGAATTCAGGAGGGTGTCACCTCGCTGGATGGATATGGCCAGGTTTTTTACCGCAATGTTATCTACTCGGGCGTTGTACCGCAAATATCAGTTATCATGGGCCCATGTGCAGGTGGTGCCGTGTATTCTCCAGCCATTACGGATTTCGTTTTTATGGTGGATCAAACAAGCCAAATGTTCATCACCGGTCCAAAAGTGATAGAAACCGTGACCGGAGAAAAAATTAGTTCAGAAGATTTAGGTGGAGCGAAAGTCCATAATTCTATTAGTGGAAATGCACATTTTGAAGGAAAAACTGAGGAAGAAACATTACGTTTGGTAAGGAAATTGCTTTCCTATCTGCCTTTAAATAATGAAGAAAAACCACCAGTAAGTGAATGGACTGAGCAAAATGATTATTGTCCTGATATTGCTGAATTGGTACCTTATGACGGTATCCGTCCTTATGATGTAAGAAAGGTTGTAAATGCAGTAGTCGATCAGGATTCCTTCTTTGAAATTCAAGAGAGTTTTGCTCGAAACCTAGTGATTGGTTTAGCTAGAATTAAAGGTGAGACAGTCGGTTTGGTATGTAATCAACCGAAATATATGGCGGGAGGACTCGATATCAATTCTTCTGATAAGGCGGCAAGATTTATCCGTTTCTGTGATTCATTTAATATCCCGATTATTACATTTGAGGATGTAACTGGATTTTTTCCGGGAATTAAACAGGAGCATGGAGGAATTATTCGGCATGGTGCAAAAATTTTGTATGCTTATTCGGAAGCAACCGTTCCAAAATTAACGGTGATTTTAAGAAAAGCATATGGGGGAGCATATGTAGCCTTAAACAGTAAATCGATTGGGGCTGATCTTGTCTATGCTTGGCCGAATGCTGAAATCGCTGTAATGGGGCCACAGGGTGCAGCCAATATCATTTTTGCTAAAGAAATTAACAATAGCTCTGATCCTGAAGCTGTACGCCAACAAAAAATTGAAGAATACCGCGTAAAATTTGCCAATCCATATATAGCGGCAAGTCAAGGGATGGTCGATGATGTTATCGATCCAAGAGAAACCCGAATTAAATTGGCACAGGCCTTAGAGATGCTTCGAACAAAAAAAGAATCAAGGCCGTCAAAAAAACATGGAAATATTCCGCTTTAATCTATTGAAGAGTCCTATAAAGGGCTCTTTTCTTGTAATCTATTTTTTTAATAAGGATTAATTGTATCTGATTATTATACAGCTGAATAAAAGACTTGTAATTCCTAAATGATACTAACCGTACACCTCATTCCCTGAAAAAGAGAATGGCTCAAAATTATTATTTGCAAAGGGAAAAACTGTCTGCCATATGTCAAGTGCCTGCTCTTTTCTTATGACAAAAACATCGGTATACTTATAAAGTAACTTATTCCTGATAGGAGGAAGACAATTGATTAATGAAGAGAGATTATTACAAGAATTCTTAGAATTAGTACAAATTGATTCTGAAACAAAAAATGAAGGACAAATAGCAAAAATCTTAAAAGATAAATTCAGTCTTCTCGGAGTAGACGTTTACGAGGACAATGCAAAGGAACTTACTGGCTTTGGAGCAGGCAACTTAATTTGTACGCTGCCTGGCACTAAAGAAGGTGTTGATACGATCTATTTTACATCCCATATGGATACGGTTGTTCCTGGTAACGGTGTCAAACCTTCCATTAAAGATGGTTATGTAGTAACTGATGGTACAACTATTCTTGGGGCAGATGATAAAACTGGTCTTTCCGTAATGCTGGAAGTTATCCGTGTATTAAAAGAAAACAATATTGAGCATGGCACAATCCAATTCATCATCACAGTTGGTGAAGAATCCGGCTTAGTTGGTGCAAAGGTATTGGATCGTTCTCTTATTAAAGCTACATATGGTTTTGCATTGGATAGTGATGAAGCGGTTGGTAACATTATTGTTGCAGCACCGACACAAGCTAAAGTACAGGCTGTTATTAAAGGTAAAACAGCGCATGCAGGAGTTGCGCCGGAAAAAGGTGTTTCTGCAATTACGATTGCGGCTAAAGCTATTGCCAAAATGCCGCTTGGACGAATTGACGAAGAAACAACTGCTAATATCGGTCGCTTTGAGGGTGGTACTCAAACAAATATCGTTTGTGATCACGTAGAAATTCTAGCTGAAGCACGCTCTTTGATTCCTGAGAAGATGGAAGCTCAAGTTGCGAAAATGAAAGATGCCTTCGAATCAACAGCTGCAGAAATGGGCGGTTCTGCTGAAGTAGAAGTAACGGTTATGTATCCTGGTTTTAAATATGATCATGGTGATCATGTAGTGGAAGTTGCTAAAAAAGCAGCCGTTAAAATCGGCCGTGAACCAAAACTTCAGCACAGCGGAGGAGGCAGTGATGCAAATGTCATTGCTGGACACGGCATTCCTACAGTTAATCTTGCGGTAGGATATGAGGATATCCATACTACAAGTGAAAAAATGCCAATTGCTGAGCTTAATAAGCTTGGTGAAATGGTACTTGCAATTATTGAAGAAGTAGCAAATCCATCTAAATAATAGTGTTCGTTCAAGGTGCCACTGGATTATTCCGGTGGCCATTTTACATAAAATTGTTTAGTGCCGGATAAACAGTGAATATAAGGGAATAAGAGGGTTTAAAGAGATGGAACAACGTCAAGTAAAAAAAGGCGGAAGAGTCATTTTACACGTGGATATGAATAGCTTCTACGCCTCAGTTGAAATGGCACATAATCCTGAATTGAAAGGCAAGCCATTGGCAATTGCCGGGAATGCAAAAGAAAGAAGAGGGATTATCGTGACATGCAGCTATGCAGCGCGTAAACATGGAGTGAAAACGACCATGCCTATTTGGCAGGCGCAGAAGCTTTGTCCCGGCCTTATCCTGATGGAACCTAATTTCGACCGGTACCGTGCTGCCTCTCAAGGTATTTTTGATTTGTTGCGGATGTATACACCGCTTGTAGAACCAGTTTCGATTGATGAAGGGTATTTGGATATTACCGATTATTGCGGGGAAAAATCACCAGTTGAAATAGCCCAGACCATTCAAAAAAGGATTATGGAGACGATGGATTTGCCTTGCAGTATAGGGATAGCTCCAAATAAGTTTTTGGCGAAAACAGCTTCAGATATGAAAAAGCCAATGGGAATTACAATTCTTAGAAAGCGTGAAGTCCAGGCTAAACTATGGCCCCTGCCGGTTGGAGAGATGCATGGAGTGGGCCAGAAAACAGCTGAAAAACTGTCATCAATAAACATTAAAACAATTGGTGATTTGGCTAATGCACATGAGGTTTCGCTTAAAAAGCTGCTTGGAATTAATGGGGTTCGATTAAGAGAAAGAGCTAATGGCATTGACAGACGTGTGGTAGATCCTGAGTCGATATATGATTTTAAAAGTGTCGGGAATTCAACCACATTACCAAGAGATGTAACAAACCAGCAGGAATTGTTCGAAGTCCTTCATCGTTTGAGTGAAAAAGTTTCTGCTCGGTTAAAGAAAAAGGAACTGCTGACTATAAAAGTTCAAATCATGATTCGTTATAAGGATCGAAAAACAGTAACACGAGGTAAAACCCTTCAAAATCCTATTCATAAGGCTGAAGATCTATATAGCCATGCACGAGATCTTTTTTCAAAGCATTGGAATGGAAATCCAGTTAGGCTATTAGGGGTAACAGCAAATGAAGTAGTTGAACAGCAGGAAGCAATTAAGCAATTGGACATTTTTTCTTTTGATCAGGATGAAAAAGAAGTGAAATTGGATACGACTGTGGAAAAGCTAACTAAAAAGTTTGGGGATAAAATTATCCGAAAAGGGATAGAAATAGATAACAATAAAGTGGATGCTAATACCAGTTTTAGCAAGGACTTCTTAAAACGTCCCAAACCTAGGAATGACAAGGGAAACTAATTCGTAGCACTTGCGAAAATAGTGTAAAATTGCTAAAGTTAATACGATTTAATATAGCGAATAAATCAATGAAAGGAATGTTTACAGATGGAAAAACAACAAATCGGTGTAATCGGTCTTGCCGTAATGGGTAAGAATTTAGCATTTAATATTGAAAGCCGTGGATATTCCGTTTCAGTATATAATCGTTCATCCGAAAAAACAGATGCTATGATGAAAGAGGCAGAAGGCAGAAATGTTCATCCTACCTATTCAATCGAAGAATTTGTAAACTCATTGGAAACGCCGCGTAAAATCTTAATCATGGTTAAAGCGGGTGCAGCAACTGATGCAACTATTGCCCAATTAACTCCTTATCTTGATAAAGGGGATATCCTGATTGATGGCGGTAACACGTTCTTTAAAGATACGCAACGCCGTAATGAAGAACTAAGCAAGCAAGGATTCCATTTTATTGGGACAGGTGTATCCGGCGGTGAAGAGGGAGCACTGAAAGGCCCTTCTATTATGCCTGGAGGACAAAAGGAAGCATACGAGCTTGTAGCTCCCATTTTAAAAGCTATTTCCGCTAAAGTTGGCGATGATGCTTGTTGTACATATATTGGGCCGGATGGGGCTGGCCATTATGTGAAGATGGTTCACAATGGAATTGAATACGGAGATATGCAATTGATTTCCGAATCCTATGCTTTATTACGCCATATTTTAGGGCTTAATGCTGATGAACTTCATGGTGTATTCTCAGAATGGAATAAAGGTGAACTTGATAGCTATCTAATCGAAATTACTGCTGACATCTTTACGAAAAAAGATGATGAGACCGGTAAGCCGATGGTAGATGTAATCCTTGATAAAGCAGGACAAAAAGGAACTGGAAAGTGGACAAGTCAAAGTGCACTGGATCTTGGTGTTCCACTGCCAATCATTACTGAGTCTGTATTTGCGCGTTTCTTATCCGCATTGAAAGAAGAACGGGTGGAAGCCTCTAAAGTTTTAACAGGTCCTGAGGTTAAACCATTTGCCGGAGATAAAGCAGCGTTTATCGAATCAATTCGAAAAGCTTTATATTTGAGCAAAATTTGTTCATATGCTCAAGGCTTTGCTCAAATGAAAGCTGCATCTGACGAATACAATTGGGATCTTCAGTATGGTGATATTGCGATGATCTTCCGGGGCGGATGCATCATTCGTGCACAATTCCTTCAAAAGATTAAAGATGCTTATGATCGCAATCCTAACCTTAAGAATCTTCTTTTGGACGATTATTTCAAGGAAATTGCATTAAGCTATCAGGAAGCGTTGCGTGAAGTAATTGTTGCAGCTGTTCAAGCTGGTATTCCGGTACCATGCTTTACAGCAGCATTGTCCTACTATGACAGCTACCGTGCAGAAACATTGCCTGCAAATCTATTACAGGCACAACGTGACTACTTTGGAGCTCACACATACGAGCGTGTAGATAAAGAAGGTATTTTCCATACTGAATGGATGGAATCTAAATAATATCAATAAAGCAGCTTAAAGACCTTGTACTTTAAGCTGCTTTTTTTATGTATAATCATGGGAATGAAATCCATACTAGTTAATAGATTTTAGTATATCTAAGTGACAGAAAAGTCATAATAGTTTTAGAATGATTTGACACCACTTAAGCTGCTGGCATATACTGTAAACAATAAAAGGTAAAGGACTGATATTGGGACGATGAGAATCTAATCTTGTTTTATGCGATGTTTTTAAATAAAACAGAAGCCTGAAAATTGGATTAGTGTGCCCATAACACGTTCTTTCATTGAATAGAGTATAAATAAAGGATTCAGCTGCCATAGCTGTATTCATATTTGTATACCTCTGTTGATAAATGATGTTCACACCCCAATAGGCTTCTGTTGGGGTTTTTAGTTGTCAATTTTAAGAGGTGAGAATGAATATGCTAAGTCTGAAGGAAATACAAAAAAGCTATGGTGAAAGAACGATTTTAAAGAATATAAATATGATTATAGAATCTGGGGATAGAATTGGGCTGATTGGCTATAACGGGACAGGGAAAACAACATTAGCCAATATTATGACAGGAGCAATTCAAGCGGATAAAGGGAGTATTAGTTTTGGGAAAGATCATGTCAGTATAGGCTATCTGCGGCAGTCAATTGACTATTCAGCCAGTATCTTTCAATCCATGATGGAGTCTGGGGCTGAGGCAGGAATGTTTGAGCTGACGAGTCAGCTTGGATTGGAAGGATCACAGCTATGGAATCAAGAACGTTTGGACCATTTAAGCGGGGGAGAACGGCTAAAACTTGCACTCGCGCATATTTGGTCAACCAAACCTGATTTATTAATTCTGGATGAACCAACCAATCATTTAGACTTGGATGGGATTCTTTGGCTGGTAGAGGAGCTTGCATCCTATAAAGGTGCGGCAATTATCATCTCCCATGATCGATACTTTCTGGACCAGGCTGTCAGACGTATATACGAAATCGAGGATGGCATGGCGCTTGAGTTTACTGGTAACTACAGTGCTTATAAGAAACAAAAAGAAGAAAACAGAAGAATTCATAAACATCAATATGATCAACAACAGAAAGAAATCAAACGGGTAGAAGCGCAAATGGATCAATTGAAAAATTGGTCAGAAAAGGCACACCGTGATTCAACGAAACATGGAACAGCCTCTGAAAGAAAGTTAATGGGTAAAAAAGAATATTACCGAGTTAAGGCCAAGAAGATGGATATACAGGTTAAGTCTAAGCAAAAAAGGCTGGAAGCAGAACTTACAAAAAAAAGAATAGAAAAGCCTGCTGATGAAGTAAAGATTGAATTTGATTTTCAGGCAGCGGACAAGCGTGGTAAACGGATAGTGGAGGCAAAAGATTTAAAAAAGCAATATAGAGATCATACAGTTTTCCAAAGCAGTTATTTTTATATAAAACATGGGGAGTCAATTGGCGTCGTTGGTCCTAATGGCGCGGGGAAAACAACGCTAATTCGGATGATTCTAGATCAAGAGCCAATCAGCGGGGGAGAATTATGGAAAAGTCCGACTCTGAAAATCGGCTATTTAAGTCAGGATGTTGGTGATCTGCCGGTTCATAAGAAACCAATTGAAGCTCTTGAACTTTATGACAGGTATTCGATATTTAGGGCGAAAACGTATTTGGCTAATCTCGGAATTACAGCAAGACAAGTAGACGAACCGATTTCCTCTTTATCGATGGGGCAGCGTACAAAAATCAAGCTAGTTCAAATGCTGATGGAAGGCTATGATTTGTTGATACTGGATGAACCGACTAATCATCTTGATTTGCCGAGCAGAGAACAATTGGAGGAGACTCTCTCTACCTTTGCCGGGACCTTGTTAATTATATCGCATGATCAATATTTAATTGAACGTTTGTGTAACAAGCTGTTGGTTATTGATGAAAAGATTATTAACCGCGTTGAAAGCAACAATCGAAAGCCAGTCAGACAAATAAAAGCAATGAATAAGAATATCGAAGAAGAACTTATGGTCGTAGAGACAAAACTAGCTGCAGTCTTAAGTCAATTGAGTTTATTAACACCCGGCGATTCTAAGTACAGTGCATTGGATGAAGAGTTTAAACAATTAATTGAGCAGAAGACTATGCTGAATAGAACCGGAAATTAGGTATAAATTTTGATTAAAGTTAATCGGACCATATTGCATACTACTTGTAATATGGTCTTTTTTTGGAAAGCCATCATTTTTTTAGTATCGTTTGCGAGACGTGCCTAATCATGAGGCTATAATTTGATATTCATAAAAAATAAAAGAAACTACAAAGAGACGATCATTTGTATCGACCCCAAAAGTTAGTTTTTTACTCTAACTTTTTGGGGTCATTACGACTTGGTCGTCTCTTTTACATTTATCAGCGTACTTATTTATTTGTTTAAGATGCCAATTTTCTGCCGTAATACCAGTATGTCAGCATCCCCAAGATATACGCAATAATATCCCATGCATCACCGGTACTCGTTTTTATAAATAGAGGAGTTATGACCTCCCAACAGATTCCACAAAATAAACCGGCAACCAGGAAGTGATGGATCTTTGTTAGCTGAAACGTAGTCCAGTTACTTAGAGACAGAACAAAGTTCAGGTATGCTGCAAAGGAGATGCCTCCTAGGTAGTCATTGAAATGACATCGCAGCAGATATCCGAGGACAGGAATTTGTACATCCGCTTTAATTAATTCATTTACTTGAAAAAGGATTAGCGGCACAATGAAAAATAACAGATCCTTTTTTTGTCTCTTATTTAACCGCATATTGAGAAGAGAACCAATGCGACTATGATTGCGAAAACAGTTGACCAGAAACCCATAAGGCAGTCTCCTTTACATGATAAATTAAGGGGGTTCAATTTTTTTATTGATTTTCTACAAACTCATATTCAGAAACTCTATAACTACATATGTACACCTTAGAATGCTACATAGACTGGATGACCTAGTTCAAAATTATATTCATCCTAAGAGAAAATATGCAGTGTCGTTTCAAGATTTTTTTCTAATGCAGGGAATGTATATCTTTCATATTCTGAGATCGTAAGTACAGAGTCCGTCAGTTTGACCGTTGAGATTTCTGTACTTATCGCGTTAATAGCATATCATCCACAAGGAGAGAAAAAATATCCGCTAACTCTTTATACATGACAACTGACACCTCATCTTTCCTATGATTATACTAAAAATACTACAACTATCTAATACCCTATTGTCGCTTAGAATAATCCGCTTTCATTATTCTAGAAAAATATATTATTTTATTAGAATGATAATTATCTATAAATAGAGGCTTGTTTTTTAGATAATTTAAGCTGGGTATTTTCATCCAAAAAGAGAGAATAAAATGAAATAAAATCCACTTCCTTTTATGTAGAGATGGCTATATTTTGGATTTTGTGACTCAAAGAATATTTTCAGTATAAATTATTATAATATATCAAGAATCTTTTGAAATTAAAAAAAGTTTCATGTATAGTTTAAATGTAGTAGAGATATACATGATGCTATAAAAAGTTGATAGGGCAGAGGAAATGTAAGGGTTTTAGTAAGTTTATTGATTTGTTATTTAGAACGATGAATCTCTTAAAAATTACTTTTCGGGTTTAATATATAGGAATATCAAATTCTATGTTTCTAACTGTTAATAAATCTGGAATCTTACAAGTTATAGAATTCATCGCCCTGATTTATGATCCACACATTAATCTGCCAATTAATTTAATGACGATTAGGAGGATGAACAATGGGAAGATTACAAGATCAAGTAGCCATTATTACAGGTGGAGCGAATGGTATAGGCAAATCAATTGCGACACGCTATGCGGAAGAAGGGGCAAAGCTGGTAATTGCCGATTTCAATGAAGAAGCATTGCAGGCTACTGTCAATGAATTTAAATCGCAAGATGTTGAGATAATGGGTGTAAAAGTAAATGTGGCAGTTGAAGAAGATGTTCAAAAAATGGTAGAAGAAACCGTAGCCACATTTGGCCGCGTAGATATTTTAGTTAACTGTGCAGGTGTATTAGATAAAATGCAGGCCGCTCATAATGTAGAAGATTCAGTTTGGAGCCGCGTAATGGATATTAATGTTGGCGGTGTAATGCGCGGTACACGTAAAGTATTGCCATACTTCCAGGCTCAGGGCAGCGGCGTGATCGTGAATCTTTCCTCCATTGCAGGTTTAACTGGTGGACGTGGCGGATTTACGTATACTGCGGCTAAACATGCAGTTACAGGCATGACTAAAAATATTGCATCTCATTATGGCCCGCAAGGGATTCGTTGCAATGGAATCGCACCGGCCCAAGTTGAGACTGGGTTAACCAGTTCAGTGGATGGTATGGATATGGAAGGATTACAATATGCAACGCGTGGTGTTAGTTTAATGCCTCGTGCTGCTAAGCCACAAGAAATTGCAGACATTGCCCTTTTCTTGGCAAGCAATGAATCTTCCTATATTAATGGTGTAGTATTGGCAGCGGATGCAGGATGGTCTGCTTACTAATCAGATTAAAAAATGAATAGGTTTGAAAAAAGGAATCCATTTGGATTCTTTTTTTATTACTATCTAGCATTTCTATATGGGTTTTCTATTAAAATTCAACATGGATCATAGTGGGGGAGAAAGGGATACAGGGAGAAAAGTGTATTTAATAAGTAGTTCATGGCAAAGTCAAAACAGTGCAATTGTCCTGAAAGTTAAGGAATTTTTATTCCTGATACTGGTGATTAATTGCGGATATTCTAAACACGAATCTACCAATAAGAAATCATTAAAATTAGTAAAATAGGGAACCAAATGGGTTCCCTTGTTTTGCTTATTACTATGAGTCTTGAACTAACAACTAGCATAAAATAAGAAATCTTAAACTAATTGTACCTCATCACCTATCCGGATTTTTCCGGTTTTAAGAACGGAGGCATATACACCGAAACAATTCTGACGAGTTCTATTAATAAATTTTAATAGAGAAGGATCCTTTTCGCTGTTTTCGGGATTAATGGTAATAATCATGCATCTTTCACAATGTCGGTTAACTTGTATTTCAACCGATTCACCAATCAAAAGACGTCTTCCGAACCAGGTATCTTCTATATATGGTTGCTTTTCAGTTAGATCGAGGACCAAGTTAGGGCGAAACCGTTTATAGTCTATCAGACTTCCATACTGCTTTTTTAATTCTAGAAGAGAAGCATCTGTTACGAGCAATAAATGTTCCACCTCAATTGCGCCTAGTGGCACATCATTCGGGGTGAATTGTACAGGAGTAATACTCCTGTTTGCTGCCGTTTCTAGGTCCTTAATCAATCCAGGGTGATTCCACGTTACTCTTTTTCCTGATGGCGTGACTACTTCGATGGGTGGATAGGTATCCAAGCTGTCAGGACCCATAAAGGATGCTTGGTAACTTGCCATGATTGGAGCCTGAGTGATGGTCAGAAATTTATTTGTACGGCTATTGTCTATATAAGCATGACTGCGATCCCCATAAAGACCATAGGGCATTACATTAGATTCCTGAACATGTTCACCTGTAAAGGATTTAACAGGGTGGCGCATAATTGCTTTCACGTGCCCGATTAACATAGCAACCCGCCTTTATTTATATTTCTTTTTGAACTTCTCGATACTGGTATTTGAACCAATCAGTAAAAAGTCGTCTCCTTCTTGTAATTTGAGATCCGCAAAATGCGATAATATTGGCTGTCCATTACGAAGGACTAAGGACACTGTAATATCGAATTTTCTTGAAAAATTCAATTCGTTCAATGACTTTCCATGCATCGTTTCAGGTACTTGCATTTCAATTGCAGAAATATCCTTCGTGATTTCAATATATTCAATGACACCTGTTAATAATTCCTGACGTGCCACTTTCCGACCAGCTTCTTCCTCTGGAAGGATAATACGATCGGCACCAAGGCTTTTTAAAATTTCCCCGATTTCTCGATTGTTAGCCTTGGCGATGATTTTTTTTGCTTTTCTTTCTTTCAGTTTTTTTGTAATTAAAATGGCCGAAAAGGCATCAGAGCCAATTGCAACAAAGACCGCATTGAATTGATCGATTTTCAGTTCATCGAGTACAAGCGGATCACGAAAGTCACCGACAATCGCATGAGTCGAATATTCATCTAAGGACTCGAGATTTTTTTCACTGCGATCTGTAACGATTACTTCACAATGTTGTTTGTATAATTCTTTTACGATGCCAGTACCAAATCTTCCTGCTCCAATGACTAGATATGATTTCATGAAAAATGTCCCCTTTTTAGCCTACTGCTAAGTCTTCTTTTAAATATCTTGTTTTAACTTTTTCTACTTTAAAAATAGTATAAATGAAACTGAATACACCTATTCGGCCGATAATCATCAGCATGATTAAAATGGATTTTGAAACAGGTGTTAATTCAGATGTAATTCCAAATGATAAGCCTGTATTTGTCAGGGCAGATAACACCTCAAACATCAATGGCTCCAATGGCTGCGTTTGTAACATGGTTAATAAAATCGTAGAACCAAAAAACAATGCCATAAAAGTAAAGAAAACCATAAAGGATTTATCAACTGCTTCCTGAGCAATGGTTTTTTTATAGATAACAACCTCTTTTTGTGATTTCGCTACAGATAATACCTTTGATAATAGTACTGCAAAGGTGGTCAATCGTATACCGCCTCCTGTACTGGAGGAAGCTCCCCCTATAAACATAAATAGGGTCAAACATAAAAAGGTAGTGATTGTTACTTGTGAGACATCAATCGTTGAAAGCCCACCATTTCTTGCTGTCGCCGAAAAAAACAATGAATTCGATAGTTTTTCCCAAATGGAAAGTCCGCTAAACGTATTATTTGTTTCCAAAAAGAAAAATATAGCCATACCGATAAATAGTAGGAGAAAATGAAGTCTTATATTAATCTTTGTAAACAAACTTTTCTTCCTTCTAAAAGATAAGAAGTACTCTACCAATGTCGGATAGCCAAGACTTCCTAAGAAGATTGTTATAGCCGTTGTTATTAGGAAAAGATGATTATGTTTAAATGAAATCAGGCTATCACCGAATAAATCAAATCCGGAATTAGTGAAGCTTGCTACTGCATGAAAGGCAGACACGAATGCCGCATCCCAAAAATCATCATATCGGGGTCGTATCTCCCCTAATAATATAAAGAAACAAATCGTTTCTACTAATAAGGCAATGACTAAAACCGAAATTCCAAGAGATGTAATGGAACTTAGTTTTGACTGGTTTTGGTCCTTGGATAAAAGAAGCATACTTGATACCGTAATCTTCTTGTCCATCACGACAAACAGGTAACTGATTAATACAACAATCCCGATTCCGCCAAGCTGCATTTCCACCATTAAGATGGATTGTCCCACCCTGGTTAATTCTGTTCCTACGTCTATTGTAGTAAGTCCTGTTACGCTTAAGGCGCTTGTGGACAGAAATAGAGAATCCATTATAGAAAACCCGATGGAATTGGACTGGGGTATCCATAACAAAAAGGCAAATAAAATGATAAAACCTATGTATAGGAAGAATATTTGCCGGAATGAGTGGATTGAAGATTTGCTCTGCTGCATATTTATTTAATCTCCATTTCTTCTTTGTAAAGTTAGTGTATTGATTCATAATATAACCCGTTTGCTGTAAAAGCCAATATCATCGTACTATATCTCATAATAAAACACCAAATAACATTTTTTCGTGTTCACTAAACAGTTTTTTATCCTATCACAATTTATACGAATTTAAAACAGTAAATTAAACTTATAGGATTACGTTTATGACAGAAAATCAACCCGTAAAAAAAAATACTAGTTAACTAGACAAATAGATGGCGATTTTTCTAAAGAACTGAATATAAATAAGTGAGGACTTAATGGGAGGGGAACCATTATGGACAATATCCAAAATTTATATGAGCGTTATAAAAAAGGCGAGAAATTTGCTAAGCCCTTTAGCCAAAAGCAAGTGGGGAAGCTAAGTGCAAAAGATCCAACAGAACTGGCATCCAATAACAAAGTGGTTCAGGATATGCTAAAGAAGTATTCACAACAGTTCCAAAATAATAGACATTTTATATGAGCATCTGTATTAAACTTTGACCTTATTACTATATGAATAAGGGCATTTTTTTTGTAAACAAATAAAACCCCTTTAATTAGGGGTTTTGGCAAAGGGCCATTCTTCTTTTTCAACCATAAGTGCATACTCAATATTTTCAGCTTGATACATTAGGGCATAATGTAAAAATAAGATATTTTGTTTATCAATAACATCAAATTGAGAAGAGTAGCTGGACAATATGGTCACCTTATCAGTTCCGCGATAGTTGAAATGGAAAACAAGTCTGTTTTTCTTTATTTTCACAAGGGGAGCCTCCCAGTTTAACACTTCTGGATCGCCGGTTTCTTTTGAAAGTATGGCATATTCCCGTTCGACTCCGATAAGCTGATGTAAATCCTTGGTTTCGCATTCAAAGGCAATATTATATCGTTGTTTATAACTGATTTTAAAGTCCTCCAAAAAGTAATCAAGTGCGGAAAAATAATTCACCTCCATCGTTTCTTCATCAAGGAATGTGAACAACTTTCCGATGCTTGCATCTGAATACATGGCTGACAGAAGGGTTGCTTTTGAGCTTTGCAATTCTATAAAGGCAACTGCAGCCGTTTCTTTATCCTCCACCTCAAATTCCATTTGAAATAGCTTGAAACGTTTGAGCTGCCTCGTTGTACTAGGAATAATTAAAAATAAAATGATCCAGACTGATAATAAGAAGATTCCCTTCAATATGGTAAGCAGAAAGGTGGAGGAAATCAGTGGTTTAATTACATATTCCGTCCACCATGTAGGAGGAACAGCAGTTGAAATAGGAAGCGGTTTCACATCACCCCATAACAATTGATATAGTGTCCAGCCGATGATGAAGAGCAGCCCGCTATAATAAATAAAAGTCAGTATATCGTTTATTAGGTCTTTGATTGATGAAAGGAACTGTTTGAGGACTTCTGCAATCCGACTCACGAAATAGTCACCTCTTCACATTTTACAGGAAAGACCATAAATGTATATGTAAAGAGGTGGAGAAATAGAATAGGTAATTAAGTTTTAATCCATTTTTAAAATGGGTGTCTTATATCCAACCGTATGAATATTATTCAGCTTGACTTTATGGTTGGCATTTTTAATTGCGATATCTCCAATCTTTGATTCAGCCTGTACATTTGATATAGTTGCTTTTGCTACACCTTTACCAATATCGATGGCAGTTGGAGCTGAGTTTTTTATGGAAATAGTACTTAAACGAATGTCATCGGTATGCTGCCTGCCGCCAACTATTTTTATATCCGTACCCGCAGTTTGGAAATTTTCTATTGTTATATTTGCCAGTGTGATATGACGAGATTTATATTGAATGGAAACCATTGGATTCCTTTGATAATCATAATTCGAATCTCCGAGCAGAGTGAAATGGTTAATAACCACATTTTGATAGGCTGATACGACTAGACACCTTGGAGTCGAGCCTTCATAAAGATCTGTGAAAATGGGTGCAATTGCAACGATATTCGTCGCTGTTATATTAAAGGCAGATTTAGACTGTGGCTCTGATTCGAGATGGTGGCCTATGTGCCGGAAGTTATAGGAACGATTATCATGGATAGATATATGTCCGATAATATGAACATTGGAAGCAGCTGATGCAGTACCATGCGCCTTTATTTCAACCCCTCCAAAGCACCTGGTTGAAGAATTATTAATCAGCCAAACATCGTCAGATCCGTCATCTACCTCAAACCCATTTGAATTGGAGAATCCCTTCATGTGAGCTCTGCCGCTTGGATCACACATATGGCTGTTTGTAATCAGAATATGGCTGCTATGATGTGTTGTTATTCCATCATCTCCAAATCCATAGCCAGAAAGATGATCTAACCATATATATTGGCTCGGCCATCTCGAACGTGTGCCATCGCCCAAATATGTATAGTAGGCAGCTGAAACATCAAAACAGTGTAAACCTGCATTACGGGCTACAACATCCTTCACCCATCCATAAGTAACATGAGCATATGTTAAACAGCTCGAACGGTTATTACCGGAACTAGTTCGATCGCTCTGTGGAAGCCTTTCTACATTCCAGTCAAGTGTCATCCCCTGTACGAGAATATGATGATTACCACGGATTGGACTAGAGTTTGTAATAAGAATAGCTTTCTTTGGTGTTTCATTGGCTAATTTAAGAACCGTTTTATCTTTACCTTCTCCTATCAGACATGTGTAGGAGGGGAGCTTTAGTCCCTTAACAATAAAAACACCTTCCGGAATATAAACCATTCGCTTACCTTTACCAAGAGCAGCCTCAAACGCTTTAGTATTGTCTGTTATCCCATCACCAACAGCACCATAGTCGGTTACATTGATCTGTTCCTGGATCTTTTGATTTAAATGCTGATACTCTTCATCTAATTTCTTTTTCCATGCTGGAAAAGGGTGACCGTTCAAGATTGTGAAATCAGCTGGATTTTTTAGCTCAGGCTGTCTGCTTGTTGTCAATAAGAGACGGGGAAATGCATATTTTAAATCCCTTAGTGGCTTCCGATTAGGCATGGAAAGAGGGGAAAACTTATTTAATTTTTCATTAAGCAATGAAAACGTCTCTTTTACCAGACTTGCTGGAGTTTGGTTTGAGGGAAGCCATCTAGATAAGAGAATTTCATTTTTATTTGGATCATGATTTTTCGATAAGTACAACATACTGGAGTTTCACTCCTCACGTGAATGATAAATGGATGTTATTGTATTCCCTTACTAGATGTAAATTAATCGTAATGAAAATGTAATATCGTTTGTAGGTATCTTAGCATATTATATGGGTATAAAATATAAGAATCATATGTAGAAACAACTAGAGGAATCATGCTTGAAAGAAGGAGACTGCGATTGAGGAAGTTATTTAAAACTGAAGTAGGAAGTTGGATTATCTCTATCGCATTTGCAATCGTCTTAGCTTATCTTGTAAAAACATTTATCATTTCCTTTTTTATAGTTGAAGGAGCCTCAATGGAACCAACACTTTATAATAATGAAAAAGTCTTGGTCAATAAGTTAGCGGCGTATAGCGGTTCAGTTGATCGTCAGGATATAGTAGTCATTCGAGATGATGGAAAAGATAAATACTATATAAAGCGGATTATAGGGTTACCTGGAGAAAAGGTTGAATATAAGAATGACTCGCTTTATATAAACGGCAAGCAAAAAGATGAGCCATATCTGCCTGATGAACAAGGAGAAGTTGATTTACTGAAAATGAATAAAACAGGTGACTTTGATCCATTGAAAGTTCCTAATGATCATTATTTTGTGATGGGAGATAATCGGTTGAACAGCAGGGATAGCCGTAATGGATTGGGCTACATAGATGAAGATGATATAGTCGGTACATGTGAATATGTCATTCTCCCATTTGAATACGCACGTAAAACAGATTGATAAAATTGCATCTCCACATGGTGTGGAAAAGGTGAATGGCTCTTGAGCCATTCACCTTTCCGTTTTTAAATATTGCGTTTATAGGTTTCTTTTGTCAGCACCGGGAATTGATCCACAGGAGCATCGAGTTTTTGTACATTGAAAACCTCTCCATATTTCTCAAGTTCATTGGCTATTTGATCCTGCAACTCTCTGGTCGGAACCTCCACGTTGTATTTAGTACCTTCATGCAAAAGCCTTGGCTCCGTTTCAAAATAAACATAGTACATGGGAAATTCCTCCAAATCATCATTTGGTTATTGTATTCCCTTTTTGAAGTTAACAAAACAATTTTTACATTATAGACCAATAATCTGATATAAATATAGATCCATATAGTCTATCTTTTGATCGTTGCTTTTTGTCTCAATCGTTCCTTCGAAAATGGATTTTCCGTCTTCGAAATTAAAGATGCTTATATAAGGTTTGTTTTTTTCTCCTCTATAAGTGAGAATCATTTTGTTGTGATATACATTTATATTGTGATCAAACATTTCTGAGTTCACTTGGATTTTATGATCCTTTGTGATTTTTTGTTTCTCAAAATCATACGTAACCATAGCGACTATTTTCTTTCCGTTCTCATCTTTAATAGCGGAAACATATAATGAAGTTTGATCATAAGCTATATTAAAACTAGAACCATCTTCTTGTAATAGCTGTTTCGTTAAATCACTCGGAAGGGTCAACCTATCTAATTTCTTTGTTTTATAGTTGTACACATATAAGTCACGGCTAACAGTTTGACTGTTTTCATCTGTATGGATAGTCTTATCTATCTGAAATGTAAAATGAGTACGAGCTTGCGTCGGGTTAGTATCTGTTAAACTGGTTATATAAATATCTTGCTGATCCGTTGATTGTTCAGTTGTCAAAATCGAATTATCGTCAATTAGTTTTTCCTTTTTAAGGTTAATCGTATATTCCTGAAGTATTTCTGTCCCATCTTTCGAATTACTGCGTGTCATGACAAATAATTCATTCGTGGAGATTTGGACATCAAGGATTTCAATAAAAGATGAATATTCCTGATTGGGCAGGTTTACTTCAAAAGAGGTTGTATCCTCTGTTTTCTTATTGAGCTGATCAATTTTTAAACTGAAATTATGCATTCCATGTCTGGTAGAAAAATCATACTTGGAGTCGACAAAAATGACTTGATTTGTGTCATTGTACAACTGGTTACTATAAATTTTTCCTCTCATAAAGGAAGAATACTGATTTGCTAAATCTTTCAATTCCGCTGTTTCTAAATATTTTTCCCCGTAGTCCACCTGCTCAAAAAAAGGTAATTCAGATCGATAAGTGGCCCCCTCTTTCGTTACATTAAACGTTTCTGTGAATCCACCTACTTGATAATCTGCTTCCAATGATAAGGTGTCTAAGATTTTAGCATCTCCATTTATTTGTTTGACGTAAAAATCAGGGAGGGTGGAGGAAGAAAAGGCCTGATTTATATAAAATACTGATATGGATAGCACAGCAACAAGCAGGATCAGAATAGAATTTCGATATTTTTTCATATGTTTCCTCTCCTTACACAGTTATTTTCTTATTTAATAAATAGCGGCTTAATAAAATGGAGATAATGCCTAAAATACTGGCTGTAACGCTTACAATGATGATTTGCTCAGATGTATAAATGTAATTACCTATTTCTAATAATTCGATTAATATAATAGGTGCTGATAATACAGCTATAACACCTACACAGTATAGGATGGCAAGAATGATTCCTTTCCATTTAAAGCTGCGCTCAAGCAATATGGCCGTGAATAGGATGCTCAAAGCAATAAATCCTGCACCATAATATAAAACGAATTCTGTGAAGGTAGATGGGAGAATAACCGTAATAAATTGAGATCCCTTGATTAAGCTGCCAATCGATACCTCATGTAAATAATCCGCTGATATAAACCATTTCAAAATTTTTGATTCAATTAGAAGGAGTATCAATTGGATAGATACTAGTGAGAGTACAAGTAGCATTATAGCTGTTAATTTCGAAAAATAAATATTCATTCTTGATGTAGGAATCATTAATAAACGATAGATAAAGGATCCTTTACCTGACCAGTCACGGTACCAAATTAGAAAGATATATAAGAAGATGGCACCTGCACATAAGGCAATCGGACCATTAAACCAAATAGAATTCACATAATTGTCCATGCCATAATAACCAAATTCTTCAATAAAGACTTCTATAGGGACACCATTCGTTAATGATTTATTAGCGTCACTCATGTAGATGTTAGCTTCAATGATTAACCCGGCAACTTGTATAATAAAAACAGTAATAATCAATCCAAATAAAATTTTTGTAAATCGATTTAACTCCATATTCACAAGCTTAAAAAAGCGATTCATCCTCTATACACCTCTCTCATTACATCTACGACAGACTTACCTTCGTTATTTCGAACTTCTTCTGCATTAAATTCTTTATAAACGACTCCGTCATTTAACAAAACAACTTTATCAATGAGGTGCTCAATATCGTTGATTTCATGGGTTGTGATGATAACACCGCGGTCTTCAATCAGGTGGCTTGTAAAGACATCTGCTATTTGTTCACGGCTGAAAATATCGATACCGGAGAATGGTTCATCCATAAGAACATAATCAACATCCAGAGCCAATCCCAATAACAAATTCACTTTCGCGGTATTTCCTTTAGATAATGTTGAAATCCGTATGTTTTCATCCAATTTGAAAAAGCTCAATAATTCATCGGCGCGATCTTGGTTCCAACTCTCATAAAAATCATTCATAAAATCCATTGCCTGCATAATGGTGAAGTTCGAAAGCATCGTGAACGTATCTGGAATAAATGTGATTTTCTCATACGTATCCTTCGTTCTTTTAGTTCCGTTTATAAGAATTTCTCCACCATCAATAGGAGTAAGGCCCATGATGGATTTCATAATCGTTGTTTTACCTACACCGTTTATACCGATTAAACACGTGATTTCCCCTTTGTTGGCTGTGAATGATACATCATCCAATACGTTTTTTCTTCCAAATTTTTTCGTTACATTTTTTACTTCTAACATGAAATCCCCTCCTTACTCTTGTTCCGCATTATATTTTTCTTTGACAATACTCAACAGTTCATCTACTGGTAATTGAATCGGTTTAATTGCCTGAACAAAGGTATCAACGGCTTCAACAATGAGTTCCTGACGAACGCTTGACAATATGACCTTGTCGGTTGTGACCCGGCTTGGGAAATTTCTTTCTGTGTGAATCAATCCCTGTTCCTCCATTTCCTTATACGCTTTTTGAGCAGTATTGGGGTTTATTTTTAGAAGATTGGCAAGCTCACGTCGAGAAGGAATCTCCTCTCCGCTTGCAAGCCGACCGGTCGCTATTTGTTCTTTGAAGTAACGGACAACTTGTAAATATACAGGATCCCGGTTATTAAAGATGATGTTCATTAATTCATCTCCTATGGCTTTTTAACCAATTATTAGTGTGTGTACTATGTAGTTCATACACTTGATATGTGTACTATACAGTTAATACACTAAAACTGTCAATAGGATAGTAAAAAATTCCCTGAAATAGTTTTAAAACGTGTAATTATTTAAGAAGGGTCATGGCAAAATAATAAGGATTCTCTGGGGAAGGAGTTTACTTGTTATGCATAATACAGGCCTGGTTCTAGAGGGTGGCGGAATGAGAGGGCTATATACAGCTGGAGTTCTGAGGTATTTGATGGAACAGGATATATATGTGCCATATACAATTGGTGTTTCAGCTGGTGCATGTAATGGCTCTTCTTATATTGCACGGCAAATAGACCGTAATTATGCGGCGAATATCGATTATGTCTCACACCCGGAATACCTATCCTATAAACGTTTTCTGAAGAAACGTGAATTATTTGGAATGGACTTTATTTTTGATAAAATTCCAAATGAACTGGTCCCATTTGATATAAAGGCTTTTTGTGAAGCAAAGGAACAGTTTGTCGTGGGTGTTACAGATTGCGTAACAGGCGAACCTGTATACTATAGAAAAGAGCACCTAATAAAAGATATTACAACGATTCTGCGCGCATCCAGTTCGATTCCTTTTTTTGCTCCGGAAATCTCTTATGATGGAAGAATGCTGCTGGATGGCGGTGTTGCCGATCCAATACCGATACAAAAATCTCAAGCAGACGGGAATACGAAAAATATCGTTGTGCTTACTGGGAATAAAGGCTATATGAAAGCATCGTCGCTTGATTGGCTTGGAAAAAGAAAATATAAGAACTATCAAGGGCTGCTAAAGGCTCTTCGCAAACGGCATATCGTTTACAATGACACGATCCGCTATTTGGAGGAACAAGAAGAAAAGGGACTTGTCGTCATTATTCGTCCATTAGTGAAATCAGATGTCAGCCGTGTTGAGCGTAACCCTAAAAAGCTGAAAAAGCTGTACAATCAAGGATATGCTGAAGCCAAGGCTGCTTATGGAAAAATCAAACGGTTATTATAATAAAAACCCATCACTTAAATGGTGATGGGTTAACGTTTAGTATGAAATTAGGCTAATTCTGATTGTAAGTAATTCCAGATTAACTGGGCAGTATGTTCAATAGAGCTGATATGGGTTCTTTCAAAAGCATGTGAAGCATCAATGCCGGGTCCAATTAATCCGTGTATGATATCATAGCCGGCACGGATGGCAGCAGAAGCATCAGATCCGTAAAAAGGATATATATCTACACGGTAATCAATCTTGTGTTGCTTTGCCAATTCGACTAAATGCTGACGCAGGCCATAATGATAGGGTCCGCTAGAATCTTTTGCACAAATGGAAACACTGTATTCATCCGTAGATTGTCCTTCTCCAATTGCTCCCATATCTACAGCCAGGTATTCAACAGTTTCAGCAGGAATGTTGGAGTTTCCGCCATAGCCTATTTCTTCATTATTTGAAATTAAGAAGTGGGTCGTATAGGGGAGAGTGATGCCTTCTTCTTTTAACTGTTTAATGATATACATCAGTATGCCGACACTCGCTTTATCATCTAAATGACGGGATTTAATAAATCCATTGTCTGTCAGTTCAACACGGGGCTCGAAGGAAACAAAATCACCTACAGAAATACCTAGACCTTCTGTATCCGTCTTGCTTTTTGTCACAGCATCAATTCGAACTTCAATCGTTGCATCCTCGCGTTTAATATCTCCCATTTTCTGATAAACATGGACAGAAGTTTGATTTAAAAGAATCGTCCCTGTAAACGTTTTACCTTCAGCTGTATGGATTTTACAATATTCGCCTTCAACAGAATTCCAACGAAATCCGCCGATCATCGATAATTTTAAACGCCCGCTTGGTTTGATTTCTTTCACCATAGCACCTAATGTATCTACATGGGCTGTTAGAAAACGGTGCTTTGAATCATCCTGTCCCTTGATTGTTGCCAATAGGGCACCTTTATTTGTTTTTACTGCAGGTATTCCTTGAGATTGTAAAAACTGTGCTACATGATCAATTACTTCCGTTGTATAGCCGCTCGGACTTGGAATGGATACAAGGTCTTTTATGTACTGGAAAATTTCCTGGCCATTGGCTTTCATGGTTCCGAATCACTCCTTTTTATGTATAGATTTATTATATACCTTTGTTAAAAAGTTGGACAATAAAGGCAGAAATAACTTGCTTTTTTAGCAGTAGGACTGTAAATTTATAGTTAAATAAATATTCTGAAAAATCTTATCAAGAGAGATGGAGGGACAGGCCCTGTGAAGTCTCAGCAACCGCCAATATGGAAAGGTGCTAATTCCTGCAGGAACAATCATTCCTGGCCGATAAGAAGGGACTCACTCTAATGAAAAGTCTTCTTCTTGAAGACTTTTTTCGTTTTTAAGCATATTTTTATTCACTGGGAAAATGAGTGGATGTAAGTAATTCGTAACTTTGATGGCAAATTAGAGCCGGATGAAGGTAAATCAGAGTAACTGTATTTCGGGGATTAATAAAGAGAGAGGGGTCATACATATGACAACAGTTAAAATCGAAACACTCTTAGCTCAAATAGGCAATCGAAGTGAAACACAAACAGGTACTGTTAATCCGCCAGTTTATTTTTCCACAGCCTATCGCCATAACGGAATAGGGGAATCAACAGGGTTTGATTACATAAGAACAGGAAACCCAACCAGAAAATTATTAGAGGAAGCAATTGCCGAGCTAGAGGGTGGTAAACAGGGATTTGCCTTTAGTTCAGGTATGGCTGCCATTCACTCATTGCTATGTTTATTTTCTCCAGGTGATGAAATAGCCGTCTCTGCCGATCTGTATGGAGGGACATATCGGTTATTTGAGCAAATATGGAAGACGTATGGCATCAAATTTAACTATTGCCATACATATGAAGATTTCGCTGAATCCATTACGGAAAATACGAAGGCCTTCTTTATAGAAACACCGACAAATCCGCTTATGCAGGAAATGGATATTAAAGAAATTGCTCAACTGACCCAATCTAACAATCTACTGCTCCTTGTAGATAATACGTTTTATACACCCATTTTGCAAAGACCGATTGAGCAGGGAGCAGATATTGTTGTCCACAGTGCCACCAAATATTTAGCAGGACATAATGATGTATTGGCTGGATTAATTGTCTCAAAGAGTAAAGAGGTTGGTGCGCGCCTAGAAGAATATCAAAATGCAACAGGCGCTGTACTGCCGCCATTTGACTCCTGGCTTGTGATGAGGGGAATGAAAACATTGAGCCTAAGGATGAGGCAGCATGAGGAAAATGCTAAGATAATCAGCCGATTTTTAAGAGAAAGAGAAGAAGTGACAGATGTCCTTTATCCTGGTAAAGGGGGGATGATATCGTTCCGGCTGAAATCAGAGGAATGGATCAATCCATTTTTAAAAAGCCTTCGCATCATATCTTTTGCTGAAAGTCTGGGTGGAGTAGAAAGTTTAATGACGTACCCTGCTACACAAACACATGCGGATATCCCTGAGGAAGTGCGTACACAAAATGGAGTCTGTAATTGTTTGCTGCGCTATTCTGTTGGGATAGAGCATGCGAATGATTTGATTGATGATCTTATTCAAGCTTTTGAATCATTATCGGTTTAGGTTATTAGAAATTTGAACTTTACAGGCATTTAGGTGCATCATGAAGGATTCCAGAAGTAATACCTAAAAAGGATAAATTAGAAAATTATGCAAATTAACGACCCGTTTTGATATACTATACCAAAATGGGTCTTTGGGGAGAATGAAAATGGCTGAACTGGTGATTTCTATTAGCAATCTTCAAATGCATTATGGATCGAAAGAAGTACTTCGAGGAATTAATCTTGATGTAAACAAGGGACAAATTATTGGCTATATAGGTCCCAATGGGGCGGGGAAAACTACCACAGTTAAAATATTGCTTGGACTCCTTACAGACTATACAGGCTCAGTGAAGGTCTTTGATAAAGAGCTTTCTGAGGATAGGATTACCTATAAAAATAGAATTGGCTATGTGCCTGAATTGGCAGATTTATATGATGTATTGACTGCACGTGAATATTTGACTTTTATAGGTGAGCTTTATGGCTTATCTTATGAGCAGGCTGACCAAAAGGCTTTTAAACTAATGAGGCTATTAAATATTGAAGAAATGTATGATTCACGAATAAATAGTTATTCAAAAGGGATGAAGCAAAAGGTTCTATTAATTTCAAGCCTTCTTCATAATCCGGATATTTTATTTTTAGATGAACCTTTAAGCGGTCTCGACGCGAATAGCGTTATGGTCATTAAAGAATTGCTTGGACTGCTGGCAAGCGAGGGAAAAACTATTTTTTATTCCTCACATATCATGGATGTCGTCGAGAAAATTAGCAATCGAATTATTTTACTGCATGAAGGCAGGATTGTTGCAGATGGAAGCTTTGCAGAATTACAGGATGTTGGCAAGGAAGGAACTCTTGAAGAAATTTTTAACCAATTAACTGGTTTTACACAGCATCGTTCAATTGCCGAAGATATTGTATCTGTTGTTAAAGAGGATTAATAGATGAAAAAATTTATGAGTTTGCGTGTGTTGGATAGAGGACAAAAGCTCTTTCAGTGGATGGGAATTGATTATCCGGTTATGAGAAGAATTCTTCAGGTTAAGCTTACAATGGATGCCAGAAGAGTTCCAACTTTGATGAATGATGGGTCTGGAAATACAGGTAAGGATTCAAATCAATTTTTAAAATCCTTATGGGTTTATGCGCTTATGGGTCTAATACTGATTCCTTTTATTATTATGGGTGAAAATTATTTTTTCCAAATGAGTATGTTGTTTGCGGTATTTATGTTTTTTATCATTACATCTTTAATATCTGATTTTTCCCATGTGATGCTTGATATACGGGATCAGTCTATTTTATTGTCTAGACCGGTTGATGGGAGAACGGTCTCGGTGGCAAAGCTGATACATATTATTATTTACCTTGGCACAATAACCCTTATTTTTATTGCGCCTGCGTTCATTGCTGCTATTGTTACTCAAGGAATTGGCTTTAGTCTGTTATTTTTGCTGGTCATTATATTGATTGATATATGGATAGTCTTGCTTACTGCTTTAATCTACTTGGTTATTTTAAAGTATTTTGATGGAGAGAAATTAAAGGATTTTATCAGTTATGTACAAATCTCCTTGTCTATTTTAATGATTGTTGGCTATCAACTAACGGTAAGGATATTTGACCTTGTAGATAGGCAAGTAGAATTTACACCAACTTGGTGGAGCTATATTCTTGCGCCTATTTGGTATGCCGCTCCCTTTGAGGTAATACTAAATGGGAATTTTGCATGGCAATATATTCTCTTAATCAGCTTGGCTGTAATTGTACCGCTTGTTTCTGTCATTATTTATATTAAAAATGTTCAAAACTTTGAGCAGTATTTACAAAAGTTAACTAATCATACAGGAGCCTTATCGAAAAAGAAACGCAGTCATTTTTCAATGTTCCTATTACGAAATAAAGAAGAACGAGTCTTTTATCATTTCGCAAAAAACCTCATGAAAAACGAACAGGCGTTTAAACTGAAGGTATATCCATCTATTGGAATGGTTATTATTTTTCCGTTTATTACACTACTCAATCAATTCGGGGAAAATGGATGGAAAGGTATTCAAAATGGCAGCGGTTATTATACAATTTATTTCAGTGCGCTTATGATTCCAACTATTGCTATTGCACTCCGATATACCGATTCATATAAAGGAGCATGGATATACAGGGCCTCTCCATTACAGAGTGCTAAGTCTATCTTTATAGGTACATGGAATGCGGTTATGGCCAAGTATGTTCTTCCCATCTATTTGGCATATAGCTTTCTATTTATTCTTATATATGGAAGTGCTATCTTTTGGGATCTATTGATTGGTCTCTTTACGTTATTTATAATGGCAGTCCTGTCGTTCAGGACATATACAATTATATTGCCATTTTCTAAACCAACTTCTGCAACACAGGAGAATGAGGGGATTAAGACCGTTTTCCTGCTTTTCATTCTTGGCGTATTTGCAGGTTTTCACTTTCTTATAAGCAAGGTTGAGTATGGTTTATATGGATATGGGGGAGTCTTGCTGATCACAGCTATTCTTGTATGGCGATATGGATTTAGGGTCGACTTTAAAGATTTAAAGGATTGATACGATTTTAATAACCACTGTGTTCGTATCAAAAAGCGCTGTTTATTTTATTGGTGGTTGACTTTCTTTAAAATCAAAGTAGGCATTTTGTAATACAATTTGATATTCTATACGTACGATAAGCGGATTTGATGGAAAATGGATAGGGGAGTGGAGAGATGAAAGCTTTAATCAATATAGATTATACAAATGATTTTGTAGCAGATGCTGGCAAATTAACATGCGGTAAACCTGGAAAGGAAATTGAAGAGTACATTGTTTCTTTAACAAAAAGATTCATTGAGGACAAAGATTTTGTTGTATTTGCTATTGATGTACACGATGAGAATGATCCATTTCACCCTGAAAGTAAATTATTCCCACCGCATAATATACGTGGTACCGAAGGTCGTTTATTATTTGGAAATCTTCAAAATGTGTATAATACTAATATTGGACAAGAGAACCTGCTATGGATTGATAAAACACGATACTCTGCCTTTGCTGGTACTGATTTGGAAATTAAATTGCGTGAACGCGGAATCACGGAATTACATTTAGTAGGAGTTTGTACAGATATCTGTATTTTGCATACAGCAGTGGATGCCTATAATAAAGGGTTTAAAATAGTAATACATAAAAATGGAGTGGCGAGCTTTAATGAAGCAGGTCATGAGTGGGCCTTATCCCATTTTGAAAATACGCTGGGAGCCAGTGTTTTGTAATTGAAGGAGGAAGTTTGATGACACATTATCCGGACGACAGCTTTGCTTTGCATACAGACCTATACCAAATTAATATGATGGAAACCTATTTTAAAGATGGGATTCATAATAAAAAAGCGGTATTTGATGTGTATTTCAGGCGCAACCCATTTAAGAACGGTTATGCCATATTTGCCGGACTTGAACGGGTGATTACATATATTAAAGACTTAAAATTTACAGAGAGTGATATTCAATATTTAAGGGAAGAGCTTAAGTATGACGAAGTATTCCTTGAATATTTAAAAGAACTGCGTTTTACAGGTACCATCAGAAGCATGAAAGAAGGCGAGCTCGTTTTCGAAAATGAGCCTTTAATGCGAATTGAGGCTCCGCTTGCAGAAGCTCAGCTGGTTGAAACAGCAATATTGAATATTATTAATTACCAAACTCTTATTGCAACAAAAGCATCACGTCTGAGTGTAGTAACTGGCGGTGAATCCCTGTTTGAATTTGGTACAAGGAGAGCACAGGAAACGGAAGCGGCTATCTGGGGAACAAGAGCCGCTTATATCGGAGGATTTCAGGCAAGCAGCAATGTCAGAGCTGGCAAGAAATTCGGCATTCCGGTAGTAGGAACTCATGCACATGCGCTTGTTCAGGCTTATCGGGATGAATACACAGCCTTCCGCAAATATGCAGAATCACATTATGATTGCACATTCCTTGTTGACACCTTTGATACATTAAAATCAGGTGTGCCAACTGCCATACGAGTAGCAAAGGAAATGGGCGATAAAATTAATTTTAAAGCCATTCGTTTGGATAGCGGGGATTTAGCTTACTTGTCTAAGAAAGCACGAAAAATGCTTGATGAAGCAGGCTTCACAGATACATTAATTACGGCTTCCAATGATTTAGATGAAGCAACAATCCTGAATCTGAAAGCACAGGGAGCCAAAATTGATATGTGGGGTGTCGGAACCAAACTGATCACGGCCTATGACCAGCCAGCTTTAGGAGCTGTATATAAAATGGTCAGCATTGAAGATGAAAACGGCGATATGGTTGATACGATCAAAATCAGTGCAAATCCTGAAAAAGTAACTACTCCTGGCATGAAGAATGTGTATCGGATTATTAATAAGGAAACAAATAAATCGGAAGGGGATTATATTACACTTGAATATGAAAATCCTGCTTCTGAGAAAATATTGACTATGTTCCATCCTGTACATACCTTCATTAGCAAGGAAGTAACAAATTTTGATGCAGTACCACTGCATGAAAACATCTTTGTGGATGGGCAATTAGTGTATAAAACACCAGACTTGACGGTTATTCAACAATTTGCAAAGGATAACCTGGACTTGCTTTGGGATGAATATAAACGGTTCCTTAATCCGGAAAAATATCCGGTTGATCTAAGTCCAAAATGCTGGGAAAATAAACGGGTTCGTATTCAGGAAATAATGGAACACGTGAGAAAAACAGAAGCTGAAGTGAAAAACTGGAGATAATCAGCAATCCACCTTGCCAATAGACAAGGTGGATTTTTTGCTTTCAAAATAAATTTTAGGAAGGGAGTGCTTATACCTTGAAATGGAGACAATTATTTCGTGAGTATCGTAATATCCTTCCGAATGATTTAGAACAAGTTAGAATTAAAGGGATAAGATTACGCAAACGGCGAACCATGCTGAAAAAGAATGAATGTGGCTAAGAAATATTTAATGAACCTGGCATATAGCCAGGTTTTTATTTTTACTGACTAAAATCCGCTATAATATCAGACTGAATGTCGGTAAATGATGAAATGAGGGGAACGAAAATTATAAAAATAGGTTTCAGGATGTATGTTAGAACTTGACTTTTAAATATATAATATTGGAAACAAATGGAAGAGGGTGGGTGCATGAAAGTAGGTTCGTTGATTAAATATTATCGGACTAAGCAGGGATTAACTCAAAGTGAGCTGGTCGAAGGCATATGTTCTGTACCTCATCTAAGTAAGATTGAACATAATGAGAAGGAAGCAAATGACCAAACTATCCATTTATTATTACAACGTTTAGGAGCAGACTTAACGAATGTTTATGAACAAAATAATACGGTGAAAAGATTGCTGGATGAATGGATTGAATGCATCAATTATTTTCAGATTGAAGAGGCAAAAGAGATTGATCGGAAGTTAGATAGTTTGGTAGATTTCATTGCCTATACACCACATTTATTTTTATATGAATTGTATAAAATGAGATATTTATTATTTATTAAGGATACTAAAAAAGCCATTCAACACTATAAATGGCTTGATAAACATAAGAAGAATTTAAATTATCAGGAGCTATATTTGCTTCATTATTATCATGCTATTTGTCTGCTCATCCAAAATAAGTACAGACAGGCCAATGAAGTTTTAGAGGAATTAGTTTCTGCAAGCAGGGATGGGATGAGTGTTTCTGCGGATGTTTATTATCATTTGGCACTTGCTAAATGTCATATGGAACAGCATGGGCATGCTATCTTCTATGCTAACGAGGCACTAAATGCCTTTACTGCCCAATATAATATAAAGCGAATTATGCACACGCTTGTGATTCTCGGCATTAGTTATACCGATACAGGCATTTATGAGGTGGCAGCAGAGTGCTATAAACATTTGAAAAGAAATGCTGAGATCCTAAATGAATCGGCAACTTTATCGATTGCCTATCATAATATTGGCTATTTAAAGCAGAAAAAAGGAGAGCTGAGTGAAGCAAGAGACTATTATTATAAAGCTGTAAATTGTGAAGCGGAGAATGCCCAATCTTCTATGGTGAGCCTTTATGCTTTGGCAGAAACCTCTTATTATTTGGGAGAATGGGAACAGGCGAAAGAGTATTTACATCACTTAAAGAAGAAAGCTCAAGAAACCGGGTCTAAAATATATCAAATGCTGCCCAATTATTATTTATATATGATTCAGGGGGAAGAAGAAAGAGCGATTAGCTATTTAGAAGAGTATACCCTTCCTTATCTATATAATGGGGAATCTCATTATAATGATATTCGCAGTGTTAGTAAAATTTTGGCAGATTATTATAAGAAATCAGGAAAGTTTCAGAAAGCCTTGCAATATATTTATACAGACTACTAGTTAAGGAGGAGAATAGATGAAAAGAAAAGCTCCCATTTTGCCGCCAATCGTATAAATGGTGTCATTTTAGAGAGGGTCAAAAGGACTGATTGTCCAATCAATCAGTTCTTTTTTGTTTTCATTTTTGCATAATTAATTTAGTGGATTATTAAATTATCTGAAAATTTACATAAATTTTATTGGGAAAATATAATTCTACTAGGTACAAACACCCGTTTGTATTAATCGCCAAATAGGTCGCAAATAGGATAGAAAAATGTCGATAGGTAAGAAAAAGCGCAAAAAATATAGTAATTTGTCACAAAAACTAATCTGATAACTTGGGAAAGTTTTTTTATTTGACAAAATAGAAAATAATAATTCTGAATTAATAGTTAATTTGTTCCGTGTTCAAAGAAAAAAATAGCCACTATAATAACGATACAACAAGAAAAGTTCACAGAAAATTCAAAAAACGAGAGGAGACTGAAAGATGAAAAAAAGGAAGATATTTGCTGGAGTTGTCCTAAGTGTATCAATGGCTTTATCTTTTGGCTCAGGAACAAATGCTGAGGATAGGTCGACTGCAAAGGCAAAGGATGTCAGCTCAGAGAAAACCTATCGTGTTCTGATTCAGGGATCTCAGTCAGAAAAAACAAAAGTAAAGAAAAATATGGGGACACACCGAGACTTCAGCAACCAAGGATTTACGACAGATGTTTCTGAAAAAGAATATCAGAAACTATTGGAAAATAAAAATATCGAAGTAGAAAAAGTACCTGAATTTAAAATTGCTGCAACTGCTATAGAAAAAGCTACTTCTGCACCTACAACCCGAGTGCCATGGGGAATTAAAGCAATCTATAATAATAGCTCTCTTACTTCTACATCAGGCGGCAGTGGAATTAAAGTAGCAGTTTTAGACACAGGCGTGTTAAAAACGCATGCGAGTCTTTCATCCAATATTGAACAATGTAAGGATTTCACTCAAACAAGCAGCACGGTTGTGAATGGCTCCTGTGCTGATGGGAATGGTCATGGTACCCATGTAGCCGGAACAGTGGCTGGCAATGGTACTGGCGTATATGGGGTTGCCCCTCAATCCAAAGTATGGGCCTATAAAGTTTTGGGTGACGATGGATCTGGTTATTCAGATGATATAGCAGCAGCAATTAGACATGCGGCAGACCAAGCATCCTCTACAGGTTCAAAAGTAATTATTTCAATGTCACTTGGTTCCAGCTCTAATAACTCTCTCATTAGCAGTGCTGTAACATATGCTTATGGAAAAGGTGTTCTAATTATTGCGGCAGCTGGTAATAGCGGCTATTCTGCCAATACAATCGGATATCCGGGTGCTTTGGCGAATGTAGTGGCTGTGGCAGCTCTTGAGAATGTTCAGCAAAATGGAACATACCGTGTGGCTAACTATTCTTCCAGAGGTAACCCATCCACAGATGGTGATTATGTAATTGGCTTAAAGGATGTTGAAATCTCTGCTCCAGGTTCTGCAGTTGAATCAACCTGGCATACGGGTGGATATAATACAATCAGTGGAACCTCAATGGCAACACCGCATGTATCCGGATTGGCAGCAAAAATATGGGCTTCCAATACAGGATACTCTCATACACAGCTACGCGCGGAATTACAAAGACGTGCGAAGTTAGTTGATATTAAAGGTGGATATGGAGCCGCTACAGGTGATGATTACGCATCCGGTTTCGGTTTTGCAAGAGTACAATAATAATTGAAACTTACGAATCAGCCTCCCGATTTTTGGGAGGCTGATTGATAATAGGATTAATTGAGAGAGTGGATTAATCTGATCTGGAATTCAATGGAATCTGCAAAACTAGGAGGTGTTTCCAGATGAAGTATAAAAAAATGATGTAAAACAACAAAACTTGTGGGGAATTCATCTTAAGCAGAGGAAAATCTGCTGACGTGGAGCTGAAATTAGCCAAAGCGAGTATATAAATAGCAGAATCCAGCCAAAATGGAACAGAATCCAGCCGAACTGGACGGAAATCCAGCCAACTGAGTCTGAAAGCCGACTGATATATCAGATACAACGAAACAATTACACTATTTAATTATTCATTACTATCCCCCTTTAGGTAGTTGCCATTAGCAAAATCCTTATAAAGGAATTGATGATAATGAAAAAATGGTTTCGAATGAAAGGATGCGTAGAGTTATTTCGCTCGATAGCCAAGAAAGGAATGCTTTATTTTTATCAATTGGGGTTAGTTAGTATTGCCGGCTGGACATTGGCAAGTTTAGTGATGGCATATCAGGAAGTCTTGATGAATCCGATACAACTGCTCATGGTAACAGAATTGTCTAACCTTGATAAAGGTTGGTTCGTAGCATTGATGACCAATATAGTAACATCAGATGCAAATCGGATTATTGGAAGAGGGCTGTTGTTGCTGATTATTTGGATACTACTATTTCTATTTGTGCCTTTAGCAACGAGGAGTTTAAAGAGCTTCAGATTATTTCAGTTTGAGATAGAGCTGGAGGATGAAGATCCTTTGGAGGAACAAGTCCCTGTCGAAATTTTTCAATATGCACGGTTAAAAATCATTTCTAATATCTATGCCGAAAACAATAAAATGAGTCTCTACCGTTTCTATAATGAACAAGCCGGTTGGGCAGATTATAAAGAGGCACTGGCTTTCTATCTGGAAATAATGGCGGAGGAATACTGGGAGCAGGTTAGGATAGGAATCAATTGGGGGGTATATGAGTGGCAGGCTTTACCGGAAGAATGGAAACACCAGGCTTATATATCAGCAGATAAAGATAAGCCTTGTATAAAGAATAAACAAACGACTGTATATGGACCATCAAAAAACTCCATGATTTATACGTATCAGCATTTTGACACCGTCCTTGTAACGGTTCTTTGGAGTTATACTCATGAGTTTGATGCTATTGACCAGCAATGCATGTATATACTTCATCATGCCTTATCTGATCGTCTGGAAAACATAGAATATGCCATCTGGATTGAAAAAAAAGCAGCCTGTGGTCATTTTTATGAAACTGATTGTGAAATTATGGAGAGGTGAGTATTGGATTGACTGATTATATTATGGACAAAGCCAAATATCGTGCTGAAAAATATAGACAATCGCCAAAAATGTTGAGTATCACTAAAGAGTGTAAAGTTATTGAAATAAAGCCGAGAGCCGAATATGGTTATGCAATTGAGAAAAAGGTGTTTAAAAAGTAGTCCATTCCGCTCAATCTTTATTATTGACTGGATGGTCTATTTTTTTATTTGCCAAAAAGAGGCTAACGTATACCTGCACATTTATCCCAAAGAGAGTAACGTAAGGGAAATTTATTTATAAACAGAGAGGGGACTAGTATGTCCTTACCTAACAACCCAAACATTACCCTTGTATAATAATTGACCGGGAAGATGCCATTAAAATGTTACTGCCTTCCATAGCGATGGAAGTTATGGGTTTATCACATATATTGAATGCAAGGGGAGAGAAACTGTAGTAAAAGCTGTCCATAACATTCAGAAGACTCTATTATGATGGATGATAGCGTTAATCAAACACTTAGGACAACTGTAATATCATAAATTATGCTGCAACTGAAATTGGAAGATATCATTTTGGGCTAGGTTCCATCTACCTTGTCAGTAGTAGTATCTTTTCAACGTGCCAATGAGGTAAGCCTCCCTTTAACTGAAAGGTTCGACTATTTCTCTCCAATTAGTAGGTACGGTCTCTGTGGAAACAGGGGACAGGGGCTAACATATCGATTGTAAGATTAGTATAAATAGTAATAAAAGAACGTGCTTTTCAAAGATGTTCTTTTTCAATGGCTGTTTTCGTATGTTGCTCAATACAAAAGACTCAATTACCATTTTGTAGTAGTTATAGATAGAGATAGCTGCTTCAACAAACCGAAAAAAGGAGTGCGTTATAGTGATAAATAAACGTTTTGAGGATGTTTATACTCAAGGAAAATGGAGGTTACTAAAATAATTCGTGATAATGAGACAGGAGTCCTATATATGTTTCATTATAACGGCCTTATTTCTGGATTAACTGTTATGGTTGATAAAGATGGAAAACCTTTAGTTAATAAAGATTTTATACCTGAGTCTGGTACTTCAGTGGAATAATGCGTCGGCCACTTCCTTATGGAGGTGGCTTTTTTTACACATATATTTAACCGTTAATCTAAAATGTACTTAAAACCATTTGATTCACTCGTTCTTTGGTTGCAAAGAGTTTAATCATTTTTTGGTCTCACAATATTGACAAGTCATAGATGAAATCGTTTGCGCAAAAAGTGAATATTATTTGACTTTTCAGGATAATTTATATGATTAAATAGGTAAATGAGTAAAAAAAGGTTTGAGATATTACATTCATATGTTAAATTGGAAAAGAAAGGTTTGTGCAAACGTTTTCGTAAAGTGGAAAATTAATAGTTTTTAAGAATAAGGTCACTGGTCTTTTACATATTTATAGAAAACGTTTACTTGAACCAAACATAAAGAGAGAAGCGAGGTAAAAGAATGAAACAAAAAAAATGGTATGCGGGTGCTTTATCAGCTTCACTATTGGCAGCAGCTGTCTTAACGGGATGCTCATCTGAGAGCTCTTCCTCCGATAGCAAAGATAAGGTAACAATTGATGTATTTCAGTTTAAAGTGGAATTCAAGGATCAATTTGAAGATGTAGCCGAACAATATGAAAAAGAAAATCCAGGTGTAGAAATTAATATTACTACAGTTGGTGGCGGGGAAGATTATGGTGCTTCTTTAAAATCTAAATTTGCTTCAGGCAAGGAACCTGCTATCTATAATGTTGGCGGACCGCAGGATGTTGCAGATTGGAAAGATAAACTAGCTGATTTATCCGATACAAAAGCATCCAAAGAAGCACTAGATGGAACTCTAGATGGTGTAACTACAGATGATAAAATCCTTGGTCTTCCATATAACCAGGAAGGATACGGCTTGCTTTATAACAAAGAAGTCTTTGAAAAAGCTGGTATTAAAGCAGAAGAAATCAGAACAATGAAAGCGCTTGAAGAGGCGGTTAAAACAATCGATACCAAAAAAGACGATCTTGGTATTAAAGCAGTATTTGCTTTACCAGGAAAAGAAAAATGGATTACCGGGTTGCATGCTTCCAACGTCTTTATCTCTCCAGAATTTGAAGAAAATATTATGAATGCTTACAAATCTGACAAGGTTGATTTTAAATATGGAGATCAATATAAAACATACATTGATTTATCCAATAAATATTCTATTCAGCCAACTGTTAGCCTTGATTACTCACAGCAAGTAGAAGAAAACTTCTCACTTGGAAAGGTAGCTATGATTCAACAAGGTAACTGGGTATATGGTTCCATCGCCGGAATTGATGAAGAATTTGCTCAAGAAAAAGTTGGTATTCTACCAATTCCTGTAGAAAGTTATAAAGAAGATTCTCTACCAGTTGGTATTCCAATGTACTGGGGAGTAAACAGCAACAATGATGAGAAAGTTATTGAAGCATCTAAAGACTTCTTGGATTGGTTATATACATCTGAAGAAGGTAAAAAGACAGTTCTTGAAGATTTCAGCTTCATTCCTGCTTACAAAGGATATGATTCTAGTAAAATCGCAGACCCAATATCTAGAGAAGTATATGATTATGCGACTGAAGGAAAAACAATTGGATGGGTATTTATGGGCTATCCAACTGGTTGGGGCGAAGATAAATTGGGTGTAAACATACAAAAATATTTAAGTGATGAAATGTCTTGGGATGAGCTAGTCAAAGAATCTCAAAAATCTTGGTCTGAATCACGCTAATATCCTTTACGTATATGTGATAGAACTGCAAAACAAAGTAGTGTTGGGCTACTTTGTTTTGCTACATAGATAATGGATGAGGTCATAAATTTTGTCACAATTTTGGAGGGGTAATAATGCGTACTCGCAGTTTTTCCTACTGGTTATTCCTTACACCGGTTCTAGTATCGCTATTTCTTGTCGTACTCGTGCCACTGGCACTTGGTGTATTTTACTCATTTACGGACTGGAATGGAATTCAAACAACCGCTTTTGTTGGTTTTCAAAACTATATTGGTATATTCCAAGAAAAAGAATTCATGGACGCTTTGTGGTTCACAGTTAAGTTTTCTATCGTATCGATTATTTTAATCAATGTGATCGGTTTAGTTTTAGCCTTAATTGTAACCTCAAAAATTAAATCAAATAATATCTTACGTACAATCTTCTTTATGCCAAACTTGATTGGTGGACTGATTTTAGGGTTCATTTGGCAGTTTATTTTCACGAAAGCATTTGACGCAGTTGGTGTGGCCCTTGGCTATGAAGGTTTACAAGGCTGGTTGTCGACTACAAATACTGGATTCTGGGGATTAGTCATCCTGATGAGCTGGCAAATGGCCGGTTATATCATGATTATCTATATTTCGTATCTTGAGGGTGTTCCAGAAGAATTAACTGAAGCTGCCGAGATTGACGGGGCGAGCTATTTCCAAAAACTACGCGCAATCATATTCCCGCTCGTAGCACCGGCATTTACCGTTAGTATGTTCTTGACGCTGTCCAATACGTTTAAATTATATGATCAAAACTTAAGCTTAACAGCTGGGGGACCTTATAACTCCACACAAATGGTCGCCATGGAAATATTCCAGACTGCATTTAAGGAAAGCGATATGGCTTATGCCTCTGCAAAAGCAGTTATCTTTTTCTTGATTGTCGCATCTATCAGCTTGACACAAGTATATATCAACAAGAAAAGGGAGGTTGAATTGTAATGCGCAGAAAGCATAACTGGCCCTTAGAAATAACTGGGATTGTATTAGCCTTAATTTGGCTCTCCCCTTTCTATATCATGATTGTTAATTCGCTTAAAACAAAAAAAGAAATGTTTACGAATGTCTTAAGCCTTCCGGAAGCATTTAATTTTGACAACTATGTGGAGGCGTACGAACAACTGGATTTCTTGAAAACACTATTTAATTCCGTGTTAATTACAGTTGTAAGTGTAGGTCTGATTATTATCTTTTCTTCAATGGCTGCATATGCTCTCTCACGGAATAAAAGTAAGATGAGTACGTTTTTATTCTTTATTTTCGTGGCAGCTATGCTGATTCCTTTCCAATCCGTCATGATTCCATTAATTACGGTATTTGGGAAATTTGAAATGCTGAATCGTGCTGGCTTAATCTTTATGTATATTGGCTTTGGTTGCAGCTTGTCGATTTTCTTGTATCATGGAACATTAAAAAGTATATCCCAATCGCTTGATGAAGCGGCTACTATAGATGGAGCTAACAAATGGCAAATCTTCTGGCATATTATCTTCCCAATGCTAAAACCAATTTCTATTACAGTCGGTATTTTAAATACGATCTGGATTTGGAATGACTATCTATTGCCGTCCCTTGTCATCAACCAGGAAGGAATGCAGACTCTTCCATTGAAAATGTTCTTCTTCTTTGGGGAATATACAAAACAATGGCATCTTGCTCTAGCCGGGTTAACTTTAGCCATTATTCCTGTCATCATTGGATATTTCTTTGCACAAAAACAAATTATTAAAGGGGTAGCTGAAGGTGCAGTGAAATAGGATTTACGAATTGAGGGGTGGCTCTGATGGATGTAACAATTAAAGATGTTGCTCGAGAAGCGAATGTAGCACCGTCAACTGTGTCAAGAGTCCTGAAAGATAGCCCGCATATCAGTCTTCAAACAAAACGGAGAGTCCGGGAAATCATGAATCTGATGGGGTATACCCCTAATTTTCAGGCTCAAAGCTTAGCTGGGAAAAGTACACAGGCTATAGGAGTAATTATGCCTGACACTGCCTATCAAGCATTTAAAAATCCTTTCTTCTCAGTCGTTCTACGTGGCATTAGCCGAAGTGCGAATGAACAAAAATATGGTTTGTATTTATCAACCAGTTTTACTCAAGAAGGTATCTATGAAGAAGTTGTTTCCATGGTTCAAGGAAAAAGGGTCGACGGGTTAATACTCTTGTATTCACGTAAAAATGATGAAGTGATTGAGTTTTTAAAGCAAGTTAATTTCCCATTCATCGTAATTGGAAGACCCTTGATGCATGAAAAAAGTATTACCTATGTGGATAATGATAATGTGACAGTTGCTAAAGATGTTACAAAGTATTTGATAGAGATGGGACACAAGAATATTGCATTTATTGGAGGAAATGAAAACTTTGCTGTTACGATTGATCGTTTAAAAGGATACAGGGAGGCGCTGGAAGAGAGTGGACTACCATTTTGCAGGGATTATCTGATTGACGAACATCAATTTAATGATAAAGGTTTTGAATCACTAAAGAATCTAATTAACTACAATCCCATGCCAACAGCTATCATTGCCCAAGATGATTTGACCGGATATGAAATATTAAGTTATTTGGAAAAACTCAATATCCATGTACCAAGAGACCTTTCCATTATCGGCTTTAATAACCAAATTCTTTCTCAGCATTCGAGACCGCCACTGACATCAATAGAAATACATATATCTCGCCTTGGTATTGAAGCAACAAAAAGTTTAATTGAAAAGATAAAGGATCCAAACACATTTCCAAAGAGAGTGACGGTTGCAACACAATTTATTGAACGGGAATCTTGCAGAAACATAAAGTGAATTTTAAAGCTGTCCAATCATTCAACCGAGTAACTGATTGGACAGCTTTTGTTATGGAGATAAAGAAATACAATACGTTTAGGCGCTTATCCTATTTTAATAGTTAGGGAGATGTATGCTATATAACTAAAAAATATGGAAAGGGGAAATCGCCTCAATTAAGTGCTGTTTTCGCTCAATTATTATGGAAAATCGCTCAATTATATTCAAAGAAAGCTATAGAATAAGATTATTTCTTATCTGTTTGGCTAATAAATGGCTGTTTTGAGCTTTTTTTATTGAAATAAGCATGTAAAAGACTTGATTGAATACAGATGAATGGTTAATAACATCATTTATAGAAAAAATCGATTCAAGCAAGCTATGAATAAGCTGAATCGATACTTTTTCAATTAATATTGAGTAACTCTTGAAGCTTGAGTAGCTTTTTTACCATGAGCTACATAATAAAGGCCTATAGCTATAAACGAGATAACAGCCATTGTTAAATAAAGCCCACTATAACCGGAAACCGGAATATAAAATCCTTGAACAAATGGTCCGATCCCGATCCCAATGTCATACATGACAAAGAATGTGGAGGTGGCGAGCCCAATCCGGTGGGGAGACGTCATTTTGATTGCTACAGTTTGTGCACTGGATTGAAAAGTGCCAAGCCCTACACCGATTATAGCGCCTGCTAAAAGCAATGTAATACTGTGGCTTGTCTGACTTAAAACGATCAACCCGATTGTGTATAAAATTAGAGAGGGGTAGATTACTGTATTTTCACCGTATATATCAAACCATTTTCCCGTAAATGGACGCGTCAGTATTAGACAAATAGAATACATGACAAAGAAGAAGCCTGCTGTCGATACTAAATTAAGCTCCTGAGAATAGGAAGTTAAATAAGATAATATACTGGAATATGTAAATCCAATGACCCCAGCTGTAATAGCAATAGGCAGTGCGGCCAGCTCAAAGTAGTCACTTATTTTATGACCTTTCATCGACTTGACTTGCTCAGCTGTAAATTGCATCTTTGGAACATTCAAGAAGAGCGTGAAGATGAAACTTAACGAAGCAAAGACAACGGCAACCGAAAAGACAATTGTATAAGAAAAGGAATTGCTGATCATTAAGCCTAGAAATGGTCCAATAGCCATTGCCAGGTTTGTACTCATCGCGAAATATCCCATACCTTCCCCTCTTCTGGATAAAGGTAATATTTCAGCCACAAGTGTTCCTGTAGCGGTTGATGCGAAACCAAATGAAATACCGTGGATTAATCGAACGATTAGTAAGAGTGCAAGGCTCGACGCCATAAAATAGAGAATAGTTGCTGCTAAAAATAAGGCTAGACTGATCGTAAGCATTTTTTTTGCACCGACCAGGGCAATTCTTTTGCCAGCAATAGGCCTAACTAGCACAGCTCCGATAACAAATATACTTGAAGCGAGTCCGGCTATACTTTGGCTCGTATGAAAAGTAGTAATTGTATAAAGTGTTAAAGTAACCATTAAGCTGTAAAATGTTAAAAAGATAAATAAATTAGCTGAAGAGATTAATAGGAAGTTTTTTGTCCAAAGTCTTGGTTTCTCCATTTGTAGTCACGTCCTTATTCATGCTGTAATTGATGCTGCATTTTGCCAAATATCTTCATCATAATTTTTATTTCATCCTCTGATACACTTGACATTACTTTTTCTTCAAATTCACTGACATGGTGTATGCAGGTGATATAAATTTCTCTTCCTGCCTCTGTTAATTGAATTCTTTTTTCCCGTTTATTATCGCTTGGAATCTGCTCGATAATATCCCGCTCTTGCAGTCTGGTAACGGTTCTTGTAATAGTGGGTTTTTCCACATTCAAATAATTACTAATATCCACGAGGGTGGAAGGTCCATAGTGCTTTAAATAATAAATAATAGCCCATTGTGAGTGGAATAAATCATGCTTGGCTAATTGATCATTCAATCGTTTTGTAAATAATCGAGCTGTCTGCAAATATTGATGAAAAAAATACTGGTGCCCGGAAATAGACAATTGTACCACCACCTCGAATATAGTTACCTAGGTAACTATACGCCGGTGTTGATCATAAATCCAGTAAAAAGCACCAATAAATTCATTTGGATTATTGTTTCTTCAAAATTAGTGTAAATACACTAGAGATGGGGAATAAAATGATGAGATAATTGAGATTAACAGATAAGGGATTAGGAGGTGAAGAAGAAAATTCAAACATAGGAATTAAATGAAGTGTGATCCAAAATGTTTTATATTTTTTTAAAATCCTCGTCTTAATGGAATAGCTTACTAGTTTTCATTACAGAGGCTAGCCTAATCTTTACATATCTAGTTTTTCTATCTGCATGTATCTATTTTGAATTGAAGGAGTAGGGTCTATGGGTGAATTATTTCAGTTACTAAAAAAAGGAAATACAAGCGCAATTACAGCAGCAATCGTCAACTTAGTGATATCTATTATTAAAGGTGCAGCTTATATGTTTACTGGTAATGTGGCATTATTCGCGGAGACACTTCATAGTTTGGGAGATTCAGCTAACCAATTCTTTGTGTTTATTGGGTCAGCGTTAAGTAAAAAAGCACCGACCGAACGTTTTCCCAATGGATTTGGCCGCTTGGTAAATTTGGTTCTTTTGGGAGCGGTATTAATAGTAGGAATCATGTCTTATGAAACGATAAAAGAAGGATATATGCATATTTTACACCCTAGTGAATCTAGTTATTTTTGGGTGAGTATCGGTGTTTTAGCCATCAGTGTAATTCTCGAAGTTTTTGTTTTAGTTAAAGCAATGAAGGAAATTATGCATGAAGTCGGAGTGGAAGCGAAAGGCTTGTCTTTCTTATATAAAAGCTTCACCTATTTTGGTAAAGCGAAGCCTGCAACTAGGCTAGTGTTTTTGGAAGACCTAGTTGCTACTTCAGGTGGGGTTTTAGCGATCATCGCGATTGTCATATCACATTTAACAAACCTACACGCAGCTGAAGGAATTGCCTCCATTCTTATCGGCATGATGATGTTATTTGTAGTTGGTAAAGTATTCTTCGACAATGCAGCAGGTGCCCTTGGTGAAGCTGATGAACTGATGGAGCAATATATTGGCGATCTGGTTCTTCTTGATAAAGATATCAAGGATGTTCAGAAGGTAGTCGTAATTAAAGAGGGCGAGGATTTTCATGTAGAAGTCTGTGTCGAAATTGATCTGTCTTTAACGGTTGCCGATATGGACGATATTAAAGATCGTCTTAAAAAGCAAATCTTAGCGGAAAAGGGCGTTGTTGATGTCATGATCGAATTCGATGAAGACGATGGCCTGGTAAATTGGAACCAAGCTGAGAAATTGCCAGCAGAATAAAAACAAAGCGCTTGATGACGGGTATATGTCTCAAGCGCTTTTGTTTTTAATTATTTAGCTGTGGCATATCCAATTTATATAGTTTTGTATAATGGGGCATCATTTGAAGAAGTTCTTCATGAGAACCGTTCATACTGATTTCCCCGTCTTGAAGAAACAGAACTCTATCCATTTTTTCCACACCCATTAAGTGATGGGTAATCCAGATCATTGTTTTACCATTTAACGTCTTAAATATGGTTTCAAGGAGGCTGCGTTCGGTTTGCGAATCAAGACCGACAGTTGGTTCATCTAGAATAACAATCGGATTTTTTTGTAAAAGTATTCTCGCAAGCGCAATACGCTGACGTTCTCCGCCTGAAAAACGCCCTCCCAATTCATGCATACGCGTTTGATACCCATTTGGAAGAGATTCAATATAATCATGCATCCTAACTAATTTAGCAGCTTCATATACCTCTTCATCGCAAGCATTTGGATTGCCCAGCCGTATATTATTCATAACGGTTGTATCAAATAAATGTGGTTTCTGATGGAGTACAGAAATGAAGCTTGTAATTCGAGAATCTAAAAGAGAAATATCTTTATTTCCTATACTGATTTTTCCTTGATTAGGTTTATATGCACCTAATAAAAGCTTTACGATTGTACTTTTCCCCGCTCCGCTTTTACCCAGCATCGCAATTTTTTCGCCAGGCTGAATGGTAAAGTTTAAATTATTCAATACCTTCTCGTCAATAGAAGAATAAGAAAAACTAATCTGATTAAAGGTGATAGGCAATGCAGTTTGTGCCTTCAAATCATCAAATTCGCTCGTGTTTTCATTGTTTGTTAATCCTATTAATTCTTTTTCTTCCTGTAAGCCATTCATTCGCTCCAATGAACTTTTATAACTGGAGACCTGGCTAACAGCATCGGATAATGGGGCGAAAGCATCGACTAATGGGAACACTACTAGAATAAAAGCTGCAATCCAAATAGGAGAGAATTGTCCGGCTTCTACCTGTAAGGTAATCCAGCAGGCAAGTGCCACAATAATAACCAATATGACAGCTTGAAAGAGAAAATTACGTTTTCGTTGAAATAGATTGATCTTTGCTTCAAGTACATCAACCTTTTTTTCATCTTTTTCATAACGTTCGATAAAATCGGACTGTCTGCCACTAATCATCCAATCGCCAATTCCCATAACAGCATCTGTCAGAGATTGATATAGTCCGTTTCTTGCATTTTTCATTTGTGCATGTCTTGCACGCGTCACTAATAGTGATACGAGAGGAAACAAAATAATCAGGACGAATAACAATAGAAACATTAGAAGCGCAAAAGGAATAGAAAAGAATCCTAATGCCAAGACAATTAACATATATAAACCGATGCTTATGATAGATGGAAAGATTGTCTTAATATATAAATCTTGAAGATGCTCAATATCATCAGCCATCACACCAAGCAAATCGCCGGTTTTATATCGGGATTTGAAATCTAAAGCATCTGGTTCAAGTGCTCTATATAAACGGACCCGCATACTCGATAGTATTTTTAAAACAAGGCTATGGCTGCTTAAGCGTTCAGCATAACGAAAGGCTGGCCTTGATACTCCAAACAGCCTTACCAAGACAATCGGTACATACACAAGGAGGATGTTTTCTGGTAAAGTGGCAGATTTGGATATTAAATAGCCAGATGTAAACATTAAAGCACCTGCGCTAAAGAATGTGCCAACACCAAGTACAATTACGATAGTTAAGAGCCACTTATTTTGGGATAAATAAGGACCAACCCACGAGTTATTGAGAATGGAGATAGAGTCTTTTTTCTTAGCCATGGTGCACCTCATTTCCCCCTAAGTGTTCTTTAATTAATTGATAATAATGGCCTTCTTTTTTTAATAGCTCCTCATGACTTCCGATTTCAACGATACGCCCTTGATCTAAAACAATAATTTGGTCCATGTCTGTCATCCAATGAAGTCGATGAGTCGCAAAGAATACAAGATGATCGTCAAATAAAGGAACGATATTTTGCTTTAATTCATATTCCGTCTCTATATCAAGGTGAGCAGTTGGCTCATCAAACAAGAGAATTTTTCTATTTTTATCAAGGAATGCCCGTGCTAAAGCAACTCGTTGTTCCTGACCGCCACTCAGCATACGACCGCTTTCTCCAATCTGTTCATCCAATCCATTTGGTAGGGAATCAACAACTTCTTTTAATCCTGCTCGATCAATAGCCAACTGAATTTCCTCTTCACTGGCGTTTGGAGTGTAAAATGTAATATTGTTTCGCACAGTATCATTAAATAGATAAGGATGCTGTGGAATATATAGCAATTGATCCTGCCAGCTCATTTCTTTAAAAGAGGAATAGGAATGATTGTTAATAGTAACTGTGCAGGATGTAGGGTTTAAAAATCCGCCCAGTACATCAATTAAGGTAGATTTTCCGGCACCGCTTGCGCCAATAATACCGATTTTTCCGTATCCCTTCCATGAAAATGATAGATCATTCAAAGCGGATTGATTGGATTCCATGTGTTGGACTGTCAAGTTGCTAATGGTTAAGGAATCCTGATTTGACCAAGTAGAGAATGTTGTATTTTGTTTTTGTTTTAGATCAAGCGGCCAATTAATAATCCGTTGAATAGCAGACATACTGTTTTTTCCGTCTAAAGTAGCGTGGTAATCTGTTCCGAAGTCCCGAATCGGTAAAAAGTATTCAGGAGCAAGGATTAATACCGTAAGTGCCGGTCCTAATAAAATTGCACCTTCCATAAGCCGAACACCCAGGAATAAGGCGACAATAGCGACTGAAAGGGAGGTGAAGAAATCGAGCGCGAATGTTGAAAGGAATGCAATTCGCAGTGTCCCCATCGTTGCTTTTCGGTAACGTTCACTTACGTTTTTGATATTTCGATCGTACTTTTTACTTAAGCCCAGAAGTCGTAAAGTTTCCAAGCCACGTAAGGAATCAACAAAATGGTTGGAAAGGACTTGATAGGATTCATATTGTTTATCAGCCTTACGCTTTGCTGCAATCCCAAGCATAGCCATAAAGAATAAAAGAATAGGGAGTACAATGATTACAATTCCCGCAGAAGTCAAATCAAGCGTCAGCATAAACCCTACAATTAACAGAGGAATCAGGAACATACTCATCATCTTGGGCAAGAAAAGCTTTAAATACGTTTCAACCTGGGAAACACCTTCTAAAGCCATTGTTACTAAGCTTCCTGTCCCTTCGGATTGGGTGAATCGAGGACCCAATTCAAATAATTTCTTCAATAATTCTTTTCGCATCGCTGTCCCTGATTCGGAGGCAAAGCGATCCATCCATTTATCACGAATAAAAGTCAAAAGGTGGCGTACCAAAAAAGCTAATACGAATAAAAGGAAGGGGATAAGCTGTTCAGACAGCTTTTCCCCATTAAATAAGTTTGTAATCCCTTCAGCAAGGTAGATGGCCTGAATAATAATGGCAATCCCCTGTAATAAAGAAATCACGAATAGGAATGTCATGGTGCTCTTTATTCCTTTTATAGTTAAAATCTCTTTGTTTATCATTAATGACTCACCGGTTCCTTATCAGAAATACGCTTTCTGAATACATAGTAGCTCCATATTTGATAGCCAAGAACGAAGGGAAGTAATATTAATGCTACGATGGTCATCACCTTAAGGGTATATGGTCCACTGGAAGCATTCAATATAGTTAAGTTATATTCGGAACTAATTGAACTGACCATTACTCTTGGGAACAGACCAACAAATAACATCGTAACAGTAAATAGCATAGTTGAAGCCGTCATAGTGAAGGCTAAAGCTTCCCTTTTCTTTGCTGAGAATACATAACCTAATACGGTTGTTACAACTGCACCGAGCAGGAATAATGGTGTAGCGAGCGGCCGTACTTCAAATAAGTCTGTCATTGTATAGGTTAGTACGGCGAAAACTATAAGACCTGCTAATAGAATTAAATATATTTTTGATACTAAAGAACGTGCACGATCACGAATCTGCCCCTCTGTCCGAATGCCGATGAATGTTAAACCATGCACAAGGCATAACACAATCATCGCGATTCCGCCAACAATGGAGTAGGGGTCAAAGTAATCTCCAAAGCTAGCATACATATTTTTGGATGCATCAATTGGCATTCCACGTACAAGGCTAGTAAAAAGAACACCCAATACAAAAGCAGGTATTATACTGCCGACAAATATCATCCAATCCCAGAAACTGATCCACTTTTCATGGACTTTATGTCTGAATTCAAAAGCAACTCCTCGTACAATTAAGGCCAGCAGGAATAAAACAAATGGTAGATAGTACCCACTGAACATGGTTGCGTACCATTCAGGGAATGCCGCAAAAATAGCACCGCCTGCAGTAATCAACCATACTTCGTTTGCATCCCAGAAAGGCCCGATGGTAGAAACCAACTGATCCCGCTCTTTTTGATTACGCGCGAGAAAACGAGTGGACATTCCCACGCCAAAGTCAAAGCCTTCAAGAATAAAGAAACCAATAAATAAAACAGCTACAAGGATAAACCATAACTCATTTAGACTCATGCTCCAAAGGCCTCCTTGTCAAATAAATCTACATCTGGTTTTGTATCAGTGGTTTGGTATGGTCCTTTTTTAATTTGTTTCACAATAAGAGTGATTAATACGACAGCAAGAACAGTATAGGCCCCCAAAAATACAATAATCGATGTTAACAGCTGTCCTGCAGTAACATTAGGGGATACGGACTGTGCAGTCGTATATAATCCAAAGACTGTCCAAGGCTGCCGGCCAATTTCAGTCATAATCCAGCCAGCTGTATTGGCGATAAAAGGAAGGGCTATTGCTCCAACCATTGCTTTTAAATAGAGTGATTGATTTATTAGGTTATTTTTCTTGATAAATAATAGTCCTAAGGCTGCTAAGCCCATAATAATAGCACCAGCGAAAACCATAATGCGGAAGCTCCAATAAACAGCTCCTACCGGCGGGATATAATCGCCTTCACCATAAAGCTCTGTGTATTTCTCCTGGAGTGTATTCATTCCTTCTACAGATCCCTCAAAGCTATTATAGGCTAAGATACTTAAAGCATAAGGGATTTCAACAGACCACTTGTTTTCACGGGTTTCTTCATCAATATTAGCAATTAGCGACCAGCTTGCCGGGTCACCGCTATCTTCCCATAAACCTTCACTGGCTGCCATTTTCATAGGCTGTGAGGACATTAAATGCTGTGCCTGCCAGTGACCAGTAAATGCGATTCCAAGTCCTGAGATCATCGCCACAATCATAGCGATCGTAAATGATTTCTTAAATACATCTAAGTTTTGCTTTTTCAATATTTTAAATGCACTGATCCCAGCTACTACGAAGGCTCCGGTTGCAAAAGCCCCAAAGACCGTATGTGGAAATTCAACAAGCAGCTGAGGATTTGTGATAAATGCCCCGAAATCATTTAATACAGCTTTGCCATTCTCAATCGCAATCCCAACTGGTTCCTGCATAAAAGAGTTCGCAGCGAGAATAAACAAGGCAGAAAAAATGGTACCGATTGATACAAGCCATATAGATAGTAAATGAACCCATCTTGGCAATCGGTCACGCCCAAACATCCATACACCAATGAATGTGGATTCTAAAAAGAAAGCCAGTAAGGCTTCAATAGCCAATGGAACACCAAATACATCTCCGACAAAGCGGGAGTATTCTGACCAGTTCATTCCAAACTGGAATTCTTGGATAATTCCTGTAACTACTCCGACAGCAAAAGAGATGAGAAAGATATTTCCCCAAAACTTTGCCATGTCCAAATAAATTTCTTTTTTCTTAAAAAAATACAATGTCTCCATAATAGCAACTAAAAATACCAATCCAATGGATAGTGGTACAAAGAAGAAGTGATAGATTGTAGTTGCTGCATACTGAAACCTAGCGAGATCCAATACTTCCATTTAACTGTTCACACCTTTCAATTCTTATGCATTGTTCATTCATTCACAAAACAGACGAAAAAAAACCATTTATAAAGTGCTGTCACCTCTATTATAAAAGTAACTAATTATTTTTGCGTGAATGAAGAGTTGGCTTAAATAGTTTAAATTGTTTAGTAGGTTATCCCTATGTATATATTAATAATTAGTTAAATTTACAATGACCTTGTTTATATTAGATATAATAGTCCTATAATTTGCAAATATCTATAACTAAACTAAAATTACTATAATTAATTCAAATTTATGAAACAATATTGTCACAAAAGCTGCGCAAACGAATTGTCATTCGTTTGCAAATCAGTTGACAAAAAGAACAGCTTGATTTTAATAAATCAAGCTGAAGAGGAAGATCAAGATTAATATTTTACCAACTTGTAGCCTTTTATTTTGCAGATATGATTCATAGCCTGATTAAACGTAGCAAATGTTTCATTCTTTATTTTTGTTCCCTGGTTTACGATTTGGCGAACAAGAGTAGTGGACAGGCCTGTATATATAGCTTCTGTACCCAATAAAGCAAGGGATTGAGAGATGACCTCCAGCTCTGCCACAATATATTCGTCATCCAGTGAAGTTACGCTAGTAAAATCAATCACCATATAGGAAGCCTGTTTATCAGAGCTTTCATATAAAGCCTTCTCTTTGATCTTATGAAGACGATCTTCCGACAAAAATCCAGTAATGGGCATTAAAAGTACATCATCCAGAATTGTTTTGATGATAGGAGCATACATTTCTTCCATCATCGAATGCCCTTTATGTATTTCTTCTTCATAATCGGTTACATCCTTCCAAGTGAGCATATAACCTGTTAAACCATTGTTGAATGTAAAGGGACTTATTGCAATCTTAGCTGTGTATTTATTGAAAAATATAATTCTGCTGGTATTGGGGAAGGAATCGTTTTCGAGTATTGTCCTCTTGCAGTTCCCCCCTTGATCAAATTCTGCTATGTTTCTCCCGATATATTCTTCCTTACTTGATAAACCGGTAAAAGGACTTAGACATTGAATTAATTTGTCAGCGTAACGATTGATAAATATGATGGTTAATTGATCATCACAAATAAAAATATTTTCTCCTACTGCATTTAATAATTGATAAGTCTCCTCTGATTGAAAATATCCCATAACCTGTCTCCTTATTTTCTTCGTGCTGTATTAACTCTCATTATACGGAATAATATTGGATAGATAAAAAGTTTTACTTTATATATTAAAAAGGGTAACCAATCAAGAGGTTCAAGAGGATGAGTAGATAGCATATGGGAGACAGTACTATTATTGAGGAAAATATATATCCAACTGGTAATAAAAGTTGTATACTGAAAATTGTGAAAAGACAGGAGGTTTTTGAATGAATTACTCTCTAACATGGAATTTGGATAACATATTTCCAAATGGCTCTGAGTCACCTGAATTACTATCAAAATTAGCTGAAATCAAAGAGCTGTTAAATACATACAAAGGGGCAGTAAAAGCTTGGCAGGCTCCTTCAGACGTTAGCGGTACCAAAGAGATTGTTTCTATATTAAAACAAACAGAGGTACTGCAAAAAGCAATCTATCAGGTATCGGCATTTCTTGAATGTGCTACTGCCCAAAATGTCCATGATACAAAGGCGGATCAATTAAATGGAGAAGTATACACATTAATAAGTGAATTCGAAACAGTTTTTACAGGATTTACAATTAAACTTGTCCAAATAAATGATGCTGTCTGGCAAGAAATCATCGAACAACCAGAAATTAGTGAAATAGCTTTCTATATTAATGAGCAAAGGGAACATGGTAAGGAACAATTATCGGAAGCTGAAGAAGCACTCATTAATGCATTGCGCGTAGATGGATATGTCGGGTGGAGTACCCATTACGATTCACTTGTAAAAATGATTGAGATTCCTTATACAAATGAAGATGGCGAGACTGTTCATTTATCAGCTGGCCAAGCTTTTAATAAGATGCACGACGATCCTAATCCAGAAGTCCGAGCGGAAATTTTCAAGAAATGGGAAAAAGCCTGGGGAGAAAAAGCCCCTTTGTTTGCTGACACGATTAATCATTTAGGCGGCTTCCGTTTGGCTAATTATAAAATGCATGGTGTTGAAGATTTTATGAAAGAGCCATTGCAGTATAACCGAATGAAGAAAGAAACATTGGATGTAATGTGGGATGTCATTGCAAAAAATAAGCAGCCTTTTGTAGAGTTTCTTAACCGTAAGGCAAAGCTTTTAGGTAAAGAGAAATTGAGCTGGGTAGATGTTGATGCACCGATCGTAACAACGGAACCGATGCATTACACATTTGATGAGGGAGCAAAGTTTATCATCGATAATTTTGCGAAATTCGGTGATGAATTGCCTAAATTTGCCCAGGAAGCATTTGAAAAGGCGTGGATTGAAGCAGAGGATCGTACTGGCAAGCGTCCTGGAGGATTCTGTACTAGCTTTCCTGAAACAAATGAATCACGTATCTTTATGACCTATTCAGGCTCACCAAGCGGTGTAGCAACGCTTGCTCATGAACTAGGTCATGCTTTCCACAGCCATGTATTAAATGATAAGCCATTCTTTAATACAGATTACGCGATGAATGTCGCTGAAACAGCATCTACATTTGCTGAACAAATTTGCTCTGATGCCAGTGTCCGTGCTGCTGTATCGGATGCAGAAAAAATCACATTGCTCGATAACAAAATACTAAATGCAATTGCTATGTTCATGAACATTCATGCCCGTTTTATTTTTGAAAAAAATTATTATACAGAACGCAAAAATGGATTGGTTTCCGTTGAGCGCTTGAACGAAATGATGGCATCTGCACAAAAAGAGGCATATCAAAATTCTCTGAGTGAATATCATCCAACCTTCTGGGCAAGTAAATTGCATTTCTATATTGCAGAAGTGCCATTTTATAATTTCCCGTACACGTTTGGATATTTGTTTAGCTTAGGGATTTATCACTTATCTTTAAAAGAAGGTAAGTCATTTGAAAAGAAATATATTGCATTATTGCAGGATACAGCTGCTATGACAACAGAGGAGCTTGCGATGAAACATTTAGGTGTAGACCTAACGAAACCAGATTTCTGGCAGGCTGGTGTGGATCTTGCAATTGCTGATGTAAATGAATTCCTTGAATTAACGAAATAAAGGGAGAAATTCCTTTTGTGTGGCATTGTCATTCTTTAGAGGGTGGCAATGCTTTTTGACTTTGATAGATCATTCAAGCATGTAAAGAGTAAACTATAGGATAGATGGTTGAAAAGGGGATTAGATATTAAATGGTCATACGTTCATCAAGAATTGAGGACTACGAACAATTAATAAAACTTGAAAATTTGATTTGGAATTATACAAATACACCGATGCCGATCGTTTGGGAATCAGTAGCCGATTATGCTCAGCATTTTCCGCCGGGAAGCATGTTTGTCGCAATTGAGAACGGGAGAGTTGCGGGCTATATGTCTGTTAAATATCCTACTCCGTTGGAGAGCAATTGTCATGTATGGGAAATGGCGATTGGTGTCCATCCTGACTTTCAGGGCAAGAGTATAGGCAGTAAATTATTGCAGTTTCTGGATGAAGAGGGGAAGAAGCGTGGGATCCGAAAAATTTCTTTAAGGGTATTGTCCACAAATACACCGGCTATATCTTTCTATAAGAGGAATGGCTATATTAAGCAAGGTGTATTAAAGGGAGAATTTTTTCTGAATGGTCAGTATGTGGATGATATACTAATGTATAAAGAACTCGTTGATTAAGAAGGAGAGGTTGTTTGAGTGATTAAAATAGAGCTCGGCACCGAAGGAGATCAAGCGTTTATCCGAGAACATTTAATTGATTTTAATCGACGAAAACTGCCGGAGTATAATGATACACCGTATGGGAAAGTCACCTATGTGGTAAAGGACGACCACAATCATATACAGGGCGGAATCGCAGCTCATTACAGCTGGGGAAGAATGCAGATTGATTTCCTGTGGATTGACGATCAATTGCGACAAAAAGGGGTAGGGAAAGAGCTTCTGGCAAGTGTTGAACACTATGCAATAGAAAAAGGATGTACACTTCTGATGTTGGATACATTCAGCTTTCAAGCACCAGATTTCTATAAGAAAAACGGATTTTCCGTATTTGGAGTGATTGAAAATCATCCAGAAGGACATCATCAATATTTTTTACAAAAAAGAATCTGAAGTGTTAATTCATCTAATTGATTATTAAATTCTACTACTAAAATATTACTATATTACAGTGGATGCGGTTAAAATCCGCTGTTTTTATATGGAATAAATCAAAAAAAATGGATTAAAAGCCATTCAGTAGAAATTCTTAAAAGAATAGCTCTACATAATTTAGTTTGTAGCAAATTTAACTCCTAACTGCTGAATAAGCTGTAAATCACTCATTTCACACCATTGTTCGGCAATTTTACCATTCTCGATTCGAAATATAATGATGCCCGTTTCTTTAACCTGTTGATTTTCAGAAGGAATGTCCAGTAATCCGCCTTTATAAATGCTATATCCGCTATAGCGTGCAACGACTTTATCACCTTCTTCAATCGTGTCATGAACGCTCCATTTGCGCTCAACAAAAGAGGTGCAATACCAGGATAACCAATTTTTAAAGTGCTCGATACCGACATAGCCCTCGTCATTTCCCTGAGAATGAGTAACCATATCCGCTGATGCAATATCTTTTAAAATATCTGTATTCCCGTCCGTAAATACATCCCGAAACCATACTTTAACGATTTCTTTTTTATCAACGCTTCGCAAAGTAAACACCTCCATTTTATCTCATTATACAAATTCGAAACGTCGCCAAAAAAACTGTATTTCTTTTCAAAATAAAAGCTGTAATATTGGAATACAGAGAAGTTGCTCACTTTTTTTGATTACTATTTTCTTATATATAGCTTGTTGATTGTTGTTCAATCAGTCATACAGTATTTTGTATGAACTGGCTAATAATACCGGTATAAATAGAAAACTTAGGATATTAAAATAGTTAGGTTGAATACTAAGCGTAGAGGATGAGGATGATGATTAGCAGTAAATTAGGGTTTGGAAGGAGATTCCAAATTTCTATAATCCTGATTATGGTGGTAATCGTACTCTTTTCGGTAATGACCATCCAGAATTTAAATAGCTCCCGTGAGGACTTATTAGAAATTGTAGAAAATCGATATAAAAAAGTGAATTATACTTATGAGATAGAAAAGAACGTCAGTTCATCAAAAATGTTGGTTGGGAGTATTGCGAATGATCTATCAGGAGTAACATCAGCTACTATACAAGATAAACTTGCTGAAAATCATGTCAAGATTGAAGAACATTTTGCAAAAATCCATGGTATGACACTAAATGAGGAAGCTAGGGAAATATTAATGGATTGCGCATCCCTATATCGTATATACAAAGAAAACGAACGAATAATCATAATGGAATTAATACAAGACAATGAGTACGTTAGTAAAAATTGGAAGAAAATAGAGGAATCAAGTTCTAAGCTAACAGAGTCAATAGAAGAGTTTATTAGCTATCAAGAGGAGATGATGGAGGGCGCATTTAAACGGGCAAGTGAAAAGTACAATCATTTGTGTCAGGTTGTTTTCTTGTTAACAATAACTTCCTGCGGGTTAATTGGGTTAATTGGATACTGGGTTATTCGTTCAACAACAAAGGACTTAAAACAAATAACAACTGTATTGAAAGAAATTGATTTAAATGATCCATCGACCCTCCACAGGCTTGAAGTAAAAACGGATGATGAAATAGGTCTGATTGCTGAAGCTTTTAATAATATGTCCGTGTCTTTAGAAATCTACAATAAAAATGAGAAAGCGTATTTGAAAGATATCAAGATACAGAACTGGGTACTATCAAAAATTAATGAAATAACAAGCTTAACACAAAGTGTCTTTGATATAAATGAATTTGCAAAACGTCTTCAAGGGAAGCTTGCACCATTAGTAGGTGCTTCGATTGGGGCGCTCTATTTGAGGGGTCAAGCTGATGAAACATGTTTTTATCGTGCAGCATCCTATGGTGACGGTGGAAAAGATCAATTTAAAGGTGGTGAGGGGATTATTGGGCAGGCTGCTATTGATCAAAAAATAGTTATGTTAGAAGATTTCCCGGAAGATTACCAACTACTTTCAACGGGCTTATGTGAGGCAAAACCAAAAGCTTTCTTAATTGTCCCAATCATTTATGAAAACAACACGATTGGGGTTCTTGAATTTGCAAGTATAACTGGCTTTTCAGATATACAATACCAAGCCATTCAGCAGGTGAATGAATCTCTCGGTTTGGCCATACACAGTGTTCTAAATAGAATGGAAATTGAATGTTTGCTAAATGAGTCAAAAGCAATGACTGAAGAATTGCAGGTTCAGACTGAAGAGCTTCATTCACAGTCAGAAGAATTAATGACGATTAATGAACTTCTGGAAGAACGTGAGCAAGAAGCTATACAAAAAACGAAGGAACTTGAACAGTCCCAGGAAGAATTAAGAATTAAAAATGAACAATTGCAGCTAAGCTCAAATTATAAATCCGAATTTCTGGCGAATATTAGCCATGAACTTCGTACTCCTTTAAATAGTATTTTAATTCTTGCAGAGATGTTAATAGACATAGATAGTGATTGTTTTTCAGCAGAGGAAAAAGAGTATATTGAATATATTTATTCGGCTGCAGACAGTTTAACATCTTTAATTAACGATATACTTGACCTTTCAAAAATAGAAGCTGGAAAGTCTGAAATCACATATAGCAAAATGAACATCAGTGAGTTGGTTGAAACCTTAAATATATTTTCGCCACAAGCCGAAAGAAAACAACTTGGTTTCACCATTGAAATAGATGAGAATCTACCTTCCTATTTCTATACAGATGTACAAAAAATTCAGCAGATCGTAAAAAACTTACTATCAAATGCTATTAAGTTCACAGAACGAGGAAAAGTGTCTGTGAAGGTGGAAAAAATAATCCATACATGTGATGAAAAAGATAACCATAATACCACTCAAACTGACGAGTGGATAAAAATTGTTGTCATGGATACAGGTATAGGAATCCATAAAGATAAGCAACAAACCATTTTTGAGGCCTTTCAACAGGGAGACGGATCTACTGTACAAAAATATGGTGGAACAGGCTTAGGTTTATCAATCTGCAAAAAATTATCCTATTTGCTTAACGGTCATATATTTGTTGAAAGTGAAGTAGGGAAAGGTAGTACGTTTACTCTTTATATACCGTATCTACAGAATCAGGAAAATATTAATGTAAATCAAGGGGATCAATATCATCAGATGATAGCAGAAGTGGCTGCGGCTAAAGAACCAAATGATATCCAATTGGACATACATCATGGAAAAAGAGTGCTTATTACAGATGATGATCAGCGTAACATATACTCACTAAAAGCAATTCTTGAAAAAAAGAAAATGGAAGTCTTAGTAGCTCATAATGGAATCGAATGCTTGGAGATTCTAAAAAAGGATTGCCAGATTGATATGATCCTGATGGATATTATGATGCCTGAATTGAACGGATATGAGACGATGAAACGTATCCGTCAGAATTCAGAGTTTGCATCACTACCGATTATTGCCTTAACAGCAAAAGGAATGAAGGGCGATCGTGAAAAATGCTTAGCGGCTGGTGCATCAGACTATATCAGTAAACCAATTAACCTGGAGCAATTAATATCCGTGATGAGAGTATGGATGAATTAAAAGGAAAATAGATAAGGATTCATTTCAAAAAGTTAATGTTTTTGCCGCTCAATTGGAGTCAATTTGAGCGGCTTTTTTTATGGAAGGACAGAAAAGAAATCTTCTGTAATATAGGTTTATTCTCTACTAGTAGTAGGTTCATTCAGTAGACTTGGAGTCAAATCATTGATTGTTAATTTGTGCTTCTATGGCACTAATTCCTCTTTGAAGGATTTTAATTTTCTAATCTATTTTAGTTCTTTATCATAAATCACAAGCATAGAGGGAATGGTTGTTTTCCTGCTTCACGAATAATATTTTTAACAATTAGGAGGGTTTTAAGCTCTCTTTCTTGAACATAAGTAGTCAAATCGTTTTATAGTTTAAAGGGGGATCGGTATGAATGAGATTGTTGATTACTATAGTGAATTTGATGAGTGGGGCAGATTAGACAGGGAACCAATTGAGTTTCAGGTGAATTGGCATTATATTAAAAAATATTTAACTCCATCAGGTACTGTTTTGGACAATGGAGCAGGCCCAGGGAAATATTCGCTTAAGCTGGCTGAAGAGGGGTATCGCGTTACCCTGTCGGATCTGACACCGAGCTTGGTTGATATTGCTGAAGATAAAGCGCGGGAATTGGGACTGTTTGCCCAATTTGATGGGTTTTATAACATAGATGCAAGAGACCTGTCTGCAATAGAAGATGAACAATTCGATGCTTCATTAATGCTAGGGCCACTATACCATTTGCAGCAGGAAGAGGATCGATTGATGGCGGTAAAAGAATTATATCGTGTAACCAAGAAAAACGGCCTTGTTTTCATAGCATTTATGCCAAGAGTAAAGCACATGTTAAATTCACTCATCTGTCCTGAACATTGGCGGCCAAACAACACGGTGGATGCCATTCGACAGTTTACCGAAACCGGCTGTTTTAATCATGCAGATAGTGGGAGATTTACGGGTGCATACTATTATCGTGTAGAAGATATAGATCCATTTATGAAATCAAGTGGATTTGAAAAAGTAGCTTTAATAGGATCTAATATAGGTTCTATGGTTACAAATCATCAGTGGAATTATTGGAGAGAGAAGGGTGAAGGCGAAATGGGAAAAATAGTAGACCTGTTGATTGAGTATGCAAAGGAACCATCTCTGCTCGGTACATCATCACATTTACTTTATATTGGTCTGAAAAAATGAAGAATAGAGCTGCCAACTAGTGTGACAGCTCTATCCTTATATCATCTCGATTAGATAAATGTAGTAATATCTTCTACAGGTAAGCGTACGGTTTTAAAGTAATGATCTCCCTCTGCTTTACCAATTGCGATTAATACTAATGGAATATATCTTTCGTCCACATTGAAATTTTTAGCAAAAGCAGTTTTATCGAAGCCGCCCATCGTAATGGTATCCAGCCCACGATTTTTCGCTATCAGCATTAATTGCATGGAAACAAGACCGGCATCAAAGCTTGCCATATTAGCTCTTGTTTCTAAAGGTGCACCCGGATAGACCCGTTTAACATCATTCACGAGCCTTTGTCTATTTTCTTCGTCAACATAGCCTGCTTCAAACATCATATCGTAGATTTGATCTGCTTTTTTATACATTTCAGTATCCCCAAGGACAGCAATAACAGCAGATGCATTTTCAGCCACCTTTGCATTGTTACCATATAAGGCAAGATCTTTCTTTCTATCCTCATCTTTAACTACGATGAAGCTCCAAGCCTGCATATTGCTAGAAGATGGAGCTAAAGTAGCTTCCTCAAGGATGCTTTTTAATTCTTCTTCGGAAATTTTAAAAGAAGCATCATACTGTCTGATTGAATGACGTTCCTTAATAATCGTTGATAAATCTTTATGTACATTTGACAAAGTAAATCCCCCACAGTTCCATAAATAAAGTTATTATTATATGCTTTGCTTATTTTTAGTAAGTAACAAGTAAATTGTAATGTTGCAACTTACATTTGTCAACTCAATCGCCAGTTAGGAACGCAAACGATATGGATTGTGAAAAAACATGAAGAAAACTAACTTTTTTTTAGGCAACTCCGTATATCTATATTTGAATAGTGAACATCAATCTACCATTTTGCTATATGGTCTTCAATACAGCCAAGCATTTGCTTGATTGTCAGGATAGTGCTGTCCGGTAAGCGTATTTCTCCGTTATAATAGCCTACCATTTGATGTACTTCTGATTTCACTATAATAGCATCAGTCTTGGCGATCCGTTCATATAGAGGTGTAAAGGTGAGCCTTACACAATCAGTCGCCAAAGAGTCAATCTTCCATGGCTGCATGAAATCATGTTTATTATAGTGAAATTTCATATCTTCACTGATTTTTGTCAGCCGTCCATTAACTAATACGGCATTTTCATTAAAGCCTGTCCCATCAGTCCATTGTCCGCCAAAATTTAGACCAATTACATCATTTCCTTGTTTACCAGATGCCATTCCCCAATTCCAGGTACAGTTTCTTGGCCAGATACCTCGTCCGTAATCTAAGCTGGCATAGCTTTCATCAGGAGTAAATTGATAGGTTTTAGACCCAATAGTCAGCGTCCCTTTAGTAGGAAGACAGTGCATTTTCGTTGTTAATTGAAATGTTTGATCACTCCAGGGTATGACAACACTCAACGAATCCGTTTCAGGATAGCTAATTTCAAAGTTTGCCAGCAACGGTTTTTCGTTAAAATTAGGAATCTCTACGTTCAGCTGAAAACGATTATTTTCCCATAATATAGCGATGTCCATTTGTTTGGAGGTGAGTTTAGTACTCGCCAATACATCATTAGGGAGGGCTTTATTACTTTTAAAAGGAAATAAGGCTGTTTTCTCAAAAAATGTCTTGGTGTTTAAATCGAGATAATAAACAAAGCAAACCATTGCGAAATCTAAATGGCTGATTGTAGCCGAAAAAAGAACATCTTTATTTGTTATACACCAATAGTTCCATTTCTTTTTACGAAGAAAGCGTCCAGTGACATTTCCGCTGATAAGAGGCTTTCTCGACCAGCCTATGCTATCAGGTATTAAATTACCTTTTTCATCGCATAAATGAACTGGTTCTATTATTTCTCTTTCATTATATATATGACTCATCCTTAACAACCTTTCTATTAGAATTACTATTTGTAGTACAGATTTATTATTAATTTATCATTAGAGGGAAGGTGAGTCTATTGGTGAAAAAACAGCGAGCGGGTAATAGAACCCGCTCGCTGAATCTTAATTAGCGTATAATCGCTTATAACTATCAAAATGTTTTTTATAATAGCTGTTGTTTGTACTAGTAATACGTACTCCGCTGTTATCAGCATGAATAAATTCATTATTTCCTAGATAGATGCCTAAATGGGAGATTCCTTTCTTATATGTACCGGAAAAGAAAATGAGATCTCCAGGCTGAGGAGAACTTACATAATAGGAACGATTAAAGAAACCTTCAGCCGTGTATCTTGGCATAGAATGTCCCGCTTTATTAAAGACATAATAAAGAAAACCGCTGCAATCGAACCCAGATGGTGTTGTTCCTCCCCACACATATTTTGTGCCGATCAAGCTTTTACTGATGGAAATCAGATTAGATGTAAAAGCTGAGTTTCCTATTGTTTCCTGAGCGGAAGAAGACCCGCTTGAAGGTTCGGAAACAGAAGGCAAATCACTTGCTGCCTTTGAAATTTTCAGCTTTTGCCCCACATAAATCACATCAGATTTTAACCCATTCATCGATTTGATTTGTGAAACGGTCAAGGAATAGGTTTTAGCAATCTTACTTAGCGTATCCCCCGACTTAACTGTATAGGTCGTTGAAGTAGCAGTACTGCCGGAAGAGCTTGAAGAGCTGCTTGACCCTGTAGTAGTAGAAGGCTTAGACACCTTTAACACTTGGTTAGGGTAAATAATTGTACTGGATAGGTTATTCCAGCTCTTAAGTTGACTGACTGTAATTGAATGCTTGTTGGCAATTTTACTTAACGTATCGCCAGATTTCACCGTATAAGTAGTAGCGGATGAACTACTGCTGGAAGAACTTGTAGAACTTGAACTGCTAGATCCAGTAGTAGTTGAAGACTTAGTCACCTTTAACGTTTGATTCGGATAAATAACTGTACTCGATAGGTTGTTCCAGCTCATAAGCTGACTGACCGTAGTTGAATATTTACGGGCGATTTTACTTAATGTGTCTCCTGACTTTACCGTATATGTCTGATTGGTAGACACTGATGTACTTCCGGAAGAAGAATGATTGGTGCTTGATGAGGATCCGGAAGCACCTTCGGCCACTTTAATAATTTGACCAGGGTAAATGAGATCATTCTTTAAATCATTCCAGCTCTTTAGTTTACTTACAGTCGTAGAGTGCTTAGCAGCTATTGCTGATAAAGTATCTCCTGATTTAATGGTGTAAGTTTTAGAACTGATAGAACGTTCGGTAATACCGGATGATGATGTACTACTAGATACTGTGATGACTTGGTTTGGATAAATAATGTCACCTGTCAAATCATTCAACTTCTTTAAATTCGAAACCGTTGTTTTGAATTTTGAGGCAATAAAAGAAAGTGTATCCCCCTTTTTAACTGTATATGTCGATGCTGCAGAGGCTTCTTGAGCAAAAGCAGTGGACATGATTGCAGCTGCAGTGAGGGTCACAACTTTTATATGCTTCATTTGAATCAACTCCTTTACTAGCTATTTGATAAAAATACAATATCGTTATTATATTAGCATAGTAAAATTTTAGATTAAAGTTATAAGTATTAATTTTCGCTGTTGTAAGAATATGAGATTAATAAAATTTAGAAATAAAACTTACTATTTTTTATTTTTTTAGAATAATTAACAATAGGAGGAATTTAATACCTGGGTAGGGGGTGAGTGAATATTCTGGTTGCAGACGTACAAATTTAGGGAAGTGTATAATCGATGTAAATTATATTATAGTGAACCATTAGGCAGTTATATATAAACGAGTTAGAAAAAACAAAGAATTAAGCTCAGCAGTTATCCAAAGAAATTAGATATTAGCTTTAACAGTAAGTTATATGCGGATTTTGTGCATATAAAAAAGAATGACCAGAAACAAGGTCATTCTTTCTTTTTGCTTACGCAACATCCTTAATAGTTGCATTCTTTTTCCAGAAACCTAAAAGAACAGCTGTTACAAGTGAACCGATTAGGATGGCTAGAAGGTACATGTAGCGATTATCAATTAACCAGAATACAAAGAGTCCGCCGTGTGGGGCGGGAGTCGAACAGCCAAATGCTGCAGATAAGGCTCCAGCCGTAGCAGCACCGATTACAGAACTGACGATAACTCGAATCGGATCTGCTGCTGCAAAGGGTATTGCTCCTTCCGTGATGAAGGATGCGCCCATAATATAGTTTGTAAGACCAGACTTACGTTCCGAGTCAGTATATTTCTGTTTAAAGAGCGTAGTGGATAGTGCGATGCCAAGAGGTGGGACCATTCCTCCAGCCATAACAGCAGCATGGGGGACACCATTTCCGGCAGCAATTGCTGCTATACCAAATGTGAAAGCAGCCTTATTGATAGGACCTCCCATATCAACAGCCATCATACCGCCAACGATTAAACCAAGGAACACTGCGTTTGTACCGCTTAAGTTTTCAAGCCAATTAGTCAGCCCTTTATTCATGGCCACAACCGGGTCATTAATGATGAATATCATAATTAGACCGGTGATTAATAGGCCAAATAAAGGATATAGCAATACGGGTTTTATACCTTCCAAAGAAGCTGGCAGCCAATTGAAAGCTTTTTTCACACCAAGAGTCACATACCCTGCAAGGAAACCAGCGATTAATCCACCAAGGAAGCCTGCGCCGGCCGTTGCAGCCAATAATCCGCCGACCATACCGGGCATGAAACCTGGGCGATCTGCAATCGAGCTGGCAATGAAACCGGCAAGTACGGGTACTAATAAGAAGAACGCACCCTTGTCTCCGCCGCCAATGGTGTTGAGTGCTGCAGCAAATTCATTGTAGCCCGGTGTCGTTGGATCCGTAGGTTTAATTCCGCCAAATAAGAAGGAAAGGGCAATTAAGAGACCGCCGCCGACAACAAATGGAAGCATATTACTTACACCGCTCATGAGGTGTTTATATATTTGAGAGCCTATCCCTTTTTTCTCCTGATTCCCGCTATCTTGATTAGTGGATCCGCCTTTGGCTTCATAAATTGGGGCATCCTGTTTTAAAGCACGGTTAATTAGTTCTTCTGGCTTACGGATTCCCTGTGCTACTGGAACTTGAATCACATGTTTGCCATTGAAACGATTCATTTCAACGTTTTTGTCTGCAGCAACAATGATTGCACTTGCTTTTTGAATATCTTCAGCAGTGAGAGGGTTTTTGATTCCGGTGGAACCATTTGTTTCTACTTTAATATTTACATTCATTTCTTTCGCTTTTGCTTTTAAGGCATCCGCTGCCATATAGGTGTGCGCAATTCCAGTTGGACAGGCAGTGACGGCTAACACATAACCTTCTTCATTTGCCTCTGCAGTATCCGGAGCAGGCTGATCTTTTGAATCTTCATTTTCAAGCTCATTCTGTTTGGCATCAATAATAGAGAGGATTTCATCCTCTGAGGCAGCTTTCAAAATGGCCTGACGGAAATCATCATACATTAACATAGATGACAGCTTGGATAAGGTATCAAGATGAGTATCGTTTGCTCCGTCAGGCGCAGCTATCATAAAGAACAGGCGAGCGGGCTGCCCATCCAATGATTCATAATCAATTCCGTTAATGGAACGACCGAAACATAGGGCCGCTTCTTTAACAGCTGCCGATTTAGCATGGGGGATTGCAATCCCTTCACCGATACCGGTTGTACTTTGCTCTTCACGTTTCATGATTGCTTCATGATATCCTTTACGATCTTTCAGTTTGCCTGCTTGATCTAGTTTGCTGACAAGTTCATCAATAACTTCTTTTTTGTTACTGGATGAAAGATTCAGGATAATAGTATCTTTCTTTAACAGGTCTGTGATTCTCATGGTTTCACTTCCTTATAGTTTTTGAATTTCAACTTGCGGGAGAAGAGCTTCGATATGTTCTTTTTCGGCAAGGTCGTAGTTGAATGCTGTTGCACTTCCAGAGGCAACTCCATATTGAAATGCTTTTTGTATATCCTTCGTTTGGTCCCACTTCCCGATAAATCCAGCTACTAAAGAATCGCCTGCGCCAGTAGAGTTTTTTACATCACCTTTTGGAATCGTAGCTGTATAAACTCCATCACGATTAATAAGTAAAGCTCCATCGCCTGCCATAGAAACAATCACGTTTTTAGCACCTTGCTCAACAAGAATGCTACCGTACTGAATGGCCTCCTTGGTTGTTTCTATTTTCGTATCGAATAGTTCTCCAAGTTCATGATGATTTGGTTTCACAAGAAAAGGATGTTCTTTTACAACATCGAGTAAGGTTTTTCCGCTTGCATCTACTACTACCTGTATGCCTTGTGCTGCATATTCCCTTGTTAACTGCTGATACAAATCTGGTGAAATGGAAGGAGGGATGCTGCCTGACAAAACAAGAATATCCTCTTTGGTCATGTTTGAAAGCTTTTGACGGAGTTCATCCATTTTTTCGGCGCTTATGTATGGCCCTAATCCATTGATTTCAGTTTCTTGCCCAGTTTTTAGCTTTATATTGATTCGGGAATCTTCATCAACATCGATAAAATCTTCAGGTACGCTCTCTTTTCTTAAAGCATCGAGAATGAATCTACCCGGAAATCCACCGCTGAAACCAAGTGCAGTTGTTTTTGAACCGATTCGGGAGAGGATACGTGAAACATTTATTCCTTTTCCTCCTGGATATTTAGCTTCTTTACTCATTCGATTTAAGCCACCAAGTTGAAAATGATCAACCTCTACGATGAAATCCACCGATGGATTTAGTGTTACGGTATAGATCATGATTTCACTACCTTTATTTTTGTATTCATCTTATACTTAGCCAATTTGGCTGAATCCATCCCGCTGGTAATTATGGTTGCTTGATTCAATTCAGCCACTCTGGCAAACGATGTTTCATCAAATTTACTGAAATCGGCTAATATAAAAGCTTCTTTCGATAAATCGATGGCTGATCTTTTTAATATAGCTTCCTCTGGGTCAGGTGTACTGAAGCCCCAATCTGGATGAATGCCGTTTATTCCTAGAAAAACTTTATCAAACCGGTAGTTGTTAATATTATTGATAGCCTGACTGCCAATTATTGCATTTGTAGATTTCTTAATGCGGCCACCAATTAAATACGTAATAATATTGCTTTCCTGAAGTGCAGCTGCCTGCATAATCCCATTTGTGACAACGGTAATGGGCTTATTTTGAATGAATGGAATCATAGCAAGGGTTGTAGTACCGGCATCAAGATAAATACAATCACCATCATCAATAATACTCGCCGCTTCTTTGGCGATTGCTTCTTTTTCGCTTGTTCTGGAAGTGGATTTCTCCAGAATCGTTGGTTCAATGCTGCGTTTTTTCACAAGTTCAGCTCCGCCATGTACTCTCTTTAAAATAGACATGTCTTCCAATTGGCTTAAGTCTCTGCGAATTGTGGATTCTGATGTATGTAATTCTTTTACTAGCTCCTGTATTTTGATGAAGCCATTTTGGTTGATTTTTTCGATGATATATTGCTGTCTTTCTGAAGTCAGCAATCCAGTCACCTCCCTACCGTTTAAATATAATTTGTTTATAAATAAAAATCAATCAAATTCATTCAAAATCAATCAAAAAGATTCATGAAGTTTTTAAAAACTATCATAGGGTTAATTCTTTATAGCACCTGAGATGGTTTTTAGATAAAATCCAATATTTAATAAGATGGGTTTAGTATAATCAAATAGAAGAATTTATATTTTGGGGTAACAAAATTGTCTATATCACAATAAAGAGGGTAACTTTATCAATAGAAACCGAAGGGGCAACTTGAGAAGGGGGTTAGTAGAAGATGATTGTATTATTTGATGGGGAATGCAATTTTTGCGATAAGAGTGTTCAATTTATCATTAAAAGAGACCCGAAAGGAATTTTTGTTTTTGCCTCCCTGCAGAGTGAAGCAGGCCAGCAGTTATTAAAGGAATACCATGTTCCTGAAGGAATAGACAGCTTAATTTTACTTGAACCAGATAATCACAAATACTATATGAAGTCTTCGGCTGCCTTAAGGATATGTAAACATTTATCGGGTTTATGGAGTATGTTGTATGTCTTTAAGCTGGTTCCAAGAACTATTAGAGATAGAGTGTATGATTTAATTGCGAGGAACAGAATTAAATGGTTCGGTAAGAAAGATCAGTGTATACTGCTTTCACCGGAAATTCGAAAAAGGTTTTTATGATATGTTCAACATCAAAAAAAATCCACTTTCGCACGCGAAAGTGGATTTAATCATTTATTAAAGCATACCATCCAGCAATAATACACGAGACGGAGCAGCATCAATGCCTACCAATTTAAGCGGTGCTGCGACCATAAAGTATTCACCGGCAGGGACATCTTTCAAGCGCAAGCCTTCAATAACAATTACATCGTTTGCAAAAAGGGTACGGTGAGTAGGATGTCCAGGTTGGGCACGTTCAACACCAAGCCCATCGATTCCCACTCCATTAATGCCAATCTCAGACACATGCTTCGCACCAGACTCACCTAGCGCGATAAATTCAAAGTTAAATTCTTCATCGAAAGAGTTTTTTGTTTTTAAAAGAATAAAGTCACCTTTTTCAATAGGCAAAGACTCAAGATCTTCTTTTTCAACTAACCCTGTTACATGAGTTAAATCAAATACTTTACACTTACCAACGAGACGTTCAAGTCCAATTGTTTCAATAGTAGCACCGTCATTCATCATATGAAGCGGGGCATCTGTATGAGTTCCGACATGAGCATCAAGAGTAATACGGGATTCGGTAACATGTCCATTTGTTACAGTGTTGAAAACTGGCTGTTTGTCCTCAATATTTTTATAAACGGGCATTCCAGTGTAAATTGGCATAGAAACATCATAAATTTTCATATTGGTTTCTCCTCCACAACTTTATTTTAATTTACTCGTCTTCTTCTTCAATTGCCCACCAATGGAAGCCATCTTTTGAGAGCAGTTCATCTGCGCTCTCTGGCCCCATTGAACCGGATGAATAATTAGGGAAACATCCAGCAGGTTGGCTTTCCCATGCACGAGAAATTACATCTGTGAACTTCCAGGACAAGGCTACTTCATCCCAATGGGAAAAGTTTGTTGCATCTCCGCGCATCGCATCGAAAAGCAGGCGTTCATAGGCTTCAGGGGTATTGAATCGGTCGTATTTGGAAGTCCTAAAGCTTAATTTAACTGGTGTTTTTCCGCCTTTTTTAGCATTGAGGTGAAGCGTGATTCCTTCTTTAGGCTGGATATTAATAACTAGTAAATTAGGGTTTAGCTGCTCTTCAGTTCTATAAAACAGATTCATCGGCACGTCCTTAAATTGTACGACAATCTGAGTAGACTTCGCCGCAAGCCGCTTGCCGGTACGGATATAGAACGGTACACCGGCCCATCTGAAATTTTCAAATAACAATTTTCCGGCTACATAAGTTTCTGTATTGGACTCTGGGTCAACCATATTTTCAGAACGGTATGCTGGTAAAAGTTTGTCACCGACTTGACCTTCACCATATTGACCGCGCACAAAGTATTGATCTACTTCATCTTCCTTTATAGGGCGAAGGGAGCGAAGTACTTTAACTTTTTCACTGCGGATCTCGTCAGTCGTTAATTTAATCGGAGCCTCCATCGCAAGCAGTGAAACAATTTGCATAATATGGTTTTGAACCATATCACGCAAGGCACCGCTGTTCTCATAATATCTGCCTCTATCTTCAACTCCGAGAGTTTCTGTAGAGGTAATCTGAACATTGGCTATGTAGTGATTATTCCAAAGCGGTTCAAAAAAAGCATTTGCAAAGCGAATCACTTCAATATTTTGAACCATTTCTTTCCCTAAATAATGATCGATTCGATAAATTTCATTTTCGGAGAATGATTGACGAAGCTGATTATTGAGCTCTTCAGCTGATTTAAAATCATGGCCGAATGGCTTTTCGATAACTAAGCGTTTATAACCGGCTGTATTGGTCAATCCATCTTCTTTTAATCTTGTGGCAATCGGTCCAAAATACTCCGGTGCCATCGCAAGATAAAATAGTCGATTTCCATTTAACTCATATTTTTCATCCAATTGGTCTGCCAAGAGACGCAGTTCTTCATATGATACACTCGCTTGGCTGACATCCAGTGATTGATAGTAGAAATGACCGGCAAATTCAAGCTTTTCTGAATCAGTGCCATGTTCATCGGCAACCGCTTCCTGAATATGTTGTTTAAGACGATCTGTTGTCCATTCGCGTCTGCCAATTCCTATACAGGCGAAGTTTGAAGATAATCTGCCTTTCGTGTATAGACGGAATAATGAAGGGAAAAGTTTCCGTTGCGCTAAATCTCCAGTAGCCCCAAATATCAATATTAATCCTGATTGTTTGTCAATAGTGGGCATTCAGAACCTCTCCTTATATGGTAATTACGATAGTTTATTTTATCTCTTATTCAACTCTTTATCAATGGATTGAATTTTTTCCATCTATACTTAGTTTACAGATAAAGAGGGAGAAAATAAAATATTTTATCGCTATATTAAAAATGTGGAAGTATTCGGATTTTCTCAAATGCTGAAAAAAAAGGAAGAGTGCTGTAAAATAGATGTATTCAAATAGGCTGGAGGAATTAGATTGGAATTTGTATTTTTAGGAACAGGAGCCGGCATACCGGCTAAGCAGCGAAACGTATCTTCGCTTATCCTGCAGATGAATGAAGAGAGAGGGGCAAGCTGGATGTTTGATTGTGGAGAAGCGACTCAGCATCAAATATTACGCACGCCTGTAAAAACGAGAAAAATAGAGAAAATATTCATCACGCATCTGCATGGTGATCATATATATGGGCTACCTGGCTTACTTGGCAGCCGTTCATTTCAGGGGGGGACAGAACCGCTGACCATTTACGGACCGGTAGGAATCAAAGAGTATGTGGAAACGTCCTTGCGTTTGAGCCAAACTCATTTAAAATATGATCTGTCATTCGTGGAAATAGTAGAAGATGGTCTGCTATTCGAGGATGAGACATTCAGAGTGGAGGTATTGCCTTTAGATCATGCTATTTTAAGCTATGGGTATCGAATCGTCGAAAAAGATAAACCCGGAGAACTACGGGCTGATTTATTAAAAGAAGCTGGAATTCCGCCCGGTCCGTTATACAGCAAGCTGAAAAAAGGTGAAATGGTCCAATTGGAGGATGGCCGCATAATAAATGGCAGAGATTATATCGGAACACCTAAGCCGGGGAGAGTGATTGCTATATTGGGTGATACCCGCCCGTGTGAAAATACTGTCAATCTGGCATTGCACGCTGAATGCATCGTTCATGAAGCTACTTTCCAAAAGGGACAGGAAGAGATGGCCGCTGACTATTTTCATTCGACTACCATTCAGGCAGCCGAATGCGCTGTAAAAGCGGGTGCCAAGCGTTTAATCCTCACTCACATCAGTTCCAGATTTACTATGGATGATGAAATAGAGCTTGTTAATGAGGCCAAAGCTGTTTTTGCAAATACTGAATTAGCGAGAGATTTTTCGGTTTTTAAGCTTTAAAAATAAATCGATAAACTAATAGTAGAGATAGCAGGAAGCGTATGTCCTGCTATCTTTTTTTATTTCTGGGATAAGCATAGTTTTACTAGTTTTAATTAAAAACCCTTTTGTAAGAAAATGTAATACAATTGATGTATACATATATAGGGGGAATACGATTTGGATAAACAAAAGTTTGAAGTATTAATTGGAGATGTGTTTGCTGTAAAACTGCCTGATGGACGGTTTGGTGCGATAAGAATTGCTAAGCACCATCAAGAATTAGGCTCATACCTGGTTATCACAACTCCATATATAGGTGAGGAACTGCCTGTTATTGAGAATAATTGTTTAACTTATATCCTTCGTCAAAATCGTTTTTTTTATAAGAATAATCGAGCCCTTGTATGGGTTGATGGAGAGCCTCCTCGGGATTTAATATATATAGGAAATCTTCCTTTGGCGGAAAAGGAAAAAGCTATAATATGCAATTCATTCTGTGAACAATGGGATCGTATTGGAATAGAGGTTTATCATGAATGGAGATGGGAGAATGATCAGGAGAATTTTATTAAAGAAGTTCAAGAGGAACAAAAAAATGAAGAGGAAGAAAATCGAAATATAGCTCAAGTACCTAAAAAGATGATGCATGATGAAGAATTTTGGTCTATTATTTCCTTGCTGAATTCAAATGGTAATGGGAGAGAAGATATACTAGAACCGGCCGTTATTGCTTTATCAAAAATGAGTGTAAAAGATATAAAAGAATTTGAGGAAGCATTATCTTACAAACTCTACCTATTAGACACTAGAGAGCATGCCAAAAACATCGGAGAATATTCATATACAGAAGATAATCCAATCAATTTTTCTGTTGATTTATTTTTGTATATCCGTTGTGCAGTGGTTGCAGAGGGGCAGCAAAATTTTGAGCGTACATTAAAAAATCCCGAGATGATGAATAAAAATCGAACATTTGAACCTTTATTATCAATAGCCTCCTATGCTTATGCAACAAGAATGAAAAAGGATTTTGAGTATACATCCGGCTGCAGCTATGAAACTTTCTCAAATATTGCTGGATGGAAGGGCTAAACAGCCGTTTGAGGTGATTCTTTAGGAAAGGTATTAATGCATAAGAGTGCTATTGACTTCCGTTTGAGAGAGAAGATTTTCTACCTGTTATTAAAAACTCTCTGTTGTTTGAGATGTTTTTTTATCTGCGATTAAATGAAAGCGACCCATTTCTTATTTCATTCCAAATGAAGTTATAATATTAATATAATATTTAAAAAAGAATGGGGGACGGATTAGTATGTCTGAGGAGTTATTAGACTTAGCTATTGAATTAGCTAAAAAGTATCATAAGGATCAATTTGATAAGGGCGGTAACCCTTACATTAATCATCCATTAGCTGTAATGAATAGGTTAGACACGGCAGAAGAGAAAATTGTCGGAGTGTTGCATGATATCATCGAGGATACAGAGCTTACCTTTGATGATTTACGAGAATATGGCTTTTCAGAAAAAATTATAGCTGGAATTGATTCTGTGACTAGAAGGGAAGGAGAAGAGAGGGGAGCATTTATATATCGCGCCAAATTAAATGAGCTTGGTCGAACAGTTAAAATAGCGGACTTAAAAGAAAACAGAGACTTATCCAGAATTCCTAACCCACAGGAAAAAGATTATCAACGTGCAGAAAAGTATGAAAGAGAAATTAGAATTCTAACAGAAGATACTTGGATTTATAGCGATGATGAATGGATAGAGATTTTGGAAGAGAAGTGAATAAGGAATCAATGATATCAAACCAACTTATTTAATCATATTAGGAAAAATGATATTAATGAATATGAAAGCAAAAATTTTAATTGATAAAAAAAACACCTCTTGATTTGAGGTGATTTTTTTATTAAATATATATGTTAGGCTTGGAAGAAATGAAATGTACTAAAATTAATTTGAATGAGAAATTCACTTTTAAGAATGTAGAAGAGATTTTAGATAATCCACATGTTCCCGGTCTTTATCCAGGATTTTATGGACTAGACTAAGACTTTCTTCATCTAACTTCCCCCTTACTAGGTCCTCACTCATTTTTATCCCATATATATTTTCCCCCTTAATAGCATGTTTTATAATCTCTTCCTCTGAATTGTAGTTTTCAATCAAATTTACAACTTTCGCTTCAATCCTTCCAAATATTCCTTCACTCGTTATAGGTGTACCACCTAGATTTTGAATTCTCTCTGAAATAAGGATTGCGTGATTTTTTAGGTCTTTCTGGATCGAAATAAACGAGTCTTTTAATGAGGAATGTTGTAGCTTTTTTATAAAGTGTTCATAGGCGTTAATGGCCATATATGAACCTCTTAAGAATGTGTTAAGCGTCTTAATCGCTTGTTTTTGGTCCAATCATATCACTTCCTTAAAATAATAATTTTACTATGTCCATGAAAGTGAAAATTATTAGATTGCGGTATCGATACAGCTCAAATGTTAGCAGCTGTTGAAAATAGTGAAACGATTTTATTAGAGGAAAACCAATAATAACACTGAGACCTCAACCACTTGCTATTTGGCTTGGAGAAACCGACAGACGGCAGACGGGGAAGTGTTGATTAGAAAGACTCGTCTGGATCATTTATCAAGAGCCGAAAAAGTATTCCGTAAAAACCTAAATGCTTAATCTGCAATAAAGAAATAATGAAATTAAAGTTGTTTTATTGGTGAGGGATGCTTCAATAAAAAAACAATTTAAAGTGGGAAAAACAATATTAAAGTTTAACATAGAAAAAATATATAGAATTTATATGTGAATAAATGTACTTAAAAAAGGGGATTTAGTTGAATAACGGAGACAGCAAAAAAGCTATCTTTAATGCTCAGAAACAAACCTTATAAAATAGCAAAAAGAAAGACCTTCCATAAAGAATGTTGCCAGCACGCCAAATTCTCTGAAGGTCTTTCCTTAAATTGGATTTTCTCCAAGTTTTCAATTGTAATAAGAGATTTTTATAGCTTAAATTTCGCCATTTGCTCCTGTAACTCTGATGAGAGCTTGGATAGAGAGCTTGAGGACAGGCTGATTTCTTCGGTGGCTGCAAGCTGTTCTTCAGTAGAGGCAGCTATATTAGTTGTATGCACTGACACACTTGATATATCCTCTGCTACTTGATTAATGGAATCCGATACAAGGTTGGAGCTGGCCGAAATCTGTTGGACTGAAGCGGCCATGCTATTCACTTCTTGTTCCATTTGAACCATGTAAGCCACAATTTCCTTGAAAGCCTCTTCCGTATTATTGATAACAGACATCCCTTCCTCAACCTCGACCTTTACCTCATACATGGATGAAATCGATCCTTCCATATTTGACTGGATTTCTTTAATAAGGTTGACGATTTGGCTGGACGAGGATTGAGATTGCTCAGCAAGCTTTCGTACCTCATCTGCGACAACAGCAAAGCCTCTTCCATGTTCTCCAGCTCTGGCTGCTTCAATAGCTGCATTTAATGCTAAAAGGTTTGTTTGATCGGCAATGGCTGAAATAGTTCTTGAAATCTTGCTGATTTCACTGGAACTGGTATCCAGCATTTTCAGGATTTCTTCGCTTTCAGTGGCTTTCTTGTAAATAAACTCTATTTGCTGAATGGTCCTGGATAATAATTCATTCCCATGATTTGCTTTTGATACGACCTTGCTGCCTGTTTCGGAGATTTCGTTTGATACACCTGCCAGACGCTGGATAGAGGTTGTCACTTCCTCAAGAGCGTGTACACTTTCCTGAAGTCGAGTATTAGCGGAATCAGACACATCGGCAACATGGTTAATGGAATTGGATACTTCTTCTGTGCTGTGAGTTGTTTCCTCCGAGCTTGCAGTCAATTCTTCGGATGCTCTTGCAACTTGTTCAGTTGAATGGTTAACCTGGGTGATCAGTATCTTCGTATTGTCCACCATTGTATTAAAATCACTTGCCAACTGTCCTAATTCATCCTTGCTTTTATTCTTTAATGGAGAGATTGAAAAGTCACCGGTCGCAATCCGATTTAGGCCTTTACTAACCTGTGAAATCGGTTTGGCTATTTTTGCAGAAAAGAAGTAAGCAGTACAACTGGCAATGATGACAGAGCCAATTGATATTACAGCTACTAACCAGGCAAGCTCAGATGATTTAGATGTAATTTTTGCGACGGGTTTGCTGGATATAATCGTCCATTCCCAATAAGGTTCCCTTTTAACATAAGCTATTTTTTCAACATCACCTTTTTTGGAAGAATACGATATGAAAGCCCCGTTCTCACCTTTCTCAAGAATCAGCTGATCCACTGTTTTGTCTCCGTTTGTTTTAAGGTCTTTATAATTTGTATCTGCGTTTTTAGTATGTAAGGTAAGAGTGCCATCTTTGTCGATTGCAGATAGTTCTCCATCTTCTCCAAAATCATAACCTTGATAAACTTGCTCTTCTTCTCCCAGAATCTCTTCATTTAATTGTTGCTGTGCATCCTCTAAGGAAATATAACCAGCACTCACTTGTTGGTGTAAGAGTCCGATCATTCCAATTGTCATATCAGTGTTTGTTTGGAGATTTTCTTTCTCTGTTTCAATCAATTGATCTTTTGAGATAAAAAATACGCTGATACCGATAACGATTACAGGAATGATTAACGTTATTAAAGTTAACATCAATAATTTAATCTTGATTGAACGAGCTTTTTTCTTTTTCAATATATTTTTCCTCCTATCAATTAGGAAAGTCACAATGGTCTTCAATTAACTATCGGCATTCATTTTTTTGTCTTAACATGAAAATAATGTAATTGTTGTGAAAAATAAATTCTGATAAGAGAAACTGAAGAAATGTTTGTCCCTTTGGTACGGATGTGAAGGAAAAATACTAATCTACAGCTACATCGAATTGTTCCAATATGTAATTATTTAATTTTAGTTTAAGATCTCGTCATTATTATTTTGTATTCTCCTGTCGAATTTTAAGGTTCAAAAAAAGAAAAAGCACCGTTTCTATAGAAACGATACTTTTTTCTTAATTTGTTTCCTGTACTTTATTAAATCAAAACAATGATTTAATCGAAGGAAATTACCAACCGCGACCGTATTGCACAGGAGCTTCAACAGAAGCACGCAGTTCCTTGGCAGCATTTTTAGGCCAATATGGATCACGTAATAATTCTCTACCGATAAAAATTAGGTCAGCACGGTTGTTTTGTAAGATTTCCTCCGCTTGTACGCCAGATGTGATTAATCCGACGGCACCAGTTGCAATGTTGGCTTCATGCTTGATTGTCTCACTCATTGGGACCTGATAGCCTGGGAAGCTTGGTACCGGTACTGACATTACACCACCGGAGCTTACATCAATAAGATCGATTCCGTCTTCTTTCATCCAACGGGCATATTGAATATAATCTTCCGGTTCATATCCGTCTTCGTGATAATCTTTAGCGGAGATTCGGACGAATAATGGGCCGTCAAAAACAGATTTAATAGCAGTAATGATTTCTTTTAGGAATCGATAACGATTTTCCGGCGATCCGCCATATTCATCGGTACGAGTATTAACGGCAGGAGTTAGGAATTCATTGATTAAGTATCCGTGTGCGCCATGAATCTCCATAACCTCAAATCCTGCCTTTTTGGCACGAATAGCGGCTTGTTTGAAGGCTTCAACTGTATCGGCAATATCCTTTTTGGTCATTTCTCTAGGAGTTTTCATTTTTTCATTAAAAGGCACAGAAACAGGTGCGATAATTTCACCTTCAAGCTCAGCTTTTCGCCCTGCATGAGCGAGCTGAATCCCGGGAACTGTGCCATATTCCTTCATCATAGCAGTTAGCGTATGTAAACCTTCAATGTGATCGTCACTCCAAATGCCTAAATCTTGATCAGAAATTCTACCTTGCGGAGTAACTGCGGTTGCTTCCACGATGATTAAACCAACCTGGCCGACAGCCCGGCTTGTATAGTGAGTCATATGCCAGTTCTGTATTTTTCCATCACGTTCGTAGCTGGAGTACATGCACATCGGTGACATGACAATCCGATTTTTAAGAGTTATATTTTTAATTGTATATGGTTCAAATAATAATGATTTAGTCATTGATGACAACTCCTTTCAGTAACCAAGTATAACAGTTGGGATTAAGGGGTGACTAATCAAATGCTTCAAATAAAAGGAAGAGAGCATGTGGCCCGGGAATCCCCGAGTACATGCCCCCTATCTTACTTAGTAACCGCCGTAGCCGCCTCCAACATAAGAAGCACCGACAATAATTAACAAGATGAAAAGAACAACAACGAAAGCAAAGCTTCCTACACCTTTACCACCATAAGAATCACTCAATACAGACACCTCCTGTTCATTGCTGCAATAATGGGAGCGAATTCCCATTACATAGCCATCATATGGTTTAAAGTGATAGATGGATTGGACAATATTTAAAGTTGGGACAGCCTAAATTTCTGCAGCAATCATTACTCTCGAGAATTAATGGATTTAAAATTAGCTTATGAAAATTCCTCTTTACCTTATTAATATGTTACGAATGTTAAAAGGTCAGCTATTTTGCTATAAGTCATGGTTTTATATAAAAAATATCAAGAACAATACTCGTAAACAGGGAGGAGAATGGCTATGAGAGATCGGAGCTCCGTGGTAATTATAGAAAACAATCAGATAGTACTCATTAAAAGAAGTTTGAATGCTTCTGTTTATTATGTTTTTCCTGGAGGAGGCATAGAGAATGGTGAAACACCTGAAGCTGCAGCTAAAAGGGAAGCCATCGAGGAATTGGGGGTAGGTGTAAATGTTAATGAATGTATTTCAAAAGTAAAATATAACGGAAATAACCAATACTTCTACAAGGCAGAAATTTTATCTGGAACTATAGGCACCGGGCAAGGTGATGAATATACAAACAAAACAAGGGGAAGAGGAACGTACCTGCCAATATGGGTGGGTCTTGAAAAGTTAACATCTATTGACGTAAGACCAATGGAGGTGGCCTTAAAAGTTCAATCATTATTTCATCATGTATGAGGGGAGAGCGGGATTCTAACATTTGCTGGGCTGAATGTTGAAAGCCTACTGGAGTGGGATAGTAAAAAAAGAGAGGATAGTATAATCCTCCCGTTAGATGATTAATGATTGACCATTTTTCTGAATGCGCTTAGAGAAGTGCTGTAATTGATACGCGCATCATATAACTATTTATTTTATTCATATAGAATTTTTTCTTTGATTTTACTTCCTAATTCCTTACCCATACGCTCTGATTGGAGGGTAGCCTCTTGAATGCATTTAATAAAGGCTTCCTTAACGCCATGTTGTTCAAGGATTTGGATACCTGCTTCAGTAGTTCCTCCTGGACTTGTTACCTCGTAACGCAGCATTTGAGGAGATTTATCGGAGGAGTGGACCATTTCGGCAGCTCCCATTAACGTTTGGATAATCAGAGTTTGAGCTTCTTGATGATTAAGACCAATTTGTTGGGCTGATTGATGCATGGCTTCAATTAAGTAATAAATATATGCTGGTCCGCTTCCAGAGAGGCCTGTGACGGCATCCATTTTCTCTTCTTCTGTAAAAACGACCATTCCTACCGTATTGAAAATGTCTTTAGCCAGTGTAAGATGCTCTGGTTTCATATAGATGTTCCCTGAAATAGCAGTGGCGGATTTTCCAACTGCCGCAGATGTATTTGGCATAGCCCGAATAATCGGCATAGTATTCTCTAAAATGGCTTCAATGCTTTGAGTAGAAATTCCTGCGGCAACAGATATAAGTACCATCTTACTGGTTAGATAAGGTTTGGCTTGTTGTAAGACTGTATAAACATCCTTCGGCTTAACGGCTATCAGGATGATATCTGCGTCAGATAGAAGGGAGGACATGTTGCGGCATGGAATAACGCCATAGTTTTTTTTCAAGCGTTCTAGTTGAGGATCATTGTTCCGATTACAGACCCAAAGATCTCCGGGTGAAGTTGCCCCTTTTTTTACAATGCCTGCAATCAATGCTTCAGCCATAGAACCGGCTCCAAGAAAAGCAATTTTTTTATTCATGCTCCTGCCTCCTTTGTAAAAATAAAAAAAGCCCTTCATCCTGTAAAGGACGAAAGGCTATTCTTCCGTGGTACCACCTTAATTTACGAGCATTCGGCTCTAGAATGCTTGCATCTTTATACCGGATAACGCCCGGTCGGACGGCCAGGTTTTCCTGACAGCTCGAAAGGCAGGTTCAATCATCAGTGGGCGGCGAAACCTTACAGCCAACGGGTTTCACTCTCTTACGCCATACATGATTTACTATTCTTTCTCGAACGCTTGTATAAGTATATTTATTTGATATTAATAGAAATTATGCAAAAAAATAGCTCATGTGTCAAGAATATTCAAACTTTATGATGGAATTTTCATACAAATTATGTAAAAATAATTACTAAAATACATAACAGGGAGTAATGAGATGAGTTCGATTACAAGGGTAGCTGGAAAAATTATTATACCGACTCCGTTTGCTGTCGGAGATGTAAATACGTATCTTCTAAAAGGAGATGCTTTAACTCTGGTAGATGCCGGAATTAAAACACAGGAAGCAAAAGAGGCACTTGAACGGCAGTTAAAGGAACTGGGATATAGGCTATCTGATATTGAACAGGTAATATTAACCCACCACCACTCTGACCACTGTGGATTAATTGATGTATTTCAAGAAGATCCATTGTATGGACATGAAGATAACCAGCGGTATCTTAAAAGGGATCCAGCATTTATGAAGGAACAAAAAGATTATTTTACAAGTATGGCAAAGCAATTTGGCGTACCTCCGCAATTGATGAAATATGCCAATGATGTAGAGTCCCTATATACGTATTCGGGTTCAAAACCCCTCACACATTTTTTGAAAGAAGGAGACTGGATTCCCGGCCATCCTGGTTGGAGAGCAATGGAAACCTTTGGCCATTCACAGGGTCACTTATCCTTCTATCATGAAGAGTCAGGTACACTGATTGGCGGAGATTTATTATTGGGTAAAATTTCACCTAACCCGATTCTGGAGGTACCGAAAAGGGCAGAGCAGGAGAGATTGAAGCCGCAACTGCAACTGAATGATAGCTTGCGTCGATTGCAAAATGAAAGACTGACAATCGTATATCCAGGGCATGGAAAGGACATTACTGAACCATACCAGCTAATAGAGAAACGTTTAAAAAATCAGCATGAGCGGGCATTTCATGTTAAAAGCCTCATTGGGGAAGACCGTCGGAACGTCTTGGAATTAGCTATACAATTATTTCCGAAGGCTGTTAAGAGAGATCCAGCACTGGCATTGTTTGAGACATTGGGCCAGCTCGATTATCTAGATAGTCTTCATGAAATTGAAAGTGAAATGGTTGATGGTGTCGTATGGTATTATAATAAATAATGGACCATTAATGAGGAAGTGAAGTACATGAATGAACGAATTCGTGGGAAAATTGTTACGATTACGGGTGCCTCAGGCGGGTTAGGTGAACAAATTGCCAGACATGCTGCTAAAAGTGGAGCAAAATTGGTTTTAATCGCACGGAGTTTGGACAAATTAGAAAAAATCCGTAAAGAATTAATGACTGATTTTAATTGCGAGGTTTATGTATATACATTGGATGTATCCGATCGGAATGCTGTTGAACAGACATTTGCCCACATCAAGAATGAAGTGGGAGATACCGATGTTCTGGTGAACAATGCTGGCTTTGGAATTTTCGAGAAAGTGTTGGACGCAAGTTTAGATGATACAGAATCCATGATCAATACAAATGTGGTTGGACTCATTGCCTGTACGAAAATGGTACTGCCTGCGATGGCAGAAAAGAAATCAGGCCACATTATCAATATTGCATCCCAGGCTGGGAAAATGGCGACGCCGAAATCAAGTGTTTACTCAGCAACGAAGCATGCGGTACTTGGATTTACAAATGCCTTACGTATGGAAATGCATACAGAGAATGTTTTTGTTACATCCGTCAATCCTGGACCGATTAAAACCAATTTCTTTAATATCGCAGATAAAGAAGGTACGTATATCAAAAACATTGAACGCTTGATGATTGATCCGGTCAAGCTGGCAGAAAAAATCACGAATATCATGCTAAAAAATAAGCGGGAAATTAATGCACCAGGCTGGATGAATGCGGGAAGTAAGATTTACAGTTTAATTCCGAGGACGGTTGAAACGCTCGGGCGAAGTCAGTTTAATAAAAAATGATAACAGAAAATCCACCTAAAAAACAAGGTGGATTTTTTGTTCCTGCAACGACTTGATGCTAGATCCGTTTCATTTTATATAAAGAGATTAGTATTTCCATAACATAGCGATGAACTGATGTCCTGCACCAACTGTCCAAAACATAACATAATCTCCGCGCTTAATACGCCCATCCTGTATCCCTTCATGGAAAGCGAGGAACGGACTGCTCGAACCTGTATAGCCATATTGATCTCCAATATAAATGACCTTTTGGCTTTGGATATCCTAGTGTTGTTCAATGGTTAACTTATCTCCATATGCAAATTGTGAAATACAAAATGCAGCAATATCGGATATCCTCAAGCTATTCGGCTCCAAAATACGGTCAAATAGATCAAAAATAATCTGAGCAGAAAAACTCGCATCGAAAGGGGTAAATTGAATGTATTGGCTGTCAGCATTTGCATTTATGGATTTACTTAATCCTTCCTTTTGATAAATAATCTTATCTACATCTTGATTGATTACTTTCATATCTTTGCAATCTACGATTAAAAGGTATTCTTTATGTATAGCGATACCGCTTGTGCTGTTATCTTTTTTGGAATTTTAATTGATGGGGAGTAGTTCTATTGATGAAGTAGGGCAGGAGGAGGTTTATAATAGCAGCAACGTGTTAGATGGTTACTGGAAAAATGGATGTACATAAAGATAAGAAAGATAAAATTATATAAACATAATACATATTTATTGAAAAATATAGTTAATAATATTTAGATTAATGGGTATATAGTAAATATAGTTATTATAGAATAATATTTTAAAAAATATATAAGAGAGAGGGTGGCTAGTAATGAGTCGTCAAATGATTAATATTTTAAAATGGGTATCAGGCGGTATGGAAGCATTATTAGGTATACCTGTTCTTGGAGGAACAATTATCCTAAGCATGGCATGGGTACCCTTATTTATTATGCTTGCTTTCCATATCATCATTGTAGTCTTTTCGTATAAAGCCGGAATAAAAGCTAACGGAAATATACTGGGAATTGTAACGTCCGTTGTTGGCTTCATTCCTGGTATTGGAATGATTATGCACTTGTTGTCAGCGGTATTCATCCTTGTGGATGCTGCTCAAAATCAGGCTAAAACAGCTGTTTGATAGAATTGAAAATAAACCCGATAAAGCCCTTGAAGGTTTTATCGGGTTTTTCATTAATCAGTAACACGAATACTGCCGGTCTCCGTGCTCAGTTGAACTGTAATGCTTCCATCCCCACTCATATAACTTCCGGTTTTTTTGCCAAAGATTCGTTTACTGCCAATCTCAGAGTCTGCTGTAATTAAGATGTTATTTGGATCCTGATTAATTGTTAAGTCGATTTCTCCAAGTTCATTTTTGGCGATAAGCGGTTCAGTGATTTCATCGGTCGAAATATCAATCGAGCCAACTTCATTATCGACCTGGAGCTTGCCGCTGTATTTTTGTATCTTAATGTTCCCTAGCTCTGAAGAAGCGATTATTGAAGTGGAGGATACATCGCTTATATGAATGCTTCCAACTTCTGATTCTGCATTTAAGTGGGCTGCATTAATCTGAGAGATTGTAATTTCACCGACTTCATTTGATGCTGAGATTCTGTCATACTGTTTTTTTGGCAAATAGACTGTAATATTCTCTGATGATTTTTTAAAATTAACACCTAGAGAAATAGTATGATCCGCCTCGTTTGTAATGGACAGGGTTTCACCGTTCTCTTCTATTTTTATGGGATTGGACATTTTAGACCCAATTGTCTCAACAATAATTTCATCTCCAGATGTTTCTGCCAGCTTGATTGTCCCTACGGTATTATTGACATCAATCGATTGTATCTCTGAACTTTGAAACTGCTTCGTTTGTTTGTCATTCTCATTTTGAAGTGAAAAAAACGATTTTGCAGTCAGCAATGCTCCTGAAAAGCCAATAACGATGAGTATTCCAGCTACAATCAGCCACTTTTTATACATGCTTCATACCTCCCTTTACAACTGAAACATTCCATTTGCAATATTTAATAAACACTTTAGAACTAAAGATGGTTACATAATACATGCCAAACAAGAGGAGAATTCCTAAACCGCTGAACCCGATTGAAAGAAAAACTTCAAATGCATAGGCCTGATTGAAACCCAATATAATACCAATCAGGTGGAGGAATGGTGATAATATGAGACCGATACTTGCCCCCCAACCGCCTAACAATATACCTCCAAGAGCTATGGCAGGACCAAGGACAAAAATTAGATTCAGAAAGCTCAGTCCAATTGTTAATCCAATCGCACCAAAGACGTTTGAGAAGGTCATCTTCCTGTCTATCTCGGCAAATGTATTCGATATATTTAATTCCTTTGCGATTAATTCAGGAGAACCAAGATTATCTGATATTTCACTCTCGGACTTTCCCTCTAATAAACCATTTTCAAAATACTCATTATAATCATTTAAGATGTCATTGCGTTCCTCTTTAGGCAGGGCGCTAAGATGGTTAGATAATTGTTGCAAAAATTGTTCCCGATTCACTGTACTTCACCTTCCTCAATAATTTGATTAACACCTGTGGAAAATGCTTGCCATTCTCTTACCAGCTGCTTCAGGTAATCCCGGCCTTTTTCTGTTAGATGATAGTATTTACGAGAGGGCCCCTCTGTAGATTCCTGTAAATAGGTCGTGAAATATTCTTCTTTGGTAAGTCGTCTGAGAAGCGGATAGACGGCTCCTTCGGAAATTTCAAATTTATCGGAAATCCCCTGAACGAGCTCATATCCATAACGATCCTTGTTATTTAACATAACAAGTACGCAAAGCTCTAAAACGCCCTTTTTGAATTGGACATTCAATCGTAAAGCCTCCTTTCCTTCGCTATTATACATTGTATAGTAGTAACTATAGTATTACACATGGTACTGTTTAATGCAAGGTAGTATGGATGTTTTTGTAAAAATAATTCACTGAGCGAACATGCAATTAAATTTCGGAAAATATTTTGAATTTGTAATTGACTAACAATTCAAATAGTAGTAATCTGTGTAAAGACTTACCAATTTACTTATCAATGAAAGGAGGACTGTATGATGAAAAAATCAGTGATTGTTGTAGCGTATCATCGAGTCGATATGAGATTTGTGCAGTCCTCCCGTTTAAATATGATTTAACTCGTTTTAAACGAAAAGACTGCACGTTGCCGTGAGTACTTTTGTCTAACTCAAATGTAAAGATTGGACGTTTTTACGTTCGAATCTTCTTTTGATTGGAGGAAGTATCAACACGTAATCGTTGCAGTCTTTTTTTTGTTGGTAATTTTAAGTTGTATTCAAAAAAGGAGGAAGAAAAATGGAATCAAATGTGGTCAATGTAAAAATCTCAAGGGACATACAGGCAAACAGTACGTAGCAATTAAAATGTTCTTCGGTTAAGACAAAGGAGGAGATGGAATGTTTTCGGTTTTAAAGAAATTAGGTTGGTTTTTTAAAGAGCACTGGATTCGGTATACAGTCGCAATCGCGTTATTGAATATCGTAAATGTGCTGGAGGTTTTGCCACCGATGATTGTTGGGATGGCCATAGATGACATGAGTATAGGTGAAATGAATCAGGAGACACTCATGACCTATGTTTGGTGGATGATCGGGTTAATGGTCACCCTCTATATACTAACCTATATATGGAATTACCAGTTATTTAGTGGAGCGTATGTTTTAGAGCGGAAGCTGCGCTCAGGATTTATAGGTCATTTATTAAAAATGACACCAACCTTCTATGAAAAGAATCGTACAGGCGATTTAATGGCAAGAGCAACCAATGATCTTAAATCTATATCCGTTACAGCAGGATTCGGTATTTTAACGTTAATGGATTCTACCTTATATATGATTGCGATTTTAGCAACAATGGCCATTACAATTAGTTGGGAACTTACGCTTGCCGCCATCTTACCTTTGCCGATTATGGCATGGGCAGTCAAAAAGGGCGGAGAGCGAATTCATGAGCACTTCACAGTAGCACAGGATGCTTTTGGTGAACTAAATGACAAGGTCCTTGAATCAGTCGCGGGTGTCCGTGTCATTCGTGCTTATGTACAGGAACGAGCGGATGAAAAACGCTTTGAAGAGATGACAGAAGATGTATATGAGAAAAACATGAAAGTAACGAAAGTAGATGCCATGTTTGATCCGGTTATCACATTCGTTATTGGTATCAGTTATTTAATCAGTCTTGGATATGGAGCCAATCTAGTATTCGCTCAAGCCATTTCAATTGGGCAACTTGTGACCTTTAACGTATATCTATCGATGCTGATTTGGCCGATGATCGCCATTGGGGAATTAATTAATGTCATGCAAAGAGGAAATGCCTCTCTCGATCGCATGAACGAAACATTATCTTCTCAGGAGGATGTAAAAAACGATCCGAATCCAGTGGATGTCCCGGAATTAGAGAACGTTATATTTGATCAAGTAGTATTCCGTTATCCTTCTTCAAAGGTGGATAATCTAGCCGATATCAATGTCAAAATCGATAGCGGGGATACCATCGGAATCGTCGGAAAAACAGGAAGCGGAAAAACCACATTTGTGAAACAATTGCTCCGTGAATATCCTGCTGGGAACGGAATTCTTTCCCTATCCGATGTACCGATTGAAAAACAAAATCTTGAGGATGTCCGGGAATGGATTGGATATGTACCGCAGGATCATGTTTTATTTTCTAAAACAGTTCGGGAGAATATTTTATTTGGAAAAATGGAAGCAACTGATGAAGAGTTTTGGAAAGCAGTTCGCCTCGCTGATTTTGAAAAAGATATAGAGAGACTGCCGAACAGACTGGAGACGCTGGTTGGGGAAAAAGGTATTGCTTTATCTGGCGGACAAAAGCAAAGGATTTCAATAGCCAGGGCGTTAATTAAAGATCCGGAGATTCTGATCCTCGATGACTCCCTCTCTGCAGTGGACGCCAAGACAGAAACAACGATTATCGAAAATATTCGGAATGAACGAAGCGACAAAACGACGATAATCACTACTCACAGATTATCAGCAGTACAGCATGCAGACTGGATTATTGTACTGGATGATGGAGTGGTGATTGAGGAAGGCACACATGAAATGTTGCTCAATAAGAAGGGCTGGTATAAAGAACAATTTGATCGCCAGCAAATTGAAGCGAACAAGGAGGTGAGCGCCTAATGAACGAACATTTGGAACAAACGGAATCCGGTTGGAAGACTGGAAAACGTTTATATCAATATGCAGTGAAGTGTAAAGGAACCATTATCCTAGCACTAATGATGTTATCCATCTCGGTAGGGGCCGACTTAATCGGACCCTATATCGGGAAAAACATGATAGATAACCATATTATGGGGATTGAATCTCCATGGGTAGAAACGAAGGATACAAAGGATGCGGTTCACTATCAGGGGAGCACTTATAAACGTGAGGCTTATGTAGAGGATGGGGAATGGACCGGAAGTGAGGTTGCCATCCAACAGGTTGGGACGACATTTTTATTCCTAAACCAACCGATAGAGTTTGATGGGAAGAGATCCTATAAAGATGGGCAGCTAGTGATTACTAGTGGAGAAAAAAGAGCAACCTATGAGGCTCAGAAATTGTCAGGAGCACAAATCATGGCGTTTTATCAGCCGGAGATCAGCCGTATAATGCAATTGCTTGCTCTGTATTTCGGAATTATGGTTGTGGCATTCTTCTTTCAATATGGGCAGAGCTATTATTTACAAAAAGCAGCGAATCGAATTATTCAAACAATGCGAAAGGACGTTTTTGCTCAAATTCAAAGACTGCCGATTCGCTACTTTGATAATTTACCGGCAGGAAAGGTAGTAGCACGGATTACAAATGATACCGAAGCAATTCGGGAGCTTTATGTAAGGGTTTTAGCTAACTTTTTCTCGAGTACGGTTAATATTATCGGAATTATCATTGCTCTATTTTTACTTAATGTAAAGCTTGGAATGGTGACATTGATTATTCTGCCGCTGCTCGTTGGATGGACATTATTATTTCGTAAATTTGCTACAAAGTATAATAGGGTCATTCGGGCGCGTATAAGTGATATTAATGCCATGATTAACGAATCCATAAATGGGATGAATATCATTCAGGCATTCAAGCGGGAGAAAGAAACAACAGAGGAATTTGAAAAACTGAACACAGAGCATTATGTATACCAAAGTAAAATGCAAAAATTAAATTCCTTGTTAAATGGAAATCTTGTAGGTGCTTTGCGTGTTATTACATTAACACTATTTATTTGGTATTTCGGAGGTATGGCAGCATCTGGGGAATCAGTCGTCAGTCTTGGCGTTTTATACGCGATGGTGAATTATTTAAATCGTCTGTTCCACCCAATATCAGGAATTGTCAATCAGTTTGCAAATTTTGAACAGGCGATGGTAGCCGGTGAACGTGTATTTGCACTTCTGGAAGAGGAAGGTATTGATGTTGAGGATCAACGTAAGTCACGTTTTAAAGGGCATGTTGAATTTGATCATGTATCTTTTAGCTATAAAGAAGGAGAAAAAGTATTAAGGGATATTCAGTTTGAGGCTAGTCAGGGCGAAACAATAGCCCTAGTGGGGCATACAGGCTCTGGGAAAAGCTCCATTATGAATCTGTTATTCAGATTTTATGACTATCAGGAGGGGGCTATCCGCATTGATGGGATAGAATTGAAAGATATCCCACATCAAACCTTGCGTGAGCATATGGGAATTGTTCTACAGGATCCATATTTGTTTACTGGAACCATCCTTTCGAATATCACACTTGATGATCCAAAAATTTCGAGAGAAGTAGCTGAAAAAGCGTTACGTGATGTGGGAGCTGACCGCGTATTGGCCCATCTTGAACATGGGTTTGATGAACCGGTAGTTGAAAAAGGGAGTACTCTTTCATCAGGGCAGCGCCAATTAATATCCTTTGCCCGTGCTTTGGCTTTTAATCCGGCCATCCTGATTCTTGATGAAGCAACATCCAGTATTGATACAGAAACAGAAAGCTTAATTCAGGAAGCAATGGAAGTGCTAAAGAAAGGTCGAACCACTTTTATTATTGCACACCGTCTTTCTACTATTAAAAGCGCTGACCAAATCCTTGTTCTCGATAAAGGAAAAATTGTGGAGAGAGGAAACCATGATGAACTCATGGAATTAAAAGGCAAATATTATCAAATGTATGAGCTTCAGATTGGAAAACTTGCAGGTTAATCCTTTGAGTAAAAAAATCCATTTAAAGATAAAACAATAACAACAAGTTAATTAAAAGGATGTATATACTGAAACTAAAAGATAAAGAGGAAGCGATAAGCTTCCTCTTTTACTATAGTATAAGAAGATATCTAAGGATTCTTATACTAAATTAATCTCGGCATCTATTCTAGTCCATTATTGCCCAATAAGCAGGCTTAAGATTATAATTCGGATCAAAGACAAACGGTGCATCTTTTCCAACGCCATTATTATATTCCTCGGCACGGTCGTCTAGCCATGTATGATTATCTGCAATTCCCCAGAATGTTACGTTACTGATCTTATCTCCTAATCTCTCATACATTTCAAATAACTCATTATACCTGGCAGCTTGACGCTGGAACTCTTCTTCTGGAATATCCTCATATGAAGGATAAGCAGGTCTTGGTGGCCAGCCGTATAAGCTCACATCTAACTCGGTTACTTGATTATCTAAACCAAGACTGGCAAAACGATTAATAGATTCCTCCGTTTCAGCAATGGATGGCCAGCCTAATTGAATATGAGCTTGATGACCCACACCGTCAATAGGGACTTTTTGTTCAAGCAATTCAACAACTAAGTTATATAAATGGGTTTTTTTGGGTTCCACCTCTGTGTTGTAGTCATTAATGTACAGTTTTGCATCCTTTTTTGCATATTTTTTAGCTGTTTTAAATGCTACCTTAATATAATCAGTACCAGTTATTTGATACCAAGGAGACTCACGCAGCTTCTGCTCATTTGATGCATATTCGTCAATCACTTCGTTTACAACATCCCATGAGTCGACATCATTTTTATATCTTTTGACAATCGTTTTTATGTGATTTTCTAAGCGCTGTAATAATAGCTTTTTATTTTTCTCCCGCTGTTTTGGATTGGTTTCTTCGGTCATTTTATTCCCGTTCTTATCAATAAAGAACCAATCAGGTACCTGACTATGCCATACAAGGGTATGAAAACGAACATCCATATCATTTTTCTTGGCGAATTTCACAATTTTATCTGCTTCTTTAAAATTGAATTTCCCCTCTTCGGGTTGGATAGATATTGGCTTCATTACGTTCTCTGCGACAATACTGTTATAGTGACGCTTTAATACATGACCACTCTTGCCCTGTAATTGATCAGGTTCGACAGCAGCCCCAATTGTAAAAGAATCTTCGTATCTTTCATATAAAGGGGAAGCTTTTAAAGCACTTAATGGCTTAGCACTCGCAATATCGGTGGAAACGACAGGAGTTACAAGGGCAATAGCTAATCCGAAACTTAGAAACTTACGTACTAATTTTTGTGACATGTCCTAATCTCCTTTTCATTTAAAATAGAAAGCGTTTACATAGGTATTTGAACATTATTATAGAAGGTATCTACTTAGTAAGTCTAGGAAACAAACTAAGTTACGAGAAAAATAGGCCATAAATCACGGAGAGAAAACTAGCTGACAAGTTAATATAGGGCTAAGTACATAAAAGAAATGGAGTGCGGTATATAGATTGAAGCCAATACCTGTACTTGTTAAAAGAACAATCACTATAGTTGCATATGTCTCAATCAAAAATATAGGAAAGGTCATTAAATCGATTAATTGCCTATTATATAAGGCTGTTGCTCTATTGGGGAGCCGGCATATTATTACGGAAGTAAAAAAAGATATTCCTTATAGAAATCTTTCGGAATTTACTATATTATGAATATATTGAAATAAGTAAGCGCTTCAAATGAGGTTATATGAACATATAAGTTTTAGCCTACCCATAGTGTAAGATTACAAGTATTTATTCTGTATTTATTGATTTCATGTTATTTAACTAACATAAGGGGTGTTCTTAATGATTGTTAAAGATTTCTTCATTGCTCTTTCAGAAAATCAGCTTTTAAACCGCACAGCTCAAAAATATGGGTTAAAAATGGGTGCCCAAACTGTAGTTGCCGGTACAAATATAGACGAAACAATTGAGAGTATAAAAGAGTTAAATAAGTATGGAATTTCTTGTACCGTGGATAATCTTGGAGAATTTGTGAGTGATAAAGATGAAGCTGTAAAGGCGAAGAATCAAATCCTTCAGGTTATTGAGGCCATTTATGAAAATAAAGTCGATGCTCATATATCATTAAAACCCTCTCAATTAGGGTTGGATATAGATTTGGATTTCTGCAGAGACAATCTGTTGGAAATTTTTGAAGCAGCTGCAAAGTATGATATTTTTATAAATATTGATATGGAGAACCATTCCAGATTACAGCCTTCTTTTGATTTAGTAGATCAGATATCGGAAAAATACGATAATATTGGTACAGTTATACAAGCATATTTTCATCGAGCCGAAAATGATATACAAAAATATAAAAATTACCGCCTTCGTATTGTAAAAGGTGCCTATAAGGAACCTGCTGAATTAGCCTATCAAACAAAAGCAGAAATTGATAAAAATTATATCAATTTGATAGAATATCATCTGTTAAATGGTAAGTTCACCTCCATTGCAACACACGATCATAAAGTCATAAACCATGTGAAGCAATTTGTAAAAGATCATCAAATTCCTAATGAAAAATTTGAATTCCAAATGCTCTATGGTTTCCGCTTCGATATGCAAATGGAATTGGCTAAAGAGGGCTACCAGTTTTGTACGTATGTTCCTTTTGGGACGGATTGGTATGGATACTTTATGAGACGTTTGGCTGAAAGACCTCAAAACATAAGCCTTGTAACGAAACAAGTATTCACCAAAAAAACAAACACGGCTCTTGCGATAGCAGCCGGTGCCTTTTTACTTGGCAGATTATCTAAGAGAAAAAAATAGATATGCAAGAGCCACTACCCTACAAGAGGATAGTGGCTTTTTAGTTAATCTATTTTTCTGAAATATTACTAAAATATTACAATAGAAAAAGAATTGTAATATAATAGGAGTTAAATAGAGATTTATAAAGGAAGATTAAAGAATGCGTAATTTTGCAATTATCTTGGTTACTATTATAGTATCCATAACAGTAATGAGCTGGATCAAGCCGACTTCCAGTTTGGCTGACAAAACCAATGATCAATCAGGGCATCCAGAACTGAACATGGTTACATATGAAAGGACCGTAAAAAAAGTGCCTGAAAAATTAAATGGTAAAGAAAGAAAAGTAGTTTATTTAACAATTGATGATGGTCCAAGTCTTTATACAAAGGAGTTAATTGCTATACTCGATCAATTTGAAATACCGGCTACTCATTTTCTGATCGGAAATAATATGAAGAAATACCCGGATATGGCCAAGGAATATGTCAACCGTGGAGATTATATCGGAATGCACTCAATGAGCCATGATTATAATAGATTGTACAAAAAGGGAAAAATTGTAGAAGAAGTGATGGAAACACAGCAATTAATCAAAGAACAGGTAAATATTTTGCCGATTTTATTCAGATGTCCATATGGATCATCTCCAGGGTTAAATACGAAATTGCGAGATCAAGCTGCACACGCAGGATTGAAAATGTGGGATTGGACAATCGATTCAAAAGATTGGAAGCTGCAAGAGAATCCTTCAAAAATTGAAGGAGAAATTCTGAAGCAATTAAATGGATCTGAGGAAATTATCTTAATTCATGAAAAGAAAGGTACCATTGAGGCATTGCCAGGAATAATTAAAAGTATAAAGGAAGCGGGCTATGAATTTGAAAGATACGAAGAATCAAAACATTTTCCGGCAAACTTCCATAAAGATAAGAGATTATAAGGACGAGGAATCGTATGATTAGAAAGAAAATAGGTATATATCTAGCTTTAATTGTAACCAGTATGTTAATGGCTGTTTTAATTCTACCAGTTATACAAAAGTATGATGAAAAATATTTAAAGGTTCATAATCAAGTGGCATGGGATTTTAAGTCTAATATGAATTATGGGGAGCTTTTTAATACCGAAAATAATAAGCTGCAATCCCTATACGAAAGGACAGTAAAAGATGGAGCAGATAACCTAAAAAAGGCTGAAAACCAAATAAGTAAGGCTGAAGAGACAATCAATCAGTGTAAACTAATGGTTGACGAGGACAAATCATTGGTAGAAAACCAATTAATACAAATGAAAGAATCAGAAGAATTACTGAGTAAAATAGATCAGAAAAAAGTACATAAGGAAACATTGTTGAGCCTCCATGACTCACTGATTAACCTGTTACAAACATATAATCAAGCCCTTGATCAATATGAAGAAGTACTTAACTTGGAGCAAAAGATATACTCAGCGTTAAAAGCGGAAAAGGATTTAAAAGAAATAACCGCTATTATAGATGAAGCAAATCAATCATCCGGTGAATTATCTGGTACAATCAAGGATTTAAACGGCTATATAGTATCCTACAATAAGCTACAAATCTAATTCAGACATCTTCCATTGATTTGCAGTTAAACTCTTGAAATGGTTCACTTGTAAAATTGGAATCTATTAAAGAGCAAATAGTCTTTTAATAAGTAGAAAATTGGTGATTGAAAATTTTTCTCCTAACATGGTAATATGTTTAAATCAGTGTGTAGAGATATTGGTATAGTTGATATGCCAAAAATATATGTCTTGATGATACGTCTGCCATCTGAATTTTTCATTTTTCGGAGGGTATATATGCATAGAGAAGATAGGTTGCCACAAAACGCAAGAGAAGGCATATTATTTATGCTCATCATTTCAATCATCTCAGTAAATACGATTGCACCAATTATTATGGGATTGGAACGTGGTTTCAGTAAAGAAAATTATATCGAAACCTTAAAGATTATTCCAATTATGTGGATCATTGTTGTTTTATTGGTGAGATTTGTTGCTGGACCTGTGGTTGGTAAAATAATGCCTAAATTCATAGGTAAAACAGATGGATTCAATGCAAGAGTTTTAATGAATACATTTTTCAATGTAACCGTTCTATCCGTCCTTTTAACCATTATCGGTACCTGGGTTGGCTCAAAACAAATCAGCTTAGAACCTTTTCAAAATTTCTTTTTGAGCTGGTTTAGGAATTTCGGTGTGGCATTTTGGATTGAATTAATAGTAGCACAGCCAATTGCCAGATTTGTAATGAAGAAAATCCATAAGAGAAAAGAGAATAGAGCAGAGACAGTTAACGTATAAGATCTGTGAGATTCTCAGAGATTGTGAGATCAATCTGCAAAATAATAAAGTTCAACCAGAACAAGACTGGTTGAACTTTTTATTTTGCTCATTATATTTTTTGTGTCGGTACTTATGTTGGGTGTTAAAAGGCTTGGATATTCACCACAATCTTGATTAGTCGCATGCTATAATAGGCCCTTGTGAAGACAATTGAATAACGAAAAAAGGATAATATGTACTAATTTGTAATAATATTCTATACAATAGATATAGAGGCGGAATTCCGCTTTACATAATTACTATTTATATAGAGGAGAGGTGAAAAGACTCAGTGTCGAATGAGAATGAATATTTATTAGATAACGAACAAAGTGTTCCAAAAAAGAAGGTCGAAAGACATCCTGGGGAACCAACGACTGCTTTTAAAGGTGCTACCTGGGCGGCTTTATTGGTAGGGGTTGCTGCTTATCTAATAGGATTATTTAATGCTTCAATGGAATTAAACGAAAAAGGGTATTATTTCGCAGTATTAGTATTTGGACTTTATTCAGCAGTATCATTACAAAAGGCGGTTAGAGATCGAGATGAGGATATACCTGTGACAGCCATCTATTATGGAATTAGCTGGTTTGCTCTTATTGTTGCAATCGCCTTGATGGGCATCGGTCTTTATAATGCGGGAAGTATTGATTTAAGTGAGAAAGGATTTTATGGTATGTCCTTTGTATTAAGTGTATTCGCTGCCATAACTGTTCAAAAAAATATTAGGGATACACAGAAGGCTAAAGAAAAAGATTGAGTCATTTATGAAATTAAAAGCAGATACTCCTTTTTGTTTCAAGGGCTATCAGAAGTGGCCCCCAAAAGTCGGATATCAATTCTAACTTTCGGGGGTTATTTCAATTTCTATAGGAAATACACTTTCTTTGATGGAATTTAATTATGGAAAATAATTAGAAGGAGTAGAAGAATGGAAGGACTGGTAAAGAGAATTGATACCGTATTTTTAGAGGTAAGCGATTTAGACTACTCGATTAAATGGTATTCAGAAAAATTAAGATTAAATATGAGATGGAATCGAAATGGGTATGCTGCCTTCACAATAGGAGAAACCTCGTTAACCCTTGTTCAATCAACAGACGCAAAACCTGCAAAACACTACCCATTTAATTTCTTTACAACTAACATAGATGAAGTACATAAGTTCTTTATAGAAAATGAAGTAGATGCCGACGAAATAGCTGATTACCCGGATATACGAACCTTCGATTTTAAAGATCCGGATGGTCATATTCTTAACTTCTGTCAATTTAACGAATAACGACTTGATAGCAGGGTTTGTTCCCTGCTTATTTTCTATCAATATGAAAAAAGGATAGATTCTCTATCCTTTTTATCCAATAAACTGTGCCCTACGGAATTTCATATAAATGTCTCCGAACAATAGAAATTGAGTGAGGAGTGGCTTTAGCAGCCATTCTATTTCTGCAAATACACCTCAGCTCTTTTTTCTAAATAGCGCTGCAGAAGAGAAACAGCCGCACATATGCACCAATAGATCATCGCTACAAGTATGTACATCGTCATATAATCAAATTCCCGTCCTCCGACGATTTTGGCATGCTGAAATATTTCAGGGACCGTTATCATCGCTGCCAATGAAGAAGCTTTGATTAAATCCAGCAACACATTAGAGAGAGGTGGTAGCGCAATTCGGACAGCCTGCGGAAGGATAATCCCTCCCATGGTTTGCCAATAGGATAAACCCAATGATTGTGAGGATTCCCATTGTCCTTTATCGACAGAACCAAGAGCAGAACGGTTGATTTCAGCAATATAAGCTGCACTGTTAAAACTGAATCCAATAATAGCCGCTTGCATGGCAGTAAATTCAATTCCGATAATCGGAAAGCCAAAATAAAGAATAAAAATAATCACAAGAATGGGTACACCGCGCATAAAAGAGATGTACATGCTGGCTGGCCAGCGCAGCCATTTACTTTTTGAACTCCGTCCAAGAGCCAAAAAGAAACCAATGATCAATCCCAAAGCCATACTGATAAATGAAATCAAGAGGGTATTCGATAAGCCTTCAAGAACATATGGCAATGAATCGATTGCTAATTCTGGGTTAAATATATATTGCCATTGGATATCTGCCATATAAATTCCCTTTCAATCACTTATTTAACTGAGTCCAACTGAACTTCTTTTGTAACGTCTGCGCTGTCATAGAATTTTTTAGAGAGCTCCGCCATTGTTCCATCCGTTTTCATTTCTTCCAATACCTTGTTTATTTCGTTCAACAAGTCACTGTTATCCTTTTTCATCAATATGGCTTGATTGCTTGGGTTGTATTTTATATTAGGATGTACGGTAATATCGAATTCTGGAAATGCAGCTACAGCTAAACGCTGAGTATAATAATCATTTAGAATAATGTCAGTTCTGCCAGTAGAAACATCTCGCAAATATTGATCATTTGTTGCATTGTCATAGATGACTTCTTCAGCTCCATGTTCACGTGCCACTTCCATATATGTAGTTGTTGCTTCTCCAGCTGCTTTTTTCCCTTTTAAACTATCAAGATCTTTAATGCCGGATAAATCTGATTTTCTAACGATGGCAGCGCCGAAGGAATATTTATAGGGTTCAGAAAAAGAAAATTTTTCTCTTCTTTCCTCAGTAGCTGTAATATCATTGACAGCGATGTCAGTTTGTCCATTGTTGATGGAGGCTAGCATTCCATCAAAGGCCATTTCAGTAAATTCAGCTTCTAGGTTTAATCGTTTAGCTACTTCACGTGTTACTTCCACATCGTATCCGGTTAATTCATTTGTTTCAGAATCATGATAGGAAGCGGGATATAAGGTTCCGGAAGTTGCAACTTTTAATTTGCCGGATTCTTTAATGGCTTCCCAGCCGGTTTTTTCCTCTTTTTTGCTTTCTTCCCCTTTGTTATTACTGCATGCAGCAGTAACCAAAGCTAGCATTGCAATTGCTAGAATTGATACAAGTCTTTTAAAGCTATTTGTGGTTATCATATTTTCACCTCGCCTACCATTATATTTGAAAAAAATGTATATGTCATTTGGGAATAAACTTGAAAGGGTATCGCGCGAAATAGAGCGTAGAAGAAATGCAAAAGGGAACAAAATTACTAATGAATGGGAGGGCACAGATGAAGGGGATAGCAGGAGTGATGCTAGTTTACTAAATTTAATAAGTTTAGTCTGGTATACAAAGCAATAAAAAAGAAATAAACGGGTGTAGTATAATGGAATGAATAAAAAAAGGTAGTGGAAATTAATCCAAAACCTTTAGCATTTCGGTGATCTTTCTTTTCGTCTCTTCCAAGTCGTATTCCTTTTCTCCAAGTGTTTCTCCATCTTCAGAATAGAAATCTGCAAAATTTTGTCCTTCATACCGCGGAACTACATGCATATGAAAATGTGTTAATTCATCAAATGCTCCACCGTTCTGACAGACTGTAATGCCATCCGGATTAAACAAAATTTTTATCACTTTTGATAGCCTCTTTGCTGCCATCATTACGGAGCTTGCCGTATTATCGTCAAATTCATTAAAGTATCGAACATGTTTTTTAGGTAAAATCAAAACGTGTCCTTCGTTATAAGGATCAATATCTAAAATACAACAAACATAATCATCTTCAAAAACTACATAAACATTTTCTTTTTTATGTGCTAAATTACAGCCTAAACAATTCATTACAGCTCCCCCTTTATTAAATTATATACGTAATTAAAAAAGTGCAGAGGGGAATTTTAGGAATAACAGAATGAAGGTATTGATAAAGGTGGGTAAGGGAGGTGGAATCTTGAAGATTACGACGAAAGTTTCCCTATATATCGGGTTATCCTTATTGCTTCTCATCGTTCTTTATCTGTATGAACTTGAACGACAAATCGACTCACCTGGAATCGAAGGAACAATTATCATTAGCGAAGCCGATGCTGTATTCATTGTGCTCGATTCAAATTTTGAGAATGAGGACGTGGATTTGCCGATTGAGGAGCTGCAAGCCAAATATAAAAATGTCGGGCGTCTATCCATCCATCAAAGTGATTATAGAGGTGAACTAAAAACCGGACAAAGGGTGAAAGTATGGATGAGCCAAACAATGGAATCCTCTCCCCCTATCTTTAAAGCGATAAAACTGGAAAGATTGTAGCAGTATTTTCATTTATTACATTAAAAAAGCCCCGTGCCATAAATAGTACGGGGATAGAATCCTTTGAAGTTCTAGACTATTTTCTTTTCTTTTTCAGCTACGGGGTTTATGCGATTGATTTCAGGAGCATGGTGCTTAGATTTAATCCAGGACCAGCCAATTGCTGCCAGTAAAATAAATCCCACATAGCCCATGATTGGATACACGGTGTTTACCAATGTAGTAAAACCAGCAAAGCTAAGACCAAAACCAATTGCTCCGAATATCACAACTGAAGGATGAAAGAAGCGTCCTTGAGGAATGATTCGCACTGTGAATGCATAAAACATTCCCACGCATGTATTGTAAATCATAGCCAATAGAATAATAGATAGCAGGTTCCCGATTAAAGGTGAGATACTATTAGCTAAAAATAAAGTAGGCATTTCTACAATTTGCATATTAGCCATATCAGTCATCATACCTATATTAATCAGCAGCATGAGTACACCGAGCAGGATACCGCCCATAATTCCGCCAATAGCTGCTTGTTTTTTATTTTTAAACGTTCCGCTAATAACAGATAGCATAGAGAAACCGACAGCAACATTAAAGGATACATAAAGTAATGCGGACATGAACCAATTTGAAGCCGCTGCTTTGTCTAAATCAACATTACGCTCTATGTCTATAGGAGTGATTCCATTTTTAATTAGCGCGTATCCTGATATAAAAATCATAATAACTAATAAAAATGGTGTGATTGAGCTAATGATAGAGATGATTTTCTCTACCTTCAATAGCATGGTCAGGATGGTGATAACTGTCATAAATAGTGAACCCCAGATGGCAGAAATCCCAAACTGTTCCTCAACAATTGATCCTGCGCCTGCTATCATAATTACACCAACGCCAAATAAAAAGAACGATAAAATTATATCCAGTGCTTGACCAAGAAAACGTCCGCAAAGAACCTCGATGATTTCTTTATGTGAGGTGGCTTGCATATGGCTGCTCAGTTGAGAGAGCTGCATGGCAATAAAGGAAAATAAGACAGTTGCCAGCAAAATAGCAGGTATACTGTAAAAGCCAAAATTCGTAAAAAACTGCATGATTTCTTGGCCAGAGCCAAATCCCGCTCCAACAATGACTCCTACAAATGCACCTGCTAGGTATAAACTTTGTTTCATTTTATCAGTCCTCCTTTATGGTAGTTTGGAGGGATATCCAAAAATTAAGTATTCTGATATATTAACATATTCATTCTATTTTAACAAATTGAAGGAAATGGAATTAAGTTTTTGGGAAATCCCGTTATAGAAGAAAGGTTAGTTTGGTAAAATGAGATAAAAGACAGTATAAGGGAGGATTCCATATGACAAGAAAAGTAGATGGAGTTCCAGCAGATACAATGAAGGAAAAGATATATTCAACCATTATAGGCGGGATTATTGGGGATGCTCTTGGTGTACCGGTAGAATTTAAAGCCAGAAATGCCGGCGTTACAGATATGATCGGTTATGGGACCTATAATATGCCTCCTGGAACATGGTCTGATGATACATCACTAACGATGTGCCTGATTGAAAATTTAATTGCAGGAAAAGATGAAAATGATTTGATGAACCGCTTTGTTTCCTACCAGGATAAAGGCTACTGGACCCCATATGGTGAAATGTTCGATATCGGCATTGCAACCGCAAATGCTATTAGCCGTTATAAGCAAGGTGTACCGGCTGTTCAGTGTGGTGGGAAAACGGAATATGATAATGGCAATGGCGCACTTATGCGTATAGTGCCACTTGTATTTACATTATCGAAAGAGCCAGATGCTCAGACGAGGAAAAAGGAAATAGAGAGAATTGCGCATGTCACGCACGGCCATCCAAGATCTACCCTTGGTACAATTATTTATGTGGAATTTTTGCTGAATATGTACGATCAACATTCACCTTTAGAATCCTTGGAAATTGCACTCAATACATGCTGGGAACAGCTTGGATCAGAGAATGAGTATCAACAAGAATTTGCTTCATATGAAAGAATCTTTAGTCTAAGCTTGCTTGAAGCAGACCGCGATGATATTCGCTCGGATGGATATGTTGTTCACTCACTTGAAGCTGCTTTGTGGTGTTTCTTTAAATCTCAAACCTATGAAGATGCCGTTCTTGAAGCGGTCAATCTGGGCAATGATACTGATACGATTGCTTTTATAACGGGAACTATAGCTGGTATGTATTACGGGATGAAAAATATTCCGGAAAAATGGGTGAATGCCCTGGTCAGTCAAGATAAAATCATAGACCACTGTGATCGCTTTTATGGCTATTGCGTGGAGAAAGCGAAATAATTTTATAGATAAAATATATGAAATCACTAAAATAGACCTGCTCAGGAAGTCTGCAAAAACGACTTTAGGACAGGTCTTTTTTAAAAGGCTTTTTTTTCGCATAGATTGTCGCTCTGAATAGAAAGAAAGAAGTACTTCTTATATAGATAAATATGTCTAAAGGTAGTGAAATCCCATTAATCTCAACCTTTCGTAAAAAGTATGACAAGAATAATTTACTTTTTATGGTATTGTAAAAAGACATATTCGGCTGAAGAGCAGGCTAATCAGATAAATTAAACTTTTAGACGGGAGAAGCTATCTTGATGGTTATCTATAATAGGCAGTAGAGTTTTCTAGGGCTTGAGACTTAACTTAAAATACTTCTATAGCTCATTTTTATTAGCTTGTTAGTAACGTATGCTTGAAAAAAAGAAAGTGGGTTATAGAAAGCAATGAAGATAGAGTCAAGAACGTGTAAACTGGATAGCCTAAAGACGATGCAAATATTTATAGATACCTCTTCATTAGAAATATTTATTAATGAAGGAGAAGAAACATTCACAGCCCGTTATTTCCCTAAGCTAAAAGAAAAAGAAATTCTTTTTAGTAGAGAAGGACGATTTGATTTGATGAAATGGGATCTTGCTTAAATAATTTCCTTATCATGACTTGTATAAATGCCTATTATGGCTTTTGTGCAGGTCTTTTTTTGTAAATAAAAGTTTTTTCACCCATGACATTGTGTCTAGATGAGCAAAAAGTATTTATTATAAAAGGGATATATTTGCATATGACAGAAAGGGATTCTTTGAAGCTATACATTCATTCTACCTATATTAAAAAAGTACTTTACTCGCATTTACTCTATAGCAGGGTAATAGTATCCTAAGAAATAGTACACAAATTAGAGTACTAAAAATAGAGTATTGTATCAGAGCTTACAATCATTAAGAATATGTAAGGCTAAAAGAAAAGATGGAAGGAAGGTAGATTGATGAATAAGACAGAAGAAATGGTTTCCAACCAGGTTCTGGGTGTATTAAGTGGAAAGAGTAATGAAGATCCATTTTCTGTATTTGCAAAAATGCGCGAGCTTGGGCCTATCGTTTCTATTCCCAACCCTTTGGGAGAGGCAGATCGTCAAGCTTGGATGGTTGTACATATGGATGAGGCAGTCCAAATCCTTAAAAATCACAAACAATTTACTGTAGATCCTTCCTCTATTGATGGAGAAAAGGGTTTTAGAGATAAAATTTATAGCGAGGTAGATACATCAGCACCTGACACATTTTTTACCGGCAAATCAATGCTTTTTGTTGATGGTATGGACCATAGGAGATTACGGATGTTGGTCTCAAAAGCATTTACACCAAGATATATGGAAGGCTTGCGACCGCGTATTCAAGAAATTGCAGATGAATTACTTGATAAAGTTCAATCTAAGGGTGAAATGGATCTTGTAAAAGACTATGCTTATCCATTACCAATTAATGTGATTTCTGAAATGTTGGGGGTGCCATACGCAGATCGTGAAAAACTCAATATATGGTCCTCCGCGATTGCGAAGGGGATGGGCTGGGGGAGACAAGACCCTACTGTAGCAGCCCATTTACAGGAATTTGGAGAATACACCCAAAACCTGGTTGCAGAAAAGAGAGCCAATCCTTCTGATGATTTAATTAGTCAGCTTATTGCGATTGAAGCAGAAGGAGAACGTCTTGAAGAATCAGAATTAATCTCAATGATTACTTTATTAATTTTTGCTGGGCATGAAACCACCTCAAACTTAATCGCAACGGGATCGATGTTGTTGTTTGAACATCCTGAACAACTTGAAGCATTAAAAAGCGATCTAAGTTTAGTTCCATCAGCTGTAGAGGAATTATTACGTTTCAACGGTCCATCTACAAGTGTGGGTCCACGCTTTGCAAAAGAGGATGTAGAGATAGGCGGCAAAAATATTAAAAAAGGAGATATGGTTCTTGTGACGGTAAAAGCCGCGAATCGAGATGAGGAAGTATTTACTGATTCAGAAGGGTTAGACGTGAAGCGGAAAATAAATCATCACCTAGCATTTGGACATGGTGTCCACACCTGCTTAGGAGCTCCGCTTGCAAGAGTAGAGGGAGATATTGCATTTACTACCCTATTAAAACGTTTTCCTGACTTAAGACTGAATGTACCTCAGGAGGAAATTCAATGGCAATTTGCCCTTTCCTCAAAAGGAATCGATTCACTTCCTGTTGCTTTTTAGTATATATAATAGCAAAAAGCCAAGACCTTGATTTAGAAGGTTTTGGCTTTCTGGTTATAAGTATTAAATTAATGCCTTTAAACTTTATTGTGCTGTTAAACCACCATCAATGATGAATTCACTGCCAGTTGAGTAGCTGGACTCATCAGATGCCAAGTAAAGCACTAAGTTAGAAACTTCTTCAGATTGAGCCACACGTTTAAGAGGAATGTGTTTAGCAAATGCTTCTACGGCTGCTTTTGTATCTTCTTGTACAACCATTGGTGTAGCAATGACACCTGGGTGAATAGAGTTTACACGAATACCGTAATTTGCACATTCGATTGCAGCTGCTTTTGTCATACCGCGTACTGCAAATTTAGTATCTGTATAACCGATAGCACCAGCAACGATTCCGTTCATAGACGAGATATTAACAATCGATCCACCGCCAGCTTTTTGCATGGCTGGAATAACTGCTTTCATTCCTAAGAATACAGAAAGTTGGTTAATATCCACGATACGGCGATAATCTTCCTCAGTCATGTCTAAAATAGATTTTGCCATTGTAATACCAGCGTTATTGACTAAGACATCGACTTTTCCAAATGCTTTTTCCGCTTCTTCTACAACCTTTGCCCAATCTTCAGCACTAGTAACATTTTGTTTTACAAATAAAGCGTTTTCCCCAAGTTCAGCAGCTGTAGCTTGACCTTTTTCTACATTAAGGTCTGTTAAAACTACTTTAGCGCCTTCTTCTACTAATCTACGAGCATGTGCCGCGCCCATACCTTGAGCCGCTCCAGTAATAATAGCAACTTTACCTTCCATACGTGCCATGATGGCATTCCCCCTCAGCGCCTAATATTTAGTATTAGGCATATTATCCTACACTTATAAATTACCAAATAAATGTTCCGTTTGTCCATTATTTAGGATTAAATATCATTATATTTACATAATTTATCCATTTTTGACGAATGTTAAGAAGGCACTGCTTTCATTAGAAAAAAGAAAGTAATATAGTAGAAGTTTACTCTCTTTTAAGGATCGTTCATTTATAACTGATTCAAAGTATTCATGGATAGTTAATAGATTAATAAAACAACTAAAATAACTCCCTAAATAACTGTAGGGAGTTAATTAATGGCTATTTTAAAGAATGACATTTGTCGGGTCATCACTGTCTTGTTTATATCCAAGTATCCAATTCCAAGCATCATCCAGCTGATCGGAGTCAAAATGCTTAGCTTTAATGCCCGGTACCAGATTACTGAGTGTTGCAATCATATTAGACCAACTTTGATCTGCTACAATGGCAATCTTGTTAAATTGATTCATTCGTTTGGTATCGAATTTGATTCCTTCTGCCAGACCTTTTAGGCTGGCTCCATCGACGTTTTCAATGACAGCTAGTAAATTGAATTCCTTACCATCCAATAAATTTTCTTTTACAAAGTTATCTAATTTACGTGCATCTTCTTCAGTTGATTTCCCGTACATTTCTACTGCAATAGTAGACGGGTCCTTACTTGGTAAAAATGTTAGCATTTTTATTCCTCCTTATGCATCGTTTTATTACACAATTCCCCTGCAGCACAATGTCAAACCAATAATTGTATATTTGCGAGTATTCATTCATCCGCAGCGTCAAGGATATCTAAACTATTTTTGTTTTAACTTTACCAGTTATTATCAATCGGTACTGTTTAATCCTCTGTTCAGCGATACTAACAAGCTTTATAAATACAATATGACCGTAAAATGTGAATATTTTATGTAAAATGATAAGTCTATTTTACTAGTAGAATTAATTTTAAAAGGATTTACATATTTTCATAAAATATATACATTTACATAATTTTGTATATTCTTTATAATGAAAGCGATACCAAAAGAAGGGGTGTTCTTATGAAAGCAGAAAAAGTCATCCATCAATATCAGAATTATCTTGGAAGTGGAATAAAACCTGCGAATTTTGATGAATTTTGGGATAAACAACTGGAAGAGCTTGAACGGCTTCCATTGGATTATGAATTGGAGAGAGTTGAAATTCCTTCCCGAGTCGCTGATTTTTATAATTTGTATTTTATTGGTGTTGAAGGAGCAAGGGTGAGATGCCAATATGTTTGTCCGAAACAAGTAAATGGAAAAATACCCGGAATGCTTATGTTCCATGGATATCATGGAGACAGTGGTGATTTTGGCGATAAAGTAAGCTGGGCTGCTGAAGGCTTTTCTGTCCTTGCTATGGATTGCCGCGGACAGGGCGGGCTTTCTGAGAACAACTCTAAAGTAAAAGGAACAACGATGAAGGGACTCATCATCCGCGGTGTCGAAGAAGGGCCGGAAAGTTTGTATTTCCGTTCTGTATTTCTTGATACTGTACAGGCTGCCAGAATTTTAATGTCGATGGATGAGGTCAATGAAGAGGAAATATATATTCAGGGTGCCTCACAGGGCGGAGCTCTATCATTGGTTTGTGCAGCGTTGGAACCAAGAGTGAAAAAGGTTGTTGCGCAATATCCATTTTTAAGTGATTACCGTAAAGCTTTTGAATTTAATATTACTTCTTCTGCCTATGAGGAACTTCATTATTGGTTTCGTTTCCGTGATCCGATGCATGAGCGTGAAGATGAATTCTTCAACACTCTTGAATACATAGATTTGCAACACTTTGCACCGCGAATTAAGGCGGAAGTAAAATGGGCGATTGCCCTTGAGGATGATGTTTGTTATCCAGCCCAGCAATTTGCGGTCTACAATCAAATCACTTCGCCAAAGGAAATGATTATCTTTCCGGAATATGGTCACGAATATTTGCCGAAGCTTGGTGACCGCGTAAAGGGGTTCCTATTATATGAATAAATTGATTAAAGTAAATAAAAACAAGCTTGAGTTTCATCTATCAAACAGTAAAGTAAGTTATTTATTCCGCGTGATGGACCAAATCAATCAGCTGGAGCATTTATATTTTGGGAAAAGTATTCGTCATCAGGAAAACTTCGACTTTTTAATGGAAAGAGAAGTACGTCCATCGAATAATCAGTTTGAGGGTGATCATACTTTATCACTGGAACATATCAGACAAGAGTATCCTGGTTTTGGTACCTCGGATTTTCGCTACCCAGCACAGCAGGTTCGCTATCCAGCGGGTGACAGAATCAGTCGTTTTGAATATGCAGATTATCGAGTTATGGAAGGGAAACCAGTCCTTGATGGTCTGCCGGCTACATATACGGAATCTCCTGAGGAGGCAGAGACGCTCGAAATTCTGCTGAAGGATGCGTATTCTGAGCTGACATTATATATATTCTATACGATTTATAAAGATCGGCCGGTTATTGCCAGAAGTGCTAAATTTACGAATAATGGTTCTGAAGACTACGAGCTTGAAACAGCGATGAGCTTAAGCATCGATTTTTCAGATGATAATTTTGAATTGATTCACTTAAATGGTGCCTGGACCCGCGAAAATCATCTTGAAAGGAAACCGGTTATAACAGGCGTCCAATCGATTTCCAGTACACGTGGAGCAAGCAGTCATGCTCATAACCCATTTATGGCGTTGGTTCGACCCGAGACAACGGAGCATGCCGGTGAGGCATATGGCTTCAGTTTAATTTACAGCGGTAATTTTCTCGCCCAGATTGAGGTGGATACATACAAAGTAACAAGAGCGATGATGGGCATTAATCCATTCCAATTCGCATGGAAGCTGAAGCAGGGTGAAAGTTTCCAAACACCAGAAGCCGTACTGGTTTATTCTGACTCTGGTTTAAACGAAATGAGTCAGGCATTGCACGACCTTTATCGTACTCGATTGGCGAGGGGAGTTTGGAGGGATAAAGAACGTCCGATTCTTATTAACAACTGGGAAGCGACCTATTTTGATTTTAATGAAGAAAAAATTCTTGAGATTGCACGTAGTGGTGCTGAGCTTGGAATGGAGCTGTTCGTCCTTGATGACGGCTGGTTTGGTCAGCGTAATGATGATAGCTCTTCATTAGGGGATTGGTTTGTTAATAGTGCTAAATTGCCTAATGGAATGAAGGGGTTATCAGAAAAGATACACGCCTTGGGATTAAAGTTTGGTCTATGGTTTGAACCGGAAATGGTCTGCAAGGATACTAAGCTATTTAAAGAACATCCAGACTGGCTAATCCAGGTTCCGGGCAAGAGACTATCTCACGGCCGAAATCAGTTTGTCCTGGACTTTTCCCGATCTGAAGTAGTCGAAAATGTATACGAACAAATGGATGCGATTCTATCAGACTGTCAAATTGACTACATCAAATGGGATATGAACCGCTATATATCAGAGGCCTATTCCATAGCATTGCCGGCGGATCAGCAAGGAGAGGTATGGCATCGTTACATTTTAGGTGTTTACTCCTTATACGAGAGGCTGATAGCGAAGTATCCTGATATATTATTCGAATCCTGTGCAGGCGGTGGAGGACGTTTCGATCCAGGGATGCTCTACTATGCACCTCAAGGCTGGGCAAGTGATGATACAGATGCAGTTGAACGGTTAAAAATTCAATATGGAACTTCATTCGTTTATCCATTATCCAGTATTGGCAGTCATGTATCTGCTGTTCCGAATCATCAGGTGGGAAGGACAACAAGCATGGAAATGCGCGCTAATGTTGCCTTCTTCGGTACATTTGGATATGAGCTGGATATTACCCTTCTATCGGAGGAGGAAAAGGACCAGATTAAGAAGGATATTACCTTTTTCAAGCAGCATCGCGCTTTGATCCAGCAAGGGACATTTTTCCGGTTATTAAGTCCGTTTACCAACAATGAAACGGCATGGATGGTTGTTTCAAAGGATCAAACGGAGGCGATTGTTGGCTATTATGAGGTTTTATCAAAGCCAAATCGTCCATATGAACGATTAAAGCTAAAAGGATTGGCAGAGGACAAAATGTACCAAATCAATGGAGACGGGAAAAGGTTTGGCGATGATTTAATGCAAATCGGTCTTCTTTTCGGAGAAAACTTTACCGGAAAAGCGGATGAATTTTGGTCCAGAGAGAAAACGAAGGATTACAATAGCAAACTATTTTATTTGAATTCAATAAACTAACTGTTTAGGAGAGAGGCAATCATGAAAAAGTTTCCGGATAATTTTTGGTGGGGTGCAGCTACCTCTGGTCCCCAAAGTGAAGGTAGATTTAATAAAAAACATGCAAATGTATTTGATTACTGGTACGAAGTGGAGCCCGAGGAGTTTTACAAACAGGTTGGACCTGATACTGCCTCCAATTTCTACAATAGTTATGTAAAAGATATTCATTTAATGAAGGAAATTGGTCTTAATTCTGTCCGGACTTCCATTCAATGGACAAGATTGATTGACGATTTCGAAACAGCGACTGTCAACGAGGATGGTGTTCGCTATTATAATGATGTGATTAATGAGTTCATTAAACAAGGAATCACGCCTGTTATGGCACTCCACCATTTTGACCTTCCGGTTGAGCTATACAAGAAGTATGGCGGCTGGGAATCAAAGCATGTAGTTGACTTGTTTGCTAAGTTTGCGGGCAAATGCTTTGAGCTGTTTGGCGACCGAGTTAAGCACTGGTTTACTTTTAACGAGCCGATGGTCATTGTGGACGGCCAGTATTTATATCAATTCCATTATCCAAAGGTGGTTGATGGAAAAAGGGCAGTCCAGGTTGCGTATAACTTAAATCTGGCTTCCGCTAAAGCGATTAAGGTTTTCAGGGAGTTGGGTCTTCATAATCAGGGTGCAAAAATTGGAATTATTCTCAACCTGACTCCATCCTACCCTGCTTCCAATAAGGAAGAAGACGTAAAAGCAGGGAAAATTGCGGATCTATGGCGCAATGAGATGTTCTTAAATGCGGCTGTTTATGGAGAATTTCCGGCACAATTGGTTGAAATTTTAACAAAAGATAAAGTGATCTGGGAATCAACGGTGGAAGAACTGGCGATTTTGAAGGCAAATACCATTGATACCCTTGGCGTTAATTTCTATCATCCGTCTCGCGTGAAGGCCCCAGATATCTCACCAAACAGTACAGCCGATTGGATGCCTGACCGCTATTATGATCATTATGATATGCCTGGCAGAAGGATGAATGTGGATAAAGGATGGGAGATTTATCCGAAGGCATTGTATGATATCGCCATCAATATTCGTGATAATTATAAAAATATTGAGTGGTTTGTTTCCGAAAATGGAATGGGTGTTTCACGGGAGGAACGTTTCCTGAATGATGAAGGCATGATTGAGGATGATTATCGGATTGAATTCATCGAGGAGCATTTAGAATGGGTTCATAAAGGAATAGAAGAAGGGTCAAATTGCTATGGTTATCATCTATGGACACCTATTGACTGTTGGTCATGGAAGAATGCGTACCGTAACCGTTATGGATTTATTTCGAATAACATCCATACGCAGGTGAAGACCATCAAGAAATCGGGTTATTGGATTAAAGAAGTTAGTGAAAATAATGGATTAAAGTAAAGTGATGGATCAAGCACCTAATTTGTTTAGAATAACGGAACTGTTCTGCAAATTAGGTGTTTATTTATTATTCTCAGGGAGCAGGAAGTGAAAATCATGTCATTACTGGTTTATGATATTGGCGGTTCAACTGTAAAGTATGCGGTTTGGGATAAGGAAGAAATAGTAGATAAAGGATCATTTATCACTCCATCTACATGGGAGGAAATGAAAACATCCTTATTGCAGGTTAAACAGAAATTTGCTGATCAGTTCATGATTGAGGGAGTTGCAATCAGTTCACCTGGAGCCGTCAATCAAAGAAGAGGAGTCGTGGAAGGAGCAAGTGCTGTTCCCTATCTTCATGATTTTGAGATTTACCCTGAACTAACTAAGCTATTCGGTTGCCCCATTTCTATGGAAAATGATGCGAATTGCGCAGCGCTTGCAGAAGTATGGAAGGGTGCAGCGAAGGGGCTGAAGGATATTATTTTTGTAGTAGTTGGCACAGGTATTGGCGGTTCCGTAATTGTCGACGGGAAGATTCATCATGGGAAACATCTTTTTGGTGGAGAATTTGGGTATATGCTCCTGAACCATGATGAGACCTTCAGTACATTAGCAAGCCCGGTCAAAATGGCTGTCCGCTATGCGAAACGGTTCAATCTGCCAAGCGGAAAAATTAGCGGAAAAGAAGTATTTGAACTGGCGGAGCAGGGTGACAAAATAGCAATAGAGGAAACAGAAAAGTTCTATTATAGCCTGGCACAAGGAATCTATAACTTACAGTACAGCTATGACCCTGAAAAAATTATTATTGGCGGGGGAGTCTCGGCTAAACCAGATTTGATTCCACAATTACACCGTAAATTTAAGGAAATATTAGATAAGGTACAAATTGCAAAAATTGTTCCAGACATTGCTATTTGCAAGTTTAAAAATGATGCCAATCTTATTGGAGCAGTATACAATTATCAACTAAATCACGGCGAAAGCAAATAACAAACAAATCCTGCATCTATACCATGCAGGATTTTTATTTGGCCCTGTTTATAAAGGTTATTGCGAAGGGTTAGTTAAGGAGAAATGTTTTTGGTCTCATTTGTTTATTCATGTCCATCTGATTGTTTAAGTGAAATGCTTCGCAAACACGTTCAAGTATACTTGGTGACCTCAATTTAGTGCCTATGGTAAATAGGTTAATCAAAAATATTACTTATAAAGCGAATGATCATCCTTGGTATAAACATTAAAATCTCCCAAATGATTTCACCAATAATCTCAAACAGGGATTCTTTAAAAAAGCCATTTCTATTTCTCCTTCTATCTCTCATCTTCTTTTAACTCCTAATTAAAAATGATTGATTTGGAGCAAAAACATTTACCTTTAAACAAATTCTGCTTTCATTTCTTAATCGAACAATTAGCTAGATGAAGAAATAGTCTTCCGCTGCTATCAAATAAAAGAGTAGTGCACAAATAAACCAAATTAAGTAGCCTCTACGATTTGTTTCTTTTACTAAATAATTTTCTATACCATTTAATAGGAAGCTAGTTCCAAGCATAAGATACATCCAATAAAATCGACTAGTATACAACACTGGAAACGAAGCAATACCCATGCCAATCCATACAGTAATTTGTGCATACATAAGAGGTTTAACTGGATGTTCAGCTTTTTCAAAGAACAAGCTTATAATATTTTTCATAATAGAATTCATATTTTTCCCCCATAGATCATTTCAGGAACTATCAGTTCTAAATTAACTTCACTGTAATAGTTTACCATTTTTTAAGGTTATACAACTATACTAATTGAGCTAATATTAATGAAGAGGGATAAAATAAGGCTCTGCTTAAACAGAGCCGTTTATTTATTCTGGAAGTCTTTTTATTAGCTCATAACACATGCGGCCGTTATGATAAAATCCTTTCCAGGAGTCAGCGATATTTTCAGGTGTTTGGTATTGATCATTTCTGAGTGAGGAGATTACCTCTCCGTGCTCATCTATCCTTGAGAACCATTCTCCTCCCGTACGAGGGTCGTGAATCTTTTTCTGAATATACGTCCAAGCACGTTCGCTGAGTTGGATAAATTGTTCATCTTTAGTAAGCTGATAAGCATTATAAAAGCCGATAACTGCCTCTGCCTGCGCCCACCAAATCCTTGTCTTATGTATGTTTCCCTCTTTTTTAGCATCATAGATAGATCCATCCGGATCAATGCCTTCAACTGCAACCTTGTAAGCAATCTGCTTATTCATTTCTACAATATCTGGCCGGTCAAGACCGGTTATATGTAGGGTTTCGGTTAAGAGCCAGCTCGTTTCGATATCATGGCCGTAGGAGTACGCCTCTTTTGTAGACTGCCAGTTTTCATCAAAAGCGACTCTGCAAACATGTTCTGTAGGGTGATAGATTTTTGAATAAAACAAATCCAACAGATAATTGATTTTGCTCAACAGCTGCCTATCAGGCCAAACACTATATAAATTTGTATAGGCTTCTAATAGGTGAAGATGACTGTTAGTAGTAAAAACAGCATTAGCACCTTCATTCAGCAGATGATGCTCGGTCTGTATCCAGTCCTGTGTAAATTCCTCTTTGTAACCTCCGTATGTAGTAGAAAAACATGTATCTTCAAGAAGATGAAAAAGATCAATGGCATAGGTTAAGGCTTCCTTATTGTCAGATGCCTTGACATATTCACTAAGTCCATAAATAGCAAAGCTTTGTGCATAGATGTGCTTGGTTGAGATGAGAGGCTGCCCAAGGTGATCGACAAGCCAATAGATTCCTTTATGTTCTTGGTCCCATAACGCATTAATCAAGAAATGGTAGGAATGCTCAGCGGCCCGCAAATATTTTTCATCTTTCGTGAGAAGGTAAGCGCCCGAGTAGCTCCACAGGTGACGTGCTCCTACCACACCTCCTTTGGGACTATCTTTGTGAAGGGTTAAATCATAATCCACAATTCCATATGATCCGCCATTTTCATAATCCAATAGCTTCACCCAAAAGGGGAGAATTCTTTCGTTTAATTCCTTTTTAAATTCAACCTTTTCCAACTGGAACAGCCTCCTCATGTTTTTCTACACTATTTTGGATCCATTTCTTGGATAACGTTCGTTTTATAACGAGAAGAGCCCGAATGATTTCATGTGAGCTTGCAAGGGCATATATAGCAACTTAATATAGCGTCTGCTCTAGGTTTTCTTTGATCATTTTCCAGGAAATAAACTCCTTTTTAACAAGCAACATGAAAAGAAAACTTGTCTGGACGAAATCATATTCAAACTGGAGATGATTAATAACTGAATCGTGATTGGAATGGTGAAGTAAAGCATTTTACGGTAGTATTCTTGTTTATGATCCATATCTGCACGTACTTTCAATTTTTTAATTTTTCTTTACGAAAATAAATGGAAAATATATAATTAATTTACAACAAATGTATATACTTATCAATCTATTAATATTACTTTTTGTTACATTTTGTTAAATCATTTGAAAGGAGAATATGATGGATTTTATTAAGGGATTTAGCTTTGGTTATATGAGTAAGCGCGGAGAATGGGAGGATGTGAAGGCAAAACAGTCTTTAAAATCTTTAAAAGAAAGATGCGGAATTGATCATGTCGTTTTAACGGTTGTGGCAGAGCAAGATCGACCCCAGTCCACTGTAATTAACTGGAGGGAACATCCGAATGTGGTCAGTGATGAAGAAATCATCGAGATGGTCCATTTTGCACAATCACTGGGTTTAAAGGTTATTTTAAAACCGATGGTGAATGTTTCGGACGGGACATGGCGTGCCCATATTAATTTCTTTGATACCGATGTTCCGTGTGAGCCTAAATGGTCTGAATGGTTTGCCTCTTACAATGAATTCATTCTTCATTACGCGAAACTAGCTGAAGAAACGAAGTGTTCCATGTTTGTGGTCGGCTGTGAAATGGTCAATGCAGACCGCCGTGAAAAGGAATGGCGTGATTTAATAAATGAGGTCCGGAAGCTGTACAGTGGACTTGTTACTTATAATTGCGATAAGTACCAAGAAGATATTCTAAAATGGTGGGACGCTGTTGATGTGATCTCTTCTAGCGGTTATTATCCGATTGATAAATGGGAACAAGAGCTTGACCGTATTGAAAGCGTTGTCAAGAAACACACTAAACCATTTTTCTTCTGTGAAGCCGGCTGTCCGAGCTGGGAGGGTGGAGATTTGCTCCCAAATGACTGGACATTAAGAGGGAAAGCAGATGTCAATGTCCAAAAAGAGTGGTACGAAAAGATGTTTAGCACAACGGTAAAGCGAGATTGGGTAAAAGGATTTGCCTTATGGGACTGGAAAGCTCATTTATATCCTATAGAAAAGGCAGATTCTGATCAGGACTATGCTGTCTATGGAAAGCCGGCAGAAAAAGTTATTTATCGATATTATAAGGAAATCTTTTAATTTACAAGACTGAAAGATTGTCTGTTTTGTTGATAAAAAGTTACAACATTTCAAAAGTATTACTTTTTTGTAATAAAAGACTATACAAACTAAAACATAGGATGCTACAATATTTTTGTAAGCGTTTACCAAATTATACTTTGGAGGGAACTGGAATGAAGAAATTATTCCGTATGGGGGTTGCCGCAAGTGCTCTGGCCCTTGCATTAACAGGTTGCAGTGATAAGAGCAATAGTGATTCCGATTCTAAAGAGTCAGGAAAAGAAACAATCACTTTTATCAACCACAAGACAGACTGGACAGGTAATGGGAAATGGGATGAATACATAGCAGAGTTTAATAAAAAACATCCCGATATAGAAGTAAAAGTGGAAACGATTACAGACTATGCTGGTCAAATGCAAATTAGGATGAACTCAGAAGACTACGGTGATGTGTTCATGATTCCAACAACGATTAAGCCTGAAGACAATGCAAACTTCCTTGAGCCGCTTGGTAAACAGGATGAATTATCAAAGAAATATATGCTTTTAAGTGACCGTTCTTATGAAGGTACTTCCTATGGTATTCCGATTGCAGTTAATACGACTGGTGTCATCCTTAACATGAAGGTATTTAAAGATGCAGGTATTGATACTGTTCCAGCAACACCAGAAGATTTCGTAGCTGCATTAGAAACAATCAAGAAAAAGAACGCGGATGTAACTCCTTTATACACAAACTACGCTTCCGGCTGGACATTAACTAACTGGGACTTCATCCGTACAGGTGCTTCCGGTGATCCGGATGTTACGAATAAAATGGTGAAAGATAAAGAACCGTTTGCAGATGGTAAAGTAATGAACACAAGCTACAAACTTTTATATGATTTAGCGGAAAAAGGTTTAACTGAAGCTGATCCTTCCACAACTGATTGGGAACAATCCAAACAAGATTTGGCAGACGGAAAAATTGCTGTTATGGTTCTAGGCAGCTGGGCAATTGAACAAGTTCAAGCTCTTGCTGAAAATCCAGAAGATATTCAGTATGCAGCGTTCCCAATTACCGCACAAGATGGCAAACAGTATGCTGCGATTGGCGGAGACTACAATATCGGTATTAATGCGAACAGCAAACAAAAAGAAGCTGCTCGTAAGTTCGTAGACTGGTTTATTGATGAATCTAACTATACAAAAGATACAGGAGCCATCTCTCCTAAGGTTGGCGAAGAAATGCCAGCAGCTCTTAAAACGATGGAAACAGCTGGAGTAGAATTTATCCAGGCTAATCCATCACCTAAAGGAGAAGAATCTCTATTTAGTGACATCAACAACACATCTGAAATCGGAATTGATACAACAGAAGCAACGAAGCAACGTATTATCGATGCGGCAAAAGGCAATACAAAAGAATCCTTTGATGCCATTATGAAAGACTTGAACAAAAAATGGTCCAGTGCAATGGAAGAGATTGGCAAGTAAGGAGAATCATCTTATTGAATATACTGGGGTGTTTGCAGAATTCATACTGTAACACCCCAGTTCCTCTAATACAGAAGGATTTGAAAAGTATCTTTGTCCATTAGGGCCAGCTAATGAGATAAGAGGAGTAAAAGCGATGAAAAAAATAAATTTGAGTTATAAGGCGCAGCGTCGTATTATCATTTTTCTGTTTTCAGCTTTACCTGTTTTTTTGCTTTTATTATTTTCTTATTATCCGCTAGTAAAAATGCTTCAATACAGTGTTACGGATTGGAATGGGATTAGTCCGACGAAGGAGAATGTTGGTCTCGCCAACTATTTAAAGGTCTTTACAAACCCAGAGTACTTTTCAGTATTTAAAGTCAGTCTCTACTATTTTGTAGCGACATTTATCCAACTGGGAATTGCTTTATACTTTGCCACGATCCTAACTTTTAAGGTGAAATTCGCAAACTTTTGGAAGGGTATTTTGTTTTTTCCGTACCTTTTAAATGGAGTGGCTATTGGGTTCATCTTCTTGTATTTCTTCAAAGCCGGAGGAACATTGGATACGGTCATGACTTTCCTTGGGTTAGATAGTCAAATCCAATTATGGCTTGGAGACCGTTCTATAAACAATATGTCCCTGGCGTTTACGTCGATTTGGAGATATATGGGGTTCAACTTCATCATATTCCTGGGAGCTATTCAGTCCATTGATCCTGAAATTTATGAAGCAGCGGAAATTGATGGTGCCAGCCGGTTCCAGCAATTTTTATACATTATTTTACCGAGTATCAAACAGATTGTGTTCCTGAATATCATTTTAGGAATAAGCGGTTCCCTAAGTGTATTCGATATCCCATACATTATGACGGGTGGATCAAATGGAACGAAAACCTTTGTCATTCAAACAATCGATACAGCCTTTAAGTACCAGAAGCTAGGACTGGCGTCTGCCATGGCCCTCATATTGTTAGTCATTGTCATCGTCGTGACATTAATTCAAAAATACATGACTAGAGAGAAAGAGGTGTGACCATGAAGGCAAATGTCAGTGTGACAGAACCAAAGATTCCAGCAAAGCAGGATCATGCATACAACATTAAGAAACTGCTTGGCGCCATTGTAAAATACGGCAGCTTACTGCTTGGAGTAGCGGTTGCTATTTTACCTGTATTGGTTGTGTTTATTGGATCATTCAAGTCAAAAGAGGAATTCCTGACAACTGGTGTTCTTGCTTTACCGGAACAATTTACGTTTGACAATTATACAAAAGCATTCATAGATGGCCAAATGACTGTTGGGTTTAAAAATACGCTTATCATCTTTATTGTTTCAATTGTAGGAAAACTCTTGCTTGGAACGATGATTGCATATGTTTTGAACCGATTTGATTTTAAATTGAAGAAACCTATTATGGGACTCTTCCTCCTTGCAACCCTGATTCCGGCAATCACTACACAGGTTGCAACATTCCAGATTATTGAAGGAATGGGCTTATTCAATACGATTTGGTCGGTTATTGTGCTGAATCTTGGCACAGACGTAATAGCTGTCTATGTATTCCTGCAGTACCTTAACAATATTCCAGTTTCATTGGATGAAGCAGCAATCATGGAAGGCGCATCTTACTTTCAAATATATCGCAAGATTATCTTGCCTTTGCTCAAAGCTCCAATGATTACGATTCTTATTATTAGCGGTGTGGGAATCTACAATGACTTCTACAATCCATTCCTGTATATGCCGTCACCTGAATTGAAGGTTATTTCAACAGCGTTATTTGCCTTTAAAGGACCATATGGAACGGATTGGCCGGTCATTCTGGCGGGTGTTATTATCGTAATTACACCAATACTAATCGTCTTCCTGGCCCTTCAAAAGTATATTTATAACGGAGTTTCTGGTTCAGTAAAATAAGTATTTCAAGTCCATTATAGTAGAGGAAGAAAAAACTGCTTGAAAGGAAAGCCCTTCTTTTCAAGCAGCTCTTTTTATAAAGGTATTAGTTTGTCAGAATCTTAGGGATGAAGACAATTTTTTTGGTCGCAATGATTAATAGAGGCGGTGCCAAAAAAATAAAGGCGACTAAATTTACTTTGATTATCAATGTGAAAGCTAAGATCATCAGCAATATAACCAGGCTACGGAGTGGATGGCGAATGCAAGTATCAAAAGCCAGTGCATAGATCCATTTTGCGGAATGAGTATTCCGTTGATCATGAGCAAGGAAGTAAATGCTATAAATAGCAATGGTCCATAAAAGAAAAGTCCAGATCAAAATCGGTATTTGCAGCCATGTTAAGATAGGCAAGGCCTCGTGAAGCGGTGGATAGATAGACATCAGCGAAAGTCCGCTGAATAAAAATAATAGAAACGATAACCCTATATAACTTTTATTCTTATTATAGGATTCTTGAAAAGCTGAACGGATTGAATCATCTTCTTTCCGGTGAATGAGTTCAACAGCATGGATCAGTCCAACTGAAGCGGAAACAAATCCATAGATGATTCCACCTCTAACTATATAAAGCCAGAAATAATAGCTGGAAATAGTATATTGAGAGACGAAATCAATAAAAAGTTTTATCAGATTCTTCATGTTGGCCCACCCTAACTTTTACAATATATTCTATATATACCTTTAAATGATTACAAATTCAAGGGAAAGTTATAATCATTTAAAGATATAAGTATAATCATATCTTCAAGCATGATTTGATATTTCGATGTAATACGTTATATGGAATAGAACAAAGAATCAGGGCATTGATTACTATAATTTGCATACCTTTACTTTTACACTATATTTTTCCTGTGATAGTATTTATGATTGACTTATAAGAAGCGTTTAGGAAGGTGTTAGGAATGAACAAGTACGAGGCCATTGCAAATGAAATGAGGCGAAGGGTAAAGAGTGATTATTACTCAAAGGACCAGCCGATTCCAGACGAATATACTCTTTCGAAAGAATTTGACAGCAGCAGGGTAACGATGAAAAAAGCTTTGAATATTCTTGTTACAGAGGGGCTTTTATATAGGAAAAGAGGACATGGTACCTTTATTATCGAGCCTCCATTTGATGACAATAAAGTGAATATCATCAGTGAAGAAAATATTGGACTATCCAATCTGGCCAATAATGATGAGGTAAAAAGCAAGGTAATTGCCTTTGAAATTCAATTTCCCTCTGAGCAAGTAGCCAGTAAACTAAGGATCAGCCTTGATACACCTGTCTATCATATTATTCGTCTCAGGATTGTAAATGATGAACCATATGTAATAGAAAAAACATACATGCCGGCTAATCTGGTTCCCGGTATTAATGATGAGGTTCTTCATTCTTCCATATATAAGCATATTAAAGAAACACTTGAATTAAAAATGGGTGGAGCACACCGTAAAATCAGAGCATGTAAATCAAATGAACTGGATCAAAAATACCTGGATTGCAGAGCTGACGATCCTATCTTGGAAGTCGAACAAGTTGCCTTTTTGATTACTGGTATACCATTTGAATACTCTTTCTCACGGCATCATCACGACAAGTTCGTCTTTACAACGGTAACGGTAAATCGATAGGAAACCGCATAATTTGGCTCAGAAAAAGAAAAGGTGACTCTAGAGAGAAGAGGGTCACCTTTTCTTATTGTAAGAATAACTTGAGTTGTACAAATCTTATTGGGGTGTCTTTATAGATATTAAGTTTACCTCCTATCAAAACTATTTTTAAAAGGAGGCAGAATACCTTATTGCTAGTAGGAAAACTGTAATTCTAAAGTGGGTGTCTATGGTTTATTTAATGAATGATTCAAACGATTAATTTCTCGCTTCCAAAATAGATACTGGAAGACCCAGAACATTAAATAAATGACCACAAAGATAAGGAAGTAAAGTGAAAATCCTATAAAGGAATGCTCCATCCAATGGGAGTAATAGGCGACAGGAAACATGGCGATGGTAACTAAGCAAAAGTGTAGAGTTGTTTGTTTTGTAAGACTCCAATTATCATGTTCAAAAATGATAGAGCCTGCAGCAAAAGCAACTCCTAATAATCCGCTTAAAATAAATTGCAGTAGATAGGCATTTAATTCTGTACCCATGGTCTCTATTAAGCTGGGTACTACAGCGTAAAACGTCCCATCCCCAATGCCAAGTGAAATGCAAAGGGTTATAAAGGTTGATATAAAAACGCCTAGCGGAAATCCTATTGCCCCTCTTACGATAATTGTCTTCATCTTCATCACCTCATATTCCTAAATGTTTTTTTATCTTATTAATATAACGCCTCGAGACATATGATTGATCGCCGGTATTGAATTTCAGAGTGATTGTTCCGCTTATGCTCATATCTAAGCTTTTAACTTTTTCAAAATTGACAATCTCAGAGTTTGAAATTCTGATGAATTGTTGGCGCGGGACCATTTCTTCTAATTGGTATAATCTTTGTCGTAAGCGCAATTTTTCATTATTTACTTGTGCATAAACATATTGACCTTCAGTATAAATCCGCAAGATATCGTCCATTTGTATCAAAAGAATTTCATCACCTTTATAACCCATCAGTGATTGGTATTCATTGCCTGAAAGTTTTTCAAGTAAACTTGAAATTTCATTTGTCATCTCACTAGCATGTATGACGATTTTGGGATCTTTACATTCACTATCTAACTGGATTTCTATCCTCATATTCCACCCCCACCCTTTTTTATGGATCTTTCTCCCTTTATTATAGGAAGCAATTGGATATAGTACTACAGCTTTTATATACCTGGTCAGATTTCTAATATATATGGGTGAAAATGAATAATAGCATGATAATCAGTGGAACCAATCCTTAGGGATTAAACCCGTGGCCAACTATGAGCCGAAGTTTAAGGGGGTGAACTTAAATGACCGAAAACCTACAAAGCAGGGGACAATCCTTTTTTAATGAAGAAACAGTTAGTTAGGGTTAGATGGGAAGCAGAGATGCTATATTCAGCGTGAAAGATCTACAATTGATAATCTCCAGATGATACTCAAGAGAAATCGAATACACTCAGTTAAATTTGAATTGTTAACAGGAAGTAAAGGTGAACTTAAAGGTAAAATTAGCACAAGAAAAAGAGATTCATCAAAATTGACGAATCTCTTTTTCTATTACAGTGGATTTCTTTATTTTTTTCGGAAGAATGCTTTTCTAAATCCTTATTGAAACGCGTAACTGATACCGATTAATCCGTTTTATCTTTTAAAGGCTTCATTCTAATTGATGCGATAACGAGTACGACAATTAAAATCATACCGAGATATCCAAACAGTGGGTAGAAAAAGGAAACTAACTGCTTGAATCCAAAGAAGCTTGCAGCAAAAGCGACGAGTACAGAAATAACCACGAACCAATTGTATTTTTTCGTTTTCGGGGTAAAGAAGCGTGTACCAAACGAAAAGAACATACTAACAGCTGAATTAAAAATCATGCCGAATAGAATGATGGAATAGAGAACTCCAAAAAGTGGTGATATTTGATTGGCCAGCCCTAGTGAGGGCATGTCCAAGTGCCCTACCTTATCAACTTGTGCAAAGATGGCTAGATGATGCAGGACAATTAAGATTCCTACACCTATACCTCCCGCCAGTCCTCCGATCGAAGCAATTTTCTCCTTGGGTTCATCGCCGCCCATTACCAGAGTCATGGATGCTCCCATTGCGATTGCAAGTGAAACATAATTAATAATAGAACTCAGCCAATGATTTGTAGCCGAAGACTGTTCGTTCGCTATAGAGTCAAGCTCAAAGAAAGAATATTCCATGGTCACCATACTATGTATAAATAATACGACCACTCCCAATATGAGAAAAGGGGTTATCATAGCAATAACTTTTACAACCCGGTCTACGTCGGAAAGGATTGTGATTAAAATGAGAATCGTCATGATAATGATGCCAACGAAACTTGGCAACCCAAACTGCTGATTGAAAATAGACCCTGAACCAGAAATCATGACAATTCCAATTCCAAAAAGGATAAATACGAGGATAGAATCGATGAGAACGCCGAGGTAACGTCCACTGATTTTATAAATAACTTCCTTATGTGAGTCTGTCTGAAGCCGGCTGCCCAGCTTAGTTAAAACCATTCCCAAATATCCGAACAATAGGATCGAGAGAAAGGCTCCAATCGTTCCCTTCATTCCAAAACTAGTAAAATACTGTAAAATTTCTTGTCCTGATGCAAAACCGGCACCTATGATAATTCCCATAAATGCACTGGCTATTTTAATAATATTCTTCATGTCTCCTCCATTCGTAGTATTATAAAGAATTTGAGGCACGGTTCAGCCACTGCTTCTGAACCGGAATAGTCCTCAATAGAATTATTTTCCCTATATAAATAGTGTTAAACAAAAAATATGAAATAGAATAATTTGTTTGTGAGAAAAGAGACAGCAGTGTACAGGAAATAATTAAGCTTTTTATAAGATGGGAGGTTAGTGCAAGAAGGATATTAGGAGCGAAAAAAAGAATAGATTATGCAATACATAATTCCATGCAAATTAAAGGAGTGAGTAGTTGATGAATATTCGTATTTTAGAAGAGTCCGATGCTCATTTATATCAGAAAGTGCGATTGAATGCATTGAAAATGAACCCGGAAGCATTCGGTTCAACCTATGAGAGAGAGGTGGGATATTCTTTAGACATGGTAAAGGAACGAATAAAACCAACAATGGACAAGTATATTGTAGGTGCCTTTGATAATCGAAAATCTTTAGTTGGCATTGTTACCTTTATACGTGAAGACAATCTCAAAACCAGGCATAAAGGAAATGTTTATGGAATGTACATAGCTCCAGGCAATCGAGGTCAGGGTTTAGGAAAGTTATTGATGAATGAACTTATCAGTAAAGCGAAGAACTCTGAGGGATTCGAGCAAATCAATTTAACTGTTGTATCTGATAATCACTATGCAAAGAAATTATATAAGTCGTTGGGATTTGAGGTCTATGGTATAGAAAGAAATGCCTTAAAGTTTAATGGCCGATATTATGATGAGGATTTGATGGTACTAAAATTAGCAGTGAAATAGAGATATCTTTATGATGACTTTTCTTTATGGAAATAAGAAGGAAAGCTTATGGATTATGCTATTGGTCAATGAAATCAAATTGGTTAAGCAGCATTATGGTCTTATAGTGAACATAAGTTAAGAATAAAATTGAACTATCAAAATCCAGTTTGTAAATTATTCCACAGATTTTAAAATCGAAGGTAATAAATTAATCATAGATTTAGATAAGGTGTAGGGCAGGGAAGAAGGATTTAATAATACATTAATAGAAAATATTTTATACAGGTTAGTTAACAAGATGGTTTTCCAATTTAAGGCGGTGAGGTTATGAATGATAAAACTCTTAAAAGCAGTAATGATTTTGAACATTTGGTTAGGCTGATTGATTCAGTTCCTCAAAAACAATCAACTTTGTTAATTGGGATAGATGGCTGTGGAGGTTCTGGGAAAAGCACACTCGCTGATAAGTTAAAAGGGAGATTATTAAATACAACTATTGTGCATATGGATGATTTTTATTTACCCTCTTCTCGAATTCTAAAAACACTTCCAAAGAACAAGCCTATAGGTGCAGATTATGATAGGAGGCGTATTTTAAATCAGGTTCTTGAACCCATAGCTCAAAATAAAGAAGGACATTATCAGCGATATGATTGGGTAATGGATGGTTTAGCGGAGTGGCATACTGTTCCAGTTGGAGGAATTGTCATAATAGAAGGTGTTTACGCAATATGTCAGGAATTTTTTAATAAATATGATTTTACGATATGGGTTGAATGTCCACGAGAAACAAGGCTTTCACGAGGTCTTGAAAGAGACGGAGAAACAGCACGTGATAGGTGGGAAAATAATTGGATGCTATCAGAAGACGTTTATGTTGAAACCTATAAACCTTTTGAAAAAGCTAACTTAATAGTAAGTGGTATTGAATAAATATACTAACATCAGGATAACAGATTTTTATCTTTTCTAAAAGAAGGGTAAATATTAAGCAATCGATTCCAGAGGAATTTAAAACTGAAAAATGGTATAAGGATAGAATTTGATTTCATCAGTACAATTTCTATTATGCTAATTGGCTAAGAAGAATTAATGTCTTTTTGTGTTGAATTTCTTATTGGAATACAGGAGCAGGCTAACGGAATAAAAGTGGTGAAAGGAGGAATCAATTTGAAAAAGAAAAAAAGACTTTTAGTAGTCGGCTTGCTGGTATTATTAGTGATAATAATATTTCCGCCTATATTAGGACAATTGGTACACAATAATGATTCGCCAAAATCTGCAATAAGAGATGAAATACAATGAGACGAAGCTATTAACAGATTTTTAAATTATATCAAGTTATGAATAAATGTAATTAAGCAACCAGGGGTATTGATCAAAGAAGGATTAATGCCTTTTTGTGTTGAATTTCTCATGGGAGTAATGGGCCAGATTAGTTCGAGAGTGTTGCTTAACTATTACTCAACAATCGGTCATTTAATGGAATGAGGTTGAGTGAATCATATCGAAAAATGTTCATTGTAACGTTGATTTTAATTCACTAACATTAAGAAACTGCAAATATAGAACTTGGTTATTACATAGCCTATAACAATACACCATTAATAGAAAAGGGGCATTCAATTGAGTTCTTTTAAATTTAGTATTAGTCGGTTGCTTATGTACTTTGTACTTGTATCATTATTTCTCTTTGCTTCGGGTAATGTAGGACAATATTTGACTAAAACTCAAGGTATGGATCGACAAAATAGTATGCTTTTACAAGGAGTAATCTTTAGCGGGCTAACGCTTTTTGTACTATATATATTTAAAAGAAAACAACCGGACTTGTTTAAAAATATTGGCTTAAAGGGTGTAAATTCACCATCTAGATTGATGGTCGGAATCGCGTTGCCTTTTATATTAGTCATAACAGGGATTTTAACAGCTTATTTATTTGGTGGTATAGAAAATGTCAGCTTAAACCTGACAGCCACAGTTATAATTTCCATTTTAATTAATACAGCAACAGCATTTATGTATGAAGCATTTCCAGAAGAAGTCTTTATCCGTGGACTAATATTTGAAGAACTGCATAAGAAATTCCGCTTCATCATCTCATTGATTTTACAGCCGCTAATCTTCATTTGTGTACCGGTTACGGTGATGGCATTAGAGTCAATATTCTTTAGTAAACCATTTATAATAACTATAGATTATATTATATTGCTCTTTACATTTGGAATTGCTCTACAGTTATATAGAAGGTATACAGGAACAATATGGATGAGTATGATCTTCCATGTCGTTTATCTTGAAGTGGCTAGATATATATCCATGGGAGGTATGTATGACCAAGACGTCGCTCTTTTAATATTCGATGAGACATTTAGTGGATTCATGACTCTATACTTATCATTTCTGTTTATAGTGGTATTTAGTGTAGTGGTGTTATCATTTTTATTACTAATTGATAAAAGAAAAAATACGCTATAAATATATTCACTTTTTTATAGCTGAAAATTCATATTAAAAGTTTCGTTAGTAGAAGTATTATACTTAAATAAACAGGGGCATTTATCAAAGAAAGATTAATGCCTTTTTGTGTTGAATTTCTTATAGCAGAAACGGGACAGGTTAGCGGAAGAAGGATTTCAAACAACCAGTAGAGAATAGTAATAAAGGTTTTCATAAAATCAAGGAGATGGTTCATTTGGAGAAACTTGAAAACTTAATTACTTGGGTAGATGAAATAAAGAAAAAAAACGGAAGCAGTGCCTCCTCATTATATATTCTAAAAGATAACGAAGTAATATTGGAACACTATGATGGTTATCATTCTAATTCTCCTGACTCGGCTCCAATCACCCAAGTTTCTCAATTTAATGTTGCTTCTGCCAGAAAGAGCTACCTTGGTTTAGTCGTTTCATATGCTCTTTATGAAGGGAAAATCAAAAGCCTTGATGACTACGCAATTGATTATTTCAGGGAAATGGATGAACAATTGCTAGGAAAAACAACAATAAGGCATTTAGTCACTCACTCCCATGGGTTACATGAAAAAGAAGATGGCACTATTTTTCGAGAGTTTGAACCAGGTCAAGGTTGGGCTTATAGAGGAATCAATGTGTTAATGATGACTCGGCTGGTAAATCGTCTATTTAAAATGAGCTTTCCAGACCTTTTAGAAGAACGGGTATTTTCACCTTTAGGTTTTAAAGAAACAGCCTGGCAAACGAAAGAGAATGAATTATTAGTTAAACAAATTGATAATCCAGATTCGGAGGGTTCATTCCATCTGGGAAATTATAGTGATGGAACGGAGTCAAACTTACATACTTCTGCTAGGGAATTTGCAGAATGGGGTAATCTTCATTTAAACAGAGGGTTTGCAAAAGGGAAACAAATTGTTCCAAGTGAAGTAATTGAAATTGCCACACAAGTCCAAAGTCCTTTTTACAAAGATCGTAAACTTCCTCAAAATGGTTTGTTTTGGTATGTGCAAGGTATTCCAGCTGCCCATAGTGAGCTCGGTGATCGGGTTCCAGAAGGATCTTATCAAATATTGGGGATAACAGGTCCAACTGTCCTTATCATTCCTGAATACAGAGTGGTCGTTGCAAAGATGTATAACAAACGATATAACTATGGCGGAGACGACTACCTTTACTACCTCAGAGAATTTAGTAATATAGTTGCTGATACTTTTCGGAAGTAAGGAACGGTAAGGGTTTCGCTCAATATATCGGAGGATTAATGCTTCTATATATTGAACTTCTTATTAATAGAAACAGGCAGGTTAGCCTGAACCATTTGTAAAATAGTTATAGGTATATCCGCTAATCCAATTTATCCCAAGGTCCTTTTTCGTTACTTAACTCAACAAAAAAAGGAAACAACAAAATGAAAATAAAGCCAGGGCCATAATTGCTCATAAACTGGAATGATTTTGCTTTCATATATTGTAATCTATTACAATGAGGACAGTTCTTACCATCAAAGGGTCTATTGATAATTGACCAAATTATTTTAGCTTGCAATTTTTTATTACAATTAGCACAGCGTGTCATTTTGTCACTCCCTTTTATTAGAAATACGTGGAAAATTAGCTTAAGTTTCAAAATATAAAATGTAATTCATATTTGGAGTGAACTTTTTTATGAACTTAATGGGGGAGTTTAGCTTGTTAAGGAATGTATGACAGAAACTCAGACCTAGGGGCATCGATAGATGATTAAAGTTAAGTTGTTTTTCTACTACTTTTTAGGATTATTAGTCTTAAAAACGAGCGAACTAATTCATTATACTAATCCACATAGTATTGCTTGGTTCATGTTAATGATTTCATTCATTATTATAATAGCCGATAAAATATATGAATTAGCAAAGCTAATAGAACCGTCATTGAAGTTCACATTTATAGCTGTGATATCAGCGATTATATTTTCTAATCTGGTCTTTTATTTCGATAATTTATTATCATTTTTTGATATGAAATAATTGAGGCGTTGTTCCAAGAAGTTTAAGATATATTTAAATGCATTTGAAAAAAATAAGAGGTGAATTTTTATGAGTTGGAAACTCAAAAAATTTGATGAGTTAACAAATATTGAACTATATAATATTTTAAAAGAAAGAACTTTAGTTTTTGTGGTGGAACAAAATTGTCCTTATCCTGAAGTTGATGGTAAAGATCCTTTTTCATATCATCTTTTTAAAGAAGACAATGGAGAAATCGTTGCATATTTAAGAATTGTACCCGCAGGTATTGCTTATCAAGAAACTTCTATTGGAAGAGTTATTGTAAAGAAAGAATACAGAGGAGAAGGGATTGCAGGGGAACTTTTAAAGAAAGGACTAGATTTTATCCAAAACGAATTAAAAGAAACAAAGGTTAAAATTCAAGCCCAAGATTATTTAAGAAAATTCTATACTTCCTTTGGTTTTCAACCTATATCCGAAACATATTTAGAGGATAATATCCCTCACGTCGATATGATATTACAAAAATAACACACTCGTTATTACCCGGCTAGGGATTGGAGTTATATCAAGGTATAGAAGAGATTGAAAAAGATTACATTTCAACAAACAGAAGCATTGATCTAAGAAGGATTAATGCCTTTTTGTGTTGAATTTCTTATAGAAGTAAAAGGGCAGACTAGCTTAATTAAGATTCGGTCTGGTTTTACAAAATGTTACAAATGAACTAGGTTTTTTGAAGAAGTTAATTATTTTGGTTGGGAGGATATTGAATTAATGAGTAATTGGCTATACATACTTTATGCTGTAATTTTAGGAATACTATCTTGGTTTACGGGGGAAGTAGTAACATTTGTTATGTTAGGGGTTATTCTTATTGCTTTAAATAACATAAATTCAACTCTTAAAAAGATTTATCTTCAAAATAATGTGAGAAGCAATAACGAAGATAATTAGATTTGATAATATTTTTTTTATAAACGGGGCTTTGATCTAAGAAGGCTTAATGTCCTTTTCTACTGAACTTCTTATGGAAGTAAAGGGGACAAAGTTCATATCCTGAATTAATAAATAGGATTTTCGTATTATAAAGATAATTCATTTAATATACTGTTAAGATAAAGATAGGAGATGTTTGTGTGAAAGACGTTAAATTAGTAAGATCCCGCTCTAACAAAGTATTATCGGGTATATTTGGAGGTTTAGTACCGATTTTAAAAATCGATGTAACCATCCTGCGGCTTGCATTTGCTTTCCTCTGTATATTTTCAGGTGCATTTCCTGGATTAATTATTTACTTAGTGGCGAGTGTAATTATTCCATTGGAAGATGAAGAATGGCCAAATTCTAAATAAAAAATCATAATGTATTTTTGCAAATGCATATTCCCCGTACATTTTTCTATGTATTGGAATATGCGTTTTTCATTAGAGAACTTATTCGCTTCAATTGTTGAGTAATTCCGAATCCCTTTCTCCGTAAATACCTTCAAAAAAATCTTTTCTCGACTCTCTCTGTATTTACCAAATACAATTTCAACGATTGGAACGATTTAATGAAATACTTAAAGATTATTACTTATGAACTTTTTGTGTTTTTAGTTTTTTATCTTCTATTCTTGCATATTCGAATTGCTCAAATTCCTAATCAAACTGTACCAGATAATGCTGATTATTTAATTATTCTAGGAGCAAGGGTGATTGGAACTGATCCTTCGCCACTTCTACAAGAACGAATTAACACAGCTGCTGCCTATCTGGAAGATAACCCATTCAGTCGCTATTGCTACTGAGGGACAAGCCCCCAATGAAAGCATCCCTGAAGAAGAGGCTATTAAAACAGTCCATATAAACAGAGGAATAGAGGAAAATAGGATCAAGTAAAGATTCTTCTTTAACTAATAGAGGTGTTGATCCAAGAAGGATTAATCCCTTTTTATGTTGAATTTCTTATTGTAGAAATGGGGAAGGTTTGTTCAAGAAGGTTATAGGTGATTATTTGTGTTCATCATTGGGACATATTCTTGCAGAGTTTAAGAATCTTAAGGCAAAACTACATTAAGGAGCTTAGCAATGGAAAAATGGGATTTATATGATAAGCATCGTAATAAAATAGGCAAACAAATAACTCGTGGAGATGATATGACACCAGACGAGTTTCATTTAGTAATACACGTTTGTATATTTAATTCAAAGGGAGAAATGCTTATTCAACAACGTCAGCCCTTTAAGCAAGGTTGGTCGAATCTTTGGGATATCACTTGTGGTGGAAGTGCTGTTGCAGGCGATACAAGTCAGCAGGCTGCTTCAAGAGAGTTATTCGAAGAGTTGGGTATTCATTATAACTTTGAAATGATACGTCCGCAATTTACTATTAACTTTGCGCGTGGATTTGATGATTATTATTTAATTGAATATGATTTAGATTTGAATGATTTGACGTTACAGACTGATGAGGTGCAAGCAGTGAGATGGGCTTCAAAAGAGAAAATCTTAGAGCTAATCGAATTAAAAAAATTTATACCTTATTATGAGAGTATCATTGCGTTTCTTTTTGAGGGTCGAAAGCATTATGGCTCTATTCGTTTTTAAATGAAACGTGCAAGGAATCAAATATAAACCTTCATATACAAGCGATTATATGATCCCCCTGAAAAATGGCTTTATTTAGGTGGTTGTACTTTAAACTTAAATTATTAATGGAGTGGATTAAATGAAAATACAAAGTAAATTACCTAAAAGTGACCCGCAGTTACATTTACAGTTAATTAAAAATAGATGGATTCTATTGAAAGAACCCAAAGATTTAGCAAGTGCTATTTTGTTATCCACCCCTTTAATGATTGTCGCAGCAATCATCTCTATTGGTGTAATAAATATCTATTCTAGTATTTCTTTGAGCGATTTTGGCCTAACGCCTGATGCAATCTCAATTACTATTAACTTGAGTAGTGTTTTTTTGTTAATTATATTTTTAATACTTCACGAATTACTCCATTTAATTTTCATTCCAAATTTCACAAAATCAGAAAAAACATATATAGGATTGACGCTGTTCGGAGGTTTTGTGTTAACAGAAGAAGAGATTTCAAAATCAAGATATATCTTCATTTCAATTGCTCCTTTCATTATTATTTCAATAATTTTGCCACTTGTATTAAGTTCATTTGGACTATTAACAACGACATTAAAATTTTTAATAATATTAAACGCAATGGGATCATCAGTTGATTTACTTACTCTTCTTCTTATAATTAAACAAGTCCCAAAAAATGCAATTTTAAAAAACAATGGACCAAACACATATTGGATAAAAACAAATTTCCTCACATAACAATAGTCCTGATGCTCAATGGTTAAATATAGTTGAATACAATGAAAAGGATGAAAGAAACGAAGTATTTCAATCGGTGGTGGGATTGATGTTGAATAAAAGCAGAGTAGGGACAATTTTAGGAATTTTATCTATATTACCAGTGATAGTAAGTATTATTTTTTTCTATACAAAAAGAGGACCGATTGCTGATATTTACCTTTTTATTACTATTTTCAGCGTTTTCTTCATTATAGGTATTATACTTGCCGGAATATCTTCAAGGATGTCTATAGGTCGCATAAGCAAATTATTAATCGGATTGGTTGGGATAATTACAAGTCTAGCGGTTATAGTTGTTGCTTTTCTATTATTACTAGCTATGGGAAGCATTTTAGCAGAATAAGGATCTCAGTAGCCTGCCTTGTTCTTTTTCCGCTAAAGGGGAAGGTTAGTTCAATATGTTTAATAGATCAGTATGAAATCCTTACTTCAATGCAGGAAGTAAGGATTTTCTTCTTGAATAAATAAAATTAGGGTATTTTGAAATTTTTATGTGAATGGGAGAGGTTAATATGTCGATTATGATAGTTAAAAAGGAGTTTAAGTTTGTTGGATTAAAAGGTATTGGGGAGTTTGTTAACTTTGGTGATGAAGTACCCTTGCTTGCAAAGCAACTATTAAGTCGCTCAAACGAAATCCTAAATCCGATAGAAACCGAAATTGCCTTATTTGAGACCAAAAAGGATGAGGGGCATAAGGTGGGTCATTATTATGTAGCTTAATTGTGAGTGAGAAATTATATGAAGTACCAACAGGAATGGATTATATTGAAACAAATAAAAGTTACATAACTACAAGAGGGAATATATCTAAATTGGGAGAACTTCATTTGAATTTATTGAATTGGGCAGTAAAACAAGGTTATCAAAGAGACCTCGATTCTTATATTGTGGAGACATATCATCCTATAGGAGAAGGGGAAGAGGAAGTACAGATTTACTTACCAATTCAAACTTAAAATTAGAAATTAAAAATTAAAAATCCTCTTCAACAAACGAGGCAGGTTAGCTGAATAAGAAATTTGGTTTTTTTTGTGGTAGAATAATCCATAAATAAAACGGTTAAGGTGGCTTTAATAATACATTTAGCGATAAGGGGAATTCACCTTGGAAGTTAAACTATTAACAGAACATGATTTAATTAAATGTACGGACACATTTATTGAAGTATTCAATGTTGAGCCTTGGAATGATGAATGGACATTTACAAAGGCTAAAAAATATTTGCTGGACTTTTACCAAACACCTGGATTTTTAGGCGTTTTAGCGGTAGAAAACAATGAAATTCTCGGCTTTATTTTTGGTGTAAATAGAGTATGGTGGAGCGGAGATGAGTTTTTTATTAATGAAATGTGTGTAAGAAAACAATATCAAAATAAGGGTATTGGAAGAGCGATGTTAAATCATTTGATAAAAGAACTTCATAGCAGCAATATAAGTAACATTACACTTCTCACAGATAGAGGTATACCTGCCGAAGAATTTTATAAGAAAAATGGTTTTGAAGAAATAGAAAGAATCATTTTCTTGTATAAGAACATCAAACTATCATTATAGAGGTGGATGAATATCCAAACCGTTAGTTTAATTGCCACTCTCTACGTCTTTCTGAGTATCGTTTATAAGCTCATTTAAGAATTTCTCAGCTGTCTCATAGTCTTTTACCATAAGAGCCTCTTTTACGTCTTTTAAATCTCTTAATAACAACCTAGAATAGCTTTTAAAAATTAGTTCATCTTCCACATTGTCAGCTCCTTAATTAAAATCATAAGGTGTTAATTATATCGTATTTTCTGGCTTTTGTCTGAAAAATAAGTAAAACATAAAAGGCGATCAGTTAATGTAAAAGGTTTGGTTCAGGGGCATTACTTCAATATCAAGGGCTGAGATCAGCTCTTTTTTTAATTCAGCTAACGGGACAGGTTAGCTGAAAAAGGATTTTTATTATACATAGGAGAATGAATATATTATTAACCGTTACTGAGAGAGGTTTAACTGTATGACAACTTACTTGAAGAGAGAGAAAAATAAAGCTCCTAAAAAAGCACTTAGAGTATTCCTTGTTATCTGTCTTTTATTTACTGGGGTTGTTACTTATGGAGTATATTGGGCTTTTTTCGATATGAACAGACTACCAAAAGGAGAATATCTTATTGAAAAAACATCACCTGGCGGCCATTACACACTAAAAGCATATCTCACTAACGGAGGTGCTACAACGTCATATGCTGTTCGTGGCGAGTTAGTCTTTAATGAAGGCAATAAGAAAGCAAAAAATATTTATTGGGATGAACGAGAAGAAACTGCCAGTATTACCTGGACAGACAATGATACAGTTGAGATCAATGGGCATACATTAGATGTACCTAATGATAAATTTGATTTTAGACATCAATGATTCATTACTAAATATACTGTTGAATTGAATCAAGATAGATTCAAAACTTTTAATTCTTTATTGGACAAACGGGGCAGATTAGCGGAAGAAGGATTTTTGATTTTAATTGAAGAATAACTATTTAATAATACTTTCTAAATGACTTATGTATGAATTTAGAAAGAATAAGGAGGAATGCTTTTTGGTCCAAACATTAAGACATATATTAATAATAATCATTGGTCTAATAGCTGCCTATGGCCTAATAACAAGAACTTTTGATGATATGTCATCATTCATTCCACCCTTACTATGTTTGCTGATGATGGTATGGGCATTAGAAGAATATCAAAAAAAGAGACTGCTAAATGCTGGGTTGTTGTTTATATTTTCACTATTCCCATTATTTGTATCTGTCCAGATATTATTTTTAAACTAATTCGGTAAATTGACTATTAGGCCCAACATCCGTTTATTAATAAATGAAAAGTGCAATTTAAGAAGCCATCAGGGACATTGTTCTAGAAGGATTAATGCCTTTTTATGTTGAATTTCTTATTGTAGAAACGGGGCAGGTTTAGCTCAATAAGGAATCTTCTAATTTCCTATATATAGCAAAGTGGAAATGATATGATTTTAAATGTATTTACGTATTGTGGGAGGAGAATATGGTACTAACTTTAAGAATTACCTTAGCGATAATTGTTGTTGTTTTATCTGTTTATAGTTTGATAACTGAAAATTACGACTTTAGTTCTTATACGATTTTATTCTTAGGTTTTATGATTTTAGTGATGGGATTAGATGAACTTCAAAAAGACAGAAAAAACTTTTGGGGATACACAAGTATTATTATTTCGTTATTTATTTTTCTTAGTCTTTATTAAAGAATTCTTATTAAAGTAACGGGGCAGTTTAGTTCAAGAAGGAATATCTGAACTATACATATTGTGGAATGTAAGGGGGAGTAGATGATTAAATATATTAAAAGTATTAATAATGCTTTTTTTACAGTAACACTATCTAGCTTAGCTGTGTATTTAGGAAATAAAACAAGAGATATTGATTTACCTGGTTTTCTGTATGTAGCCTTAGTTTCGTTAGCAGGTCTCATAATAGCTTCTTTGATAATTCATTCGAAAAAAAGGAAGGAAACACACAAAAAATAAAAAATCAGGCTAACTTCTCCTGCTTTTTTATGCGGTTATATAATTCTTGATAGATTCTCATACTCGTTTAATCGCTCAATTTCTTCACCTTCCAACTGATGTAGCTAAAAAGTTGTGGAGTGAGCGTGGTGAAATTTATAAACGGGAGCGTTGATCCAAGGGTGAACTGCCCCGTTCTGTTGAACTCTTTATGTTACAAAGGGGCAGATTAGCTCAATAAGAAGTTAAAATTGAACTTTTAATGTTTGTTACTTATTTTCAAATTGGAGATATTCTAAAATATTTCCGAAGGGGTCTCTAAAACTAATATATTTTCCTGGAGGACAATTAGTTGGTTCATCTACAATAAAATCTACTTCTTTTTCTTTTAAGAATTTAACCGTTTCATAAATATCTTCAGTTCGTAATCCTAATACAACTCCTGAAATTTTATTATCTTGATTATACGGCGTATTAACGTTCTCCTCTAGAATAATTGGTAACTCTCCGTGTACAAGTGATGCAATATTAGGACCATACTGCTTATTTAATTCAAAACCTAAAGTATTGGTATAAAAGTCAATTGCAGTGTTTAAATTTGGAACGTAAATGCTTATAACACAAACCTGATTCACCATTTTATTCCTCCTATTTTTAGTGTTATGGTAAATATTCAATACACATTAATAAAAACCTTTTTTAATTCCACTCAATGTCTTATTAAAATAAACAGCTAATAATTATGAATATCAAGGCATTGATACAAGAAGGGTCAATGCCTTTTTCTGTAGAACTTCTTATTGTAGAATCGGGGCAGGTTAGCGGAATAAGAACTTATTCTTCCTCCCAATAATGGGGATATAAAGTTAGATTAATAACAAAAATTTATTCAAAAGAATGGGAGGTAAAGAAGTGAATAGGAGAGTGCTAAAAGATGCAAAGACAATTCTAGCTTTTACTATAGCTTTTGCGTTCGAAATTATAGGAATAGTATTAGCAGCGAAAAATGAAGATGGTTGGGTAGTGTTTGTTATTTTTGGTATGCTTTTAACGTTTTATGGTGTGAATAGAGCTAATCGACTTTATAAGGAAAATTAATATCAATGTTTACAACCATATCAAGGATATTGATTCAATGAATAATGCTCTATTTTTGAATTTCTTATGAAAGAAAGGGCAGGTTAGTTTAACAAACATAGTTTATAATTTTAGTATTGTTTATTGGGGGTAATAATGTTAATTAGAGAGATACAACCCATGGATGCCGAAAAATTTATATGTCTAATTAAGCAAGTTGAATCTGAAGCTAAGTTTATGCTTATGGAAGCAAGAGAAAGAAAAACGACTCCTGAACAACAGCGTAAACAATTAGAACACATCAAGCGGCAAAGTAATTCAACAATATTTGTTGCAGAACAAGAAAAGGGAGAACTTGTTGGCTATTTAATAGCCATTGGCGGTAGTGTAAAGAGAACAAAGCACTCTGCATATCTCGTGGTGGGTATTTTAGAAAAGTACAGAGGTCGTGGTATAGGTACAAGTTTATTTCAAAGATTAGAAGAGTGGGCAAGAAACTCTAATATATCAAGATTAGAGCTAACAGTTGTTACTCAAAACGAAGCAGGTATTTCTTTATACCAGAAAAGTGGATTTGAGATAGAAGGTATAAAAAGAAATTCGTTGTTAATCAATGATGAATTTTATAACGAGTATTTTATGTCTAAAATATTTTAATCTTACTTATTAAACTAACAAGGGTATTGATCCAAGAAGGATTAATGCCTTTTTATGTTGAAATTCTTATTGTAGAAACGGGGCAGGTTAGTTGAATAAAGAGGATTGAAAGGAAAGGGAGTTATAAAAGGTGGACTTATTATTCTGGATAACTATTGTTTTCATAATAACGGGATTTGTTATTCTCGCTTCTATGAAAAAAGGTATGGAAAGTAAGGTAGCTTTTATAAAAGTCAATATGGAAGACGAGGAAAATTCATCAAAAGCCATATCTGTAATTTGGTGGATATGCAGTACCGTTGCTTGGGGCATAGTGAGTATGTTTCTTGTGGTTTGGTGTTTTAAGAATTACTTTGGAAACTATTAGTTTCAAATGTATTTAAACTAACAGAGCCGTTGTTTCATTTTAAGGCGCTTTTTATGGCTTGTATTATGGATTTAAGGAAGATAGTTGGTAGTAGCCCTCTTGTTAAGACGGGAGCAAGTGTTATTCTTTTAGATCAGAAAAAAGGCTGTTATTACAATTGAGGAAAGATAATAACTTCGAATTTATAAATCAAGAAATGTTTTAAGGAGGATAATTATGAAATTTTGGCTTAAAGCACGTGAAGATTATTATAGAAGGCCACCCGTCACTGAAGCTGAATTAGAAGAAGCTGAAAAGGAACTGGGACACAAGCTCCCTAAAACTTATCGTAAGTTGCTATTAGAACAAAATGGTGGGTCTATTCGATTTAATGCTCTCCGTTTAAGAAAACGCCCAATAGATGGAAACTTTTTTGTGGAATTTGATCATCTGCGTGGAGTTGGAGAATGGCCTGGTATTTTAGATACAGCTTACATGACTGAAGAATGGAATTTACCTAAAGGACTTGTCTTATTAAATGGGGATGGTCATACTTGGTTTGCTTTGGATTATAGGAATAATAGAGTTGAGCCTGCTGTTTCATACATTGATACAGAAGGAGATTTAGATTTTGTTTTAGCTGATAATTTTGATGAATTTATAAAGGACTTATACATCCAGGAAGAGGGGCTATACTTCTTTAATCCTGACGAAGAAGAGGATTACAAATTAGATGCGATGCCAGAAGATGAATTAATCTCTTTATTACAATCAGGTCATTTTACTAAAATCAAAAAAGCACTGGATAATTTATTCTATTACCCGAAAAATAGTATTACAGAAAACTATGTCCTAAATTTATTAAATGAAACCAAAGAGAAGGTTCAAGATAAGATAGGATCAACTTTATTTCAATACATAAGCTTCCAAAGGATTAAATATGATCTTCCTATTGTAAATAAGGTAATGGATGAGTTAAAGAAACACCCTAATGTTGCCCATTATGCGACTCTGATAACCGAATTTATTAAAGAAATGGAAGAGGCAAAAGAGGAGCAAATTCTTGATGATGATGAATATGAAGTAGTACCATATGAAGATGAATAATATAGAGGTAAAGAAGAATAAAAATATTTAAATAGTGAAATTGAAGTTAGAAGTTCTCAGGCAACTGGGGGCTTTTTTCTATAAATATTTTTAATGAAAGGGGAGGATTGAATGGAAATGCACATCTTTATCGGACAAGCCTGCTTTTTTTTGACAATTTTCGGCGCTTTACCTTTTAAAAACAAACCTCCAATGGTGGTACGCAGCACCAAGAAGCTTATTTGTTGTTCCGGGGCCACAAAATTATTGATCGCTGTTGTTTATTCTCATTTTAATTAGAATCGATTTTTTGTTATTCTAATTTCAAAAACTTCACTAATCTCACTTCCTAAAAGTGAAATAACACAATTAATAACTCTAATAAAAAAATCATGTATTCGTATTGTTGCAAATCTTTCTGATACATTCCTTTGTCATATTCATTTAAGAATTTTATATTCCAAAACAAAGCCCGATTTGTATTTGTATAGATCCTTTTTAATGATAAAGGTCAAATATCAAACTTTAATATATCATTTTATGATATAAGTATGGACATATATATCACAAAGTGATATATTGATTTTAAATAGATGTATCATATTATGATATATCGTAAAAGGATATAGAAGGTGATACCTTGAAGAAAACGGAGCAATTAACTGATTCAATGTTTTATATTATGGCTGCTTTAACTAAACCAAGGCATGGTTACGCAATTATGAATTTAATTGAAGAAACAACAAATGGGGCCATTAACGTAGGGCCAGCTTCCATGTACACGATTATTAAAAAGTTATTAAAACAAGAATGGATTTATTTGTATGATGGGTCGGATTCAAGGCGTAAAACGTACCTGCTTACTGACAAGGGCAGAGAAGTATTAGAGGAAGATGTAATCATACGAAAACAGATGATTCAATTAGCAGAAATGGGATTGAAGGAGGGAGAAGAATGAGACAAACAAAGTATATTATGTCAGAGGGATTAGCTTTTGCTGAGGATAAGGACATGGAGAAATTACGACGATATTCTTTGAAGGGATGGCATGTCAGTGATTTTAAGTTAATGGGTTATACACTAAAAAAAGGCGAAAGCTCAGATTATATCTACAGTGTAGATTATCGATCTTTAAAAGAAGATGATGAATATTTTGACCTTTTCTCAGCCTCTGGATGGTCACATGTTGCCTCCACAGGAGATATACATTTATTTCGAGCAAAACCCGATACGAAACCGATTTATAGTGATCGAGACACAGCTGTTGAAAAGTATGAAAGTTCAGCCCGTTCAATCAATTATTTTGTGATTCCGGTTGTTTTAATCACACTACTTGCTTGGGGTGGAACAATGCTAAGCTCTGGTATATTGCATTCAATACTTATTGTAACCGCAGTTATTTCTACTGCCATTGCCATTCCAGCAGCTATGACTGTTATTGCAACGTACAATAATAAATGGAAGATAAAAGAAAAGAAAGGATTAATTAATCTTTTTAAAACTATACCAGTCCTCCTCTTTTTAATAGCTGTTTTTGTGTTGATATATGTCCGTGATATCGGAGTTAACATTTTAGCATCTATGATCATTGGAGCATTCGCATTTCCAACTGCTATTTGGATCTTCATGTCTGTTTATCATAAAATAGGGAAGAAAGCTTAATATAGAAGTCGAATAATAAAGCTTATAAATATTATTAATGAGCTCATAGAGGCAGTGAACCAAGATGGGTTAATGCCTTTTTTGTGCCTTTAATTCTTATGAAAGTATAAGGGGAGAATAGCGAAAGAGAAGGGTTTATATTCCTTTTTGTAGAACTAATAATTTAAAGAAGTGGAATCCTTACGCTGGGCAGTTGATATACAAGTACTTTGTCATATATACATAGCTGTTTAAATGATTAAGAAATTCTCTTTTTAGAGAATTTCCTCAGTTGTCTTTTATATGATATTTCTCTATTAGTTTCTTAGCTTCCTCGATACCTTCATCTGTTAAGTAAACAGATTTTGAACGTTTACTATCGATAATGAAATGTTTTTCCGATAATTCATTTAGAGATTCAAAGGGATATCCCTTCCAACTTCTTTGAGCTTCTCCTAATCCATAATCATCTTTAAAAGAGGTTAAATACAACAATAATAAAGTTAATTCATCGATTTGATCTTTCATATGATTGATTCCTTTCATTTTTCTTTAGTTTATTTTCATTTATGAAATATTCTAAACCAAATCTATACTTTACGTAAATATCAATGGTTCCATGCAGTCTTTAAAATATCAGCTATAGAAAGCTCTATATTTTTTGAAATTAACCAATTAATATAGTCGTGAATACTTATATTTAAACAAACAAGGGCCTTGATCCAGGATGGATTAATGCCTTTTTAAGTTAAACACCTTATGATTAGAGTCGGTTTCTTTGTTTTATATATAAATCTAATGTAAGATATAAATTGCATATGTAAACTATATCTTACATGAGTAAGGTGGAATATATGAAAAATAATGTAAAGATAACACGAATGAAAATTTCAATGACCCAAGAACAATTAGCAAGAAAAGTAGGGGTGACGAGGCAGACGATTGGATTGATTGAGAAGGGGGAATATAATCCGACACTTCATCTTTGTGTTGCAATAGCAAAAGAACTTAATAGAACGTTAGATGAATTATTTTGGGAGGTAGAGAGTTGATGAAATCTTGGATATCTTTTCTAATACCTGATGATGAATATAAGGAAAAAAGGATGCTATATTTCTTCGCGGAAGGTGGGATACTTCTTTTCCTTTTTCTTGTTTTAATAATGTTCGTAAACAAATATGCTTCTATCGACTTAGAGATAATTTTACTGTTGGCCATATCCATATTCGTTATTTATATATTTGGAAGGTATATCGTAGCTGGTATTGAATATACGGAGGTTGCAACAAAAATAGCTTATATGAAAGAAATGAGAGTTATCTTTTCTAAGACAGTTACATTTTTTGTTGTTTTTACTGTACTTTATTTAATATTGGTTGATATGCCTTCAAGTATTAGAGGTTGGAGTGAACTAATAGGATTTACATTATTCGGAGGTGTAGTGATGTTCCTCACCAATTATATTTCATTAAAACGTTCTTACAATAAAAATAAGGAACTGTTATAAATGATCGACATGGGTGTTAATCTATTTCAAGGGCTGTAAATAGCTCTTTTTTTTATGCAGCTATCTGGCAGTTTAGCAGAGGAAGGATTTTTCTAATAAATAAAGAATATTGTAAAAGTACATACTGTCAGACAGTCTAGAATTATTAAAGGAAATCTCTAGCCTAAGAAACAATATTAGGTAGGTTTATAAAGAATTGGAGGAGTTTAGTTTGAAGGAGAATCAAGCAGAAATATCTAAAGTTTCACCTTCGGATTTCGGAGAATCTTTTCTAAATGGAATGTATTCAACCATATATCACCAAACAACAATTGATTTTAAAAATATTGTACCTTTACAACAATTCATTGAATATGGAACAGATTTTAATGCTGGAGTCGAAAAGTATACATTAGAAATGGTTACTAATTTAATAGATGGTATTAAACAATATATCTGGTTAGATAATGCCATAGAAAAAGTTATAAGTGTATCCTTCGGAGAAAATAATACAATTTACAGCCTATCTCTTGCTCCTTTTATCACTCATCCTGAAAGTGATCAGAAATATACAATGAATAAATATATTATGCCGATAAAAGGTGAATGGTATGTTTTCTGGGGTGGAACTAATCAGTTTATCAATTATCACTATGTATATGAGGATCAAAGATACGCGTATGATTTACTTATTTTGAAAAACGGTAAATCTTATAGCGATAACCCAAAGAAAAATGAAAACTATTATGCTTATGACAAGGAAATATTAGCCCCGGCAGATGGTGTAGTGATAAAAGTGATAGATGGAATCGAGGATAATGTGCCAGGGGAAATGAATCCTGAACTTCCTGAAGGAAATTGCATTACAATAGAACATCAAAATAACGAGTATAGTATGCTTGCTCATTTGAAAAATCATTCTATCCTTGTTAAAGAAGGAGAAAGAGTCCAGAAAGGACAGGTTCTTGGTACATGTGGAAACTCGGGCAACTCAAGTGAAACTCACTTGCATTTTCAAGTAATGAATTCAGCTGATTATTTAAAGGGAAAATCAATCCGTATTCATTTTGAAGACGGAAAAGAACCCATTCAAGGTGATTTTATTAACTCTCTGTGAACTTCAAAATCTGTAACCTAATTTATCAACTAACAACTATATTCAGTACAAGAGCTGTATAATTAGCTATTTTTATGCAGCTATGTTTTGGAGGAACTATGAAAGCATATAAAATTGGTAACATCGAAATAGTTAGATATGGAGATGAGACAGAAGACACGCTTAATGTATCTTCCGAATACTTATCCGAGAGCCTGGAGCTTATTAAAGGACATAATTACAAAAGAATCTCAGTCATGGGGGATTATAATCTTCCGGATATCGATTTTTTGAAGGAATGTCCGCATATTGAAATATTAAATCTGAGTGGTGGAAATATAAAAGATTTCGAGGGTTTATCCTTCCTTGAAAACTTGAAAACTCTATCTATGAATCATTTAGATAAAAAGGTGAAAGTGGATTTAGGGAAATTAACCTCTCTTAAAGAACTGTATGGAGAACTACCGACTAGAGCAACAGGACTGTCTAATTTAAAGAATCTAAAGCGGATGCAGATATGGGATTATAAACCACATTCCAAGACATTTGCTGAACTTGGGGAAATTAAAAATCTGGAAGTGTTGCATCTGATACAAGCAAAAATTGAATCATTCGAAGGTATTGGTCAATTTAGAGCATTACAAGAGTTGAATTTGTATGGACTAAATAAATTGACAGATATATCCGATATAGGGCTTTTAAAAAATACCTTAAGAGAATTAATTATGGAGAACTGCAAAAATATACAAGATTTTTCTCCTATCGGGGAGATGAAAAATTTAGAAAACCTAACTTTATTATCTTGCTTGAGTATGAAATCAATTGCTTTTGCGAAAGAATTACCTAAATTGAATTTTTTTAACTTCGAAAAGACAGATGTTGAAGATGGTGATTTGAGTTACTGCCAAATGATACCGACAGTATATTTTACACAGAAAAAGCATTTTTCGCATAAACGTAAAGATTTAATTAATACAAGAATGGAAAACATTTTATATCCGACCCTATTTTGGCGAGAACGAATGGAAGAGGGGGATGATATGTTTACACTCGAAAATATTTTGGCTACAGAAAAAGCATTGAATGATTATTTAGAAACAATTAAAGATTTGAAAGAAAAAACATCTCCAAAAACCCTTTTGACCTGTGTAAAGGAAGTTGTTTTAAAAATTAACGTGCTTAATGAAAAGTATAACTATTTCATTGAGACTGCAGAAAGGGAGGAATTACATGAATACATATTGTCTGTATCTGAGTTAGCAGGCTTAGAAACTAAGAGTGACATAACCGATGAGTGGAGAGATTGGTAACAGATAAAATTCTTATTAAACTAACTGGGCGTTGATTCAGAAGGATTAATGTCTTTTTGTGTTGAATTTCTTAATGTAGAAAAGGGGCGGATTAGCTCAAGAGAAATAGATGTAAGTTAGTGAGAATAAGGGTGTAAATAATAATGATTGGTTCTCCTGAAATCAATAAAGTAATTCGAAAATCACTGTCTCCTATATTAAAAGAAAATGACTTCAATAAATTGAATACAAGAAATAATTGGCGTTGGATTGACCAATGCATTTGGGTATTAAAAATCAGTACTGTTGGAAACTATTTTTCTGATGTTTCAGGGTGGCCACCTATGTCTATTTACGTAGATCTTGGAATATATTATGTCTTTATACCAAGTGAGGAGGAAATTAAAAAAGGTACCAACGGTGAGTTGCTTCCTAAAGAGTACCAATGTCATCTTCGAGAAGAACTAAATTGTAATCTTGACCAATCCAAGTACACTCGTCATTTAGATAACCCAGCTGAGAGAAATCGAACTGACATGTGGTGGGTTGAGCCAGATGGATCTAATATTGAGGAAGTTATGGAAGATATCGGAAAAACATTTACGGAAAATGGACTAAACTGGTATATAAATAATACTGATTTAGAAACAGCTTTTACTAATATCGAAAATGAACACAATGGTTATAACAAATATTACAAAGCAAAATATTTTGCGGAATATTTGAAACGCAAAGAGAAGTTAGATAAGTATAACCACCTGTTTGAACAAGAGAAAAAGCGAATGGATTCTTAAAGAACGGGGCAGAATTTCTGTCTTAAATGAAAAATCAATAATGATTTATTTCAAACGGACTTAAACATTATGAAAAGGTCAGTTACTCGAAGTATAACTAAATACCTGACCTTTATAACAACAGAGGAAATAAAGGAGTAGGGGAGCATGCAGGAAGGAATATCCTTTGACTTTATTGAATATTGATAGTGATTGATTTTGAATGGCAGATTAGTTGTATGAACAATGACAAACTGGGATTTTCCCTTAATAAATGAAGGAGGGCTATTTCATGCTGTTTATGATTATTGTTAAAGCTTCAAAGAATTCAGAAGCTGGGAATCTTCCAAGCCAAGAACTCAGGGAAGCCATGTCCACCTACAATGAGGAATTAGTAAAGGCTGGCGTGCGGGTTATGGCGAAAGGACTTCATCCAAGTTCAAATGGGGTTCGCCTTTCATATCCTAAGCCGGGAGAAAAGCCAGTGGTCACCGATGGACCATTTTCGGAAACTAATGAATTGATTGCGGGATTTATTCTCATTGATGTAAAGTCTAGGGAAGAAGCCATCGAATGGGCTAAGCGAATGCCTGATCCACAAGGATTTGGTGAAGGTCAAATTGAGTTACGACAAGTCATTGAGTTTCCTGAGTAAAATTAATCAATCTAGCGAGTAGATCTATAAAATTGTTCTCGACAAAATACGTATGTCCTGTTAAACCCACCTTATCCCATCAAATCACGATGTTTTACTCACATTTTGTCTCAATCGTCAGAATTATATTTTACCTTCCAGAAAATTTCTTTCACCCACCTTGTTTCTCCTTAGATTTATTACATAAGCCAAAATATTAGTCGGAGGAGTTTTAATGAGATTAACAAAGATAAATAATCTTTACCAGCTTTCCTTTATGCCAAATCTTTTTCCTGTTAATTGCTATCTTATCGAAGAAGAGGAGTATTTAATCGTAATCGATGCAGGACTTCCTTTTTGTAAAAAAGTAATTTTAAAGACAGCAAAGGTTATAGGAAAGCCGATTAAGAAAATAGTGTTAACACATGCACACACTGATCATGTAGGAGCACTTGATGGACTTACTCAGGAGCTACAAGATGTTGAAGTATTAATTCCCAGACGAGCGCTGAAAATTCTAAAAGGAGATGCATCGTTAGAGGAAGGTGAAGGGAATATGCCTATAAAAGGCGGTATTCCTAAAAATATAAAGATAAATCCGGTTACTCTATTAGAGGATGGTGATCGGATTGGATCGTTAGTTGCCATTCATACCCCGGGTCATACTCCAGGAATGATGTCGTATTTAGATATTAGGGATCATAGTTTAATAGTCGGAGATGCCCTTCAAACAAAGGGTGGAATAGCTGTAGCTGGTGATACGCGATGGAGTTTTCCTTTCCCGGCAATGGCAACCTGGGATAAAGAAAAATCAATCGAGTCCGTTGAAAATTTGTTGGATTATAAACCTTCTTTACTGGCAGTCGGGCATGGAAATTTAATAAGGAATCCAGTAAAAGACATGAAACAGGCAATTGAAAGGGCAAAAGGTCAATAACAGGGACATGATGATGGAGTCGGAAAAGTTAAGCAAATACATAGGGGAATGAAAAAAAAACAAATTGAGATTAGAGTAGTAGATTCGAATGAAAAATTAAAAAACTATTTAACTAGTACTGGATTATTAATATAAGGAAGGACCTGCTCAAAAGTCTATGAAAAATGACCTTTGAAGAGGTCCTTTTTCGTGTGGATACATATTGTTTATCTTATACCTCCTGTTAGCAGATTAATTAGCAAAGATGGGGACTTTGTTACTAATTTATATGGGTTTGCCCACCTAAATAGGGAACTTTATTTGTAAAGAATGGATTAAACAAGAAATTATTTGAATTTTTTGATAAAATGTTTTTTAAGCATTTCAATACATGGTATCTTATCGACAGTCAGAAGCACTCCAAGTATGAATTTACCTGAATAAGTGGGAGAAATGCTTGTTTATGTAGGGTTTACCTGGTTCTTTTTTCTCTGGGGCTTTGCAAATGATAGAAGAAACTGTGTTCAATGAGTCCTCTGACAGGTGGAGTGATATGCTGAAAAACGTTATGGCAGAATAAGGGAATCATTAGGAGAGTGATGCATGATGAGCTATGAGGAACAAATTTTGGGGTGGTATCATCATTTTCATGAACATCCCGAAATCAGTGGAAAGGAATTCGAAACAACCAATACAATTGCCGAGATATTGGATAGTTTTGGGGTTCGTTACAAACGTTTTTCTGATTGTACCGGATTAATTGCTGAATTGGGAGAAGGTGGTGGTGCGGTGGCGCTGAGAGCGGATATTGATGCGCTATGGCAGGAAGTTGGAGGTGTTATGCAGGCGAATCATTCATGTGGGCATGATGCCCATATCGCCATGGCACTCGGTGCGATTCTCTATTTGAGGGAACAGCCGCTGAATCGTAAATATCGTTTTATTTTTCAGCCGGCCGAGGAGAAGGGGAATGGCTCGTTATGGATGATTAAGCGGGGTGCAATGGATGGCGTGTCGGTATTGTTTGGTATGCATGTGCGTCCAGAAGAAGAACTAGCATATGGTCAGTTTACTCCTTCTATCCACCACGGAGCCTGTATCTTCCTCGAAGGGAAAATCAGAGGTACTGATGCCCATGGAGCAAGGCCGCATCAGGGAAAGAGTGCGATTGATGTGATGGTTGCTATCCATGGTTATCTGGCAACTTTATATGCTGATCCTGCAGAGAACTATTCTATTAAGCTGACCAAAATGATAGCTGGCGGGCAAAACACTAATATTATCCCAGGCAATGGCTTATTTGCGATTGATGTCCGTGCGCAGTGTAATCCTGTTTTAGATGTAATGATCGATTCTATCGAGACTGGTTTAGATCGGATTGCGGAGCTCTTTGGTGTACAAATTGAATATGAATGGAAGGATTATACTCCAGGAGCCACTGTTTCAAAGGAGCCAGAAAGGTCTGCAAGGGAATCAATCATAAAAATTGCCGGAGAAGAAGCTTTAGAAAAACCAATCATTACGTCTGGAAGCGATGATTTTCATTTTTATAGCCGGAAGCATCCAGAGGTACAAACAACTATGATCGGAATCGGTGCCCAGGTTAGCCCGGGATTGCACCATCCCAAAATGCAGATACAAACAGACATCTTAGATCTCGGGGCAAGGGTACTTGCGGAAGCGATGCAGCTTGTCCATATAAAAGAATAAATAACGTTTCATTACGGATTAAATTCAAACAGGGGGAGAACAGATGGAGAGAAAAATATCTTTTGGGCTGGCAATTATACCGTTAGTAGTGCTGATAGCAGTTATGGCTATTACAATTATTGTTTTTGAAGAGGGACCACATATCCCGTTGATTGTTGGTACAATCACGGCCGCACTTGTGGCATGGATGGCCGGCTACAAATGGGACGAGCTTGAAGAGGCCATGTACAATGGAATTCGTTTAGCATTACCAGCTGTAATCATCATTATGTTAATCGGTCTGGTAATTGGATCATGGATTGGCAGTGGTGTGGTCGCTACCATGATTTATTATGGATTGAAGATCATCAGTCCTTCTCTTTTCTTGGTGTCAATTATGCTCATTTGCTGTATTGTTTCCATTGCTATCGGTAGTTCCTGGTCAACTATGGGAACGATTGGCGTAGCTGGGATGGGGATTGGTTTAAGTATTGGGATACCGGCCCCGATGATTGCGGGAGCGATTATATCAGGTGCTTATTTTGGAGATAAAATGTCACCATTATCGGATACAACCAATTTAGCAGCCGGATTGACCGGCACGGATTTATTTGTACATATCCGCCACATGTTTTACACAACCATTCCAGGTCTAATCATTTCGTTAGGTGTATTTTGGTTCTTGGGGCGTGACTTCGGTAAAGGCAGTGTGAGTACAACTGATATTGAACAAACACTAGCTGTCTTGCAGGATGAGTTCCTTATTTCACCTTTCTTATTATTGATTCCACTTATCGTCATTATTTTGGTGGCTAAAAAAGTTCCAGCCATACCTGGGTTGGTGATTGGGGTTCTTTTGGGCTTCCTTACTCAGGTATTCGTACAGGGGGATACATTTGCTAATGCTATCTCAGCCATGCAAGCAGGGTATGTGATTGAAACCGGTAATTCCATGGTGGATGATCTCTTCAATGGCGGCGGTTTGGACAATATGATGTACACGGTATCCATGGCCATCGTGGCAATGACATTCGGAGGCATGCTCGAGCATACGGGAATGCTGAACGCAATCGTTTCACAAATTCTTAAATTAGCAAAAACGGCAAAAAGTCTCATTATTTCTACGATATTATCTTGTTTTGCTACAAACGCAACCTGCTCCGAACAGTATATTTCCATTGTTATTCCAGCACGTATGTTTTCAAAAGCGTATCGTGATAAAGGACTATCTTCCAGAAATCTATCCAGGGCGCTTGAGGATGGAGGGACGCTAACGTCTGTTTTCATCCCATGGAATACATGTGGCGTCTTTATCTTCGGTACTCTTGGTGTAAGTGTATTTGAATATGCCCCATACGCGATTTTGAACTTTTCCGTGCCGATTATTGCGATTCTTTATGCGATAACAGGGTTTTCAATTGAAAAAATGAGTGATCAAGAAAGAGCAAAGATAGAAAAAGAACTTAAACAGCAAAAAGAGGATACAATTACAGTATAAGGGGACTTTCATATGATTAAAGCTATTTCACTATATGCCATCCGCCTGCCTCTTCGTGAACCATTCGTTGTCAGCTATCAAACATATCAAGATATGCCTTCCATCATTGTGAAAATGGAAAGTGATGACGGTTTTATTGGTTTTGGGGAAGCGGTTGCAGATGAACATGTAACAGGAGAGACATGGGAGAGTACCTATAGCCTTCTCAAGCATACATTAGCACCGCTTCTAATTGGTCAGGATCCAGGAGAATTCGAACGTATACATGAGCGAATGAATAAAACGGTATACGGAGCCCCTGCAGCAAAGGCGGCTATTGATATTGCCTGTCATGACCTAGTGGCCAAGAAACTGGGGGTACCGGTTTATCAGCTGATTGGAGGACGTTATCATGATCGTTTTCCAATCACCCATGTACTAAGTATTCAGGAACCAGCTGCCATGGCAGAAGAAGCGGTGCGGAAGGTGTCTGAGGGATATCTTTCCTTTAAGATGAAAGTTGGCAAACAGGTAGAGCAGGATATGGAACGAATTCGAGCTGTTCGCAGGGCAGTGGGGAATGAAATCGCCATTCGTGTCGATGTTAATCAAGGTTGGAGGAATAGCTCCAATACATTGAGGGCTCTTCCGTCTCTTGAAGAACTGCAAATAGACTGGCTCGAGCAACCAGTGCTGGCTGATGATCTTGAGGGGATGGCTGAATTGAAAAAGAAAGCACGCCTGCCATTAATGGTTGATGAAGGTCTAAAAGGTATAAAGGATATGAGAGAGGTTATACAAAAGAAAGCGGCTGATAAAATCAATATAAAGCTTATGAAATGTGGAGGCATCTATCCAGCTGTTAAGCTTGCCAATCAAGCGGAAATGGCTGGAATCGAGTGTCAAATCGGGTCGATGGTCGAATCGTCCATTGGCTCGGCCGCTGGATTTCATGTTGCTTTCTCCAAGAAAATCATCACATCCGTTGAGTTGACAGGACCTTTAAAATTCGCAAAAGATGTTGGGAATTTGCACTATGATGTCCCGTTCATTGAATTAAATAAAAAGAGTGGTCTCGGACTTGATATGAATGAAGATGTACTTACAGAATTGACCGTTCACAGAGATGTTCTTCAATGAAAGGAGAGACTTTAGATGATCGATAAAGGCATGTTTCCCGACGGACAAGCTTATGTTGTTCGCCGTTTAACAGAGACCGATATTCCAACTGTGTTACGCTTGCAGAATAAAGTGGTACAGGATCTGGATGATAAAACGAGCCTTCAGCCTCTTTCAGAAGAGGAGTTCCGTTACATAACGAGTGGTAATGGTCTATTAATCGGCGTATTTGTTAAGGAAGAATTGATTTCATTCCGCGCTTTAGTTGTGCCAGATACGATGGAGGACCATTTGGGAATCGATGCAGGCCTGCCAGAGAGCGAGTTGGATTTTGTTATTTATCAAGACATTAGCAATGTGGATCCGGACTGGCGTGGATTGAGCCTGCAACGCCGTATGGCAAAATGGATCATGGATGAACTGGCACGTAGCAAACATCCCTATAAATATGTATGTTCAACAGTTGCTCCGTTTAACATCCCAAGCCTAAAGGACAAGTTTGCTCAAGGAATGGAAATCGTTGCATTGAAGCCTAAATATGGAGGGAATTTACGTTATATCTTCTTTAAGGAGCTCGAAAGTTCGAATAACCGAGAAGGAGAACCGGTATTATGCCAAATGGCTGATACGAAGGGACAGCAGAAGCTACTCGCACAGGGCTATCGTGGTCAAAAGCTAGTAGTGATTGATCAAGTATACTATGTGGAATTCCGGAAATGAAATCTAAATAATAGGGCTATGTCTCTGATTTTTTATTTGTATAAGAAATAAACACGTATTCTGGTATGAAACTTCATTCATATAATGAAGTTTCATAACCTGCCAGTTCCACCACCAGGAGTTTAATGAATTAAACTCTTTGATAGGTCGGTACAAAAAACCATACCAAAATAATAAGCTATTGTTATAAGCCCTTGTTCAAAAAGATAGCTTTAAGATGAAAGGTTTGATGCCCACCATCTGCTTATAATTTGTGTGATTTTTCTAAATTACCTATAATTAGTTTGCGAGAACAACTAAGAATAGGGGACTGAATATGCGTACAATTAAAATTTATGATCGTAGTGATTTAATTGAAATCTCTTTTGATGATATTAAAAAGTATCATGGCTATGCAGCTTATATGGCGTTAGGGGTTGGGTTCCGTGTAGTGGAAGCAGCCTTTCAGGAGTTGTTTGGAGATGAAATTCCGAATCGGAATGATCTTTCTGTCCAATCAGGGCACGGGGGACCTGGATTCCGCGATGTATTTGAGTTTATAACTCGTTGTAAAACGAGAGGGGTCTATACAGTGGATGTGAACTACCCAGTTGCTCAATACGATCCATACCGTGCGACCAGCTATGCCTATATTTTCACAAGACAAAATGGGGAATCTGTGGAAGTTTCTTTAAAAGAAGATTTTTTACCGCCTATTTTCTATGACTATTTGAAAAAAGGCCGCGAAGATTCATTTACAGCGGAAGAATATGATGCCAATGAAGCGCTAAAAAAAGAATTAGGCAACCGTGCTTACGAAATGCCGATTGAGGAATTGTTGAATGTAAAACGATTAAAATAAGACCGTTCACATAGGGAATGTATTCTTTATCCCAGACATCATCTATGTTTATTTTGACCGAGCAGTTCGCCTTTTTGAGAGAGTTTCTAAAGAGGGCATAGTAAATTTAGAGGAAACAATAACAAAGAGAAAGGATACATGGGTGCATGTATCCTTTTCTAGTCTTTATCATTCTATCCAATGGTTACTGACTTTTTATATTGTAAATGTCGCCCTTTAGTAAACTTCGGTAAATGTTGTTTATGCGCCTCCAGTAATTCGGACGTCATATCCCAAATCTCTTCTAATGACAGGACGGAAGAGGCGTGAGGGTCCAACATAACAGCTTGATAAACATGATCAATATTACCCGTTAGAACGGCTTCTACAATCAGCTGCTGTACATTGATATTAGTCCTATTCATAGCGGCAAGCTGTGGAGGCAGATCGCCGATATGGGTTGGTTGAATTCCGCGTTTATTGACCAGGCAAGGGACCTCAACACAGGCATTGGTTGGCAGATTCGTTATTAAATTAGTATTTAATACATTTCCCCATATTTCACGGTTAACACCCGTTTCCATGGAGTGTATAATCGGAGCCCCATATTCGTGACTTTCCTCTGTATGAAAGGGAATATTATTTTCGATTTTCTCTTTCGTTTCTTCAAAATGCTTTAAATTAGCTTCGCTTCGTCGGATATATTCATCAATCGGAATAGAGAAGTCCTCAATAAGCGAATCTCTTTTTATGAAATAAGGTGTGTATTCAGAGAGATGTTCACTTGATTCTGTGATGAAGTAGTTCAGCCTATTCATCATTTCAAAGCGTACTTTATCCTTTTTATAAATGGCCGGATCTTTCATTGCCTCGAACAAAGCAGGGTACAGATCCTTTCCTTTATGTTTTAATTCCAGAAACCATGCCATATGATTGATCCCTGCAACCTTATATTCCAGTTCTTCTGCTGGAAGATTCAGATAGCCAGCTAATTCTCCCGCAGTGTTTTGTACGCTATGACAGAGACCTACTGTTTTAATGGAAGTCGCTTTTTCAATGGCAAGGATAAGTGCAGCCATTGGATTGGTATAGTTTAGTAATAGAGCATCTGGACAAACTTCCTCCATATCCCTGCAAATATCTAAAACAACCGGAATGGTCCGCAGGGCTCTAAATACTCCGCCTACCCCAAGTGTATCTGCGATGGTTTGTTTTAGGCCGTATTTTTTAGGGATTTCAAAATCAATTAAGGTGGATTCATGCATGCCGACCTGTATGAGATTGATCACATAGCTGGCACCTTTTAATGCATCCCGTTGATTTTGATGAGTTTCTACTGTTGCAATGTTTCCATTTTGCTCTATTAAAGAAAGGGCCATTTTTTCTGCAGTTAGCAATCGATCTTCGTTTATGTCCATTAATGAGAAGGTTGTCCCAATTAATTCTGGATAACTAAGAATATCTGAAATAAGTCTTTTCGCAAAAACAACACTTCCTGCACCGATTATTGTTACTTTCATTTTAAAAATCCCTCCAATTTTAATTGATTATCCTTTGATTGAACCAGATGGAAGACCTTTAACAAAATGTTTTTGTAGCACCAGAAACAGAATGACCATCGGGATCACTGCCATGATTGAGGCAGCGGCAACTAAATTAAGCCTGCTGGAATTTTGCCCAAAGAAACTGGGCAAAGCAACGGTTAGCGTTTTAACCTCATCAGCCTGCAAGAAGAAAATAGCAAATTGATAATCATTCCATATGTAAACACAGGAGATGATTAAGATCGATGCTGTGACAGGCTTCAATAATGGAAAAACAGTCGTAAAGAATATTTTTATGTTGCTGGCCCCATCAATTTTCGCGGCTTCTTTAAGTTCTCTCGGAATCGTAGATCGAATAAAACCTGTGTAAAGAAAAACAGCGAGCGGGGTGTAAGTAGCTACATTATTTAAGATCGCTATGGCATGGGTATTCATCATCCCTAGGAAGTATTGGTACTAGATAATATATCACAAATTAAAGAAAATCAAGTTAATTATAGAATAAATGTAAAATATAACCAATATCATAAGATGACAAAAAGTCCAAGAAAGAGGCATGAATGAATTTGCAGTAGAAGATTATTTAAAAAACTTGAATAGCAAAAAGTCTTGCATTTGAAGGTAATACTGTTCAACAAGCTACTAGAATAGAAGCTTATGGACAAAAGAAAATCCAAGGAGAATACCTAGTATCTAGTGTTATCGCAAGGCAAGAGACAAGCGAATAATTCGAGAATTTTGAAGACAGTTGAAAGGAAATTCCGTTATTTAAATTTTAAGAATATTCTTGACTATTAGAAAAGTTGTAATTATAATTCGATTAACAGCATGGGAGAAAATGGGAGAAAATAAACGCGAAGTAAGTAAATGCTATGGGTGATTTGTTACAAATAAAGTGGATTTTATAGAAAAATATATAAAATTCCAGGTTATTAATTACATGATGTTAGTAGGGAGAAAATGAGAGTTAAAGATCAATATTTTTTAAAGCGGCAGAATCAGAGTTTAGTTCTGGAATACATCATTCAAAATGGACCAATCTCTAGAGCTGAAATTGCCAAACATACGGCCATGAGTCCAACGTCAGCTTCCCGAATTGTTGCCTCCTTACAGGAGGAGCAGCTTATCAAAGAAGTCTATTTAGAAACAGATGAAGTGGGACGAAAGGCAACTTATTTTATGGCTAATGAGAACTCAGTTGTATTTGTTGGAGTTGAAATTGATGTAGGGATTGTTCGGGCTGGCTTGATGAATTTAATAGGTGAGTTAATCGTCGTACGCTCGTTTCAAACAAAAACAGAACATTATGAACATGTAGTAGAGTTTATCGGACAGATGGTAAATGATTTGATTAGTGAACAACAAATTGAAAAAGTTCGTATTGCTGGTGTTTGTATAGGTCTGCCAGGATTAATAGACAATGAAAAAGGTACCTTGGAGTTTTCAGCCCAATTTAGCTGGAGGAATGTTCCTCTGAAACAAATGCTTGAACAAAAACTAGACTTGAAAGTTTTTATTGATAATGAATTAAAGCTAAAAGCTTTAGCCGAGTATGTAAGTGCTTCGTTGCCTTATAAGAACGTCGTGATGCTTGGGTTTGGTAAAGGCGTTGGCTCAGCTCTAATTACAGATGGAGAAATCTATCGGGGCACAAATAATATGTCGGGTGAAATTGGTCATATGACCCTGGATCCCTACGGTACCTATTGTCCGTGTGGTAATTTTGGATGCTTACAGACATACATTGCTACCGACTTTTTACTTGATGAAGCATCAAAAACACAACCAATGAACAGTATGGATGAGTTGGCTGAAGCATACAGGAAGAAAGAAAAATGGGCCGTCAATATTCTCGAAAAGGCGGCTACCTATGCAGGGTTAGCAATTAAGAATGTTGTTTGTGCGTATAATCCGGATGCAGTATTTTTGTCAGGCACTTTAATAGAAGATTACCCGGAAATAGCAGAATTGATCATAGAGAAACATTCAAACAGTGCTTGGTTCCCCGAATCATATTCATATGAATTGCTTGTTACTCAAATGAAAGAGATAGGGGTTGTTAAAGGTGCAGCACTAAGTGTGCAGCGGAAATTAATCAAAAATTTGAATTTTAAGGGTGATTTTTAAATATGGTATATCCTGTGATTGCAGAGGAATTCAGAAATCATCAATTAGAAAATATACATCAGGGTGTCATATGTATTGTCAATGAAAATAAAGAGGTTATTTATCAAAAAGGAGATATTAGCACACCGTTTTTTTATAGATCGGCTATGAAACCTATTCAGGCAATACCCGTTTTCACAACAAATATTATGAATCAATACCATCTCACCGACGAAGAAGCAGCCTTATTTATAGCTTCTCAAAGAGGTGAGAAATACCATGAAGAAGCGCTTATCCGTGTAAAAGAAAAACTGGATATTACAGAAGAACATTTGGTTTGTGCAAGCAGCTATCCTTTAAATGAAGCTCCGAAAATGGACTATATCTTAGCAAACAAATCTAAAAGAAAAATGATGCATAATTGTGCTGGAAAACATTTAGGATTCTTAGGATATACAAAGATGAAAGGATTAAGTCAGGAAGGGTATGAACGACCTGACCATCCTTTACAAAAAGCGATATTGCATTATTTGTCTGAATTATCGGAAGCACCTATTAATGAGATTATATCGGGAACAGATGGCTGCGGAGTACCTGTTTATGCCGTGCCACTTGAAAATATGGCCATCTCTTACTTGAAATTTGTCAGACCTGAATTGATAGAGGAACAAACTGTAAGAGATGCCGTTATACATATCGGTGAGATCATGAATGCTCACCCTGAAATTATTGCTTCACATGATTTTATATGCAGTGTTTTATTAAAAGATAAAAATATTATCGCAAAAGGAGGTGCTCAAGGGGTTTATTGTCTTGCATTAAGAGAAGAAAAGATAAGTATTACATTAAAGGTCCTAAGCGGGACTGAATTGCTTTGGCCATTATTAGTGGCTGAAATTCTTAAAAAACTAAACTATCAAAATGAAGATACCATTCATAATTTACTTCAATTAAAATCAGATACCATTTTGAGTGATGACGGCAGCGTTGTCGGTGAAACAAAAATCTACTTATAAATTGCTTCGGTCCAAGTAGTCTGAGATAGAAAAAGCACTGCAAACTATGTTAACGTGCAACATTAAACGATGTCTATGGTCATAAGGGTATGGAGAGTCTACTTTTTCGTAAGTCATAATCAAAATAAAAATAAAAGGGTAAGGGAGAAAAATATGAAGAAATTTACTGTTTTAGTACTTATTCTAACTCTAGCACTAATTAGTGCAGCGTGTAGCAGTGAGGAAGCAGGTACATCAGGAAAAACAAAGAAAGCTTCAGGTGACAAGGAAATTACGATTGCCATTGACCAAAACTTTATCACTCTTGATCCACATAATGCAGGAGATACCGTATCCATCTTTGGAATTCGTTCCATGTACGAAGGATTAGTTAGTTTTGATCAGGATATGAACATTGTTCCTGCCCTGGCCGAGTCATATGAAGTTAGCACAGATGGATTAAACTATACGTTTAAATTACGTGAGGATATAAAATTCCATGATGGAGAGCCATTTAACGCAGAGGCAGTAAAAGCTAACTACGATCGAATAATGGATGATGCCAATAATTTAAGTGCGAAGCGTAGTTTGAAATTTGTTGAATCGATGGAGATTGTTGGTGATTATGAAGTTTCCTTTAAACTGACAGAACCTTTTAGTGCCATGATTAATAAGTTTGGAATGATACCTATGATCAGCCCGAAAGCAATCGAACAAGGAACAAAATATATTGAGACAAATCCTGTCGGTACTGGAACATTTGAATTTGTTGAATGGAAACAAGGTACAACCCTTGAAGTTAAAAAGTATGCAGACTATTGGGGTGGGGATCAAACAAATATAGAGAAGGTGAAATTCACTCCAGTTCCTGAAAACGGATCTCGTGTAGCTATGTTAAAAACTGGTGAAGCTGATTTTGTATACCCAATGCCACAGCAAGATGTGAAACAATTCAAAGATAGTAAGGATGTTAAGATTAATGAATCGCCGTCCTCCATTGTGCGATATGTATCCATTAACACATTTATGGACCAATACAAGGATCTAAAAGTTCGTCAAGCTATGAACTTGGCTGTGGATAAAGAAGCTTATATACAAGTTGTGAAATCTGGTTATGGTCATGTTCTTGATTCAACAATGTCTTCAGAAACTCAATATTATGCAAAACAGGAAGCATATGAGTTTGATGTAGAAAAGGCAAAAGAGCTAATGAAAGAAGCGGGTTATGAAAAGGGATTTGAAGCAGAAATCTGGGGTAATACAAGTTCCGAATCTTTAAAAGGAATGGAATTTATTAAGCAGCAATTAGCGCAAATTGACATCGACGTTAAGATTAAATCCATGGAAGAAGGAACTTTGTCAGATGAGATTTATACACCGGCAAAGCCGGAGGATGCAAAGGTCCAAATGTGGTATGTTAGCTGGTCACCTTCATCTGGCGATGCTGACGGTGCAACGCGCAGTTTGTTCAGCAACGAGTACTTCCCGCCAAATGGAGCAAATACTGCTTATTATGATAATGATAAAGTTACAAACTTGATTAAAGAAGCAAATACTAAAACAGATCCGAAAGAGCAAGAAAAAATCTATCATGAGATCCAAAGTACTGTATTTCAAGAGGCGCCATGGATTTTCTTAGCAACAGATGTTAACTTGTCAGCTCAAGCAAATCATTTAGAAGGTGTATATGTTGCGCCGGACGGTTCAATCAATATTTCAAAAGCGCAATTGAAATAGGTCAATTATTAATATCATCAACCAAAGAAAGGGCTTATGCGAGTAAGCTCTTTCTTCATACATTGGAGGTGTTTTTCTTTTGTGGCAATATATAGCGAAACGTCTTGTTAGTCTTATCCCGTTACTCCTTGTTGTTTCATTTATCGTATTCATGTTTATTCACTTAATACCTGGTGATCCGGCGCGGCTTTTAGCTGGGAAAGAGGCAACTGCGGAAGAAGTAGAAATGGCAAGAGTAAGTTTGGGGTTGGATAAGCCATTATATGAGCAGTATTTTGTTTATTTGAAGGACCTGCTGACTGGTAATTTGGGCTATTCGGTAAAATCAGGTGTAGCAGTTAGTCAATTGATTGGAGAACGAATTTTACCAACTTTAGGTCTAACTTTTATAAGTATTATCTGGGCACTGGTAGTTGGCATCTTAATTGGAGTTGTTTCTGCAGTATATCGAAATAAATGGCCAGATCATCTGGGAATGTTTACAGCTGTATCCGGTATTTCACTTCCAAACTTTTGGGTTGGTCTTATTCTTATTCAAATATTTTCTGTGCAGCTGGGTATTTTTCCAACAGGAGGAGCAGAAAGCTGGAAAAGCTACATTATGCCTTCATTCGCTTTAGGTGCGGGGATTATGGCCATGATTGCCAGGTTTACGCGATCATCCCTTGTGGAGAGTATGAAACAGGATTATATCCGGATGGGACGTGCTAAAGGATTGAACAGCAGTCAGATTATTTTTGGACATGCCTTGAAGAACTCCTTAATTCCAGTTGTGACCGTTGCCGGGCTGCAGTTTGGCTTCTTGCTTGGTGGTTCTGTTGTGGTTGAAAAGGTATTCAGTTTTCCGGGGCTTGGAACTCTATTAATTGATTCTATTCAATTCCGTGATTATCCGGTTGTTCAAGCTGAAATATTATTATTCGCCATACAGTTTATTGTCGTGAATTTGATCATAGATATTGTGTACAGCTATTTGAATCCAAAAATCCGGTATGAGTAAGGAGGGAAGATCATTATGAGCAATCTTCAAACAGAAACTACTTTTGAAATAGAACAAATGAAGACGAAAGGTAATCGTCCCCTTCTTCAATTTTGGCGTTTATTTCGTCGGAAAAAGCCAGCGGTTATTTCTTTCTACTTTGTTTTATTCCTGTTAATTATAGCTATCGTTGGTCCATATGTTACACCTTATAATGCGGCAGAACAAAATTATACAAGAGTGCTCGAGACATCTTCTGCCAGCCATTGGTTTGGAACAGACGAATATGGACGTGATATTTTAAGCCGAATCATCGCGGGCGCAAGAATTTCACTTTCGGTCAGTATTTCCGCTGTTACACTCGGTGCGATTGTTGGAAGTATTTTAGGATTGATCAGTGGTTTTGTTGGTAGATGGGTCGATAAATTAATTATGCGTATTTGTGACGTACTCTTTGCGTTTCCTGAATTGATTTTGGCTATTGGAATTGTTGCTATTTTAGGGCCTGGTTTAAAAAATGTGATTATTGCGGTTGCTTTTTTCAGTGTTCCTTCATTTGCTAGGATTGTCCGCGGAGCAACATTGGAAGTAAAAGAAATGTTATTCGTTGAAGCGGAAGAATCACTTGGTGCAAGCCGGCTGAGAATCATGTTTAAACATGTTTTCCCGGAGACATTACCGACAATTATTGTTTATTATACGATGAATGTTGGTACAGCCATTCTGGCAGCAGCAAGTTTGAGTTTTTTAGGTTTAGGTGCGGAGCCGTCTTCACCTGACTGGGGGGCAATGTTAAGTGTTTCAAGAGACTATATTGGTACTGCATTTCATTTAGTATTTTTCCCTGGTTTAATTATTTTCTTAACCGTTTTAGCTTTTAATCTATTAGGTGATGGATTACGAGAAATGCTCGATCCAAAAATGAAAGACTAGGAGTGTTTATATGCCAGATTTACTAGAGGTAAAAAATCTTAAAACAGGTTTTCAGACTGAAAATGGCTTCTTACCGGTCGTACAAGGCATCAGCTTTCACGTCAACCAAGGTGAAATCGTTGGATTAGTTGGTGAATCAGGCAGCGGGAAAAGTGTAACATCATTATCAATCATGCGCCTGTTCCATGATACAAGCGGCAAGGTTGCGGAAGGCGAAATTATATACAAAGGGGAAAATCTATTAACATTTTCGGAAAAGAAAATGACGAAATATCGAGGGAAAGAATTGTCAATGGTTTTTCAAGAGCCGATGACAGCCTTAAATCCTGTATTGACCATCGGGAAGCAGATGAGGGAAACCATTATGCTTCATATGAGAATGTCCAAAAAAGAGGCACAACAGTATGCGATTGAAAAACTAAAATCCGTTGGAATCCAGCGGGCGGAGCAAGTTATGAAGGACTACCCACATCAACTTTCCGGTGGCATGAGGCAGAGAGTTATTATTGCGATGCAAATCTCATGTAACCCTTCATTACTTATTGCAGATGAGCCGACTACTGCGTTGGATGTAACCATTCAGGCGCAAATATTGAAGTTGATGGAAGAGATTCAACAAAAAACGAATATGGGCATTTTACTGATTACGCATGATCTTGGAGTTGTGGCTGAAATCTGTGATCGAGTTATTGTGATGTATGCCGGGAGAATCGTCGAGGAAGCAAGTGCTGTTGAATTGTTTGAAAATCCGAAACACCCTTATACAAAAGGACTGATGGAATCGGTTCCCAAAATCGGATCTAATAAGGACCGGCTGAATTCAATCGCTGGAACCGTACCCAACCCGAACAACATGCCGAAAGGATGTAAGTTTACGCCAAGATGTCCTTTAGCCATGCCGATTTGTCATGAGAAAGAACCAGAGTTGATGGCAGATGGCAATCATTCTGCAAGATGCTGGTTATTGGATGAAGAGGTAAAGAAAAAGGAGGAAATGCTGAATGTGTGATGATATTTTAATAGAAGCAAAAAACATAAAAAAGCATTTCCAAATTAAGACAGGCTGGTTTGAAGAGAAAAAGTATGTAAAAGCGGTAAATGGCATCTCCTTTCATATTAATAAAGGTGAAACATTGGGGCTTGTTGGTGAATCGGGCTGCGGGAAATCAACGACTGGCAGATTGCTCAACGGACTCATTCCAGTAGATTCCGGTTCTATTATTTTTAACGGAGAAGACTTAACCAACGCAAGTAAACAAGAATGGAAAAAATATCGGCAGAAAATGCAAATGGTGTTTCAGGATCCTTACGCCTCCTTGAGCCCAAGGATGAAAATAAAGGATATTTTAAGAGAACCTCTTGATATTCATTTTAAACAAATGTCTTCCATAGAAAAAGATAAACGAGTAGAAGATCTTCTGGATAAATGTGGAATCAGCAAATTCCATTTGGATAAGTATCCGCATGAATTCAGCGGCGGACAGCGGCAGAGGATTGGTATTGCACGTGCTTTGATTTTACAGCCTGAGTTGATCATTGCCGACGAGCCTGTTTCTGCACTCGATGTCTCCATCCAGGCGCAAATCTTAAATTTAATGAAAGATTTACAGAAAGAGTTTAACTTGACCTATTTATTTATTTCTCATGATTTAAGTGTTGTGGAACATATTAGTGACCGAGTCGGTGTCATGTATTTCGGGGATTTGGTTGAAATAGGAACGAAGGATGATATTTTTAATAACCCAAAACATGATTACACAAAAACACTATTGTCCTCCATCCCGCAAATGATTCCAAAAGCAAAAAGAAAACAACTGAATTAGAAACTTAATCATCAATAGATTAATAAGTGACTATGCAAGTAGAATCAGCCTGACGCAATCTAGAGTGGCTGATCGCTTTTCATATATGATGCGAGTGAGGAGAAGGAAATGCATATAAACATCGTACCGATTCATGAAACAAATGATAATATCGTTTATTTTGAAGAAAAATCCTGCATTGAATTTGGTAAAGTGCAGCTTATTACAAAAGGGGAGGAATTGATTGTATATATTGGAATCGGTCAAGATTCTCTCACAATGGAGGATATTCGTTTTTTAGGCGGCATTTCTCGAAAAAGCCTGATAAATGCCAAAGCTGCAGCTGTTTCGGCCGAGTTTTCATTGATTATGGATCGGGCAGAGAAACCAGAACTTGGTAAGATCATTAGCTGTTTTATGGAAGGATGGTATTTGGCTGAATATCAATTTTCACCCTATAAAATGGCTGTAGAACTAAATCAGTTAACCATGCTATGTGAAGATGAAAGGTTAATAGAATATGATCGTACAGCACGTATCAGGGCAAATGCAGTCAATCTTGCTAGGGATTTATGTAATGAACCGGCCAATAAATTAACACCCACTGCATATGCTGAACGGCTAAAGCAAGTGTTCAGTGGAACAGATGTATCTGTCCAAGTGATTGACGATAATGAATTATTAAGTAATCAATTTGTCGGAATACATACAGTAGCAAAAGGAAGCAGTGAACCGGCAAAACTTGTTGTCCTGACGCTTGAACGTGATGTTAGTAAAGAAAAAATTGCTTTGGTTGGTAAAGGCGTGACATTTGATTCGGGCGGAACCAATGTTAAGACCGGTAATGATATTGGCGAGATGAAAATGGATATGGGCGGCTCGGCTGCAGTGACAGGGGCGATGAAGCTGCTGGCTGATTCCAACAAAGCCGTAAATGTTGTGGCCATTTTGCCGCTTGTTGAAAATCTTGCTGATGGAAACGCATTCTTGCCATCAGACATCATTCGTTATCGAAATGGACTTCATGTAGAAGTTGGAAATACAGATGCCGAAGGACGATTGATTCTGGCAGATGGATTGCTCTATGCTCAATTACTTGGGGCAAAAACCATTATGGATATTGCTACTTTAACCGGTAGTATCGGCAGTGCCCTTGGTTTAAAAGCGGCAGGTGTATTCAGTAATGCTGAATCGGACTTGTGGCACTATAAGCAGCTGGGTGATCAAACGGGTGACTATGTTTGGCCAATGCCGGTGTTTGATGACTATTTATATTATTTGAAAAGCGATTGTGGAGATATCAATAATATGAGCAGCTCGCCTTATGGAGGGTCGATTACGGCTGCTTTATTTTTAAAGCAATTTGTAGAAAAAGGAATAAAGTGGGTTCATATTGATATGGCGAATACGGTCCGGCCATGGCGTGAACAGGGATATTATGTACCCGGGGCATCTGGCTTTGGTGTAAGGCTACTATTTGAAATGGTCAGTTCGGAATTGTCCCTATCATAATTTTGACCAATTGAGGGTGTCTAGGAAAAAATATTGATGATTTTATATGGAGGGATAATTTATGGAATTAGATTGGCCAGAGTATTATGGTGATCCGTCCTGGTTTATACATGACCGGTTCGGTATGTTTATTCATTGGGGCTTGTATTCTTTACGTGCCAAAGATGAGTGGATCATGACACAAGAGAAAATCTCCAATGATGAATATGTACGATACTTGGAACAATTTGAGGCTGACCTTTTTGATGCGAAGAACTGGGTAAAACAAGCTAAGCAAAGTGGTATGAAATATATAGTCTTAACAACAAAGCATCACGAAGGGTTTACCTTATGGGACAGCGCCTATACTGATTATAAAATCACGAACACACCATATGGAAAAGATGTATTAAAAGAATTCGTAGAAGCATGCCGAGAAGCAGGAATGAAAATAGGATTCTATCATTCGGTCATCGACTGGCATCATCCACATTTTACTATTGATGGGCTTCACCCAGCCAGGGAAGATGAGGCTGTGAAACAAGAAGAACGAGATATGAAGATTTATCAAAAATATTTATATAACCAGGTTGAAGAGCTTGTCACCCAATATGGTAAAATTGATTACTTTTGGTTTGACTTCTCCTATGACGACCGAGACTGGGGATGGTCAAAAGGGAAAGGGGCAGGGGATTGGCATGCAGAAGAAATTGAAACATTAATCCTGAAACATCAACCCCATATGATCTTCAATAACCGTATCGGATTGAATAGAGGTGTGTATACGCCTGAGCAATATCAGCCTACAGGAATTTTAACAACATCGGATAATAAACAACGTGTATGGGAAGCTTGTCAAACTTTTAACGATCGGTGGACATATAACCCGAATAATCTAAACAGGAAATCAGCGGAAATGATTATTAAATTACTGATAGATACCGTTTCAAAAGATGGTAACCTGTTGATGAATTTTGGCCCGACCGCTAGAGGTAATTTTGATAAGGCATCCAGCAAAATACTTCAGGAAATCGGTGAATGGATGACCTATCATAAACAGTCGATATATGGTGCTGGTTCAACCGAATTAAATCCGCCTCAGGACTGTCGTTTAACAATAAAGGATGACCGACTGTTTATTCATATCTTTTCTTGGCCATTTAGAACCATTCATTTAAAAGATTTTCCTTATGAAATTAACTATGCACGCTTTCTGCATGACTATTCAGAGGTTCCGGTAAAACGTTTTGATCCAGAAGATTTAATTCATCATGATCGACCAGTTATTGCTAAGGATGAGGTTGTTTTAGAGTTACCTGTCATAAAGCCGGATTATGTGGTGCCTGTAATTGAACTTGATTTAAAAAGATAGACTTATAACGTGGAAATAACTTCAGGGATCCAATCTGGAGTTATTTTTCAAAGAATCATATTTAGCTGATAATGGATGATTGTTTGCCTATTTTTATGAGGTAAATAAGGACTTTTGTAACTGTGAAAGCGTTTATTATTCTTATCAATTAACAGACTATACTATTCTAAAGGATGACTTGCATGAAGCAAAAAATAATTGGAATTGATATTGGGGGAACCTCTGTCAAATTCGGAATCATCAATTTAAATGGTGAAATTTTATCTAAATGGGAAATTGAAACCAATAAACAAGATCAGGGAAAATATATTATAGATGAGATATGGACATCCATTCTACATAAGGTAACAGCTGACGAGCTTGAACAGTCAATTCTTGGTATTGGAATTGGCGTTCCGGGTCTGGTGGATGAAAGACAGGGCAAAGTTTTGGAGGCTGTGAATATCGGCTGGAAAAACTATGAGTTAAAAAAACACTTCGAAGAGAAAACATCACTCCCTATTTTTGTAGAAAATGATGCGAATAATGCCGTACTCGGGGAATGCTGGAGAGATGCGGAGAAACATGATGATATCATTCTTGTGACGTTTGGAACAGGGATAGGATGTGGAATTATTGTTGATGGAAAAGTTTTGCATGGCCATAAAGGGCTGGCAGGAGAAATTGGTCACTTTGTTGTTAATCCCAATGGACATCCTTGTAAATGTGGCAGGAGAGGATGTTTAGAGACCATAGCATCCGCGACAGGAATTGTGCGGGAAGCTATGAAAGTGGTGGATCAGGAGCCAACCAGCAGAATGGCTATGCTTTATATGGAAGATAATCATTTGACAGCAAAGGATATATTTCAGCTGGCCCAAGAGGGAGATGCGCACTGTTTGAAAATCATCCATCAAATGAATGATAATCTTGGACTAGTTTTGGCTAATGTAGCAACAGTTGTAAATCCGGCTAAAATTTTAATTGGCGGCGGACTGTCAAAGGCCGGTGATGTTTTTTTAACAGGGATTGCAGCCTCTTTCAAGAAACACGCTATTGAATGGATCGGTGACAATACGAAAATAGAATGTGCTAGTTTAGGTAATGACGCTGGGATAATCGGGGCTGCCTATTTAATAAGGAAGGCTGTCTATTTGGAGGCAGTGAAATGATAATTGAGGTAATTGGGACTCGATTGAAAGATGTGAAGGAAGCAGAATTATTCGGTGCTGATCGGGTGGAGCTCTGTCAAAGTATGTCTGAGGATGGCCTGACACCGAATTATGGTTTAATCAAGTTAGCGGTTGAATCAGTGGGAATTCCTATTAATGTTATGGTTCGTCCGCATAATGATTCGTTTGTTTATGATAGCGATGATTTAAAGGTAATGTGTGAAGATATCCGAGTGATAAGAAAAATTGGAGCAGATGGTATTGTCATAGGGCCATTAACAAATGAAGGTGCTATTGATGAAGATGTACTGCAAGCATTGCTAAATGAAGCTAACGGACTGGAAGTGACTTTCCACCGTGCTTTTGATTTTGTAAAAGACCAAAAAGAAGCAATTGCCACTATATTAAAATACAAACAAATTACAACGATATTAACAGCTGGGGGAAATGGACTGGCAACTGAATTTATGACTAATTTAGCGGGACTGGTTGAACATACAAAAGACACTCATCTAACGATTATGCCAGGGCATGGTCTGCGTATGGAGGATTTGGCAGAATTTTATCAAGTGGTGAAACCAAACGCCCTGCATTTTGGTACAGGAGTGAGAGTAGGTCATACATTTGCTAATGGAATTTCGAAGGACCAAATGAAATTGATTCGTGGGCTTTTAATGTAGTATCAAGCTAATAACCTTGTGATAGAGGTAACCTAATTAAGTTTGACTGACTGAAAAAAGGGATATGGTTGTAACAAAATGGATCCTTAAATGCCTCTGAATTGTTGCTAATGGGTAAGATAATGAGTATTTTACTTTTATGATTTTATATTTATAGAGTTATTCAGAAAGTGATAGAATAATATACCTATGTTTGTAGCTAGATAATGTACTAGACTATATAATGATTTTATTTACTTAAAGAGGAGTCTTCCATTTCTTTGAAGTCTCCTTTATATTTATCGCTCGCATTCAATTTTATTTTTGACGATAATTTTGCATAGTTAGAACATTGGTTTGGTTTTTAATTTATGTACTATATATTTTTTTGTCATAGCGGGTGTATGGCTGGTATGATGAAATTACACCTTTGATAGTCATAGGAGGTTCTTATGTCAAAATATAACGTAAACAATACGACAGTAAGTAATCTAATAAGCTGGATACATGCTGGTGAAATCGCTATTCCTGAAATCCAACGTCCATTCGTATGGAAGGCTTCGAAAGTTCGAGATTTAATTGATTCCCTCTACAATGATTACCCAGTAGGATATATTATTACGTGGCAGAATCCAGAAACTCGCCTGAAAGACGGCAGTATCTCAAGAGGTAAAAAAATCCTCATAGACGGTCAACAACGGGTGACGGCTCTTATGGCTGCAGTTGCTGGAATGGAAGTCGTGGATGACGATTATCGAAAAAAACGCATTATGATTGCGTTTAATCCTATTGATGAAAAGTTTGAAGTACAAAATCCTGCCATTACGAAAGATGTTAGGTGGATTCCAGATATTTCAACTGTATTTAGTCAGGGATTCGATCAATTTGGATTTATGGCTACCTATTGCCAAGCAAATCCTGAAATCACGATGAATGAGTTGAATCAAGTAATACAAAGGTTACAGAAAATAAATTATAACAGTATAGGTATTATCGAGCTTTCTCATTCGCTTGATATTGAGACGGTTACTGAGATTTTTATTCGTATTAATTCAGCCGGAGTTGTTCTAAGTCAGGCCGATTTTGCAATGTCCAAGATTGCATCAAATGATATGTATGAAGGAACGTTGATTCGTAAAACAATTGACTACTTCTCTAACTTGATGAAGAATCCGGGAGTCTACAATAATATTGTGACGAATGACAGTGATTTTGCTGCATTGCCTCGTTTTCAAAAGCTTAAATGGTTAAAAGAATATCATTCAAGTGTGTATGAGCCAGGATATACAGATGTCCTACGTGTTGCATTCACTTATAAATTTAGGCGTGGGAAGTTGTCGGATCTAGTGAGTCTTCTATCCGGACGGGATTTTGAGGCTCGAGTAAACCGTGAAGAGATTGCAGAAGCTTCTTTTAAAAAGTTGGAAGAAGCTGTAATGGATTTTGTTGATGATACTAATTTTAAGAGATTTATTATGATTGTGAAATCTACTGGAGTTATTCATAAATCTTTAATTAGGTCACAAAATGCATTGAATTTTGCATACGCTTTATTCCTATTGTTAAGAGAAAAAGGAGTAAACGGTCCAGAAATTAATCATATCGTGAGGAAATGGTTAGTCTTTTCTCTCTTAACTGGTAGATATTCAGGTTCTCCAGAATCGTGGTTCGAGTATGATATTAAACGGTTTGATACTCACGAAGATCCAAAGCGCTATCTTGAACAAATAGAGGCTGGTGAGTTGTCAGATGCTTATTGGAACCACGTTTTGGTTACTCGACTAGATTCCTCTGTAAAAAGTAGTCCATATTTCAATCTGTTTGTTATGGCTCAAATTGTAAACAAGGATCAAGCTTTCCTTTCCAAGTCAATTACAGTACAGCATTTAATTGAAGAACGAGGAGATGTACATCATCTTTTCCCGAAAAAATATTTACAAAAGAATGGGTTTAATAACCGAGCACAATATAATCAAATCGGCAATTATGTCTTCACTGAACAGGTGGTCAATTTGGCAATCAAAGACCAATCACCTAAAGACTATTTGGGGTTAGTCAAGGAACAGTGTCAGACGGGCAATCTTAAAATTGGCGAAATAGTGGATTTCGAAGAATTAAGGACCAACTTGGCAATGAACTGTGTACCAGACTCTATATTTTCGATGACAGCAGAAGATTATCCAGCTTTTCTGGAAGAGAGAAGAAGAATGATGGCACAAAAGATAAAAGAGTATTATCGGAGATTGTAAATAGCAATTAGAAGAACTAGAGAAGGACCGTCTCAAATTAGTAAAATCACAATGTCGAGGCTTTTCATTAATTGAGCAAATTAATGAAAAGTTTCTTTTTTTATTTTTGGTTGTTAAATCATCTGAATGTCCTAATCTACATAATTTAAATCGGTGAGTTAGCGGGGCTAACAAAGCTATCACTTTTTAGGATATATATTTGAGAATTTCTGATTGGTATAAATACATGGTTGATTTTTGTAAATAACTTTCAAATAAAAAGGTCTTTTTTACTAAAAAACACATTTACAAATATAGTAAGTACTAGTAAAATTCTATCAATGATGATAATTTTTATATGAAATATACCAATCTCTATTAATTTATTGCTAATAAGCATTTCTGATATAATTAATTATATTAATATACTTTTAATCAAAAGTGTTTTTAAACATTATGGCATTTCTTAAGCAGGGTCCGATGATTAATGGAGATGGACCAAAATCAAACTAAGTTACTAATAGTATTTAAATTGTAAAATTGAAAGTAAGAGTCCAAAAATACGATAAACATTTGGGCTCTTAAATTTATTTGAAAAGAATCGATAATAAACTATAAAAGGCAATTTTTTAATATTAGCAAACTACCTTGAGTGAAAGGCTGTGCTTTCAACATGAAAGAATACGGATTATTACGTAAAGATTTAATTCATGAGCTAGAAACATATTTAGTTGGTCCACGTATGGAAGATGAAATACTTGGGACAAATATTCGACCGATGCAGTTCTATTTAACGGGAAAGCTAGTTCCATTTGGATCTACATCAGATGTAGTAAATGAACGTGATAATGCAATAGAAACACACGTACATGCAAACGAAGAAGAAATAAATGAACAGCTTACAATAAAAAAACTATTTCGTCCTTCTACTATGGGCTTTAGTTTTAAACTGCATGAATTAACAACTGTTGATATCGAAGCTTTTTGGGCTATTTATGAGGATAAAGAACATAAGCGTATACCACAAGCGGAAAAATGGCAAATTGATCTTTCTAATAAGAAAACTGATACGCTCGAAAATTCAAATGACTCGAAGCACGGGAAAGTACGTTATACAGTTACTTACAGGAATAACTTATATCACGTAAATGTTTTTTTAATGAATAGTTTAAAGAGAGAAAATCAATATCCAGAGCAAGACGAAGTTATGTTTCAATGCTCTTTAAAAGTACAGATACCTACACCTCATATTGCTAAATTTACATCTAAGGCGGATCAATATCATGTCCAAAATGAACTTCTTTATCGTGATAAAGTAGAATTAGCAATCGGTCATGGTGTTGGAGTTGATTGGGAAACCGTTGGAAATATAACGACGATTTATTCAACATGGATGCCACGTTATGAATTGCCTAATGTGGAACATTGCAAAATTAAAAATCAGTCATTTAAGATGAAGGAATTGAGTGAATATCCTGTAGACATCTTGAAGGAAAAATTAAATGTTATACCAGAAACATATAAAATGTGGCTGGAACATGAAACGAAAATAGTAAATGAGCTACCTGATTATTTAAAGAGTGAAGCAGAAAAAAATATTTTAAAAGTAAAAAGTATCATCGAACGTTTAGAAGAAGGAATTTCATTAGTAACAGAAAGTGATAATTCCTTATGCTATTTAGCGTTTCAATTTGCAAACCGTGTTATGCTATTGCAACGAGCGCAATCAGGTGTGGCCCACACATACCGTACTACAGGTAAGCGAGTAAAACCTATATTAGATGGAGAATGGCGTTTATTCCAATTAATATTTTTACTTATGAATATTGCCAGTGCATCGGATGAACAACATAAAGACAGAGAAATTGTTGATTTAATTTGGTTCCCAACTGGAGGCGGTAAGACAGAGGCTTATTTAGGTGTGGCGGCGTATGTCATGGCGTATCGTCGATTATTAGCACCAAATCAAGTAGAAAAGTATGCTGGAGTTACAGTTTTTATGCGCTATACATTGCGTTTGTTAACAACACAACAATTCCAACGGGCTGCAGCTTTAATTTGTGCTGCAGAAGTTTTGCGTAAACCAAATACAAATCTATTTGGAGAAGAGCCATTTAGTATTGGGCTTTGGATTGGACAGGATTCCTCTCCTAATAAATTTGTAGATGCAATGGATAAGCTTGAACAATTACGAGATGGTAAGGAAGTTAAGGCTGGCAATCCTATTCAGCTAATACATTGTCCGTGGTGTGGGTCAGAACTAGGACCGGAGCAGTATGAAATTAATTCGAACTCACAGAAAATTTATTGTTCTAGTAAAGAATGTACATTTAAACACGGAATTCCTGTTTATACGGTTGATGAGGCAATTTATCTGAAGTTACCAACATTGTTAATTGGTACGGTAGATAAAATTGCTCAGTTACCTTGGAAACAAGATATGCATGAACTATTTGGCAATAAAAATGTGTATCATCGTGAATTAGGATTTAAATATAGTGCTTCTACCCCAAGAGGTTACAGTCGTATTAATCGTTTGAAACCACCTGAATTAATTATTCAAGATGAGCTTCATTTAATTTCAGGACCATTAGGCTCTTTAACAGGTTTATATGAGGTAGCAATCGATCTATTAACAAGAAATAACGGAAGACCAGCTAAAGTAATTGCTTCAACAGCGACGATTAGCGGTGCGGATGAGCAAATTCGTGCGTTATACGGTCGGGAAATGCAGCAGTTCCCATTAGCCGTGCAAAAAGCAAATGATAATTTCGTTTCAAAAGAGGTGGCGACTTCCCAAAAACCAGGGCGATGCTATGTAGGAATCTGTGCGCCAGGAGTCAGTAATAAAATTCAAGCGATTCAAACATATAGTGCATATGCAACGATAACAAGAAGTGAACCAAAGTTTAAAGTAGATCCATATTATACAATGCTAGGCTATTTTAATACGGTTAAAGAATTGGCAGGTATGGTTACTACTTTTAAAGATGAAGTAAACTCACGATTAAATATGCTAGATCCCACGAATAAATTTGAACATGATCTATCTGTTGAAGAATTAACTAGTCGCAAAAAGGCACAAGAAATTCCACAGTTACTAACACAAATGGAGAAAACTTTAGATGAAGCGGGTGTTCTTGATGCTGTACTTGCAACTAATATGATTTCAGTTGGTGTCGATGTGGACCGACTTGGAACAATGTTTGTACAAGGGCAACCAAAAACGACTTCTGAATATATTCAAGCGACGAGCCGTGTTGGTCGTAAATATCCAGGAGTTGTACTTGTTCTACTTAATTCACTACGATCTAGAGATTTGTCGCATTTTGAACGTTTTAAAGCATACCATCAAGCACTTTATCGTCATGTAGAAACGATGAGTGTAACACCTTTCGCAAAAGGTGCTTTATATAAAGGGTTAACAGGTACGTTTGTTGGATTTATGCGTCAAACGATTATGGAAATCAATGCTGAGCAAAGTCCAAAAAAAATTGTGCAACTACAAAATAAAGTAGATACAGCAACTGTTCAATTTCTAGAAAGAGTACGAAATGCTAATGGTGCAACCATTGAAAATGAAGTGAAAGTTTTATTAGAATGGTGGCGAGAATTAGCGTTGAAGCACGCTAAAGATACATTAGCTTACAAAGAATCGAAATATGTAAAAGCTTGCTTATTAAAAAACTTTAATGAAGAAGTGAAAGTAAAAGATGCTCGTCCAGCTATGATGTCATTAAGAAATGTAGAAGCAGCCATTGAAATTGAGGTGTTAAAGTCGTGAATCAACAGAATGAAACAATCAGACCTTCCCAACTAATATACCAATCAGGACCAGGAGCAGTCGTTGAACTTTTATCTCAAAGTGTCATAGTGAAATCAGCAGATCAGTGGCAAACAAGGAGGGCACCTCAAGAAAAGGATGTACGAATAACAACGTTTTTAGGGGTTGACCACGTACGCATTTTGAATGAAAATCCCGATAAACAAAAAATTAAAGCTGTTGAATTTCCTAAATGGAAAATCTGTCCGAAATGCCACAATATGACGAATTATCATAATGCTAGTTGTTATTATTGTGCACGGAAAAATAAGGATGATTTTCAAGAGCTTTATGCAAGCCGATTTGTGTTAGCGTGTGAAAATGGACATTTATCAGATTTTCCTTATGAAGAATGGGTTCACCGAAATAAGCCTTGTACAGAACAATCAAAAGAGCCAAGATTAATGCTAAAAACCCATGGCTCAAGTGGATCTTTATCAGATCTACACGTTGTTTGTTTGCACTGTAAGCATAGTGAAAGTTTAGGTGGTATTATGAAGCCTGAAGAAAGAGAGAATCATAGTTTATTTGATTGCCAAGGGGAGCGACCATGGATCAGTAAAAGCGCCAAACAGAAATGTAAGTGTAAAATGAAAACAACATTGCGTGGCGCATCGAATGTATATTCACCTTCGATTATGAGTTTTTTACAAGTGCCTTTAACAGCATCTAGCTCAGAATTTGATGTTTTATATTTAGTAGAAAAAGATAAAGAAAATTTTAGCAAAGCATATATAAATATGGGTGAAGCAGGTCTTGAAATGGCATGTAATTTTAAAAATATCCCATCTTCTTTTGTACCTACTATTAAACATTATTTAGAGGGTAAAATAACGCTTGCAGAAAGTTCTACCTATGAATCAATTAAAAAGCAGGAGTGGAACACGCTAATACAGGAGGAAATAAACGAAGAGCGTTTTTCATCTAAAAAAGTAGTTATTGCGCCAATGCTAGTGCCGTATTTTGATGGGATTTTCCGTGTCGATTCTGTGCCTGAAGTACAAGTTTTAAAAGAATTTACTCGATTAGACTATATTGACCGATTTACAGATGAAGAAGCAAAAACACAGCCGGTTGTTATAACAAGTGAGCCGAAATGGTTACCAGCTGTGCGAAATTACGGCGAAGGTATTTTCTTTCAATTTAATTTAGAAAAATTGCTAGAATGGGAACAAACTGAGAAAATTACGAGCACTATTGTAAAGGCATATAATGCCCAGCGTGAAGAGTTTAAAAAGTCACCATTGAATATTCTGCCACGTCAAATTTTGTTGCATACGTTTAGTCATGCCCTGTTGCAGGAGCTAGCTGCACATTGTGGTTATACAACGACGTCATTAAAAGAGCGTATTTATGCAAGTGATGACATGTATGGTGTATTTATTTACACAGCTTCTGGAGATTCAGAAGGAAGTTTAGGTGGATTAACAAACTTGGCACAAAGCGAAAAGTTATTACCCATTATTATTCGAGCATTAGAAAAGATGAGCTATTGTTCATCTGATCCAATCTGTTCAGATGGGGAATTTGAATACCATACGTCTGCAAATGGCGCGGCCTGTCATGCATGTACATTTGTTTCTGAAACCTCTTGTGAATGGGGAAATTTATTGTTAGATCGTCGAACATTAATCAATATTAATCCGAATGAGAAAGATGGTTACTTTGATCAATTATTAGAAATGTAATGTAAGAGGTGTTAACTTTTGAAAGTAGATTTAGTCGATAATAAAGGGAATAACACACTAGTTCAAGTGATGAAAGATGAAATAAAAAAAGGCTCGAAAATTGCAGTGGCCTCTGCAAAATTTAGTATGAACGTCTTTCAGGAATTAAAAAAAACGTTAGCGAAAGGTGAATCTTTTCGCTTTCTCTTTACAGAGCCAACTTTTTATCAACAAGAAATTGATGATAATCATCAATTTAAATTAGTAAAAAGAAAAGGACAACAGCTCGATTTAGAAGGTAACCAGTTTGAAATTCCATTACGGAATCAAATACAGTCCAAGCAAATTGCACGAGACTTATCAGAATGGATTAATCAACACGCCCAGTTTAAAACCATTTTAGGACAAGTCTCATATCCCAAGCAAATAATGATTAAAAACAAAACGGATGAGGACGTTTGTATACAATCAGAAATTGAGTTTACAGCAGATGGTTTAGGCATCACATCTTCAAATCGACAAGCTAGCTATACCGTTATGAAAGAAGCGATGGGCGTTACGCAAAACATGCTCGCAGAGTTTGATAGTCTTTGGCAAGACGAAACAAAGTCGAAAGAAATTACGGAAGAAGTATTACGACAGCTCGATGCCTTTCAAAAGGAAAATGCACCTGAATGGCTCTATTTTGTCACGTTGTATAATATTTTTTCGGAAAATCTAGAAGGTCTATCAGAGGATAATATTATTAAAGAAGGTACGAAATTTAAAGATACGGTTATTTGGAATAAGCTTTATCCTTTCCAACGCGATGGAGTAGTCGGTATGATCGATAAAATGGAGAAATATAATGGTTGCATTTTAGCGGATAGCGTGGGGTTAGGAAAAACATTTTCGGCACTCGCAGTCATCAAATACTATGAGCTACGAAATGACCGGGTATTAGTTTTATGTCCGAAAAAATTACGTGATAACTGGGCGGTTTATACACAAAACGATAAACGAAATGTGTTAAATGAAGACCGCTTTAACTATGATGTGTTAAATCATACTGATTTAAGTCGTGAAAGTGGTATGTCGGGTGAAATACGTCTCGATACGGTCAATTGGTCTAACTATGACTTGGTTGTAATAGATGAATCGCATAACTTCAGAAATAATAATGCGCATAAAGGTCGCTTAACACGCTATCAAAAGCTTATGCAGGAAATCATTAAAAAAGGTGTAAAAACAAAGGTGCTATTATTATCAGCTACACCCGTAAATAATAAAATGAATGATATCAAAAATCAAATTGCCTTTATAACGGAAGATAACGACCAGGCACTTCAAAAAGAAGGTATAGATAGTATCGAGCAAACATTACGTTCGGCACAAGCAGCTTTTAATCGTTGGACTTCATTACCAGCACCAAAGAGAACAACAGAAGAATTTTTAAATATGGTTGAACAAGACTATTTTCAATTACTTGATTTACTAACAATTGCTCGTAGTCGAAAGCATATTGAAAAATATTATAATGTCAAAGATATTGGAAGTTTCCCAAATCGATTAAAACCGCTCTCTATTAAAGCTGATGTTGATACAAAAAAACGTTTTGTTGATATGAACGAAGTGAATGAACGTTTAGAGTCATTAAGCTTTAGTATATATCAGCCAATGAAATACGTTTTACCTCATAAACGAAAGTATTATGAAGAGTTGTATGATACTAGAGTAAAGGGTGGCCAATCGACGTTTAAACAAACAGACCGTGAGTTTGCAGTAGCCGCTTTAATGAAGGTGAACTTGTTCAAACGTTTAGAAAGTTCTATTCATTCATTTAGACTGACGCTGGAAAAATTAGTCGTACGTATTGAAGGTACACTCCAAACTTTACAGCTTCAAAATCAGACATATTCGGAACAATATGATGATACGGAATTAGATGACGAACATCTTGAAGCTATTACAGTAGGTAGTGACAAAGTTCAAATTCACTTAAATGATATTGATGCGTTGAAATGGGCAGGAGATTTACGTGCGGATTTAGCCACATTAAAGGACCTATTACAGCAAGCAACACAAATTTCTACTGACCGTGATGCCAAACTTGAACAACTAGTCAAATTAATAAAAGAAAAAATAGAAAATCCAATTAATCCAGGAAATAAAAAGGTCATTATTTTCTCAGCTTTTGCGGACACAGTAAAATATTTATTCGACCATTTATCAGAACGTTTACTGAATAAACATATTCATTCCGCATTAGTTGTAGGCAGTGGGGCAAATAAATGTACGTTAAAGGGCATTCGTGTACAAGATATTAATGATATTCTAATGAACTTTTCTCCAAAGTCGAAAGAACGCTTCAAGGTGGACAATAAACGTACAGATGAAATTGATATACTTTTTGCGACAGACTGTATATCAGAGGGGCAAAACTTACAGGATTGCGATTATTTGATTAACTATGATATTCACTGGAATCCAGTACGTGTAATTCAGCGTTTTGGAAGAATTGATCGAATTGGATCTACGAATACGCAAATTCAGTTAGTGAATTTCTGGCCAAACATGGAATTAGATGAGTATATCAATTTAGAAGAACGTGTAAAAGGTCGTATGAAAATACTAAATACTTCTGCCTCTGGGGAGGAAGATATTTTAGATACGTCATCGAAAGAAATGAATGATTTAGAATATCGTCGTAATCAATTAAAAGCGCTACAAAATGATGTGTTAAACTTAGAGGATGTTTCAGGCGCGATATCGATTACTGACTTAACATACACCGATTTCAAAAGTGATTTAAGTACCGCATTAAAGTCGTATAAAAAAGAGCTTGCAGTTGCACCAAAAGGTTTGTATGCGGTTATAAGTAATGCAGATTTGCCTGAAGCAAAACCAGGTGTGATTTTTTGTTTCAAACAGCACAAAGAAGTAGCTGTTGAAAGCAATAGCCTAGCACCATACATTTTATTGTATGTGACAGATGAAGGCAAAGCATTTATACATTACACACATGCGAAGAAAATATTAGATGCTTACCGTAAATTAACACTTGGCAAACAACAGCCAGAATTAAATTCAGTTGAGTGGTTTAATCAGCAAACAAATGATGCAGCGAATATGGAGCATTATCAAAACCTATTGCAGCAATCAATCAATATCATTAAAGATAAACAAGAAGAGGTAGGTTTTGAAAGCTTGTTTAGCTTTGGTTCAAATACATTACGAGGACAGTTGGACTTAGGTGACGATGAAATTGAACTCATTTCATTTATAGTTGTAAAGGATGAAGCGTAATGAATGAAGCTCAGTTATTAAAGAAGATCGGATTTCCAAAAGCAACGAAAATCATGAAAACGTTGCCGTATAATCAAATGGAAAACAAGTTAACACCCGCTCAGAAAAAAATCATTTCTAAGGATGTAGTTTCGAGAGGTATTCGTATCTTAGCTACAATACAAACTAATAATACGAATATTAAATTGTATGAGAATGAAACAGAGCGCTATGATTCAATTATATTTTTAGCTATATACGTAAAAGACTTAAAAAAGTCCGTCCAAATTTATAAAGTGTTTATGAGTATTATGCCGAATCCGCTTGTTATCTTATTTTTCGATGAGATGCGAACAAAATGGATATTCTCAACCCATGAAAAGAAAAAGGATGGTTTTTTAGCCTGCAAAACGCTATACGAGGTTCAAGAAGTTGTTACACTACAAAAAGTAGAAGAGCAGTTGCGTTTTGAAGACTTTAATAAAACGAACTTAAAAACATTTTATGAATCGTGGCTTGAGAGATTGTTACAAATTGAATTACAATCTCGTTATAAAATTTACACACCAGTTTCTTTACAAAATAATGTGCTAGAGAAACTCATTGTTATGGACGCACAAATTAATGATTATGTAAGACAGGCTAAGAAAGAAACACAGCTAAATAAGCGGGTTGAATTACAACACGCAGCAAATAAAGTAAAGCTTGCAAAACAAGCATTAATTGAAAGGGAGCAAGGTAATGGTAAATAAAATGAATGGGGAATCGTTGGACATAACGGCACAAAATATTGCACGTTTAAAAGAGCTATTCCCAGAAATCTTAACAGATGGAGATAAAATTGATTTTGATATGCTAAAAACGGTATTAGGTGAAGTTGTGGAAACAGAGCAAGAACGTTACCAATTCACATGGCATGGCAAGAAAAAAATGATTGAAGGAGTACAAAAGCCTTCTAAAGGAACGTTACGTCCAGTGCCTGAAAAAAGTAAAAACTTTGATACAACTGAAAACTTATACATTGAAGGCGATAACTTAGAAGTGTTGAAGCTGCTGCAAAAATCGTATAATGGCAAAATTAAAATGATTTATATTGATCCACCGTATAATACCGGTAAGGATTTTGTCTACAAAGATAACTTTAAGGATAGTGTGCAAAACTACTTGGAGCAAACAGGACAAGTCGACTCAGATGGACATCGAATTTCAACAAATTCAGAAAGTAATGGTCGATTTCATACTGATTGGTTGAATATGATGTATGCGCGATTAAAATTAGCAAAATCTTTACTTACTGAAGACGGTGCAATCTTTATAAGTATTGATGATACTGAACTGGATAATTTGCGAAAGATTTGTAATGAAATATATGGAGAATCCAATTTTATATCGCAATTTAATTGGAAAAGAAAGAAAGAAATTTCTAGTGATTCTAAAAATGTTTCTATTCAAGGAGAGTATATTTTATGCTACGGGAAGAGCTCAAAAGTTACTTTCCATTTAGAAGAGCTATCTAAAGAATATATAGATAAGTCTTATAAAGAACCTACACCAGATTTTCCATTAGGCAAATGGAGACCAGTACCATTAACAGTTTCTAAGGGACTTAGTGGAGGAGGATATGAATATCCTATCACTACACCTTCAGGTATAGTGCATATAAGAGTGTGGGCTTATCCTGAAAAAAGTTATTTAGAATTAATTGAAAAGAAAAGAGTGTATTTTGGCGCTGCTAATAATGGCATTCCGCAACGAGTTATATATGCTCATGAAAGTAAGGGGCAGCCTGTAAGTAATTACTGGGATAAAATTTCTTCTAACAAAGAGGGAAAAAAAGAAATATTAAATTTATTTGGTTATAATGCATTTGATACTCCAAAACCTACAGATTTAATAATTAAAATTATGAATCTTATTACTGAAAAACATGACTATATATTAGACTTTTTTTCGGGTTCAGCTACCACAGCTCACGCAGTAATGAAAAAAAATGTGCAAGATGGTGGTAATCGTAAATTTATTATGGTTCAGCTTCCAGAATTATTAGATGAAAAATCTGAGGCATATAAAGATGGATATCGTACGATTTGTGACATCGGGGAGGAACGGATCCGTCGTGCAGGGAAAAGAATTATAGCAGAAATTAAAGAAAAACAACAAAATGCAGGGATGTTAAACGAAAATGCTGCTGTAGATCTGAAAGCATTAGATATTGGTTTTAAAGTCTTAAAACTCGATACATCGAATATTCGGGAATGGAATGTTAATTTTACTAATTTAGAGGACGAGCTAGATTTATACGAAACGCCGTTTATAGATGATCGTTTAGAGTTAGATATTGTGTATGAAATTATGTTAAAGCAAGGTTTAGAGTTAACCTATCCGATTGATACTTTTGTAGTAAACGGAAAAAAAGTTTACGACATTGCTTTTGGGAGTTTATTTATTTGCTTATCAAAAGAGATGACGCCAGACATTGCAAAAGCAATGATTGCACGTCGTGATGAGCATGGAACAGAAACAAGTAGCGTCATTTTCAGCGATGCAGGTTTTAGCAATGATTCAGATAAATTGAACTGTATTGAAATTCTTAAAGATGCAGGTTATCCAGAGGATAACTTGTTAACAATTTAGAGGTGAGCAGTAATGAAAATTCAATTTGATGAATTAACATATCAGGCAGACGCGATAAATGCAGTATTAGGAGTATTTGAAGGGCAACAAATTCGCAAATCAGAATTTACGATTATGAATGAAGATATACAGGGGAAACTATTTGGTGAAAAAGGTATCGGAAATAAAATTGATGTATCAGAAAGTAAACTTCTACAAAACGTGCAACAGTTGCAAATTAAGAAAGGTATTCCAATTGCCCAATCAATTCCATCGCCTTTTCCACAATTCAATATCGAAATGGAAACAGGAACTGGGAAAACCTTCGTTTATTTAAAATCGATTTTGGAAATGAACCGCAAATATGGCTTTACTAAATTTATTATTGTTGTTCCTTCGGTAGCAATTAAAGAAGGCGTAATGAAAACGCTGCAAATGACGAAAGAATATTTTAAAACGCAAATGCAAGGAATTGTTTATCGTGAATTTATGTATGATAGTTCTAAGTTAGAGAATATAATAGCATTTGCTTCAAATGAAAATGTAGAGATTATGGTTATTAATATTCAAGCATTTAATAGTGAAGATAATATTTTCAACCGTAATGATCGCGATAAATTATATGGCATTTCGCCTAAGGATTATATCGCAGAAACGAATCCGATTGTTGTGATTGACGAGCCGCAAAGCGTAGATAATACTGAGAACGCTAAGGCGGCGATTATTTCTTTAAATCCATCGTTTGTTTTCCGTTTCTCTGCAACGCATAAAGAAGAAGGTTATCCTTTACTTTATAAATTAGGACCAGTTGAAGCTTATCAGAATAAGTTAGTAAAGCAAATCGAAGTGGCTGGTGTTAAACGTACAATTGATGGCAATGAGGCTTACTTACGATTATTAGGTATTAAAGCGACAAAGACTTCTGTTACAGCATCGGTAGAGATTTTAGAAAAGAAGAAAACAGGTATCGCGAAAAAAGTTATTTCGTTAAAGAAAAACGATGATTTAGCTAAAAAGACAAAATTAACAGCGTATGAAGAAATAGGTTATGTTCGTGATATATCAGCTGAAAAAGATAATGAATACATTGAGTTTTCAGGCGAGCCATCTGTAATTTATTTAAGCCAAGCACACCACGCCGACTTAGAGGTAAAGCGCGGTCAAATTCGTAAAACAATTGAGGAACACTTAAATAAAGAGCTAAAGCTAAATACTTTAGGAATTAAAGTGTTAAGTCTATTCTTTATCGATAATGTAGCAAACTACCGGAAATACGATGAAGAAGGTAATCCTTATTTAGGGAAATATGGTCAAATTTTTGAAGAAGAGTATAAGGATGTATTAAAATCTCCTAAATATAAAAAGCTTCGTGATTACCATATCCCTGTTGAAGAAGTGCATAATGGATACTTCTCGATTGATAAAAAAGGTAAATTTAAAAATGGTGGGGAAAAGGATGAAAGTGCCTTCCATATCATCATGAAAGATAAAGAAGATTTACTGACGATGTATGATGTAGAAAAAAAGAAAATGAAAAAAGCACATAAATTGCGCTTTATATTTTCGCATTCAGCTTTAAAGGAAGGCTGGGACAACCCAAACGTCTTCCAAATTTGTACACTAATTGATTCGAAAGATGAACTTACAAAGCGTCAAAAGATCGGTCGTGGTCTCCGCATAGCCGTTAATCAAAGTGGTGACCGTGTATATGGATTCAAGGTAAATACATTAACAGTGATGGCAAACGAAAGCTACGAAGAATTTGCTGCCGACTTACAGCATGAATACGAAAAAGATGGCATGGAGTTCGGTATTTTTAAGAATGAAACATTTAGTTCGCTTGTGTTAGAGGTAGACGAGTTAACGGGATACCAAAAACCTTTAGGTCGTGAATATTCAAAAAAGCTTGTTGAATATTTAACAGAGCAAAAATACATTGATGCAAAAGGGAAAGGAACCGTTGCCTTAGCGAAAGCAATTAAAGATCAAGTATTTGAACTGCCTGAAGAATATGCTGTACTTGCACCAGATATGACGAAAAAAGTCATCGCTGCGATTGAACAGAAGTTTAATACAGAAAAAATCGAGATTAAGGATCATGCGAAAAAAGAAACGGTTCGATTAAATAAAGAAGCGTTATCTGGGTCATTCCTTGAGCTGTGGGAGCGCATTAAATATAAAACAACGTACTCGATTCAATTTGATAGTGAACAATTCATCAGCGATGCGGCCAAAAAACTAAAGGATGAACTGTTAGTGCGTATTCAAAAATTAGAATACGAGCGTAAGCAGTTAAAAATTGAAGAAAGTGGTATTGAAGAAAAAACGACAGAAAAAACAAGTTTCAGTACTGTTCAACGTGAATATACAAAAGCACCTGATATTTTAACGGAGTTACAGCAAGATACGAAACTAACTCGTAAAACATTAATTGCGATTTTAAAGCAGAGTGATACATTGCATGATTTTAAAGTGAATCCACAAATGTATATGCTAGAAGCCGCGCGCATTATTAATGCAGCTAAACGTTTAGCAATGGTGGATGGCGTTAAATACGAGAAATTGGAAACAGAAGAAGTATACGATCAAAGCTTATTCAAACAAGAAGAAATTGAATCGTATGAAGATAGCATTGTGAAAGTTTCAGACAACCGTTCGCCTTATGACCATGTTATTGTAGATTCCAAAATTGAAAGAGATTTTGCTGAAGCATGTGAAAAAGATCCAAATGTAAAGTTTTATATTAAACTGCCTGCAGACTTTAAAATTAAAACGCCGCTTGGAAACTATAATCCTGACTGGGCATTATCTGTTGAAGAAGACGGCAAAGAGAAACTGTACTTTATTGTTGAGACAAAAGGAAGTACAGCTGCAGAAGATTTACGCAAAACAGAATTAGAAAAAATTCGTTGTGGAGAAAAGCACTTCGCAGCAATTAATACAGGTATCACATTCAAGCGAGCCGTAGAACTAGAGCAAGTATATTAAAAGTTAGGAGGCTCTTTAAATGGCAGAAATCAAATATGAAGTTGTTGAACATATCGGCATATTATCTGAATCCGCAAAAGGTTGGAAGAAAGAGTTGAATCGTATTAGCTGGAATGATAATGACCCTAAATATGATATTCGCGAATGGGCACCAAACCGTGAGAAGATGGGTAAGGGTGTTACATTGTCGGAAGAAGAAATGGATTTGCTAAAGCAGTTATTAGATAATTTTTAATTTGGGTAAAAGGAACAGCAATTGTTGTGAAGTGAGATACTTCTATCGATTGCTGTTTTATTTTGCGACTAAGATAAATTTAGATTAATAAATTATTTCCACCCATAAACACTAAGAAAGAGTCAATATTTGTTTTAAGAGGAAAAGAGTAAGCTTGAAACTGTTACAGCACTATCCTTTCAACCATTAAGCTTAAAAAGTAGAGATATATTTTTTCGGAAAAAGAGCGTAAAAGAAGATAAGGTGCAATTTTCTAGTCTTAAGATCTAATATTTGTTTGACAAAGGCAGAATCCATTTTAACAATTGTTTGTCCCATCCATGATTAGCGATCAGCGAAAGACCAATCGGCTGGTTATCAAGCGCTACAAGCAACAGATTAATTTGCGGCTATCCTGCAATGCAAGTGAACTGCATGTTTCTAACTCGAATTTACAAAAGGGATATGTGCATACGGAATGCAGAATTTTTTGGAGGATAGAAAACCTATTGGTAGATATTATAGGATGTATTTTTGAGTTTCTTTAGATTGGACACCTTAAAGGATGTTTTAGCTAATAGATGATTTTAGGAATAGCTTATACTAATTACCAATTTAATTGGTTGGTCTGAAAAAATATTGCAAAAAAGTAAAATATTAAAAATGAAGGCTTTTTTTATGTACAAATCATCTTTCTGCTGGTACAATTAATTCATATAAAAATTAAGTACCAGTGAGAGGTGTTATCATGATTGATTCTCAAATTATATCAATATCTAAAAAAGATGACAAACAGTTAATTGAGCAAATTAAAATTATAGCAGCAAAAGAGAATCGTTCTATTTCCGATGTAATTTTATCTTTTTTAAAAGAGGGTTACGCTGAGTATACTTCTCGACAAGTTGATGAAGGTAAACCACTTAGTGTAGTATCTTTATTTGCAGGGGCGGGTGGATTAGATGTAGGTCTTGAGATGGCTGGTTTTGAAATCATTTGGTCAAACGAAAAGGATTCAGATGCTTGCGACACATATATAGCTAATCATCCCCGAACTTTTGTAGAAAGAGGAGATATTAGAAATGTGTCTAATTTTCCTAAAGCAGACGTACTTGTCGGTGGATATCCATGTCAAGGTTTTAGTTTAGCAGGTAATAGATTAGTTACTGATGATAGAAATTTTCTGTATAAAGAATTTCTGAGAGCCTTACGTAAGATTCGTCCTAAATTTTTTATTGCAGAAAATGTAAAAGGTCTACTTACTTCAAGTGGCGGTAAGATTATAGAAGCTATGGTCGAAGAATATAAAGAAGAAGGTTATAAAGTAGACTATTACTTAGTTAATGCAAAGGATTATGGTGTTCCTCAAGACCGAGAAAGAGTATTTATTATTGGTGTACGAGATGATATTAATTTTAGATATGATTTACCACTTCCTACCCACGGAGAAGGATTCGGTTTAAAACCTTATATTACATTAAAAGATGCTATTGGTCATCTTAAACCATCTGAAGTAGGAGAATACGATCAAAGTGGTTATTCATCACGTTATTTAAGTAGAAATCGAAAAAGAAAATGGAATGAAGTTAGCTTCTGTATACAAGCTAGTGGTAGACAAGCCCCTTTACATCCTCTCGGAGATCCTATGAGGCATGTTGGGAAAGATGAATGGATTTTACCTGAAACATCTGAGCATCGGAAATTATCATACGTTGAATGTGCTTTAATCCAAACTTTTCCACCTAATTATATATGGAAAGGTAGTTTGGCATCTCGTTACAAACAGATAGGAAATGCAGTACCATGTTTATTAGCTAAAGCAATTTCGAAGCCAATTGCTAATTATTTAAAAAAAGAACAAGAATTTACAAATGAGGAAAAAATTTTAATAAACTTGTAAGGCTACTAAATTGTGTCAGAATAAGATTAAATCGAGCTAGAACCATAAAGTAATAAAAAAGCGGCAAGTTATACTTGCCGTTTCTTTCTAGATAATGGGCAATCCACCAATTGAAGATTAATTCATAAAAACAATAAATTTAGTAAAGTGAGTTTTGAAATACTAATTTTATTGTGAAATTCCTTTTATGTTAAATATGGTTACGCTTATCTGTTTTTTCAGTCTTATTGAATCTTTTGTTCCGCTGCTAGTTTTAAAGAAGACCATCCGTGTGACTGACCTTTGCTAAATTTAACTCTTAATGAAAGAGAATATTTCCCATTCTCCCAAGTAAGAGTTGTTTGAGTGTTAGAAGGACTTTGAGCTATTACTGTAATTTCTCCTGTAACAGGAATTCGTTCATGAGTATATGCTTTTATATCGTTGTAAACTGTGATTATTACAAGTGGTTTTCCAAAAATATTATCTATTCCATGACGGAGCTGCTCTTGAGTGGCGCTTTGAAGAAGCTTGCCTAACACGTACGATACGTTTTCCAAAGATTCCATATGAGTACATTCATTTTGAATAAATTTTCCCTTTAATAATTCTACAGTCTTATTTAGTTCTAAATTGTATAATTTACTAATATTAAAAAAGTTTTCTCCAAGAATTGTACCAATTCCCGGATTTTTAAGGGTTAATTTTTTGTCTTTACTTATTGCCTTTAAAGATAGTTTTTCGGTAACACGCGTGTTGTGATATCGTAAATTTAATTGTAAGTCTGCTGTATCTAATTTATCATTTACATAACTTTCAGGCACAAGTTGTACGCTCTCTAACATAAAATTAGGATATTTAGTTTTAATAATATTTTTAATTTGTTCAACCGCTGGAACAGATGATAATTTTAAATTGTGGAGCTCTTCTGGAGAAACATATGGCGCATAACTTTCAAGCAATCTTAGGCAATATTCTGGATCATCTTGAATAGTATTGGGAAACTCTTCGAGCAATTGAAGATAAACAAAGGCCTCGTTACATTTACCAATAGCGTTCGATTTATTCTCCTTTTTCACATAGGTCATATGACGTAATATATCATTTGCCATTTTTAATGTTCTAAAATTACGAAAATGAAATACTTCTTCATATTTATTAATATCTCTAATGTATCTATAACCAATTGCAAGCTTTACTGAAGAAAGTGGACCTGATTCAAATTTAAACCGTAGATTCAAGCTGATTGAGCCACATAAAATACTTAAAGTATTATTCCCTGTCTTAAATAATTTAATATCTTTAAATGATAGGGCATCCTTTGGATTGAATTCTTCCACTGTAATTTTATTCTTAGCAAAGATGCGTGTTATAATATTATAATCATCAATCATTAGCATCGTTTTGAAACCATTTTCGATAAGTAAAGGATAATTATTACAAAAGTCTTGAAATAAACTAAAACAATTTTCTCTTAGGCTATAAAGGAAGCGTTGACGAATTTCATTTATATCATCATCAAACTGGTTGATAGGAAATATTTTACGTAATTCTTCTTTATTAATGTCAATGATAGGGTAACCTGATTTGTATTCGAACAATTCAGATAAATACTGGTCGTAATCTTTATCATATAACATATTGAACTTTTCTTGAAGGTTTGCATCAAAGAAATATTTTGAAATAAAGGATTTTGCTCCTACGTTTTTTGGCTGAATGCTTCCTCTACCCGTGACTTTATATAAATTTACTTTTATTTTATCACCATTACTTAAATATAAGACCAAATCACTATGAGCATCGGGGTTTGGAAACTCAAATTTGGAAATTACCTTAGTAATATCTGGGTATTTAGCTATTATATACTCGGCAGTTTTTATAGCTGTAGGCATTTCATTTGGTACTTTTCCTTCCCTTAAGAAACTTTCTATAGCATTTTTAACACTAATTACATGGATGTTGCCTTGCTTCTTTTGTGGAAACATGTTCTTACCTCCTCTAAAAATCCAATATTTAGTTTTGGTGAATACACAACATTAAATTTTAGCATATAGTTAAAATGAACGGAAGATACGATATCAATGCTTATTAACTAAGTGGAAAGAAATTTTTCTCTTTTTAAATTATAATTAATAGTTGCAATTGTTGGTATATGGTGGAATTTGTATAATGTGTTTACCGTCATTTACTAGAGTGTTGGTAAAAAGAGATACTAGTATGATAATGTGTATGATTGCTATTTTGACTTCTCCGATAGAGGAAGAACTATTGTAATGCAAGATTATGATGGAAGTACACTTAACACCTTTTGAATCCTTTTTAATGTATTAAGTGCTTACTTTTTTCAGATTGAAGATCAGTAAAGAACCTCGAAGTTACTTTTAATATTAAGTGTAGTATGTATCTGGGCTAGGGGAGTCCAAATATAACCTTAGAAAGAACATAGAGGAGTACTAACTGAGTGGAATATGCACATAAACAAGTAAGGCATTCAGAATAGTTAAATTCAGAATGCTTTTTGTCGAAAATCTATAAGAGCTTGATTAGAATGCCCTTAATATTATTACTATTTGGCTTTATTTACAAATATCATGATGCTATTGTATTACTCTTCAAAATCTTTATTAACCTGGTGTTCCCATATTCTTAATATATTTCAACCGTTTTCATAAGCAACTTTCAATTTTAAAACTGAATTTCCGGAGGAATCTCTGCAATTGAAGAAACAGGTCCTTATCATATGATTTGGGTTTGTTTCTTTATTAATTATAATATCCTTCTTCGTGATTTTGGAGTAGCAATGATTTGCTAATTATTCTGGCAGAGTGTTGAAAAATAGGTTGTTTGATTGGTGTATGATTATATCGCTCTGTGGTGTTTTATGTTTATAAGAAGATTGGCCTTAAAATCTCCTTTATTTCATAAGTAGAAGGGACACAATTTATAATAAACTGATGTAGGAATATTTTTAATACGAGGATTTAGTTTATTGAATATTGTATCGTTTTATAATCTACTTTTTGACAATAAAAATTATAGATTCAAAGCAGTATTTAACATATTTATAGGCTAAAAAACTGAATTTGAAAATTAAATTTTAGTAACTTCAAAAATTTTGTGGTATATCTACTCTACTAAATGATTAATGGAGAATCTGAATATTCTTTATTCTTGTGGTTATAATAACCCTTTTTTGGAGGTAATTTTGAAAGATATAATTGTAAATTTTCCAGATGAAATACTAGATAGATTCAATATAGAAGGAGTCGTCGTTTCACCTTATACACAAACTTTGGGTTGGGCTTTCTTATCAGAAATAAAAGATGATTGTATTATATTAAGGATATATGTAATGCAGTTAAAGAGCAAAAACTTTGAATTAAATGGCGAATTGACTGCTTTCGTGTTTACCAAAGAAGTGGAAATGAGAAACTTTTATAATCAATTATTAAATATGTCTGCATTGGAATATATGACTTTATTGCAAGATAATACTGAAGTTAGGAAACCTCACTAACGAAAAACTCGTCAATTAAGTATCTTGAGTAGACATTAAGGTTTTTTTTCCTTTTCTTAATACATCAACGATCAGCGCATCAGTTGGAACTCAGCTTAAATACATGCTTAAGTTCTTAAATGATACCTATTTTATTTGGTATGTTCTTTTACAAATAGGAATCCCATCAGTAATAAGATTAATGATGAAGGTAAGAATTTATGAATGGTATTATCCACTCAATTAATCACGTGGATTGTTAACATTAAACTGAATAAGAATTACAAGGTCTACTGTTTAAATTCTATCGGTGTTAACTAGCCATATGTTCCATGAATTCGAATGTAATAAAAGCCTATATTACGTAGTGGAAGTTTATGGTGCGCTTCACATGAGTTGTGTGTTTATTATATTTGACCAACTTTTAGCGAAGAAGGAGATTTTTAAAATGAATTACTGGTGGGTAAATCAGGGGAAAAATCACAAAAATGAAAGAGAAAAGGGATATCTATGGGCTCCAAAAACTAACAAAATTGGTCATAAAATTGAAGCATATGAATTATTGAATTCTGCAAAAGTAGGGGATCTGGTTATATGTTATTCAGATAAATATATAAAATCAATAGGATTTGTTGTAAAAGAAGCAATAACTGCTACTAGACCATCTATAAAGGCTTATGATCAATGGAATGAAGAAGGGTACTATTTAAAACTAAATTATTTTGACATGGATAAACAAATTGAACGGAATGAGATACCTTTAAATTGGAGAATAAACGAAGGTGGACCGTTTAATGCTACAGGAGAATTAAAAATGAGATATTTTCACCCAATATCAGAAGATTTTTTTAAAAAAGTATATTACAAATTCTCAAATAATTTTTCGGAAGATTTAAAAAAGATTTTAGGTGAGAAAATGAAGTTTACTGAAATATCTAACGATAAAACGGTGATTAAACACATTTATAATTATATCTGTAATAAGGGCTTTTATTATTTAATAGATGACGTAGCTAATCTTTTACTTTCTATTAAAGCCAAACCATTTGTCATTTTCTCTGGTATATCTGGAACTGGAAAAACCAAAATGATACAGTGGTTTGCCGAGAGTTTAGGGGCAAATGAAATAAATGGACAACTGGCGATTATCCCAGTCCGACCAGATTGGAATGATGGTTCTGATCTTTTAGGGTATGTGGATATTAAAGGAGAATTTAAAGAAGGTCCTCTTACAAAGGTAATTCGACAAGCTACAGATAATTCGAATGATCCTTATTTTGTCCTGCTGGATGAAATGAACTTGGCTAGAGTGGAACATTATTTCAGTGACATTCTCAGTATCATGGAAAGCAGGAAATGGAAGGATGGTAAGTTAACTAGCTCTCCTTTGTTATCACAAGATATTACGAACTTTAAGGAAGATTTATATTTACCCTCCAATGTATATGTAATTGGGACTGTCAATATGGATGAAACGACTCATCCTTTCAGTAAAAAGGTACTTGACCGGGCGAATACGATTGAGTTCAACAGAGTAGAATTATCGAATTTTTCCTTCCTGGAAGATTTGGAAGAGACAGAGCCCATGCCTATCTCTAATCAGGTGCTTGAATCTAAATATCTTCATTTAAAAGATGTTTATAAGGAATATAAAGATCTAGTTAAAAAGACAACAATGGTTCTGGAAGAAATAAATAATGAGCTGCGAATTACCAACGCACATGTCGGATATCGTGTCAGGGATGAGATTTGTTTTTACCTTGCCTATAATGAATCCGGAGATTTAATGGAGTATGAACAGGCTCTCGATTATTGTATTCTGCAAAAAATACTTCCGCGGATTTCAGGAAGTGATAGCCGGATTGAGACGTTATTAAAAGGACTATATCGTATATTCACCCAAAGAGAACTGGATGATAATCAGGAGGATCTAAACCTGATAGATACAAAAAATGCCCTATATCCTCAAAGCACTAGAAAAGTAATAGAGATGCTTGGGAGGTTAAGAGTCGATGGCTTTACCTCATTCTGGGTCTGATGAAATAGAATTATTGAAGATTGAGCATCATGACTTCTCGTTGGTCATCAAAGGAAAACCATTTCACGAACGTTATGAGGGGTTAAAGCAATATCGGAGTATGGACTATCATGATTTAATGCATTTTTCAGCATTGGGTGAGGGTTTGGGGAGTGTAGAAGTATTCGATATTGAAACGATGCAGCTATCTGAGAATAGCGCTTTACGACCAATCTTTTTTGAAAATGGGACATACCTTGTGATGATTGTTCCTAAAAATAAGCAAGAGATAACCTTTTATCATGAGCATCCATTACTACGGAATGCTGTTACAAAAACGGAATTACCTATGGGTTCCTTCCTCATGGGAAATCTCAGTTTTCAAAATGAGGTGGGGCTCACCAGTTTTGAAATCCGTTCTTATGATAAAACGTTACTGAGAGTAACTCTCGAAATTTTCCCTACAAAGCTGGATTATCGGAAAGATTATGAACGTTTGCTGGATGAGGTAAATGAAGAAATCTATAATTTGGCTTTTCATTTTATAAAAAAGACCTATTTGCAGGCTGGGATCAAGCTTGATGGGATACCAAGTCAAACGGAATTTTATCAATTGGTCAGAAAGCATTTTAACCAATTCGTCCAAGCTATTATTCGAATTGAACAACAGCCCCATCATAAATTAGAGCAAACATATCACCGCGTGCGTGGAGATCAATTGAGGAAAACCGATTCCACGACGAGAAAGTATCTCCAAAAAAGGGCTCATTTGTGGGTGGATGTCCAATCTGGAATCCCCATTCATAATCGACAGCTAATGCCAACAGAAGGTTTAGTAGGGAAGAAAGAATTACGCTATGATACGTTTGAAAATCGGTATATCAAATGGTTAATGGGAAGGCTTATTAATAAATTGGAGGACCTGATTCAGGCAATCTATAAACAGGAGAAAAGCTGGAATAAAGAACCTGATGAAGATTTATTGGCGCGTCTTAATGACATGAAATCAACGTTGGATAAGAGAATGAAAGACCCTTTTTGGCGTTCGATTCAACGATTGGATCGCAATATGAATGTCAGTTTAGTTCTTCAAATGGCACCAGGTTACCGGGATGCTTTTCAATTATATCTTATGATTTCCAAGGGCCTTATTCTCCGTGGGAACTATTATCAAATGTCTGTTAAAGATGTGGCTCTTCTCTATGAGTACTGGACGTTTATTAAGCTGGGACAATTGCTTGGTAGAAAATACGAACAAATTGATCAGGATATTGTGAAAGTAAATCGCAATGGGCTATTCGTCAATTTGGATACAAATAAGACTGCAAAGCGAACCTTTCGTCATCCTGTTACTGGTGAGAGAATTGAACTTGTTTATCAAAGCTATACGGGAAAACTGCCCACACTTTCACAAAAGCCTGATACTATGCTAAGTATTCAGAAGAAGGGCAAGGAGTTTGATTACCAATATATATTTGATGCTAAATATAGGGTGGAGTATGCACAGGCTGGCAGTTATTATGGCAGCAAATATCAAACACCTGGGCCTATGGAAGATGATATTAATACGATGCACAGGTACCGTGATTCTATAGTAGCCATGAATAGTGGTCCGTATGAACGAACTGCTTTTGGTGCTTATGTCTTGTTCCCGTGGCATGATGAAGAATCCTATAAAGATCATGCTTTTTATAAAAGTATTGGCTTAGTAAATATCGGTGGGCTACCATTCTTGCCGAACACTACTGAGATGGTTGAACAATTTGTAGAACGATTAATTGAAAAAAGCCCGGAAGAATTGCAAAAAGAGGGTATTTTGCCAAGAGGTACTGAAGAAGAGTGGAAGTCTTCGTTGGTGGAGAAGGTTTTGGTTGGTTTGGTACCAGATCAATTATCCTATACAGATTTTATACGTTCCAGATCATATAAAATACCGATTTCTTCTCTAAAAAAAGGCTGGCAGGAAGCAAAGTATATTGCCTTGTATCTTAAGGAAGGAATAACAAACCAAAAAGGGATTAAAGAGTATGGGCTCATTCAGGAAATAGAGATTAAAGATGACCATGTAGTCTACTCTATAGATGTTTGGAAGGAATTAGGCCACCCTATTAGACCGGTTCGGTACGGAATCGGCACAAGTATGATGACCAGTTTTACACAATTGATGGAAGCAAGAGAATTACCTGAGCTTTATTTGAGGTCAAGGGAAGAAATGATCTTGTGGAAAATGCTCAGAAGAGTTTCGAATCGAATTCAAATTAGTTTGGACCATGAGGAAATTGATCATGCTTCCGCAGTCACCGATTTTACATTTAAGGACATACAAGTGATTTTAAATCAGGAAAACAAAGAAATTATTTTTATCAAAGATGATTATCAAGAAACTGTTTCTTGGACGAAATTAAACACTCATCCTACATCGGTATTTAAATTAATCTTGTCATTATTGGAGACTGACTGAGTTAGTCTCTTTTTTGTTTGAATAGAGAACATTCCATTTTAATCTAGAATATGTTTGGATGAAGCAGAAAGGGGAGATGTTAATCCATCATACTGAAAGGACACAAAAATTTGACCTATCAGTATGATTACAACTTGAGAAATGGTAATCTTCTAGAGATTGGCATGATAGATTGACTATAATAAACGCTGTTAATCATCACACATATTCATTCTGCAAGATATACTGCAGGGATGATTTGAATTCAACCATTTGTTCAAGTTCATAGGTAGAGAGAACCTTTGCCAGTCTTGGTTGAATGCCTATTAGCTGGATTTTGCTTCCTGCCATAAATCGAAGCGTGCGAATGAGGTCGATTAATTTATTGATACCATCATCTTGTACTTCACCAACAGCTGTTAAATCTATCAGGATATTTTGATACTCTCCATTAAAGACTGAGTGGAGGACATGCTCGGATATCAAGTTGATTTTTTCAGATGTTATGTCCCCGAATAAAGGGATATAGCACATTTTTTTGGACAGAGGGATAAAGGGTCCGGAAAGTTTGTTTAAGCGCATAAGCACGTCTTCCAGTTTTTCCTTTTGCTCGAGCAATTCAAAATCTGTGTGTGCCAGTCTTTCCTGCAATTCTATAATTTTATCAAGATATAATTGATTGCTCTTTTCCTTGGATACAAAAAGAATATGCATTCTTCCGTTTGAGTCATCTGACAGATATACATCAAATAAGACCAACGAGGACTCTTTCGTATGAACATTCACTTCTATTTGTTGCGTACTTTCATTCGATAAACTTGCTTTGACAAGCTTATTCATACTTTCATCATAGATAATTCCTGAAATATCTAAGGTGTCCAAATTAAATAGATTAGATGACAGGGAATTATATTGCAGAATTTTTCCGTTATAGTCTACTACTATATAGGGAAGTGGTAGTGGTGTGTCAATACATTGCATTTTTTGTCTCTCCTATAGAATAATCTTTTAGCCACGTCTCTATATCCGATAAATCCGTTACGATGATGGGATCTCCGCTCGAGTACGTTTTTAAATCATATTTATTGCCCAATCTGCTGCCAATTAGGATTTTTGGGGGCACAGGTAATGCCTTGAAACTGTCTGTATATGATTTCAACTTTGGTAAATGGGTTACAATGGTCACGGAAAGTCCGATGACATCAGGTTCCCATTCGGTGGCAGTATGTAGCGCATATTCAAGGGGAAGATTTGGTCCGAAATATTTGGTTTCCCAGCCATATTCCTCGAATAATTGAGCAGCCATTTTTAGACCAATATAATGTTGCTCTCCCTCTAAACAAAGGAACATTGCTTTTTTCATTTTAGTAGGTGTTGCGTCGAGATTGTGCTCAAACGCCAATCTGGATAAAACAAAATCACAGGTGGCTGTCGCTATATGTTCATCGGCTACTGTAATCTCATTGTTTTCCCATAATTCTCCAATTCGCCGCATGGCAGGTGTTAGGAGTTGATCATAGATATCTAAAGTTGAAAGATGTTTAAGAGATTTAATATAATCCCAGGCTTTATTGTAATTGCCAGAAAGTAAGATGCTGGTGAAATCGATAATCGATTGCATATAGTTATGCCTCCTCTTTGGCTTTTTCGCACTCAAGAATGTCAATGGCATCTGTTAAAAATGATAGGTACATTTTCTTCTTTATATCTGGCATGTCAGAAAAATGCTCCAACTCTTCTTTTATGATCACGAAATTACCCAACAGTGTTTGTGTCTTCATTCCGTATTTTTGCAGGATTCCATTTAACCAGAGTGTATAATCCGTAAATACTTTTGCATTATCTAATTCAAAGGCCGTTTGCAGATGATCAAGATGGTGTTTATTATCGGCCCGGCATTTGTCTTTTCCTTTTTCCCCGTAACGATCCTGTAAGGAGGGATCAAGTGTATAGATTCGTTCTGTCACTTGCTCAATGAATAGAGTTGTATTCATTACTTGCAGACCACCTTATATTTTGTCACTGAAGGTATCAGCTGTGCTATTTCTTGATCAGGATACTTTTTTTCTAATTCGTGAATCTCTTTGAATTGGCTGCTCCTTACCCAGTTAAGATAATCCTCTTTCTCTTCAAATAGTAATTGAACGGTCAATTCATCAGGATGTTTCTCATTATGTAAGAGGAAAAAATCAATGAATCCGGGAGCTTGATCGACTTTCCGGGAACGGTTTCTATAAATATCTATAACTTCCTCGCTTTTTCTCCTGGTATCTTAAATGTAGAAAATACACTATAGATAATAGACACTCCTTTTAAATTTACAGATTTTTAATTTAGACACTACATTTTTTCTAAAATTATATAAAATTCAATTACTTTCATAAATGCAAAAAATTTAGAAAAAAGAGTCCGTATTATGATGAACTATTGATAGAATTTGTTAATTCGTTGATTTACCTTGTAAATTTGTTACAGGTGGTTTGGTTTGTTTTATATTCACCTTATCAAAAGTTGATCATTCCTGTCCATTGACAGGGGGAGGGATGTAATGGGACAAAAAGAAAAAAAACGTAGTGTAGGCGGGATTCTTTGTGTGGGTGGGCACAGAATGGCATCATCCGGCCATTAAGCTAAAAGATGAAGACTTGCCGGTAGCGGCATACTATTCTCGAGTTTAGCTATAAGGGCATTAGAGCAACTGAATGAAGCTGAATGCTAGATGATGAATCGAGCATGACCCTGTGTCGTTACTAGCAGGGACGTGTTTTTTTTCAATAAAGACATGGCAATATTAAAAGAAACATATGCATCTTCAAAGCTAATTCAATCATCCATTTTTTATAAATATAATGTCTTCTATATCTTATGTTTGAATCCAATCTAGCATTTTATCCGAAAGTTTAAGTTCACTCCGACAAACTATTTTGTAAAATCAAATATTAATTAAGTTAATTCCATTTTTGTTTACTAGAATGATACCTGAATGAACGTAACACCACCTCTTCCTATCGATTTTTCAATTTAATTCATAAATAGTTTGGCACTTTTGTGTCCGTAATAGACGGTTTGTGTTTTTTTGTGGCATCATTATCCAATCTTTAATGGATATTTATTTGTTTTTATACTATTGTGTAAGTATGGAAGGAAAAATTTTCATGTAAATGCGATCTAACTCGCTTTTTGATCACAGATAATGTGATAGTGTGAGCAAGATTACAAAAAATAGAGTAAGAGTAAATAATTCATTGAGGGGTGTAAGTATGATTTATTCATGGGAAACTAGCACAACCGAAATAAAAGATTATGTCTATAAGGTTTTGGAGCAAATAAAAGAAAGTCTGCAAGATAATTTTAAAGGGTTCTATGTTCATGGTTCATTAGCTATGGATGGATTTAGTCCGCAGTCCAGTGACATCGATCTCATCGTAGTGACTGAAAATCCTCTAACCTTTGAGGCTAAAAAAGAGTTAGTTAATTATTTTCTATCCAATTCCGGAAAACCATTTCCGATTGAAGTCAGTTTTTTAAACGAAGACCAACTAAGGAATTGGCAGCATCCTTGTCCGTATGATTTCCATTACAGTGAGTATTGGAGAGAAAAGTATGAAGAGGAGGCAGACTACTATCTTAATAAGGCAGACTTAAAAGATCCAGATTTAGCTGCCCATATCACGATTCTTCATAGACGCGGGATTTGCCTTGAGGGTCCACCAATTGAAGAAGTCTTTCCGCTAGTTCCCCAAAGTGATTATCTATCATCCGTAATGGAAGATTATCGTAAGTGTCTTGCTAACTTAGAGAAAGATCCAACGTATTGTGTGTTAAATATGGTCAGAGTGTATTGGTATGTAAAAGCAGGAATCATTACTTCTAAGCAAGAAGCAGGTCAGTGGGCAATTAATACACTGCCAAAAATGGTAGCTGAAACGGTACAAAAGGTGATGGATGGCACGAGGCCGGAGGAAAAGGAACTGCAGGAATTTAGAGAGTACATTGATACTAAGTTGACACAGTAAGTTAATTAATGCTGTCTTATAATGTTTGTAGAGAACTGACTCATACTTGTTGTAAACTGCTAGAAATTTTCATAATGGTTAAGCTGGTTCTTATAATTGGGAGAGTTTTTAAGTACTGATGATGGATGATCATACAGGGTCAGCTCGATTCATAGAACAGTGTATTTAAAAAATCTATCAGCAGACAAAGTATAACTGTGTATTTTTAAATGAGGCTTTAAAGAAGTATAAAAAATATATAGCTCTTTTTGAAAAGCCTTTAATAAGGCTTTTTTTATTTGTCTGCATGTATAACGGAATCCGTAATGAATTAAAACTTGCAATCTATCTATAAGAGATTGATATGCCAAGTATATTTGTCAATAATTTGTAAAATTTTCATCAAGACTTAAAAAAACATAACCACCTAACTAGCTCTTCGACACTATGTTTTCCGCATGTTTCATTAGCTTAATCCTATATCTCTAATTTGTATATTAATATAACTATTGTCAATAATTACATTAGTTTAAATTGTTCAAAAATTGATAATATAGTAGTGTAATTAGTTTATTAGAATATTTATTATTTTTTTAATATTATTCTAGTAAATAATATAAATGAAGGGAGATGTTTTACGAAATTAATTAAATATAGCTTTAAAAGCTGCTCCAAAAACTTCATAAGGGTGTGTGAATCATGAGATCGACTCGGAGTAGGTACTACATGAAAAAACGCACGAGAAAAAGAGTATTCTCAATTTTGACGTTGCTTTTTCTTCTTGTGCAAACGATTTTAACTCCGGTAGCTCAGTATGTTAGTGCTGACAGTACAACAGTTGGATTAAGCTTTAACGATTCATCTGTACTTGAAGGTGATATACTGACAGCCACGCTTACTGACAGCGGAGAAGATTCTGGTCCATTAACGTTTTCTGTACCATCTGGTTTGAGTATTAAGGAGATTACCGAAGGCCAAGGCAATATCGATATCAGTAATAAAGGTACTCAATCCTTAAATTTTAGTTGGAAGGAAGACAGCAATCAAGTTGTGAAAGTGCAGGTATCAGCTGATAAAGCAGATAACTACATTCCACAACTAACTTCTCAGAATGGAGGTGCTCAAGCTGCTGCGATTCAGGTCACAACCCTAGAACCCGAAGTGACAACTGAAGAAGCAACAGAAGAAACATCAGAAGGTACAACTGAGGAGGAAGTAGTAGCTTCTGAAGAAAGTACAGAAGATAGTGCGGAAGCATCTGAAGAGGAACAAACAGCTACTGAAGATAGCGATAAGGAATCCTCAGAAGAACAAGCTGCCCAACAAGCGGAAGACCAAAATAAAGAAGAACAAGAAGCAGAAAATGAAAAAACTGAAATAGCTAAGCAATCAGAAGATGGACAAACAGCTATTTCTTTAGAAGCTGAATCAAAAAGTGCAGCTACTATAGCTGAAAGTAAAGGGTCAACAACTTTTAACCATATTGATATAAGATCAGCTGGATCGGTAACGTATTCTCTTGATGACGGAACACCAATTACTATTAAGATTAAAGTAACTGAAGAAATGGCCAAGGCTGTTAAAATTTATGTTGGTAATACTGAAGCTGATGCCATGAAAAAAGAAACACCATTAAATGTTTCACCAGTAGATAACGAACATGGCTTTGAGTGGCGTTATGAGGGCACATTTAATAAAAGACAGTATTATAATATTGTATTTACATTTTATTTAGACGCTGATGCAGATGGGGTAGAAGAGGAATATATATTTGAAAAAGTGTATCAGTGGACTAATACGAGTGCTAATCTTTGTCCAGATAAATCAGGCTTAGATATTGAAATTTCTGCAGCTGCTTTAGGCAATATTGTTACTATGGGTAAAATTGACCTTAGCAAAATTGTTGATGGTGTTTCTGCCAGTGATTACAAATCCTTCGATTTTATTGTGGTGAACTCTGAAAGTAAAATAATAGGGAAATCAGTTAACCTTGATCTTTCTGATCAGAAAGAGGCAAGTGAGCTCATTACATCATTACCTGCTGGAAATTATACTGTCTATGAAGCTGATCCTAGCGGTAAATACGAAGGATATGATTTTATTGGAGTAACAGCGAGTGTTAATGATAAAGACACTACTGTTACAAAAGAAGTAGATGGCACCTATGCTGGTTATTATAAGGTTGCTGACATAACTGTAGCAAAAGGTAAAACTACTAAGGTTACATTTACAAACAAGTATAAACCTTTAGGTAGTTTGAAAATTACTAAAGTTGATTCTACTAATAAGAATGTTACTTTGTCAGGTGTTAAATTTGAATTAACAAAAGAAGAAGATAAATCCTTTTCTGTTACAATGGAAACTGATGAAAAAGGTACTATTACTTTTGATAAATTAGAATATGGTACCTACACGTTGACAGAGGTAGCTACCATAGATGGTTATGTGTTACCTGAAAATCCTGTAGTTCTAAACAACATAAAAATTGATCAACCTGGTCAACTTGTTGAAAAAACAATTGAAAACACAAAGGAAAATCCAAGTCTTTCAATTGAAAAAACTGTAAACGAAAAAAAGGAATGGACTGCGGAAGCAGGTGAGACCGTCACCTACAAAATAGTAGTAAGAAACACAGGAAACACCGACTTGAAAGATATTGTCGTGACCGATGTATTCGAAATGGAAGGTGACTTGACATTGACGTATGTCGATGGAGAGGAAACCAAAACGTATAAGTTGGGCGACAAGTTCGATCTCGCGTATGGGGACCACATCGAGTTCACGGCGAAGTACCAAATTCCAGCGAACTATAAGGCTGGAGTGTATGATAACACCGCGACAGCGGAAGTGGACGGATTGGATCCTGTCAGCTCCACAGCGACCGTAACGGTAGCGAAGGATGCAGGAATCGCCATTAACAAAACCGTCAATGACGAAAAAGAGATCACGACGGAAGCCGGCAAGACTGTGACCTACAAAATTGTGGTGAGAAACACAGGAAACACCGACTTGAAAGATGTTGTCTTGACTGATGTGTTTGAAATGAAAGGTGACTTGACATTGACGTATGTCGATGGAGAGGAAACCAAAACGTATAAGTTGGGCGACAAGTTCGATCTCGCGTATGGGGACCACATCGAGTTCACGGCGGCATATGAAATCCCAGCGAACTATAAGGCTGGAGTGTATGATAACACCGCGACAGCGGAAGTGGACGGATTGGACCCTGTCAGCTCCAAAGCGACCGTAACGGTAGCGGAGGATGAAGGATTAACGATTGACAAAACCGTCAATGGAGAAAAAGAGATCACGACGGAAGCCGGCAAGACTGTGACCTACAAAATTGTGGTGAGAAACACAGGAAACACCGACTTGAAAGATGTTGTCTTGACTGATGTGTTTGAAATGAAAGGCGACTTGACATTGACGTATGTCGATGGAGAGGAAACCAAAACGTATAAGTTGGGCGACAAGTTCGATCTCGCGTATGGGGACCACATCGAGTTCACGGCGGCATATGAAATCCCAGCGAACTATAAGGCTGGAGTGTATGATAACACCGCGACAGCGGAAGTGGACGGATTGGACCCTGTCAGCTCCAAAGCGACCGTAACGGTAGCGGAGGATGAAGGATTAACGATTGACAAAACCGTCAATGGAGAAAAAGAGATCACGACGGAAGCCGGCAAGACTGTGACCTACAAAATTGTGGTGAGAAACACAGGAAACACCGACTTGAAAGATGTTGTCTTGACCGATGTGTTTGAAATGAAAGGCGACTTGACATTGACGTATGTCGATGGAGAGGAAAGCAAAACATACACGTTGGGAGACAAGTTTGATCTCGCGTATGGGGACCACATCGAGTTCACGGCGAAGTACCAAATTCCAGCGAACTATAAGGCTGGAGTGTATGATAACACCGCGACAGCGGAAGTGGACGGATTGGATCCTGTCAGCTCCACAGCGACCGTAACGGTAGCGAAGGATGCAGGAATCGCCATTAACAAAACCGTCAATGACGAAAAAGAGATCACGACGGAAGCCGGTAAGACCGTGACTTACAAAATAGTAGTAAGAAACACAGGAAACACCGACTTGAAAGATATTGTCGTGACCGATGTATTCGAAATGGAAGGTGACTTGACATTGACGTATGTCGATGGAGAGGAAACCAAAACGTATAAGCTGGGCGACAAGTTCGATCTCGCGTATGGGGACCACATCGAGTTCACGGCGAAGTACCAAATTCCAGCGAACTATAAGGCTGGAGTGTATGATAACACCGCGACAGCGGAAGTGGACGGATTGGATCCTGTCAGCTCCACAGCGACCGTAACGGTAGCGGAGGATGAAGGATTAACGATTGACAAAACCGTCAATGGAGAAAAAGAGATCACGACGGAAGCCGGCAAGACTGTGACCTACAAAATTGTGGTGAGAAACACAGGAAACACCGACTTGAAAGATGTTGTCTTGACTGATGTGTTTGAAATGAAAGGCGACTTGACATTGACGTATGTCGATGGAGAGGAAACCAAAACGTATAAGTTGGGCGACAAGTTTGATCTCGCGTATGGGGACCACATCGAGTTCACGGCGGCATATGAAATCCCAGCGAACTATAAGGCTGGAGTGTATGATAACACCGCGACAGCGGAAGTGGACGGATTGGACCCTGTCAGCTCCAAAGCGACCGTAACGGTAGCGGAGGATGAAGGATTAACGATTGACAAAACCGTCAATGGAGAAAAAGAGATCACGACGGAAGCCGGCAAGACTGTGACCTACAAAATTGTGGTGAGAAACACAGGAAACACCGACTTGAAAGATGTTGTCTTGACTGATGTGTTTGAAATGGAAGGTGACTTGACATTGACGTATGTCGATGGCGAGGAAACGAAAGAATACACGTTGGGAGACAAGTTTGATCTTGCGTATGGTGACCACATCGAGTTCACGGCGAAGTACCAAATTCCAACGAACTATAAGGCTGGAGTGTATGATAACACCGCGACAGCGGAAGTGGACGGATTGGACCCTGTCAGCTCCAAAGCGACCGTAACGGTAGCGGAGGATGCCGGAATCAGCGTTGACAAGACCGTCAATGACCAAAAAGAGATTACGACAGAAGCCGGCAAGACTGTGACCTACAAAATTGTGGTGAGAAACACAGGAAACACCGACTTGAAAGGTGTCCAATTGACCGATGTATTCGAAATGGAAGGAGACTTGACATTGACGTATGTCGATGGCGAGGAAACGAAAGAATACACATTGGGAGACGAATTTGATCTCGCATACGGTGACCACATTGAGTTCACGGCGAAGTACCAAATTCCAACGAACTATAAGGCTGGAGTGTATGATAACACCGCGACAGCGGAAGTGGACGGATTGGACCCTGTCAGCTCCAAAGCGACCGTAACGGTAGCGGAGGATGCCGGAATCAGCGTTGACAAGACCGTCAATGACCAAAAAGAGATTACGACAGAAGCCGGCAAGACTGTGACCTACAAAATTGTGGTGAGAAACACAGGAAACACCGACTTGAAAGGTGTCCAATTGACCGATGTATTCGAAATGGAAGGAGACTTGACATTGACGTATGTCGATGGCGAGGAAACGAAAGAATACACATTGGGAGACGAATTTGATCTCGCATACGGTGACCACATTGAGTTCACGGCGAAGTACCAAATTCCAACGAACTATAAGGCTGGAGTGTATGATAACACCGCGACAGCGAGGGTGGATGGATTGGACCCTGTCAGCTCCACAGCGACCGTAACGGTAGCGAAGGATGCAGGAATCGCCATTAACAAAACCGTCAATGACGAAAAAGAGATCACGACGGAAGCCGGTAAGACCGTGACTTACAAAATAGTAGTAAGAAACACAGGAAACACCGACTTGAAAGATATTGTCGTGACCGATGTATTCGAAATGGAAGGTGACTTGACATTGACGTATGTCGATGGAGAGGAAACCAAAACGTATAAGCTGGGCGACAAGTTCGATCTCGCGTATGGGGACCACATCGAGTTCACGGCGAAGTACCAAATTCCAGCGAACTATAAGGCTGGAGTGTATGATAACACCGCGACAGCGGAAGTGGACGGATTGGATCCTGTCAGCTCCACAGCGACCGTAAAGGTAGCGAAGGATGCAGGAATCGCCATTAACAAAACCGTCAATGACGAAAAAGAGATCACGACGGAAGCCGGCAAGACTGTGACCTACAAAATTGTGGTGAGAAACACAGGAAACACCAACTTGAAAGATGTTGTCTTGACTGATGTGTTTGAAATGAAAGGCGACTTGACATTGACGTATGTCGATGGAGAGGAAACCAAAACGTATAAGTTGGGCGACAAGTTTGATCTCGCGTATGGGGACCACATCGAGTTCACGGCGGCATATGAAATCCCAGCGAACTATAAGGCTGGAGTGTATGATAACACCGCGACAGCGGAAGTGGACGGATTGGACCCTGTCAGCTCCAAAGCGACCGTAACGGTAGCGGAGGATGAAGGATTAACGATTGACAAAACCGTCAATGGAGAAAAAGAGATCACGACGGAAGCCGGCAAGACTGTGACCTACAAAATTGTGGTGAGAAACACAGGAAACACCGACTTGAAAGATGTTGTCTTGACTGATGTGTTTGAAATGGAAGGTGACTTGACATTGACGTATGTCGATGGCGAGGAAACGAAAGAATACACGTTGGGAGACAAGTTTGATCTTGCGTATGGGGACCACATCGAGTTCACGGCGAAGTACCAAATTCCAACGAACTATAAGGCTGGAGTGTATGATAACACCGCGACAGCGAGGGTGGACGGATTGGACCCTGTCAGCTCCAAAGCGACCGTAACGGTAGCGGAGGATGCCGGAATCAGCGTTGACAAGACCGTCAATGACCAAAAAGAGATTACGACAGAAGCCGGCAAGGCTGTGACCTACAAAATTGTGGTGAGAAACACAGGAAACACCGACTTGAAAGATGTTGTCGTGACCGATGTATTCGAAATGGAAGGTGACTTGACATTGACGTATGTCGATGGCGAGGAAACGAAAGAATACACATTGGGAGACGAATTTGATCTCGCATACGGTGACCACATTGAGTTCACGGCGAAGTACCAAATTCCAACGAACTATAAGGCTGGAGTGTATGATAACACCGCGACAGCGAGGGTGGATGGATTGGACCCTGTCAGCTCCACAGCGACCGTAACGGTAGCGAAGGATGCAGGAATCGCCATTAACAAAACCGTCAATGACGAAAAAGAGATCACGACGGAAGCCGGTAAGACCGTGACTTACAAAATAGTAGTAAGAAACACAGGAAACACCGACTTGAAAGATATTGTCGTGACCGATGTATTCGAAATGGAAGGTGACTTGACATTGACGTATGTCGATGGAGAGGAAACCAAAACGTATAAGCTGGGCGACAAGTTCGATCTCGCGTATGGGGACCACATCGAGTTCACGGCGAAGTACCAAATTCCAGCGAACTATAAGGCTGGAGTGTATGATAACACCGCGACAGCGGAAGTGGACGGATTGGATCCTGTCAGCTCCACAGCGACCGTAAAGGTAGCGAAGGATGCAGGAATCGCCATTAACAAAACCGTCAATGACGAAAAAGAGATCACGACGGAAGCCGGCAAGACTGTGACCTACAAAATTGTGGTGAGAAACACAGGAAACACCAACTTGAAAGATGTTGTCTTGACTGATGTGTTTGAAATGAAAGGCGACTTGACATTGACGTATGTCGATGGAGAGGAAACCAAAACGTATAAGTTGGGCGACAAGTTCGATCTCGCGTATGGGGACCACATCGAGTTCACGGCGGCATATGAAATCCCAGCGAACTATAAGGCTGGAGTGTATGATAACACCGCGACAGCGGAAGTGGACGGATTGGACCCTGTCAGCTCCAAAGCGACCGTAACGGTAGCGGAGGATGAAGGATTAACGATTGACAAAACCGTCAATGGAGAAAAAGAGATCACGACGGAAGCCGGCAAGACTGTGACCTACAAAATTGTGGTGAGAAACACAGGAAACACCGACTTGAAAGATGTTGTCTTGACTGATGTGTTTGAAATGGAAGGTGACTTGACATTGACGTATGTCGATGGCGAGGAAACGAAAGAATACACATTGGGAGACGAATTTGATCTCGCATACGGTGACCACATTGAGTTCACGGCGAAGTACCAAATTCCAACGAACTATAAGGCTGGAGTGTATGATAACACCGCGACAGCGAGGGTGGACGGATTGGACCCTGTCAGCTCCAAAGCGACCGTAACGGTAGCGGAGGATGCCGGAATCAGCGTTGACAAGACCGTCAATGACCAAAAAGAGATTACGACAGAAGCCGGCAAGACTGTGACCTACAAAATTGTGGTGAGAAACACAGGAAACACCGACTTGAAAGGTGTCCAATTGACCGATGTATTCGAAATGGAAGGAGACTTGACATTGACGTATGTCGATGGCGAGGAAACGAAAGAATACACATTGGGAGACGAATTTGATCTCGCATACGGTGACCACATTGAGTTCACGGCGAAGTACCAAATTCCAACGAACTATAAGGCTGGAGTGTATGATAACACCGCGACAGCGAGGGTGGATGGATTGGACCCTGTCAGCTCCAAAGCGACCGTAACGGTAGCGGAGGATGCTGGAATCAGCGTTGACAAAACCGTCAATGGCGAAAAAGAAGTCACAGTGAAAGCTGGAGATGAAGTAACCTATAAAATCACCGTGAAAAATACCGGTAATACGGATTTGGAAGGTGTAACATTAACTGATGAGTTCAGTATGGGTGAGATCGAGTTGACGTACCAAGTGGGAGAAGAGACAAAAATCTATGCCGGTGAAGAGTTTAACATCGCGCATCAAGATGAAGTCATCTTAACGGCGACTCATACAATTGACAAGGTTATTAAAGCAGGAACGTATCCGAACGTGGTAACTGTGACAGCCGGGGATCTAACTGAAGATTCTCAAGCAGACGTAACAGTGAAGGAAGACCCAGGCTTCTCAGTAGACAAGACCGTCAATGGCGAAAAAGAAGTCACAGCGAAAGCTGGAGATGAAGTCACCTATAAAATCACCGTGAAAAATACCGGTAATACGGATTTGGAAGGTGTAACATTAACTGATGAGTTCAGTATGGGTGAGATCGAGTTGACGTACCAAGTGGGAGAAGAGACAAAAATATATGCCGGTGAAGAGTTTAACATCGCGCATCAAGATGAAGTCATCTTCACAGCGACTCATACGATTGACAAGGATATTAAAGCAGGAACGTATCCGAACGTGGCAACTGTGACAGCTGGAGGTCTAACAGAAGATTCTCAAGCAGATGTTGTGATTGAAGCAAAACCTAGCCTTGAAGTATCCAAAACAGCAGAAAAGTCTCAATACAAACCAGGTGACACTGTAAAATATACAATTACTGTTAAGAACAATGGTAATGTTGATTTGCCAGGTATTACTCTTAAGGGAATCTTCAGTAAAAATGGAGATGACAGTATTGAACAATTGAAACTTGAAGGCTACACAGGTCCAATTGATCTTAGAGTTGGTGAAAGTGCTACATTCACAGCTACCTATGTCATTCCAGAAACAGACCTTGCGGATACAGTATACAAAAATGTGATAATTGCAACTGTAAAAGGTGTGGACATGGATCCAATTATTGATGAAGCAATTATCACAGTTGATCCAACTTACGCTCTTGAAGTGGATAAAACCGCTGATAAAGAAGAGGTTAAAGTTGGGGAAACGATCACTTACACAATCAATGTAACCAACACAGGCAATAAAGCCTTGACTGATGTGAAGGTAGTCGACGAAATGGTTGGTCTTGATACTGTCATCGAGAAACTTGAAGTTGGCAAAACTAAAACATTTACAGTCAAACATGTGGCTACTACTGAAAACGTAGGAGAATTAACGAACGTTGCGGTAGCAAAAGTGGTTATCGATGGCAAGGAAATAGTTGAGGAAGGTTCTGTAACAGTTACAGTATCTGAAGAGGATGCTGCAGTTGTTACACCAGATCCTAAAGAACCAACTATTATTGAAGTAGTACAAAACTTCATTGAAAATCCTAAAACTGGCCAATCTACATTAAATATTCTGTTGGTTTTAGGTGTATTCCTTATCGCTGGTAGCGGCTTGTATGTTTGGAAAAGAAAACACTAAGCTTTCAGAATAAGCGAATACTAATTAATAGAAAACCAGCTTGGGTGGATTAATTCCCTCAAGCTGGTTTTTCTTATTTTATGAATGTTGTATTAATGGTAATCCACTCTAAGACGATTTTATATAAAAATTGACTTTATAATAATGATTCCAGCTTACTAATCCTTGTCCTGCTTAGGTAGATAATATCTCTATTAAATTTAGAAGGTAATATAATTTCTATTTATGATAGTAGATTGTTTAGTAGAGGTGTAAATCTTAAGATGTGAGATTAGTAAGCCGGGGTTAGTGTGTATTAAGATTTCTTAAGTCTGTCATAAAATCTTCGTAAAGTTCTTTTTGGCCCAAAGACTTGGCCAGGTTCATAAGGTCTAAGTAGTCGTCCGTTTCTAGGGCTGTTTCGTCTAAGCTGTGGAGATAATCGTACCGAAATGTTCTTTTCCTTAGGTTATAAACTGGTTTTCTGAAATAGACAGTAGCTGTTTGCCTGGTATTGTCAATTTGGGCAATGACCCCTTCTACCTTTTCGCCTTTTTCCATAATAAATACGGGATTACCAACCTTGAATGTTTTCATCTTTAAACATCCTTTATCATTGATTTTTATACTTCTTTATATAAAATATATACCCTTTGCTGTAAATTAGTACTCAATTTAATAATTTTCAAAGAAAATAATAAAATATTACTAGAAAGCATGAACAGTGTGAGAGATTTGCCCCATCTATATTACAGATATGAAATAAGCTAATCTACCAATCCGATGAATTACTTCCATTTAATTATGGGTATAAGCAATAGATAGGATTAGAGAGGATTGGGAGGGTATTGTATGAAATGGAAAGGCAGAAGGGCCAGTACAAACGTGGAAGACCGCAGAGGGATGAGCAGTAAAGGGATCATCGGCGGTGGGATTGGCGGTATTATACTATTGTTGGTGATTACGTTTCTAGGTGGAAATCCTGCTGAACTATTGAATCAGCTGGGAGGAGGAACATCTACCAATACTACAAATACTGAGTATGTTGGAACGCAGGAAGAAGAGGAACTCGCTGAATTTGTATCAGTCGTTTTAGCTGATACTGAGAAGGTTTGGACTAAGCTTTTTAAAGAAGAAGGGTTGGTATATGAAGAGCCTACTCTCGTTATCTATAATGACAGTGTTCAATCAGCCTGTGGAACGGCTGGGTCATCTGTTGGCCCATTCTATTGCCCAGGAGATCATAAGCTTTACATAGATTTAAGCTTTTATAATGAGCTGAAAAGGGAGTTTCAAGCACCGGGTGATTTTGCGATGGCCTATGTTGTCGCCCATGAAGTCGGCCACCATGTACAAACCCTATTGGAAACCGACAAAAATCAGCAGCGTACAAGCTCTAATGACTATTCAGTACGGTTTGAATTACAGGCTGATTATTTAGCCGGTGTATGGGCTCATCATGCAGAGAGTATGGATTTACTTGAGGAAGGGGATTTGGAGGAGGCTATCACAGCAGCCAGTGCTGTTGGCGATGATACAATCCAAAAAAGGGCTCAAGGGTATGTGGTTCCGGAGAGTTTTACTCATGGTTCATCTGAACAGCGGATGCGCTGGTTTAAAAAAGGATTTAATTCCGGGAATTTAGAGGATGGGGACACCTTTAATGTGAAAAATCCATAGGAAGAAAAGAAGGCCTGCCTCGCGAAGCAGGTTTTTTTGTTTTTATCTATTTTAAACAGGAAAAGAATACTCGATATCGAACTAATAGAGTAAACCATTTAGGAGGAGAAAAAATGAATCGATTAAACTTAGTGACACTAGGGACAAGGAATATCATAGAATCATATCGGTTTTATAAAGAATTGGGGTTCGACATGTCCGTGGTTGGGCCGGAATCTAGTCCGCATGTGATTTTCTTTAGAAATGAAGGGTCTCGTATTTCCTTGTATCCATTGGAGGATTTGGCACGTGATCTTGATAAGAATAATCCACCAAATTTAACTTCTGCTTTTTCGGGAATTACGCTAGGCTATAATGCGAAATCAGCCGAGGAGGTAGACCGTTTTATGGCAAAAGTGGAGCAGGTTGGCGCAAAGATTGTGAAACAGCCGGAAAAGACAGACTGGGGCGGATATGGCGGTTATTTTACAGATCCGGACGGATATTATTGGGAAGTGGCATATGGTGAGATGTGGCAATTTGATGAGTCCAACATGTTGGTTATTGAATAGAATTGGAGAATGTTAATCTACCTTTATAGGTAAAAAATGACGTTCATCAACGTATGCGGCAACATACTAGTGTTATGGATCTTACGACTTTAGTTACCTTGGAACTGATATTGCTGGCTCTACTTTACGGTGATCGCTCATACAGTTCCTTTTTTTGTGATTTTTCTTTTGACTGTATAGATACCTTTAGAATTGGATTTTGCTAGTCTAAATGTTTTGTTTCCAGTACTTCTACTTAATCATTCTTATCCACTTTGTTACGGGAGGCAATAAAAAAGGCCAACCTTATAGGTTAACCTTTGATTGTTTACAAACCAATTGGACAAAATTTTCAACTGCGAAGGCTGAGACTCCAGGAGCAGCTGAATAGATGGATAAATTGGAAAACTGAATCTGCAGCTGGGATTTAGAAGCATCCAGGGCACATTCTTTTACAACATGTTCAACTTCATTTTTCAATAAATCTTTTGCCATAGCAAGGCGGTTTCCGATAATGATTTGCTCGGGATTCAACGTGTTTGCGATGTTGGCAATACCGATTCCAAGGTACTTTGCTGTTTCGGTAAAGATTGCTTGTATCTGTTTATTGTTCTCTGCTTGTTCAATTAATTTTTCGAGCGTCCATTCTTCACTTGATGGAAGCAGGGTGGAAGCCTTTTTAATCAATGCCTTTTCAGAAGCATATAATTCCCAGCACCCTTTACTTCCGCATGAACATGGCAATCCATCATATTGAATGATCATATGGCCCATTTCACCGGCAAACCCATTAGATCCACGGTAGAGTTCACCGTTTAAGATCATTCCAACTCCTATTCCAATTCCGGCACTTATATAAACCGTATTGTTTGATGATTGTCCGGGACCTATCATTTTCTCCGCAAAGGCACCTGCATTTGCTTCATTTTCGATTATGACAGGCAGATTAAATTCGTCCTGGATTTGGTTCTTTAATTGCTTTTGCTTCCAATCTAAATTAGGAGCGAGCAGAAGTTCCCCGTCTATGTTCACCATTCCTGGAACAGCCAGCCCAATCCCAACGACCCCATATGTACTATCAGGAGCTGAAGTGAGGAGAGAACGAATTAACTCATTTATAATCTGTACAGCTTCGTCATAGTTTGGATTCATAGCTGGCTGTTTGAGTTCTTTAATGATGTTGCCATTAAGGTCTGTAAGAACGCCAAGTATGTAATTCACTCCAATATCAATACCAATCACATGAGCAGCCGAATGTTGAAAAAGAAGCATGACCGGACGCCTGCCGCCACTCGATTCCCCTGGCCCCGTTTCATAACAGATATTCGCTTCCAAAAGCTCGTTGACAAGGGTGGAGACCGTGCCCTTTGTCAGGCCGAGTTTTTGCGCTAAATCAGCTCTTGATATAGGTGCATTATCTCGAATGGACTCCAATATTTTTAGTTTATTATTGATTTTAATGGTTTGCTGATTCCACTTCATATCTATACTCCTTCTTTCTATCTCTATTGTTAGTTATACCATACTCTTTCAAAACAAAAAACATCGTTCATCCGCCTGGGAAAAGTAAGCTAAATGTAACGAAATAGATGATCAAAAAATGTGTATAGGCTTTTCAAGACTGATGTAAGTAAGATGCGGTATCTGATTATTTATAAGCCAAACAATTTCTTCAGGAGCCTCTGCTTTCTAACCAGAATGTAATTTTATAATTATTTATAATATTAAAATAATAATTATTATTATGATATAATTTTTTTATCTATTAATATATTTGGAAGAGGGGAGTTCTTTGGCTATTAAGATACCATCGATGTTGTTTTCTCTATGCTTATTGATTGTTCTTACAGGTTGTTCGGACAAGAATGGTACTTCCACTTATCGGGAGCATGAAGTGAATGATGATGCGTATATTATGTTAAAAGGTACGGACCTGTATATGAAAGAACATGAGTCTGATATCGAAAAGGTTGATTCAAATGTTAGGGAGGATACGATTCATTATCGGGATGAGCATCGCGGGCTCATGTATATAAATGGTGACGATGATTTGTACAGCTATAAAGATGGGGAGAAAAAAAGAATAGCTAAACAGGTTTCTGCCAGTAGAATACCGTATCTGCTTTCCTTTGATGAGAGCACTCTTGCCTATTTGACTGATGAAAATAATCAGTTATACGTAATCTTTGATGAGAGTAAACCTCGGAAAGTTCGTTCAGATATTGTCCAATACAGATTATCTATAGACGGTAAACGATTATTCTATATCAATGAAAATATGGACTTATATATTTTTACAAAAGATAGCGGTGAAGAAAAAATCGCTTCAAAGGTGGTTAATTTCCAGGAATCAGAGGGTGGTACCAGGTTACTCATCAGTACGGATGATGGTGAATTATACATCAGGGATTTAGAAAAGACTGAGAATGTCCATCTTCATGCAGATAGCCATGATTACGGGGGATTTCAGGTTGATGATTCTGGGCACTATTCCTATTTAGCAGATTATCAGGGTGATATAGGGGAGCTTTACAGCCTATCTGCTGAAAATGAACCAGTTCGAGTCGCTTCTGATGTTCTCGATTATGAAATGAAGGAAGATTCCTATATTTATTTAAATGGAAATCAGCAATTGCTTATGAAGCAGATGGAAGATCAGAAATCTGATTTACTCGCAGAGGGAGTTGTGGACTTCTTTATACTCAATGATGATATCTATTATTTAGATGAGACACAGGCGATGTATAAAGTAAAAGATTCAGGTGTTCCTGAGGAAATTGCCCCCAATGTGATGATGGATTCCAGCAGCCGGCTTTGCTGGTCCATTGTAGATGATAAAATTATTTATTTATCTGCTAATCATTCTTTAATTCTAGATGGAAAGAAAATAGCGGATGATGTCACCGGTTTCGTGTCATATGTGGACCATGTCGTTTACAATACCGAGGATGGCCAAATAAAATCCGTAAGTGTTCATGACACGGATGAACTACAGACATTTGACCATGCTGATTCCTATACGAGGATTTATTACGGTAATCAGCTGGTCTATAGCAAGACATTATCTCTCGCAGATATAGACGGTATTTGGGGAGTAGAGGGCACGGAAGAGGAGAAGTTGGATGGGTATGGAGAGGAATATGGTCCATACTTTTTCGAAATCATTACGGGTGCCGATCGTAATATGGGGTATCTTGTCATGTATGATGAAGAGGAAGAGCTTGTATTGGAACTGAACATAGAAGACTCCGACTCTGAATATATTACAGTGATTACAGATGTGGAGGATACATCCTTCATGTTCAAAAAAGTAAGCGAACAGGATTTAGACTTTATTTTTGATGGAGATGAATCCGACCCGCTTCCTCTTTATAAAACTACTGTGGATGAACTTGAGCAGTATTATGAACAATATCAACTTGCTTATTTTTAAGTAGAAGCATGAAAAGAGATGTTTAGATTAGTCTTTCGGGGGCTGATCGACATCTCTTTTTTGTGGTGTAAGAGAGGGGTACTTTTTCAGGAGTAATTAGTGTATAGTTTGATAGATTCGCTCAATCACTGTTATGCACGCTCAATGGGTGAAATTTTCGCTCGATTGCTTATACTTTCGCTCATAAAAATGAAATCCGCTCAATTATGGTTATAATCAGTCAATTATGCAGAAATATAGCTCAATTATCCTCATAATCCGCTCAATTATAATAGAATTCTACTCGATTGCTTGAATTCTTTGCCTCATATCGGTCTAATAGAGGGAATTACCTCTTGAAAACTGGCAAACTAGTTAGAATTCAATGAAAAAATAGCATCTGACGCATTATTTAGCCAGCAACAGAGGCACACGTTAAGCCGCTCTTACGCTACAAACGAAAAAACCTGTGGAGGAAAGCCATCTCAGTTTCCTCCACAGGTTTATTAGTACGAAAAAGATTAATTCGCTGCAGCTTTTCTGCTCTTTGCGGATCTGAACAGATTGGATGCTGTATAAATGATTAAGGCAATCCAGATAAACAGGAATGATATGCCTTGAATAAGGGTGAATGTTTCATCGTAGATCACGACAGCCATCACTAGCATGAGGGTTGGAGCTAAATACTGTAAAAATCCAATCATTGTATAACTGATTCGTTTTGTTCCTTCTGCAAACAACAATAACGGAATTGCGGTTACAATCCCCGCTCCCACAAGAACTAAATCAACTTGGGTACTGTATGATAAAAAGGAATGCTCGGCAAAGAATAACAGATAAATGAGTGCGAATGGTGCGATGATCATCGTTTCAAGTGTTAAGCCTGTCCATGGGTTGATTTGAACCATTTTCTTAATGAGCCCGTATAATCCGAAGGTCATTGCCATGCATATAGCAGGCCACGGGATTGAGCCCTGGCTCCATGTTAGAATGATCACGCCAATTGCCGCAGATAAAACAGCTATTTTTTCGCCATTGCTCAGCCTTTCCTTTAAGAAGATGGTTGCCAGTATGACATTGACGATTGGGTTAATATAATAGCCCATGCTGGCGGATAAAATATTATTGCTATTGACTGAAAAAATAAAGATAAACCAGTTGGCTGAGATTAATAGGGTTGCCAGGGTGATTGCCAACGTCAATTTAGGCTGTTTAAGGATGGTGGTGATTTCCCCAAAAACATCCTTCGACTTTCCGAAACAAAAGACGAGCAGCACCATAAACACAAAGGACCATAAAATACGGTGTGCCAGGATTTCCAAATCAGATACATCACCGGCTAATTTCCAATAGACTGGTAGGCATCCCCATAAAAAATAAGCTCCGCCGCCAGCTAAAATGCCGAGCTTTTTTTCTTTTGCTTGATTCTCCATGCTTACACTTCTTTCTACTATAACTTTCATTTATATCAACCTATTATACTGCTGAACAGTTGAAACGAAAATATTAATTGTGATAATTATCATTATTGTTTTACCTAAAGGAAGATGAACCTGTCAATCACAACAGGTTCATCTTCCTTTGTTCTGTATCTTACAGCCTTGGGTCGACCGGGTCTGATTCGAGAGAGAGAGTGCCAAGGACACATTCATGTACGCGTTGCAGAGAATCTCCGTTGACAAAGCGGCGAATGCCTTCTACTCCGAGAACAAATTCACGTAACGCCAATTTTTGTTTTTTGGAGGTGTTTCTATTTTTCAAGCGTGCTAGATTAGCAGGGGATAAATAATCCATCCCATAAATAATCGATAAATATTTTCTGCCTCTTACTTTAATAGCGGGCTGCAACAGCTTACCTCGTTCTTTAGCGATAAAAGTTTCAGGCTTGATGACAATGCCTTCATGTCCTTCCTCAGTCATTTCCCTCCACCATTCTATGACATCTTGCTCGCTCGCCTCGCTATCGATTACTTTAAATTCGGTTTCAATAAAGAATTTGGATAGAGCGGCTAATTCACGATTCATGTGCATATGCCATAGATGCGGTTGGTCAAAGAAAGTTTCCTTGCTGTGGGCTAGGACATGAAAGGGAGCAATCTGAATTTGGTGAATATCCTCGACCTCCCAGCAATAGGTTTCATATACTTTTTTGAAATTCTGCGCATTTGCCAATTTTTCAATATATTCGTTTAGCCAACTGTGGAGTTCGGAATTTGTTGATACGGCCTGTTCCAGCTTGTTTTTGAGAGAATTTCGATCCATGATGGCATTTTCAGCAACATGCGCATATTGGTTTTGGATAAGCTCCTTCGCTTTCAGATTCCACGGCATAATTTCCGCATCCAGCAAAACAAAATCTGTATTATATTTTTCGAAATAGCCATGATTGATCAAATCAGAATGTAATTCGTGAACCACTTTCTCTTCAGTGATGGAGTCAAAGAAGCGTCGGCCTCTTCGCGTATAAATAACACCAAGCGTTTCATATCCAACATAATGAAGAGCGGAGGGCAGATCCTTGAATAGTAATAAAACAGCACGGCTGCCCATATGTTTCTTTTCGGCAATCATCTTTTGAATACCATGATTGCGATAATAATCAATCGCTTCCTTTGGATGCTCTAAATAATCCGGCAGCTGAGAGGGCTTTGGAGTAGGGCTCATGGTTGGCGGAATATAAAGCAATTTCTCTATAGGGATGGTGAAATGCGAAACTGTATCAATGGCAGCCTTCACATGCTCCTTATACAATTTTACTTCACCGAACTCTTCTGTCAGGACAGAATACCCATTTATAAAGCTGCCGATATTAGGCGGATTTAATCGATTCCTTTCCCATTCCATCAAGGGGTTGTCATCGCTGTTTGAATAATCCTGCCGGGCTTTTACGCTGACGAATTTTTCCTCCGGGTAACGGAAGGCAGTAAGTTGGCCGCCAAAAACAACACCCTGATCTATATTTATCGTGTTATTGATGCGCAGGGGCTGAGGTTTCGGATCATGTCCCCATATAATGAGGGGACTGCTGTTATGATTAACAAACCAATCCTTCCGGCGCGGTTTTCCAGCTTCATCAAAGCCATCTGTATCTCCATATCGGCAAAAATCACTGATTTCCTGAGATTGTCTGCCGATATAGTCATCCTTTATCCCGGCGTGAGTACAAACCAGTACAGGTACGTCATTTTGTAAAAACACATAATGGGAAGGGGCTTCTATCAGCATCTTCTTCATCTTATTTTTAAGTAGATTCGTTTCTTCAGAGCCGTACTTGTCTTCAAATTGTTTAAACTCGTCTGCCGTCTGCTCGTCTCCATGCTTGAGGGTAACGTTTCGCCCATCCAGCCAGCGGGCGATTTTCCAGCCGTGATTGCTATCAATCATGTATGCTAATCCATGTTTAATATGACGCTCGAAAAATTGCATCGTTTTTAACGAATAGGGGCCGCGGCTCATAATATCTCCAACAGATACAAATCTTCTGCCATCGGGATGAATGTATAAGCCACTTTCCTGAGCTTGATAACCGAGCTTTTCAAGGAGTTCAATCATTTCCTCATAGCAGCCATGTATATCACCAATTAGATCAATGCCGCTGCCGACCTCCATATATAGCGGATTTTCCAGTCTGTGAAGAGTGACTTCATCTATATCCTTAATTGCATAAATTGCTCGGAAGCCTTCCTTTTTGATAAAACGTTTTTCGCTTTTGAAGGTCTGGTATTGCTGTTTAATTCGGCGTTTTCCTCTTGGCTGCTCGCGCTTTTCATCTCGTTCAAGAAGTGTTTGTTGATCCGTATCCAGTATAAGGGCAATAATCGGCAAGTGGTGCTTCCTGGCAATATCGATATATTTTTTTCAATCATCGGTCTTAAGATGAGTGGCATCAATGAAAGTTAGCTTATTTAACTGACATCTAGCTTCTATGACAGAGTACATGACCTCAAATGCTTTTTTTGAGATGGAATGATAGTGTTCCACCAGATAATCTGCTTCTGTTTTGGAGCGGTTCTTCCAATCTATAAAATCGGTATCCCCAACGATTTTTCGGAAAGCATCTGAACTAACAACCTCGGAAGGGAGGAGTGTTTGATTATTGATTAATTTGGATAACAGAGTTGTTTTACCGGAATTGGACGGACCGACTAAAAGGATAATCCCGGCACTTGGTATGTTAATGTTCATCTGATTGGCCTTCCTTTCGTTTGAAAATGCACATTTGAGTAGGTGAGCCATACAGTTCATGAATATCGCCAATCTCTTGAAACTGAAGATTATATGGCTGATTGGCCACGTTCATCCAGCACCAGTCCTCAAATTGCTGCCTCGACCATTCAAAGCGATGGTCGGAATGGCGGAAGTGTTCATGTAAGTCATATACAGCGTTGTACTCTTTATTTGGTGTTGTGATCATAAGGGTTTTTGGCCGATAATCCTCCAGGATCATTCTCATGATTTTGGGTAAACGTGTCTCATCAATATGCTCAATGACCTCGCATAAAATTATGCAATCCTTATTCTTTAGACGCTCATCATAATAAAAAAGCGAACCCCAAATCAGTGTGGGAGAAAGGAATCCTGCCTTACCTTCCACTTTTTCGAACCTTTTGATTGCCTGTAAAGTCATATGCTCAGATGGCTCGACTGCCAGGATTTCTTTAACTCCATCCAAAAATCCTAGTTTTAGAGAAAGCTTTCCCTCACCTGAACCCATGTCTACAATCGTTTCTTTATCATCAAGTTCACTGACTGTTTTCAGTATTTTTTCATAGCGAAGGGCAGCCAGAGATGGTTTGGATGGAGTTTTTTGCTCCTTATCCACCTTTTTAGGTGCTTCTGTTGTTTCATATAATTCTTTGAATCGTAATGCTCTTTGTAAAATGAATGACCTCATGGGATGATCCTCAAGCCATCCTTGTCCATAACGTTGAAGCTTTTCAACTTCCTTCTCGTCTATGAAGTAGTGCTTATAATTATCCAGCACAGGGATGAGGATAAACAGCTGTCTTAAAGCATTTTGCAGGGTTGTTAACCCATCCAGGGTGATCATTCTTGCCGATTTAGTTGGGGAGGACGTATTTTTACCATGTGTGATGGCGATTTCAAACCCCAGCGGACTAAATAAACGTTCTATTTCTTGATCAGTTAATTCTGATGAAACAGGTCCAAGGGTAAATTGAAAAGGAAAAGCATGGCTGACCCATTGTCTATATTCCTCTTTTGGCTGTCCATTCAGGGCAGTTCCGAGAGCATTTCGTATAAATGAACAGAAGATACTGCTTACGGCAAATTCACGATCATTTATATAATGTGTAATTTCATATTGATTGGATTGATGATCCAACAGCTCGATTGGATCAGGTGTGACAAATATAGTCGCTTCCACTTCTTTTTCTTCAAATCTACTATAAAAAAGACGAACTAAATGTCCTTTACTGGACCGTTCATACAGGGAGGCTGGGTTTTTAGCAAGCAGATAGGATAAGACAAGACTTGTACATGATCACCGGTCGCTTTCATAGTTAATTGCATCGTATCACCCCGGTATGGAAAATATTAAAATAATAAACTAATAATACCATTTTAAGCTATGGAGGGTCACATATTAATTCTGGTTCCAAGAGGGGTTTGGCAATGAAGGATAGAATAAATTAAGTGGAATTACTGCCAGGAAAGAATCTGCAAAACTAGCAATGAGGTTCTATACAGAATAGAGTAGCGTTGATTTAGGAGGCTGAGAAATTTGATTACACTCTATATAACTAGACATGGAGAAACAGTTTGGAATACGGAGAAAAGAATGCAGGGAAGATTAGATTCACCTTTAACAGTAAAGGGTATTCAAAATGCGATTTCACTGAGCAAAGGACTGCTGGATATTGATTTAACAGCTATTTATTCAAGCCCGAGTGGCAGAGCTGCAGATACAGCAACATATATTAAGGGTAATCGGGATATTCCGCTAGCCTTTGATGAAAATCTACAAGAGATTAATATGGGAGACTGGGAGGGAGAAAAACAAGGAGCCATTGAGGCTGCCTATCCAGACGAGTTTGATGCTTTCTGGAATAATCCCCATTTATTTAAGCCTGTAAAGGGGGAAACATTTGAAGAGGTTAAAGAACGAGCGGTGAACATATTGAATCGTATTCAGCATGAATATGAATCAGGCAATATCCTGATTGTTACTCACTCCGTTGTCATAAAATGCTTCTATTCTATTTTCAAAAACACCTCTATTGAGAGCCTATGGGATCCTCCTTTTATCCATGATACGAGTCTTACTGTTGTAAAGATAGAGGAAGATGGTTTTAACATCGTCCTAGAAGGGGATTTATCACATAGACAGATTATTATATAGGATGTCTATATCAGAAGGAGGAAATGTAGGCTGATTGAATTTATCATTTATTTGTTTTAATAGAGTTTATTTTCAACCAATCTATGATTACTGCCATCATAATACCCAGTGTATACCGCAATAGATCTATCCACAGAAATCCCTTACCGAGGATTAAAGCCCCGATGGTTGTGTTTCGTATTTGGTTAATCCATGCTGCTTGATACAGCTGGCTGAATTCAATTCCGAAGCTGAATAGGACGCTGAAGCCAAAAGCTAAGAATGGTTTCTTTTGAACGAAAAGAAATCGAAACCCAAAATAGACCATCATTGCCCATAAAGCATCTCCGGCATGCTGAGCTAAAAATGGATGTAGCATCGAACTGTATAGACGGGAAGCCAATCCGAGAATGATACATAGAATAATGGCTGTTAAATAAAAGAATCTACTTATATGGTTGATTGGAGTCATTTCATTCACTCATTTACTATTTTTATATGGACAAATTTTCATTTAAAAGAATATAAACATTAATCAAGTAGTTTTTCAAATATTCTTGATATAATTAAAGTAACAAAGGATTATCATGCTTTGCAACACAGAAACTACTAAGAGATATGAGGGATGGCCTATGAAATTAATATGCTTTGGTGATAGTTTAACTAGGGGAGTATCCTATGTTAAGGGTCGTTTGAGAATTTTAAGAAATAATTATCCTGCCTATTTACAAAAGCTTATGTCAGAGGATAAATTGAATCCAGAGATTAGCCGGGCAGAAGTGATCAATAAGGGAGTATTCAATGATAACTCTGATTTACTTTTATCCAGACTTGAAAAGGATGTTATTCAAGAAGAACCGACCTACGTGATTATTGGGATTGGCGGGAATGATTGTGACTTTGTTTGGAAGGAAGTAGCGGCTAAACCGAATGACGAGCATCAGCCAAAAGTGCCTCTATCACGGTATGCCAATAATTTAAAAGAGCTTATTACCAAATTAAAATCAAATGGAATTACACCGGTTTTAACCACGCTGCCTCCATTGGATCCGGCTCGCTATTATCAGACAATATCCAAGCGTTTCGGTACAGAAGTGAGTCAATGGATATGCAAGGTGGGGGGAATAGCCTACTGGCACAGTAAGTATAATCGAACTGTAAAAAATATAGCAGAAGAAATGGATGTATTCCTGATTGATGTAAGGAATGCGCTGAAAAACAGAGGTCAGTTAAAGGATTTAATCAGTGAAGATGGTATTCATCTGACCGAAAAAGGCTATAAGGTTATGGCGGCTGAGATTTATGATAACTTAGGTAAGCTAGCCCCGCAAAAAGTACTGCAGGAACAATAATTTTGGGGTTATTATGAAGAATTCGAGAGCGGAATAAGGTGATTATAATAGCCGCAGATGAAAAGTTATAATCGTATAATTAAAAGGAGACCTCTCAATCGAAAGGTCTCCTTTAATTATATTACTCAGCTGAAATTAATTCTAGTTTATGCAGTCTTTCTGCAACCTCTTCCTCAGTTAGGTTATGCTCTACAACATAACGATTGCGAGGATGTACACGACATTCATCCGTGCAGCTGCGCATATATTTATGCTCATTTTCTTCACTGCAAAGAATTTGATCGTTACATTCAGGGTTTGCACAATTAACGTAGCGTTCACACGGTTCACCATCGAAGTGATCTCTTCCGACGATCACATGTTCTACTTGGTTAATTGGAACAGCGATTCTTTCATCGAATACATACATTTGTCCATCCCATAATTGACCTTGTACTTCTGGATCTTTCCCATATGTGGCAATCCCGCCATGGAGCTGGCCGACATCTTTAAATCCTTCTCTTACTAGCCAACCGGAAAATTTCTCACAACGGATTCCGCCTGTACAATAGGTCAGGACGCGTTTTCCTTCAAACATTTCTTTATTATCACGAACCCATTGAGGAAGCTCGCGGAACGTTTCAATGTCTGGCTTGATGGCGCCGCGGAAATGTCCAAGTTCATATTCATAGTCATTACGCGCATCTAAAACAATTGTGTTTTCATCCTGTAAGCCCTCGAAAAATTCTTTTGGGCTCAAATACTGTCCAGTTAATTCGTTCGGATTAATATCATCTTCTAAAGATAAATGAACAAGCTCAGGGCGTGGTCTCACATGCATTTTTTTAAACGCATGACCGTCCGCTTCATCTATTTTAAATACAATCCCTTCGAATTGAGGATCGTTCTTCATCTTATCCATATAAGCATTTGTTTGTTCCACAGTACCGGAAACCGTACCATTAATTCCTTCTTTGGCCACAAGTATACGGCCTTTCAGTTCAATCCCCTTACAAAATGCAAGGTGTTCTGCCGCGAATGCAGCTGGATCTTCAATTGGAGTATAAAAATAATAAAGCAAAACTCTGTATGGTTTGTTTTCTGTCATGGTTCTTACCACCTATTTTTTAATATTTGCAAGATACGTATTCAAAAGGTGATTTTTAGATACTTTTCTTACACATCAAAACATTATAACAATTGTTAGTAAAATGTGCTAATTAAACAACTTATTTCCTCTGGAAAATAAAGAGATAGGTGGTTAGTGCATAAAAAAACACCAATTCTTCTATTGAAAAGAATTGGTGTTGAATAGAGTTCTTTAATCCGGGAAAACAACGATTGTTCTGCCGCGTGCTTCACCTTTTAGAAGGACAGGAAATACATTTGGCAGTTCTTCGAGCTTTACTTCTTGCTGGATATGATTCTCATACTGATTGAGCTTTAAATCCGTAGCTAAACGTTCCCAAATTTGTTGGCGTGTATTCATCGGGCATTGTACAGAATCAATGCCTAATAAATTAATCCCTCTTAATATAAATGGGAATACGGAGGAGGGAATCTTCGTGCCAGCCGTCAGTCCGCTGGCAGCAACAGAACCGCCATATTTAATTTGGCTTAAAAGAGATGCTAAAGGTTCCCCGCCAACAGGGTCAATACCAGCGGACCAACGCTGTTTTCCTAAGGCGCGAACCTTACCGTTGTATACTTCATCCCTTGAGATTACATTCGCAGCACCGATTGATTTTAAGTACTCAGCTTCCTCTAATTTTCCTGTGCTAGCTTCAACGGTAAATCCGAGTTTTGCTAAGAAGGAGACCGCGAAACTGCCTACACCGCCTGTAGCTCCAGTAACAATCACAGGACCTTGATCAGGAGTTACCTTATTTTCCTCCAAACGCTGGACGGATAATGCAGCGGTAAATCCAGCTGTACCAATGATCATGGCTTCTTTGAGAGTGAGCCCTTTTGGCAGTGAGACAACCCAATCAGCAGGAATATAAGCATATTCCGCATATCCTCCATCACGGGATACACCGATTTCGTAGCTCGTGGCAATTACCTCATCACCTTCTTTAAAGCGAGTGTCAGTCGATGAAATAATTGTACCTGCTAGGTCGATGCCTGGTACCATCGGGTAGGAAGTCACAATATTTCCATTCGGAATTGTAGCTAGGCAATCCTTATAATTTACACCTGAATATTTTACTTTTATGAGAACTTCGCCATCTTGTGGGGTATGTAACGGTTTTTCTATAAATTTGATTGCTGTTTGTTCATCCTGTTTATCTACGATTAACGCTTTATAGCTTTGATCCATTATTCTTACCAGCTCCTTTTCTTCACTATATACCATTATATAATGAACGTTGAACCGTCTTTGTAAAAGTGATTTTTGATGATTTGTTTTATTTACCATCGCTTTAATAGGTATAATTTTGCAAAAGAGTTTCAAAAAAATCATGATTTGAAGAAAAATTTAAAAATAATTGAGGTAATCGTTTGCACTTCAGTCCAGAACCTGTTATTATTAGGTAGAATTATTTTTGTTTGATGTGGTTGAAAGTTGAACAATTATTGTCGTCTTACGATCGAAAAGCAAGGATAGTAATACAATTGTGTGTTAGCACACTAGGAGGCAACAAAAAATGGAACATGGTAAAGTAAAATGGTTTAACGCAGAAAAAGGTTTCGGATTTATCGAGCGCGAAGGTGGAGACGATGTATTCGTACACTTCTCAGCTATCCAAGGTGAAGGTTTCAAAACACTTGACGAAGGTCAAGAAGTTACTTTTGAAGTAGAACAAGGTCAACGTGGACCACAAGCTACTAACGTTCAAAAAAACTAATCTGATCGACACATAAATAAAACAGATCCTGGTTACAGGATCTGTTTTTCTTTTGTTTAAGCTTTGTTGAATGATTCATTTTAATTTTGCATGAGTATTATTAGTATGTATTTCGTAAGGATTTAGAACTATTGTACGGAAAACTATCTATCTCTACTAGAAAATGTTTATACACAGTGTTTTTATTTAGGTGAAATGTGTATTCCTTCATCACTTTTCCACTCAGCATAAAAAATGCTTTTTAAATCATAACCTTTATTATTCAACTCACTAATTAACCAATTTTCATCAAATCCACATTCTGCTAAATTACCACGTATAATTTTCCCATCGCTAATAAGGGTTTGCGGTAGCACGATTTGTGTTTTTCAGTAAGGTTTAAATCCTCGATTGTTGGATTTTTATATTTAGATTTCAGAGCGATACTTATTTGCCTATTAGATTCTAATATTGCAAATTCAACTTCTCTTACAGAAAAAACACTTTTTTGCCGTAACATGCTCAATATTTGATTTAGATCCAACCTTGCTTTTTTGGCTGCTTTATAATCAATTATTCCATTTCTAATGAATAGAACTGGCTTCCTCTGAATGAAAAATCTAATCTTTGTAAACTTAAGCGTGGCATACTCTAAAATAATCATTAAAAAAGTCCATATTCCAATTGCATATAGGCATATAGATATTTTAAAATACTTACATTATTTTCATAGATGATACGTCCTAAAAAATCATCGAGTAACAGAATAAAAACAAAATGAAATGGTGTTAATTGAGAAATGGAGGTTCTTCCAGTTAAAATGAGTATAATGTTTAGAGATATAAATCCAACGATTACTTTCATTGCTATTAAGCCTAAACTTATCAAATCCACGTTTCTATCCTCCAAAATTCTCACAGTACAGTAATGTTTATCTTCTCATTATGCTTAAAAAAAGCATTGAATATACCAATTAGCTATTACCTGTAATTGCTAATCCAAGATGGTTCTATGGCATTATCCATTATTCATAATATAAAAGTAGAACATTATACAGCTGAGAGAATTAGTGTAACAGGCGTGAAATGTAAACCATATTAAAACGGGTAGATGTACTGGGATATTCAGAAATGAATTTCGGAGGATTAATCCAAGGTGGTTTAAACCTTATTATATCAACTTCTTTTGTGCTGGTATAAGGTAGTTTAGTGGAAGAAATAAAAATGCCCTGCTCAAGGCGAAGAGAGCAAGGCAATTGAAACAGTAAAGCATAAAATAGTATAACAGTTTTAAAGGTTGACTAGATTATAGCATATAATTAAAATCGTGGCTAATATATTTCTCCTGTTAATTTTAGTAAATTCATTTTTGTCATGTACGTTGCTAAATAAGTACTAGTTTTCTATAATTAAATGGATATATATGGAGGTGGATTATACTGAGACCTAAGCTTACTAGAAGTAGTAGTGTCCAAGCAATAGGCAGGAAAAAAGGAGGTTGCATGAAACGATTCAGTTTGTGGTTTACTTTCCTATTTGTCGTTATCAGCATTTTCAGCGCTTGCTCCACCAACACACGTCTAGAACTGGTCAGTGCAGAAGCAGATATTGTGAATGATAAAAATGAAACAGGCTCCACTATTCTGCAAGAAGGTGAGAACGCAGGAAAAGAAGTCGTGCCCACATCCCTGTATTACACATTTGTGATTAAAAATGTAGGGAATAAAAAGGTTGGAGACGTAAGTAAAGGAGTAGGCTTGACGGTTAGGATTGAACCTGCCGAAAAATTAGTAACGGCTTCTCATAAAGTGATGGGCTTTAATATTTTTGAACCGGCAGATTATGATGGTTCAGGCTTGGGTTTCGGCTATTCCTATACTACTAATATTGAAGAAAAAGAAACAGGAGAATTCACCATCCATTATGATTTAGGCGTTGAAGAAAAAACAGAGGAAGTTCTTTCAGTACCTTCTGTAGACAAGATAGAACATTTAAAAGAGAACGCACTGGAGGCAACTTTAATTGTATCCTTGGGCAAAGAAGAAATAACTCGTTTTGATTTGAGTAAAAAGAACTAGTAGCTGTCTTGGTTTTGTTTAGTAATAGCTTTATAAAATGATCCCGCAAAGAAAAACATAAAGGCCCGGCTTATAAACCGAGCTGATTTTTAGTTGATTGCTCTGACAGTTTATCTAATTTATTTTCAATTCGATCTAGCTGTTCCTTCCGTTTTTTTGAAGAACGAAAGAAAGATACAATCATAACAATAAAAAAGATAACAACTAAAATTGAGATTAACTGAAAAATGATGTCACCGATGTTCAATATAAAATCCACCTCACTTTAGAATATTATACCATTTTGATGTAGGTACTTTCGCATGAATCTATTAAGTTAAGAGTAAATAAATCATTTATCACCTATATGTGTGTTTTGCCCTCTGAAATGTTATATAAAATTTTTGTAATATTATGAACTCTTAAAGGGGGTGATATATTCTTGGTAGCTGAAATGACCTATCAGGTCCGTGTGGCTGATTTTGAACAAGGCAGGAAATGGTATGGAGTATTTTTGAACAGGACACCAGATCTTGAGCCGCATGCTGATTTTGTGGAGTGGGAGATAATTCCCGGGGGTTGGCTGAAAGTCGCTAAAGGGGCACCGGCTGAAGGAAGTGATCCGCTTCGGCTTAAGGTTACATCTATAGAAAAAGAAAGACAAAGAATGATAGAAGAGCTGCATATTAATTTTTTTGAAATCTACTGCCGTGGAGAAGTACCAGTTAAATGGGCCACATTTACAGATCCATAGGGAAATCGTTTAGGCTTCTTTGAAAATATGAACGAAGGAATGTAGCAACCTAAATACAATTAGATAAGAGGCAAAAAAGATGGAGTATTTATTAAGAAAACGTACCGAAGAGGATATAGAGGAGTTCTTATCGTGGACGTACGATGATATGTATTCGTTTTACGATAATTCGATTCAACAAGAAAAGATAGATGGCTTTAGGCAAAGTGTTCAGAAAGAACGAGAATTATCGGTAGTAAATGAATGTGGGGAGCTTGTAGGTAACTGTGAGTTTTTTGATGTAAGTGATGAGGATGAAGCAGAGATACTGGCAGTTGGAATTCAGATGAAGCCCTCTCTGACTGGAAAAGGACATGGTCCCGCTTTCTTCCATGCCATTGTGGAGTAAGGGAGATCCCTTTTTCATTATCACCATTTGGAATTGGCGGTAGTCGACTTTAATCACCGGGCCATTAAAGTGTATAAAAGAGAAGGATTTCAACAAGTAGGAGGATTCATGAATGACATACGAGGAGAATCATATCGATTTATCATTATGGCGAAGGATTGGGAATAAATAGATTGATTACAGGGGAGATGGGATGAAAAATAAATTTATAAGAGTTGGTACAACTTATATTCCTGCAAGGAATGTTAAAGAATCTTCAGCATGGTATGTGGATAAGCTTGGAGCAGAATTAAGCTATGAAGATGAGGATAAAGCGATTATTAATCTTGCAAATCAAAGCTTTTTCCTTGTTCAAGCACCAGATGGTGAAAGTTCTAATTTTATAGATAAGAATGGAAATGAACGCTTTTCGATTACCTTTGAAGTAGATGGATTGGAAAAGTTAACGGAGCTTCATATGGAGTTAACAGAGAAGAATGTAAGGGTAGGGGACATTGAAGATCGAGGGCACCCTGGACGGAATTTTGTTTTTTATGATTTAGATGGTCAAGTATTTGATGTCTGGAGTGAATTAAGTCCAGGATTTAAGGACAACTATTTGCTGTAGGTTGTTATCTATCATATGTTTTTCATAATGTGGGTTAGATGGATTGGGTATCACAAAAAAATGAATATGAGGAGTATGTCTATGTTTACATTTCCTAAGCCAGATGTAGAACAATTGCTGCGAACCGTTTCCATAATTGATTTTGCTGTGAGTCCCGATGAAAAACAGATTATCATCAGTACCAATATAAGTGGAAAATATAATCTTTGGGCGATGAATATGCCTAATGCCTTTCCATATCGGCTGACCTTCAATGATCAGCCATCTGAGTATTTACTGTATGACCCAAAAGGAAGATTTGTTATAGCTGGCTTTGATCATGACGGTGATGAGAATACTCAATTTTATGCCATGCCGACATATGGCGGTGCCTTGAAGGAGCTAGTTTTTCAAGAGAATACACGTAATTTTCATCCGTTTCTATCGAAGGACGGCGAGCGATTATACTATACATCTACCAAAGAAAATGCGTCTTTCCTCAGTAGCTATTGCTTACAAATGGACACGGGGGAAGAGACAAAAGTATTTGATGGGAACGGAGGCATTACCATTCTAGCGGAAGTGAGTGAGGATGAATCCGTTATTCTCTATACCAAACAATTTTCTAATACTAATTCTCTATATTATGTGAAAAAAGCGGATGAAAATATCCTGCTAACTCCGCCAACTGATGAGGAGCATACCGTTAGTGATAAAACCTAAAATATGGTGGTAGAAGTCCACCGTTTTCTTCGCATCTTTTACGCTGATTGATAAGTGGTCCAATTTAGTAGGAATAATACCGGATGTTGCGTATCCGGGAGCGCTGTAGTCTATACTATGATATAAAAAAATGCGGTTTCCATCCCGATCATGCAACTGCAATTGTTCAGGTATTCCAACTTGTCTATCATGGACAAGCTCACTTACGATTCCTACTTCTTCTAAAAGGGATTGAACGTATTCTAATGATACTTCAGGATTTACTTGCCATCCGATTCCTTCCATGAAACTTTCGTTACTTGGTTGAATGACAATATTATGATGTTCTGCACCTGTACTGATATAGGCAACTCCGTCTCCTCCGCGTTCTACAAGCTTACATCCGAGAACAGTGATATAGTAATCGACCATGGCCTCAACATCTTTCGAAAAAAACGTCACAAACCCTAACCGGAAAACTGGAATCATGTGGACGCCCCTTTACTTTACAGCAGCTGCCTGTATTATTTTATTTTCTTGTACCCCTAAATCAATGGAACCATCCGTGCTTTTTATTTCGAGAAGCATGATATCTCCAGATTTTAAATAACCATTGTTTTGTTGAGTTTCAATAAAATGGTCAATTTTATCCTGATGTGAAATTGTATTATCATAAATATGGTTGATGATTTCAGAATTTAAACGAAGACATACTCCACCTGGGGTACCTGTTAAAATTAAATCACCAGTTTTTAAATTAAAAATCTCTGACATCTCAGTCAGTGTTTCCGTCGGTTTAAATAATAATTGATCAGTTAAAACCCTTTGACGTGTTTCACCATTTATTTGTAAATGTAATTCCAATTGATTCAAGTAAGGAAATTCATCTTCATCGAGTAAATAAATATATGGTCCCACCGGACAAAAACCACGATAACTTTTTCCTTTGAACCATTGCTGTTCCAGAATTTGAACATCACGCGCCGAAATATCATTGGCAATCACTATTCCAGCAATATAATGGACTAAATTATTTTCTGTAATTTGGATGGGCTCAGTAATGTCAGTTTTAATAATTAATCCCAGTTCGATTTCATAATCCAATAGTTGAACATGAGTTGGGCAAATAATATCAGCAGCGGCAGATGTTAAGGTACTGGATGCCTTTGTGAACAATAAGTTATATGGTGGCTTTTGCTTAGTAAAACCAGCTTCTTCACGGTGTACGCTATAGTTTGTACCCTGACAAAATATATTTGCATCATCTGTTACGGGTGATAGGATTGTGATTTCATCTGTATAAATAATTGTTCCGGTGTGTTTTGCCCGCTCAATTGCCTCTCGACCGTTAGATAGTAAGTCATGTAAGGTTTCAGCCTCGTGTTCAACAATGCGGATTTGTTCACTGAAAACACCCCAATATGTACGGTCTGATTGTTTGAATCGAAGTAATTTTGTCCCCATATTTTGATAGCCTCCCAGAAAATAATTTGTTTGTTTAAGTGTAGATGATAGAAAAGGCACTTAACTAGAATAAGAATTATTGAAATACATAATGAAATTAAGTAAAAATCATTGAATCAATCTAACTGGGGGAAGAACTTGGCTTACCGTTATCTGATTATGCGACTGGACAAAATACCAAGGTTGGAGGGAATTGGTAATATCGTTTCTCGGAATTCCACATTTACGGAATTACTCGGCAATAAAGTACTATAAAATAAAAATGATCACATAGAGACTCTCCTTATGAGATCATTTTTATTCTCGAATTAGGTAAATACTTACCGTTAAATAATATGTGTGGTCTTTGAGGTTGCGTTTGATTGTGAGTCTTTTTCTTTGATGAGAGTCGTGACCGCAGACCAAGCAATCGCTAAAAGGAATAGGCCAATAGATGCTAGAAGCAGAGTGAATCGGCCGTTTTCCTGGCCTGTTATATTAAGTAAAAACTGGTACATAAACGAACTGGTAATACCACCTAATCCTTGGGCCGCAGCAGCGAATCCTACAAAGGAAATACCCTTCGCAAGGTTTGACAATTCAGATACTCGGGCGAGTACGCCTGGAATCACAATTCCTAATCCCATTCCTCCAAGAAAACTAGCCATATTGATCATCATTAAAGTGTTTGCATAATAACACCATAAGATACCAACAGCGGTTAGTAAAATTCCAAAGGGAATATTGAAGTTTGGCCAAAGTTGGCGCATGGGACCAAAGAAAAGTCCGACAACCAAGGTACCAAAGGTGAATAAAGAGATGGCAAAACCGGCCTCCGTAGCATTCCCAAGGTTTTCCGCTTGGATGATAATAGAAATATTTGTTACATACCCAAACACCAATGCTGTGAAGATAACTTGGCCAATCGTAAAACCATAAACGGTTTTTGGTGCAGAGAACAGGATCTCTTTAAAGGATGCATTGTGTACTTCTTGTTTTTTAGGCTCAGGCAAATATAAGAAGGTGAGTGCTAAAATCAAGATCGGGAATAAGTAAACTAAAAAGCCAAACTGCCAATTGTACGCATCAGCCAGCATACCTCCGACTACCTGGAAGAAAATCGCTCCGATACATGCAACTGTGGATGTTCCCAAACCAATTAAGAAATCACGATCACGACCATCAAAGAAACTTGTGATAATATCAACCGATAATGGTAATGTAATGCCGACTCCAAGTCCCAATAGTCCACGGAAGGCAATAATTAAAAAGAGATTATCAATGAAAAATGGCATGATACCGCCAATGATGAAGAAGGCTAGTCCTGTAAATAATAATCCTCGTTTTGAGTACTTATTAGCCAGTTTCCCATAAAGCAATGAAGGTATTATTTGAAAAAATCCTGGGATAGTAGCAATTAACATGACTACCGACGGATTGTAGTTTGGGAACGCTTTAATTAAATCGGCCATGATAGATCCTGCAACCCCGGCAGCAACGTCCTGAAATGCAATTAAAACAATTAAAAATTTCAAGAAAGCAGTACTCTTTGCCTTCGCCATCTTTTAATAACCCCCTGTTTTACTATTTCTATACGCAAGCAGCCTCACTACTATCCTCTTGTTATAACAACTCATGCGATAATCGTCATGAAGGTGAGCAGAACTCCTTACGTTTAGATTACACTCGATATTAGCACAGACAATCGAGGCATAAATCAATGATTTTTAGGGGAAAAATTCATTGATTTTGTAAAAAGATATTTGTTTTTTACTCCATTAAATAACGAAAAATCAATATGGCAAAGAGCATAAAGGTGTAAATTAGACTATTTTAGAAAGTATATAAAAATCTGCGTATTTCACTAAAATTTATTGAAAAAAGAGAGCTAATCAATTTCAATTTCACCAAGAATAATTAGAGAGTTTAAGAGCAACATCAACTCAAAGGAGTGCTTGGAATTTCTTAAGTCTTTTTGTAGTAGTTCTTCTAGCTTTTGAATTCGATAGACTAATCCGCTCATGGATAAATTCAAGTCCAGCATGGTTTGTTGCAAATTCCCGTAATTGTTTAAAAATGCGTAAAGAGTTTTAAGAAACTCCTCTTTTTTATTTGGCTTCAATGATAGGATGGGCTCTAATTCACGTTGCGCGATTTCGATAATGATAGAGCTATTAGTTTGGTTAATGATTGATCCCATCACACTTGTATCTTCAAAATAAATGATATCACTGGCTTTATTGACATTAAGTGATGTAATGGATTGCCGTTTTGCCTCTGGAATATCGTCTATATCATGGATAGCCCGGCTTAGTCCAATACGGAATTCATGGTTTTTGAATGTACGATGCAGGTGTTTTAATATATTTCTTAGTATTTCTTGTGTTTTATCAATTTTTGGGAATAAAAACGTCACTTCTTCCTGAAATTCTGTAATAAATATAGGGATTTGATGCATTTCTAAATAAATAGTAAAAGACTGGATTATTTTATTAATCATGATGGAATCTTTAATAGGAATGCCCTTTTTGGTAATGCGTAAGTTTCCAATATAGAAGTCTTCATTTAAATCTATCTGGAGTAAATAACTGCGATAAATCATATTGCTTTTGGAAGTATACTGCTGTTGTAAAAGTTGCTCGAAAAAATACGCTTTCATGTTCTCGATTGCTTCTAAGCTCGACTTTTCATTCAAATAACATAGTGATATGGAATTAGCAGCACGCTGTAGAAAATTCATTTCATCTTTGAAGTTATGGTCAGTTGACCGATAAATAAACGAAATATATCCAATAATTTGGTTTTGGACATTTATGGGGCTGATCAGGCGAATATGTTTTTCGCAGTTTACTTGAATAGAGTGCATCGGCTCAAGATGCTGCATTAAAATCTTCCCTGAACGTGTTTGAGGCATCTGGCTGGCAAAATCTAAGGTTAACTCATTTAATTCTTCTTCAGTAATTCCAATTAAGTGATGGGTATTAAAATTTAAATCCTGAAGGATGACTGGAACGTTTAAATTATCATAGATTGTTTCTAAAATTTGTTCTATTCGCATACCTTGGGCGATTCCAAGGGTTAAGTTGTTATGGAATGAAGATACCTTCTCGGTTAGTTTTTTCTCTTCATACAATTGTTCATATGTCTGGTTTAGTTCATCAATCATACGGGATTGGTGAATTTTTTTAAATTGTGCCTGTGTTGCTTCATCCCAATTCTCAATCATGCGCATTTCAAAGGCACATTCATCATCCCCTCTAGCTTTACATGTGACCTCTACAATATAGATTTTACGTTTGGTTAAGTAGGATGTGTAACCACTTGAATAGCCTGCTAATGTATGGCAAATACAGGTTTGGCTTTTTCCGAAATATTTGGTGTGTTCAGTTACTTCGTAAGAATTGATCCAAACCCCCTTTGCATGCATAAAACGAACCGTATCATCGGGATTCAGCTCTAAAATGCGATTGGAGATTAAATCTGTAATTTGTCCGGAATTGAGATGGTAACCTGATGCGCTATCAAGCTTTTCACGCAAACTTAATGGACGCTGTTCTACTTCTTTGGCATGAGTGACCCCGATATTCCATCCATAACGCTGTAAGAAAATCTTTGCATGCTCCAAACCTAATGTTTCTATTAATTCTTTTCGTAATAGTCCAATCGTATTGGCTGTTGTAAAAAGTTCTTTATCTGCTATATTAGTAGAATTTGTTGTCATAAGAATACCTCCTCTAACTAATAAATACTTAATTGAAGCGCTTACAGTATATATTAGCAGATATAATTTTAATTTTATAAAAATTTTGAAAATACTTTATCTAAAATCCATTAGTGCAAAGTGCCTAAAAGATAATCGGTAAATTTGAGGTGATATTTTTCTATATGCCAGATTGAAGGAATGCCAGATTAGGAGGGGAAAGGCCATGGGATTAGAGGAACTGATACAGATAATACCATTGTATTTTATTTATGATTCGGTAGTTTTTATTGGAAATAAGGTTGAAAATTCAAATAATTTAATCAGACTTTTATGAAAGTAGGTTTGATAAATTAAAGATACATTCAGATAAGGAGTTGAACATATGGATACAATTTTAAAAGAAACAGAATTGGATCTTATGACAAAAACGAAAGCGGTTGCAGATGATATTCGCAAACGTGTTAAGGAAACTGAAGAAATTCGCAGAATTCCAGAATCGACTATTAAACAATTAAAAGACAATCAAATTTTCAAAATGCTTCGCCCTAAACGATATGGTGGACTTGAAGTCAGTATTCAAACATACAGCCAGGTTATTGTTGAAATTTCAAAAGCCTGTGCGTCTACAGGATGGATTGCCTCCTTATGCGCAATACGAGAAATGATGGTGGCTGAATCATTTACAGAAAAAGCTCATTTGGAGATTTTCGTAAACGATCCTGAAGATGTATTATTTGCCGGAGTGTATGAGCCACGTTCTTGTGAAGTGAAAAAGGTTGATGGCGGTTACCTCGTTGAAGAAGGACATTGGATGTTTTGTTCGGGATCTTTACATGCAACATGGGGTTATTTTGGCATGTATTTGAAGAACGAACAAGGTGAAATTGAAAAGCAGTTACTAGCAACTCTGCCGTTTAGTGTATTGGAAATAGAAGATGATTGGAATACATTGGGGCTTCGTGGTACTGGTAGTAATGCAGTCCGTATGAAGAATGTTTTTATACCCGATCATCGTTGTACATCCTTTGTAGACATTTTAAATGGAAACTTTCAATCAGAGCATTTACGGGATATCCCATTATATCATTCTGCTTTGTTTCCATGTTTAATTTTATCGCTTGGATTGCCGGGATTAGGGGTCGTAAAAGAGATGCTTGATAAGTTTCATGCTAGTTTGCCGTATCGTACAGCCCAGCATATGGGGGTAAAAATGATTAAGGATGCAGCAAGCACGCATTCATTAATTGCTGAAGCAACTTTAAAAATCGAAACAGCCGAAATTTACTTAATGAATATTGCCAAAAAAATTGATGAATGGGCAGAGAAAAAAACAATTATGCCAAGTGATGAGAGATTAAAAGTACTGGCAGATATCGGCTATAGTAACAAATTAATGAATGAGGCAGTACAACATATTTTAGCAGCAAGTGGATCAGGATTTGTATATGATGCGAGCCCAATGCAGCGATTGATTCGTGATTTTATTACATTGCATTCCCACCGTTCATTGTCGCCGGTTATTACCCAGGAAAATTATGGGCGTCAGCTTGTTGGTCTACAACCTAATGCGGTTCGTTATTAAGTAAATTTTATTGAAAAATAAGCAGTTATTAGTGAACTTTTTATATAGTTTACCAGTACTTAGTTCCTTAATATAAAAAATGAGGGGGATTCTTACTCGTGGGACCGCGAATTGCCCAATTAGGTTATGTTGCTCTTGAATCTTCCGATATTGAAAAATCGGTGGATTTTTTTCAAAACATCATTGGTTTAGAGCTGACTGAAAAAGTAGGCGAACAATACTATTTCAGAGCCTGGGGAGATTTTCAGCATCATACATTATCAATCTCACCCGGCATTAAGGGCAAGGTGAAGCATATCAGTTTTCGCACCAAATGTGCAGAAGATGTGGATTCGTTTGCAAGCAGACTGAATCAAAAGGGCTATGAGATTGAATATGTGCAAGCTGGAACGACACCTGGTATTGGCAGAGCGATTCGATTTATGGCAGCTTCCGGGCATAGAATTGAATTGTTTTATGATGTCGTAAAGACAGAGGTAGAAGAACATCGACGTTCTGTGCTCAAGAATCAAACGTATAAAGCATGGGCAAAGGGTATTTCACCAAGGCGTTTCGATCATGTCAATATTCATACAGCTGCGCCGGAGAATACAGCTTATGATTTCTTTATTGAAGAATTAGGATTCCGCATGAATGAATGTATTGAAACCGAGGATGGGAAAATATTGGCGGGTTGGATGAGCGTTACTCCATTGGTGCATGATGTCGCACTTGTTGCTCATGAATCATTGGAAACAACAGCACGCTTCCATCATATCTCCTACTGGTTGGACAGTTCAGGGGATTTAATGCGGGCAGCTGATATTTTAAAAGAACATGACCTGAAATTCATAGGACTAGGTAAACATAGCATTTCGCAGGCTATCTATTTATATGTTATTGATCCGGGAAGTGGATGCAGAGTTGAATTATTTACAGGTGGATACTTAATATTTGAACCTGATTGGGAAACAGTGGTTTGGCGCCCGGAAGAAAGGGCTTTTGGCAATACGTATTGGGGAGATAGCATTACGGGAAATCCGTTAATTGTTCCAACAATTGAAGCATAGGGAGGCATGGGTAAATGGCAATGACAAAAGAGGTAACCATTACATCAAAGCATCTGAAAACAGGTCATTATACAACATGGATAAACGAAGCTGGTAAAGGAAATGCAGAAACCATTTTATTTTTACATGGTTCTGGACCAGGGGTAACATCATTGGCTAACTGGAATTATGCATTACAGGAATGCGCTGATTCTTTCTATTGTTTAGCACCAGATTTATACGGTTTTGCCCAAAGTGATCATCCGGCTGAGCCATTAAAAAATCGCCAAATGTGGATGGATTGTTGGATTGAACAAATCATAGAGTTGCTCGATTATTACGAATTAGAGAAAGTGCATGTTGTTGGAAACTCCTTAGGCTGTTCTATAGCCCTGGAATTGCTGTTGGAGTATCCAGAGCGTTTTGACCGAGTTGTCCTGATGGGGCCGGGTGGTACACCAAATACTAAACTAAGTTTTGAGCTGGCACGTGCTAAAGCATTTTATGATAACCCGTCAAAAAAACGACTTCAACAAATTATGGGCTGGTTTGTCTACGACAAGGAAGCAATGCAGCCAGTCATTGATGGGCTTACGGATTCCCGATATGAAAATGCAATGCGTGAAGAAGTTCGCCGTTCAAACAATTCTATTTTTTCAACGGCTGCTGTCCCAGTCCCAACCGTGGCATTACGCAGAATTAAGAACCAGATCTTACTGGTCCATGGCCGTGATGATCAAGTATGTTCGATTGAGTCAAGTTATTATTTATTAGAGCATCTAAATGATGCCCAACTCCACGTTTTTAGTAAATGTGGGCACTGGACACAAATTGAAAAGAAAAATGAATTCAACAATCTTATTCAGCAATTCTTTAAAGGTATTTTATGAAACTCTTATTAAGCGCTTACAAGATGGATAGGAGTGAATAAAATGAGCGAAGCAACAGACATTGTGGTGGTTGGGGCTGGAAATGCTGCTTTGTGTGCTGCGATTGCGGCAGCAGAAAAAGGAGCCCATGTGACGGTACTTGAAATTTCTTCAGAAGAAGAAAAAGGGGGAAACACGGCTTATACACATGGTTCGATTCGCTTCGCCTACAATGATGGAGCACAGGTTCGATCGCTAATGCCAGAAATGACAGATAAGGACTTCGAAATAACGGAGTTTGGGACATATATAGAAGGAAAATTTTTTGATGACTTGTGCCGGATGTCCAATTATCGCACAGATTACGATTTGGCTTCCATCATGACAAAGAAGAGTTATGAGACTGTACTATGGCTAACAGAGCACCATGTGAAATGGCTTCCGATTTATGGGCGCCAAGCTTATAAAATGAATGGGAAATTCGTGTTTTGGGGCGGCATGGTCATTGAAGCTGTGGGTGGAGGAAAGGGCTTAGTAGATTCTCTGCATAATGAAGCCAAGCGTTTAGGCATAACGATTCATTATAATACAGCAGCGGTCGAGCTTGTCACTGAGAATCGGACGATTGAAGGTGTGATTGTCCGTTCGAATGGAAAAGAGCGCAAAATAGCTTGTCAAGCAGTCGTGCTGGCATCCGGCGGTTTTCATGCCAATGTTGAAATGCGAACAAAGTATTTGGGGGCTGGTTGGGATACTGTCCATACACGCGGCTGTAAATACAATGTTGGTGACGGCCTGCGAATGGCCATGTCATTAGGTGCACGAACAACCGGCAATTGGTCTGCGGCACATGCCGTAAGTGGTGATCGATACTTAGCTGATTATAAAGAAGGGTTTCAAAAATTGAGCTTTCCATTCGGAATTATGGTCAACAAGGATGGCAAGCGTTTTATTGATGAGGCTGCTGATTTTCGCAATTATATTTATGCAAAAGTAGGACGTGAAATTTTAAAACAACCGGGTCAGCATGCATGGCAAGTGTATGACGCTAGAGCTAAACCTTATTTACGTGAAGAATATAATGGTCGTCATGTTTCAAAAGTGGCTGCAAATACACTCGAAGAATTAGCAGAAAAAATGGAAGGCATTGATGCCGATAGTTTTTTGAGAGAGATTGAGAGGTATAATGACTCGATTGATCAGAATATACCATTTAATCCAAACCAGTTAGATGGGAAAAAAACAACAGGCCTTTCTGTTCCTAAATCAAATTGGGCGAATCCAATTGATGAAGCGCCGTTTGAAGCATACGAAGTTACGTGTGGAATTACCTTTACTTACGGCGGTTTGAAGATTAACAAACGAGCGCAAGTGATCCACAATGATTTCACGCCTATTGAAGGCTTATACGCAGCCGGTGAAATAGTAGGGGGATTATACTATGACAATTATCCTGGCGGAGCCGGTTTAACCTCAGGTTCTGTATTTGGAAAAATTGCTGGGGAGAATGCGAGTCTATATAGTACGAAACGAAAAAATAAGATGTCGATTGTGAATAAAATGTAGTTGTAAACAAAGGAGGATTCTTATGACGATTTTACAAAGAAAAGTGAAAACCGGAGATTATGAAACCTATTTTCATGAAGGAGGTTCGGAAAATAAAGAAGTTGTGATATTAATTCATGGTTCCGGACCGGGGGCAAATGCAAAAGCAAATTGGCAATTTGTTTTAGAAGATTATGCGAAAGATTTCCATGTCATTGCACCTGATATAGTTGGCTTTGGAGAAACGGATCATCCTGAAGTATATCCAGAAAACGGAGTACAGTGGATGTCATGGCGTATCAAACAAATTTTAGATTTAATGGATGCTTTAAATATTGAAAAAGCGAATTTAGTCGGCAATTCACTCGGTGGCGTCGTATCCATGTATTTAAATATGCAGGCTCCGGAGCGGTTTAACAAAATCGTATTAATGGGCGCCGGTGTATTGTTAAAGGAGCCGACACCTGAATTACTAAAATTAACAAACTTCCACTTAGATCCGAGTAAAGAGAACTTACGCAATCTATTAAGCTGGTTCGTTTATGATTTAGATAAAATGGAGGATTTCGTGACCCAAGTGGTCGAAGCACGTTTTGAAATGTTCCAGCGTCCAGAAATTTTCCGTTCTTATCGTGAAAACTTTACCAAGTCATCCTTAACCGAAATGCTGATTCCACAAACGGCACTTGAGAGAATGAAAAATGAATTTTTATTAATCCATGGTTACTACGATCGGTTTGTTCCTTTACAAAGCAGCCTTTACGCTTTAGAACACTTACCAAATGCCGAACTGCGCGTATTTAAAAAATGCGGCCACTGGGCCATGATTGAGCAACGTGAGGAGTTTTTACACGCAACCAAACATTTCTTTACAAAGGATAAAACGCAAGTTGAAATTTAAGAATATTCAAAAAGTGGGGGTGAACTTATGAGTGAAACTATAGTAAAAAGAGAAGAAATCAGCGAGGTATTAATCGAAAAGGCGCGTTCGCTGCAAAAGCAATTACGTGATGCAACCCTTGAAATTGATCAAACGAGCAAAATATCAGACGAGATTATTCAGGCGATACGTGAGAACGGATTACTGAAAATCCTTCGACCAAAAATGTTCGGAGGCTTTGAAACAGATATGCGTACGTATTTTGATGTAGTCACAGAAATTAGCCGCGGAAATCCGTCAGCCGGCTGGTTCGTATCGTTAAGCAATATTCGTGATTACATGATTTCATATGCATTTGGGCGCGAAGCTCTGCACGAGATTTTTGGACCGAATCGTGACCAGGATGTCGTTCTAGCCGGGAACTTCAAACCGATTCGTATTGATATTGAAAAGGTCGATGGTGGTTATTTTATCAAAGATGCACAATGGCCATTTGTTTCTGGATCTCCATATGCAGACTGGTTCTACTTTGGGGCACCGGTAGATGATGGGAATGGCGGAGTAGAAATGGCGATTTTAGTCATCCCACGGAGAGATGTAGAAGTAATGGATGACTGGAATGTAGTTGGTTTACGTGGTTCAGGCAGTAATAGTGTAGTAGTCAAGGATGTCTTTATTCCTGACCATCGTGTGTCATTAGATCGACTGGCACAGCAAGGTCACTATATTATTGAAGAATTACAGGGGAATCCATTATATCGAACGCCGTTTGTGCCATCCTTAACCTTGTCTATTGCAGCCCCAGCACTGGGAATTGCCCAAGGTGGATTTGATCTACATAAGGAGCGTGTGTCAAAAGCAAGCATTGGAAATACCTTTTATTCCAAAATGAGCGAGGCTGCCGTGACACATTTACAAATTTCTGAGACTGATATGAAACTGGAATGTGCTCGCATGCTGTTTAATCAAGCTATCAATGATTTAGATGATTATTCAACACGCGGACAGGATTTCACACAAAAGGAAAGTATTCGAATCAAAGCTATGTTTGGATATGCCAACCAGCTCTGCAAAGAAGCTTTTGATCTCATGCTTGCAGGAGCAGGATCTGTATTTGCTTACAATAATAATGTATTCCAAACCTTTTATCGTGATTTTATTTCTATGCATTTACACGGCTTCATTACTCCATCGAGTTTATTAGAGACATATGGACGCACTATGTGTGATTTGGAACCAAATACGTATTTTGCTTGATTGATAAATAGGAGGTAGGGAAAATGAGTAAACCGGAAATTTCAAAATTAGGGCATTTTGGATTAGTAAGTACAGATTTAGAGAAATCATTATGGTTCTTTAAAGAAGTTATTGGTTTGGAAGAAACAGATGTTCAGGATGGTGTGCATTATTTGCGTGCTTGGGGGGATTTTGAGCATCATACATTAACGATTCGTGCAGGAGAAGAATCCCATTTGGATCATATTGCCTGGCGTACAAAACGTCGTGAAGATGTGGATCTATTTGCGGAGCAGTTGCAAAATAGTGGTATGACAATCGAATGGGTAGAAGAAGGGGCAGAAAAAGGACAGGGGAAGGCATTTCGCTTTAAACTCCCTAGTAATCATACATTTGAAATTTACTTCGATATGGAAAAAACCTTGGCTTCACCTGAAACACGTTCTGTATTAAAAAACCAAACACATAAGTCTTGGAATCGTGGGGTTTCACCCCGAAGGATTGACCATGTTAATCTATTAAGCTCTCTTCCGGCTAACGAGCTATCCGGTTTTATGCAAGAACACTTAGGTTTCAATTTACGGGAATATGTAGAAGCACCGGACGGTACCTATGTAGGTGCCTGGTTAAGTGTGACACCGCTTGTCCATGATATTGCATTTAGCTTTGATCCGAATTCACCATCCACACATGAAGTTCACCATATTGCCTATTGGTTGGATAACGCACAGGATTTATTGCGTGCAGCTGATATTTTGAAGGAGAATGGAATTTACTTCAAAGGACCAGGGAAGCACGGAATCTCGCAGGCTATGTATATTTATGCCATTGATCCAGGCAGTGGGGTAAGGCTGGAGATCTTCACAAATGGTTATCTCATTTTTGAACCGGATTGGGAGCCAATTCGTTGGACAGTCGAAGAAATGGAGATTGGTTTCACCTATTGGGGAGACCAAATGGACGCCAATACTGAAAACAATCCAACCATTAAAGCATAAAAAGGAGGTTAACCAAATGGATGATCGTTTATTTCGAAATGCAATGAGTAAGTTTGCTACGGGCGTGACCGTCATAACAACAGAGCATGAAGGACAGGCTCACGGTATGACAGCAAATGCATTTATGTCCGTCTCACTCGATCCGAAATTGGTTGTCATTTCAATCGGTGAAAAAGCGCGTTGTTTAAATAAAATCCGTGAAAGTAAACAGTTTGCGGTCAATATTCTGGCAGAGGATCAACAAGACTATTCAATGATTTTTGCTGGACAGAAGAAAGACGGTGCTGCTATTACATTTGATCGATTGGCGGATGTTCCGGTATTAAGCGGTGTTTTGGCACAGATTAGTTGTGACGTTGTTTCAGAGTATGTTGAAGGAGACCATACCTTATTTATTGGTAAAGTCCGGGCAATCCAGCTTGAAGATAAAAATCCCCTTGTATTCTTTGCGGGGCAATACAGGTTATTAGAGTCTGTAACCGTTTAAGGAGGCCATGTAAATTGGATATTCAAAAAGCAGCTTTCGATTTACTTGTAGCTGAACGTTTGAAAACACCGATTGAACCTTTTACATCGTCAACCGATCTCTCGGTTGACGATGCTTATCGTATTCAGCTTTTGCAAATTAATGAGAAGTTAAAAGATGCACATTTGGTAGGAATGAAGATTGGTTTAACAAGTAAAGTTATGCAAACGATGTTTAATGTCGATACTCCTGATTTTGGGCATATTTTAAATACGATGGTATTTGAAAATAGACAGACACTTTCGGTTTCTCAATTTATTGAACCGAAAGTTGAATTTGAGCTGGCCTTTGTTTTGAAGGAAGATTTAAAAGGTCCTGATGTGACCAGTGAACAAGTTTTGGCAGCGACTGAGGCAATTGTCCCTGCCATTGAAATCATTGATAGCCGTATTAAGAATTGGCAATTTAAATTTCAGGATACGGTTGCAGATAATGGATCCTCTGCCGGTGCAGTATTGGGGGAAAAACACCCTGTGCCTTCATTGGAGCAATTAGCTAATATTCGAGTTGTCGCCAAGAAGAATGGTGAAGTATTTGATGAAGGTATGAGCAGTGCAGTGATGGGAAATCCGGCCAAAGCGGTGGCCTGGTTGGCCAATATGCTTGCAGACTATGATATTACTTTGAAGGCAGGGCATTTTATTTTAGCCGGTGCGATTACGGCTGCGGTACCATTTGAATCAGGAGATGTCTTTGAAGTGGATTTTGGTTCCTATGGAGAAGTGAAACTATCTTTTACGGAATGAGGTGAGCATATGGAAAAGTTGAAAGTAGGAATCATTGGTTCAGGAAATATCGGGACAGATTTAATGTATAAAATCGAACGATGCGATGCTTTGGAAATGTCAGTTATGGTCGGGATTGATCCTGAATCGGAAGGTTTAAAGCGAGCCCGTGACCGGGGATATGTCACAATTGATAACGGTATTGAGGGTTTATCTGAAAAAATGGAACTGGTCGATATCGTTTTTGATGCAACAAGCGCTTATGCTCACAAGGCAAATTATGAAGCTGTTAAATCAGCGGGAAAGAAAATGATTGATTTAACACCGGCGGCAATTGGACCATACATGGTGCCGCCGGTTAATTTAATGGAACATTTAGATAAGGATAATGTCAATTTGGTAACTTGCGGAGGCCAGGCTACGATACCAATCGTTCATGCAATTGGCCGGATTGTTCCTGTAGAATATGCAGAAATTATAGCAACAGTCGCAAGTAAAAGTGCAGGACCTGGCACACGCGCCAATATTGATGAATTTACAAGGACAACCTCTAAAGCAATAGAAGTTGTCGGAGGAGCTAAGAAAGGTAAAGCAATCATTATATTAAATCCAGCAGAACCGCCGATTATCATGCGCGATACGGTTCATGCCATTGTGGAAGCGTCAGGACAGGAAGCGGAAATTACACAGTCCATTCAAACAATGATTAAAGAAGTTCAACAATATGTACCTGGTTATCGGCTGCGGGGAGAACCTATTTTTGAAGGGAATAAGGTTTCTGTATTCCTCGAAGTAGAGGGTGCAGGAGATTTCTTCCCTTCCTATTCTGGGAATCTGGATATAATGACAGCTGCGGCTGCCCGTGTAGCTAATGAAATGGCGAAGAACATTGTGATGCAGGGAGGTGCTATTTCATGAGAGATATTCACGTATTAGACGTATCCTTACGTGATGGGAGCCATTCAATGAAACATGCTTTCACAGAGCAACAAGTCCGGAATATTGCGAGTGGTCTGGAGCGAGCGAATATTGAATATTTCGAAGTGGCACATGGAGATGGACTAGGTGGTTCAAGTCTGCAATATGGTCTATCTGCGGTTGATGAACTGAAATTAATAGAAGCTGCGGTAGAAGAATGCACCAATGCAAAAGTGGCTGTGTTACTCATTCCGGGAATTGGGATTAAAGATGACCTGAAAGAGGCGGTAAAAGCAGGTGCTAAAATGGCAAGAATTGCGACACATGTAACGGAAGCTGATATTGGAGCGCAACATATAGCCATGAGCCGTGAATTAGGTTTGAAAACGGTTGGTTTTTTAATGATGGCCCATATGGCACCGACAGATGTTATCGTGAAGCAGGCTCAATTATTTGAGAGCTATGGAGCTGAGATCGTATATGTGACCGATTCGGCAGGAAATATGTTACCTCATCAGGTGACAGAGCGGATCCGTGCATTGAAAGAAAATGTCGGAATTGAAATTGGTTTCCATGCACATAACAATCTATCTCTGGCTATGGCTAATTCATTAGCCGCGATTGAAGCAGGTGCCACGTATATCGACGGCTCACTACGTGCACTTGGGGCGGGCAGCGGCAATACACAAACAGAAGTCCTGGTAGCTGTTTTGCAAAGACTTGGTATTCAAACGGGTGTTGATTTATATAACATAATCGATGTTGCCAATAAGATGGTTGCGCCCATCCTGCCAAGACCGCAAGAAATCTCAGGTTCCAGCCTTATTATGGGCTATGCGGGAGTTTACTCAAGCTTCTTATTACATACAGAAAAAGCTGCCCGACAATTTGGAGTGGACGAACGAGAGATTTTAATAGAATTGGGTGAACGCAAAACGGTTGGGGGACAAGAGGATCTTATTTATGAAGTTGCCCAGCAATTAATGTTAGCTAAATAGATCTATAGCAATCTCTAAGAGAAAAGAAGGAAGATTAATTAGCGATCTTTCTTCTTTTTTCAAATTCTATCGATTTTTTGAATCATGAATGGTAGTTCCGCTAAGAATTTTACCATTTGTAAGATTAATTGGCAGATAAGGTTTCAGGTGGTAGGGGAAATACTTTACTGGTTTTTAGATTATGGTGATGATGGCTTCTGTAAGGCACGGACATCCGAGTAAATGGATTTCATGCAGTTAAATTTTAATGAGGGATGGTGAATAGAAGAACTTCGATTAAATTGACACACTATCCATAAACGTAGGTGATGAAAATATGAAAAAATGTGGACAGTATCGTGCCAAATTTGGTAAAGGCCCCATTTGGCACGAAGCGTATGGAATTATGTGGCTGGATATCGCTTCTAAACGAATTATTACGTATAATCCCGCAACTGAACAAGAGAATGTATATGATGCTTTAGGCTGGATTAAGGCGATCATTCCATTAAAGGATGGAAGATTTATTGGTATATATAAAGACGGTTTATATCATTTAAACTTTAAACAGGGAATTAAGTCTCCTTTTGTTATACAGGAATCATGGAATAATATGTGTTATTTAAATGATGGAAAGTGTGGACCTGATGGACAAATTTGGGTTGGTTCATCGGATGGCTTTTTTAAAAGCTTTAAAGAATCACCTCATACTGCCTTTTCGCAATATCCTTTTTCGAATTCAAAATTATATTGTATAAATACGTTCGGTAATGTTTCAGTACAAGTGGATGGAATCACGCTATCTAATGGATTAGATTGGGACAGGAAAACAAATAAATTTTATCATATTGATTCGTCGAAATACTCTATTTACCAATATCAACTTATGGAAAACGATCAGATTCAATTTGAAAAAATTGTGTATACATTTGAGATGGATGAAGGGTTTCCTGCTGGCATGGCAGTAGATGGAGAGGGAAACTTGTGGGTTTCCCTTTTTAAAGGTGGAATTGTGGCATCCATTTCAAAAAAGCCGACTCGTATTGTTTGTATCAATCCGAGGAAGATGCAGGTTATTAAGGAAATTGTGATTCCCTTATCCCATATATCTTCGTGTACGATTGGCGGAGAGAAAATGGATACCTTATTTGTTACCACGGCCTATGAACCACTTTCTGAAGAAAAAGTGAAGCAGGAACCGTTTGCGGGTTATTTATTACAAATGAAGATTGAATCTATCGGTGTAGCAAACTATGAATTTGCACTGAATAATGAAAATAGTAAGAGATAAAATTCGGTATATTTTTATGGAAAATCAATTAGTTTTAAGAAAAATGCTGTGTAGCTATCCGTATTGTTGTTTTGTAAGATTAAAACGAAGTAAGCGGAAGGCTCAGATAAATAGAATTGTAGCAAGGAGGTCATGGAGAAGATGAAGCCGGAAATTGCAAAGCTTGGGCATGTTGCACTTGTGACAAGTGATTTAGAGAAGTCATTATTCTTTTTTAAAGAAGTCATTGGTTTGGAAGAAACAGAAGAAGTAGATGGTGTCCATTATTTACGCGCGTACAGTGATTTTCAACATCATACATTAAGTGTCGAAGCTGGTGACAGCGGTTACATTAAGCGGATCGGCTGGCGTACAAAAACACCTCAATGTCTGCAGGGATTTAAACAGCTGCTGGCAGATCAAGAGGTTGAAGTAACAGAATATCCAAAAGGGACAACAGTAGGTATTGGAGAGTCCATACGTTTTAAAATGCCAAGTGGCCATACTTTTGAATTGTATTATGATGTTGAAAAGCCAAAGGCACTCAATGGGCATGCTTCCGTTTTGAAAAATCAAGTTTATAAGTCATGGAGGAAAGGGATCTCTCCACGTCGTTTTGATCATGTTAATATACACACATCTACTGATGCTGATCAATCTTATGACTTTTTAATCGATGTCTTAGGATTCAATATGAGAGAGTATATGCGTGGGGATGAGGGGATTTTGGCAGGATGGTTAAGTGTTACCGCATTGGTACATGATGTTGCCTTATTAAAGAAAGACACGTTACCAACCCCTGCACGCCTACACCATATTTCATACTGGTTGGATGATTCGCAGGATATTTTACGTGCAGCTGATATTTTAAAAGAAAACGGAATGACGTTTATCGGTCCTGGAAAACATGGTGCATCACAAGCAATTTACTTATATGTCATGGACCCGGGCAGTGGCTGCCGGGTGGAACTGTTTTCCGGCAGTTATTTAATTTTTGAACCAGACTGGGAGCCGGTTGAATGGACATTGGAAGAACGCTCATTATGTAACACATATTGGGGAGATACCGTCCAGGATAAAGAGCTTAACAATATTACTATCGAAGCGCGGTAATACCTAAAAAGGCAGGGGAGGAATATGAAAACGATTATTGTCAACGAGAAAAATCTATCCATAGTGCAGGAGAATAGTCAGCAGAATGTCATGGCTTTAGGATTTTTTGATGGAGTTCATAGAGGTCATCAAAAAGTAATTATGCGTGCTAAAGAAATAGCAAATGAGAAAGATTGTTCTCTTGCCGTAATGAGTTTCTTTCCACACCCCAAAACGGTGTTTTCAAACCAGGAAGTTGATTATTTAATGCCAATGGAACAAAAGGCAGAGCGGCTAAAAGAGTTGGGTGTAGATATTTTTTATATTACTGAGTTCACGAAGGACTTTGCTGCTCTTTCACCAGAAACATTTGTACAAGAATATTTAGTGAAGATGCAAGTGAAACATGCTGTGGCTGGCTTTGATTACACCTATGGTAAAAGGGGAGCTGGCACCATTCATACGATTGCCCCGCACAGTCAGTTTAAGATTGGTATTGAAGTTGTTGAAAAGTTTGAGATGTATGGCTCAAAGGTGAGTTCAACCAACATCCGGGAACTTCTTCAAAATGGTCAGATCGACACCGTCACAAAGTTACTGGGCAAGCCTTATCAAGTCAAATACTCCTTTAAAGAAGGCGTTGCGCCGTACTATACACTTCCTGAAAAAGGTCTGTATTATGTAAGCATTATTTTTGAAGTAAGAATGGTTTCGCAAACAATTTATGTACAGGATTGCCACACTATACTTTTTAATCGAGAATTCTCCAATCAAGATTGTACAATCATTTTTCATCAGCGAGTAACCAAGCATGAACAAGTAATTAGTTAAGGGATTGAACTGATATGATATCAAAAACAAAACAGTTTCAACATTTATTAAATGGTTCTGAAACATTTATTTTGCCAGGTGCTTATGATGCGATGACTGCCCGATTAGTCGAAGAAGCTGGATTTGGAGCTATATATGCGACAGGTGCAGGAATATCAAATGCCCAGCTAGGTTGGGCCGATGTTGGTTTAACCACGTTAACAGAAATTGCACAGGTAGTTGCCTGGATGGCTGATGTAACAACTGTTCCTCTTGTAGTGGATGCAGATACGGGGTTTGGCAATGCCATTAACATGCAAAGAACGGTCAGAATATTGGAGCGTGCCGGTGCGGCAGCCATTCAGATCGAGGATCAGGTGATGCCCAAAAAATGTGGTCATTTTAATGGAAAAGAAGTGATCTCTAAAGAGGAGATGATAGGAAAAATAAAAGCAGCCCTTGATGCTCGGGCCGATGAAGACTTTGCGATTATCGCGCGTACAGATGCACTGGCGGTCCATGGGATTGAAGAAGCGGTTGACCGAGCGAATGCGTATAAGGAAGCTGGTGCACATGCCATATTTGTTGAGGCACCAACTGCCATCGATCAGATAGCATCCATTCCAAAGTTAGTGCCGGATATTCCTTTAATATTAAACTTGGTGGAAGGCGGTAAAACACCTCTTATTTCAAAAGAAGAAGCCCAGGCAATGGGATATAAAATTGTGCTTTGTGCCAATACAGTGTTACGAGGTGCCATTAAAGGGGCAATGGATGCACTGCGAGTGTTGCAGCAGGACCAATCACAAGAAAATATTCATGACTATATATGCTCATGGAAAACAAGACAGGAGTTATTTAAATTACATGAAATAAATGAATTGGAAGTAAAATATTCTGAATCTTTAAAAAGTGGTGATTCCAGATGACTGAAGTAGATTACGATTTAATTATTGTTGGTTGTGGTGCAGCCGGAACAGCCACGGCTTTGGCGGCTGCTGAAAAGGCTAAAGAATCAGGAGAAAATATGTCAATTGCTATTCTCGAACGTGCGCCATTTGAAAAACGAGGCGGGAATACACGGTGGACAGCAGCTTATATGCGCATGGAAAACATTGATACACCTGCTCCAAACTTCGTTGAAGACATGTTGAATTTTTCGGATCAAGCGATGGGCCGCGAATATGCAGAGACCTTACAAAGCGAAGCAGGACCGACACTGCGTTGGGTTGAATCAAAAGGGGTGGATTTTGATTTTCTGCCAACCATGTTTTTGACAGCTTCACGTCCGCGTTTACTGCCTGTTGGGGGTGGACGTGCCATCATCGATACCCTAAGTCAGCGTGCCCGTGCTTTGGGAGTAGAAATTATTTATGAAGCAGCAGCCTGGAATTTGTCCCTAAATGATGAAGGAGCTATTAACGGAATCTTCGTACGTTCTGCAGATGGAAGCAGTATGCATTTGAAAACAAATGCTGTTGTTTTGGCTGCTGGTGGATTTCAGGGAAATAAAGAAATGATGGCCCAGTATATAGGCCATGACGCTCATAAAATACCTCCCGTATCAGAAGGAGGGCTCTTTAATAAAGGTGAAGCTATTCGAATGGCTTTAAATATTGGGGCAGCGGGGAATGGCCAATTTGATTCCTTCCACGCTGAAACGGTTGATCCACGCAGTAAACGTGAGGAAGCCGGAGTCATGTTGTTTCCGTATGCTATTTTAGTAAATCAAAATGGAGAGCGTTTTACGGATGAGGGTGTAACCACCATTGATGAACAATATGAAGAAGTGGCCCGTAAAATCTTCTATACCTGTGAAAATCATATTGCCTATATGATTACAGATCAAAAAATGTATTCGATTCCAAACTATGAAGAAGCACTTCAGACAGATATACCAGCAGTTGTCGCTGATTCTATTGAACAATTGGCCGAAAAACTAAATGTGAATTCAGAGAATCTCGTAAAAACGGTGGAGGAATTTAATAGCGCTTGTCCGGAAGGTGAATTTATCTATAACCGGTTAGATGGATTAGCAACCAATGGATTGACTTTAAATAAATCCAATTGGTCCATTCCTATCAACGAAGGCCCCTATATTGCTTACCCAGTTCATTGCTGCAATGTGTTTACAAATGGCGGATTAGCTACTGATACAGATGGAAGGGTGTTAACGGGAGACGATATTGCTATTCCGGGTTTATATGCAGTTGGTGAAACTTCAGGCGTATACTACGGGAAATATCCGGGTGGTACATCTGTGCTTCGATGTCTGGTATTTGGTCGACGGGCTGGTAAACATGCGGTCTCGTATATTTCCAGTTTCCAAACAACCCGGTAAAAAGGAGATGATTGGGTGGAATTAAAGGGAAAAGTGGCTCTTGTCACAGGTGCAAGCCGTGGAATTGGTAAAGAAACCGTCGCTTTATTGGCTTCTCGTGGCGCGGATATCGCCATCTGTGCACTGGATCAGGAAGAGTGTGAAAAAGTTGCTGATTTTATTCGTACAACCTATTCAGTAAAAGCGATAGCTGTATCTTGTGATGTAGCCAATCAAGAGGAAGTAAAAAAAGCCGTATATGAGGTTAACAAGCAATTGGGACCGATTGATATATTAATTAACAATGCAGGTGCCATGCTGCTAAAGCCATTTACAGAAACGACAACCGCAGAATGGATGAACATGTTTGATGTTAATGTACACGGACCATATTATTTCTGCCGTGAGGTTGTGGACTCGATGAAAAATCGCCAGGAAGGGATTATTATAAATATTTCTTCCATTTGGGGAACAAAAGGCGGTCCCAATCGCAGTGCATATATTTCCTCTAAGCATGCAGTTATTGGTTTTTCAAAGGCATTGGGAGAAGAATTGAAACCTTTTGGCATACGCGTTAATGCAGTTTGCCCCGGTCCGGTAGACTCACAAATGACGGATGCATTGGGGACTAACATTGATAAAACAGGCTGGCTGCAGCCGATTGATATTGCTCATGTTATAGCTGATTTAGCACTGCCAAAAAGCAAAGCTATTACCGCTACTTCGGTTGAGGCTTTTGGTGCCGGAACGCCTGTCGGTATAGCAAAATAAATAATAAAGGGGATAGGATCATGAAAGAATTTACTTATGCTTACACGCAACAAACGATTACATTGGAACTAGCCAAAGCTATGCTTGAAAAAGCAGAGGAAAAGGGAAGAGAACTGGGAATGAAATTTGCGATTTCTATTGTTGATAAAGCAGGTAATTTAAAAGCATTTTCAGCAATGGATGGAGCACCTGTATTGGCATTGGAGATTTCTCAAAACAAGGCATTTTCAGCTGCAGCATACAATCGTGCAACCCATGAGTGGTATGATCGCTTAAAAGATGATCCACCTTTAATGACAGGTTTAGTACATACCAATCGCCTGGTCGTTTTTGGCGGCGGTTATCCAATTCACGTTAATGGTGAGTGTGTAGGCGGAATAGGCGTCAGCGGCGGTCACTATACGCATGATATGCAGCTTTGTGAGGCAGGATTAAGTGTAGTCGAGGCAGTAAAGGAAGTGTAGCTTTTTGAATCAGTTTGATTTGATTATTGTTGGTGCTGGCATGGCAGGTCTTTGTGCAGCTGTTGAGGCATCAGAGCGAGGTGCCAATGCTGTCATTTTCGAAAAGCAGGCAGACATCGGTGGCAGTTCATTGCTTAGCGGTTGTTTTATGGCGTTTGCTGAAACAGAACTTCAAAGTAAGCTTGGCATAAGTGATACTACCGAGAGTTTGATGAATGATTTGTATGTTGTCGGTCAATTTAAAAATGATAAAAATCTGGTTCAGGCATATGGGAAACATCAGCTTTCCACTTATAACTGGTTAGTTTCACATGGAGTAATATTTCAAAATTGTCAGGCCGTAAGTGGCCATTCAAGCCCTCGGGGGCATACGATCATTCCTGATCAGGCCATTCAAACACTGAAAAACCATGCTTTGAATAATGGTGTTTCACTGCATGTTAATAGTCCTGTCGTACGTTTGCTAACTGAGCAACAAAAAGTAGTGGGTGTACTTTATCAACAAAATGGCGAGCAAAAGGAATGCTATACATCTAAAGGGGTCGCTTTAACCGCAGGTGGATTCTCACAAAGTGAAGATTTATTAGGAGCCTTTGCACCACAGCTTGAACACACAATCAGGTTAGGTGGAGAAGGGAACCATGGAGATGGCATTAAATTAGCAGCTTCCGTAGGTGCCTGGTTAGAGGATTTTCCATACTTAAAAGGAACATACGGCTTTCATCCGAGTTCTACTAATCAAAAGAAACGGCAGGCTCATGCCTTTTATAAAGGCGGCATCATTGTGAATGAACAGGGGAAACGATTTGTTAATGAGTCGATTTCCTACAAATTATTGGGTGATGCTGCATTGCAGCAGCCTAATCAACATACATTTCAAGTTTGGGATCAAACGGTTATGGATCAGGGTGTCGAACATGATGCGCTATATGATTTTCAATTATTGTTTAATGAAGGCTTAATTATCCAGGCTGAGACACTTGAGGAATTGGCCGAAAAAACAGGTCTCCCAAGTCAATCTCTTCACCAAACGATTGACTCATATAATAGGCATCTTATTACCAGTGATGACCCATTCGGTCGTAACACATTGACCCATACATTTGGTAAGCCACCCCCGATTCAAACCGGTCCTTTTTACGCAATGGAAACAGTGACTGCTATGCTCGCTACATATGCAGGAGTTCGTGTAAACGAGGATGCAGAAGTTTTAAATCCGTTCGGCGACCCAATTAAAGGATTATATGCAGCCGGAGAAATGGTGGGTGGCTTCCATGGAGCGGGTTATATGACAGGGAGCTCGCTCGGAAAGGCAGCTATTTTTGGACGTATTGCTGCTGAACAAGCCCTTCGAATAAAGGAAGAGGAGGTAGCGCGATGAAAATTTGGCATCAAAGCTTAACTTCCATTGAAGACATACCTGAATATCGTGATGCGGTCATACAGCATGTATCCAAAATTGCTCGACCAGATGTTGATATCGTCTTACATGGAATGACAAAGGAGACTTATCCTGCTCAATACCCGGGGCACTATATTACCTACAACTATCTGCAAAGCCTGCATAAAGAGCAATTTATTCGAAACACATTGATTGCTGAAAGGGCAGGGTATGATGCTGTTTTTATAGCTACCATACCGGATGTCGGCTTGATTGAGGCTCGTTCATTAGTGGACATCCCGGTTATTGGCTACGGCCAGGCATCCATGCATATTGCCTCAATGCTTGGAACAAGAATAGGCATCGTGAATTTTTTAGCTCCACTGGCAGATCAGTTACGTTTTAATGCGAAGCAATATGGTCTTGAACAAAAATTGGGCCCGATTATTCAGGCGGATATTGGATTTTATGATATTTTGGAAGGATTTAAAAATCCTGAGCCGATTTTGGAGAAATTTAAAGCTGCCGCAAAAACAGCTATTGCCGAAGGGGCAGATGTCATTATTCCTGGAGAAGGTCCGATGAATATATTTTTAGCAACCCACGGTATTCATCATATTGAAGATGTCCCGATTATCGATTCATTCGGCTCGGCCATTAAAATGTGTGAATCACTTGTCGATTTGCAGAAAATTAGTGGTATGACGACTACGCGAAAAGGGTATTATCATGCAAAACCACCCGAAGAGATTGTTGAAAAACTGCGTGACTATTATCAGTTGCAAGCTATAACCAAGGAAATGGATTTTGGATTATCCGTGCGTGAGTTTGCTGCTAATTAATACAATTGAGCATGATTATATTGATAGAATATAGCATAAAAGGTCTTTCCTAAGTTTTTGGAAAGACCTTTTGCGTACATTATTTTGTTGGAGCTGCTTCTTTTACAGACGCTACTCTAAATGTAGTTTGTTGGCTTCCTAACATAGGAGAGTCCTGTTTAGCTTCATCCGGTTTGCCTTCCGGACGTTTGTGCGCTTTTTTGAAGGAGTCGCTGTTTTTCCAGGCAAGGAAGCTTTCTTCATCCTCCCAGTACATATTGACGCTTATCTCATCATATTCTGTCAGGCCCTCTGTAAGTAAAACCTCTACTTTAACAAATCCTTTAAATTTATCTAATTCGTTACCGGAAGTGAAACGGCCTGCCATTTTTTCTGCGAAACCTGGTTTGGTTTTAATTTTGTTTTGAACAACAATCATGTGATCATTCTCCTTTTATTTTTATTTTTCTGGAAAATATATCAGATTACTTCTTTGAAAATCACTCTTACACTGCTATTATATATCTTTTTCGAAGATTTTGAATTCATTATGCTTTAGGATTTGCTAATCATGGCTCTATCATATTTTTTCTATATGATTGAAAAGCATTGCATGATGAAATAACCAACATAGTTCGTTCATCCTTCTATATAACCCTTCAAATAGATTAGTAATCAATTTTTCTATTATTTTTTGCAAAAAGATCTTAAATTAAGAGTTTTCGAGACTTACGAGTCAAAATTTGAGTGACTAAATGACTGTATAAGCTAGATTAGTCTAGTAATCCAGCCGATTTTCGCAGGAATTGAGCGGAAATTGATATTAATTGAGCGGAATTCCATATAATCGAGCGGAAATGGAGTGGAATTGAGCGATTTTCGTAATAATTGAACGAAACTCAACATAATTGCTCTAATTTACTTATTTATGAGCGAATTGAAAAGGAGAAAAGTGAAAATAATAGTAGATGAAGCGACTGTTTTTAAAACGTTTTCGTAAATTTTTATGGTGAACTATGTCCGTTGTCTTAAAGTATTTGCACGCTTCCATGCTCTTATACATAAATTGTAAATAATTTTCCATTGAATACGAACGTATATTCGCTTATCATTAAGAATATAATAAAGACGAACATACATTCTATTTAAAAGAAGGTTTTAACATGATTGATTACAGTACTTTACCGCATCATTATGTTATGTGCGTGGATATGAAAAGTTTTTTTGCCAGCTGTTCAGCGGTGATGATGGGACTGGATCCGCTTGAATGTTATTTGGCTGTGGTGAGTGATACGGAACGGAGCGGCAGTGTGGTGCTGGCTTCATCTCCCAAAATGAAGAAAGAGTTTGGCATTAAGACAGGCTCGAGATTGTTTGAGATTCCGGATGATCCGCGCATTATAAAGGTTAATCCTAATATGGCTACGTATTTGCGTATCTCTACTGAAATCAGCCGTTTATTCAATCGATATGTACCTAAAAGCGCAATTCATACGTACAGTGTGGATGAAAGCTTCTTAAAGGTGGATGGGACCACTCGTCTATGGGGAGATATCGTAGAAATTGCTGAAAAAATCCAGGATGAAATTGATCGGGAATTCCAGCTTCCATGCGCGATTGGAATCGGTCCGAATATGCTGCTTGCTAAGCTGTGTCTTGATTTGGAGGCCAAGAAAAAAGGAATCTCCCAATGGACCTATGAGGATGTACCAGAAAAATTATGGCCCTTATCCCCCTTGAGCGAAATGTGGGGAATCGGAAAGCCGATGGAAAAGAAACTGAATGGAATGGGGATTTTTTCAATCGGTCAATTGGCGCGTTATGATCTGGAGACGCTTGAAAAGAAGTTTGGCATTATGGGCAATCAATTGTACCACCATGCTTGGGGTGTTGATTTATCGGATATCGGTGCTCCGATTATGGAAGGACAAATCAGCTTTGGAAAAGGCCAGGTATTACTGCGTGATTATAAAAAGCCTGAGGAAATCAAGCATGTCATTCTGGAAATGAGTGAGGAAGTAGCAAGAAGAACACGTGCAAGCGGGATGGCGGGCAGAACCGTCAGCTTGGGAATTTATTATAGCCAGGATGAATTTGGAGGCGGATTTCATCGCTCTATGACAAGAGAAACGCCGACCAATATTACGATGGATATTTATGAAATGTGTTTAACCTTGTTTGAACGGTTTTATACAGGCAAAACAGTTAGGAAAATTTCTATTACACTTTCGAATGTTATCCCCGATCGAGAGATGCAAATCAGTCTATTTGACCAGGATAGCTGGCGCAAACGCGAACTTGGCTTTGTGATGGATCGAATGCGTAAAAAATTTGGATCGAATGCGATTTTACGTGCCGTGTCGTATACAGAGGCAGGAACGGCCAAGCATCGAAGTACGTTGGTTGGAGGACATAGAGCATAACAGACAAGTGAAATGGAGGCTGCAGGGAATGATTCGAGATCGCGGAAAAATAAAATGGACATCAATGATGCTGCCTGAACACGTAACAATGCTTAGAGCATGGGCACATGAGGACAGCTATGAAACAAGGAATGAGCTTGATGAACAGCAAGTGGAAGCGATGAATACGATAATTATGGAGGCTTTGGAATATGGGAAGCCTGTGATGATCCGCTATTACCGTACAGCCAGTCGCCGGTACGGTACGGTGGAAGGACATATTCATTATTGCAATGAACAGGCTCAAAAGCTTCATATCGTTGATGAGGACGGAGATGTTTGTTTTGTATTTTATCAGGAAATTATGGACGTACAATTGAAAAATTGATGGCCTGCAATTTGCTATAAGCTTATGCATATGTTGGTTATGGCTCTTCTTTTTTGTTCTAAATAAACTTTACTACCCAATTTTGAGGACATGAAAACGCAAATATTAGACAAAATTCCACAAAAAGTTTACTATGTATATAGACCTAGAAGTAAGAAATATACAGATAATGAATTTTTAACATCGATTTCAGTTCTGATAACTTTGCCATGGGATATCAAAACAAAAGGGGTAAAGAAAAATGGAAAAAGAAAAATATAGCACGATTTATCAAGCACCTTATGGATTAGTTATAGGAGAGTTAAAAAAAGAAATGACTAAAGAAGATGCTGTAGCATTAGGGCAGAAATATTGCGAAGAGAACGGTTTCAGTTATAAAGGTACGTATACTGGCGATGAAGCAGTGGCGGCTTTACAAAGTTTAATACAAAAACATACAAGAGCAGTTCATTAAGCTGAACGTTCATTTTTAAGACATAGAGGCAGTGTTCATTGAATGCTGCTTTTTTTATTTTGGATTTAGCTTATTAATAGGTTTGCCGGTTGAGTGAAATAGGGAACCTATGAGATAAATAGAGAGAAAGCATGGTGGACAGCGATGGAAATTACATGGACAGACGCAGCATTAGAAAAGGTAAAAGACAAGCTGACAGATCAAGAAGGCGTATTTTGTTTGAAGTATGAAACAGAAGGCTGTGGCTGCGTAGTAAGCGGTGTAACCAATTTATATTTTGTTAAAGAAACTACTTCTCAAGAAGTAAAATGGGAAACCAATGCCTATCCTGTATGGTTAAATAAATATCATGAAATCTTTTTAGATGAAAAGCTTATTATTGATTATTCCAGCAGTACAAATAGCTATCAGCTGAAAAGCCCTAATCAGTATTTAAATCCAATGATGAATGTCATCTTTCAATAGGCTCTATAAGGAGAAAATTCAAAAGGTTCAGTCAGAAATTTTGACTGAACCTTTTTTTAAACGAAAGCAAAGGGAAATCCCACTCATTTTTTTGTATAAAACACCTTAGAAATAAGCAGCCCAATTACGCCAAGTATGATGAATAATATTGCTTTCCAAACTACATCTATACCTGATAGGTCGTAGAAAGTAACTTTTAATAGCGTAATAAACAGGAATATTAAGCCGATGTTTTTCCAAACTTTTTCTTTAAAGTAACTAAATAACCCGTATGTTACTCCAACGATAATGATCCAAGATAATGACAAACCGATATTCTTAATCATTAAAGAAGAATCATCTGTGAAATAGTATGCCATTTTGCTTATAAATATGATCAGTAATACTTCTATTATATAGGGTAAAGTAGATTTCATTATATTTCTGTCGATGATTTTTGTTATTGTTTCTTTTATATAGAGAACAAAGAAGAAGCTGATTATGATCATCCATACAACAACAGTTTCTAGTGATAGCATGTATCCCGGCTTGTCGAATAATTGTACCAATACGGATAAGAGCAGTATTATGCTAGCTATTGTCCCTAATATACTCTTCCTTATTTGAGCAAAATAGTAAACTAGTACGGCTTGCATGGTAAAGAGGATTAATTTTGATGATGGATCAATCACTATATCGTTTAGCAGTATAAATATGTAGAACATCGAAATAACAAAGAAAATGTTTTTTAGTTCAGTGTGACTTTTATTTTTCACGTAACTAAGCAAAGAGTATACGATGGCCATTATTGAATAGAACGTGTATTGGTAGCTTGGTGTTTGATCAAACACATCAACTCCGATTAAGAGCATGAATAATGAACCGATCGTGATAGCTGGAATATACATATTTTTAACAAATATGTTGTTTGTTTTAAATGTTAAATAAATGATAAAGAAATGCTGAATAGCGATTGTGAGGAACGTTAAGGTTGAAATTTCCCCACTGCCTACTAATCCAAAAAATAATACAGTGAACATAAATGCATAGTTTGCCACATTCCAAGTGATTTTATATTGCCCTCTAAGAGATTCTAGTATTAATCCATATATAAAAACCAATTAAGGTTTTAATCCGGGGAGATAAAGTTAATCGAAAACGATTTTATGGGGGATATTTAAATGAGTAAATATAATGAAGGTTATTTATGTGGCTGCTGTGGAAAGTTCCACGATGAGCTCCCTATGAGCTATAGTAGCCCTGTTCCTGACTATTGCTACGATATACCGTTAGAAGAACAAGAAGAACGGATTGAAATGAATGAAGATTTGTGCATAGTGAACGATGAACATTTCTTTATACGTGGATGTATAGAAATTCCTGTGAAAGACGGAGATGGACCGTTTATTTGGGATGTCTGGGTTTCATTGAGTGAAACAAATTTTAATAAAACAATTGAATATTGGGCTGTGGAAGGAAGAGAAGATAAACTAGAACCGATGTTTGGTTGGTTATCAACTGATATTTCTTGTTACCCCAATACAGTAAATTTAAAAATAAATGTACACACTCGACCACTTGGAATCCCCCCTTACATAGAGATGGAACCAACTAACCATCCCTTAGCTAACAAAGAAAAGGTGTAACAATGGAACGTATAAAGCAGGTTGCTGAAGAATTATATAATGAAGAGGAACAATAATACCTCATTCTAATTCAGCTGACGGAGGCATTGATTCAAGAAGGTCAATGCCTTTTTATAATGGGCTTATAATTGGATTGGTAAAGATCAACGAAGTATCAAACAAATAGGGCGTAATAAAAGAACTCATAAGATAGGATATCAAAGGAGATTCTAAATAATAGAATTGCTTTTTTCGACATGGACAAATTTTCAGAGCTAGTATTTACCAAAATGGTAATTATATTTAAGGAGATGTGATAAATGCTTGGTATTTTACTTTTGATTTTGGGCTTGGCGGCGTATCTATATTTTAAGCGTCAAAAAGAAAGCCCAGTAAATCGAAATCAACAAACGACGCGTGAGGCTGAACCAATAAAACAAGAAACTATACAGACCGTTATGCCGCCAAAAAATGAGACTGCACAAGACGCTGAAATCTTAAAACAAGAGCAAGCGCCCGTTGTATCTATTGAACCTGTTGAACAATCAAGCCCGGTTGAAAAGCTGGAAAAAGAAACCGTTACCGTTACATTTTCAGATGGAACAACTAAGGAATATAACCTTAACTTAACACTTAATGACAGCCATATTTGCTTGTTATCTGACGGCGGGAAAACGTATCATAAACACGTTAATTGTTTTAAGAACTGGCCTGCCGAATATCAAGAAAATTTTAAAGGATGGAAAGCAATAGCAACAGATGAAGCAGAAAAAATGGGCTACAGAAAATGCAAATATTGTAATGAAGCTGATAGAACAGAATGGGACTATTACAAGGACACTAAACCCCTTAAAACTTTCACTGTCACTCATAGGGATGAATTTGCTATTACAGAGATTTATAACGTAGGTAATGAAGTAAATACGGGCTATGATTTTGAAAAGGACAAAGACACGTTAGAAATAGACTATGAAGAAATTTGTTATATGCCAAAAAGCGCAAGAGATTTCTTTGATGAGAATTACGGCGATTATAAAATGTTTGTATTAGATGTGTATGAAAATGACAATGGAAAAGTGAAGCTTAAGATTGGAATATTTGAGGAATTAGGGAAAAATAATTGATGATAAAGTATAAAACCGCCTAATGGATAGGCGGTTTTATTATATGTAAGGCGAGGGTATCCTTAACGGGTTCTGTTGTGTAATACAAAAATGAACCTATTTCTAAGGTAAAGAAGTATAGTTATTAATTTTAGATATACATCGAGCTTCTAAAGTGTTAGATAAGAACAGCCCATATCTCTTATGGTTAAGTAATGTCGATATTTTGATTTTTACATATGTTTAATTAACTAAGGGGGGGCAGTAATACGAAAAGTAAGGGATATGATATAGAACTTTAGTAGAATATGAAAAATCAGAAGAAGTTTTTAATTTCTATACCAATAGATTAGATGAAAAGGGAAGATAGATAGTGGAGAGTTGCATTAAAACGAACTGGAGCATAGATCTAGGGAGGATTAATGTTCTTTTCTGTTGAACACTTAAGGAAGAAATGGAATTCGCAATGGTTATTATTGAACATGAGCTTTCTGGGAAACGAGTTGAAACTATGAATGGTTTTACTGTTAAAGGCAATCAAGGCTTTATCCGAATTGAATCACAAAATATAAGTGGTTTTCCTGAAGATACAAGTCATTTTGGTGGTTATAATGCTGTGGGCATCGTTGAAATTAAGAGCGGAAACTATTATGTCTTAGGTGAATTGTGGTTTACGACTGGGGATATATATAAGTTTTATAAGCAATTAGATAAGTACTATCGTGAACTTAAAGGAATGGCTACTTTTTGGAATTACGAAACTTCTCTTAAATTAGAGGTTGTATTCAATCAAATGGGGCAAGTTGTTTTACAAGGTTACTTTAAGGAAAAAGCACATATGGAAAATGAATTACACTTTGAAATGGAATGTGACCAAACTTTTTTATCCTCAACATTAGAGGACTTGAGATCATTTGTTGACCATTACGGAAATACAAATGGAATAAAAAAGTAAGTTCTTATCTTACTTAGGGCATTGTTCTAATATCAGGAGCTGTGTAGGGGCAGGTTAGCGAAAGAAATAATTATTATAAGATATATAATACAAATGCCGTATAAAAGGAGGAGAAATGATGGAGCTTTTTGTTGGTCTTATCACTGCAGGGTTTCATTTTTTGCTTGCTTATATCATTTGGGGAAAGGGGAAAGTTCATATTTTTGCAGGATATGTGGAAGGTCAGGTTAAAGATAAAAAGAAACTTTCAAAGTATGCGGGCATATTATTTATTGGCCTGGGCATTATATCTGTTTTTTTTCCTTTGGTTCCGGACAGTTTTTTCTATTACGTATTTGCATTATATATTTTATGGCTTTTGATTGGTATTGTTGTTATCAATGTCAAAATAAAATAGAACATATCCTTGGTCAACCTTATAATACGAATGGGGTTTAGTTGAATAACGAGTTAAATGAACAATAGCAAAAATAATCCTTACGAAAACAGCCATTAAAAAAGTGCCACCCTAGAAGAAAGGGGGCACATGTGCTTTAAGAAAAGAATCGATTACTTTTTCATAAGCTTCAGGATTCGTATTATAGGATTGGGCATGTTGGCCTTTTTCGGCTAGGTATAGCTGTTTCGGTCCTTTTTTGTGTTCATATAATTCCTCGCTCATGGTTGAGGGAATATACGCATCCTCTAAACTATGGATAAAAAGAACAGGGCTTTTAATATTCTCTACTGCCTTTAAAGGAGAAACCTCTCTAAATGAATAGCCATCTCTCCGTTTAAGCCACCAATCCCCGAAGGGAAGAACCATCCATTTTGGAAGACGAAAGTCTTTTTTTAGGCGGTAAGCTATTTGCTCGGAGAATTCGGAGAATGGACAATCCGCTATGTAAAAATCAGCTCCATCCTCAACGGTGCCGGCATATAGTAACAGGGTGACCGCACCCATTGATTCACCGTGGATACCAAGCAAAATATCATGACCCTTTTGAGCCTTTAATTCATCAACAATAGCGGCAAGATCATCTTTTTCATAATATCCGTAGCTGCTTGTTTTTCCTTCCGAATCACCATGGCGGCGATGATCATAAATGACGGTGTTAAATCCTTTTTTTGCAAATAAATTGACATAGCGAATCGAATTCCATTTATTTTCAGTGATTCCGTGCGCAATGATCATCCATTTTTTTGATTCCTTATGTGGTTCTGCAAATATAGCATGAATCCGGTATCCATGTTTGGATTGAATCCATTTCTCCTCCTGAGGCAGTTTTTGAAAGGAAGCAGTGTCAAAACGGCCTGCCTCGATTTCACGTTTCCGAACGACCTCAACATCTTTTCGTTTCATATACATCAGCATGTTAGAGAAGAATACGCCAATTCCGATTATGTATGCAATCATGACACCGAAGATAAAATACCATCTTTTCTTTTTCAAATGAAACCCTCCGAAAAACACATTATCATCCTTTAGTTTACCATTCTGCAGAGAAAACAAACATTGAAATAATAGGCAGATTCACAAACGAAAAACCCTATATTGCTATAGGGATAGATGCTAGTGTTTAATTATTGTTTAGTGGCATGCATGAGCCAGACAAATGTATTTAGCTGCTCAAATGTTACATGAAATTGATGCTTTTCCAGGATTGATTTCAAGTAAGGGATCGTCGTGTAATATTCAGTTCGTAAATCCTCTGCTAATCGATCGAAATTGTTGCGCTCAGCGTTATCAATGACCGCCTGCTGATCCTCTTTCGTTAAAAACATCGTATCCGCAAAAACGATTTTTCCGCCTGGTGTTAGAAGATTGGAGTATAGAGCAAAAGCTTTCTCTTTTTCCTCATCGGTTAAATGGTGAAAGGCATAGGTGCTTACAAATGTGTCGACTCCATTTTCAACCGGAAAGTGAAAGAAATCACCGTCTACAATTGATAAGGATCCGAGCTTTTTCTTTGCCTTTTTTCTCATTTCTGTGGAAGGCTCAATTCCGAGAACTTGGTTTCCTTTTTCCAGTAGCCGTGCAGTCAAATTCCCTGTTCCGACTCCGAATTCGATTACAGAGCCTTCCGCATGGGATGCAACTGTTTCTAGGATTTGTTCATAATGTAAAAAAACATCGGTATATTGGTCATCAGAACCGGATACCGTTTCATCATAATTAGCAGCCCATTCATCAAATAGCTGGTCAAATTCTCTGCCCATCATACCCCTCCTTTAGTTCCTAATAAATCATATCATATTTATATGAATAATATGGTATAAAGTTACAATTTTTGCCTTAAATAGGAAAAAGGAAATAGAGGCTATTAAAAAGTATTAAAACCATACCTGACTTAATTTGACTGACCCATTATAATAGAAAGAAAAAAGGAGCTAATATCCGATGATGAAACATAAACCATCCAAGAAAAACGATGATGGCTCAATTAGCTTGGGAGATCTGCTAAATCAAGATATTTTGAGCCAATTGCAGAATAAAAAAGGTGAATTAAAGGAAGAAGAGCAACGTCGAATACAGCAAATGGAAAAACAAAAGCGTGAGGAACGAAAACGCCGCGAGAAAAATAAAAGCTTTGAAGAGCTATTAAATGAGAGCAATCTGAACTGGAAGCAGTTTAAGGGATAAAGGAAGGGACCACCCTAAATGTAATGCACTCTTAAAAGGAAGTTGAACACTACCTTTTCGAGGCACTGCAAAGCAGGGTGGTCTTTTTATTTGTATAAGTAAATAGTTCTAACCACTATTTACCATTATTTCTGCAAAAAATTATAGGTTTCTCCACAAAATGGTTACATATTACGCAGAACTGGCCGATATAGATAACGGGAAGATATATCGGGAATTTTTGGAGGAATTTTAGAGATGAATATCAGGCGAAAAATTGTTATCACTTTTATCAGCGTTACTGTTTTAAGTTTAATAGTAGCTGCTGTTCTCGCTTACAATCTGTATTCGAATGAAAAGCGCATTCAGGAAATAAATAAGAGTTCCTTAGAGATTGTACTACTAACAGATCAAATGAAAGTCAATGTTATTCAGGTGCAGCAGGTATTCAAAGGAATCAGTGCTACGAAAGGCTCGGACACGATTGATACTTATTCGTTGGCTGATACGTATGCAGAAGAATTTAAGAATCATGCCGAGGATTTAAAAAAACTGGGTGTATCATCCGGAAAATTGGATTCATTAGCAGATTCCTTTACCGAGTTTTATCAATCCGGGCAGCTAATGGCTGAGAGTTTCACAGAAAAGGGGATAGAAGCTGGTAATGAGCCTAAGGTGATCTTTACTCAATTTGAACAAACTATGGAACAGCAGCTTGGTGACTTACAGAAACAGGCTGTTGATGGAATTCATAAGGATATAAATCAATTGACAGAGCAGACGAGAAAGGCCTTAACGACTGCGTTAACGGTTTTTGTTATGAACCTAGCGATCGGTTACACCATGGTTTATAGAGTGACACGTCCGGTTACTCGGGGAATAGAGAAGTTATCTAAACAAGTCATGTTGATTGCCAAGGGAAATTTAACAGAACCAATTGTTGCAGAAACAAAGGATGAAATCGGCACACTTGCGAGTGGAATGGAACAAATGCGTACAGAGCTTGTGTACTTAATAGGTGCCATCAAGGAATCATCTGATAAAATCCATGCCAATACCGTTAAGATGGCAGAGGGTACTCAGCAAACCGGTGTGGCTGCTGATCAAATTGCCACCACTGTTTCGTATATCGCATCTGGAATTGATACTCAATCACATAAAGCTAACCATATCTTTGAGACAATGGTGAATATTACAAAACAGGTTGAAACAGGGACTTATTTTACAAAAGAAACATTGGGCAATGCAGAGGAATCATCACTTATAGCAAGGGATGGACAAGTGATGATTCTCGAAGGACTGCAGGTATTAGTAGCACTTGGTGACGATATTGCTCATGCCAACGAACAAGTGAAGCATTTAGGCGAACGAGCAAATGAAATTGAAAATATAATTCGGTTTATTACAGATATTTCGGCCCAAACGAACCTATTGGCTCTGAATGCAGCTATTGAAGCCGCAAGAGCGGGGGAGCAAGGGAGAGGCTTTGCAGTAGTGGCAGATGAAGTACGTAAGCTGGCCGAACAGACAAATAAAGCTACTGAAGAGATCAAGGATTTAATTAATAAAATTCAAAAAGACACATTTAACACGATGAACGTTATGGAAAATAATTTAAATCAGTTCCGTACTCAGGTTGAAACAGTGATGGAAGGCAGCAGTACACTGACAATCATAAATGAAAAGGTTGGGTATACAAAGAATCATTTAGAGAAATTAACTGAGTCCTTTCAAATGATTAATGAAGATGTTAAAAGAGTTGAGGGCATGATTGAAGAGACATCCACAACCATTCAGGAATCAGCGGCTTCTGCTGAAGAAGTTTCTGCATCCGCAGAGGAACAGAATGCGATGGTAAAAGAGACAGCAGAATATGCTAATGGACTTGCTCAAATTACAAATGAACTTATTGCTCTGACAGGGAAATTTAAAACTGAGAAATCAATGGAAGAATAATGGAAGGCCCTCATCACTGAAAAGTGATAGGGCTTTTTTGTAAGAAAGTACTATTTTCTCCACGGCAATAACCAATAGGCTTTTTATTCATATACTGTTACTGACTTATGCAGATAGAAGGTGAACAGGATTGCTGAGGGCAAGAATTGGAAATCATCAGCGAGAATGGTTTGGAGAGCTGGAGCAATATTTCCATGATTTTCGCAAATACATTATAGGAAATGACAAAACGTTTTCAACCCCATACGGAGAAAAGCCGATTATATATGCGGACTGGACAGCAAGCGGAAGATTATATAAACCGATAGAGGATAAAATCACGAAGGAATTTGGACCGTTTATGGCAAATACCCATACGGAATCAAACCAAACCGGCTCATTCATGACGAATGCGTATCATCATGCAAAGAAAATCATAAAAGAGCATGTAAACGCTGGTCCGGATGATGCGATTCTTCTTGATGGCTTTGGAATGACGTCGGTCATTAACAAATTTCAACGTATACTTGGCTTGCGCATACCAGAAAAATGGGAATCGAGGCTTGAACTAAAGCCTGAGGAAAGACCGGTTGTATTTATTACCCATCGGGAACATCATTCCAACCATACCTCCTGGCTTGAGACGATTTCCGATGTAGTTATCGTGGAACCTGATCAAAAAGGGAATGTCAGTCCGGAGCAATTAGAACGGCAGTTACAATCGTATTCAAACAGACCGTTGAAAATCGGTGCTTTTACCGCATGCTCCAATGTAACCGGACTCATTACTCCATATCATGAACTGGCAAGCGTGATGCATAAGCACGGTGGTATCTGTGTGATAGACTTTGCTGCATGCGCTCCATATGTAAATATCAATATGCATCCCGAGAATCCTGCAGAACAGCTGGATGCGATTTGTTTTTCTCCGCATAAATTCCTGGGCGGACCCGGTACGAGTGGTGTTTTAATTTTTAATAAAAATTTGTATCACAACCACATACCTGATCATCCTGGCGGCGGCACTGTCAATTGGACGGATCCGTGGGGAAACAAAAGCTATTATGAGGATATTGAAACGAGGGAGGACGGTGGAACACCAGGAATCCTGCAATGCATTCGAACAGCATTATGTATAAGGCTAAAGGAGGAAATGGGGGTAGACAATATGTTGGCAAGAGAGAAAGAATTGCTTTCCATCCTTCTTCCGGGATTGTTATCCATACCTGAAATTAAGGTTCTCGAACCAGAGAAAGAAGAACGATTGGGTATTATTTCATTTATGATTCCGGGGGTACACTATAATCTGATTGTTAAACTATTAAATGACCGGTTTGGAATTCAGGTACGGGGCGGATGTTCCTGTGCGGGAACGTATGGGCATTATTTATTGGGAATCTCCAAGGAGAGTTCCCAACAAATCATGGAATTGGTTGATCAGGGCAATTTAGAGGTTAAACCTGGATGGATTCGATTTTCCATTCATCCAACCATGACGAATGCGGAAGCCTACCAATTTATTTCAGCCATGAAATGGATTGTTGACCATTTCGAAGAGTGCCAGCAGGATTATGTGTATGATTCAAAAACGAATGATTATTTTTATTGTGATTACCAACGGGAAGATTTCGACTGGTTATTCTATGTATAGGATAAAAATAAGAAAAGGAATCAGGCTATTTAGATGAAATAGCCTGATTCCCGTTTAATCGCGATGTGTCTCATATTTATTTGCTTTAGTTAAGGAGCGCAATAGTTCCAGCTCTTCGGCTGCTAACGGTTTGCTGTTTATAGCCTTTATATTTTCAAGTAATTGTTTTTCGCTGCTTGCCCCAGGGATCACAGCAGCTACCGCTTTAGAAGAGAGGATATATTGTAAAGCCAGTTCATTCATGGAACGGCTCGCTATTTTTTCTTGAATGGATGGAAGCAGAGACTCTAGCTCCTCATATGTATAGTCCAAATATCCATTTTCACGGATAGAATCGGAAGCTTTATTTAACATTTCCTCTGTTAAAAGGCCTTTTGCTACAGGGCCTCTAGCAATGATGCTGATTTGATGCTCCTCCAGTAATGGCATCCATTCCTCCGGTCTTCGATCGAGAAGACTGTATTGCATCATGACCGATATGATACTTGAGTGGTTTGCAAATTCCTTGATGACATTGGGACGGATGGAGGAAATGCCGTACTCACGTATATAGCCTTCTTTCTTTAATTCTTCAAAGGCGGAAATGGTTTCATCCAAGGGATCGTCTATTGTACCGCCATGAAGCTGGTATAAATCGATATAATCGGTCTGTAAACGCTTTAGGCTATCCTTTACGGCCTGCTTAATATAGGTTCGCGAAGGGTCCCAGGACCATGAAGTTTTCTCGTCATTCCATCTGTTACCTGCCTTTGTAGCTAATATCAGGTTCTGTCGATATGGTTTTAACACCCTTCCGACCATTTCCTCATTAAGGCCAAAATCATACAAATCGGCTGTATCAAAATAGTTGATTCCGTGTTCGATAGCTGTCTCCAGTATTAGTCGGGCTTGTTTTTCGTCTTTGCCGAGAGACATGCATCCTAGTCCCATCTCCGTAACATATAAGTCAGATTCTCCAATTTGTCTCTTTTTCACAGGAAATCTCCTTTCGCTATTACAGTGTGTCTTTTCTTTATTGTAATGGAAGGAGTTAAATCCGTCATTTTATTTGCCGAGCGGCCTGCAGCCAGTCCGTAACATACACATATTGATTGCTATATTGCTTTAATTTCTCTTTTACTTCCCAAGCTTTTCCGCTCAAAATGATTTGATTGTCACTGATCCATATTTTCATAACGCACCCCTTTGGACATGCTATATGGTAAAATGTATGAACAGAGGAATGCTTTTTAGAACAAAAGGAGAGATTTAACGATGTACAAATATGAAGAGAAAACGATCAAATCAGAACCTATTTTTAAAGGAAGAATTTTAGATGTACGTGTGGATGAAGTGCTTCTTCCGAATGGAAAGACGTCGACCAGAGAATTAATTAAACATCCTGGAGCGGTCGCAGTGATTGCCGTTACAGATGAAAATAAGCTCGTGCTTGTTGAGCAATACCGTAAGCCGATGGAAAAAGCGTTAGTTGAAATTCCTGCCGGTAAATTGGATGCCGGTGAAGATCCAAGAGATTGTGTGGTTCGCGAGATGGAAGAGGAAACCGGATATGCCTGCGAGTCCATTGAACATATTATTTCCCTCTACACATCGCCTGGATTTGCAGATGAGATTGTACATATTTACCTGGCTAAGGGTCTTTCTAAAAAGGAAGATGCAAGAGGCCTTGATGAGGATGAATTCGTGGACTTGATGGAAGTCACATTAGAAGAGGCTTTGGAACTGATTAAAGAAGAGAGAATTCAGGATGCCAAAACAGCCTATGCGGTTCAATATTTACAGCTCCAAGAGGCACTGTCTAAATAAATGAAGACATATTACGCGGATTTTCATATTCATGTGGGGAGAACGAAATCTGGGAAGCCTGTCAAAATTACAGGAGCGCGGACCCTAACGATTTCAACTATTCTTGAATATGCTGCGACAAGAAAAGGACTCGATATGGTTGGGATCATCGACTGCCATGTTCCTGAGGTGATAGAAGAACTTGAGGGGCTCATGGCAAAAGGAGAGATGAAAGAACTCGAGGGCGGCGGTCTTCAACATAAAGACGGTACCGTTTTGATTCCTGGGAGTGAGATTGAAATCAATGATGCAAACTGCAAAGGGCCCATTCATGTGCTGGCTTATTTTCCTACTCTTGAAAAAATGAAGCTGTTTTCGGAATGGTTTGCAACGAGAGTTAAAAATAATACTCTCAGCTCTCAGCGTATTTATGAGAGTGCTACCGTATTGCAGAAAAAAGTAAAGGATTTGAGCGGGTTATTTATCCCTGCACATATTTTCACTCCCCATAAAAGTTTGTACGGCAGAGGGGTCTTAAAGAGCCTAAACGAGGTTCTGAATCCAGACTGGATTGACGCTGTTGAGCTGGGGCTCAGTGCTGATACGACAATGGCATCCAAGTTAAGCGAGCTGAACCGCTATCCCTTTTTAACAAATAGTGATGCACATTCGTTGCCAAAGCTGGCTCGTGAATATCAAAAACTGTTGCTGCAGGAGCCTAACTTTACCGAATGGCATAAAGCACTTCAACAAGAAGAAGGACGTGCCATTTTAGCTAATTACGGACTGAATCCGTATTTAGGTAAATACCATGAAACAGTTTGCGAGAATTGCGGCGAAACTCTAGCTGTGTATTCAGAGCGCTGTCCTTATTGCGGCTCTAATCAGGTGACACGTGGAGTAGCTGAACGTATCAATGATCTTGCAGATGCAGAGCTGGGAGATGTTCTGCAAGAGAGACCGCCTTATATTCATCATATCCCGCTTGAGTTTATTCCAGGGCTAGGACCGAGAACATTGGATAAATTAGTAGCTGGTTTTGGTTCAGAAATGGCTGTCATCCATGAAGCCAGCCTGGAGGAGCTAAAGGGGCTAGTTCCTGAAAAAATAGCCATGCTCATCTATCAGGCACGGGGTGGTACATTGTCTCTGCAAAAAGGCGGAGGCGGTATTTACGGGAAGATTATTACGGATTAATGGAGAAAAAGGGCAGTGAATAGCATTCACTGCCCTTTTTTCTATTTTACAAATCACTTCTGATTTTAGAGAAAATGCATGTATCACGAAGGGAGGTACCTGTAGAATCATAGCTGTCGTGTCTTAATGTCCCTTCAAGAGTGTAACCCAGTTTTTCAGGAATCCGTCTGGAGTTTATGTTTTTTGAATCACAGCGAATTTCCACCCGGTTAGCTAGTAATTTATCGAATGTGAAGTTCGTCAATAATTCAACAGCCTCTGTCATATATCCTTTTTTAGTGTAACGAGAATCCATCCAATATCCGATCTCGAACTTTCTTGTTTCCCAATTCATTCTATGTAGTCCGGTGGAACCAAGGAAAATATTATCTTCTTTTCTCATCACATATAGACGTATATCTTCTCTTAAAATAAACTCTGCCTGTGCTCTTCGTAAATTGTCCTCTGTCTCCTCTAATGTCTGATCTCGATTAGCCCAGGGCATCCAGGGTTTTAAATCTTCTTTTGAAGCCAATATGGCATCATGGACCATAGGCCCGTCTCCCGGCTTGCAAGAACGCAAATAAATTCGGCTTCCATCAAGTTTTTCTGGTATGTCCATCAGGATCGGATTCATGCCAATCTCCTCCTTTTATGTAAATTAAAGAGATTATATCATACTATTTAGACTAGTAAGAATTTATTTTTTACTAGAATACAATCTCTAGTAAATACATAGAATCTAGTAATGGAACCGGAGAGGAGAATTCCCCTGTGAAAAAATCGTATTATAAAAGAGCTTTGCTTTTTCATATTAAAGATCATTTATCTATTTTCATTTTTATTATGGTCCTATTCCTGATGGGAATCATTTTTGGGGCAATTATTGTCAACAGCTTATCTTTAACTCAGAAAGAGGACCTGTTTTATTATTTGTCTCAGTTCTTCGGAGAATTAAAGCAAGGGAAAGTCAGTGCAAGCAGTGAAATTTTCATCTATAGCTTTCAGGAGAATGCGAAGTTTATTATCTTAATGTGGATTCTTGGAATCTCGATTATCGGGTTACCAATGATTTTAATCCTTCTTTTTATAAAAGGAATCGTGATCGGCTTTACTGTCGGTTTTTTGGTTAGCCAAACAGGGTGGCAGGGCTTTATGCTTGCGTGTGTATCCATTTTACCTCAGAATATCATCCTTGTACCCGTAACCATTATCATGGCATCATGCGCCGTCATTATCTCCATTAAAATGATTAAACGCCAATTTTTAAAATCAAGCCGCGAAAAATTAAGGCCTTATTTTTTCCAGTATTCTCTGTTGCTTGGAATGGCCTTAGTGTCTTTTGTTGTTGCAGCCTTGATTGAATCCTTTTTATCACCGGGGCTAATGAAAGCTGTAATTGATAATATGAGTTAATAATAATTATTAGATAATAATCATTATTATAAGTTGTTTATAATTATTATATTTTACATGGACGTTTTTTTTGCTATACTATAAATGGTGATAGAAGGCCGGACTCATAATCCCTTTTTGCCTTCTTCTATAATATGATGATGAAATCCGGACAGATTCAGCGGCGAGGAGGAAAAGGGTTGGAATCTAGATTAGATCGAATAAAAAAGCAATTACATTCTTCAAGTTACAAGCTGACGCCGCAGCGAGAGGCCACGGTTAGAGTGTTGCTCGAGAATGAAGAAGACCATTTAAGTGCAGAGGATGTATATTTGCTCGTTAAAGAAAAAGCACCGGAAATCGGTTTGGCAACTGTATATAGAACGCTTGAATTGCTTACTGAGCTTAAAATAGTAGATAAAATTAATTTTGGTGATGGGGTATCCCGTTATGATTTGCGACAAGAGGGAGCAGCGCATTTTCATCACCATTTAGTCTGTATAGAATGTGGAGCAGTAGATGAAATTCTTGAAGATTTATTAGATGATGTAGAACCGATTGTTGAACAGAAATTCAGATTCAAAATTAAGGATCATCGCCTGACATTTCATGGGGTTTGCCATCGTTGCCAAGATAAAAAAGAAGAGCCGGAGACTGCAGGGTCCGGGAATAACCATGCAAGATAAGCCTTTCCGTTGTGGAAAGGTTTTATCTTTTACTCATAAAACGTGGATGATATGTATAAAACATGTCCAAACAGGCATAAATTGATAAAAAGGCCTGGAGGACTAGAGAATTATGAGAAATTTGATTAAATTATTTTGGCAAACAAGCAAGGTATTCATCATGTTTGTTGGCTTTACGATATTATTTTATTTTGCTATTGTTTGGTTTAATGAGGAATATGAAAATTATCATCGCTATGACGAGCCTAAGGGAACGGCTGTAAAGGTTTTTCAATCCATCAATGATGAAGAGGAGCCTGGATGGAGAGAAAGACTCTTTCTATTTTATTTAGATGGGGAGTAAATGAAAATGAAAGATCCATTGCAGGATTTTATCCATTATTTAACAATCGAAAAAGGGTTGGCTAAAAACACCCTCCTATCGTATAAACGAGATTTGGATTCCTATTATAAGTTTTTGAAAAATCAACAAATTGACAACTGGAAGGACGTTTCCCGTGTTCATATTGTCCAGTTCCTGGGTAAATTAAGGGATGATGGAAAATCGTCCAAAACGCTGGCACGCCATACAGCTTCCATTCGATCCTTCCATCAATTTTTATTAAGGGAACGTATTTCGGAAACAGATCCGTCTGTCTTGATTGAAAGCCCTCATACTGAGAAATCATTGCCAAAGGTTTTAAGCCAGGAGGAAACGGAGGCATTGCTGAATGCACCTAACCCAGCTGACGCTTTCGGCATACGGGATAAGGCTATTTTAGAGCTGCTCTATGCAACTGGTATGCGGGTTAGTGAATTAATAGAGTTAAATATTGATAATGTACATATAGAAATGGGATTTGTTCGCTGTATAGGGAAGGGAAATAAAGAGCGAATTATCCCGGTGGGGCAAATGGCCCTTGATTCGATTACCACCTACTTAACATCAGGTAGACCTAGATTGGTTAGCCAAAAGAATAAATCGGATGCTTTATTTTTGAATCATCACGGCGGACGTCTCAGCCGCCAAGGGTTATGGAAAATTATCAAGAAGCTTGCTGAGCAGGCGAATATTCAAAAGTCATTGACACCTCACACCCTTCGCCACTCATTTGCCACTCATTTACTAATGAATGGTGCGGATTTGCGGGCTGTTCAGGAGATGCTCGGACATGCTGATATCTCGACAACACAAATATATACACATGTCACGAATGTCCGTTTAAAGGATGTATACAGTAAGTTCCATCCCCGAGCTTAAAAGGGGATTCTCTAAGTTTAGGATAGTTACGGCGGCTTCCGGTAAGGTGCCGTCTTTATTTTTGAACACGTTTCTAAAAAGAAATAAGCAGTAGGTCTAAAGACTTTTTGAATATTGAGTGAATACCGAAAAATAAAACTATTAAAATTTGGTAAACTTAAATTGGCAACGTTTCCCCGGTGATGTAAAATAAAGAAGTCAGACCTCTGACGCCTGCAACTTTTGACCCGTAAATTCTACTGAAATTTATGGAAGATTACAGGCGTTGAGAAAGGGTAACCTACATATAAAAGAAGCTGGAGGTTTCAGGTATGAAATTTAAGCGAGTATTTTTAACTGTAATGGATTCTGTTGGGATTGGTGAAGCGCCTGATGCAGAGAAATTTGGCGATAAAGGTTCGGATACACTTGGACATATAGCTGAAAAAATGAATGGGTTGAACATGCCTGTCATGGGTAAATTAGGCTTGTCAAACATCAGAGAAATTAAAGGGATTCAAAAGGCAGTCAAGCCAATGGCTTATTATACAAAAATGCAAGAGGCATCCAATGGGAAAGATACGATGACTGGCCACTGGGAAATCATGGGGCTGCGCATTGATACACCGTTCCGTGTATTTCCGGATGGATTTCCGCCGGAATTAATTCAGGAGCTGGAAGAAAAGAGCGGCAGAAAAATTATTGGGAATAAACCGGCGAGCGGTACAGAAATCCTAGTAGAATTGGGAGAAGAACACGTAAAAACCGGAGCATTAATCGTGTACACTTCTGCTGACTCCGTTCTGCAAATTGCAGCTCATGAGGATGTAGTACCTCTTGAAGAGCTCTATCGTATCTGTGAAATTGCCAGAGAAATGACTCTTCGTGAAGAATATATGGTAGGCAGAATTATTGCTCGCCCATTCGTTGGAGAGCCTGGTGATTTCAAACGTACGCCAAATCGCCATGATTATGCGTTAAAACCATTTGGACGCACGGTAATGAATGAGTTGAAGGATAGTAACTTTGATGTAATCTCCATTGGGAAAATTGCTGATATCTACGATGGCGAGGGCGTAACAAAAGCGCTTCGCACAACAAGTAATATGGATGGAATGGATAAGCAGGTCCAAACATTGGACATGGACTTTACTGGTCTAAGCTTCCTGAACCTTGTTGATTTTGATGCTGTATTTGGCCACAGACGCGATCCTATTGGGTACGGTAAAGCATTAGAAGAGTACGATGGAAGATTGCAGGAAGTACTGGATAAAATGAAGGAAGACGATCTGCTAATTATTACAGCAGACCATGGTAATGATCCGGTTCATCCTGGAACAGACCATACGAGAGAATATGTTCCTTTACTTGTATACTCCAAACAATTTAAAGAAGGTAAAGAACTGCCGATCCGCAGTACATTTGCGGACATTGGTGCAACCGTTGCTGATAACTTCGGTGTGAAAATGCCTGAGCATGGAGTAAGCTTCCTTAAGGAACTAAATTAAAAGGAGAGAACAGAATGTTTGAAAAAGTAAATGAAGCAGCAGCGCATATTTTAGAGGTATCCGGTCAAAAGCCGGAACTAGGATTGATTCTTGGTTCAGGGTTGGGAGTATTGGCTGATGAAATTGAAAATGCCACTGTAATCCCATACAGTGAAATACCTCATTTCCCAGTTTCTACTGTTGAAGGACATGCCGGCCAACTTGTTGTTGGAACGCTGGCAGGCAAAACAGTAGCGGCTATGCAGGGGCGTTTCCACTATTATGAAGGATATTCCATGCAAGAAGTTACATTCCCGGTACGTGTTATGAAGGCAATGGGAATGACGCATATACTTGTAACAAATGCAGCAGGCGGAGTAAATGAAAGCTTCAAGCCTGGTGATTTGATGATTATCACAGATCATATTAATTACATGGGCGCACACCCATTAATTGGACCGAATCACAGTGAGTTTGGACCAAGATTCCCTGATATGACAAGTGCTTATACAAAATCATTAGTGGAATTGGCAGAACAAGTTGCTTCTAAACAAAATATTGCGATTCAAAAAGGTGTTTACATTGGATTTACAGGTCCTACTTATGAAACACCAGCAGAAGTAAGAATGGCACGTATTTTAGGCGGAGATGCAGTGGGAATGTCAACAGTTCCTGAAGTTATCGTTGCTGCTCATGGAGGCATGAAGGTACTCGGTATTTCATGCATTACAAACATGGCTGCTGGAATCCTGGATCAGCCTTTGGCACATGACGAGGTAATTGAAACGACTGAAAAAGTAAAATCTACGTTCTTGAACTTAGTGAAATCAATCGTATCAGAAATGAAAATTGAAGCGTAAGTAAGTTTTAACAGGAGGCTGTCTAATAGTTTTTATTAGATAGCCTCTATTTTTTTACGGTTAATAGTAGGAGTAAGATGCCATGCGTAATGACATGCTAGGGTAAAATGAATAAATAATTCGCTTTTGCCTGATATAAATTGCTCTAGTGTCCAAATTTGGTTCAATTACTGTGTAAATCGTTCGTTCAAATGCTTAATGATCGCACAATAGCCATGCTAATCGCTTAAGAGTCTTACATGATCGCTCAATCACCGGAATTCCCGCTCAATTAACCTCATTTTCCGCTAATTGCTTTACCGTTCGCTCAATAAATTGAAATATCGCTCAATTCCACTCCCTTTTCGCTCAATTCCTTTCAAAATCGAACTATTGCTATAAAATTTCGCTCAATTGTTTATAGGTTGCCTGTTATATAGATGAAATTTAAATACTGATTATAAAAAGCAGACTGAAAAGTCTTCACTTTAACCAATTCCCTTTAAAAATAAGGATGTTTTTATGATTTACAGGCTCAAATTTCTCTCCTCTCGAGTTTTGCTCGATAATTTAATTTCAGAACATCTAATGTTAGTTAATTTGGTTCCTACTAACACAGAAATAGCTAGAGTTCCCTTTGAAATTAAGACTGCATATTTAAAATCTTCATTCAAATTAGTTAGGTCCTCATCAGGAAATATAATTTTATCTGAGATAAGATTCTGGACTGTATAAAAGTGGTGTTGTTGGTAAAACTGGAATTTATCATGAGTAGGAGGTCTGTCCATGAAACGGTATGTTTCAGCTTTATTAGTAGTAGTGTTCACTTTAAGTATGTCTGTACCATCATTTGCAGCCGAAAAAACAAAAACGGCGGAATTAGATTTAGCACCTAAAACGAAGTCAGCAATACTGATAGAAAAGGATACGGGTTCTGTCATATATGATAAAAATAAAGATGAGCGGCTGTCTCCCGCCAGCATGACGAAGATTATGACTATGCTGTTAATCATGGAGGCATTAGATCAAAAGCGTATAACGATGGAAGATAAAGTTCGAACAAGTGAATATGCTGCCTCAATGGGTGGTTCGCAAATATTCCTTGAACCAGGTGAGGAAATGACAGTTGAGCAAATGCTTAGAGGAATTGCGATTGGTTCAGGGAATGATGCCTCCGTTGCCATGGCTGAAAAAATTGCTGGAAGCGAAGAGGAATTCGTGAAAAGAATGAATGCCAAAGTGCAGGAATTGGGATTGAAGAACACTAAATTTCAAAATTGTACGGGACTGCCAACAACTGATCATTACAGTTCAGCATTTGATATGGCGACTATAGCAAAAGAGTTACTAAAGCATGAGGAAATCACAAATTTTACGAGTTTATATGAATCTTACTTACGTGAGGATTCAGATAAAAAATTCTGGCTTGTGAATACGAACAAACTGGTGAAATTTTACCCAGGTGTGGACGGATTAAAAACAGGTTTTACACATCAAGCAGGATATTGCTTAACCGCAACAGCTAAAAAAGATAATTTACGAGTCATTGCAGTTGTATTTGGAGCTGAGAATCCAAAGGAACGAAATTCTCAAATTACAAAAATGCTGGATTATGCCTTTGCTAATTATCAATCACGTCCGGTCTATAAGAAAGAACAGCCTCTTGCACTTTTGAAAATTGAAAAAGGTCAACAGAAGAAAGTAAGTCTGGTCACAAACGATTCAGTTTCTCTTTTAAATAAAAAAGGGGAAGACAATGTGAATATCCGTCCGAATATCGTACTGAAAAAAGATGTACAGGCCCCAATCAAAAAAGGGGATCAGCTTGGTGTCTTAAAAATGATGAGAGACGACAAAGTAATTTCAGAAACCCCTCTTATTGCATCAAAAGATGTAAAACGAGCAAGCTGGTTTGATTTATTTAAGCGTTCTTTCGGCATGTTTACCCATACCGGCGACGAATAAGCATTGGTATGCGAAATTAAACGAATAGAAAGAGAATATCACTAGTTTTGTCTTTAAGAAGGAATTGAAGTGGAGCTTGGCGAAAATCACCACTATACTTTCTTTGAAGGGGGCAAAGGTACTGTGAGTCTAGAAATTGATATGAAGACGATTGAGGATATATTATGTATTCGCCTGAAGGGAGAATTGGATCATCATACGGCGGAGGATTTAAAGAACAAGGCATCTCAATTAATAGAAACTGGTGGCATTCGCCATATCATTTTAAATTTGGGCGAGTTGAGTTTTATGGATAGCTCCGGTCTTGGGGTGATCTTAGGCAGATATAAACAAATTCAGCAATTTGAAGGGGAAATGATTGTTTGTGCCATCTCGCCTTCTGTTCATAGGTTATTTGAGATGTCCGGAATGTTTAAAATTCTTCGTCTTGAATCTTCAGAGGAAGCAGCTATACAGGGATTGGGGGTAGCGTAAATGAAAAACGAAATGGCTATAGAATTTTCTGCATTGAGTCAAAACGAATCATTTGCACGGATTACGGTGGCAGCTTTCATCGCGCAATTGGATCCTACACTTGATGAGTTAACCGAAATTAAAACGGTTGTATCGGAGGCGGTCACCAACGCGATTATCCATGGATATGAGGGAGATGCCAAGGGCAAAATCTATATCACTGCGATATTGGATCTTGAGGAAGAAAGAGTGGAACTGACAATCCGGGATAATGGCATTGGAATCAGAGATATCGATGAAGCAAGGCAGCCTTTGTATACAACAAAGCCAGAATTGGAAAGGTCCGGTATGGGCTTTACCATAATGGAGAACTTTATGGATGAGATTTATATCGATTCATCCAGAGGTGAAGGAACAGAGGTAAGGCTTATGAAAAATCTTTCCAAAAGCAAAGCTTTATGTAATTAAGGAGACTAATACAATGGATGTGGAAGTCAAAAAGGGTAAAAAGACCGCCCAGCTTAAGGACGAAGAGGTAAAAACACTTATACTTCAAAGCCAGCAAGGTGACCAATTAGCTAGAGACGAAATCATCCAGAAAAACATGAGGCTTGTATGGTCAGTTGTACAAAGATTTCTTAACAGAGGATATGAACCAGATGACTTATTTCAAATAGGGTGTATTGGTTTATTGAAATCTGTAGATAAATTTGATTTATCCTATAATGTTAAATTTTCAACCTATGCAGTTCCCATGATTATTGGAGAGATTCAGCGTTTCATTCGTGATGACGGCACGGTAAAAGTCAGTCGTTCATTGAAGGAAATGTCCAACAAAATCAGAAGAGCGAAGGATGAATTATCTAAGCACTTCGGACGGACGCCAACCATTACAGAAATCAGTGAGTATTTGGATTTATCACCTGAGGAAATCATTATGGCACAGGAGGCAAGCCGATCGCCTTCTTCAATCCATGAAACGGTTTATGAGAATGACGGCGATCCGATTACCTTGCTAGACCAAATAGCAGATAGTTCAGAGACAAAGTGGTTTGAAAAAATTGCTTTGAAAGAGGCAATCGCCTTATTGGATGAACGAGAGAAATTAATTGTTTATTTACGGTATTATAAGGATCAAACGCAGACGGAGGTTGCAGAGAGGCTAGGAATCTCCCAGGTACAAGTATCTAGATTAGAAAAAAAGATTTTAAATCAAATGAAAGACCGTATGGACTAGAGTGCTGGTTCGTACGGTTTTTTTTTGCGATTGAATGTATCTCTCTATAAACTAATTTATGATTTTTGGTATGGTTCCTGATTTTTCTAACCATACTATAAATACATGTGAATTTAGGAAATGGGGATGAAAATATTCATGGAGGAATGTGTTTATATCCGTTTAAAATATCGGGCGAAAGTTTTGCCGAACCATCCGATAAGACTTTCGGATATTGCCAATATAATTGGGACAGACGAAGTAAAAGAAAAGGTTGGAAGTTTAGTTCTGGGTGAATTTTCGAAGAATAAAAATGTTTTTATTCTGGATGTAACGGTTGTTCTCCAAGCAATTTTTCAGCATTTTCCCGAAATGAAAATGGACACCTATGGCCCATCGCAAACAATTGTAGAGGTAGAACGTAAAACGAAGAAAGTATCGAACCTTTTGTTTATTCTTGTGTGGATTGTCCTTTTTATAGGGGCTGGCTTTGCGATTATGAATTTTCATGAGGATGTCAGTATGAGGGAGCTGCATGAACGTCTCTATTATATGATTACCGGTAAGCATTCTGCAAATCCACTTGTATTTCAAATACCCTATTCATTTGGACTCGGAATTGGGATGATTTTGTTCTTTAATCATATTTTCACAAAAAGATTAAATGATGAACCAAGTCCAATGGAAGTAGAGATGTTTAACTATCAGCAGGATTTAGATCAATACATCATTATGAATGAAAACAAACATTCGATTACTTCCGTAAAAGATGACTGAGTTCGTTTTTGTGCTGATAGTTGGATTCTCAGGTGGGGTATCGGTCGGAGCCGGATATGTGGCTTTCCTGACTGTCCTTAATATTATACCAAGGCTTACACAGCTTACGAAGGTTAAATCTGTTCATTATTTTGAAAGTGCGGTTATACTCGGAGCAATAGGTGGGACCATATCCAGCTTATGGGACTTTTCATTGGGATTAACTCCGATACTCCTATCAATCATGGGCATATTTAGCGGCGTTTTTAACGGGATGCTAGCAGCAGCTTTGACAGAGGTTTTAAATGTCTTTCCGATCTTGGCAAAAAGAATCGGAATGCAGGAGCGGATTCTATATATTCTGATGGCGCTTGTTCTCGGGAAAATAATGGGCTCACTATTTCAGTGGATTGTTTATAATCAATAAAAGTCATAGGGCGGTGAAAGAGTTGAAAGGGAAGCGAAATATCATCATTATCACAGATGGAGACGAATATGCGAAAAGAACGATCGAACATGTAGCAAAAGAAATCGGCGGTCGCTGCATTTCATCCTCCTATGGAAATCCAACAAAAATGGGCGGAGCTGAACTGATTAAACTCATTAAATCTGCAGCCCATGACCCGGTGTTGGTTATGTTTGATGACAGTGGTCTGGTCGGAGAAGGGGCTGGTGAGCAGTTAATGAAATATGTTGCGGAACACCCTGATATCAATCTTCTTGGAATTCTTGCCGTTGCTTCAAAAACGAAACAGGAAGAATGGACAAAAGTAGATGTCTGTATTGATCGCGAAGGGAATCTTACCGGATTTGGCGTTGATAAATTTGGAATACCAGAAATGGATGTTAAACGAATTAATGGAGATACAGTCTATAGTATCGATTCTATTCATGCACCTATTGTTGTCGGTATTGGTGATATAGGCAAAATGTCTAAATATGATGATATTGCTAAAGGCAGTCCCATAACACTTAGTGCTGTAAAACTGATTCTCGAAAGGAGTGGATACCATGCAGGCCAATCAAAAGGAGAAAACACCCATATCGAGTGACATACAGGCCGTAAAGCAATACATGGAGAAAAATGTGGGTCTTGGAGTAAGTTTTGATTTAGGAGTAAGAGAAATCCTGATTCGCGATACAATGATGCAAATGTATTATGTTAATGGTTTGTGTGATACCAGTTTTATCATAGAGATTTTAGAGACATTGACTGATATTAATGAACAAGAAGACAATGCCTTGGATGTCCCTATCTATGACCTGGTTAAAAATCGGCTAGTACAACAATCTGTCGAGGTTGTTCAAACGATGGATGAAATGGTAGATCAGGTATTGTCAGGCTTGATTTCCATTATTGTTGCAGGCAGCGGAAAAGCTCTGATCGTAGATGTGAGGAGTTATCCGGGGAGACAGCCCCAGGAACCGGATACAGAGAGGATCACAAGAGGAGCAAGGGACGGTTATGTTGAAAATATTATTATTAACACTGCCTTAACACGCAGGAGAATTCGCGATGAACGTTTGCGATTCGAAATTATGCGTGTTGGAGAACGCTCCAAAACAGATATTGCGATTGGATATATTGATGGGGTAGCTAATCCGAAGCTCGTTAATATCATTCGGGATGAACTGAAATCAATTGAAATTGATGGATTGACGATGGCCGAAAAAACGGTTGAGGAATATTTGGTCAATCAAGGGTATAATCCTTATCCAATGGTTCGCTATACCGAGCGGGCAGATGTAGGAGCCAACCATTTACTCGAAGGGCATGTCCTTATTTATGTAGATACGTCGCCAAGTATCATGATTACACCGACGACCTTTTTCCATCATGTCCAGCATGCAGAGGAATACAGACAGGCAGCTTCAGTGGGCACCATTCTTAGATGGTTCCGTTTTCTCGGTATTTTTGCTTCTCTTTTTATATTGCCATTATGGTTATTATTTGTATTGGAACCCCATTTGCTACCAGAAACTATGAAGTTTATTGGTCCGCAGGATGATGCACATGTTCATATTCTATTACAGATTGCTGTAGCGGAGGTTGGAATTGAACTGCTCAGAATTGCTTCGATACATACACCTGCTCCTTTATCATCAGCCATGGGACTTATTGCTGCCGTCCTAATTGGTCAAATAGCCATTGATGTTGGTTGGATGGTACCTGAGGTATTACTATATGTAGCCATTGCATCGATTGGCAGTTTTGCCACTCCAAGCTTGGAGCTCGGCTTGGCCAATAAATATATGCGCTATCTGATTTTAATTTTTACTGCTTTGTTCCATGTACCCGGGTACATGGTTGCCAATACGCTCTTCATTTTTTTTCTAACCAGATTAAATACGTTATCTACACCCTATTTATGGCCGTTTATCCCATTTGCACCCAAAGCCCTTTCGAATATTATTATCAGAAGGCCGGTGCCTGGCAGACATTTAAGACCGCGGATTTTACATCCGGTGGATCGTACAAAATAATTCATTTTGAATTAGGGTATTAGTGTGATAAAGTAGTTATACTATTCAAAAAATAGACAGCATTAATGGCTGTCTATTTTTGTTATAACGTCAAGGGGGAGTTTACATGCACTTTTATGGGACAGGAAAAATGAGTGAACATGGCCATTTAGAAATAGGGGGAGTAGATACTGTTTCTCTTGCAGAGCAATATGGCACTCCCTTATACATATATGATGTGGCTTTAATTAGAGAACGGGCAAGAATGTTCAGAGATACGTTTGGCAGGCTGGGTGTTGATGCTCAGGTGGCCTATGCGAGCAAAGCCTTTTCTTCCATTGCGATGTTTCAGCTTGCTATGGAAGAAGGGCTATCTTTGGATGTAGTTTCTGCAGGCGAATTGTATACAGCCCTCCAGGCCGGATTTCCGGTTGAACGGATTCATTTACATGGAAATAATAAAAGTGTTGATGAATTAGAAATGGCGCTTGAAGCGGGGGTTGGCTGTATCGTAATTGATAATTTTCACGAGATTGCTATTTTAGAAGAGCTGTGCAAAATGAAAGGTAAACTATGCTCCATACTTTTACGGGTAACTCCTGGAATTGAAGCGCATACTCATGATTATATTCTAACAGGACAAGAGGATTCTAAATTTGGATTTGATCTATGGAATGGCCAGGCGGAACAAGCTCTGCAAATTGTACTGCGGAGCGAGTATTTTGACGTATTGGGTATACACTGCCATATTGGTTCACAAATATTTGAAACAACCGGATTTATTTTGGCCGCTAAAAAGATTAGTGAACAAATTGCGAATTGGAATCAAACATATGGATTTTCACCAAAGGTTTTAAATTTAGGTGGTGGTTTTGGAATCCGTTATACAGAAGAGGATGAGCCTATTCCTGTCTCTCGCTATGTAGAAGAAATTGTGAGTGAAGTAAAATCCGATTTTGAAGAAGCTGGTCTGTCTATGCCGGAAATTTGGATTGAACCAGGGCGCTCATTGGTTGGGGATGCCGGAACAACCATTTACGAAATTGGATCAAGTAAGCATGTGCCGGGAACTCGTAAATATTGGGCGGTTGATGGAGGAATGAGTGATAATATTCGTCCTGCTCTCTATCAGGCAAATTATGAAGCTGCTCTTGCCAATCGCCTGAATGATGAAGTATTTGAAGAAGTAGCCATAGCAGGGAAGTGCTGTGAAAGCGGGGATATGTTAATTTGGGATCTTCCGCTGCCTAAGGTTAAGCCTGGGGATCTGCTGGCGGTCTTTTGTACAGGTGCATATGGTTACTCAATGTCCAATAACTACAACAGGCTCCGTCGTCCTGCGGTTGTGTTTGTAGAAAATGGGGAATCGCGTCTTGTTGTGAAAAGAGAGAGTCTTGAAGATCTAATAAAAAATGACCTGCCATTATATGAATAAATAATTAGAGGCTGCCATTTCCGGCAGCCTCTAATTGTATTAGGAGAATAAGGATTTAATTGCGTCGATTAGACTTACAAAAAATACTTTTAATTTATCAAGGAAGGATTGCCCTTCTTCTGATTGAAGATAATTGGTCACTTTATCTTTAGCGGCATTTATTTGCTCTCCAACTTTGTTCCAGTCAATTCCTAGATCCTGAAGCTTGTTAAATAAATCGATTAGGCTCTGGATCTGTTGCTCCGTTAACGTGATGCCAAGCTGCTCTGCTGCCTTTTCGATGATGCTGCGCAAATCAGCATCATTTTGAGGCGGGTTAACAGCGATCTCTTCTTTAATGGACTCAACCAGTGATGTAGCTTCATCTGTACCGATTTGGTCACCTAGTTTGGCTGTTTCAACCATTTCTTCATTGGCGGCTTGTTTTTGTTCCTCAGATATTTTGGTGTCTGTTGTCACTTCGTATGCTTTAATTAAGCCCGTTAAGGCAGCTGTACCGGAAACTTCAAAAGGAGCCGTAACATAAATCTCTGCATCTTTTATACCGGCAGTTGCCAAGGCGTTTTTATACATATCTTCTGTTACCCAATTGATATTTTTCGTTTTTACCGTAATCCCGGAACCTTTGGCAGCAATCGTAATGGATGAAGAGGAGATTGCTTTTGTTCCAATCAGTCTGCTTGCAATTTTACCATCCAAGTATTTATGCTCTTCTGAATTAGAAACTGTTACAATCTCTACATCCTTTGGAGCGTCCATTTCAGCTAACAATAATTTTTTTTGTTCCTGAGTCAGGTTTTCGCCAAGTGTAACGACCATGTCGCCTCTTTGCATATCAGCCAAAGCTACACTAGGGATGAGAAAACTAACTGCCAACAAAACTGACATTAATTTTAAAAGCTGTTTTTTCATTGTGATAACCTCCCGTACCAGTTAGACGTAAAAAAATGATAAAAGTTTCATTTTTTTATGTAGTTATAGTAATCTAGGCAAACAAATTGCCAATTGTGTTAACTCTGTCATATTATAATGGAATTGGAAGATTGTCTATTCTTTCTTGCGTTCTTTTACAGTTATTTCTATCCATTTTGGCTATATTGTATAGGGTACGAATCGTTAGAATTGTATATATAAAGCCTTTTTGGGATAAAATGTATGTCTGTTGTCTAGCATGGCAAAGAAAGGACTTTGCATTTGTGTCAGTTGAATTCATTGTTAAAAACTAGTATGATAAGAAAGATTATTAAATACCATTCTATTATTCTCATTTAATGAGGGATCAAACATGTTAATTAGATACAAGAAGAGCTTTGAAAAAATCGCAATGGGTTTATTATCTTTTATGCCTGATGAAAAAGATTTAAAGAAGCTCCAGAATACTGTTAAATCATATGAAACAGAATCAGACAGGCAACTATATCTTTGGAAACAAGATGAGGACATTATAGGTCTGATCGGGGTAGATTTGGATGGAAAGACGGTTACGGTAACCGATTTATCCGTTAATCCCTCTCATAGGGGTCTGGGAGTTGGCCATGAAATGGTAAACTGTCTGATTGAATTATATGAGGGATACGAAATTATTTCCAGAGATATAACAGCGGAGTTTATTTCAAAATGTCTGGATTGTGAAGCCGATAATAAAGCATGAAAATAGAGAAACCCTTATTTAAGAGGGTTTCTCTATTTATTTTTGCTGCGCTTTTGAAGTTGCTTGAATCGTTCCTGAATAACATCTGTACGATCACGGGTAGAATGCCTATTCACTAATAATGGATCAGTAAGATTGCTGCTGCAATTCCATGAATATCCATATTCTTTGCAAATGGTTTGGCAGGCCGCGAGCAAATCTGGATCTTCAATCGGCAAAAATGGACTTTTGTATGGTTCATTGTTTTTTAACCTATGTATGGAGTCAGTCAGTAATTGGAGTAAACCATCTGAATCCATACCTAATTGATTCATTTCTTCGGTATGTTTGTTTAAAATTTGCTTTGATTTTTGTAAGGTGCGAATAGCTCCTGATTCATTATTTCTGCGGTAATGATACATACCGACGGCCAGCTGGATAAATCCGACCCATACAGATTTTCGATCTAACGGGAGATGTTTTTTCCAGTACTCTTCAAGTATTTCATGGCATTCAAAATAATCTCTGCTTCCATGAAATTCGGCTAAGTACTGAATGAACTCAATTGGGTAGTTCATTTGGTTATTGTCACCTCAATATCTCTCTATGATTATAGATAAATATACATGAACGAACATGGATAAGAAAAGAATAAGGATTTTAAATGGTGAGAAGAGCGGGATTATCTAGCTGATAACAATAGAAACAGGCTATCAACCTAGTCGACAGCCTGTTCCTTAGATTCATCATTTAATTAACACCAAGCTACTCCAACAATTACGAGTAGAATGAATAACACTACGATTAGCGCAAATCCGCTACCGTAACCTCCAACTGCGCCATCTCCCATTTGTGAATCCTCCTCTTTGGATCTTTTCTTTACATTGTCATACTATGTAATCCATACTGGAATGTATGGGCTTTTGCCCACCTTTTAGAAAATCAATTTGTTCATTCTATTGGAAAGAAGCTTGAGTTAAATTATACTTAAACTAGTTGAAATAAGTAGGAGTGCCTATAAAGAGATGAGTTATAAAATAAAGATAGATGCATTTGAAGGTCCACTCGATTTATTACTGCATCTAATAAATCGATTAGAAATAGATATATATGATATTCCTGTTTCTGAAATCACCGAACAATATGTTGCCTATATCCACACCATGAAGGAGCTTGAACTGGATATAGCCAGTGAATATTTAGTCATGGCGGCAACACTTTTAGCTATTAAAAGTAAAATGCTCCTACCCAAACATGAAGAGGAATGGGATGAGGAAGAGGATGAATTCTTGATGAGTGACGATCCTCGTGAAGAATTAGTTACACAGCTGCTTGAATATAAAAAATATAAAGAGGCGGCTGATGAGTTTAAAAATATGGAAGCTGAAAGGGCGTTATTATTTACTAAACCTCCGATTGATTTATCGCCATATACGGAAGATGTAAAAACGGAACGCCATGACTTAGATGTCAGCCTTTATGATATGCTGAGCGCCTTTCAAAAATTAATGAGACGAAAAAAATTAAGAAAACCGTTACAAACTCGAATTACACGTCAGGAAATTACGATAGATAAACGGATTCAGGAAATAAAGGATTATCTTAAGGAAAAAAGAGAAAAGGTCTTATTTACCTCTCTCTTTAACACAGAGGAAAAAGAGCAGTTAGTTGTCACCTTTCTTGCTGTCCTGGAATTGATGAAGCAAAATGAAATTCAGGTGGAACAAACAAATAACTTCGAGGAAATTTTCATAGAATGGAAGCAGGAGGATTTTACAATTGGATATTGTTAATTGGAAATCAATATTGGAAGCATTACTTTTTGCGGCAGGTGATGAAGGGTTATCTCTTGAGCAAATTTCATCCGTATTGGAAGTGACAGAAGAAGAGGCAAAAGATGCGTTATATGATCTTAAAGAGCTGTATCAAAATGAAGATCGGGGAATCTGTGTTGTTGAATTGGCCGGTGTCTACCAATTGGCGACAAAAAAAGTGCATGCCCCCTATTTGAAAAAGCTTGTTGAAACACCTTCGGCAAACACACTATCGCAGGCTTCCTTGGAAACATTGGCGATTATCGCCTATAAACAGCCTATAACCAGAATTGAGATTGAGGCTATCCGCGGTGTCAAAACGGAACGTCCTTTACAAACCTTAATGGCCAAGGCTTTAATTCAGGAAACAGGTCGTGCGGAAGGGGCGGGAAGGCCCTATTTATACGGAACGACCAAGGAGTTTTTGGATTACTTCGGTTTAAAATCTTTGGACGAGCTGCCGGCGCTACAGGATGACACAGATGATGGATTTAATGACGAGGAAGCAGATTTGTTTTTTCATAAATTCCAAGAGATGGAATAAGGAGGATGAAGCTTGAAAATCTTGTCTTGTATAGGATATGAGTTAGAAAAGGAAAAACCCAATTCACCTGAGGATTTTTTCAATCGTTCAACCGTGACATACAAGCAAAATGGAAAAATAAAAGAATTTCAGGTTATTTATCTTCGGTATTTTGAAGAAGTTTTGTTAGAACAAGAGGGTGAGTGGGTGTCCGAGGTTCAGGAATTACTGACAGGATATACGTTAAAAGATATTATTGCCCTCCTTTGTTTGTTGCAAAATTCGCATTTTCATGCAAGGAAACGGGTATATATAAATTCTGAGGCGATCTTTTTAACTATTTTCAAGGATTTACCATATGCCCAGATAAAAGAAATTTTAAATAAAATGCAGAAAAATCCAGAAGTTTGAGCTTGAATTGTCGTATAATAATGTAAAATATTCCTCCCTGAACGTTAATCAACAATAAAAAGTAGGTTGAATATGGTAAACTATTTAGTAACTGAGCTTAAAAGAAACGATTATGGCCAGGGAAGGTTAAGAGTTTGTTTGTCCTATTAGAAAGTAAATGAACACAAGGAATAGTGGAGTTTTACATGATCAAAGGGTTTGAATTTTTAAGGGAGGGTTCCGGTTGGGTAATACATTAGTGAAGAGCCAGTTGGAGGATGTAACAACATTTTTGGAGCAAACAGTACAAACTCTCGAGATTTACATGAATGAAATGACAATTGAACGTTTGATGGAGGAAAAAAGCGGCGATGAGCTCTATTATAAGGGCTTGTTTTCAACAATCCGTAAGCTGCTGGTTTATTGTGAAGAAGGCTTAGAGGCTTGCAGGATTGTCCTTAAAAACGAACCATTTAATAAAGGTGCTGCAGAGCGAGTTCTTTACCGCGTATATCATAAATGTATTGAAGAATATTTTGCTCCAAAAAGTGATTTATGGTTTGAGGACAGCCGTTCAGCGTATACAGGGCGCAATTGTATAAAATTCCGTGAAGAAGCACCAGAAAGCTTGAAAAGCCTGATTACAAAACTGGAATTTGATGTTCAAAAAATCAGAGAAGAACTTGAATACTATGAAACCGATTATCGAACAAAGATGGTTCAATCAAATTAACAGGATATGAAGTGCGATTGCGTATAGTGTAATCGCATTTTTATTTGGGTTTATTTTTAATTGGAAAGTCATACCTATTTCATTGAAAAAATAAGAATTAAGTCAACCTCCTTTTGAATATTGTTGTATGACGGGGAGGTTGATGAATATGAATCCTTTTAAAAAGTATTGGGAAGAGGTAGATAAATGGAAGACAGCGGTTGTTGATTGGGCGGCCGATCAAGAGGAGTCATTTAGGAGTATGATCATGGGCCGAGTTGATCATCTCACGGCTTATTTAAACAGCATGAAAAATAAAACCCCATCCCAAAATGAGTTGATAGAGCTTCAGAATATGATGAAGGAGCTGGATGAATCTGTTCAAAAGGCACATAATGGCGATTCATATGTACCGCCTGGAAGACATGCCTTGCCGCCATTGCCATACTCCTATGATGCTTTGGAGCCCTTTATAGACCGTGAGATTATGAGATTGCATCATACTATTCATCATCAGACATATGTCGATGGTCTGAATAAAGCCGAAACTAAAATGAAAGAAGCCCGCGATAAAGATGATTATGACCTTTTAAAGCATTGGGAAAGAGAAGCTGCTTTTCACGGATCAGGACATTATTTGCACACTATATTTTGGTACAATATGAAGCCTGATGGCGGTGGGGAACCAACAGGTGAATTAATGAACTTTATTAAAAGAGATTTTGGCAGCTTCACAAAATTTAAAAAGGAATTTACCGAAGCTGCTAAAAAGGTTGAGGGTGTAGGCTGGGCGATTTTAGTTTGGTCCAACCGAGCCCATCGGCTGGAAATTTTACAATCTGAACGGCATATGATTCTGACGCAATGGGATACAATCCCTTTATTAGTATTGGATGTTTGGGAGCACGCGTATTATTTACAATACAAGACTGACCGTCCGGCTTATATAAACAACTGGTGGAATTTGGTTAATTGGAACAATGTTAGCGAACGATTTGAACAGGCACGGAAAATTGGCTGGAAAATATATAAGAAATAAAAGTACGTTCAAATACGCCAGGTTTATTTTTGAAGGTTGACCAAGACTTTGGTTGACCTTTTTAGTTGAGGTCTAGTTTATCCCCTTATACTTCCTTACCTGAGCAAGTCTATTACTTCCATTATTTGTGATAATATGATGGGAGGGAGGGATAGGCATGAGTTTAATAGAGCATCGGAGATCGGCTCCGGATTGTGTGAAGGTAATGGTGCTTACGGTAAGTGATACAAGAGATGAGCATACGGATCGAAGCGGGCAGCTTATGATGCGTTTGTTGCAGTCAGCTGGACATATCATTACGCGCTACCAAATAGTGAAGGATGAGCAGGATGTTATTCAGCAGGAACTCTCAGCTGGGTTGGAGGATAGAGAGGTTGATGCCATTATAAGTAATGGCGGTACTGGGATTGCCTGTCGGGATGTAACTATTGAAACAATTAAGGGTTTACTAGATAAAGAAATGCCAGGGTTTGGTGAGATTTTTCGAATGCTGAGTTATCAGGAGGATATTGGTTCCGCAGCTATTTTATCCAGAGCCATCGCTGGAGTAACCGAAGGGAAGGTAATCTTCGCAACACCTGGTTCCACTGGCGCAGTGGAGTTGGCAATGAATAAATTGATTTTGCCGGAGTTAGCACATGTCGTAAGAGAACTGAAAAAGGATCTATAAGGTATAAAAAAGATGAAGCCTTCATGTAATAGGTTTCATCTTTTTTAGTCAAATAATGATTCACTGGTGAGGTCTATTGTATTTAATTTTCTGATAATATAAAATGGAATACAATCCATTATCTGGTCGGCAGATTGGAGAACGTGTAAGACTATTAAAGAGATGAGTAGATAGTTCGTTTAAATAAAGGAGCCAATGAACATGGGTACCCGATTTTCTAGGCAAGAGTTGTTTAAGCCTATTGGCTGCGATGGTCAAATACGCTTGGCTGAATCAACAGTAGGTATTATCGGTTGCGGTGCACTTGGATCGGTAATAGCGGAGACACTTGTTCGTGCAGGTATAGGGGCGATACATTTAGTGGATCGTGACTTTGTAGAAATGTCCAACATACATAGACAGCAGTTATTTGTGGAGAAAGATGCTTTAAATCTGACAGCTAAAGTGATAGCTGCTGAGCAACGATTGAAGGAAATCCGTTCAAATGTTCACCTCTTTACGTATTTAGAAAATGCAGATGGTACACTCATTGAAGACATAGCAGAAAAATGTGATATCTTGGTAGACGCAACTGATAATTTTGAAACAAGAATGGCTATAAATGATGCTGCACATAAATATGGGATACCTTGGGTGTATGGGGCCTGTGTAAGTGCGAGTGGCACTGTTTTCACTTTCATACCGGGTAAAACGGCTTGTTTCAGATGTCTTTTCCCGGCTTTGCCCTCGTTAAATGAAACCTGTGATTCGGTTGGAGTTATTGCTCCAGCCGTTCAAATTACAGCAGCCCATCAATGTACAGAGGTTATGCAATGGTTAACTGGTCATCCGGAGAAGCTGCGGGGAAAAGTATATCATTTTGATGTTTGGAATCATACCAGCTTAGAGGTTGGAGTATCTCGTATTAAAAAAGAGGATTGTCCTACATGCGGACATTGTCCTGTATATCCTTCGCTCGAAAAAAGCGAAGAAATGAAATCTATGGTGTTATGCGGGAGAGACACTATACAAATCATCCCTCAAGCTAATCGCCGTGTATCTTTAGAAGATGCTGAGCGACTGGCAATAAGGCAGGGATATCGATTTAAAAAGACTCCTTATTTTATCCAATTTCATACAGAACAATATCGAATGATCTTGTTCACAAATGGGAGACTGTTAATACATGGGTTACAGGATAGCACGGAAGGACTAAAATTATTTCATCAAATGTTTGGGTAATACAGTGTCGGAAAAAGGTCATGGAAGACTGGACAACTGTGTCTAGCTTGCTGCAGGAGAAATGGAAGGAAGTCCATTCGGTTAACTTTTATAAAATATATAGCTAACCGAAAAGTGTAGCTAAACCTTCAATTTATCTCTTCAGCTACGCGTGTAATCACCGTTTTTGCCACCAGTCTTTTTCAAAAGCATGGTTGGCCCAATGACCATTTCTTTACCGGAGGCTTTGCACATATCATAAATGGTTAATGCTGAAACAGATGCTGCCGTAAGTGCTTCCATTTCAACACCAGTAGCACCTATTGTTTTGACTTCAGTAAGAATAATAATTTCATAATGGGAGTTTGCTTCATCTATTTCCCAATTGAATTCGATATTGATACCAGATAGCGAGATAGGGTGACACATAGGAATAATAGAAGATGTTTGTTTGGCAGCCATAATTCCAGCAACCTGGGCAACGGCAAAGACATCTCCTTTTTTATTTGAATAATCAGAAATTTGAACGTAAATATGTTGATTTACAAGAATAGAAGATTTAGCAAGAGCAGTCCGAACGGTTTCATCTTTATGGGAAACATCAACCATTTTGGCACGACCCTGTTCATTGAAATGAGTGAATTTTGTCATGGAAAACATCCTTTCTATATGATTTATCCATAGTATAGCATTCTATTTGTAAGGAGATAAAAGAATGGTAGAAAAAAGAATACCAATACCAATTTCAGCAGCAATAGAGAAAATTTTGCAAGAAATACAGCCTGCTTCAGCTGAAATGGTCCCTTTGTCAGAAGCTTATGGTCGAATTTTAGCGGAGCCGATTATTGCTAAACATGATGTTCCTCCATTTGATCGATCGGCATATGATGGATTTGCCATTCATTCGTCCGACTCAGTTGGAGCCTCAGACGAGCATCATGTATCCTTTCACGTAATTGATGAGGTTGGAGCTGGATATATTTCGAAAAAGACACTTGCTCCCGGAGAAGCCATTCGAATTATGACTGGGGCAATGATGCCTAAGGATGCAGATGCTGTTGTTATGCTGGAACAGGTGATAGAAAAGGAAGATCACATATCTATTTATAAATCATTCGGAATGAATGAAAATGTTTCTCCTAAAGGAGAAGATGCCAGGAAAGATGAACGGCTTATCGAAGAGGGGGCGGTCATTACACCAGGTGTGATTGCATTGCTGGCGACCTTTGGATATGCGCACGTGAAAGTAGCCAAGAAGCCAGTAGTTGGTATTTTATCTACAGGTACAGAATTATTGGAAGTAGAGGATGATCTTGTACCAGGCAAAATCCGCAATAGTAACGGACCCATGATTGAAGCACAGCTGAAGCGGATGGGAATTGAAAATCATACATATGGTATTCAAGCGGATAATCTAAAGCAATCCCTACAAACAGTGGAAAGAGCAATTAAAGAGACAGATTGTCTTATTACAACTGGTGGTGTTTCAGTTGGAGATTTTGATTTTATGCCAGTCATTTATTCACATCTTGGAGCGAATGTCTTATTTAATAAAGTAGCCATACGCCCAGGTAGTGTTACGACAGTAGCAGTGAATAATGGAAAGTATTTATTTGGTTTATCTGGAAATCCATCTGCCTGTTATTCGGGCTTTGAATTATTTGTTCGTCCAACCCTGTTAAAAATGATGGGTAGCTGTAAACCGTTTATGCCAAACGTAAAGGCTGCATTAGCAGAAGATTTTTTGGATGCTAATCCGTTTACTCGTTTTATTCGAGCAACGTATGAAGTAACTTCTTCAGGATTAAGCGCGACTCCTGCTGGTTTTAATAAATCGAATGCGGTTACATCCATTGCTAGGGGAAATGCATTTATCGTTCTCCCCGGTGGAAAAAAGGGCTGGAAGGCTGGAGATGAAGTTGATTTATTGCTATTGGGAGTAGAAGAAGGTGCATCTCGATGGATGCTATGAAAGTTTGATTAATCGTAGGTTTATAAAAATAGGGGAAAACAACACTTATGGGAACCGGTTGGATATTATCAAAAAATCTATGTCCGTCAGTAAACATATGATGTCGCAGTCGGTAGAAGAAGAGTCATTGAATAGATGGATGCTAGTGATGGATGCTAGATTATACAGGGATGTGATGATCATGAAACCATTTGAAATAGTTCAAGATCCAATAGAGGTTCAAAAATATGCAGATTATGTATTACACGAGGGAGCGGGCGCAGTAACCGTGTTCTCCGGTCATGTAAGGGAATGGACAAACGGTGTTCGAACATTATCCTTGGCATATGAAGCGTATGGACCAATGGCTGAAAAAAAGCTGGCGGAAATTGGTAGAGAAATTGAAATGAAATGGCCGGGTACACGAGTGGCGATTGCTCATCGTATTGGACAATTGGAAATATCAGATATAGCCGTTGTTATAGCTATTTCTTCACCTCACAGAAAGAATGCTTATGAAGCAAACGAATATGCGATTGAACGGATTAAACAAATTGTCCCAATTTGGAAAAAGGAGATTTGGGAAAATGGGGAAGTATGGGTGGGGAATCAACATAAAAAGCCATTATCAGAGGAGTCAATAAAATGATAAAAATTCTCTATTTTGCAAGTATGCGAGACTTGACCGGTAAAGCGGAAGAGAACATCGAACGAATGGAATGGTCTGTCCGAGAGTTGCTGCAATGGGCAGAAGAAACCTATCCAAACTTCGAAAAGCATTCAGTCCTTGTTGCGATAAACGAAGAATATGTGACAGAAGATGAGAAAATTAGAGATGGAGATGTGGTGGTGTTTATACCTCCAGTTAGTGGAGGTTAAAGAAAACGCGTTTTTACAGCTGTTAAGGACAGTAAGAGTTAGATGGATAAATGAAATTCCGCCGGAGAATACAAAGGGTGGTATTTGATAATATCAATGACCTGGAAACCGAATGAAAAGAAGGGAATAACCATGACCTCACAGTCTTTATTGGATAAATTAAAAAGACCGATTCGTGATTTGCGGCTATCAGTTACGGATCGCTGCAATTTCCGCTGTACATATTGTATGCCTAAAGAAATCTTTGGAGATGATTATGCGTTTTTAAAGAAACAAGAGCTTCTGACATTTGAGGAGATAGAACGAACAGTCCGTTTATTTGCAGGTCTTGGTGTAAAAAAGCTGCGTTTAACAGGCGGGGAGCCCTTATTACGAAGTCATTTATCTAAATTAGTTGAAAGGTTAGTGAAAATAGAGGGAATTGAGGATATTGGTTTAACTACGAATGGTCTTTTGCTTTCAAAGTATGCTCATGACTTATACAATGCTGGGCTAAGACGTTTAAATATTAGTCTTGATTCTTTAGATAACGAAGTATTCGGTCAGTTGAATGGTCGTGGCATTCAGCCCTCTATTATTCTTCGTAATATAGAGAATGCCGTTAACCTTGGCTTTCAGGTCAAGGTTAATATGGTCGTACAAAAGGGAGTCAATGATCATGATATCATCCCAATGGCTTCTTATTTTAAAAAGATGGGTGTAACTCTGCGCTTTATCGAATTTATGGATGTAGGTAATGATAATGGATGGAGTTTCAAAGAGGTTGTAGCGAAAAAAGAACTATATGAAAAGCTGTCTAAGGTTTTCGATTTAGAGGCTGTTGATGAGCAATATTTTGGAGAGGTAGCTAAACGCTATCGCTATAAAGATAGCAAGAGCGAAATTGGTTTTATCACATCCGTGTCGGATTCTTTTTGTTCTTCCTGTACAAGGGCACGGGTTTCATCGAATGGACATCTTTATACGTGCTTGTTTGCCTCAAAGGGCTATGATTTAAAAGAATTAATCCGTAGAGGTGTAACAGATGAGGAACTGCTGGACCACATTCGTCAAGTTTGGGAATTGAGGGCGGACCGTTATTCTGATGAACGGACGGAACAAACGATATCTAATAGAAAAAAGATAGGGATGTTCTTTATAGGTGGTTAATAGATCAATTTACTAGATTTTTTTAGTGAAGTCCTAAGAAGGACTGGTCAAGGAACATAGGCTAAGAATATCACGTTATGAGGCTAAGCCTTTGTGACCCACACCCCCTGTTACCCATCTTAAAGGGGATCCATAAACCCTTGAGGAACCAGGAGACTAAGCTGGATTAAGTGAAATCAGAAACGCTCTTCATTAAAATTAGACTGAATCTTGAGATGATTTCTGTTTAAGTAGGTATACATCAAGGAGGATTACATGAAAAAATCTGTATCGATTTTTACAATGCTATTCCTTTTAGTCATTACTCTAGTTGCATGTTCTGAACAAGAAGTTAAAGAAGAAAAAGTAGAACTAAGAATTTCAGCTGCAGCTAGTTTGCAGGATGCGCTAAGAGACATTCAAGCTGTTTTTGAAAAAGAAAATCCAGAAATGAATATTACATATAATTTTGCTGGCTCCGGTGTGCTTCAGCAGCAAATCATGCAAGGTGCTCCTGTGGATTTGTTTTTATCATCTTCAGAAGATAAGTTTGAATCATTAATTACGGCAGAAATGATTGCGGACGGGGAGCATATCAATTTATTAGAAAATGAACTTGTTTTAATTGCTCCGAGTCCTAATGAAACTAACAAAATTAGTGGTTTTGAAGATTTAATGAATGGAACAATCGATAAGATCGCAATTGGTATTCCTGAATCTGTTCCTGCAGGAAAATATGCCAAGGAAACATTAGAAGTACTAGAAATATGGGATGAGGTAGAGAGTAAACTCATTTTAGCAAAAGATGTTCGACAAGTTCTGTCGTATGTTGAAACAGGTAATGTAGACGCTGGTATTGTATATAAAACAGATGCTCTTGTATCAGATAACAGTAGGATCATCTCGACGGCAAATAAAGAACACCATACACCTATTATGTATCCTTTAGGTATTCTAAATGATACAAAATTTCCTGTTGAAGCAAAGAGATATTATGACTTTCTTCAATCGAAGGAAGCAACGGCCATATTTGAGGAATACGGATTCATAGTGAACTGAGGAATGAATATGTTACATGAATTTTTATCACCTATTATTCTTTCAATTGAAATAGCAGTGGTTTCGGGAATAATTGTTATCATATCAGGGACATTTATTGGCCGCTATTTAGCTATGAAATCTTTTAAGGGAAAAGCGGCTTTTGAGACATTTCTTATGTTGCCTCTAGTTCTGCCGCCATCAGTAGTAGGATTTATTTTGATTGTCTTGTTGGGAAAACAAAGTATCATTGGACAAGCAATTGAGTGGATTTTTGAGAAGCCAGTCATATTTACTTGGTGGGCGGCTGTCATTGCTGCTACGATTGTGGCTTTTCCCCTTATGTATCAATCAGCTAAGTCTGGTTTTCAAGGTATTGACCATGAAATCGAAGATGCTGCTCGAGTAGATGGAGCAAGTAAATGGCAGGTTTTTCTTCATGTTTCCCTTCCGTTAGCATCGAGAGCGCTTATGACGGGCGGTATTTTAAGCTTTGCTCGAGCATTGGGGGAGTTTGGCGCTACTTTAATGTTTGCTGGAAATATTCCAGGCGTTACGCAAACAGTTCCGATAGCTATTTATACAGCCCTTGATTCGGGCAACATGCTCATAGCATGGATGTGGGTTTTAGCTATATTCTTACTATCTTTTCTCATGCTGTTCGTGATTCAATTAAAAAAAGAGTGAAGATTCATCACTGATCGTAAATGGGCAACGAAGTTTACATAAACTTTTAGTTGCCTTTTTTTTATGTAATTATTACCTGAAGAATTTTAGTATCCTCCTTCATACATAATCTAATTCACTTATCACTCACCCTGAATAACCTGTCTTCGAATATTTAAGAAATTAAGCGCATAGACTTGTACAAAAACATGAAGGGGACGAGTGTGGTGAAAGTGTACTCTTTCAAATATAAACGTAAGAAATATAACTCGAAACGTAATCTTTCAGTAAAGAACGATCCAATCCGCTTAGTGTTATGGAAGCTGGCAGGCACCATCCTCATTATGATTTTGTGCTTGGCAAGTTTACTTTCGCCGATAAAAACAGTTTCTGCACAAGCGCAAGAACTTGAAAGAATCCAAACAGGGGCTAAAAGTGCAATTATGATTGAGCAGAGCACCGGCCGGATTTTATATGAGAAGGATGCCCATACAAAACGAAGGATAGCGAGTATTACTAAAATTATGACCGCAATTCTTGCGATTGAATCGGGGAAGATGGATAAAACTGTAACGGTGACAGATGCGATTTTAAAAGCAGAGGGATCGGCGATCTATTTGCAGGTAGGAGAAAAAATAAAATTAAGCGACCTTGTTTATGGACTTATGCTCAGATCAGGAAATGATGCGGCGATTGCCATTGCTGAATATGTGGGAGGAAGTGTGGAGGGTTTTTCTGCATTAATGAATCAGAAAGCAGAATGGATTGGCATGAAGAACAGTCATTTCACCAATCCGCATGGTCTTGATAATTCTGATAACCATTATTCCACAGCCTATGATATGGCAATCCTAACTAAGTATGCGATGGGGAATAAAATGTATCAGAAAATTGCCGGAACTAAGATCCATCGGGCACCCAACCCGAATGAAGTATGGGACCGTGTTTGGAAAAACAAAAACAGGCTGTTAACGGAAAAATATAAATACACCACAGGCGGTAAAACAGGTTATACAAAAAAAGCGCGCCGCACGCTAGTGACAACTGCATCCAAGGATGGATTGGATCTTATTACGGTTACTATCGATGATTCTACAGATTGGGCTGATCATATAGCTCTTTTTGAGGCGGGATTTAACAATTACACATTAACTGAAGTAGTACCGCGTGGAGACATAAAAACGATAAAAAAAGGATTTTATAAAAATAAAGCTTATTTAAAATCATCGTTATCCTACCCGCTTACGCAAAAAGAACAAGAGGAGGTCGAAGTAAAGTATGAACTGAAAAAGCCCAAAAAACAGTGGAAAAAAGGAAAAAATCTTCCGGCTAAGGTTGGAAAGGTGAATTTAATTCTTGATGGACAAACGCTTATATCTAAACCGGTTTATCTACATAAAAAAGATCAAACTGTCTTCGATATATGGAAAGACGTCTTCTATACTTTTTCAGGTGTAAACACAAATGGTTAATTATATATGGGTCGGAATCAGTATAATTGGAATCATTTATGCGATGTTTACTGGAACAATGGCGGAAGTTAATGAAGCGATCTTTAAGAGTGCAAAAGAATCGGTCACTCTATGCTTCGGCCTTATGAGTGTCCTTGTTTTTTGGCTGGGCATCATGAAGATTGCAGAAGAGGCAGGTCTATTGGATAGTTTAACACGTTTGACAAAGCCAATCGTATCCAGGCTTTTCCCAGATGTGCCGCCAAATCATCCGGCAATGGGATATATCGTATCCAATATAATGGCGAACACATTTGGACTGGGAAATGCAGCTACACCCCTGGGTATAAAGGCGATGGAACAATTAAAGGACTTAAATGGCGGAAAGGATACAGCAAGCCGCTCTATGATTACGTTTCTGGCATTGAATACCTCTGGGCTGACGCTTATTCCAACAACCGTCATAGGAATCCGCATTCATTATAATTCAGCCAATCCGACAGAAATTGTCGGCCCGACCTTTTTGGCAACCGTCATTGCAACGATAGCAGCTATTATTTTAGATCGGTACTTCTACTGGAAAAGAGTAAGAAAGGGGATGGATTGATGCACTGGATCTCAACCATATCAATTTGGATGATACCTGTGGTTATCTTGCTCATCCTTGTCATGGGTGCCATAAAGAAGGTCCCGACCTACGAGAGTTTTGTGGAAGGCGGAAAAGATGGGATAAAAATCACATTTTCGATTATTCCCTATCTCATTGGTATGATGGTGGCCATTTCTATTTTTCGTGCTTCAGGTGCTATGGATTTGCTGATAGGCTGGATGAAACCGGTATTAAACTTCTTAGGTGTGCCTTCAGAGGTAGTACCTTTAGCCTTAATAAGACCCATATCGGGAAATGCTTCTCTCGGCATGGTCAGTGATTTGATTGCCACATATGGACCTGACTCTTTTATAGGGAAGGTTGCTTCCACAATCCAGGGGAGCACGGATACAACCTTATATGTCTTAACTGTTTATTTCGGTGCAGTAGGAATTAAGAAAATGGGAGATGCTTTAAAGGTGGGATTGTTAGCTGATCTTGTCGGGATTGGTGCGGCAATCTTATTAGCTGCTATTATGTTCCAATAGACACAAATTTGTCACAAAATGCTAAAAGAAGTGAAAAAAATAGTCAGATTTAACAAAAATCGGTATAAAAAGCCGATTTTTTTGTGTTTCTTAGTAAGTAATGAAATAATATGCGTGATAGGACATATCACTTTCTGCAAAAACAAAGTATAATGAACAACTAGGTAGAATGCCTATTATTTGAGTAAAGAATACAGAAAAAGTAAAATTAGACAGGTGATTAAAATGGAAAGATTACAAAAAGTGATAGCACAGGCAGGAATCGCCTCCCGAAGAAAAGCGGAACAGTTAATCGTAGAAGGCAAAGTAACTGTTAACGGTAAGATTGTAAAAGAGCTTGGCGTTAAGGTTGGCCCAAATGATCAAATAGAGGTAAGTGGAGTACCTGTAGAAAAGGAAGAACCGGTATATTTTCTGCTTTATAAGCCAAGAGGTGTCATTTCCGCTGCCAACGATGACAAAGGGAGAAAGACCGTAACAGATTTATTTCCACTGATCAAACAACGGATTTATCCAGTAGGCAGACTGGATTACGATACATCAGGTTTGATCCTGCTGACGAATGATGGTGAGTTTGCCAATGCCCTGATGCATCCAAAGTACGAAATAGAAAAAACGTACGTAGCGAAAATTCAAGGTATTCCATCCCGCGAAATAATAAAGAAATTGGAACGTGGTGTTCAATTGGAAGACGGTAAAACAGCCCCTGCGAAAGCTAAATTGCTATCAATGGATCGCAGAAAACAGTCCTCTATTGTAGAGCTGACGATTCATGAGGGCAGAAACCGCCAAGTCCGCCGTATGTTTGAAGCGATTGGGATGCCCGTTATCAAACTTAAACGTGAAAGATATGGATTCTTGACGTTGCACGGTGTTAGTCCTGGAGATTACAGAGAGTTAACACCACATGAAGTAAAGCAACTGCGTTCTATGGCGCTTCATAAAGATAAGTAAATACAACCGTAGCGCTGCCCTAAATTAGTGCCTTTCTGGCAGCGCTATATTCTTGTGTGTCTAAAGCATAGCGGGAGGGAACTTTTTTGACCAAACAAAAGCGTAAATGGATGAGAATAGGGGTTCTGGCCCTTTTAGCTGGAGCCGTCATTTATGTGGTATTTTCGAGTTTAACCATGGACAAGGAAAAAACCCTTAAAATGAATGAAACCGCTCCAAACTTTGCTCTGACAGATCTTGAAGGGGTTAAGCATGTGTTAGAGGATTATAAGGGGCAGGGAGTGTTTCTGAATTTCTGGGGGACGTGGTGTAAACCATGTGAATATGAAATGCCTTATATTCAAAGTCAATATGAAGTGTTCAAAGATAAAGGTGTACAGGTATTAGCTGTCAATGTAAATGAATCTGATTTTGTCGTGAATAAATTTGTTCAAAGACATGGGCTTACTTTTCCGGTTGTCATCGATAAGGACAATCAGGTGCAGCATCAGTATCTGATTAATCCCTTGCCGGCCACATTTTTAATTGATAAAAATGGTAAGGTCGTAGATTCAACCACTGGTAGTTTAACTGAAGAGAAGATTCAAAAGATGATGGAGAAAATACAGCCATAACAAGGGGTAATAAGGATGAAGGAAATAACTTGTGAATGTGGTCATGTTAATCCATATGGAACGATATTTTGTGAAGCATGCGGTAAGGTGCTCAATAAGGAAGAAGAAGAAAAAAAATTATTGGATATGAAATATGAAGGCAGTGCCAGAAGATCGCAAACCTACAATAAATCAGTAGTTGATAAGATTTGGAATTTTTTCTCATCCGTAAAGGTTGGCGTAACCTTAATCATTCTTCCATTAATTGCAGCTTCTATCGGTACCATCTTCCCGCAAGAAATGTATATTCCAAATGGAGAACCCGCTGAAACGTTTTATGAAAGTAAGTACGGCTGGTTTGGTGAAGTGTATTATGAGTTAGGATTACATAATTTATATAGTTCATGGTGGTTTTTACTGTTAGTGTCCCTCTTAGGAGTTTCACTTGTTATCGCCAGTCTTGACCGCTTTATTCCGCTATTCAGAGCTTTAAAGAATCAGAGAGTAATCAGGAATGAGGGTTTTTTACGCAGACAGCGGATTTTTGGTGAAGCTGATATAGCAGAGGAAAAAGAAAACTATGAATTAATCAAAACGAGATTAAAAGAAAAGCGTTATAACATAAGAGAAGAGAACGGCAATATTTTAGCAGAGAAGAACCGTTTTTCGAGGTGGGGTCCTTATGTTAATCATATAGGCCTGATCATTTTCTTAATTGGCGGAATGTTGCGTTTTATTCCAGGGATGTATGTGAATGATTACCTCAGAATTCAAGAAGGTGAAAAGAAAGCTGTACCTGGAACGAATGGTGAGTACTTTGTTGAAAACCATAAATTTACTGTAGAAGTTTATGATAAAGATAAGGAAAAAGAAGAGTTTGAGGCAACGCTTGACCGGGTTGGTACGGTCGTAAAAAATTATCAAACAGATGCCACTCTTTATCAAGCGGTAGGGGATACCTTGCCAGGAGAAGAAGTAAAGCTTGAAAAAGTTAAAGATTATCCGATACGTGTAAATGAACCTTTGAAATTTGATTCCTTTGCTTTATATCAAACATCCTACGAGGAAAACATGACTAAAATGTCATTCACCTTAATTGATAAAGCAACTGAAAAGGAGCATGGCAACTTAACCGTTGATTTGAATAATCCGAAAGATAGCTATGACCTGGGTAATGGGTACTCCGTGCACCTGGAGAGTTATTTTCCTGATTTTGAATTTAATGAGAATGAGCAGCCGACAACAAAGAGTCGATTTCCAAATAACCCTGCGTTTATCTTCAAAATGGTATCACCAGAGCATCCAGAAGGAGAAGTTAGCTTTGTTGCGATTAAACAAACCCTTGAGCCTTTGGGTGAGACCGAATATAAACTTAAATTCAAAAATATAGAGACAGGTTTTGCAACTGTATTAACAGTACGTAAAGACCTAACTTTATGGGTACTTGCGCTCGGAGGGCTTATCTTTATGATTGGCGTTATACAGGGGGCTTATTGGAATCATAGGCGTATTTGGATTCAAAAGAGTGGGGATAAAATATTTGTGGCCGCTCATACGAATAAAAACTGGTTTGGTATCAGGCGGGAGATTAATGAAATATTAGAGGGGACTTCTATTCCATTACCGTATGATCAAGCCGAAGGGGAAGAGATTCAAGAAAGAGGGGGAAAACAGAGTGGCGACTTTAAGCAGTAATTTGCTATATATTGCTTTTGTGCTGTACTTAATAGCAACTTTTGTATTTGCGGGATCCATAAAAGGTAAGAACGATAAGTGGAGTTATGAAAAATGGGCAAAAGCTGGAATTATTATCACTATTATTGGATTTATTGCACAGCTGGGTTATTTTATCACACGTTGGATAGTGTCAGGACATGCTCCTGTCAGTAATCTATTTGAGTTTACAACATTCTTTGGAATGATGTTGGTTGGAGCATTTATAATGATTTATTTCATATATAAAACAGCCATTCTGGGAGTATTCGCGCTTCCGATTGCGCTGTTAGTTATTGCGTATGCCAGCATGTTTCCACGGGATATCTCGCCGCTTATTCCGGCATTAAAAAGTGATTGGCTGTATATACATGTTACTACTGTAGCAGCGGGAGAAGCTATTTTAGCAATAAGTTTTGTGGCCGGATTAATTTATCTGATACGGGCTGTTAAACAAACGAAAGCATCAAAAAGTACGTTTTGGCTGGAAGCCGTTTTATTAGGATTAATTTGTACGATTGGTTTTGTTGTATCTACTACTATGTTTTCTATAGCTGATTATAAAACTGAATATACTTGGGTCAATAAGAGCGGTGCAGAGCAAACAGAGGAATATAATATGCCGGCGTTGTTTGTCCCGAAGGAAGCAAAATTGGTTTCCGGTACAGGGATGGATCCGTTAATTGAATTGCCATTAATAATCAATTCAAAAAAACTGAATACAGTAGTTTGGTCCATCATGATAGGTGTCGTGCTATATGGAGTGCTGCGTTTAATTTTACGTAAGCGTATAGGAGCAGCTATACAGCCGTTGGCAAAATCAGTGAATTTAGATTTACTTGACGAGGTTGGATACAGATCCATTCTAATCGGATTCCCTGTATTTACTTTGGGAGGGTTGATATTTGCCATGATTTGGGCCCAAATAGCCTGGTCAAGATTTTGGGGTTGGGATCCTAAAGAAGTATGGGCTTTAATTACATGGCTATTTTATGCAGCATTTCTGCATCTGCGCATATCGAAGGGGTGGCATGGCGAAAAGTCAGCCTGGCTTGCAGTTATAGGATTTATTATCATTATGTTTAATCTTATCGCGGTGAATTTAATTATCGTTGGATTACACTCATATGCTAGCAATTAAGAAAAAAGAGGACTTCCAAGTATGGAAGCCCTTTGTTCTTAACTCTTCTTTAGAAAATCAGGCTTAAGCTATTAACTGCAATTATATTCCGATTTATGATGCTTTTACTATTTTTAAGTTGGATGACAACTGAATAGGAAGTTAGGCAAAATCTTATATTAAAAAAATCTGGTTGTATGATAGATATTATTTTTCTATAAATTTAACTTTATAGAATCGCTTTATTTATGTAAATATTCACTTTTCTATTCCTAAATATTTAGTATGCATGTATAATAAAACTGATATCGTGGATAAATTTGTATCGTTATTAGTTAATGCTTAAGGAGGTCCGGGTGATGGAAGAGAACAACATACGATTGCTTATAGTAGATGATGAGGACCGTATTAGAAGACTATTGAAAATGTATTTAGAGCGCGAAAAATATACAATTGATGAGGCTGCTAATGGGGAAGATGCTTTAGAACTTGCTTTGGCGAATGATTATGATTTAATCCTTCTGGATTTGATGATGCCTGGCAAGGATGGAATTGAGGTTTGTAAAGAACTGCGTGAAAAAAAGGCAACACCTGTTATTATGTTGACTGCTAAAGGTGAAGAAATAAACCGAGTGCAAGGTTTTGAAGCAGGCACGGATGATTATATCGTAAAGCCTTTTAGTCCAAGGGAAGTAGTCTTACGAGTGAAAGCATTGTTAAGAAGGTCATCGAAAAATTCCTATATTCAATCAGAGACCTCAACTAAAGATGTTGTCGTCTTTAATCATCTAACGATCGATAATGATGCGCATAGAGTATTGGCGGACGGTGTAGAGGTTGCATTAACACCTAAAGAATATGAACTATTATACTATCTCGCTAAAACCCCGGATAAAGTGTATGATCGGGAACAATTGCTAAAAGAAGTTTGGCACTATGAATTCTTTGGGGATTTACGTACCGTTGATACACATATTAAAAGATTAAGAGAAAAATTAAATAAAGTATCTGAGGATGCAGCTAGAATGATTGTAACCGTTTGGGGTGTTGGTTATAAATTCGAGGTAGTCAACGACTAATGTTTTGGAAAAGTGTAGTCGGGAAACTTTGGATGACCATTATTTTGCTGTTTTCCTTCGTTCTATTCATCTTAACTGTATTACTGCTGGAGTTTTTCCATAATCAAAGTATGGAGGAAGCTAAATCTTCTTTGTTTCGAACAGCCAAACAAGTTGAAATGATTTTAGAGGAACATTCAGATATCGAGCAATCAACACAAATTGTTTGGCAAATCATCGATCCGAATAAGGATATTGTTATTATTTTAGATGATACCAATATATACAGCAGTTTGAATGATTTGAATAAGAAAGAAGTCTATCAACTCTTTTCTCGTGATGAAACCTTAAAAAAGTCATTAGTGAATGATAGACAAGTTTCAGAAACCACTTATCTATCGTCTATTTTGGGCGGGGATAATGTTACTCAGGGTACAATTGTCGGAATTCCAATCACTAATGACGGAATGGATGGCGCCATCTATGCATTTCAGTCTGTAGACTCGAGTGAGAGTACAAACGCACAAACGACAATCTTCATCTTGATAGCTGTCGGGATCGGGATTGTTTTAACGACGATTTTTGCGTTCTTCCTGTTATCAAGAGTGACTGCTCCGCTTAGAAAAATGAGGGAAGCAGCATCTGAATTGGCCAGAGGAAAATTTGACATGAAGGTTCCCATTTTAACAAACGATGAGATTGGCGAATTGGCGATTGCATTCAATCAAATGGCACGGCAGCTGAAGTATAATATGACGGCATTACAGCAGGAGAAAGAGAATTTATCGAATATTTTAATTAATATGGCTGATGGAGTGATCATGTTTAACAGAGACGGTGAAATTCTTGTAACGAATCCTCCAGCAGATGACTTTTTAAGGTATAGTTTTTTGGATGAAACCAATCAAAAAAAACAGTCTGGAAACCAAGTCCCTGATGCATTAAGCGATTTATTCCTCGAGGTTAAGGGAACGGGAAAAGCTAAAATAGCCGAGATTACCACGCAGGGGCACGATTGGGTAATACTTATGAATCCCCTTTACCGTCAAAATGATATCCGTGGAGCTGTAGCTGTATTAAGGGATATGACGGAGGAACGCCGGCTTGATAAGATGAGAAAAGATTTTATTGCCAATGTATCGCATGAGCTTCGTACGCCTATTGCTATGCTTCAAGGATATAGTGAAGCAATTATAGATGATATTGCGGAAACAGCAGATGAGAAAAAAGAAATGGCACAGGTCATATATGATGAATCATTAAGAATGGGACGCTTGGTTAATGAACTCTTAGACTTGGCTCGAATGGAAGCAGGACATCAGACTTTAAATATTGAGGAAGTAGAAGTTGGCAGCTTTCTTGGTAGAATATCGAAAAAGTTCCAGCGGGCAGCTCAGGAAAAAAATGTTGATGTCTATACAACCCTTGACCATCCTGAGGCGCTTGTTGAGCTGGACCCTGACCGCATTGAACAGGTATTCACCAACTTGATTGATAATGCCCTGCGCCATACACCTGGGGGAGGTGAAGTGCAAATTATCCAAAGAACATTGGATAATGGTACTCAATTTGACGTGAAGGATTCTGGTGTAGGTATTTCTGAGGAAGAGCTGCCTTTTGTTTTCGAAAGGTTTTACAAGGTTGATAAAGCAAGAACAAGAGGGAGATCTGGCACAGGACTTGGCCTTGCAATAGCAAAAAATATTATTCATGGTCATGGCGGTAAAATAGATGTCTACAGCAAGGTTGGACAGGGTACGACATTTACATTTTTCCTGCCAGCGAAAAAGTAGAATTAAGAAGATAATTCTTGTTACACAAGGAACTGTTTGATGAAAGCATATCACTTAGGTGATGTGCTTTTTTGCATTCTGATACTGGACATTTTATAGGAGAGCTATTGAATCCTGATACTGGTATTTAACATGAAAAACTCTACGGAACGGTGTACAAGCACTTTTCCGGATACACCTGGGAGGATCGCTACAGACACTTCGCAGAAATTAGGAATCCGATTTGGGGAGACTATCAAATTATATGCCGAAAGAAATGACCTTCAAATAACTGATTTAACATTTATTCCTTTAACGATTGCGGCTTGGTGCCGGTATCTACTTGGTGTGAATGATGCTGGTAAAAAAATGAACATCAGTCCTGATCCTATTTTAGAAGATTTGCAGCAGTATCTTCATGGAATCGAGTTCGGCCAACCTGAATCAGTCAGTAACCACTTACAGCCTATTCTTTCAAACGAAAGAATTTTTGGGGTGGACTTGTACGAAGTTGGCTTAGGAAATACAATCGAAGAATTTTTTAAGCAACTGATTGGGGGACCCGGAGCTGTAAGAGAGACATTGCATGAGCAAATCCAAAAACATGAGAATAAAGTGGCTTATTGAACTGAGACTAAGTAATTTTAATAGAATATAAGAGGAAAGGGCATCGATAAGCTAAGCCAGCTTATGAGATGCCCTATTCTTATTATTCTATGCCTCACTCAAATTAATTGCTTTGGCGACGGATATTTCATCATTGCCGGCAAGTTCATTTATGACGGAATGAGGAATTTTTTCATCAAACGTAAGGATCATAATGGCTTCACCGCCGGCTTCTTTCCGTCCTACCTGCATGGTGGCAATATTGAGATTAAGATCGCCGAGTTTTTTACCGACAATGCCAATCACGCCTGGTCTGTCGTGGTGCTGGATATATAGGATATGGCCATCAGGGTAAAAGTCGATTTTGAAGTCATCGATGGCAATGATACGCGGCCCATATTCTTTTATATAGGTTGCTTTCATTTCAATTTGTCTGGTATCGCCTTTAATTCTTACCGTTATACTATTTGAATAACCATATGTTTCGTTTGAGATTTTTTCACCTATAGTGATGGAACGTTCCTTAGCGTATAACAGGGCATTTACTTCGTTGATGGTGACATCAGCCCGTTCTTTAAAAAATCCAGAAACAAGTGATTTTGTTAAAATTGATGAATCAAAATCAAAAGCATCACCGCCATATGTAATGGAAATTTCTTTTATGCCTTCGTTTATATATTGTGATAGGAAAGAGCCAAGTTTTTTCACTAATTGATAATATGGCTGTATTCTATTAAATAATTCAGCAGGTATAGCTGGTAAATTGATGGAGTTTGACACTGGTATTCCATCCACAAATGAGACTACTTCTTTTGCCACCTGCTTAGCCACATTTAATTGCGCTTCAGCAGTGGACGCTCCAAGGTGAGGTGTGACAATGATTTGATCCAAGGACAATAATTTATTATTCACCGGAGGTTCTTCTACAAATACATCCAGTGCAGCTCCGGCTACTTTTCCCTCAAGAACCGCATCATATAAAGCGTCCTCGTCAATTATGCCTCCTCTGGCACAGTTGATCAGATAGACACCGTCTTTGCATTTATGTATTGTATTTTTGTTTAATAAGCCTCTTGTATCCTTATTTAATGGGGTGTGGACGGTGATGAAATCAGATACTTGAAGCAGGTTATCGAGTGAACCGACCGTTATGCCTAATTCTTTTGCCCGATCTGACGTAATGAAAGGATCAAAGGCAAAAATATTCATCTGAAAAGCTCTCGCCCGCTTGGATAATTCAGTACCAATTCTCCCCATACCAACGATTCCTAACGTCTTACCTTTTAATTCAGCTCCGGCAAAGCGATTTCGCTCCCAAGCACCATTTTTTAAAGATTGGTGAGCCTGAGGAATGTTTCGGGCCAGGGATGCCATCATGGCAAAAGTGTGTTCAGCGGTAGAAATTGTATTGCCATCCGGTGCATTGACCACAATGATTCCACGACTTGTACAGGAAGGAACATCTATATTGTCGATCCCTACGCCAGCCCGGGCTACAATTTTTAGGTTTGTCATTTTTTGAAGTAAATCATTTGTTACTTTTGTAGCACTTCTAACTAAAAGTGCATCAAACAGATGCAATTCACTGCTTACTTCATCTATCTTTTTTTGGACAACCTCGATGTCATTCCTGCCAATGAATGGTGTTAAACCATCAGGCTTTATTGAATCAGCTATGAGCACTTTAAACAATCTTGTCACCATCCTGTAGAAGTATTTAATCTTGTTTCCACTCTACAAGACTTATAATCTGTGTGTCAATCAAGATTCAACATTGCAAGCGCTTACTATTTTAAAATTTTGGAAAAGTCTATTTTTTGTTGCCGGCAGATACTAAAAAGACTTCATTTTCTATAATTTAGACGGCTTAGTTGGTTCGAGGAAAATAGAGGTGAGGCCATTAATTTATGAATTTTTTACAAATATATATTTTTTGATCTATTTATATAGTGATTCTAATCTCTTGTATTATTTAGTTTAGTGGGATAAAATCAATATAGAAATGGTCTAGTTAAATATACAGGTGGAATGTCTAGCCTGATTATTTTTCTAAAGCATTTTACTAATTAAATACGGTCTATCTTCGGGGCAGGGTGAAATTCCCTACCGGCGGTGATGATTTATAATCTAAGCCCGCGAGCCTGTAAAGGCAGGATTTGGTGAGATTCCAAAGCCGACAGTATAGTCTGGATGGGAGAAGATGGAGGTCTCTGTTAACGTTCAAAAAACGATCTTTCGTGAACGTTTTGTTTCACATTGCCTTTTTCTCCCTTTATCTAATTAAGATAAAGGGATTTTTTATGGCATGGCTTCATGATTGACGTTTTAGGCAGAGCCTTTCTTCTGGAAGAGGTAGTACCAAACCTAAAGGAGAGAGGAAATAATGAAAAGCAGTGGTGTAAGTAAGATTCAAAAAATGGTTACGATTGGGATGTTGGGTGCGATTGGATATGTTCTAATGATTATTAATTTTCCATTCCCTGGTTTTCCAACATTTCTACAAATTGATTTTAGTGATATTCCAGCTTTAATTGCGGCCATCATTTTTGGGCCGGTTGCGGGTATCCTGGTAGAATTATTAAAAAATATTCTGGATTACATGATGACAGGAAGCGACACAGGAATTCCGATTGGGCATTTTGCTAACTTTATCGGAGGCGTCGCGTTTATCCTTCCAGCCTACTATTTTTATAAAAAAATCGGCACCAAAAGAGGCATGGTGTACGGACTTGTAGGAGGCACAATCGTATTAGCTTTATTTATGAGTCTTGTCAATTACTTCATTTTGCTGCCAAGCTACAGTGTGTTAATGAATTGGAACATGTCTGGTACAGAAATTCGAGCAATGATCACCACGGCGATCATTCCTTTCAATTTAATAAAAGGAACCTTAATTGCCATTGTATTTATGCTGTTATTCACTAAAATGCAGGGCTGGTTTTCGAAGCAATCTGTATTGCGAAATGTATAAAATAGATTAAATAAAAGCCTCTGCGAAACCGCAGAGGCTTTTATTAATGGGAGACTATTCGAATTTTAATGCGTCTCCGTCAAAGGATTCGTCAGCAACTTTAATAGAATCTGTTGGGCAACCTTCGAAAGCATCCATCATGTCATCAAGCAGAACATCTGGAATTTCGACAATACCTTGGTTATCATCTAAAGTAACAAATGCAATACCTTCATCATCATAATCGTAAATATCTGGAGCTGCTGCTCCGCAAGCACCACAAGCAATGCAAGTTTCTTTGTCAACAATAGTAAATTTAGCCATGCTAAATACCTCCCAGGTAAAAAAATATATATTTTGATACCGAACTGGATATCAAACCCCTCACCTTATTGTAAAACTCATGGTATAACTTTTCAATAGCCAATATTTCGCGTGTTTTTAGCGAATAAAGGAAAAATAGGCTATTGAATTTTAAGCATGAGGGTACAACTATTTGGTAAGATAAAAAGTGTCAGACATGTAGGATAAAGGGGTTAAAACATGATTATACCATATTTTGACGGATTAATACTGTATTTAATAAATGCATTAAAGGGGCAAAGAACAGTATATTCCCCTTTACATATACTTAATGGGAAAAAATCCTCTCAGCCCATTCAAGATGCTCGTTTGTTTAATATATCTCGGTTTTTTGGCGTACTTCCAAAGTTAAAAAGAGAGACTTGGGATCAAAAGATTATTGAATTAACCAAAAAAGGATATATAAAAGAAACAGGTATTAATACCTATGTCTGTACGCAGCATGGTAAACAAGCACTTTCCTTTTGGGAAAAGGATTATCCTCAGTTAACTAACCTGGATGGTCGTACCTTTCAAGATGCAGCTCATGGATTTTGGATGAGGCTGCAATTATTGGTACAAACGTCTTCCTGTTTGCTAAATGGCAATCATTCTTTCATTGCGGTTTCCCGTAATCAAGAGGAACAACTGTTAGTGAAAAAATTATTTAAAAAGATTCCTCTCTCTTCAATGGAATTGGCCCAGCTTCTATATCAGGAGCTTGATGATTTATTAAGTAATGTAAATGAAGCCGGAGCAGAATTAATTGTTTCAGCCTTCTCAGGTCACCAGCATGCGGGTTTGACAATCGAACAGGCTGCACGAAAGCTTAATATAGATGTATTTTATGCGAGACTTCTCTTTTGGGATACTATTCATTATATGCTTAAAGCCAGTGTTCAGTCTCCTTATATACTATTGAAAGAACTTGTGCTTATAGGTAAACCTGTTCAATCTCTTTTAACTGCTTCTACGCAAAGAACATTAAAAATGCTGCAAGCCGGGATGTCCAAAGAAGAAGTAGCAGCCGTACGGAATTTAAAAACGAATACGATTGAAGATCATCTTGTTGAAATCGTTTCAAACGTACCTGATTTTCCGATAGATGATTTTGTAAGTGCAACAGAGAAAGAACAAATCAAACAGGCCATTGCTACTAATGAAACAAAACAGTTAAGATCTTTAAAAATGGTCCTTCCATCTGAGATAACTTATTTTAAAATCAGGCTCGTTATGGCAACTATAAAGGAAGTGTAAGTATGCAGCCGCTAGAAGCTCAATTAGAAAAAATGTTCGGATTCCAAACGTTTCGAACTGGACAGAAGGAAGTAATAGAATCCATTATCACCGGCAAAGATACACTTGCTATGCTGCCAACTGGGACCGGTAAAACCTTGTGTTTTCAGATGCCCGGATACTTGATGGATGGATTGGTTATTATCATTTCACCATTGTTGGCTCTTATGCAAGATCAGGTAGAACAAATGAAGGCGAAAGGCGAAAAAAAGGTTGCCTCCTTAAATTCATTTTTAACCCTGCAGGAACGGGATATGGTGCTGAGGTCATTATCATTATTAAAATTTTTATATATCTCGCCAGAAATGCTGCAATCCAGATTTATTTTAGATAAATTAAAAAAGCTCAACATTGCATTGTTTGTTGTAGATGAAGCGCACTGTATATCACAATGGGGTTATGATTTCAGACCGAGTTATTTGCAGCTCGGCCGTATTAGAGAAGAACTGAATAACCCATTGACCTTAGCTTTAACAGCTACTGCTACTCCTGAGGTTCAAGAGGATATTTTAAAAAATTTATGTATGGAGGATGCGGCGAGAGTAATCCATAGTGTGAACAGGGAGAATATCAGTATCCTGGTAGAAGAAGCCGCTGATTATCAGCATAAGCTTCAAATTTTAATTGATGCACTGAATAAAGTGCCAGGTGCAGGGGTTATATATGTATCCAGCCGAAAACTTGCTGAACAATTAAGTGGATTTCTACTAGAAAAGGGCTTTGATGGTGTTGCTTATTATCATGGCGGTATGGAAACTAGTGACCGAATCCTGATTCAGCAGCAATTTTTATCTGGGCAGTTAAGAATCATAGTGGCCACCAATGCATTTGGTATGGGGATTAATAAAAATGATATACGATTTATTTTACATGTAAACATGCCGTTGAGTGTGGAGGCATATGTACAGGAAATAGGCAGGGCTGGAAGAGATGGATTGCCGGCAGTGGCCATATTGTTATATTCAGAAGGCGATGAATGGCAAGCTTCCCATCTGATTGAAAGAGATTTTCCAATTCGTTCAGAAATTGAATGGGTTATTCATCATGAGGCCTCCAATCTTACAGCTGAGGAGTTTATTGGTGATGACAAAATAGAACGGATAAAAGAATTAAATAAGGCTTTATTAAAGGGGAATATTCTTGACCCCTATGAACGAATTGAGCGAATAGATGTAGAACTGGAAAATCGAAAAAAAGAAAAACTCATGAAATTATATCTATTGAAAAAATGGATTCTTTCCACTGAGTGCAGAAAGAGCAGCATCGCTTCCTATTTTAATCAGGAGCTACAGAATAAAACAAAGACTTGTTGTGACCGGTGTGGAGCAACACTAGATGAACTTATCGGTATCCTTCCAAAACAACGGCAAGACATCCCTCGGGAAGATCAAAATTGGCGAATGCAATTGAAACAATTATTTACTGGAAGGGCAGAGTAAACAAATGAAAAATAAACAGGCAGAGCTCGTGAGTCAGCTAAAGGATGAGGAACTATACAAGGCATTGATTCAAACTCAATTGCTTTTGCTTATAATCTCCTCTTTTTTGGGTATATGGGTCTTTGATGATATACAGGAGTTTTTATTGTTATTTGATTTTCAAGATTGGTCTATCCTTCTTATAGGAATCCCAGCCGGATTGCTGGTAGTTCTCTACGACTTACTTTCGATGAGGTATCTTCCCGAGAGATACTTTAATGATGGTGGAATCAATCAACGTATTTTTAGTTCTCTCAATGGACGGCAACTAGTCTTTATTGTCCTATTAGTCTCGATCAGTGAGGAATTATTATTCAGGGGAATCATTCAAACATATGTTGGTTTATGGATGGCCAGCCTCATATTTGCACTAATCCATATAAGGTATTTATATAATGTATACTTGTTTGTGAATATCTTGTTGCTAAGTTTCTTTATTGGGTTTATCTATGAGTGGACAGGCAATTTATTTGTTACAATCGCGATGCATTTCACCATTGATTTAATCCTTGGATTTATCATAAATAAGCAAGCAGGCAAGGTAAAAGCAGTCTTATAATCGATTTAGTAAAAGTAAGCATGTATAGGGAACGGGTAAATAAATAATGGACAAGAATTACATAATTGACCGCTTCTTTTCATAAACATGATTATGAAAAGGAGAGGTGGTTTATGGAAGCGTATATCAATGATTTGGACGAACATACCGATGAGGCTACAAAAATAATGCTCAACAATGTGGTGAAAAGAAAACGCAAGTTCGATCATTATAAATCCCGTCATTTTTTATTTATTTACATTACATTAGGTTTAACAGCAATTCTAGTTGTTTATGTATATAAGAACATTATTCCTCTTTATTCTTATTCTTTTATGTCCATGTATAACTATTTTTTTGACAATGAGTTTATCATTCTCTGTATGCTAATGCTTGCCTTTATGTATGGAGGGATGCTTTATTACAAAAAAAAGATGGACAAGGCAGAAAAGGAATTTCACGCACTGCGATGTGAGATTATAGATAGGAGTAAGGATCTATGGAAAAATGATGTAGCTTGGAAAAATAGACATATCCTCTTTAATAAATTTAAAGATTTATATGATATTAATCTTTTTCACGAAAATAAATAATTTTTCACAAAATAGGCAGGTAAAGTCTGAGATTTGTCGAATAAGTATCAATTATAGGGAATGTTTATACTAGATTGCGGTGGGGGTGCTTTGATGTTTGTAAAGAATATCATGATTTCAAAATATCATTGTCATACGGTTTCTTACAATGATACTCTTCAAGAGGTTTTCTCGGTGCTGGATGAACATCAAATTGAGGGAGTGCCAGTTCTTAAAGGAAATAAGTATATAGGTACGATCACAAGGTATCGAGTATACAAAGCAGCCTTCTTATCAGAGCTGCCGAGAGATATTTTTTTAAAGGAAACAAAAGCAGAATCGATCGCTGAGGTAAACAAAACATTAAAAGAAGACGAAATATACGAAAATATATTTTTGGACTTAAAAGAGATACCTTTATTAGCCGTAGTGGATGATTACGAGTATTTCCATGGCATTGTTACGCGCTATGATATAATTGAACAATTCCAGAGTACCTTTGGCGTTCATGTACCTGGTGTGAGGATAGCATTAACTACAGTCGAAACCAAGGGGCGTATTGCCAGGTTAACTGAGATTGCAAGGCAATATCAGCAACAAATAATTTCATTAGTTACCTTTGATGAAACCGATAAACTTTTAAGGCGCATTGTCATTAAAGTAGTGAAAGCGCCGAATGTAGATAAATTTATCCGTAAATTAGAGGAATCAGGCTTTAGAGTCTTGCATATTGATGAAAAAGTTTTGCATATTGATCAAAAATAAAGATATAAATAAATGTAGAGCTAGTCATTTATTAGGCTGGCTTCTTTTAGTTATAAGATATAAAGGATTGAAAGGGAGATACTATGGCAGTGCTGTTCTTTTTTGGTTTATTAATTGCTTTATGTGTGTGCTTACTCATATATATGTACAGGCTTGCGCATCAGGACCGAGTGATTGATCATACGTTTGAATTCAGTACATTTCCAAGTGATGAGACCATCACAATCTTTTTTATTTCAGATATACATAGGCGGGTCATCAGTAATGAAATTATTGGGCAGGTAAAAGGGAAGGCTGATTTTGTTTTAATTGGCGGTGACCTAGCTGAAAAAGGGGTACCGCTAGATAGAATAAAAGAAAATTTAACTAAATTAAAAAGTGTAGGTCCTGTTTATTTCATATGGGGTAATAATGATTATGAAATAGATAGACATGAACTGGATGCACTTTTTGTAGAGTTGGATATCCATGAATTACTAGATACAAGCGTACTGTTTGAAACAAAGGATGGCGGTAAAATATGCCTGCTTGGAATTGACTTTTATGATGAAGAGGAACAAACGGGGCGGCTTGATTTGGCAATGGAAGAAGCGGAATCTGACAGTTTTAGAATTCTAGCCAGTCATACTCCGAAAATTGAAAAGGAAATTGAGAAATCATATGGAATTGATTTAGTATTGAGCGGCCATACACATGGGGGACAAATTAGGATTTTTGGAATGGGCAGATATAAATTGGGCGGCGTCAGCGAGAGGAATGATACGACCATCCTAACAAGTAATGGATATGGAACAAGCTTACTTCCGCTGCGATTAATGGCAAAACCTGAGACTCATTTAATCCATTTAAAGAAGTTAACTCCTTCATGATTTTAAAACAAGGTACCGACTGTGACTCCCTTCATACAATGGAATGGAGAGAGTAGCTACAGGAGGATTTTTTCATGAAGCTTAAACAAATCAATCCGACATTGTTCAAACTATTTATTCCCTACGATGAATTGAAAGACAGAGGTGTTACCTGTCAGGTGCTAACCAGTCATTCGGTGGAAACCCATAGCTTTTTTTATCATATTATTCAAGAAGTGCTTGAAGAATGTGGGAATTTGGTTGCTGGATTTTTTCAGATGGATGTATACTCTTATCCATGCTACGGAATCTATATAATTTTAAAAAGGGATGCGTACAATTTAAACGAAGATCTCGAAGAAGAAGAAGAAATAGAAGGGTACCTATCTGTTAATATAATGAAGCGAGATCAAGTCATATATGAATTTGCGGAGTTTGATGATGTGGTACAAGCTTGCAGAATTATAAAGACTAGCTGGAATGTGAAAGGAATCCTTTATTTTTGGAAGTCCAAATACTATTTAGAGATAAAAGAAGATACTCTTATAAACCAAGCAACTCTTATGTCTATTCTTTTGGAGTTTGGAGAATTCTCGACCTTGAGTAAAGAATACCTGTCGGATTACGGACACAGGATAAGTAAAGAGAATATAATTACTATTATAAAAAAATATTTCCTATCATAATCGCATCTAAAAGATGTGGTTATTTTTATTTAATCTAAGCGTGTTTATAAAGGCCAAAACAGTACTCTTGCACTTTCCAGGCTTTATTAAGTATACTGAATTTATAAAAGCGAATAATAAATCTGAATATTTTTTCAAAAATTTTTGTTTTGTAATTTTTAACCCTATTATTCTATTATTTCACTTTCCAGACAATTGCCAAAGTTGTATACTTATGCTGGTAGGAAAATATTACTTATTATACATCTGTAGGAGGTACTATAATGACAGCCGACCATCATTCCACTGAGGACAAACTAGATGTTTTAAAATCGACTCAGACTGTCATCCATAAGGCTTTAGATAAGCTTGGATATCCAGAAGAGGTATTTGAATTATTGAAGGAACCGCTTCGTATGCTAACTGTGAAAATCCCTGTTAAAATGGACGATGGTTCTGTAACGGTTTTCACTGGTTATCGTGCTCAACATAATGACGCTATAGGTCCGACAAAAGGTGGAATTCGTTTTCATCCTAATGTTACAGAGAATGAGATTAAAGCTTTATCCATATGGATGAGTTTGAAATGTGGCATTGTAGACTTACCGTATGGAGGGGCAAAAGGCGGTATCATATGTGATCCGCGCAATATGTCTTTTCGGGAATTGGAAAGGCTTAGCCGTGGATATGTCAGGGCGATAAGCCAATTGGTCGGTCCTACAAAAGATATCCCGGCACCGGATGTTTTCACCAATTCACAGATTATGGCCTGGATGATGGATGAATACAGTCGTATAGATGAATTTAACTCTCCGGGATTTATTACCGGTAAACCGCTTGTTCTTGGCGGTTCACATGGCAGGGAATCAGCCACTGCCAAAGGGGTAACTATTTGTATCCATGAAGCGATTAAAAAACGTGGAATGGATTTAGTAGGAGCGAAAGTTGTTGTCCAAGGCTTTGGAAATGCAGGAAGCTTTTTGGCAAAATTCATGCATGATGCCGGTGCCAAGGTAATCGGTATTTCAGATGCAAATGGGGCTTTACATGATCCCGATGGCCTTGATATTGATTACTTGCTGGATCGTCGAGACAGCTTTGGTACAGTAACCAACCTATTCACGAATACGATAACCAACCAAGAATTACTTGAACTGGAATGTGATGTTTTGGTACCTGCCGCAATTGAAAATCAAATTACAGACGAAAACGCTCACAATATACGAGCGAAGATTGTCGTTGAAGCTGCTAATGGTCCAACCACTTTGGAAGGAACGCGTATTCTAACAGATCGCGGTATACTGTTAGTACCGGACGTTTTAGCTTCTGCCGGTGGTGTTACAGTATCTTATTTTGAATGGGTACAGAATAATCAAGGATACTATTGGACTGAAGAAGAAGTTGAGGAAAAATTACAAAAAGTAATGGTTAAATCATTTAATACCATCTACGATACAGCTCAATCCCGCCGTGTAGACATGCGCCTCGCTGCCTATATGGTTGGGGTACGGAAAATGGCCGAAGCATCGCGTTTCAGAGGCTGGATTTAATACTGCAAACAATAAGAAAGTTTTCTGTCCCTCGTGAGATAGAAAACTTTTTTGCATGTGGTGGATGAGTTTAGGTTCTAAAAATGTTATTCTAAAAGGGTTATTTAAATATTCATTGAGAAGTACTAGATACTACATACAAATTGAAATTCCAGTTTACGGTTATTTGGAGGAAAGAAGTATGCACTATGAAGAAGCAATTGTGATTGGCGGCGGACCATGTGGTATGTCAGCTTCCATTAGTTTAAAGGAAATTGGTAAAAATCCATTGATTATTGAAAAGGGGAATATTGTTAATTCGATTTATCATTACCCAACACATCAAACCTTTTTCTCAACCAGTGAGAAATTAGAAATTGGGGATGTCGCTTTCATTACTGAAAATCGGAAACCTATTCGACTCCAGGCATTAACATACTATAGAGAAGTAGCGAAGAGGAAGAATCTCAGAATAAATACATATGAATGTGTGGAAGTAATAGAAAAGCAGAAGAATGGATTATTTAGAATAAAAACAACCAAAAATGAATATGAAACACCATACTGTATCATTGCAACGGGCTATTATGATCAACCAAATATGATGAATATACCAGGTGAAAATTTGGATAAGGTATACCATTATTTCAAAGAAGGACATCCTTTCTACGATATGGATGTGGTTGTGATCGGTGGCAAAAATTCAAGCGTAGATGCTGCGCTAGAGCTTGTAAAAGCGGGAGCAAGAGTAACAGTCATATATCGGGGAAATGTTTATTCAAAAAGCATTAAACCTTGGATTTTGCCCGAGTTTGAATCATATGTCCGCAACGGAATTATCAAAATGGAATTTAATTCAGTCGTAAAAGAGATTAAAGAGCAAACTGTAATTTATGAAAAAGAGGGGCAAATAATCGAAATACAAAATGATTTTGTTTTTGCTATGACAGGGTACCATCCGGATTACAGCCTTCTAACCAATGTAGGTGTTGAAATACAAAGTGATACAGGGAAACCAATGATTGATGAGCAAACAATGGAAACAAACATAGAGAACCTATTTGTGGCTGGTGTGATTGTGGCCGGAAATAATGCTAATGAAATTTTTATTGAGAATGGAAGATTTCATGGTGGACAAATAGCAAATGCGGTAAAAGATAAGGAAGGGTTGGAGTAGCATTAAGAATGCTTGATTACTTGTTAAGAGGTGTAAAATGAAGAAAATTTCACTAATTACGACTGGTGGAACGATTGCCAGTAAAGAAATCTCTAAAGGACTTCTGAATTCGGGTGCTATGAGTGGTGAGGAATTAGCAGCACTCTGTCAGTTGCCGGAGGGTTTCGATATAAAAATTATAGATTTAATGCAAAAGCCTTCCATGCATATTGGTTTCGAAGATATGGTTTTAATAAAAGAAGCCATTGAAAAGGAATTGGAGGATGAAGGAGTTTGTGGAGTGGTAGTCACTCATGGAACGGATTCGTTAGAGGAAACGGCTTATTTTCTTGATCTAACAACTAAAGATCCAAGACCAATAGTGGTAACAGGCTCACAGCGCTCCCCTCAGGATGTCGGAACCGATGTATATTCCAATTTACGGAATTCAATCTATGTAGCCGCAAATCAACACTTAAAGCATAGCGGAGTTTTGGTTGTCTTTAATGAGCGGATATATTCTGCAAGATACGTGAAAAAAGTCCATGCTTCGAATCTCCAGGGCTTTGAATCATTTGGTTATGGATATCTTGGAATCATCGATAATGATGTAGTCAGCGTCTATCAAAAGCCGATCTATAATGAATCTTACAAAATCGGTCCGGAAATACCGCGCGTTGATATCGTAAAATGCTATACAGGTGCAGATGGGATTATGATTGATGCCGCTGTAAATGCCGGCGCACGTGGAATTGTGCTAGAAGGAGTCGGCCGTGGGCAAGTAACACCTTTAATGGTCAACTCAATCCAATCTGCTTTGGATAACGGGATAACAATTGTTATCAGTACAAGTGCGGAAGAAGGAAAAGTGTATCCTGCCTATGGATACCACGGCAGTGCGCATGACCTGCAAAATAGGGGTGTGATTCTAGGTGAGGATTATGACAGCAAGAAGGCAAGATTGAAATTGGCCATATTATTATCCAATGGTAATGTCGATATCAAGGCTGCGTTTAAGTTGTAGGGTTCGAATTACACTAATCACATGAAAGCTGTGAGAATTCTTGATTTTCTTTTTTTTTCGTCCGTGTTACGATTAAAGGACGAAAGAGTAAAAAAGAGAGGGTAATCCATGTTAAATATATTAACAGCGGGCGTTGCACCTGGTATAGCCTTGCTAATTTATTTTTACCTGAAAGATCAATATAACACTGAGCCTGTATCAGTTGTATTTAAAGTATTTATCTATGGTGCGTTATTTGTCATACCTGTTATGTTTATTCAATATGTCATCCAGGCAGAAGGGCTTTTTCTTTCTGTTTGGGCTGATGCCTTCTTTGAAAAGGGAATGGTAGAAGAGCTGATTAAGTGGGCTTTATTCCTTTGGTTGATCTATGGCCATGTTGATTTTGATGAACCCTATGATGGAATTGTTTATGGAGTTTCTATTTCTTTGGGGTTTGCAACATTGGAAAATATCCTCTATTTATTTTCGAATGGGCTTGAATATGCATGGGGAAGAGCGATGTTCCCTGTTTCAAGTCATGGACTGTTTGGGGTCATCATGGGCTTTTATTTTGGGAAAGCCAAATTCCAAACCCAGCCCAGGTTAAAGCTGACTTATATGCTGACAGCCTTGTTCATTCCGATTGCCTTGCATGGTTCCTTTAACTATATATTGATGGAGCAGGAAAAATGGTATGTATATTTAATTCCATTTATGTTCTGTCTATGGGGTCTCGGACTTTGGAAAGTAAAAAAGGCAAGAATTTTAACAGAAAAGGCTTTTAAACAGTCATTTGAATCAGTTTAATAAACTGTAAACTGCAGTAAAATAGAAACAAACACTAAATCTAAATCTGCTTCTTTTTAGGAGTAGATTTGATTAGGGTTTGTTTTTTTTATTTTAAAGGATGTTTTATCTATTTATGTTGTCTGCGGCTTTAATCCTCCAGGGTAAATAAAGGTCATGAATTCATCCTGAAATTGTTGCTTATTATGTTACAAAGAATATGCTTCATACCCCACTGCTTCTACAATCCTAAATGATTTTTCCCTACCTCCATTCAACTTTTCTTTTCTCTGCTATCAGCTCAAAAAGCTTTTGTATGCAACTTATTTTTATAATCATCAATCCTCTAGTTTGAAAATGATTTTCATGTTGGACTGAATATTTTATATGTGTTTGCAAAAACTACCCTTACTGTCATTAATTCTACAGGAGGGCATGAAATGAAGGGTTTAGTAAGGAAGTTAGTATCCTTTTCAATAATTGGTTGTTTTTTATTCCTCTCACCCATTTTTGATATCCAGACTGAAGCATTTACCAATCAAGTGATTCAAAGGGGAGCTGTCGGAGATGATGTCATCGAATTACAGGCGCGTCTTCAAAATATAGGCTTTTATCATGGAAAAATAGATGGGGTCTTTGGATGGGGAACATACTGGGCATTGCGTAATTTTCAGGAACAATTCGGCTTACCTATTGATGGGTTAGGTGGAGCAAAGACTAAAAGTAAACTGGTTAGCGCCTCTAATTACAATGCTTCCTGGGTGAAAAAACAAATCAATTCAGGAAATGAGTTTACTTATTATCAGGGAACTCCAATTGAGCATCAAGTTAAGCCAAAATCATCATCGAATAAAACGACAAAATCAACAAATACGGCGAAAAAGAACACATCCACAAAGACGACCGGTACAGCTGCAAATATACCAGCTGGATTTTCGGAAAGTGATATAAAGTTAATGGCGAACGCAGTTCATGGTGAAGCGAGAGGTGAACCATACGAGGGTCAGGTAGCAGTTGCTGCGGTTATTTTGAATAGGGTCCAAAGTTCATCGTTTCCAAATACAGTTTCAGGGGTTATATTTCAGTCGGGAGCATTTACTGCGGTAGCTGACGGACAAATCTGGCTTGAACCTAATGAGAGTTCAAGAAACGCAGTTATAGATGCTATCAATGGTTGGGATCCGACCGGTGAAGCTGAATATTATTTTAACCCGGAAACAGCGACAAGTTCATGGATATGGAGTCGTCCGCAAATAAAAAAAATCGGCAAGCATATATTCTGCAACTGAGGTGAATGTAATGATAAGAAATATCGTGATTGCTGTATTGCTAATCGGTTTAGTTGGAACAGCGTACTGGGCATATCAGGATCATCAAGAAAAAATAGCTATCATGAATCAAACCGAGAATAATTATCAGCGTGCCTTTAATGATCTGAACTATCAAATTGATGTGTTAAATGATAAAATCGGGACGACATTGGCTATGAATACAAAGGATTCTCTATCTCCGGCATTGGCTGAGGTTTGGAGATTAACAAGTGAAGCGCATAATAATGTTGGTCATTTGCCCCTAACATTAATGCCATTTCATGAAACGGAGAAATTTTTAACAAATATCGGTGATTTCGCCTATAAGACATCTGTGCGAGATTTAGATAAAAGTCCGCTATCTGATGAAGAATATAATACATTAAAAGCTCTGTATAGTGACGCAACGGAAATAAGAGATGAGCTAAGGAGTGTTCAAAGGAAAATCAGCGACAATGATTTACGTTGGATGGATGTGGAAACAGCCTTGGCGGATACGAAGGGGGACAGCCAACGGGACAACCAAGTTATTGATGGACTTAAAACGATAGATAAAAATGTAAAGTCAATTGGACAAAAAAGTGAATATGGACCTACATTTACATCTGTGGAGGAAAAAAACATAGATTATAAAAATTTGTCCGGAAAAGAAATAACCCGTAAGGAAGCAATTGAACTGGCAAAAAAATATACAGGTGTCTCTAATGCTAAAACTGTCAGCGTAACTGCAAATAAGGATGGTTCAAAATACGAGTTCTATCATGTGAATTTGAAGAGTGCTTCTACAGGTAATATGATTGGAATCGATTTGACTAAAAAAGGTGGACATCCAATTTATATTATTAATGATCGTCAAGTATCCGATGCTAAGATCGGGTTAAACGATGGATATAAGAAAGCTCGGCAATATCTGAATAACATGGGCTATCAGAATATGGAGTTATTTGAAAGTACTCAATATAATAATGTTGGTGTTTATACGTTTGTAACGGTTAAAGATCAAGTGAGGATCTATCCTGAAGCAATCCGTATCAAAGTAGCACTAGATAATGGAGATATCATCGGATTGGGAGCAGACGATTATCTTCAAAATCATGATAAGGAAAGAAAAATTAATAAACCGGCTATCACTGAAAAAGAAGCTGAAAAGCAAATCAGTGGAAAAGTAATGATTATGGAAAAAAGATTAGCCGTTATCACAAATAATTTATATGAAGATGTACTCTGTTATGAATTTATGGGAACAGTAGGCGATGATACCTACCGAATTTTTATTAATGCAGAAAACGGGCATGAAGAAAAAGTAGAAATCATGCATGAAGCAAGAAAAGTGTATGATGATGTCTCATAAAAAATAATCTAAGGAAAAGGCTGGAAACGGTCTTTTCCTTTTTTTGTATTTTCTGTCATAATAGTACATAAGTCCTTGTTTTGGAATATTCTTACACATGTCAGAGGGGAAATGGTTTAACTATGTTAACAATCGGAATGACCATCATACTTGAGAAGAGCCAATTAGATCAGCCTGAAACATATAGATGCAAGTTAATGGATGTTAGAGATGGGATTCTTTATATTGATTATCCAGTTAATATATATACGAACAGAATAGATTACTTTATAAATGGAACGAATTTCAGGGGAACATTTGTTGGAAAGGATCAAAATACCTATCTGTTTAATACGGAAATCCAGGGAAGAGTAAGGGAAAATATACCTTTGCTGCTTTTAGATTATCCTGGTGATGAATATCTGGAAAAAATTCAGCGAAGAGAATATGTGCGTGTAAGCTTGTCCACAAAAGTAAATGTACAGCCCATTAATAATGAATTCCCCCCCTTTACGGCATTAACAACGGATATTAGCGCAGGAGGAGCAGCAATCATTGTTCCTCAAAATTTAAAGATTGATACTCATACTAATCTAATACTGCAGTTTACATTTGAGATGAGAAATAGGGAAGTGTGTGAACTACCCATTCAGGTACAAGTGAAAAGAATTGTCGAAGTTTTGAATAATAGAAAAAAAGTATCTGTCGAATTTACCGAAATCACTGAAGCAGAACGGCAAATTTTGCTGCGTTATTGTTTTGAAAGGCAATTGGAGGAAAGAAACAGAGGTTTTGGGGATTAAATACATATCTGTATGGACAAACTCATAAGTAAGAGGAGGATTGTTCCATATGAATGCGGTAGAGCGATTTATCAAGAAAATGGCTATCATTCAACTTTTATTTTTATTATTTTTTCAGCTTGTTTTTCATCGTGAACATACCTTTACTAAATGGAAAACACTCGCAAGATATGAAGGCGTCATCGAAAATAATTATACAGCAATTATGGATGCAATTTCCAATAAATGAATATTTAGGTTTTCTAAAGACAAAGTAAAGTACTTTGTCTCATTTTTTTACATTCATATTGATTTATATCCTGTAAAGCTGTGTTAAAATAGTCATGATTAATTTTTGTGTACAACAAGGAGGAACAAATGAAAAAGAAATTATCGATTGCTATTGATGGTCCTGCTGCTGCAGGTAAAAGCACAGTAGCGAAAATTATTGCTAGAAGGCTAACATACATATATATTGATACAGGTGCAATGTACAGGGCTTTAACTTATAAGGCATTAAATAATGGAATAGATCCGAATAACGAAGCAGCTCTTTATGATCTATTAATGTCTACGGATATAAAATTGCAGAATAGTGAACAAGGACAAGATGTACTGGTTGATGGAGTTATTGTATCTGAAGAGATAAGAACGCCGAATGTAACTAAAAATGTTTCCGCTGTCTCTCAGCATAAACTGGTCCGTGAAGAAATGGTTCGACGACAACAGCTCCTGTCTGAACAAGGCGGCGTTGTAATGGATGGCAGAGATATAGGTACTCAAGTTATGCCAAATGCTGAAGTCAAAATCTTTATGCTTGCAAGTGTAGATGAGCGTGCCAAAAGAAGACATGAAGAAAATATCTTAAAAGGGTTTGACTCGGATATTGAACAATTAAAACAAGATATTGCGGCCCGTGATAAATTTGATTCAGAAAGAGAAGTATCTCCTTTGAAAAAAGCAGCAGATGCAATTGAACTTGATACAACAAGTCTTTCAATTGATGAAGTGGTGGATGCTATTATGAAGATAGCGAATGAGAAAGGAGTATATGGATGAGCTTTTATAGATTTGCCAGGGGCGTAGTAAAGATAGCTCTAACTCCCTTATACCGTGTCTCAGTTTCAGGAAGAGAACATTTTCCTGAGACAGGCGGTGTTTTATTATGCTCCAATCATATCAGTGAATTAGACCCGCCAGTTGTAGGGATGACGTGCCCGCGGGATGTTCATTTTATCGCTAAAGAAGAACTGTTTAATGTACCTGTTCTTAAAACTATTTTACCGCGTGTTCATGCCATTCCTATTAAAAGAGGTATGAGTGACCGGAATGCCTTGCGAAAGGGATTGGGTGCTTTAAAAGATGGACATGTCTTAGGTCTGTTTCCTGAAGGAACTCGCAGTAAGACAGGCGAATTGGGAGAGGGTCTTGCGGGTGCAGGCTTCTTTGCGTTGAGAACGGACGCTAAAGTTATTCCCTGTGCCGTGATTGGTTCCTATAAACCATTTTCTAAAACAAAAGTTATATACGGTCCTCCAATTGACATGGAAGAATACCGTAGTCAAAAAGCCTCCCCTGAGGAAGTGACGAAAGTCATAATGGCTCATATAAAGCAATTGATTGATCAAAACCGCTAAACATCCTGCTTGACAAATAGTACAAATTATAAGAAGTTAGAAAAAAGAGATTATTTAGAATATTGTTTAATACTGGCGGATTAGTGGTATTAAATATAAATTGAAAGGTAATTGAACCCGTGATCGTTAGGAGGAGTACATATGACAGAGGATATGAACAATATTAATGTAACCGAGTTTAATGTAGGCCAAAGAGTGCGTGGGACTGTAACTAAAGTTGAAGAAAAACAAGTCGTAATTGAAGTTGAAAATAGTAAGCATGATGGCATTGTCCCTATCAGTGAGCTCTCCAGTCTGCACGTTGAAAAAGCTTCAGATGTGGTGAAGGAAGGGGACGAGCTTGAGTTTGAGATTATCAAAGTCGAAGATGAAGCTCTGATTCTATCGAAAAGAAAAGTAGATGCAGAAAAAGCGTGGGGAGACCTGGTTGTTTCATTTGAAAATGGTGAAATAATTGAAACTGAGGTTAAAGACGTTGTAAAAGGCGGTCTAGTTGTTGACTTGGGAGTACGTGGATTTGTACCTGCCTCGCTTGTCGAAGATTATTTCGTTGAAGATTTCTCTGACTACAAAGGGAAAGAGCTAGCGTTTAAGATTGTAGAGCTGGACCAAGAAAAAAACCGCTTAATCCTTTCACACAGAGATGTTGTGCGTGAAGAGAAAGAAAAGAAAAAAATTGGCGTTCTGGAATCTTTACAGGCTGGCCAAGTCCTTGAAGGAACGGTTCAGCGAATAACTGATTTCGGCGCATTTGTTGATATTGGAGGTATTGATGGTTTAGTTCATGTATCTCAGCTTTCTCATGAACATGTGGACAGACCTTCAGATGTTGTCTCAGAGGGAGACAACGTCCGAGTCAAGATTTTATCTATTGACCGTGATACTGAAAGAGTTTCATTATCCATAAAAGAGACCCTGCCTGGACCTTGGTCAGATATTACTGATAAAGCAAAAAAAGGCAGTGTTTTGGAAGGGACGGTTAAACGTCTTGTATCCTATGGTGCTTTTGTGGAAGTATTCCCTGGTGTAGAAGGTTTGGTGCATATTTCTCAAATTTCACATAAACATATCGGCACTCCTCATGAGGTTATGTCTGAGGGAGATGTTATTAAAGTTAAAGTGCTTGACGTGAATGAGGATGAGCACAGATTATCTCTAAGTATTAAAGAATTGCAAGAAAATCCAGCTGCTGAAATGGATAACTATGAACTCCCTGAAGAAACAAGAGGCTTCCAATTAGGTGAAATGATTGGAGAGCAGTTAAAGAATTTAAAAAAATAAAGTAATGTGTTAGATGCCCTTACAGGCTTGCATGCTTTAGGTTTAATATTAAGTAAAAATCAGCCCTTCTCAGGTATAGAGAAGGGCTGTTTCTATGTATAAACAAAAAATCGAATAAAGTTACCAATCAGCGTTATGCTTCACTCTGTATTATTTAGTTTTGTGAAATGACCCGAGGATTAGAGTGTAACTTGGTCGTGATTGCGATTAAAGGGCCAGAATTAGCGTGGCTGAAAAAATCTGTTATGTAGAATATATGTTTATGAAAGTGAGGGTGTCTTTGGGTATCTACTGAATTTATAGAAAAGAATCGAATGCCCTGCTTACCGAAGATGTGTTAAATAAATCAATTTCCTATTACATTTGAAATGTTTAAAAAAATTGAAAGTTGGCATACTGCTAAGGGAGGTTTTTATGCATGAAGGTTATTTATTTTTCAGTTTAATGTGGCTTGGGTGTTGGTATTTTATTTTTATATCAGATGAATCGGTTAAGATAAGACGGAGAGGAATGATCAGACTATTGGCAGGGATTTGCTTTGCCGGTCTGTCCATCCATATATTCAGTATACATTTAAATCTGTTTTTTATTGCGGCCCTGCTTTGGTCTTTTTATCAATGGAGACATTGGACGAATAAAGAATTAATTAGAATGACAGTCGCTATTTTTTTTATTACTATTGCCTTTATATGTATTAGAATTTATTCAGTTCTATATCCAGTATGGTTTATTGTAAACTGGATTTATATTGCGGCCGGTATGCTGGTTGTACTGAGTATAATCTTTTTAGAATCAACTAAAAGGGTCAGTATACTTAGTGTTGCCATTATACTTGGTGAAGCAGTTTATTCAGGGATTTTATATGTTTACGGGTTTCCAGTTAAAGCGATAGGTACATTTGAATCATTGGACCTTTTGTTACTGGCGATAACCATTACTATCCTTTTAAATAAAACCAATAATCTATGGACAAAAAGAATACCGAGGCGAAGGATTTATCATCAGCAGCATGTAGGGTTAAAAGGTAAGGGCGTTAGATAAAAACCTGTTGGATAAATTCCATTAAGAAAAGTAATTTAGTTTACTTTTTACCGAGAATATTGAAAGGAAAACTCCAAGGGAGTTTAAATTTCACGTCAAAAATAGTAAGGAAATATAGCAGAAGAGTTGTTACTTTGCGAAACGTTTGCTATCATAATATAGTTAGACCCTTCTTTATGATTAAGAAGGGTTCTTTTTTCATAAAATATAAATACATTAAACATGCTAACAATTCAGTGAAAATAAACAGGAATTTAGCTAGGATAGTTGAAAGGATGAACGACCATGCCAAAACCAGTTGTAGCCATAGTAGGCAGGCCGAATGTAGGGAAATCTACAATATTCAATCGGATTGTAGGAGAAAGAATATCAATTGTAGAAGACGTAGCCGGAGTAACCAGAGACAGGATTTATAGTTCTGGAGAATGGTTAAACCATGAATTCAATATTATTGATACAGGCGGTATTGATATAGGGGATGAACCGTTTTTAGAACAGATTCGTCAACAGGCAGAGATTGCTATTGATGAAGCGGATGTTATTATTTTTATGACGAGTGGCAGAGAGGGATTGACTTCTGCTGATGAAGAAGTGGCAAAAATTCTTTATCGTTCAAAGAAACCAGTAGTCGTTGCTGTAAATAAAGTGGATAACTTTGAGATGCGCGATCAGATCTATGATTTCTATGCATTGGGCTTTGGTGAACCAATAGGAATCTCTGGCTCTCACGGAATTGGAATTGGGGATTTGCTAGATGCTGTTGTACAAAGCTTCCCTGATCACCAAGCACCTGACTATGACGAAGATGTGATTAAGTTCAGCTTGATCGGTAGACCGAATGTTGGAAAATCCTCATTAGTTAATGCGATTTTGGGTGAAGAGCGCGTTATTGTAAGTAATATCGCAGGAACAACAAGAGATGCGGTCGATTCTCCATATAAATATAATGGCGATGATTATGTCATCATTGATACCGCTGGAATGAGGAAAAAAGGTAAGGTATACGAAAGTACTGAAAAGTACAGTGTTTTACGTGCATTACGAGCTATTGAACGTTCAGATGTTGTCCTAGTGGTCCTCGACGGGGAAGAAGGCATTATTGAACAGGATAAAAAGATTGCTGGGTATGCCCATCAGGCAGGACGAGCTATCGTTATTGTAGTGAACAAATGGGACGCAGTTGAAAAAGATGATAAAACGATGAAGAAGTTTGAAGAGAAAATTAGAGCTGAATTCCAGTTCCTTGACTATGCTCCAATTGTGTTCTTGTCTGCTAAAACGAAAGCACGTATCCATACTTTGCTTCCAATGATTAATTTGGCAAGTGAAAACCATGCACAGCGTATCCAAACGAATGTCCTGAATGATGTTATAATGGATGCAGTAGCAATGAATCCAACGCCAACCCATCACGGCAAAAGGTTGAAAATATATTATGCTACACAAGTGGCCGTTAAGCCGCCATCCTTTGTTGTCTTTGTAAATGATCCAGAATTAATGCACTTCTCCTATGAACGCTTCCTGGAGAATAAAATTAGAGATGCATTTGGATTTGAAGGAACGCCTATAAAAATATTTTCTCGACTACGTAAATAATTTTTTTGAGGAGTGGAGTCTATGCAACAATCAGTCACCATTTTGGGAGCAGGTTCGTGGGGAACTGCACTTGGAATTGTCCTTGCAGATAACGGACATGCGGTAAAAATCTGGGGGCATGAGTTAGAACATGTCAATGAGATAAATCGTGAACAGGCAAATATTCGTTATTTACCTGATGTCAAGCTCCCTTCCGCTATTAAGGCATACTATGATTTGGAAGAGGCATTGTCTGGCTCAGAGGTTATTGTTTTTGCTGTACCGACTAAAGCAATTCGTGAAGTGGCCCGCAAGGTTAAAGCGATTGTCCAGGATAAAGTGACAATCGTCCATGTAAGCAAAGGGATCGAGCCAGATAGCTTGCTGCGTATATCTGAAATGATAGAAGAAGAAATTTTGGATATAGCAAAAGATATCATTGTTCTCTCCGGCCCAAGCCATGCTGAAGAGGTAAGCAGAAGGATTCCTACAACCGTTACGGTTGCTTCTAAAAATATGGAAGCAGCAGTGCGTATTCAGGATTTATTTATGAACCAAAATTTCCGCGTGTATACGAACCAAGACTTAGTTGGTGTGGAAATTGGGGGTGCCTTGAAAAACATTATTGCCTTAGCAGCTGGGATTACGGATGGACTTGGATACGGAGATAATGCCAAAGCCGCTTTGATGACTCGCGGTCTTGCAGAAATCACTCGTCTGGGTGTGAAGATGGGAGCAAACCCGTTAACATTCCTTGGATTAACAGGTATCGGTGACCTTATTGTAACATGTACAAGCGTCCATTCAAGAAACTGGCGTGCCGGTAATATGCTTGGAAAAGGAAAGAATCTTGAAGAGGTTCTTGAAAGCATGGGAATGGTTGTTGAAGGCGTGAGAACAACGAAGGCAGCTTATCAGTTGTCGGAGAAATACCAAGTGAAGATGCCAATTACGACTGCCTTGTACGATGTCCTGTTTAATGACAAGGATATTAAGACAGAAGTAGATGATCTTATGACTAGAAGCAAGAAGCATGAAATGGAAGATTTGATGGATAGCATGATTAATAATCATTAATCAATGATTTTGTCAAAAAATAGGCATTTGTTACTTGCTAAGATGGTCATTTAAACATAGTATACTTTATAAAAGACTGAGCCAGCATAAACTTAGTCTAAGTCTATATATTTAGTCCAGGACGGAAGTTTGGGTATATAAAACCCGAGCTTCCGTTTTTGTTTTCTTTTAGGTATATTTTGGGTTATAATAGCAAAGGTTGAAAAAATATTATTCTTTTTAAAAATATGGTAAAAAGAATTGATGAAAAAGGGGTGCCGAATATTGAGCATAGCAATGCAAAAAATGTGGATTTCGATTGCTGGGATGGGCTTAATGGCAATCGCAGTGCTGGCTATATATCTAAGCAGATATAAATTAAAGGGTATATTAAAATATCTTTTAGCCACGATAGCCTATGTATCTATGTTTATAGCAGCCATTATTATGGTCATTATTATTGTGAGTGGTCCTACAAATGGATAAAGTGTTGAATAAGATACCACATAAAATATCTGGAATGACATTCTTGCTGTGTACTATTCTTTTTCTATCCGGGTGTATGTATCCGCAGGAGAATTTACAGCAAAACCAGGTACCCTATGAAGATCAGGTCGAATCCGTTCAGAAAGCTGTTTTGGAATATAGAAAAGATAATGGCGGCAACCTGTTGCCGATTGTGACAAAGGATCAAGATACACCGTATTATATGAAATACATAATTGATTTTCAGAAATTGGTTCCAAAATATATGTCTGAAATTCCGGGAAATGCCTATGAAAATGGCGGGATTTTTCAATACACACTCGTTAATGAAGAAACAAATCCAACTGTTAGGCTGATTGATTTACGTTTAGCCGAGACAATACGGGATACCAAGCTGCAAATTCAATCACAGGGCTATCCTGCGTTTGAAGAAAAAATTGGTACCAATGTCTATGCGCTCAACTATAAAAATATGGGATTTGACAAGGAACCTACCGTGAAAAGTCCCTTCACAGGTAAATCGTTACACCTTGTTTTAGGTGAAGATGGCGAATTGTATATTGACTATACACCGGATTTATATGATTTACTTATTGATCGTTCGGCGGGATTTAAAAAGGGTGAAGATATAAGAGCAGAGTTAGTGAAAGACAGCCTCTTTGTTCCTGCCTATTCATTACCTTATACATGGGATCAAATAGCAAATAAACCTGTCTTTATGGCAATTGAGGAATAACCTTTCTTTTACAAAATATATTGTAAAAGAAAGGTTTTTTTTATTCCAGATTGTATTTTAAATTTTGACATCTCCTGAATAATTCGGTGCTTTATCATGATACTCCGAATAATTGGTTCATTTTTAATCAAAATAGCAGTCGGTTGTTTACATAAAAGGAGAGGAGAGAAAAAACTAGTCATAAGTTTAATGGGCTATAGCATAAATATATAGTGTCCAAGTTTATAAGACTATCAATAATTACGTATATGTACTCATATATGGAGGAATCGGGAGGGGATCTCTTGGAAAGGGTCGATATATTTAAGGATATAGCCGAGAGAACCGGCGGCGATATATATTTAGGAGTAGTTGGAGCCGTTCGGACGGGTAAATCTACATTTATTAAGAAATTTATGGAGTTGGTTGTTCTTCCTGGTATGAAAAGTGAAGCTGAAAAAGCACGTACGATTGATGAATTACCACAAAGTGCAGCAGGAAGAACGATCATGACTACGGAACCTAAATTTGTGCCGAACCAGGCAGCGCAGGTTCAGGTAGACGAAGGGTTAGAGGTCAATATTCGTATGGTTGACTGTGTAGGATATACCGTTCCTGGTGCGAAAGGATATGAGGATGAGAATGGGCCAAGGATGATTCATACGCCTTGGTATGAAGAGCCAATTCCGTTTCATGAAGCAGCTGAAATTGGCACTCGTAAGGTCATACAGGACCATTCTACAATTGGCGTTGTAGTGACGACAGATGGGTCAATAGGAGAGATACCAAGGTTAGACTATGTAGATGCTGAGGAAAGGGTCGTAGAAGAGCTAAAAGAGGTTGGAAAGCCTTTTATCATGATTATTAATACAGTCAGCCCTTATCACCCGGATACAGAGATTCTGCGTGCTAAGCTTCAGGAAAAATATGATATCCCGGTGCTTGCCATAAGTGTTGAGAGCATGCGGGAAGGGGATGTGTTAAATGTCCTGCGGGAAGCATTGTTTGAGTTCCCTGTTCTGGAAGTGAATGTGAATCTACCTAGATGGGTTATGGTGCTTAATGAAAATCATTGGCTGAGGGTCAGCTATCAGGATGCTATAAGAGAAACGGTTCAGGATATTAAAAGGCTTAGAGATGTTGATAGACTCGTCCATCTTTTTGAAGAGTATGAGTTTGTTGGTCATGCTTCATTGGCTGGGATTGAAATGGGCCAGGGAGTAGCCGAAATAGATTTATCAGCACCTGATGAATTGTATGACCTGGTTCTAAAAGAGATTGTGGGTGTTGAGATACGAGGGAAGGATCATTTGCTTGAATTAATGCAGGATTTTGCTTACGCGAAAGCGGAGTATGACCAGGTCGCGGATGCCCTTAAAATGGTTAAACAAACGGGTTATGGTGTTGCTTCTCCTTCTCTGGCGGATATGAGTCTGGATGAACCGGAAATCATTAGACAGGGATCCAGGTTTGGAGTTAGGCTGAAAGCTGTGGCGCCATCCATTCATATGATAAAAGTAGATGTTGAATCAGAATTTGCCCCTATAATCGGAACAGAGAAACAAAGTGAAGAATTGGTTCGTTATTTAATGGCGGATTTTGAAGATAATCCTCTGAGCATCTGGAATTCAGATATATTTGGCCGCAGTTTGTCTACTGTAGTTCGTGAGGGAATCCAAGCTAAATTAAGTTTGATGCCGGAGAATGCACGATATAAATTAAAGGAAACGCTTGAAAGAATCATTAATGAAGGATCTGGCGGATTAATTGCCATTATTCTTTAACAGATACAGAGGGTTTTACGGACCGTAACGGATCCGTAATCCTCTGTATTTTTTTGCAAAAATCAAGTGTTTTTATAAATGCTTTAACTTTCAAAATACCTCAAATAAGAAGATATGGCAATAAAAATAGAAAAATAACCTACATTATTCGAATAAATGCCTGTAAATTCGCCAATTTACTTGATATGGTCTATGGATTATGATAATCTTTTATCAGAAATCAAGTTCAAAGCAAAAACCCTTATATATCAATGTTTATCAATGGTTTTTTATGTTAAAAATGATTAATGACAAATTATTTCAAGTTTTTGTTTTGACTGATGAAAATATTTCATTACAACTTAAAAAGTATTGAAGTAGAATGGAAGCATACTTTGGGAGGAGGTGAATGGCATGAACAAAACAGAATTAATCAACGCTGTTGCTGAAGCTAGCGAGCTTTCTAAAAAAGACGCAACTAAAGCAGTAGACGCAGTGTTCGAATCCATTTTAGAAGCTCTTAAAAATGGAGATAAAGTACAATTGATTGGTTTCGGTAACTTTGAAGTTCGTGAGCGTGCTGCTCGTAAAGGACGTAACCCGCAAACTGGTGAGGAAATCGAAATCAGTGCCAGCAAAGTACCTGCATTCAAACCAGGGAAAGCACTTAAAGACGCTGTTAAGTAATTTTTACATACGATTTTACTTGAATAAGCGCTATACGCGATTAGAGTCATTACCAATTTCTTTGGTAATGACTCTTTTTCTATTATGAAGTCCATAATCTATGGCTCTAAGAATAAAATGTGCTACTATGGAAATAGTTGAAATTAGGTATAGCAATGGGAGGAAGACATAAAATGAGTGAAATCAATCGCGGTAAAATAGAAGAAGCAGTGACAATGATTTTGGAGGCTCTTGGGGAAGATCCAACAAGGGAAGGGCTCCTGGACACACCTAAACGTGTAGCAAAAATGTATGAAGAGGTATTTTCCGGATTGAGACAGGATCCTAAAGAATATTTTGAAACGGTATTCGGTGAAGATCATGAAGAATTAGTCCTTGTTAAGGATATCCCTTTTTATTCTATGTGTGAGCACCATCTCGTGCCATTCTTTGGAGTGGCACATGTGGCCTACATACCAAAAGGCGGACGTGTTACAGGTTTGAGTAAATTAGCCAGAGCGGTCGAAGCAGTGAGCAGAAGGCCGCAATTACAGGAACGGATTACATCAACTGTTGCAGATTCTATTATGGACACACTGGCTCCTCATGGAGTGATGGTCGTAGTTGAAGCTGAGCATATGTGCATGACTATGAGAGGTGTTAAAAAACCAGGATCGAAGACAATTACTTCCGCAGTAAGAGGAACATTGGCGACAGACTCAATCTCCCGTCAGGAAGTATTAAGCTTAATTAATAAATAATCATGAGATAAAAGTTGAAAAGGAGTAAGAGAATGGAGAACCTTCAATCAAATGATTTTGTAGTTATAAAAGCATTGGAAGATGGAGTGAGTGTTATTGGATTAACCAGAGGTGAGGATACTAAATTTCATCATTCAGAAAAGCTTGATAAAGGTGAAGTGTTATTTGTTCAATTTACAGAACACACATCAGCTATGAAAATCAGAGGAAAAGCGGTTATGTACACGCCATACGGTGAAATAGAAAGTGAAAAGGAATAACCGATTATCTATTCTCTCCTTTTAAACCATTCGACAGCAATTTAAAAGGATAGTAAGATAAGTATGATGAATACGTAATGTGCCGATTATGGTACGGAATCAGAAGTGGAAGCATGGGTGATTACCATTGGATAGCATCAATAATGAAGTCATACAATTTAATAGTGAGATAAAGAAACTTATCTATCATTCTTTAATATTAGATCATATTGATCGGCCAGTCATAAATGATGATATGATAGCGGTTATGGTTAAAATTCTGCGTGATGCCAATGTGGATCAAAAGTTTATGCCATATTACATAGTATCTGTCATGCTTATGCAAATTGCCCTGGATACCCATGAGGGAGTTTCAAACACAGAGGAATCCGAAAGTCCGGCAAAATTAAGGAAACGGCAGTTATCGATTTTGGCTGGAGATTATTATAGCAGTATGTATTATCATATATTGGCGAAAACAAAAGATATCGAGTTTATTAACCTAATGTCCAGGGGAGTTCAGGAAGTGAATGAGGCTAAGGTACACTTATATATGGATAAGGATGCTGATATAGATACATTAGTAAAGTATCTTAAACAGATTGAAACCATACTGGTCGAAAAAACAGCTGAGTATTTTAACGTAATTGAACAAAAGGATTTGTTTATAGACTTTTTATTATGGAATAGATTAATGGCAGAATTGGACGGTTATCAAAATAAGTGTAACTCTAAATTTATTCAAGCCTTACAATCAATACATAGTGTAAATGATGAAACTGCTGATAAAATATCAGATTTACTTAAAAGGGAAATTACAAAGGTAAGTGATAGATTAAGATCAGCTATGTTGCAATACAATTTTAAGGATGAAATGGTTTTACGGATTGAGACAAGTATAAGGTAATCTTGAAAACATATAAAAAGACGATGTGGGGAAAGGGAATTCATAATGAAACAACAAACAAAAGAGGAACGTGTACACGGTGTCTTTGAAAAGATTTCTGATAATTATGATTCCATGAATTCAGTAATCAGTTTCCAGTTACATAAGCGTTGGCGTGCCGATACGATGAAAAAAATGGATGTTAAACAGGGAGATCAGGCACTGGATGTATGCTGCGGTACAGCTGACTGGACGATAGCGCTGGCGAGACAGGTTGGCGACTCTGGTAAGGTAACGGGTTTGGACTTCAGTAAAAATATGCTCAAGATTGGCGAACAAAAGGTTAAAAAGGAGCAGTTAAATAATGTGGAACTGCTTCATGGGAATGCAATGGAGATTCCCTTTGAAGATAATACATTTGACTTTGTCACAATTGGATTTGGTCTTCGGAATGTCCCTGACTACTTAACGGTATTGAAAGAAATGAACCGTGTTCTGAAACCGGGTGGCATGGCTGTTTGTTTAGATACTTCTCAACCGACGTTACCGGTTTACAGACAGCTATATTATTTTTATTTTAAGCATATTATGCCTCTCTTGGGTAAATTATTGGCTAAGAGTTACAAGGAGTATTCCTGGCTGCAGGAATCTGCATCTGATTTTCCAAGTGCACCGGCATTGAAAAGACTCTTTGAAGAAGCCGGTTTTGTGAAGGTTAAATATAAACCTTATTCCGGTGGTGCAGCTGCGTCTCATTTTGGATTCAAACAATCAAAATAAAGGGCGCATATTAGTTTAACGGGAAGTGGAACTATGAAATTACCAAAATTGTATTCAATTTTCAGACAGGATATCCAATTAATCGAAAAAGAGCTGCGTTCATCGATACAAACTGAATGCAGACCACTTCAGGAAGCATCTATGCACACTCTGAAAGCTGGAGGCAAACGGATACGCCCTGTTTTTGTACTGCTCACCGCAAAATTTGGAGAGTATGATATTAATCAAATTAAGCATGCTGCAGTTGCTCTGGAACTTATTCACTCAGCATCATTAGTACATGATGATATCATTGACGAAGCCAAACTGCGTAGGGGATCACTGACGGTTTGTTCCAAATGGGATAATAAAATGGCTACTTATACAGGAGATTACATATTTGCCAGGGCTCAGGAGCTTATGACTCATATTAAAGATCCATTGGCACATCAGGTAGTAGCTAAAACCATCATGGAAGTCAGCATTGGCGAAATAGAACAAATACGTGATAAATACAATTTTGATCAAAATCTACGTAACTATTTAAAGCGTATTAAACGAAAAACGGCTGTCTTAATTGCGGCCAGCTGCCAATTAGGTGCGATCAGTGCAGGGGTATCGGAGGATATACACAAAAAATTATTCTTGTATGGATACTATGTGGGCATGTCCTTTCAAATAATGGATGACATACTTGATTTCACGGCCTCTGAAAAAGATCTAGGGAAACCTGCGGGTAGTGATTTGTGGCAGGGGAATATTACCTTACCTGTTTTGTATGCCTTACAGCAACCGCAATTGGCCAAGCTTATCCGAACTGTTCACGAAGATATGAGGTTAGAAGAGTTGCAGCCTATACTCGAATCTATCAAGCAATCAGGAGCAATCGAGAAATCCATCGACTTAAGCAATGCTTACCTGGATAAAGCATTTGATATTCTAGAATTATTGCCAGAGTCGAAGAATACGGATTATTTATATGAAATAGCAAGATTTATCGGAAAAAGGAAATACTAAAATGCTATTTCCTTTTTCGTTTGCTTTATACATGTAAATAATGGTATTATTCTTTCTGAAAGCCCATACATACGAACAGAGGTGTAATTATGGAAAAAACATTTTTAATGGTTAAACCAGATGGTGTACAAAGAAATTTAATCGGGGAAATTGTATCACGTTTAGAAAGAAAGGGCTTTCAGCTTGTTGGAGCGAAATTGATGATGATTCCAACAGAGACGGCTGAAAAGCATTACGAGGAACATAAAGAGCGTCCTTTCTTTGGTGAATTGGTTGACTTTATTACATCAGGACCAGTTTTTGCAATGGCATGGCAAGGGGAAAATGTGATTGCGACTGCTCGTCAAATGATGGGATCTACCAATCCAAAAGATGCTGCTCCTGGTACAATTCGCGGAGATTATGGTGTAACGGTAGGCAAAAACATTATCCATGGCTCTGATTCACCTGCAAGTGCCGAGAGAGAACTTGGAATCTTCTTTAAAGAAGAAGAGCTTGCTGAATATACAAAATTAGCGAATGAGTGGATTTATTAAGTAGATAGATAAAGATTAAGGGCTGTCAACAAGGTTGGCGGCTTTTTTAATTGCATATCTTACCGGTTTATGGGGGTTTATAGAAAAGATCATGTGATCGTTATGGGCATACGTAATAAGTGTGGTTATATCATTGAATCTGCTAATTTTGTATACTTATAGTAAAAGAATTTATTGGAGTCGTAGGGGTATATGATAAAAATTAATGATGACTATCAGGGGTTTGTTAAAGGGATTAACTATTTAACAGGAATCAATTTATCTTTATATAAGGAAGCGCAAATGAAAAGAAGAATTACCTCCTTATATGAAAAACAAGGTTTTAATGGGTTTCAGGATTATTACAATCATCTTCGTAAAGACCAGTATTTATTAAATGAGCTTCTGGACCGTATGACGATTAATGTTTCGAACTTCTTTCGGAATTATAGAAGGTGGGAGGTTTTGGAGAAGGAGATTCTGCCAGAATTATTGTCTGAAAAAAAGACTTTGAAAATTTGGAGCGCCGCTTGTTCAACTGGTGATGAACCCTATTCACTTGCCATGGTGCTAACCCGCTTAAATGCCCTGAATCGTGTCTCTATCCTGGCAACCGATATAGATCAGAATGCCTTAGAAATTTGCAGGAGAGGCATTTATTCAGAAAAATCTTTGGGGGAAGTACCAGTAGAGTTAAAGAATAAGCATTTCGAATTCGTGGATGGATTTTATCATATTAATCAACAGATAAAAAATGCGGTCACGTTCAAGAAACATAATTTACTGGCTGATTCGTATGGCCAATCATACGATTTAATCATATGCCGTAATGTTTTGATTTATTTTACGGATGAAGCAAAGGGTTTATTATATAAGAAATTTTCCCAATCACTTCGTCCTGGCGGAGTTTTGTTTGTGGGCAGTACTGAACAGATCTTCAACCCAACTGTATATGATTTTATCAGTGCAAATACGTTTTTTTATAAAAAGAGAAATCATCATAGGGTACATAGCTAATAGACATACTGAAATGAAAGATAATCAGGAGACGTCGGCAGAGAGTGAATGGTAGTACCTTGTTAATCTGATGTACAATATAAGCAAGAAAATTACCATAAGAATAACAGTATATGATATATTATTACATAAATGCTTTAAAGTGATGAAGGAGGAGCCTTATGAGATATATAACTGCTGGGGAATCCCACGGCCCCCAATTAACAACTTTAATAGAAGGATTACCTGCAGGAATGCCGTTGTCTGAGGAAGATATCAACAAGCATCTTGCCAGGAGACAAAAGGGATATGGACGCGGTAGAAGAATGCAAATTGAAAAAGATACAGTAGAGATTACAGCAGGAATTCGTCATGGCAGGACATTAGGATCACCTGTTGCTCTGCAAGTTAAAAACCGGGACTGGACTCATTGGACCCATGTCATGGGAATTGAGCCAATAGATGAAAAGGCAGAAGACGAAATTAAACGTAAAATCACAAGACCGCGCCCAGGGCATGCTGACCTGAATGGCGGTATGAAATATGGACATAGGGATTTGCGCAATGTTTTAGAGCGCTCGTCTGCAAGAGAAACAACTGTCCGAGTGGCAGCGGGAGCTGTTGCGGTGAAACTGCTTAGTCTGCTTGGTATAGAAATTGTTTCGCATGTTGTTGAAATCGGTGGCATTAAAGCAGCTGAAACAGAGGTTAAGGATATTAAAGAGATCCAACAGCTGGCAGAGGATTCTCCGGTTCGCTGTCTTGATGAAAAAGCTGCTGAGAAGATGATGGAAGCCATTGATTTGGCTAAAAAGAATGGCGATACATTAGGTGGTGTCGTTGAAGTAGTGGCGACTGGAATGCCTGCTGGTGTCGGGAGCTATGTTCATTATGATCGTAAACTAGATGCAAAAATTGCAGGTGCAATCCTTAGTATTAATGCATTTAAGGGTGTCGAATTCGGGATTGGCTTTGAAGCGGCCAGAATTCCAGGCAGTCAGGTGCATGATGAAATCATTTGGGAGGAAGGACAGGGATATAGCCGTAAAACGAATCGCCTAGGCGGTTTTGAAGGCGGAATGACAACTGGAATGCCTGTAGTAGTGCGTGGAGTTATGAAACCAATCCCTACCTTGTATAAGCCGCTCAAAAGTGTGGATATTGACACGAAAGAGTCGTTTACAGCCTCGATAGAACGCTCTGATGCATGTGCTGTTCCGGCAGCGGCAGTCGTTGCTGAGCATGTGGTAGCATGGGAGCTTGCCAATGCAATCATTGAACAGTTTTATTCTGATCGGATGGAGACATTGGTTGAATCCGTTAATCAGCAAAGAATGTATGCGAGGGAATTCTAATGGAAACTATTCAAATTAAAACTTCTTCAAAGGAGTATCCGATTTTTATAGGTGATGGAGTGATTGAAGAGCTCCCCATATTTTTGGAGAAAAATTTCAAAGGAAAACCAAAAGTATATATGATATCGGATGAACTGGTATCTTCTCTTTATTCAGAGCTGATTGAAACGTTGTTGGCCAAACGTGGCTATGAAGTAATCATCCATGCCGTACCAACAGGAGAAAGAGCAAAATCATTCTCTGTATACGAAGAATGTTTAACGGTAGGATTTGAAAATAAACTTGATCGTGACAGCCTCGTGTTAGCTCTGGGCGGGGGAGTGGTTGGAGATTTAGCTGGATTTGTAGCTGCGACCTATATGAGAGGCATTCCCTACATTCAACTGCCAACAACCTTGCTGGCTCATGACAGTGCAGTTGGAGGAAAAGTGGCTATTAATCATCAGCTGGGTAAAAATCTAGTAGGCTGTTTCTATCAACCGGAGGCAGTCTTCTATGATAGTTCCTTTTTATCCACTTTACCAGAGAAGGAATGGCGCTCAGGATTTGCGGAGTTAATTAAGCATGCGCTGCTATGCAGTAAATCCTTTTATGATGATTTAAGAAATCAGTATTGCAGTATTTCTGACCTGCAATCCAAATCATTGGCTTCGTATATAAAAAAAGGGATTTCTGTTAAAGCTACTATTGTATCGGAGGATGAAAAGGAGAAAGGCTCGCGTGCTTTTCTTAATTTTGGTCATACATTAGCTCATGCGATTGAAGGGGCAGCTGGATATGGAGTGGTAACCCACGGGGAAGCTGTAGCCTTTGGTATGTTATTTGACCTATATTTGAGCCAAAAGTATGCTGATTTTTCTTTTAATCTAACTGCATTTAAGGATTGGTTAACCAATTTAGGCTATCTACAAATACCAAAAGAAATTTTATCAGCAGAATTATTGCTGCCATTTATGAAACTTGATAAGAAAAATAAACAAGGGACAATAGCGACGGTCCTTTTAAATGATTATGGCAGACCAGCCTTACATTCCTATTCTGATACGGAAATACAAGACGAATTAACCTATTTCTTAAACAATATAGTCGGAAGGGAGAAGGGTTATTCATTATGATGAGAGGCATCCGAGGAGCCATTACCATAGAAGCAAATAAAAAAGAACTCATTGAAAATAAAACAGAGATCTTACTTCGAGAAATGATTCAACAGAATCATCTTCAGGCAGAATCTATTGCATCTATATTCATATCTGTTACAGACGATATAGATGCAGGATTTCCAGCTGCTATTGTTAGAAAAATAGATGGATTTACATATGTTCCCGTTATGTGCATGCGTGAAATTCCAGTACCGGGTTCCTTATCATTGGCCATACGGATTATGATTCATGCCAATATGGATACAGCCCAAAAGGATATCAAGCATATTTATCTGGAGGGGGCTACGGTCCTTAGACCTGATTTAACAGAGAAATAAGCAATAAAAAAGGGGGAACTGGAGCTTTGAAATGGAAGAATCATTTATATACATTAGAGCCTTATAAGCCAGGCAAACCAATTGAGGACGTAAAAAGGGAGTTTGGGTTGGAGGAGATCATCAAACTGGCATCAAATGAAAACCCATATGGATATTCATCCGAGGTCGCAAAAACGCTGAAGGAAACAGAATGGTCACTTCCCTTGTATCCGGATGGCGGGGCCGTTAATTTGCGTGAAGTCTTATCTAACTATTTAGGAGTTGAAAAAAATCAGCTTATCTTTGGAAATGGTTCAGATAATATTATCCAAATGATAGCAAAGGCGATTCTTGCTCCTGGTGTAAATACGGTTATGTCTACGGGTACCTTTAGTCAGTATAGCCATAATGCCATTCTGGAGCAGTCAGAGATCAGGGAGGTGCCGCATATAAATGGCAGACATGATCTTGATGGCATGCTTCGTCAGATTGATGCTGACACGGGGATTGTGTGGATTTGTTCTCCTAATAATCCGACAGGCGAATACATAAGAGGTGAGGAGCTTCTCCCATTTTTGAGTCAGGTGCCTAACGATGTATTAGTTGTATTTGATGCAGCTTATTATGAGTACGTCACAGCTATAGATTATCCTGAAATCTTGCCGTTAATTAAACAGTTTGATAATTTAATCCTATTGCATACTTTTTCCAAGATTTACGGGATGGCGGCTTTGCGTATTGGTTATGGAGTGGCTAATTCCGATATTATCCGTATGCTTGAGCCTGCAAGAGAGCCGTTTAACGTCAATGCATTAGCTCAAAAGGCTGCGATTGCTGCTATAAGTGATCAACAATTTATTGAGGAATGCAAACAAAAAAATAGAGATGGTCTTCAGCAATATTATGAATTTTGTAAGATTTATAACTTAAGTTACTATCCATCACAAGCAAATTTTATCTTAATCGATACAGGTCATGATGGGAATGAAGTCTTTCAGTATTTAATGAGAAAAGGCTTTATCGTTCGTTCCGGCCAGGCTTTGGGTTTCCCGACATCCATTCGGATTACAGTTGGTTCTGACCAGCAGAATGAAGCTGTTTTGAAAGAGCTGAAAAATTTCCTTTTGATGAAAGAAAATAAAGAAATCAAATAGATAGTAGGTGAGGTGCCTCCATGCGTGGGAATGTATTAATGATAGGTCTTGGTTTAATTGGAGGATCCATTGCTTTATCTATTAAAAAGGAACATCCGAAGGCATTGATACTAGGGTATGATGTGGATCGAAAACAGGTGCAGCTGGCAAAAGCATTAAAAGTAATAGATGAAGAAATTACGGATTATAAAGAGGCTGCCGGAAGAGCAGATGTTATCATTATCGGAGTCCCGGTGCAAGCTACATCAACCGTTATGGAAAGCCTGTCAGCATGTACGCTGAAAAAAAACGTTATAATTACGGATGTAGGAAGTACAAAGGCAAAGATCATGAAAGAAGCAGAGCGTTTGTTTAGCATGAATTATACGTTTATAGGCGGTCACCCAATGGCTGGATCTCATAAAAGCGGAGTAGCTGCGGCAAAAGTGCATCTTTTTGAAAATGCTTTTTATATATTGACACCGGCTGCTCATGCAGGTGTTAAAGAGGTTGCTGAGCTGAAGATGTGGCTAAAGGGGACGAAAGCCAAATTCATTGAAGTGGATGCTCATGAGCACGATTTAATGACAGGTGTCATCAGTCATTTGCCGCATATTATGGCAGCCTCGATTGTTAATCAGGCTGAACAGGCTGAAGCGAAACATGATTTAGTTGCAAGACTTGCTGCCGGAGGATTCAGGGATATTACCCGAATAGCTTCATCCAGTCCCCAAATGTGGAAGGATATTCTGATTCAAAATGATCAAGTATTAATCGATCTTTTGGACTCCTGGATAGATGAAATGTCAGAGGTGAGAGAATGGATTCGTACGAAGGATGAGGCAAGATTATATTCCTTTTTCCAAAGTGCAAAAATGTTTCGTGATGAGATGCCGGCCCGTAAAAAGGGTGCAATTCCGTCCTTTTATGATTTATATGTGGATGTCCCGGATTATCCAGGGGTCATTTCGGAGATTACCGGTTATTTAGCAAAATCTAATATAAGTATTACTAATATAAGAATCATTGAGACGCGTGAAGAAGTGTACGGTGTATTGGTGATTTCCTTCCAATCAGGTGAAGATCGCAAACTAGCGGTGGAATGTTTACGTGATGCAACTAATTACGATACTTATTATGACTGAGATAAAAAAGGAGGAAAGGCATGGGAAAAATCCTATTATTCAAAAACCCCCAGTTGAAAGGCACGATTGAAGTGCCGGGAGATAAATCTATTTCGCACAGAGCGGTCATGTTTGGGGCAATAGCGGAAGGGAAAACGACCGTATATCATTTCTTAGAGGGTCAGGATTGCTTAAGTACTATTGAGTGTTTTCAAAAAATGGGTGTGGATATACAAAGAGAAGGCGATAAGGTCACCATCCAGGGTAATGGATATGGCGGTTTAAAGGAGCCGATTGGCTTGCTGGATGTCGGCAATTCGGGGACAACCATCCGACTTCTTATGGGGTTACTCGCCAACCAGCCCTTTTCTATCACTTTCACTGGTGATGAATCCATTGCAAAAAGGCCAATGAGAAGAGTGGTAGATCCGCTGAGGAAAATGGGAGCAAGAATATCCGGAAAAGAGGATGGTAACTTTATACCGCTTGAAATGAACCAAGGTGAGCTGTCAGGTATTGAATATGAGCTTCCGGTAGCAAGTGCCCAGGTGAAATCAGCTATTCTTTTGGCTGGATTACATGCGAAAGGAACCACAACGGTCATTGAAAAAGCAGCCACGAGGGATCATACTGAACGGATGATTGAATCGTTTGGGGGGAGCATCCATATCGACGGCAATATGATCAGAGTTACAGGAAATCAGGTGCTGAGCGGAAAGGATGTTCATGTTCCCGGAGATATCTCCTCTGCAGCGTTTTGGATGGTTGCCGGTACCATTGTACCAAACAGTGAGATTATATTAAAGAACGTTGGGCTGAATCAAACAAGAACGGGGATTATTGATGTTTTGAAAGAAATGGGAGCAAATATTGAAATTCAGTTAGACAAACTCGGAGAACTTGCGGAAGAATCCGGTACGGTTACAGTAAAAACTTCCTCTTTAAAGGGGATAACAATTGCCGGAGATATCATTCCAAGGTTAATTGATGAGCTGCCTGTTATTGCCCTGTTAGCTTCACAGGCTAAGGGAAAAACCGTCATTAAAGATGCTGCTGAGTTAAAGGTTAAAGAAACAAATCGAATTGATGCCATCGCTACTCAATTGGGTGCGCTTGGTGTTGATATAACTCCAACAGACGATGGTTTAATCATTGAGGGAGAACAAACCTTGCATGGAGGTACGGTGGACAGCCTGGGGGACCACCGTATCGGAATGACATTGGCGATTGCTTCACTGCTTTCCAAAGACTCTGTAGTATTAAACAATGCTGATGCCATTTCAGTATCCTATCCAGGTTTCTTTGATGATTTAATTAAGCTTGTATCCATTCAGGAATAAAAGAGAGGGGAACCTCTCTTTTTTGGTACTAAAATTTCTGATAGTTTCATAGCATGTCTAAAAGAAAGTCAATGAAACCCTTGCCTTTACACATGTAAAAATGGTTGATAGGGCGGTGAAAATGTAATCAATTAAATGGATAGATAGAATGAAATGGAAGAGTACGATTCGGTCGCTTTTTGTTAAATGATAAAGTATACTTATATAACCTTAAAATTAAGACTCCAAGCTCTATACCACAAAAAAATCATTTAATTTCCTTATCAGATAAATATTTTTTTCTGGAGTTTCCATTAGCTCTTTATACAGGTTAAAAAAAGTGAGTATAATAGGGGTAATAACAAAATTTTAGAGGCTCCGGATTGGACGAACATTATTTTGCCGAATGACCAGCAGATTTGTTATAGATTTAGGGAAACAGAAAGGAATACCAATGATGAAAATTGAATCAATTATAAAAAAACTGATGCAAGGTGAATTTGAAGAAGCTAAAAAACATATAAATCAGATTAAGCAATCCAACAATGATGACGATGTTTATACCTTGGCGGAAGAAATCGCTTCACTTGGGTTTATGGAAGAGGCAAAGGAGCTTTTTGAAGAATTGCTGAAGCGTTATCCCGATGAAGGAGAGATTTTATTTTCATTGGCTGAAGTATCAACTGAATTGGGGCAGGAAGAGGAAGCATTGTTGTATTTAGAGAAAATTGATCAGGAAGATCCGATGTACCCAGGAGCACTCCTATTATTAGGGGATTTATATCAGGGAATGGGTATGGAGGAGGTCAGTGTTCAAAAGCTGAAAGAGGCCAATCGAATTTTACCGGATGAACCTATTGTAAAATTTGCTCTTGCAGAACTTTATTATCAACAAGGACATTTCCGTTCGGCTGTAGAATTATATAGCAGTATCTTAAAGAATGAGACTGTAATAAATGGCGTTTCAATTTATAAGAGATTAGCCTTATCACTTGTATCATTGGGCGAATTTGAAGAGTCGCTCCCTTATTTCAAGAAAGCTGGCAGGGAGGATGATGACGTAAATTTATTGTTTGAATATGGATTTGCTGCGTATCATGCAGGAGAATTTCCAACGGCAATAGCTAAGTTTACAGAGCTTAAGGAAATAGACCCTGCCTATCATTCACTTTATTTGTATTTAGCCATGGCCTATGAAGAGTCCCTTGATTTGGAAAAAGCACTGGATGTTGCAGAAGAAGGGATTAAGGAAGATCCTTTCAATAAGGAAATATTCCTGTATGGTGCTGAGCTAGCAACTAAGCTTGGAAATACAGAGAAAGCTATTAAATGGCTATCGGAGGCTATTGCGATTGATCCGGGTTACCTCGAGGCAATTCTAACTTTAGGCAAGCTTTATTTACACGAAGAAATGTTTGACCATGTCATTGATTTGGTATCCTCTGTTAGAGCGATGGGGGAGGATGACCCGCAATTTAATTGGCTCCTGGCAACGGCATATTCAGAGCTTGAGGAGTATAGTGAAGCATTATCATGTTACAAAGAGGCACATGAATTTTTTGGAGATAATAGAGACTTTTTACATGAATACGGTTATTTCTTGCTGGAAGACAGTAAATTTGAAGAGGCCAGGTCGATATTTAAGACATTACTCCACGAAGACCCAAGCAATGATGAGTATATTGATATTTTAGAACGAATTTAACTAATTTGTACAGAGGAGGGCTCCACCTTGAAAACCCCTGTTTCTGTCGATGAGAAGAAGGAATTTATACGCTGGTTTCTGAACCATTACCAATTAAAGCGCAGAGAATGTGTATGGATATTAAATTACTTAATGAGTCATGATCAGCTCATGATGAATGTTCATTTCGTGGAAGGAGCTAAGTATTGTCCAAAAGGAATGGTTATGTCCACTCATTGTGTGGAAGATGTGCCATTTAGATTCTATAAGAGTAATATCATGACAACTGACGCAGAGAAGTCATTCCATGATATACGGCTTAATAAGGACGAGGATATCTACATACAATTGAATTTCAGGACAGCCTACTCATCCTATCAGTATGCAGCCGTACTTGAGGAAAATCCTTATCAGCCAAAAAACCTCCCCGGTAATGAACAGGATCAATATATTGCAGAAAATATTTTAAAAATCAGTCTATCAAGATTCGAAGAGGAACGGTTAGCACAGATGATTGATGAGGCAATTGATAACCGTGATATAGAATTATTTAATAAATTAAGCAGTCAGTTGAAAAGAATCCGATCTCAGGAATCTTTTAACTAATAGCAGCCACACATATTTCTTTGAGAGAAAGAGATTATGTGTGGTCTTTTTTATGCTTCCACGCTTGATTTGGCAGTTGCTTATCCCAGCAGGATGAGGAACAAAGATTTCTCCCTGAATTGTAAGCTTATTTGTATATATTTTACTTATTATGTTTTACAATGGAAAAAGAAGTCGAGGGGGAAAATTATGAAATATCAGTCAGTTGATACAGAATTATTTAGTAAATCCAAAGAATATATTGATACTATAGTTATCCCGTTAAATCCGGTTGATTTTGATGATACATTTAGCCAGACGGTATCATCCTATGAATTTATGACATTGCTGACGCATGAGCTCGAAAAAGAATTAAAGGGCCGTCTATTTTTAGCCCTACCTCTGCCATATATTAAAAATAGTAAGACAGAGGAGAAATTAAATCTCTTGTCTGTTTGGGTAGATTATTATAGAGGTCAGGGATTTAAATATATCCAATTTCTCACTACTGACAGTAAATGGACAAGTTTAGATGAGAGCGGACATGTTTTATGGATACCGGCAATCCCCATCGAAAAAATGCCTCTTGATGCGATTAAAACAGTTATAAGTGATCAAATGAAACAGCTTGTTGATATACTAACAGAATCCTGGAATAAATGATGTTTTTGTAAGTAAATAGTATATTGGTATAAAACAGGAAAAATAAAACATGTATTTCCTTAACTGGGAGTTTATTGACCTATTAAAAATATTAGGATATTATTGTAATGTCCTAGTTTTATGGAGTTTGTGCAATTTTCTATTTTGTATGACTTTTTCGATATAAGGGGGGGAGAAATTTTATGAGCAGCCAAAAAGTATCAAGACGCCAATTTCTGAATTATACGCTTATGGGCGTTGGGGGGTTCATGGGAGCGGCAACACTTATGCCTATGCTGCGTTTTGCAGTCGATCCAGCTTTGAAAGCGAATGCATCTGGGGAGTTCATTAATACCGGATTAAAAATATCTGAGATTACTGAAACACCAACTCGTGTCGATTATAAAACTGAGGTTAAAGATGGTTGGTACGAAGCTGAAGAGACAAGAACAGCATGGGTTTACAAGGATGAGAACGGCAAGATAGTTGCCCTTTCTCCGGAATGTAAACACTTGGGGTGTACGGTGAACTGGGAAGGATCAGAAGATCATAAGAATGAATTTTACTGTCCATGTCACGGGGGGCGTTACGAAAAGAATGGTAAAAACATTCCGAAAACACCTCCAATCGGGCCGCTCGATGTTTACGACAAGCAGGAAAAAGATGGAGTATTATACTTGGGCAATGCAAAAGAAAACGAAGTGTAGGGAGGCATAATCAATGCTTAATAAAATGTACGATTGGATTGATGAGCGATTGGATATCACGCCATTATGGCGCGACATTGCTGATCATGAAGTCCCTGAGCATGTAAACCCTGCCCATCACTTTTCGGCATTTGTTTATTGTTTTGGGGGATTGACGTTTTTCATCGTAGTCATTCAAATTTTATCCGGAATGTTTTTAACCATGTATTATGTGCCGGATATTAAAAATGCATGGGAATCTGTTTATTATTTACAAAATGAAGTTGCTTTTGGTCAAATTGTTCGGGGCATGCATCACTGGGGAGCAAGTGTCGTCATTGTCATGATGTTTTTACATACTCTTCGTGTGTTCTTCCAGGGTGCCTATAAAAAGCCCCGTGAACTAAACTGGATTGTTGGAGTTTTAATTTTCTTTATAATGCTAGCTCTAGGATTGACAGGGTATCTGCTTCCTTGGGATATGAAAGCGTTATTCGCTACAAAAGTAACGTTGACCATTATCGATTCGGTGCCATTCATCGGGCCATACTTAAAAACGTTGCTTGCTGGTGACCCTACGATTGTCGGGGCGCAAACCTTAACGCGTTTCTTTGCGATTCATGTATTCTTCCTTCCAGCGGCGCTTATTGGACTAATTGCAGCTCACTTCTTAATGATACGCAAACAGGGAATATCAGGACCGCTATAAGATATTAGTTGAAAATGGAAATGTTACGAAGGAGGGGATATCCTTATGCATCGTGGTAAAGGAATGAGATTTGTAGGGGATTCAAGGATAAGCGCAGATAGAAAACCGAATATTCCAAAAGATTATTCAGAGTATCCAGGAAAAACAGAAGCCTTTTGGCCCAATTTCTTGCTGAAAGAATGGATGGTAGGTGCTGTATTTTTAGTAGGTTTTTTATGTCTTACAGTTGCCCATCCATCACCGCTCGAAAGGATTGCTGACCCAACAGATACGGGATATGCGCCTTTACCTGACTGGTACTTTATGTTCTTGTATCAATTGCTTAAATATTCATATGCTTCCGGGCCATATAATTTAATCGGGGCTTTGGTTATTCCGGGACTAGCTTTTGGTGCATTAATGCTTGCACCGTTTCTGGATCGCGGACCGGAACGCAAACCAACTAAACGGATTTTCCCAGTAGGTTTTATGTTGCTTGCATTTGCAGCTATATTTTACCTAACATGGGAAACTGTTTCTCAACATGACTGGGCAGCAGCAAAGCTGCAAGGACAAATTGTTGAGGATGTAGCAATCGATAAAGAGTCAGAGGGATATAAATTATATCAAGGCCAAGGCTGTGTAAGCTGTCATGGGGACTCCTTACAGGGTGGAAATGGTCCTAAATTACTTGGTACAAAATTAGAGGTTGATGAAATCGGTCATATCGCTGTAAATGGTACCGAAAATAAAAAAATGCCACCAGTTTTTAAAGGTTCTGATGAAGAATTAAAAACTCTGGCAGAATTTATTAAGGGAGCAAATGCAGGCGGAGATTCAAAAGGGGAATAATGTTTTTTTGAGGGGTACTCAGATGAGTACCCCTTTTATCTGCTAAGATGATTGTCATAGTCGTCGTAATCATGTTGACAAATGAGGTGTAGTTATTTGTATTATTAATAATATGGGACGGCCAGTGAGCTTCCACCTGAATTGAAAAGCTCATATTTAGAGAGAAATTTAGAGTAGGGATGATTTGGCTGAAAATCAAGTAATCGAGCAACTTTATTTGGAATAATTCAGATTGTGATGGAGGATATTATGAATAGCTGGCTTTATGCTGTATTAAGAAATCGGACATTTTTATGGATTTTATTCACTGTTAATCTTTTGGGAACAATATACGGATATTATTGGTATAAAGGGCAGCTTGAAATAACACCAGTAGCCTTTCTTGCTTTTGTACCAGACAGTCCAACTGCCAGTTTATTTTTTTGTATTGCTGTTATTGGCTGGCTTTTAGGGCGCAATTTTGGTTTATTTGAAGCCTTAGCAATCGTTTCTCTATTTAAATATGGTATTTGGGCAGTTGTCATGAATATATTAACTTTCTCTGTAGAGGGTTATGTATCTTTGATCGCTGTCATGCTGATTCTATCGCATGCTGCAATGGCAATTGAAGGAATTCTTTATGCTCCATTTTATCGGGTTAAACCATGGCATTTAACCGTGGCTGGGATTGTCGTGTTACATAATGAAATCATTGATTATGTTTATGGGATGATGCCGACGTATAGTGTTTTGAATCAGTATATCCCTCAAATTGCTTATTTCACTTTTTGGCTGAGTGTACTTTCGATTGGAGTAGGGTATTGGTTTACTCTTCGTAAAAATCGGGAAATATACTCCATTCATCTCAGGCAATAAATGGTTCTAGTCTTGTCCCTTCACACATACGATTAAGTAGTATGAGGAGGGATATTTTTATGAAGTTTAAATCTTTATTTATCTCAATAGCCATTATAATATCATCAGGATTCATTACGACCTATGCTAACGGACCTGATAAACAAAATTCGTTAGAGACCCTTGCTGATCAATCCCTTCAATTTGCAAAAGTAGATAGACGTGATGAAGCAGAGCGTTTATTGGAAGCATTTTCAGATAAATTTTATGATCAGGCAATTGAGAGCTCAAACTATACAATGGATGAAATTAATATTATAACGATTGCCTATGAGGAAGCCATTCAAACTGTGAAAAATAAAGAAAAAACAGATGATGAAGTAATCAATGAAATAACGAAATTCCGATTAGTACTTGATGCTGTTCATAGTGATGGCGCACCATTATGGGCGAGTTTAAAGGATAGCATGATCTCTGCTGCAGGGGAAACAAAGGTATCGATCCAGAAACAGGATTCCATTGCTTTTCAGGAAAAATTAAATCATTTATTAACGATTTACAATATTATATATCCATCGTTGAAAATAGATGTAACACCTGAACGTTTTCAGCAAGTGGATGCCCATATTCAATTCATTGATCAATATCGTCCGCAAGTCTTTTCTGATCAATCACAAACTGATATGATTTCCTTAGAGGAGCAGCTGCGTGATATATTTGAGGAAGCAGAAAAAGATGATGCAGATCCATCCCTTTGGTGGGTAATCATTTCAACTGGAAGTATTATAATTATGACCTTATCCTATGTTGGATGGAGGAAATATAAAGCTTCAGATGATCAGCTTCATACAAAAAAGAAAAAACAGAATTTTTGATAAAATTTTGAATAATATCTATCCATTGACAGATGTAATACGACATTATTACAATTACCATAACACAACTATAAATAACAGAAATGAAATGGAGGATATAAATGAGCTTTTTAATTTATTTTATACTGCTTTTAATTATCCCAATTTATGCACAAATGAAAGTTCAAAGGGCTTACAAGAAATATTCACAGGTTCCTGCATCGAATGGTTACACGGGTGCGGAAGTTGCCCGTAAGTTGTTGGACGAAAATGGTTTGTACAATATACGAGTAGAAGAAACACATGGAGTATTAAGTGACCACTATGATCCTACAAATAAAGTGGTAAGATTATCATCAAGTAACTATCATGGTCATTCACTCGCCGGCACCGCTGTCGCAGCTCATGAGGTTGGCCATGCCATTCAGGATAAAGAAGATTATTCCTTTATGAGAATCCGTCATAAGCTAGTACCAGTTGCTAATATCGGTTCTAACTTTTCCTGGATTTTAATTTTAGCTGGGCTGTTGCTTGGCAGCTTAAATCTAGCATGGCTGGGAGTATTGTTTATGGGGGCAGCCGTGTTATTCCAATTCGTTACACTGCCGGTTGAATTCAATGCTTCTAACCGTGCTATGAAACAGGTTGTTGCTTTAGGTGTAATCAGGGCTGATGAAGAAAAAGAAACGAAAAAAGTCTTAGATGCCGCAGCCTTAACATATGTTGCAGCTGCAGCAGTTGCTGTACTTGAATTGTTACGATTTGTATTTATGCTAACCGGCATGAATGGTGAAGATTAATAAGAGAAACCCCCTTCGTATATGAAGGGGGTTTTCCTATATTGCTTATTTTTCAAGCGGATTTTTATTTTCATCCAACGTAAATCCTTCACCAAGTACATCATGTACGACAGATACGGAAACAAATGCATGTGGATCAATGGATGTAATAATGCTCTTAAGGCGTACAATTTCATTGCTGCCTACAACGCAATAAATCACATCGCGCTCCTGTTTGGTATATGAGCCAACCCCTTTGAGTAATGTAACACCGCGTTCCATTTGTTGATTAATCTTTTCAGCTATCACGGAATTGGAGTTGCTTATGATCATCACACCACGGGCTGCATATGCACCCTCTTGGATAAAGTCAATTACACGGCTGCCAATATAAACGAGGACAAGTGTATACATGGCTTGTTTATATTCCAAATACGTTACGAGTGATAAAACGATAACGCAGAAGTCAAACATAAACATGGTTTTTCCCATGCTCCAGCCTTTATATTTGAACATGAGCCGTGCGATGATGTCGACTCCGCCAGTCGTTCCGCCGTAACGGAAAATAATTCCTAAACCGACACCAATGCACACACCTGCAAATAAAGCCGCGAGCATTAGGTCATCCTTTAAAGGAATATGTATTTGATATTTTTCGAAAATCGCAATAAATACAGATACAGCGATGGTACCGATAAGTGTATACAAAAAGGTTTTTTTGCCCAACAGTTTATATCCTACAAAGAAAAGAGGTATATTTAATAAAATATTGGTAATCGAAGGGCTAATACCAGTTAAGTTATAAATTAAAAGGGTAATCCCTGTAAATCCCCCTTCACCTAATGCGTTTTGCATATTAAAATGAACAAGGCCAAAAGACATTATTGCAGCCCCTAATAATATCAGTATGACGTTTTTAAGCTTTAAGTTGAAAAACACATTCTAACCCCTTTCTTGCTAACTCAATTATTATTATAGTGTACAATTGAGGAAAAATAATGAATGATATCCTTTTGCATTCTATCATATTTATTGTTCGATAACTAAGAAATACGCTAACATTAAGAGAAAAGGGTGTAACTGTATGGAACATAAGAAAACAATCGCTGACTTACAGCAGGAAGTAGATCAATACATAGGGCAATTTAAAGAGGGATACTTCAGTCCGCTTGCCATGACAGCGAGACTTACTGAAGAGCTTGGAGAATTGGCGAGAGAGATTAACCATTATTATGGTGAAAAACCCAAAAAAGAATCTGAAACAGAAAAAGCAATTGAAGAAGAATTAGGAGATGTTTTATTTGTGCTAATTTGTATGGCCAATTCGCTGAATATTGATTTACAGGATGCACATGACAGGGTGATGGAGAAATTCAATTCCAGGGACAAAGACCGTTGGACAAGAAAGGAAGAATGATTGATGATTAATGTCATAATTGCAGGGCCGCGAGGTAAAATGGGGAAAGCAGCAGTAAATTTAGTGATGAATACAGAACATTTTCATTTAGTAGCTGTATTGGATCATAAGAATGATGGGTTGAAACTAAGTGAAATAGATGGATTTACCGGTATAGATGTTCCAATTTATACAGATCATGAAAAATGTTTCTCTGAAGTTAAAGCGGATGTACTGATTGATTTGACCACTCCGGAGTCTGGAAGAATCCATACATTATCAGCATTATCACACCATATCCGTCCGGTTGTTGGAACGACCGGCTTTTCAGATGAAGATTTAAATGAAATCAAAAGAATTTCAAAAGAAAACGGAATTGGGTGTATTATTGCACCGAATTTTGCTGTTGGTGCTGTGTTAATGATGAAATTTGCCAAGCAGGCAGCTAAATATTTTCCGGATGTCGAAATTATTGAATTGCATCACGATCAAAAACTTGATGCTCCTTCAGGAACAGCTATAAAAACAGCACAATTAATTTCTGAAGAAAGACAAATAAAAAAACAGGGACATTTAAATGAAAAAGAAACAATAAAAGGTGCACGTGGTGCAGACTATGAAGGAATGAGAATACATAGTGTACGCTTACCTGGACTTGTTGCGCATCAACAGGTCATGTTCGGCGGAGAAGGTCAGACATTTACTCTAAGACATGATTCATATGATCGAAACTCTTTTATGAGCGGAGTTAAATTGTCGGTGGAAACCGTCATGAATATAGAAGAATTAGTATATGGATTAGAAAATATTATTGATTAAGGAGCACTGTTCCATGAAAATCGCATTGATTGCACATGACAAAAAGAAAGACGACATGATTCGATTTACGCTTGCGTATAAACATATCCTAAAAGAGCATCAGCTTTTTGCTACCGGTACAACGGGAAAGCGAATACAGGATGAAGCAGGCCTGTCAGTTCATCGTTATCAGTCCGGACCACTCGGGGGAGATCAACAAATTGGGGCGATGGTTGCAGTAAATGATATTGATATTATTATTTTCTTCAGAGATCCATTGACTGCGCAGCCGCATGAACCGGATGTGTCCGCTTTAATGCGTTTGGCTGATGTTTATTCCATTCCATTGGCAACTAATATGGGAACGGCTGAAATGTTAATACATGGTTTAGAACGTGGAGACCTTAAATGGAGAAATATTGTTAGGGAAAAGGAGTAATATGCCCACAATGAAGACAGACATACTATGTTTTGGCGCCCATTCCGATGATGTGGAAATCGGAATGGGGGGTACAATAGCAAAATATACAGAATTAGGCCATTCCGTTGTCATCTGTGACTTAACCGAGGCGGAGCTTTCATCGAATGGTACTCCCACAAACAGATTGAAGGAAGCCAAACAGGCAGCTGCTATCTTAGGTGTAAAGGAACGCTTGAATTTAAATATGGGAGATCGGCAATTATATCCCACACCTGAAAACATCTCAAAGATTGTTTCTGTTATAAGAACATACAAGCCTGAAATCATCTTTGTACCCGCTGTTCCTGACCGTCATCCGGATCATGGACATTGTGCAGCTTTGGTCGAAGAGGCTGTCTTTTCTGCTGGTATTAGGAAATATGAGGATGAAAGTAAGTTGGAGGCCCATAAGCCGAAGGATGTTTTTTATTACATGATTAATAGCTTTCATCCGCCCGATTTTTGTGTGGATATCAGCAGTTATTTTCATTGTAAATTATCCAGTTTAAAAAGCTATTCCTCTCAATTTATTAAAACGGATGATGGGGTTGTGACCCCTCTTACAGAAGGATATCTCGAAGCAATCGAAGGCAGAGAGCGGGCATATGGAAGAGAGGCAGGCGTGTTATTTGCAGAAGGATTTAGAACGAAAAAACCTCTCTTACTTGATCAAGATTTGTTAGGTGGAAAGAAATGAAACAGTTAAAAATTGGAATTGTTTGTTATCCTACTGTCGGCGGATCAGGGATTGTTGCGACCGAATTAGGAATTAAGCTGGCGGAGAAGGGACATGAGATTCATTTTATAACATCCAGTGTACCGTTCCGCTTAAAAAAGCGATACTCAAATATATATTTTCACCAAGTTGAAGTTAATCAATATGCTGTTTTTCAATATCCTCCATATACCTTGTCATTGGCCAGCAAGATAGCCGAGGTGGTTAAAATGGAAGAGCTTGATATCATTCATGCCCATTATGCGATGCCGCATGCCGTTTGCGGAATTTTGGCCAAGCAAATGACCTCCTCTGGCCTAAAGGTAGTAACGACTCTCCATGGTACGGATATTACGATACTAGGGTATGATTCTTCTCTGCAGGACATGATTAAGTTCGCTATTGAAAAATCTGATGCTGTTACGGCCGTGTCTCATGAACTTGTTAAAGAGACATATGATTTAATTCAACCGGATCAAGAAATTCAAACGATTTATAATTTTATCGATTATCCGGCGCCTGAACCGGATGCTGGTAACGTGGCTAATTTAAAAGCAGAGCTTGGAATTAAAGAAGATGAAAAAATTGTCATTCACGTCTCGAATTTTCGGAAGGTGAAGCGTGTACCTGATATCATAGACACTTTTGGAGCCGTGGCAGACAAAATACCGAGTAAACTTTTATTAGTAGGCGACGGACCGGAAATGTCTTTTGTAAGTAAAAAAATTAAAGCAATGGGCTTACAGGAGAAAATAATTCTGTTAGGAAAACAGGAAAATCTACAGGAGCTCTATTCCATTAGTGATGTATGTGTCCTTATGTCAGAAAAAGAAAGTTTTGGGTTAGTACTTCTTGAGGCGATGATCTATGGCGTTCCATGTCTTGGAACCAAAATCGGGGGAATTCCTGAGGTTATTGAAGATGGGATTAACGGATACACCATCGAGCTAGGAGATATCGAAGCTGCCTCTATGCGATTGTTGGAATTGCTTGAAAATGATTCGCTGAGAATGAATATGGGTAATAACGCTATTCATAAAATTAAAGATCATTTTCAAACCGAACATATCGTGAATCAATATGAGGACTTGTATTATTCATTATTGAAAAATGGGGAGAAGGACGAATGAACCAGGAATTTATCAGAGCGCGTCCTGTTTTGGATCAGTTAACGGCGAAGGGGTATGAAGCCTATTTTGTTGGTGGAGCCGTTAGGGATACTTTAATGGGGAAGGAAATTGATGATGTGGATATTGCTACCTCCGCCACTCCCGAGCAAGTAAAGGAAATTTTCACCCATACAGTAGACGTTGGTATTGATCATGGAACTGTATTAGTGCTTTATAAAGGAGACTCGTTTGAGATCACGACATTTAGAACAGAATCTGCATATAAAGATTATCGACGGCCAGATTCAGTCATCTTTGTAACCTCTTTGCATGAGGATTTAAAGAGAAGAGATTTTACGATGAATGCAATTGCCATGGACCAGGATGGAAAATTGTATGATCCATTTGATGGAGAAAAAGCTATACATACAAAGGTAATCGAGACGGTTGGTCCGGCGGATGAACGATTTAGTGAGGATGCGCTAAGGATTCTTCGTGCTGTTCGATTTGTAAGCCAGCTAGGGTTTACATTGCATGAAAATACACGATCGGCATTACGGAAAAATGCCGATTTACTCTTACATATAGCACAGGAACGGAAAACAGCTGAGTTTCAAAAAATGGTTCTTGGGCAATATCCAGAAAAAGGGTTAAAAATTGCTGCAGACGAAGGTTTGCTAGCCTATTTTCCGGGTTTTGGTCAATTTGCGGCTCATATAGAGCAGTTTCTTGCACTACCCTTAAACCGTTGTGAATCATTTGAAGAATGGATGGCTTTGATTGCCCTCTTTAATGGTCAGGATCAATCCCTATACAGTCACTGGAAGCTTTCTTCAAGTCAAATGAAAAAAATAGGTCTGTTGATCCGTGAAACGAAGAAAAGAGAGAGTTCCTCATTTACTCCCTATACCATTTATCAGCTTGGCCTTGAAAACACCCTGAGCGTGGAAAGGGTTTGGTCAGTATATCATCATGCGGACCCAGACTACGACGCAATCACTGATCTGCATGCTCGTATGCCAATTCATAAGGAAACTGTTATAGAGGTTTCCGGAAACGACCTGATGAAATGGGCTGATAAACCAGGTGGACCGTGGATTAAGGAGCTTATGCATGAAGTGATTAACGGAATTCTGGATCATAAGGTCCCGAATAAAAAGGAGTTAATTAAACAATGGCTCATTCAAGAGAACAAACTTTAAAGCATGAGATTGCCAAAGCATTTGCGAAAGCTGGAGAGGATTATATATCAGGACAGGCATTAGCTGATTTAGTTGGCTGTTCAAGAGTGGCGATATGGAAGCATATTGACCAGCTGCGTCAGGAAGGCTACGAAATTGAGGCTGTAAAGAAAAAGGGGTATCGGCTCTTGAAAAAATTAGATTCTCTAAGGGCCACTGATATTCTAATGGGGTTACAGACTGAATTTGTAGGACAATCTATATATTCTTATGATACAGTCTCATCCACTCAAGTTGTTGCCAGAGAACTTGCGGGAAGCGGAGCTAAAGATGGTACAGCTGTGATTAGTGATGAACAAACGGAAGGTACAGGGCGATTAAAAAGAAAGTGGCATTCTCCTTCAAATGGAGGGATCTGGTTAAGTATGATTATGAGACCTGATATTCCTCCCTACCATGCCCCTCAGCTCACGTTGTTAACAGCTGTAGCTGTTGTTCAGACACTAAACAAATTTGGTGTGAATGCAGGAATCAAATGGCCAAATGATGTGTTGGTAGAAGGAAGGAAGATTGCGGGAATACTAACAGAGCTTCATGCGGAGTCCGATCAAATTCATCATGTGATTATCGGCATTGGCATGAATATAAACCAGCCCCTTGAATCGTTTCCTGATGAGTTAAAAGAGATCGCTACTTCTGTCTTAATCGAGAAGAAACAAAGAGTAGATCGATCTGAATTTTTACAAAGCTTTTTTAAGAATTTTGAAGATATATATCTACTTTATTTAGAAAAAGGTTTTGAACCAATAAAACAGCTTTGGGAAAAGCTTACCATTACCATTGGGAAGAAGGTCACCGTCCAAAGCCTGCGAGGATCTTTAACTGGCTTGGCAACCGGAATTAATGATGATGGTGTATTGATTATCATGGATGATGAGCAAAAAAGCCATTTGGTTTATTCCGGAGATATAACTGTGCATCAATAATGGACAATATTAAGCGGTTGTTTTTAAAAAAGAAATTAATTGAAAATGAGTTAATATATGGCATATAAAAATGACTGAATGTTATAATTCATAGAAGGGCGGGAGCGGAAACGACCTGCACCTTGTATAGTAGTCATTTTAAATAGATTTATAATTCTGCCTGTATCCAAGAAAGGACCGGGACAGAGGGATAAAAGCTATTATGCCAATCCATCCTTCTGTAATTAGAAGGATTTTTTATTTGGTAAATAGGTTTTTCTCTCCTCGGAATGAAAAGGAGGAAAGAAAAAATGAAATTTGCTGTGGATTTTTTGAAACTAAAAGAAAACAGAGAAAAAATTTCAATGCTGACTGCGTATGATTATCCATCTGCTAAACTGGCAGAACAAGCGGGGGTCGATATGATTCTTGTAGGTGACTCTCTTGGAATGGTTATTTTAGGATATGATTCTACTGTTCCTGTCACTATCGAGGATATGATTCATCATACGAAGGCTGTTAAAAGAGGCGCACCTAACACATTTATCGTGACGGATCTGCCGTTTTTGACGTATCACACAACAAATGAGGAAGCGTTAAAAAATGCTGCAAGACTTATGCAGGAGGCAGGGGCTGATGCGGTCAAAATGGAGGGTGCCGGAGATGTTATTAGCAAAATAAAAGCGATGACAGATGCAGGTATACCGGTAGTGGCGCATTTAGGCTTAACACCGCAATCAGTTGGTGTACTTGGAGGTTATAAAGTCCAGGGTAAAACAAGTGAGGCGGCAATTAAACTTTTGGAGGATGCGAAAAAGTGTGAAGAAGCCGGGGCAATGGCCGTTGTGCTTGAATGTGTACCTTATCAGGTCGCTGAACATATATCGAATGAACTAATAATCCCAACAATCGGGATTGGTGCTGGTAACGGTACGGATGGTCAGGTTCTCGTTTATCATGATGTTTTATTATATGGTGTAGGCAGAGTGGCCAAGTTTGTAAAATCCTATGCTAATCTAAATGATGTGATTGGCTATGCTTTGTCTGAGCATATAAAAGAAGTGAAATCGGGAATTTTTCCGGATCGTGATCACTCATTCACGATGAAGGAAGAAGAACTAGCCTCATTGTATGGAGGAGAAAAATGAAGATTATCAGCCAGATAAACGAACTGCGTGAAGTACTTGATTTAGAGAGGGAAAAGAAACATTCCATCGGATTTGTCCCAACTATGGGATATTTGCATGAAGGACATCTATCACTTATTCAAGAAGCAAGAGAGAAAAATCATGTGGTAGTTATCAGTATATTTGTAAATCCGCTTCAATTTGGTCCTAATGAGGATTTTGATAAATATCCACGCGATATGGAACGGGATGAAGAGCTGGCACGAAATGCAGGGGTGGATTATTTATTTTATCCAACAGTTCAGGAAATGTATGGGGATAAGCAAACCCTGACGGTAAAAGTGCATGAGCGCACCGATGTACTTTGCGGAAAATCCAGACCGGGTCATTTTGATGGAGTGGCGACTGTTCTGACAAAATTATTCACTATTGTCCATCCGACCCGAACTTATTTTGGACTGAAGGATGCTCAACAGGTTGCTGTAGTAGAAGGGATTATCCATGACTTTAATTTCCCGATTGAACTGGTTGGTGTTGAGATTAAGCGTGAAGAGGATGGTCTTGCATTAAGCTCCAGAAACATTAATTTAACAGAGCAGGAAAGAGAAGAAGCTCCATTTATCTATAAAAGTCTTTGCAAAGTGAAAGCTCAGCTGCAAAAAGGTGCCAGTCCCGCGGAAGCGCTTGAAAAGGGGAAAGAGTATTTGCAATCCCATATCAATGGTCAAATCGATTATTTTGAAGGATTATCCTATCCGGACTTGAGTGAGATTACAGAGCATGATCAAAGAATCATCTTTGCAGTGGCGGTTCAATATACGTCTGTTCGTTTAATCGACAACATTATCATAAATTTATAGTCATACAAGGGGGTAAGATTATGTTTCGCAATATGATGAAAGCAAAGCTTCACAGAGCAACAGTTACTGAGGCAAACTTAAACTATGTAGGCAGTATTACAATTGATGAAGATTTATTAGATGCGGTAGATATGCTTCCAAATGAGAAAGTTCAGATTGTAAATAATAATAATGGTGCACGTTTTGAAACATATATCATTCCCGGTAAGAGAGGCAGTGGTGTAATCTGCCTAAATGGAGCTGCTGCCCGTCTAGTTCAGGAAGGTGATAAAATAATCATTATATCCTATGGATTAATAGAAGAAGCTTATGTAAGAAGCCATCGGCCTAAAGTGGCTGTTCTTGATGAGTATAATACAATTGTTGAAATGCTTGGAGCCGAACCAGAGGCAACGATCATTTAATGACTTTGTTAATGAACAAACGCTGATCCCCTTAAATCTTTAAGGGAACCAGCGTTTGTTTTTTATTAACCAATAGTCTTCATTCTTCTTTGATTAATAAGGCTGGTTTTGATATAACAGTAGATAATGGGTAACGATAAATGATATGAAGAGTGTATGATAGGGGACCCAAAAAATAAAATGGAAAATAAGGTGCCATTGTGAATTTTTCCATCAGCTAAACAGAAGCAAGTTAGAGAAGAAGTGAGCAGGTGTTAAATATGAAAAGTAAGTATGTAGTAATCGACTTGGAGACTACAGGTAATAACCCTAAAAATGGTGATCGCATCATTCAAATTGCGGCTAACGTCATTGAAAATGGTGAAATCACATACCAATATTCATCTTACATAAATCCAGGGAGGTCCATCCCTCTATTCATACAGGAATTAACCGGTATTACGGATGCAGACGTGGAGAATGCACCGACATTTAAAGAGTTGGCACCCTACATTATTGGTGTATTGGATGAGGCTGTTTTTGTTGCTCATAACGTATTATTCGATTTGACATTTTTACAGGCTGAATTGGAACGTGTAGGGTATGAGCGTTTTCTTGGATATACCGTAGATACGGTGGAACTAGCAAAAATCGTCAATCCTGGAATGTCGAGTTTTAAACTAGAGGAGTTAGGAAAAGCCTATGGCTTTCTTCATGAGCGGCCACATCAAGCAGACAGTGATGCTTATGTAACGGCTCTTTTGTTTATCGAGTTTTACAAACAATTAAAGAAATTGCCGAAACCTACCATTAAATCATTATACAGATTATCATTTTTATTAAAAAGCGAGCTTAAAGAATTATTGGCTGAGATATTAAATGAATATTCAACGATGAGTGAGCCATGGAGACCAGATCTAGATATTTATCGTGGTATCGCAATTGTTAGGCAGAAATCAATTGAAAGCCTAACACAACAGGAGAATGAAAAAAAACATATTTCTCTTGATGAATCAGCGTTACATAACATATTAAAGAAGAGCTTTAAGAGTCATAACGTTAGTTTAGTAGAAGATGGGACACGGGATTTTACCGGACATATAAAAGCCTTTTATGAATATGCCAATGAAAATCATGTACAGGTAACCATAGCTGCCCATACTAAACATACAGCTGAACAGTTAATGGGTATTTTTCAGAGGGATTATTCTTCTAAAATGATTCAAAATCAAGTTAGCATATTGCATTCTAAGGAGCAGTATTTAAGTTTGCCGAAGTTCGAGCAATCGATGCGGGAAAAACAACAAAATTACGAAAGTACAATCGCAAAAATGCAAATATTAGTCTGGTTAACCATGACAAATACAGGCTGTTTGGAAGAGCTTAATTTATCCTCGGGGGGAAGAGAATATTGGAAGGAAGTAGCCCACCATGCCCATTTGCATCCACGCTTACTTAAGCCGTGGACGGAACGGGACTTCTATTCGAGACAGATGCTGGCTGCTAAGCAGGCAAAGATTATTCTTAGTACTCATGACAGTCTAATTTCGGATATTCAAACAGGGGATTTCTTAAGCGAGTGCCCTAATATAGTACTTGAGGAAGCTAATTATTTTCCATCCTCTGTTCAAAGCGGATTAACGAAAGAGCTGAGCTATGTAGAAGTGAGGAATATCTTGAATAAAATTGGAACTTTGGATAATCGGCAACTATTGAGATCTGTCATATTGCTTTTAAAGGAAAAAACGACCGGTTCATATAATGAAAATCAACTGGCTGTTTTATTGGAAGAAATCGCATGCAGTGTGGAGAGCTTTTATGAGGCATTGTTCACATATGGAATGAAAAGCAAAAAGGATATGGACGGACCTAGAGTGCAATGTAAGCTTGATTTTTCTGAGCTGGAGAATAAAAAATACATGGATCAATTATTAAAAGAAGCCAATGATCTGTATGACTCTCTCGGTTTATTAGTAGTACAATTTCAACAGATCCTTGGTGAGTTGAACCAAGTACCAATTGAAAAATTAAAGCGAAGTCAATTTAACATTATTGATGAATTAACAAAATTATCGGGGGAAATAAATTTAATCCGAGTTACTTTAAATAGGTTTTTTAAGAGTCTGGATACAAATGATGAGGTTTGGGCGAGTTGGAATGTAAAGGGAAATAGAAATTCAGTCCAAATATATGCCCAGCCCTTATCGGTCTCAAAATGGGTTAATCGAAACTTATTAAAGCCGGATAGCCATATTTTATTTATTTCAGATGTCTTGACGGTAGGTGGATCCTTCCATTTTATTTCACAACAATTAGGTGTTCAGGAAAACAAGTTGAGTAGCCTGGTGATCCCCCCGGTAAAAGAGCAATATTTAACGATATTGACTCCATTGAAGGAAAAGTCGGGATATACGCTGATTGATTTTGTGAAAAAGCAACATAAGCCCTTAATCCTTCTTTTTCAATCACAAGAATCATTAAAAACAATATATAATGATATGAAGGGATTAGCAGAATTTACGCACATACAGTTGCAGGCTCAGGGACTATCCTCCGGTTCTGCCATGAAAATGCTGCGAAATCATCTTGCTGTTGACCAATCAATTCTCTTAATGAATTACACTGGCTGGGATCAGGTTTGGCATACTTATAATGGCCGATCAATGATTTTAATGGTTGAGCCTCCAGTCGAAATGAACAGCACGATTCCAGATGAGGATTTAATATCTGAGTTAATCATTAATTTAAGAAGCTTGCTTAATACTTCTCCGAATTATAAAAAAGACAGCAAATGGGTCTTGATCGAGAATGATTTGATTCGGAGTGATAGAAGTATGTTTGAACATGGTCTAAATTACGTAAAGCCAATATACAGGAATATGTAAGGAATTTAATGTTTGGCTCGCTTTTTTAGTAAAGTAAAGCTATTTGCAATTTTATTTTGGTATAATGTGTACGAGAGCGCTACGTTTTGGGAGGACTTACAATGGAGAGTAAGGTAGAGCTATTATCAAGTGTTAAATTGACATACACGAATGATTTATATAAAATCGTTGATTCTTTAAATAAAACGTTGAAAAAAGAGAATTTAATGTTTGGCTTGGCATTAGATAAACAAGATCAACAAACAGCTGTTTTTTCAATATACCGTACATAACTTGAAAGGAAATAGATATGAAAAAAGTAATTTGGAGCATAGTGATTATTATCCTGATTGGCAGTGGCTTTTTTATTCAGGCTATCTATGCTGGTGACAGCACCAGGAAAGACGCTGAAAAGAGTGCAGAAGATATTGCCAGAGAAACAGCTGGAATGACAGAAGTGGATGATTTCTATTTATATAATGGAAATGAGACATGGAGTGTAATAACTGGCAAAACAGCAGATGGCAAAAAAATCGGTGTTTGGGTGCCGGATGATAAGAAAAAGAAAAGCCAGATTATTGCCCTCTCAGAAGGTATTAGTAAAAATAAAGCCATTGCAATCGTGAAAGAAAAAAAGAATGTGAAGAAGATTGTGTCTGCCCATTTGGGAATGGAAAATAATCAACCCTTATGGGAAGTAACCTATAAAAATAATAAAGACCTTTATGGGTATTATTACCTGAATTTCAAAACAGGCAATTTAATACGTAATTACGATAATCTGTAGGATGGAGATGGAACCGGATGAAATTAGCAAAAAGAGTATCAGCATTAACACCATCATCAACACTAGCAATAACAGCCAAAGCAAAAGAGCTTAAAGCCCAAGGTCTGGACATTATTGGACTTGGAGCAGGAGAACCAGATTTCAATACTCCAGCTAACATACTCGAAGCAGCGCAAAAGTCCATGCGGGATGGCCACACAAAATATACACCTTCTGCTGGATTGCAATCCCTGCGCAAGGTTGTCGCAGATAAACTGCAAAAAGATCAAGGACTAACATACAGTAACGGCCAAATTTTTATCGCTTCAGGTGCCAAGCACGCTTTATATACACTTTTTCAGGCAATTTTGGATGAAGAGGATGAAGTGCTGATTCCTACTCCATATTGGGTAAGCTATCCGGAACAAGTTAAATTGGCAGATGGAGTGCCTGTTTATATTGAAGGTAAAGAAGAAAATCAATTTAAGGTAACGCCTTTACAGATTGAAAAAGCAATTACTGAAAAAACGAGAGCGCTTATTATCAATTCACCAAGCAATCCTACCGGTATGATATACACAGCTGAAGAATTACAGGCGATTGGTGAGGTATGTTTAAAACATGATATTATTATAGTTTCAGATGAAATTTATGAGAAATTGGTCTACCACAACCATGAACATGTATCGATAGCAGAGCTTTCCGAAGAGCTTAAGCAGCAAACAATCGTCATTAACGGTGTTTCCAAATCCCATTCTATGACAGGATGGAGAATTGGTTATGCGGCAGGTGACCAAGCGTTAATTAAAGCAATGACGAACTTGGCAAGCCACAGTACGTCCAATCCGACAACGACCGCACAATATGCAACAATTGAAGCCTATACAGGACCGCAAGATCAAGTTGAAATTATGCGAAGTGCGTTTGAACAAAGATTGGATGCTATTTACGATCAATTGCTTGAGATACCGGGATTGACTTGTCTGAAACCTCAGGGGGCATTCTACCTGTTCCCAAATGTCTCAAAAACGGCAGAGATGTGTGGATTTAACAGTGTAGATGATTTTGTAGAAGATCTATTGGAAAATGCTCTGGTAGCCGTAGTTCCCGGTTCTGGCTTTGGTGCACCTGATAATATACGCTTATCGTATGCTATATCGTTAGAAGCACTTCAAGAAGCTGTTAAGCGTATAAAGGAATATGTGATAAATAAATCAGCAACAAAGGCTGAATAAATAGGATTCACAGGGAGGCGGTAAACGAAACGACCCCTTAAGGAAAATTCCTGGATGATCTTAAAGTGGTTTTTTGAGTGAATGGTATTAATTTAAGCCGCTTCATTACCTTACTGACTGATGGTAAATGAGGGGGTTAAGGATTAATTTAAAAAACGAGCAAGCGAGAATGGATGTTTTCTGCAAAGGATCGATGAAATAATGGATTATTTCATGTACAGGTGAAATTTTGTATTTGCTTGTCCATTTTGGTACTTGTATAATGAATAGGGTACATAACCTGGTTTTGTTTAAGCTTTGGAGGGAAAAAATGTGAAATGTACAATTAATGAAGTATATAAATATGTTAATGAAGAAGTTAAGATAGGTGCTTGGATTGCCAATAAACGTTCTTCAGGAAAAATTGCTTTCTTGCAGCTGCGCGATGGTACAGGCTTTATTCAAGGCGTAGTTGTCAAAGCAGAGGTTGATGAAGAATTATTCAATACCGCTAAGAAGATTACTCAGGAAACGTCCGTATGGGTGAAAGGTATTGTTCAGGAGGATGAGCGTTCCCCATTTGGTTACGAACTACTTGTAACAGGACTTGAAGTAATTGCAGAAGCAGTTGACTATCCGATTACACCGAAACAGCATGGCACTGAGTTCCTTATGGATCACAGACATTTATGGCTTCGTTCAAAGCGCCAGCATGCTGTCATGAAAATTCGTAATGAGATCATTCGTGCTACGTATGAATTCTTTAATAAAGAGGGCTTTGTAAAAGTTGACCCGCCGATTCTTACAGGAAGTGCTCCAGAGGGTACTTCAGAATTGTTCGCAACGAAATACTTTGATGAAGATGCTTATCTATCTCAAAGTGGACAATTATATATGGAAGCGGCAGCAATGGCACTTGGGAAAGTATTCTCCTTCGGTCCAACATTCCGTGCTGAGAAATCCAAAACGCGACGTCATTTAATCGAATTCTGGATGATTGAACCAGAGATGGCATTTGTTGAGTTCAATGAGAACTTAGAAGTTCAAGAGCAATATGTTTCCTATATCGTTCAATCTGTACTGGAAAATTGTGTGATTGAGCTGAAAACGCTAGGAAGAGATACTTCCAAATTAGAAAATATCAAAGCACCATTCCCTAGAATTACCTATGATGATGCAATTAAATTCTTGCATGAGAAGGGATTTGATGATATCGAGTGGGGCGATGATTTCGGTGCTCCTCACGAAACAGCAATTGCAGAAAGCTATGATAAGCCTGTGTTTATCACCCATTATCCTACAGGAATTAAGCCGTTCTACATGCAGCCTGCTCCTGACCGTGATGATGTTGTCTTATGTGCAGATTTAATTGCACCGGAAGGCTATGGTGAAATCATTGGTGGATCAGAACGTATCCACGATATGGATCTATTAAAAGCAAGACTTGATGAACATAATTTAAGTATGGATGCTTACAAATGGTATTATGAATTACGTCAATATGGTTCCGTTCCTCATTCTGGCTTCGGTCTTGGGCTAGAGAGAACGGTTGCTTGGATAAGCGGTGTGGAACATGTTCGTGAAACGATTCCATTCCCTCGTCTTTTAAATCGTCTATATCCTTAATAGTCAAATAAAACCTGGCAATTTATTTTATTGTCAGGTTTTATTTTTCCGTACTTCAAAATCAGCATACATGGTATACTAAAAGGTGAGGTGTCGAATTATGACTATAAAAAATCTGTCGAATTGGATTAAGCAGGCGAATGTTGTCATACCCTCTTATTTGTTAAGCAGTTACAAAGAGATGGGATTAAATGAACAAGAGATGATGCTTTTACTACATGTTGAAAACTTTTCGATGAACGGGAATTCATTTCCCACTCCTGCTGAAATCTCTTCTGTAATGAACCTCACTGAAATGGACTGTACTAACCTGCTTAGAAAACTGGTTCAGCATGGTTTCTTAGATATTACAGAGGATGAAAAACCAGGTTATGAGAGCTATTCAATCAAGCCATTATTTGAAAAATTGGCCTATCATTATTTAAAAGAAGCTAAGCAAACCGACTTTGAAGAGAAAGTAATTAAGAGTGAATCCTTATATACCGTATTTGAAAAGGAATTTGGCCGGCCCTTATCACCCTTTGAGGGTGAAACATTAACGATGTGGCTGGATGAGGATCAGCATTCACCTGATTTGGTTAAGGCTGCTCTTAAAGAAGCCGTTATCTCCGGAAAGCTCAGTTTCAGATATATAGATCGTATTTTGTTCGATTGGAAGAAACACAGTATCAAAACGTTGGAACAAGCCAAGGCGTATAGTGAACGCTTCAGAAGCTACACGAAAAAAAGTCCTGCTAAAACTGTTCCCGTTGCTAAAGAGTTGCCATTATATAATTGGCTAGAATAGACTTTAATCGATAGACCAGGATAGATCCTTTTATCCGGTCTTTTTATTCGCGAAAAATAAAGAATAAAGGGAGGGGGATTTAGATGCTTACCAATACACAAATTCGTTATTGTCTCGACGAAATGGCAAGAATGTTTCCTGAGGCCCATTGCGAATTAAATCATTCCAATCCATTCGAATTAACCGTGGCGGTAGTATTATCGGCACAATGTACGGATGCTTTGGTGAATAAAGTAACGAAAAATCTCTTTCAAAAATATAAAAAACCAGAGGATTTCCTTTCTGTACCGCTTAGTGAATTGGAAAATGATATTCGTTCAATTGGTTTATACAGAAATAAAGCGAAAAATATTCAGAAGTTATCGCAGATTATTCTGGAAAAATACAATGGGGTAGTTCCGAATGACCGGGATTTATTAGTTGAGCTTCCCGGAGTAGGGAGAAAGACAGCGAATGTGGTTGTTTCAGTAGCGTATGGAACACCTGCAATCGCTGTGGATACACACGTGGAGAGAGTAAGTAAAAGGCTTGGTATATGCAGGTGGAAGGACTCCGTCTTAGAGGTTGAAAAAACGCTGATGAGAAGAATCCCAGAGGAAGAATGGTCGATTACCCATCACCGATTAATTTTCTTTGGTAGATACCATTGCAAAGCTCAATCGCCAAAATGTGAGGAGTGTCCTATGCTTCTACTGTGCCGTGAAGGGAAAAAAAGAATGAAAGCAGCAGGAAAAGGAAAATGAATATTCCAGAATTAAATCTTGAACCTTTTAATTTTGAGTACAATCAACTTGATAAAAATGATTTTTTGAGATGGAATAACGATATTTTCAATCTTGGTTTTCCTTATGAGTATTATTATTATAAAGGCGATAATCTGTACAGGCCCTGGGAGGATTTCTCTGTTATAAGGGAGCAGCTGACGGATGAATGGGCGGAAATCGTTCGACAGTTGGAAATAATGTTCGCTAACAGAGAAAAGCAGGAAATTAAACCATATATGTTAAAAGGAATCGTACTGTTTATATCTTTCATGTATTGGTCGAATCAAGTACCTGTAAATTTATGCGGCTTCCCTGCATGTCTAAAGGAATTAAAGGGGAAACCAGTTAATGTGGAAGAGCGTTTGCCCTTTATATTGGCAAGACCGTACTTTTATCCAAGCTTTATGCAATTAAAAAGCTTAATGGAAGAGCAAATCAAGATTGCGGCCAAAATGGCAGCTTTAAATAAGTATACATGAAGGAGAATGAAAAAAGAGATCGGACTATTAAGTCCGATCTCTTTTTTTGTTTTAGGCAATTTTACGTATATGTCTAGGCATTTCTTGAATAGCAGGTGGAATCAGATAGGAAGTTTCGTCAGGCTGGGAAGTACTATTACTTCTCGCAGCAGGCTGTTCTTGCCCATCCTCATCCTGTGGTTCTGGCTGGCCTTCACCAGGGTTAGTACCTTCGCCAGGATTGGTGCCTTCACCAGGGTTAGTTCCTTCACCAGGGTTAGTTCCTTCGCCAGGGTTGGTGCCTTCGCCAGGGTTAGTACCTTCGCCAGGATTAGTACCTTCTTCAGGATTGTTACCTTCATTCGGATCTTCTTCATTACCTGTGCCATTGTCTGGGTTAGGTTGGTTTGGATCCTCTGTATTGTCCTCAGTCGGCTCTTCAGGCTGTTCTTCCTCCTCTGGAGCAGCTTCAGGAATAGAAACAGATGTAGATGCTGAGTCACTCTCCTGGCCGTCTACAGTAGCTGTTACATAGAACGTATACTTTTTCCCGGCTTCTGGAGCATCGAGACTAAAGGAAGTTTCCTTTGTAGTGGTTAACGTTTGTCTGTCTCCGCCATCCACGACAACCTGAACATTAAATTCTGCGTCATTAGAAGAATCATATTTCCAGCTCACGTTTATTCGATTAGATGCTTCATCAAAAGCAGCGTTGAGACCAGAAGGCGCATTTGGTTTTGTATATTTTTCTGATGTTTTAGTAGGTTCATGTCCCTTTACAAAGTACTCATATACAATTTGATCACTTGGTGTATATTCACTTGCTTTAGCGTTTGTTCCTTTTTCAAGGGCAACTTTGACAACGGAACTTGGCTGTTTGAAATTATCAGTTGTCACATTCTCAGACATTTTGCCCATCATTGTTTTAAAGATTTTTGCGGCTATTTTTGTTTCCTGCTTACTCATCGGATTTTTTAATTGTTGATCATAGCCCGTCCAAACAGACATGGTGTAATTCGTTGTATATCCAATAAACCACGCATCCGGTGAACTGCTCTTACTGATATTATATTTTGCACGGTCTTCTGCAGAGTAGTTTGTTGTTCCTGTTTTTGCTGCAATGTGAAGACCTGGAATATTGGCTGCAGTTCCTGTACCTTTAGTCACAACATCCTGCAAAATGTTTGTAATCATAAAGGCTGTATAATCCTTCATGGCAATTTGTGGTTCCGGTGCCGTTTCAATAACAGTATCATTGTCTCTTAGAACTACTTTTTTTACGACATGCGGTTTATTATAGATACCCTCGTTACCAAATGCAGCATAGGCACCTGCCATTTGTAGAGGGGATGCTGCTTTGTCTACACCGCCGATTGCGGATGCTTCGTAAATTTCCCCAAAGTCAACACCTAATTTTTTTGCAAATTTACCAGCTTGATCTTCACCAACCTCTTGGAGTGTTTTAACTGCAGGGACGTTAAGTGATTTATAAAGCGCCTCACGAATCGTTACATTCCCTTTATAGGTACCCGTTGCACTACCAATTGATTGTCCGGAACTATATTTATATGGTTCATCTTTAATAATATGAGCAGTCGACCATTTCAAATATTCAATTGCTGGACCGTAATCAAGAATTGGTTTAATGGTTGAACCCGGCTGCCTTGTTTTTAAATCTGTTGCATAGTTAAAGCCACGGGCTACTTCTTGGTTTCTTCCACCGCCCATTGCGTTGATTTCTCCGGTCTTTGTATCCATAAAGACCGTACCAGCCTGGAATTTATCATTCGGGTAGTCGATATATTTATCGCTATTCAGTATTTCCTCCATTAGTTCCTGTGCATCAGGATCGATGGACGTATATACCTGAAGGCCATCTGTGTATATATTGTAGTCTCCAATTTCTTCCACTTCATCGATGACTTGATCAACAATAGCATTATATTTTGTGTTTGTTGTTTTCTCGCGTTTTTCTTCTGGTACTAAGCTATCTTCAACACTTTCGGCTTGCGCTTTTTCGTGTTCTTCCGCAGTGATGAAACCTGCTTTTTCCATTAGTTTAAGTACGATGTTTCTTCGTTTTTCCGCTTTTTCCGGATACGTAAACGGGTTGTAATTATTTGGGCTTTGCGGCATACCTGCCAGCGTGGCAGCTTCAGATAAGGTAAGCTCATTCAATTCTTTGCCAAAGTACAGCTTGGATGCTGTGGAAAACCCATGGACTCCGGATGACATATATACTTTGTTAACATACATTTCAAAAATTTGTTCTTTAGAATATTTTTGCTCAAGTTGAAAAGCAAGGTACATTTCCTGTACTTTACGTTTAATCGTTTTTTCTGATTTAAGGAAAGAGTTTTTCACTACCTGCTGGGTAATGGTGCTACCTCCCTGAGAGCCGAAGCCGCCTGTTATGTTTCCAATTAAAGCTCCGCCAACGCGAATAATATCAATTCCATGATGTTTATAAAAACGCACATCTTCAGTTGCCAGGATGGCATTTTCCATCAATTTAGGAACATCCTTATAATCGACGTAATCTCTTGTTTCTGAGCCTACTTCTGTATATATATCTCCGTTTTTATCATAGATTTTCGAAGAAATAGGATCAATCAGGGCGCTGTCATCAATCTCAGGAGCTGTGACAGCCCAGTATGCAAAAACTCCTCCAACTGAAATACCTGCAATAATAAATAGTGCAGCTAAAACAATTAAGGTTCTTTTTAATAATGATTTTGATTGTTTCTTTTGTTTTTTATTTCTTTTGGAATTTGCATATTTTCTTTTTTCTGTCCTTGTTTTATATTGATCTGACATTGTGTTACATACCTTCCTTTCAGGATAAAGGACCATTTAAAATAGTTGGGTACCATATTTTTTGTCAATTATCTTAATATAGTCAATTCTTGGTGAAAACCCAAGCGGAATCACTTCACCTGTATGTTCAATATCCTTTTTTGGTATAGATTTTCTACCGCCAGATAGCATCTCTTCCCAATAATAGATCAGTGTCTCAGCCGGTAAATAGTAAATTTCCTCTGTTACACTGAAGCGCATAATAATAAAGGCTATCCCACCATGTTTAATGATATTGCGCATATGGACAATTTGGTGTTCATGAAAATTCTTTAAAGGGAAAGAGGTTGTTTGTCTGGTTTCCTTCGCTTCAAAGTCAATGTATCTGCCTTTATATACACCATTATAATCCGTTGTGGAGGCTTGCTTAAAATAGGCTTCTTTTATGACTGCAGCGCTCCTCTTAGGATAAGACACATTAACAATCTGAACGGGTGTTGGCTTTTTGTGAACAATTGCGATGTTATTCTCTATATAATAAAGATTTGTTTCGTTTAAGTCATCCTCCAATGTCATTCCCCGATTAGAATAATTCACTTTTTTCTGTTTCAGTACTTTGCTGCCGGTTTTCGCAATCGGGTTATATTGTTTTCCATTAGGATATTTTATAGACATAGTATCCCTCCAAGCCCATCCTTATCATAACAAAAATAGCATCAAAATTGTAAAATTCATTATTACTTACATAGAAAGTTTAAATAATTAGTACAGATACTCATTTATGTAATTTTATTATAAGATAAACGTGTATTTCTCTTTCAATAAATACTAAATTGATAGAATGTAAACGAAACTAAGGCACTTCGAAGTTTATAATAAATTGGCTGGATTCGTCAAAGGTACTTTTTAGATAAAAAGGTTAGAGTATATGATTATATAGAAGAATGTTATCGAGGTCATCTTTTAAGCGACATAAGTGAAAGAGAATAATAAAAAGCCGGAGAATATAAAATCCTCCGGCTATTAAGTAAGTGGTAGCTAATGTTTTAAGTTGATGGTTTATCTGGACCATCTAGTTTTGGATTGCCTGTATGCTTGCTGGATGCGTTATTGCTTTTCTTTTTTTTCTCTTGAGCAGCTGATGTATTTTTCTTCATGACTACACCTCCTATTCATTAGGTTGTCTATGTTTAGAGAGTTTATGCAAGTTGTCGAAGGAAGCATTTACGTGCGCCGTCTCTGTTTTCTTTGCCGATACTCTTCTAGTTTTGTCGTCTATGAAGGGATTGAAATAGTTAAATCGAAACCTTAAGTGTATAAGAATGAGGAAAGGGTGAGGTGCATGAGTTCCAAAGAAAATATCATCACATTGCTAAGGGAATTGGAGCAGGAAATAATAGCCCTTGAGGAAGAAATAATTAGAAAAACAGATAATGAAGTAAATGATACAATAGCCGAGTTCACGTATACAATCAAAACTGAAGCCAGGAAGATTGATATGGATATGGCAGATATTCAAATTAAAATGAATAATTTTATTGATGATTACAAACATGATACACAACTGTCTATATTGAAATTGGCTCATTTAACGTAAAATACAAGATAGTATCATTTTTTCGGAAATTCTGTTTAGATTAGGTAAAAAGAACAAGGGTGTAATGTAAATGAAAGATAACTTTTATCAAAAGACAATCGATTTGATAGAAATCGTTAAAGATGCTGAAAAAATCTATAGAGAAGCACGCGAAACGGAAGAGCGTGCAGATTTCCACACTGTGATTAAGCCGTTTGCCGACCATACTAAGCAGCTGGCAGATGAATGGCTTATTGAGGCTGAGCAATGGGTAGCTGATAAAAGACCTAAATATCTATCCCTCATGCAGATTAAGAATACCCATAATAATGTTTTACAAGTTTCTGTCCATTGTTACTTTCCGGAGTCAAGCAAGTCGAGATTCATTAAACATTGCAATGCAGCTTTGTTTGTACTCGAACAGATTCGGATGGAAGAAGTGAACGGGGAGTAACGGTATAGCACCCAATCCCAGATGCTGCATACTGTATAAGTATATAGTTAGAGCGGAGGGAGAGTTATGCTTAAACCACTTCTTGAGAAGAAAGCTAGAAGGCGTAATGGTGATTTTAATCCTTATTATGGAATGCCGGCTGCATCCCGCTTGCCTCCATATGAATATCGAAACATCTATCCGGCTGGAACTGGGGCTCCTCAAGTTCAACCACAGGGTAGTTGGGGGCCGGAGAGCATTCAGCAACAACAATTGAATCCTTTTGAAGGAAACCTTGCTTACCAACCCTACTATCCTAACCAAATGTATCAACAGCCATCCTTTAATCCATACTATATGGAGCAATATCCAGGAAGTATGCCAATGTCAGGCGGTATGATGGAGGATCAACATTTTTACGGCTATCCGCAGCAGGAAATGCCGAATCAATACCCAAAAGAACAGGTGAATCCATTTCAAAACCCATTATACTCTAAGGATGAAGATTTTTATCCTTTACAGCAGATGAATACAGCTATTACTAATCCATATCCTAAACAAAGCTTTATGCAAAAAAATCAGGGCAGTAATTTTTCATCGGTTCTTAATCAATTTAAAACACAGGAAGGCAGTATCGATTTTAATAAAATGATTGATACTGCGGGAATGATGTTAAATTCAATGAATCAGGTATCCAATTTAGTAAAAGGTGTAGGTTCTATATTTAAAGTAACCACATAAAAAACTGCCGGTTATAGATCGGCAGTTTTTTATTTATCGGATAGATATGCGTTTCTTTTTTGATTTGGGGACTTTGACTGTTAATAAGCCATTTTCGTGGCTAGCCTCAATTTGTTCTTCGTCAATTGGGTAATGGAATGTAAAGCTTCTCGATTTCTTTTGTTTTTCTGTAGCATAGATTTGATCGCCTTTATTTACTTTTCGTACAGTTTCATATGATATTGTTAATTTACTACCCGATATATCAATTTCAATGTAATTTTTGTCGACACCTGCGATAGGAGCTTGAATAATATAATGGGTTTCTGTTTCTTCCCATTCAACGGGAAAGCTTGCAAACATTTTTTGGTTCTGGAAAAAATCATCCATAGACTGTAATAGTCCGCTCCTTGTGTTCTCGGTTAACAAATCATCCATTTGTGAAATGAAGTTACGGAGCGGTTCAAATGCACCATTCTTCTTGTTTTGAGCCATATATTCTCCTCCTCTGATGATTCTATCTTTAGCATATGCAGGCTATTCTTAATTGTTAAATAATTAGGGTGATAAAGGAGTACGATGTAAACGAAGATATCATAGTCATTTGGCTATATAATGGCGGTTTTGCTTTATATTTAAGCAATGTTATAACAGGAGGGATAATGGTAAAATGAATGGGTAAATATAGAGAAAGTTTTAGAAGTTGAGCTTGTCTCTTTTTAATATCGAATCATACATACATGTAAAAGACTCCACCCTGAACGTAGAAAATATGCGGGGACGGATCTTTAGATTTAATTATCATTAAATGAAAAGGTGTGGAAGTAAATGGAGAATAATCTTGTGAAATTAGCTTTTAAGGAAGAAGGCGCTGGAAAGCCTATTATCTTACTGCATGGTTTTTGCGGAAGCAAGGATTACTGGGAAAAAGTGATTCCTTATTTAAGGAAATTCTACCGAGTAATTGCTGTTGATGTAAGAGGTCATGGCGAAACAGATACTACAAAGATTGGATACGATATTCATGATATGGCAGAGGATTTGTATAATTTCTTTATTGAACATGATTTAAAGGATGCTTATCTATTTGGTCATTCAATGGGAGGATATATTACCCTTGACTTTGTGGATCACCATCCCGATCTTATCAGCGGATATGGACTCATTCATTCCACTGCATTACCAGATTCCCCTGAAGCAAAGAAAAAACGGTCAGCAGGTGTCTCTACAGTAGAAGAACAGGGAGTTTCCTTTTTCGTTAAGGATCTGATCCCTAAATTGCTGTCAAAAGAAACAAGGGAAAACGAACAAGAGATGCTGAAAACTTTGTATGATATTGGCGTTGAAACGAGACCAACAGGCATCATCGGTGCTTTAAAGGCTATGAAAAATCGTGAAGATAAGAATTATGTGCTGCAAAGGAACGATATCCCAGCTCTTCTCGTAGCCGGTGCAAGAGATGAGGTTGTACCGATAGAGAAAGTATTTACTGTGAGCGGAGAGCATATTACACAAATAGTTATTGATAAAGCCGGGCACATGGGAATATTTGAGACCCCGGAGCAAGTATCCACGGCTATTACCTCATTCATAGAAAAAGTGAATCAATAATTGGAAGGTCGTATCTTGAAAAAGATGCGACTTTTTCCTTTTCAAGGGAACGTTCATTCGGTACAATGATGACAGAAATGAGGTGTGCATCATGTTTGGGAAGAAAAATTTAGTGGAGTTCATAGATGATTTTTCACAGGATGAACAATACAAAGACAATATTGCTTTTTGGCATACCATCGATGAAAAAAAAGCTACGTATTCACCCTTTCCAACTGAATTAAATGAAAAGTTAAAGTCTGCCCTTGAAAAAAGAGGGATTGAAGCTCTATACAGCCACCAGGCCGAAGCTTATAAATATATAAGAAATAATAAGAATATTGTGGCGGTCACTCCTACTGCTTCAGGGAAAACATTGTGTTATAACTTACCGATTCTCCAATCGATTCTTGAGAATGCAGATACAAGAGCTCTTTATTTATTTCCGACAAAAGCATTGAGCTATGATCAAAAATCTGAATTAGAGGAACTGATTGATGCTGCAGATGCAGATATTAACAGCTATACGTATGATGGTGATACACCGACTAGTATCAGGCAAAAAATCCGCAAAGCAGGCCATATCGTAATGACAAATCCGGACATGTTACATTCCGGAATATTACCCCATCATACGAAATGGGTCAGTTTATTTGAAAATCTGAAGTATATTGTTATTGACGAGCTTCATACGTACAAGGGAGTATTTGGAAGTCATACGGCTAATGTGATCAGAAGGTTAAAGCGAATTTGCCGTTTTTACGGAAGTGATCCGATTTTTATTTGTACGTCTGCAACGATTGCCAATCCGAAGGAACTTGCAGAACAATTAACGGAATCTAAAATGATCTTAATTGAGCGGAATGGTGCACCAGCAGGCAAAAAGCATTTTGTGTTTTATAATCCGCCAATCGTCAATAAACCTTTAAATATCCGCAGAAGCTCCATATTAGAGGTCAGAAAGATAGCTAGCACTCTTTTAAGGAATAAAATCCAAACAATTGTTTTTGCGCGCAGCCGTGTCCGTGTTGAAATATTGGTTACGTACTTACAGGAATTAATTTCGAAACAATTGGGACCGAAGGCGATTACGGGTTATCGCGGGGGATATTTGCCGACACAAAGGAGGCAAATTGAAAAGGGATTGCGAGATGGATCAATCTATGGGGTTGTCAGCACGAATGCACTTGAACTGGGCGTGGATATAGGACAGCTCCAGGCATGCATTATGACGGGGTACCCAGGCTCGATAGCCAGTGCCTGGCAGCAAGCAGGCAGGGCAGGAAGGCGTCACGGCGAGGCGTTGATTATCATGGTTGCGAGCTCCAGTCCATTAGATCAATTTGTCATCCAACATCCTGATTACTTCTTTAATAAAAGTCCGGAAACAGCGAGAATTAATCCTGATAATCTGGTAATCCTTGTTGATCATCTAAAATGTGCAGCTTTTGAAATCCCGTTTAAAGAAGGGGAGGAATTTGGCGCTGCAGAGGTTACAGAAATTCTGGAATATTTGGCAGAGGAGCATGTATTGCACAAAAATAAAGATACATGGCATTGGATGAATGATGCTTTCCCAGCACATGAAATCAGTCTTAGATCTGCTTCGCAGGAGAATGTGGTCATTATAGACCGAACTAATCCAAAAGTGCAGGTTATCGGAGAAACGGACCGATTCTCAGCTATGACTCTTCTACATGATGAAGCCATTTACTTACATCAAGGAATCCAATATCAGGTAGAGTATTTGGATTGGGAAGAAAAGAAGGCATATGTACGCGAGGTCAATGTGGATTACTATACGGATGCAAATCTTGCAGTTCAGGTAGATGTGCTGGAAATTGACCGAACAAACGTTAATCCGAAAAGTGAAACTACATTTGGAGATGTTTCTGTTCGAGCTATGGCAACCATCTTCAAGAAAATCAGATTTGACTCACATGAAAATATTGGTTCGGGACCAATCCATTTACCAGAAGAAGAAATTCATACGAATGCATGTATGCTCTCTCTAAAGGAAGGGAGTGTCGATTGGAAGGAAGAGCGGCTCGAGGAAGGGCTAATGGGTGCTGCTCACGCTCTGCGAGGCATCATTCCAGTCTATGTGCTGTGTGATCCGGGGGATATTCATGTTTACCCTCAAGTAAAGGCAACACATAACGAGCTTCCGACCATTTTTATTTACGATCATTATCCGGGAGGAATTGGTTTAAGCAAGCATATGTACGAAAACAGTGAACAAATTATTCAGGAGACGATTCAGGCAATTAGAGTCTGTCCATGTGAAAATGGCTGCCCATCCTGTGTCGGAATGGAAGGCACTGGCTCGTCTTTAAAGGAGGATTCCATTAAAGTGTTATCCATTCTTGGAAACCGAATGGCCGGTGACAAATTACATGTCCATTAAAAATAAACTAAACCGGATGAAAAAGCATTTGAATACAAATGTTGGCGAAGGCTCAAAAAAACGTATGGAAGTATGCTCTGAACCTGAACCCGATACACCTATTAAAAATGTTGTCATCCCTTTCTTTGAGCAATGGAGCGAATTCGGGGCCTTTCCTGTTATTTACGAGAATGAATATTGCCTAATCAGGGAGGTCAGCTATCCACTTAATTATCAGCATGGAAAGTATACATTTGATATGCTTCCACAAATTGTGAAGATTTGGAATGAGAGCGACCTAAAGCACCCTCTTTCCGCCAAAGGATTTGAAGCAAATCAAATGTTTTTCTTCGATACAGAAACAACCGGGTTAGGTGGCGGAGCAGGGACTTCCATCTTTTTGCTTGGATATGCTTTTTTGGAGGATGAGCATATCAAGGTCAGACAACATTTTCTCCCTAGACCAGGGTTTGAAATTCCGTTTTATAAGACCTTTTTAGAAAAAGTGAATTATGAGACGTTGGTCACCTATAATGGAAAAGCATTTGACTGGCCGCAAGTAGTTACGCAGCATACTCTTTTGCGTCAGCACTTGCCAAAATTACCGGATTTCGGTCATTTCGATTTATATCATGCTTCTAGAAGACTGTGGAAAAATAAATTGGATCGAGTAAAACTATCAGTTGTTGAAAAAGAGGTACTTGGTTTCGAGAGAAAGGATGACGTACCGGGATACCTGGCCCCTATCATTTATTTTGATTATGTTGATAGGCAGAATCCTGAAGCTGTCTTTAAAATAATGAAACACAATGAATGGGACATTTTATCTTTAATCACATTGTACATTCATTTGTCTGCCCTTTTATTAAACGATAAAACATTGGAGCATGAGGACTCATTTGAACTGGCAAGGTGGTTTTCTTATTTAAAGGATCGGGAGCGTGCTATAGGTTCCTTTGAGAAAGGAATTACTGAATCCAAGCATGATGAAGAACGCTTGAAGGTACTCTTTCATTTGGCAAACGAATATAAAAAAAGTAAAAATGAAGAAGCGGCAGTAAAGCTTTGGGAAGAGGCGAGCAATGCACAGACGCCAGTAATTGTTTGCTGTTCCCTGATTGAGCTGGCAAAATATTTTGAACATAAGAAAAAGGATTATGCTAAAGCTCTGAAATATTCAAAAAAAGCTTTGGTGAAAATTAGAGAATATTCATTTCATAAGCATGGTATTCATGAGAAATCAACCCTTCACCGCATCTCCCGTCTGGAGCGGAAACTTGATAATGAAAAAATTGGAATAAAAGAAAACTAAATAATGGTTGTTATGTTTGTGCATCCCATGTAAATTAATGTTATACACCTTTGTTAATTTGCAGAAGGAAGTGAACATAAATCGGATGTATAAGGTTGTCTTTTATTTATTCTTTGTTGTTATTGGGTTATCGATGGTAATTTTTAATTCTATTTAATTATAATGTAGCAGTTCTGATGCTGAAACATTTTTTTATAAACGGAAAATAGGTGATTGCCTTAGTACAGTCTTATCCACCTTTTCATAGTCTATTTATGTAAGCTATATAGATAATGAAAGGAGAGACGCGTATGTTCGGTCGTCGTCATCATCAACATCATTGTGGTCCTATTCAAGTACCAGGGTGTAACAAAGTGCAGGTGTGCCCACCGGTTTGCCACCAGCCGATTCAATTTGTTAAGGAAAATTGCTATACACATATAGTACCGCATGTGCATCCAGTTCAAACTCTTGAAGTGAATAAGCATGTGTATCAACATCAACATCATTTCCCACATTCTTTCCAAAGTGCCAATAGTGTTCATAGTCAATCTAATCAATTTGGTACACCAACTCCCCCGCGACCTGGTTGCTCAGGTAGTGGCAGTGGCTATGGCTTTTAAAAGTAAGAGGCGTAAAGCCTCTTCTTTTATTATTTAATGTATAATGTAATAAATGGATGTGAACTTATATGGGAAAAGTCGTATTCGTAACAGGATATAAGGCCCACGAGCTTGGTATTTTTGATCAAAATCACGAGGGTATAAAATACATAAAAAAAGCACTGCTGAGTCGCCTGTTAACTCTTCTCGAGGAAGGAATGGAATGGGTAATCATTACAGGGCAGCCCGGAGTGGAGCTATGGGCTGCACAGGTGGTCTTTGATTTGCAGGAAGAGTATCCAGATCTTAAGCTCGGTGTTTTATTACCCTATTTAAATCAGGAAGAGAATTGGAAAGAACCGGTTAAAGAACTGTATGAAGAAATAATGCTTCAGGCAGACTATGTGGAGGCTATTTCGAAGAAGCCATATGAAGGACCATGGCAGTTAAAGCTGAAGAACCAATTTATTGTCGATAAAAGCGATGAAATGTTAATATTGTACGATGATGAAAAGGACGGAAGCCCTAAATATAGTTGGTTTGAAGGTAAAAAGAAACAGAATAAACAGGATTATCCTATCATTCAAATAACATTTTGGGACCTGCAAAGTTTAATTGATGAGGCACAATGGGAAGATTATTAAGAGGGAAATTGACAAACAGCACTTTTTTTGAAAAAATATTATATATTAGTCGTATGAATTTGAGGTGAATAAAATGCTCTCAGATAAAACAAAGTTGACCGCAAAGGATATCTTAGAGAAAGAATTTAAAACGGGTGTCAGAGGATACAAACAAGAAGATGTTGATCAATTCCTGGATTTAGTTATAAAGGATTATGAGGTTTTTCATCAGGAAATTGAATCACTTCAGCAAGAGAATATGAAGCTGAAAAAACAATTGGAAGAACAGCCGAAAAGAACTGTACAACCAGTTCAGCAAGCAACAGGTACCACCAATTTCGATATTTTAAAACGCTTATCCAACTTAGAAAAGCATGTGTTTGGAAGTAAGCTTTACGAATAAAATATCTTCCAAATGATAACAGTTGTTTTATAGTTGAAATGAGGGTATAATGAATTTTGCATGTGATAACGTCTGGGTAATCGCTGCAATGCAAATTGTAGAGGAAAGTCCATGCTCGCACAGGCTGAGATGCCTGTAGTGTTCGTGCCTAGCCCAATAAGCTAGGGCAGTCTGTTTCAGGCTGACGGCTGGGAAAGTGCCTAAGTTCTTTTAGAATATGGCACCGGTACCTATAAAAGTGCCACAGTGACGGAGCCTTTTTGGAAACAAAAAGGGTGGAACGAGGTAAACCCCGCGAGCGAGAAACCCAAATTTGGTAGGGGCGCCTTTCCCAAGGAAATGAACGAGGGGAAAGGGCAGACTCGTAGGAGTCTGAAGATAGATGATTACCACCGGAGTACGAGACATTCCAGTCGATTGCAGTACGAAGGAACAGAACATGGCTTACAGGACGTTATCTTGGAAATGTATTACCTGAATAAAACTACTTCCACTAAGGGAAGAATGAAAGGCTGCCGATTAGATCGGCAGCCTGTTTTAATGCGGTACTTTATGACAATCATTATGCTTCAGGTAAAGCTTGACTCAAATTATTACTATGTATTTGTCTGGATGTTTCTTTGATATTTTTCTTTATAAAAAAGGCTGAAATATACAAGAGAAGTTCCGACCGCAATAACCAGGCCGATATAAACGGACATCATCATCGGAGCGGCAAAAGCGCCTATTATGATGGTTGATCTTGCAATTAAGTCGGCGCCATTATAGGATATATTACTAAAAGCAGAATAAGAACCTCTTTTATCCTCAGGAATCATATTTGCCTGTTCAGTATTATAAACAGGTGAATACATCAATTCGCCAATCGTGGCAATAAACCCAAATAATAAGAGCATATACCAGCTATTGGCTGATGTAACAAATGTATACCCTACACCATAAATAAGCAGGCCAATGATTAACACACGTTTATTTGAAAAACGATTCGTAATATTGGAAACAATAAACGTTAAAAGGACGACTAATAACATATTTTCTATATTCATCAAACTTAACATTTGGACACCGCCAATTTGGTATCCGAATACGTTAACGACTTCAAAGGATTCTGATAATCGAACCCCAATATAACTATTTAGTGAGAATTCAGCGGAAAGGATAAACATGAATCCAAGTACGAGTTTTACAAAGCGAGTATCCTGAAGGGCAATTTTATAGTTATGAAGTAAATCAATCAGAAAGTTTTTATGTGATTGCTTTAACTGACGGACCGTACCTTCAATCAGCCAAATTTTATAAGCAATGGCAATGAAGGTGGATGTACACGTTAAGATGATAAATAATTCAAGTTGATGATTACTGTATAAAAGTCCTCCCATTGCTGCCCCAATGGCCATGGATAAATTAATGAGCCAATAATCAAGAGCATAAACAAATTTTCTTGTCTCTTTTGTAGTAGAATCCATAATAATTGCACTCATGCTTGGCCTTCCAAGACTACTTGAAATCATATATCCAACATAGCAAATTGCAAATAGCCAAACCCAGTCATTCTCAGGGATTAAGGTCAAAGTCATCATCAAAAACATGAAGGCACTTGTAGAGGAAGTCATTAATAAAATTTTCTTCCTTTTGAAACGGTCTGATAGATATCCTCCCAGCAGGTTAGCAACGAATGTAATAAGGACGGTAAAAATCAAGAAGACACCTGCCCAGATTTTGTTCAATTCATGAGCAAAATACAAAGCCATAAATGGCATCACAGAGCTTGATGCCATTCTGTTAAAAAAAGATGTGCCTAACCGTACTTTAATATTTTGTGGCAAATTCTTCAATTTCATATTGTTTTACCCCCTTTGTATCGATTATATTAAACTAGACTGATGCTTCTGAAAATAGACAATTAATTGATAAATGTCTACTTTTATGGTGAAAAGGGGTAGATGATGGAACCTAAACTACTGACTCTTTGGCAGCATATTCAAACGGGATATGTAAGACAGGCAGAGATAGCGGATTTACTCGAACTTAGTCCAAAGCAAACCTCCAGATATATGCAAAGATGGCATGAGGAGGGGTGGTTTAGATTGCAGCCAGGAAAAGGACGGGGACATTCAACTAAGATAGAGTGGGTCAAAAATGTGGAATCCATATATGAAAAAGAAATGGAATATATAATCAATCATGAATCAATTGAAAAAAGTGCAAAATGGCTAACTCTGCATTGGTCCTCTGAATGCAAACTACGTCTGATGAGACTCTTTCAAACTAAGCTTGGATTTAATGATGAGGGAAAGGATAAACTCATCATTCCTAGAAAGGATCCATTTTTGTCCTTTCATCCTCTTGAAGCTCTCGATATACATAGCGCTAACTTAGTTTCTAATATTTACAATCGCTTGATTTACCTGACTGAAGATAATGAAATATGGCCTGAGCTTGCTCATAGCTGGGAAAGCTCGAATCGCTTGTTAAGACTTTACATAAGAAAAGGAGTCAAATTTCATGATGGTTCCTACCTTTCAGCAGATGATGTTGTAAGGTGCTTGGAATCTTTGCGTGATCATCCAATTCACAGGGATATATGGTTTATTGTCCAAAGAATTCATTCCCCCGCACAGTATGTGGTAGAAATTAACTTGAAACAAAAGTGCAGCTATATATTGCATCTCTTAAGCACCATAAACTCAAGTATATATAAAGTAAACAATGGAAAATTAATTGGAACGGGCAGCTTTTATCTGGAAAAAAATGATGAAACAAAAACAATTCTTCGTGCGTTTGAAGACTATTACAAGGAAAGAGCTCTGCTCGATTGTATAGAATTTGTTCAGATGCCGATGGGGTTTGAGACTATTTATCGATCCTCTGTAAAAGAGGATGATATCGAAACATATAAGGTTGAGAGTGATTCAGGGTTTGGTATTGTGATTATGAATGCGTACCGCAATTCAGATATAAATAAGCAGGAAGTAAGAGATTATATCCAATATGTTATCAGTGCAAGGAGAAATGAAATTAATCAATTGGATCCAAAAATTATACCGAATCAAAGTGGTATTTTGCGCTCTCCATCTGACCCATACATAGTGGATCAAGTTCCATTTATAGAGGTATCCAAACCACTTGTTCTACAGACTACTCCATATACAGAAAAGCTTATCTTTTGGTTAAAGGGGATTTTGGAAACCGCAGGTATTCCTGTTAAATTAAAAGAGATCACGTTTGAAGAAAGTCTGCAAAATGGATATACAGATCATGGTACAGATTTTTTTATCCATGGAGAAGTATTTGAAATGAATCATAGCTTATCTTTTTTTCATTTTTTATTGTTGAGTTCCTCTCCGCTTGCCCAAGTCCTAGGAGATAAAGGAGAGCGATTCGAGATATTAAACCAGTATGCTAATACTCCTTTTGAAAAGTGGAGTGAGCTTCATGAACAAATGGAACGAAGATTAATGAAATCTGCTTTAATATTGCCGTTATACTATTCCAAACGAAGTGTACTGTTTTCAGATGATATTATGAATATTAGCATTAAGAATTTTGGCTATGCAGATTTTTCGAAGCTATGGATGAAACCAACCACAATTTAATGCGGTAATATAGACGAGAAATGCTGATTTGGTTTGCATTCAAAATGTATGAGTTGTATGATAAAAGACGCGAACGACTTAATTTAATGGAAAAGTAATATGATTAGATAGGGTGAAACAATGAAGATTACATTAATAGCTACAGCAGCAATGGGTCTTGAGGCGATTGTCGCACAGGAAGTACGTGACCTTGGGTATGAATGTACAGTCGAGAATGGACGAGTACTGTTTCAGGGAGACGAGCTTGCCATTGCCAGAGCCAATATGTGGCTTAGAACAGCAGACCGGGTGAAAATTCTTGTAGGCGAATTTAAGGCCTATACATTTGATGAATTATTTGAAGGTACAAAAAAACTTCCTTGGGAGAATTATTTGGATGTCACGGCTGAATTTCCTGTATCAGGTAAATCGGTCAAATCTAAATTATTCAGTGTTCCAGATTGCCAGGCGATTGCGAAGAAGGCCATAGTGGACCGCTTGAAAAAAGCATATAAAAAAGATGGATGGTTAGATGAAAATGGACCATTATATCGTGTAGAAGTATCGCTTTTAAAAGATAAAGCCACATTAACGATTGATACAACCGGCCCTCAGGCCCTTCATAAACGTGGATACAGAACAGGGCAGGGTGAAGCGCCATTAAAAGAAACCCTTGCAGCAGCATTAGTGAAGCTGACGAATTGGACTCCGGACCGTCCATTTGTTGATCCATTCTGCGGATCGGGTACGATTGCGATAGAAGCTGCGTTAATCGGCCAAAATATTGCGCCTGGATTTAATCGTGATTTTATTTCCGAAGACTGGCCTATTATTGATTCTTCTATTTGGGATAAAGTCAGAGAGGAAGCAGAAGAACTGGCCAATTATGATCAGGAATTAGACATTTCGGGGTTTGATATTGACCATAAGATGATTGAAATCGCAAAAGAAAATGCTATGGAAGCAGGACTTGGGGATTTAATTAACTTTAAACAAATGCAGGTCCGTGATTTTACAACGACCAAGGAATATGGCGTAATTGTTGGGAATCCTCCATATGGTGAACGCCTCAGCGACCGTCCTTCCGTTGAGAAAATGTATAAAGAGATGGGGGAAGCACTCCGTCCATTTGAAACTTGGTCTGTTTATATGCTGACTTCTGATGAAAACTTTGAGCAGTTTTATGGCAAACCGGCCACTAAAAAACGAAAGCTGTTTAATGGTTTTATCCGTACGGATTACTATCAGTATTGGGGAAAGAGACCGCCGAGAAAAGGTTGATATAACGTCATTTCCAGAGATATTAAATAACCTGATTTTACGTTTACCACATTATAGATTGACGATTCTTATAGAGTCGTCTTTTTTTTGTCTTTCTCATCTTTTTTGTGTAGGAGCTGATTATTTTATGTGGTCAAAAATATAATTGGTACATGCCTAATTGGTCTATTTTGCGGCGTCTTGCTATACAAATAATCATAGTCACTACTTCTCTTCTATTTGAAAGGAGTTGATTCTAATGCTTTGGACTATCGCTGTAGTATTAATCATCATTGCTTGTTTGATTTACATTTTTTAGTTTCGTTTACTTCTTGGAAAAAGAAAAGCCCAGATATGAGGACTTACTTCTTGCCTTGTAATACAAAGCCTTAGAGACGCAATTAGTGACTTCATAAAATAAAGGAGGCAAAGGAAATAAGTTAGTCTTGAGGGCAGAAATAAGCACCCTTTAGGGATTTATTTTGTGTATACCATATTTCTATAGCTTTATCTGTCCTAATTAATTTTTTATCCAGCCTGTTTATGGTTTTTATATGCGAAAAAGTAATCAGGTAAAAATATCTGAAATAGTACTCGTAAGTGATCAAGAAATTCATGTGTTATCAAACACGCCACGAAAAAACGAAAGGTATTCAAGGATTTTATTTGTACAGATTTATTTTCAATATTGGGGAAAGATGCCGCGGAAAAAACACAAAGGGAATTTGAAGACAATCAGCAATAAAAGTAAACGCTAACCCCAAGGGTTGGCATTTTTTATTTAGTTTGAAATGGTGGAATACTAGGTAATTAGACTTTTTCAGGACTGGTAGGAAAAGTACGCATATTCGTATATAAAACTATCTACCTAGTATACTTAATATGGTAAAATATTCAGTATACTTTAAGGAGAAGGGGGATCTATATGACAAACCTATTAGAAAAAGAGTTTTTAGACTATATACATACCATGGATGCATTCAGAGAAGCATCTGCACTGATTGGATGGGACATGCGCACTGGGGCTCCAAAGAAAACGATTGATAAGAGAAGTCAAGTGCTATCCATCTTATCGAAAGAACATTTTGAAATGGCAACCGGAACTAAAATGGAACGATACATAGAAGAGTTATCAAAGCCTGAACTGAAGGAGCAGTTGGATTCAAATACAATTGTCATTGTTGAGGAATGTAAAAAAGAATACGAGAAGATGAGTAAAATCCCCGCAAATGAGTATAAGGAGTATGTTGAACTACAGTCCAAGGCTGAAAGTATATGGGAAACGGCAAAAGAAACATCTGATTTTTCGTTGTTTATGCCATATTTGGAACAATTAATTGATGTGAATAAGAAATTTTTATCCTATTGGGGAAAAGCTGATCATCCTTATGATGGATTACTCGATTTGTATGAACCGGGTATGACAGTTGAGATATTGGATGATGTATTTGCCAGGCTAAGAGAAGAAATTGTACCGCTTGTGAAAAAGATTGGTGAATCGAATAAGAATCTAGAAACGAACTTTATATATAAGTCATTTAGTGAAGAAGCACAGAAAAAATTATGTATGGAATTGATTCAGGAATTAGGTTATGACCTGGAAGCGGGACGTCTGGATAATACAGTCCATCCGTTTGCTACAGCTTTAAACGCAAATGATGTGAGGATTACAACGAAATATGTTGAGGAAGATTTCCGTGTTGCTCTATTTGGTACCATACACGAATGCGGACATGCCGTATATGAACAAAATATTAATAAAGAATTAGAAGGAACACCTTTATGTACCGGTACATCAATGGGTATCCATGAATCTCAGTCCTTATTCTTTGAAAACTTTATCAGCCGTAATCTTAGCTACTGGAAACATAATTTTGATAAATTAAAAGCTGTCTCGCCTGAACAATTTGATAATATTGACCTCGATACGTTCTATAAGGCTATTAATGAATCAAAGCCTTCCTTAATTCGGATTGAGGCTGACGAACTCACGTATCCTTTGCATATTATGATTCGGTATGAATTAGAAAAGGGATTGTTTAATGGAGATCTAAAAGTAGCTGATTTGCCGAAGCATTGGAATGATAAGTATGAAGAGTACTTGGGAATCCGGCCTGAAAATGATGGTGAAGGAGTTTTACAGGATGTCCATTGGGCAGGTGGCATGTTTGGGTATTTCCCATCCTATGCACTCGGATATATGTATGCAGCTCAATTCAAAGCTGCAATGCTGAAGGATATTCCGAACTTCGATGAAACTATTGAAAATGGAGACTATAACAAAATTACTGGATGGTTAACGAAGCATGTCCATCAGTATGGAAAGTTGAAATTGCCTTTAGAGATTATAAAGGATGCTACGGGAGAAGGATTAAATCCACAGTATTTGATAACGTATTTAAAAGAAAAATATACTGCACTGTATGATTTATAAACAATAAAAAGGTGTTCGTTAAGTAGAAGTTTAGATGCTTGACGGCGCCTTTATTTATTGCTGAGGAAAGGTTTTGGCTTGTTCACTTGCTGTGGAGAATGGATGACAGGGGAAGAAAGAGGCTGATTATGACGGTTGGAACGGATGAATTAGTTTAGCTCAATCCTTAAATAAATCGCTCAAAGGCTATTTTTAAAGCTCAATTAGGCTCAAAACTGCTCAATTATTTTCCCGTTCGCGCAATTAATTCTGATGATGCTCATATAATTAAGAATTCGCTCATTTAAGTTGAAAATCGCACATATATGATGGAATTCGCTCATATACTTCATTTTTCGCTCAATAATGGTTAGCTAATCAGGTATCTCTTAGATTAGGTAGAATAATTGATACTTTAAAGCGTACACCAATATATGAAAATACAATTTTATAAACAAATAAACTCTCAAATATCAAAATAATTAAAATAACAGATGCAGAGAACATATTTGTCATCCGCATCTGCTATAGTTTTTTGTCATAGCACCTTTACCAGAGCTTAAATCCTTTTGACCCAGGTGGTGCATTTTGGATCATGTCTACAAATGGCAGGGTATAGGCGAGAATGATTAAAACTGCTGTAATACCAATCCATAGCTTCCAATTTTCAAGGATGAAAGGTGTTTTTTCAGCCTTTTCTGATACTTCACCAATCGGAAACTCTTCATCACCTTTAGGGGCAAAGAAAGCTAGATTAACGAAGATAACTAAAATCAAAATGATACCAATGAAGAGGATGGAGCCTCCAACGGCCTGAGCGATTTGATATGGAATCCATTCAGCAGCCTGAGCGGAACCGCCATATGTGGAGTAGGATGATCTTCTTGGTGCACCCAGCAGACCTGCAAAATGCATGGCGCCAGACATAAAGGTCATTCCAACTGCCCATGTCATAGCTTGGATGATGGCTAATTTATTCATTTTTTTAGTAAGCTTACGGCCGGTTAAATGTGGAACCAACCAATACATGGCACCAAAGTAAGTTAAGACAACAGAGGTAGCAAGTGTTAGATGGAAATGTCCTGTTACCCAAATCGTATTATGTACAACCTGGTTCAATTGGTTGGAAGCATTGACAATTCCTCCTGCACCAGCAGGGATAAAAGCAACCATTCCGATAAAAGGAACCGTAAAGCGCGCATCACCCCAAGGAAGGGCTTTAAACCATCCAAAGATTCCTTTATAGCCTTTTGCACGTCCTGCACTTTCAAAAGTGGCGAACATGGAGAAAGCTGTCATTAAGGATGGAATGATGACCAGGAAAGTTAAAATAACCTGTAAAAATTTCCATGCAGGATCAATCCCAGGCTCCGTTAATTGATGGTGGAAGCCAACAGGTACAGAAAACAGTAAGAATAAAATAAACGATAATCTCGCCAATGAATCAGAGAATATTTTTCCGCCAATTACTTTCGGAATGACGACATACCAAACCATATAAGCCGGCAATAACCAGAAATATACGAGCGGATGTCCAAAATACCAGAATAACGTACGGCTAATAAGAACATTAATAGAATCAACCCATCCAAGTGACCATGGAATAATCTGTACCAACACAGTAGCCGCGACACCAAGGGTAGCTGTAAACCATAATACATTATTGATAATGACCATGAATGATAATAAAGGTCCAACTTTACCCTTATTTTGTTTTCTCCAGTTAATATAAGCTGCAACCATAGCTCCGCCGTCCAGCCAGCTTCCCACTACAACAAATACCAGCCCGAAATAAAAAATTGGATGAGCCTGTAATGGTGCGTAAAAAGTATAAAGAACGGATGCTTCATTAAGTAGAATCATTGTAGCTGACATAGCTGTACCGATGGTCATCATCCAGAAACCAATCCAACCAACCGTTCTTGCCTTTTTAGATAGAGTTCCGCTTGTTTTGCTGATTGCTGCAAATTGAAAGCCCATTATAAAAAATGTAGTCAGTATAAGTCCAAGTAAAACACCGTGAACAGTAAGAACTTGATAATATGTAATTCCGGCAGGCAGTGTGTATTTTCCTGATCGGACAAGAACCTGTAAAAGGCCAGCGAATCCTCCAAGAGCCAGTGCGATAAATGCCACATAGAAGTGGGCCATAGCGAGCTTACCATCAGCTCTGTTTACTTTAAGATCAGTTTGATTCCTATTCATTAGTCAACCACCTCGATTTTAGACGTCATCATGGTATGGCCCGTACCACAATATTCATTACATAAAATTAAATATTCACCGGTTTTATCGAATGTCTTTGTATATTCATTCACATAGCCAGGCTCAATCATCATATTGACATTCGTTCCTGCCACTTCAAATCCATGAACAACATCCGTTGAGGTAGCCATGAATTTTACAGTTGCACCTTTAGGAATTTGAACTTCACCTGGGTCAAATTTAAACGCGGAAACAACGAATACTAATTCGTAATCCCATTCTTTCCCTTCAACTTTATGTAAACCCGGTTTATCAAAAGGTTTAGTTTCTGTTACTTTTTCTGGATCAATCGTCACCAGGCAGCTTGCCGGTTGGTTTCCATCATAAAATGCACTGACCCCTAATACAGTTAAAAATACAAAAAGTGCTGTTACCCCTAATATAAGCCATATCTTTTCAAATTTATGGATATGCATGACCGATAATCTCTCCCTTCTTCTACAGACGATCTAAAAATAAAAAGTAAACGCTTGCCCATACAATTAAAATGAATGCCCCAAGTGTTAAGACAGAAATCAATGTTCCGGAAAGATTAGTTTCTTCGTTCTTCTTAACCTTGACGGGTACGTTTAATTTAGTTTTTGCCACGTTTTTCTCCCCTCTCGAAAATAATGGAAATGTGCTTTGAGTATATTCTACTAGATAATATTGGAAATGGATGATGGTTATTTCATTTTCACAAATCGTTCACCAATAAGGTTATTACTGTATTAATAGTGTAAAATTGATATAACAAGCGTTTTATGGGTAGGATGAATGAAATAAATATGGCTGAATTGTGAAAAACAGTTTCTTTATAGAAGATTCGTCTTTTATTTGGACACAAATATTGGACAATATAAAAGTAGTTTTTGACGAAAAAACACTTTGCAAACGAGTATTTTGTTGATATAATTCTCAACATACTAATTACATACGCACTCATATAATAGCAGGGATATGGCCTGCGAGTTTCTACCAGATTACCAGTGTGGTTCGCCACCGAAATAATCTGACTATGAGTGGGAAACAAGCGCCCGAGTTAATAATGCGCTGTTCATATTTGTCCGGATATAAAGGACCTATGAATTGTTGTACCCACTTTTAGGTAGGTGACAATTTGTAGGTCCTTTTTATTTGTTCATTTATTTGAAGCAAGGGATTGGAGGAGTAAAAGTTGAAATTGTTAAAAGCTAAAATTATGGAGGAAGGGCAAGTCCTTTCAAGTGAGGTCCTAAAGGTAGATACGTTTTTAAATCATCAACTGGATCCTGAATTAATGGTGGCGATAGGTAAAGAATTCGCGAAGAGGTTTAAGGATGCTGGGATTACGAAAATTTTAACCATTGAGTCATCTGGAATAGCTCCATCGGTTATGGCAGGGCTTGAGCTTCAGGTCCCAGTTATTTTTGCCCGCAAGAAAAAATCATTGACCCTGCAAGACGACTTATATACGTCCACTGTTTATTCATTTACGAAAAAAGAAGAAAATACGATCTGCATTGGCCAAAAGTTTTTAAATGAAGAAGATGTTGTATTAATCATTGATGATTTCTTGGCTAAAGGACAAGCTGCTTTTGGTTTGGTTGATATTGTGAACCAAGCGAACGCCAAAATTGCCGGACTGGGAATTGTTATTGAAAAATCCTTCCAGGATGGCGGTGAAATTTTAAGAGATAAAGGATATCGGGTGGAATCACTCGCTCGTATCCAATCCCTTGAAAAAAATAAAGTAATCTTTTTGGAGGAGGAAACAGCCAATGCAAATGAATAAATGGAAAACCGCTTCACTGGGGATCCAGCACGTATTAGCTATGTATGCCGGAGCAGTTGTAGTACCTTTGATTGTTGGTGGAAGTATTGGCTTAACCCCGGAGCAATTAACACATTTAGTTTCAATCGATATTCTGATGTGTGGAATTGCGACACTTTTGCAGGTATGGAAGAATCGATTCTTTGGTATCGGGTTGCCTGTTGTCCTAGGCTGTACATTCACGGCAGTGGGTCCAATGATTGCGATTGCAGGAGAATACGGAATACCGGCTATATACGGAGCTATTTTAGCATCAGGATTATTTGTTATTTTAGTAAGTAAGTATTTTAGTAAGCTGTTGAAATTTTTTCCTCCGGTTGTGACTGGATCAGTGGTAACGATTATTGGGATGACTTTGATTCCGGTAGCTATGAATAATATGGCTGGTGGGGAAGGCTCGAGTGATTTTGGCTCAACATCTAATATCCTGTTGGCATTTGGTACATTGCTATTTATTATTATTCTTTATAAGTTTTCAACAGGTTTTATAAGAGCCATCTCTATTTTACTTGGATTAATTGCAGGTACAGTTGCAGCAGCTTTCATGGGAAAGGTGAACATCCAAGCTGTAATCGATGCCGATGCACTCCTAACTCCTACTCCTTTTTATTTCGGGATGCCAACCTTTGAATGGGCACCAATAATTACGATGATTCTCGTGGCACTTGTTAGCTTAGTAGAATCAACAGGTGTTTATCTTGCTTTATCTGATATTTGTGAAAAGGATTTAAAAGAAGAGGATTTTGCTAAAGGTTATCGGGCAGAAGGGTTAGCGATTGTGTTCGGTGGTATCTTTAACTCTCTTCCTTACACGACATTTTCTCAAAACGTTGGATTAATCCAAATGTCCGGTGTACGTTCCAACAATGTGATTTATACGGCAGGTGCATTTCTAGTCCTGATTGGCTTCAGCCCAAAAATTGGAGCAATCACGACAATTATACCTTCATCCGTACTGGGCGGAGCGATGGTAGCCATGTTTGGAATGGTGGTTGCAGCAGGTATTAAAATGCTGAGTCAAGTAGACCTTCACTCTCAGGAAAACTTGCTGATTATTGCTTGTTCCTGCGGAATCGGTCTTGGGGTATCTGTTGTTCCGGAAATGTTTGCTAATCTGCCAGATACATTGAAAATCCTGACTGAAAACGGAATTGTGGCTGGAGGAGTAACTGCGATAGGATTAAATCTATTGTTTAATGTAATCTTCAAAAAGACCCAAAAAGATAGTCCACTGATTCAAAATAAGGAAGAAATAGTTTATTAATTCGATTTATTTTGAGGTAAGTTTATCTATTTTAATGCCTAAAAACTGTTGGATTGTCCGCGTGTCCACTGAAAAGGTAGTATTCATTTTGTTCAACAAAGTAAAGAATAATTAAATAGATGTGAAGAATCAAGTGATATTTGTTTGATAGAGCATAACTCTGCTAGAAGGCAGGGGAATGGCGAAAATGTAAGTGACCGGCTTATTAGTAAATTTCCAAGAGTTTATTTCAAAATAGTGATTAAAAAGTAAAAAGACATGAGCTAGTCATGTCTTTTTACTATATTATACAGGTTATCCATCTTTAGTATCTTGAGCATCATCTTTATCCAATATCTAGTCTAGCAACAATAGCCACAAGAATTTGGATCAATACTTGTATATTTAAAGCTATTTGAGTATCCGTACTTTCGACCCTTACACACTTTGAACCAGTAATAATTGTTTTTTGGGTATTTCGTTGTTTAGATTTGAAAAATTGTTTTAAATCTTGAACTACCCCTTTGCCGGCTTCATTATCCCCAACTGATATACTAATAACAATTGCGATTGCTACTTGAATAGCTGCTTGTAAAGATAATGCCACTTGAGTATCTGTTGTATGCACTTCTACATCCTCTGAATCTTTGACGACGATCCATTCATAGGATTGCTGTGTGATTGATGTGATTTGATCAGCCTCTTGGGTGACTTCCGCATCATCATTTTTACATTTGAAATTGTCTAATGCTCTCCAATTCTTTTCACTCATTTTTCTTCTCACCTCTTATTTTATTTTTTGAATTTACGCGATATCTAATCTGGCTACAATAGCTAGAAGTGCTTCTAGCATTACTTGAAGGTTTGCAGAGATATCTGTGTCAGTAGTTGTAACCCTAACGTCCCTTGAATTTTCGATATGAATTTTTTGTACACTCTTTTGCTCAGAATTAAAGTGCTGAAGAAGGTCTTGAACAACACCATCGCTATCATCTGAATCTGCAATTGAAATTTCAATTACCAATGCGATTGCGAGTTGCAAAGCTAATTGGAGGGACACTGCTGCTTGAGTTTCTGTAGTTTGAACAAACACGTTACCTGAATCCTTGATAATGATTAATTCATCTGATTCTTGGATTTCAGAAGTGAACTGATCAGCGTCCTGGGCTATCTCTGCCGTGTGCCGCTTTTCCTCATCCCTTTCCCTTTCACAATTGTCACCAAAATAATTTGACATTTTTCTACCACTCCTTTGTGATTTGGTCTTTATAAAATATGAGGCTGTCCTTTGTTTTGATTGGACAAAAAGCTCAAATGTGTTTGTCCATCGAAAAAAAAAACGCCTGCTAATCAGGCGTTTTAAAATGATCATTTTTCATTGCTTTTGTTATCCTCGGTTGATGAGGATTTTACAAATGTTTCCACCTGGTTGGTCAAATCACTAACTAACTCTTTTATCATTTGCTTTTGTTCATCGGATAACTTTTCTTTAGCCTTCTCAGCGTTAATTCCATTTTTTCGAAAAAGATCACTTACTAGTAAATTAATAAGCTGCTGAGGGATCAACTGTGGGGATTGATTCTTTTCATCACTCACAAAGTTCACTCCTTTTATTAAAATATAATCAGAATCATCATATGTAGGTCGTCAATATTATTCCTGTACAATTTACATGAAATTAGAACAGATAAAAGTAAATAGGCATATGCATTGATATAATGCGCCTTTTGGCGTGGTTTACAGTTTTAATAAAGAACAAAGAGAAATGAATTAATATACTCTAAATTAGGAACCAGCAACCACCATATTACATATACTGTATGTAAAAAAGGTGGATACACCATATGAAAAAGTATTATTGTATTCATTGCCATTCATTACATGAGATGCTGAAAGTCTGCCATGTCTGTGGACAGGACCGATTGAAGGAAATTTTTATAACGATTCAGCATAACGAAAAGAAGAGCGGCAATTAACCGGATAAATCATGAACAATCTGTCTTGGTATTCAGGGGAGATTGTTTACCTGTTGTTTAGAACTTACATAAAGCACAGGCGTGTATAGGTAATATCTGTTTTGAACAGAATTTTGATTGAAAATGATTATCATTGATGATACACTGGAACTATAATGAGAGACGTTATCAATTAACTACATGACAGGGAAGGTGCATGATGATGATTTGGGTATTTGTAGGTGCAACGGTAACAGCCTTTAGCGGAGTCATGGTTCATGTTTTAAATAATGTAGCAAATCCTAAAGTTATAGCAGCTCAATCACAAGCTAATCAAAGTATGTAAGTTCAGACAAAAGTCTGAACTTATTTTTTTACCAAAATAGATATTTATGGGCAACTATTCCAATTTTCGATAAAATAGATAGATAAATGATTATTAATAAGGGGATAAGTATGAGACTGCATACAAGGGAAGTAACACTTAACCAGCTTTACGCTATTTATAAATACTTTGAACAAGATGGGGATCAAGTACGGGCACAAAAAACGATCGATATTATGAATAAGGTTAATGATAATGAGTATAGCTTGGCATTTTGCGGACATTTTTCGGCCGGAAAATCTACACTTATTAATTATATTTTGAAACAGCCGATATTGCCTTCCAGTCCCATTCCGACAAGTGCTAATATCGTGAAAATAAGGAGCGGCAATGGAGAAGCCAGGGTCACTTTAAATGATCAAAAATGTCTAATCTTTCAGCCGCCAATTGATTTTAACAAAATTAAAGAATTTGCGAAAAACGGAGGTTCCATCCAAAAAATCGATTTGATGATTCAGAATTTTCCGTATGCAGGCAACTTAGTTTTATTGGATACACCAGGGATTGACTCAACTGATGAAGCCCATGAATTGTCGACTGCCTCCTCATTTCATCTGGCTGATGCGGTTTTTTATGTGACCGATTACAATCATATTCAGTCAGAAATAAATTTTCAGTTTACAAGAGATCTGGCACGTATGGGGAAAAGAATATATGTCATCATTAATCAAATCGATAAACATCAGGAGGATGAGCTTTCTTTTACATCTCTTAAACAAAGTGTAAAGCAAGCTTTTAAGGATTGGGATATACCAGTAGAAGAGTTTTTCTTTACTACTATGAAAGCGGAGGATCATCCCTTTAACCAAGCTCACCGGGTAACTGAAAAAATAGCTGAATTAGCTGGTATTGCCCCAGCTTATGATGTGAATTCACTTCTTAACCATTTAATAACGGAGCATCTAAATTGGAAAGAAGCCGATTCTAATCAAGCAAGAAATCATCTGGAGCAGAAGCTGCATGACAAACAGAATCATCACTTGTTAGAAATCATTGATTCTGCTGAAAAATTTAGTAAGAGTATCATTAATTTCCGTGAGCATGAGGAAGATATATTTGATGAACAAATTGGGCTTATTATCGAAAATAGCAATATCACTCCATATGAATCCAGGGAACTGGCGAAATCATATTTGGAGTCAAAGGTTACATCTTTTAAGGTTGGGAGAATATTTGGAAAAAGTAAAAAAGAACAAGAAAAAGAAACTCGTAAAGCTAATCTGATTCAAAATATTAAACAGCAGACTGAATCGACAATTTTGTGGAATTTAAATGAATATTTTCAAAGAATGATGAACGACTATCCAGGACAAAAACAGGAGAGTCAGAATATCATCCAGTCATTCGACTATGATATTCCCTATGAAACGATCATTGAGGTAGATCAGTTAGCTTCTGTTACCAGTGACTTGGTGTTGAATTTTTCCAAGGATTTGGCATCTTCCATTAAAAAAGCTGCGGGCAAGCAAGCGTTAACTCTTTTCAATACCTTGGTGAGTCAGTGGGAAGAGGAAAGAGAGCAGCGTCTCACCCAGGTGAAGGAGGAATTAAAGTCGGACCATTTTATTCTTCACATTTGGCAGGATTGGCAAGTACAGCTAACTAATCAGCGGAGCTATAAAGATAAAATTATGAATGAGTTGACTAAAAGATCCAGATATACCATTACAGAAGTCATGGAATACCTGCAAAGCCAGCAAATAGAGGGTTCAATTGTGGAGATGGATATTAAAGAAGTTAAAGATATTGAACCTGAGCCAAAGCCTGAACTGATTGCAAAAAAAGTGGAGACGGCACAGTCGATTTATACATCTGAGCAAGTGGCTTTAAAGCTGCAAAAAGCTTCCCAGGCTTTGAACCACTTACCTGGTCTTGAGAAATTAGCGCAGGAGCTGAAAAATAGGGCAGATTCACTGATGAATCAAACTTACACTTTAGCTCTCTTTGGTGCTTTCAGTGCAGGGAAATCCTCATTTGCCAATGCACTTTTAGGGGCAAACGTTTTACCCGTTTCACCGAATCCTACTACCGCTGTCATTAATCGTATTTTGCCGCCAACGGGCATACATAAACATGGTACAGCTACCATTCACGCTAAGACGGAGACCATGCTACTCGATGATTTAAATGAACTGTGGTATGAGGATGGTTTAAAAGTACAGGATCTAGCGATGGCAAGGAAACAGGCGCAAACCATGCTCAAGAAACAGAGTTATGCGCTAGGATTAAAGGTTTCTTTCCTAGAGGCATTTTTAAAGGGGATTGATTCCTTTGAAGAAAATATTGGTAAAAGTTTTGCCGTTTCACTGGAAGAGTTTTCTGTGTATGCAACAGATGAAACAAAATCATGCTTTATCGAACGCATTGATTTATATTATGACTGTGATTTAACGCGAAAAGGCGTTATTTTAGTAGACACTCCCGGAGCGGATTCTGTTAATGCGAGACATACAGGTACCTCCTTCAATTATATAAAGCATTCGGATGCGATTTGCTTTATTACATATTATAATCACCCATTCGCACGGGCTGACCGAAATTTCCTTGATCAACTGGGACGGGTTAAGGATTCATTCAGTATGGATAAAATGTTCTTCCTTTTGAATGCGGCTGATTTGGCTGAAAATTTGGAGGAGAGAAAGGTGGTTGAGGATTATTTACGCAGTGAATTGCAAACTTCAGGAATCCATCATCCACGGATTTATCCAATTTCAAGCCGTGCAGCGCTACAACAAAGGACTGAAGAACTCAATTCAGGAAATGAGGCATATATCGAGCTGTTTTCCCATTTTGAATCAGCTTTCTATTCATTTATTCAGGAGGAGCTTAAAGGTATATTAGTTAATGCAGCTATGCTGGATTTGGATAAGGCACTTCAGCTTACCAGTCGACTTGTCGAGCTGTCCAATGAAACCGAGGAGCAGAAGACGAAAAGACGTGTCCAATTGCATGAAAACTGGGAGCGAGTGTTAGCGATATTAAATGAAAAAAGATTTACTCATGAAATGGCCAGGATGAAGCAGGAAACAGAAGAATTGATTCATTATAGTAAGCAAAGGATTAACCTGAACTTCCCGAATTATTTTAAAGAATTTTTTAATCCCGGTACATTAAAGGACCATCGGCAGTCCCTTTTAGCCTGTACGAATCGTTTACTTGATCAAGTCAGAATTGAATTGGCCAATGAAATACAGGCTACATCCTTGCGTTTAGAGGTTATGGTCAAAAAGACCATGCATGATACCTATGTCCAGTTAGTTCAAGAGATTCAAACCATCCATAAAGATTGGTCATTCAGTGAGCCTAAGTCAGATTTACAAAACGAATATAATACCGACCGAGCGCTATTAAATTTAACGGCAGATGATTTCAAAGAAGAACTGAGACTTTTCAAGGGTACCCAGCATTTCTTTGAAAAGAATGGTAGAAAGCCAATGGCTGATGCCTTTTTGGAGAAGTTAAACGACTATCTAGATGTTTATTATACAGATCAACAGAACAAATTGTTTGAGCATTTTGAATCAGCCATTCAGTATATAAGTCTTTCATTAATTGAGGAGATGAAAACCGAAGGCAATGAACGATTGAAAAGTATGGAATTGACATTAAACAAGAAATCTAATCCTCAAATTTACCTGGAGGCTGAAAAGCAAATCAAGTTAATTTTAGAATCGGAGGAGGAGAATGCAGTTGCAGCTGGTAAAAGAGTCTGAATGGTTATTTGAACATTTGAGTGATCCTGATTTACGTATCATCGATTGCCAATTCCATTTATCCAATAAAACAGCGGGACGAGAACAATATAGAGAATGCCATATACCGGGAGCTGCTTTTATGGATGTTGCTCAGGATTTGTCCGGTCCAATTAAGGAACATGGAGGAAGACACCCGCTTCCTGCGAGAGAAGACTTTATTGAACTAATGAAAGGCATCGGAATACATGAACAGACAACCGTTATTGCTTATGATGGCGGCGAGGGAGCTTTTGCCGGTCGCTTTCTATGGACAGCCCAATTATTTGGATATGAGCGTGTATATGTACTTAATGGAGGATTAAAGGCTTGGCTGGAGAAAGGATATCCGGTAACCGAGGATATTCCTGTGCTGACACCAACAGATTATGCCCCTGTCATGAATAAGAATCTATTAGTCACTTACCCTGAAGTGAAAGACTGGACAGAGAATGATAGACCAGGTTATTTAATAGATTCCAGAGAATCAGACCGCTATAAAGGAATCCATGAGCCGATTGATCATAAAGCTGGGCATATACCCGGTGCAATAAATATGGATTGGACTGAAAATTTCAGGAACGGTAAATATTTGCCTGTACCAGAGTTGGAAAACCGTTTTAATCACTTGAACAAAGATGAGCCAATCATTGTTTATTGCGGTTCCGGTATTACAGCAACTCCTAATTATATTGCACTCAAGGAAGCAGGTTTTACGAATGTGAAAATCTATGCCGGCAGCTTTAGCGATTGGATATCCTATCCGGAAAACAGAATAGAAACGGACCAGTAAATTGATTTGATGGGAAATTTTTAAGAAGAGAATAAGGCCCGGATATGGTACAATCTGATAACAGAGAATCAGAACATCAGGGGGATTAGGATGAATCAAAATAACAATACATTATTATTAATAGATGGTTTTAACTTACTTAGCAGAGGTTATTTTGCGACTGCTTATGGGAAAACAGAAGATCAATTATATCGAAATAAAAATGGGATTTATACGAATGCACTGCGCGTGTTTTTTCAAAAAATGTTCAGCCTTATTAAAACTCACCAAGTAACGCATTTAGCTGTTGCTTGGGATGTAAAGCGCGAAGAATCGTCCCGCAGACAAAAATTTGATTTTTACAAAGCGACACGCGGAGAATTGCCGGCACCGCTCATTATGCAATATGAAACATTGCGTTCAAGTCTAGAACGGATTGGCGTTAAGCAGCTGTCTGTGCCTTCCTATGAAGCGGATGATGTAATCGGTGCGATTTCCACTATGTGGAGTACGAATAACATGGGGAAATGCTTAATTTACAGTAATGACCGTGACCTGTTTCAATTGCTGAATGAACATACGAGTCAAATTATTGCCAGTAAAACAGGAGATCGTGTTTATACCATTGAAGATTTTCGTGAGGATTATGGAATAGAATCAGCGCAATGGGTCGATGTAAAAGCACTGCTGGGCGATGCAAGTGATAATATTCCGGGCTGTCCTGGTATTGGTGAAAAGACAGCTTTACCACTTATCCAGCATTACCAAACGCTGGAGGGGCTATATGAACAGCTGGAATTATTAGATCCAAAATTCAATCGATGCAAGAAAAAGCTGGCGGCAGGACAGGAATCAGCCTTTATAAGCAAAGAATTGGCCCAAATTATATGTCAAATAGATGTATTTGAGGATTGGACTCATGAACATCTCATGTATGAGATTAATCATGATATTTTGGCTGATGAACTGGAAGAATTAGAATTAAGAATTCGTGTCAGCTAAAAATATATTGAGTAGTCATGATCGAGCTTTATGCCTGAAGGTTTAGGGCTCGATTTTTTTTTTTTTTTTTGATTGATTCATATAAACATGCAAAATCTTCGCTGTTACATTGATTAGTATTACAGAGCGGTAAATAAAAGGAGAGATGAGATTGGGCTATATTGAAGATTTAAGAGCTATTGTGGGTCATCGTCCCTTAATATTAGTTGGATCAGTCGTCGTTATTTCTGACAAGGAAGGCAGGCTGTTGTTGCAGCAAAGAAAATTTCCGAAGGAGTCATGGGGGCTCTCAGGCGGCTTAATGGAGCTGGGAGAAACGACCGAAGAAGTAGCCAGACGTGAAGTGACAGAAGAAACCGGCCTTACGCTGGGCAAGCTGCATTTTATTAATGTATATTCCGGACCGGAGTATTTTGTAAAGGCTGCTAATGGAGATGAATTCTATTGTGTCACGATTGCGTATTATACAAATGAATACGAAGGTGAATTAGTTGTAGATGAAAGTGAATCTATAAAGTTTGAATTCTTTTATCCACATGAATTACCGGGAAGAATCGTTAAAAGCCATAAAAAAATCATTGATGAATATTTATTAAAATTGGATACCGGGAAATAAGGGAAGGGTTAATTCAGTTGTAAAAGTCACCTGGGTGATCAACCTTTTTCAGACAATTCGACAAAAACCTGTATTCAACTTTTTAAAAATGTTTTACAATAAAAGAGTAATTTTGTGAAGGAGTGTGTTTGGGGGATACATGGAAAAATTAGAAGACTATATTTGTAGATTATCTTCGAAAGGATTTCGTCTTGGAGAAGAGGCAATAGGATTTATCTATTTTGGAAAACAGTTGACTTCAGCACCAGACTGGATCGTAAACATTGCACTGGAAAATACATTGAAAGCTCAAAAGAGATTTGATGGAGGTTTTTATATATCACTGCTGGAAACCTTGGTGAATGGTAAAGTTTCCAACAGAAAAGAAGCAAATCAATTAATGAAGGAACATGGCTTACAGGTATCTTGATTTCAATAAATCAAGGTATTTTTTTGTGGCTATTAATCCATATATAAACTAGTATTGCCAGCTTTATTGCTAAAAGATAGCTTTTTAGGCAGGATTTTTCCTGAATATTGTCTAATAAATGGATGATTAGGAGGGATATCATGTCGAAAAAGCCAAAAGTAATGATTCTCGGAACTTTTCATTTGCGATATACACCGGATTTTCATCGCGGAGATTTCGGTGAGTCTATCATAACGGATCAGCAAAGGGAAATTGAAGCAGTCGTTAAATGTCTGAAAGAATTTAAACCGACTAAAATAGCCCTTGAAGTCGTAAAAGAAGAACATACTTCTCTAAATGACGAGTATGATAAATATCTGAATGGTGAGTTGAGAAATGAGGTCAACGAAATCCACCAATTTGGATTCAGGACTGCTGCTGAATTAGGTCATAAGGAAGTTTATGCGGTCGATTGGATGGAATCGGTTGGGAATAGGGGACTTGGTCAGGTATATGATTGGGCAAAAGAAGAACAGCCAGATAAATATGAATTTATTAAGGACCATTACTGGTCAAAGTTAAATAAAAGCTTTGATCACATTGATATTTATGAGTTAGTTAAAGCGTGCAATACAGACTCAAGAATTAAACTAGAGCATGAATTGAATATGATGATTGCACAAATAGGAAAAGGAACAGACTATATCGGGATTGATTGGCTAAGATGGTGGTATCAGCGAAATTTAATTATTTATGCGAATCTTGTTGAAATGACTGTTTCACCCGAGGACAGAACACTTTTAATAATAGGTTCAGCCCATATTCACCTACTGACTCAGTTCATCAAAGAAAGTGGAACAATGGATGTTATTCCTGCTATAAACTATTTTAATTAGTCGTATCCTAAAGGGTTTTCTGAGTTTTTTATACTGAACTGACAATGTATTTTGGTTATACTAAAATTCTCACTTAAATAGTTGGCAAGATGTTCTAGGGTTACAATTTCAACTACTATACATTAGAACAACTAACCTAAGGGAGGTTAGGGTGCTACTAATTCAACTTTAATTCTGTCAGGATCTTCGAAAAAAACGGCATAATGATTTTTCCCACCTGCAAATGGATGTTGATCCTGATAAAGAATTAATATATCCTTTTCTTTTAATTTCTTTGTTAGATCGTCTACCTGTTGCCTGGATTCGGCATGAAACGCCAAATGGTTTAATCCCGTTCCACATCTGTGATAAGGGATATCCATATATTTATCCTCCGTCTGAACGAAGACTATATAGGTATCCCCTATTCTAAAGCTTTGTCCACTATCCCACTCCTGGTAAAGTTCATATCCCAATTCAGCTAGAAGCCAGCCCCAAAAGTCAATGGATTTATTTAAATCTGATACATTGATTTCAATATGATGGATAAGCCCTTGCGACAATGATTTTTCCTCTTTTCTATTTTTATTCCATACCGTTTCAACCGAATGATTATTTCTGCTCGTTCATTTGCACAGCTTGCCGGGATAACAGATCAGCTGATTTGTTTTGCGATTCTGGAATCCATTTGATGAAAAATAAGGAGAATTCAGACGAAAGCTCCAGTGCCTGATTGAGTAATTGTCTAAAGGATTCTTTTTTTACATACTCTTTTTCCATTGCATCCGCCACGTGTTTTGAATCGGTTCGAACAGAGATGACATCGTAATTTTTATCCAGGCATATCTTCAAAGCATGGATCAAGGCTAAGTATTCAGCTTCATGATTATTATGGATGCCAAGGGGTATGGAATATCGGTGGACTTCACCATCTGCTTTTATAAAAATACCGGCACCGCTTGGACCTGGATTTCCTTTAGCTGCGCCATCTACATATACTTCTATCATAAGAAAACATCCTTTCAAGTTAAAAAGTACATGAATTTTTAATAAATGTCTACTGTCATAGTTTTAGTGGTATCAGGATAATTTATATATAATGAATTAATTGTATAAAGGATTGGGAAGGGAGAAAGAAATGAACGTAACAGTAAAGGGTATCTACAATAAATCCAAAATACCTCCTATAACCTTCACATCAGAAGAAATGGAAAGTCAATTTGCTTTAAGGCTTGTCAATGATCTCGAAAGCACGGGAAGATGGCGAGATTTCATTTTTATTGATGAACTGGGACAGGAATGGACAAAGAAACAGTTTCAAAAGCTGACAGAGGAAATAGAAGAAACCCCACAGAATGTAACGATTTATTTTGATGGAAGTCACAGACCGGGTGAAACCTTTGCAGGAGCTGGCATTGCGATTTATTACACACAAAACAATAAAAGGTTTCGCATACGGAGCAATGAAGTCTTTGATTATATAGAGGACAATAACGAAGCAGAATATTGTGCATTATTAGCAGCTGTCAAAAGGCTTGATGAACTGGGAGTTAAACATCAAAAAATTATGATAAAAGGGGATTCTCAGGTCGTATTGAAACAATTAACAGGAGAATGGCCTTGTTATGAAGAAAATTTAAATAAGTGGCTGGATCGGATCGAAGAACAGCTTAAGAATCTTGGCTTGCACTTTGAGACAATGGCAGTTCCAAGAAAAGATAATGAGGAAGCACATCGGCTGGCAACACAGGCACTAGAGGGAATTGAGATAGACGGTCAACTTGAATTACCAAAAATGGGGTGATGTTATCGATGAATAAAAAAAAGGGAAAAAAAGATGCTCTTAAACAGGTTGATTTTTTGTTAAGTACGTATTGTGATGGCTGCTTTCTACACAAACAGCTTGTTCGGGATAACGGCCGTACTCATGCACACCGTTTTTGTATCAATCAGTGTACAGTTGGTGAATCCTTGAAACATATAGGCGGAAATTTAAATAAGAAAACAGAAAAGCCGCCTATCCAATAGGCGGCTGTTAATTTTGGTTCATTATTAGGCTTTTTGTACGTTAGTAGCTTGAGGTCCTCTTTCTCCATCTACGATTTCGAAAGTAACTTCTTGGCCTTCTTCTAAAGATTTGTATCCTTCACCTTGAATTGCTGTGAAATGTACGAATACATCATCTCCGCCTTCAACTTCGATAAAACCAAAACCTTTTTCGTTGTTAAACCATTTTACTTTACCGTTTTGCATAGATTTATTCCTCCTAAAACTGTGGCTCAAAAGCCAATTACTTTTTATCATAAACTTTAGATAAGTCATGATAATTTCAATATACAACATTCAAATATACAGTGTCAAAATGGATTTTAAAAAATATTGAAAATTTTTAAGAGGTGACTGGATAATTGGGTAAATATGGTATAATTGTTAAAATGAAATGAAAACATATGTCGGGGTGTCTGATGGATACACATCATAATGGTTTTTCTAATTATTTGCTGGAAAGAGTTTATATGAATCAATTACAAAAAGAAATAAGAGATAAGGTGGAACAAAAAACACCTTCTATCAAAGATAATGGGGAATTCCGAATGATGACGACAGAAGAGGTTTCTTTATGCATGGATCAGGCATGTACGGATATTCGGCATATATTTAAGGATATAAAGAGACGTGGAGAAATTTCCGTCAATCGGGTTAAACAGGAGATTATCCCTGTTATCAAGAGTGCATCATCGAGTCCGCGAATTTTTGAATTGCTTCATCAAACTAAACGTAAAGAGGAGTATACATACTGGCACTCCATTTGCGTAGGAATTCTATCCGGTCTAATCGGGAGATGGCTGAGATTGCCTATAGATGAGCTGGAAGACCTTATGATTTCTGCTGTTTTGCATGATATCGGCATGACCATGGTTCCGGAGAACATCTTAGATAAATCAGGTAAACTTACCTCTCAGGAATATAATATAATGAAACAACATACCGTCTATGGGCATGAACTATTAAGTAGTCTCGACCATATCCCTGATTCGGCTGCCATTGTTGCCTTGCAGCACCATGAGAGAGAAGATGGAATGGGGTATCCTCATGGATTAAAGGGTAAGCAAATTCATTACTTTGCTAAGATTGTCGCCATAGCAGATATATATCATGCGATGTCCTCAGAAAGAGTTTATCACGAAGCAACACCATTTTATTTAATCATCAAACAAATGCAGAATGATGTATATGGAACATTAGATGCTCATATTTTATTGGTTTTCATGGATAGATTGCTTCAGGCGCTGGTGGGCAAAAAAGTAAAGCTGAATAATGGCGAATATGGTTCGATTCTTCTCATAAATCGATATAATCCACTTAAGTCTTTAATAAAGACTGAAAGGGGAATCATAGATTTAATGGCATTTAGGGATATTGAAATCGTTAAGATTATTAATGAAGTATAAGAGGATATTGGATATTAGAAGAAAAAGACAGCTGATAGGCTGTCTTTTATATTTTATATAAGAATTTCTATTGTAAGAATACTTATCATTATTTCCACTGGTAAGGTGTCGTCTGATAGACATAATAATTCAGCCAATTAGAAAATAGAAGACTTGCGTGGCTTTTCCATGTATGAAATGGGAGCTGCAGCGGGTCGTCCTCAGGAAAATAATTTTGAGGAATAGGGGCACCTGAGCTCTTTGATAAGTCACGCTTATATTCATGGGACAAGGTAGCCAAATCGTATTCTGGATGACCGGTTACCATAATTAATCGTTTATCCTTAGAAGCGACCAGGAACAAACCTGCTTCCTCCGATTCTGCTAAGACGATTAACTCCTCATGATTGCGAATCTCTTCTGCTTCAATATCTGTATATCTTGAATGCGGAGCGTAAAAAACATCATCAAATCCTCTTACAAGGCTTTCGAATGGTTTCAATACTTTATGCTTATAGATGCCTGTACATTTTTTATTTAATAATTGCTTTGATATTCCAAAATGATGGTATAGGGCTGCTTGGGCTCCCCAGCATATATGAAGGGATGAGGTTACATGCTCCCTTGACCAATCCATTATGTTGATTAGCTCATTCCAATAGTGAACTTCCTCGAAGTCTAGCTTTTCAACCGGCGCTCCAGTAATAATTAAGCCGTCGAAGCGCTTCGTTGATACTTCGGGGAAGGTTGAGTAGAATTGTTCCAAATGTGTATGGGGTGTGTTTTTACTTTCATGTGTTTCCATTCGTAAAAAGGTTATTTTGACTTGCAGAGGAGTATTGCTTAGTAATCGAAGCAGCTGTGCTTCGGTTTTCTCTTTTTCAGGCATTAAGTTTAAAATGAGAATGTTTAAAGGTCGGATATCCTGACTAAGAGCTCTGTTATCATCCATTACGAAAATATTTTCTTCTTCTAAAATTTGTTTGACGGGTAGTTTATTTGGAATCGTAATCGGCAAGATATGGACCTCCTTGTTTGTTTAAATTTTCAAAATATTAAATAATATTACCATTGTATTCATATTTTTGAGAGGTTGTAAATAATAATGTGTGTTTGATATATATTTTTTGTTAAACTAATTATGACTATTGATTTTTAGGGGGCTCAGCATGAATTTGGACACAATTGTAAAAAGTGATATCGAGATTGCTTTAAATGCAAAAATGAAACCCATAAAAGAAATTGCTGAAACGATTGGATTAAAGGAAGAAGATTGGGAAGCTTACGGGAAATACAAGGCGAAAATCTCTCTTGATGTGTTAAAATCCCGCAGCACCAAAAAGGATGGGAAATTAATTCTCGTTACTTCCATCAATCCTACTAAAGCAGGGGAAGGGAAATCAACGGTAACCGTTGGTCTAGGAGATGCGTTTTCTCTTCTTGGAAAGAAAGCAATGATAGCGATGAGAGAACCTTCTCTTGGACCAGTCATGGGTGTAAAGGGAGGTGCAACTGGCGGCGGTTATTCACAGGTACTCCCAATGGACGAAATTAACCTGCACTTTACTGGTGATTTACATGCCATCACAACAGCAAATAATGCACTGGCAGCTCTGATTGATAATCATATTCAGCAGGGAAATGAACTGCAGATTGACCCGCGGAAAATTATTTGGAAAAGGGTCCTTGATATGAATGACCGTGCCCTTCGGCATATTGTAATCGGGCTTGGCGGGGATAAGCACGGAATTCCCCGTGAAGATGGCTTTGATATAACCGTAGCATCTGAAATCATGGCAATTCTTTGTCTCGCGATAGATTTAGATGACTTAAAAGATAAATTAGGGAAGATTGTGATTGGATACACCTATCAGGATACACCTGTTTCTGTTTCAGACTTGGGTGTAGAGGGTGCACTAACTTTATTGTTAAAGGATGCTTTAAAGCCTAATTTGGTTCAAACTATTGAACATACGCCTACTCTAATTCATTGTGGTCCGTTTGCAAATATTGCACATGGATGCAACAGTGTACTTGCTACAAAAACAGCCCTTAAGCTAGCTGATTATTGTGTTACAGAAGCAGGATTTGGTGCGGACCTTGGCGGAGAAAAATTCTTGAATATTAAGACAAGCGCTGCTGATCTTACTCCGGATGCTGTCGTTATCGTGGCAACATTAAGAGCCTTAAAGATGCATGGTGGCGTACAATCGGATAAATTAAAAGAGGAAAATCTAAATGCGATTGAATTAGGGTTCCAGAATTTAGTGAAGCATTGTGAAACGATTCAAGCTTTTGGATTGCCTTTTATCGTCGCTTTAAATAAATTTTCTGCAGATACTGATGCAGAGGTGGAACGATTCAATACTTTATGTCAGAAACATGGATTACCTTTCTCTTTAACAGAAGTGTGGGAAAAAGGTGGGCAGGGCGGATTGGACCTTGCAGCAAAACTTGAAGACCTTATGAAGGAGAATACCAATACATTTAAACGTCTATACGAATCAACGGATTCCATTCAAGAGAAAATTGAAAAAGTCGCAAAAATTGTATATGGGGCACAAAAGATTGAATATTCTCCTGAAGCTCTGCAACAAATACATAAATATGAATCAGAAGGATGGGGGCAGCTCCCTGTTTGTATGGCTAAAACCCAGTATTCATTATCGGACAATCCAAGTTTGTTGGGCAGGCCTGAAGGATTTACATTGTATATCAAAAAGCTAAAGCCTTCTGTAGGAGCAGGTTTTATTGTGGTACTTACTGGAGATATTATGACAATGCCTGGATTACCTAAAAGACCAGCTGCTTTAAAGATGGATGTCGACGAGAATGGCAATGCGGTCGGATTGTTTTAATAAGGATAGGTAGATTATGTAAAATGGAGGTGATCTCATGTTTGATCCATCAGTTTTTGAAAACCTGAAAGTAGTAGTTGAAGGTGCCTTTTATGATTTAGACTTAGAAGGCGAGTTAGCCATCATAGACAGGCATGATTATGTTGACTTAGCCTATATGTCAAGAATTTTTGAGATTAGTACAAGGCTTGATGCTTCGATGGAAAAAGCGGTTGAATGTACACTTTCTTTAAGTGCAGGTTTACAAGCTTTCTCATCAGAAAAGCTATCATCCATAACGAAACGCGAGCCGGGATGTGATCTTAAAATTAAATTTAGGTATATCGATCCTGAGCATCCTCTCCGCAATATTCATATATTGAAGCAGATCTGGGATAAAGGGTATCATTACCGGGTTTTTAAACATACTCCGATTGGATTTAAACATGAAGATCCATTCGTAACGATTGAAATTAAGCAGGATAAGCCAATTTATGAGGATGAAATTGATCAATTACATACCTATGTCAGCCAAATCCATCATATACTGAAAGCAGAAGGTTAGATTTTTTTGAACGAAAGTAAAACTTGATCAGTCATGTATTTTTAGCGGGAGTGAAGATGATGAACATTTATGATTTTAAGGCTAACTTAATCACTGGAGATGAAGTTTCCTTTGAAAGATATATGGGGAAGGTCCTGCTTATTGTGAATACTGCCAGTAAATGTGGGTTTACTCCACAGTATAAAGAGTTAGAATCCTTTTACCAAAAATATAAGGAGCAGGGCTTGGTTATTCTTGGATTTCCGTGCAATCAATTTATGAATCAAGAACCCGGAGATGAAATGGAAATCCATTCATTCTGCCGAACTAATTATGGAATTACCTTTCCTATGTTCGCAAAAGTGGATGTAAGAGGAGACCAAGCTCATCCATTATTTAATTATTTAACAGAACAGGCCCCTGGTGTGATGGGTTCCAAGGCGATTAAATGGAACTTTACAAAGTTTCTCATTGATCGAAATGGAAAGATTGTAAAACGTTTTGCACCCTCTACAAAACTTTCTGAAGTAGAGAAAAGTATCGTTGATTTATTATAGGACAGACCTCTCCTAGCAAAGGAGAGGTCTTATATTTGTATCTTTTTAAAAACGCTTTTGGTTATAATAGGAGTAACGCCATTTATCGGTTATGTATTCCATGAGGTATGGGGGTTGGTTGCATGATGAAAAAAGTAGCGTGGGTAACAGACAGCTCTGCTGTATTAGATGATGAACTTAGAGCCAATAAAGATGTTTACGTTTTACCGGTCCACATGATGATTGATGGAAAGTCTTATTTGGATGGTGTAGATCTAACAACCGATGAATTAGTTGAACACATAGAAAAGGGATCCACTCTTACCTCATCGCAGCCATCGATTGGCGATTTCAAAAAGCTTTACGACAAGTTGGCTGTTACCTATGACTCTATCTTCTCCTTTCATATCTCTGATAAATTAAGCGGTACATATTCTACAAGTGTTCAAGCTGCCGAGCTGGTGGATATCCCGGTTTTTAATGTGGATACTCATTATCTTGCTTATCCATTGACGTTATTGATAAAGAAAGCTATTAAAATATGGGAAACTTCAAATGAACCTACAGAAGTTGTGGAAGCAATCCATGCGCTTAAATCTAAGTTAAGAGTGTATGTTTGGATAGGATCTCTTCAGCAGCTTCATAATAGCGGCAGGCTTAACACCTCAAGCTATTACCTGGGAAGTCTTTTGAATATAAAGCCAATCGTAACCTTTCAGGAAGGAAGTCTACAGATTAAAACCAAGGTTCGTACATGGAAAAAGGCAACAGAAAAAATCCAATCCTATTTAAAACAATCCCTGGGGTCCTACCAGATTGAAGAAGTTTTTATGCTGTATGGAAAACAGATCAGTCAAACAAGCGATTGGGTCCGGATGGTTGAAAGAATCAGTGAGGAATTATCAATTACGATACATCCGCTCGGGACTGCCCTTTGCCTTCACGCAGGCGTTGAAACAGTAGGAATCGGATGGATAGAAAAGTAAAGGAGTTTATTATGCGCGAAGCTATTAAAGCAGCGGAAGAATTCGTGAAAAAACGTTTTATTAACGATACAACGGGCCATGACTGGCAGCATATGGATCGTGTCAGAAGGCTATCCTTATTAATCTATCAAACCGAGCAAACAGGCGATCCTGAGCTAATTGAACTGATCGCCCTACTGCATGATCTATCCGATTCCAAATTAAATGGGACAAAAAAAGCGGGAGAAGCGGTACTTAGCGAATGGCTCGAATCTAATGTGAAAAATGAAGAAATTAGGGGAAAGATTAAAAGGGATGTCTCCAGTATCTCATTTAGTGAGGGTTTAAGAGAGGGCTTATCCCCTGAAGCAGCCATTGTGCAGGATGCGGACCGTCTGGATGCATTGGGAGCTATTGGTATAGCCCGTGCTTTTGCATATGGCAGTCATAAGGGGCATCCTATTTATTTACCGAAGGATGATTCTGCCCCTAGTACATTCACGCATTTTTATGATAAATTACTACTATTAAAAACCTTGATGAATACACGTACAGGTAAAAGGTTGGCAGAAGAACGTCATCAATTTATCTTGTTGTTTTTAGAACAGTTTAAAAAGGATATGATGGAATGAAAGTATTAAAAGGAATCGACATTAAAAAGGAATACGGAGAGAAGACTCTCTTTAAGGATATTAACTTTAGCATAAGTGAAAACGAAAAAATTGGTTTAATCGGCTTAAACGGAACAGGGAAATCTTCACTTTTAAAAATCATTGCCGGCATTGAAGAAATGGACGGAGGATTGATTGATAAGCCAAAGGATTACCGGATTTCATATCTAGGACAGAATGTTGAAGTAAACGAAGATGAAAAGGTATCAGCCTTTATTTATAGAAATGACTCACCTGTATTTCAAACTGTACGAAAGTACGAAGAGCTATTGGAACATATGAAGGAGTCCCCAAATGATTCAGCTCTTCTTGATAAAATGTTTCATTTGCAAGCTGAAATGGATGCAAACGGTGGCTGGGAGATCCATTCAAATGCACAAATTATGTTAAATAAGCTAGGAATCAAAGACCTTAATGTTAGAATGGGTTCTTTATCCGGAGGGCAAAAAAAGCGTTGTGCTTTAGCTAAAGCATTAATGGAAAAAGCAGATTTGCTTATTTTAGACGAGCCGACAAACCATTTGGATTATGACAGTATCGAGTGGCTGCAGGAGTATATCCAAGGATATCAAGGATCGGTTTTATTTGTAACTCATGATCGATATTTCTTAGATGCCGTGACTAAAAAGATTTGGGAGCTTGATAAGGGGCAATTGCATTCTTATGACGGAAACTACGAGAAATTTTTAGAAATCAAAGCGATCAGAGACGAGATGGAAGCAAAATCAGCTCATAAAGTTTCAAGGCTGTTCCAACAGGAATTGGCCTGGATGCGGAAAGGGGCAAAAGCGAGAACGACGAAACAAAAAGCGAGAATTCAGCGCTTTGAATCCTTGCAGGAGGAAGCGAATGCTGGTAATGCAAGTGACGATTTAAGTTTGGATGTTGCTTCAACCAGACTTGGGAAAAAGGTGTTGGAGCTGGTTAATCTTTCAAAATCCTATGAAAATAAACTCTTAATCGATCGGTTTTCTGTCATTTTACAAAAGGGAGATCGAATTGGTATCCTTGGAGCCAATGGCAGTGGAAAAACAACCATATTAAGAATGCTTGCCGGTTCTGAGTCTTTAACTAGTGGCTCAATTGATCGGGGTTCTACGGTATTGATTGGCTATTATACTCAGGAAAATGAAGATTTACCACTCAATAAGCGAATGATTGAATATATCCGGGAAACAAGTGAAGCGGTCACGCTTGCAGATGGTGAGCGAATTTCGGCCGCACAAATGCTGGAACGTTTCCTTTTTGAGCCACATACGCATGGGACGGTCATCGGGAAGCTTTCAGGCGGAGAAAAAAGAAGGCTTTATTTATTGAAGATATTGATGGAGTCTCCAAATGTACTTTTATTGGACGAACCGACAAATGATTTGGATATTCAGACATTAACTGTTTTGGAAGAGTATCTTCAGCATTTTCCGGGTGTTGTTATAACCGTATCACATGATCGATACTTCTTGGATAAAACATGTCATAAATTATGGGTATTTACAGGGAATGGACAGATTCAGCAATACTATGGGCAGGCAAGTGATTACTTGGAATGGAAACAGGAGCAGGAAAGACTTGCAACTGCCGTTGAGAAAGAGTCAACTCCTAAAATAAAACGTGCAGAAGAGACAAAAACGAAAAAACGGCTATCCTATCATGAGATGAGAGAATGGGAAGGCATCGATGAAAAAATAGAAGCGGTTGAAAAACGACTGGAGGAAGTCGCTGCCGAACTAAATAAAGCAGGCAGTGATTTTGAACTGGCGAATAAATTAGCTGAGGAAGAAATTCAATTAAATGAAGAACTGGAGCATTTGATTGAACGATGGTCCTATCTTTCAGAAATACAAGAAGGCTAAATCGTAAGTATGTAAATATTTTGATAGATATGCTACAATCCCCCTAGATAAATAGATCAGGGGGATTTTATGATGAGGATTGTCTCAATTGAGCCTACACCGAGCCCGAATACGATGAAGGTTATCTTAAATGAAGAATTGCCGGCTGGTAAAAGTACGAATTATAAAAAGGATACGATTGATACCGCACCTTCATTTATAAAAGAAATTTTACATATTGAAGGTGTTAAAGGTGTATACCATGTAGCAGACTTCCTGGCCGTTGAAAGAAATGCTAAATATGATTGGCCTGGTATATTGGCACAGGTTCGAACCGTTTTCGGTGAGACAGTTGAAGAAACTGGAGCTAATCCAGTTGATACAGGCAAAGGATTTGGAGAGGTGAAGGTCCAAATTCAAGTTTTTAAAGGGATACCTATCCAGATTAAAGCAAATAGTGACCTGGAAGAAAAACGATGGGCTATGCCGAAAGCATTTATGGATGCTTTCCAAGTATCTCAGCTTGAGGATGATAATGCTGTGTTGATCCGAAAATGGATTGATTTTGGCAATCGTTACGGGGAGCTTGAGCAGATTGGGAAAGAGGTGATGGATGAAGTCATCGCCTTATATCCAGAAGAACGGTTAGCGAAGCTTGTTGCAGACGCTCAAGACACCACCACCAAGAAGTCCGAACCCGTTAAGGTGAAAAGAAGAAAGCTTACGGAAGCTGATTTGGATCAGGAAGACTGGAAGGCCAGATTTCAAGCATTGGATCAGATGGAGGATCCGGAAGTTTTGGATCTGCCACTCCTCAATAAGGCATTGGAGGATGAAAAAGCATCTATCAGAAGGCTTGCTGTGGTCTATTTAGGAATGATTGAAGACACGATTGTTTTGCCATATTTATATAAGGGACTAAAAGATAAGAGTGTAACGGTCAGAAGAACAGCGGGAGACTGCTTGTCTGATTTAGGCTTCCCGGAAGCTGAACAGGCTATGATTGAAGCTTTAGCTGATAAAAGTAAGCTAGTACGCTGGAGAGCGGCCATGTACTTGTATGAGGTTGGTGGGGAAAATGCTTTGCCAGCGCTTCGAAAAGCGGAAAATGATGAAGAATTTGAAGTGGCTCTGCAGGCGAAGATGGCCAGTGAGCGTATTAAAAATGGTGATGAAGCCCTTGGGTCTGTATGGAAACAAATGACTGAAGCCAGAAAAAATAACAAGGTTCAAGAATAATAGAGCATATCAGGAAGGCAGTGTCGAATCACTTGGCAGCTGCTTTAGTTGAGCATAGGAAAGAGTATATGCCTCTGTTTAAACGGGGAGTTTACATCTATATTAGGTAATGTTACATACAATATTAGGGAATACATGGATTGCACATGTAAGCTATCTAATGTATCCTACAAATGTAAGACTTTGAATGGGGGAATTATGAATGTCTATGGCATATGAAGAATATATGAGACAAATGGTTAAACCAATGAGAGCAGAGTTGACTGAAGCAGGCTTTGAAGAATTAACGACTTCGGAACAAGTAGATGAATTTATGGAAAAGGCAGAAGGTACTACATTGGTTGTAGTCAACTCCGTATGCGGATGTGCGGGCGGCTTGGCAAGACCGGCTGCAGCAGAAGCAGTAAATGCTGAAATTAAACCGAATCATTTTGTAACAGTCTTTGCCGGTCAGGATAAAGAAGCAACAGCCAGAATGAGAGAATATCTTGGGGAAGTTCCATCTTCACCTTCAATGGCTTTATTAAAAGGAAATGAAGTGGTTCATTTTATACCAAGACATGAGATTGAAGGACATACTTTAGAAGACGTTAAAGAGAATTTATTAAATGCTTTTTCTGAGTATTGTAAATAAACGTAAGGGAATGCTCACATGAGTATTCCTTTTTTTAATATGAGCCTGAGGGTAAATAAGTTTCTATCGCTTTAGATTTAAAGAAGCCTGCTCAACAAGAAATCTTGCAGATTTTAAAGGAGTTTTTTATGTGTTTGTCACTACGATTGAAAAAACGAATAATGTGCTGAATCAAAAAGCATTAAGAACAGCTGAACAATTAGGGATCCCGTATATTGAACGCAATAAAAGAACGATTAAACAGTTGCAATCTTACTATAACCAACCATGTCTGGTAGTGGGGAAGATCAAAACAGAATTATATGACCTGCATGGAATAGATCCATTATTTTTCCATCCAAATATGGCCGCAGTCCGTATGAAGAGAATTGAGAAAGGGGAAGTGGATCCATTTGTCAGGGCAGCCGGATTAAATCAAGGGATGTCTATTCTTGATTGTACACTTGGTATGGGAGCGGATGCCTTGATTGCCTCTTATATCATAGGGAGTAGCGGGAAAATAACTGCTTTAGAGTTAAATCCGTTTGTTTACTTTGTTATTAAGGAGGGACTGCAAAATTATCCTTTTAAGAATGAGAAATTTGGCGAAGCTGCCGGGAGAATTGAAGCTGTGAACATAGACTATTTAACCTTTCTTAAAAAAGCTGAGGATCGCTCCTATGATGTTGTTTATTTTGATCCAATGTTTACAGAAAGAGTCATTGAAAGTGCTGGAATTCAGTCTTTGAGTTCATTTGCTTCCTACAAGGAGTTAACAGATGAAGCAGTAGTGGAAGCCAAGAGAGTTGCCAAAAAGAGGATTATTCTTAAGGACCATTTCAGGAGTGATCGATTTTCCCGGTTTGGATTTAGCGTTGAAAAAAGAAAAACTGCAAAATTTCATTTTGGTGTGATAGAATTAGAATAGTTAAAAAAATCAAAATTCGCTCTTCCAATATTAATAAAACGGGGTGAAGAAATAGCCCGTTTTGCTGAATAGGCAGGTGATTTTAATTTGAAAAATTGGTCAAGTATTCTTAAGAAATCCTTGGTAGTTGGGCTTTCTGTTTTAAGCTTTGGAATTATATCTCCATCTCAGTATCAGGAATGGTATGAAGGAAGTACTGTCAAAGAAGCCAAAAACAATCCTGTTATTGGCCAAACTGATTATGTAAGCAGCGAATCTCCTGTAACGGTATTTAGTCAAAGTGATTTTTTATCGTATGCTATGCTTCGCGCTGAGGAGCAATCCTTTGAAAAGTTTGGGAGTAGAATTGGTCCCCATATAAAAGATGAATTTTATACGAGTGTATTACCGAACATTGAATCCGCCTTGCAGGAATTTTCATCTGATGTACCGGAAGAAAAGCTGCTGAATATGGCGATATCAGAAAAGCCAAGCGGCGGTTTAAGTGAAAAAATATTTCATGTTTATGATCGGGAAACCAATGAAGACCTCATCAGATTTCATGTCAGGAGAGAGAACCCGCCCGGAGAAGGCCATTGGTTTGAATTTCATTACCATACATACAAAGATAATTTTGACGCCCATCACTCGATGGCAAGGATTTATTGGAGTCAAAACACTCCTCCTAAGTGGATTAGCTAAGCAGATCATTAATTGATAGATTACTATTTTCAGGTTAATACGTTGTAATCAACGTATTTTCTTTTTTGTGTTAAAGAAAATAATCAGGAGATGAAGACAACCATGAATGAATTCTTTTCACAGTTAATAGAAACATACGCTATGTTTTTTGATGGGCAGATGTGGATAGAGGTATTGTCTGACCCAGTCAGTTGGGGATTAATTGGTACACTGGTTCTGATGGAGGGCTTGCTATCATCCGATAATGCTCTCGTCCTTGCTGTAATGGTAAAGGATCTTCCGGAAAAACAACGAAAAAGAGCTTTGTTTTATGGGTTGATTGGAGCTTATTTATTCCGTTTCCTAGCTATAGGAGTAGGTGTCTATTTAATTGAAATTTTGTGGGTGAAACTGATTGGAGGAGGTTATCTTGCATGGCTTTCCATTCAGTATTTTTACAAAAAGTATAAACATTTTGAAACGACTCCTGATGTTCCGGACGTAAAAAAATCTGGCTTGCTCAAACGATTGTTCGGTAACTTTTGGGGGACAGTTGCATCCGTAGAGTTGATGGATATCGCATTCTCTGTAGACAGTATACTGGCTGCCTTTGGTGTAAGTAATCAAGTCTGGGTTTTGTTCGTTGGAGGCATATTAGGTGTTTTAATGATGAGGGGTGTGGCAGGTGTATTCTTAAAGTTAATCGATAGAATACCAGAGCTTGAAAGTGCTGCTTATATTTTGATTGCCTTTATTGCTGTTAAAATGGTTGGTTCCAATTTTGGTCTACATATCGATCATACTATGTTCTTTTTCATTATCATTGTGATTTTTGGCGCAACCATTCTGTTGCACTTTTATAAGAAAAGAAAGAATCAGTCGGCATAGAATATGTTAAAAGAATTCCTGATCAGGATATGATCAGGAATTCTTTTAAGAGAGATGAATGAAAATAAAGCCTATGCAAAATCCAAGAGCAATTAGACTATCGAATACCACTAATCTCCAATCTGTCATAGCAGAATACAAATCTTCCATTAATTCGTCATCAAGATTATATTTATCAGGATGGAACCGTATCTTAACCACCTCTCCCTGGATACTTTATTGTAAAAGGGGATTGCTGGAATGCTGTGATGGTGCTGTTTAGCTGCAAACGGTCAGATGAACTTCCATAATTTTTATGACCACTCGTTCACTTCGAAACTCTCATCATATGGTATAATTTTTAATGATTTGTCGAAATGGATCTATGCCATTGTTGATAAATGGTTAAACCATACATATACGCCTATCTAGATTTCTTCACGAAGTTTTATACATAACCCTATATATTCTCATTGACTGGTAATAGGGTTTTTATGATATAAAAATTAATCTTCGGAGTGAATTGTGATGAAGGCCAGAAATTTACTTGTATTCATTTTTATATTCATTATGGTAGCCACTCTTATATTATTTCCATTAGGGCAAAATTATGCAGAGTCAGTTTATTTAAAGAATTTATCTGGCATTGAGAATAAATCATTGGTATCAACTATAATTGTTTTACCTGATGATCAAGATCAATGGGATGAGGCTGAGGTTATTATTGAAAGAATAAGTGGGTTACCTGAAGGCTTACTTCAAGTATTAAAAAAGAATAGAATTAAGATTAAGTTATTTACGGGAGCATTGACGGATCAACGGGAGGCTGCCCATTTAAAAGGAGTTCAGCCAAGAGGGTATTCCTCGAAAAATTGGGATGAAGTACCCGGAATGGGTGGCAGTAAAACAGTCTTAGTAAAAATCGGGCACAGTGAAAAAGGAGCGGGCCATGGTTCAACTAATCTAGAACTACATGAGCTTGGACATTCAGTCGATCAAATTATATTGAATAATATTAGTGAAACGGGCTACTTTCAAGATGCTTGGTTAAAAGAAGTGCAACAACTATTCCCGAATCAAGCATACTTTATTGATTATTCAGAGGAGTACTTTGCTGAGGTTTTTGCGATGTATTACTTCAATCAAGAAACTAAAGCAGAATGTTTGGAAAAGGCCCCTCTCACATACGAAATCATAAAAAATATTGAAAAGAATGGGTACACAGTAAAAGAACAATAAAATAGGAGGATCAACAAATGGTGAAAAATGAACAGGCCTATTTAAATCTTTGCCAGCATGTTCTAAATAACGGGACAAAAAAAGAAGACCGTACAGGGACAGGTACAATCTCTGTATTCGGCCACCAAATGAGATTTAATCTGAAGGATGGTTTTCCATTATTAACAACCAAAAGAGTACCATTTCGCTTGATTGCAAGTGAATTACTGTGGTTTATTAACGGAGATACGAATATCAAGTTTTTGCTACAGCATAATAATAATATTTGGAATGAATGGGCCTTTAAAAAATGGGTTGAAAGCTCAGAGTATAAAGGTCCTGATATGACTGATTTTGGTATTCGTTCTTTACAGGATGAAAATTTTAATCAATTATATTTGGAACAAATGGATTTATTTAAAGAGAAAATCTTAAGTGATGATGCCTTTGCGGCGAAGTATGGAGAGCTTGGCAATGTATACGGGAAACAATGGAGAGAATGGAAGACGTCAACAGGTGAAACGATTGATCAGCTTAAAGATGTGATTGAACAAATTAAAAGAAACCCATCTTCCAGAAGATTGATTGTATCTGCATGGAATCCGGAGGATGTACCAACTATGGCTTTGCCGCCATGTCACAGTTTATTCCAGTTTCATGTGGCAGACGGCAAGCTGTCCTGCCAGCTGTATCAAAGAAGTGCAGACATCTTCCTCGGTGTACCATTTAATATTGCCAGCTATGCATTGCTGACTCATTTAATTGCAGCTGAATGTGGTCTGGAGGTTGGTGAATTTGTCCATACTCTTGGTGATGCACATATCTATTTAAACCATGTAGAACAAGTGAAGACTCAATTGGAAAGAGAACCAAGATCGCTTCCTGAGCTGGTGATTGACTCTTCATTTACAAGTATTTTTGATATGAATCTGGATCAAATAAAAATTGAAGGATATGACCCGCATCCAACGATCAAAGCACCGATTGCTGTTTAATTTAGAGTGCTTACGGACAGCCTCATAACTGATAGCAAAAAGGCGTACAGAATAGTGATATTCTGTACGCCTTTTTATATAAAACTGCAGGGATATGAGTTTGTTTCATAATTTCAAAAAGTAATGAGTACTCGAATTTTATCTATTCATTTATCGGGTGGAAATAATAGAGATATTGTGATGCAATTGGATTAGACTAAAGGGTTACTCAGTTACTAAGTCACTTAATTAAGTGGATATGGTGAAACGAACTTTGTATTTCATTCCAATATTCCGGATAGGTATCCGTAAATTTTTGAAAAGCTTCGTGAAGATTTATTACTAAATAATCATAAGTAACCTTACGATCTTTTCTGGTTTTTTTTAAATCAAAATATAAGGCAAACGGGCGTGTATAATAGCTGGTAAGCTGATGGGGATTTAAGGTTGCAATTTCTATATTTTTTTGACAGATAAAATCATTGACAGATTTTAATGGGCAATGTTTCACAAAATTTGGGACTTGGATAATAGGACATTTCTCATCCAATAATATAATACCTCTATACATAAATTTCTCCTTGAAAAATCAAACAAAGTTAAGCATAGTATGGCCAAATTTTTTAAAAATATACGGTTTGCTAGTGTTTAAAAAGCCCATAACATAAACAAATACATGGCAACTAATGAATATAAAATATGAATCTAAGCAGGTACTTTTAATCTAGAATGTCAGTATTTTTTTAGGGCATGAAAGGATGTGAAGAATTTATTGAGCATTCTGATTGACCAATTACCCATAGGGGTATACGATGGGCATATCGATATAATACAACTGAGAGGGGGAATGATGAATGAATTATGATGATAAAACGAAAGTGAGATTAAGAAGAATGGAAGGTCAGCTTCGTGGCATACAACGTATGATGGATGAAGGACAGGATTGTAAGGATGTGATCACCCAGCTTTCAGCGGTACGTTCCGGAATAGAGCGAACAATTGGTATCGTCGTCAGTGAAAACTTAATTGAATGTGTACGTGCGATTGATGGAGATGAGGAACAGATGAATGAATTAATTGGACAGGCGGTAAACTTGCTCGTTAAAAGCAGATAACAGGAAAAGATTATATTTTTTTACAATAATAAATACCTATAGGGGTATATGTATTCTAAGGAGGAGCAATGGAACAGAAATCAACTAATATCATTTTATTCAGCGGGGATTATGATAAGGCGATGGCCGCCTATATTATTGCAAACGGAGCGGCTGCCTATGACCATGAAGTGACAATCTTCCATACATTTTGGGGAATCAATGCATTACGTAAACAGGAGCCAATGAAAGTAAAGAAAAGCCTCCTTGAGAAAATGTTTGGCTTTATGATGCCAAGAGGTGCTGAAAAACTAGCGCTTTCTAAAATGAATATGATGGGCATGGGACCAAAAATGATTAAGCATGTCATGAAGAAACATAATGCACTCACCTTAACAGATTTGATTGACATGGCACAGGAACAAGAGATCAAGCTAGTTTCGTGCACAATGACAATGGATTTATTGGGTCTAAAAAAAGAAGAGTTGCTGGATGACGTTCATTATGCCGGAGTTGCCGCCTATCTTGCAGACGCAGAAAATGGAGCAGTCAACTTGTTTATTTAAATTCAAGTAAGATCTGTTAGTTTTCTAAGGTTTAATTTAATACTTGTAAGGATTTGAGGAAGGGTGAGCTAAATGAAGGAAATTACAGCAAGAGAAGTTCAAGAACGCTTAGAAGCAGGGAAGCTACTAAATTTAATTGACGTACGAGAGCCAGAAGAGGTGGCTGAGGCTCATATTGAAGGCATTATCCATATTCCGCTTAGTGAGCTTCAGGACCGTATTGGTGTACTGGATAAAAATAAGGAATACATTCTCGTGTGCCGTTCAAGCGCTCGAAGTGGCAATGCTGCCTCTTATCTGGAATCGATTGGATTTCAGGCAACTAATATGGTTGGAGGTATGCTTGTTTGGAAAGGGAAGACGGTCAAAAATTTTTAAACAATAATATACCCTATGGAGTATAGGAGGTCTCATAATGTCAATCAAAGCAGATGTTCACTTGGACGCAAAAGGACTCGCGTGCCCAATGCCTATCGTGAAAACGAAGAAAGCGATGAAAGAATTAGCTGTGGGCAAGGTATTGAAAATTACGGCAACAGATAAGGGATCAAAGGCCGATCTTGCTGCCTGGGCGGGATCAGCTGGCCATGAATATATTGGTACAAATGAAGATGGCGAAATCCTTATTCATTATATCCGTAAGGGTGGTGCAGATAGCGAGGTTGATAAACCATTTGAACGAACAATAACAAATGAAGATCTTGCAACAAGTGAGGGTATCATTTTAGATGTTCGTGAGGAAGCCGAGTATGCCTTTGGGCATGTGCCTCAGGCAAAGTCAATTCCTCTTGGGGAATTGGAGGAAAGAATGAGTGAACTAGATTCCAATCAAAATATTTACGTCATTTGCCGTACAGGCAGACGTAGTGAACTAGCTGCTCACAAACTTGTCGAAAGCGGATTTCAAAAAGTATTCAATGTATTCCCTGGCATGAAAGATTGGAAAGGCGAATTAATAAAAGAAACGAATAAAATCACGTCAGGAGGTAACTGAAAATGAAAGTTTTGAAATGGACAGCTACCGATGTGGCTAAATATGTGATTGAACATAAGGACTTATTTATTTTGGATGTTCGTAATCAAGATGCATTTAAGGATTGGAAGATTGAGGCTAAGAGCTTTGAATATATGAATATACCTTATTTTGAATTACTAGATGGTGTAGAGGAAATTCTTTCTAAAATCCCGGTGAATAAAGAAGTTCTTGTAGTATGTGCAAAAGAAGGATCATCTGTCATGGTTGCTGAAATGCTGGCAGAGGCTGGCCGACCTGTTGCCTATTTGGAAGGTGGTATGAAGGCATGGAGTATGCACCTTGAGCCTGTAAAGGTAGATGATTTGAAAGGTGGAGGAGAGATCTATCAATTTGTACGCCTTGGCAAAGGCTGTCTCTCCTATATGGTCATCTCTGGTGAGGAAGCGGCAATCATCGATGCAGTCCGATTCACGGATGTATTTATCGACTTTGCCAGAGAAAAGGGAGTGAAAATCAAGCATGTATTTGACACACACTTGCATGCTGATCATATCTCTGGTGGGCGCCAAATTGCTGAACAGACAGGTGCACAGTATTATCTTCCACAGCAGGATGCTGAGGAAGTTGTATATAATTATACGCCATTAACAGACGGGTTAACGGTGAAGCTTGGCGAATCAGAGATTGAAGTCAATGCTATATACTCACCGGGGCATACAATCGGCTCCACTTCTTTTGTCATTGGCGGAAGTTACTTACTTACGGGGGATATTCTTTTCATCGATTCAATTGGGCGCCCGGATTTAGCTGGTCTTGCCGAGGATTGGGTGGACGATTTACGTGAAACATTGTATGAACGATACCGTGTGCTTGCGGATGAATTAATTGTCCTTCCTGCTCATTTCATGATTATGGATGAAGTAAACGAAGACGGTACTGTTGCCAAACGGCTTAGAACTTTGCTGACTGAAAATCATGGTTTAAATATTGATAATGAAAATGAATTCCGTAAGATAGTCACAGAAAATCTGCCACCGCAGCCAAATGCATATGAGCAAATCCGTCAAGTGAATATGGGTAAAATTATACCCGAACTAGATGAACAAACTGAAATGGAAATTGGTCCAAACCGCTGTGCAGTTCGCTAATTTAACAAAGGGAGAGATTGATATGAAAATCACTAAAACATTAGATGCAAAAGGGCTGGCTTGCCCAATGCCAATTGTTAGAACAAAGAAGGCAATAGCAGCAATTCAATCCGGAGAGGTACTGGAGGTACTTGCCACAGATAAGGGTGCGTTGAACGACTTTACCGCATGGTCTAAATCTGGCGGGCACACCATCGTAGAGCAAACAGAAGAAGCCGGAGTACTGAAATTCTATATTCAGAAGGCATAAGAATATAGCGGACGTCCGTAACTTTGGAAGTCCGCTTTTTTTATTGGAAAGGAGTGTAATGCATATGGATATTTTATTTTTAGTAGTTATTTTTATGATAGGTTTCATCGGTTCTTTTATCTCAGGGATGCTGGGGGTTGGCGGTTCAATCATCAAATACCCGATGCTCTTATATATTCCGCCATTATTCGGTCTTGCCGCATTTAGTCCGCATGAAGTTTCCGGTATTAGTGCAGTCCAAGTATTATTTGCCTCCATTTCGGGTGTCTGGGCTTATCGAAAGGGCGGTTACTTAAACAAGCAGCTCATTCTTAATATGGGGGGATCCATTCTGGCGGGAAGTTTTATAGGAAGCTATGGTTCTCTTTTTTTATCAGAGAGTGCTGTCAATATTGTATATGCTTTGTTGGCCGTTATCGCGGCAATTATGATGTTTATTCCTAAAAAACAAATCGATGGCCAGCCGCTTAATGAAGATACGTTTAACAAGCCACTCGCCGCTATTCTTGCCTTTATTGTCGGGATTTCTTCAGGAATTGTTGGTGCAGCAGGAGGATTTATGCTTGTACCAATCATGCTTGTTGTTCTAAAAATACCAACAAGAATGACAATCGCAACAAGCCTTGCGGTTACATTCATTTCCTCTGTCGGTGGAAGCACTGGTAAGATTCTGACAGGACAAGTTGATTATGGACCAGCTTTGATCATGATAATCGCAAGTATCATTGCTGCACCACTTGGAGCAAGGGTGAGCAAATCAATGAATACAAAAGTTTTGCAGTGGATTCTTGCAGTCATCATTGCAGCTACAGCGGTTAAGCTTTGGATGGATATCCTTATGTAAGTAAAGTGCTCAATCAGTAAATGTGTATTATGTTAAAAGCAAATTAATTATGAAGCAAGAAAGCTCATATAGGTTTCTTGCTTTTATTATGCCAGCATGTTTTATTTTATGAAGAAGTTTTTATAAATGAAAAACCAAGCAAGCTATTAAAAATGAAAGCGTATTAGTTTATTAATAAATAGTTTATTGTTAAAATATAGTTTAATAAGAAAATAAAGGGGAAATTGTTATGGGGAAACTTCAAGAAAAAGTTGTCATTATTACAGGTGGTGCGGGAGGTATTGGGCTTGGTATGGCGAAAGCAATGGCCAAGGAAGGTGCTATCCTCGCGATTGTCGATGTAAATGAAGAAACAGGCAAAGCGGCGGAAAAAATTCTGCAGGACATCTCTCCAAACTCCATGTTTGTGAAAGCTAATTTAATGGATCGTGAAAACTTACCAAATATTATTCAAACAGTTGTGGATAAGTATGGCAAACTGGATGTGTTAGTCAATAATGCACATGCATGTAAACAAAAATTATTTGAAGAGATTACACATGAGGACTTAGAGCTGTCACTTGGAACAGGATTCTTTCCTACATTCTACTTGATGCAGGCAGCCCTTCCTTATTTGAAGGAAACAAAAGGAAACATTATTAACTTTGCCTCTGGAGCGGGTATTAATGGTGACCAAACACAAGCTGCCTATGCAGCTGCGAAAGAAGCTATCCGCGGAATCACTCGTGTTGCCGCTAATGAATGGGGACGCTATGGTATTAATGTTAACCTGATCAGTCCGATTGCTGATTCTGAAGGCGTACGTACATGGGCAAAAGCGCAGCCGGAATACTACCAGGCTGTTGTGAATAAAATTCCGCTTGGCCGCTTCGGCGATGTAGAGGAAGATATCGGCCGTGTGGCAGTCTTCCTAGCGAGCGCAGACTCTCAATATATTACTGGGCAAACCATCATGGTCGATGGTGGAGCAACTATGCTTCGTTAAGAAGTGATGATGATGGAACAAGATAATCTATTTGACTTAATTCATTCCATTGAACAAGTCTCCAATGAGCACATCGTGGATTTCACGTCGCGTTACTCTTATCCAATCGGTGTATCGGCAGTACTCGTTCTGGCTGAACTTAGTGATAGCAAGACATTAAGGCAAAGTGAACTCGCTGATATGCTTGGCTACACCAAAGGAGCAGTCACGCATATTGCCTCAAAACTCGTTCATTTTGAGCTGGCTGAGCGGCTATATGATGAAGGAGATCGACGCACTGTTTATTTAAAGATTACCGAGCAGGGATGTATAGCTTTAAACGAGGCCCAAAAGATTGGTGAATCGATTTTTTTAGAACTATTCGAGGTACTTTCCAAAGATGAACTGCTTGAATATTTGCGCCTTCAACAGAAATTGCTAGAGGGGATGAAGAACAGGCGGTTATCTGGGAAGAAGTGAGAAAATAAAGAGAACAAGGCCGATTGCTTTAACTTGCAATCGGCTTTTCTGTGTCGATAGGGTGAGTTTCTATCCTTAAAGCATAAGAAGATAAGGTTACCACTGTTATAACAAAAACAAGACGTAAACCAATTCACACCTCACTTCTTGTCTCAGAAAATGTGTCTTTTAGGCTAAATGATAAGGCTTGTTTGTTACAACTAATTTGTCAAAGGACAAAGGCCATATGCATACATATAAAAATGACCCATTAAGGAAAGGAAGAAAAACAATGAATGATAATGAAATGGAAAATAATAAAAAAGAACCGATATTTTATATTATCCAACCAGTGAATAAAGGTAAATTGATTGCTCAGAATATGCAGGAAGTTTATCACAGTAAGGGAAGTATCAAAGAAAAAGAGGATAATAAATTACAAGAAGAATATAGTCTACAAGAGGACGAAGCAGCTGTAAAAAATGAACTTACAGAGAAGTTGCATGAAGAAGCATTAAAAAAAGATACTGATAATATCACAGAAAATTTGTTTATAGGAAAAACAAGCCAAGGTGAAGAAGATTTCAAGTCGGATGAAAATATTGAGGTTCAAGTCGAAAGTGATCCTCTAAAAGATGATCTTCGTATGAAATTAATAAGGTTAGCAAGGTATCCATCAGTAGTGGAGAAGCCTTTCTGTGAAATAAAAATTGAGGGAGAAACCCTTGTTGGGCAAATAGAGAGTAAACGTGGAGAATTTTTAAAGGTAAAAGTAGATGAAAAAATTAGATTAATTGCCATAGATGATGTTGATGAACTTTCTATTATATAGATTAAACATAACAATGACCTTATTTTTCTTGAAATTGAAAAATAGGTCATCTTTTTATGAATATGTTGGCTATCGCCTAATCAAAAAAAGGTAAATTTCATAAGATGTATCAGAAGGAAAGGATAAGCCTAAAGAGGATAAGCCTAAAGATAATAAATCGAATCAAAAGTGAAGGTAATAAAAATCAAACACAAAAAGAAAACCTGAGGAGATACCCCCAGGCTGTAAATATATGAAAGTAAATTATAACCTGCCAGTTTATTTACAATCATGATGGATAGCTACAGGACAAAGGCAAGTAACTGCACCAAACATCTTCAAATCAACAGTAATATAAGCATCGGTTCCTTCGAGTTCCTCAAAATAATGATCTTCTTTATGATTATCTTTATAATCATCTTTATGATTTTCATAATGATGGTCATCTGAGTCTATACCTTTTGGAAAATGATCTTTTTTCTTTAATAATTCTAAGGTTGCACAACAAGAATCAGAATCAACATTGTCGATGCGGAAAATTTTGGATTCAACAAAATAACATTTTCCCTTCTTTTTAGTTGTTCCATGCCCCTCAAATAGTTTTCCGGTGTTAAATACAGTAAGCATAATTGGAATCGTGTTATATTTGTATCCTCCAAAAAGTTTACCATTATTTAATTCGTTAATTGCTCTTTCGCAGCCTTTTCCAAGAGTTTCTTCATCGGGTTTTACTAAATCTTGAGCTTCCACAATAGCTAGTAAAGTATCACAAATACAACTGGATGTTTCAAATTCAGAACCGCAGCTCATATCTTCTCCTCCTTGATGAAATCATTTCTCTAACAGGTTATGAAAATAAGAGTATAGTTGTTTGAGTATATAGCCTATTTTTAAATGTATTTATAAAAATTGAAGAAAAAGGGGATTAATAATGGAGCTAGATATTGTAAAAATATTCATAATAGGATTAGCAGCTTTTCGATTAACACGCCTATTTGTGTTTGATAAAATCACTGAATTTATCAGAAAGCCATTTTTTGAGGAAATCAGTGAAGTCGATAAAGAAGGCAATGAAATCATTTTTTATATAGTTAAAGAAAAGGGGATTAAACATTTTTTCGGAGAATTACTAAGTTGTCATTGGTGTACTGGAATATGGGTTAGTATAGGCTTAGTAATGGTCGATTATTATATTCCAGTAGTTAGCTATTTTTTATTGATGGTTTTGTCTGTAGCTGGGATTGGTTCGGTAATTGAAACAATTATTGGAAAGTTAAATTCAGAAGAATAAATATTACTTCAGTTAAGAAGTTGCGTAAAGCTTCGGTAAAAGTTTAATTTTCTAATGATTCATAAGGTGACCTCTAAAAGTTAGATTTCAACTCTAACTTTTAGGGTGAAGTACATCATCAATAAAAATGGTCATTTTACATAATAAATTCTTTAAAAGTTATAGGACAAGCAAACAAGCTATCATAGAAAATCTCCATATAATTAAATTACGGCTAATTATAGCTGAAACATATGTGAGGTGAACAAAAATGGCAGAGTGGAACCCTGAATCTAAGCAGACTCCATCTGGAGCTATTACAAGTGCTTCCTTAAAACAACTGTTAACAGAGTATATAACAGCGACTCAAGAAATGGCCAGGAATAATTCTGAATCGACCCTATCAAGGTCTATTGCAAGAGTATCCTTTAGACAGCTACTACGACATTATTTAAGAACGGGTCAAGAAATTGCAGAAGTTCATGTCAATAGATCTCAATTTAATGGAGAACCTGATTTAACTAATGTACAAGTTGTTAATGTAGGCAATGATTATGCTGAATTTAGACAAGTTGATTCTTCATTTGGAGGAAGGACATTTATCGTAAGATTTAATCAAATCACTTCTCTTGAACTTCCTTAAGTTATTTAAAGATAATGTGGCTTCATGTGGTTTTTATAAACACATGAAGCCGCTTTAAGGAGGATATGCGTTTGATTAAACAATTAACCATTTTATTTATTACAAAAAGGTTCCATAATCGGGTTAATAAAAGTACAGAATACTTTGTCTCAGAACTTCAAAAACAATGTAACTTATATATATGGGAAAATGATGGTGATTTAAGCGGAATACTTAGTAGACTGCCGCAGTCACCTTCATTTATTCTTTTAAATGATTTTAAGTCGGATTATACACCTACAATACGTGGTATAAGGGATACCTCTATACCTGTAGGGGCTATAATACATGAGATTAAATATAAACCTTACCGTCGCAGACTGTTTTATGAGCGGGAGTACATTCAGCATATTTTTACACATTATAGGGATGCAAGCAACCGTATCCTCCCCGAATTAAAGGAACGGTACATTTGGATGCCCCATTTTGTTCCACTTGATATTTTCAGAGACTATGGGCAAGAGCGGGATATTGACTGTTTAATGATGGGGATTCTAATCAAAAGGGTATATCCAAAACGATTTGCTATGTATGAGCAGTTGTTAAATTATCCAGGCTTTAAGTATTTCGATCATCCAGGTTATGGAGAATTACCAGCAAATTCGAATCGTTTAACAGGAATAACATATGCCAAAGAATTATCAAGAGCAAAAATATTTGTAACATGTGATTCTGTTGAAAAGCTGCCTCTTATGAAATATTTCGAATGCCTGGCCTGCAAAACATTATTGATGGGAACGGGATCAAATGAGTTAAAAGAATTGGGGTTTATTGATGGGGAAACATTTGTTGAAGTAGATGAATATAATGTACTTGAAAAAGTGAATTATTATTTAGAGCATGAAGAGGAAAGAAAACAAATAATTGATAAAGGCTATAAATTAGTTGCAGAAAGACACTCTGTGGAAAAGAGAGTAGAGGAATTTCTGTTTACGGTAAATGAAATTATTTCGAATAGAAGAGATAGATAAGGATATGAACACCTTATCTATATCTGTGGCTGTCGACAAAATCGGCAGCTGTTTTTTTGCCGGAAATAATTTAAAAAAATTAGTTTAGCAGTTCTAAATACACGATTTGGGTATTTATAGTTACCTTTTGCGAAGTTATTCATAGTATGAAAAGACAAGTTGTAATTTCTAATATTTTTAAGGAGGGAAACAAGTGCGAAAAATAAACCTTCTTGTGACGACTGGTGATTTCAGCAAATATATATCCCCAGAGTTTCACTATTTATTGATGGAGGTAGCCAAGCTAACAAATTTAACTGTTTGGCATGAGTCAGGCGATATTAAGGATATTCTGAAAAAAGTAGAAGTTCAACCGGATTTTATTTTCATAAATGAATTCGGAGAAAGTAACTCTCCAAAAATTACAGGCCTCAGCACTTTGGAAATCCCTTTTGCAGTTAATTTATATGATATTCATTATCATATTAAGGATAGGAAAGAAGCTCTCCATGCTGATAATGTAAAGCATATATTTGTGTATTATCGCGATAAGTTTCTCGAGTGGTATCCGGAGTTTGCGCATATGATGAAATGGCTGCCCAAACATATTAATCCAGCTATTTTTAAAGATTATAAGTTAGAAAAAGAAATAGATTATTTGTTAATGGGGGCGGTACACCATCGGGTCTATCCGATTAGACATAAAGTTGTACAAGCTATGAAAGATAAGCCTGGATTTGTTTATCATGAGCATCCTGGTTATCGAAATATAGATGATGACGAAGAGAATGTATTTGCTGGTGAAAAATATGCAAAAGAAATAAACCGCTCCAAAATGTTTTTTACATGTAATTCAAGATATGAGTATGTTCTTACAAAATATTTAGAAGTACCGGCCTCCAGGACTTTGTTGCTAGCTCCCTCATCGAACGAGTTAGAAGACATGGGATTTGTACCAGGAGTGCATTTTGTGGAGATCAATGAAGATAATTTTCAGGAAAAGGCGCAGTATTATCTGGAGAATGAATCAGAAAGGTATAAGATTTCTAAACAAGGCTATTTGATGGTTCATGAACACCATACGACGAAAAAGCGTGCAAAACAATTTGTCGAGTTGATTCAGGAAATAATAACAAATGAACAGAAGTAAGGAAGATAGATTAATCATAAATGCTTGTGCTTATTATGAGAGGAAGGAATTGAATGTCTGAACTTAATTCTGATGAGATTGCAAAGATTCTGAGCTTGGATTCGTTTGAGATTTTGGAAAGAGAGTTGATACTTGACGCCTCAAAGAGAATAGAGCGTATCAAATGGCGGGAAAATAAAAATGCTATACCCGAACAAATATTAATTAAATATGGAAGAGATTCAGCGATACTGGTTGAGGTGCTTTTTTATAGTAAATTATCTAACTCTGTAAAAGAACAAATCCCAAAAATCATAGCCTATGATGCCCATAATAATGTAAAGGTCCTGATTCTAGAGTGGATAGAAGGAGTAAACCCAGATTTTAGTGATCAAGCAATCGTTAAAAGGGTTTATAAAGATTATGGGAAGTTTGCAGCTAAGTGGGGAAATCAAATAAATGAGTTTGATAATGATAAGATTGATAAATTGATAAATACGAACGAAGATTATAGAGGGAAGTTAGATCACTTTATTGACAAAATATCTATTCGTAACCATATTGATGAAATCTATGAGGGTATTAAATTCCGTGAAAGCAGAGAAGATCTTTTGAAAATGATTGGCGGATCTGAATTTTTAGATTTAATTAAAAGAATGGATCAAAAATGGATATTGCAAATAATCCATAAATTATACGGAGTACCATGTACATTGCATCCTGGTGATGTTTCGAAGTTTAATACGTTAATTAGCTATTCTAATGACCAGGTTTTAATTATTGATTTTGAGAATATGAAAATTGGACCGATGACTTTATTGATGGAATATATTGGTGAGGAAGATATTCATGTTCCTACAAGTCAGTTAAATGAAACAGCTTTGAGGTCCTATGTTGACGGATGGAATAAATACAGTTCACAGCCAGTTAAATGGGAACCATTTTATGGTAGTTATCTCGCAGCACGAATCCTTTATAAATGTTATTTAATTCAATGGTATTTAAATAAATTTGAGAATAATAGTCGGAGAACTCCTGAGCAATCATGGGTTACAAAGCATGTAAATGATTTACTAAGCTACTGTAAATGGATAGAAAAATAATCTAATATATGTGATTTTTTTAGCGAAGGGAGAGAGAAATTTGTCAAACCAATTATCAAGCGGTGAAATAATGGACCGTATTTTAAGAAGTTTGAAAAAACAAAGGCCTCTATCGATTGTATCAGTCGGTCAAACCGAAGCCGTTGTGATGGGACAAGATCAATTCGATAAGGATCCTATTTTAAATAAATTTCAAGGCCATTATAGAAAGGAAAAAAAGATAGCCAATAAAGATGTGAAAGAAGGCTTTTATCATCGTGGAATAAGGTTTCCAAACCCCATTGCTCAAATGGAAGGGATTGCCGCGGTGAATAGTGCTGATATTGTGGGTTATAACACAATTGAAGAAAATTCCAAGGAAATCACGGAGCGTGTTTTTTCAATTTATAATATCCAACCAAAAGAGTATTTTGAAGCTAATATTAGAAGAGTTTTTATGAAGTCGCAAAAAGATAAGTTTGAAGAAATATTACGTAACAGAAAAGTATTATTAATTGGATCACTGGCTGAAAAAGCTAAAAAGGGTATGGAAGATAAGTATGGAAAAACATTAGGTGTAAAAGTAGTGGGAGCACTACCTATCTATTCCTATGATGATATACCAACTGTAAAAAAACAGCTTAAAACAATCGATTTTGATATATGTTTTTTAGGAGCAGGGATAAATGCACTTATCCTTACCCCATATATAGCATCCAGGTATGGAAAAGTAGCATTCGATATAGGTTCAGGAATGCAGACATTTATTACGGATGAAATTGTTACTGATTCTTGGATCAATGAAATAATCGGGTTAGATAGATTAATGAAAATGTAGATGTGCTGTTTCTGGCTTATATTGATGGGCTTGAAGAATGAAAATTGGATTGATATCGGAAAATATGATTAGGTAAGTGAGTTGAAAAATCGTGAAAGTATCAATTGTCATTCCGAGTCACAATCGGTATGAACAGCTTAAAAATACAATTGAAGCATTACGGAAACAAAGTCATGATAATTATGAAGTGATGATTGTGGATGATGCATCAGATGATCGCACCAGTACAATTGATCTTCCGAATCATTTTCGTATGGTTCGAAATAATAAAAAAATGGGACTTGCAGAAACAAGGAATATAGGGATTGCCAATACAGATGGGGATTTAATCATTTTTCTTGATGCGGAGATGTTGGTTTATCCTGACTATATTGAAAATCATGTTAAAAGGCATGAGAAATGTGAAAACTTGGTTTTAACTGGCGCCATGTATTATTATTATATAACTCAAAGAGCCCAAAAAAAAATCGTGGACCAGAATATAAACTTCCTAAGTGAAGAATTTCAAAACTTAATCCGTTTTAAAGATTATTATTATTCTAATATCATTGTCCCTTATGGGGATGAATTGGACAAATTTCTGATTCCTTGGGTTGCCTGCATGGGTGGTAATCTTTCAGTGAAGCGTACTTTATTAGACCAGGCGGGAAGGTTTGATCCAAAGTTTATTGGCTATGGATGGGAGGACTGGGAATTAGGGTACAGGCTCCACCAGTGTGGTGCTACATTTAAAGTGGATCGTGCTGTGGGGACAATTCATCAAGAACATGAAGTTAACAAGAAAAGATTACAGGAATCTTTACTAAATTATCGCTATTTCATGGATAAACATCCTTCAATTGAAGTGTATGCTATGAGTTTAGAGCTGATTAGCGAGCAAGTAACAATAAGAGATATTAATCAATTACTCCATAAATATGACCATCTTTACAACAAGGACCTGAGGTTAGCATTTTACGAAATCATAAAATATAATGCCCGTTATGTAACTAAGGAATTCCAAAAACCTTTTATTTCTAAAAACACAATAAATCTAAATCATCTACCGGAGGGGATTTTGAAAGAAGTTTATATCATGTTACTGAATAAACATGTATAGATTGTTAGAAATTTGACCTTGCAAATCCGTTATTTAAATGGTTAAATAGGTCCATTGACGATTAAGAAGTCAGTAATATTTAATTGTTTCGTATATCAAGTAGTAAATGACTTTTAGTAGTCTGTTAGTCGTAAATATCCAAGTCAATATAACCGTTCCCGACTGTGGTTCGGTTTTTCTATCTTATATGATACTCAATATATGAGATAAAATGAAATTTGCAATGATTTTTCGAAGACGGATATTTAAAATTTAACAAGAGAAGATTAAACAAAAGGGGGATTAAGATGTTTTCAATTGTTGTAGCACATGATCGAAATCGAGTTATCGGTATCAATAATAATCTTCCATGGCGTATTCCTGCCGACATGGTCCATGTGAAACAAACCACGATGGGTAAAATTTTAATTATGGGTCGAAAAACGTTTGAGTCTATAGGAAAGCCTCTTCCTGGCAGAACGAATGTCGTTTTAACGAAAGATCCATCTTGGGTCGTTGATGGAGTAAAAGTCGTACACTCAGTGGATGAAATTCTTCAAATAGAAAAAGATACCGATACTGAATGTGTCATATTCGGGGGACAAGTATTATTTGAACAGCTTCTTCCGTATGTTTCAAAAATCTATTTGACATATATTGATCATCATTTTGAAGGAGATACATTCTTCCCGGTTCAAAATTATGATGAAGAATGGGAATTGCTTTCATCTGAAAAAGGACCAAAAGACGAAAGAAATCCATACGATTATTATTTTAAAGAATACATACGCAAGTAGGGTTCGATACAGGAGGTTTATTACATTGCTACGGTTAATTTATATGGTTATTTATTTATGCGGCTTTTTATTGTACAGCTTACCAGGACTATCTAAAATGAAGAAGGTTTATGAGAAAAATAATGCTCATGACGATGTGGAAATTCAACAAATTCCGAAAAAATGGGCAAAAGGATTTTTAAAGAATTCAGGCTGTGAGCTGGAAGTCGTAGGGGCCGAAAATATTCCGGATGGGCCAGTATTATTTGTAGGAAATCATGAAGGGGATTTTGATATACCCGTATTAATGGCTGGTATCTCCAAGCCGTTTGGCTTTATTTCAAAAATTGAAGTAAAAAAAATTCCGATTGTTGCTGGCTGGATGGAAGTAATGGGCTGCGTGTTTATGGATCGTAAGGATCGACGTGCTTCTATACAGGCTATTAGAGAAGGGGTACAGAAATTAAAGGATGGCCACTCAATTCTCATTTTTCCAGAGGGTACTCGCAACAGAGGTAAGGAGATTGGTGAATTTAAAGCGGGCTCATTGCGTCTTGCTAAAGATACTAGGGTGCCGATTGTACCTTTTATGATTACAGGTACTGCGGACTTGTTTGAGAATAACAATAATAAGATAAAGCCTGGGAAGGTTAAACTTGTTATATTGCCTGCGATTACCTCTGAACAATACGAAGAAGAGGGAATGACAGCAGTGGCTGAACATATTCATACTAGAATCAAAGAGGAAAGAAGCAATCTGTTAAAGGGTGCATAAATCAAATCAAAGGCATACGTATCATTAGTGCTAGAACGACAAAACAGGTGGAGAAAATTCTACCTGTTTTGTCGTTTTTTGAAGCTTTGAAAAAGTGGTCAGCATTTCATCAAGTCATCAATGTAGCCAAATTAATCACACGGAATTAATTTGTAAATTATTAAAAGTATATCAGTTGAATTCTACTATATTGATTTTTCTAAAAATTCTGTTGATTTATTATTCGTACCTGCTATAATTTTATAAATTAATAAAAGTAATGGAGGAGAGCATATGAGGCATCTGGTGAAAACAAATGAAGGGGTATCGCCTGAACAAATTTTAATTGCGTATCAGCAATTAAAAGACAAGGTTGCTCACACTCCTTTGCAAAGAAATAAGAGGTTGTCAGAAAAGTATCATTGTAATGTTTATTTGAAAAGAGAAGACCTTCAATATGTACGTTCTTTTAAATTGCGTGGGGCATTTTATGCGATGCTAAATCTATCGAAAGAGGAATTGCAAAATGGTATAGTATGCGCCAGTGCCGGCAATCATGCTCAGGGAGTTGCTTACGCATGTAATGAATTAAAGGTAAAGGGTAAAATCTATATGCCTACGACCACTCCAAGACAAAAAGTTAATCAGGTGGAGTTATTTGGCAAAGAATATGTGGAAATTATCCTGATTGGTGATACGTTTGATGATTCATTTATAGAAGCAAGGAAATGTGAGGAAGCAGAAAATAGGGCGTTCATTCATCCGTTTAATGATCAAAATGTGATTTCAGGACAAGGTACGGTAGCTGTTGAGATGTTTCAGGATATGGATGTACCTGTTGACTATATTTTTGGTAGTGTTGGCGGCGGCGGATTGATGTCAGGTATAGCTGCATACAGTGCAAGTGTCTCTCCCAATACTGCCTGTATCGGTGTGGAGCCAGTTGGGGCACCATCTATGCAAACTGCGATCAAAGAGGGACAGGTGGTTAAACTTCCGCAAATTGATTCCTTTGTTGATGGAGCTGCAGTAAAAGAGGTTGGAGAGAAAACATTTGCTATTTGCCGTGACTTGCTTAAGGATGTGGTTACTGTGCCGGAAGGGAAAGTATGTACCACGATTCTGGAATTATATAATGAACACGCGATTGTGGCTGAACCGGCCGGAGCTATGTCCGTTGCAGCACTGGATTTGTATCAAGAGCAATTGGTAGGAAAAACGGTCGTGTGCATCATAAGCGGAGGTAATAATGATATTGGAAGAATGCAGGATATCAAAGACCGCTCTCTTCAATATGAAGGTCTCCTGCATCATTTCATTGTTCATTTTCCACAGCGAGCGGGTGCACTGCGAGAATTTCTCGATGAGGTGCTTGGACCAAATGATGACATAACCAGGTTTGAATATACGAAGAAGAATAATAAAGACAATGGTCCTGCACTTGTTGGCATCGAATTGCAAAAAAGAGAAGATTATAATGGACTGATGCAGCGAATGGAGAATAAAGGATTCCAATTTGTTGAAGTAAAGAAAGGAAGCAGCCTTCATCAATTTTTAATATAAGAAGAATGGGTGATTTATATATAACAAAATGCATTCCTAAATAAGTAAAAGTTAACATATTATGTTTGTATATGAAATTATTACTTTTCTTTACCTTTAAAACAATTATAATAGAATTAGATTCATTTCAGCTTGGGAGGGAGAAAAGAATGTTTTCGAATATTGGTGTACCAGGATTACTGTTAATCCTTTTGCTTGTCCTGATTATCTTTGGACCTAAGAAGCTACCTGAAATCGGCAGGGCCTTCGGTCAAACATTACGTGAATTTAAAAATTCTACAAAAGATTTAACCAGTGATGTAGTGGATGATATAAAGGATGTTAAAAAAGAAATCAATAAATAATTTAATAGTTTATTTAAAAGAGGTGTGAGAATTTATTCTTGCACCTCTTTAAAGGGATTCAGAAAGGCGTGACTCTAGTTTGGAAGAGAAAGAATTAAATATGATAGAGCACCTTGATGAATTGAGAACAAGGTTAATCATCACAGTAACTGCTTTTATACTGTTTTTATGTGTATCTTTTTTCTTCGTTAAAGACATATATAAATTTTTTACTCGTAATGTAGATGAGAAGCTTATTGTACTTGGCCCTAGTGATGTTATGTGGATTTACTTTACAATAGCCTCCATAGTGGCTATTGCCTGTACAATACCTGTTCTAGCAATTCAACTCTGGCTGTTTATTAAACCTGCACTTTTGAAACACGAACAAAAAATTGCATTATCCTATATACCTGCATTATTTCTTCTGTTTATAGCAGGATTATCCTTTGGCTATTTTGTCATCTTTCCAATCGTTATGAGTTTCTTGACAGATTTGGGTAATGATGTGATGACGACATCCTATACGGCAGATAAATATTTGAAATTTATTATTCATATGTCATTGCCGTTTGCATTTCTCTTTGAATTGCCAGTCGTCATGATGTTTTTGACGTCCTTGGGTATCTTGAATCCGTATATTATGGCGAAGTATCGGAAATACGCATATTTTGTGTTAATCGTGGTTGCGATTATTATTACACCGCCTGAATTTTTATCTGATTTTGTAGTTTCAGTTCCGTTATTGCTGTTATATGAAATTAGCATTTCACTATCAAAATTTGTATATAAACGAAAGCAAAAAAAAGCAGAACAGTACGAACTGGAAAAGGATTTAAATTAAGTACGAAATTTGAATGCAGCAGAGTGTGAATCTACAGTGATTCACACTCTTTTTATTTTTAATAATAGAATAGCTTGGAGTTTATATACATGATGAGGGGAAATAATAAATAGTTAAATTTAGGAAATATATATTTAGTACAGCTGCATGCCAGTTATGCTTTCGTTTAACGTAAATCGATTAACAAATTTACATGGTAGGATTTGCTGGAATTGAGTATTTGAATTATAAGAATTTTTCATAAACTTATATTAAGGAAAATGAAATTCATTTAAATTTTATTTTCTACCATGTATAATATGATTAGTCATACATATAGGAAGTGAAACTATGCCAAATATTAAAATTGTTACTGATTCCACGCTTGATCTGCCAAAGGAGATCATCGCAGAAAATGACATAACAGTTGTACCACTTTCAATAACAATAAATGGCGAAACATACATTGATGGAGTAGATATTACATCTAAAGAATTTATTACCAAAATGCAGCAATCAGAAGAATTGCCAAAAAGTTCACAGCCCCCAGCGGGTGAATTTCTGGAAGTATATAATAAGCTTACAGAAGATGGAAGTGAAGTGTTGTCTATTCATATGACTGCTCAAATGAGCGGTACTGTACAATCGGCTCAAACTGCTGCCAGAATGGCTGATGGGAAAGTTACTGTAGTTAATTCCAAGTATATATCCAATGCATTAGGATTCCAGGTACTAGCGGCATCTGAAATGGCAAGAGAAGGTAAAATGATGGATGAGATTGTTGAACGATTGGATCATATTAGGGAAAATACTCGACTTTTTGTTGTGGTGGATACCCTTGAGAATTTAGTTAAGGGCGGCCGAATTGGAAAAGGAAAAGCAATGTTAAGTTCTCTCTTAAATATCAAACCGATTGCTTCACTTGATACGGGAGAGTATACCCCTGTAGCGAAAGTGAGAAGTCAAGGTCAAATCGTGAAATTCTTAGTGAAGCAGCTTATGCAGGATATTGAGGGGAAAGTTCTAAAGGGGATTGGTATAACCCACGCAGATGCAATGGAACTTGCAACAAAATTGAAAGAAATGATAATCCGTGAACTTGGTATAGATGATGTACCAATTTATGAAACAACACCGATTATTAGTACACATACGGGAATTGGGGCAATCGGCTTTATGTATTACGCCGACTAATTTAACAGTAAAAGAAATGCACTATCCAAGATGGAGATAGTGTATTTTTTTTGGATTTTGTTATTATTTTATATTTATTACAGGAAAACTGCCTAATTTTGTCTAATTATAGATAGATACTATGAAATTGTGTGAGGGATCTATGAAGAATATAAAAAAGCCGATGTCAATCAAACGCAAAATTTTGACGCTAATAGTTTTGATAATGCTCATTACTATCATTCTTATCTCAATTATTGGGTATAAATTAATTAATGGTTATACAGAAGATATATTGTATGAAAGAGGTAAGGGGATGGTTATGGTTGGCTCATCAATGATTTCCTCCCGATTAATAAATGAAGCTTCAGTTAATACTGATTCCTCAATTGGTGCAAGGTCTAAACTGAAAACCTATCTAAACGAAATGGATAAACAGAGTAATCACTTATATTCCGGACATATTATTTTATATAACGAAAATAAAAAGCATTATGAAATCATCAGTGCATCAGATGGTACTCAACCTAATGGTATAAAGGAGGGGTCCCCCTTTATGCCAAGCAAACGAACCCTACCTTATATTCAAAAGGTCATACATGGTGAAAATCCGCAAATAACAGAAATATATAAGGAATCTTCGAATAAATGGGTCAATGCCTATGCTGGGATTGATGGATTAGAAGGGTCTAATAAAGCTATATTAGCGGTGACAATCAATGCAGATGAAGTGCTCACGAAAAACTTGTATTGGACACTCCTATTCATTGGAAGTATATTGATCATTTTTTGTATGGCATATGGTGTCCTTCATCATTATATAAATAAATTAATGAGCCCTGTTCATAAGCTGATTAAAGGGATAACGAAGGTAAGTCAGGGTGAGTTTAATATAAAGTTAACCGAAGATTCCTCAACAGATTTTGAGGAGCTTTTTGAACAATTCAACTTTATGGTTCATCAGCTTCATATTTTATTTGAAAAGCTTTCAATTACTTCAGTACAAATTGGTTCCAAATCTGATAATGAAATGCTGATTAATAATTTTGATGAAGCCATAAAGGAAATTGATAATATTGTATATAGGACGAGTATCCAAAAAGAGCTGCAACAAGCTGAAAAAATGAATGCCATTGGACAATTAGCAGCATCTGTTGCTCATGAGATTCGAAATCCTATGACCGTTGTGAAAGGATTTCTGCAAATCTTCCAAAATAAAAGCAAGTTATCTGAAGAGGAATTATCATATATAAAATTAATGGTGGACGAAATCAATCGGGCTGAAGGAATTATTAACGATTATCTATCTCTTGCCAAGCCGGACTTAGGATCGAAGGAATATGTGATGTTATCAGAGTTCTCCGCTCATATTGTTGATTTAATGAACGGATATGCCTTAATGGTCAGCAATATTCATTTACACTTCGAATTGGATTTCGACTTGGAAATATACATAAATACAAATGAAGTGAAACAGGTATTAATCAATATTATGAAAAATGGGATTGAGGCAATGAAGGATGGCGGCGAACTGACTTTATCCATTCAGAAAGAAGGAGAGTGTATAGTCTTTTCGATATCAGATACAGGTATTGGCATGAGTGAGGAACAAATAAAACGTTTAGGCACAGCCTTCTACTCATTAAAAGATAAAGGAACCGGCATTGGATTGATGGTTTGTTATCAAGTTATCGAGAGAATGAAAGGGAAAATTGAAGTCGAAAGTGAGAAAAACAAAGGTACAACATTTAAAGTTTATGTCCCTTTTAGTTGATATGGAATAAAATAAAAATCAAATAAATTAACAATCAAGAATAGGTAAGTCATAATAAAGTAGGATGTTACCTTATTAAACTAAAACGATAAAAATTATGTAAAAAGGAGTCTTTCGGAATACATATGTTCATTCTTATTCTGATTATTGCACTGCTGCTTTATGGTGGCCTCGTCTACTATATAGGCTGGCGGGGATATCGTTGGCTACGACCGGAATCTTCAAGCCGGCGATTTAAGATCCTATACAGCTTCATCATTATACTTGCAGCAAGCTCATTTATAATTGGCCGCTTTTCTGGGCTGACATTTTTAAATATTGTTGGTGCTTATTGGATGGCATGCTTTTACTTACTGTTAATGCTAGTTCCTCTTGCTCATATTACAGTTATTCTCCTACGCCTGACACGGCTGCATCGGCCCAAAACGCAGTTATGGGCAGGGATCATCACTGTAGGGCTGTTAATAACATTTATGATATACGGTACATATAATGCCTATAGCCCAGTCGTACGCAACTATGAACTTAAGATGGATAAAGGTTCCTCGTCCCTTGAAAACTTACATATCGTAATGGCTGCAGATACACATTTTGGGTTGCTATCGGGTAAAGACCATGCGGAGCGTTTTGTAAAGAAAGTTAACGAGCTGAATCCTGATCTAATCCTTTTGCCTGGAGATTTATTTGACGATGATGTTCAACCATTCCTTGATCAGAAAATCGATCGGATATTTTCCAAGCTACAGGCACCATATGGGGTGTATGCATCCCTTGGAAATCATGATAAGCACGATGGTACGATGCAGGAACTGATTGAAGCGTTAGAGCGCAGCGGAATTCAAGTGCTGTACGATGAAACCGTAGAGGTTAAAGAAGAGTTCACTCTCATTGGGCGCAAGGATCGAACTGAGGAAGATAGGTTGCCTTTAGAAAAATTAATGAGTGGTGTAAATCTCGAAAAGCCCGCCATCTTGTTGGAACATCAGCCCTATGAACTTGATATTGCGCAGCAAGAAGGCGTTGACTTAATGGTTTCCGGTCATACCCATCGCGGTCAGATTTTTCCGGGAAATCTAATCACTGAAGCGATATATGAAAATGATTGGGGCTATTTAAAAAAGGGTCAGATGAACTCAATTGTAACATCCGGTTTTGGTTTTTGGGGACCGCCTATTCGGATTGGTACACGCTCTGAAATTGTGACGATTCAAATTCAGTTCGAGTAGGGTTTTATAACGAGTCAAAGAAACTCAAACGAAATTATCAGTGTTTAAATCTCAAAATATAATAGTGCACAAAGGGATGTTATAGCTAGGATTTAAAGCACCTTGTTCATATAATGAGCTTTGAATAATTTTAATTCAATTAAAAAGATAAGACAATCCGTCAATCAAAGGCAAAATACTTTTGTGAAAATACAGATTTTGATAAAATTAACAGTATTAGAGATTAAACGCAGGGTGGTTAATTCATGAACTATTTTGGCAAAATAGCAATGGTATTTTTTCTGATTTTAGTTGTTAATGGTTGCTCTCAACAAGAAATACCCAATGCGGTAAATTGGAAGGTGGAGGATTTTACCTTTACGGACCAAAATGAACAAAAAGTATCAAAAGGTGATTTAGAAGGAAAAGTATGGATTGCTGATTTTATCTTTACAAATTGCAATACAGTATGTTTGCCGATGACTTCCAATATGAAAAAGCTTCAAAATATGATTACTGAAGAAGGTCTTGAAGATGTACATTTTGTTTCCTTTAGTATCGATCCGGAAGTAGACAATCCTTCTATTTTGAAAAAATACGGGGAAAGCTTTCAGGCGAATTTCGATAATTGGAGCTTCTTAACAGGGTATGACCAAGAAACGATTGAAAGCCTGGCGAAGGATAGCTTTAAAGTATTGGTGCAGAAGCCTGCAGAAGGGGACCAGGTAATTCATGGAACGAGCTTTTCATTGGTCGATCAAGAGGGCACAGTTGTTCAGCAATATTCTGGTGTTGAAGGTATTCCATTCGAGGATATTATTAAACATATAAAAATACTACAGTCAAATTAGGGGCAGGGGAAACCTGTCTTTTTTTATATCATAAGGATATTTATTGTAACTATAATGAATATAATAATGAGTAATCTTTAGGCAGGTGACAGCTATGTTTTGGAAAACCTTGATAACTGTGATTATGATATTTATGCTTTCAGGATGCAGTCCTTATCAATATTTTTTTGGAAAGCAAGTGGAAGAGCATTCAGCCTCCTCTATAACAAAAGCATTAAAACGGGAAATTCCGAATGATTTCTTTCCTGCCGATGTGAAGGTAGTTTCACTGGGGGATTCCTTGACCCAGGGTGTTGGGGATAGCAGTGATCAAGGGGGATATATTCCATATTTAGTCTCCTATTTAGAACAAAATAAGGGGATAAGAGAAGCGGAATTTACCAATCACGGTATACGCGGCAATCGAACTGCAGATCTTTTAAGACGGCTGAAAACACCGCAATTAATATCGGATATAAAAACTTCTGATGCCATTATCATTACGATTGGCGGAAACGATATCATGAGAGTTGTAAAAGAACAATTTACAAATTTAACCATGAAGGATTTTAATCTGGAGGCTATTCAATATGAAGAGCGACTGAAAGAAATCTTTAGTATAATTAGACAATATAATAAAGAAGCAGAAATTTATTTTGTTGGCTTGTATAACCCTTTCGGGAAATGGATATCTGCATTTCAGGAACTGGATATTATCATGGATGATTGGAATAGCGTCAGTGAGGGAATAGTTTCTGAGGATCCAAATGCTTTTTTCATCCGAATTGATGATGCATTCTCAAAATCAAATGAAAATCTTTTATACAAAGAGGATTATTTTCATCCGAATGACAGGGGCTATGAGATTATTGCTTCACGTATATATGAGAAAATGAAAGAGAGTACTGTTAAAAACATAAATACGATGAGGATGGTACAAGAGGGGGAGAAGAATGAGGAGAATCTTCAAAATAGATAACAAGTGGAAAGGACTTTTTTTGGGGCTATTGGCAATCAACCTAATTGCAGCCTGTATCCTGATTTATTGGACGACTCGTCCGATAAAGGATGAAGAATCATTAAATAAACTAGCCACTAACGATGAAAAAGTGGAGATACCGTTTACATCCAATAAGGAAGACCTTAATCGGATTATTAATTATTATATTGAGGAAGAAAGCTCAGATAGTCCAATTAAATATGAGGTGCTTTTAAAGGAAAGTCTTGAATTGTACGGAACATTATCCGCGTTTGGCAGAAATGTCGAAATCAAGGTGTTATTTGAACCAGTTACACTCGAAAATGGGGATTTACTTTTAAAGCATGAAGCTATTCAAATTGGCGGTATGAGCTTGCCGGCAACATTTGTATTGAATTACATTAACGAAAAATATGATACACCTGAATGGGTTATGATACGACCTAAAGAAAAAAACATATATTTGGCATTAAGCCAAATGGATCTTAAGAGTGGAATCACAGTTAAAGCAAAGTCTTTTGATCTCAAAAATGATGAAATTAAGTTAAGTTTGTTAGTTCCGGTAGAATAATTGTAAAAAGAGGAATTGTACCATGAGTCCATGGATGCAATTCCTCTCATTTTTTAAATAAACACAATTTCCGGGTCTTTATGTTCGTTTCCCGAGCTTAAAATAAGCATTGTGTATATTTGGTCGGGATGGAGGGTGACGGAAAAAGGATCAAGAATCATTTCTTTCGATTTTGAACATTTCACTAAAAATTCTACTGTCATCGGAGTCAATCCAAGATAAGAGCTGGGCTTTTTATAGGCTAAATTAGAAAATATGGTATCTCCACCTGTTACAGCGATATCGATACCAGCCGAATCAGGATTTAGATTTAAACAGTTTAACTTTGTCTCCCTGGTCGGAAGAGTAAGATTATCCTCGATTGAAAAGAGAGAATATCCATTTTGATTCGCTGCAGCAATAATGGTATAAGGGGTTCCTTCTTTAATGTCTACTTTTCTGCTTAACAAAGCGGAATGTGATTGGCCGCTCGGATAAAGGTCAAATTCATATTTCCCCTCAGGCAGTGATAAATAATGACTAACAGATTTAGATGGGACGTTCTTGAAAATCCGTGTTCCATTTATATATAAATCTATGCTTTTTACAGATGGAAGGGCATGGAAAAACCTTATCTTACCAAGCGTAGTCCGCTCATTTCCTGCCCCTTGATGAAGTAACTGATCCATATAATGCAGATGTCTGTAGTAATACTTAATATACAAATCAGGATTTGTATATTTGTAATACTGGGAGAGTAAATCGTATTCCTTTGCCTTCTGATAATAGCTTTGTCCATTCATAGAGGACATTGGTCTCACTCCTTGCACTTCCAAATTATATTCTAGCTATATGCAAGAGAGCTTAGGCATGTGTCTTTATATGAGAAAAGTCTTAAGCAAACCATTTTCTTAATTAACAATAAAAGGGTAGAATATCTATACGTTTATAAATATAAACTCAAAAGGGGGTAGGATGATGGAAAAAGCAATATTTGCCGGTGGGTGTTTTTGGTGCATGGTAAAACCCTTTGACACATTTCCAGGAGTAAAAAGTGTTATTTCAGGCTATACAGGCGGACATAAAGAAAATCCTACTTACGAGGAAGTTTGTTCAGGTAGTACTGGACATGTAGAAGCAGTAGAAATTACATTTGATCCCGCTATTATAAAATATAAATCAATTGTGGAGTTATTCTGGCAGCAAATTGACCCAACAGATGCAGGCGGACAATTTTGTGATCGAGGAGACTCCTATAAGACAGCCATTTTCTATACAACCGAGGAACAAAAGGAAATTGCGGAGCAATCCAAAAAAGAGTTGGGTAACAGCGGTAGATTTACAAAGGAAATTGTAACACCGATTCTTCCTGCCAAAACCTTTTATCCAGCTGAGGAGTACCATCAGCATTTCTATAAGAAGAATAAAGATCATTATGAATCCTATCAAGTAGGTTCAGGGCGTTCTGGGTTTATTAAAGAGCATTGGGGTGAAAATAATTGACCAATTATTCTGATCGTCTAAAAGAACTAACACCTATGCAATATGACGTAACCCAGCGAAGTGGTACAGAACCGCCTTTTCGAAATGAATACTGGGACAACCAACAAGAAGGGATCTATGTGGATATCGTTTCGGGAAAGCCACTCTTCAGTTCAAAGGATAAATATGACGCGGGGTGTGGTTGGCCAAGTTTCACAAAACCTATTGATGAGTCTGAAGTAATCGAAAAGGACGACTATTCACACGGCATGCGTCGCGTAGAAGTCCGGAGTAATGAAGCGGATTCTCATTTAGGTCATGTATTCCCCGACGGTCCGGGTCCTGCAGGGATAAGATACTGCATTAATTCTGCTGCACTAAAGTTTATACCAAAAGAAGAATTGGAAAAAGAAGGATACGGGCGATATGTAAAGTTGTTCAGCTGATATTAAATTGTAAAGGATAATCTCTCTAAGTGAGGACACCGTTGCCTGCTTGGGTGATTATCCTTTTTGTTATGTAATCCGTATTCGTAATAGAGCAAATGGGTTTTGGAAAATGTGAATTTGTTATTTTTTCTTTATGATATATTTTTACATCATATACCTAACGGGTTCTCGTTTCATTTTAAGAGCTTTTATAGCCTTAAATTCCCTTGCAAAACACGAGATGTTAAAAAGAAAACTCCTGCAATTTGGAATTTCAATATGAAATTTAATGTAAATGATATACTTTACTTACGGAGAATGGAGGAGGGGCAGGGTGGTTAAACAAATAGATTTTCAGTGGTGTGTCACAAAGTTTAATCCTGATTTTAGGGATGAAAATGGGTACTATACCATAGCGGAGGAATGGACTTGTCCTTCTGAAATAGGGGAATTTATTAATGGGAAGGAATTCACTTTTCATGAATATCTTCAGGTTGAGACAGCTTATATAAATTCCATGATTAAATTCATGGAGGAAAGTAATATTGATTCACTAAGAATTTTGCAATTGGATAAGAAGATTTCTGAAGAAGACCTTACATCACCTTTATACGAACAGGAATTTGAAAAGCTGGTTCTCAAAGAAGACCTGTTGGTAAACAAAAATGAATTGCGTTTGATTTGCAAAATGATTTTGCGAAATTTTATATGGTGTAAGCTCTATAGTAAAGATCAATTCTTCATACACTTTGGCTATGATTACTATATGTATATTGGGTCTAATGTAAATTGTCAATCCGCTATTCAATTTGCTGAAAGTAATGGACTGTTTGTTGAACAATGTACGTCGCCATATTTTTTCTCTGAGGAAGAAACAACTAGGATGATTCAATGGAACGAAATTAGTGATGAAGATAAGATCGTTATTGGTGAAGAGGAACTAGTATCTATTCCATTAGATGACTATCGCAGGATTTTCAACCTATCAGCAGAGCATCCAGTTACAGGCTACTTTAAAATAGAAAAAGAACAAATGGGATTTTTTCAAACATTTTTGAAGCACAGGATGAATTTTTGTAAATATGAGTATTGCTTTTGCGGTGAAAAGTAATTGAAAAGAGGAAGCATATTCGCTTCCTCTTTTGCTGTTACGTGTTATTTTTTCTAGTGGAAAATGAATTGAGATTCTAAATTCAAAAAGAGAAACCGTAACAAACAGTAGTTCCTTATTAATCTTTATCCTTTTCAAGTATCCCAGAAATCCTAATATAAGATTCGTTCGTTGAATTGTATTTACTTTGAAGTCCGGTAGGAACAATCTTTAGTTCATGTGTACCTTCCCCGAGGTTATTGGCCAGATAAATATATCTTTCTTTTTGAAAGGGCCACCAAGTACTGATGGTACTATGAAATTGATCATCTATATAAATATTCGCCGTACCACCATCTGGACCGCGAAATAAAACGGCGCCAACAATTGGTCCATTAAATTGATAGATTAATTGACTCTTTTCTTTATTTGAATGGAGAAATCCATTATGTTTCGTAAACCCGTTATTATAATTGTATCGACCATTCATTTTTAATTGATACTCGTTTTGAATATATTTGGCTTTAGGCAGAGTCACTGATTTTTGTGCGTGATCCAATGTACTAAGGGTGTTAAAGATTTCATTCGCATATAAAGAGTACCCTTTTCCATTTGGATGAACGGAGTCCTTTGTTAATTCAGAAATCGATAATGGCGACTGTTTAAAGACTGGTCGCATATCTACTGGGACAGCTCCATAATGCTGGCTGATATCCTTGATTGTTTGGGCAAACCCCTCATCCGGCAAGCTGCTCTCAATCACAGTTATTACGTTTGCTTGTGGTGCACTGATTTTAGCGTGCCTGATTAGATTCTCATACAATTCGGCAAAATCGTCTTTCAGCATGTATTTCCTGTCATTTTCACCAAAAACAATGAAGATTAAATCTGTGTATGGGGAAACCTTTGTTTCTTGCAATTTATAGATGCCTTCAAATGAAGTGGCACCGCTTTGAACAATATATTGTCCGTTCATTTTGCTTCCATATTTCTCATGAATCATGTTTTCTAATTGGGAGAACCAAGTAAGTTCAGGCTTTTCTGCTCCCGATCCGCGACCAATACTGTCACCTAATACTAAATAGCGAATTTTTTGTCCATTCTCTAATTTATCCATTAAGCCTTGTGTTTGGCTTTTGCTGTAAAATACATTAAAACTGAAAAAAAACAATAAACCTGTGGCAACCATCACAACAAGTAATAACCCTTGCTTGCGTTTGAAAATACGATTAACCCCCATTTTTCTTTCTATAATCTAGTCTGATGTTACAATAATGTTACAATATTTACATAAAAAAGGCAATCAAATTAGGCGAATGCACATACCTAAAGGGCGAATAACACATATAGTAAAAATGTAATGATGAACTTCTAAAGGAGTGAAACAAATGTATTACGGTGGTCAAGATGGATGTTTCAGCGGTTGCGGTGGATATGGTTACGGTGGAGGTTACGGACACGGAGGCGGTTTTGGTTCCGGATTCGCATTGATTGTTGTGTTATTTATCCTCCTTATTATTATCGGTGCTTCTTTCTGCAGCCCTTGCTGATTAAAGGGAAAAAGGACGGTTATCCGTCCTTTTTTAATGGATTGGTAAAAAAACATCTTATGTTTGGATAAAAACTACATATAAACACTTTAAAGACGAACAAAAATATAATTTACAAAAATAATGTTCGTATTTTCTGTTGACGGTTCATGTTCGCTTTGGTATGATTTTTAGTGCGGAGCAGACCTATAAATGGAGGAGATCCTCATATGAAAACGAATTATGATGTAATTATCGTGGGTGCCGGTCCTGCCGGAATATTTGCTGCCTACGAATTTACTCTAAAATTACCGGAAGCGAAGGTTCTTTTAATTGATAAAGGTCATGATATATATAGACGGAACTGCCCAATATTACAGAAGAGAATAGTTAAATGTCCGCCACCTACTAATCGAAAGAGCTTTGCGGGTTGTTTGCCTGCTTGTTCCATTACGAACGGATTTGGTGGAGCTGGTGCGTATTCTGACGGGAAATTTAATATTACAAGCGAATTTGGCGGGTGGATGACAGATTATTTATCAAAAAATCAAGTTGTGGAACTGATAAAATATGTAGATGCAATTAACATAAAGCATGGTGCTACTGATACGCTTACGAATCCAATGAGTGAAGAAGTGCGCCGAATTGAGAAGTCAGGCTATGCAGCAGGGTTAAAGCTATTGCGAGCTTATGTACGTCATTTAGGAACGGAACAGAATCTTGAAATTTTAAAAAGTATTTATGAATATTTAAAAGACAGAATAGATATGGTTTTTAAGGCAGAAGTAGAAGATGTATTAACTGAAAAGCAGGATAACCAATATGTAGCCAAAGGAATTGTTCTTAAAGATGGAGAAAAGCTATATTCTGATTATGTCGTGGTCGCACCGGGGAGAGACGGTTCCAAATGGTTAACAGAGATTCTTAAAAAACGTAAATTTAAAATGACGAGTAACCAGGTTGACATTGGTGTGAGGGTTGAAACATCCAATGTGGTAATGGAAGAAATCAATAAACATTTATATGAAGGTAAATTTATCTACAATACCTCTGTTGGTACGCAGGTTCGCACATTCTGCTCCAATCCTTCCGGGCATGTTGTAGTTGAAAATCATTCTGGAATTATGCTGGCGAATGGTCATGCTTATAAAGATCCTGAACTTGGCAGTGATAATACAAACTTTGCATTACTGGTATCCCATAAATTTTCTGAGCCGTTTGATAAGCCTACAGAATATGCCCATGAGATATCAAAACTGGCAAATGCCCTTTCAAATGGCGGTTTAATTATTCAAAAGTACGGCGATATTTTAAAAGGAAGACGATCTACTGTTAAGAGAATAAAAGAAGGTTTTATCGAGCCTACTTTGAAAGAAGCAGTTCCAGGAGATTTAGGCTTGGTTTTACCCTACAATACAATGAAAAGTTTAATAGAAATGACCGAAGCATTAAATAAAGTAACGCCAGGATTAGCATCTGAGCACACATTGTTTTATGGAGTAGAGGCAAAATTCTACTCAGCAAGACCAAATTTAGATGAGCACTTTCAGTCAGACATATTAAATTTATATGTAGGTGGAGACGGAGGCGGTATTACAAGGGGATTAGCGCAGGCAAGTGCCTGTGGGGTCTGGGTAGCGCGTGATATTATCCGTAAAGTTCAGGAAGTAAAAGTAGAACCGGTTTTAGTATAATGAAAACCTCGGATTATTCCGAGGTTTTTTTGTGAATTAATGTTATTCTGCAACATTTAATTGTTTTATAATATATGGAAATGTATTGTATTCATGTATACTTGTTACAGAATAGAAAGAAGAATTATCCGCAATATACATAGTACCAAAAAGATTTGGTGTCATTGTTGATTAACAAAATTATTATATAAATGAAGGTAATTCGTATCATTATTCGCGTGAAGTACCCCAAATCAACAAGGTAAATAATAGCATTATGTAGTTTTTTTAGGTAATATGTATAATGCATAATTAATGTTAAATGAGTGGAGCGAAAGCAAGTGAAATCTTTTTATCGATTTTTAAACACATATAGGCATGCCCTGGAGAAAAGTGAGATGTCCATGTTTGCTGAAAATGTTTTTCATGATCCCGGTTTTCCTAAGAATTCGTCTGATTATCATGAAATAAGTCTGTATCTAGAAATGAATGTTGACTATATATTGGACATGAGCCTATTTGACGATGCCTGGAATCTTTACCTTCAGCATATTGGTGAGTTATAGTTTGTAGAAAATCAGATTAACCATATCAAAGCTTTATTAAATTTTTAGTAGGATTCTTAGCTTTTTAGCAATTGAATTTAACAGAAAGAAACAGGTGTTCCTATGCCAGTTCGATTACAAACCCGTTTGTTAAGTTATTCTCTTATTATTTCAACGGTTCCTTTACTATGCCTTGGGATTATTTCGTATTCGACCCAGCGATCGTTAATTGAAAATCAAGTTAGAATGACATTGCGAACGGCCGCTTACCATGCGGCAGATACAACAGATCGCTTTATAGATGAGAGAATCAGTGATCTAGTTTATTTAAGTCGGCATTCCGATATAGAAAGTGACAATAAAACGCATTCATTGAATTTTTTGAAGGAATATGTTGAATCAAAGCCGATTTACTCTGGATATATCTATGTTAATAAGGACGGGGATGTAATTCCCTCGGAGGAGTATAATGATATCACTCCTTATTTTATAAATAGTAAATCCTTCGAAAAATCAAGTGCAGGCATTCAGTATTTGTCTAAAGTGTATAAATTAGATCGTGAAAAGCCATTTTTTTTGATTAGCACACCAATTTATACGAATGATAATGAAATAAATGGAGTATTTGCTCCAACAGTTAATTTATTTTATCTGTGGAAAACGATAGAGTCTAATTTAACACTTGAGCGTGAAAAATTTCCTTATACAGCGTTTATGATTAATCACGAGGGCTGGATTGTATCAGAGCAAAATGAAGATAATATTATGAAAACAAACTTTCTGGAGGAAAATAATCTTTCACTAGATGATTTGATTGCCTCTGATAAGCAAAATGAATTAATTCAATCCAAAGATGGCAAGCAGTTATTTGCTGTGAAACCAATCAAGGAAAGAACTGATGCCCAGGAGCAGTGGTATGTGGTTACCGAAGCTAGTAAAAAAGTTGTATATGCTCCATTGCTGCAATTAATTGATCGTTATCTAATGATAGGGTTAATACTGCTGATTGGTATTTTACTATTTGTCTATTATATATCTAAAACAGTAGTTAAGCCTGTTGTCAGGATGGCAGAAGGTGTGGAGAGATATACGAACGGAAAAAAATATAACCAAATTGAAAGTACATATCATGAGCTAAATGTACTTAATAGGGCCTTTATTTCCATGATAGAAACCTTGGAACAACGGGAAAAGGAGATTCTCAGAACGGAGAAGCTTAAATATGTTGGCCAATTAGCGGCCGGAGTAGCCCATGAAATCAGAAATCCTATTACGACGATTCGGGGGCTTTTCCAACTATTAAGAGATCATCCCTATGATGAAAAAATATTTAAAAATTATATTGATATCATTATAGAAGAATTAAACCGTATGAATAGAATAGTCGGCGAATTATTGAATCTATCAAAACCATATCAATTAATCTTGAAAAAATATTCAGTTACTGAGTTGATTGAAGAAATTATTTTACTGCAAAGAGCGGAGTTAAATAAAAATAATATAACAATATTAAAAGATATTCATCATGAAGGAATCATTTATACAGATCGAAATCGTCTTTATCAAGTAATTTTAAATATAATCCAAAATTCTCGAGATGCTATGAAAGATGGCGGAACGATCAGCATTTTAACAGATTGTTTTGAGAATAAAATGAAATTAATCATTAAGGATAATGGACCGGGTATTCCAGCAGAAACGTTATCCAAGCTTGGTACCCCATTCTTTACGACTAAAGAAAATGGTACCGGATTAGGACTGGCAACGAGCATGAAAATCATGGAAGAGTTAAAAGGTACATTTGAAGTAACAAGCGTAGAAGGAGAAGGAACGAGCGTTATTCTAACCATTCCTTCCGATGAAGATATTTCTACTTAACTATCGCATGAAAATTTCTTGGCAATCTGCTTATTCATATTTACTTGAATAAGTGGATTGCTTTTCTTTTTTACGAAAAAGATTGTATTAGTTGAAATTAAAAACTATGTCTTTTTCCGACAGTCATAGAATGGGTAACAATTGATTTACTGTAAATACAGTAGGGGACAGGAAGAAAGCAGCCAACTCTGTCACAAATCCAGTCTAAATCGGTGAATTAAGCCAAAGTCAAAAATATAAATCTTTCCCCAATTTAATCCTTTTACTGAATCAAGTCTTGTTTTTTCGGGAAGATGGCTAAAAGAGTTTAAATAATAGGCTTCCCCTCAATTAAAGAGCTGCATATACTGATAAAAATTCTACCCGAACTGCGAGGGGTGGCAGCAATGGGCAAGCGTAATAAACCGAAGTTTGCAATTGGTAATTCAGTAGTCATACTTGTGAACGGAATCGTGGGTAAAGTGAAGTCTGTTCAGGAATTTAATCAAACCTATGTATATGAGGTCCAAGGTGCTGATGGAGTATTTACGGAATCATCCTTAATGCTTGTTGAGGATTTTGAAGGGCTTTTATTTGAAGCAGAACATGTAAATATTGATTACAAGTATTTTTTTGGAGATTTAGTGCAAGTGAAAGGGTATGGAAAGGAAATCTTTAAAGTCATTGGGTTTCGAACTGAAATTTGGAGATATAAAGAAGAATCGTGGGAAGATATTATTTATGAATTATCTAGAATTACAGACAATGAATGGCTAGAATGCAATGAGGATGATTTGATTTTTCTTGCAGATGCGAAAGATGCAGAACAATTTTTGAAGAAACATGCTCTTAATCAAAAATTGAAATCAAATCAGTATAAGAAACTAACAGAGCCCTCACCGCTCGCACATTTAAATAAAAATGGTAACCAGGAGTCTGATCATCAAGAGAAAATTAATCATCTTCTCGATATTTATAATGATTATCGAATTTTACGTGACATGTTTGGTGATGAAACCTATGGGAAAGTGATGAAAACTGCTATAAAAAAACTAGAAAAATTAGTGGCCGATCAAACAACAAGAGAGAAAAAAGAGCCTCACTAAACAAAAAACAGACTTCTCCTGGTCTGTTTTTTGATTCAACAAATATATGCAGATTGTAAATTGTTCTCTAACCACAGGGGTGTAAGCATTTAACAGCATACTTTATAAGAAAAGACTAGGCCAAAACTCATAAATTTAGGATTCGACAAAACTAGAAGTTTTTCATTGCAGGAATTTGTTATAGGAAGGGTAAATTTAAATAACAAACGTATTAGGAGGGAAATTATGCTTAAACAAAGAATTTTAAAGTGGTCGGCTTTGCGAAGAAGAGAATATGAAATCGCCATTTTTCAAACAGAACACCCTCGGGATAAGAAAGGATATAAACAGGTATATCAAGGCTACATAGATGGAGAAAGTCATACGGAAGTCATTAATAAATTGTTTAGAAAGTTTAATATAAGAGATTTAATACCTGAGAATTATAAGGGAAGAACCATATCAAGTGGTGATATCATTATGATCGGGGATAAGTACGAGAAAAAGAGTTATTACCAGCTTCAATCTGGCGGTTGGGCTGTAGTGAACCGAATTCACGTTTGTTAAAATCTGAATTATCGGTAACTTTATCTTTTTAAAAAGCCTATGGTATAGTTATAGTTGAATATAGACATTTTTGTCTTTACATAAAGGAGGAAATATTCAAACATGAGTATACATATAGGCGCTAAAGAAAACGAAATCGCAGAAGCTGTGCTATTGCCGGGAGATCCATTGAGAGCAAAATATATAGCTGAAACATTTTTGGAAAATCCTGTTTGTTATAATGAAGTTAGAAACATGTTTGGTTATACTGGTACTTATAAAGGGAAAAAAGTGTCTGTTCAAGGGACAGGTATGGGAGTTCCGTCCATCTCTATTTATGTAAATGAATTAATGCAAAGCTATGGTGTACAAAAATTAATTCGTGTTGGTACATGCGGTGCGATTCAAAAAGATGTAAAAGTGAGAGATGTTATTTTAGCCATGACATCATCAACGGATTCCAATATGAATAAATTACTTTTTGATGGAATCGACTTTGCACCTACAGCTGATTTTGGTTTATTAAAAAAAGCATATGACACAGGTGTGGAAAAAGGACTTCAATTAAAAGTTGGTAATGTATTTACTGCAGATCAATTTTATAATGATAAAGCAGACCATGAAAAATGGGCACAATATGGTATCCTAGCCATTGAGATGGAAACCACTGCGTTATACACTTTAGCTGCTAAATATGGCAGACAAGCATTATCCATTCTTACTGTCAGTGACCATATCCTTACAGGTGAAGAAACGACAGCTGAAGAGAGACAAACGACATTTAATGACATGATCGAAGTTGCTTTAAATACTGCTATTGAATCTTAATATTATAAAAACAAGAAAGCTCTGGTGAAAACCAGAGCTTTTTTTTATAATTGTACTATTGATGTATTATTTGAATTTTGATATTGAATTATCAACTTAGATTTTTTGAAAAAATCAAGCAGATCGGGAACATTTCAGCTATACTTGAAAAGGATTAGTGGAAACATCAATATATCACTATTTAAAGCAAATGTGTTCGAGTGACCAAATAGTACACTCCTTGATGATTAACAGTTTGTTTGAATTTTTCAGAAACTTAGTATAATACAAACAAAACTTAAAAACATATCAATTTAAAAAGTTACTAAAATAATAAATAGCATAGGCTGATTTAATGGTTTTTTGAAACAATAAACAGCTAGAGAGAGAATTGTGAGGGAAGAGAAATGAGAAAGATACTTCTTGGGATGATGATGGCAACGGCTTTATTACTCACAGCATGTAATGATTTATCCATTGACACAGATCAATCGAAAAAAGAAGAGAACGAGAACCATACGCAGGAAACGATTGGAAATGGACAAGGAAATCAAGGGTCGGAAGAGGATGATAATAGTGTGAATCTGGCTGCTGAATTCTTAAATGATATTAAGGTTGAGGATGGAGTGAACTATATCCAAAATCCTGATAATATTCTTGTGTTGGTAAATAAAGAAAATAGTCTGCCGATTGGTTACCGAGCAGATGATTTGGTGAAACCGAATGTTACTTTTTCATTCGTAGGAGAGCATGAAAAACAGCTGATGAGAAAGGAAGCTGCAGAGGCGCTTGAGAAGATGTTTACTGCAGCCAATGAAGAGGGAGTACAATTAGCAGCCGTGTCAGGTTTTCGTTCCTATGAAAGACAGGTACAGCTATATAATGCGGAAATTGAAGCATCCGGTATAGAGTATGCCCAACAATCGGTAGCGGAGCCTGGTAAGAGTGAGCATCAAACAGGTCTAACAATGGATGTATCGAGTGCAGAGAATAATTATCAGCTTAATGAAGATTTTGGCTCTACAACAGCCGGACAATGGCTTGCCCAAAATTCTGCAGAATATGGATTCATCATCCGCTATCCAAAGGGTGACGAGAAAACAACAGGGTATATGTATGAGCCCTGGCATATTAGATATGTGGGAAAAGCCTATGCCACTGATATGAAAAAACGTGGCTTGACCTTGGAGGAATACATCCAGCTGGCAACAGAGTAGGATATCATTTGGAGTTCTGATATAATATAGTTAATTTTAAGGCAGTATAGTTCAGTGAAAGTGGTGAACCAGTTGGATTCAGAACAAGATCAAGAACAAGCAAACAAGCCGAAGGGCTATATTAAAGTTAGATGGATTTATCTTATTTTAGGATCAGCTTTACTCATTATCCTTAGTGTTTTTGCAACAAGGTACATAATGGATAACACGCAACAATCAACATCAGGAATCAAGATTCCGCTTAGCGGATCTAAAAACGATATGGAGAAAATCAAAAGTGCTATGGATACCTTGGAAAATAGTTATTTCCAAGAAGTGGACCGCGATAAATTAATTGATGGTGCCATTAATGGAATGGTAGAATCACTTGATGATCCATATTCGGACTTTATGACACAAGAAGAAGCCGCCAGCTTTCATGAAAGCATTTCCTCTTCTTTTGAGGGAATTGGGGCAGAAATAATGTCAGAAAATGAACAAATTGTAATTGTTTCACCGATAAAAGGTGCACCTGCTGAGAAAGCCGGATTAAAAGCGGGTGATATTATTTTAAAAGTAAATGATAAAAGCCTGCAAGGGATGTCGTCCAGCGATGCCGTGCTCTTAATCCGTGGAAAAAAAGGGACGGAGGTTAATTTAGTAATCCAGCGTCCGGGTGCAAGTAAGACAATGAACGTTAAAATAATACGTGATACAATTCCTGTAAATACAGTTTATAAAGAGAACTTAACGGATGATATTGCAAACATACAGATAACCAGCTTTTCTGAGAATACAGCTGAAGAGCTTGAAAAAGTATTACGTGAAGTGGAAGAGCAAGGTATGAAGGGAATTGTGCTTGATTTAAGACAAAACCCGGGCGGATTGCTTGACCAAGCTGAAAAAATAGCGAATATGTTTGTTCCAGCTGGTGAAAATCTCGTACAGATTGAAGACCGCAGCGGGAATAAACAAGTAGCAAAAGCGACAGATACCGGTTATAAATTTAAATTGTCAACGGCTGTACTAATTGACGAAGGCAGTGCTAGTGCATCTGAAATAGTGGCTGCAGCGTTAAATGAATCTGCTGATATTCCGATTATTGGTGTGAAGTCATATGGGAAGGGAACTGCTCAATCAGCAATGGACTTCACAGATGGATCCAATTTGAAGTTTACGTATGCAAAATGGCTGACACCGGATGGCAACTGGATTCATAAAAAAGGCATCAAGCCGGACATTACTGTCAAAATGCCTGATTATGCAAATTTATCGTTTATTGATCCTGAGGAAAAGCTAGAGCTTTCAAAAATGTCGCCAGAAGTTGAGAATGCTGAAAAAATGCTTAAAGCACTTGGATATAATCCAGGTAAAGCCGATGGATGTTTTGATGAGAACACTGTAACAGCGGTTAAAAAGTTCCAAAAGGATCATGATTTAAAAGAAACAGGTGTGATCCAGGGAGACACAACAAATAAATTAATGAATGAATTAAGAAATAAAATTACTGAAGAAGATCCACAGCTAGAAGCAGCTAAGAAAAAATTGGCTGAGGATATAAAATAAAAAAATCGCTTCTCCATTCCAGGAGAGGCGATTTTTTGGTTAATGTTTCAGGAAAGAATATGAATGCGCTTTGAATCAACATTATTTAAACGAGCGTTCACCAAATGCAATAAATGTTTTTTCATCTTCAATTAAACCGCAGGCAGCGCACTGGATTCTTCTGACAGGTCCATTATAGGGTAAATGAAAGGCGTCTAATTCATCGTCTGCGTACATTTGAATAACAGTGCCTGATTGGGGATCAAGTTTCACGTAAATGGGAGTTTGTTCAATCACATTAAAACGTGACCGGTTTGTTTTACAGTTTGGACAACAATATGGATGGCTCACATGTCTAACCTCCTTTTAGTATAGGTTTTGTAACCTCATCCAGAAATATACAAGTAGGGAATAAAGAAAAAAATGAGAAAGAGAAAACCTGAATATTTGGTGAATTTTCCAACTAATTACTGGTCTCTAATTCCAGTTTTGGAGTATTATTAGAATTAGTGGATTGTGAATGATAAGGGGTTGGAATTAAGTTGTTTAAAAAGAATGTATTATTTTTGAGTCTATGTATGATCACAGTAATAATCCTGTTCGGATGTCAGGACAAAGCAGCAGATGAAGAAATGCCAGCTATCATTGATGTCCAGGTAAAACTTTCACCTGAGGCGGCCATAGTGAATGAAAATGTACTTTTTGAGGTGACCGTAACACAGGGGAATGATAAGGTGACGGATGCTGAATCTGTCGAATTTGAATTTGGCAAAAAGGATGGTTCGGATAAAGAGAAAATTGCCGTTAAGCATAAAAAGGATGGTATATACAGTCTTGAAAAGTCATTCTCTCAGGAAGGGGACTATTATATGATCCCTCATGTGACAGCAAGAGGAATGCATGCAATGCCAAAGAAAGAATTTACTGTTGTTAATTAACGATTGATGGATAATCTCAGGATGATTACTCTTTCGTAACCATGATTGCTAATAGTTTGAAATAGAGGAGCAGCTTCTTTGCTGTCTCCTTTTTCTGTTTACGTACCATAATCTTCTTTTATTACTGATTATTGATGCTGACTCTATTATTAGGAGGTGTTTTTAAATGTTTAACTTCCCAAAACTAACAATGATTAGATTCACTAAACTGTTAATTCATTCCGTTATTCTTATTATCACCCTTACTTTTTTAGCTTTATTAAGTGCAGACATAATTGCGTGGGTTATCGGAAGACCTATTGAAAATAGCACAGGTTACGTAACTTTAATTACGATAATTTGGGTTTTCTTTGCTTTACAAAGCGAAAAATATAAGAAACAGTCTGTGTGAATCATTTTAATTATTAAAAATAGAATCGTATAAATAGAAGAAATCTGCGAATATCTTAGGGTAGAAATTTTCAAATGTATGTTTGTGTGATTGTTCCTTTATCTTGCCTTATTCGGCTAAACGGACAGTCATCGGAGCATTAATATCAGAAATAGAAATATGGTTAACGAGACATTTACTCCAAGTAGGATCAATGCCCCATTATATGTTGTACTCCTTATAATACAAACTGGTCAGGTAAGCACAATAAGCATGTTTAGAACAGTTACAGTCTAAATGAAGATGTTCTCCGCCAGGAGAGTGATAATATTGTATAAAAAATGAGTAACATAAATTTTAAATATTCTATTGGTCAAAAAGTTATAGAAGTAGACACTGATAAGAATTCATTTATGCCTTCTTTTCCGAAAGATTGATGCATACACATATAGTTAATTACGTTATGCATCGATAGAAAGGAAGGGTCTATCTTGACAATTCAGGAGAATGATAAAAAGGTAATTGAACCATCGCAGGTGTACAAATTACATAGGGAAGAAAAACAATATACCGCTGAAACGCATAATCAAACAGAATTCAGGATAAAAGAGATTGCAGGATTGGATGTTGGAGAGTTTAATAATAATGCGCATATAAAAAGGGAAAATCATGAATTTGTTAATATAAAAAAAGAGTTGTTTTTTAAATCAAACGGCAATGCACATATCATTTTTGATGTCCACAAATTCAGGTATTTTACGGTTGCAACTGCAAATCCAAATGATAAAGGAATCCATGTTTCCTTATCAGTAAGCCCTGATAACACGATTTATGCCTCTTTGATTGAAAAGCGATTGGTTAACCAGGGTAAATTAGAAATATTGGATTGCCCTAACAGGCTTAAATATATGAAGGTGGAATTCAATGGGAAACCGGGAGATAAAGTTCTTGTATTTTTACAGGGAGAAAAATAAAGGATAGTAAAAAACTGGCCCTGTCATCCAAGCCAGTTTTTTTACCATTCAGGAATAGAAATTTCTGAATAGTTTGATTCATTTACCTTAAAGAGAATGATTTCCAGGATTTCATCCCGATATGAAGATTTCGCTCCCTTTTTTTTTACCGGAGCAGGTAGATGAAAAGAGTGTTTCTCCTCTGGATCCGGGGGTAATCCGGATAGGAGAAGCTTTGTAGAAGTATGGTATACCTTAACGTTAGGTAAATGATCCTCTTTTATTGGGATTCTAATGAAAAGATAATCATGTGTTTCCAGAATATCTACGGAATGTTTTGAATGGACCACCGTTTGCTCATCTGGTTCTGGACTTGATTTAAATTGTTGGTTGATCATTCCTCCTAATTGATCAGGTGATAGCATGGAGAATAATTGTTCCATCTGCTTTTCCATACCTGGCTGATTAAGGAACTTCATCCAATCTGGCATTTGGTTTTGATTTTTGGGAAAAAGGTTCCACGGAAACAATTGATCACCTCGACTTTCAAGAGACATATTAGGTTAACTTACTATATGCGATAAGGGTAATTGTCGTTAATGCAGAAGTCAGCTTTTGATTAACGGAAATGTCATCTTTCAATGTATAATACAGATAGTAAATACTGCCTGTAGGGGGAGAAGAAGTTGACTCGGAAAACGGCTTTAATTACTGGTTCAGCAAGAGGACTGGGCAGAGCTACAGCAAGGCAATTAGCTATGGATGGGATAAATGTCATTACGACCTATCGTACTAATCAAAACAGTGCCATCCAAGATATGCAGGAATTAGCTCAAAACTACAACGTGCAAGCTTATGCTTTGCCATATGATGTAACAGTTCAAGATCATCATCGCAAACTAATTCATCAATGCTATGAATTATGTGGTGGAATTGATATTCTGATACATAATGCTGGTCCATATATACAGGAACGTAAACCAATGATGGAATATATGGAAGAAGAATGGGAATATCTTATTAATGGGAATTTATCGAGTATGTTTTACTTAGCCAGATTGGTTATTCCCTATATGCGAGTGAATAAATGGGGAAGAATTATTACCATGGGGTTTGATCAGTCAGACCACGCTCCGGGCTGGAAATACCGTTCTGCTTTTGCTGCTTCCAAAACGGGATTAACCTCCTTGACAAAAACGCTGGCTTTGGAAGAGGCGGAGTATGGAATCACAGCCAATATGGTTTGTCCAGGGGATATTGTGGATCCTTGGAAGGAAAGCTTTCGTGTAGAAGAAGGTATAGTATCAGAAAATGTTCCAGTTGGAAGGCCTGGAACTGGCGGTGATATCGCACGTGTCATTTCGTTTCTATGTGCGGAAGAAGCTGACTTTATTACAGGAACGGTTATTCCAGTAACAGGTGGGCAGGATGTTTTATCAAAAACCAGATAAGCAGCTTGGCCTTGAAAATTTAGTATGTGTAACTTTGTCTGAAAAATCATCGTAATAGATAGTAAATAAAAAAGTTCGCTTGGTTTATTCAAGCGAACTTTTTGTATGGTTAGCTATTTGAAGTGTGCACAAATTTTCTTTTTTGAACGTATAACAATCTCAATGTTAAACCAGTTGCCCCAACAGCTAGGCCGGAGATTAATCCAATCCAATAACCAAATGCTCCAAGGTCGGTATAATTAGCAAGGAATATGCCAAGTGGAAGCCCTATAATCCAATAGGATAACAGGGACATAAAGAACGTGATATTCACATCCTTATAGCCTCTCAAAGCACCCTGGATTGGTGCCTGAAGAGCATCGGAAAGCTGGAAGAAGATGGCGTAAATTAAGAACTGAGCTGTTAATGAAGCTACCACAGGATCTTTAGTGTATAGAAGAGCAATATAATCTCTGAAAATAAATAAGAAGATAGCACTAATGCCTGCAAAACCAATCGCACAAAAAACACCAAGTATTGAATATTCTTTAGCTGCTTTATAGTTCTTGGCACCTGCCTCATGGCCGACAATGATGGTCAATGCCATCGCAAAGCTAAGTGGTACCATATACAAGAAGGATGAGAAGTTCATGGCAGCCTGATGTGATGCAATCGTAATCGTATCATATGAGCTCATAGCCAGCGTAACTGCTGCAAAGATACTGGTTTCAAAAAAGATGGACATACCTATTGGGAATCCAATTTTCATTAATTCAACCCATTCCTTAAAAACGGGCAATGGCCATGATTTTAAAATGCCAAAACCGGAGAAAGGCTGTAATCTAATGATAATCACTGCTGCAACCAGAGTGATAACCCAATAAGTAATTGATGCAGCGATTCCTGCACCAATACCGCCAAATGCCGGAACACCTAACTTTCCATAGATAAACATATAGTTAAGTACCACATTGACTGGGATCGCAATAAGGGTGATTAGCATGGAGACGGTAGTTTTCCCTAGTGCGTCAATAAATGAACGAAGTACATTGTAAATCATAATTGGTAAGATTCCGAATGCCAAAGCAACTAAATAACCATAGGCTATTTGATAAACATCCGGCTCAAGATTCATGCCTGTTAATATCGGTTTAAGCACTAAAGCACCAGCGCCAATTAGAATGATGGACATTGCGACAGCTACATAAATCGCCTGCATAACAGAAAAGCGAATTTTATCCGCTTTTTCTTTAGCCCCAATTAAGTGGGCGACGATTGGTGTTACTCCCAGTAAAATGCCGGCAAGTCCATTATAGAAAGGACTCCATATAGACGTGCCTATGGCTACTCCAGCTAGGTCTTCAGGACTTGCTTGCCCGGACATAAACGTATCAAAAAAGCTGATAGCGAACAGTCCCAGCTGTGTAATTAATATCGGGAGGAATACCGAAATTATTCTTGAAAAGTTACTCTTTGTAAAAATAGATAAATTCATATCCATGCCCCCCGTATAAAGTAAGTATGACAATAAAAAATTATACCACAAAATAATTCTGCTTTTTAAACTTTAATTTTTACTTAAATTGGCTGGATTATGTTTATTCAGTTATGTGTCATATTAGTTAAAATCACTCATATATTGTATAACGAATAAAACAGAGTGGAGTGAGGAGAGAATGGCATACATAGGTTCGAAGGGTTGGTATGTGGCCAAGCTAAAAGAAAATGGTATAAGAAGGCATCCTGTTGAACGGAGAAAGCTGGAGTTGTACAAAACATATATCTTGAGAAAATTATACGAACAGCAAAAGATAACAAAAGAATAAGGCCGCTATTACGAAAAAAGGTGTATGCACAGTCTATTAGGCAGACTATGCATAACACCTTTTTTAAGCTTCTTTTATATCAAATACAGACACCTCTGCTGGTTGTCGCATTTGTGATAAAGTGAAGTGGTCCTTTGTTATCTCGAATAAATCAAATGAATACTCCCCTGAGTTGATTTCTTCATATAAGGTTTTTCGACTTTCGTTTGCAAGCATAGTATAGGGCATCTTTTGAGCTGCTTTAAAAGAACGAATATTTTCTTTCTTTATTCTCAGAAAGACCGTTTCAATCTCAAGCTCAAAAAACAATTCTTCAAAGAAATGCTGTTTAGCCAATTGGTTATATCCTTTTCCATGATAGGGTTTCCCTAACCAAGTACCTAAAAAGCCAGCCTGATTGGATACATCATAAAGCGTTATCGTGCCAATTGGATTTCCCCACTCATCGAGAATGGTACGTGAAATCAGTTCGCCACGCTCCTCAGCTTCAATCATTTGTTTAGTAAGAAAGAGATATTCTTCATATTGATGCGTTTTATGGCGCACAAAAGGGAAGACATCGGGGTGAATCATTAAATCAAACAATACAGGACAATCAGATAATTCACGTTTTTTCAACATACAGATCCCTCCGTATGAGGGCAGCCGCTAACTGCGATTTCCCCTCGAAATTTTTTAATGTAATATCAAAAAATTTCGGGGTGGGAATCGAACCCACTAGGACCATTACTGGTGGCGCACCATTTGCCTTCCCTAATTTTCGCTTATACAATTTTCAAAAATAAACTATTTCTGAAAGTATCATACAAGATTTTTTAGTAAAATGAAATAGTTTTTTTTCGTCATTTTTTGTACATTTTTTTAACGGAATTTAATGCCTATTTATCGTAAAAATAAAGTTAGAATATATTTAGGTGCTGAAGTATTAATATGACAGCTCCCAATAGAATGACATAGATAGCAAAAGGCTTTAAGGAATGATTTTTAATATATTTAATCATCCAGGAAACAGCAAGATAACCAAATATAGCAGAAAAAATTGTACCGAGAAATAAACCTTGGAATGAAATTGCTTCGACGGGTCCTGTCAATAAATCTCTACTCTTAAATAATATTCCTCCGAATATTACCGGTATGGAGAGAAGGAAGGAAAAGTAAGCAGCGGTTTCACGGTTAAGCCCGCTGAAGAGTCCAGCTGCCATCGTAAAACCGGATCGAGAGATGGCTGGGAAAATGGCGGCCGCCTGGAAAGTTCCAATAAATAACGCTTGTTTATAAGTAATGCTCTCTAAATTTTTATTTTGTTTGGGCATAATATCTGCATACCATAAAACAATTCCAGTTATAAGGAATTCCCAACCAATTGTAACCCCGGATTTAGAAATGCCTTCAAAATAATCATTGAATAGTACACCTGCTAATACTGCAGGGATTGTCCCGATTATCAAAAGGAATGTCATTTTTGATAATGGTTTTTTAAGAAGTTTTATAATTTCATGCCCATAAAAGATCAGCAATGCAATAAGTGTCCCTGTATGAAGCAGGGTATCCAGTAATAATCCTGCTTCATCAAGACCGAATAAATGTCTCCCTAAATATAAATGACCCGTACTGGAGATAGGGAGAAATTCAGTAAGACCCTGGATGATCCCCAGTACTATTGCTTTCCATTCTTCAAACAAATTAGCCAGCCTCCTCATGCAGGTTACAAAACCAAATTTTTATACTTGTCTATAGTTTCTGTATAGAGTGTATGAAGAACTAAAAGAAATCATGAAAGCTTTGAAACCTAAATGTTGAATGAATCGCATAAATTTATATAAAGATACGGGAGGTTTTAATGATGCAAAATACAAATGATAAATTATGGGCAGTAGCCATCTATGTCAGCAGTTTTTTCTTAGTGCTGGTTGGGCCACTCGTTATATGGTTAATTAAAAAGAATGATTCAGATTTTATCGATTACCATGGTAAGGAATATTTAAACTTTTTAATCAGCTATACGATTTACACCTTTATAGCATTTATATTGGCGTTCATCGGTATTGGTTTTATCCTTGCTTGGCTGATTGGAATATATGTGTTGGTATTTACAATAGTGGCTGCTGTAAAGGCATATTCTGGAGAATATTATCAAATCCCATTAACACTTCGAATATTGAAATAGCAATAGCTAAAGACCTTGGCATTATTTCTGCCGGGTCTTTTTTAAATCCGTTACTATTTTGGACATGTCCAGCATAGAATGTATGGATGGTTATCAGGTTTAAAAAATTGGCGGTGAAAAATCCTTGACTACTAAGCATTATTACCAAAAAATTCATAGCATATATACAGCAGAATTAGTTGCATACTTTGTAGTCGGTCTTCTCTGTTTTTTGTTTGCCTGGTTGAATGGATTCGATATCATATTAGCTGCGTGTGTTACCTGTCCTTTTATAGTGCTGGTTCTTTTTTCTATCAATCGTAATTTCAGACTGAAAAGCAGAATGAAGAAACTTCCGGAAGCGAAAGTGGCTGATGAGGAAGGCTCACCGCTGACGAACAGCCAATATTTCCTTGGATTTTTACCAGCCCCGACCCTTCATATGGCTATTTTCTCACCAGAAGGTAATCTGGTTGGATCTCTTAAAGATAAACGGGAAAATATTTGGATGTGGATTATTCCAGCTTCATTGCTTATTTTTTTACCGAGAAGATATATCTTATCTGACAGCAACGGCCATGTATTATGTGAGTATCGAAGCCGTTTTGGGTTAAATGGGGATATTGAAATTTTAACGTCTGAGAAAGAACAATTAGGCAGGTATAAGCAATCTAAACAACTGGGAAAAAAAAGTACAAGCAATGTGGCAAACCCATATGGAATCCGGCAATATGGCGGTGAAATCCTTCATGGATCTGAATTCATTGTTGAACAAACATATGATAAGCGGAAAATTGTACATTATTCTTGCGGATGGATGCCGGCATACTACAGTAAACATTTTCTTGATCCCAATACACCTCTCCTGACATTTACGGAAGGAGCAACAGAGGATGAAAAGAGAATAGGCTATTGCTTTTGCCTTGATTACCTTCAGCAGCAAAACCACTGACCACTCCTATAAACGTCGCTAAACTTTAGCTTGTTGCACAATATGTTTTATAATGGTGAAATAGTGAAGAGAATGTTGTTTGAAGGGAGCAGGAGAATGGATATAAAGATAATTAAAGTACATGGTTCTAACAATGATTTTTATTTAATCGATGAAATGGATACCAAGCTGTCATTAACAGATGAAGAACGAAGCCAATTGGCTATAAATATGTGCAAGCGGACGGGCACAGAGGGAGCAGATGGAATTCTCTTTGTGTTAAACAGTGAGGCCTCAGATGCCAGAATGAGAGTCTTTAATGCAGATGGTTCAGAAGCATCCATGTGTGGGAATGGACTCCGTTGTGTAGGTCGGTATGTTCAAGAAAAATTGAAGAAAAATAACCTGCTGATAGAAACGATGAAAGCCACCCTGCAGGTTAAGAAAGAGCCGGACATGTATAAGGATATCCCTACATACCGCGTCGAAATATCTCCGGTTATCAAGGCAACGAGTGCATTGCCCATGAATACTGAAATGGACGAAATCATCAATCAAAAACTGCCGTTTATTGACGAGAATCTTACGTTCACAACCCTGTCAGTACCAAATCCACATCTGATCAGTCTTGTTGATAAAGAGGTAATCCATTCGGATAAACAAGAGAAAATAGCAACTATGCTGAATGGTGAGAATGACTGGTTTACAGATGGTGTGAATGTCAGCTTCGTGTCCCGTCTGGAGGAAGGATCCATTTTTGTTCGCACATTTGAACGAGGTGTTGGCTTTACGGATGCTTGCGGAACGGCAATGTCAGCTTCAAGCCTTGTTACGAAATGGATTGATGAGTTGGCTGATGAAGCAGTTCTGCACGTCTATAATCCAGGCGGAATGGTACTGTGCCAGGTCCATGATTTGCCAGATGAAACGTGGATTGATTTGATTGGCAATGCAACGTATGAGTATGAAACGGTTATTCAGTTAAATTTGGATACACTACATGTTAGCTTTGGAGAAAGGAAAGTCTATAAAGAAGAGGCAGATGCTTATTCAGCATTCCAACAACATGCTAAAGCATTTGTAGAATCTAAAATAGGCTGAGCTAATACATATTAGAATAGGAGGGCAGAAATGAAGAAGCGGACGAATACCTTTTTAAATGTTCATGTAATCACCTTTTTCGTATTAATCGCCCTCTTTATTGTGTGTACCATCCTATTCGTAGATATTGCAGAGAACATAAATGAGAATGAGCTTTATCATTTTGATATGACAATCATCCAGTCTGTGCAGGGGAGTATTAATGAATTAAGCACAAAAGTACTTACCTTTATAACTAATCTTGGATCAGTTGATGGCAATATTCTATTGGTTATCCTATTCTCTGTGTTTTTATTATTTAAAAAACGTGTATTAAGTGTCATATTCTTAATCATCACGACATTATCGGGCGGTTATGTTAACCATTACTTAAAATGGATTTTCCAGCGGGAGAGACCAACATTGAATCCATTGATCGAGGTAAATGGCTTCAGCTTTCCGAGCGGTCATGCTATGTCATCCTTTATCCTATACGGCGCACTTATGATCATAACTACCAGAATCACGAAGAATTGGCCCATTAGATTGGCTGTCTATGCGATTTGTATTTTTTTGATTTTAACGATGGGCTACAGCCGAATCTACTTGGGTGTCCATTATCCGAGTGATGTAATTGCAGGGTATATTGCAGGATGTGCATGGCTTGCTATCATTGCTACTGTATTTACGTTTGGGGAATATCGGAAAACAAAAGGTTCGAAATCGTAATAGGCTGTCCATAAGCCATAATGGCTTATGGACGGCTATTTTTTATGGAAATCTTGGCTGTCTGAAAATAACAAAAGGTTTCTAAGGAAATATTTGTTATAATAATTTATAAAGAAAAATTCTGGAATAAGTAAACAAGGGGATTTTAGTATGATTGATTTGATTATTGGGTTGTTAATCAATGGTTTAGTAATAGTTGCGTTTTTAAACATCAACAAATTTAATGCCCAAAAACTAAAATTATCAATAGTAAGTCTTATATCAACTATTATTGTTGTAGTTGTTCCTACCTTAGGTTATCGATTTGATAAGAGTATTGGTGATTATTATTTCGGTTTTCCTGCTGATATTTTAGTTTATCATGGTGGAATGCTGTTTTCTTTAGTCTCGTTTGGCTTTTTGTTTAACTTCTTTTTCTTTTATTGGGTGTTTAAACTAATAGTTAAATTAGGAGTGCTTATTAGGCCTGTGAACAAGGGAAATTATTGATGTTATTTAAAAGGGGTTGCTTAGGCTGCTCCTTTTCTTATAGGGTTCCCATTTCGCTTAATGCAGCAGCCAAAGTTAGTTACTTCAGTGTGAAATAGACGTAGCGGTAAAACCGCAATATCGGTTAACGATGTTATGTTGGGATAGCTGAAGAAGAGAAAGTATAATTTTTAATTAAGGTAATATTAAGTGATAATCGTTGAATGCCTTTTTGTGTTGAACTTCTTATGGCAGTAAAGGTTCAGGATAACGAAAAAGAGTTTTACATAAGAATAAGGAATTGATAAAAATCAATTTAATAGGGAGAAAAACATGGGGCATTAGTTGAATAATTGCGACAATAAAAAAGCTGTCTCTCTTTAAGTCATCAGCAACAATACTTGTGAACAGAGAGCAAATAAAAGAGATCCATTAGCAAGGGATAGGAATTTTCAATCACCTAAAAAAGACAACCAGAGTCATTATGTTATCAATAACATATATGGTATAATTTTCATGCAACTACTTGGTGCGGGTGGTATGCACCTTCTTTTCCTTATATAAAGGAGAAGGGAGGTGATATACTTATGGATTTTCTAATAGCTCTGGCAAAAGATGTAGCAATGATCTTTTTTACGACCCTTGCTGCCGGCATCGCCACGCGATTCGCCAATCTTCAGCTAAAGGGCAAACGAAAAACCACCCCGCGCCGACCAAAGCATAAGGGTGGTTCCTCTAAGAACTAAACTATTTGCATACCACTCGCTAGTAGTTGTACCAGGGAGTATCCAGCTCTCTGGTTTTTTAATATATGTGTATATGTTTATAATATACCCTAAATAATAGAAATTCAATCAAAACTGATGGAGGAGCTTATGGTTTTTATAGGTTGAAAAGGGTCAGATAGAAAGAGTGTCTAAGCTTGAGTGGAATTTCTAATATTCATAAAAAGGGCTATTTGATGGCTGTGACATTTATAGATAAGCACGGTTTGAGTGGTTTCGTTTGAACCTTAATAGAGTTAAAGCCTGTATTAGTTAGCACCTCTCTAATCTCTTCGGCAAAGGCATGAGCCTGTTCTTCGGTTGCTTCTTCCTGCCTTGGCTGCACGGTTATAGTCAGTTTTCCATTTTCTTTTAATAAAGAATGTATTTTTTGAATACAAGCCTCTTGATCTTCCCATAATGGATAGCTATTTACACTAAATATTTTATCGTACACCATTGGATTGGGAATCCCGAGAACAGTTCCATTAAACAAACGAAGCTGATTGCGGTTGAGTTGTTCTTGATTTCGTTTGCTCGCATTTTTCACCATTTCTTCTGATGGATCGACACCATCTATTTGGATGGTAGGGTACTTCTCAAAAAGCATGTGCATTCCTTCACCTGGGCCAAAACCAACTTCTAGCAGTGTGTCATTTGGGGTAATAGTCAATTGATCAAATGTCCATTCGTATAATTCCTCATTTTCATAGGCCATTATTTTACCTGCAATCTTTCCGAGGACACCAGTTGGATTTTTAAACTGATTCGTTATTATTTCCTTCATCTAACATCACTCCTACCCCATACATACCCAAAATACTAAATCGTTAACTCTTTTGGATTAATTATCAAAATAGATTGAAATAACTGAAAATTTATAGTAAATTAAGTAAATATATAATTTCATATTCTTATCTAGAGAGATGGAGGGACTGGCCCGTTGAAATCTCAGCAACCTGGATGGTAATCCAAGGTGCTAAATCCAGCAAGCAATGCTTGAGAGATGAGAGACCTTAGGAAAGAGGGCTTTCATGATGAAAGCTCTTTTCTATTAGTCTGTTTTCCTCATCAGAGACATTAACCAACTAATTAGGGGGAAAGACAGTGAAACTACTGGAAACGTTAAATGAAAAAATTCTAGTCGCAGATGGGGCGAGTGGAACACTTTTATATTCATTTGGAATTGATAGTTGCTTTGAAGAGCTTAATTTGACAAACCCCAATCAGATCAAAAAGATGCATAGAAGTTATATTGAGGCTGGTGCTGATGTGATTCAATCGAATACATTCGGCGCAAATTTTCATAAATTAAAGCGCTATGGTCTCGAAAGGGAAGTTTCTCAAATTAATAGAGCCGGAATGAAAATAGCGAAAGATGCGGCTGATCCAAACACATTCATCATCGGCACGATTGGCGGCTTGCGGAGCTTTAGGAAGTCAGAATTAACACTAACTGAAATTAAGGGATATTTCGATGAACAGCTGACCGCTTTATTGGAAGAAAATCCGGATGGAATTTTACTTGAAACCTATTATGATTTAGACGAATTATTAACGGTAATAGAGTCGGCTAGAAAAATGAGTGATCTTCCTCTTATTGCGAATATTTCTCTGCATGAAACAGGCCTTTTGCAAAATGGTATGCATGTCAGTGAGGCGTTTTCTCTTATGAAAAAAACAGGCGCTGATGTGGTGGGCATCAATTGTCGGATGGGTCCTTATCATATGATTCGCTCATACGAAGAAGTACCTTTATTGGAAGATACCTATTATGCGGCGTATCCAAACGCCAGCTTACCTGATTTATCAGATGGAAGATATGTCTATTCGACAGAAGCGGATTATTTCATTAATAGTTCAAGGCAGCTTGTGAAGCAGGGGGTCCGGCTGTTAGGTGGATGTTGTGGTACAACTCCTGCCCATATTCAGGCCATTCGTAAAGGAATCGAAGATCTTCATCCTGTAAAGGTGAAAGATTTTGTAGCCAAGCCGAAGCATCAGCCTATATCATATGAAATCATTCAATATAAACGAAAAGGTCCAGATACAATTTCAGGTAAGGCAAAAAAACAAACGACGGTTATAGTTGAGCTGGACCCGCCAAAGACGTTCGGCCTGGAGGAATTTTTAATAGGAAGTCGCTACTTATTAGACTCGGGTGCCGATGCGATTACACTCGCGGATAATTCATTGGCATCACCGAGAATATCCAATCTTGCGGTAGCTTCTATTTTACAATCAAAATTAAATACGGTGCCTCTTGTTCACTTAACTTGCCGGGATCACAATCTGATTGGCTTGCAGTCTCATTTAATGGGCATGCATTCCCTTGGATTATCAGAGGTGTTGGTGGTGACAGGGGATCCTTCAAAAATCGGTGATTTTCCGGGTGCGACTTCCGTATATGATCTTTCTTCCATGGATTTGATTTCATTGATTAAGCAATTGAATGAGGGGCGCTCCTATTCTGGAAAATCGTTGGGGAGCCGGGCGAATTTCGATATCGCAGCTGCCTTTAATCCAAATGTAAAGTACATAGATAAAGCCGTACAGCGAATGGAAAAGAAAATTCAGGCTGGAGCTGATTACTTCTTAACCCAGCCCGTGTTTAGTGTTGAAAAATTAGAGGAAGTATACGCGGCAACCAGGCATATAACAAAGCCGATTTTTATTGGCATTATGCCTTTAACGAGTCACCGGAATGCAGAGTTTTTACATAATGAAGTACCGGGTATTTCATTACCGGTTCATGTTAGAGAGGCGATGGAAAGAGCCGGAGCGGATAAGGAAGCCTGTGCTCGCGAAAGCTTTGCCATTTCAAAAGAATTAGTGGACGCGGCAAGTGAATTATTTAACGGAATCTATATTATTACACCATTTATGAAATATGAATTAAGCGGGCATTTGGTTCGGTACATCAAAGAACAGAAATCAGTTGTAAATAAGGAAGTGCATCTATCATGAGAACAGATAAATTGAAAGAGTTATTGGCTGAAAGAATAGTAATTCTAGATGGAGCAATGGGAACCATGATTCAGGCGCATCAATTAACAGAGGATGATTTTGGCGGGGAACAATACGATGGGTGTAATGAGTATTTAACGCTAACCCGCCCGGATGTAATCCAATCGATTCACGAAGAGTACTTGGCAGCAGGGGCGGATATTATTGAAACAAATACATTCGGGGCAACACCCATTGTACTGGATGAATATAATCTTGGTCACCTGGCATATCAGCTGAATAAAGAATCAGCTCAATTGGCTCGAAAAGCAGCTGAACAATTTGACAGTCCTGACAGCCCTCGCTTTGTCGCAGGCTCAATGGGACCTACGACCAAAACCTTATCCGTAACAGGCGGAGCCACTTTTGAACAATTGTTAGATTCATATGAAGAGCAAACGAAGGGCCTGCTTGATGGGGGAGTTGATTTGCTACTCTTGGAAACATCGCAGGATTTATTAAATGTGAAAGCAGCTTATATTGGAATGCAAAGAGCATTCTCATCTTTAGGCAGAGAAGTACCATTGATTATCTCAGGAACAATTGAACCAATGGGAACTACTCTAGCCGGTCAAACCATTGAAGCTTTTTATATATCGTGCGAGCATATGAATCCTCTTGCTATCGGGCTAAATTGCGCAACTGGTCCCGAGTTCATGGCTGATCATATCAGGTCTTTATCTGAATTAAGCACTGCAGCAGTAAGCTGTTATCCTAATGCAGGATTACCGGATGAAAATGGCCAATATAATGAATCGCCATCTTCACTAAGCAAGAAGATCAAGCAATTTGCCGAAAAAGGTTGGATTAATCTTGTTGGCGGCTGCTGCGGAACGACTCCTGATCATATTCGAGCTATTAAAGAAGCGGTTACCGGAATTGAAGCGAGGCAAATTAATGGCAAACAGGGTAATCATGCTGTCTCTGGTATTGATGCCTTAATCTATGATGGTTCAATGAGACCTTTATTTGTAGGTGAACGGACAAATGTGATTGGATCCAGAAAGTTTAAGAATCTGATTAAGGACAGGAAATTTGAAGAAGCTTCCGAGATTGCTAGACAGCAAGTCAAAAAAGGAGCCCATGTAATAGATGTGTGCCTAGCTGATCCAGATAGCGATGAAGTGTCTGATATGGAAGAATTCATGAAAGAAGCGGCTAAAAAAATAAAGGTGCCTTTTGTTATCGATTCAACCGATGAAATGGTCATCGAAAAAGCACTCCGCCATTCTCAGGGTAAAGCAATCATTAATTCGATAAATTTAGAGGATGGGGAAGAACGCTTTGAGAAAATTGTTCCATTGGCAAAAGAGTATGGTGCAGCCTTGGTTGTTGGAACAATTGATGAAAAAGGGATGGCCGTAACAGAAGAACGAAAACTGGAGGTTGCCCAGAGATCGTATCAACTGTTAACAGAAAAGTATGGAATCGTACCGGAGGATATTATCTTTGATCCGCTTGTTTTTCCGGTTGGTACTGGTGATGAACAATACCGGGAAGGAGCTGCGGAAACGGTAAAGGGACTGGCGGCCATTAAAAAAGAGCTTCCGAGAACATTAACGATTTTAGGCATCAGTAATGTATCGTTTGGACTGCCGAATGAGGGAAGAGAGGTCCTGAATGCCGTTTATTTATACCACTGTACAAAGGCTGGCTTGGACTATGCGATTGTCAATACAGAAAAATTAACCCGATTTGCGTTAATCCCTGAGGAGGAAGTTAAATTATCAGAGAATCTTTTGTTTCATAACTCAGAAGAATCTCTTGCTGAGTTTGTTGCTTTTTATAGGACAAAAAAGCCTGTTCAAAAGGAAACGAAAGAAAAACTTCCATTAATGGAGCGCCTGCCTGAATACATTATCGAAGGGACAAAGGACGGGTTGAAGGAGGATATTGATGAAGCTCTTGAAAAAGGGATGGAGCCGCTTGATATCATCAACGGTCCATTAATGGCCGGTATGTCGAAGGTTGGAGAACTATTTAATGATAACCAGTTAATCGTAGCTGAAGTATTGCAAAGCGCGGAAGCCATGAAAGCTGCCGTTTCGCAGCTTGAACCATTGATGACTAAATCAGGTACAACGTCTACAAAAGGAAAAATGGTGCTGGCAACCGTGAAAGGGGACGTACATGATATCGGGAAGAATCTCGTTGATATCATCATGAGTAATAATGGCTATGAAGTGGTTGACTTAGGCATTAAAGTAGCTCCGCAAACCTTGATTGAATCCGTCCGAAATGAGAACCCAACTATTATTGGCTTGTCAGGCTTGTTGGTAAAATCAGCCCAACAGATGGTTATTACCGCTCAGGATTTAAGAGAAGCGGAAATTGATGTTCCGATTGTAGTAGGTGGAGCAGCTCTTACCAGGAAATTTACTAGAGGGCGAATTGCTCCTGAATATAATGGACCGGTCTTTTATGCAAAGGATGCCATGAATGGACTCGATTTAATCAATCAGCTCCATGACGATGAGAAAAGGCTATCCTTTCTCGCTCAGCTAGAGGCAGAAACGAATGAGCAAGCAGCAGTGATTTCGATTGAAACGAAAAGGGATATTCAAGTTACAGAAAACCGTGATAAAACAGTGAAGGATCAAGAGAATATACCAGTCCCCGAGGACTTAAACCGGCATATTCTGCAGGATTACCCACTATCTCTGGTGTACCCATATGTGAATAAACAAATGTTATTTGGCCATCACCTTGGGATGAAGGGGAAAGTGGATCGGTTGTTTGAGGAAGAGAATCCAAAATTATTAGAACTTGCAGCCATAGTTGATGAGATTCTCGAAAACAATCAGATTAAATTATCAGCGATGTATCAATATTTTCCTGCAAAAAGTGATGGAGAAATTCTAAAAATATGTTCCCCAGCTAATCCGGATGAAGTCCTCGAAACATTTGATTTTCCGCGACAGTCCAAAAAGCCTTATCTGTGTTTATCTGATTATGTGAAGAACCAAGAGTCAGGTGTACAGGATTATGTGGGATTGATGATTGTCACAGCAGGTAAAGGTATAAAAGAAATAGCAGAAGGATGGAAAAAAGAAGGACAGTATTTAAAGAGCCATGTCATCCAATCACTCGCACTCGAATGTGCAGAAGGCTTAGCTGAACGAGTCCACCATCTTATGAGGGATGCTTGGGGAATCCATGACTCTATCGATATGACCATGAAAGAACGATTGAGTGCTAAGTATACCGGTCAGCGTTATTCATTCGGGTATCCAGCCTGCCCGAATCTCGAGGATCAAGAAAAGCTATTCAGGTTGCTGAAACCAGAGGATATCGGAATTCAGTTGACAGAGGGATTTATGATGAATCCTGAAGCATCTGTTTCCGCGATGGTCTTTTCGCATCCGGAGGCGAGGTATTTTAATGTGGGGCGGGAGGAGTAACGAGATAACGTAAAGGCATAGATAAACGGCCTTCTAAGCCGTCGGTCGGGAGTTCGAATCTCTCCTGGGACGTACCATTATAACAGTCAAACTCTTGATATGACAGGGGTTTGGGCATATGTATTATTGAATTTTTACAAATACACAACTAAAGAATCTACAAAAAGCTTACTGGATATTTTAAAAAAGTTAAAAGATGATGAAAGATTATGGGTACCTCATCAAGTTGCTTTAGAACTTTTTTAACCATGAAAATAATATGTATAAACAGCATGAGGGATATGATGCACTAGGTTCACAACTGAAAAAATTAAAAGATGAGGCAGAAAAGATACTAAGGAAAGTCAAAACTGACCATCCATACATAGTAACTGACAATTTTCAGTTTTATATAAATACTATGGAAGAAATGAATACTCAGCTACAAAATGATATCATTGCAGGATATGACGTAGGCGTTAAGAGGTTGCACTTACAGAATCTGTATATGGAGCGGATGGGACAGCTATTCGATTTATATAAGCTAAAAATCTATAGCAATTATAAAACTTTGAAAGAGTCTCTTAATGAGGCTCTCTTTTTTGTAAATTGGAATAGACTATTGAACAATGAAGAAATTATAGCCTCTATATACCCAAACTAATTAAATCCCTCTTTTATCTAATGAAAATTAATTCATTTATATAAAAGAGAAGGGTTATAGGTTGAAGAGGTAGAATATATAGGATTATCAACGCAAAAAAGGAGTGCTTCTTTATGCCTGCTTTATTCACGCCATTAACACCTGTTAAATATGTTGAATTTAATTTTATGGGACTAATAGATTCATTCGGTAAACAATTTGGTCATTTATCGTTCTTCCCTCAATGGAAAAAGTATTGGCTAGATAGCTTCTTAGATTTAGATGAACAAATAAAAGACTATGTGAAAGAGTTTCCGAATTCTAATCCTATTATTCAAAGAATAAAAGCTAAACCAAGCGTGTCGTTAGACAACTATGAATTATTTCAATTTGAGCATATTACTGATTATGGAATATATACTTTTCATTTTGACGTAGAAGCAATGAATATCATAAAAAACAACTCGAAAATCCCTTTAGAAACGGTTAAACTTAATGATTTATATATAGACCCAGACACACCTGTTTTAAAGAGTAAATTAGAGGACAGACGTAAGCCCCTTCTTGTTCGAATGTTTGGTATTGAAAAAGCTTTTATTTGTGCAGATGGAAACAAAAGATTAAAAATTAGAATAGAAAATGGAGAAGATAATTTTAAATGCCACATTTTTTATCCTCAAAATATCGAGGATATATTCTTTGGTCCCCTGGATCTTTATTATTATACTTTTTTACATGAAATTGAATATATGCATCGTCAAATACTTGACCACCCAAATGATGAAAAAGCCATATTTAACGTAACACAGTTATATTTACAAGCCCAGCAATGGTTGTGAATGTTTAGTATTATTATAGAATTAGAAAAAATGAAGGGAAAGGTAGGAAAGTCAACAAAAGAGGAGGAGAAAAAATGAGTATAACCGAATGGGTTTTAAGTACATACAATACTGATGATAATGGATTGGAAGAAGCTAAAAATTTCGCTTTTATATGGAGCTTATTTGAGAATCAATCGAACACAAAAATATTTTCGGATAAAATGAAATTTAGTGAATTTAAATTATGGGTTAATACGTTAGATATAAAGCAAGCATCAGTTGGCCTAATTATTAGGGATGTACAATCGGGAAATGAAATAAGTGGTAATTTAGTAGACGAAATAAATAGATCATTTAACCATTTTTATCAGAAATATTTGAGTGATAACAATCTATTTTTAAATACACTTTATAATCAAGTAGATAAGTTTACTTTATCAAATAAAGCTTCATTTGAAGGATTTGCAAAATCACTTAGAAAAAATGATATTAGAGATAAAATTTTGTTTTTGTTTATTATAGCTAAAAGAATGAGAAATAAATTCTTCCATGGAATAAAAAAAATAGGAGATATTAAGTCTGACCAAAGAGAATTCAAAAAAATCAATGGATATTTAATAGCAATTATTTCTTTAATAGAGAACTATAATTAATATGTTTTTTATTTGCATCTTCACTTTAAAAGAAGATGTTTTATGTCACTTTTACAAATTTGATTTTATAAAGAAGTTAACTGTTGTAAGTCCTAAACTGTATGCCTACTTGTTAGATGAGGTAACTCAAAAAAAATAATATCATATATCAGATTAGGCACTCTTTACAACATAGAACTTTTTTTAAGGAATGGGACATTTTTTATCTGACAAGGAATTACCAAATTTATTATTAATAGCGATATATAAGGTAGCTCAGCTGGATAGAGCAACGGCCTTCAAAGCCGTCGGTCGGGAGTTCGAATCTCTCTTCGGATGTAATAGATAGCATGAATAAGTCCATATGAATAGTAAATTTCAATATAATGGGGTACAAACGGAGATTAGAACCAAGCGTTTGTGCCCCTTTTTAGTTATCTAGAAGTCTACTATTGTGAAGTTTATATGCAGGGATCAAAAAATCAAGCAATATTTCTACTATTTGTGGATAATAAATGGTCAAATAATCTTTCTTTAGAAAGTATTTAAATAAGAAAAAGGGAGAGAAGTTAGTATGTTTGAAATCAAAGGTAAAGTAGCTATTGTAACTGGAGGGGCAAACGGAATTGGTAAAGAAGCGGTAAAAGCTATTCTCAACAAAGGTGGAATCCCTGTTATTGCAGACTTCAACGAGGAGTTGGGAAATCAAACTGCCAAAGAGTTAAACGCTGAATTTTTGAAAGTAGATGTATCAGACGAAAATCAAGTAAAGGATATGGTGTCACACGTGGTTGAAAAATATGGACACCTTGACATTATGATTGCCAATGCAGGTATAGGAGGAGGAGGTTCTACACTAGATCTTCCAACTGATGAATACGAAAAATACATAGGGGTTAATCAAAATGGTGTATTTTATTGCAGCCGTGAAGCGATTCGACAGATGGTTGCACAAGGCACGGGTGGGGCGGTTATTAACGTTTCTTCAATTCTTGGCTTAGTAGGTTCAGCCGGTGCTTGTTTCTACAACGTTAGTAAAGGTGCAGTAAGATTAATGACAAAATCAATGGCCTTAGAATTTGCTCCTTTTAACATTCGAGTAAATAGTGTCCATCCTGGCTATGTTATTACAGGTATGGTAAATGAGGATGTTGCAGGAGCAGAAGGAATCGAAATGTTAAAATCACTTCATCCGCTATCAAAAGGACTTGAACGTTTGGGTAAACCTGAGGAGATTGCACATGCAATCATATTCGCTGTTGAAAACACTTTTATGACAGGAGCGGAAATTGTCGTAGACGGAGGATACACTGCTCAATAATAAAGCATACATAAAGAGATACTATGAACACCCACTATTGAATGTTGGTGTTTTGTTTTATGTGTATTAAGTATCAATCTGATATATAAAAATAATTTAATTTAAATGTGTATATATTTAAATAAATTCAAACTGGGTATTATTAATATATCAATATAAAATTAATATTCCGGAAGGTGGAGATTAAAATGAAGAAAGGCTTGGCATTATTATTTATTTTAATTACTTTCATAGGAATATCGGGTTGCAGTTCAAAGGAAAAAATTGATTTAACCGAATATGTAACAATTGAAGTAAGTGGTTATGATGGTGAAGCAACAGCAAATGCTAATTTCGATTCATCTCGTTTTGAAGAAAAATTACTTAGTATTGATGGAAAACTTTTATTTTCTTCACTTGAAGAGAATATAGAAATAAAGTTAAATAAGGAACAAAATATTAGTAATGGAGATAAACTTGTAGCAGATGTATCTTATACGGCTGATCAAGGGGAATTAGAGGTTAACTTAAAAGACGGAAAAGTAAATAAAGAAGTGAGCGGTTTAGAAAAAATTGCACTCCATGAGGCAGATAAAGAAATTCTAAATGCTGATTTAGGTACTAAAGCCATCCAAATTTTTGACTTCATATGGACGGAAGATACAATTGTTCAGGATTTTATTGATGCTGGATTTAATGTTGTCTATATGGAAAGTAAGACACAGGAAAGTGATAAATCAATTGAAGAGGTTTGGATTGACGATAGTTTTGGGTTCTCACCACTAATCAAGGTTTCCAAAAATGAATTTGAATTATTTCTTGAGCCTGTTAATCCTACTTATGAGGAAACAAGTGAATCAATTCCGTTAGTTGAATGTCATGTTACTGCTGACGGTGCTATGAGTGACAATCCTGGGGTGCATTTAAGCGTAAAAGATGAGGATGTCATTACTAAAATTAAAGGTGCAGAAGTAGAATCACAAGTATTTTTTGTGAAAGGTTTAACTGTAGGAATGACAGAAGATGATTTGTTGGATAAATTACCGGAGAGTTCTAGTAAGAGGGATTCAGGAAAAAGAACTTTATATTCCTACTTTAAATTTGGAGAAGGCGGTTATGACTACACTTTTTATGTAGATAAGGAAACTAAATTAATTGTTGGAATTACCGGACCAATGGGCGGATTCCTACTTTTTAATGATTAATTCCACCTAGCTTAGGATATGGATTATTCTTAATAGTATTTCGTAAACTATGAATTCCAGTTGTATTGCTGTAACTGTGAAAGTAGGGAGTAAAACACTGAGCTTAGCAGAAGTGAATTTGCAAGGAAACTGCACAGTTACACTAAAAGCTTAAAACTGATAAGGGTATAAAGGAAATGCTTTACCAAACACAACCATTATAGTTGTTTATTTTTAAATGTATAGTAAATTTATAGACCTTAAACTCTGACTAAAAGAGCAGATAAATCTCCTGTTTTTGGATTTTACCTGCTCTTTTATGAATTGAATATAACTATTATTATAATTAAAACAATAATAAGAAAACTGCATCTTTATCGATAAGATCTCTATCAATAAAGATGCAGTGGATACAAGGATTATAAAAATAGAATAGAATACTAGAGTTTATGACTATGCAGCGCTTTCTTTTCTTTTTTCTTGTTCGTTGATCATGACAGCACAAGCTGCATCACCTGTAATATTGACAGATGTTCGTGCCATGTCAAGAATACGGTCGATTCCAAGGATTAGCCCAATACCTTCTACAGGTAAATTAACTGAGCTTAGAACCATTGCAAGCATAATTAGACCTACACCAGGTACGCCTGCTGTGCCGATACTGGCAAGAACTGCCGTTATCACGACTGTAACTAAGGCAGTGAAGGATAAATCTACACCATAGACTTGAGCGATAAAGATGGTGGCAACACCCTGCATAATGGCTGTTCCGTCCATGTTGATTGTCGCACCCAGAGGCTGAACAAAGCTAGATATTTCTTTTTTAACACCTAAATTGTCCTGTGCGGCTTCCATGGATAGAGGTAAAGTTGCATTACTGCTTGAAGTACTGAATCCTACTGTCATGGCCGGTGCAAAGCCTTTAAAGAACCATATTGGACTTTTACGTGCAAAAAAGAGAATGGTTCCACCATAAACAAGGATAGTATGAATGATTAGTCCAAGTACAACGACAATCATATATAATGCCATCGCTTTCATTGCACTGTAACCTTGTTCTCCAATTGCTGATGCAATAAGACCAAACGTTCCATAAGGAGCTAATTTCATTACCCAGGTTACAAGAAACATAACCAATTCATTACCTTGTTCAACCAATTTTACAATTCCTTCTGTCTTTTTTCCTAAAACAGTTAAAGCAAATCCAATTAAAGCAGCCATGAAAATGATTTGGAGCATATCACCTTCGGCCATAGCCATGATTGGATTATCAGGAATAATGTTAAGGAACGTTTCTCCGATTGAAGGGGCTTCTTCAGCCTCAAAAGTTGCATTTTTTGTATCAAATTCACCTTTTGTTCCCGGTGAAATTACCATAGCAAGAACGATAGCCAATATAATGGCTATGGCTGTAGTACATAGGAAGTAGAAAACGGTTTTAAAACCGATGGATCCGAGCTTTTTAGGATCTCCCAGGCCAGCTACACCTAAAATAATAGAAAATAATACAATTGGAACTACTAACAATTTAATCAGATTGATAAAGATGGTACCTAAAGGATCGAAAAGAAATTTGTTGAGTGTTTCAAATAAAGATGGGGAGAAAATATTTAGGGAAAGACCTACAAGGGCACCTAGTATCAGTGCAAAGATTATCTTCTTTGTTAAGTTCATATGATTCCTCCTAGCTCTCAGCCATAAATTCTGACACTAAACTATTATATTTATCCTTATATTCCAAATTCCGAGAATTAATAGATATTTTACCACGGAATTTGAAATTACTCATCTAATATAACTTTTAGGGCATATTAATCTTCTTTATAGTGAAATAAGGAGTATTAAGACCTAGAATAATTTGCGGATATTTCTATCAATTTTTATTACTAAAACAATCAATGCAAGGTGAAGAGACGATCAATAGATTTGGTAGAAGTGAAAAATAAAAGGAAGAGGAGCGTTTAGGCTTCTCTTCCTTTATCTTTAGAATCTTCTTTATTATGACTGATCTGCATTTGTTGATTAATCGCTTCATCAACGCCCTGATAATAAATTTTACTATAAAAGTTGGCTACAGTTTTAGTCCATGTACCAGTTTGTGTACCTTGGGAACGCTCTGATAGATAATCTGAGTATGTTTGATTATATCCTTCAATTTCTTCTTTTATATCATGCTGATAGGTTTCGCTATGATAGACCGCTTTAACTGGCAGGCGTGGTTTTAAACCGGGATCCTCTGCTGGATGGCCGATACATAAACCTGAAATGGGTAAAACAAATGGAGGAAGGTTGAGTTCCTTTATGACTTCATCTAATTTTCTGCGTATACCGCCAATGCAGACGGTACCAAGGCCTAGTGATTCGGATGCAGTAATGGCTGCTTCAAGAGCAATCCCAACATCTGTAGCCCCGACCAATAATGTATCGATATTTTCTGGGACAGCAAATGGTGTTTTTTCGATTTTGCTGGATACATAAGCTCTATAAAAGTCTGAGCAGAATACGAGGAATACAGGGGCCTCTTCAATATGCTTCTGCCCGCCGCATAGCTCTGCAAACTTCTTCTTCCTTACAGGATCTTTAACCGCAATAATGGAAACCTGTTGCCCATTTATCCAGCTCGGGGCAGATTGGACAGCTTGAATGATTTGTTCCAGCTGTACATCTTCGATTGGTTTGTTTTGATAAGATCGGATGGAGCGGTGAGATAATAAGGTTTGCATGATTTCGTTCATGTTGAGGTCTCCTCCTTCGATATATGGTTTCGTTATTAGTATAGTACAAACAAGTTTATTGTTCATAATAGAACCATACAGTCGGACTGTTATCTAAGGGTTATATTGGGTTGTATGGGGTATTCTCAGAGCTTCGATGAAAGAATGAGTTACTTCTATTAAGAGATCAAGAAATCTTATTCGGGATGTATATTTTTCTGTAGGATGACAACCTGTATGACTATGTGAGGTATGGACGGATACTGAATGAAGAAAAATAAGCTGGGAAGTCCCGAGATATTTAGTCTTTTCTGAGACTTTCCAGCGTAATTGATAAACTTATTATTATACCGTTACGGCTTTTTTGTTTCGTGATACCATTTGAAGGTACCGATAAACACTGGATTCGGACATTCCCATTATATCTGCCACTTCACTTATTGTGCCTTTCATATCAAATATTCCATATTCTTTTAATTTGGAAATAGCAAGTTTCTTTTGGTCAGGTGATAATTGGGCTCCAGATTCCAGGATATCTCTATCTATTACTGTATAGATGATATTACTTACATTATCTTGAAGCTTTTCTACAGGTTGCTCTTGTTCAGTTTTCATTTCAATATGTTTAATATCAAAGCTTAGATTGGCTAAACTTAATATATCCTTGGCGACTTTTCGATACACGTCTGCATCAAAATTAATACATAGAAGTCCCTGTAATTGACCTTTATGATCTTTTATAAACAAAGTGGATGAACGAAATTTTTTACCCCTCGGTCCTTCTCCGACATATCCAACAACATAATCATTGTCTAAATAAACCTTATCGTTGATTAACTTTTTTGCATAGTTAGTTAATGGGCTATCTAAGGACCTTTCGCTCAAGTCAGCATTGACGATATGACCAATATGAGAACCTCCATTAGGATTTAAAATATGCAATACAAATTCATAATTAGGTCCTAGAATTTCTCCAAAATAATTCATTATAGTTTGATAATGCCGAATTAGATCTTTATCCAATTAGGTTTTCCTCCTTTTAGGAAACTCTTTTTAATGGAACATCGAGATCAAAAATATTTATCAAATATACTACGAGCATAGTAAGTTAAACCCTACATGCAAGTTTTCAGTTTTGCCCCTATATATGTGCACTTGACCAGTGTTTAGGGAAGTATGGTGATTATCGATTTCATTAAGTAAATTCTTGATAACAAAACCAATTTAGGCATAATCTACTAATAATTATAACAGATTGTAAAGGCTTTCTAATAATAAATTTTTACAAAAATAAGTTTTTACTAAATCATATTGACATATTAAACCAATTATGTGATACTTTGAGCGAGTAGTAAATAATAACTACTGTAATAAATTATTGGAAATAGATTAATGGATTTCCAAGGTCAGCTTGAAACACTTTATATGGATTTTTTTAGGGCAGTTGCGGTACCGTTTTTACCTTATGCTTTTCTAAAATATGCTAAAGGTGGTGTATCTGGAATCGGATTTATTGAACAACTAGGAATTGCTGCTAATTATGTTTTGAAGGCATTAAGTTGCATAAGAAATGATGGCAATGGTAGTTAGTATTCAAAATAAATACGATTCGATTTTATTGGTTAGTAATGAAAACCTTTTCAAATAGAGGGGAGTTAGGAATAACTCTATGAAAGCTCACTAGTACAAGCTGTGTTCATCCTTTGAAAGTTTACAGTGCAGGATCAATTTAAAAGATCAAGTAATTTAATGGGGTGGGGGAATTTTATATGAGTATTAATGTAGCACCCGTTAAAGAAAAAAAGATTATTAATTATAAAAGTTGTTTTGATGTCATTGGTCCGGTAATGATAGGGCCCTCGAGTTCGCACACAGCAGGTGCCTTAGCTATTGGAGCAGTTGCCAATAAATTATTTCAAGGTCTTCCAAAAAAAGTTTTGGTCCGGTACTATGAATCATTTGCCGAAACTCATAAGGGTCACGGAACTGATTTTGCCATTGTTTCTGGTATATTAGGTTTTGCCGCTGATGATAGCAGAGTGCCTGATGCTATTAAAATAGCAGAATCTAAGGGAATTAAGATTGTTTTTATTGAAGAAGTGATTGATAGTCCTGCCGGTCATCCCAATACTGCAGATGTCTATTTGGAGGATGAAAATAGAAGTATTAGAACGATGGGAATTTCGGTCGGCGGCGGTATGATTGAGGTCAAACAGATTGAAATGGACGGGTTTAGATTGAATCTTGAAGGACCATTACCAGTTATACTAGCGATTTCTGAAAAAGATGACCTTGAATTTGGGTTACGCAGGATCCTTAAAGAAAATGATGTGGATATTAATAGTTTTACCAGTTTAAAAGAAGATGGAAAACACCTCTTTGCATTTACATTGGACTCTCAGTTACGTAACGATGTTCAGCAGAAATTGAAGGAACTTAGCAATACAGCTACTATTATTATTCTTTAATATCCTAGGAGGTGAAAAGTTTATGTACATGACCATAAAAGAAATCGTAGATGCAGCTAATAAAAGGCAAAAACCCATTTATGAATTAGCCATTGAGCAGGAAATCCAACAAACTAAATCTACCTATGATGAAGTTTGGAGCAAGATGGAAAAAAATCTACTCACTATGGAAAATGCCATAAATAAAAGTATTGAGGGAGACGGGGTATTTTCTCCGACCGGTTTAACTGGTGGCGATGCTGTTAAAATCAAAAAATATCGCGAACGTGGAAAAACTCTTTCTGGAGATATGATGGTATTTGGGGTCCAGCATGCAATTGGTGTTAATGAAGTAAATGCTTCGTTAGGGGCGATTTGTGCAACTCCAACAGCAGGCGCGAGTGGAACAGTTCCTGGGGTCCTATTCGGTATTAAAGATACGTTGCAGTTAAGTCACGAAGATATGGTGCATTTTCTATTTACCTCTGCTTTATTTGGAATGATAGTAGCCAATAATGCTTGTATTGCTGGAGCGTTTGGAGGATGTCAAGCTGAAGTAGGCAGTGCCTCGGCAATGGCAGCAGCAGCAGCAGTAGAAGTTGCCGGTGGAACACCGCAGCAATCATCGGAAGCCTTCTCAACAGCCCTTCAAAATTTGCTTGGTTTAGTATGTGATCCAGTCGCTGGATTGGTAGAGGTTCCTTGTGTAAAGAGAAACGCTATTGGAACGGCCAATGCCTTAGTTGCAGCGGACATGGCATTAGCCGGCGTAGATAATATCATTAGTGCCGACGAAGTAGTTGAAGCCATGTATAAAATAGGTAGACAAATGCCACGCGAGTTAAGAGAGACAGGTTTAGGAGGAGTGGCAGCTACACCAACAGGTATTGCCATTAAACATAAAATTTTTGGAGAAAAGTAAGAAGAGAAGACAAATATAGAAATAAAGGGATTTATACCCATGCAAATACAATATTTTGCAAACGCCAACAAATACACTAGAATGGTAGATAAACAAATTTCTCAGTGCTAGCGTTGTAATTTAATAATCTCTATTGTCCGAATCTTATAAGTAATTTAATTTTAAAAAAATATCCATATTTATAAGCCTTAGCAGAAAGCTAGGGTATATATAAGGAGGAACCTTATTATGCATGGAAATACAGCAAAAAAACTCGAATTACCAGTTGAAGATCATTCAGTAATACAAGAGAATTTTCCAGATGCGAAGAAATGGCATAAACAAGATACAACCTGGGCTTTGAGCCTTTTTGGAACAGCAATTGGAGCGGGCGTACTTTTTTTACCTATTAATGCAGGATCAGGCGGATTAATATCATTATTGTTAATTACTATACTAGCCTTTCCGGTAATGTACTACTCGCATAGGGCACTTGCTAAAATGATAGCTGCTTCAGATTCTGCTGATGAGGGAATTACAGGTACGATAAGAGAGTATTTTGGAAATAAGGCAAGTATAGCCTTTAACATAGTTTATTTCTTCTCTATTTATACAATCGTGCTGATGTATTCAGTTGCACTTACAAATACAGCAAGTAGTTTTATGGTAAATCAATTGCATATGAACGAACCGCCAAGAGCTATTTTATCACTTGTATTAATTCTCGGTCTTATCGTCATACTAAATTTTGGACAAGATATAACTGTAAAAGTAATGAGCATGCTAGTTTATCCATTTATAGCTTCTCTGTTGTTTATCGCAGTATCTTTAATTCCACAGTGGAATACATCGATTTTTAGTTCTGCAAGTGTTTCTACTGCTTCATCAGGATCCGGATATTTTGGAATTATACTGTTGATATTACCGATTATAGTATTCTCGTTTAACCATTCTCCTATTGTATCGTCATTTGTAATGAAACAGCGGGCAACTTATGGAAAAGATGCGACTGACGCGAAATGTGCCCAAATACAAAAAGTATGTTATATTATGACATTCTCTGTTGTCATGTTCTTCGTTTGGAGCAGTGTCTTGAGCTTAACTCCAAGTGATCTTGCCATGGCAAAGGAACAGAATTTATCAATCCTATCTTATCTTGCGAATGAACTTGGTTCACCTATAATTGCTATTGCAGCGCCTATTATTGCATTCGTGGCCATCACAAAGTCCTTCCTTGGTCATTATGTAGGAGCTTACGAAGTAATGCGTGACATGATTGTGGCATCAGGAAAAGCACGCGGAAAAAGTATTAAAGAAAAAACAATTAAAACTGCAATTCTAGTATTTGTGGTATTAACATGTTGGTTTGTTGCTTATACAAATCCAAGTATTCTAGGATTAATTGATACACTCAGCGGACCCCTAGTTGCTGCTATCTTATGTGTATTACCAATGTATGCAATCCGTAAAGTACCAGTACTAGCTAAATACAGAGGGAAATTGAGCAACGTGTTTGTCATTGTTGTAGGTGTGCTTACGATCCTAGCAAGTATTAAAGTATTCTTCTAAATCACTTTAATGAATGAAAGTTTTAGAAGAGGATTATAAGTTTTAAGCAGTAAAAAGTTAAGAAGTGTTTGATGCTTGAACCTTAGATATGGCTGTATTCCGGGATTTTACGGTATGCAGCTTTTTTATATTCAATGATTCTTATTACTCGAAATTTGTCCCCGGTTGGTTAGGGCTCAGGACTGCTATCAACAATATTTGATGTTAGCAGGGAAATTTGATAGATTAAAGAATTTATATTATTGATGGCTAATAACATTCTTGTTGGGGCTGATATCTCACTAGAGTTCCAGGTATTTGAACATCTGAAATGAAGTTACTTTATCTCCCAAACAAAAAGCTCAACGACATGTGGTATCAACATACGCTTTTGATTGTTTTATAAAGTAGTATTAATGATTTATTTAAACTATTTAGATTATTTAAATATATTTTTAATAGTTTTTTCCTATAGTCATTCTGAAATATTATCTGCTATAATTTTCTTAGGTAAATATTCTCAACTAAGGCGGAAAATTACATGAAAATAGTAGTTAGTGGCTACGGGACAATAGCCCCGAATACAAGGAATATCGATGAATTTCTATTTAATTTACAGCATGGTGTGAACACACTGGAACTAATAGATGGAGAAGGATATAAAGGTGAATCCAATATAGTTGGTTTAATAGATAATGGATTAGAAGAGTTAGAGAAAGATAGGAGAATTAATCGATTGCCTAAAGTGTCTAAATTAGGAATCGTGGCAGGGAAAGAGGCGTTGAAATCAGCAGGGGTAGATTTGGCAGGAAAAAAAGTAGGGGTTTTTTTTGGAACTTCACTTGGTTCCATTACAGAAAGACCCTTCCAGGACTCTGTTATACATATCAATAATGATGAATATAGAAAAGTACCCATTACATTCCCTCACTATGTTAATTATCATAGCATTACCTCATCGATTGCTTACTTTTTAGGTGCAAAAGGTATAACTAGAACCATTACTACCGGCTGTACATCTAGTCTGGAAGCAATTGAATCAGCATTGCTATATTTGAGGTCCGGTAAAATTGATATAGCTATAGTAGGCGGAACGGAAAGCTCCATTGACAGAACGGTCACATATGCATTTTCTAGAACACGAGTGTTGCCATTGGACCAAGAAATGAAAGATGGAGCTGTACCTTTCCAAGAAGATAGTAAAGGGTTTGCAATAGCGGAAGCTGCCGGTGCCATTGTATTAGAAAGAGAAGAAGATGCACTTCTTCGCGGAGCCTCTATTAAAGGAGAATTCGTAGACGCTATCTCGAATAATGATGGAATTTACATTTATAGCACAGATGAAACTGGGGAAGAAATGGTCAATGTGTTAAAAGAAATCACAAATGGACGTTCCCCAGATTATATCAACAGTCAGGCGCTAGGGATTCAAATAAATGATCGTATAGAGGAAAGGTGCTCAAGGGAATTATTCAATCATCAAACGCCTTACACCTCAATAAAGAGTATGTTCGGAAATCCTCTTGCGGCCAGTGGAATCTTACAAGTTATATCTTCACTATTGAGTGTGGAACATAATTTTATCCCACCAACCATAAGAACAACCAAAAAAGGTTATGAAGATATGAATATTGTAACCGAAACAAAATATCAGGAAATTAACGAAGTAGCTGTTACTAATCATGGACACGGTGGAAATAACGCTTGTGCTTATATCCAAAAATATAGACCAAATCATTCAGCAATGGAGCGCGAAAATACATGATTATCGGATTGTTAGTATGTAGCATTGGTTTAAGTCCTTTACTTGTTTCTTTTGTTATTAAAAGTATGTATAACAATTCAAGTTTGTCATCAGGTCTTTTTTTATACTTGTCCTTTATTACCATTTGGCAACTTGATATTGGAAGTCTATATTTTTTAGATACTTTCTCTGAAAGTACCATTCTATGGCTTTTTAAGGTTCTGCGCATAGGGCCAACTTTTGGAGTGCCCATTGTTCTCTATTTAGCATACAAAATCATAAAGGATCAGCCAACCATGTTAAAAGAGACTGATTGGTTGTTGAGAGTTTCTCGGGTGCTGCTTACTAAAAAGTCTCTCATTTTCTTTACTATTTGGAGTGGAGTTTTATATGTTATCAACCTAACAAATTTAGGGATTAGTGGGTTAACTGTAGAGAAGGCTGCTTCTTCCAGTTTTTATTATCCGGTATATGGGCCTTTAGGTTGGATATTCATTGCCCATATGTTTGGTTTTATTATCTTCGTATTCCTAGTCTTTTTGATTTCGAGGAAAATCTCTAACCCGAGCTTTAGAAACCTTTTAACAGCCATATCGTTAGCTTCCATTTGGCTAATCATACTCGGTTTATTTAATTTTTCTCCAGCTATGGGTGCCATAACGAGTAGTATTGGAGTCATTATATTCTCCATTTCGATTTTTCATTTTTATGTTAAGTTGAACACCAGTCTAAAAGAGAGTTACTATGATTTGATGGAACGACAAAAGAAGCTGGACTATACTGGGAATCTGGCAGGGAGTTTAATCCATGAAGTGAAAAACACCAACCAAATCATCAAGAGTTTTTCTAATCTTCTTAGTCTTAGTGGTGACTTAAATGACACAGATAAGAGAACGTTGGATATGATTCAAAAGTCTTCAGATCATTTAGGTAAACTGACCAATAATTATAAGGATTACATGAAGTCATCCAATCTAGTTCTGAAAAAGGAAAACTTAATGGAAGTTATTGAAGAATCCATTAACCTATCTTCTGAAATGTTGCGTACAAAACAGGTAGACATTGAATTTCAGAACAAATATCAACCATTAATTACCTATGTAAATAGAACGAATTTAGAGCAAGTTTTCATTAACTTAATCAAGAATAGTGTAGAGGCTATGCCAGAAGATCGAGCGAATAAGAAAATAATGATAACAACAGAATTAAAAAATGAACTAATTCTAATTCATTTCATTGATACCGGAAAAGGAATTCCACCAGCTAATTGGGAAAGTGTATTTGATCCCTTTATATCAATAGATAAGCGGGGAATGGGTTTGGGATTACCTTTTGTTAAGAAAACGATAATAGAGCATTTGGGTACCATTTCGATTACCGAAAGCTGTCCTGAAGGAACTCACTTTATCATCGAATTACCACAGAACGGTATATTGGATATGATGGGCAAAGGCAATGCATAAATAGGCAATGTTTTAACAGCAATCCTTACTAGGGTTGCTGTTTTTGATACACGACAACAAAATACAAAAAGGTTAATTATAAAAATATTATGTAAACTCCAAACATTTAAATTAAATTGTTTGAAATATATAGATGTAGGAGGATAATGGAAAAAAGGAGGATGAGAAAATGAATATCGTATTCTATGACACGATTAAACCTTTTAAGGACAAAGTCGAACCTATTCTTTTAAAGGAAGAAGTGAAGCATAATGTCATCCTGGGATTGGTGAATAAATTGATCCAAAATCCATCAGATACTATAAAACTTTTCATATGTACAGTGGAGGTAAAGGATCAGACTGTCCTGATTTTTTTACGAACTCATCCACATAATCTGCTTATTGCAGGCGATCCAAACCAAAAAGAAGCTATTTCCTTTGCTGTAAATAAATTTGTTGAAGAAGGGTTCATGTTTCCAGGGATAACAGGCGAAAAGCAATTAGCGCATTTATTTGCTGATGAATGGAAGTGTGTAACGGGAATTGAGGGCTCTATTGGCGTGGAACAGGGAATCTATAAACTGACAAAACTGAATTCTGTTCAAATCACAAAAGGGTATTTACGTATGGCAGGCCATGAAGATGCTCCCTTAGTAGCTGATTGGATTAAAAAGTTCACTAAATATACGGTTGATAATCTCACTTACGAAGATTGTCAGGCAAGGGCAAATGATTATATCAAGGAGAAGTCCTTACATTTATGGATTGATCAGAACAGACCGGTATCGATGGTGAAGTGGGCTCGGCCAACGCAAAATGGAATTGTAGTCTCGCTGGTTTATACTCCCGATGAAGAGAGAGGGAAGGGGTATGCGAGCTCGGCCGTTCACACTTTTTCGAAACAACTTCTTGAAAACTATTTATTTTGCAGTTTATATACGGATTTATCAAATCCAACTTTAAATTCAATTTATCAAAAAATTGGCTATGAATGGGTATGTGAATCCAGCATGATTCAATTTGGAATTAATCAGAAAGGAGAGTTGGTTATATAATCAATTCTCTTTTTTTGCTATTTCATAATAGCTGATTTTTTAGAAAGTTTTGATTTTCTCGTAAATTAAGTGCAAACCTTTGGGTATATTCACCAAAACATGGTAGAATAATGTCGGAAATGTTTTATCCTTCCGACTCTTTCGATAACATTATTATTATATATTATTCAGTCGCAGGATTAAGGCAAAACAATGTTTAACAGGGGGATTTCATAATGAAACTTGATACACCTGTAACAAACCCTTGGCTAGAGTTTCAGGGGCCAAACTTGGGTTACGTCCAGGAAATGTACGAAGTTTTTTTACAGGACCCAGAGCAAGTGGATCCGGATTTGGTGAGATTATTTGAAGAATGGGGACCTCCAAGATTAGAGGAAACCGAACAAACAAGGGGTAATCAAAGTAAGGAAGTTTCAGACGGTCAGTTCACAGCAAAAATGATGTATAAAGTATCGCAGGCTATCAAATTGGCTGAGGATATTCGAATAAACGGACATTTGGCCGCTGATATTTATCCATTGTACAGTAAGGTAAAGAAAGATATTAATTTAGGATTGGGTAAATATGATTTAACGACTGATGATTTGAAAGCGATGCCAGCTTCCTTAATCAGTGATGTTTTGCCTGCAAACATTCAAAATGGCCATGAAGCCATCGAATATTTAAAAGTTTTATATACGAGAACGATTGCTTTTGAATTCGATCATATCCATGACATGGAAGAGAAAAAGTGGCTTACACAAATGGTTGAACAAACAGCCTCCGGTTTTGCAATCTCGGCAGCTAAAAAGAAAAATTTGTTGAAGCGCTTAACTGAAGTGGATGGATTTGAGCGATTCTTACATAAAACCTTTGTTGGACAGAAGAGATTTTCAATTGAAGGTGTAGATTCTTTAGTTCCACTTCTTGATGAATTAGTTTCAAGATCCGTTCGCGGCGGAACTAATTCTATTAATATCGGAATGGCACATAGAGGCAGATTGAATGTACTGGCTCATGTGCTGGGTAAACCGTACAAAAAAATATTCTCTGAGTTTCAGCATGCTCCAGATAAAAAGTTGGTGCCATCTGAAGGATCCATTGGTGTTACATTTGGATGGACTGGCGATGTGAAATACCACTTAGGCGCAGATCGTAAAATTAAAGAAGAGAATACAAGAGAAGCGGTTATAACGTTAGCAAATAATCCGAGTCACTTGGAATTTGTTAATCCCATCGTAAATGGATATACAAGGGCTGTACAGGATGACAGAAGCCAAAAAGGATTTCCTGTACAGGATTCGAATTCCAGTATGTCAATTATTATTCATGGAGATGCAGCATTCCCAGGTCAGGGAATTGTGGCGGAAACCTTGAATTTAAGTCGCCTTAATGGGTATCAAACAGGAGGCACCGTTCATATTATCGCGAACAATATGATTGGATTTACAACAGAAAGCCGGGATTCCCGATCCACTCGATACTCAAGTGATCTGGCGAAGGGATATGAAATCCCGATTATCCATGTCAATGCGGATGATCCAGAGGCTGTATTAGCAGCAGCTTATGTAGCTATTTTATATCGTCAAAATTTCAAAAAAGACTTTTTAATAGATTTAATTGGATACAGACGTTATGGCCATAACGAAATGGACGAGCCAATGACAACCAATCCGGCCATGTACAAGATGGTGCATGAGCATCCAACACCTAGAGAGGTGTATGCAAAGAGACTAGTCGATGAAGGACTTGTAACGGAAGAAGAGGTCGCTCGTCTGGATCAGGAACATTTTGATATGTTGAAAGAGTATTATAATCAAGTGGGTGAAAAGGAAGATTCTCCGCTTGAAGCAGCTGATGTTCCAAAAATTATTGAATCCGGGATTCCGAATGTAGATACAAAAGTAGAGCTTGACGTATTAAAGCAAATAAATGCGGAGCTTTTAAAACGACCTGAGAACTTCAAGGTATTTAATAAACTGGATAAAATCCTTATGAGAAGACAGAATGCTTTGGAAGAAGGAAATAAGGTAGACTGGGCTTTGGCTGAAACGTTAGCATTTGCAACTATCTTACAGGATGGTACACCGGTTCGCCTTACTGGACAGGATTCCGAGCGCGGTACATTTGCTCATAGAAACATTGTTTTACATGACAGTGAAACCGGAGAAACCTATTCACCGTTACATGGACTTGAAGGGGCAAAAGCTTCCTTTGCGGTTCATAACAGTCCGTTGTCCGAAGCAGCTGTGATTGGATTTGAATATGGATACAATGTTCAATCCCCGGATACGCTCGTTTTATGGGAAGCCCAATATGGTGATTTTGCCAACACTGCGCAAGTATTATTTGATCAATTTATTGCTGCTGGGAGAGCGAAATGGGGCCAAAAATCTGGCTTAGTCATGCTATTGCCTCATGGTTATGAAGGCCAGGGACCGGAACACTCCAGTGCACGTTTAGAGCGCTATTTATCATTGGCAGCGGAGAATAACTGGACTGTAGCTAATTTAAGTTCAGCAGCTCAATACTTCCATATTTTAAGAAGACAAGCAGCTATTTTAGGAAAAGAAGAAGTACGCCCACTGGTATTAATGACGCCAAAGAGCTTGCTGAGAAATCCGACTGTTGCGAGTACTGCTGAAGAACTGAGTGACGGTGAATTCAAGTCCTTTATTGAACAGCCAGGCTTAGGAACAAAAAAAGACAGTGTGGAAAGAATCGTTTGTTGTACAGGTAAAATGGCAATTGATTTATCTCAGGCTATTGAAGCTCAAGAAAATCTTGATTGGCTTCATATTGTGAGAATTGAAGAAATCTATCCATTCCCACTTAAAGGGGTTCAAGAATTATTTGCATCCTACCCGAATCTAAAAGAGATTGCATGGGTACAGGAAGAGCCTAAAAATATGGGCGCGTGGAATTTCGTTGAGCCACGTTTAAGAATAGCAGCACCAGAAGGGGTTAAAGTTGAGTACATCGGCAGAAGAAGACGATCCAGTCCTGCAGAGGGAGATCCAACCATTCATAAACAAGGACAAAATCGTATTATTAACAGCGCATTAACTCGCGAATAGAGGAGGAAATATAGAGATGGCAGAGGTAAAAGTACCAGAATTAGCGGAATCAATTACAGAGGGAACAATTGCACAATGGCTTAAACAACCGGGTGAAAAGGTTGAAAAAGGTGAATATATCGTTGAGCTTGAAACAGATAAAGTAAATGTTGAAATCATCTCCGACTATGAAGGAGTTTTGACAGAGCAATTAAAAGAAGAGGGAGATACGGTTCTTGTTGGGGAAGCAATTGCGATGGTAGATGCTGATGGAGCGCCTGCACAGAGTGAAAAACAAGAACCTGTTGCAAAAGAACAAGTAAAAGAAGAGCCAAAAGCAGCACCTGCTCCTGAACCAAAAGAAGAAGAGAAAAAAGGAAATAAAACAGTTGCTTCTCCGGCTGCACGTAAATTAGCAAGAGAAAAAGGAATCGATTTGGATGAAATCCCTACAGTAGATCCACTTGGAAGAGTGCGCAAGCAGGATGTAGAATCCTACAATGGTCATGCACAAGCCAGCGCGCCTGCATCTAAGCCTTCAAAACCGGAAGCTAAAAAAGCAGCATCAGCACCGGCTCAGGTATCTGGTAAACCGGAAGAACGTGTGAAAATGTCACGCAGACGCCAAACAATCGCGAAACGTTTGGTTGAGGTTCAACACAATACAGCGATGCTGACTACATTTAACGAAGTAGATATGACGAATATCATGAACCTTCGTAATAAACGTAAGGATGCATTCCAAAAAGAAAATGATGTGAAATTAGGGTTTATGTCCTTCTTTACAAAAGCCGTGGTTGGTTCACTTAAGAAGTATCCACTGTTAAATGCAGAAATCCAAGGTGATGAGCTGCTTATCAAAAAATACTATGATATCGGTGTAGCAGTATCTGCTCCAGAAGGCTTAGTAGTCCCTGTTGTCAGAGATGCGGATCGTATGAACTTTGCTGAAATTGAAAAAGAAATAGGTAGCTTGGCTAAAAAAGCACGTGATAATAAATTGGCCCTATCAGATTTACAGGGTGGAACCTTTACTATCACAAATGGCGGTGTTTTCGGTTCCTTAATGTCAACACCTATTTTAAATGGAACACAAGTAGGTATTCTTGGAATGCACGGTATTAAAAAGCGTCCGATTGCTGTTGAGGATGACAAAATTGAAGTTCGCCCAATGATGTATATCGCATTATCTTACGATCACCGTATTGTCGACGGAGCAGAAGCAGTTAGCTTCCTAGCGAATGTGAAAAAATTAATCGAAGACCCTGAATCTTTATTGCTTGAGGGATGATTGTTTAACTAACAAAATAAATTAATAATTAATGTTGTATCATACAAATGATATTTACTTAAAGAGTGCCAGTTCTTACTGAATTGGCACTCTTTTTTTGAAAATCGTATAAACTACACCCTTCTATCAAGCCTTTGTATTGTAATTAGAGGATAGGAAAACGCAATAATACTTAAAGTTGCTTGTTTCTAATAGATAAATTAATACAAAATCTATGAGAGATATGATCCCTTTCATTAACATATAGTCATTTTTCACTTTGTCTGACTAAAAATGCATCATTTTACCTATATTTAACTGAATAGATTGACAATTCAAAAGAGTTAATTTAATATTAACAACAACTTAAACATAATAATGCGTTGATGAAGAGTAGTAGCATTTGAAGGAGTTTTAGAGAGCCGATGGGTGGTGGGAATCGGTACGATTTCATTTGTGAATGGACTTCGGAGTTGCCGAGCAGAACGTGAGTTATTCAGTATGCTTTGGTCGATTTAGCCAATCGTTAAAATAGGCTGACAGTTATTTCCATAGTCTGTCATAAAGTGGATTGCTGAATTCAGCAATCAATTAAGGTGGTACCGCGGGTCTCTCGTCCTTTTTTCAAGGATGTGAGGCCCTTTTTGTATGGGATAAAATTGAATAAATAAAACGTTAAGAAAGAGGAGTAGCATAAAAACATTGCACTACAGAGAGCCGGAGTGGGTGAGAACCGGTATGCAGGCTTTATGTGAATGGGCTTTCGAGTGATTCCCTGAAAGATTAGTAGGGGAATACGGGATTCCGCCGTTAAAAGGATAGGATATTAAATGATGGATTCCTTCCTCATCGTATCTGAAAGAGATCCAACGGGGGTGGCACCACGATTATACGTCCTCCATAAGCAATTTATTTGCTTATGGGGGATTTTTTTATTTTCAGGGGGGATTAGATTGAGGAAACCTAACATAATTAGGCAACGACTGAAAGCCGAGGAAAAGAACAAACTTAGAAATATAGAAGACATTGCTAAGTCTTATAAAGCTGTGCTTGAATTTCCATCTCCGAGCGGTGGCAGGACAAAAATTGTTGCCTTTAACCTATATGCAGAAATCATGACGAGTATAGATGGTACGTTCTTTAAAAAAGGTCAAATGAAAAAGAAAGTGAATAATCCGCATGAGTTTATAAAAGCGTCCCTTGCAATCGATGATGCCCTTTATCCTGATCTGCCATTTATAGGAGGTTCCATTGGATTTGCCGGTTATTCGTACAGTTTTCTCTTTGAAGAAATAGATTCGCCGGAAATGAATCCGGTTGGTATTCCGGATTTTCATTTTCTCTATCACACAGATTATTTTATTTACAGCGGTGATGATTTCTCCGAATGCAGCCACCTCCATTTAGACTATGAAGGTGAACGATCAGAGGAAGAATTGGCTAAAAACATGAAGTACTTTCGGGAAAAACTATCCACATATAGCCAGGCTTCTGGAAATGAAATGTATTTGATTCACGGAATTAAAAGCAATACGAATCAGGAGAAATTTATTGATACGGTTAATGAATTAAAATCCAGAATACGGAACGGCGATATATTCCAGGCTGTCTTGTCGCAGCGATGGACCGGTTCATTTAGGGGAGACCCGGAAGATTATTATGGGAAGTTAAAGCAAGAGCATCCTGATACATTCCAGTTTCATATTAATTTTGGCTCCTATCACATTGTGGGTTGCTCTCCTGAACGATTGATTGCGATCGATCAGGGCGTTATTCACTCTAATCCGATAGCTGGTACAAGACGAAGAGGCTCTACTCTTCAAGAAGACGAAGAACAGATTGCCAGTTTAATAGCGGATGAAAAAGAGAAGGCAGAACATGTCATGCTGGTGGATCTTGCTAGAAATGATTTGGGGAAGATTTGTAAGCCGGAAAGCTTAAATATTAAACGGTTTATGGAGATTGAATCATTTAAAAATGTAATCCATCTTGTTTCAGAAATTACAGGCCAATTAAACGAAGCGATTCATCCAATGGACGCAATTAAAGCCTGTTTGCCGGCTGGAACCGTATCGGGCGCGCCAAAGATAAGAGCGATGCAGTTAATCTCAGAGGCTGAACAGGAAAGAAGAGGGGCTTACGGCGGCGGTGTTGGTTTTATCTCCTATGGTGGTGAATTGGACCTGGCCTTAGCAATCCGAATGATGGTAATTAAAGATCAACAAATTCATTTCCAGGCTGGCGCTGGTATTGTCTATGATTCCATTCCGGAAAATGAATGGTATGAAACACTTCATAAAGTTGGATTTAAGGAGGATGGGATAAATGATTTTACTTATCGATAATTTTGATTCCTTTACGTATAACCTCTATCAGCTTTTATTAGAACTGGGGGAAGAGGTACTGATTAAACGAAATAACGCCCTTACGATTCAAGAAATAAAAGATTTATCACCAACATCAATTGTCTTATCACCCGGACCTGGTCGGCCTGAAGAGAGTGGGATATGTAAAGAAATGATTAAAGCTTTTTATAGCCATATTCCTATTTTAGGCGTTTGTCTAGGGCATCAGGCCATTGGCCAGGTGTTTGGTGCTACGGTAAGTCGAGCTGGAAAGATCAAACATGGTAAATCATCAAAGATCATCCATACAGGAGATGAAATTTTTAAGGGTACACCTCAAGGGTTTCAGGCAATGAGATACCATTCTCTAATTATAAAAGAAGAGACATTGCCAAATGAGTTTAAGATTATAGCAACTTCAGAGGATGATGACGAGATTATGGCCATTCGTCATAAGCAGTATCCCTTATACGGCGTTCAATTCCATCCTGAATCAATAGGAACGCCCTATGGAAAAACAATAATTACTAATTTTCTTAATAGTACTGTGAAGGAAGCAGTCTTGCATGAATGAGTATCTTTTCAAATTAAGTAAAGGAAAGAGTTTATCAGAGGGAGAAATGACAGATGCTGCAAAACAAATGTTAAGTCCAACTGTTTCTGAAGCGGAATTGGCTGCATTTTTGATGGCTATTGGATTGAAGGGATACGGGAGTAAGGAACTGTATATTATCGCAGAAATGATTCGAAAGGAATCGACACATCAGCTAGGAACTATCCCGGAAGCCATGGATAATTGTGGTACCGGAGGCGATCGCAGCAATAGCTTTAATATCAGTACGGCATCAGCATTTGTTTTGGCAAGTGCCGGAATCAAAATGGTGAAGCACGGAAACAAAAATATGACGAGTCAATCCGGCAGCATGGATGTGCTGAACGCATTGGGCATTAATACGATTAATCAAAAGGAAGAAGCCAGGAAAGCTATTCATCAAGCTAACTTAGTATTTTTGAATGCTGGACATATCCACCCAAAATTAAAAAGAATCGCTGCAGTTCGGAAGCAATTGGGTATTCCTACGATTTTCAATGCAATCGGACCCTTAACAAACCCAGTCCATTTAACCTATCAAATGGTTGGTGTGTATGATGTAAAACTATTAAAGCTGTATGGAGAAGTATTGTTGAAGGCTGGGAGAAAAAAGGCTGCCATTATCCATGGAGCGGGTAATATGGATGAAGCTTCATTGTCTGGCGAAAACAAGCTATATTTTGTTCAGAGTGGTCTAATAACAGAAGAAGCCATCCATCCCAATGACGTTGGATTGAAAGTATCGGACAATAGCCGTTTGACCGGTGGTGAGCCGTCTGAAAATGCAAAAAAAATGATTGGTATCTTCTGTGGGGAAAAGAATCCATGTCGTGATGCCGTCCTTCTAAATGCAGGAATTGGTTTATTTGTATCAGGGAAAGTTTCTACGATCCAGGAAGGAGTCATGTATGCGGCTGAATTAATTGATTCAGGTGCTGTCTATCGGAAATTACTTGAAGTTAGGGGACCGGTTCAAACGAAAGGGGCCAATGATATATGCCAACCTATTTAATGAATATCGTGGAGCACAAGAGGAGAGAGTTAAGCAAATCAACCGCAATTGAATTGTCAAATGACATCAAACGAATGCAGGTAAGAGATACTTTTGCTGAACGAATCAGAAGTCAGTCTACCCTTGGTGTGATTGCAGAATTTAAACGGTCATCTCCATCAAAAGGAATCATTCAATCTTTGGCCGACCCAATAGAGGTAGCTAATCAATATAAGGAAGGCGGCGCTGACGGCATATCTGTTTTAACGGATAAAGAATATTTTAATGGAAGCTTTGAAGATTTACAGGTTGTAAGCAGTCATATAGATCTGTCAGTCTTATGCAAGGATTTTATATTGGAAGAATCTCAGATTAATCAAGCCTTTTTATCGGGGGCAAGTATAGTCCTGTTGATTGTAAGAATTTTATCACCTGGAAAATTAAAAGCATTGTATGAGTATGCTCTCCATCTACATTTGGAAGTTTTACTGGAAGTGCATGATGAGGAGGATTTAATGGCAGCTCTGTCCCTTAAACCGCAATTGATTGGTATAAATAATCGAAATCTTCAAACATTTAACACAGATTTAGCTGTTACTGAAAATTTAATCAAATTGATTGACGATCCGTCGACTATTGTCATTAGTGAAAGTGGAATCAAGAATGTTAATGATTGTTTACGTGTTGCCAATGCAGGCGTGGATGCAATCCTAATTGGGGAGGCATTGATGAAGCATCAAGATCCCGCTCAATTTGTAAAAGAAATCAAGAAAATTGAAAGAAGGTACAGTCGGTGAAGGTGAAAATCTGTGGAATACAAACCGTCGAGCATGCATTAGCAGCTGAAAAAGCAGGTGCGGATGCCCTTGGATTTATGTTCGCCGAAAGCAAGCGAAGAATTATTCCTGAGAAGGCCAAACCAATCATCTCCAAACTGGAAGGTGAAATCTGGAAGGTCGGTGTCTTTGTTAATGAAGAGGTAGAAACGGTGAAACAAGTGGCACGATATTGTGGATTGACAGCCATTCAGCTTCATGGAGAAGAAAAGCCGGCAGACTATTTGGAGGTTGGATTGCCGATCATTAAATCGCTAGGAATTAAGCCTGCTCAGGCAGACTTAGATGTTGGTGATGTTAAGCATGCTGATTATATTTTATTGGATGCTGAAGCACGGGAATATAGAGGTGGAAACGGAGTGGCATTTGATTGGGAAAAGGTTAGAGGACTAGGAGCTAAATATCCTACTATCATTTTAGCGGGAGGCTTGAATTCTGAAAATGTAAGAGTTGCGATTGAGGTTGTAAATCCGTTTATGGTTGATGTGAGCAGTGGTGTTGAGGTAAATGGGAGAAAAAATACGAGAAAAATCTTTGAATTTATAAAAATGGCAAAAGAGGGGGAAATCAAGTGAATCAAATAAAAGAATATCCAGATAAAACTGGCCGATATGGGGAATATGGAGGAAGATTTGTACCGGAAACATTAATGCCGGCTTTGTTCGAATTGGAGGAAGCCTATAAAACGATTGCGCAGGAAGAGTCATTTATTACTGAATATCAATTACTTTTGAAGGATTATGTAGGAAGAGAGACTCCGTTATACTATGCGGAAAATTTGACCGAACATTTAGGTGGTGCGCGGATTTACCTTAAAAGGGAGGATTTAAATCATACCGGGGCTCACAAAATTAATAATACACTTGGTCAGGCCCTGCTTGCCAAAGTAATGGGCAAAACAAGAATTGTTGCGGAAACAGGTGCCGGCCAGCATGGAGTCGCGACTGCTTCAGCCTGTGCCTTGCTTGGTTTGGAAGCAGTAATCTTTATGGGTGAAAAAGATGTGAAGAGGCAAAAACCGAATGTATTGAAAATGGAATTGTTGGGTGCAAAGGTAGTGCCTGTACAACAAGGAAGCTGTTCACTGAAGGATGCCGTAAATGAAGCTTTACGTTACTGGGTCGGTCATATTGAGGATACACATTATTTATTGGGATCTGTGATGGGACCCCATCCTTTCCCGCAAATTGTACGAGATTTCCAGAGTGTAATAGGTCGGGAAACCAGGGAGCAATTCTTAGCTTTACACAATCGATTGCCAGATGAAATTATTGCCTGTATCGGCGGTGGCAGTAACGCGATGGGGATGTTTTACGAATTTTTAGAGGATGAACAGGTTACTTTAGTAGGCGTGGAAGCGGCTGGCCATGGGTTAGATACAAATGAGCATGCAGCATCCCTTTCAAAAGGAGAAAAGGGGATTCTGCATGGCGCACTCATGTATCTCCTGCAGGATAAAGCTGGACAGATAGAGGAAGCTCATTCTATATCGGCTGGACTAGATTATCCGGGAGTCGGACCGGAGCACTGCTTTCTGAAGGACGAGGGAAGAGTTGAATATATATCTATTCGAGATGATGAGGCATTAGAGGCATTTAAGCTGTTAACAAGAAAGGAAGGAATTATACCTGCGCTCGAAAGCTCGCATGCGATAGCGGAAGCAGTCAAAAGGGCACCTAATATGGGGAAAGATCAGTCTATTGTGATTTGTTTATCTGGGAGAGGAGATAAAGATATGGATACCGTCATGAATGTAGTTGGAGGTGCGGAGCATGCCTAATAAGCTAGTAGATTGTTTTTCAGAGGCTAAAAAGAGTGAAAAAAAAGGGTTTATCCCCTATATTATGGGCGGTGATGGAGGGCTTGATCAGCTTGTTCCGACTATAAAGTACTTTGAAAGATTAGAGGCTTCCGCCATAGAAATTGGAATTCCATTTTCTGACCCAGTAGCTGACGGACCTAGCATTCAGGAAGCAGGTTTACGTGCCCTGGAACAGGATATTACTTTGGAGGATATATTAAATGAATTAAAGAATACTGAGGAAATTATTGAAATTCCGTTAATAATGATGACGTATGCAAATCCTGTTTTACGCCTTGGGATTTCAAAATTTGCTGCCAAGTGCAGAGAAGCCTCCATTAGTGCCTGTATCATTCCAGATGTTCCCCTGGAGGAAGAGCAGATGTTTAAGAAAGAGCTCAGTAATGAAGGGATTGTGTTAATTAGACTCATACCTTTAACGGCAAATCCAACTCGAATGGCAAAGCTTTGTGATGGAGCGGAAGGTTTTATTTATGCAGTAACGGTAAATGGGACAACAGGAGAACAGGCACAGTTGAATGATGAAGCCTTTAAAGAACAAATCCTACAACTTAAGCAGAATACGGATTGTCCAATCTATGCGGGATTTGGAATATCCAATGCAAAGACGGCCAATCAATTGTATGACTATTGTGATGGAATTATTGTAGGGAGTAAGGTTGTAAGTTTACTGCATCAAAAGGGCCATAAGGAATTGGAGTCCTTTGTTAAAGAATTGATTAGAAATAAGGCAAAACAAACAACCAGCTAACAATTTGTATGTTATCAGTCCAATAAGCCGTTTCACTTCTGTTTTTTTTCAGGAAAGATAGGGTATAAAGGATAGCAACCCATATCTTGTGAAGGGCAAAAAGAATTAGTGGAGGGGATTATATGGAAACGACTGGTATGCAAAAACAATTTGAGTTGACCAGAAGTAAGCTACAGGAAATTTTAGAGGATTTATCTGAAGCGGAGGCTGATCTTCAACCAGAAGGTTTTAATAATACGATTCGCTGGCAATTAGGGCATGTACTGGTAAGTGCGGAATCCTTCTTGTTTGATTATCCTGGCAGCGGTTCACCGCTTTCAGAGTTATATGGAGAATTTTTCAGAAGCGGAACTTCGCCAAAATATTGGCAAAGAAGTGCACCTTCTTTGAATGATATCAAGTCCAATTATCAATCTCAGGAAAAGAGAATTAAAGATTTACCGGAGGAATTCTGGAGAGAAGAGGTAACAGGTCCTCTTGCAAAGTTTGGTATTAAAACAAAAAGCGAATTGTTTCACTTTTTACTGAGCCATGAAGCGATGCATCTAGGTCAGATTCAATCATTAAAAAAATTAGTTGAACGACATAAGACTACTAATCAATATTAATAAAGAGAGCGGGGAAGTTGTCATACCCTAAAAGTTAGAGTAAAACTAACTTTTAAGGGGCGGTATCGCATTCCCCGCTTTTTTTATGTTTCTGTTTATTTATTAAGCAAAAGATCTGAGAAATTCTTTGCACCCGTATCTATAAATAGAACAAGAATGATACCGATCATCAACAAAATAAATGGTTTTTTAAACAAGAATATCACCCCTATATTTATGAATATTAGTTCTTATGAATTCTAAGATATGTATACCAATGGAGATAAATAGTTTTACAATTCGGCTCCTCATAATAAAGACCCTAATTAAAGATTAAAAAATTTCTGGAAAATAGGTTTATTCTGTAAATTCCGACTGATAAAATGTTCTGTTTTGCGGTTTCTTTGAGGATGTTTAGTAGTATTTTAATAAGAAAAAGAAAATTCTAAATCAATCAGTAAAGATCTCAAATGAGGTCTTTTTTTCGTATCCAATACCTACTTTATTTAAGCAGATTCGCTATTCCAATATAAATTTTTCATGAAATGAAAAGTCTTTGGAAAAACTGTTCGAGAGGTGATTGGAATGAAAAAGAATGGCATCAGAAAAGGAAGTATACTTATTACTGTATTTAGTGTTTGGATAAGCTTACCTATGAACTGGATAGAAGCTAGTCCGTATAAGAATCAACAAGAAGAAAATATAATGCACGTCCTTAGGTACCAACAATCTACGACTGATGCGTCATTTAGTAAAGGTTATAAAGTGGCTAAACATAGACTCGATCGAGCTCTGCAACAAAAGACGGATGAGGATAAAGCCATTATTTTAGATTTAGATGAAACCGTATTGAATAACCGCCCTTTTTTAGCTAAGTTGGCTCAAAAGAAAAGCTCCTTTAATGATAAAGAATGGGATGCATGGGTCTACCAAGCAAATGCCAAACCTCTGCCTGGTGCATCAGAGTTCCTTCAATATGCGGATATGAAAGGAATCCAAATCTTTTATGTGTCAAACAGGAAAAAACATTTATATGAGGCTACTGAAAAGAATCTGAAGAGGGCTGGATTACCGCAAACGGATCAAGGACATCTTATTTTACTGACAGATGAAGTGAATACAGAATCAAGAAGGAAAGCAATCGAAAAGAATCATAGCGTCATTCTGAACCTCGGTGATAATTTGATTAATTTTTCCAAGTAAATTGATACTTATGATCATCAAGAACGAATGCAGCAAGTTGGATAAAAGAACAGGCAGGAAATAAGTATAAGTGTTATCAACTTCATACAGGGGAACTGGAAAAAGGAGATACGTTATTTACTGGAAGTTGATGGTTAAACAAATGTCAGTTCCGATTGTGGAGCTGACTATTTTATTTTAAATCGAAAACTTATACCGGAGCTTTACCCCACCTATATCACACCTATCCCCGGTCAAAGGTGGCGTAAAGGTATGGGAAAGGTGGGAGAAAGGAGGAATCCCCTGGCTATGGACCATCTATGCCCCACCTATTCAACACCTATGCTACCTCTCTCCTAAACCTATATCTGATCAATAGATATCAGATCCCTTACCTTACTATATCGTTTAAATTTCCTATTCCTATTGTTGTATACTAAAAATATAAGAAGAGAGGTGGTCGATGATGAATATTTATTTTGCGAATGATATCAGAGAAGTCGACAGTAAAGCTGACGCGGATGGGCTATCCATCTTTGCTTTAATGGAAAACTCTGGACAGGCTTTGTTCAGAGAAGTATCCAGTTTAATTCAGAGGGAAGATGAAGTTGGAATCATCGCTGGGCAAGGAAATAATGGAGGCGATGCGATTGTCCTTGCGAGATTATTGCTGAATCACGGTTATAAGGCGACGCTTATTTTGCCGTTTGGATTGCCAAAGTCTAAAGTTGCGCAACAGCATTTTTCTTATTTTATTACTTGTGGATACCCATACACCCAAACGATTGAAAATGAATATGATGTTCTGGTAGATGGGCTCTTTGGAATTGGGTTTAAACCGCCGTTTTCCAGTCATGCGGATCGAGTGCTTGCCTACTGGAACCAATCATTGGCTCTGAAAATTGCGATTGATATTCCTTCAGGTGTTGAAGCAGATAGAGGTAATGTAGTGACTGCCTTTAAAGCAGATTACACATTATGCTTACATGGGGTTAAGCCTTCAGCTTTTTTAGTGCCTTCGGCTGAATACTATGGGACAGTCAAATCGTTGGATATTGGATTGGTACAGCAATCAGGCTGGAGAGTATGGACAGAGGAAGATGTTAAACAAACATGGCCTGCTTTACCAAATAATCCGCACAAAGGATCATTTGGAACCGGATTATTAATTGCTGGCAGTGAGGAAATGCCAGGTTGTGCACTTCTGTCTGGTCTTGGTGCTATGCGTTCCGGAATTGGCAAACTGACAATCGCAACCGATAAAAGTGTAGCACAAATTGTTTGTCAGAGACTTCCTGAAGCAACCTATTGGTATCACACGCTTCAACAATTAAAAGAAAATAAACAGCTATCCAGTATGAAAGCAGCAGCAATCGGTCCTGGTTTGGATTTGGATGAACAATTGGAGGATAAAGTTCAATTTTTATTGAATCAACCTGATTTGCCTCTTATTTTAGATGCCGCTGCCCTGCAAAAAAGAGAGTATCCAAAAGGGCGTCCGGCACCGGTCATTTTGACACCTCATCCCGGAGAGATGGCTCGAATTACAGGATTATCTTCTAGGTGGATCAATGAAAACCGCATTTCGGTTGCTCGTGATTTTGCTATTGAACATGAGGTAACAGTTATTTTAAAAGGAGTAAATACGGTTATCGCTTTTCCAGATGGAACTGGCTATATCAATCAAACGGGAAATCGCGGTCTTTCAAAAGGCGGTTCTGGAGACACATTGCTTGGAATTATTTTAGGATTACTGTGTCAATCTGAACCTTTCTCACACTATACAACAGCCGTGTCGAATGCGGTTTATCTTCATGGGAAATCGTCAGAATATTGGGCGATTGAACGTGAACCTAGCGCAATGCTAGCAACAGATATTATGGAGGTCTGGCCATATCTTTTAAAACAATTAAATCTTAAAAAATAGGTAGAAAGGTATTAATTTAGCAAAAAAACGGGAATAGACAAATAAAAACATGGAAAGGAGTCTCTTGATGAATCGAGTCTATACTTACACCAAGAAAGAAGAAGTCGTCAATGCGATTACGCATGGGATAGGAGCAGCTTTATCCTTTGCGGCCCTAATCTTAATGATTGTTTTTTCTATAACGAATGGAGCTGGCGATAGGCTATCAGTTGTTTTGGTCTATGGAATATCGATGTTGATGCTTTTTACATTCTCGACTCTGACTCATGCATTTCCTGAGGGCAAAGTCAAAGTGATTATGGAATTCTTTGATCATACCTCCATCTATTTATTTATTGCAGGAACGTATACACCGTATGCAATCATTGCAATTGGAGGGAAAACAGGATATGCATTATTGGCGATTATCTGGACGTTGGCAATAGCCGGAATTGTTTTTAAAGCCATTTTCCTAAGGAAATTTGTCATTCTCTCTACAATAATCTATATCATCATGGGCTGGTTAATTGTTGTAGCATGGGAGCCGTTAAAAATGGCAGTTCCTCCAACTGGATTAATGATGCTTGTGTATGGCGGATTATTATACACGGTAGGAAGCATCTTTTATGTATGGAGAGGGTTTCCATATCACCATGCGATTTGGCATCTGATGGTCTTGGTTGCTTCTATTCTGCACTTTTTATCTATCTTTTTGTATGTATTACCTATGTAAATTAAAAAAATGTCGATTCAATACTCCAACAAAGGTTTGGAGTTTGAATCGACATTTTTTAATATCTTTTTTGATTTTGTAAGAAATGTAACGTTTTCTCACCAACTGCTCGCGCGCTTTGTGGATTTTGTCCTGTAATCACTCGCTCATTTTCCACCACATGTGATGTGAAAGGAACGGTTGATTTTGTGAATTTTCCAGCTTTAGCGGTTAACTCATTTTGAAGCTTGAATGGTATTTTATGTGATGCAAACATGATCGTTTCTTCCATATTTGTATAACCGGTTACTGTTTTTCCTTCCAAGAGATGAGTCCCATCTGATAATACAACATTTAATAAAGCAGCAGGTCCGTGGCAAACAGCCGAAACGACACCGCCTTTTTCATATATTTCAGCGGTTAACTTTTGAATGCTGGACTGGTTAGGGAAGTCCCACATCGTTCCATGTCCGCCGGCAAAATAGATGCAGCCATACTCGTCAGATGTTATTTCATCGATAGAAGTGGTTTTATCCAATCTACTAATAAAATACGGATCCAGATAGTATTCCTTTGTCCTGTTATCCAGCAAGACAGGGAGAAGGCTTTTCGGATCAAGTGGTACTTTTCCTCCTTTTGTGGAAACTATATCAACCTCATATCCTGCCAATTTTAAACAATCATAAAAATGTACAAGTTCGCTTAACCATAAACCCGTTTTGTCTTTTTTATTTTTCATATATTCATGGCTCGTCACAACAGCCAATACTTTCTTTTTCGCCATTAAAAATCCTCCTATCTGTAAAGTGTAATTTTAACATAAATTGACTCTATTGACCTATTATTATGGTGTTGTGAAATAAAGGAAGGGGACGATGAAGTTTTTTACCACTTTTATTTGAGAGGATAGATTAGATATTTCAATCTATTATTTTTATTGAAAATTGGAGTTAGTGGATATGGATTTAAGGAGAGTTTAAGTTTAATTGTGTAAACCATACCATTGGTAAATGTGTTTTTATTATGAAAATCAAGATGCAGATAAAAATATATTTATGAACTTTTATAGACTTAATTATAATAGAATCCTTATTTATTATGCTTATTGATATTTGTTGATATTATTCGCAGTTTGTTTCTTTTTGTATTTTTAATTTATACACTGTAAACAAATGTACTATTGAGATTATCTTTTATATATGAATTAATATAATCCACTAAAAGGTGGTAAAATATACTAATGGTTAGTATGCTTAGTATATCAGTATATAAAGAATAAAGGGTGAGTTACGATTAAAAATGAGCCTCTGTATCAACAAATAAAAAATAAAATTAAAGCTCAAATACAAACAGGTAAGCTCCGGGTAGGTGATCGTGTTTCCTCTGAAAAAGAGTTGACGAAAGAATATCATGTTAGCCAGATTACAACTAAAAATGCGCTTGTTGGACTTGCTGAAGAAGGAATAGTAGAAAGAATCAAAGGAAAAGGTACGTTTGTTTGTGAAAGTTATTTAACCTCTTCTATTAATCAACTGAATAAACAAAAGGGATTAATCGCACTTATTCTACCAAATATGAAAACGAAGATTGAACAAGAGTTTGTTAATTTTATTGAGAGGTATGTTACAGAAAATGGTTATAAACTTATTATAAAAATTACAAGAGAGTCCCAATATGTTGAAGCGGATGCTATTGAAATGTTTAGAGAGATGGAAGTAAGCGGGATGATTATCTTTCCTACAGAAAAAGAAACATATAATGAGGCTGTCCTTAAACTGTCATTGGATAAATATCCTTTTGTATTAATTGATAGATATATGGAAAATATTTTAACTTATAGTGTAACCTCCGAAAATGAAGTCGGTACGTTCGAAGCTATTTCCTACTTATTAAATGAAGGGCACAAGAATATTGGGCTCATATCTCCGTTCATTACCAATACTGTAACTAATGAGAGATCAAAGGGATTTGAAAACGCTTTTCTAATTAAAGGGATTAAAATTGATAAGAACCAATGGCTTTTATTAGGATTCAATGATATTCAACCGAATATAACCCCAAACTTAATTAAGATTTTTTTATTAAGTAAGCCAGAAATTTCAGCTGTTTTTACAATGAATGCAGAATTAGCTCTTTATACTCATTTAGCAATCTGTTCTTTGAAGAAGGAATTAGGTCGAGAAATTGTATTGTTGACCTTTGATCCATCTGGTATAGCTGGAGTTCCATTTATAAAGCAAGATATTGATAAATGTAGTAAAAAAGCAGTTGACCTTCTTTTAGAACAAGTTAAGGGTACTTACAATCCAAAAAGGATTTATGTTCCTGTGCAATTTAATTCATGTGAAAATGTAGCACTGTTAGATACTCTATTAAAATAAACAAGTATTGGTTGATTAATAATGATATGTTGTTTAATTAATAGAAAGCAAACTATGTAATCTTTATAGACGTAGGTTGGTTCTTTTCTGCTTTAGTCTACTTATCTTAAGAAAAGTATATTTTATACTAAATTTAGTATATTAATGTTATTGAGCTTAATTTAAAATATAAATGTAAGCACTTACATTTTTTGAAATATTTAGATAAAATATAAAGGAGTTATTCAAATGACAGAAATATACATACCAAGAACTGAATATCCGCGTCCTCAGTTTGAAAGAGCGGATTGGATGAATTTAAATGGAGAATGGAATTTCAAATTTGATAGAGAGAATATCGGAGAAAAGGAAGAATGGTACAAAGAATCAAAGTTTGATAAAAAAATAATCGTCCCTTTTACATATGAAACAAAAGCCAGTGGTATTGGAGAGGAAAAATTTTGTCCGAATGTTTGGTATCAAAAAACAATCATAATACCTAAAGAATATGAAAATAAAAACATAATCCTTCATTTCCAAGCAGCAGATTATGTAACAAAGCTATGGGTTAATGAAATATTTGTTGGTGAAAATAAGGGTGGACAAATTGCATTTTCATTTAATGTTTCTGATTATTTAAGTGAGGAAAATGAATTAAACATTGTGGTTAAAAATGAAGACAGTCAAAGCTGCTTTCAACCAAGAGGAAAACAAAGGTGGTTAGATAATAATTTTGATTGTTGGTATGTCCAAACAACTGGAATTTGGCAAACGGTATGGCTTGAGTTTTTAAATGAAGCGCATCTCCAGTCAGTCAAAATAACTCCTGATATAGATACAGAATCAGTTGAATTCGGGTTTGAAGTTTCAGGTGACCTTGATCAGTCCTTAGTATTAAGAACATCCATTTATTTTGAAGGTCAGCTAATAAAGCGTTTTGAAGAAAGCGTATATCGACCACATTTTATGACTACCATGAATATTGCTTGTGAGTCTCATAAATGGAGAATAATGCATTGGAGTCCACAATCTCCTAATTTATATGATGTTGAATTTACATTGCTTGAGAACGAGAAAGTAATAGATTATGTAAAATCATATTTTGGGATGAGAAAAGTGTCTATAGAGAATGGGAATGTATTGTTAAATAATACACCAATTTATCAAAAACTTATATTAGATCAAGGTTATTGGGAAGAGTCATATTTAACACCACCTTCAGATGAAGCAATCATTGAAGATATTGACCGAACATTAGAAATGGGCTTTAACGGAGTTAGAAAGCATATGAAAGTCGAAGATCAGCGATTCCTATACTGGGCTGATAAAAAAGGACTGCTAGTCTGGTCTGAAATGGCTGCAACCTATGAGTTTTCTGATGGGGCAATTCAGAATTTTACAGATGAATGGATTGAAGTTGTTAAGCAGCACTATAATCACCCGTCCATTATTACTTGGACTCCGTTTAATGAATCATGGGGTATAAAGAATGTTTTTACAGATGCAAAACAGCAAAATTTTACAGAAGGTATCTATCATCTTACAAAAGCGATTGATAGCATGAGACCTGTTATTGTAAATGATGGTTGGGAGCATACAGTTTCAGATATTCTGACTCTTCATGATTATGTGGAATATGGTGAGGAATTTATTGGACGATATAAAGACAAAGAAAAAGTTGTGAATAACAAGATAGCATTTAATAATTCTAAGTTTGCAATGGCAAAAGGATATGAATATAAGGGGCAGCCAATCATTATTAGTGAATATGGTGGTATTGCCTTTGATTCTGAAAAAGGCTGGGGCTATGGTAAGCAAGTGAATAGTGAAGAAGAATTACTACATCGTTATGAATCTATTACTCAAGCTATTAAAAACACTCCATATATTAGTGGTTTTTGCTATACGCAAATTACCGATGTGCAGCAAGAGGTGAACGGTTTACTAAAGGAAAATCGGGAACCAAAAGTAGATTTAAACAAAATCAAGACAATAAACAATAAATAAGACTCAAATTGATAACTGTATGTACAACGCCCTTGATGAAAACTTATAGGAAGTCAGTTAAAGGGATAAAAATAGTGAAATTTAAAATGTGTACTAACTATTCATTAAACATTATTTAATTGATGGGAGGTATTGATTCGTTCGCTTTTAAGTATTAGGAGCATGTTTTATCTTCTGAAAAAATTAGGGGGGAAACTAATGAGAAAAATATCGCTATTAACATTGTCTATTCTTTTTCTAGTTATGACGGCATTGACAGGTTGTAGTTCATCTAGTTCAGGTTCAGAAGGTTCATCTAAAAATGAAATTGTCTTTTGGAATCCATTCACAGGGCCAGATGGTGAGAATATGAAGCAAATTGTGAATGATTATAATAAGACAAACCCTAAGTTCAAAATTAAGAATGTATCAATGGTAGAAAATGATATGTATACCAAGATTCCAACGGTAGTAAACTCTGGAAAAGGTATTCCTGATTTAACCGTAGTTCATGCTGAGAGAATTAAACAATTTGTAGATAATGATATGTTAACAAAGTTTGATGATGTATTGACTGATCATCCTGAAATTAAAGCAGAAAACTATGTAACAGCAGGTTGGGACATTGGTAACCTTAATAATAGTAGATATAGTGTGCCATTAGATGTGCATAGTTTTGTAATGTATTATAATAAAGATTTGCTGGAAAAATATGCACCTAATGCACTTGATGATAATGTTATAACTTTTGATGAAGTGAAAAAAGCAGGAGAATTGTCTAAAAAAGACAAAATTACTGGCATTGGAATCACTTGGACACGTCCGATCTTTTTATCCATTTACAATCAATTCGGGGGAGACATAACTAGTGATGGTGAAGCTCCTACTATTGATACTCCAGAAGCTAAAGAAGCATTACAATTATTAAAAAGTCTTGTAGACGATAAAATTGCTAACAAGGATGGAGAAGATCCAGGCCAGTTATTCAAATCTGGTAAAGCTATTTTTTATCCAGAAGGTATCTGGATGCAAAATAGTATAAAAGATGCTAAGAAATTAAACTGGGGTTTAACAAACTTCCCTCAGCTTTCATCTGATAAAATTGTAAACTGGACGTCTTCTCACCAATTCGTCATGTTTAACAGCAAAGAACGTTCAGACGAAAAGGCAAAGGGGATAGTTGATTTCCTAGATTTTGTGAGAGAAAATTCACTTCCATGGGCTAAAGCAGGACAAAATCCTGCAGCTTTAGAAACCTTAGAAAATCCTGAATATAAAGAATTGCCTCAGGCTTTCTTAATTGAGAACCAAGAAATGCAGCAATCTCTTAAAATCTTTGATTATAAGTACAATGGTTTTGTAGTCGAAGAAGTCGATAAATTGGTTGGCGATGCGATTTATGGGAAATTAGATATCGATAAAGGGTTGAAAAATGCTCAAAAAGCAGTTGAGGATAAAATTTCAACTAATAAAAAATAATAATAATGGAATTAATTGACAATAAAAATCGATCTTTCACAATTAGAGAGAAATCCTTATCCATATATAAGGATTTCTCTCTCTATTCGATATCTAAAGAATAGGGGTTAAATATATGAACAATCCTGGAGTGAATAAAGAATTAAAAATGTCAGCAGGTATAGAAAAACATTCGAAACAAAAACATTTTAATTTTTCTCCGTTTCTATACATTGGGCCACATCTAATAATATTTGCGATATTTTTTCTTATTCCCACTTTATATGGTATTTATATTTCATTTACGAGCTGGGATCTAATCGGAAAGCCGGAATTTGTTGGATTTGCTAATTATCAAGAAATATTATTTAATCAAGATTCAACATTTTACGATCAACTACGTACTGGATTAGGAAACACATTCAAGTTTGTGCTTTTTACAGTTCCTGCTTGTATTATTGTTCCTTTGCTTTTAGCTGCAGGTCTTAACACAAAACCAAAGGGGATGAAATTTTTTCAGGCATTGTTTTACATGCCGACTTTGTTTTCTGTTTCTGCCGTAATGATTATTTTTTCAATGCTTTTCAGTGTTTCTTTTGGCCCAGTTAATCATTTTCTAAATGTTGAAACAAACTGGTTAGCGACCCAGCCATATGCCTGGATTGCATTAGTTACTGTAACGGTCTGGTGGACAATCGGTGCAAATATGATTATTTATCAGGCTGCTTTAAACGGTATTTCAAAAGATTTATATGAGGCAGCCTCAATAGATGGAGCAAATAAGTTTCAAAGCTTTTTTAGAATCACTCTACCAAGTATAAGATCTCAAATATTATATACAGTTGTTATTACAACAATCGCACAATTTAATGTATATGGACAACCACTTATGTTAACGAAAGGTGGGCCAACTAGCTCAACTTCCGTATTATTAATGTACATACAAGAAAATGCATTTGGTTCTGGAATTTCTATTGCTGGTATCGGAGCGGCAATGGCTGTAATTCTCGGTTTATGTATTATGGTTGTTTCTGCCATTCAATTCTTCTTTTTAAGACAACGTGATTAGGAGGTTCTTGTTTTGGGTAAAAAAGGTATTTCAAAAATTGTTGGTTTAATCTTTTTACTGATAATGGCTTTTATATGGATTGTCCCTGTCTTGTACACATTCATTACGTCTTTCAAAAGTGAGGCAGATATTCAAACAAATGCTTTTACAATCCTACCGATTAATTGGGTTATTGGTAATTACCAGGATGTACTTTTTAATAACACGAGTGCACCAGTTGCAAAATGGTTTATGAACTCAATGATAATATCGCTATCACAAACAGTATTAGTACTTGTAATTGTTTCATTAGCTGCATATGGATACTCAAGAATGAAATTCAAGGGAAGAGATACCATTTTTATCTTTTTAATGGCAACGATGATGTTTCCAGCTGTTGTAAACCTTATTCCGCTTTATAAAATTATGGACACACTAGGTTGGGTAAATAATTATTTAGCTGCGATTGTACCGGGGGCAGCAGGAGTATTTAATATCTTCCTTGTAAGACAGTTTATGCAAGGAATTCCTATTGATTTTGATGAATCTGCGAGAGTAGATGGAGCTTCCGATTTCCAAATATTTTTTAAGCTGATTTTACCACTAATAAAACCGGTATTAACAGTTGTAGCGTTATTTACATTTACTGCCTCCTGGAATGACTTTTTATGGCCATCCATTGTGTTTAATGATGTTGAAATGATGCCAATCACCCCGGGATTACAATTACTACAAGGGATGTATCAACTCGATGTGGCGCATGCTCTAACGGGAGCACTTGTTGCCATTATTCCAACATTTATCCTTTATTTATTTACACAAAAATACTTTATGGAATCAATGTCCTTGTCATCTGGAGTTAAAGGATAATAGAAGGAGGTTTAATGGTGAATCGAAAGCTAGAGAGAAGATTAGTCATGGTCGGTTCTATATGGCAGATCGTTTCAGGTCTCCTTACTATTTTTGTTTATGCTTCATATATAAAAAATGAAGGATTAAATTCTGATTATAATACTCTAGCAAAACTTGAAGCGGCACAATCTATTTTTGGTAGTTTATATATGTTCTCGGTTAGCTTCGGAATGCTATTTGTTATATTAGGGATTGTAAATTTTGTTATGGCAAAATTATTAAAGGACAATCAACTAGAAGTTAAAAAGCCTATCTGGTTTATCTTAATAGGGGTTACCTCCTATCTAGTAATGGATCTGTTAGGGTCCTTAATGTTTTTATCGGCAGGAATTTTAGCATTAGCCAAAAACAAATCGATATCAAAGATCGTAAACAATCAATTTCAAAAACAATAATTTATCTAATAAGTTGATTCTCTCAGTTAGGATAGTTAGGGTCCTAGTTCTTTAGAATGGGCATAACTTCTAAATTGTAATTTCAAAAGGTGATCAAATCCCATTTAGTTAATTGATTGGTAACCGTATTAAAAAGTATCTAATCTGATAGCATAAAAATTTTAATGATAAGACTGTCATCTAGATATTAATTCTTTAATGGCTTGCCCGTGCGGTAAGTCGTTTTTTTTTTTTTGTGAAATAACCTGTTTACATCTATGTTATTTTTGAGGCATACAATTAGATGTAAGGGTGATTGTGTTTCAGTTTATGAATACCCAGAATGGGAAGAACAGGTACCTATATAGAGAAATGTTAAGACCACTCCCTAAAGGGTCTTTGGTAAGTTATTTAATAGAATTAATTACGAAAGCGATTTCCAAAATATTGGGCGATATTCCCAATAAATGGTTGATTTTTCAGAAAAATCGATTTATAATCACTAATGAAAGCGGTTTCTGTTCTCTGATAATGACATGATTTTAATCTTTTTGGAAACCGGTTTCTAAACGGTGGTGCTATTATCATTTTTTTAAAGATTAATATGGTAAAGGGGGCTGGGTAGCACAGAATCAAAATTTACCTTTATGCATCATCCATGGATGATGGTCTGACCAAATTATTATAGGGGGTTTTACAATTGAAAAGCTTAAAAAAATTGGCTGCAATCGGATTATCAACGGTCCTGGCGCTGTCGTTGGCAGCATGTAATGATGAAAAGACTTCTTCAAACGGTGGTAAAAGTGGGGAAAAAGTTACCCTGGATTTCTGGACATTCGGAGCTACGAATTATGAGGATCTTGCGAAGGAATATGAGAAGGAAAATCCTAACGTTACCATTAAAGTAAGAGCAGCAGAAACAGCAGATCATCATGATGCTTTATTCACCGCTTTATCTGCTGGAAGCGGAGCGCCTGATATCACGATGTTGGAAATTGACCAATTAGACCGTTTTAAAGCAGCACAGGATCGCTTTGAAAACTTGTATGATCTTGGTGCAAAAGATATTCAAGATCAGTACTTAGATTGGAAATGGAAAACAGGGGAGAATGATAGTGGGGATTTCCTGATTGGTCTGCCAACAGATATTGGACCGAAAGCCTTATACTATCGTGCAGATTTATTTGAAGCTGCAGGTCTTCCAACAGATCCTGAGGAAGTAGCCACACTGATTAATTCACCAAAAGCTTTTGAAGAAGCTGGTGTGAAGGTGAAGGAAAAAACAGGCAAGGTATTTATAGATAGTATCGAAATGGCATTCAGAGCTTACTTGGATGGTGCAGAAACAACATTCCTTAATTCTAAAGGGGAGTTATTGATCGAAGAGGACGGTAACGCTGTTAAAGAAGCTTATGATTATGCTGTGAAATTGAATGAAATGGGTATTGTTGGTAAATTTGAAATGTGGTCTCCGGAGTGGGCAAATGCTGTAAATAAAGGTGAATTTGCTGCTGAATTAGGGGCTGGATGGTTAAAAGGCTGGATGGAAGGGAATGCGCAAGAAGCTTCCGGTAAATGGAGAGTTGCGACATTGCCATCTGAATTTGCGGCAAACTGGGGTGGCTCATTCATCTCCATACCAAGCGAAACGAAAAATGCGAAAGAAGCATATAAATTTACTTCATGGTTAGTTTCTCCAGACAATCAACTAAAATCCTTCCAAGACAAGGGACTTTTCCCTTCCGCACAAGCTGTATATGAAATGGATGCTTTCAAAACAAACGAAGATGCTTTCTTTGGCGGTCAAGCAACAGCACCTGTATTTGCAAAAGCAGCACAGGATATCAGTGGGGCTGTTTATAAAGGAGAAAAATACTTCCCAATCTATTCAGAAGTATTGAATGGCTTAAAGAACGTTCAAAATAAAGGAACGGATCCTGAAAAAGAATGGAAAGCCGCTGTTAAACGCTCCAAGGGCTTACTAAACCGGTAATTTCAATAGATTACTAATAAGGTGGGAATCGGCGTGACTTTCATGGATACGTCGCTCCCATCTTTGATAAGAAAAGAGGTGTGAAAATGGATCCAGTGAAAGCGAATCCTAGTATGAACGAAATCAAAGTTAAAAAGAAGCGAGCTAGATCTGAGGCAAAAAAAGATATGTATTCCGCTTATTTATACATTGCTCCTTTCTTTATCATTTTTGCGATTATTGGTTTATATCCTATGATTTTCAGTATTTATTTAGCATTTCAAAAGTGGAACGGTCTCAGTCCCATGGTCTCAGTGGGGTTGGATAATTTTAAGGTTGTTTTAACAGACCCTCTATTTTGGAAGGCTGTTTATAATACGATTGTTATGGGCATTATGGGCACGGCTCCGCAAATTGTGTTTGGAATCATTTTTGCTTATCTGTTAAATCTAGCCTTCCTAAGATTTAAAAACTTCTTCAGAGTCACTATTTTTATGCCTTATATTACATCAATGGTTGCGGTAGCCTTGATTTTCAGTGTGCTGTTTAGTAATCATGAATCCTCCTTAGCCAATTATGTTCTTAGTTTAGCAGGTCTTGATCCAGTAAGCTGGGCAAGTTCAGAATGGGGAACGAAAATTGCGATATCCATTATGGTCTTTTGGCGATGGGTTGGCTATAATACAATCATTTACCTAGCAGGGATTCAGAGTATTCCCAATGATTTGTATGAAGCTGCCACGATTGATGGGGCAAATAAAACCCAACAATTTCGTTACATAACCATTCCTATGTTAAAACCATTTATTATACTGACTGTCTTTACTTCTACCGTTGGAGCTTTGCAGCTGTTTTCCGAGCCTACTATATTTATGGGAACAGGCGCCTTTACAAGAGATGAGGCTATGACGATCGTTATGTACCTGTATCGTGATGCTTTCAGATTGCAATCCTTTGGTACTGCTTCTGCAACAGCTATTATTTTGCTGGTATTAATCTCAGTGATTGCAGCAATCAATGTATACTTAACTTCTGGAGTTGGAAGAAAAAGGAGGGGTGGGAAATGAATAAAAATAAAAAAGTGAGGAAATTTTCCATAAGCAAACTATTAGTTTATACCTTATTGGGCATCTCCTCCTTATTATCCTTGTTCCCGTTTTATTGGATGTTTGTAATGGCGACTAGTCCAAGCTCGGCCTTTAACTCGATTCCTCCCACCCTTACACCGGGGAATATGTTAGTTGAAAATTTTAAAAAGGTATTAAATCAAATTGATTTCTTCGGTTCGATGTGGAACTCATTTGTCATTTGTGCCATTGTAACAATCGTTGTTCTATTCATTAGTTCATTGGCCGGTTTTGCCTTTGCTAAGTTTACATTCCGGGGAAAAAATGTACTATTTATCGCGATTTTGCTAACGATGATTATTCCGCCGCAATTGGGTTTAATCCCTCAATATTTCCTTATATCAAAGGCGGGCATGCTTGATACATTACCAGGGGTAATGGTGCTGTTCTTTTTAAATCCTTTGGGTATCTTTCTCATGAGGCAATATATTAGTAAATCGGTTCCTGATGAACTTATCGAAGCAGCAAAGTTAGATGGCTGTTCGAACTTTAGAATTTATCGCAGTATCATCGTGCCGATTACTCTCCCTGCATTTGCAACGTTGGGTATTATTGTCTTTACGGCAGTATGGGGTGAGTTCCTATGGCAGTTTACCGTGTTAAGAGATCCGGAAAATTATACGATTCAGGTAGCATTGGCTCAATTAAGCAATACACATAATGTGGATTTTGGAATGATTATGTCAGGTGTATTTTGGGCAACAGTACCGTTATTACTAGTATTTTTATTTTTCAACAGGTTGTTTATTTCGAGTATTACTGAAGGCTCAGTTAAATAAACATTCCTTCCAAATTTTATGCTTAACTATTGAAACTCCTATTAACCTAAAAATGGGTAACCAAACTACTCGCATTTAGAAGGGATTAACATGAATTTAACGATTAAAGATATTGCACAAATGGCCAATGTATCTCAAGGTACAGTTTCAAAAGTAATCAATAATTATGAGGGAATAAGTGAAAAAACGAAAAAAAAAGTGATGGATATTATTAACCAAAGTGGTTACGAGCCAAACTTTTCTGCCAGATCATTGGCAACGAAAAAGTCAAATCTAATTGGGTTAATTTATGCCGGAAGAATTAATGTTGATATGACCCATCCTTATTTTAATGAGGTTATCTCTTCATTTAAAAAGAATATAGGTTTACTGGGTTACGATATTTTAATGTTTTCAAACGAACATTTTCAGTCGGATAATGGAAGTTATTTAGCAAGATGCCGGCATTTTAATGTGGATGGCTGTTTAATTATTGCTGGTGAAGAGGTGGAGGAATCTACCTACGCTTTGGCTTTAGCCGGCCTGCCCTGTATCGGAATCGATATTGAATTAAAAGGGCCAAAGGCTAGCTATATTATGACTGATAATTTGGGCTTGTCGAGAAAAGTGGTGGAATATCTGTATCTTCATGCTATTAAAAAGATTGGTTTTATTGGCGGTATATTTGATTCTCCTGTTTCGATCTTTCGCAAAAAAGGTTTCCTGGAAGCACTGAATCAATTTGGACTCGAAATTTGTGAGGACTGGATTCAATACGGTGATTTTCATGAGGAAAGCGGGTATGCGGCAATGAAGAAAATCCTGTGCTCTAAAACGCTGCCAGAAGCAATTTTTGCGACATCAGATATGATGGCCCTCGGAGCTTTGCAAGCTATTAAAGAAGCAGGCTTAAGCTGTCCAGATGATATCCGGTTAATTGGCTGTGATGATATTGCAGCCTGCCGTTATAGTTCTCCAAAATTAACAACGGTGAAACAGGATAAGGAAAAGTTCGGTAAATTATCCGCCTATATGCTCGACGATTTAATTAATGATAGATCCCAATTAAAACCGGTATTTATTGATTCCGAATTAATTATCCGAGAATCCTGTTAATCAAAGTTTCATAGACTTCGAGGTTCACAGAAGCTGATAAATTCTGATGTTTTCGATGTATGAAGCTATTTTATAACCCATAAGAAACACAGATATATTGGATATGATAATTGTATGAAAAATTGGGTTGCTGGAGGTTATATAGTGAATTACTATGCGGTACTTGATGTTGGTGGCTCTGCCATTAAATATGCACTTATGGATGAAACGGGATGTTTTATTGAAAAATCCTCACTTCCAACTCCTAAAGAGAGTCTTACCGAATTTATAAATACAATTGATATGATCGTGAAGGATTTTAAAAATAAATATGTGATAAAAGGTCTGGCGGTGAGTATGCCTGGTGCGGTAAATATTGAAACCGGGATCATAGAGGGGATCACAGCACTCCCTTATATCCATGGCCCTAATATAAAAGAACTCCTTCAGGAACGGACAAATTTACCGGTAGAATTGGAGAATGACGCTAATTGTGCTGGTTTGGCGGAGGGCTGGATTGGTGCAGCAAAGGATGTACAGGATTATCTTTGTATAGTGATTGGCACCGGTATAGGCGGTGCCGTCGTACTCGATAAAAAAGTTCGGCATGGGAGAAATGGGTTTGCTGGAGAATTCGGATATATGAAGATGGAGGGCTATTTGGGAACACAACCAGCAGAAACCTATAGCACGTTGGCAGCCGTAGGAGGCTTGATCAAGCAGGTTGCTAAACGAAAAGAGAGAGACCCCGATACTTTTACCGGTAAGATGATCTTTGAGCTTGCTGAACAGGGTGACACAGAGGTACAGGAAGATATTGATAAGTTTATGCGTCGGCTTGCTGTTGGCATATATAATCTACAATTTATTCTGGATCCGGATAAGATTTTGATTGGCGGTGCAATCAGTAATCGCGAAGGATTTATCGACAAGATTAATGAAACATTAAACGAAATGAAATATGAAACAGATGGATTAACGGTCAAAGTTGAAAAATGTCAGTTTGGAAATGATTCGAATCTAATTGGTGCTTTGTATCATTTTTTACAGCGGCAGAAGGACTCCATTTTGGTTTAAAGCTAGATTGGGAGAATGTCTAAGTGACTATGTTATAAAAGGAAAAGACAACATTCAGACGGAAGGGAGACTAAAGCGATATGTATAAAACATTAAAACCGTTTCCGACAGACTTTTTATGGGGAGCTGCTTCTGCTGCCTATCAAATTGAAGGTGCATGGGATATAGACGGAAAAGGGGTTAGTAATTGGGACCAATTTGTACGTATCCCGGGTAAGACATATAAAGGGACGACGGGAGATGTCGCAGTAGACCATTATCATCGTTATAAGGAGGATGTCCGTTTAATGGCAGAAATGGGTTTAAAGGCGTACCGTTTTTCTGTATCATGGCCGCGTATTTTTCCAAATGGAAGAGGTGAAATCAACGAGCAGGGACTCGCCTTTTATGATGATTTGATTAATGAGCTGCGAAAATATCAAATTGAGCCTATCTTAACCTTGTACCATTGGGATTTACCACAAGCACTTCAGGACGAATATGGCGGATGGGAGTCCAGAAGAATCATTGAGGATTTTACGAATTATAGTGTGGAATGTTTTAAACGCTTTGGAGATCGTGTGAAGTACTGGGTCAGCTTAAATGAACAAAATATTTTTACTCGCCATGGATATGATCAAGGTTCACATCCACCGGGCGTAAAGGATACAAAGTTATTCTACCAAGTGAATCATCACGCAAACCTGGCCAATGCCAGTGTCATCAAAGCATTCCGTCAATATGTCCCGGATGGAAAGATTGGTCCGAGCTTTGCCTATGGTCCAGCTTACCCGGCATCTTCAAAGCCGGAAGATATTTTGGCTGCTGAGAATGCAGAGGAGTTGAATAGCCATTGGTGGATGGATATATATACTTGGGGAAAATACCCGAAGGCAGCATGGAACTACTTGGTTGAAGAAGGTCTTGCTCCTGAAGTGGAAGAGGAGGGCTTTGTTTTATTAAGAGAAGGTAAGCCAGACTTTATGGGCTTAAACTATTACCAAAGCTCGACCTTTGAAGTCAATCCTTTAGAAGGCGGAGTGGGTGCCGGTGAAATGAATACAACCGGGATCAAAGGGACATCAAAGGATTCTGGAATTCCAGGACTATACAAAACTACGAAGAATCCAAACCTTGAACGGACGAATTGGGATTGGAATATTGATCCGCAAGGGCTGAGAACTGCGCTGCGCCGAATCACAAACCGATATGATTTGCCGATATTGATAAGTGAAAATGGACTCGGTGCATTTGATAAGGTAGAGGAACATGACCAAATCCATGATGATTACCGGATCGAGTACCTTCAGGCTCATGTGAAAGCAATTCAAGACGCCATTTCTGATGGTTCCGAAGTGATTGGCTATTGTGTCTGGTCTTTCACAGATTTACTAAGTTGGTTGAATGGTTTCCAAAAACGCTACGGGTTCGTCTATGTTAATCAGCACGAAGAAGGCACGCATGACTTACGCCGTATCAAAAAGGATAGCTTCTATTGGTACAAGCAAGTCATTGAATCGAATGGAATTTAGAGAAAGCGGAGGAATACTTCGCTTTCTTTTTTATGCAATCAATTAAGAGTTTTGTTTCTATTGCGATTAAAAAACTTCTGTATACATTTCTTTGAAAAAGTAAGTATATGAATTGAAGGTAAATAGGGTCGACGAAAGGCACAAAGTATATTTTTAAGGGCAAAAAAGCATTTATAATAGCTTTCATCGAAAATGATGGATTTAACTCAGTCTACTTGACCATGCAAATAATGCTTGTCTACATACAATATTTTATACCAACAAGAAAGGAGGAAATATCAATGAGTTCAATAAGAATTGAGGATTTACTTGCATTTATACAAGCTCAACTACAAAAGCAACAACAGCAACAATTAAGCAATCAAGAAAACGATCAAGATCAAGATCAAGATCAAGAAACAGATCAAGAAACAGACCAAGATCAAGACCAAGATCAAGATCAAGATCAAGACCAAGACCAAGACCAAGACCAAGATCAAGACCAAGACCAAGACCAAGACCAAGATCAAGATCAAGACCAAGATCAAGACCAAGACCAAGATCAAGACCAAGACCAAGACCAAGATCAAGATCAAGATCAAGACCAAGATCAAGACCAAGATCAAGATCAAGACCAAGATCAAGACCAAGACCAAGACCAAGACCAAGACCAAGACCAAGAACAAAATCAACGAACTGAACAAAAATTCCATTTTGATGTGAAAAATGGTAACGCGTTTGTTCAAAATAGTGGTAATTCAAGGGCTAGAAAATAATTTAGCCAATGGTTGTATTATAAACCTTTTGCTAAATAAGTAACAGTATTGCTGGAAAACCTAGGAAACGTTAAGTTTCTTAGGTTTTTTTAGGTCCTGTATCTTTAGCCTATACAATAAGATAATACTTTCATACAAATATAAAGTGAGGTGATTTCCGTGGATGAAGGCCAAGAAAAGTTAATAAAAGATATGGTGGAAGAACAGGTTAAACAATATTTTGAGCAAATAGAAAATAATTTTTCCGCAGAATTAAAAAATGAAAATGGGAATGCAAGTGTTAAACAAAGTGGAAATGGTATTGTATATATTGATAATACTGGGATTGCCTATGCGATGATCTTATTTTATCAATATTTTATTGGAAAGAACGATGATAAGATAGATATCGATTCATTGTTCATTAGATTAGATGCCTTATTAGATGAAAATCGTAAGTCATTTAAGGATTTAATTAAATCCATAAATAGTGAAGCTGATTAATTTTACGGTCCTAAGCAGACATAATGTTCTAAAAAGGAGGAGGGGGATGAATAAACAATTAATTAATTCAATTAAACCTGGACACATTTATGTCCTTTACTTTAAAAACGGAAAAAAAATAATACTGAAAATAACACATGTTAATAGTCGGAATGGATCTGTAAGAGGTTACGATTGTTTTGGTATGCAAATGATACTTTGTATTCATTGTATATATGGATTCGGAACATTAGCATCGTTTCCTAGGTTATGTCCTAAAATGGAAAAAAACAAAGGAATTCAAGATGTGAATGTGACACACAAATCAAATAAATCTTATGATGAATCACCATTAGAAAGTGAAAGAGTCATTGTACCCAATCCACCTTTAGATATTAAAGGCGAGAAAACAGAGGATGTAGATTTAATACAAGAACAAAATAATCCTTTGAGTTCAATAGAATATTCAAATAACAACAATCCTCAATCTAACCATAATTTGCCGAATAATATTAAACATGAGTCGATTATTGCAAAAGAAAGAAATACATTACTGTCTATAAAAATCATCAGTATTAATGGTAATTCAAGTATAGAAAAAAGTGGTGGATCAATTGCTGATTAAGATTGTATAATAATTTGTGAAGAGTTCGTTACCGCATATTGTAATTTTTATCAGACACCCACAAATGTTTGTTATGTTTATCTCATTTAGAGAAGAATAGACCAAGTCTTTCTCTTAAAATCCCTCATATAACGAATTTATGACGAATTCAATTATTTAGAAGAGCAATTAAAGTATCATCTCAGATTGGTTATCAGGGTATCAACAGGGGAGTGACTTGCCAAAAAGGTAAGTCATTTTTATTTTAAAAAATACTCCTATACATTTATTAAAAGAGGCTGGGACAAAAGGTTTCCAGTAACTAAAAAAGCCGAACTATTATTAAATGCAGTGTTAGCATTATTTATAATAGTTCGGCTTTTTCTATTTAGATTAATAAAAATCCAATACATCATTCGGCTTTAGACATAATAAATTTAGTTATGTCCCAGCCTCTTTAATTAAGTATGAGCTACTTCTAATCTTTTCTTACTAGCTTTTTATTTTACCCTTTAACAAAAAGTTGGAGATAGCGAAACTGCATGCTCCAAGAGCGCCATTTATATCGGAATATTGTTTAAATGCAATGTCCCAAGTATGGCTGAGGGGAAGTAGAATGTTATTTTGATTTAAATAATGGCTAAGCAGATTGTTTAATACGGGTTCGTTAAATAGCTCTCCGTGTAAAATGATTTTATTTGTATCAATCAACATCGGTAAATTATTGATTGTAATAGACAGGTATTTAATGGCGTTATTAAGGATGTTGGTGACTCCTTCATCCCCCATTTTATAAGCACTTAAAATGGTTTCAATTGTGATGCTATGTTTATCTGGGGTTAATTGCCCCAAAAAAGTTGTATTCGAACTCTCATAAAGTATGCGGGATTTTTTTATAATCCAAGCCTCACTAGCGTATGTCTGCAAGCAGCCCCTTTTTCCACACTCACATAGTTCTCCGTCTGGGTGAACAATCGTATGACCTATTTCGCCTACCAAAAATTTGTTTTCTCCATAAGTATGTCCCTCATAAATATAAGAACAGAACATCCCTCTACTGACATGAAAGAAAATGAAATTATCATCTATATGATTCTTGCTGAATAGTCTCTCCGCGTTGGCCATACAATGAACATTATTTTTAAAGTAGATTGGTAATTCTACATTTTCCAGTAGAAGTCCTAGATTAAAGTTTTTCCAGTGTGTATTGTTGCTGTAAATGGTCTTACTTTTATCATTAAAATGTCCAGGCAATGCAATTCCGACGGCCTTTGGCTGATAGCTGTGATGACAATGAATAAAATGATTTAACTCCTCTATAAAATGAGCTTCTGTTAAAGCATCATTTTTATTTCCTGCATTAAACTTAATTACCTTCTCAGCATAGATTTTTCCGATATTATCACTTAGGCAAAACGAAAAATATTTTTCAGATAATTCACATCCAATATAAAAACTGTGATGTGCGGCAATATCTAAAAGAATCCGTTTCCGTCCCGATTTATTATTTTCAGAAGAGTCTTCTCCTAATTCATAAATTAGGTTTTCTTTAAGTAAAGATCCAGTTATCTCACTAACTGTAGCAGGGGTAATACCTGTATGATTTGAAATCTCTATTCGTGAGATAGGACCATGGACATAAATTTTATCTAAAATTTTAGTACGCAGTTCTCTTTGTTTAGTTGTGAGTGTCATGATAATCTCCGTTCTTATTCTTATCTTAATTAATTATAAATTATAATTAATTTACTATTTAAAATCAATTTTCAAAAAACTTTTTCTTCCTTTATATATGGAAAGGTAAATGTGTGAAGTAAAAAAATACTAATACTATCAATAAATTGAAATTTCTTGATTGACAAAAGCGCTTTCATTAATTAGTGTTAAGATAGTTAATTATATTTTATTATTATTTAAATGATAAAAATAAGGTATTTTTATAGTCTTTGATAATAATTTATAAATAAAGGAAGATATTTTGATTTTCAAAGGAGGCTAAGAACGATACAAGGATTACTTATAAGATTAAAAGCATTCTATCAATGTAATTCATTAAGATATGAAACTTGAGGAGGAATTAAAAAGTGAGCAGAATGAATGAACTGTTGGAAAATAAAATGATGCCCATTGCTGGAAAATTAGGTAGTAATAAATTTCTGATTGCTATACGAGATGGTATTACGTTTGCAATGCCGTTAATTATTATTGGCTCACTTTTTATGATTATAGCTAGTTTCCCGGTGCCAGGGTGGGAAGCATGGTTGGGTAAGATGGGAATCGCAGAATTTTTATGGAAAGGCACTGACAGTAGTTTTGGGTTAATTGGTTTAATAGCCAGTTTTGGGATTGCTTATAGTTTAACAAGGCAGTTTAATGTAGACGGAATCGGTTCAGGCATTATCTCATTGTCTGCATTTATTATTGCAACTCCATTTATTTCTTCTGATGCTGGAGCTGGAATGCCAATTGCTTATATGGGAGCGAAAGGTTTATTTATTGCTATAATTATGGGTTTGCTTAATGGCTATATATATCAATGGTTCATTAATCGTAATATTCAGATTAAACTTCCGGAAAGCGTTCCGCCAGCTGTAGCCAGAAGCTTCAGTGCCATTATTCCGGGTGCAGTAATTATAACGATGTGGTTAATTATTTATTCTATTCTAAGTACGTTTGATTTACCAAATGTACATGACATTGCGCAAGTCATCTTAGGTAAACCATTAGGGTTATTGGGAAATAACGTTTTTGGTACAATCATCGTGGTAGGTCTCAATAGTTTATTTTGGTTTGTTGGTATCCATGGAGGTAATGTAGTTAACTCAGTTATGCAGCCTGTATGGATTGCCAACTTAGATGAAAATCGTGTGGCTTATCAAGCTGGTCAAGAATTACAAAATATTATTACACTACCCTTTATGGATAACTTCGTCTATATTGGCGGGGGCGGAGCTACGATTGGTTTAGTTTTAGTTCTCGGATATTTAGCACGTAAAAAGAAAACGAGCAAACAAACAAAAGCATTGGCACCGATTACCGTTGTACCAGGTTTATTTAATATTAATGAACCGACTATGTTTGGTATACCAGTAGTATTGAATGTAATGTTGTTCATTCCATTTATTCTTGCTCCAATGATAAATGTAGTGGTCACGTATTTAGCAATGGCCTCGGGTTTAGTACCGTTAACTAGAGCAGCAGCCTCCTGGACAATGCCTCCAATATTCAGTGGATTTTTAGTTACAGGTGATATAAGCGGGGCGATTTTGCAGATTGTTTTAATAATACTGGATATCTTACTTTACTTGCCATTCGTTTTAGCTGTTGAAAAGCGTTTCAAATCGCAAGAATAGTTTGACTATATAAAGTTACTGAACTACTAATTTATCTTTTGATTTGTTCTCAATGAAACTAAAAAATATAGGGATCAAATGATAGTTCCAATGCAAATAATGATTCTTGATTAATTAAGAATGAAAACATACTCTGGGCTACCACTATTAATGAAGAGATTGAAGTGTAAAAGTATGAATGATCAGGATTAGTGGATTAGTTCAAAAAAGCAATGAAGGGGACTTTAAAAATGAAAAAACGATTAATCAGTGCAAATGCATCAGAAATATTGGAAATGACTGCAGAAGAGTTGAAGCAAAGTATTAAAGCATGCGAAGGACGCGTTATTATGTCTGAAAATGTTGCGGTTCGTGAACCTTATATTGAAGATATTACAAATGCAGAAATTGCCCGCTCGTTTGGAGCAGACTTAATTCTCTTGAATGGTGTTGATGTGCTTTCGCCACATATTGCAGGATTAGAAAACGAAGAAGGTTCATTCGTAGAGGCACTTCACCGATTGGTCGGCCGTCCTATTGGTGTTAATCTAGAGCCAGTGGACAATTCAGCGAATATGGCAGAAGAAAGATTAATCATTTCAAAAGGTCGTCAAGCTAATCTAGAAACCATACAGGAAATTGAAAAATTAGGACTTGATTTTGTATGTTTTACAGGAAATCCTGGCACGGGTGTAACAAATGAGCAGATCCAAAAAACGATACAGCTTGCTAAAGAACATTTTTCGGGATTAATTATCGCAGGAAAAATGCATGGAGCAGGAGTGGATGAGCCAGTTGCAGATGCAGAAGTGGTGAAAGGTTATATTGATTCAGGTGCAGATATTATTTTAGTTCCTGCAGTGGGGACTGTTCCAGGCTTTGATGATGAAGAACTAAAGAAGATTGTAAAAAGTGCCCATCAACATGGTGCCCTTGTTTTATCTGCTATTGGTACAAGCCAAGAAAGTTCTGATGAAGACACGGTTAAACAAATTGCTATCCGGAATAAAATTTGTGGGGTGGATATTCAACATATCGGTGACGCGGGGTACGCCGGTCTTGCTCCTGTAGAAAATATATTTGCGATGAGTAAAGCTATTCGTGGTATTCGGCATACAGTCTCTATGGTTGCTCGTTCTATCAATAGGTAAGGCTCATATACTTAGTTTACTAGACAATAGAGGCATAAGCCCAATGCCTTGCCTGCTATAGTTCATTATTTTCATTGGAAGAAATTTGCGTGAACAGATATTTATATATCCTTATTAACTGACATCTTTAAACTAAAGAATGAAATCAAAGGAGGAACTAACAGTGAAAACTATTATGTTAGTATGTGCAGCAGGAATGAGTACAAGTTTATTAGTGACAAAAATGCAAAAGGCAGCAGAAGTGCGTGGAATCCAAGCTGATATTTTTGCCCAATCAGCACAAGAAATGGAATTTACTCTCGAACAGAAAAATGTAGATGTATTGTTATTAGGACCTCAAGTGAAATATATGCAAAATCAAATTGAATCAAAACTGGTCGGGAAAAACATTCCTGTAGCAGCAATTAATATGCAATATTACGGTATGATGAATGGTGAAAAGGTCCTTGATCAAGCACTGCAAATAATTGAAAACAAGTGATAAAAGGATAGCTGTTAATGGAAGGCGAGAAGGGGGGATACTATGTCATTAGAAGCAAATGATTACTATACTGTGGCGTTTAAGATTATTAGTAACGTAGGTGCGGCTAAAAGCTTAGTAATGGAAGCGCTTTATGCGGCGAAAGAAGGAAAATATGAATTAGCAGAAGAAAAGTTAGCTGAATCAAAACATTTCTTTGTAGAAGGTCATAAAACGCACGCCTCTTTAATTCAAAGAGAGGCAAATGGAGAAAAGCTTGAGTTCTCGCTTATATTTATGCATGCGGAAGACCAGATAATGAGTGTTGATACGATTACAATTCTAGTTACAGAAATGATTGAACTATATAAGCGTACAGCATAGAAGATGTGGACTGCTTACAAATTTGCATACATTTAAAATAGCTGAAATACACATAGCCACAAAAAGGGCTATGTGTATTTCGGCTTATATTTAGTTACGGTTTTTTTAAACCCAGTTTGTATAAAAGATTTCTTCTAAATCACATCGTTCCCAGATATGGACACTAGAGTAGTGCGGAAATAGGCTGGAACTGGATGTTCTAGTCCGATTATTATCGTAGTAGATTAAAGGAGCACTAAATGTGGAAAGAATCCCCAATTGAATACCCTAGCATACGATTTTACGCTAGTCATTTTGAGCTATTCTACTATAATGAACGTCACTGATAAAGAATTGTTTTTATAAGTAGTGAAAATTGATAAAACCAACAGATAATTATATGATTATATTAAATAGTCAATCAAGTGTAAGTAGGTATGTTTAATACAGAGAACAATCCATAGTTTTCCTTAGAATGACTCAGGAATGGATAAAAATATTGGTCCAAGAAATGTGCAGTGGGCATTCTGGGAATGTTGGGATGATAATAAGAAAGGGTGGTGGATTGTTATGAAAATTATCGTGTTTGGTGCAACAGGTGGTGTAGGTCAATCTGTTGTGCGTCAAGGAGTTGAGGCTGGTTTTGAGGTGACGGCGTTTGTACGTACTCCGGCCAAGCTAGACTTTTCCCATGAAAATTTAAAGATTATACAAGGAAATGCTTTTAATCTAGCGGAAGTAACAGAAGCGATTGCAGGTCATGATGCTGTTATATCTTGCTTAGGCTCGAATCAAGGGATGAAAAAATCAACCGAGCTTCAAGAGATGATAAAAAATATTGTTACTGGTATGAAGGAGCAACATGTAGAGCGGATTATCTACACTGCATCTGCGGGAGTCCATAAAGAATTAACAGGGCTAAGTGGTAAATTGGTCATGAGAATGCTTAAGAATCCTCTAATTGATCATCGGGCTGCAGTTGAATATATTCAATCACATGGATTGAACTACACCATTGTTCGACCGATGGGGCTAACGAATCATCCCTTTACAGGAAAGTATAGAGAATCTGCAACAAGTGTACCAGAGAAATCAAGATCAATACCGCGTGCTGACGTCGCACATTTTATCTTAAAAGCATTAAAGGATAGCCGTTATGAACATACGTCAATCGGCATCTCTACTTGAGTTCCAAAACACGTTCGTTTTAACAAACTGAGAGGGTCAGGGTGTTAATCTTAAACTACTCAGTACTGTGTATATTATTAACTATTACTTTAATGGGAGATTCAAAAATTCCCGCTAGATACATTACAGCAACTGCATTATAAGTAAGAGCGGTCTGTATAGTAGCTAGTAAATAAGGGTCTCCCCTTTGATGGGTATGTTTGTTTATTAAAACTTCCTATATTAAGTCTAAAGCCATTGATGAGTTCACTATATCAATGGCTTTTTTAACTCCATGAAAAAGTATTGGTAACACCGTTAAAAAACATCTACCGCTATAATATAAGATAAACTTTTTATGCGTTTATCTTTCCTTGAAAACGTAATTGTTATAATAAGTCTGAATATTTTGAATAAGTTCTATTTTTAATCATGCTCCTCGTTTATTATGAGAATGAGAGGTGGTGGTGTTAGTGGTGCTATATGAATTATCAAAGGAGTTATCTTATCCAGCCCTTTTGCTGGATTTAGATGCTTTAGATCAAAATTGCAGGAGAATCGCTGAAAAAGCAAATGGAAAAACGATCAGAATTGCTACTAAATCGATACGGTCTATTCCAGTTTTAAAAAGAATTCTCCAATCCAATCCTGTCTATAAAGGAGTAATGTGTTATAGCCCCTATGAAGCTATTTTTCTTGCAGAACAAGGCATTGAGGATATCCTGATAGGTTATCCATGCTGGGATTCCAAACCTCTTAGCAAAATAGCTGAACTAAATGGAAAAGGTCATCAAATTACCTGTATGGTCGATTCCTTTGAACAGATTAAACATTTAAATGCGATTACTAAGGAAGCAAACGGATTTTTTTATTTATGCATCGATATTGATATGAGCACCACATTTGGTAATCTCCATTTTGGAGTAAGACGTTCCCCATTAAAAACAGAAGAAGGCGTGATTCAGCTAGTACGAATTATACAGGAATATCCATCGCTAAAGCTTCTGGGAATCATGGGTTATGAAGCACAAATAGCTGGGGTAGGTGATCATTTGCCATCTCAGAGGCTTAAAAATATGGCTGTTGCTTTTATGAAAAAGAAATCAATTGATAAAATCAAACGGCGAAGGGAGAGGATTGTTCAATCTCTTAAGAGTGAGGGTGTACAATTAGTATTTGTTAATGGAGGAGGAACGGGAAGTCTTGAAACTACATCAAAAGAAGAGGCTGTTACGGAACTGACAGCGGGATCAGGTTTCTATGCTCCTTTGTTGTTTGATTATTACCGAAATTTTCGCTTCACACCTGCCTTATATTTCGCATTGCCAGTCGTTAGAAAACCAACTCCAAATATTTATACTTGTCTTGGAGGTGGATATGTCTCATCTGGAGTGCATGGTCAGGATAAGGTGCCATTGCCTATTTACCCGCCGGGTGGTAAATTATTGTCATTTGAAGGAGCTGGGGAGGTGCAAACCCCTGTTTATTATGAAAAGGAAACGTTGGAAATTGGAGATGTCATTATCTTCAGGGCAGCGAAAGCTGGAGAAATTTGTGAACGGTTTAATGAAATCATTTGTCTTGCTAATCAACAAATCGTTGATCGATTTCTTACCTATCGGGGGGAAGGGAAATGCTTTCTGTAATGAAGACGATACAAGGCAAACGATGGAGAAATTGGTCTCAAACATGTGAAAGTATCCCAGAAAAAATCCTGTATCCTTCCTCAATTGAGGAGATTACTTCAATCATTAAAGAAGCGTCGAAACAAGAGAAAAGAATCAGAGTTGTTGGAGCTGGGCATTCATTTACGAGTTTAGTAAAAACGGATGATTGGCTCATATCTCTTGATTTACTTAGTGGAATTGAACAACTCGATGAGGCAGCCAGTACAGTTACCATCCTGGGTGGTACCCGGTTATTTCAATTAGGAGAAGTGCTTGGACAAGAAGGATATTCTCAGGAAAATTTAGGCGACATCAATGTCCAAAGTATTGCGGGTGCTATTTCAACCGGAACGCATGGAACTGGACTGAAGTTTGGTAATATACCAACCCAAGTAGTAGAAATCGTCATTGTTACAGCATCTGGAGATGTTCTTACCGTCTCCGAGGAACAAAATCCTCAATACTTCAAGGCTTGTCTCATATCGCTTGGAGTTCTTGGAATCATTGTAAAAGTAAAACTGAAGATAATTAAAACACTTATATATGAATACAGAAGTGAAAGAAAAGAATATCCACTTTTTGAGCAACAGCTTGAATGCTATATCAATGAAAACCGTCACTTTGAATTTTTTCTATTCCCATATTCAGATTGTGTACAAGTTAAAACGATGAATATTACGAATCGTAAACCAAAGGGTTTATTCTTTCATAACTTAAAAAATCTCATTTTTGAAAACTATTTATTTTTTGTACTGTCAGAGGTATGTCGTGTGTTACCAAGGAGCAGTCAAACCATAAGCAGAATATCTGCAAAGGCCGTAGGAACAACAACCATTACGGCAAAAAGCTATGAGATTTTTGCTAGTCCAAGACTTGTGAAGTTCAGGGAAATGGAATATTGTATTCCACTTCATTACTTTAAGCCGGCCATTCAAGAGATTCGGAAGTGTATTGAAGTAAAGAAGCATAAGGTTCATTTTCCGATAGAATGCAGGACGGTCAAGGCAGACGACATTTGGTTTAGTCCTTCTTATCAGAGAGATTCCGCCTATATTGCTTTCCATATGTATAAAGGCATGCCATATGAAGAATATTTTCAAGAGATGGAAGCGATTATGCGGAAGTATGAAGGAAGACCACATTGGGGTAAAATGCATAGCCTAGGTAAAAAAGAATTATATTCCTGCTACCCCAAACTGCCGGATTTTCAAGCCATAAGGTATGAACTTGACCCGCAAGGAATTTTCCTAAACGACTATATTAAAAAGATAATTATTGATGAATAAGAGAATAGCCTTACTATAATCTAAATCTTCTTTACAAGTGAAATGGCGGCCAGATGTTCAGCAAGAGGAGGGTACGGAATCAGTGGTATGCTCCCTACCGCTACTAAGTATAGTTGCCTATCAAGTGAAATCTTCAACACCTATCAAACAGAAAAAAAGCTGGAGTCCGATTCGATGTTATCGGATCGGGCTGTTTCGTTTGCTATATTGCTGCTATTCTTGTATGTTCCTCAATTACTCGGAAGTTTCCACTTTATTTGGAACAATAGAGTCCCCGTTGTAATGCAAAAAGGAGTGCCTTTCCAAAATGTCGAAATAAGTATGTTATCAGACAAACACTAAGACCCTAATAACAACCTGCTTAAATGTTTTTTTCACGAGTGGCTTCGACTTATTTTTCCATGAATTGACAAAAACTACATTTTAGACTGCCTGTCGAACTTTATTATGCCGCTGATATCACTCAAGGTAATTTCGAATCAATAAAAGCATTTCAGCAATAAAAAGAGACTTATCATACAGAGAACCAGAATTTATAATTTAAGGTATAATACGGAAACTTCTATTCCATCAGAGGCAGCTATTTGAAGCGTCCTACCTAACTAGGATAAGTTACTCCTTTGTTCTTAAAAAGGTATAAAATATACAACTTCATTAAGCTATTTCTGTAGGAATTATCATAGAAGATATGGTAGCAACAACTAATGTTACTACTTAAAAGCTTATAAATAATAAATTGAACGATTAAAGTTGTCAGCATTTGGAGGTAGATTATGGTAAAAGACGATGGAATTTGCAGAATACTGATTGTAGATGATGAAATACTAATTAGACAGGGAATTAAGCATTATTTAGATTGGGAGTCTGAAGGTTTTCAAATCGTTGGAGAAGCTTCAAATGGTCAGGAAGCATTGGAAATGATAGAAGTTTTGAGTCCGCACATCATTATTACAGACATCGTCATGCCTATCATGAATGGAGAAGAATTAACACGAGTCGTTAAAGAAAAATATCCCCAAATAGAGGTCATTATCCTGAGCAGTTATGGCGAATTTGACTATGTACGCTCGGCCTTTCAATGTGGAGTGGTTGATTATATTTTAAAACCAAAGCTCGAGGCGCAAAGTCTATTAAAAGTTTTAAAAACCGCTGTTAAAAGAATACCAGGTTTTCAATCAAGGGAAAAGGAACTGAATGTAAGTCTATCTATCGATCAAATTATCAACAGGTTAGTTTTAGGGTATGATGTACATTTTGATTCAAAACAGATTATTAGAGCTTTTCCTTACAGTCATTACAGTTTATTGGGTGTGGACTTAAAAAAACACCCATCCAAGGGTGCTGCTGAATTTTTAATTCAAGTCAAAACTAAGGTTGAAAACGTATTCAACAAAAAGATAAGCGAGGTCTCTTACTATTCTTTTAACTATGATCCGCATATCATTGTATTTCTTTTGAATACAAATTAGATCATATGACAAGAGTTAAGGATGTTGCTAATCAATTGGCAGCTTCACAGGTCGCATGTGGTTTTGCTTTAACGGAGGGATTCCAAAGTTTTGGTCAATTAGGAGGAATTTTAAAGAACAGCCTTCTAAAACTGTTAAACTATCGCTTTTATTTTCCTGATATCTTAGTTCTAACTGAACGATCTTTACCTAAGACTGTACATAGGAGTGAAAAATTCAATCTGGATTGGTTTACAGAAGAGTTCAGAAATAAGCACTTTGATTCGGCTTTTCACTATTTAAGGAATCATGCCCTAAAATTATCTAATTGTTTTTTTGTGGATGTTTTCGAGTATAAATCATTTATCAGTAACATCATATTTAACATTACAATCCTCCTTGGCAATATGAATTATGATATCAAAGAGCTTGAACAAAGCAGGTACTCGTTTTTCAAGCTCATTGATGAAGCACATTCTGCAAATGAGACAATTAAACTTTTGGATTGTTTTATTGAGGAAGCGAATAAATGCATATTCTTAATGGAAAATCGAGCAGAGAATATCACTATGAAGAAGTTTATGGACTACATTAAGAGTCATTATGCAGAGCCGCTTACCTTAACCGATGTGGCTACTTATTTTCATTTTAATCCTTCTTATATTTCAAGCTATTTTACAACTCATAATCATGAAGGATTTATAGATTCTTTGAATAGAATCCGGATTGAAGAGGCATGTAAGCTACTCCTTAACGAAACAGCTACTATCGCAGAAATAAGTGAAATGGTCGGTTTCTCGGAGCATAGCTATTTTTGCAAAGTATTTAAAAAAATAAAGGGGATGTCCCCTAGTCAATACAAAAGAAAACAATTTATAGGATAAGGGACGTGATTAAATATGAGACTTATACCCGAGCGATTTAAACACCACACTTTATTTATTACGATTTCCCTTATCACCTTCACCATTATCATTCTTGTTTCTGTGACGATTACATGGACAACAATTCGCATGTCGGAGGAATTCTTTTTTGAAAAATTCAGTATTACGAATGCGAAAATAATAAACGAAATAAAAGAACGCTTTGAGTCTTTTCATTATTCTATTGTCATTGCGTCAAATAATATTTTACAAAGCGGCACAATTAAGACCAACCTAACTGAGGAGCAAACGAATGCTCAAAAAATGATCTCATTTTATACGATGGGGGAATATATTAAACAAATTCAATCGAATATTGAAGCTTACGAGCTTGAAATCATCGTTAAAGGAGAAAATGGGGTTACCTTAACGACCAATCGTACCCACTGGCCGATATCTGATCAGGAGCTTAATGAAAGTATCTTAACAAGCAATACATTTAAAGAACCGAAACGGCTTCTGTATCAATATGATGAACGTAAGAACGAAACGAGAAGTATTGAGGATAGAAGGTATGTTGTAGCTACAAAAGCGTTAATGGATCGACTTTCCGGTACTGTTTATGGCTCCATGTATTTTTCTTATAGGGAAAGTGAATTCAAAAAGGTCTATTCCAACTATACTAGCCCTGGGAATGATATTTTCATTATTGATAAGTCAGGGAGGATTGTTTCCAGTAACCAGTCTCAATTTATTGGGCAAAAGGAAGTGGAACTCCTTCGGTATGCGAAAGAGAGTAAAAACAACTCAAATAATTATATGATTGGTAGTTTTAAAGGGAAGGATCAGGTCATTTTTGTAGAAGCACTTCCCTCTTTTGATATGTATTTATTTAATATTATCGATAAAGAAAAGACATTTGGAAATTTAATTGATAAGAGAAAAATTGTATTCATCTCGCTAGGGATTGTTTTGATAGGTCTGGTCAGTATATTTTTCGTATCAAAAAGATTGACTAATTCTTTATCAAGACTTGTTAGACAGATTGAAAATGCGCCAAAATCTAAATTTCGTCAAAACGTGGCTGTTTTAGGTACATATGAAACGAGGCAAATCGGAAATGCTTTTAATTCCATGCTGGATGAGCTGCATGAATATGTTGAGCAGTTAATGCTGTCGCAAAAACAGAAACGGAATGCGGAGCTGGCAGCCCTGCAGCGACAAATCAATCCACATTTCTTGTACAATACATTAGCTTCCATTAAATTTATGGTTCAGCAAGACCGCAAGGAAGATACGGAAGCTATGATTACTGCTTTGATTTCCTTACTTCAAAATACAATAGGCAATGTGAATGAAACGGTTACTGTTAAACAGGAACTGGATAATTTGAAAAACTATGTCTTCATTAATCAAAAACGTTATGGAAATAAAATACATGTAAGCTATATGGTTTCGCCAGATTGTATGGATTTTCATCTGCCTAAGCTAATTCTTCAACCTTTTATGGAAAATTCATTTTTCCATGGGTTCAATCGTAAAGCGGGGGGATCTATCCATGTCCTTATTTGGCAGGAAGAGAACAACCTGATTTGTGAAGTAGTAGATAATGGTGACGGAATAGCGGATGAGCAAGGTGAAAATCTTCCTAATCAAACGTACAAACGACAGCTTTTCTCAGGAATCGGTGTTAGGAATGTTCATGAGCGTATTCAACTTATATATGGAGAAGAATATGGAGTAACCATTTCCAGCAAACAGGGAGAAGGAACAAAGGTACGGATTATCATTCCTTCTCATATGGAACAAAAATCGTAATAAAATCTAAAGATATTCCAAATTCCCAAAAATGAATACGCTTTCAATTTGCAAAAATAATACAAGTTTACGAAAATATCTTCCTATCGAGTTGTAGCAAAGGGGTGCTAACATAATACATGTAAGATTGATAACGCTTACAATTAGAGATGGAGGGGATGTCAATGAATAAGATTTTTGCATTATTGTTAGCCAGTATTCTTTTGTTATCAGCTTGTTCTTCTGAATCAAAAACGAACGAAGAGGCTTCCGACACAGAAAAGGGTAGCAATGAATTAACGGTATGGACTTGGGATCCAAATTTCAACGTGAAAGCTATCGATATGGCAAAGGACTATTATAATAAGGAAAATTCCGAGCTTAGTTTAAAAATCATTGAAAATGCACAAGCAGACATTGTCCAAAAACTTAATACCAGCTTAAGCTCCGGTACAACTAAAGGAATGCCGAATATTGTCTTAATTGAGGATTATCGTGCGCAAAGCTTTCTTAAAGCGTATCCAGATGCATTCTTCGATTTATCAAAATATTATAAAGCGGAAGATTTTGCAGAATACAAACTTGCTCCTACCAGTTTAGAAGATAAGCATTATGGTATTCCATTTGATTCAGGAGTATCTGGATTTTATGTAAGAACAGATTATTTAGAGAAAGCAGGCTACGCTGTTGAAGATTTGCAGGGTATAGACTGGAACAAATATATAGAAATAGGCAAAAAAGTTAAAGAAGCCACTGGCAAATCTATGATTTCAATGGATCCTAAAGATCTTGGTCTTATTCGTCAAATGATTCAGACGAGCGGTTCATGGTATTTGAAGGAAGATGGCGTTACCCCGAACTTGGCAGACAATGAGTATCTTAAAGAAGCATTTCAAACTTACAAAGAGATTGTAGAAGCAGATATATCAAAACCGGTTTCCGACTGGGGTCAATATCTTGCTTCCTTTAATAGCGGTGAAACAGCATCCATTCTAACAGGTAACTGGATGACAGCTTCAGTAAAGCAGGAGGTATCTCAAAAAGGCAAGTGGGCAGTTGTTCCTTTCCCTAAACAATCTGGTAATGCAAATTCTGTTAATGCTACTAACCTTGGCGGATCCTCTTGGTATGTTCTTGATATTCCGGGCAAAGAGAAGGCGGCAGATTTGTTGGCAAAAACTTTCGGTTCGAACGTTGATTTTTATCAGGATCTAAACAAAGAAATTGGTGCAATTGGTACGTATAAGCCTGCTGCAGAAGGTGAGGCTTATAAAGCGGCAGATGAATTCTTTGACGGTCAGAAAATCACAGAAGATTTTTCCAAATGGGTGGCTGAAATACCACAAGTAAACTATGGTGCACACACGTATGTAATTGAAGATATATTAGCAGTGGGAATGCAGGATTTCTTAAAAGGAAAAGAACTTGATAAAGTCTTGAATGACGCACAAACACAAGCGGAACAGCAAATTAAATAATAGGTTGGTCTCTGCTAATCTAGCAAATAAAAATTCAAGCCTCGGGAAATTGCAAGCTTCTCCTATAAGAATAGGAGCTACTTTGATCAACAGGCGCGTTTCCCGAGTTTTTTATCAATCTAGTAAGGAGTTGATGTATAGTGTTCCCGGCTAAAACCAAACAAAGTTATCATACGAACACAACCGGCCAGAATGTAATACCCCAAAAAAACAGTCGGAAGCATCGGGTGAAAAATGCAACGATTGGATGGTCCTTTGTCGTGCTTGCAGTCATCATGATTTCCACATTTACTTTCTATCCAATGATTCAGGCATTTATAATGTCTTTGCAATCTGGAACGGGTACAAATCTTTCCTTTGTCGGATTGGACAATTATGCACGTTTACTTAAGGATCCCACTTTTTTGACAACGGTAAAAAATACGGTTATCTATCTCATTATTCAGGTTCCGATTATGATTATCCTTGCTTTGTTTATATCAGTTTTACTGAATAATCCGAAACTAAAGTATAGGGGATTATTTCGAACAGCCATTTTCTTACCATGTGTAACCTCACTTGTTGCATACTCTGTTATTTTCAAATATTTATTTTCTATGGATGGCATTGTGAATACCATGTTAATGAAATTAGCTCTTATCTCTGAACCAATCCAGTGGTTGACTGATCCCTTTTGGGCAAAAATCACGATTATTATTGCCATCACTTGGAGATGGACTGGTTATAATATGATCTTCTACTTATCTGCTCTGCAAAATATTGATTATTCCATTTATGAATCAGCAAAAATTGACGGCGCATCCTCATTTCAACAGTTTTTTAAAATAACCATACCATTACTAAAACCAATTATTTTGTTTACGTCCATTATCTCAACAATCGGGACACTTCAATTGTTTGATGAAGTGATGAATATTACACAAGGCGGACCAGGGAATGCAACGATGACCATTTCTCAGTATATTTACAATCTGTCATTTAAATATACCCCTGATTTTGGTTATGCGGCCACTGTCTCCTATGCAATTGTGATTATGATTGTATTCTTCTCCATCATTCAATTTAAAGTGGCAGGTGATAAAAATGAGTAAACTTAAAAGCATTTTCAACTATACTTTTTTAAGCATAGTCTCCATTATTTCCATCTTTCCTTTTATATGGATGGTCGTCAGTTCGACTAATAAGTCGGTGGATGTGACAAAGGGTCGCTTATTACCAGGGAGTCATCTAGTTGAAAATTTTCAAAGTTTGTTGAATACCACCGATCTTGTATCTGTTTTAAGTAATTCTATTAAAATAGCGGTTATTACAACACTGCTTTCCTTGTTGATTGCCTCTTTGGCTGGTTATGGATTTGAAATTTTCAGAAGCAAAATGAAGGACTATGTTTTTAACTTCTTATTACTCTCCATGATGATTCCTTTTGCTGCTTTAATGGTTCCGTTATTTCGGATGTTTGGAACTATTTCCGAAGCTACTCCAATGGTGGGTATTGATACACTTGCTGCAGTTATTTTACCAACAAGTGTAACAGCCTTTCTGATATTTTTCTTCCGCCAAAGTACAAAGATGTTCCCAAGGGAAATAATTGAGGCTGGCCGAATTGATGGATTATCGGAGCTAGGGGTTTTCCTTAGGATTTATATTCCAACAATGAAAACAACATATGCTGCAGCCGCTATTATTACTTTTATGGCAAGCTGGAACAATTACATATGGCCTCTTGTAGTGCTCCAGTCACCAGAGAACCATACCTTGCCGTTGTTAATATCAAATCTTGGATCAGGATATTCTCCAGACTTTGGAGTGATTATGACAACGATTGTTATTGCAACGCTGCCAACTGCACTGATATTCTTCCTTCTCCAAAAACATTTCGTTGCCGGCATGATGGGGTCAGTGAAGTAGTTGATTTTCGAGTATTCAAAAAGGAATTGGATAAAAGGCTGAGAAACAAGTTGTTCTTCATCATTCATGCAACTCTAAAATGGCTGACTTAATGAGATTATGCTCAGTTTCTATAAGCGATTTCACGCTTTTACTGGACGAATAAACTTTTCGTTTCCGTTTAATTTGCTAACTGCCGATGAACTTAATGGCGAATGAATGATGAGAAAATACAGAGCAATCAAAAAGTAAGTAAGTATTCGATTATGTAGAAAGAAGGGTGAAGAGTTATGAAAAAAGAGTCGTACGATTGGGAAAACTTATCTGTTCTTCATGTGAATCGTTTGCAAGAGAGGGCTTACTTCTTTCCTTATACCAGTGAGTCATCCGCATTGACTTACGACAGAGGAAAAGCTGAGGAGGTTAAGGTGTTAAATGGCGTATGGAAATTCCACTACGCTGAGAATCCGTCTTTGACACCGAAGCAATTCATTGAAGAATCATATGATACTGGTCAGTGGGATGATCTGCAAGTTCCATCAAACTGGCAGATGCATGGATATGGAAGGCCTCATTATACAAATGTACAATATCCATTTCCAGTAGACCCGCCTCATGTTCCAACTGAAAATCCAACAGGCTCTTATAGACGTGAGTTTACCGTTCCAAGTGATTGGGCAGATCAAGCAATTATCCTACGATTTGAAGGTGTGGATAGTGCTTTTCATGTTTGGGTAAACGGCAAGGAAGTTGGCTATAGCCAGGGCAGCCGTCTTCCAAGTGAATTTGATATTACCAAGTTGGTTCATGAAGGAAAAAATGTAATAGCTGTTCAGGTTTATCAATGGTCTGAGGCGAGTTATATCGAGGACCAGGATATGTGGTGGCTCAGCGGTATATATAGAGACGTTTATTTGCTTGTAAGACCAAAGGCGCATGTCAGAGATTATTTTATCAAAACAACTCTCGATGAAAACTACGAAAATGGCGAATTAGAAATTGAAACCTATATATTAAACCAAAAGAATAATCCGATAACTAATTATCAGCTTGAAATAAAATTAGTAAACCATTTATATGAAGAAGTTGAAATAAGAGATTTAAAAAATATTACGATTGATGTGATGGATGAAGCAAAAATATCTGCTGTTATCCCGATTGACAATCCGAATAAATGGTCGGCTGAGAATCCCTACCTTTATCATCTGCTTCTTACCCTGAAAGATGAGAAAGGGAATGTGATAGAAGTCATCCCAACTAAAGTCGGTTTCCGAACAGTAGAAGTAAAAGATGGAGTTTTGCTAGTAAATGGGATACCGGTCATGTTTAAGGGGGTCAATCGCCACGATCATCATCCTGATCTTGGACGAGCTGTTCCGATGGATTCGATGATTGAGGATATCCAACTGATGAAACTTCACAATATAAATGCGGTAAGGACATCCCATTATCCCAATGATCCACGTTTCTATGATTTATGTGACATTTATGGATTGTATGTCATCGATGAGGCGGATTTAGAATGCCATGGATTTGAGGAGATAAATAACTATAATCAAATCAGTGATGACTCAGCTTGGGAAGAGGCCTACGTGGATCGGATGAAACGGATGGTTGAACGGGATAAGAATCATGCTTCCATTGTTATGTGGTCGCTGGGGAATGAATCAGGATTTGGTCGAAATCACGTAGCGATGGCTGAATGGTCCAAAGCAAAAGATCCAACAAGACCTATTCACTATGAAGGTGAATGCCGTTTCATTATGGAAGAAGGCGAAAATATACCGACCAGGGATCCAATTGCTTCAGATGTCCACACAACTATGTACACACCAGTCGAGATCATGGACGAATTAGGGAAGAGAGACGACCTGAATAAGCCACATATTCTTTGTGAATATGCTCATGCGATGGGGAATGGACCTGGAGGATTTAAAGAATATTGGGAAACCTTCTATAAATATAGAAGATTGCAGGGAGGTTTCGTCTGGGAATGGATTGACCAAGGGATTAGACAGATAAATGATAATGGGGAAGAGTACTTTGCCTATGGTGGAGATTTTGGCGAAACACCGCATGATTCCAACTTTGTCATTGATGGCCTAATCAGGCCTGACCGGACACCATCACCTGCGTTAATAGAATACAAAAAGGTGATTGAGCCAGTTAAGGCAGAAGCAGTTGATTTAGAGAAAGGGATAATTGAAATTACCAACCGATATGATTTTATTCCTTTAGATCATCTGCAATTATCATGGTCTATTATATGTGATGATCAAATTCTTGATCAGGGGATGCAATCTGTTGAAGGTATTCAAGCAGGTGAATCAAAGTGCATTACTATACCGTTTACGCTACCTACTATTACAAGGGATCACACTGATTACTGGTTAAATGTAAATTTCCGGACGATTGTAGATACCTTATGGGCTAAAGCAGGTCATGAAATAGCATGGGAGCAATTTAAACTTCCAGTTTTAGCGACAGTAACTGAAAATAATACCTCGTTTTCTTATCCTATAGCGGTTAAAGAGTGTGACCGGTTGATTACGGTATCTGGAGATCATTTTGAATTTGCCTTTAGTAAAATCTTTGGCGTCATAGATTCATGGACTGTTGAGGGAATGAAGGTTTTTGGATCAGGGCCGAAATTGAATGTATGGCGGGCACCGACAGATAATGACAAGCTGGCTATTCATAAAGGTATAAGTTCAAAAGAAGTATGGCAAAAATATGGTCTGCACTGGATGCAGCATAGAATCACTGATGTAACGTATGATGTTTCATCTGATAAGAAGAGCGTGGATATTCATGTCACTGTCCGAATTGCGCCGCCAAGAATTGCTTGGGGGATCAACACCACATACACCTATACCATTTTAGGCAACGGCGATGTTTTTCTGAAGGTAAAAGGTGAACCTTATGGAGAACTGCCGGAAACGATGCCGAGAATTGGGTTAACGATGAAACTGCCAAAAACGTTGGAGAATGTCAGCTGGTACGGCCGGGGTCCTGGAGAAGCTTATGCAGACAGCCGGATGGCCAATAAAGTAGGAGTATGGTCCAGTGATGTTGAAGGGTTATATACACCTTATGTCTGGCCGCAAGAAAATGGAAACCGTCATCAGGTTAAATGGGTATCATTAACGGATACAAACGGTTTTGGTCTTTTAGCGGTCGGTGAACCAGAAATAGATTTCAGTGCCCACTACTATACTGCTGAAAATTTTGAAAGAGCTAACCATACGTATGACTTGAAAAAACAGGATTTTATTACCTTTAATTTGGATTATAAACAACACGGTCTTGGCTCTTCCAGCTGTGGTCCAGATGTACTGGAAAAATATCGTTTAAGACCTGAAGCTTTTGAATTTAAAGTGCGTTTCAGGCCGTATAACAAATTTCAATTTTCGCCAATCGAACTGAGCAAGGTTTTGATTCAAAACAATAACTAAAAAAAGCAGCGAAATCCCGTGAGAGTACGTACGCTCATTAGGATTTCGCTGATTTTGAATAGAGGTGGAGGTAGCCATGCAAATATAATTAATTGGGTTGGATGAGCAATTGGATTCAGCTTCTCAGGAAATCTTAAATCTATTAAACATCAAGCAATCAGACAATGGGATTACCATTTTAGTGGAATCTTCAGAATCTGGAATTCACGTTCAATATGATGGTAAAAGTGGAACGATTGCCTATCAAGAACCGTGCCAATTCTTCCGTGCACTAGGCCTATTGATAGAAAGGATGAAAAAGGATGAGCTCTTCGGAGAAACCAGTTTATAATTCCCTTGGGGTCTTAATTGACTGCTCCAGAAATGCCGTTTTAAAAGTCGAAACCTTTCAAAAGTTGATCAAACATTTGGCCTTAATGGGGTATTCTTCTGTGCAGCTATATACTGAAGACACGTATGAGATAAAAGAGTATCCGTATTTTGGCTATATGCGTGGCCGTTATTCGGGAGAACAATTAAAAAGTATGGATCTGTATACAAGCAGCTTCGGAATCGAGCTGATTCCCTGTATTCAAACGCTGGCACATTTGGGTACAGCATTAAAATGGGAGACATTTTCCGATATCGTGGATTGTGATGATATCCTGCTTATTGATGAAGAGAAAACGTACGATTTGATTGATGCAATGTTCAGGACTATGTCCAAACATATTTCCAGCAGAAAAATCAATATTGGAATGGATGAGGCCCATATGGTCGGGCTTGGCAAGTATCTGGATAAACATGGTTTTCGGGACCGGTCGACTTTGTTGCTTAAGCATTTTGGCCGCTTGATGGAAATTGCCAGAAAGTACAGCTATGAGCCGATGATGTGGAGTGATATGTTTTTCCGGTTGGCGAGTTCGGGAGAGTATTACGATACCGAAAGCCCAATTCGAGAGGATGTTATAGAAATGATCCCAGATGACATATCATTAGTTTATTGGGATTACTATTCGGTTGAGTCGGAAAAATATGATGGTATGTTGAAAAAACATAAACAACTCAGTAACAACATAATTTTTGCTGGCGGCGCTTGGAAATGGACTGGCTTTTCCTCAAATAATCATTTTAGTCATCATGCAGGTGAAATTGCTCATAAAAGCTGCCTTCGTAATGGAGTTAAAGATGTATTTATTACAGCCTGGGGTGATAACGGCGCGGAAGCATCAATTTATTCCATACTTCCGACCTTACAGCTTTGTTATACGGATAATGCTGAAACAAGCCGCCTGGAGGAGCGCTTTACCACATGTGTCGGAGGGAATTACTCTGATTTTATGAGCTTGGATATGACGATGATGGTACCTGGTAATAAATTGCCGAATAACCATTCAATTAACCCGGCTAAGTATCTATTGTATCAAGATGTATTATTCGGGTTATTTGATAGACATGTGATACCTAATGAGTATGCTTCGCACTTTCAAAACTGTGCAGATCGTTTTAAAAAGTGTATCAATAGAAATCCCGATTGGCAGGCATTGTTTCTGACACAGTATTCCTTAAGCAGTTTATTAGCAATTAAGTGTGAGGCAGGGATAAACATTCGGCAAGCCTATCATAATCAAAATCGTGAAATTATGGAGGACTATTGTAATACCTTCTTACCTGAAATGAAAAAGTTAGCAGAGGAATTCATGAAAGCTTATCAAACGCAGTGGATGGAAGAGAATAAAATATTCGGTCTTGTGTATTCGATCTTCGGATGGGCGGCCTGCTGCAGCGGATTCAATCCGCCATTAACCGTCTCAATGACTACCTTAAAGGCAGGATAAACGAGTTGGAAGAATTAGAACAAGAGATTCTCTATTTTGATGGCCGGGAAAAGGAAGAAGAAACAAGCGCTATCAGTGCTAACTTATGGCATACAATTGCAACACCTTCTGTTATAGCAGGAATATGGCATATCTTTATCCGATTTAAAGTTATATAGAAATGAATAAACAATATAAGAAATCATAATATGTTCTAAAACCTGTGTAAACAGCAGTCACGCAGAGTATGACTACTGTTTTTTTCACAAACCGTACAAATAAAGCGTTTAAATCACATTGATTAAATTTATAGAAAAATTTACAATAATTGTATGGATGGTACTTATCTTTAAAATCCAGTCATCATTCTTTATGTGAAATATATCACATAAAATTATCTAATAATATATGAAAGCAAGGGGACGCTTCTGGCATGGTTTTGATCGTCCCTTTTAATGAGGTGGCCACAAAATGTTGGTATTAGAACCTATTAAAGTCGGAAATTTGGAACTGAAAAACAGATTTGTTATGGTTCCAATGGGAGCAGAACTCGGAAATTTTGATCCAAGAACAGTAGATTACTATGTTACCAGAGCAAAGGGCGGAGCATCGATGGTGATGACAACCGTTATTGCAACAGAAGCTATCGATGGCCATACCCCTGCATCCACATTGACAGAAGAAAGTTTTGCAGGCTTTAAAGAGCTAGTGGATAGGGCCCATGAATTTGATTGTAAAATCTGCCTTCAAGTGGTGCCCGGAATTGGATTAGGTGGTATAGGAGAGGGCAGGCTAAAGCCTGCTTCAGCATCAGCTTTACCATTGTATCCCGGTGCTAATATAACCTTTGAAGAATTGACGATTGATGAAATTAAGTTTATACAAGGTGAAATCTCGAGAACAGTAAAATTAGCGAAGAGAGCAGGAGCAGACGCCATTGAAATCCATGCTTATGGCGGGTACCTGACAGATAAATTCATGACTAAACGATGGAATATCCGCCAGGATGAATATGGCGGAAGCTTTGAAAACAGGATGAGATTTTTAACAGAAATAATCGATGTCATCAAGGAAGACCTTGGAAGTGACTTCCCTCTCCTTGTTAAATTTACCCCGGATCATTTCTTGCCAGTAGAAGAAGGGTACAGGGGAATTGAAGAAGGAATAGAGATTGCCAAACTATTAGAAAGCAAGGGTGTCCATGCATTACATGTTGACGCTGGCTGTCATGATAATTGGTACATAGCAATGCCGCCTATTTACCAGCAGGATATGGTTCCACAAATGATTTCATCTGCTAAAATTAAGGCTGTCACGTCTTTGCCAGTTCTTTCAAATGGGCGCCTGGGTGACATTGAAAAGGCTGAAGCTGCACTTCGAAATGGTTGGATTGATATCGCGGGAGTTGGAAGAGAGTTTTTGGCAGACCCAAATTTTCCAAAGAAAGTGATGGAAAATAGAACGGACGAAATCAGACATTGCATTTATTGTAATGAAGGCTGTATTGCTACCGTTGCTGCTGGTAAGAGCATAAACTGCGCCGTCAATCCTCTTACGGGCTATGAGGGATTGAAAGAATTGAAAGCAGCAGATGAATCGAAGCGGGTTCTAGTGATAGGTGCTGGTCCTGGCGGCTGTCAAGCTGCCATAACAGCTGCAGAAGCAGGTCATGATGTGGAAATATGGGAGAAAAAAGCCTATCTAGGAGGGAACTTTCATAATGCCTGTATGCCTCCGTTTAAGCGGGATGGAATGAAAATTCTCGATTATTATCGGACAAAACTTGACCGGTTAAATATCTCGATTAGGTATTGTAAAGAGGCAACGGAAGAAGCGATATTATCCTATAAAGCAGATTTGGTGGTTCATGCTACCGGTGGCAATCCTATAATGCCAAGTGCAATCAAGGGACTGAATAAGAGCCATGTTTACACAGCAACAGACGTTCTGCAAAATCAAGCTCTTCTTGGAAAAAAGATATCGGTTATTGGCGGCGGGCTAGTCGGCTGTGAAACCGCAGTTGTGCTTGCAAATAAAGGAATGCAGATCACTATTATCGAAATGGCTGAAAAAATGTTACCTGAACCTTTATTTATACAAAATGCAATGATGTTAAACCAGCTTTTGCAGCACCCAAATATCACGTTTAAAACATCTGCTAAAGTAACAGAAGTACTAGATCAAGCCGTAGAAATTGAGGTAAACGGCAATAAAGAATGGAATGATTGTGATAGCGTTGTGGTAGCAGCAGGATTTTCGCCTAACAATCATCTATATCACTCTTTAAAAAATAAAACGAATATTGTTAACGTTGGTGATAGCGTGAAGGTTAGAAAAGTACTCGATGCGGTACACGAAGCATATGATGCAGTCTTAAATTTGTAGAATTATAATAAAAAATCTATTTTGGAAGGTGACATTCAAGTAAATGAATCTTTGCCACCTTTAAACATTTGGCTGCAGAAAATTAAAGAGGTCTGGAAGAAAAACAAAAGTTTGATGAAAAAATAAGCAAAAAAGATTTTTTGATAATAATTTAAGATAGATGTAAAAGATAAAAACTGCCGCTATAACGGGTGCGGGAGTGATGGTCAACAAGAAATTAGAACTTATAATTCTAATAGAAGAATTGAGGAAATTAAAAAACAACAAACAAATACATTCCAAAAGAGAAAGGACAAAAGTTCTTACTCTTTTTTATTTTAAATAATACAAATGTATAAGCAAAACTAAAAATATTTGTAGTAATAGGAATTCGAAGCAGAAAAAAACAGAAATATGTAACTAAAATAATTTCTAAACGTGATAATATGATAGTAAGTATTTAAAAATGATAGAATTTTCCATAAGGGAGTGTGAAAATGGTGAAATTAGACAAAGATTATGTGTGGGAATGTGATTATGGTGTAAGAAAACCATTAGTACCGGTACTAATGGAATTATTAAAAAATCAAGATGCAACTTCTCTTCAAATGGTAAATCTTATGACTAACTCGATTCCATATAATTTAGAATTTTTCATTGTAGTAAGTTATGAAAATCCAAAAGAAGGACATATTGAGGTAATGAAAAATATGATGAGGGCTGCAGGTTTACGTTATCGTCCGGATATTACATTTAATGAATTAAGTCAAGAAATAGGCTATAGAAGGTTTAATAGTCAAACTTTAGTAAGAGACATCGATGTATTAGAAGCGATGAACAGTGAATTACTTTTCCGATATTATGAAAAAAGTGAATTAGAAAAGATGGGTTATGTAATAGATAAACCACTTGGAAATCAGATGCCTATATTCTTGAGTCATTCTTCTAAAAATAAAAGTGAAGTCGAGGATTTGATTCCTTACTTAAATGGAGCAGGATTACCTGTTTGGTTTGATAAAGTTAATATTGATTATGGAGAATCAATTGTTAAAGCAATTCAAAAAGGAATAAAACAATCTGCAGGAGTAATTTTTTGGATTACTAACGACTTTATTAACTCTAATTGGTGTGATTTGGAGTTGACTAAATTTTCAAGTAGATATGCATCTAAAAAAAATTTATTAACGATAGCTGTAGTTCATCAGGATGTTGATATAGATAAAATAGACTTTCTATTTGATGACATTAAATATTTACATCGTAAAGATGAGAATCTAGAAAAAATAGCAAAAGAGATACTTCCTTCATTAAAAAGATATATAAATAGTACTAACAACTAATATTCTTTGATTTAATATATGGAGAAAATGGGTGTCTTTGGATGCGAGGTGGAATTATGAAGAAAATAGCGAAATGGTCAATCATAACATTGCTTATCGGTGGATTAATAGTTTTTCTTAGTATAGTTGATATACAAAAAATACAAGTTCATTATGTAAATACGTTGTGGCGAAATTTAAATTTTATTTCTACTACCCTATTCACGTTAATACCCTTAATCTTTATAACCCTCCTGATGGTATTCATAGGTCTTAAAAAATGGGCTTTTCGTGTTGAGAAATTAACCATTGGTGGATTTAATGTTTTATTTGATAATCCAAACCAATTGTTTAAAAGGCAGTTACGTACGTTCTTAGATACAAAACGAACGTTATTTAAGGTGGATTTTGAACATGACAATATAAAGGAAACACTAGATTCTTATTTTGAAGTATATAAGTTTGTAAGAGATGAAATTAAGATACTAGGGGATGCAAAAAAAAGAAAAAGTAATAAAGTAAGCAAAGAGACTAATCTATATGATTTGTCTAATGAAATCATAAAAGAATTAAACAATTTCTTGACTACGCACCAAAGTAACTATCGACGTTGGTATACATACATAGAAAAAAGTGATGAAGAAACTTTTTATATGAAACCAATAGGTGAACTACAAGAAAGCTACCTTCATTATGAACAACTAAAAAATGATTTTGAAAAACTGAATAAATTCTTTACAGAACAGGTTGCAACAGAATTTGACATTAATATTGAGAAATGGGGAATCCAGAGTGCATAAAACATTTATTAGTTATCATTACTAAATCGAACAAGATTTTTAAAAATGAAATAACTGTAAAGTTTAGCGGAAGGATTTTATTGATTCATCTGTTGCCAGCAGGTATGGGTGAATTACCAACGTCTTTTTTGACTCTTAAATAACCATGGTGAATCGTAACATAAGTAAGTGAGGTTACTGGGAGAGGTCGTCATTTTAAAAATTGATAGTGTGTCGTTTTTATTAATAATTATTTAAGCTCTCAATCATACTATATAAAGCAATACAGAAAGAATAAAAGTTAGTGATATAGTATAAATTAGTCACAATAAATAGGCGTATGTTGGTAATAGTGAGTAGAAAACTATTGTGTGGTTGAATATACATTAATTGTAAAACAACTATACTTAAAGTATGGGGAATTTATGTTGCTAGAGTATTAAATGTACTTGATTACATACAGAAAGCTTGGTAAGTGAAATGAGATTATATTTTTTTGAAAGAGAGAGTTTGTTTAATGATTAAAGATCCATTTGGTAAAGAGGAGTTATATATTGCTTGGATGAGATGTAGAAACGCTATAGTCCAAGATGTAACAAAGTTTAAAATACATTCAGAGATGAGTTTTTATGATACTTATATCGATCAAATAATATTGGATCTTTATCATAGATTGAAGAATAACCAGTATAGGTTTTCTAATAAGCAAATTTTTTTAATGCCTAAAAATAATGGGTTATTAAGAAAAAACTCTTTTATGGAAATCGAAGATCAAATAGTGTCGCATGCAATCTTGAATTTTATAGGAAGAAAATTAGACACTAAATTTTACTATTGGAGTTGTGCTAACAGGATTCCAAGAAAAAAACAAAATTCTCTGCTGCAACATTCATACCTTATTTTAAACAGTACAATAAATTTTTAAATCAAACTATTTATAAAATACAAGCAGGGAATAGATGGGTATGTGAGACAGACCTTGTTTCTTATTTTGATCATATTGACCATGACATTCTAATGAGTATGTTAAAACGACATCTCAAAGATGAAACTTACTCTTATATCATAAGAATACTAATTCCAACCTATTTAAAAAGCTTTTATTCACTAAAAGGTAATAGAAAAAAGTCAGATAAAGGTATTCCCCAAGGAGGGGCTTTGGCCTATTTTTTAAGTAATTTATATTTAAATGATTTAGATCATAACATGAAAGAATTTACGAAATTTAATTATATTCGTTATGTAGATGATATAAGGATTTTGGGGAAGACTAAACAAGAAGTAGAGAAAAGTCTATTATATTTGCAGGCTCATTTATGGGAATTAGGTCTAGAAATAAATGCTGGTAAAACAAAAGTATATAAAGTTGAAGATGATGAAGAATTAGAAGAGTTTAGAAAAGAGCAAAAAGAGAAGTTGTCACCGCTACAAGATGAATCTGACGAAGAGTTGTATAAGTTACTTCAGCAATATAAAGATGAAATAACTAAAAATGAAAAGATTCCGCAAGCTAAAGGAGATTTCAAGGAACTTGAAAAATTAAGAAAGAGGAAGGTTAATTTTGCAGCTAATAATTTAATTAGAAAAGGTGATCCCGCATCCTTTCCTTTATTGGTATCACAAATGGATACAAAACCTGAAAAAGTAACCTATTTATTAGAAAAGCTTTTCAACTATAGATTTAAAGAAAAGAACCTCAATGTAGTTAGTATTAATAGTATCTATTTAGATCGTCCTTATGAAATCTATGTTGGTGCGGCAATAGCAAATTTGCACAATTGGAATATCAAACTTCGAGATGAATTGGGTAAGGTGATTCCCAGTGATACGGGTATTGTTGAATTATATTTATTAAATACCTCAAAATCTCAAAAGGTAGAAATATTTATTTTAACTACAGTTATTAATAAATGTTTTAATAGGTTAGAGAGAACAAATCCTTATCTAATTAATTCTATTATATATCATATGTCAAGGAGTACAGGTGCAAAAGGAATAGGCTTCTCAACACGGTTCAAGTCAGCAATCATTGATAAAATTATAGAAAAAAACATTTATGAAACAAGTAATTGTGGCCAATTTATAGTAGATGCCTTTTTAAAAGATTCATCATTACTAGAACAGTTTGAGAATTCAAATGAGAAGATGCATATAGCTTTTTTTAATTTTTTGAGAAGAGAATATCAGGAATTATATAAGCTACTGATTGCAAAGAATGTCCAGGAAGCAGTTTTGGAACCAAGTGAAGGATTTTTCACACTACATAGCTTACATGCTACATTTAATAGTGTGAAAGATATCTATATTTTCTTAAAAAAGGTTATTACCTTAATTAAGAATAATAATCAATATATGAATAATCCTACTTTCGTAAACTCCAAAAATTTATGGATAAAAACTTCTATTTACCATGATATGGAGGTTAGATTAAATCCAAACCCAGTAAAAGATAGAAGCTTATATTTGAGTGCTCCAGAAGAATTTTTTGATAGACAGCATATCAAAAATGAATTAAAGATATCTTTTAGAATAGGCCTAATTGCTTTTAGTCTCTTCCTTAAAGAAATGGATAAAATTAATAGTTTAAATTCTATCTCATTACAGTTTAATCCAAAGAGAGTATGGAAGAATAATAGTGACGCATTTAAAGAAGTCTATAGTAAAGATATTATACTAAAATCTCCTATACAAGAAGTCTTTTATGAGTTACTGAGTATTATTGAAAAACTCACTAAGAAAAATCCTCGATCAAGATTATCTATACTAAGTTTTAATGACTACTTAGAAAATAAAAAGGGAGATGAGAAAAGAATGATGAAGTTTTTTATTAGTCACTCAACTAAAGATAAAGGAAGAATAACTCCCTATATAAACTTAATAGAAAGTAATGAAAAAAAGCATAAAGCACTTTTAGATACTCATGAATTCATTCCGGGAAAATCTATAATAGGAGAAATAACTAAAAAAATTGATGAAAGTGACATAGTAATAGTGTTTTATTCAAGAAATGTAGCTGAAAATTTCAAATGGGTAATGGAGGAAGTAGAATATTGTATAGAAAAAGAAAAACCTTTTGTCTGTGTGCTTTTAGATGATATTCGAGTACCACCTTTGTTAAAAGGTGAGATAGAAAAGATAAACTTTGTGCATAAAGATAATATAAGTATTAAAGAAATCCAAAGTTTTCTATATAAATTAGAAGGAATGGATGTTGAAGAAATAAAAAGTAAATTAAATTTAGAAAAATCGAATCCAGCCTATAGATTTATTCAGTATTTAAATGAAAAGGAAGTTGCGCCCTTAAATATGTTACTGAGCGATAAATTTTTTAATATATTTGATGTTCTTACTAAAAGTAAAGAATGCAAATTAACTCCTGCAAGTATATTCAAAACTAATCTAGATGGTACGGATATAAATGCATTACCTTACCAAGAAATTATTGATATTCTAAAGTTTTTTGAGCTCATAGAAACACAGGATTCTGGTCCTTTCGTTATAAAATTAAAGTTGCAAAATAGCAGCTTCCATAGTTGTATAAGAGAAGCTAAAGATAGATATGGATTATATTGGAAAGAGTATTTTAGAGATGCTATTAAAATTGAAGAGTATAAAAATCAAATGAAATAAGATGAGGTTTATTAAATGCAGTTCAGGTATACAAAGTTGACTATAAAAGGCAGCTTGCATGGACTGAGATTTAAATAAAGCAGAGAAACATTTAACTTTTATTTTAATATAAACTGATACTTACACTTAATACACCATCGGGGTGACGGTGTATATCTTATATAAAGGATAGGATTGTTTTGCTTTTGGGAAATTTCAAGAAGTATACAGTTTAGGAGAAAACCAAAATTAGAATAATTAGAATCACATCCAATTAAATAAAAACCTCATTTAAATAGATTCCTGTGAAACGTAAAAATCATGAATAGGTACGGAATCGAAAGAGACTGGGACAAATCTACGAATATACAAAAAAGCCGTTAGAGTTTTACGACGAGTAAAATTCTAACGGCTTTGATTTTAAATCTACTGATGTACCTGTTTCTATTCATGCTTAAGTAGTATAAGGCACTTAAAAGGACAGATCTAGTTGGATTGACTGAAGTCGAATATTCAGAATGTTGTCAGAGCACATCAATATAAATACACTTATTTAGCTTTAGTTTTTTGTGCACGTACTGGTTTAAAAATAGACAGAACATACATCACTAAACCTGCAATACCAATTCCTAAAATGGTGTTGAATGATTGGCCAGTATAGAAGCCGCTACCGAAATAGAAGATTTCACGTAAACCTTCAGAGGCAAATCGGATAGGAACCCATGGACGAATGAAGTTTACAAAGAAATCAGGAAGCATTTCTTGTGGTGTCATTAAAACACCCATACCTAACAGCATTACAACCATGAATAAGGTAATGGCTGGTTTACCGATCCATGCAGTTACTCCGGAGACTAATAAAAAGAAACAGAAGGCTGCAAACGATACGAACGAACCAACCAAGAAGTAGCTAGGCATATTAATACCAGCGATTAAACCAAGCGTTGCAACGGTAAAACCAGAGAATAGGGCAATAATTATGCCGAATAATGCTTGACCTCCCATTAGGTGTAACGCTTGTTTCCGAGTTAATAATTCTTTTTTCAAAATGTTTGAAGAAGCTAAAAATACTATGAAACCACCGATTAACGCACCTACCCAAGCAGGAACTGCCATTAAGGTTGGAGCACTTCCGTTTGCAGTTGAGGCTGTAACGGCATTGAATACTTTTTCTTCAGAAACAATCGGATTCACAAGTACAGCTGCCTTGTTAGCCTCGATTTGTTGACCGTCCATTTGCGCAATAAAATTTGAAGAATATTGGTTGTTTAATTGGGTAATTAAAGCAGTTAAAGCAGTCTTAGCATAGTTCGCACCAGTTATGTTATAACCTTGGTTAATATATACCTGTAAAGTTGCTGGAGAGTTGTTAGTCAGCGCATTTTGCAATGTATCATTATAACCTTCAGGAATGACTAATGCAGCATAATACTGTTTATCATCAAATAAATCTTCAATATCTTCTTCTTTTTCATTTGTAAAAGCTAACATTGGTTCTTCGCCGTCAGTGCCTTTACTCATTTGTTCAACTGCCGATTTCACGGCATCTACATGTACGCCTTCATCATTTACTATAAGTGCAACTGGTAAATTTCTTACTTGTGGGTTACCTTGAGCAAATAAATTTAATGAGAATAACGCAATAATTAAAATTACTGCAATAGGAGCAGCCCAAGCTAATTTTTCTTTAAATAATCTCAATCAATTTCTTCCTTTCTTAATAAACAACATATTGTTCAGTAATATTTATTCATTTTATAATCAAGGTATAAACAGAAGCAATGAACAAAAGTGAACAGCTTGTTCATTTTTAGAAATAGAGGGATTTTTGTGAGTATTTATGAAGAAAAAAACCGTAAAACTAAACAACTAATTCAAATGTCATTTTTGCAAATTTTAGAGAATAAGCCGTTTGAACAAATTACGATCGGGGATATAACAAAAACCGCACAAATTAATCGAGGAACTTTTTATTTACACTATCAAGATAAATTCGATTTGCTTGATCAAATAGAACAACAATTGTTTAGAGATTTAGGAAATCATATTGACGAATTACAATCTCGCTACTCTTCCATACATACATTTGAAAATGGACAAGAGCAAATAGCTGCTTCTCTATTTAGTTCAATTAAAATGCATGCACCAATATTAAAAATTTTCTTAAGCAATCATGGTAGAGCAGGTTTTCATATTAGATTCAGGGATGCCTTTTCAGAAAAAGTACGTTTGAATTTAGAGAAAAATGATAGCATTAATGCAAGGTTAAAGGCCCCTATGGAATATTTTTTATCTTTTATCACATCTGCTTTTTTAGGATTAGTCGAACAATGGGTTCAAAATGGTTTAGACAAAACACCAGAAGAAATGACAGCTCTATATATTGATATTATTTCTTTTATTCAAAAGAAGTAATGCGACTTTTGAATCTGGGAAAATTCATTCTACAATTCTGAATCATGCCTAGATAAAAAACCAAAATTATTGGCTTTTTTGTTTTTTCGACGACGAACAGAAGAGCGAACACTTGTTTTGAGCGAAAATGTGTTCCCAGCTCTGATTATCCCCTATAATGGAAAACAATGGCTGGTTCAGGAGAACCGTCATAAAAGAACAAAACGGAGGATTAGGGTGGCAAACGGGAAAGCGCATAAGAAAATAAACCTAGTATTTTTAGCTATTGGAATTGGGGCCGTATTGATCAGTTCTCAACAATATGTGCATGGGATTTCCGTGATTATAGGATATCTCTTCGGCACTTATTGGATGAACCCTGATTTGGATATAAAAAGCAATCCGTATCGGAGGTGGGGATTCTTACGGTTCATGTGGATTCCCTACCAAAAATTTAAGCATCGCTCCATCTGGACACATGGGTATGTGATTGGAGATATCATCAGATATCTGTATATGATGGCTTGGATCATGCTGGGAGCAGGAGCGATGAGTATCCTGACAGATGTGCCATATGGAATTTATATCAATCATTTAGAGGAATTCGTTATTCAACATAAGTTGTCTTTCTTATCCTTTATTGTCGGGAATATGCTTTCATCTACCGCACACATTTTGACCGACCATGCTTCAACCACTTTCAAAAAGGTCTTTTAGCCAAAATCCAAATCCCTTCTCTGCTAGGAGAAAAGGGATTTTTAGCATTTCAAGATGGCTTGTCGTTCGTCAAACTTCAATATGTTCTCTCAAATCGAAGCCATTTTAAATACACTTCGTCTTAAAAATAGGCTGTTTTCGTAAAGATTGTTGCTTTATAAAAAAGGCTGATTTATATCCATTTTATGGTACGGTTAGATTATAGTAGCTTATTGAACAAACGGGGCAGGTTAGCGAAAAAAGGACTTATATTATTTTTAAAGACATATATATAATAATGGTTTTACATACCACCGGGAAAATAAACGACATATATAAAGACATCAAGCTTGACCAAGGCATTATAATTAAGTTCAAGAAAGAATGTCCTCAAAGAGAATATATTTATACAAAATGGCTTGTAAGCTATTTTGTCGAACGATTAGGGGGTAATATGGTGAGTGAAATAGATAAACGCAACAGATTAAAGGAAGAGCCATTCAATTACCAAATAACGAAAAAAGGGACAGTGATCATCTATTACGAAGGCAAGCAAATCAAAATTGTAAAGGATGGGAAGGCTGCGCAACTTATAGAAAAATTAAATGCAGCAGAAGATATAATGGAAGTACAGCTTTTATTAGCTAAAATTACAGGGAACTTTAAACACGGCAACGAAAAAAACGGTAAAAATAAATAAACAAATTCATTCCTCGGAGATTTGGCTATAAAAGACGCTGCTAGAAATTTATAAATAAGGATCTTTTATATATCAATGTTGATTATACAAAGACAGGATGGCAGTGAAAGACGGGCGATTCCTGCCCGAGCAGTGGGACAGGTTAGATCCCAAATTATTAAACAGTGGCGTTCATCCTAGAAAGATTAATGCTTTTTTGTGGTTGAATATCTTGTTGAAGTAAAGGGGCAGGTTCGTATTATATAGTTCAGCCAGAACTTTCTGGTTGAACTTTTTTCATTTGAATTTAATCTATCAGTAGCCAGGGTAGAACGTAAGGGGCAGTGGGACAAATGATCCCGTCCGCTAAACTGTTCACCCCCTACTTGTAGAAATATGTTTGAGGCTGGTTCATCTCTACCTCCACGCTTCTTAGCCTTTCTATCAATTACTTCTCGGCCTTTGAAAGACTCTTTGAAAAAGGTCTCATCGCTTTCGATAATTCCTTTTAAAGTTTGAAATCCCAATGAACGAAGGGCAAAAAGCACCTTATGTCGCCAGTAAAATGCGGTAGACAAATGGATTTTTAGTCTTTTGGCAATCTTCGGCAAGGTGTAACCCTCAACTATTAAATGAAAGAAAGTAGACCACTTTCCAAGATAACGAGTGCCAGATATAGGAGTGTTAGTTAGGTCGTTGAAAAACTTTCCGCAATCACGACAAAGATTAAGAGAGGCAAAATCATGAATTGATTTTGCCTCTTCCATTAATCACACAATACTTTTACTACTGCTTTTTTTACAGTTTGCGGTTGTTGCACACAAACACCTGGCATATGAGCATCTTGGGGCATAAACACAGCAAAACATCCTTCTTTCACGATAAGATGATTACCCTCGCCATTCAAGAACATAACATCATTTTCTTTTTGTTCCTCTACGACTTCTGTATCTTCCTTATTTATATAAACCATTCTTTCCTCGCCTTTAATGACGTATTGGATATCCGTATATGAGTAATGAGCTTCCAGGCGACAGTCTTCAATGAGCTTTGTTTCATACTCTTGAATCATTACGAAGACCTTGTCATTTTCAATTTCATACTTTCCTACCGGCAAGGCTTGCAAATCATTTTCCATTAAAAAAGCGAAGGCTTTCTTTAATCTAGGATGCACTCCATCATATAATGGAGCATTTGATAACTGATCGATAATCATATATGTTTCCTCCGATACGTAATATAAGTATATAAAATAGTAACATAACCAGTAATAGCGATACAAGAACTTGTATACAAGTCTGGTTCGTATGATATGAAAAACCGAAGGAGAAAGAAATAATTGAGTTTGATTAATAAACCATCAGACCTTTAGATAATAGTCATCTGGCCATTTATTTGTGTAAAATTGCCAAAATACTTTTATCGTCTAACTTGTGTTTATCATTTTTAGCTCAGCTCCATATTTTATGAAACACCCGTGATTCAACTTACATCTGTTAACTTTTTTCCTTTTATAACCATTATCGGGTGTGATATGATAAGATGTAATTAAAATAATATCTGAAGATTTTCAGGAGAGGTTCATAGCGGATACCCTCTATAAAAAACTATGGATACATGTCATTCTCGCCATGTCCATATATTGGACGTGGCTTTTTTGACTTTCTAAGTAGTTATTTTTATAGAAAAAGAGTATGGCCCTCCTTGGAATGATTAGATATCTAATTCAAGGAGGGTTATTTATGTCTGGTCGACAACAAACAGAAGGATTAGAGGATTTAACGTTATTGGGAAATCAAAATGTGAAGTATGCATTTAATTATGCACCTGAAGTATTAGAGTCTGTAGATAATTTACATTCAGACCGTGATTACTTTGTTAAGTTTAATTGCCCTGAGTTTACAAGTCTTTGCCCAATTACGCAGCAACCGGATTTTGCGACCATGTATATTTCGTATATTCCAAATAAAAAAATTGTAGAAAGTAAGTCACTAAAATTATATTTATTTAGTTTCCGCAATCATGGAGACTTCCACGAAGACTGTGTCAATATCATTATGAATGACTTAATTAAACTTCTGGATCCTCGTTATATCGAGGTATGGGGCAAATTTACTCCACGCGGGGGTATATCAATCGACCCTTGGTGTAACTATGGCCGTGCAGGTACGAAATATGAAGAAATCGCAAATCATCGCTTAATGAATCACGATTTATATCCCGAAAAAATTGATAATCGCTAACTGAGTGTTACCACAATTCGTTAAAATCCTTTTATCTTGGGAGGGGGGAAAGATCATGAAGCAAGAAAAAGCATTAGTCGTGTTTAGCGGCGGACAAGATAGTACGACATGCTTGTTCTGGGCAATGAAAAATTTTGGAGAGGTAGAGGTTGTGACATTTAATTATGGGCAACGACATGCATTAGAAATTGAATGTGCAAAACAAATCGCTAATGAATTAAACGTCCATCAACATATTTTAGATATGTCATTACTTAATCAACTTGCTCCGAATGCATTAACACGCGCTGATATTGAGGTGAAGGATGGTGCGGAAGGAGAGTTGCCATCAACGTTTGTACCGGGTCGCAATTTATTATTTTTATCTTTTGCAGGTGTATTAGCGAGACAAATTGGTGCAAAGCATATTATTACAGGTGTTTGTGAAACAGATTTTAGCGGATATCCAGATTGTCGTGATATTTTTATAAAATCATTTAATGTCACAATCAATTTATCAATGGAAGAAGCCTTTGTTATACACACACCTTTAATGTGGTTGAACAAAGCAGAAACATGGTCCTTAGCAGATGAATTAGGTGCATTTGATTTTGTGAAAGAAAAGACCTTAACGTGTTATCACGGTATTAAAGCGGACGGCTGTGGTGAATGTCCCGCTTGTAAGCTGCGTCTGCAAGGAATGCACACATATTTACATACCAAACAGCATATAGGAGGATCAATATGATACGCATTCTATTCTATTTAGTATCAATTGTAACGGCAAATGTACTGACAGCGCGCTTTGCTCCATTAGAATTTTGGATATTCATTATTCCAATGGGATCGTTCTTAATTGGTGCAACCTTTATCTTCCGTGATTTGGTTCAAAATAAACTTGGTCGTAAGAGGACCTATGGTTTTATTTTCTTAGCTTTAGTATTATCAGCAACTGCATCTTATTTATTAGGAGATACTCTAATTATCGTCGCAGCCTCTGCGCTATCATTCTTAATCGCAGAAACAACAGATACAGAAATTTATACACGTTTAAAACTTCCGATGGCTTGGCGTGTCTTTTATAGTGGAATGGTTGGTGGTTTATTAGATTCAGTTGTGTTCGTCATTGTAGGACTAAGCCCATTAGGAGCTGGATATATTCCTTGGTCAGCTGTACCAGCTGCAATTATTGGTCAGATTATCGTGAAAACGGTTATGCAAATGATTGGTGCATATCTATTAGGGCAAGGGTTGTCTTATAAAGAAAAATATCTGGCGAAAGTATAAAAAAGTACAATAAACAAAAAGAACTATCAAATGGCTTTTCCGATACGGTTAAGGGCTTATTGAAGTCCGAGCTTCTTTTTCTCCGGGAATTTAAGAGTTTGGAGTATTTTGAGAAAGAAATGGCGGACTAAATCCATTATTACAATCACAAAAACAAATGAAGGCGAAATTAAAAGACCTGAGTCCAGTTGAATACAGAACTCAGGTCTTGAAGCAGCCTAATTATATATGTCTAAATTTCTTGAATCAGATCACACGGGAACCGCTTTTATTTCTTAATGTTTACAGGAAATCACTTTTACACTTTTGACTTTTCCTTTTACCGCTTCTGGCAGATATTCATACGTTTCAAATGGCTTTGGTTGGCCTTTTTTCAAGCTGTCCGCATAGCCTGACAAGACTGCGACCATTTGGTTATTTTCATCTAGTAAAACGGCTGCATAGGATGCATCAAACTCTTCATCTGTCGAATTCACAAGTTTGCCTGTTACTGTGTACATTTTGTACTCATCTTCTTTTAATACAGGGTTTTCCACATTAACACCGACATATTCCTCAGATGCCTTGTCATACTCAGGCACGCAATACACTTTGGCGATGTTCTCTTGTTTGATAGGTTCTTCAATAAAGAGGGTATTCGAAATATAGGTTTTCTCCCCTGGATTGACAATGTGCGGGTAACTGCTTCCGCCCATTTGGGCACCTAATACATTTCCGTCTTTGTCTTCTGCCGCTAAGTCAAAAGAATACAACACTGCTGGGATGTTGCTGGTATTTTCCAGTTCGGCATAGTAGTAAATGGTCGTGTCATCACCGGTTTCGATATAATATTTTTCTTGGGTGAATTCCAAGTTGACTTCCTGCTGATCGTTTTCTTGAACGTTAGTGGTGGTAGAAGTTGTTTCATTGTTTGTGTCTTTTGTTGCGTTCGAACAAGCCGTCAACAACAACGCTCCAAACATAATAATGAAAAATCGCTTCGTCACTGTTGTGCACTCCTTTGGTGAAATTAGGATCTTATTATAGCATGGAAGGGAGAGGTATTTTACTGTAATTTCCATTTACAAATAATTTCCAGTTAGAGATGTTGCGTTAATGAAGAACGAAGGAGGAGAACAACATGAATATATTTTTTGAGAAATGGTATGAATTTCCAAATAATCTAAAAAAACGTGAATGAAGCACTGAGTAAAAAAGAACAAGTATCTGGTTGTTCTTTTTGTCTGTATTACCATGGAACGGTCTTTAGTACGGTTAACCATTTTAAAAATGGAGGTATTTTTCCTTTTGTATAAAAGAAGAAAGATATTGATAGAAATAACAAAAGCATAAGAACTTTAGCTGTTCAAATGCTTTTGTCTGGGTTTAAAAAGTCTCTTATTTTTTATCCTTACAGTGCATGGAAGCTACGTAACCAAAGGTCATACCTGGTCCCAATGTTGCTCCTGGCCCAGGGTAAGAATGCCCCATAATGGATGATGAGCAGTTACCACAAGCGTATACATTATCAAATACAGTGCCGTCTTCTTTGACAACCCTTGCTAATTCGTCTGTAACTACCCCGCCTTTAGTGCCGATATCCCCTGGGTAGACTTTCATTGCATAGTAGGGGGTCTCATTGATTTCAAGTAAATTTGGATTTGGCAAAGAAGGATCGCCGTAATATCGATCATGTGGCGTTTCACCTCTATGGAAATCTAAATCCTTACCATTTCGAGCAAATTCATTGAATCTGTTCATTGTTTTAACTAAATTTCCTTTTGGGATATTTAATTTATTTTCTAGTTCTTCGACTGTGTTCCCTTTCAAAACAACATCATTGTCATAGTATGCTTGAGGGAAATCTTGCCCAGGGAAGAGGCCGGTAAAGATATATCTTTTCTTAGCCCTTGCATCTAAAATAATCCAGGAAGTGATGGCTTTCCCGTCTGTTTTTTCATTATGCTCATACATTTTATCAACGAATTCATGATATGGAGTCGGTTCATTAATATAACGATTTCCGTCTTGGTCAACGATAATCATATTCGGCAAGCCTCTATCTGCTACTAAGAAAAATGGCATACCCAAATGATTAATGACAGTAGGTGCACCCCAAACTCTGTCCATTAAACCAAACTTCGCATTCAATTTTGCGAAAGGCTCAATAATATCACCAGTTTGACCTTTTGGTGAGCTTGTCCAACTCACATCTTGTGGACTTGGAAGATATTTATCTCTCTTTTCTTGATCCCGAGAAAATCCACCTGATCCAAAAATTAAGCCTTTATTGATTTTGATTGTTACTTGTTTACCGTTTTTGTTTACGATTAGGCCTGTTACTTTATCGTTTTCGTAAATAAAATCAACAAATGGTGAATCAAGCCAAATTTCACCGTTTAAATCTTTGTAAGTTAGAGCCAATCGAGCTATTAAAGCTCTACCTAATGCGGCATAATCTTTTTTGAATAATTTATGCTTAATTAATCGCCATCCAAGTGTTAAAGAAGCTCTTTTTCCTGCCCAGGACCTGGTGATCATATTCACTTTAACGAAATCCTGTCCTGTCATAACGAAACCTTTTGTATCCATAGCAGGAGGGAGAAGCTTGCTCTTCCAATCTTCTAATTTATTTAAATCAATTACTTTGGGCTCGATCGACCGGCCGATCCCTTTTCCACCCGGATGTGTCGGGTAATAGTCAGAGTAATTATTTGCATAGGAGAATCTCATATGTGGGCTTAAATTATGCATATAATCCAGCATTTCGATCCCTTTTTTCAAATAGGTTTCTTTAATTGTATCACTTACTAAATCACCTACAGTGGAATCTAAATATAATTTAGCCTCTTCAAAACTATCGGCTACACCAGCCTCAACTAAATATCTGTTATTCGGAACCCATACACCGCCGCCTGATAAAGCAGAAGCTCCTCCAAAATGCTTTTCCTTTTCAATTAGCAGTGTACTTAATCCCTCTTTTTTTGCAGTAATGGCGGCAGAAAAACCTGTTGCTCCAGAACCGACTACTACTACATCATATTCGTAATCCCAACCCATTAAAAAATCCCCCTTTGAGTAGTATCTGCGCAAAATAACAAAACCCCTAAATAGAAACCATTAAATATTCAGACAATTAAAGTTTACAGTATTTAGAACAGATTATACAATAATATTTGGAAATATTTATTAATTTAATTTCTCAATCAGTAGAAGGACTGAATGGACCCATACTTAGTAAATGACATAAGTGTAGAGAATGAAACGAGAGTTTATTGTAGAAAAATATATAATGTTACACCTGGTATTTAAGAATAATTTAACGAACAATGCCATTCCAATAGGGTGGAAGGTTAGTTTACCAATGGATGCTCAAAAGAAAATAATAGTTGTTATTGAGTTGGCACTTTGAAAATTACAAAATGGTAGAATTGGTTGATGGATAATCTTTTGTGTGACTTTAAATAAAATTTGTTTTTAAGAAAAAATGAAAGGAGTATAGAGGAAATGTTGACTAGTGGGCACTCAAATAGGGTGCCTTTTATTTGGTTTTACAGCACGAATTATATAGTTTTGCATATTTTCTATGGAGTATCTAGTTGCTTTTATGATAACTAGTAGAAATATAATCAGTAATAGAGAAGCTGATAAAAACATACTTTATATCGGCTTACAGATAATACCTTCCCAATATAGCAAAAGATACTCCACCTAATTCAAAGGGAGGAGTATCTTTTAGCTTGAGCTGGTAATAGTTTAGCAGAGTTCAAGCGTTGCCTTATAGTGATGCCGAACCATGCGGCTAGGAATGCTTTAATGATGCCGACTGGTAAAAAAGGATAAATACCTGTTACTAAAGCTTCCTGCCAGGTAAGTGCTGCAAATAGTTTTAACCAAACGCATCCAACGGTTAAGGTGATACACATACCGATTAGGTTTGCGAAAAAAGCTTGACTGTATGTATAGGATGTTTTTTCTAACCATAGCCCAATCAGAAAGGCTGTCGGAATGAATCCGATTAAGTAACCGCCCGTTGGTCCAAATAAAATACCTAATCCGCTTGTGAATTGAGAGAATACAGGTAAGCCTATAAGACCGAGTGTTAAATAGACTAATACTGTAATCGTACTGTGTCTGGATCCCAAGATGGTTGCCACAATCCCAACGGCTAATGTTTGTCCTGTAATAGGAATGAGAGGCAAAGGAATGGTGATTTGGGCTAACAGACAGATGATGGATGCACACATTGCTGCGAGAACTAGCTTTTTCGTTTTATCATGAGCCATAGACAGTCACCTCAACTGAAAAATAAGTAAACCAATTTAAATAATAGGTTAACATATTTTATGGGAAGTTAACAAGATTTGTTTAATAAATAAATGTAAAATTTAAACTATTATAATTTATTGAAAATTCTACCAAATTAAACTAATATAGTGATATTATTTAAATGAGTATAAAGATCTAGAGATTAAGGGGGATTCATTTGAGTAAGAAGGCTATAATTATACCAATTATTACAGGTTTTATCATGTTGCTGCTTTATTATGTGTACAATGTAAGACTGGAAACAACTCTGCCTGATGATGGGTGGGGAAGATCAAGCAATTTGAAAGCATCATCAAAATATCCAATGGAATATTACAGTTATCAAATAGATGATGAGTTATACATTTTTATGCCGGATGAGACAGATGTTTCTCACAAAGTATTGGATCAAAATTTCAACATGTTAAAAGAAGAATCTATCCAAGCCGAAGTGGCGCCGGCAGAACCAATTTGGGCGTCCGAGGGTCAGCTGATTTATATGGATGATGATAAGTTAACCATCAACCAAGAGGGAACGGATCAGGTAATCGCTCAAGACATTACTTCTTTTTCACCTACCCAAGCTGGAGTTCTCTTTTGGAATCAGAATGAACTAAAAGAATATAATGCAGGTACAGGTCAAACAAAGCTTATACATACATATGATCAACCTATTTACACAGGATTGCAGGCTAAAAATGGTAAGTCCTTTTTAGTAGGACTTCAAATATCTGATTCCGAGGTTCATTTTTATTCATTGTATAATGGAAAATTAAAAGAGCTGCTCGAGCATTCAGCAACTGGCGGGGAAACAATTGAGAATATCATCTATGATGCCGGAGACAAAAAAGCTACAGCTATTATCGAAAAATATTCGATGGCACAGGGACAAAGGGCCTATCAAGCGTTGGAGTTAAGCTTTGATTTAGCTACTTCAAAAGTTGAAAAAAATGAGAAGTATACTTTTTATGATGAGAAGAATGGGAGTGAGTTAGATAATCCTCGCTATTTGCAGATTTCCTACCAGGATGATAAGCCGGCAATTTTATTTGTTGCTGAGGGCAGTCGAGTTGCAAAGCGTTCTGGGTATAATGTTTACTATGCCACGCAGCAAAAAGGAGCCTGGGTAGCTGAGAGGAGAAGTAATACGGAAGACACACCTGCCAGACCTCAATGGCTTGATCAGAATTATATAACTTGGCAAACGTTTGATGGGAAGGAATATGTGTTGAACGGCACAACGGATGATGATCGATATATCGAATCTTCACAAAAAATAACCAAAGAAGATTATACCTCCGCTCTATATTATTCTATTTCTGGCATATTCAGCGGCTTTTTTATGCTAGTGCTTGGACTGGTATGGGTTGTTCCTCCATTGGTCTTTTACGGAATCCTGTCGTTTATCAAGAGTGATATTTTCGAAAGGAATGAACGCAGTTGGGTAGAGCCGGTGGGAATTCTGCTCTATATCGGTACTATGATCTATATGCTGAATGAGGTCTTATCAGAAAGATCATTCTTTGCGGCTCCATCATATTTAAACTTCGATGGTAGCTTGATTATTTGGCCTTTAATCATCAGTATTGTTACGTATATGATCTATCGCTGGGTGATGAAGGAAGATACAGGTTTATTTGCTGGGTTATTTTACTACATAGGCTATAATTTGTTAGTTATGACCTGTTTATTTGGGCCATACTTATTGTGAATAACGTTAAGAAGAATACCAGGCAATCATGAAACGATTGTCTGGTTATTTTGTCGTATCGGGTGTATGAATATAACGTTACCTGCAAAATCCCAAAATCAATTTAGTAAGAGATTTCACTGCTCGGTTTATATAAATCAATATAATGGATGGGTAAATCACTAGTGAATGTAATTATTCGTTTAAATATCTTAAAATGAGTGAAAAATTCATCAAATAAGAGAGTTTCCTGTGAATTAAAGTCATACACGGACAAAAATTGTTCCATTATTTCACACGTCTCCGGGTCATTCAATATTCCATGAACTTCAAGCGGCACTTCAAATTTTAAATAAAGATGATCTAAACCAAAATCAGAAAAGACCAAAGCGATTTGATTTCTGTACATGATTCCACCTCCAATAAGCAGTATGGTAATTTGTTTAGTCTTTCAAACAGGAATTCTTGAAATATATAAAGAAAGGATAGGTGAAAGAGTGATAAGTAGTATAAATCAGGAGATTGAAGAGGAGAAACAACGGCTCGAATTTATAAAAAAATACATGCAGGTTGTCATTGATACAGCTGAAACAAACAAAGAACAATTTATGGAAAAAATGAAGGACATTTTTAAAGATGAAGACTGGGTAGAGAGTGCGGGGTATTCGCAGCTTTTAACGAGTGCAAGCTTCTATCAGCTATCAAGGTCCGAACTGGAAAGTTTAATTAAGGCATTACCTAAACCATATTTTGCGCGGGTTGATTTCACTTCTCGTGAGGCTGGCGGAATGGAGAAGCTTTATTTTGGAAAGACATCCTTATTCCAACGTGACAATCAGGAGCAATTGATCATCGATTGGCGTTCACCTATTGCTAATTTATACTATGAAGGCCGGTTGGGAGAAGTGAGTTACACATCAGAAGGTGAAACTTATGACGGTACCATTAGTCTAAAAAGGCAATTCATCATTGAGGATGGAGAGTTGCTTGACATACGGGATATCGATGTTACGACGGTGGATGAATTATTGCAGGAGTCTCTTGCCGGCAGTTCTGCCAATCGATTAACAGAGATTGTTGCAACGATTCAGGAGGAGCAGAATCAAATCATACGAGCGGATTTAAATAAACCTATTATTGTGCAGGGAGCTGCAGGAAGTGGGAAGACAACTATTGCTTTGCACCGTATTTCATATTTTTTGTATCACTATAAAGATGTATTCCAGCCTGAGCAATTATTAATTTTAGCACCAAGCTTTTTATTCCTTGATTATATTTCAGAGGCACTCCCGGAACTCGGTGTTGAGAAAGTAAGGCAAATGACCTTTCAGGGATATGTGGAAGAGGTGCTGGGGAAGAAAATTAAATTGACAGAGGATACTAAGCTTCGTGACATCCTCAAGGATCAACAATTCGTTCACATCTCAAGCATCAAAGGTTCCTCTCTATTTCAAGGGGTGCTTGACCATTATGTTGAAGAAATAAAAACCAGTTTAATGGTGCATGAAGACTTTCGGGTTGATAAGTTTAAATTGTATACAGCAAAACAGTTTAATCATCTTTTATACAATGAGTATACATATTTGCCGCTTTATAAACGAATCGAGAAACTAAAAAAAGTCCTTCAAAATCAAGTACGTTTGAATAAAGATAAAATGCTGAAAAAAGTAGTTCAGCATTATGAGGTCAGAATTGACAGGGCCTTAAACTGGAAGGGTGATGAGAAAAAGCGGAAGCAATACATTTCGCTGGCTTTGGATAAAAAAGAGGCGAGGATCAATGATCTGAAAATGGAAATCAAAAAAGCCGTCCAGGATTATATGAGCTATTTTGATAAGAGAGATATATGGACACTTTATAAAGAATTATACAGCGACCCGGACAGGCTGGTTCAATACTCAGATCATAAACTCAGTAAAAAAGAGGCGTTAGAGCTTTGCGAAAGCAGTCAGAATATCTTTTCTAAGAAAAAATATGAGCTTGAGGACTTGGGCCCTATTCTGTATTTATATGCAAAAATTTATGGAGTTAAGCCGGAGAAAAAGGCAAAGAATGTAGTGATTGATGAGGCGCAGGATTATAGCTTTTTGCAGCTTCAAGGGCTTAAAACAGCTTTGGAAACAGATATGTTTACCCTTGTCGGTGATTTGGCGCAGGGCATCCATTCTTACCGGGGAATAACCGACTGGCAGGAAGTAAGAAAATCCATTTTTCCAAGAGCCATTTATCGAGAGCTGAAAAAGAGTTACCGAACAACCGTCGAGATTATGAATGAAGCCAATCAATTATTAAAACGGCTATCCACTTCATTTCCGGAGGTTGAACCAATCATTCGACATGGCAAACCACCTGTATTTTTAGAGATCACATCTGATGAGGAATGGGCTGAACAGATGTCTAATCAAGTAAGGAAGTTAAAGGAAGAAAAATTCAATACTTTCGCGATTATTACAAAGACTGAGGAAGATGCAGCGATTGTAAATTCCATTCTTAAACAGCATACTGAGCTAGACCTCTATTTACTTGAAGAAACGACATCTATTCCAAAGGATAAAATAGTAATTGTACCGTCGTACTTAGCGAAGGGATTGGAGTTTGATGCTGTATTTGCTGTCACATATAATGAAGTATACTCGGATAACCATGAGATCGATATTAAACTATTGTATGTTGTAATGACCAGAGCTCTTCACCGACTGATACTAATGGGGAAACAGAAGAGGGCATTTATTCTCTAACATTTGTTGGAGAAAATGTCCCTTTTTCTATTTGTTTTGGAAAACACGTTTACCGTATATAGGTAAGCGGTTGTAAGTAGTGTAAAATAGATAAGTAGATTGGATTAGGGAGGTAAGGCAGGGAGAATGAGAAATACAGTTTTAGAAGTCAAATCAATCAGCAAACAAATAGCTGGTTCTGATATCCTTAAAAATATCAGCTTTGAAATAGAAGAAGGCGAAATTTTCGGCTTAATTGGACCCAATGGTGCTGGAAAAACGACCTTAATTCGAGTGATTTGCGGACTTATGAAGAAAAATGCCGGCCAGATTAGAATCATGAATCACGAGGTAGGAACGTCTTTTGTTGACGCCATCAAACATGTAGGAGCTATTATTGAAAATCCAGCCTTTTACGATTATTTAACTGGGTGGCAAAATTTAGAATTATACGCTAATTTATATTCGAATATATCATCTGATAGAATAGAAGAAGTTGTTGAATTAGTCAACCTGACAGAAAGAATCGATGACAAGGTACATACATATTCGTTAGGAATGAAACAGAGATTAGGAGTCGCCCAGGCCATTTTGCACAAACCGAAGATTTTGATTTTGGACGAGCCAACAAACGGGTTGGATCCAGAAGGAATGCGTGACTTACGCAATCATCTTCTCTATTTGGCCAAAGAAGAGAATATATCGATTCTCATTTCCACTCATCTATTATCTGAGGTTGAAATGCTTTGTGATCGAATTGGCATCATAAAAGCGGGTGAATTATTGGAGATCACAAATGTAAAAATGGATCATCATGTGCTTATTATTGAGGTGGATGATATCCAACATGCTCTGGCTGTATTAGATGCAAATTATGAGGTTATTTCATATAAGGGAAATCTTATTCGCTTATCAGTTGAGAAAAAGGATATCCCGATGCTTAATGAAATGCTGGTTCTGAATAAAGTGAGCGTGTATCAGCTTGCTTATGACCAAAATCAGTTGGAAGACACCTTTTTACAGACGATTTCAGCGAGGGAGGTTGGAATTTCGTGAGGTCATTACTTTATAACGAACACTATAAAATGACAAATAACAAAATGGTCAGATACTCCTTTCTGGTGATGCCTTTGTTGATTTGTTTATTACCATTCTTTTTTACAAAACTGATTAAAGGAACAGACGGAAATGTGATTGACTTTATGTCTGTGCTATCCAACTTCCTAATCATCACGATATTTCTAGCGATTGGTTTGGCGGGGAGTATACTGGCTAATGAATTTCAAACAGGAACAATTAAACTGTTATTGATCCGTCCGAGAACAAGGTCAATGGTCTTATTTGCCAAATGGCTTACGATTCAATTGTATGGTATATATTTATTAACCACTACATTTATCTTTTCCTGGCTTATTGGAGGAATCATTTACGGCTTTGGAGCGGGCTATGGGCTTATGTTTCAAAAGTTATTGTTAACGTATGGAATTACGTTTTTGGAATTGATGCTGATTTCAACCTTTACATATGCAGTATCTGTCGTATTTAAAAATAGTGCCTTTGCAATTGGGTTTGGAATAGCTGCGTTACTTGGCGGGAAGTTTATAACGGAAATTGCAGAGTTGCTGGAGCTGTCCCTTGGCAAGATTTTGCTCTTTGCCAATACACAGTGGGACCAATACTTATTCGGTAATACACCTATCCTGTCTGGAATGTCACCAGGCTTTTCGATCATCATCCTTATCATGCATTTCATTTTCTTTTATGGTGTTGCTTGGTTTTTCTTTGCAAAAAGGGATATAACAGTATAAAGTAAAGGCCTGAAAGGGTGAGAATGATGATTATTAGTGCCAGCAGGAGAACAGATATACCTGCGTTTTACTCTGAGTGGTTTATGAATCGAATCAGAGAAGGCTATTATATGAAGGTGAATCCTTTTAATCGTCATCAAACAAAGAAGGTTTCACTTTTGCCGGTAGATGTGGATGCAATTTGTTTTTGGACAAAGAATCCAAAACCGATGAATCCCTATATTCCTGAATTGGTGGAGATGGGCTACCGTTTAATGTTTCAATATACTCTAAATGACTATCCAAAAGAGATTGAGCCAGGGATGCCAAGTTTATCTAACAGAATGAAAGAGTTCCAGTATATATCTGATTTAATCGGGCAGGAGAAAGTAATCTGGCGATACGATCCCATTGTGTTAAGCAATAAAACGAATGTGGAGTATCATATCGAGCGATTTACTCATATAGCAAAACAATTATCCGGGTTTACTACGCGTGTAGTGATTAGTTTTCAAGATTTTTATACGAAGACAAAAGGTAGACTTGCTAATCTGGAAAAGGTGGAGGGCTATCAATTCGATGACTGGCTTGACCCTAACAATCGGTCAGCTTTAAATGCATTGACCCGTACCATTGGTTCAGTTTGCAAGCAATATGGAATGGTACCAGAGACTTGTTCGGAGATTATTGACTTGGATACACACGGAATCAAACATGGCGCGTGTATTGATAAAAACTTTATTGAAGAAGTATTTAACCTGCAATTATCCGGTAAAAAGGATAAATACCAACGGGCTGAATGTGGGTGCATGGAGGCAGAAGAGATGGGTTCATATGATACATGCCCATTTGGCTGCGTATATTGCTATGCGGTAAGAAGTCCGAAGCTGGTGCAGACAAATAGACAAAAACATGATCCAACTAGTCCTTATTTACTGATAAACGGGTAAAATAATGATATACTTAAGGATCGTATAAAGGAAGCGGTGAAGAGTTAATGAGTTATTTACAACCAGGTATTAAAGCAACATTAACAGTGGAAAGAGAGGTTTCATTCGGATACTTTCTTTCTAATGGTGAAGAAGATGTTTTGCTTCACACACATGAAATCGTTGGTGATCTTGAAATAGGGCAAGAAATAGAGGTTTTCTTATTTAACGATAAAGAAGGCCGATTGACAGCCTCCATGAAATTGCCAACCATTACTGAAGGTGATTATGATTGGGTTCCGGTCGTGGATGTTCATCCAAGCCACGGGGTTTTCCTTGATATCGGACTTCAAAAGGATTTATTGATCTCCAGTGACGATTTACCAAAATTAAAAAGCCTATGGCCAGAAGTAGGAGACCAGCTTTATGTTACATTAAAAGTCGACAATAGAGGCAGAATGTTTGGTCGTCTTGCTACTGAAACCGTTGTACAGGAATTAAGCGAGCATGCTCCTGAATCAATAAAAAATAAAGATTTTGAGGGAAGAGCTTACCGTTTATTAAAAGTAGGCACCTTTATTTTAACAACAGAAGGGTACCGCTGTTTCATTCATGAGAGTGAACGTGCGAATGAACCAAGGCTGGGTGAATTGGTCAAGGGCAGAATTATTGAAGTTAAGCCTGATGGCAGTACAAACGGCTCGTTGCTGCCACGTACGCATGAACGCCTTGATGAAGATGCGGAAGCAATCTTTACTTATCTTGAAAGCCGCGGGGGCAGCATGCCTTATTGGGATAAATCGGATCCGGAGTCTATCCAAAAACGTTTTGGTATGAGTAAAGCAGCTTTTAAACGTGCACTCGGCCGACTAATGAAGGATCGCAGAATTACACAAGAGGATGGCTGGACGAAGATAACGAAACAATAAGGGGAATGGATATGAATATACTTTGGGACTTTGACGGCACTTTATTTGATACCTATCCCGGTTATGCGAGAATGGTCAAAAGTGCAGTGGAGACACCTCTTTCGGAGGAAGAAATCTTTTCCTTGCTAAAGGTGTCGTTTGGCCATGCGTTCAACGAACTTAAGCTAACCGAAGAACAAATTAAACATATTCATATACTTGAAAGGCAGTTAAAGCCCTTGGATTTCAAACCGTTTCCGGGAGTGAAGAATGTGCTGGAGGCAGCGGATTTAAATGTAATCATGACGCATAAATACCGTGAAGGTGCCGAGAGTATTTTAAAAGCAAACGGAATGGATCAATATTTCACAGAAATAGTAGCCATTGATGACGGATATCCAAAAAAACCTCATCCAGCAAGCTATCAGTACCTGCACGATAAGTACCGTATTGATCTCGCGGTTGGGGATAGGGAGTTAGATATTTTACCTGCCAAAAGTATTGGAATCAAAACCTGCTTATTTCAGAATGATACGCCAGGTGCGGATTATTATGTTAATAGCTATGAAACGTTTTTTGAGATTGTTAAAAGATAAGTTAAGTTCAACAGGTGGAGAGAGAACAAATTGTTCTTTCCCACCTGTTTTGCTTTTTATGGATAGATTATAACGAATCCCTTGCTGGAAATAGATTTTTAACATATATACTTTACTAATAAGATTGCTGGATTAGGAGAAAAGAATAGATATGAGGTTAAATAGCCATTAATAGAGCCGTTATTCAGAATAATAGAGCCAATTTTAGTGATAATAGAGCCGATTCTGACTAGAATTCAGCCGAATTCAGCAATAATTGAGCGAATCAGTAAGGAAATAGAGCGGATTAGTTTTCCATTGGATATTTTCTCAATCTTTAGGATGTATAGCGATAAATGAACATCCCATGAGTACAATTATGTAATTCAGTATCTGTAAGGGTTATTTCACATATTTAAGATTTACATTAAATTTTGAATCCTCAAAGCGAAATATCTTTACATACCAAATAATTTATCCTTATAATTTAATTTACTAATCAAAAGATAATTTAAAGAAATTTGATTACTGAAGGAGTTAGAAAGTTGAAAATAAAAGACTTTACTTTAACAGCCATTTTTTTATCTATTATTCTATTATTTGCGTTTACACCATTTGGTTTTATTCATTTAGGTGTAATTAAAGCAACCTTAATTCATATTCCAATTATTATTGCCTCTATTATTTTAGGCCCAAAGATAGGTGCGTTATTGGGATTAGTATTTGGATTTACTAGTATTGCTGTAAATACGATTACTCCGACATTATTATCATTTGCTTTTTCACCAGCAATTCCCGTATTAGGAACAGATCAAGGAAGTTTTTGGGCGTTATTTATTGCCATTGTTCCAAGAGTAATGATTGGATTTATACCTTACTATATTTTTAAAGCATTTCGTAATGCTATAACAAAGAAAAATTCGCTTCAAAAACCTGCTTTATTTATTACAGCTTTAGTGTCCACTTTTATGCATACATTCTTGGTTATGGGTTCTATTACCTTTCTATTTCAGGATGCCTATGCAGAGGCTATTAACGCTGGCAGTACAAGTGCCATTTATAAAGCTGTTTTAACTGTGTTTTTTACAAATGGACTTGCCGAAGCACTCCTTGCCGGGATGGTAACGATGGCGGTAGTTCCGCCTTTATTAAAGATTTCGAGAAGATAAACTCATGTCACTATTTCTGAATATCAATTAAGAAATGTCAAACTCACATATTAATTTGAACGCCATTTTGAATATCAATATTCAAAATGGCGTTTTTTATAGTTGCTGTTTGGATTGAACTTATTATCAAGTGTTATAGAAGTTACTAAGTATAGAGTAATTTCAAGGAAAATAAGCAGTACGTGTCGTCTATAATCAATTTTTCCAACTACGCGGCTTTATACTATTTTAGTGGGATTAAATTGTGAAAAGTAATGATATTTTGTATATAATTGTTAAATAAAGCGATCCGATTTGATTGTCGAATGCTATGCATGGTTTATTGTCTTTTTCATTCAGTTAAAGGGACGTTTTATTCGAAAAAAAGTAAAAAAGGAAATCGTAGGTGATAGTGTTGTTCTTAAAGAGAATTCAACTTGAGCATGAAAACATACCTTCTTATAATGAGTATCCTTTCTCTATTCCTTCAATAAAGAATCTTCACCAATTGAATTTGAAAATCAATGTTACATTTTTTGTTGGGGAAAACGGTTCAGGAAAATCTACACTTCTAGAAGCAATTGCTGATAAATGTCAGTTTAATACAGCAGGTGGAGGGCGGAATAATACTTATAATGTTCATGCTTCAGAATCCGCACTTGGCGAATATATAAGGCTTTCGTGGCTTCCTAAAGTCACAGACGGTTTTTTTCTTAGAGCAGAGTCATTTTATAATTTTGCTTCTCATATTGATGAAGTAAAAGCTTATAATGCCTATGGCGGACGTTCTTTGCATCAACAATCTCATGGCGAGTCTTTTTTGTCCCTCTTTTTAAACCGATTTAAAGGGAGAGCCATCTATTTATTAGATGAACCAGAAGCTGCCTTATCACCCCAGCGACAACTTTCATTTTTGAAAATCTTACATGATTTAGTCACTGCAGGGGACAGTCAATTTATAATCGCTACACATTCTCCAATTCTTTTAGGATATCCCAACGCCACAATTCTAAGTTTTGATAACGATACAATTAAAGAGATAGATTATGAAATGACAGATCACTATCAAATAACGAATTACTTTTTACAAAATAGACACAAGTTTTTGCGAGAGATATTAGAAGATTAATCATCCAGAAGACACCGTATGTAGTCGTTTGATTAAGATTAAGGCTTTAATTATGGAGAAAATACAGAAGGATTTAAGCTGTTTTGTAATTTTTTATATTTAACAAGGCACTAATCCAAATTATAAGAAAAAGACTATCAGTTAAAATTCACTGATAGTCTTTTGCATTCATTACTTTTTAACTGTCTCTAAATACTCATCATACGTCATTTGTTTGTCGATGATGCCATCTGGAGTAATTTCGATAATACGGTTTGCAATCGTTTGGATAAACTGGTGGTCATGAGATGTGAAGATCATGGCACCTTTGAAATTAATCATACCGTTATTGACTGCTGTGATGGATTCCAAGTCTAGATGGTTCGTCGGTTCATCCAAAAGAAGAACATTTGCTCCGCTGAGCATCATTTTGGATAGCATACAACGAACTTTTTCGCCACCGGAAAGAACAGACGGTTTCTTCATTACTTCTTCACCAGAGAAGAGCATTCTTCCGAGGAAACCGCGAAGGAATGATTCGCTTTCATCCTGTGGAGAGAATTGACGAAGCCAATCCACTAGAGTTTGCTCGTTTCCTTCAAAGAACTCAGAGTTGTCTTTAGGGAAGTAGGATTGTGAAGTTGTAACTCCCCATTTGAATGTTCCTTCATCAGCTTCCATTTCACCCATTAGGATTTTAAATAGAGCTGTTTTGGCATTATCATTTTGACCAACTAAAGCGATTTTGTCGTCTTTATTCATAATAAAGCTAACATTGTTCAGTACCTTTTCTCCATCAATCGTTTTGGATAGACCTTCTACACGCAGAAGATCATTACCAATTTCGCGCTCTGGAGTGAAGTGTACATATGGATAACGGCGGGATGAAGGTCTAATATCATCGAGCGTAATCTTTTCCAATAATTTTTTACGGGAAGTGGCCTGTTTAGATTTAGAAGCATTAGCACTGAAACGGGCAACGAATGCTTGTAATTCCTTAATCTTTTCTTCCTTTTTCTTATTGGACTCAGCTGTTAATTTTTGTGCCAATTGGCTGGACTCATACCAGAAATCATAGTTTCCGACATACAATTGGATTTTTCCGAAATCAAGGTCTGCAATATGTGTACATACTTTATTCAAGAAATGACGGTCATGGGATACAACAATTACCGTATTCTCAAAGTTGATTAAAAATTCTTCAAGCCATTGAATAGCTTTGATATCAAGGTGGTTGGTAGGCTCATCGAGTAATAATACGTCCGGTTTGCCAAATAAAGCTTGTGCAAGCAATACTTTTACTTTTTCTCCACCATCTAGCTCAGCCATCTTTTTGTTGTGTAATTCTTCTGGTATCCCTAACCCTTTAAGTAGGATTGCTGCATCAGGTTCTGCTTCCCAACCATTCAGTTCAGCAAATTCACCTTCAAGTTCTGCTGCTCTCATACCATCTTCGTCGGAGAAGTTTTCCTTCATATAAATAGCATCTTTTTCTTTCATAACTTCATAAAGTCGGGCATGTCCCATAATAACTACTTGAATCACTTCAATATCTTCATATTCGAAGTGGTTTTGCTTTAAGACTGTAAGGCGCTCTCCAGGGCCAAGGCTGACAGTTCCAGATTGAGGCTCTAGCTCACCTGATAAGATTTTAAGAAAAGTAGATTTTCCGGCACCGTTGGCGCCAATTAATCCATAGCAGTTTCCAGGTGTAAATTTAATATTTACATCTTCGAACAATTTTCGGTCTCCAAAGCGAAGACCTACGTTATTTACAGTAATCATGTATTTCATTTCCTCCGTTTGCTGGTATCTAGCAAATTATATCACCACATGTACACATTTTGAAAGAGAAGTGCTAACATTCTCGTGTTTTAGTCAGAAAACAGCACTTTGACGATGGTAATTTGTGTAAAACAGCTTCTTCGATAGCTATAAAGACAAAAAATCCAGTACTAACAGAATCAATAGATAAAGCGCTTACTGATATACTTTTCTGTAAATTTGTTACATTAACGTAATATTAGTGACATATATGTAATAGGTTTAACATCTATTTGTTCTTAACAACTATTTTAGTTAGCTGGTAGGATAATGTCTGAAATTCATTCGGTCAAAATAAAGGAGGTTAGCCCGATGAATCAATTGATTATTGCAGTATTAATCTCAACATCACTTGCGGGAGTCATACAAGGTGGCTTCGTTTCCTCATCAAATAATAATAAAACTCAACATATAGATCAGCAGCCAACAGCTGAAGTAAGTCAAGTAGTGAAAGATGATTTGACTGATTTTATGTTTATAGATATGCCTGAAAAAAAGACAAGCTCTACAATCATTCAGAATGATAAAGAGTTTGAGCATACTTCATATGAATCTATTAATTCAAGCATTAAAGATACAGAAATGAACATACAATCATCTGCTAACGCTGCTGCCGATGCAACAGATCGAGTCGAAACGAAAGACGTGCAATCGACTGAACGTAGAACAGACTTATCTAAGATAGAAAAGGCTGTAAAGACGGAAAAGACTCAGGAAAATAAGGTTATTAAAACACCTGCAGTTGAAGATAAAGATGAGGTAAAAGAAACATCTGTAAAATCACCAATTGAAGAAGAGGTAAATAAAAATACAGAAACTGCCGTAACTTCTGAAGTTGAAGAAGTAGATGAAGAAATAAATACATCTGCTGAAAACTCTGAGCAGGATGAGAAAATCATTACTGTTAAGGCAACAGCTTATACCGCGGATTGTGAAGGTGGAACTGGTGTCACATACACTGGTATAGATCTTAAAGCTAATCCTAATCAAAAAGTAATTGCTGTTGACCCATCTGTAATTCCACTGGGCACAAAAGTTTATGTGGAAGGGTACGGACATGCAATTGCCGGAGATATTGGAGGAGCAATTAAAGGTAATAAAATTGATGTTTTTATTCCATCACAAAGTGAAGCGGAAGACTGGGGTATTAAAACAGTTGATGTGAAAATTTTGGAAGACTGATAGGTTTTTTGATTGGTCATGAAAAGCAATCCAAGCACGCTGGATTGCTTTTTCCTTTCTATTCTAGTAAAAGAGGGGTAGTATCAATACCATATGTTTTAGTCAATTACATAAGTGTATAGAAGGAATTTGAAATTTAGGAATAGAGCGACAGTTTATTTTTTTCGTGATTTGTAGTAAAATTTAATTCTTTGACGGGGAATTATTATATTTTTAGTTTTTGAATCAATATGGAGGAATTCTGATGACAACTGCAACTGTAGATGAATATAATTTAGAGAGTTTGCTGGATTCATTAAAGATGGATGCTTTAAAGAATATCCGCAGAAATCTAAATTTAAAAAACATGAGTTCATTAAGAAAAAAAGAATTGGTAGCAGCACTGGCTGAGAAAATACCAGCTTCTGTCCCTGAGAAGGTTCAAATGATGGATCTTCATCAATACACAGCTATTGTAGCGATGATGACAAAAAGCGGGATTATGCCAATCGAACAAATTGGACTTGAAAATGTATTTTACTTATCAAGTATCGGATATATCCACCCTTCCAAAGTGGAAGATCAACCAGTGGTTGTAATGCCGACTGAAGTAATGAAACAATTTTACAATTTAAATCCAAAAGAAATCATGACTGTCATTAACCGTAATCAAAAAGTGACAAACATTCTTTTTGGGTTAATTCGTTATTATGGATTTATAGAGGTTGAAAAAGCTCATAAATTGATTGAAGGATATATCCAGGAAGAAGTGGATATTGAATGGCTGCACAATTACATTCGATATTTGGAAGATTTCTATGGAGATTTCCGTCTAGATGATGAATATATTATTCATGATACTATCAAGGAATTAGATGGATTTAAACAGGCTCAGGCAAGCAGAGTAGGCTTGAAATACTACCATATTCCTGCTGAAACTATGGTAAACGTGAACCGGTACGAGCCATTTGAAAGAACAGAGCAAATGGTTGAATTCATTCACTATTTATCAGATACGTATTCTTTGAAACAAGAAGAAGCAGCAGAATTGGCAGACCGTTTTATCTTTAAAGTTCAATTCGGAGAATCCTTGCCTGATGTGGTGAAATGGTTTGGAGAACAAATTGAATTTGAGTCAGAAAAAGATATTAATGCACTGGTTGAAAAAATGGTTACTGTCGTAAACAATACAAGACTATGGATTTTAAAAGGTCACACACCTTCTGAATTATCCTCTCCATCTGCTAGTAAACCTGCAGCTTCTGCTCCAGTTCTAAAAACTCAACCAAAAGTAGGCAGAAATGAACCTTGCCCATGCGGCAGCGGCAAAAAATATAAAAAATGCTGCGGTAAAGCTTAATCTCATACAGGTAACTTGTGAACATGGTGTGTACCTCGTGGCGTTTGCTACGGGGGATATGCCGTGTTTTTTATTTTTAACAAAGAAGTAGATGTAAGAACAGTCATAAGTTGATTACTTTATCATCATTCTTAAATGCGTTATAATCATCCAAAATAGAGCGAGGAGGGTATGAATGGAGGATTTTGAATCTTTAACATTGCCAACCTATATCAAGCCTGGATTGGATATTGTATTTTGTGGGATTAATCCTGGCAGAATTTCTGCTCTAAAAGGGTATCATTTTGCGAATCCAGCGAATTTGTTTTGGAAGGGTTTGTATTTGGGTGGCATTACGCCGTATCAGTTTAAACCTGAGGAGACGGCAAAGCTCTTGGACTATGGTTACGGAATAACTGATATTGTCGGCAGGGCAACAAGATCTTCTTCTGATTTGAAAAAAGATGAATTTATAGAGGGTGCGGCTGACCTAAGGAATTTAATCACTCAATACAAGCCTAAATGTTTATGCTTCATTGGGATTACTGCCTTCCGCTATGCAACAAACCGTCTTAAAGGCAAAGTAGAACCAGGTCTTCAGGACGGCTTGTTTTTTGCTACACCTGATTGGGAAGGCTGCTATATCTTTGTTGTTCCATCTACAAGCGGGGTAAATGCCCATTATACGAGAGAAGAACGAATAGACTATTTCCGGCAATTATATGAGTGGAATAAATCTCAAAAATAAATAGGTATAATATCTGCTGACAGAGGCATGATATGGTTAGAAAGTTCAGCAGATTATTGACATTTCTGAAAATGTGCCGTATTATAAGGTATAATGTTTATCTTTATAAAATTGACCGTAAATAGACATTCACTTATTATAAAGTGTTCTCTTTTTTACAGAGCGGTACTTTTTATAATAGGTGAATCTTTATTTATCACACATTTTTGGAGGTAACAAAATGAAAAACGGTAAAGTAAAATGGTTTAATGCAGAAAAAGGTTTCGGATTCATTGAAGTTGAAGGCGAAAATGATGTATTCGTACATTTCTCCGCTATTCAAGGCGAAGGTTTCAAATCTCTAGAAGAAGGCCAAAGCGTACAGTTCGACGTAACAGAAGGCGCTCGCGGACCTCAAGCTGAAAACGTAATTAAGCTTTAAGAAGTATGCGAATAAAGGCTATCCCAGGTATGGATAGTCTTTTACTACATAATTAACTTCTAAAAGAAAGGTGTGCCGGTTATGTATAATCGAAAAAATGTTGAGGAAATAATCCCTGAAGAAACGAAGGTGTGGGAATGTACTTCTGATGATTGTAACGGTTGGGTACGTGACAATTTCAAAGCTACAGCAACACCTAAGTGTCCATTATGTGGTAGTGAGATGACAGAAGGAATTAAAATGCTTCAAGCGATTAATAATCCTAGACGGAACGATTAAGCCGTCCAGCTTTCTCACAGAAACAGACCATTGAATATGTGGTCTGTTTTTTTTGTCTTGTTTTTTATTTTGTGAATTTAACAGTATTTTCAATAGATCAAAATGAAACCATTTATTCGTCTTAATCGTATGTAGGGGTATGTAAACACTACAGAAAAGAGGTATCCCAACTGTGAATTTGCCTTATGAACAAGAATTAAATGAATGGAAAGAATTTTTAATTGGCTATAAGTTTGCATTAAGTGAAATGAATACAAAACTGGAAATATTAAATCAGGAGTTTGAATTGATTCACAATTACAATCCAATCGAACATATTAAATCGAGAATGAAAAGTCCACAGAGTATTATGAAAAAATTAAAACGAAAAAACCTAGATATTACGGTTGAAAATGCACAGCAGAATGTCCGTGATATAGCCGGGATTCGTATTTCCTGTTCGTTTACGACGGATATTTATGCGATTGTAGATGCCCTTGGAAAACAGGATGATATACATATTATTGAGATTAAAGATTATATTAAAAACCCTAAGTCAAACGGGTATAGGAGCCTTCATTTGATTACGGAAATACCAGTGTTTTTTTCGAACTGTAAAAAATGGATGCCGGTGGAAATACAAATTAGAACCATTGCCATGGACTTTTGGGCGAGCCTGGAACATAAAATTTATTATAAATTCTCTAAGGATGTACCTGAGCATCTACTCCAAGAATTAAAAGGGTCTGCCGATATGATTGCAGAATTGGACGATAAAATGCTCAGAATTAATGAAGAAGTTCAGATATATAAAGATATTGATAAATTAATGAGTGAAACCAAACTTTAATTAACCTCCTTCTTCCATTAAAAAAATGTGTCAAAAAGGTAAAAAAGGGGAAGATAGAGGTAAAAGGAAGTGAGGTATAGCTCATGACGATGTTAAGAGAAATTATGACCACAAATGTAGACTATGTTACACCGCTTGATAATGTATATGAGGTTGCTTTGAAAATGAAAGAAGATAATGTAGGAATCATTCCTGTCTGTGAGGATAATACATTGATTGGCATCATTACGGACCGCGATCTGGTTGTGGACGGAATTGCTGAAAAACGGCCAGGTTCAACTAGGGTAACAGATGTGATGCATCAAAATGTTGTGACTGCAAACCCTGATACAACAGAGGAGGAAGCAGCTGCACTAATGGCTCAACATCAAATTAGGCGTCTGCCTGTCCTGGAAAACGGTAAACTTGTTGGAATTGTATCCTTAGGTGATTTGGCCGTAAGCTATACCGGTAATGACGAAGCCGGTGAAGCTTTGCAGGATATTTCAGAAGAAAATTAAGAAAAAGCCGAGTATATATATTCTTCATAAAAGCGGAAATTAGAAATATTCATATTAAGTGATTATGTGACAAGGCAATCAAACAAAACAGGGTATTCTCAAAATCTGAGAATACCCTGTTTTAGTTACTATTAAGGGTGAAGCAAAGAGATTTCAATAGTCCCTACTTTATATGAATGATGTTCTTTCAATTTCATTTAAGTAAGAACATCTGTACCCTATATGGTATGATAATGGTACTATGACGCAGGTTGGGTGAGTGTACATGTTAGGTGAGTATCATATATCCATTAGACAGTTAGTTGAATATGTTTATCGGGGCGGCGATTTGGACGGACGTTTTCGCACGGCCAGTTCTATGATTGAGGGGACAAGAATTCATCAAAGAAGACAAGCAGAATATGAGGAGAACGATGAAAAAGAGGTACCTCTTAATCTGATAATGGAATACGGGGATATTCTTTATGAGATTGAAGGAAGATGTGATGGTATTTTACATAGGCGAGAAGGAACAGTCATTGAGGAAATTAAATCAACCTCTGGAGCTCTTGATGGGATTGATGAAAATACATACCCTGTACACTGGGCTCAGGCAATGTGTTATGGCTATATATACTGTTTGAATGAAGGTCTGAAACATATTGATATACAATTGACTTACGTACAAATATTGACTAATCAAACAGCCTCGTTTCGCAAAACCCTAACATTTAAAGAATTAGAACAATTTCTAACTCAAGTACTCGAAAACTTTACACCATTTGCAATCCTGCAATTAAAGATACGGAGAGAAAAGCTCAATTCAGCAGCAAAAATTGAATTTCCGTTCGGAAATTTTAGAAAGGGACAGCGAAAGCTCATAGGAGCAGCCTGGAAAACCATTTCTGAACGAAAAAAATTATTCGCATTGGCGCCAACTGGCATTGGAAAGACCATTTCTTTTATATTTCCATCCATAAAAATGATGGGAGAAATAGACCATAAGATTGAACGATTTTTCTATTTAACAGCCAAAACAATTACGAGGCAAGTGGCTGAGGATACACTAAACATCTTAATTGGCAAAGGTTTAAAAGTGAAAACTGTTACCCTTACAGCTAAGGATAAAATGTGTCCTGATTGCACCTCTGGCCAATGTATATATGGGGAGGGGCATTATGACCGAATTAATGCTGCTGTTTTGGATATTTTAGAAAATGAATGGTTAATGGATAGAGAAACAATTCTGGAATACGCTCAGCGCCACCGAGTATGTCCTTTTGAATATTCGATTGAATTAGCATACCTGGCAGACATTGTGATTTGCGATTATAATTATATTTTTGATCCACGAGTATTCTTGAAACGACTATCTGATGAGCAAAAGAAACGAACTGTAATTCTGGTTGATGAAGCGCATAATCTGGTGGAACGCGGCCGGGAAATGTTTTCTGCAGAGTTGGAAAAGAAAGCATTTCTAGATATAAAAAGGGCGTACGGCCAATTGAATCCAGAGCTATCAAATGCAGCTAAAGTAATTAATGCATTATTGATTCAGCAAAGGAAGAAATTGGGCGAAAGGAAATCAGCTGCTTATTCGGAAAAGCCGGACGAGTTGCTGGATGCACTGGAAGATTTCGTACTTCATGCCGGTGCTCAATTAACCAGGTATGGAGAAAATCATACGTCAAATGAAATTGATTTATTAGAAACCTTTTTTCAATCACAGAATTTCCTACGGATAGCTAAGTATTATAATGAGCATTATACGACGCATGTAATAAAGGGAAGCAATAATGTATACTTAAAGCTGTTTTGTTTGGATCCTGCTTTAAATTTGCAAAAGATGACGAAGGGATTTGCTTCCACTCTATTCTTCTCGCCTACATTGACGCCAATTGGCTATTACATGGATGCATTAGGAAGTGGTGATGGGGATTATCGGATTCAAATCGGTTCACCATTTTCCCCAGATCAGTTGGATATAGCAATACAGCCGCTTTCTACAAGATTCCATGATCGCTCGGTATCTAGTGTTCAAATTGCCAGAACCATTCATGCAATTACAAAAAACAGAGGTAATTTTTTAGTGTTTTTCCCGTCCTACCAATTTTTAAGAATGGTTATGGACGAACTGGAGGAATTTGAGGAACCTTCTAAAATTCTGATACAAAATCAAGGAATGAGTGAGCAGGAAAGAGAAGATTTTCTGTCAGCCTTTGAAGAGAACCTAGATATTCCTGTAATTGGCTTTACAGTATTAGGCGGAATCTTTTCTGAAGGAATCGACCTGGTTGGCAATAGATTGAGTGGGGTTATCATAATTGGAGTTGGATTGCCTCAATTAAATGAAGAAAGAAACTTAATTCGCGACTATTATCACTCAAAAAGTAAAAATGGATTTGATTACGCGTATGTTTATCCGGGGATGAACAAAGTATTGCAGGCTGCAGGTCGATTAATTCGCAGTGATCAGGATACAGGTACGCTTACTTTAATAGATGATCGATTTTTAACCGATAAATATCAATCTTTGTTTCCTGAAATGTGGAGTCAGTTTAAAATTATTAATAGTTACAAGGATATTGTTACATAAAAGGAGATTTATATGAAAGAGCAAAAAGTAAGAGGATTCGAAGTTGTTAATTCTGCGTATATCAAGGTTCAAATGACGGAGGATGAAGTCAAGCTCCCAATGCGCGGAGATGCCGGATCAGCAGGATATGATTTTTTTTCAAACGAAACCATTACATTGAATGTTGGAGGAAAGCATCTGTTTTGGACTAACGTCAAAGCCTATATGCAGCAAAATGAATTATTGGAGATACATATCAGAAGTAGTTTGGGAGTGAAATATGGGCTAGTTCTATCAAATGGGACAGGCATTATTGATTCTTCCTACTATGGAAACCCTGAAAATGATGGGAATATTGGTATTTCCATTACTAATCGCGGAGAAGCTCCGGTTCTTGTAAAAAAAGGGGACAGGATTGCACAGGGTATTTTTAAACAGTATCTATTAGCAGATGAGGATCAAGTACTACATGCAAGCAGAACCGGTGGATTTGGTTCAACCAAACGCTGATTGGTACGGTAATAAATTGTTATTAATAATCGCTTTTGTTTTAAATCTTTTCAAATGGGTAAAAATAGGTAAATGAAACCCTTATTGGAAGAGAGATGATTCAAATGCTTTGGACATTAGTTGGAATCTTATTGGCTATATGGTTATTAGGTCTTATATTTAAAATTGGCGGAGCAATTATCCATGTTTTCTTAATAGTGGCTGCGTTAGTACTTGTTTATAATATTATTAAAAACAGAATTTCGCAAAGGTGAATAGGCAGATCTAAAACTAAAGAAATCACATTAACTATATCAGCCAATTAATTGAGGACTATATAAGGACATTGCTTCCTATATATAGTCCTTTTTAGATGGACAGAATTGAGTATGTTTCGTTACTCGAGTTGTTTTTTGATTATCATTAAACATCTGACCTTATTTTTTACCTCTTTACATAGACGATAAAGCAAAGAAAAGTATATTTTAAGCGAAAAAATGGAATTACACGAAAGTAATCATTTTACATGAATATTACAATATTCTCAATCTGGAGATGTTTTAAAGTTAGTAAAGGATATCAGGTGTATTTGTCGAATATAGAACATACATGTAAAGCTAAGTGAAATGGTGGTCTAATGGAATGGAGCCAATTTTATTAAAGCAAAGTGAATATCAACAGCTGATTGAGGATTTATTGATTAAAGAAGAGGCGAGTTTATTTCAGGAGTATTTAGATTCGATTAAGGCGCCGAATAAAGAGGATTATCTAGAATCTTTGAAACAACCGCGTAAGATTATGTTTATGCAATTGATTGACACGATAAACGGGAAAATATCTGAAAGCCAAATTAAGGAAATGGCGGCAAGCACAGCCGTTGAGCGAATGGATGATATTAATATAGGAGATGTCTTATATAATATCAATCAGGGGCGCAGAATATTTGTGAATTTTGTGCTGAAGATGGATATACCGTCTTATGTACTACAAAGTACAGTTAATAATATCAATAGACAATTTGACACATTCAGCTATGAAATGGTTTCGACCTGTATACACTTAAAAAATCAAGTCATTGATCAGAAGACTACGTTCATCAATGAAAACCATAAGGATAAATTAGCACTGCTCGGCCAAATATCATCAAGCTTTGTGCATGAATTCCGTAATCCGCTTACTGCTGTAATGGGCTTTAATAAGATTTTGAGAAAAGAATTTCCGGATATGAAATACTTGGATATCATGGAATATGAGCTTAATCAATTAAATTTTCGCATTAGCCAATTTTTGCACACATCAAAGGCTGAATTCAATGAAGAGATTATCATGGATATATCAATCAGAGATCTGATTGAAGAGATTAAACAATTAAGCTATGCGAACATTATCGACACCAATGTTAAGGTTGAAATCGATGTTCCGGAAGATTTAATTATAAAGGCAAGCAGAAATGGATTGAAGCAGGTTGCCCTTAATCTGTTTGTTAACTCAATTGATGCCTTGAAAAATCAGCCGCCTCAGCGTGTGATTAAAGTAAAATCCACAATTAAGAACAATCAATTAGTGATAAGTTTGTCCAATAATGGGCCAATGATTGCAAATGATATTATTGAGTCGATCTTTGAGCCATTTTTCACTACGAAGGAATTAGGTACGGGTATTGGCCTGTATGTATGCAAAAAAATTATTGATAGTTATAATGGAGACTTATTATGCACATCCAATCCAGAATGGACGGAATTCAGTATTTATCTGCCCGATTCTATCATTATCAATCCTCCGCAGTGAGTTCTATTTAAGAGCTCTTTATTGTTCGGATTCGTTTTTCAAATTTGATATGGGTCATTTACATTTATTCGGTTAGTAATTAAAAATACCTCTAAAAGCAGTCCGGAGAGGCTGACAGGGCTGTATGAATGACTCAGGATCAATACGCTGTTTATTTGTATATGTAATAGAAATTAAGCAGCACTTACCCAATATGGGCAGGTGCTGTTTTTTATGGGTAATTATGTTTTAAAAGAAAAAGAGCAAGAGCAAGCATTCTCACAGGAACAGTAATAAAAGCTTATTATGGCGCTCGGATTTAGATTCTATTAATCCACGTCGTTTTACACAATGGACAAGAAAGAAGAAGAGAAATTTGTATATTTCCATCAGATTCCATTTTCATGGATATCAAAATCGACGGGGATAAATGTGTTAGACTATCAAACACCTGTAATCATTGATGTGTGTGATTTGAAGACATGAATAATTGAACATTAGCGTGTGATTGCCAAAATACAGGTTGGCATCATAATTGCATTATTGTAAGTGATGGCAAAATACAATGGATGCTTGCCAATTCCCCATAGAGGATGATTTCATATTGAACCATTTAAGTGATTTTGTTCAAATAAATTAAAGTTTAAATATGGAGGGATTTATGTGACGACATCTAATTTGGATTTATCCAGATCATTGTTGATCGGAGAGTATCTACGCAGGTCAGCACACACAGCTCATGAGAGAGAGGCATACATATTTGGCAGTGAGAGACGGACCTATCGTGAGGCAGAGAAAAGAGCAACCCACTTAGCGGGTTGGTTGCAGGAAAATGGAATAGGATATCAGGATAAGGTTGGATTTATGCTCTTGAATGGACTTCCTTTTATTGATGTTTTCTTTGCCACCTCATTGGTGGGAGCATTGGGAGTTCCAATAAATTTTCGCCTCACAAAAGATGAGCTAGCATATATCATAGGGCAATCTGAGTGTAAAATATTATTTGTTGATCACGTTTTTTTACCTGTGATTGAGTCGATACGATCACAAATTCAGCTTGTAGACAGTATAGTTATCGTGAATGGAGATTCTTCCTCTTCCCATATACCATATGAGACAATATATGACCGCTCCTCAACGTATCGCCCATGCAATTCATTATCGGGTGATGATGGTGCGCTTATTATTTATACTTCAGGTACAACTGGGCGTCCAAAAGGAGCAGTTTTAACTCATCAAAATATGTGCATGAATGGGATGAACCAAGTCGTCACAGCAGGACTTAGCTCGAATTTTAAGCAATTATTAGTTGCTCCCTTATTTCACATTGCTGCTCTATCAACTCTTTTATACCCCATTAATGGAACTACCGTGATTCATTCACAATTCAACCCCGAAGCAGTACTTCAAACCATCGAGAAAGAGCGAATTAATTTTATCTTTTTAGCACCGACCATGTGGCATATGCTTGTAGAATTCCCTTCGATTGAAGACTATGATCTAACATCATTAGAAAGGTGTGCCGCTGGGAGTGCACCCTGTTCTCTATTATTGAAAGAGAAGATAACAAAATATTTTCCAAATGGGAAACTGCGCGATCCTTTTGGACAAACAGAAATGAGCCCAGTTACCACCTGTCTTCAGCCAGAGGACTCTATTAGGAAAAATTCATCCGTTGGTAAGCCGGTGGTCAACGTAGAAGTCCGGGTTGTTGATGACCATATGAATGATGTTCCGCTCGGGGATGTAGGTGAAATTGTCTACCGTGGACCAACCGTTATGAAAGAATATTATAAAAATCCAGAGGCAACAAGAGAGGCATTCCATGGAGGATGGTTTCATAGCGGGGATTTAGTTCGGATGGATGATGAAGGGTTTATTTATGTCGTTGACCGTAAAAAAGATATGATTATTAGTGGAGGAGAGAATATCTATCCAGCCGAAATCGAACAAGTCTTAAATAGGCATGCCAAAGTGGTTGAAAGTGCTGTGGTCGGTGCAGTTGATGAAAAATGGGGAGAAGTGGTTCAAGCATATATCGTTCTGAAGTCTGGTGAAACAATGACAGAGGAAGAAGTCATTCTCTTTTGCCAGAATCATTTGGCATCCTATAAAAAGCCTAAGCTGGTACATTTCGTAGATTCATTGCCAAGAAACGCAGCTGGGAAAATTGTTAAGACAGTCCTTAGAAAGGGATATTTAGAGACAGAAAAGTAGATAAGGTCAGTCATTTGAGCATGAGGCAGTGAGAGGCATATTTAGTGGCTAATCACTGCCTTTATTTATGCGACTTTGCTAGTTAAATTTTAATTTATAAGGGAGAAAAAAGGATCAACTATATGTGTCTATCGGGTAATTATCTATACTAATAGGCACGGTAGAATAATAATCGTTATAGTGGCTTAAATATAGAAGTATCTCAAAAATGAAAATCTGCGCTTATTTGGCTTCTTTTCACACATACTCTCACTAATTTGATCATTACAAAGTGGTTTGGCTCAATTATGTTGAAGTTCGGCTCAATAATTAATTAAATCCGCTCTATTACTATTAATCCACGCTTTATTATTTACTTAAAGTACCTTTTAAGCTATGTATATGGATTGATTTTAAATGGGAAATCGTTTTTTCTAAATTAACAAGTCTTAATAAAAGAAGTAATGTATCACTGTTTCCAAAGAATAATAGTTTCAAAATTAAATCCTATGAATAGAAGTGTGGAAATTGATGATAGATTTATTCTATCTTTTTTTAGTTAGCTTACAAATTACAACATATTATGTATAGGTTTTAAGTTACAGTTTAAGTAAAGAAGTTCCGTCTGCAGGTCAAAAAGCCTATGATTGATATTCAAACAGCAAGGAAAAAAGGTTGTTTGGAAATCAATCATTTCTACATAAAAGCCATACTATTTTTCTGATTCTCACATGGATGGTGTGTTGGCACGGAACTTGCAATTAGTTAAGTGAAGGCTGTTCCAAGTGGATGCAACATAATGTAAGCGCTTTATTATTGGTGGGAGGAGGGAATACATACGAAAAGTATCCATGAAAATAAAACTAATTATTCTTAAAGGAGGGATACGAATGCGTGAATATGTAACTACCAAACAAATGATTAAAAAGGATTCACTCCCATATAGGCTATACCAAAAGGCAAAAAGACATGGGATATGGAATCCGGTTGATATTGACTTTAGCCAGGATAAAGAGGATTGGAAAAAGCTAAGTCCTGACCAACAGCAGGAAGTTCTGATTCAATTTGCACAGTTTATTGGCGGGGAGGAAGCTGTCTCGGAGGATATCCTGCCGATGATTATGGCTGTATCCAAAAAAGGATGGTTTGAAGAGGAATCTTACCTATCTACATTCTTATTTGAAGAAGCTAAGCATGCGGAGTTCTTTAGTTTATTTTTAGAAGAAATAGGCGTGACTGAGGATCTCAGCCATCTCCTGACATCCGGGCACAGGAAATTATTTGACGATGTCCTCCCTAAGACAATGAATAGATTACTCGTAGATCAGTCACCTGAAGCAATGCTGGATGCTGCGGTCACATACAATATCTTTGCTGAAGGTGTATTGGCGGAAACGGGATATTGGTTCTTCTATGAAGCTTTATCAAAAGCGAATTTGTTCCCTGGATTTATTGAAGGAATCCGGAATGTAAAGAGGGACGAAGGACGCCATATTGGATTTGGCACATTCCTTATTCAGCGCTTGATTCATGAAAAGCCCGAGTTATTTGATCGTGTCCAAGTAAGACTCCAGGAGTTGCTTCCAATTGCCTATGAGCTGACAACCAGGGAAGATGGGGAAAAAGTGACAAGTCTCGGTATCGAGGAAGGAAAAGCAATGGAATATGCGCTAAAACAATTGAGTGCTCGGATTGAGGTACTATCACGTGCCCAGGAGAAAACGCTGGAAGAAATTCATGAAACTGAAGTTATTTTTGAGTAAGAAAATAGGTAGAAAAGGGAGGATATAGGATGAGTACAGACGTGAAGGTTCAGGAATTTGCACAATTTATTGGTGGAGAATGGACACCAGGCTCTACGGGAGAAATGTTCGATGTCATAAATCCAGCTACATCCGAAGTAATTGCTAAAGTCCCTAAAGGTACAAAAGATGACGTGAATAAAGCTGTCCTAAATGCAAAAGAAGTTTTTGAATCAGGTATATGGTCAAGGAAAACACAAGCAGAGAGAGCGCAAATTATGATGCGTTTTGCCGGTAAAATCAAGGATTATGCACAGGAGTTAATCTATTTGGAGGGAATCAGTACGGGAGCCACCCTGCGTAAAATTGGCGGGGCAGATATTATGCAGCTTATCCTCTCTCTCCAGCAAACAGCCAGCATGTCTCTTGAATATGAGTTTGTGGAGGCATTGCCTGTAAAGCAAATGTTCGGAGCAAACAGAGCCCAGTTAGTTCGGGAACCATTAGGGGTCGTAGCAGCTATTACACCGTTTAATTTTCCTCTTGTATTGGCAATGTGGAAGGTTGCACCTGCAATTGCCATGGGGAATTCCATTATCGTTAAGCCAGCATCAGATACTCCGCTTGGCACATTGAAATTAGCAGAGATTGCTGTCGAAGCAGGTCTTCCTAAAGGAGTTTTCAATGTCATTACCGGATCAGGTTCAGAGGTAGGAGAGGCGCTTGTGACACATCTGGATGTGGAGAAGATTGCGTTCACAGGTTCAACTGAAACAGGAAAGAAAATCATGGAGTTAGCCTCTTCAGGTGTGAAAAAAGTTACGCTCGAGCTTGGCGGGAAGGCACCTGCAATTGTACTTCCAGATGCTGATTTAGAAGTGGCCATACCAGGTATTTTGCTTGGCGTATTTTTCCACGCTGGTCAAGTTTGTGAAGCAAGTACGCGTGTCCTTGTTCATGAATCCATGTATGATACTGTCGTTGAACAGTTAGTTGCAATGAGTGCAAAAATTAAACTGGGTCATCCGCTTGATCCAAATACAGGTATGGGTCCGGTTATTTCAGAAATACAAATGAATAAAATTTTGGGCTATATAGACTCCGGTTTAGAAGAAGGAGCACGTCTTGTTTGTGGTGGTAAAAAAGCAGAAGGACCGGGACTTGATCAAGGATATTTTATTGAGCCTACTATTTTTGCAGATGTCACAAATGATATGAAAATAGCCCGGGAAGAAATCTTTGGACCAGTTCTGTGTGTGATGAAGTATTCAACAGTGGAAGAAGCTATTGAAATCGCAAATGATACGATTTATGGATTAACAGCAGGAGTATGGTCACGTGATGTCGTAAAAGCAAACGAAATTGCCACGCAGCTTAGGGCAGGGACAATTTGGATTAATGAATGGCACGCATTCAGAAATGATGCCCCATTCGGCGGTTATAAACAAAGCGGGCTTGGACGTGAATTGGGAAGTCAGGTTTTCAATGAGTATACAGAGCTGAAAAGTATCATAACCGCACTTACAAATGAAAATGAACAACGGGCAGCTTTAGGGCTGATATTCTAGCATTCTTTTAAAACTAATAGGAATGGGGAGATAAGATGAAGGTTACTTCGTATTATGAATTTATCCATCGATCAATCATTAAGAATGGAGCAGGGTCGCATATACTTATTCCAGACTTAATTCAGTCATTGGGTGGTAAACGTCCGGTTTTATTTTCCGATAAAGGGTTAACCCAGGCTGGACTGACGAAAAAAATACAGCGTTTATTTGAAATGGTGCCTGGCATACAGCTGGCGGGAGTATTTGACGATGTTACTCAGGATGCTAAATCTTCCAATATTAATAATGGTCTGCACTATTTTAAACAATGTAATGGAGACTCTATTATTGCCATCGGTGGTGGTTCGGTCATGGACACGGCGAAAACAATCAAATGGTGTCTTCATAAAAAAGTGGACAAAATTGAACATGCCTTGAATGGAAATGTCATAGAAGTTTGGCCAGAGGCTCAGCATATGGGCATACCTCATATTTCGATTGCGACAACAGCTGGAACAGGCGCCGAAATATCGGGTATTTCGGTTGTTTATAATGAACAATTAGGAGTGAAGTGTAATTTGCTCCATCCATTTATCAATTCAGATATCGCGATTCTTGATCCTGAGTTAACCGTCGGCTTACCGGCTAAAGTTACTGCTTTTACTGGATTGGATGCCTTGACTCATGCTGTGGAAGGGTATTTTTCCAATAACTCAAATACTATGGGAGATGCATTTGCACTCCATTCTGCTAAACTAATTCGAGCCAATTTGGAAACAGCTGTACATGAAGGGAACAATATTGCAGCGCGCGCCAATATGCTCCAGGCGAGCGCTATGGCTATAACAAGTTTTGTCTTAGCTTTTGCCGAAATGCCTATCCATAATATGGCCCATGCCCTGGGTGCAAAGTATGGAATTCCACATGGTCTGGCTAATGCAGTTTTAATGCCGAGTGTTATGAAAAACCTAGCTCCACTTTATATACCTAAGATTAAAGAATTTGCTCAGGCACTTGGTATTAAGGATATTGCTAATACTGAGGAAGAGTGTTTGCAGCAATGTATTGATGAAATTGTCGCTCTTCGTAGAGCTGTAAACTTACCGGATGATTTTTCGGAATTTAACATAAACTCTGCAGAGATACCGGAGCTTATATCAGCTATTCAAAATGATCCATCCGGTCAGACATATCGTATACCGAATGAAGTCATTGAGCAGGTTTGCCGAGAGGTTTTATGGGCTAAGGTGATTGTTTAATAGGTTGATATATAGATTCCAGTTTTTAAGGAGGTAGTTATTTTTTGAATATTGTTGAACTGCTTACGTCCACTGTGTCGCGTTTGCCCAATCAGTCCGCTATTCATTACCGGGAACAAGTGATGACTTATCTAGAGCTGAGAGATCAAATTTTCAGTGTTGCAGCCGGGTTAAAAAATAAAGGCATTACTCAGGAGACAAAAGTAGCGTTGATGATGACCAATCGACCGGAATATATCATTACGTATTTTGCTATATTAGCAACTGGTGCAACAGTCGTACCCATTAACCCTACCTTTAAAGAAAAAGAAACAACCTATATTATTAATGATTCGGAATCGGAATATTTAATTACGGAAGTTGCTGCATCCGCTGTCATTCAAAACTCTATGAATGACTTTAAACAGATGAAAGAAATCTATTATTTTGGAGAAGAGGAAAATCATCCATTTACTGACTGGCAGGAATTGCAGTCTCTATCTCCTATCAGCAAGGTGGCCCCTGTTCATGCGGAGGATGTCGCGCAAATCATTTATACATCCGGGACAACCGGTAATCCAAAGGGAGCCATGATTACACATGCCAACTTGAATTGGATGACAATTACGGCAGCCGTCATTAATCAATTAACGCCAAAAGACAGGGTCCTTTGTGTATTGCCTCTTTTTCATGCTTATGCCAAATTACAAGGATTCCTAGCGCCGATTGCCCACGGAAGTACGATTTATTTAGAGGAACGTTTTCATCCTGTTGATACACTTGAAAAGATATCAAACTATCAAATCTCGATATTCTTGGGCGTCCCAACTATGTATGCTTTCTTTCTTCAAAATCCAGCCATTTCAGATTTAGACTTTTCTCATCTTCGGACAGCTGGTTGTGGTGGTGCGAGTTTGCCTGCTGAGATCCTCCATAAGACCAATCAATCACTTGGTGTAGAAATATCAGAAGGATATGGTCTGACAGAAAGTACAGTTATGCTAATGACCACACCTCGAGATATGGCTAAAAAATTGAATTCTGTTGGAGTGCCTATTCCTGGCGTCGATTTGAAAATTGTTGACCCGGAAGGTGAGGAAGTAGAGTCTCACGCGGTAGGGGAGATTATTTTCAGAGGACCGAACATGATGAAGGGCTACTATAAGAAGGAAGATGATACGATTAACACGATTAAAGATGGATGGTTATATACTGGTGATTTGGCCTATTATGATGAAGATGGATACCATTTTATTGTGGACCGGAAGAAGGACATGATCATCAGAGGTGGCTTTAATATTTACCCGCGTGAGTTAGAGGAAGTATTGTACACGCACCCTGATATTTTGGAGTGTTCCGTTATTGGCAGGCCTGATCCGGTCTTTGGCGAAAAAACGGTGGCCTATGTAGCAAAGAAAAAACCAGAGTTACAGGAAGAAGAGGTAGTTTCCTATTGTAAAGAGAGACTGGCAGAGTATAAGGTTCCTGATTATATTTGTTTTATTGACCAACTACCGAAATCAGGAACAGGAAAAATGCTAAAAACTGTTTTAAAAGATTACGATAAAAATACTATTAAATAATAAATGATTTCAGTGGGGCAAAATCCTGATTCTTAAACGAGAAGGATTTTGCCGATTTTTATTCCCTTCCTATATTTAGAGGAGTTTTACACGTATTTGTGGAAAACGTATATAGAATCTAAAAGGGGGAGAAAACTATAAAGCCCGTTAAAGAAATTATGAGTCCGCTCGAACATTGTTTATCACCAACGAACACATTGATGGAAGCGCTATCTATCATGTACAAGCAAAAGTGGAATACAATCCCGGTGACAAACAGTTCAGGTAAACTGATTGGCGTATTTACAAGAAGTTCATTGTACCAAATGATTCTGACTGATGTTTCAAAAGATACGACAATCAGTGAGTATATCAAAAAAGATGTAGGAACGGTTTTGGAGGATGTGAATGCTGAACTATTGGAAAAGTTAATATCAAAAAGCAGGGTTGGCACGGGGATTGTTGTGAACAAACAGGGTGCACCTGTAGGTATTTTTACAAAAACAAATGCGGTTATGAATTACGTGAGAGAAACGAAATTATTAAAAGAACAGCTTGAAAAAGTTTTACAAACATCCAATTTGGGAGCCATTATGACAGATGGAAAAAATCAAATTATCTTTGTGAATGAAAAAATCACTGAGATGATTGGAATCCCTTATTCATCACTCATCAATGAGAACCTCGAGATTTATATCCCTCAATTAGATCACTTTTCCGAGAAAATGGAAGCTCATTTTCCAATGGTTTTTCAATCCGAACATTATATGGTACGTCTGTCGAAGTATGATTTAGAAAATGGTAAACAGGGGTATATCACACTTTTTCAAAATGTATCTGAATTAGAGAATTTAACAAGAGAATTAAAATTTCAAAAGAAATGGAAAACACTTTTGCAATCAGTTATCCATAATGCTTATGATGGCCTCGTCATGATTAATGAAAACGAAGAAGTTACTTTTATCAGCCCCTCGTTAATTGAGCTGTTTGATCTTTATGATCAGCAATTGGATATGAGGGAAATCGAATCGGTTTTACCACATCTTCATTTGCCGCATGTGATGAAAACGGGTGTAGCGGAAGTAAGTGAGTTTATGCAGGTTAAAGGAATAGACTATATCGTTCACCGTATACCCGTTTATCAGGATGAGCAAATTATCGGTGCCATTGGTAAAATCGTTTATCGCCAACTGCACGAAGTCCGTGAGTTATTCAAAAGTGCAGAGATAAATGATAGGAAGAATCTGAATCCTACCAAGCTTGAGAAATCAAGATTTACTTTTGATCAAATCCTGTCACACGATAAGCAAATGGATAAGCTTATGAGGAGTGGGATGAAAGCAGCCAAGGTAAAGACCACGGTATTAATTTTTGGGGAAAGCGGAACAGGTAAAGAGTTGTTTGCCCATGCCATCCATAGTGCCAGTCCATTTGGAAAGGGTCCGTTTATTACGGTGAACTGCGCAGCTATACCAGAGCATTTATTGGAGTCAGAGTTTTTTGGATATGAAGAAGGCGCTTTTACAGGCGCTAAACATAAAGGGAAGATCGGCAAATTTGATATGGCTAATGGTGGCACACTTTTTCTCGATGAGATTGGGGATATGTCCTTACCCATTCAGGCCAAGCTGCTTCGTGTCCTGCAAGAAAGAGAGTTTTACAGAGTAGGCGGAACAGAACGGATCAGTGTAAATGTCCGAATCATTGCCGCTACCAATCGTCCCTTGGAAAAAATGGTTGCTGAAGGGGAATTTAGGGAGGAATTATTTTACCGCTTGAATGTCATATCCTTCGAGATTCCTCCGTTAAGGCGGAGAAAAAAGGATATTCTCCTCCTAAGCGAAGCTTTTATTAAAGAATTTAATAAACAAAACGGGACAAGTATTACAGGGTGGAACCCATTGTTCGAGAAAGCAATATTGGAGTATGACTGGCCCGGAAATATCCGGGAATTGCGGAATGTTTGGGAGAGAGCCATGATTTTTGCAGAGGATGGCAAAGTCGGCCTAGAGGACATTCCAGAATATATTCTGCAGAAAGTTGGCTATGATTTTTTCTTGAATGAAGAGGAGGAAGATGAAACACAGCCTTTATTAGAGAAAGCGGAGCAGATGGCCATACAAAAAGCATTGGAAATGTCAGGAGGGAATAAAAGTAAGGCCTGTCTACTGCTTGGAATCAGCCGATCTGTATTGTATGACAAGCTAAAGAAGTATGATTGGTTACTGCCTGAATCTTCCCACTTAAAACAGCAGAAATGAAGGTGTTTGAAAATCAGACATTCTTTATGGATGGGATAAATTCTATATTTTAACAGGATATGAATTAGGTGAATTTAAGGAGGAAGCGTACATGCTTAAGGGAATTAAAGTAGTTGATTTCACCCAAAACTTGCCCGGACCCTATGCAACCCTGCGGCTGGCAGATTTAGGAGCAGAAGTCATTAAAATAGAGCCTCCAACTGGAGATCATGCGCGTATGCCATTGGAGGATGATCAAAAAGAAAATTATCTTTTCCGGTGTATGAACCGAAATAAAAATAGCTTGGCCCTGGATTTGAAAAACGAAGCGGACAAAGAATTGGCGATTGAGTTGATCCGTAATTCAGACATTTTAATTGAAAGCTACCGTCCTGGTGTAATGGCTCGCTTAGGGCTTGGATACGAAGATATAAAAGTCCTGCATCCATCGCTTATTTATTGCTCCTTATCCGGCTATGGTCAAAAAGGAACCATGCACCAACTAGGCAGCCATGATTTGAATTACATGGCTCTTAGCGGTGTATTAGCTCAGTTAAAGGATGGGAATGGCAGACCCATTCAACCGTCACTTACATTTGCTGATTTGATCGGTGGAACTTCAGCAACCGAAGCTATACTAGGTGCCCTCTTTCAAAGAGAACGATCAGGCAGTGGAAGCTATTTAGATATTGCTTTATTGGACACGACTGCTGCATTAATGAATTACCATGTGTTTATTGAATCAGCAACAGGCAGAAAAAACGGAATCCCTACTTTAAATGGTAATGTGATTTGTTATGGGATTTATGAAACCAAAGATCACAGGTATATGACGTTATGTGCGTTGGAGACAAAGTTTTGGAGAAATTTTTGCGCGGCAACAAGACAGGATGTATGGATAAATGCTCAATTTTCTAAGCCGACTAAGCAAAATGAAGTTTATCAGGAAATAGTTCAATTGTTTGCAAGTAAAACATTCGAGGAATGGATTCATTTCTCTATGGAAGTGGATTGCTGCATGGCGCCTGTCCTTGAAGCCGATGAGCTAAGCGAACATATCTATATGAAGGACAGAAATCTAATTCACGAGAAAGATTCATATCGATATATGGTGACTGGATTTCAATCAGGAGCATTTTCAAATGAAATAATCGGTACCTATCCAAAGCTTGGCCAGCATAATCGAACCTATCAAAAATAAACGCTAGTAAACTGCTGTGTATGAATACCGGCAGTTTTTTCTTTATAGATTGATAATTAGCGTATTTTGCTAGGCGCCGTTTAAACCAACCTGCTACAGCAAGCGACAATGGACGAAACGAGACACTAATGAATGGGAAGGTGTACAGATTTCATACAACCAATCTCACAATCTGGCGGAATACCCATTTAACAAGTTGGCATGATAATTGCATGTATATAGGGTGTACAGATATAAGACTATGAATAGAAAGGGAGTACAAATATGACCGGTTATTTAAAGGAAGAGCATCGTATTTTTCGTGAATCAGTTCGGAAATTTCTAGATAAGGAAGTGATTCCTTACTATCTTGATTGGGAGAAGGAGAAAAGCACACCTGGAGATTTGTGGAAAAAGTTGGGAGACCAAGGGTTTCTTGTACCGTGGGCAGATGAAAAATATGGTGGGTTTAATGCAGATTTTGCCTATTCAGTCATTCTTGCTGAGGAGTTTGAAAGAGTCGGAAGCGGAATTGGAGGATGTGTTTTACATAATGATATTGTTGTTCCATATTTATATGAATTCGGTACAGAAGAACAAAAACAAAAATGGATTCCAAAGTGCATTACGGGTGAATATTCAACGGCTATTGCAATGACTGAGCCGGGAACGGGATCAGATTTAGGGAATTTGCAGACAAGAGCTGTTAGAGATGGGGATCACTATATTATTAATGGGCAAAAAACGTTTATATCAAATGGGCTCAGGTCCGACTTAACCATCGTAGCCTGTAAAACAAATCCAGAAGCGGGACATAAAGGAATCAGTCTCATTGTAGTCGAAAAAGAAACACCTGGATTTATACGTGGTAAAAAGCTGAATAAAATCGGTCAGCTTGCGGGTGAAACGACTGAGTTAATTTTCGAGGATGCAAGAGTACCGGTTAGTAATTTATTAGGACAAGAAAATAAAGGCTTCTATTATTTGATGGCCAAACTTCAGCAGGAGCGGTTAATGTGTGCGATTCAGGCCTTAGCAGCAGCCGAGGAATCGTTAAAAATCACGATTGATTATGTCAAACAGCGGACTGCCTTTGGTAAATCAATCAGTGAATTTCAAAATACACAATTTAAGATTGCTGAAATGGCGACTGAGGTGGAGATAGGCCGTACATTTATCGACGGTTTAATCGTGAGGCATATGGAGGGTCAGGATATTGTCACCGAGGTGAGCATGGCTAAATGGTGGATAACCGATATGGCAAAGAGATTGGTCAGCCAATGTATGCAATTGCACGGTGGTTACGGTTTTATGGAAGAATATGCGATTGCGAGAAGATATCGGGATATAGCGGTCACCTCGATATATGCAGGTACAAATGAAATTATGAAGCAAATAATCGCTAAAAAAATTGGATTATAAGGGGGAGAGTTATATGAGGGAGGCCGTAATTGTTGAAGCAGTCAGAACACCGGTAGGAAAGCGTAATGGAGTATTGAGCTCCATCCGCCCGGATGATTTGCTCGCAAACGTTTTAAAAGAAGTAGTAAACAGGGCAGGTGTTTCTTCTGATTTGATTGAGGATGTCATTATTGGGTGTGTATCCCAAGTGGAAGAACAAGGGTTAAATATTGCACGTTCAGCTGCCTTGATGGCTGATTTCTCCATTAAAGTACCTGGCACGACGATTGATCGACAATGCGGTTCCAGTCAACAAGCGGTTCATTTTGCCGCACAAGCCATTTTGAGTGGAGATATGGATATCGTTATAGCGGGTGGAGTGGAGAGTATGTCACGAGTGCCGATGGGTTCAACAAGAAAGCATTCACAGCCTAGTGAACAGCTGTCTTCCCGTTATGAATTAATCAATCAAGGACTATCAGCAGAAAGAATTGCTGAGAAATGGGGCTTTAGCCGCAATCAACTTGATGAATTTTCTCTATTGAGTCATCAGAGAGCTATTCAAGCCCAAAATGAGGGGCGCTTTGATCGTGAAATCGTGCCAGTGGAAGTATTGGATGATTTGGGAGCAAAGACTTTAGTTACACAGGATGAAGGCCCACGTCGGGGAACGTCTCTTGAAAAGCTGGCCACTTTGCCTACAGTTTTTAGAGAAAATGGTGTGATACACGCTGGGAATGCCAGTCAAATGAGTGACGGAGCTGCAGCCCTGTTAATCATGTCTAAGGAGAAGGCGTTGGAATTAGGCTTAAAACCAAGATTTTCGATAATTGCCCGAACGATTGTAGGATCCGATCCAACCCTGATGTTAACTGGACCGATAGAGGCGACGAGAATGGCACTTGATAGAGCAGGACTGACGATACAGGATATGGATTTGTATGAAGTCAATGAAGCCTTTGCACCAGTTCCGCTCTGTTGGAAGGAAGAACTTGAAGCAAGCATGAATAAGTTAAATGTAAACGGAGGAGCGATTGCACTCGGTCATCCTCTTGGTGCAAGTGGGGCAAGGGTCATGGTTACTTTAATGCATGAACTTGAAAGAACGGGTGGACGATATGGATTACAGGCTATTTGCGAGGGTGCCGGTATGGCCAATGCAACGATTATCAAACGAATTGAATAGAACAATCAAACAGGTATGATTGAAAACTAAAAAATGGAGGTTGGTTGTATGAAGATGCAAAATATAATTGCTGTTGTAACAGGTGGAGCTTCGGGTCTGGGAGAGGCTACAGTCAAGAATATTGTGGAAAATGGCGGGAAAGTAACGATTATCGATCGCTCGGAAGATAAAGGGTTGGCATTAGCCGAATCACTCGGTCATGAAAATGTGATCTTTGTGAAAGCGGATGTAACCAGTGAGGATGAGATTCGGACTGCCATTGAGAAAAGTGTTGAAACGTTTGGGAAAATCAATACGGTCGTCAATTGTGCAGGAATTGGAGTAGGTGAAAAAGTCGTCTCTAAGGATAAAGTTCATGATCTTGGCAGATTTAAAAAAGTGATTGAGGTCAATTTGGTTGGGACATTTAATGTAATTCGTCTGGCTGCAGAACAAATGATTAAGAATGAACCTAATGAAGAAGGGGAAAGAGGTGTTGTCATTAATACAGCTTCAGTAGCAGCTTTTGATGGACAAATTGGCCAAGCAGCCTATAGTGCTTCAAAGGGTGGAATTGTTGGCATGACCTTGCCGTTGGCAAGAGATTTAGCGAGAAGCGGAGTTCGTGTTATGACGATTGCTCCGGGTTTGATTGACACACCTTTGTTTGGGGGATTACCAGAGCAGGCCAGGATGGCTCTCGGTGCGATGGTACCATTCCCGCCAAGGCTCGGATATCCCTCAGAATATGCCATGCTCGTCAAAAGTATTATTGAAAATCCAATGCTGAATGGAGAAACAATTCGCCTGGATGGGGCAATTCGTATGCAGCCAAAATAATAGATTAAGAGGAGGTAGTGCTATGTATTCATTGCTGCGTGTTGAAAAAGAGAATAATGTCGCAACGGTCGTTATTAATAATCCACCGATGAATGTTCTGAGTGAACTACTGGCAAGTGAGCTTTGTGATGCCTTTACTGAACTGAGAGATGACAATTCAGTGGTCACGGTTATTTTAACAGGGGAAGGAGACCGGGCATTTATGGCGGGAGCAGATATTAAGGAGTTCCCCAACATGATTAACCAAAGCACCGAAGCCAAAGTACAGCCCAGTAAGAAAAATGAGGTTTTTCAATTGATATCCGATTTTCCGAAGCCTACTATTGCCTATTTAAATGGAATAACACTGGGCGGTGGGTTTGAACTTGCACTTGTATGTGATCTGCGTATTGCCAAGGAGACGGCCCAACTTGGCTTGCCTGAAGTGAAGCTCGGCCTATTTCCAGGTGGAGGGGGAACGCAAAGGCTGCCCCGTTTAATTGGTTCAGCTAAAGCAAAAGAGCTGATGTTTACCGGTGATTCGATAACGGCTGAAGAAGCGCTGAAGCTCGGGATCATTAATCAAATTGCTACAGAAGAAGAAGAGATTGAAGCTGCCCGAAAACTGGCCCGAAAAATCAGCAGGCATTCTCTTCAGGCTTTAAGAAGAATCAAGCAGGCAGTCAATGAGGGAACAGACGGCCATTTACAGGATGGGCTCGAATTGGAATCAAACCTGTTCCAGGAAATCTTTACAACGGAGGATATGAAAGAGGGAGTCACTGCATTCCTTGAAAAACGCTGTCCGGTATTTACTCATCAATAAGCATTTACGTGTTTGCTATTGGGAAGAAGTCTGGGGGAATCATCTGTATGAACTATGTTGAATGGAAACGGGTCGGTGTGGAGGGGCAAATAGCCGAAATACGATTAAATAGACCCAAAGCGCTTAATGCCTTTGATACAGAGATGGCTAAAGAAATTCTTGCTGTGACTCAAATCATTTCTGAAAGTGAAGCAAGAGCGGTTTTAATCACATCGTCCAATAAGAAAGCTTTTTGTACGGGAGCAGATTTGAAGGAGCGCAATGAGCTGAATGAGGAAGAGTGGAAAAATCAGCACCAGCTATTTCGGGAAATGTTCACTGCTATAGCATCTCTTAAGCAACCGGTTATCGCGGTAGTGGATGGGTATGCATTGGCTGGAGGTTTTGAACTCGTTTTGAATTGTGATTTTTTATTTGCAGCAGATACAGCGCAGTTTGGATTGCCTGAAGTGACACGTGGAATTATGCCTGGTTGTGGCGGGACGAGATTGCTGTCAAAGCGAATACCGGTTCACCGTGCAAAGGAATGGATATGTACAGGACGGATTATGTCGGCATTGGAAGCGGACATGGATGGATTATTGAACAGGATGACCAGTTCCGCTGAATTATATGAATCAGCACTCGAATTTGCTGGGGGTATTGCCCGAAATGCCCCTATAGCTGTCCAGCAAGCAAAAGCAGCAACAGATTCCTTGGTTGTATTAAAGAATAATGAAGCAAAAATTGTAGAACAAGAGTACTATAACCGATGTTTATCAACCTCGGATCGACTTGAGGGAGTGAGAGCATTCGTCGAGAAACGATCCCCTAAGTTTATCGGTAAGTAAAATCAGGAGAGCCGGCCATTATTCAAATATGCTTCCGGGAGGCTCTCTTTAACCAAAGATTAATAAATTATATAAATAGGAGCACTTATTCTAAATTTTTATCTTGGTTAGAGGTGTTAAGTAAACAATAGATGATTGGAGGTGAGGTTAGTGAAATCTGTTCCCCTGGAAGAAACAGTCCAATTTAATAAAGAGTTACGTCACAGTGTGCGTAAAGTATGTCAACGATTCTCCGGCTCTTATTGGAGAGAGTTAGACATGAGAAATGCATACCCTGAAGAGTTTGTAACTGAAATAACAAGAAATGGTTTTCTTTCAGCTTTGATTCCAGAGGAGTTTGGTGGATCCGGATTAGGGATTGCGGAGGCTTCTATTATTCTTGAAGAAATTAATCGAAGTGGAGGCAATGCTGGTGCTTGTCACGCTCAAATGTACATAATGGGGACGTTAGCCCGGCATGGAAACCAGCGACAAAAGTCAAACTATTTACCTCGTATTGCTGACGGTTCATTACGATTGCAGGCTTTTGGAGTGACAGAACCAACGACAGGTACCGATACTACTAAATTACAGACTTTTGCAGAAAGAAGAGGAAATCATTATATCGTGAATGGCCAGAAAGTATTTATTTCAAGAACAGAGCATTCTGATTTAATGATGCTGCTTGTGAGGACTACACCGGTCAGTCAAATTAAGAAAAAAACGGAAGGTTTATCTGTCCTGCTTGTTGATTTGAAGGAAGCAATAAACAATGGTATTACCATCCGTCCCATTCAGACGATGATGAACCATTCTACCACTGAATTATTTATCGAAAATTTAAAGGTACCAGCCGAAAATTTGATTGGTGAAGAAGGAAAAGGTTTTTCCTATATTTTAGATGGTATGAATGCAGAACGAATATTAATTGCGGCCGAATGTATAGGGGATGGACGATGGTTTATAGAGAAAGCAACTCAATATGCAAACGAAAGAGTCGTTTTTGATCGGCAAATTGGGGAAAATCAAGGAATTCAATTCCCGTTGGCGAAGGCACATATCCAAATAGAGGCAGCGGACTTAATGCGTAAGGAGGCATCAAGGCTATTTGATCTAGGTATAAAATGTGGGGCTGAGGCGAATATGTCAAAATTGCTTGCCGCTGATGCGTCTTGGGATGCTGCTAACACAGCACTGCAAACGTTTGGAGGATTTGGTTTTGCGGCTGAATATGATGTAGAAAGGAAATTCAGAGAAACACGCCTTTATCAAGTGGCACCAATTTCAACCAATATGATTCTTTCTTATGTAGCGGAGCATGTCTTAGGTTTGCCTAAGTCTTACTAGTATGATACTCAAGGTTGATGGGAGGATGTAGTATGAGAAATGCGGTGATTGTTGAGGCTGTTCGGACGGCGGTTGGCAAGATAGGCGGATCGTTAAAAAATGAGGAAGTGGATTATCTTGCTTCTGCCACCATAAACGGATTGATTGAACGCACAGGAGTACAGAAAGATGAGATTGATGAAGTCATTATCGGTCAGGCGAAACAAAGCACAGATCAGCCAAACCTGGCAAGATTAGCTTTATTGCGTGCCGGACTTGCAATAGAAACACCGGGTTATACGGTCCATCGCCAATGCGGATCAGGAGTGCAGGCTATTCATAATGGTGTCCAGCAAATCATGTGCGGTTTATCGGACATAGTAATTGCCGGTGGTGCTGAAAGTATGAGTCAGGCACCATTCTATTTACGTAATGCTCGTTATGGGTTTGGCACAGGTAATACGGAAATCCTTGATTCCAATACGGAAAGTCAGCCGCGTGCACAACCAATCGAGACATACGGTCATTTAACCATGGGGATGACAGCAGAAAACCTTGCCGAAAAATATTCAATCACCAGAGAAGAGCAGGATGAATATGCGCTTTTAAGTCAAGAAAAGGCTGAACGTGCTATTTCTTCTGGCCTGTTTAATGATCAGATCATTCCATATCAGATAAAGACGAAGAAAGGGACAGAAATATTTAAAGTGGATGAACATCCAAGAAAAACGAGTATGGAGCAATTGGCGCGGCTTAAACCTGTTTTTAAGAAAAATGGGACTGTAACGGCAGGGAATTCAAGCGGACGGAATGATGGCGCGGGGTTGGTTATGCTAATGGCAGAAGAAACAGCTATTCAAAAGGGCTATAAATGTAAAGCAAAAATCATTGCTCAGGCAGTTGCCGGTGTTTCTCCAGATATTATGGGAATCGGTCCTGCACCAGCTACGAGAAAAGCACTGAAGCTAGCCGGATTGAAGTTAGAGGATATAGGGCTGATAGAATTAAACGAAGCATTCGCTGCTCAAACCTTAGCTGTGATTAAAGAAATGGATTTGGATACGAAACGATTGAATGTAAATGGCGGAGCGATTGCGCTTGGCCATCCAATCGGAGGTACTGGAGGTATTTTAATGACCAAGCTTATTCATGAAATGGAGCGCAGGGGAGAAAAATATGGCTTGGTCACCTTTTGCATCGGCGGAGGTTTGGGAATATCCTCCATTGTTGAGAATCTCCAGGTTTAGGCCATGCAAGAGAAGAAAGAGTTGGATTTGGATCTTTACCGTTCACGTATCGTCACTGCAGAAAAAGCAATCTCTCTTATAGACTCCTCTCACAATGTCTTTTTGGCACCTTTTTGTAATGAACCGCAACAGCTGGTAAAGGAACTTATTCGGCAAAAGGAACGGTTTCATTTATTAAATTTATACACTTGTATTGTTGGAAGTCCCTGCTTGTATGCTGAATCGGAGGGGAATCCTCATTTTTTTATCAGGACATTCCTTGGATCTTCATTATTAAAGGGAGTTTTTCATGCAGGAAATGGTGATTATATACCTTTGAATTTATCCGAGTTACCGGTATGGGTGGAAACAAATAAAATTGATTTTGCCATGATTCAGGTTACTCCTCCCAATCAAAATGGTTATTGTAATCTGGGAATCTCAGTCGATATTATCCATTCACTTAGTAAACATGCTGGTAAAGTCATTGCTCAGGTCAATAGCAATCTTCCCAGGACATTTGGGGATTCAGAAATTCATGTATCAGAGATTGATTATTTTGTTGAATCAAATGATAGTTTATTGACGATTTCATCTGGATTTCCAAACAAAATAGAAGAGGCAATCGGTAAAAATGTTGCACAATTAATCCCTGATTATGCAACGATTCAAGTTGGGATAGGTAGAATTGCAGATGCCGTTCTTTTGGCCCTTAAGGAAAAGAAGGGATTGGGTGTTCATTCCGGTACTATAACAGACGGTGTCATGGAAATGATGAAGCGAGGAGTTATTACTAATGAAAGAAAAGAAGTGATGACTGGTAAAACGGTTTGTACCACTTTAACTGGAAGTCAGCAGTTATATAGCTTCGCCAACCTCAATAAGGATATTTGCTTATACCCAGCAGATTTTACACATAATAGCTTACAAATTTCAAAGATTACGGATTTCTATTCAATTAACTCAGCTTTGGAAGTCGATTTGACAGGACAAATAAATGCTGAGCAAATTGGCAATTATCCATTAGCTGGAGTTGGCGGCCAAATGGATTTTATTCGTGGGGCCAGACTTTCAAAAGGTGGAAAAGCTATTATTGCCCTTCCAGCGACTGCAATGGGAGGTACTAGGTCGAGAATAAAAAATACTGTATCTTCTGTTACATCCTTAAAATCAGAGATTGATTATATTGTGACAGAGTACGGAATTGCTTCCTTGTTTGGCAAATCACTTAAAGAACGAAGACAGCAAATGCTGAACATCGTACACCCGAATTTCAGAGAAAGTTTAAGTGCTAATCTTACATCACAGTTGTAGCAATAATCTTTTTTACATGGAGGGGTTTAGGTGTCAATCAAGGTGAAACAGGATCAGATAAAAAGGGCAAGACGGCCATTTTTTACTGATGAACATGAAATGTTCAGGAAATCACTCGTGAGTTTTTTACAAAAAGAAGCTGTTCCCTATTTTGAAACATGGGAAGAGGAGAGATTGATCCCTCGATCCTTTTGGGAGAAGATGGGTGAACAAGGTTTTATTTGCCCGTGGGTCAGTGTGGAGTATGGCGGAATGGGTACTGATTTTGGCTTTGCTATTATTTTAAGTGAAGAATTAGCAAAAATAGGAGCTGGTTTGACGGGCATAGGAACTTACAGCAATATCATTGTTCCTTATTTACATACATTTGGCAATGAGGAACAAAAGCATAGATTTTTGAAAAAATGCGTTAAAGGGGAACTGATTACTTCGATTGCAATGACAGAACCAGGGGCTGGATCAGATTTGGCAAGCATCCAAACGACGGCTATCCGTAAAGGTAATCAGTATATATTAAATGGTCAGAAAACATTTATTACAAATGGAATCCATTCTGATTTGATAATTGTTGCCTGTAAAACGGATCCAAAAGCTGAACCAAGACATAAAGGAATCAGTCTTATATTAGTTGAACGAGATACCCCAGGGTTTACGCGTGGGAGGAAGTTAAATAAGGTGGGAATGCACAGTCAGGATACGAGTGGGCTAATATTTGAAGATTGTATAGTGCCAGTCTCAAATCGATTAGGAGAAGAAGGAAAAGGCTTCCGCTATATGATGATGAATCTTCAGGAGGAACGGCTCTTATGCGCAACAAATGCGGTCGTAGCTGCTGAAGATATGCTTCAATTAACCATACAATATGTAAAAGAGAGAGATGCCTTTGGAAAGCCAATCAGCCAATTTCAGAACACTCAATTTACGCTGGCCGAAATTGCTACAGAAATAAAGTTTGGTCGGACTTTTGTCGATGATTTAATCAAAAAACATATTGATGGAAAAGAAATTGTGAAGGAAGTAAGTATGGCTAAATGGTGGACGACAGAGATGGCAAAACGTGTCTCCACCCAATGTATGCAGCTTCATGGCGGTTATGGCTATATGGAGGAATACAAAATTGCCAGACGGTATAGAGATATACCAGTCACATCCATTTTTGCAGGCTCGAATGAAATTATGAAGGTCATTATCTCTAAACAATTGGGACTCACTTGAAAGCTGGATAGATCAAATTAAAAAGAAGAGAAGGGAGAGAACGAGTTTGGACTTTACCTTATCAGATGAAACGATAAAAATGAAAAAGATGATCAAACATTTCATTGATGAAACGGTCGATCCGAAAGCAGACTTAATCGAGAAAAATGATCATATACCTGAGGACATCATGCAGCTAAGCAGGGACATGGGTCTATTTGGTTTGAGTATTCCGGAAGGCTATGGCGGACTTGGCCTCGATATGGTTGGAAAATGTGCCATATATGAGGAGCTTGGCCGTACGCATAATGGCTATACGACCATCATTGGAGCACATACCGGTATTGGCTCTGTTGGGGTTGTTGAGATGGGAAATGATAGACAGAAGCAAAAATATTTACCCAAAATGGCAACTGGAGAATTAATTGGTGCATTTGCTTTAACAGAGCCTGAAGCTGGTTCAAATGCTGCTGCGATTAGAACGAGAGCCGTTCGAAAAGGAGACAGCTATCTTCTAAATGGGTCCAAGCACTATATAACAAATGCATCAATTGCCGGTTTATTTACCGTGATGGCTGTGACCAATCCGGCTGCAGGTCCTAAAGGAATTACTTCCTTTTTGATTGAAAAGGGTACAAAAGGAATGATTATTGGGAAAAAGGAAGAAAAAATGGGCTTGAGAGGCTCTCATTCTTTCGAAATCTTTTTTGAAGACTGCGAGGTTCCGGCAGATCATATTCTGGGGCAAGAAGGAATGGGATATGTGAATGCTCTAAAGATTCTAGCTAATGGCCGCGTAGGTCTGGCCGCTAGGAATCTTGGATCCTGTCAAAAATTATTGGAATTATCGGTCCAATATGCATTTGAACGGCACCAATTCGGAAAGCCGATTTTTGAACAGCAAATCATCCAGCACTATTTGGCTGATATGGCCTTGGACATTGAATCGCTCCGTGCATTAACCTATAAGGTTGCCTGGATGGTAGACCAAGGAAAGAATGTTGTTAAAGAAGCGGCTATGTCTAAATTGCTAGGTTCAGAAATATTTAATCGAGTAGCTGATAAAGCCGTTCAGATTCATGGAGGCCTAGGATATATGAAAGGATATCCAATCGAGCGATTTTATCGTGATGCAAGAATCACCAAAATTTATGAAGGTACTTCAGAAATCCAGAAAAATATCATTGCTGCTCAAATAAAGAAAGATTTCTATAATCATTCACAAATGATGTATACATAATTCTTATTAAGACAGAGGCATTGATATCAAAATAAAAATGGGCAGGATTCCAACGGATGAGTGGAATCTATTTTTTTGCTTTGAGGTGTTTTTTTAAAAGCATAAAATATTACGGCATACTGATTATATTTTTGTTAAAATTGGAATATATGTTCGATTGTGGAAGGTGGGTGGTTTTAAGATGTTAAAGAATGAAGCAGATGTTATTAGGTTAATTCAAAACGATGAAAAAATGATGGAGATTATAAAGGCTGTAAGCACATTAAATTTACCTGACTGGTGGATATGTGCAGGATTTATACGTTCAAAGATTTGGGATGCTTTGCACGGATTTAAAGATCGTACTGAAACACCGGATGTTGATGTTATCTATTTTGATAAATCAATAATTAATGAGGATATGGAAAAAGAATTTGAGATAAATTGATTAGTATTATGCCTAATATACCTTGGTCTGTGAAAAATGAGGCTAGAATGCATACGATTAATAACTTTTCTCCATATACTTCTTCGCAAGATGCCATATCAAAATTCCCAGAAACAGCGACAGCTCTAGGGATAAAGTTAGATCATGAGAATAAATTAATCCTTATTGCTCCATATGGATTAGATGATGTCATAAATTTAGAGGTTAAGCCAACTCCCCATTTTCGTGAGTCAAAAGAACTGGCTGTTATTTATAAGGACCGAATTTCAAAAAAGAATTGGAAGTCTATTTGGCATAAAATTGAAGTTCGCGATATATCTGATTAAGAATGATAGACTCTCATTTACGTTCCCTCTTTTTAATAGTATCTCTATAAAATCTATCATTTTGATATTTTACCGTTTATTAATCTCCTCTTTTTTTTGAAATGTAAAATTCGCAAACCATCCTGATCATTTTACATCGACTTTCCACTGTCCTATCAGCCGACCGAATTATTTTTATGGAAAATGGAAAAGTAATTGAGACAGGTACACATAGGGAACTGTTTGAGAATAAACATGGGGTATATTCAAGGTTATTTAGCAGGGAAGCTGAAATGGGCAATCAAACTGTAACTATAAAACTCTACAGAATCGTAAGAATTGGATGACTCACGCCTCTAACATGTACTTACAAGTTATGGTAAACTATTCATGATTCGCGTTTGTTCATAGTGAGGGGTGATTCATATAATGAAAAAATACGAACAAGTAAAGATGGAGATTAAGAAGCTCATCGAAGAAGGCGATTATATACCCGATCAGCGTATAAGTTCTGAATATAGTTTAACTCAGCAATTTGGAGTTAGCAGACATACAGTGCGTAAAGCAATTAATGATCTTGTAAATGAAGGCTGGTTGTATACAGAGCAAGGTTCAGGCACCTTTTGTGCTGACCGGAACACAAATCAACCATCTGAAAAAACAATTGCTCTTTTGACTACATATATATCCAATTACATCTTCCCCTCCATCATTAATGGAGTTGAGTCCTATCTAAGCAGTAAAGGATATACTCTGCTCCTTTATAGTACAAATAATGATTTAAATAAAGAAAAGTTGTGTTTGGAGAATATTTCAAACAGGGGGATTGCCGGTTTAATTGTAGAACCGACTAAAAGTAATTATTATAATCCGAACCTGAAATATTATTTAAATTTAGAGAGGAAAAAAATACCATATTTAATGATTAATGCTTATTATCCAGAGCTACACCCTTATAGATTAACGGTAGATGATGAATTAGGCGCTTATATGGCAACAGAACATTTGATTAAATTGGGGCATGGACGCATTGCTGGTATTTTTAAAACGGATGACCAGCAAGGTGTTAAGAGGATGCAGGGATTTATCAAAGCGCATAGGGAGTATAGCATCCCCATCTTACCCAATATGATCCTACCTTGTACAACAATAGAAAAAGATAAAGTACTGAATGAAGAATTTAGGAAACTACTAAATTCTGAACAAAGACCTACAGGGCTTTTCTGTTATAACGATGAAATAGCTTTGTCTGCTCTTGATGTTATTAGGGAATATGGAATTAGTGTACCTGATGATCTATCCATTGTAGGGTTCGATGACTCAAATTTAGCGACTGCATCTGAAGTGAAATTAACGACCATCAGACATCCACAATTTGAAATGGGTAGACAAGCTGCAGAAACAATTATCCAGCTGATTGAAAATAAAGTAGATGGAGATCCTTCAATCCGTTATAAACCAGAGTTAATATTACGAAATTCAACGAGAAAATTATAGGAATTTCTTTTTAAAAACCCACCAAAATGGGTTTTTTATTTTGTTCACAAATGGTTGTAAAAAATATGCAAAGGAGAATAATTTATGTAGCGTACTTGTACTAACAAGTAGTATGATATTAATGTAAGCGCATGCATTATTTTGAAAGGTTTCTATATTCATAATGTTTTGGGAATAAATTGAATGAGAGCCTTATTTTACAAAAGGGAGTGGTTAATAACATGAGGAAGTTTGTTACTGCAATGATGATGTTTGTACTGGTATTTACCTTAGCGGCATGTGGCAGCGATGAAAAATCCAGTGGGGAAGAAAAAGGGTTTGTTGGAATTGCCATGCCAACAAAGTCATCGGAGCGCTGGGTATTTGATGGAGAAAATATGGTCAAGGAATTTGAAAAGTTAGGCTACAAGACAGATCTGCAATATGGCGAAGACGTTATTGAAAATCAAATTGCCCAAATTGAAAACATGATTACTAAAGAAGTAGACATTTTAGTAGTTGCCTCTATTGATGGGGAATCTTTAACAGAAGTCCTTCAAAAAGCGGCTGATCAAGATATTAAAGTTATTTCCTATGACCGATTAATCAAAGGGACAGATAATGTGAGTTATTATGCCACATTTGATAACTTCAAGGTTGGTGTTCTACAAGCCTCCTACATTGAAGACAAGCTAGGACTTAAGGACGGCAAAGGACCTTTTAATATTGAGTTGTTTGGCGGGTCTCCAGATGATAACAATGCATACTTTTTCTATGATGGTGCAATGTCTGTCTTAAAGCCATACATAGACTCAGGGAAATTGGTTGTTAAAAGCAAACAAACAGATATGAAGCAAATTGCTACTTTGCGTTGGGATGGCGCAACTGCACAATCTCGTATGGACAACTTGCTAAGTTCACAATATTCAACTGATCGTGTAGATGCCGTTTTATCTCCATTTGATGGAATCAGTATCGGTATTATTTCTTCTCTTAAAGGGGTTGGTTATGGAACTGGAAGTAAACCATTACCAATAATTACTGGACAGGATGCTGAGTTGGCATCAGTAAAATCTATTATTGCCGGTGAGCAAACTTCAACCATCTTTAAAGATACGAGAGCATTAGCTAAAAAAGCAGTGGAGATGGCTGATGCAGTTCTAAAAGGTAAGGAAGCGGAAGTAAATGATACTGAAACATATGACAATGGAAATAAGGTTGTACCTTCTTATCTATTGGAACCGGTTTCAGTTGATAAAGAGAATTACAAAGAAATTTTAGTAGATAGCGGATATTACACAGAAGAAGAATTAAGCAAATAAAAGAAATAGTGGGTCTCGTTTTTTTCAAAGGTTTCTATATTCCAAGCTTTATGGGGCTAGCATAAATTAGAAACCTTTATTTTTATCAAAAGGGAGAGGTTCAAAACATGAGAAAATTTGTTACTGCAATGATGATGTTTGCACTGGTACTTACCTTAGCAGCATGTGGCAGCGATGAAAAATCCAGCGGTGATGAAAAAGGGTTTGTTGGAATCGCTATGCCGACAAAGTCATCAGAGCGTTGGGTATTTGATGGAGAAAATATGGTCGAAGAGTTTGAAAAGCTAGGCTACAAAACAGATCTTCAATATGGCGAAGATGTCATTGAAAATCAAATTGCCCAAATTGAAAATATGATTACTAAAGGAGTAGATATTTTAGTAGTCGCCTCTATTGATGGGGAATCATTGACAGAAGTTCTTCAAAAAGCAGCTGACCAGGATATTAAGGTTATATCCTATGACCGCTTAATTAAAGGGACAGATAATGTGAGTTATTATGCCACATTTGATAACTACAAAGTTGGTGTTTTACAAGGCTCTTATATTGAAGAAAAACTTGGTCTTAAGGACGGCAAAGGACCATTTAATATTGAATTGTTTGGCGGATCTCCAGACGATAACAACGCATACTTTTTCTATGATGGTGCAATGTCTGTTCTAAAACCATACATAGATTCTGGGAAATTGGTTGTTAAAAGTAAACAAACAGATATGAAGCAAATTGCTACTTTACGCTGGGATGGCGCAACAGCGCAAACTCGTATGGACAACTTACTAAGTTCACAATATTCATCTGATCGTGTAGATGCAGTCTTATCGCCAAATGATGCATTAGCTATTGGTATTATTTCTTCTTTAAAAGGGGTTGGTTATGGATCGGATAGCAAACCATTACCGATTATTACCGGACAAGATGCTGATTTGGCATCAGTAAAATCAATCATTGCCGGTGAACAAACCTCTTCCATCTTTAAAGATACGAGAGCATTGGCTAAAAAAGCAGTTGAAATGACAGATGCAGTTCTAAAAGGCAAGGAAGCAGAAGTAAATGACACTGAAACATATGACAATGGAAACAAGGTTGTACCATCTTATCTTTTAGAACCAGTAATAGTAGATAAAGAAAATTATAAAGAAATTTTAGTCGATAGCGGATATTACACAGAAGAAGAGCTAAGCAATTAACAGAATGGATGGCGGATGCTGTTTGATTGTAATGTAAACGGTTAAACAGCATCTAAATTTATACAGTTGAGGTGAATGGCGTGTCATCAATTTTATTAGAAATGAAAAATATCACGAAGACATTCCCTGGGGTAAAAGCTCTTGACCATGTGAATTTAAAAATTAAAGAAGGCGAAATCCACGCCCTTTGCGGAGAAAATGGAGCTGGTAAATCTACTTTAATGAAAGTATTGAGTGGAGTGTACCCACATGGCACTTATTCAGGAGATATCTTATTTAATGGAGAAGTGTGTGAATTTAAAAATATTAAGCAAAGTGAAAATCTAGGCATTGTAATTATCCATCAAGAATTGGCTTTAATCCCTTATCTATCTATCTCTGAAAATATATTTATAGGCAATGAACAAACAAAACATGGAATCATAAATTTTAATGAAACAATTGTAAAAACATTAGACTTACTGAAAATTGTTGGGTTAAATGAATCACCGAATACACCGGTTAATCAACTGGGTGTAGGAAAGCAACAATTAGTTGAAATAGCAAAGGCATTATCCAAGAAAGTGAAATTACTTATATTAGATGAACCAACTGCAGCTTTAAATGAGAATGATAGTGAAAATCTCTTAAATTTAATGCTTGAATTTAAGAAACAAGGAATGACCTCCATAATAATCTCTCATAAATTAAATGAGATTGCAAAGGTGGCCGATTCGATAACCATCCTTCGTGATGGTAAAACTATCGAAACTCTTGATATGAAAAAAGGTGTTACGGAGGACCGAATCATTAAGGGGATGGTAGGACGTGACTTAACGAATCGGTATCCTGAACACACACCAAATATTGGAGAAACCATATTAGAAGTGAAAAACTGGACGGTTCAGGATGAAAACAATTCCGATCGTAACGTGGTTGATGATGTAAGTTTCCAAATAAAAAGCGGTGAAATTATTGGCATAGCCGGATTAATGGGAGCTGGGAGAACCGAGCTGGCGATGAGTTTGTTTGGAAAGGCTTATGGTAAAAAAATCTCAGGCCAAATAATTAAAAAGGGAAAAGAACTGAAGCTGAAAAATATTACACAAGCAATCGATAATGGCATTGCTTACGTAACTGAAGACCGTAAATCATATGGACTTGTATTGGAAGAAGATATTAAAACGAATATCACATTGGCAAATCTGGGTAAAATATCTCAAAAACTAGTTGTAAATGATAATCAGGAAATTATTGAAGCAGAGCAATATCGCAAAAAAATGAATATAAAGAGCCCAAGTATCTTACAAAAAGCAATGAATCTAAGTGGAGGAAATCAACAAAAAGTCGTGTTAAGCAAGTGGATTTTTGCTGAACCGGAAATCTTGATTTTGGATGAACCAACACGTGGGATTGACGTTGGGGCAAAGTATGAAATTTATTCTATTATTAATGAATTGGCCGACAAAGGAATGGGAGTATTGGTCATTTCATCAGAACTGCCTGAGATATTAGGAATATGCGACAGAATTTATGTCATGCGTGAGGGCACATTTACCGCAGAATTTGACCGGAATGAAGCTTCACAAGAAAAAATTATGAAATACATGACCAGAACAGGGGTGGAACAGCTGTGAAAACACTGACTAGTTTATTGAAAAATAATATAAGACAGTATGGAATGGTATTGGCTCTGATCTTTATCATGGTGCTATTTCAAGTATTAACGGATGGCATATTACTAAAACCTCTTAATATTACAAATCTTATTCTGCAAAATAGTTATATTCTTGTTTTAGCAATCGGGATGTTGTTGGTCATTATATTGGGGCATATCGATCTTTCCGTTGGTTCGATTGTAGCCTTTGTTGGAGCTATGTCAGCGATATTTATGATTGAAATGAACATGCCGGTTTGGTTATCTGTCATTCTTTGTCTTATTATAGGAGCTTTAATAGGAGCTTGGCATGGATTTTGGGTTGCATTCCTTAAAATCCCAGCATTTATCGTTACACTCGCAGGGATGCTGATTTTCCGCGGACTTACTATGCTTGTTCTCAATGGGCAATCCATTGCTCCGTTTCCTGAGTCCTTCCGCCAAATGAGTACAGGGTTTATACCGGGGCTGAATAAAACAGGAGAATTAGATTTACTGACTATGATTGTCGGAGTTTTAATATCTCTCGTACTATTATGGAGTGAATTTAGAAAGCGTAAAAAACAACAGTCTTACAATTTTGAAGTACTTCCAATGTGGTTATTTGCTTTAAAACTGGTATTTATAGTAGCAGTAATGAATATATTTGCTTATTTCCTAGCTTCATATGAAGGTATTCCTAATATTTTGGTGATTTTAGTTGTATTAATTGTTGCTTACTCATTCTTTACAAATAAAACAGTCCCTGGTCGACATTTATATGCGCTTGGCGGTAATGAAAAAGCAGCAAAATTATCAGGTATTAAAACAAAATGGCTTACCTTCTGGGTATTTGTAAACATGGGTGTATTATCTGCCTTATCAGGATTATTATTTGCAGCTCGGTTGAATGCAGCAACTCCTAAAGCGGGTAACTCTTTTGAATTGGATGCGATCGCTGCGGTCTTTATTGGCGGGGCATCCGCATATGGCGGTATAGGGACTGTTATAGGCGCTGTCGTTGGTGGTTTGGTAATGGGTGTATTAAACAATGGTATGTCGTTAATTGGCTTAGGCGTGGATTATCAACAGACAATTAAAGGACTGGTATTGTTGCTAGCTGTAGGGTTTGACGTGTATAATAAAAATAAATCATCGTAAGTTTATTTTAACAAAAAGAGGTGTTTGGAAAGTGAATTATCGCAGACTTGGCAATACCGATTTATCTGTAAGTGAGATTAGTTTTGGGACATGGGGAATTGGCGGTGATTGGGGAAAGGCTGATACCCAGGATGCTCTTCTTGGTTTAAATCGCGCTATGGAGAATGGAGTTAACTTCTTTGATACGGCGGATGTATACGGAAGTGGTAGAAGCGAAGAACTGTTAAGGGAAGCGACGAAAGGCAAAGAGGATACGATCCATATTGCTACGAAATTTTGTCGAGCCGGTGATATTCATGATCCAGATACATATTCGGAAGAGGCAATTCGGGCATATTGTGAGGGCAGTCTCAAAAGGCTTGGCCGCGAACGGATTGACGTATATCAAATTCATTGTCCGCCCTTACATATTTTAAAGAATACGGATGTATTTACTGTGCTGGATAAGCTTCAGCAGGAAGGGAAAATTCGCCATTATGGCGTGAGCGTAGAGACTGTTGAAGAAGGTTTATTCTGTCTTACCATTCCAGGTGTCAGAGCATTACAGGTCATTTTCAATATATTCCGGCAAAAACCGCTTGAAGAACTCTTCCCGACAGCTAAAAAACAGGGGGTTGGTATATTAGCCCGCGTACCACTGGCCAGTGGTTTGCTAACAGGAAAATTCAGCACCCAAACAAAATTTGAAGAAAATGATCACCGTAGCTTTAATGCAAATGGAGAAAAATTTAATGTTGGTGAAACATTTGCAGGACTTGAGTTTTCAAAAGGAGTTGAGCTTAGCAATCAGCTTTCCTGGATTGCGGATGGAAGAGGTACCATGGCTAATTCAGCTTTACGATGGATTCTGGACCATGAAGAAATTACATGTGCAATACCTGGTTTTAAAAATGCGCAACAAGTTGACCAAAATTTAAAGGCGATTCAAACTAAATCCTTTTCAAAAGAAGAGTTAGATAGGCTGCAAACGTTTTATATGAATGAAGTACATGATTATATTCGCGGACCTTATTAATGCCAGTTAAACGGGAGATTGAAACGATTAATAGATAATCAATAAAAAAGGAGCAGGTATTAGAGATTTATATATTTTCTAATGCCTGTTTATTTGCACAATTTATATCTTCTGAAATAGACTAATAATAGCGTTTTCAATCACGTTTGTTGTGAAGGAATACATACAAAATATAAAATTAGGTTACACCTCTATATGATAAGGAGAGAAAGTACATGCAAATTGAACAGAAGGTATTTGGTGAAATTGAGAATCAGGAAGTTGTGCAATTTTCAATTACTAATAAATCAGGATTTACCGTTCGTTTTATAAATTATGGTTGTGTGATTACAGATATTATTGCTCCTGACCGTGAGGGAAATATGGAGAATGTCGTATTGGGGTTTGATTGTATGGAAGATTACGAGAATCATTCACCTTATTTTGGAGCGGTTGTCGGCAGAATTGCAGGACGAATCGCAAATAGTCAGTTCACTCTTAACGGGAAGTCCTACCAGATCACTAAAAACGAGGGGGATAACCACCTGCATGGAGGGGTTAAGGGGTTTAGCCATGTTCTTTGGGATTATAAAGTAGTAGAAGAAAAGGATGCTGTTGGGGTTGAATTCAGCTATACAAGTAAAGCAGGAGAAGAAGGATTCCCTGGCAAGGTAGAGGTTACAACGACTTATTTAGTAAATGAAAACAATCAGCTTGATATTCGCTATAAAGCTACCACCGATGAAGATACGATCATCAATTTAACGAATCATACATATTTTAATTTAAGTGGTGACTTGAGCAAAACAATCAAAAATCACGAATTACAGCTCGAAAGCAGTCGATATATTGAGCTTAAGGAAGATTCTATTCCGACTGGTCGATTAATTCCTGTCGAGGGAACACCGTTTGATTTTACGAATAGCAAGCCGATTTCTCAAGGTGTCGATAGTGGCTACAAACAAAATGAGTTAGCAGGCAATGGCTTTGACCATCCGTTCGTTTTGGATTCCAATTTTAATAGAGAAATAGAATTATACGATCCTGAGAGTGGACGTAAATTATTAGTGGAAACGGACCAACCAGCCGTTGTTATTTATACTTGCAATCAATCGGAAGGGGATTATGAAATCAGGGGTGTCCGTCCGCATCATCATATGGCTATATGTTTGGAAACACAGGGATTCCCAGATGCTATTAACCAACCTGATTTCCCTCCGGTCACACTTAAAAAAGATGATGTATATCAAGCGCATACGAGATATATTTTTAAATAAGGCTATGTTTAAAGAGAGTGATGCTTTTAATGGATTAGACGAGGACCTTTAAGATTGGGTCCTCTTTTTGTGTCTCTGCTTATTACAAAACCGATAGGATAATTCTCCAGTTAGCTATGACAAAACAAATTACAATGCCATTTTTAATTGCATTTACGAGAATTCTATTGTATTTTAACTCTTTCGATTTATCGTCATTTCGATACAAAGGTAGGTTAATATTATGCGGATCCTTTTCAATGAAATTGAATACAAACCAAATTAATAATCCGAAGAACGGAAGAGCTAAAATGCTTTTTTTCTCCCCCCAATGTGAAACATGACCGTTCGAATCGAATGTCATAGGAATACTATTGGGTATATCTGACCATCTAATCATTATGTATACAAAAATGATTATAAGTAGGATTAAAGATACTATATTAAAACTAAATTCAAATAATGTTTTTTTGTTTTCGATGGGATGCTTGACCATTTACGCCCTCCTTTTAAAATAGATAACCTAATTTTACCATATAACCAAATAAACGTAATGCAACTATACGAGAATCCTACAAAGTACTGAAAACTTTGGCAACCATTATCTTTAAATAAACAAAAAAAAGAGAGAGCGGGGTTTAATATCCGCTCTCTCTTTCTAAAATAACCAATATACTGGTCTATAACAATCCTTTTCGTTTGTATTCCATTAATCGCTTATTGATCCAAATGGCCGCCTGTGTCGCATCCCCCATGGCAATCGTGGCCTGTTCGGAGTGCGATACAATATCTCCCGCTGCCCATACATTTTTAACATTGGTTTCTTTTGTTCGTGCATCCACTTTAATATGTCTGTTATTCTCTATATGAACACCAATTTGACTGGCCAATTCTGTATGAACTTTATTGCCGCCAAAGCCGATAAAAGCTCGATCAGCTTGCAGGGATTCACCATTTTTTAAATGGACGCCTGTAAAAAAGTCCTCTGATTCTTTTGACACAGATTCTATTTCCTCTTCTAAGTACGTAATATGATGTTGGTTAAGTTTAGATAGAATGTCCGCTGAGACAGGTGTTTTCTCATGATTGATATAGGTTATAACATCCGTCCAATTTAATAAAGATACTGCAAGATTGGCACCTGGATCACCAGCACCCATCACAATAATTTTTTTATCCATCGCTTCGTAGCCATCACAATCTGTGCATATATAAATGGTGCTGCCCAAGCACTCTCTTATATTGGGGATATCAGGTATCCGATCGGTAACGCCTGTAGCCAGTAAAATAGTCTTGGTTTGATACGTTTCGTTATCAGTCGTTATCAAAAATTCATCATCTCTTTTAGATATTTGCTTCACATCAGATTTGATGAATGTAACTCCTGTTTCAGATGCTTGCTGCTGTCCTTTTTTTCGTAATTCTTCACCACTGACGCCTTCAGGCCATCCGATGATATTTCGATAATCCTTACATAAATTAGACCGTCCTGCTTCCTTAGAATCAATAACTAAACAATTAATTTGGCTTCTGCCCATTTGTATTGCCGCCTGAGTGCCGGCAATACCTCCACCTATAACAATACATTCCCAAGAATTTCTCATAGTAGTACCATTGCCTCCTGCTTAACGTCATCCCTTAGTATCAGGATGAAATAAGATATTATACCCTTCTATACCCATTCATACTGTATTTTGACAAACAATTGGTCGAAATGTAAAAATTAGATATCCGAATAAGAATGGAGGTTGAACGATTGGATCTTAAATTAGCAGGAAAAAACGCGTTAGTGGTTGCATCTAGTCAAGGTTTAGGAAAAGCTATTGCGCAAAAGTTAGTGGAAGAGGGCGCAAATGTGATGATAACTGGCAGACATGCAAACAAGTTAGAAAAAGTGGCAAATGAACTAATCCCTTTAAACAAAAAAAGCAGGGTTGTCTATTGTGAAGTTGACATTACAAGGCCTGAACAAATTAAGGACTTGGTAAGGAAAACGGTGCAAGAGTTTGGAACAATTGATATTCTACTCAATAATGCAGGAGGACCGCCGGCAGGGACATTTATGGAATTATCTGATGAGGACTGGCAAAACTCGTTTGAATTGAATTTATTAAGCTATGTTCGAATGATTCGAGAAGTGTATCCTTATATGAAAGATCAGGGTGGAAGGATTCTTAATATGGCTTCTATTTCTGTTAAGGAACCAATTCAGGGATTGCTGTTATCCAATACATTCCGCCTTGGTATTACCGGTTTAACGAAAACATTAGCATCTGAATTTGCTCAGGACCATATCTTAATAAATACGATTGCACCTGGTGTTATATCCACAGGTAGGATAACCTATTTGGATGAAAAAACAGCCGAGCGTCAAGGGTTATCCATAGATGAAGTAAAAGAAAATGCACAAAAGCAAATTCCGCTTGGCCGATACGGAGAACCAGAGGAATTTGCTAACTATGCAGTATTTCTGTTATCAATGCTCAATACGTATGTAACCGGACAAGTATTATTAGTCGATGGTGGAAAAGTGAAGGGAATTTAATTTCTATTAGAGTTTGAAAGAATACCCGTCCATTTGTAAAAGATAGAGATTGAATGAGGAGATTTATTGAAATAAATAATTGTGTATTCGCTTTATATTTTTTTTGAATTTATTCAGCATAGCAAGTGGTTATTCTAATGAATCTCTTTGGAACTTTATATGAAAACCATTAATAATTTTGAACGGCATCGTCAACAACGATGCCGCTTTTATATGGTTCCTTTTTAATAAGATTTAATCTATGATTTTTCTTTTCCTGATAAAGAAGCGGAAATTTTAGGTGTCTCTTCGAATAAGTCTTTAAAGTCCTATTAGGTTGATAATTCAACATTAGTTCGCTTGCTTTTCGGATTTAATCTTTGAAGATACGGTTTTATTTTTGATGAAAAGCAGGTTGGGTGTCATTTTCCCTTCCATTCGCGCAGACTTACTTACCAATATAGAGATCAAATTGGCCATCGTAAAGGCTGTAATAGCAAGAAGTACTCCTGCAGCCATATCTGTCAGCCAGTGTATGCCAAGATAAATAGTGGAGAACATGATTATTCCCACACTGCCAGTCATAAACCATTTAAAAGGCTTATTGTTCGACTTATAGCTTAAGAATAATAAAGTCAGTGAAATCGAGTTATGCAGGCTTGGGAAACAGTTATTCAATCCTGATACATTCCGATATTGAGTCTCAAAGTCCGGATAAACTTCCGGGATTAAAAAGTGTACCTGAGAATGGACATACCATACCTCATTAACAGGTAAAAAAAGATAAAAGGGTATGGCAATAAGATAATTCAGCCCAACGGCATAAATAAATGTATAGAATAATTGCTTGTTTTGTTGGATGAAATAGAGGACAAATGATGTTGAAATCAAAGTGACAAATATAATGATGTAGAAAAAAGTTGTGATTTCTGTTAACCAAATATTATACAATAGGTTTTGGAAATTAGCCAGTAATTGCCCTTCATACTGCTGAATAATATGAGAATAGTCCCCGATATGAATAAAATTGCTCTCTATTTGCAATTCCAGTTTATTGATTAAAAGTATAGTCCCAAGTAATGCAAAATGAATCCATGATTTTTTGTTCTTTCGGCTATCCCATAAAATCTTAAATACGATGAAAGGGTTACGCTTTGATAAGATAATAACTAAAAAAACCGTCATAATCGTGATGGTGATAGCAATCGTAAACATAGATTGATACATATACAGACGTTCCCTTCCTGATTCAATATATTCATAGTGTATATATTATAACGTTTTGAATTGTAGGAATAGTAAAAAGGGTCCAATTTTTACATATTTTATTTGAATTGAATGATAAGCTTACAAATTTTATAAAAATCTATATAAATTTTGAAGAAAAATGAAAAACAATGAAACTTCTTAAAACTTGATTCGTAAATACAAATATGGGAAACTAAGCCTGACTACTAGAATTACAGGAGGAATTACTTTGTTAAAGAAAATGTTAACTGCTTTTATGTTGGTTACCTTTGTATTTGCACCGGTGGCTGAACATGCGTTTGTAGGAACTTCACACGAGGTTAGTGCAAAATCATACCGTTCAGGTAAAAAATCGTTCAATTCAAATAATAACCAATCTAATTTCAACCAAAACAATTCAACAGTTAATAAGCAAAAATCAACAACAAACAGCAATGCCAAAGCAACTAAAACAAATTCATTTAATAAAGGTGGATTCATGAAAAGTATGATGCTTGGCGGTATTGCCGGTTTATTATTCGGCGGTTTGCTAGCTAATATGGGTGCCATGGGATCCGTACTTGGTTTATTATTGAATGTACTTGCAATTTTGCTGATTGTTGCTTTAATCAAAAAAATCTTTACACGTAGTAACCGTCCACGAAAAGAGGTTGACGGAACGTGGAGACAATAAAAATTTCAGAGAATGAGATTATTAATTCACTTTGTGTTTATATCGCAGCTAAAAAGCAAGTCAATCCTGAACAAGTTGAAATTGAATTATTGTATGACGATAAATATGGGTTCTCCGCAGAAGCACATGTTAATGGAAGATCCCAAATTCTAATCACCGCAAACATGATTGAAGCACTGCGTTTTTATATTGAGCATGAGCTGAATATGGATCCATTTGCTGCAGCTATTGAACTTGAATTAGATGACGAGGAAGGCATTATTGCCTACGTTCAATAAAAGTATGAAAAGAGGCTTAGGCCTCTTTTTTTATTATTTAAAATGATTAGCTTATAATCAGTCTATTCATCAATTGACTGGGACTGTTACGTATTTTTAGAAAATTATAAAAATGTTCGTGACTTTATACATATTGGTCGCTAATATAAAAAGCATAAGAAATTATTTAAGCGCTTACATACATATAGGAGGAAATAAAAGATGCATCCTTATTTAAATGAAGAGCATGACATATTTAGAAAATCCTTTAGAAAGTTTCTAAAAAAAGAGGCGTATCCATACTATGACCAGTGGGAGAAAGAGAAACTGATTCCAAGAGAATTTTGGTCCAAGCTTGGTCAAGAGGGATATTTATGCCCGGATTTACCAGAGCAATATGGCGGCTTGGAAACGGATTGGGGTATATCAGTTGTCATTAATGAAGAACTCGAGCGCCTTGGTTCCGGTACAATCGGGATTGGTCTCCATAATGATATTGTTGTGCCGTATATTAACGCCTATGGTACGAAAGAACAAAAGGAGAAATGGCTTCCCAAATGTGTCAGCGGGGAAATCATCACAGCTATTGCCATGACAGAACCAGGTGCAGGCTCTGATCTTGCTTCCTTATCTACATACGCAGAATTAAAAGAGGACCATTATATTTTAAATGGACAGAAGACCTTCATTACGAACGGAATCCACGCAGACCTCATCATTGTAGCTTGTAAAACGGATTTACATGCTATACCCAAGCATAAAGGAATAAGCCTGCTTGTTGTCGAAAGAGATATGGAAGGCTTCTCAAGAGGACGTAAACTAGAAAAAGTGGGTATGCATTGCCAGGATACAGCGGAGCTCCTATTTGAGGATTGTATCGTACCAAAGGGAAATTTGTTGGGAGAAGCAGGGAAAGGCTTTATGTATATGATGGATAAGCTCCAGCAGGAACGGTTAATCGTAGCTATTTCAGCTCAGGTTGCTGCTGAGGATATGCTTCAGATGACGCTCGATTATGTTAAGTCAAGGAAAGCATTCGGAAAATCAATCAGTGATTTTCAAAATACGAAGTTTAAGCTGGCTGAAATCGCATCCGACATAAAAATGGGAAGAGTATTTCTTGATCAATTAATTGCAGATCATATAGCCGGGAAGAATATAGTAGCAGAAGTCTCAATGGCCAAGTGGAAATTAACAGATATGTCTAAACGCATCTCGGTTGAATGCATGCAGCTACACGGTGGATATGGCTACATGGAAGAATACAAGATTGCCAGACGATTCAGGGATACCCCGGTTGCCAGTATTTATGCCGGTACAAATGAAATTATGAAGACGATCATTGCTAAGAACCTTGGACTTTAATGGGGGAAAGTGAATTAGCATTGGACTCAAGGTCAGGTGAGATTTAAGAGTACTATATTCAATTAATAGGAGGAAGGGGTAATAATGATGATGCACGTGCCATTAACTGTACATTCTTTGCTGGAAAGAGCTGAAAAAGTATTTCCGAAGAAAGAAGTGGTATCAAGGACTCATGATAAGGTGCAGCGATTAACGTACAAAGAGATCGGTGAAAGGACAAGAAGGCTGGCGGATGTACTCCAGAAAATGAATGTATCAAGAGGTGATAAAGTCGGTACGCTGGCGTGGAATCACCATCGCCATCTCGAAGCATATTTTGCAGTACCTGGCATTGGAGCTGTTGTCCATACCATTAATATTCGTTTATCCGCAGAACATATTACCTATATTATTAATCATGCAGAAGACAAGGTACTATTGATTGATGAAGATATTGTACCCCTAATAGAAAAAATCGCCCCAGCGCTGACAACCGTCAAGGCCTATATCATTATGACGGATCAGACAGAAATACCCTCAACAAGTCTTAAACCCGCATATTCATATGAAGAACTTCTAGCAGTCGGCAACCCGAAAACTCCATTTATAAATGATTTAGATGAAAATGAAATAGCAGGAATGTGCTATACATCAGCAACAACTGGGAATCCAAAAGGTGTATTGTATTCGCACCGGGGGATTGTGCTGCATAGCTTCGCACTCGGCCTAGCAGATACAACAGCTGTTTCTGAACGTGATGTGGTCATGCCTGTTGTGCCAATGTTTCATGTGAATGCCTGGGGATTGCCATTTGCGGCCACCTGGTTTGGAGCAACTCAGGTTCTGCCTGGACCTCAATTTAATCCTAAATTATTAGCCGAATTTATCCAATCAGAAGGTGTGACAAAAACAGCTGGTGTGCCGACAATTTGGTTAGGTCTCCTGCAGGAGCTTGAAAAAGGTACATATGATACCAGCACATTGGAATTTATTTTATGCGGTGGCTCGGCTGCACCAAAAGGATTGATTAAGCAATTTGAAATTAAATATAAAATACCATTCCTACATGCTTATGGAATGACAGAAACGGCACCATTGGCAACTGTATCACGTCTGAAAAGCTATCAGTTAGACTTACCGGAAGAAGAGCTGCTCGATATTAGAGCTAAGCAAGGCTTGCTTGTACCAGGCCTGGAAATGAAAGTGGTCGGCTCTGAAGGAGAAGTGAACTGGAACGGATTGGATATGGGTGAGCTGATGTTACGGGGCAACTGGATTGCAGATGAATATTATCGTGATGAACGGACTGCTGAGGCATTTAAAGACGGATGGCTGTTGACTGGAGATATAGCAACTGTAGATGAAGAGGGCACAATCAAGCTGGTCGATCGAACAAAGGATTTAATTAAGAGCGGCGGTGAATGGATTTCATCTGTTGATCTGGAAAACGCCTTAATGGCTCATGAGGCGATATTTGAAGCAAGTGTCGTAGCCATACCGCATCCCGAATGGCAGGAAAGACCGGTCGGGTGTGTAGTTCTTAAGCCTGAATTTGATGGAAAGGTTACCGAAGAAGAGATTCAAAGCTTCCTTAAGCCGCAATTTGCAAAATGGTGGATTCCAGATGAAATCATCTTTATGGATGAAATCCCGAAAACCTCCGTTGGTAAATTTCTAAAGGCTAAATTGAGAGAAATGATTCAAGAGAGAGTATCTAATAACTAATAGTGGATAGGTAGGGGAGAAGTCTAAACCATCAAGGATATGGTTTAGGCTTTTTTATTGCGGTTGCTTTATAAATCTAAGGATGAATCGGTAAATGCTGGTATGATTTGTTCTCTCCTGTAAAGAATAAAGGAATAACTACTATTCATTAAGGAGTGTACTTTATGAACCAGTCATTAGGATATGTGAAGGAAATTTTATCAGCACATACGGAGGACAGCAAAGTTGGCAAGCATATTTATAATATGATTTCTGACGGAAATTACGACAGCGGAGAACAGTTTGTCAGAGATTTATCAGTGGGTGAAAGTCACTACCTAAATAGGGTTTTACAAAATGCCATTGCTTATTCAAACCAAGAGCAGGACGAAGAACGATCCAAGCATTTAAATGAGATTTATGAGTTGTTGTTTGTTTGAAGAATTTTTATTTCGCACGACTTCAAGATTACAAAATCAAGCTTTGCTGACATCATACGTTTCAGGGAGAAGGCAGAACGATTCAATTATTCCAGAGACACTATATAAGATTTATTTACTAAAAATTGCTCAAGAAGAAAGGAGGTGCATAGCAACTCCTTTTTTATATTTGTCCTATCAAGGCAAAATAGAGAACGAACGTACTGGGAAGCCTGACGCTTTTTCAGGTTTCGGTACGATATTAAAGATGATAGCTCCTTTAGGAGGCAACTTGTCCAGGTTTTTCATGAGTTCAATTTGATACGTATCCTGAGAAAGTACATAATATTCGCCTCTAAGTTCCCCATTTTTACGGAAGTCAATAGCTGAATCGGTGTCAAAGGTTTCATGGCCAATAGCTTTGATTCTTCGTTCTTCAAACAAAAATTTCAACGCTTCATAGCCCCAGCCAGGGATATGATTATGGCCTTCCTCATCTTTGTTGGAGAAGGCCTCTTTGTCTGGCCAGCGCTTGCTCCAGTCGGTGCGCAAAGCCACAAATGTATTTGCCTCAATTGTTCCGTGTTCTGTTTCAAAATCTAAAATATCATGGATGGTGAGTGTGAAATCAGGATTCTTCGCCGCCTCTTTTGATTTGTCAATCACAATCAAGGGCAACACAAGCTCCTTTAGTTCCAATTCGTCCAAATACCGGGTGTCTGGCACGAAATGAATGGGAGGATCAATATGGGTTCCATATTGACCAGCGAACGAATAACGCTGTGCCATGAATCCGTCTTCATGAGTAAATAAAGTATCAATCTGTGCGTCATCAAACATAAAGAAATGAGGGGAATCTGGTCCAAATGTATGAGTGAGGTCCACCCACTCCTTAGATTTCAAGATATTAAGTACCTGCAACAGATTGTTTACCATCTACTCAGCCTCCATAATTTTCAATTTTCAAATAATTATTATATACTTTATCATAGAGGTGTAACGGCAACAAGCTCTCCCTTTAAAAAGAATATCAGGTATGATATTTTTTATTACTTTTGCAATAGTTAATATCATTACAGATAAGAGAATGGTTAATGAATTGAGCATGATTTTTACCAATAGTGAAATAGAATTATTCATTCTTAAAAAACTTATCCCGGTCAAAGTTATTATTGCAAACCAGTGACGGTTTTACTATTAGAAATTTAAAAAATCTGTATTCAACTATTGGTTAAATAAATTATAATTAAATTACTATATTCGCTAATTCGGGGAATTTACAAATGCATTCGCTTTCCCCTTTTATTAATTAGATCCAATCGATTAGATTGATAGAAATATCGAAAGGGGATACTTATATTTGAATTCAAAATACCTGGACTTACTCGTCCAAAAATATGATTGTGAAGAAAAAGTAGTAACAGAAATTATTAATTTGGAAGCCATCCTTAACCTACCGAAGGGGACAGAACATTTTGTCAGTGATTTACATGGGGAGTATCAAGCTTTTCAACATGTACTGAGAAACGGTTCCGGGAATGTAAAACAAAAAATCAAAGACTTGTTTCAAGATGTTTTATTAGAAAAAGAAATTAATGAATTTGCGACATTAGTTTATTATCCTGAAGAGAAATTAAAGTTAATTAAAAATCAATTTGATAATAAAGAAGAATTGAATCAATGGTATATCGTTATTATTGAGCGGATGATGAGACTTATTTCTCATGCTTCATCCAAATATACCCGTTCGAAATTAAGAAAAGCATTGCCAAAGCAGTTTGAATTTATTATCGAAGAACTGCTGTACAAAACGAATCAAGCAAATAAGGAAAAATATTATAATGAAATTGTTGAGCAAATCATCTCCTTAGGCCAAGCTGATAAACTCATAACAGGTCTTGCCTATACAACTCAGAGATTGGTTGTCGATCATCTTCATGTTGTTGGCGATATATATGACCGTGGACCTGAACCTGATAAAATCATGGAAACTCTAATCAATTATCATTCGGTTGATATTCAGTGGGGTAACCACGATGTACTTTGGCTAGGTGCTTATTCTGGTTCATTGGTTTGTCTTGCTAATATTATTCGTATTTGTGCAAGGTATGACAATCTCGATATTATTGAAGATGTGTATGGAATCAATTTGAGGCCTTTGTTAACTCTGGCTGAGAAATACTATGATGACAATCCGGCTTTCAGACCAAAGGTACATTCAGATCAGAAACTATCTAGTCATGAAAAATTACAAATAACGAAAATTCATCAAGCAATTGCGATGATTCAATTCAAACTCGAAATGCCTATAATAAAGAGACGTCCGTGCTTTAATATGTCAGATAGGCTTTTATTAGAGAAAATTGATTATGATAAAAATGAAATAACGATTTATGGGGAGACTTACCCTCTTGAAAACACTTGCTTTGCCACGGTTAATCCCGAACAGCCTGAACAGTTATTAGAGGAAGAACAGCAGGTTATGGAAAAGTTATTATTCTCAGTTCAGAATTCAGAAAAGCTCGCGAGACATATGAATTTCCTTATGAAGAAAGGAAGCCTTTATTTAAAATATAACGGGAACCTATTAATACATGGGTGTATTCCTTTAGATGAAGAAGGAAATATGGAGAAGATGACCGTCGATAATAACACCTATTCAGGTCGTGAGTTACTTGATGTTTTTGAGCAATATTTACGTTATTCTTTTGCACATCCTGAAGAGTCGGGTGATCTTGCGACGGATATGGTCTGGTATTTATGGACGGGAGAATATTCGTCACTCTTTGGAAAAAGAGAAATGACAACTTTTGAGAGGTACTTTATTAAGGACAAGTCAACCCATAAAGAAAGAAAGAATCCATACTATCATTTACGCGAGAATGAAGAAATTTGTCGCAAAATACTAGCTGATTTTGATCTGGATCCTGACACAGGTCATATCATAAATGGCCATACACCAGTTAAAGAAATAGAGGGAGAAAATCCAGTTAAGGCAAATGGAAAAATGATCGTAATTGATGGAGGTTTCTCCAAAGCATACCAATCAACTACAGGCATAGCAGGATATACATTGCTATATAATTCTTACGGTATGCAATTGGTCGCCCATAAGCATTTTAATTCAAAGGAAGATGTCTTACTTAACGGGACAGATGTTTTATCAATAAAAAGATTGGTAGATAAAGAATTAAAACGGAAAAAGGTTAGAGAAACCAATATTGGAGAGAAAATAATTCAGGAAATTTCAATATTAAATAGTTTAAGGGAATATCGCTATATGGATTGATAGCAGCTTGTACTTAAAAAACAGGAACAGTGTTCCTGTTTTTTTTGTTTCAGCAAAATCAATATGGTTAACTTTATACTTCATGTATCGGTCTTCCAAATGTGTTTATACCTATATTCTTTAATTGCTTTTCTAAATGTTCTGGCTTCACTTTCCCGTTCTCTTGGCAGTAAGTTGGATAGTAATAAGGTGAGGCGACATGTGCGTCTAAATTCAGCCACACTGTACGATAGATATTGTGTACATCTCTTACGGGTAAAAATTCTCCGCTTTCCAATTCCACATCATCATCTACACCATATTCGAACCGGCAACAAGAACATATTTCAAAAGAACCCACTTGTAACTGTTTGGAATCATAATAAGCGGGTTCATCAAGCCCTTTATGACCGTATACGGGGCAAATATATTTCATAGTTTATAATCTCCTTGTTAATTGTGTGACTTCTAAATAAAGGTAAATGACTTCTTTGTTTTCTTTATTTCCTATATTATAGTGAGGGGTTCCTTAAATTATCAAACCTATTGTAATCTATAATTTACAAATAAGTCTGAATACGCTTATCTTATTATTTGGGATACATGTAAACTTTGCAATAATTAGAATTGATTTCAAGAAATTACGAACAGGGGGAAATGTTTTGAAGAAAATTATACTAATCATCGCAGTACTGTTAATGGTTTCTTTTGTACCTGATGCTTTTGCGCATTCTCATTTAGAGAGTTCTACACCTAGTGACGGAGAAGTTATTTCAGAAGAGTTACGTGAAATAACATTAATATTTAGTGGGAAAATTGAACAAGGCAGTACTTTTAAACTATTGGATTCCAAGGAACAAGCTGTTTCAGTTGAAAATATTACGATCACGGACACTGAAATTACAGGAACAATTCCTGTTAGTTTGATAAATGGAAATTATGTTGTTGATTGGAATATTATTAGTGCAGATGGCCATCAAATGGAAGGGGAGTTTTCATTCGAGGTGAAAATTGCTGAGACTGAATCTCCACTAGCTAATAACGATGAGGAAGAACAAGTGAGTAAAAATGTAGAAAATCATGAAGGAAATCAAGATGGTTTAAATGAACAGGATTCGAATGAAAATGTTGCTAATGATCAAACAGAAAATGATATATCATCCAATCTCGTTCCTATTATTATCGGTGTTTTAATAGTCACTATTATAATCACCTTTATTGCATTAAGGAGAAAAAAATAAACAATGTCCTCTGTAATTTTTAGCGAAGTTGCCCTATATCTTTGTCTTTCCATATTAATGGGCAGTTTTATTCTATCCATTGTTCCAAACCATCATCGGCCTAGCATATCTGTAGGAAAGAAATATATGATCTTAGCTGCCATTGGTGTTGGATTATTTTCTTTTTCACCCGTACTCATTCGAATCTTGAACTTACAGCAAAGAGTAGACTGGCAGGGGAGAATACAAACGGTACTATTAACGTTCGAAATTGGCAAGGCATGGATTTTTACAACTATTGTGATGTTAATTTTACTCCTGTTTATTGTTAAATTTCACCAAAGAGAAGATTCTAAATACTCTTGGATTGGATGTATTTTAACCATTCTTTTGATTATGGGCCTTGCTTGGTCCAGTCATGCACGTACATCGGAACAGATCATCGGTTTTTTAACTCATTTTGTGCATGTTACTGCTGTAACGGTCTGGGTTGGTATTCTATTTGTTATAAGTTGGTTCTCAAAAAATCAAGAGAATTGGCTGCAGTTTTTGCGATGGTTTACCCCAATCGCAATTAGTTGTGTCCTAGTGACAGCTGCTTCAGGAATAGTCCTTATGACATTTGTTATAGATCTATCGCAATATCTAAATTCTTGGATGGTTGATTATGGACAATTTTTATTGATAAAACATATTCTTATTATGGTGCTGCTTGCCTACGCTTTCGTTAATGGCATACTCATTCGACGGAGGTTAAGGGAGGACGAAACCTTTAATCCAGTTCCCTGGGTGAAAGCCGAAAGTATAGTAGCACTACTGATTTTTTCGGCAACTGCTGCAATGAGCCAGCAATCACCGCCAAGTGCAGGTACATTGGAACATGAAGGATTATCTTTTCTATTCGAACTCTTTTATCAAGGTCAGTATTATTCAGGAATGGATGTTCAGATGAGTGTAAATTCAATCAGTATCTTACTTATTACTATTGCTTTTCTATTTTTAGCCTTGCTATTTTATGCGTTTATTAAAAAAGCTTCATCAATGATCACATTAGTGCTTAGTATCTTCTTTGTCCTTTCAAGCTATTTGGCTTTGATCATGAGTGTTAGTTAAAAGGGAATTATTATAAATTTTTCCGTAGGTTTTAAGTTAGCGATTATAAAATGAGTTTATTTTTAACAAAATGGGTGCCATTCATGAATGGATTGGCCTTTTTCTATATAAGGAATATATGTCGATGTACGGGCTACGCTGAAATTGAAAAAGCGATTAAATCGGTGATTAAACGTGAAGCAATAGAGTAACGAATAACTACAAAGTATTCATAGGGTGTGGTCATCAAGCAAAAAAGATTTAATCGCTTTGCCAACTATATTTTATATTCGTTCTTACGAAACGAAAGTCAGCAGAAGCATAATGAATAGGAACGTCCTAGGCATTTATAGGACGTTTTTATTAATGAGAAATATAAAAATTATTTATGGATATATGCACAGACTATTAATTGCAATTTACTCACAACTATGCTCAAAAACATGTGGAGCTTATTGTATGGTACTATCTGAAATTATAAAGATAAGTATATAGCTGATTCGATTGTGAGGATATAGGATATATCCCATTGAGATAAAGAAACGTGTGGAAATACATTTAATTATATCTAGCATATAAAAAATTTTGTATATGACTAACTTCATTTTTTAATGAATTAACTAACGAAAATAAAGCATTCACATCATTTTGCAATAGGGTAATCTGGTTCTCGATTTTTTTAAATTGTTTGTTTTGTTCTTCCCTGTATGTTTGCTCATTCTTTTCATTTAATTCTGATTGTTTTATATCCAGAAAAGTACCGCCAATAGATACTAAATCACCAATTGTTATAGTACTTGCTCCAATTAATGCAAGGATAAAACCTAAGTTGGATTCATTGGCCTGGTCAGGGGGAAGAGAAGAATCTGCCGTATTTTCTAATTGCTCTTCTTCTTCAATTTCCTCAACTTCGCTTGCCTCAAAGCTGATGCCGAGAACTGTAAGAAGGTTACCTATTGTGACAATCATTTGGCCAAATAAATCAACCTTATCTCCAAATTCAACAGGCAAAGATTCGATAAATTGATTCTCTGAGTCCTTTTTAATCAACTCTAATCACCTACTTGATTGTAGCCTGATTTTCTCCATAACTTTTAATGTAGTTTGATTTAAATCCTCTTGAATTCTTTTTAATGATGAAAAATCTTTCTCAAGTTCTATTTCATTTAATTCAAATAAATGATCCATACTATCAGTGTTAAATACGTTGTTTAGGCAATTTAGAATCCCTTGGAAGGATGATACTAGTTGAGTATGTTCAATGACTAAAAATGAGGGAGGAATTGTATTTTCTAAACAAAGAACGCTAGTCTGTGCAACATTTACTGCATTTTTTAAATCTATATAGTATTGTTCTGGGTTTATGATTAAACCATTATCAGCAAACTGTGGATAGATTTTATTTGATATATAGACTAAGTTACCGCCGGCTAATTGAAGAGCATGCCCATATTGTTTTATAGTGTTTGCCATATCTTTTCCCCTTTGATCTATAAAGTAAGTTAAACAATATATGCCCAAAGATTAAAGAAGTTCCAAGAGTATATAATCTGGATGCCATTGTGATTACAGATGTCTTTTTTCAAATGATTAATATATGAATTGTAATATTCCACCAAATAAAAAAGGAGTTCCAATAAATCGTCAACATGACTTTTTGGAACGCCTCTATTTATAAAGAAATGCAATTTTATCTATTTATAGTATACAACTGAATTAACGGTTTGAAATTTGGAAAGATCCGACTCACTTATTGTTTGAGCGATTGCTTGGATGATAGCACCAATAGCTTGTATCCAGCTGCCTATGGAATTGAATTGCTGTCTCTTAAGACTGGTTGATGGTAAAAATCCCGCTATTACTAACATATTAATCCCAATGGTTTGTAACAAACCTCCGAATGCATTATATAGATTAGCAAGTTTAGTGATTCTTTCCAATGAATACATAAAAGACAAAACCGTGCCCAATGCTTGTCCTTCATTTCCTATATTGAATACGGTTTGTTGTGCATTTGAATCACTAAATGGAAGGATATAACCGGCCACTTCCGCAGACAAGCCGCCCGCCTGAATTATATTACCAACTTTATTTAGTGTCAGGACGCTCTCAGTGTCAACCAGGACTGTCGTAGCCGCAAGCTGAAGATTGTAACCAATTAAATTGATATCAGATGAGGCCTTATTATCGAGTGATATAGGTGGTGTATTCCCAATAGCAGTTACAATTCTGCCAAACGCGCCTACCCACATTGCACCTGTTGTAATCTGTGTTTTGGTTTCTATTTGAATCACCAACTTAATTTGTGGTTTTAGTCATACACCATCGTATTCAAATATGTAAATTTATGTTCTGCTAAATTAAATAACGAAAAATTCATGCAGCATGGTCCTATTTCCAGAATTTCTTCAAGAAGGATGTAAATAAAAGTGATGAATATGAACTTTGTTTTTTATAATAGCGAGAAATTTGAAGGAAATGTACCTACTTATATATGTAAGCATAAAAGTAATAAGTTGGGGGGCTGCCCGACCAACCGACATTGGGACACCACTAGAAATATTTCAAAATGTATAATCTCATCTATTGTTTTCGGCAGATTATCGGCAAACGTTAGACAGCTACTTTACACACAAAAAAAAGCCTTGATAAATCAAGGCTTTTCGTACGTCCCAGAGAGGATTCGAACCTCCGACCTACAGTTTAGGAAACTGTTGCTCTATCCTGCTGAGCTACTGGGACTTATGTAAGATACTTTATAATTATAATAATTTTATTACTAAAGGTCAACTTTATTAACCAATTAATATTCTAAATTAATAAATATGATTTTGTTTATTACGGAAAATGTTATAGGGTGTTAAATTCCATATCACTGAAATCTCGATCTATTTCAGTGATTCCTTTACCATAATAAGACCCTTTTCTTTCATTAAACATTCCAGTGCTGTTTTAAAGGTTGAGAATGCATGTAGTGAATTGGTAAAAGGTAATTGGGAAGAGACTAAGTCTTTTACAAATTCTGGTGATAATCCTACAACAAGGACTTGTATTCCCATCACTTTTAAGGAGGATATTAAGTTTCCTATATTCTCACCCATCAGTTCTAAATTATCACAATCTTTTAGAACGAAACCGGAAAAATCAAGTACAATGGAATCGATTTCTGAGTTGTTTACATAATTTAATATGATTTGAATAACCTGATCAAAGTAGGCTACTGAAACATCAAAAGTTAAAGGAACAAGTAATGTGTCGGGTATGATGGAAGCGATCATCGGGACTGAAACTTTACGGTCCTTAGCTTCCAACTCCCTGACTTTCTCGGTTAAATCATTTATTTGCTTAAGAAGTAATTCTTTTTCGTTAGTCTCCATCTTCAACCTCGCTTATATAAAATATATACATTGACTTCAGGTATATTATTGTTTAATTCGGTAGTAACACAAGTAAATCCTTTATTTTTAAAAAAACTTCGAAATTAAACCGACTGATAAGAATACTATATATAAGGGTGGATTGTTTAGACCTAGAGTTTACATCTACACAGTATAAAAATATTTTTAGAGTGCTGCTAAAGATTCTGTAGAGTTATATATTTGCATTTACGTATACAAAAAACTATAAACCCAATAATAATTTTGAAATGGATATTTTTATAGGATTATCTAAATTATAAACAAATAAAGGTTTATTGCCTTTTTATTAGGATTGTTTAGTACTCAAAGGATGTTATTTTAATAAAATATGTGAAAGTTTTTTGAACTTTTAGATGAGGTTTATTATATTCATAAGTGGTTTCATTTTATATTATCATTAGTTTTATGTTATAGTTTTTCCTAACTATATTATTCAAGGAGGCTTACTTGATAGAAGGTGAAAGGCTTAGAATGATAATCCAATGCAACAGACTCCTTTTAAAGATGTTTTTCAATAGAGAAGGATCTTCCGCTTAACTCTTCTTGAATCGTGTCCTACCATGGTAAGGAAGGATAACGATTAATTTCTACTTTTAATTATATTTTCACCCAATTTGAGAGCATATAACATTCTCGGTTTGGTCTTTTGCATGCAGAAGAGTATTTAGAGATTATAAGGATGTAACCAAAACTAATAACAAAACGTAAAAAACTATGAAACTAGTAAAAATTTTTAAAAATAATTTGGAGGTGAATCCCTCTTAAGAGGGAAATAATTGGACATAACCACGATAATCAATCTTGTTTTACTTGTAGTACTAATAGGAGCCTCAGGGTTCTTTGTAGCATCTGAGTTTGCGGTAGTGAAAATTCGGATGTCCCGTATTGATCAATTAATTTCAGAAGGAAACAAAAAAGCAGTGCTTGCGAAAAAAGTAGCAAGTGACCTCGATTACTATCTTTCTGCCTGTCAGCTTGGTATTACCGTAACCACTTTAGGACTTGGTGCACTGGGTAAACCAGCGGTGGAAGGTCTATTGTATCCTTTGTTTAATCTTTTTAATGTGTCTGATGCTGTTGCATCAGCATTGTCCTATGCGATTGCATTTATACTGGTTACTTTCTTGCATGTTGTAGTGGGGGAAATGGCACCAAAAACGCTTGCGATCCAATTTGCCGAAAAACTCACACTAATGCTTGCGCCGCCTTTATATTGGTTTGGCAGAGTGCTGTCACCATTCATTAAAGCTTTAAATGGGACATCGAGGGTCATTCTTCGTGCATTTGGAGTCAAACCTGCTGGACATGAAGAGGCATATTCTGAGGAAGAACTAAAGATTATTATGACCCAAAGCTACCAGGGCGGGGAAATTGATCAAACGGAATTGGAATACATGGAAAACGTGTTTTCGTTTGATGAACGTGTAGCCAAGGATATAATGGTTCCAAGAACTGAATTGGTTACACTTGATTTGAATATGAATTATGATGAAATCGTGAGTATTATTGATGAACATAACTACACACGTTATCCGGTTGTTGAAGATGGGGATAAAGACAAGATTGTCGGTGTAGTGAATGTGAAAAAAATGCTGACCCATATTGCTGCCAAAAGAGAACGTAAACTTGAAGAATTTGTTAGAGACTTGCCTTATGTTCTTGAAGCCACCCATATACAGGATGCACTGTTGAAAATGCAACAGGAACGGGTACACATGGCTTTAGTCATTGATGAATACGGAGGCACTTCAGGTATTCTTACGATGGAAGATGTTCTGGAAGAAATTGTAGGAGAGATCCGCGATGAGTTTGACGCTGATGAAGTGGCCGATATCCGTAAAGTCGGAGAAAACCAATATATGATTAATGGACGAGTCCTTTTGAGTGAGATGGAGGAATTGTTTGGTCTCGAGTTTGAGGACAGTGAAGATATAGATACAGTCGGAGGCTGGATCCAATATCAAAAAATTGATACTGTTCAAAATGGAGATTCATTGGAGCATGGTAAGCATCTATGGACTGTCAAGGAAATGGATAACCACCAAATTAAACAAGTATTGTTTACTCAAAAGGTTAAGAAATAATCAAAAGGAATTATTGGAACAACAAATTTTTTTACTATTCTTGGAGGTGAATCCCCCTTTAAGGGGGAAATAATTGGACGGATCAATCGCATTAAATTTATTTTTAGTAGCTATATTTATTGGGCTCACTGCATTCTTTGTTGGTGCTGAATTTGCCATTTTGAAAGTAAGGATGTCCAGAATTGAACAATTGATTTCTGAAGGCAACAAAAAGGCGGTTCTTGCCAAAAAAGTTGCAGAAAATCTAGACTATTACCTGTCAGCATGTCAGTTGGGTATTACGGTTACAGGATTAATATTAGGTGCGTTGGGGGAACCAACAGTCGAAAAAATGCTCCATCCTGTATTTGATGAATGGGGAATATCAGAATCAGTATCTACTGTCCTGTCCTATGTAATCGCTCTTAGCATCGTTACGTTCTTACATGTTGTTATAGGTGAACTTGCTCCTAAAACATTGGCTATCCAATTTGCAGAAAGATTATCCTTGCTTTTATCGCCGCCACTATATTGGTTCGGAAGAGTTACAAAACCTTTTATTAATGCATTAAATGGTTCTGCACAATATATCCTTCGAATTTTTGGTGTACAGCCTGCTGGACATGATACAGTCCATTCGGAGGAAGAATTGAAACTAATTGTCACTCAAAGTTATGAGAGTGGAGAGATTAATCAAACTGAACTGGCTTATCTAGAGAACATCTTTGCATTTGATGAACGTATTTTAAAAGATATTATGATTCCAAGAAATCAAATTGTCACTTTGGATAAGCAAATGTCTCTTGAAGAAATTCTTGAAACGCTTGATCGCTATGAATATACCCGCTACCCTGTTACGGAAAATAGCGATAAAGATCTTCTGGTTGGATTTATTAACACAAAAGAAATGCTAACAAATATAGCAGCTGGACGTGAAAGACCAATTCAGGATTTTATTCATGATATGCCGCGTTTGAAATCAACTACTCATATCAAGGATGTATTATTAAAAATGCAGCAGAGTCGGATGCACATGGCAATCGTTGTAGATGAAAAAGGCACTATAGCCGGCTTGGTCACGATGGAAGACATACTAGAAGAAATCGTCGGAGAAATTAAAGATGAATATAATGGAGATGAACTGCCTGCAACTTAATGGCAAGTTCGTTCAATAGTATGTAGAAGGAGGAGGCTGTCCGTTGAGTCGTTTGTAAGACTTTTCGGAGCCTCTTTTTTATGCATTTAAATAGTGGAATACTGCTTGTTTTAAGTAATTATACTGAGAGTCATTGGTGTCCGAAGACCATTTAGAGCTTGATTTTAAAGACCATGAGTTAAGCAATGCCTTCTTTATTTGAGGAAGATGCTCAGTCTCCATACAAATACCTCCTTTATTTAATCTGATCTATTAGTAATGTCCTCAAAACTTTTATCTATAAAATAGCCTAAATTTCGGTAAAAAGTTAATAGTAAATGAGTTACGAAGATATATATGCTTTTTAAATATACTCTAATCAATTAAAGTTATCCATCAATTACCAGTTTAAACTTTTCAGAAACCTTGTAGTAAAATAGAAGTATCTTTAAAAAAATAATAAAAATGATACTATTAGCAAGTGGACTTTTTTAATTAGATTCTTAAGCTAAAGTAATGAACAAATTTTCATAGAAGGAGTTTGACCTGAAAATGGGAATCCCATTGATTATTGCGGAGAAACCGGATCAAGGAGTTACACTGGCATCTCCATTCTCTTTCAAAAAAAGGGACGGGTATTTAGAGATTGCTCCTAATGAAGTATTTCCGGAAGGGGCATTATGTTCATGGGCCATCGGACATTTAACCGAATTATCCTCACCGGAGAAATATAAACCGGAGTGGAAAAGATGGGCTATTGCCACATTGCCAATAATCCCTGATAAATTTACATATGAAGTAACAAAATCAAAAACGAAGCAATTTAACATTATCAAGCAATTATTGAAGCGACCAGATGTCGAATCAATTATTCATGCAGGTGATGCTGGGAGGGAGGGTGAATTAATCGTACGCAATATTATTGCGGTGAGCGGCGTTCGTAAACCGATGAAGCGTTTATGGGTCTCTTCTTTAACGAAAAAATCCATATTAGAAGGATTTAACAGCCTCCGTGACAGCCAGGAAACCATACCTCTCTATCATGAAGCCTATACAAGATCGTGTGCAGATTGGCTTGTTGGCATGAATGCATCAAGAGCCTATTCCTTGCTGCTTAAACAAAAAGGGATGAATGATGTATTCTCTGCAGGAAGAGTACAGACACCTACACTAGCTTTAATAGTGAAACGGGAATTGGAGATTGAAAAATTTGAATCTAAGCCATTTTGGGAAGTCATTGCTACGTTTGATATAAATGGGCAGACTTATGAAGGAAAATGGGAAAAGGATCAGGAGTCCAGACTGGATAAGCAGGAGATGGCTCAAAATATTGCAGCTTTTTGTAAAAATAAAGATGCGAAAATTATAGAAATGAAGACGGAGCGTAAAGAATTCCAGCCGCCCTTATTATTTAATTTATCGGCCTTACAGGCAACCGCCAATAAAATGTATAAGTACTCACCAAAACAAACGCTGGATATCACGCAAAAACTGTATCAAAAGGGAATTGTCTCTTATCCGCGGAGTGATTCAAACTACGTGACTAAAGGAGAGGCGGAAACATTCCCGGAGATCCTATCGAAACTTGCTCAGTTCGAGGAATATAAATCATTCATACCCGTTCCAAACGAATCCATTATCAATAACTCTAGGTTTGTTAATGAAAAGAAAGTATCGGATCACTATGCGATTATTCCTACTGAACAGGTGACGAATCCAGCCAAGCTTTCAGGAGAAGAAAGGAATATCTATGATTTAATTGTGCGTCGTTTGATTGCTGCTCACTATGAATCAGCCATATTTGACTATACAACCCTCATAACATTAGTTGATGGAAGAGCAGAGTTCATTTCAAAAGGAAAGCAGCAAATACGAGAAGGCTGGCGACAAATTATTTTCCAGCAAGAAAAGGATGAAGATACCATCCTTCCGAATGTCCAAAAAGATGATGAAGGTAAAGTGAAAAGCGTTAAAGTAAAAGAAGGAAAAACGCAACCGCCTAAACGATATACCGAGGGACAATTAATTACGTTAATGAAAACGGCCGGTAAGCATCTTGATAATGAAGAACTCGAAAAAGTGCTAATGAAATCAGAAGGACTGGGAACGGAAGCAACAAGAGCGGGAATTATTACGATGCTGAAGGATAGAAAATATATAGATGTTAAAAAGAATCAAGTATTTGCGACTGATAAAGCGAAAGTGTTGATCAGAGCGATAGGCGACGAGATATTGGCTTCACCTGAAATGACAGCTAAATGGGAGCAGCGCTTGGCCGAAATCGGGCAAGGGAAAGCATCAGCTGCTCAATTTATGGAGCAGACAAAGAAATTAACGGGGAAGATTATTGAGGATGCTGTAAAAGGCTTTGAAACCTGGGATTTTACAGGATTAAAGGTTGAAACGATTGAACGTACCTCTTCTAAGTTTACAACAGGGAAAAAGGTAGGCGCCTGTCCGCTGTGTAAAGGGGATATAGTCGATAAGGGTGAATTTTATGGATGTGCGAATTATAAGCAAAACCAGTGTAAATTTACATTTTCGAAAAAAATCCTTGGAAAAAAGATTTCCCAAACCAATATGCAGAAATTATTAAAAGATGGGAAAACCAATGTCATAAAAGGGTTTAAAAAAGGAGAAAAATCATTTGACGCGGCGATTGAATGGAAGGACGGTAAAATTAATTTCCTGTTTTCAAATGAAATTGCTCCAAAAACTTAAAAATTTTTGTGCATTCAGGTATAATGGTCGAAGAAGTTTCCATTTGCGCTGGTAAATGGAGTACATATTATATTAAGGGAGTTTTTGTAAATGAGTAAAGTATTGATTTTTGGACATAAAAATCCAGATACTGACACAATTTGTTCAGCAATCGCTTATGCTGAATTAAAAAAAGAGTTGGGTGTTGAAGCAGAACCGATTCGACTTGGTGCGATTAATGGTGAAACACAATATGCACTTGATACATTTAAAGTGGCAGCTCCCCGTTTGGTTGAGAAGGTTGCGGAAGAAACACAGGAAGTTATTCTTGTAGACCACAATGAAAGACAGCAAAGTGCGGATGATATCGATCAGGTTCGAGTATTAGAGGTTATTGATCACCACCGTATTGCAAATTTCGAAACAGCTGATCCATTGTATTACCGTGCTGAGCCGGTTGGATGTACAGCAACCATTTTAAATAAGCTATACAAAGAAAACGGAATTCAAATCAAAAAAGAAGTAGCTGGCTTAATGTTATCCGCTATTATTTCTGATTCTTTATTATTTAAATCTCCAACTTGCACGGAGCAAGATGTTGCTGCTGCAAAAGAATTGGCTGAAATAGCTGGTGTTAATGCAGAAGAATACGGATTGGAAATGTTAAAAGCTGGAGCAGATTTAAGCAAGAAAACTATTGCAGAATTAATTTCTTTGGATGCTAAAGAGTTCTCCATGGGCACATCAAAAGTGGAAATTGCACAAGTGAATGCAGTTGATACAAACGATGTAATGGCGAAGCAAGCTGAACTCGAAGCAGCTATGCAGGCAGCTATTAATGAAAAGGGTCTGGATTTATTTCTATTAGTTGTAACAGATATCCTAACAAATGATTCTGTTGCCCTTGCTATTGGTGATAAAGCTGCAGCTGTTGAAAAAGCTTTCCATGTAACATTGGTAAATAATACAGCTGTTCTAAAAGGGGTTGTTTCCCGTAAGAAACAGGTAGTTCCAGCATTAACAGAAGCATTATCGTAAATTTTACTTGCAAAATTTCTGGCATGATGTTATATTAATATATGCGATGAGCTGAATTGTGTAAGTCGAGCACATACCTTATGGTACACACTATGTGGAGTGTGGTGACTCGCCTCAATTTTTTCGAACAAGGCACCTGTTTTTAACAGGTGCCTTTTTATATATTCATATCCAGAGTGTCGATTGGACATATCAATAATGGTACACAAATAGCGAGCTTTAAAATACATAATGCAGGCAGATCAATCAAAAAATAGTAAAGATAATAATCAGGTTTTCCGAATAGGGAATCGTTGAGAAGGCATTTAACCAAACTAATACATAAGCTCAAGTTAAGAACGATTTACATATGTTAATTAGTATTCAAGGAGGAAATAAAATGAATAAGAAAACAGTAGATGATTACTTACAGGAAGGGATACATGGCGTTAAAGAAATAAAGCCTGCTGAACGGAAAGAATTTCTTGGGAGCTTACGTGAACGTGTGGTTGTCGCATTAACACAGGCTCAGGTTTTTCAAAAACAAATCCCACATGGATTTATTGACCTATTGAAAAAAAATAAGGGCGCTAAGCTTTATTTAAATGGCCACATTAATTATTCCCATCTATCGAAATTCGTTAAAGCAGCAGATGAACATGGGATTCAATTTAAAATCGTGACCAATAAAGACTATAATTCACCTAATGGTTTGGTATTGGCCTATGATCATGCAATTAATAACGATAACATTACATTAGAAGAACCGGCACAGGAAGAAACTAATACTGAGGAGACAGAAAAAAAGACAGGTTTTTTTGAATCACTTAAGCAACTCTTTACAAAAAAATCATAAACAAAATGTCATAACTGTGCACCCCTTAATACGAGAAACAATACGGTGTCTGGATGCATGTTTCGGTTAGGTGAGTATGTGCCATCGACTATTCTAGTTTTAGTTTGTATGGTATAGTTATCAAATTAGAGATAATTTAGGTTTATGATTTGAGGGGCACAAAGAATGAATTCAACACAAGAGTATATTGAAGAATGGCAGGAAGCACTTGAAGAAGAGATTCAGTATTTAAAAAAATATGGAAGTACCCGCTATCACCTGATGAATGGCAATAAGATTATGTCAGGTGATTCTTTTACGTACTATTTTGAGTCATCCAGTATTTTGCGTATACCTGTTGGAACGATTGCTAAGCTGGAATGGGGCGGGAGTCGGTTTGATGCCAGAATCCTATCCTCTGAGGGCAATAGTTTGCTTCTGTCTCTTGAACAATCAATAGGTGAATTGATTGAAGAGGCTACGATTTATCATGACCCATGGGAACTTTTAGATCAGCTGATTGAAAGACTGGATGATATCAGGAAAAGTAAGCGGAAAAGAAGTCGGGTTAAACGGATCATGGAGCCTTCCATGCCTGATAAACGAACGGACAAAACAAGTAAAAGCGCGGTACGCGAATTATATGCCAGATCAAAATATAACCCGGTCACATATGTTTGGGGACCGCCTGGTACAGGAAAAACGTATACTTTAGCACGAACGGCAGCCAATAAATATTTTAAAAAGAAACGTATATTAGTTCTCTCTCACAGTAATCAGGCTGTGGATGTCCTGCTTGCCGAAATTACGGCATTTGTTAAACGAGCGGATCGTTTTCATGAAGGAGATATTTTACGTTACGGCTCTCAAACTGGTGAGGGTCTTCTGATGCATGGGGATATATTGCCGGCTAAATTATTGGAAAGTCATGATGGACATTTAGTGAAGGAAAGGGATTCGATTAATGAAGAAAAGAAACTGCTAAAAAAAGATCTGTCTCTGTCTTTTAGCGTACGTGACTCGGAGCAGCTTCTTGACCTTGAAAAAAAACTGGGCAGAATCTTAGAGAAAATAAGGCAAAAAGAAATTCATTTAGTCAAAAATGCCTTCATTGTTGGGACTACCTTGGCGAAAGCAGCAATGGACCCGAGTATTTTTGAACAAGAGTATGATCTAGTTATCATTGATGAAGCCAGTATGGCCTTTATCCCGCAAATTGCCTTTGCCGGCGCACTTGCCAAGCGTTGTATTATTTGTGGGGATTTTAAGCAATTACCTCCTATTGCGGTTTCGAGGGGAGAGCTTGTAGACCGCTGGCTGAAGGAGGACATCTTCCATCGTACCGGTGTTGCTGATATTGCACGTGGGGGAAAACTTCATACTCATTTGTTTTTATTAAAGGAACAGAGGAGAATGCATCCGGATATCTCCGCTTTTACGAACCAATATGTTTATAATTCACTGGTTGGCGATCATCCAAGTGTTCATATAAATAAAAAAGATATCGTTTCAAAGACACCTTTTGTAGATCGTGCTTCCGTACTGTTAAATACGAGCTTCACAGGGGAACACTGCTTTACGGGCACTTCCTCTGGTTCTAGAATGAATTTGATGAATCTATTGTTATCCTTTCAGGTTATTCATGAAGCCTACAGCAATGGGAGTAAATCAATCGGTTATGCAACCCCTTATCGTGCGCAGGCACAATTGATGGAAACATTAATTAAAGATCTATATGAGGAAGAGAACGGCCTGCATGATATATTGGCTGCCACTGTCCATCGTTTCCAGGGAAGTGAACGGGAAGTAATGGTATTTGATAGTGTAGATAGTTATCCGCAAAATCGGGCAGGGATGCTTTTAACGGGCAGGGAAAGTGAACGGCTGTTAAATGTTGCAATTACCAGAACAAAAGGGAAACTGATTCATGTCAGCGATGTGGAGTTTATAGAATCAAAAGTTTCGCATACAAAAACTCTTCATCAGCTCGTTCAATATCAAATGAAACGGAATCAAATGGTCAATATGGATCAAATAGGCAAATGGATTGCCAACCATCATCCAAAATTACAATGGATTTATGCAAGAAATTTGGAAGGGTTCTATCAGGATTTAAAAAAAGCCCAATCTTCCATTATCCTTTCCTTGCCAAATTCCAGTGTGTTATCATCGGATTTTGTTCAAAGAGTGAAGACGAGGAACTCAAGAACAAGACTGATGATGTATTCTCCAGATTCCCATTCCTATTTGGATCCGGATATCCATCTTCAGAATGGGCCAAGCTTCACATTTGTCATCCTTGACCAAAAAGTATTGTGGTTGGGGGTTCCTCTTGAAGCCAATAAACGTGTTCATCCGCCATACATTGGAATTCGATTGGAATCCGAAGCATTTATCAATCAATTTCTCCAGCAATTGCCTAAATAAATTGTCGGAATTTTAGTTGCTATTTTCACATATAAGATTTATAATTCTATATGTTGTTATTATTTTATATCTAAAATACTATATATTGATTTTAACGTGTTTAAGGTGTCGTATTACGACTTAATAGGGAATCCGGTTAAAATCCGGAACTGTACCCGCAACTGTAAATGCTGATGAAATAAGTAAACCACTGTAGAGAAATCTATGGGAAGGACTTAGAGTAAAGCGAAGCATGAGTCAGGAGACCTGCCTTTTTCACTGGTTTGCCTTTATCGGGAGCAATGAGGGTGGAACGGATGAAATAGCAATATTGAACAGTTCAATCTTGTTATTATTTCTTTTCCCATTGCTTATTTTTAGGCAATGGGATTTTTTGCGTGGAGGGAACAGACGTTTTTAATCGATTTATCGGCAAACAATAAGGGGGAAATTAGTATGGCAGTATCTTACGAATCAAACTATGCAAGTCTGGAAGTCATAAATTTAAAAAGCATAGAAACATACATAAAGGAATGTGTTAGTTCCTATACATCTATTTATTCAGCAGAGGAATACTTAGAAAAAATCAAGACAGCACTTGAGTATAAGTCTGACTATAGCAAGAAAGAGTTGGTGAATTTACTGGTACTAAGCGCCGTAGAGCGTATCTCTGCTGATGAGCCTGATTGGACATTTGTGGCGGCAACTATTTATTTAGACCAGTTATATGATAAAGCTTCAAAAAGCCGGGGATATGATTTAACACACAAATATGGGAGCTTTCATCAGCTTGTTGAACTATTGACTGATATGGGGATTTATAATCCAGCATTGTTAAATGAATATACGGAAGACGAAATCAATGAACTCGAAGCAGTCATCGATTCATCAAAAGATCAGTTGTTTACGTATATTGGCATTCGGACGCTGGCAGATCGCTATTTAGCCAAATCTCATCATGGAAGCTTATATGAACTTCCTCAGGAACGGTTTATGATTATTGCCATGACATTAATGATGAATGAGCCTAAAGAACAGCGAATCAAATTAATAAGAGAAGCATATTGGGCCTTATCCAATCTATATATGACGGTGGCAACTCCTACGCTTGCTAATGCTGGGAAAAGCTATGGCCAATTATCCAGTTGTTTTATCGATACTGTTGATGATAGTTTGCAAGGTATCTATGATTCAAACACCGATATTGCCAATCTATCTAAAAATGGCGGAGGAATAGGTGTTTATTTAGGGAAAATTAGAGCGCGAGGCAGTGATATTAAAGGATTTAAGGGTGTTTCCTCAGGAGTTATACCATGGATGAAGCAATTAAATAATACCGCCGTCAGTGTGGACCAACTGGGCCAAAGACAGGGTGCCATTGCAGTTTATCTGGATGTTTGGCATAAGGATATATTTGCCTTCCTCGAAGCGCGTTTAAATAATGGGGATGAACGTTTTCGAACGCATGATTTATTTACTGGTGTTTGCATTCCGGATTTATTTATGGAAATGGTCAAGGAGCGGGGTACCTGGTATTTATTTGATCCGCATGAAGTAAGAAAAGTAATGGGATATTCTCTTGAAGATTATTTTGATGAAGAAGCAGGGGATGGCCAATTCAGACAAAAATATACTGAATGTATCAATCATCCGCAGCTTTCCAAAAAAGAAATACCTGCCATTGAAGTGTTTAAGGCGATCATGATTTCTCAGCTTGAAACAGGAACACCTTATATGTTTTATCGGGATACGGTCAACCGCTCTAATGCTAATCGCCATAAAGGAATGATATATTGCAGTAATTTATGTACGGAAATTATGCAAAATCAAAGTGCTACCAAAGTTATTGAACAAAGAACCGAGGATGGGAAAATTATTATTGAAAAAACACCGGGTGACTTTGTTGTATGTAATCTTTCGTCTATCTCCCTTGCCAAAGCTGTAAAGGAAGATGTCCTTGAACGCTTAATTAAGATACAGGTGAGAATGCTTGATAATGTCATTGATTTAAATAATATCCCGGTCATTCAGGCAAATATAACGAATAAAAATTATCGTGCTATAGGACTTGGGACATTTGGCTGGCATCATTTATTAGCGCTTGAGGGCATTGCCTGGGAATCAGAGAAAGCCGTTGAATACTGTGACCGATTATACGAAAAAATCGCTTATTTAACGATTAAATCAAGTGTGGATTTAGCTGGTGAAAAAGGTGCTTACCCATTTTTTGAAGGATCTGATTGGGAGACCGGATCTTATTTTGACCAAAGAGGCTATGATTCAGATGCTTGGAGTCAATTGAAAAATAGAGTGCATACATCCGGAATTCGAAATGGCTATCTTATGGCCGTAGCACCAAATTCTTCAACTGCGATTATTGCCGGTTCTACATCCGGAATTGATCCAATTTTCAGAAGGGAATATTCCGAAGAGAAGAAGAATTACCGTATTCCAGTGACTGCACCTGACTTGAATCTGGAGACAATGTGGTATTATAAATCCGTTTATTTAATTGACCAAAAATGGAGCATTCTCCAAAATGCACGTCGTCAAAAACATATCGACCAAGGAATCTCGTTTAATTTGTATGTCCGTAATGATATTAAAGCACGTGATTTATTAGACTTGCATCTGCTTGCATGGGAGACCGGATTAAAAACAACATACTATGTACGTTCTACTTCAAGCGCTGTTATAGAAGAATGCGAAAGCTGCCAATAAGGATGGGGGAAATATAATGGATACAAAAACAATAGTGGAAAAACGTAAATTAGTCGATCGGGAAGCACCGAATAGTTCAACGGGTATTATTAATGGCAGAAATTCAAATATTTTAAATTGGGATGATGTGCGCTATCCATGGGCATATCCTAAATATAAAGTAATGCTATCTAATTTTTGGACGCCTTTTGAAATTAATATGGTGAATGATGCGAAACAATTTCCAAATCTTTCAGAAATTGAACAAGAATCCTTTCTAAAAATTATAGGCTTGTTGGCATTGCTTGATAGTATCCAGTCTGACTATGCCAGTAAAGTCGCCGACTATCTGACCGATTCATCTCTGAATGCATTGATGATTATGCTGGCGCAGCAAGAAGTCATTCATAACCATTCCTACTCCTATGTATTGTCAAGTATTGTCCAGAAAAGCAAGCAAGATGAAGTTTTTGAATATTGGAGAACCGAAGAGATTTTGCGTAAACGAAATGATTTTATTACTGATGGCTATCGGGATTTCACAGAAAACCCAACAATTGAAAATCTGCTTAAATCGATTATCTATGATGTAATCCTAGAAGGGCTCTTCTTTTACTCAGGCTTTGCTTTCTTTTATAATTTGGCCAGAAACCAAAAGATGGTGGCAACTTCAACGATGATTAATTATATAAATCGAGACGAGCAGATCCATGTTGGGCTGTTTGAGAAGATTTTTAAAGAAATATTGGCTGAACATCCTGAAACAAATACAGAAGAATTGAAAAATTTTGCGATTGAAACCTTCCGAACTGCTGCAGAGCTTGAGATTGAATGGGGTTATAAAGTTATAGGAAATAAAATCGAGGGAATTACGATGGCTGAGCTCGAACAATATATCCAGTTTATGGCTAATAAGCGTTGCAATCAATTGGGGTATGGAAGATCTCCGTTTCCAGAGGTTTCGAACAAAAATCCATTAAGATGGATTGTTGCCTATCAGGAAGTGGATTTAGGCAAGACGGATTTCTTTGAGCAGAAATCAAGACAATATACAAAAACAACAGATACCAATGGATTTGATGAACTGTAAATGTAAAAAGACGCCATTACGGCGTCTTTTTGCTTGAAGGCATCCTTACCAGCGGTGAGCTTTCGCATTGCTCCTCAAAATGATATTGGTTTGGGACATTGCAGTATGTCCGTTAACCTGTGATTTTGAGCGCTTCCGCCTTGTCCAGTTATGGTGAAAAAGAGAAGAGTGTGGATCTAAATGATTCCGATAACTCATTGCTTATCACCCCATCAGTAGGATACGTTCTGATGTCCCTTTTGAGGACATCAAGTATAGGATATACAAAATGAGTGCCTTTTAATCTCGGGAAAAGTTCACGAATTATTTTCTATATTATGATAAAATATATATAATATGGATATTGATGGTGGATAATTATGCGAAATTTGGAATATGAACAATAATAACGGAGAAATCTATGCCGCGGTCTCCCATTTTGACAGAATGATTTATAAAATCATCTGTTAAAGGGGAAAATACGATGAAATAGCACTGAAAGAAGTCCGGAAGAATGATATGACTGTTGTTTATAGTCAAGAAGCCTATCCAATCCAACGTTTTATGATGTTGGTACTTTTATATCTAAAAGCCATTCCCTGGAAAGTACCGAGTTTTGAGTTGGATCATTAATTGGATGTATGATATATAATCCACCAGATTATTCAGTCGGATGGGTACTTTGATGTAACACATCATCGATTTATCCTTATTGCGGAACCTGTATAAGTAAATGTGTTATTGAATAAAAGTCGGGCTTTCTTATAGTTTCTTTTCTGCTTATGAGCCAGCACTTCTTTCAGATAAAATTTGTCCAAAAGAAAGATTGCTGTTTCTAATTTTCGTAAAATTAAAGTTAGCATATTTATCTGAAACATCAATTTTTACAGATATGTTATAGTAGCTTAGTGATTGATTTTAATTTATTGGCAGAAATCCATACAGAAACATTCCTCGATATTGTCAAGAAAGATCAGCTTGTTCTCTTTTCAATTTCTTCACCATGTAAAATACACTCTCCCGCAAAATGATAACTAACATCTAAAGAGGTATGTTATATTTTTTTAAAACTATATTAATTTAGGAAATTTAACTCATATTATACTTGTAGCAGCCAGCCTTAAATAGATACTTTTGGTCTTTAATTAATGTGTCAGTTGGCTTATTATAAATGGTATTGGTCTTTCATAGTATATATGGTAGACCTATTATAATTTGGAAAATGTTTGAAAAGTGAGCGTGGTGATAAATATATAGATATCTAGCACTCTAAAGAATCAGTTTGTACTAATAGGAGGAAGTATAAAGTTGTTTAAAGAATTTTCCATCTCGCGGACATCATGTCTTGGCAAATCCCCGATTTATCAGGCAACCATCACAAGTGAAGGGCATGTAAGTTGGCAGGGTGAGAAGTATGTTTCATATATAGGCGTTAAGAACTTTACGGTTTCTAAGCAAAGAGTTAAAAAAATTGAAGATCTCTTGCTATCATTCGATTACAAAAACTTCATTTATAATACTACTGCACAAATTGTGCCGGATAGCCCGACTTGTGTTACCCGATTGGTATATCAATTTGGCGAACATAAGACAGTGGTACATGATTTGGGTGACGAGGATGCTGCTTGTGATAATAGTAAGCATACATTGAAAAAATTGGATGCCTTTGAAAGAAAAATGGAAGAATTATTGGGATTAAAGAATTTAATTAAACAACCTCTCTATCTCTTCCATATTAAAAGAAAGTCGAACTCACATGAGGAATATGTAATATCCAGCTCCAATCAAGCTGATGCATTTCAAATGATTAATGTGAATGAGGCTAATTATCATAACTGGCAGATTGATAAGTTAGGAAAAGATAGTACAGGTCGTATACATCCATATATCATTATGAGCTCGGAGCGCTAAAACATTTGATTATGAGAAATAGTCGATGAATTGGAGTTTTTTTATTAATTTTAAGTTTGCTACTTGCAGGTTCCCTATTTGAGGAGTACAATTAATTTTATTAATTATTCTGACAATTTAAAGGGGACATCACATGGATACTCAACTAATTTCTATCACAAAAACCAATTATAAAAAAGAAAAGCCCAATCCTGAAACACTTGGCTTCGGAAGAATTTTTACGGATCATATGTTTATTATGGATTATGATGAAGAATTGGGTGGGTGGCATGATCCGAGGATTATTCCCTATCAACCTATTACACTTGAGCCTTCCTGCATGACTTTTCACTATGGACAAACGGTTTTTGAAGGGCTAAAAGCATATCGTACTCACGATAATCGGGTTTTTCTGTTTAGACCGGAAAAGAATTTTGAACGGATGAACAAATCTAATGATCGTTTATGCATCCCCCATATAGATGAGTCGTTTGTTATCAAGGCATTGGAAATCCTAATCGATATTGATCGTGAATGGATTCCGGACCGGGAAGGTACTTCTTTATACGTACGGCCGTTTATTATTGCAACAGAACCTTATTTGGGTGTTGCACCGTCCAAGCATTATCAGTTCATAATCATTTTGTCACCAGTGGGAGCGTATTATAAAGAGGGAATCAATCCCGTTCGAATTGGTGTTGAGAAAGATTACGTACGATCTGTAAAGGGCGGTACAGGGATGGCCAAAACAGGCGGTAATTATTCATCCAGTCTTAAAGCACAGGAATTGGCAGAAGCACTTGGCTGTTCACAGGTGCTTTGGCTTGATGGAATTGAGAAAAAGTATATCGAAGAAGTCGGAAGCATGAACGTCTTCTTTAAAATAAATGGTGAGGTTGTCACGCCTGCATTAAACGGCAGTGTATTGGATGGTGTGACTCGTCAATCAATTATTCAGCTATTACAACATTGGAACATCCCAGTTACAGAACGTCGAGTTTCTATGCAGGAGATTATTGAGGCTAATAAAAATGGGAAATTGGAAGAAGCCTTTGGGACAGGAACAGCAGCAGTAGTTTCGCCAATTGGTGAATTATTATGGGATAATGAAATTTTAACCATCAACAAAGGGAAAATAGGAACGTTAACGCAAAAATTATATGATACCATCACAGGAATACAAAATGGAAAAGTAGAAGATCCATTCAATTGGATAAAGGAAGTCAAAGAAGAAAGCCAGATACATGTATATAAATAAAAAGTTTTGAAAGAGAATCGTGGGTAACCACGGTTTTTTTTATGCCTTTTTGTTTGGTTAATATTAATTTGGAAAGTGTATATATAAGATAGTTAAACTATTTAATTATAATATGGTATAATAATTAAGCAAAAAAATTAAAATTATTCTCGATGTAAGAGAGGACAATATAGGATGGATGGTAAAGAAAATCAAATAGAAGAATTTGAAAGTATATTGATTTCAACAATTAGAACAATCATGTCGGAGATTACGCAGCATCAGGATTTGGGGATTACCGGATCGCAATTTCATTTGTTAAATAAAATTGAAAAAGAAAAAGTGACAAACGTTAAACATTTAGCGAAAATCCTCAATGTGAAACCAAGCGCGATCACCGTCATGCTTGAAAGGCTGGTGCAGCATGGATTTGTTTCAAGAGTTCAAGATGAGAAGGATAGAAGGTTTGTCGCTGTAACACTTACCGAAGAGGGGGTTCAAGTTCTTCAGAAGGCAAGAGAGAACTCCCGAGAAATTTTAAAAAAGTATGCAGCTTTACTGAATGAACACGAACTGAAGATATTAAATTCTATTCTTCAAAAATTTACTGATTATCAATCAAAATAATAAATATTTATAAAGAAAGAAGGAATAGTTTTGCCAAAAACACATAAAAAAGCATCTATATTAAAAATACTAACAAGATTTTTCTTCATTACACTTGGTGCAGTCATGATGGCTGTTGCATTGGAACTCTTCTTGGTACCAAACAGTGTCATTGATGGTGGAATAACTGGGATATCCATTATGCTTTCACATATAACCAAATTACAGTTGGGACTATTCATCTTTATTATTAACTTGCCATTCCTTTATATTGGATACAAACAAATTGGTAAAACTTTTGCGATTTCCTCTATTTATGGTATTGCTGTCCTTTCTGTTAGTACAGCAATGTTGCATCATATTGAGCCATTTACAGATGAGAAAATCCTGGCTGTGTTATTTGGAGGATTGATTCTTGGACTTGGAGTTGGGATTGTCATTCGTGTTGGCGGTGCCCTTGACGGTACAGAAATCATAGCGATTTTATTATCTAAGAAATTAAGATTACCAGTTGGACAAATCATTATGTTCATAAATGTTTTCATCTTTATAGCTGCAGGTTTCGTATTTGAATGGGATTCTGCAATGTATTCTATTTTCGCGTATTATATGGCCGCTAAGGTTATGGATATCGTAGTAGAAGGTTTAAATGAATCTAGATCTGTAACGATTATTTCCAACGAATATGCAGAAATTTCAGAGGCTATTCAGGATCGCCTTGGAAGATCGACCACGTTTATTTATGCAAAGGGTGGCTACCTAAAGGAAGATACGCAAATGGTTTATTGCGTAATGACACGTCTGGAATTGGCTAAATTAAAAGATGTTGTACATGATATTGATGAAAATGCCTTTATAGCGATTCAGAACGTTTCTGATGTTATGGGCGGTAACTTTGAAAAGAAAAACATACACTAATATTTAATACGATAGCAGCTCATCATTGGGCTGCTATTTTTGTTAGTTGAATAAATTACAAATATTTCTAGAGTAAAAATAATATTTAATGGGAATAGAAGTGAGAGATTAAGGGAGGAATTTAGATATGAAAAATGATAAACCGATTATTGGGTTAACAAGTAATATATTAAAAATAGAAGGAAACAATACAACAACTGTATTTTTAAGTTATTCAGAAGCAATAAAAAAAACAGGTGGAATTCCATTGATTTTTCCATTGGGTAATGAGGAACTCGCTAAGATTTGGGTTTCGATGGTTGATGGGATTTTATTAACGGGTGGTATTGATGTGAATCCGATATTTTACAATGAACCACCAAGTGAGGATTTAGGAGACACACATAAGGGGCTAGATCAATCACATTTCCAAATCATTGAAGAAGCACGCAAGCAAGGGAAACCGTTATTTGGAATATGCAGGGGTTCACATTTAATTAATGTAGCAGCAGGTGGAAGTCTCTACCAGCATGTTGAAGAAGATAAAGAAGATGATAATTCTGATGATTTGGAGCATCTATCAAATGTAGAGCGGCCTGAGCCAGTTCATACAGTTTTTTTAGAACAGGATAGCCAACTATATAGTATTGTCAAAAAGGATAAAATGGATGTGAATAGTTTTCATCATCAGGGCATAAAAGAGTTAGGTAAAGGCTTAAAACCAGTCGCGAAGGCTGAAGATGGATTAATAGAAGCGTTTGAAGGAATTGATGATTCAATTATGGCAACACAATTTCATCCAGAAGAATTGCGTAAACATGATGCCAGCATGGATCAATTGTTAAGACATTTTATTGGTGTTTGTAAGCAAAACGCTTTATGAGAAATTAAGTAAGCTAAACGAAAAGACTGTCATTTGGCAGTCTTTTTCTATGTGTAGTATATTGGGATAAATAGAATATACTGGGTTAGGGGTCGAGCGCCATGTTGGATGAAGGCAAAGTACCAAGTAATTCAAAAGCTTATTTGACTGATTTAGTTTTACCTGCTGATACAAATCAGTACAATTCGATTTTTGGTGGTAAGGTAATGGCGTATGTTGATAAAATTGCAGGAATTGCTGCGATGCGTCATTGTAGAAAACCAGTGGTTACAGCTTCAAGTGATTCGTTCGATTTTCATGCTCCTATTAAATCTGGGCAGGCTATCTGTTTGGAGGCGTTTGTTACTTGGTCACACAATACCTCAATGGTGGTGTATGTAAGGGTTGAAGGAGAGAATCTGATGACTGGAGAGAGAAGACTAACGTCTGAGGCATTCTTGACCATGATTGCGATTGATAAAGATGGAAGGCCCTCTTCAGTTCCTAAAGTACTGCCTGAAACCGAGCTTGAAAAAGAGCTGTATAATCGTGCTGAAGCGAAGTATCAAGAACGGAAAATGAGAAAGCAGAAATCTAAATAAGGGAGTCACCAAAGCCTTGGAAATATGTTTTTCAAGGTTTTATGATGATTTTTGTAACGGCTAATACTCCTCAATTATTCCTGCTTTTTAAAAAGAAATAGTCCTAAATTAGAAGGAAATTTCTAGAGATGAATAGCTATAGTTGAGTTACTTCTACCAAAGAAGAGAGAAAACATATACATAGATCCAGACCGAATTCAGTAACCTGAGGGAGCTAGTTTACTATTATAGAGATTAACACAGATGATAACAGGGAGGGCTGAGGCCTTCCCTTTTTTATTTCTGAAAAATAAATAATGGTATCTGACTCCTCTAGATATTTCATATTAACCATGTGTATACCTCCGAAACTGAACAGGGTTTACAGAGAGTGATATAGACTCAAGATCAGATGTTCCCAGTATTAATTGGATGATTATCCTATCATAAAAATCTTAGGATCGTCAGATATAAATAACTCAAACGAAGGTACTATATTATATGAAAATACTAATTGTGAATGCTGATGATTATGAGATTTATTGCATTTGAAATTTCTGGTTAGTAAGCCTTTAAAAAGGGTATTGTTTTATCAACGTTATGAATGATTTTTCGACTATGGAATATTGATTGGAAATTCCTATCTGATACGTATTAAAAGATATGAAAATATGGATAGCATAAGATAAAGCAGGAGAATCAGAGATGAGGACTGCAATATTATAAAATATCAAATCTATCTAAATGGAGGGAAAATGATGAATGAAGTAGAAAAATTCAGGTTAATTCTCCATGGTGGAGACGGTCGAAGCTGTGCGGTGGAAGCAATTGCTGCAGCGAAGCACGGAGATTATAGCCTAGCTCACCAAAAATTGAAAGAATCAACAGATGCTATTCTAATGGCTCATCAAACGCAAGTTTGTTTATTACAGAAAGAAACGGAAGAAGTTATGAATGTATCATTCTTAATGCTACTTGCACAGAATAATCTGATGAAAACCTTGACAGTTAAGAATATGGCTGCTGAATTTGTAGAATTATATGAAAGCAGCGAGTTACACACCGGAATTGATAGAAGAATTTATAAAAATGTATGAGGAATAAATTGGCTGTGAAGGGATTATGGTTTACCGATATTGAAGATGGCAAATAAAAACTGGAAAGAGTAGGAGCGTTGCCAAATTAAAAAGAAGGTTTGCTTGTATTATCATTGAATTGATGGGTAGAAAGGCATTACAACAAGCTGTCAATGAATAAAGGAGCAATCAGGAAGTTTACTCTATGACAGCGTTGTTGAAATCAGCTGTATTATTACAAGTAAGGGCCTTACCAATAGCAATTGGCGATCTTCCGGTTGCGTCTGAGTACAGTAAAGTAAATTAAATCATTTGAGAGTGAAACGGTAATTTTGGAAAACAGGATTAGCTGTAATTGAGTTAACGAGCAATCAACTTGTATCTTCGGGGGTTAACAAAATAGTTGAAAAACTCTGTAGCTCTATAAATTTCAGCTTTTATAATTCTTCACTTAACTTTTTTTGAAGCCTGAGAGGCTTTTTTTATTGCCTCAATATATTTTCCTTTGCCAATTTGGTTAATTCCTTCACCATGCTTCCACCTAGTTTACCGCCGATTTTTCCTGCATCTGCTGCAGCAATGCGACCATTATATCCTTCATTGAGGGGAATGCCAAGATCTTTAGCTACTTCATATTTTGCTCTGTCCGGGTGGTCGGCTTGCGCCACTTTTGCTTTCAGCTGATCTAATTGTTCCCTGGATTCAGGTACTAAAATTTTTCTGCGTTTGGCCATCGTTAATCACGTCTCCTTTAAATATAAGGTGCCCAAACCGCATTTTATCTACTCGATTTGTTATAATGAATTTTATATGAATTAGATAGAGATATTTAGCAGGGGGAAAATTGAAGTTATGAAATTTGTTTCTTGGAATGTGAATGGGATAAGAGCTTGCGTTGGAAAAGGTTTTTTGGATACTTTTAAAGAATTAAACGCTGATATATTTTGTTTGCAGGAAACTAAACTGCAGGAGGGCCAGATTAATCTGGAGCTGGATGGCTATTATCAATACTGGAATTACGCTGTAAAAAAAGGATACTCAGGCACGGCAATTTTTACTCGTCAAAAACCATTATCCGTTAAATACGGGATTGGGAATGATGAGTATGATGTGGAAGGCAGAGCCATTACATTGGAATTTGATCAATTTTTCATTGTAAATGTGTATACACCAAATTCACAGCGTGACCTGGCAAGGCTTGGGTACCGTTTGGTTTGGGAAGATTTACTTTATGCTTACTTACATGAATTGAATAAAGAGAAAGCAGTGATTTTAACGGGAGATTTAAATGTTGCTCATAAACCCGAAGATTTACGAAACCCCAAATCAAATAAAGGGAATTCTGGCTTCACAGATGAGGAACGAGGTAAGATGACAGCTTTATTATCTAGCGGTTTTGTTGATTCCTTCCGTTATCTCTATCCTGATAAAACAGAAGTGTATAGCTGGTGGTCTTATATGAGCAAAGTCCGCGAACGTAATATTGGGTGGCGGATTGACTACTTTATTGTGTCTGAATCAATCGCTAATCTAATTACCGAAGCAGAAATCCACACGTCAATTATGGGTAGTGACCATTGTCCAATTTCTTTGGAAATGAAAATTTGAGTCGATGTAATTTTTAGTTAGTCGTATAGAGAAGTCCATATTCAAAAGTAAGGCATTAATCTAAAAATTATTTGAAAACAAAGAAACACTTTCAGCATTTCGAGAAAGTGTTTCTTTTTGTTTGTTAAAGCATTCTGTAAATCTCTTTATGGTTTACCGTTTGATTAGAATACCAAAAATGAGGTAGAAGATACTCCATAAAGTAATTCCCCATATCAAAAAGATACCCAATAAGGCTGCAATATCCATTAAAGATTTTATTTCAAACCATCCACTGAAAATAAGACATGGAAAAATGGTCAAAAGCATAAAACCAAAGTGAATTATACTCTGCTTCTTCAACGACCAGCCATCAATACTGTATATAACTGAAAAACCTGCAACTAGAGCACTGATTATACCCACAATAAACGTACTTCTTACCTCATGAACCGGTCCAGAGCCGTAATAAAGAACAATTGATATACTAGTCAAAATTAAAAAAGGTATAAACGCTCTTATCATTCCTGCCGTTACATAAGCTATTGTCTTCACCTCGTTCATATATCATATTCACAAGAGTAGACCTTACCAATAAACAGATTATATTTGTTAACATATTTATAATTTTGCCGTAACAGTAGGGGCATGCTGGGCAGTATTTGGCACACGGAGCATGAAGAGCCCGCCAATGATAAATAGGACCACTAAACTAAGCACACCAATATTTGTATTGCCGGTAATTTGCGTTGTGATTCCCATTAAAAATGGACCGGTAATAGCAGCAAATTTTCCAAAGATATTATAAAAGCCAAAAAATTCATTTGAAGACTCTTTTGGCACAAGTTTAGCGTAATAGGAGCGGCTTAAAGCTTGAATCCCACCCTGTGACGTACCTACCAGGATAGCCAATATCCAAAAATCAAGCGCTGACGTAATAAAATAAGCGTAGATACAAATAAATGTGTAGATTGCTATACCTACTAAAATCATGATTTTTTCATTGTATTTAGCTGCCAGTCTGGCATATAGCAAAGAGAATGGAGCGGCTATGACTTGCGTGACAAATAAAACAATTAACAAGGTAGTCGAGCTAAAGCCTAAATCAGTTCCATAGGCAGTCGACATCGTAATAATCGTATGCACACCATCAATATAAAAAAAATAAGCAATCAGGAAAATAAATAAATGACGATAGGCTCTGATATTTTGGAACGTAGCAAACAGGCGTTTAAAACTCATCCTGATTGGGTTTCTAACCCGTTCAATATAATATGTTTGTTGTACATTTCTTAACAGCGGAATCGTAAATAATCCCCACCATAGTGCTGTGATTATAAAGGCTGCTTGCATTGCTGCTGTAATGGAGAGTGGAATGATTTTTTGTTGAGCGAGCAGGGTGAGGGCAATCCCAATGATAAATGGAATGGTACTTCCTATATACCCCAATGCATATCCGTGAGCAGAGAGTTTACTCATTTTATTATCATCGGTCACATCTACTAAAAAGGCATCATAAAAAATATTTGCGCCTGCAAAACCAATGGAAGTGATGATGTAGCAAATCAATAAAATGATCCATTGATCAAAAGGTACGATTGCTAGCATGAAAGTGAAGAGTATCCCCAGTGAAAAAAAGAAAATAAAGAAACGTTTCTTAAATCCTTTAAAATCTGCAATTGTACCCAAGAGCGGTGCCAAAATAGAGATTAATAATGTACCAATAGAATTGGCATAACCCCAATAAGCAGTTGACGTAGCATTCGATATATTCGCTGCATCTGCGGCTGCTTTGAAATAAATAGGAAAGATGGCTGTCACGATTACAATTGAATAGGCTGAATTTGCCCAGTCATAAAAAGCCCAGCTTTTCTCCTGCTTTGTTAGTGAACTCATACCTTACCTCCTTTATTCTTTTGGCTGGATAAACGCTTCTATCACCTTTCCATCTGTTTCTCCCAGGGAGAGACCCAGCATAGCAGCTAATGTAGGACCTATATCGACAAGGTGCATGTTTGGAATGATTTGTCCGCTTGTGACTCCTTTGCCTGCTGCTATAAATACGGTGCTGTAATCTGGTTTTTGAGGAGAATATCCATGTGTGGCCAATGTATATTTGGGTTCACGCTTCACATCTTCTGCGCTTATATGCTTAATGAAATCGCCTTCATAAGATTCCGTGAAATAGAACCCTTTTCTTGCTTCAAGCATGAAGGCACAAGCTGGGTCTGCCCCTAAATTTTCTGCTTCAGTACCAGTCAGGATTTGTTCAATCCCGTTGTCTTTGTTCTCCATTAATTTAGTCAATAATGACTGAACTCGCTTGTAGGTACCGATATCTTCTTTATCTTTTACGTAAATATATGCTGATCCATCACAGGATTTACAATAAGCCTTCCAATTGATCAATTTTCCTTGTTTGTTAATATGTATAAAATTTTCCCGTTTAAATAGGGTGTTTACTTGTATCGCTTTATTTTCATCTAATGCACTGTGATCCCCAAGGACAATCACTGTTGTTTCTTCATATAATTGTATTTCTTTCAATGTGGTAATAATTTGGCCAAGACGTTCATTATGCCTTGTCAGTGCTTCATTAGCTTCGCTGGAATCAAATCCATGGTCATGTCGCTTTGAATCCAAATCTGTGAAATGAACAAGAAGTAAATGTGGCTGCTTCGTTTTGATTGTTTCAAGGCAAGAGGCCAGCACAAAGTCATCTAAATGTGGTTGACTCAGTCCCTGCCTCAGATGGCCGAATTTTTTATTCAGCTGCCATTGGTAGAGAGGACTGCCGCTGAAGAGTGAGACAAGCAGTTGAGTTTGCCAGGGTCTGTTTGGAAAAATTTCCGGCAAATTGTAATCGATGTTCGCACGGCCAGTGACAGGCCATAAAAGGGAAGCGGTTGTTAGGTTGGCCTTTTTTGCCTGATCATATAAAGTAGTGCCTTTAATAGAAGATCTGTACCATTGCCAATCAGGAGATTTCCGGCCGGGCTGAATAAGCGTATTGTTGATAATCCCATGTCTTTTCGGATAATTACCTGTGATGATGGATGTATGACAAGGATAGGTTAAAGAGGGGTAGATGGTTTGAACATGGTTTGCATAAGATCCTCTCTCAATTATATCCCTGAAGTGCGTTAAATTAGTTAATTTAGGAAAATCCAATGCAGATAAGCAATCAAAAGATATTACAATTATTCGCTTTGTTAGGCCGTTCATAGATACCTCCTTTCCGCTTTATCTTTTATTTTACTATTGTGTAATGAATTGTATAGTTTATTTTTTTTGAAAATACATAAAATTGAGATATATTTATATATAATAGATGATTTTCAAGAAGTAAATTATGTTATACTAATTGGTAAAAAGTATAACATATTAGTTTGAATTTTAAAAAAGTGGTGATACTATTAAGTTAACGAAAAAATTAATTGAGGTTGATTTAGAGAGGGAGATGAACAGAAAAATAACAGTCATTGCTTATATATTACGAATACATAACTAATTTATGGATAGAAGGGAATTGGCTGATGAACAAGAGGGAAATTGTATACGTTATATCTGATTCGGTAGGAGAAACAGCAGAATTTGTCGTAAAGGCGGTTGCCACACAGTTTAATGGCGGACAAGTAGATATTAGAAGAAATTCATATGTAAAAAGTGAAGAAGATATTGATGAAATTATCAATTTAGCAAAACAGGACTCCTCCATTATTGCGTACACCCTTGTTATTCCTTCCTTAAAAGAGCATGTGGATTTGCGGGCTAAAGAAGCGAATGTAGTAGCAGTTGATCTGTTATCTCCATTATTAAATGCATTTGAGGAAAAATTCCATAAGCCAGCCAATCATCTTTCAGGATTAACCAGACAATTGGATGAAGACTATTTTCGTAAGGTTGAAGCAGTTGAATTTGCCGTCAAGTACGATGATGGTAAAGATGCAAGGGGTCTTTTAAATGCAGATATTGTGATAATAGGAGTCTCAAGGACTTCAAAAACTCCATTATCGATGTATTTAGCACACAAAGGGTACAAGGTAGCCAATGTGCCTTTAGTTCCAGAAGTTTCACCGCCTGATGAGTTATTCAAAATTAAAAAGAGTAAATGTGTTGGTCTGATTATAACTCCAGACCAGTTAAATGCTATCCGTAAAGAAAGATTAAAATCATTAGGTTTAACCTCTCAGTCTAACTATGCCAGTTATGAGCGAATATTAGAGGAATTGGATTATGCCGAGAAAATTATGAAAAGAGTCGGCTGTCCGATCATTAATGTTTCCAATAAAGCTATTGAAGAAACAGCGAGTATTATTTTGGATATTTTAAAAGGTGAGAGGAGCTATGTATGATGACTAAATATGTTTATCTTTTTAACGAAGGAAATAGTAATATGAAAGATTTATTGGGTGGTAAAGGAGCTAATTTAGCTGAAATGACGAATATCGGTTTACCTGTACCATTTGGATTCACCATCAGTACAGAAGCCTGTAACTCTTATTATGAAAATGAAAAACAAATTACTGAAGAGATGGAAGAGCAAATTCTCGAGGCACTCCAAAATCTTGAACAGAGCACTGGTAAAAAGCTTGGCGACCCAACTGATCCCCTCTTAGTTTCTGTTAGATCAGGATCCGTCTTTTCAATGCCGGGTATGATGGATACTGTCTTAAATCTCGGTATGAATGATAAAACGGTTGTTGGCATGGCAGAGTTAACAGGAAATCCAAGGTTTGCTTATGACTCTTATCGTCGTTTCATTCAAATGTTCAGCGATGTGGTTTTGGGAGTTGATGGATTTTATTTTGAGCAATTGCTGGAAGATATACGTGAACAAAAAGGGTATCAAAATGATCCTGAATTAACCGCCGAAGATTGGAAAACAGTTATAGAAGGTTATAAAAATATTGTTAGAAAGCACACGAAACAAAGTTTCCCCGAAGACCCTCGTGAGCAAATGTTTTTAGCTGTTAAAGCGGTATTTGATTCCTGGAATAATCAGCGTGCAAAAGTGTACAGACGTTTAAATAAAATTCCTGGACATTTAGGAACAGCCGTTAATATTCAAAGCATGGTTTTTGGGAATATGGGTGAAGATTCCGGAACAGGAGTGGCATTTACCCGAAACCCATCCACCGGAGAGCATGTTTTATATGGGGAATATTTAATTAATGCTCAGGGAGAAGATGTAGTTGCGGGAATCAGGACACCACAGCCTATACATACCTTGGAAAATGATATGCCAGATGTTTTTGAACAATTCGTAAATACATGCAAGCAGCTTGAAAAACACTATTTGGATTTGCAGGATATAGAATTTACGGTTGAGCGTGGACAATTATACATTCTTCAAACGAGATCCGGTAAACGTACTGCACAGGCAGCCATTAGAATTGCTGTAGAAATGGTGCAGGAAGGGATCATCGATAAAAAAACAGCGCTGTTAAGAGTAGATCCGGAGCAATTGGATCAGCTACTCCACTCCCGAATTGATGACACTTATGAACGAAAACAACTGGCTAAAGGCCTTCCAGCATCACCAGGATCTGCTACAGGCCAAGTAGTATTTGATGCGAATGAAGCAGAAAGATTGGGCAATGACGGCCAAAAGGTCATTCTTGTCCGTCCTGAGACGACACCTGATGATATTCATGGAATAGTTGCTGCCCAGGCAATTGTTACAACCCGTGGGGGAATGACAAGCCATGCTGCCGTGGTAGCAAGAGGTATGGGAAAGCCATGTATCTGCGGCTGTGAGCCATTAAAGATTGATTTAAAAGAAAAGCAATTCAGAGTTGGCGATACAGTAGTGAACCATCATGATACCATTACGATAGATGGATCTACAGGTGAAATCATGCTTGGAGAGATTCCAATGATTGATCCAGAATTATCGGATGAATTTTTAACTTTATTATCATGGGCGGATGAAACTAGAAAACTAGGGGTACGTGCAAATGCCGACAATCCAGAGGATGCAAGAAAGGCTCTCGAATTTGGGGCTGGCGGAATCGGACTATGTCGAACAGAGCATATGTTCATGGATGCAAAACGTGTACCGTTTGTCCAACAAATGATTCTTTCTGAGACCATTGCGGAAAGAAATAAAGCATTAGAATATTTATTGCCAATGCAGCAAGAGGATTTTGAAGGCATTTTTGAAGCCATGCAGGGAAATCCGGTTACTATTCGCTTATTAGATCCACCATTACATGAATTCTTACCTGATAAAGAAGAATTAATCATCGAAGTGACGAAGCTTCAAATTACTGATCCTGATTCAAAGGAATTAATGAAAAAAGAGCAACTGTTAAAAAAGGTTCGTCAATTGGATGAATTTAATCCTATGCTTGGACATCGCGGTTGCCGATTAGGCATGATTCATCCAGAAATATACGGCATGCAGGCAAAAGCTATTTTCTATGCGATTGCTAACTTAATGGAGCGCGGTATTCCGGTTCAGCCTGAGATCATGATTCCGCTTGTTGGACATGTGAATGAATTGAAACAAATGCGACAATTGGTGATGGATACAGCGATTCAGGTAGAGGCAGAAACGGACAAAAAGTTCCAGTACACGATTGGTACTATGATTGAAATCCCAAGGGCAGCACTTACTGCTGATCAAATTGCCAAAGAGGCAGACTTCTTCTCATTCGGTACTAACGATTTAACCCAAACAACTTTTGGATACAGCCGTGATGATGCGGAAGGGAAGTTTTTACAAACATATATAGAAGAAAAAGTCCTGCCTGAAAACCCTTTTGCAGTGTTAGACCAAGATGGTGTAGGTAAGCTGGTCGAAATGGGAGTGAAATTGGGCAGACAAACAAAACCTGAATTAAAAACTGGCATATGCGGGGAGCATGGCGGAGAAAAAATATCAATCGACTTCTGTTATAAAGCCGGTTTAGACTATGTAAGCTGTTCGCCTTATCGTGTTCCATTGGCAAGGCTGGCAGCTGCACAGGCAACTTTGCGATATGATGATATAAAGGAAGCCGTGACTAATTAATTATTTGTTTATCTAAGAAGCGCTGTATCAGGCGCTTCCTTTTTTTATGATTAAAAAATAAACAAATGGGTATAAAATAGTTGAAAGTCAAAAAAGGTCAGAGTATAATGTAATTAAGGTCAAAGATAGTCAAAGTCAAATTGACCAATTTTCAAATGAGTTTAGTAACTGTAAAACGATAAAATAAATTTAGAATTATAAGGAGGATACATCTATGGTTTGCGAAAAATGCCAACAAAACCAAGCAACTGTACAGATGCAATTAAGGGTGAATGGACATCAGGAAAATCATCATTTGTGTTCTTCATGCTATAAAGAGGAACGCAATAAATTAGGAGCTCAAATGGGAGGAATGAATTTACATCCATTTAAGCCATTTACATTAGAATCATTTTTCAACCAGGGTAACGGAGATTCATTTATGTCAGATATGTCTGGCTCAATGGACCAGACAAATCACAACCAGCATAAACAGGTCAGAACACAAACACAGCCGCCTAATGGTGGAGGATTACTTGATCAATACGGTCGTAACTTAACTTATAATGCAAAAGCAGGACTCATTGATCCAGTGATTGGACGTGAAGAAGAGGTTAAACGTGTAATTGAGATATTGAACAGACGTACGAAAAATAATCCAGTCCTGATCGGTGAACCAGGGGTTGGTAAAACAGCGATTGCTGAAGGACTTGCGATTAAAATTGCGGAAGGGAATGTTCCCTTAAAACTAAAGGATAAAGAAGTATATCTGCTTGATGTTGCTTCCTTAGTATCCAATACTGGTATTCGTGGGCAATTTGAGGAACGGATGAAGCAGCTTATTCAAGAATTGCAAACAAGAAAAAATGTGATTCTGTTTATTGACGAAATTCATCAGCTTGTAGGTGCCGGATCTGCAGAAGGCTCCATGGATGCAGGGAATATTCTGAAACCAGCGCTTGCGCGTGGAGAGTTACAATTAGTAGGTGCAACAACATTAAATGAGTATCGTCAAATTGAAAAAGATGGGGCACTTGAAAGACGTTTCCAACCAGTAATGGTTAATGAGCCTACAACTGCAGAAGCGTTAGATATTCTAAAAGGATTAAGAGAAAGATATGAATCCTACCATTCCGTTGAATTTAGTGATGAAGTATTAGAAGCAGCGGTAGAACTGTCACACCGCTATATTCAAGATCGTTTCTTGCCGGATAAAGCCATTGACTTAATGGATGAAGCTGGTTCTAAATTGAATTTGACAATTGAAAATCAAGGTGAAGAATCAGTAAAAGAAAGATTGGCGCAAATTCACAAAGAAAAAGAACAGGCATTAAAAACAGAAGCCTATGAACAGGCTGCCAAACTTCGAGACGAAGAAGAAAAACTTGAAAATATGCTTAAAACAGGAACTGGTGAAAAGCCGAAGGTAACTGTAGAAGATATCCAGAAAATCATCGAACAGAAAACAGGTATACCAGTAGGTAAGCTACAAGAGGATGAAGCTGTTCGAATGAATAAGCTTCAAGAGGAACTTAAAAATAAAGTAATCGGTCAGGATGAGGCCGTTCAAAAAGTGGCGAAAGCTGTTCGTCGGAGCCGTGCCGGCTTAAAAGCCAAAAATCGCCCAATTGGATCATTCTTATTTGTAGGTCCGACTGGAGTTGGGAAGACTGAGCTATCAAAAGCATTGGCAGAAGAATTGTTTGGCACAAAAGACTCTATGATTCGTTTAGATATGAGTGAATATATGGAGAAACACAGTGTGTCTAAATTAATCGGTTCTCCTCCGGGATATGTCGGACATGAAGAAGCCGGACAATTAACCGAAAAGGTTCGCCGTAAACCATATAGCATCATTCTTTTGGATGAAATTGAAAAAGCTCATCCAGATGTGATGCACATGTTCTTGCAAATCCTTGAAGATGGACGTTTAACAGACAGTCAGGGACGCACAGTAAACTTTAAAGACACAGTGATTATCATGACAAGTAATGCAGGAGTCGGTGAGAAAGTTAAGAAAGTTGGTTTTGGAGCAGGAGGAGTAGAGGAAGAAGTATCTATTCTTCAATCTCTTGGCAGCTACTTCAAGCCTGAATTTTTAAACCGTTTTGATAGCATCATTGAGTTTAAATCATTAACAAAAGAAAACTTACTTGAAATTGTAGATATTATGCTTGCTGAACTATATGAAATGCTTGATCATGAAGGATTTAAACTGACCATAATAGATGAAGTAAAAGAAAAACTGGCTGAGCTTGGATATAATCCTGCTTTTGGAGCACGTCCATTACGTCGAGTTATTCAGGAACAACTTGAGGATGGAATTGCGGATTGTGTCTTCAATCACCCAGACAAGAGAACATTTAAAGCAGAAGTGATCAAAAACGAAATAAAAGTAGTGACTGTCTAATAAAAATGCCTCCTATCCTTGAGATAGGAGGCATTTTTTGATGAGATTTTGTTCTTTAAGCTATCATAGTTTTGAAATAGGATACTAACTTCTAATCTTACTATTATTCTTCATTATCAGTATTTTTCTTTCGCAGTAACTGTTTTACGCTGCGTTTTTTTAACTTAGGTGTCAATACATAGAGAAAATCGCCTTCTTTGATCACTGTGTCACCGGTAGGGGTAACCAATTTGTCATCTCTTATGATTGCATTGACCAATGTATGGTCAGGGAATGGTATTTCAATTAGTGTTTTCCCAATCAAGAAAGAGTCCGGTTCCATTTGATATTTCACCATTTCAGCATTGGCCTTACCCAGTGAGACAATTTCAAGTGAATGCTTAGGGGTTTCACTGGCAGGCTCGGCTAATCCAAGTTTGCCAGCCACGAAGGATATGGTGGATCCTTGTATTAAACAACTTGTTAATACAACAAAGAAGACAACATTAAAAATCAGGTGGCTGTCTCCAATGTTTGCAAGTAAGGGAAATGTCGCCAGGACAATTGGTACGGAGCCTTTTAAGCCAGCCCAGGATAAAAATACTCTCTCTTTAAAATTGAAATTCATTTTAATAGTAGAAATGAATACAGCTGCCGGCCTTGCAATCAGGATTAAAATAACAGAAAGCAATAAGCCTTTTAAGATAATTTCAAGTGAAAATAAATCGTCGGGATTAACAAGTAAGCCTAATATAATGAACATTAAAATTTGCATCATCCAGGCAAATCCTTCGGCAAAGAATTGTGTAGCTTTTTCATAGGCGACCTCAGAGTTTCCAATGATAATAGCCATTACATAGACGGCCAGTAATCCACTTCCGTTTAGATTCGCAGTAATACCGTATGTTAATAAAGCGAATGTAACAGCGAAAACAGGGTAAAGGCCAGTTGATTCCAAATTGATCCGATTAAGCACAGCAACGGCTATTTTCCCGAATATCCATCCAAGCAGTAAACCAAGTCCCATCTGGACAATAAAAGATCCAATTAGATTAACTACATTTACTTCAGAAGAGGTAATCATTTCAATACAGGACACGGTTAAAAAGATTGCCATCGGGTCATTGGAACCAGATTCAGCCTCTAATGTTTTACCTGAATGGTCTTGTATGTTTTGTCCTTTTAATACAGCAAATACTGCTGCTGCATCCGTTGATCCAACAATTGAACCGAATAACATAGCTATCAGCCAATCAACATTAAGAATATAATGAGCTGCTATCGTAACTATTGCAGAGGTTATCAAAACACCAATGGTTGCCAGTGAAAGGGAAGGGAGAATAATTGGCCGCAATGATTTCCATTTAGTTTGTATTCCACCTTCAAACAAAATAATAATCAAGGCCAGAACACCAATCGTTTGTGCTAATCCTGCATTCGAAAAATTAATTACGCCGAAGGTATCATTTCCCATGGCCATTCCGACCAGTATAAAAAAGACTAGTGATGGGACTCCTAATTTTGCTGAGAATTTTGTAGACAGAATTCCGAGGATTAATAGGATCGCTGCTATTAAAATATAAAAATCAGTTGTTAGTACTTCAGATGGCATGAACATTCGACTCACTTTCTGTAAATCTATATAAGCTATTAATAGAATATATATACCTATCTCCATAATTGCATAATCTTCAAACTTGTTTTTCGAGAATTGCTTTTTATTGAAAGGGAGCAGAAGAGGGGAGAAAATGAAAAACAGGTGCTTTTTTAGCACCTGCTTTCATTAGCGTTTGATAACTACTTTTTCATTTTCAACATCAAATTGTTGAACATCCGCCTTGCTGGCAATTTGAAAATCGCCGATAATGGTATGTTTTAAGGCGAATGATGATAGGGCAAAATTAATGATTTCTTGAGGACTGTATTGATTGTTGATTCCATATAATACGCCAGCTACAAATGAATCGCCCGTACCGATTCGATCAAGAACATTTACTTTAACCGGACCTGCTGTGAAGTGCTCTGTTTCAGTTATAATGGCACATCGTAATTCTTGTACATTGTTACCAAGAATATTTCTTTCAGTTGTGTAAATTTGGTCAAACTGATACTCTTTTTGAAACTCTTTTAATAAAGCGATTTTTTCTTCGAATGTGTTAACTTCTCTTTTTTCCTGTCTGATTGTTAGAACGTCCAGGTAACTTCCGATAATAACATCAATATATGGCAGGATTTCGATGTAAGCTTTTCTTGCTTCATCTAATGTCCATAATTTTGCACGATAGTTAAAGTCAAAGCTGATTTTAATGCCTTTTTGTTTTGCCGCCTTGACCAATTCCATAGTCGTTTCACGTGCATTTTTACTTGCACCTAAACTAATTCCGCTGACATGGAGCCATTTAACTTCGGAAAGCATCGCTTCAAAATCATAATCATTTGGCAAAGCTTCAACAAAAGCGGAGTTTTGGCGATCATAAGTGACTTCTGTAGGTCTGATGGAATGACCTTGTTCAACAAAATATAAGCCCATTTTCTTGCCTTTATAGACGATATGATTAGTGTTTACACCATATTTTCTTAACTGTGTGACAGCGGCAAGTCCAAGGTTATTATCTGGTAAGCAAGTAGCATAGGAGGTTTTTTCACCCCAATGACTGAGAGCGACAGCAATATTTGCTTCAGAACCACCATACATCATATCCAGCTGGCTTGCCTGAATTAACATTTGATGATTGGTTGGTGTTAAACGCAACAGCATTTCACCAAATAACATGATTGATTTCAATACGTGCACCTTCTTTATTTGACTAAGAATATAGGAAAGATAGCGACCGGGTATAAACCCAGATCGCTATTTCCATTTTTTAAATTAAGCTTTTTTAATTTTAATTAACTCTTTGTTAATGGCATACATCATTTTTTCAGTAAATATATCATCCGCCATGGATGCCAGCATATCAATTGACATACCTTCTGCCATACCGAACATTGGATTATCCTCATTGAATCCTTTTAAATACTTCTCTAATACTTTCTTAGTTTCTTCATTTTTATATAACTCACCGAGTGTATTGCGAGTAGAATATACATCATCAGTGATAACAAGTTCTTCAATTTCCATGTCTTCATCTAAATCAGGCATGTCAAACCAGTTAGCAACCACTCCGCCAGCATCACTTTCTGGAACTAGGTAGCTTGGATTTGGCTCATCCACTTTATTGAAGTGAGCAGTATCTTCGAATGTATTTCCTTCGGATGTACCGATTGCCTTTACAGTATTCATGCCGTCTTCCAGTGCCACATCATTAAAGGTAAAGGCAGCGCGGTTACGTTCTGCTGTATAGGTAGTCCCGTTTACTACTAACGTTACATCCTCGCAGTTAGAATACACTTTAACTGTAATTTTTTCGTCTGCACGGTCTACAAATCGTTTGCTTGTAATATGCACGAATTTTTCATCAGACCAATTTGCTTTGTACATATAGAATGCATCTTTTTTAATTTTACGGTCGTAAGTCATTAAACCTTTATTATTTCTGCCTTTTACACCGCCTTCATCACGAATGTTGGCTCCGAAATCAAACATATTCCATACATATGTTGACCAAAGGAATGGGCGGTCAGCGAATATATTCCATACAGTTTCATGATATAGAGTATGGTATTCTTCTGTGTAATCTTTTACTTTTGGATCGTTTGTATGGTACTGGATAATACCTTCTGCACCGTACTCAGAGATACCAAGGCTAACTTGTGGGTTCGTTGCATGGTAAGCATCAATCCACTCAGCAAAATCTTCTGCCTTACCTTGATACCATCCGTAATATTTATTGTAACCAATCGTGTCGGTGATATAGTTGTATTCATCTGTATCAGGAACAAACATAACGTTGGCTTGTGTAGTTAAACGTGTTGGATCTTCTTTTTTCGTTAACTCATTAAGTTCTTTAACAAGTTTTCTTACTTCTGGTCTGTTACCGCCAATTTGAATCTCATTTTGAACACCCCAGAACATAATGGAAGGGTGGTTGTAATTTTGTCTGATTAACTCAACCATTTGTTGTTTAGCGTTTATACCCTCAAGCTCAGTCTTGGACATGATAGAGATAAACGGAATCTCGGCCCAAACAACCATACCTTCACGGTCACATAAATCATAGAAATATTGATCGTGTTGGTAGTGGGCCAAACGAATGGAAGTAGCGCCCACTTCTTTGATAAATTCCATATCTTCTTTGTGCTCTTTTTTAGTGATTGCCCAGCCCATATCTTTACGATCCTGGTGACGGGAAACCCCATTCAGACGAAGGTGTTCTCCATTTAAGAAGAAGCCTTTTTCAGGGTCCACTTTAAAGTAACGGACACCAAATGGAATGGAAAGTTCATCAATTACATCGTTATAGCTTGTTAAAGATAGGTTAGCTTCATACATATAGGCATTTTTACGGCCATTCCAAAGGATTGGGTTTTCGATTTTGATTGGCAATTCAACAACAGTAGTTTGTCCTGCTGGAAGAACAATCTCTTTTGCTCCATAAGCAGCTGTCTTACCTTCTGCATCAAGCATATCAGCCCATAAACGAACTTTTTTCTCTTCTTCATGATCATTTGTAAGTCTAGTTTTTAGGGTAATGGATGCTTGTTCCTTCGTCACTTCGTCTTGAACGATATAAACACCTTGGGAACCATGATCCATTAAATCAAAGTGAACATGGCTAGCAATAACTAAATTAACATCACGGTAAATTCCGCCAAAGAAAGTGAAGTCAGCCATTTGAGGATATACATCTTCAACAACTGTATTGTCGACTTTTACGGCAATCGTATTTTTACCTCCGAAAGTAACAACATCTGTAATATCGAATCTGAAAATAGAGTAACCGCCACGATGTTGGCCAAGGTGTTGTCCATTAACATAAACGTCTGTTACACTATTGCTTCCATTAAATTCGATATACACTTTATTGCCGGCATTTATAGTATCTACAGTAAATTCTTTTCTGTACCAGCATGCTCCTTTATAAAAATCAAATCCATTTGCGCCATCAATCGCATTCCACGTATGAGGGACGTTTACGGACTCCCAATTAGCATCATCATAAACTTGGTTCATTGCATCTTGTACGTTTTCTTTAATGAATTTCCATGCGTCATTCAGATTAATTACTTTTCTCATGTATTGAACTCCCTGTTTATAAATTAATTCAGTAAACAATCAGGATATAAGAACAGATTGTCTTCATATATAGTGTTTACTGAATTAATTTCATTATAGGTATTAATTTTAGAAAAATATCGTACAATTTTTGTTTTTTTAGTATTATTTTTAGTTCGTGATGGCGTTTTCATTGTATAATGAAAATAAAAAAGTGAATTTTAAAGGATGATTAGATTGAATCAGGAACAGATAAAAGTATACGCTCAGCTATGTAATCTGGTCAGTTCAATTGTTAAATTGGATGTAAAACTGCTTGACCTGGATGGAAATAAAATTATCCTAATGGCAAAACACCAGATACCAAGTGGATTGGCAAATAACGAAGAGGAAAATAAATCAATCACGGAATTGTTAAAGGCGAGCAAAAAAAATGAATATTTACATTATATTAATTCGGCTAAATTGGAATGTATTTTTGCTGGAATATGGAAAGATGATCAATATGCAGGCACAGTGATGGTTGGCCCTTTTTTGTCTGATTTACCTTCAGATTTATTTATCAGCCAAATTATCTCCTCTCAAAGTTTACCCATTAGTGACAGAAAGCAATATCAAGATTTCTACGAGACTTTATCAATCCTAAGTCAGGAAGAAATAAGAAGTATTGGAGAGTTATTAGTAAATTTGTGTCCTCACAACTATATTTCGTCATCACAGCTGGTTACACCGACTTTTAATAAACAAAGTAATCCAGTAAAACCTATTCAGGATGAAGAAGAGGATCGTGAAAAGATCATTGAACACCGTTATAAAATAGAAAAAAGAATTATAGATGCCATTGCAAGAGGGGATAAGGAAGGGGCATTAAAGCAATTAACGGGTTTAACTGATGTACATCTAAAAAATAGAGTTCCGGAAAATCCAATTCGATCGACTAAAAATTTAACGTTTGTTCAGAATACATTATTTAGAATTGCTGCTGAAAAAGGCGGAGTTCATCCGGTTTATTTACATGATGTATCAGAAAAATATGCTATTCTGATTGAAAGAGCAGATAATCTACCATATTTACACAAGCTTATTAGGAGTATGCTTGATGCATATTGTGAACTCGTTAATGAGTTCTCAACACGAAAGTTTAGTCCAATCGTCAAAAACGCTGTGCAATATATTAATTTCAATTTGGAAAGCCCTTTGATGCTTAATGAAATAGCAGAGTCTATTCATGTGAATCCATCACATTTATCAAAAAAATTTAAAATGGAGACAGGCAAAAGTATCACCGATTTCATCAATTTAAAAAGAATAGAGGCGGCCAAGTTATATTTATTAAATGGAAATATGTCAATCACAGATGTTGCTTACCTAGTTGGATTTAATGATGTAAATTACTTTAGTAGGATTTTTAAACGGATTACATCTATGACACCTTCTCAATATGTAAAAGGAACCGGATTAACAGGTGAGTAAATTTTTTTCTACGGCATAATAGACCCGAATTAATAATTCTATTTAATTAGTAAGATTGGCCATACACTTAATAATAGAAAGAGAGAATCAATCTTTGAAAGTAATAGACTATCTGAAGGAGAAATTTCCATCTATCGAATTAATGCCAAGTATATATAATCAATGGGACATAGGAATCCACTTTACGCTCGGTGGCACTAATTATCAGTTCAAAAAAATGGTGAACTAAATTGTGAAAGATTTAGGCTAGTGTACAAGCAACTTGATACGATCTTTAATCAATTATTTGAGCAATATGATGACGTATTCCTTGTAACGAATATGTACACGTATAAAACTAATGTAAAGCATACGAGAAAGTTGAAGGTATATGAACCTTTTCTAAAGTATAGAAATTCTTTAAATCATATTCAGGTGAGAACATGTCCATATCCTTTTGAGTTAGATGAAGAAGAATATGAAACGCAGCAATTTTCCTTATTGTGTAAAACAAAAGACATACGCATAACTGAATTATTAAAAGCAGCAACTCACGAAGATTTTCCTCTAAAGCCAAGATTCGGAGGGGACGCCATTCATTATCCGGATGTCTTCTTAGTGAACATCACTAAAGACCTTATTTTATTTGTCTATGATGACCGTGGGTGTGAGGTTATTGCTATAGACGCTGAACGACTGCGCCCGCTATATGAACAACATAAGGATTGGGTGGAAGATGTGGATCGGCAGAAGATTGAACGAGCGTTGAACCGGAGAAGCAATTGATAAATTAAAAGAAGTGCAGTCATCGTCTATGATGCTGCACTTCTGCTGTATTGCTTATTTTTTCTGATGCAATATATACATATTACCTTGGTCCCAGTTTAATTAATAAAATCACCTTAAATTATAACTGGCTGTTTGGCATAAATGCTGAACAGTTTTTTTGCCGATTTCAAAATAGCAGAGAAAGAATTTTGTCGAATCTTTTTCATAATTAACAGCAGGTTATTTACATAAATGTAACGAAATGGTAATAGTCTTCAATTTAAAAATCAGTGAAGACAAAAAGGGGAGAAAGAATGAAAAAGATAGTAGCTGTCATAGCCGCTACCGCATTGCTGCTCACGTCGGGTACAAGTGGGGTATTTGCTGCGGCAAAGGTGAGTTCAATAAACCAAAAGGGAGATGAAATCCGCAGTTCCGAAAAAATTTACAAACCAACAACGAAGAAATATGACGAATATATTCAGGCAGACACCTTGGTTATTAAGCATAGTGGATCGTTATCTAAGAAAACCCTGACCAAATATAAGGGGAAAGTGATGAAGGCTGGCGGGAACCTTGGTTATTCAGTTGTAAAATTTAAAACAGCATCCGCAGCTAAACAAGCTTACACGGAATTAAGTAAATCTAATTCGGTCACATCGATTTCGCCGAGCGTAAAGTATAAAACTTCTTCTGTCAAAACCGATCCTAAGATCAGTCAACAATATTATAACAAGCTGTTAAACTTACCTGTGGCACAGAAAAAAGCAGGGAAAAATAAAGTATTGGTGGCTGTGATTGATACGGGAATTGATAAAAATCATCCTGAATTAAAAAACAAAATTGTATCAAGCTATAATGTCCATAATCCAGTTAACGCCTCATTGCCGGAGGATCATGGCACACATGTAGCCGGCATAATTGCAGCTGAGAAGAATAATGGAATTGGCGGATATGGCATAAATCCAAATGCCTCGGTTTTATCTATTGATGTATTTAATAGAGAATGGGGTGCGTATGATTACAATATCGCAGAAGGTGTTTTATATGCGATTAAAAAGAAAGCGAAGGTAATTAATTTAAGCTTAGGTGGCCCATTCAGTTCACCGGTTCTTGAAGCCGCAATCAAAAAAGCGAAAGCGGCTGGAATTGTGATTGTTGCTGCGGCTGGTAATGAAGGATCTGATATGAAAGGTTACCCGGCTGCATATGAAGGAGTCATTAGTGTCGGTGCTGTGAATAAAAGCAAAACACTGACATCCTGGTCATCCTATGGTGTATCGACAGATTTGGTAGCACCTGGGGATAATGTTTATGCACCAATCTATGATTATGAGAAAAAATCGACTTTTGCTTCATTTAGCGGCACATCGATGGCAGCTCCAATGGTGACTGGTACGGTTTCTTTATTATTATCTAAATATCCTAAATTAAAACCGGAACAGGTAGAATACATCTTGAAGAAAACAGCTACCGATTTGAGTACGAAGGGCTACGATAAGAAATATGGATATGGACTAATCAACCCATCATCTGCTTTAAGCTTTGATATTAAAAAAATTCCATCCTTAACTACTGCCGTGTGGAATAAGGATACAATTATGAAAAGTGCTAAAACGGTTGGCAGCAGCTATACGGTGAAAAAAACATTTATGAAACCTTTGGAACAGCACTGGATTAAGCATACCGTAAAAAAAGGTGAAACATATCAAATCAATTTAATGGGATCTAAAGTGTTTGATTCCCAATTACTTGTGAATATGTATGGAAAGGATAAATCAAGCACGAAAAAAATCGATGATGTCACTGAAGGTAAAACAGAGGGTTATTACTTTAAAGCACCATACGATGGTACTTTGACCGTTGGTGTTAAAGATATTAGCGGAAATTACGATGTGGCCGGAAGCAAATTATCTGAATATGAATTAGTATTCAAAAAAGTAACTGTTTCAAAAGATGAATCCGGTAAAGAAAACCCGATTATAATACCAAAATTGTCATATGATACTACCGGTAAAAAAATGCATCTTGTTGGCGAAAATGGAGATGATGATTATTTTCAATTTACAACGGGTGAAAAAGAGGAAAACATTAAGCTTTCTGTAAATGGTACACCTGGTGCAGACGTCAGCATGTTTGTCTATGCTTTGACAGACATTAGAGATGAAGAGGAGTTGGAAGAAAAGGAGGAAATTACTGAAGGTGAGGGTATGAGTAAGGAAGCAGATGGAGACATAGAGGATGGTAACTCAGAAGAAGAGCCAACGCATGTTAATATTCTTGAACAGGAAATTAACAGCGGCACCATCGGAGAAAGTGAACAGGATGTATTCACTGCTGAGCCTAAAACAACCTATACCATTAAAATTTCTAACAAATATGAAGGATATTCCGAAAGTTTCTTTGACTTTTTTATCCTTTCAGAAGGATTCGAATCATCGGCTACCAAGATAACTGGTGCAATCAGACAAAACGGTGATCCCTATATTTTCAAGGCCAGCCTAGTCAAAATGCCAGCGGACGAGGATGGAATTCATTCCATTTATGATCGTGATGAAGAGTATGACGAAGAAGAAGAATATGTTGGTGATGATGAAGAATATTGGGAAGAAGAAGGCGACGATGAAGTAATTGAAATGCTGAATGAAATGGCCATTCCGTATAAATTAACAAGTGAAAAATCGGGTTATTTACAGTCACGCTATGATGAAGATTGGTATAAAGTCAATGTAACATCAGCAGGAATCCATGCCTTTGATTTAGGTACAGCTAAACATTCGTACTCCATTTATCAGGTCGTTGAATCTGAAGGTGAAGACGGAAATGAAATCCGTTTACTAGAAGCAGTTGCTGATAATTATGATCCATTTACCGGCAAAAAGCTTAATACGTTTTATGCCTCACTTGAAGCTGGAAAAACCTATTATATGAAGATTGAGATGGATTGGATGTCTGATTCCTATTCTACGGATAAATATTTCTTTGAATCAAGATTGGTAGGTAAGCCTGCTGATAAATACGAGAACAACGATTCTATGAAAAAAGTAAAGACTCTTCCTGGTACTACTGTTAAAGGAGATTACGCAAAATTATCGGATACGGATCTGTTTAGATACACAGCCAAAGCATCTGGTAACTATGCATTAACGGTGGATAATAATAAACCAAGCACACCAGGACTCCCTGCACTAGTTAAAGGTGATGTTTATTCGTATATTGCCGTAATGGAAGATAAAAATAATAACAAGAATGTAGATGATGCGGATTTAGATACGATTAAATATATAGATTCCTATTATGATCCTGCAGGTGCATATGGCTCACATTATTTCCAAAAGGGTAAAGCGTATTTTATCGCGATTATGGGTGATGGGGAATATTTACCATTCTCTTTAACTCAATATACGTTTAAGCTCAGTCAAGTGAATCACAAAGATGAAGATGCCGGGACTGTTATTAAGAAAAATAAACCATCAAAACCAATCAGCTTTAAGAAATCGAAGGGAAAATGGGAGAAAACAGGCCGATTTAACGCATTTAATACAAAGAAAAATGATGAAGATTGGTACAAGCTTAAAGTGGATAAAGCCTTCAGCGGTCAAATCACTTTAAGTGGCGGCAGGGAATTGGATGGAGCCTTTGAGGTTTATCAAAATGGCAAAAAAATCGCCGGCTCTGACCGATATGCTGGAAATGATACAGAAGTTTTAAATATCAGTCTTAAAAAAGGTACCTATTATATAAAATTAAAAGATGCTCAAGGTTCTGCTTCTCTGTCACCGTACACAATCCGCGTGCAAGAAAAGAAATAGGTACTTAGAAGGTTTCCAGGTTTTCTGGAAACCTTTTTTACACTTCTTCCTTCTGAATGGGGAGTTGGTTTTGAAGATTTCGTTCGTTTTTAATTAGTTTGACAAGAATGCTCCAGAATTGTTTTTGGATAATGGGATCTGATGTGATTGGCTTAATTTTCTCCCATAAATGATGAAGGTCATTCTGTCTCATGTTTTTCACCCCACTTTTGCTTTGCCATCTTTTTGCATATTTTTTTGATGAAACGATTCGGATGAGAATTGGATAGTTCTTTTATTAGTTTGGATGCTATTTCTTGATCTGTTTGGTGTTGACTTTGAGAAATCAATATACGAGCCATTGACGAAATAGCCATTATATCTGAATCTCTTAATGTAGCCAATTGGCTGGCCGCCTTTAACTCTTCCGGTGTTTTTTTAAACGGTGAAAGAGTAGTTAAAGAGTAGCTTATTTCATTATTTAAGTCACTTATAATTGCATCGATTGATTCTGGTTTTTCTATATTCAATGAAAATCTCCTTTCAGAATAACTATGTTGTTATTTTTTAAGCTTACTATAAAGGCTATTGCGGAGTAAAAGATTGAGCAAAAAGCATGATTAGATTATTCATGGTGTGAATAACTATCGTATTTCATTAATAAAATTTTTTTGAATTATTATAATATTGTAAAATAATTGAAACTTTCAGTGATATTCAACCGTATAAAATGGTAAGATTATCCTAGGAGGTTGATAAGATGTTTGAGTTTTTTAAACGAATGAAGACGGTGGTCAGTTCAGAATTGTATGCACTCATTGAAAAAGCAGAAGATCCCATTAAAATGGCCGACCAATACCTAAGAGAAATGAATCATGAAATTGAAGAAGCAGAGAAGACAACTGCAAAGGTCATGGCTGAGGAGAAATTAACCCACAGAAAAATCACCGATTTAAAATTACTGATTGAAAAACGTAATACTCAGGCAATGGAAGCCATTCAAGCTGGTAAAGAGACGCTTGCAAAACAAGCTTTAGAAAACAAACTTCAGCTCGGGATTGAGCTTGCCTCATTGGAGAATTTGCATGAACAGGCTAAACAAAATGTCAAGGATTTGCAAAATCGACTGCGAGAAATGAAAGCTGATTATCAGGAACTTGTGATGCGCAGAGATACATTAAAGGCAAGAGCGCTTTCTGCTAAAGTGCAAACTTCAGTAAATCGTTCTTTCCATACAGAAAGTCGAAATTCGGCCAAAGCTGGATTTGAACGAATGGAACAAAAAGTAATGGAATATGAAGCAGAAGCGGAAGTCAGTAAAGAGCTTAAAAGTAATCATCTTGAAATTGATAATGAGTTTAAAAAGATGGAAACCGAAAAATTAGTTGAATCAGAATTACAAAGATTAAAGGATTCATTGAATAGCGAAAAATAACTGATAAAGGGTTGATTAGTATGGAATTTTTAGGGGTGGAATTAGCTGATTTTTTCTTATATTCACTGATTATATCCGGTATCCTTACGTTTTTCTTCATATTATTTAATGATCTGTTTGCCGGATTAGACCTCCCTGACTTTTTAAACCCAACCCTTATACTAAGCTTTTTGACCATTGCAAGCGGATCAGGGTATGTGCTTGTTTCTTTAACCTCATTGCGGGCACTTCCCATTTTTTTTATTTCCTTCGCAATTGCTTTTATACTTGTCTCTATTATTAATCTATTCGTTTTAGTCCCCTTGTCGGCAGCTCATGAATCTTTAACGATAACCGAGGATGAACTAAAGGGACGGTTGGGAAAAGTGATAACATCAGTACCTGTTAATGGGTATGGTGAAGTATTAATAACAAGTAAAAGCGGAACGTTTTCAAAGCCGGCCGTAAGTTTTGACCAAGAAGCGATACCATCTGAGACAAAGGTATTAATCATTGATATCCAAAATGGTGTTCTGCATGTCAGTCCACATGAAGAATTAAATGAACTGGGATAGGAGAGTGGGAGTAGTATGACATTAATCTACGGTATTGTTGGTGCAGTGGTATTTATTTTATTAGCCCTTATAGGAGTTTTTGTTACAAAATATAGAACAGCTGGTCCTGATGAAGCATTGATTGTCACGGGCAGTTACTTAGGCAGTAAAAATGTACATATTGATGAATCCGGAAATCGAATCAAAATTGTACGCGGAGGAGGGACCTTCGTTCTTCCAGTATTCCAGCAAGCTGAGCCGTTGAGCTTATTATCGAGTAAATTAGAGGTTTCAACACCGGAAGTATATACCGAACAGGGTGTGCCGGTAATGGCCGATGGTGTATCCATTATTAAAATAGGTAATACCATTTCTGAAATTGCAACGGCTGCTGAACAATTTTTAGGGAAAACGAAGGATGACCGTGAACAGGAAGCAAGAGAAGTACTGGAAGGGCATCTACGCTCCATTCTTGGTTCGATGACAGTTGAGGAAATCTATAAAAACCGTGAAAAATTTTCACAGGAAGTGCAGAGGGTTGCCTCACAGGATTTAGCGAAAATGGGATTGGTTATCGTTTCATTTACAATTAAAGATGTACGTGATAAAAATGGATATTTGGAATCGCTTGGTAAACCGAGAATAGCTCAGGTGAAAAGGGATGCGGATATCGCAACAGCCGAAGCCGATAAAGAAACACGGATCAAACGGGCTGAAGCATCCAAGGAAGCGCAAAAAGCTGAACTTGAACGTGCAACTGAAATCGCAGAGGCAGAAAAATTAAATCAATTGAAAATTGCTGAATTCAGACGTGAACAGGATATTGCTAAAGCAAAAGCCGATCAGGCATATGATTTGGAGACTGCACGTTCTAAGCAAGATGTTACGGAACAAGAGATGCAAATTAAAATCATTGAGCGGCAGAAGCTGATTGAATTAGAAGAAAAAGAAATTTTACGCCGTGAAAAGCAATATGATTCTGAAGTGAAGAAAAAGGCGGATGCAGATCGCTACGCAGTTGAACAAGCAGCTTCTGCGGAAAAAACAAAGCAATTAACTGAAGCCGATGCCAATCAATATCGCATCGAAGCAATGGCGAGAGCGGAAGCAGAGAGAGTACGTTTAGATGGTCTTGCAAAAGCGGAAGCACAAAGAGCACAAGGGGTTTCCGAAGCGGATATCATTCGTTTAAAAGGTTTGGCGGAAGCGGAAGCAAAGCAAAAAATCGCAGAAGCCTTCGAGCAATTTGGTCAGGCTGCTGTTATGGATATGATGTTAAAAATGCTTCCGGAATATGCAAGGGAAGTGGCTAAACCGCTGAGCAGTATTGATAAAATTACGATTGTTGATACAGGGAGCGGCGGTACAGGCGGCGGCGCCAATAAAGTGACCGGATATGCGACGAATTTAATGGCAACTTTACAAGAGTCATTAAAAGCATCCTCCGGTATCGACATGAAAGAGTTAATTGAAAGCTTTGCAGGTAAAAATTCAGGCGTCAGTCCCAGAATAAACCTTGAAGAAGAGTTGGCTAAAACTGAGATTCCTATTGTTAAGGGACTTGATCGTACTCCAGATCAACTCTAAATAAACAATAAACAAACCTGAGTTCATATGGGCTCAGGTTGTTTCTTGTTTATTACGGATATTAGGATTGAATAAACTCAAAATCTTCTAGAGTATATAACCATTATTCAGAAATACGCTTAACCGTGATTTCTAATTCTATGTCTACATTGTCTTTGAGAGCACGGCTGACCATGCAGGATGCTTCAGCTTTTTGGGCTAGTTTTTGGACAAGTCCGATATCTTCTTTTGTTGCAGAGTCCTTTAGTATAATCGTTGGCCGATGAATGATCTTTTTATAGGTAAACACACCGTTTGTTACATCGACAATTCCCGCTGACTGTAAGGTTAACCCTTCTTTTTCTAAATAGCTGCGTTCCATCATGGCTGCCAGCGTAATAATATAACAGGTTGCTGCAGCACCAAGTAACATTTCATCAGGATTTGTTCCGATTCCAGGTCCATCCATTTCCTCCGGTATCGAAACTTTAGTATGAAGGTTTTTAGTATGTATTTCTCCTATATCGTTTCGTAATCCAGGCCAAACAGCCTCTAAAATAAATTGATGCTCTGCCATTATAAAGTCCCCTTTATTTTACTATTATCTTCATTTTAATGCGTAAATGAATCTAATTCACACAAAGTGCTTAAATATAGTTGAAAAGGAGTTTTTATTTTTAATCGTCTAACCATACTTTAGGACAAGGTTGGAACATATTATTATGTTAGAAAATTAATGATTGAAGATCTATTTTTGTAGACCAGTATCCTTTAGGGAGTGAAAACATACAGTGCAAATTCAACTAGTGGTTATATTTTCACTTTATGATATTTTTATATACTATATTAGATAATATTACATATAGTAATGCTAATAATATTCATTGTTTCATTGACTAAACAATATTTGACAGTGGGTATTTTATATTTGACATATTCCTGACACATTATATGATTATAGTATTGTTAACAGACAACATAAATTTTATTTCGATAGGAGTTATATTATGACCAACGAGACAAAGAATACTTCAGATACAGAAGAGAAAGCTACTGAAATAAAAACAGATCAAACAAAAAAACGTAAAAATAAAAAATGGATTGCTGGTATTGCAGCAGCTGCCGTATTAACTGCAGCTATAGCTGGCGGGGCATATGCTTATACTAAATCTCAAACAGTAGGCAGTGTCAATGGCGACCGTATTACTAAAAGTGAATTATATGACACAATGGCCAATGTGTATGGAGCTTCTGCTGTAGATAGCTTAGTTACGATGAAGGTTATTGAAAAGGAAGCAGATGAGCGCAATATAAAAGTTAATGATAGTGAAATTAATAAAGAAGTAGATGCATATATAGAAAGCTATGGTGGAGAGGATGCTTTAAAATCAGCACTTGAAGCTAGCAGTTTAACTCTTGATGATTTAAAAGAGGATATAGCGGTAAATATTAAAATCGAAAAGTTAATGCAGGAAGATATTGAAATCACTGAGGATGAAGTAAAAGCTTATTATGAAGAGAATAAAGCAAATTATGATCAATCTGAACAAGTTGAAGTTAGCCACATCCTTGTTGAAGACGAAGACAAAGCAAAGGAATTATTGAAAAAAATCAAAGACGGCGAGGATTTTGCTGAACTCGCCAAAGAAAATTCCACTGATACAGCATCTGCTGAAAATGGTGGAGAGCTCGGCTATATTTCTGAAGGAGAAATGGTAGAAGAGTTTGAAAAAGCAGCATTCGCTTTAGAAGTTGATGAAGTAAGTGATGTGGTTAAATCAGAATATGGCTACCACATTATTAAAGCTACAGGCCATAAAGAAGCTAAAGAATCCACTTATGAAGAATCAAAAGAGGATGCTAAAGAAGCCGCTCTAAGCGAAAAGATATCTTCTGAGTACAGCACATGGTTGGAAGATTTAAAGAAAGATTATAAAATTAAAAATAAATTTGAATAATTATGTATAAATGATTAAGAGCAAGCCGTTACTGGTTTGCTCTTTTTTGTTTGAGAAGAAGAAATTTTTGTACTTTCTAACATAGGGATATATAGTATAGTAGTAACTAAATTTTACAAAATATAGAGAGAAATAGATAGGGAGGTAATGTTTATGGAACTATTTGAAGCCATTAAAGGAAGAAGAAGTATTGGCAAGGTTAAAAATGAGCCGATACCTGATGAGCTCATACATAAAATTATTGAAGCGGGAACATGGGCACCATGTCATCATCGTACAGAACCATGGAAGTTTTTTGTTTTGAAAGAGGATGGCAGAAAAATCCTCAGTGATGTGTTAGTGGATATCCTGAAATCTGAATTAGATGATCTTGAGTCAGAAGAAAGTAAAAAAAGATTAGAAAAAGTAAGCAAGAATCCCTATCGTGCTCCTGTTATCATAGTGACTGCCGTTGAACCAGTGAAGAATGAAAAGGTTCTGATTGAAGAAGAATACGCTGCTGTCCATGCAGCTACACAAAATATCCTGCTGGCAGCTCACGCTCTTGGACTGGGTGCCGTATGGAGAACCGGGAAACAATGCCATGATAAACGGATGAGTAAGGCTTTTAATCTCTCTGAGGATGGTGCTGTAACTGGGTTTATCTATTTAGGATATCCAGATATGAATCCTAAAGAAGGTTCAAGAAAATCTATTGATGAAGTGACCACATGGATAACCAATTAAATTAACGAAAGCCGGTACAAAGAGGATATTCACTCTGTACCGGTTTATTTTTTGGAAAAAGTTTGATTACTATAAAAGTAGACATAAAATATATTAATCTGATAAACTTAGTATGGAATAAAATCGGTAAAAGGAGGGGTTAATATGGACCGAAGTTTTCTCATAATACATGGACTTGGCGGAAGCGGACCTGAACATTGGCAATCCTGGCTGTATTATGAGCTGGTGGATGCAGGTGAAACAGTTTATTATCCGACCCTTCCTGAATATGATGATCCTTATAAAGATAAGTGGATAAAAAAATTGGAAGATACCTTTCAAACTATTACCTCAGACCATATAACCGTTGTTGCTCACAGTTTAGGATGTGTCCTATGGCTTCATTTTGCTCTCAAAAATGCTCATAAGATAAAAAAATCGGTTAACCGTGTTATTTTAGTGGCACCGCCCTCTCCCTATTTAAAGCATGAAATCATCCAAAGGTTTTTTCCCCTTCCAGTTAAGGGTAAAGAATTAATACAGTCTATTGATCATACACTGCAAATTCAATCCACAAACGATTCTTATTGCTCTGTTGAAGACAGTCAATTTTATAAAGACTTGGGTATTATACAACTTTTGGTTGTGAATAAAGGTCATATCAATATCGACTCCGGTTTTGGCAAATGGCAGTGGATTCTTGACTATTGTCTGGATCAAAATCATGATTTTGCAGTAAATGAAGGCTGAATGTTTGGATAGGACGGTGATTGTTTCTATGAATATAGTAGTAGTTGGTGCAAATGGACAAATTGGCAATCAATTGGTTCACTTCATTAAGGAAGATGGACAACACAATGTAACGGCGATGATCAGAAAGGAAGAACAGGCAGAATCATTTGAAAATAAGGGAATACAAACTGTTCTTGCTAATTTAGAAGATAGTGTAGAAAATTTGGCGAAGGCAATTGAAGGATCAGATGCGATATGCTTTACAGCTGGGTCAGGAGGAAGCACAGGTCATGACAAAACGCTATTAATTGATCTTGATGGTGCAATAAAAATGATGGAAGCCGCTGAAAAGGCTGGAATCAAACGATTTATTTTGGTCAGTGCACTTCAGGCTAACAACCGCGAAAACTGGAGCGATGAAATTAAACCTTATTATGTTGCCAAGCATTATGCAGATCGAATTCTGGAAAACAGCTCATTAACATATACGATTATAAGACCTGGTGGATTGCTGAATGAACCTGGAAACGGGAAAATCCGTACTGGGGATACAATAAAGGCTGGAACGATACCGCGTGAGGATGTGGCACGAACAATTTTCGCTTCCCTCACAAATGAGGCAAGCTATAATCGTTCTTTTGATCTAATATCAGGTGATACCCCGATTGAGGAAGCTCTTAATCAACTATAAAATTTGTCGAAGCAGTTCAGTTTTTAGCTGAACTGCTTTATTTATTTGTCATAAAAAATATGAATATCTTTCGACTTAAATTGTCAAAATTTTTCGTCATTGACAGTGTAAGGTTAGAGGTGATAGGTTGAGATTGGGTTAAATACACCATATTTTTATTCACTCATATATTAGATTTTGTATCTGTAAATCCAAATTAAATGTTAACTTTTCATTCCGTAGGAGACTTCTTTTCAGCGATCAGCTCAGGAGCTGAATGAATTAGAATGAGCTTACCATTCAGATGGAGAACAATTTACCAATCGAATAACAATAAAGCCACCGGTTTGGTTTTTCTGAGCAAAGCTCGAATAATTATCCATTCACATAGCCGAGATGTTATGGAATACGTACCATGGGAGGGAGAATAGTGGACTATAATTTATACAAACCTAAACGCCATTGGAGTGAAATTGAGTTATGGAAGGATGTAGCGGATGATCAGTGGAATGACTGGATTTGGCAGTTAACCCACACCATCAAAACGCTTGATGATTTAAAAAAGGTGATTCACCTTACACCAGAAGAGGAAGAAGGTGTACGGATCTCAACTAAAACGATTCCCTTGAATATAACGCCCTATTACGCATCTTTAATGGATCCTGATGATGAGCGCTGTCCAATCCGTATGCAATCAGTTCCTATAGGAAAAGAGCTCCACAAAACGGTGTATGATTTAGAGGATCCCTTGCATGAAGATGAGGATTCCCCAGTTCCAGGGTTAACTCACCGTTATCCGGATCGCGTCTTATTTTTAGTAACAAATCAATGCTCCATGTACTGCCGTTATTGCACAAGAAGAAGGTTTTCTGGTCAGATTGGTATGGGAGTTCCGAAGAAACAGTTAGATAAAGCAATCAATTACATCAGCCAAACACCGGCAGTCCGGGATGTTTTAATCTCTGGTGGTGATGGCCTTCTCATTAATGACAGTATACTGGAATATATATTAAAAAACTTACGCGCCATTCCTCATGTAGAAATTATTCGTATTGGAACTAGAGCCCCGGTCGTGTTTCCGCAAAGAATCACTAAAGATTTATGTACCATTCTTAAAAAGTACCATCCCGTTTGGCTGAATACACATTTTAATACATCGATCGAAATTACAGAAGAATCAAAGCGTGCCTGCGAGCTGCTTATTGATTCGGGAGTACCTGTGGGCAATCAGGCGGTTATTTTGGCTGGGATTAATGACAGTGTCCCAATCATGAGAAAATTAATGCATGATTTAGTCAAAATAAGAGTTCGTCCTTATTATATTTACCAATGTGATTTATCAGAAGGAATTGGACATTTCAGAGCTCCTATTAGTAAAGGCTTAGAAATTATGGAGGGGCTGCGCGGTCATACAAGCGGATATGCTGTGCCGACTTTTGTGGTTGATGCACCAGGCGGGGGTGGAAAAATACCGCTTCAGCCGAACTACATCATTTCACAAAGTTCAAATAAAGTGATCTTACGTAATTTTGAAGGTGTGATTACATCATATCCAGAACCTGAGAACTATGTGTCCGGCCGTGCAGATGAATATTTCAAACAAACATACCCAAATGTATATGAAGATTACAACAGCACAGGTATCTTGTCTATTATGGATGATGAAAAGTTTAATATTACACCGGATGGTTTAGAAAGATATAATAAGCGCAGCGCCTATCAACAAAACCCGGAGCATACATCACTTAAAGATCAACGAGATAAACGGGACGTTCTAAAAGAAAAGAAATTCAAGGCCCAACAAACAAAAACAACTAAAACTGATCAAGAGGATTCAAAAGTATGAAATGCCAATGGTGTGAACAAGATGGGGCAATTGAGACCAATACCACTGTATTTTGGGAGCTGCCAGATGGAACGCAATCACTAGAAATAAAGGAAACACCAGCCATCCATTGTGGCAATTGCCAAATGGAATATTTAACGGATGAACAGACTGAGGAGATTGAGGACCATTTATTGCTCATTAATACAAAACAATTAACAGGCACTGTACATTTTGAAGAATTGATGAAAGTACCAAGGTTATTAAAGCGAAACTATTTCAAATAGACAAAATATATGTAAGCGATTTCAGTTATTCAACGTCAAAGAAAAGCTATATTCTTTGGCGTTTTTATTAAAATGAAATGGACAGAGGTGAATAGGTTGAAACCAGTACTTTTACCTGATGCAGCAGCATCCTTGCTAAAGAGCGGAGCCCGTATCATGGTTGGGGGCTTTGGATTGGTGGGATGTCCAATAACATTGGTACACGCTCTTGACCGAAAAGGGATAAATAATCTTGAAATTATCAGCAATAATCTCGGTGAGCCAGGCAGGGGACTTGGAGTGCTTGTTCAAAAAAAGAAGGTAAGAAAGGGGATAGGTTCTTATTTCACATCCAACCCGGATGTAGTGGAGGCTTATTTGGGGGGAGAGCTTGAGATTGAACTTCTGCCGCAGGGCACACTGGCAGAAGCGATTCGTGCGGGTGGAGCTGGAATACCAGCATTCTATACACCCGTTGGAGTAGGCACTGACTTATCAAATGGGAAAGAAGAAAAAAAATTCAATGATAATAAATATATATTGCAACATTCTTTGAAGGCTGATTTTTCACTGATTAAGGCCTATAAAGCAGACAAACTTGGTAATTTAATTTATATAAAGTCTGCCCGGAATTTTAATCCTGCTATGGCGACGGCCGGGAATATCGTGATTGCTGAAGTTGATGAAATAGTAGAAGCGGGAGAACTCGATCCTGAGGAAATTATCACACCTCATTTGTATGTTGATTACTTAGTGTTAAAGGAGGAGTCGTTGTGAGTGCAAAAGAGACGATTGCCAAACGTGCTGCACGATTCCTTGGAAATGGTGATATTGTCAACTTGGGGATTGGGATTCCAACATTGGTGGCAGATTTTATCGCTCCTCATCTATCCGTATTTCTACATACAGAGAATGGGATTCTTGGGGTGGGACCTACCCCATTAAATGAACCAGATCCCAATTTGGTGAATGCAGGAAAGCTTCCTGTAACTGTCATGACTGGTGCATCTTATTTTGATAGTGCATCATCTTTTGCGATGATACGTGGGGGCCATATTGATGTCTCGATTTTGGGTGTTCTGCAAATGGATGAAATGGGCAGGATAGCAAATTGGGCAGTTCCAGGAAAAGCGGTTTTGGGTGTAGGAGGAGCGATGGATCTATTAGAGGGCTCTAAAAGAATTATCGTAACAACCTTACATACAACAAAAGCGGGGAAGCCGAAGCTCGTTAAGAATCTTAATTATCCGCTTACATCTGAGCGCAGAGTGGATTTCATTATAACTGAATTGGCCGTATTTGCAGTCGATGATAGGGGGCTTATTTTAGTGGAAACTGGTCCAGGAATAACAGTGGAAACTGTTAAAGAAAAAACGGAAGCGGATTTCAGAATTCAATTAAACAGTGAATTTGTTGGCTTTGATATGTAGCATAAAAAAGTCTTGAACTTGCTTTTTAAGCATATCTTGTATGTAGAAAAATGATAGAACATCTCTATGAAATGGAGAGACGCAAATGGCTGACCATGTATTTCATCGTGATTTTACGAATAAATACCCAATCATAACGCATGGGCAAGGGATTTATTTATACGATCAGGATGGCAAGCAATATATTGATGCATGCTCCGGTGCTGTTGCCGCAAATTTAGGTCACGGGGATGTGAAAATTGCTGAAGCGATGGCTGAACAGGCAAAAAAAGCAGCCTTTGTACATTCGATGCGTTTTGAAACCGAGGTATTGCATCTTCTGGCAGAGAGAATTGCGGAGATTGCTCCCGTTCCATTAAACAAGGTTTATTTCACCTGTGGCGGCTCGGAGGCGAATGAAAGTGCTATTAAACTTGCAAAGCAATATCATAAAGGTGCAGGAAATCCGGAAAAACATATTGTGATTGGCAGATGGCAATCTTATCATGGGAATACTTTAGGATCCTTGTCTGCTGGAGGCGATATTAAAAGAAGGCAGGTATACACTCAAAATCTACTTGATTTTAAACATGTTTATTCCCCTCATTGTAAACGATGCCCATACCAAAGAAATCTCGATGATTGCAATCAACAACACAATTGGTCATGCATTAAGGATATAGAAAAGTTGATTATTGAGATAGGTCCGGAACAAATTTCTTGCTTCATAGCTGAGCCAATCGTCGGGAGCCAATTGGGAAGTGTAAGTCCGCCAGACTCGTATTTTAAAGAGGTCAGAAAGTTATGTGACGATTATAATATTCTTTTGATTGCAGATGAAGTGATGACGGGTTTTGGGAGAACAGGGACCTATTTTGCTGTAGAGCATTTTGATTTCATACCGGATATTATTACGTTTGGCAAGGGAGTATCAGCCGGCTATTCGCCTCTTGGCGGTATGATTGTTCACGATCGATTAATTAAAGGGATTATTCAAAACAGCAAGGGGAAATTTGCGCATGGATATACATACAGTGGCCATCCGGTCTCTGTCGCTGCCGGATTGGCAGTTCTGAAAAAATTAGCTCACAATAAAATCCTTCCCAACGTAGTTATGCAGGGTGAATATTTAATTAAACAACTTAAACTGCTTCAGGACCGTTACCCTGTCATTTGGGATATAAGGGGTAAAGGCCTTTTGATAGGCATTGAATTTGCTTCCAGTCCGAAAGGAGACCCATTCCCTCCCTCTAGCTCAACATCTGAAGTGATTAATCGGATTGCCATGCAAATTGGAGCTGTCTTTTATCCTGGAAGTGGATCAATCAATGGCTATGAAGGTGATCATTTGTTAATTGCTCCGCCTTTAACAGTCTCCAGGGAAGAAATCGATGCAATCATAAATATATTAGAACTTGCTCTGCAACAATTTATGTATTCGAGGGGGAAGTAAATCATGAGTCATTCTGAAAAAGTTACTGAATTAACAGAGAAAGCGAGAAAACATATATCTCCAGTTAGCACAAGAGTGACGGAATTAATTATAGATCGAGGTAAGGGAGCACGTTTTTGGACGAAGGATGGAGAAGAGTATATTGATTTTGTTTCAGGGGTAGCAGTTAATGCACTCGGCCATTCTCATGAAAGAATCGTTAACGCTATAAAAACACAGGCGGAGCGACTCGTTCATTTTGGTTTGAATTATGGCTATTACGAGACTGTGATCGGCTTGGCTGAAAAGCTGGCACAAATCACGCCAGGTAATTTAGATACTGTATTCTTCTCAAATTCAGGCGGTGAAGCCATTGATGGAGCATTGAAGCTGGCACGTGCGGCTACTGACCGCCCGGGAATTATCGCTTTCAATGGGTCCTTTCATGGACGTACGTTAGGTGCTACTACTGTAACAGGATCAAGCAGTAAATATAAAAAGTACTACGAACCGCTGGTAGGAGAGGTTTACCATACACCTTATCCATATCCCGGTTTAGTAAAAAATATCGATAATGCTGATTTGACAAATTATTGTATTAACCAATTACGTTCGTTATTTGATTTACATATTGACCCATCGAGAGTGGCTGCTATACTTGTTGAACCGGTTTTGGGGGAAGGCGGTTACTATCCCGCACCTCCATTGTTTTTACAGGAATTAAGGAGTATTGCTGATGAGCATGGTATTTTATTAATATTTGATGAGGTTCAAACAGGATTTGGCAGAACTGGGCGGATGTTTGCTTCGGAACACTCAGGAGTAACTCCAGATATTCTCGTTTTAGCAAAGGCTTTATCAGGCGGACTGCCTCTTGGTGCAATTGTGGCAAATAGGGATTTACATAATAAATGGCCTGTAGGGGGGCATGGCTCCACGTTTGGAGGCAACCCAATCTCATGTGCAGCTGCCCTAGCAAGTATACAGGTGATTGAAGAAGAGAATCTGGTAAAGAGGAGTAAAGAACTCGGTGAGCAAATTGTTAATAGGCTGCAAAATAGTTTGCTAGGATACGAGCCAATAAAAGAAGTCCGCGGAATCGGTATGATGATTGGCATTGAATTCAATGAATCCGATAAAAAGTCCATTGTGCCGCTTATCAAAGCACGATGCCTGGATAAGCATTTACTAATCATGAACTGCGGAGTTAACGGGCAAACCATCAGGCTCATGCTGCCATTAAATATATCAACAGAAGAATTGGATGCTGGGTTAACCATTCTCGAAACCGTTATTGGAGACGTGGTAAAGGAGGGTATTTAATAAATGTCCAAAGAATTTACAAAACAGCTGCTTTACATGAATGGTCATTGGACTCACGATTTAAATCAGAATTATCGGGAAAGCAAGAATCCTGCAACGAATGAAGCGGTGGGTATGTATGCAATCGCAACTTCAAGCCAGGTAGACCAGGCTGTACAGCATGCTCACCTTGCCTTTAAAAGCTGGAGACGAACACCCGCGCCGGAACGTGCTGTATTTTTATGGAAGGCAGCAGAATTATTTGAACGAAAAAGAGATCAATTAGCCGAAGTTATGACCAAAGAAATGGGGAAAGTTCTGGCGGAAACACGCGGGGAAGTGAATGTCGTCATAGAAACATGCCGCTATATGGCTGGGGAAGGTCGCAGAATGTATGGTGAAACCATTGCTTCCGGCAACAACAATCGAACGATTACGATGAATCGTGAGCCGCTTGGTGTAGTTGCATGTATCACTCCATGGAATTTTCCGGTAGCGCTTGCCGCTTATAAAATTTGTGCTGCTTTAATCAGTGGGAATACGATTGTGTGGAAACCAGCTTCTGAGGTTGCACTCTCAGCAGGTATATTTATGCAAGTCTTTCATGAAATTGGTCTCCCAAATGGGGTTTTAAATCTCATTACAGGGAGCGGCAGTCAGGTGGGAATGCAGCTTGCTGAACATGAAGATGTCAAAGTGATCTCTTTTACAGGCTCTACTGAAGTAGGCTTGCTGCTTTCACAGGTAGGTGCCAAACAATTAAAAAGGGTTTCCCTTGAGCTAGGTGGGAAAAATGCAGCAATTGTTCTACAGGACGCTAATTTAGATTATGCAGCAGAGTGTATTGTTAAAGGTGCATATGGAACAACTGGGCAAAAATGTACGGCGACAAGCCGGGTTATTGTTGAACAATCGATTAAAGAGGATTTATTGAAAAGGGTCGTAAAGTTAACGAAGGAATTGAAACTAGGTAATGGTCTTAGTGAAAATATTGACTTAGGTCCTTTGGTAAATGAGCAGCAAATGAAGGTGGTTGAGAAATACGTGAGGATAGCAACAGAAGAAGGAGCCTTATTGGAGTGTGGAGGAAAGAAATTAGCGAACGAAGAAGGGTGTTTTTTTGAACCAACTATTTTCAGTGATGTGAAAAAGGAACATACGATTGCTAAAGAAGAAATATTTGGACCTGTTCTTGCCTTTATTGAAGTGGACAGCTATGAAGAGGCGATTGAGGTTAATAATGATACGAAATATGGACTGTCGACATCCATTTTCACAAGCAGTTTGTCTATTGCCAACCGAGCTGCTGCTGAAATTGAAAGTGGATTGGTTTATGTGAATAACGGAACTGCTAATGCTGAAATTGGTGTTGCGTTTGGCGGGATGAAGTATTCAGGGAATGGCCATCGTGAAGTATCCCATCATGCTTTGGATAGTATGACGGAATGGAAATCAGTGTATATGACTTATCTATAGGAGGGATTCCCTTGTGAAACAAATGAGGATTGGAATAGCTTTTTTTTATCATGAATCCCATAGTTTCTCTAGAACTAAGACGACTATTCAGGATTTTAAGAATGAGGGTTATTTTAAAGGGAACCAAATTTTTGACGTTTATACAAATACAAGGACAGAGGTTGGCGGGTTTATTGATGTTCTGAGGAAACTTGAAGAGGTAGAGATAGTCCCCCTTCTTTGTGCAGCAGCTGTTCCTTCGGGTCCGGTAACCTATGAAACATACGAAGAAATTGAAACAGAGCTTATGGGTTTAATGGAAGCGGCAGGAAAGCTTGATGGATTATTGATTGCCCTGCATGGAGCAATGGTCATTGAGGGAATTAATGATGCAGAAGAATATTTACTTTTAAAGATTAGAGCAAAACTTGGGGTAGATATCCCGATTGCAACGACCCTGGATCTACATGCCAATATTAGTCCGGCCATCGTTGGAATTACACCCTATCATTTTGGATTTAAAACCTATCCGCATATTGATATGTATGAGCAAGGAGTAAATGCCGCGAATGCATTAATGAATCATCTTTCGCTTGGCGTAGATTATGTAGCGAGATGTGTTAAAATTCCCATGCTGCTTCCCTCAATCAATATGAAGACAATGGAAGGTCCAATGGCAAAAATGATGAAGCTTGCTCACCGTTATGAAGAGGAAGATGGTATTTTAAACATTTCCGTATTTGGTGGATTTCCATATTCAGATGTACCGAGCGCAGGTGCAAGTGTGATAGTAATTGCTAAAAATCAGTTGTTGGCCGAACGTACTGCCAGTGACTTGGCCAAAATATTTTGGAAACTAAGGGAAGAATTTATCGTCAAATTGCCTGATGTTAAAGAAGCATTTCAGCTTGCGTTAGCAATGAAGAAAAATAAACCAATCGCATTAGCTGATATTTCTGATAATCCGTTGAGCGGTGGCAGTGGAGATACAACGAAGCTTTTGAGAGAATGTATAGAATACAATAGAGAGAAAACGCTTTTTGGAGCATTAACGGATTCTAAGGCAATTGATATATGCAGGAGTGTGGGAGTTGGTGGAACCGTCCAACTGTCACTTGGCGGGAAAATCTATCCTGAGTTTGGATTACCGGTTAATGTGCAAGCGACTGTTATCAGGTTAACTGATGGTGTATTTTATAATAGTGGACCATTTAATAAAGATTTGAAAGTAGATGTTAAGGGTGCTTGTTGGATTCGAGTAGGAAATATAGATATTCTCCTAATTGGAAGACCTATGTCTGCTAATGATCCTGAACTTTTTCGTCATATTGGGATAGAACCAAGTGCGTACAGGTATTTGATATTGAAAGCTAAAAATCATTTCAGGGCAGCTTTTGATCCGTTGATAAGTGAAGTCATTTATGTTGATGCACCGGGCGCGGCCGCTAATAACATCGCACAGCTACCCTATAAAAATATCCCGGAACAAACATGGCCCTTAAAAAATATAGAATTTCTAAAGGTAGAAGAGAGGAAAAAATCATGACACAAACGAATTCGATGTATTACATTGAAATACCCGAATCCCTAACGCCTGCACAGCAGAACATGATGATGGAGCTCGAAAAGGATGCATTTCCTGGGTTGGGAGCGGTAGATGAACAAACACTGGTTCCTTTGGCGAGATACGGAAAACTAATCCTTTATAGACAACAGGGGGATGAACGACCAGTTGCGGTTTGTGAATGTATGAGAGATTATAATCAGCCGGATAAAGCTTATATATTTGGCTACTATGTACGGTCAGATCAGCATGGGAAAGGATTGGGGACACAATTTTTACATGAGGTTCTGAGCATTCTGAGGGATGATGGTTTTCATAAAGTCAGTTTAACTGTAAGCGAAGCAAACACGGCTGCTGTTAAATTATATAAAAACATCGGTTTTACTGTAAATGAATTAAGGTATGGTGAATTCGGAGACGGTGAGGATCGGTTGTATATGGAGAAAATTTTATAATCAACAACAGGACGTGTGACTAATCACACGTTTTTTTCTTTGATGATTATTGGCTGCAAAGGGACTATTACAGCCAGTGTGGCTCTTCTTTTTATAAAACAAAACCTTCAAATGAAGATAAAAAGTACCTTGATAAATAGATTGTATTGAAACATAAACAGATGAAAAAAATGAACGTTTTTGGGCATACTAGCAAGTGAAAGAAAAAAGCAAAATAAATTATATTTATATAATATAATTCGGTGATTTCCCTCACGTTTTATCATTAAAATACAATTCAATTGATAAATTTACTGTATCGACAGTAATTATGTTTGATCCTGATTACCGTTTATATAGAGAGTTTTTATTGAGTTTACCTAATGGAAAGAGCGGAAAATTTTAAAGGAATATGATAATAATTATAAATAAGCAATTGACAAATTTCTTTTTAATAATTATTATAATATAGTATTAAACATCACTTAGATGATGATATTGTTTAGGAGGATATACGATATGTCACTTATTAATAAAAAATTAGAGGATTTTACAGTACAGGCTTACCATGATGGAGAGTTTAAAGAAGTAAGTCTTTCAGATGTTCAAGGTAAATGGTCAATCTTTTTCTTCTATCCAGCTGATTTCACTTTTGTGTGCCCAACTGAATTAGCTGACCTGCAAGATAATTATGATGCCCTTAAAGAAATTAACTGCGAAGTGTACTCCGTATCTACGGACTCTCATTTTGTACATAAAGCATGGGCAGACGCTACAGATACAATCGGCAAAATTAAATATCCTATGCTTGCAGATCCGGCGCATGTTCTTTCTCGTCAATTTGAAGTATTAATTGAAGAAGCTGGTCAAGCGCTTCGTGGAACATTCATTGTGAATCCTGAGGGTGAAATTAAAGCATATGAAATTCACGACCTAGGTATTGGCCGTAATGCTGAAGAAGTTGTGCGTAAAGTACAAGCTGCTCAGTTTGTTGCAGAACACGGTGATAAAGTATGTCCAGCAAAATGGACTCCTGGTGAAGAAACACTTGAGCCAAGCCTGGACCTAGTAGGTAAAATATAATTATTAATCATTTGCATTTATCTTTCTTAATGGAAGATGAGTGCAAATTTTATCTTAAGGACTGACAGCTGCTTGTCCAGTTTTTGAATGTTTTTTCTATCAGATGATCAAATGAGGTACTTAAAATGATAAGTACCTTTTTTATTAAAAAGTTTACTAAATTAGGTGAGTATTTTGACAAAAGGAATTTTAGATTTAATTATCATTGGCGGAGGTCCTGCTGGATTGTCAGCGGGTATTTATGCCGGACGTGGAAAATTAAACACTCTTATTATTGAAAAAGGAAATATGGGTGGCCAAGCTGCAACGACAAATGAAATTGTTAACTATCCGGGTGTTCGTAAGACGACTGGACCTTTATTAATAGAAGAAATGAAAAAACAATGTGAAGATTTTGGTGTTAAATTTACCAAAACAGATGTTACGGATGTTGACCTATCCGGAGAAGTTAAAATAATCAAAACGATCAATGGCGAGTATCAGGCAAGATCTGTAATCATTGCAGCAGGTGCAGGTCCTCGTAAACTTGGATTCCCTGGAGAAGCAGAATTCACGGGCCGTGGTGTTGCCTACTGTTCAACATGCGATGGTGAATTCTTCGAAGGATTAGAAGTGTTTGTCATTGGAGCAGGATTTGCCGCAGCTGAAGAAGCGATGTATTTAACCCGTTTTGCCAGCAAGGTTACCATTATTGCTCGTGAACCTGAGTTTACTTGTGCTCCTTCTATCGCAGATAAGGTTTTTGCCAACGAACATATAGAAGTTAAATTTAATACGGAATTGCTTGAGGTTTCAGGGGTGGAGATGGTTCAGCATGCCCGATTTATTAATAATGTAACGAAGGAAGAATGGGAATACACAGCGAAAGAAGAAGATGGCGCATTCGGTGTATTTGTTTTCGTGGGATATCAGCCTAAGACAGAGATCTTTAAAGGTCATGTAGAAATGGATGAACGTGGTTACATTATTACAGATGAAGAAATGAGAACAAATATTAAAGGTGTATATGCTGTTGGAGATCTTCGTCCAAAATCTTTACGTCAAGTTATTACAGCTGTTGCCGATGGGGCGATTGCCGGAACAGACGTACAGAAATATGTTGCTGAAGAAAAAGAGCGTCTTGGCATTGTAGATGAGCCAAAAGAAGAAAAACCGGCAGAGAAAAAAGAATCTGCACCAAAAGAAACAGCTAAAAGTGGTAAGAGCAGCTTACTAAGCGATGCCATCAAAGGACAACTAAAAGGTATTTTTGCCAAAATGGAGAATGATGTAACATTAGTAAGTATTGTGGATGAAAGTATGCCTAAATCTGTAGAATTACGTGATTTCTTGATCGATGTTGCTGAACTTGGCGATAAACTTCATCTGGAAGTTTATCCAAAAGGCGAAAATACTGAAATGGAAACGAAAATCAATGCTGATAAATTCCCGGTTGTTTCGTTGCTTGATCATAAAGGGAATTACAGTGGCGTGAAGTTCCATGGTGTACCGGGAGGACATGAGCTTAATTCCTTTATCTTGGCCATTTATAACCTGGCAGGTCCTGGACAAGCGTTAGATTCCTCAATCAAGCAGTCTATTCAGGCAATCGATAAAAAAGCAAATATTAAGATTATGGTATCTTTATCATGCCACTACTGCCCTGATGTTGTTGTCGGTGCTCAAAGAATTGCAATTGAAAACCCAAATGTCGAAGCAGAAATGATTGATATCAGCAACTTCCAAGATATTAAAAAGAAATATAAAGTAATGAGTGTTCCAGCCATGATTATTAATGATGAACAAGTAGTCTTTGGAGCTAAAAAAATTAATGAAATTGTAGCAGTGTTACAACAAGCTTAAACAATTAACCCAGCCTTACATCAAGGCTGGGTTTTTGTTTCTCCAGGTTTTTATGATCATGGTAACAGATGCAATGAGTGAAAGTAAAAAGATGATTATGCCTGCAATCTCATACAAATGCATGAATAAAATGAAGGCAATTATTTGAGTGACAGCAATGATTATTCCATAAATTGCGTTCTGTTTTTGATTCTTTTTTATGGCAATGAAGAGCTGGAGTGTAATGAAATTACTGATAACCATAATGGTAATTGCCAAAGTATAGTCCATTGTGGTAATGTTTGTCCCTTTTTCAACTGCGAAGATCGAATAAATCGAAATGGGAAGGGCACAAAGATTTATGCCTAATAAAATCAATACCCATATTATACGATACAAAATTTTTTGCATATATTAGACTCCTTGTTATATTCTATTTTACATTTTGTGCAATATAGAGATGGTTATACCCGACTATAAATACTTCAGTTTATATTGTTTGTATTCTTAAACAAATAACTAAATAAATGACGTGCAACTTGTAAATTATGGTAGAATTCACTTGATAGTTACAAAATTTAGAACTATTCATCAGTTTATCCATACGAATTTTGAAAAAGGAGATTACAACTTGTTAACAATTGAAAAAGCAATCTTTTGTGACGCTGAAAAATTAACAGAACTAATGAAGAAAACATTTGATGAAGAAGCAAAAAGATGGCTTATAGATCAAGAGATTGTGGATTGCAATATCCAGCCTCCTGGCTATACTTCAGTTGAAATGACTTAATATATGATCGAAGAATTATCCTATTACAAAATCATCTATAAAGAGGCTATAGTTGGTGGAGTTATCGTGACGATTACCGGTAAGTCATATGGAAGAATAGACCGTATATACGTTGATCCAGATTTTCAGAATCTCAAAATCGGTTCCAGAGTAATGGAATTAATAGAGGAGAAATTTCCAAGCGTAAGACAATGGGACCTTGAGACATCCAGCAGACAGCTTAATAATCACCATTTTTACGAGAAATTGGGCTATAAAACGATCTTTAAGTCGGAAGATGAGTTTTGCTACATAAAGAGGAAAGAGAGTTTGACAAAATCTGATAATTTGGTAGAAAATCATGATATTTCAAATAAACCATATGAAAATTGTGATATGGCATATACAGAATGGTACCAAGTCAACTTAGAAGAGAGTTCTTTTAGTAACAGTAACTTGAGAAGTACTCATTTCAGTAACTGTAATCTTAGTCAGTCAAAATTCCAAAACATAAATTTAAAACACTCCTATTTTGCAGATTTAAACCTATCCTTTTCTAAAATGAGATTAGTTACCCTTGCAGGAATCGAATTTATGGACACAAATCTTGGAGATGACAAAAATCCGATATCCTTTGAAAGATGTGACCTCCAGGAATCAAAGATTAGGAATTGTGACCTAAGTAATCTGGAAATCACGGAAAGTAAGATAACAGGAATGAAAATCAATGGTATTTCAGTGGAAAAATTGTTCGAAGTGTATAACCGAGAGTTGAAAAAGGAAAGTTTCGAATAGGTATATGATCAATTGTTTGAACAAGAATCACATGATCATATAAGGGGAAATTATTTAAATCAAGTAAGGTTAAAACTTAAATAATCACAAAGAAAAAAGAACGAAGATGGTGCGACTATTCACCATTCATCCGTTCTTTTTTGCGTTCTCTTCAAGTTTACTGATTCTTTGTTCGAGTTCTTCTATCCCTAATAGTTTGGATTGTCCATCCAAAAAAATATTGCATATTGACGTTAATAGGAAGCCACCGCCCAAACCAACAAGACACCCTACACCTGGAGACCCAATGGATAGTCCAATTCCAAGGCCAGTTAACAGACTGCCTGGAATAAGGTATTCAGTTAGTGAATGCTGTTTAGCCAACAAATCTCCTCCAATCTTTTTCGAAAGTTTATGTATTCTGGTTAATATTATAACAACTTTAATTTGCAGAATATATACATATTCTTGAAATTAACCTTATTTAACCATTTAGTATCTATAAACTTATTATTCAGCAGGAAACAGTTTTAAAAAAACGCCATGAGGATAGTGGTGAGGTTTCTCGAATAAGTAAAAAGGAGGTGGTTTACATGCTAATACAGCTAAGGTCATAAATTGTCAGATCATAAAATGGACCTTTACTGTCTTCTGATGAGATAACAATACCTTTGTAGCCGTTAGAGGTGAGCATTTCGCGAAGCAAGCTGCCTATTTTAAATTCGGTATCTCTAATAAATAATTTAATGTTTGTTCTGTTATTAACTCCAGATAAATTACGAATTTTATCGAATTGTTTATGGTATATATATGCACTTATCGTTTCGTAAGGTTGTACGAATTCATTGGTAAATGAATCATATAATTTAGCATAGTCCTCATCTTCAATAAATAAGAAGTGTTCCGTATTGACGCGAAACTCTATGATGTTTGGTCCAAACTTTTTAGCCCAATGTTTACGTGTCGTGGCATAAATAGCATCACCATGCTTTTTTCCATGACTGAAAGAGGTCCGTAGTGTAAGGCCTTTATCGAGAATTTTTTCATAATTGGTAGTAGAGGTTCCATGAAATACATCAATCATCTAATCGCCTCCATATTTTTATTAATACCATCATCATAAATGAAAAACGTAAACTTTTCCATCTTAATATGTTGATTAACTGATTAACGAGAGGAGCAGGAATGAGTGAAATTCAATTTATTTGTGTAGATTGCCAGGAGCTATTCATGGAGGAAACGGATAAAAATTGTTGTACATGCGGCGGTCTGTTAATAATCAAAACAAGTAAAAGCATTTTTAAGGATAATTGGATTGTTGGTGAGAACCAGACGATGTGGAAGTACTATCTAGTAGTATCAGTACAAGCAAACAAACGTGCATGGGAGAAGGTATCACTAGGTGAGGGGAATACCGTGCTCGATAAATTGGACTCGGACAATCAGCACATCTACTTAAAATTAGAAAACACTTTACCAAGCCGATCTTATATAGATAGATGCTCAGCATTATTAGTGACTAAGTTACTAGAGAAAAAGATACAAAACATCCTTATAACGGAAGCCACTTGTATGAGTCTTTCTGTTGCTAAATATGCAAAACATGCTCAAATTGCCTGTGAGTTAGCTTTACCTGAAAATACAGCCTGTCAGCTGGTGGATGCACACAGAAATGAAGGAGTCAGAGTAAGCGATTTTGTTTCTGATCAAGAATCTGCTGCAAATAATTTTATTTTACCCGACTTTCACCCCTATATGATTGAGGGAGCAAAAACATATGCATATGAGATATGGGAGCAGTTGGGACACCGTCATCCTGATATCGTTACGTTCTCGGTTGAAACCAGTATGTTAGCAGTAGGTACTTATTATGGATTTAAGGATCTTTTAGAACATCATTTAATAGGAAAACTCCCCAGATTTATCATTGTCGACATTCAATCAACTTCTCTGCCTGTAAAAAGTAAAGCGGTATCTATCCCTCAACCCCTATATAAAGAATTGATAAAAATGATTAAAGAGACAGATGGACACTTACAGACCATTACGAAAACTGAAATCATTCAAGCCAGTAAAGCGCTTTTTATGAGAGGTTATCAGATAGATGAACAAAGTGCAGCAGCCTACGCAGGATGCATGAGATATTATCGAGACTTTTCAATCAAAAATGAATCGATTGTGATACCCCTTAGTAATTTTAGCGAGATAGGAAAATCCAAATAGTTTTTTGGGGTGATAAGATAGTTATGACAAAATCTAACGTTGAGAAGTATATAGCCTCCAAGCTAGAAAGGCTGGAAAAAACACAAAATCAATCAGGTTCATGGACATTCAACTTTGAAGGATCTTCATTAACGGATTGTTTTATGATCTTACTTATACGGACCTTAGGAATAGATGAAGAAGAATTAATGCATCAACTAGTGAAACGGCTGCTGCGCACTCAAAATGATAATGGGTCTTGGAGTATCTATCCGGATGAGAAGGATGGTAATTTATCTGCCACCGTTCAATCTTATACAGCCCTGCTTGTGTCAGGCAAATTTACTCGGATGGATGAGGAGATGAAGCGAGCTGAACAATTTATAATTAAGCATGGTGGAGTATCAAAATCTCACTTTATGACTAAAATGATGCTCGCAGTCAATGGAATGTATAATTATCCAAGCTTTTTTAAATTTCCGATGAGTTATTTTATGCTCCCGCCCCATGTACCTTTTAACATGTATCAATGCAGTAACTATGCCAGAGTGCATTTAACTCCTATGACCATCTGCATTAATAAACGATTTATGTATGAACACAAGGGGATAGATAAGAGTTTCCTTGATGGACAAGAAGGTGGATGGTTTAGAGAGGAACGTTTTTTTCAGACAGAACAATTGATTAATCAACTAAAGATCCTCAATTTTTCTCCATCCTCTTGGCAAAAAGCAGGCTATCAATCTGCAGAAAAGCTAATGATTGACCGGGTTGAGAAAAATGGGACACTGTATAGTTATAGTTCGGCTACCTGTTATATGATTTATGCTTTACTTGCCTTAGGGTATAAACGAAACTCACCGATTATTCTTAAGGCGATGGAGGGAATGAAGAGCTATTTAACGGATACACCTTATGGCCTTCATTTGCAAAATTCACCCTCCCTGGTGTGGGATACAGCTTTATTAAGCTATTCCTTACAAGAAGCGGGGGTTAAGGCAACCCATCCTGTTATCGATCGAGCAAATGCGTATTTGCTGAAAAAACAACAAAGCACGAGAGGGGATTGGACAGTACATGCTCCAGATGTGATTCCTGGGGGATGGGGATTTTCTGACAGCAATCATTATATACCGGATAATGATGATACAAGTGCGGTTTTACGAGCATTAACAAAGCAAAGTAAATTGAACCAACAAGCAAATCTTGCTTGGAAAAAAGGTTTCTCGTATTTGAAGGGCATGCAAAATAAGGATGGAGGATGGGGAGCCTTTGAAAAAGATGCCTATAATTCTTTATTTGCTTATCTACCAATTGAAAATGCAAAGGATGCCATCATTGACGATTCTACCTCAGACCTGACAGGTCGTGTTTTAGAATTTATGGGTAATTATGCTGGATTAACACATGACCATTCCTTTATTAAAAGAGCAGCTGCCTGGCTTCTGAAAGAACAATTATCAGATGGTAGCTGGTATGGAAAATGGGGTGTTTGTTATATTTATGGAACGTGGGCAGCGGTGACTGGACTATGTGCAATCGGAATCAAGCCTGAGCACCCTTCTATCCAAAAAGCAATCAGATGGCTGGAGTCTATCCAGCTGAAAGATGGAGGATGGGGAGAATCCTGTATGAGTGCAGATAAAGAACGTTATATCCCATTGTCCTACAGTACTCCATCCCAGACAGCCTGGGCATTGGATGCTCTCTTAGCAGTTAAGCGGGCAACTTCACCAACCATTCAGAAAGGGGTTAACTTTTTAATAAATGAAGAGTTATACCATCCTAATGCAAACAGGTATCCAACAGGTCTCGGTTTACGGGGTGGTTTTTATATCATTTATGAAAGCTATAATTATATTTTTCCTCTGTTAGCACTGGGTCATTATGAAAAGAAACTGATTACTGACCATACATAGCTACATGGGAATGAGCGCGCTAATCCTAATTTTCTATTTTTTACTTGTTTTATGTTAGAATAGTGGCAAATGAGGAAGAATAGGTGTTGAAGCATGAATAAGAGAATAGGTTTTATTGGCTGTGGAAATATGGGAAAAGCGATGGTTGGTTCTTTGATTAACAGTAATCAAAAACTCGCTGATCAATTGTTGGTATCTGTGCGCTCAGAAGAATCAAAAGTTGCTATTTCGGAAAAGTGGCCGATTCATACAACTCTGGATAATAAAGAAGTTGTCCTAAATTCAGATATAATCTTTTTAGCAGTTAATCCAAACCAATATGAAGAAGTTATTAAAGAAATAAGAGAATATGTTACTGATAAGAAGATTCTTATTTCGATTGCTGCCGGAGTTAAAATAAAGCAAATGGATGAATGGATTGGAGCAGAATCAAAATTTATATTGTCTATGCCTAATACTCCTGTCCTGGTGAATGCAGGGATGACAGCTATTTGTCCAAATGACCATGTCACAGGAGAAGAGTTAGAGGAAATCTGCCAGTTATTTAGTGTGTTTGGAGAATATGAAATTCTTAAAGAAGATGATTTCGAAGCGTTTATTGCTTTATGCGGTTCTTCTCCAGCCTATATTTTCGTATTAATTGAAGCAATGGCAGATGCAGCTGTGAAATTAGGGATAGATCGAAAAAAGGCCTATCGAATGGCTGAACAAACCATTATGGGATCGGCAAAACTCGCTTTGGAAACAGGGATTCATCCAGCAGAACTGAAGGATCAAGTTTGCTCCCCAGGTGGTGCAACGATTGCTGCCATCACAGAACTGGAGGCACAAGGATTCAGAAGTTCTGTCATTAAAGCGATGGAGGTTTGTGCTGAACAATCAAAGAAAATGAATGATGAAGTTTACTAGAAACGAAAATAATGCAGCATCCATTTTACCTTTTAGGGATATGGATGCTGTTTTTTATGCAGTGATTATTCATGGTGTAGTTAAACCATTCTTTGTCCCGCTTTTTATGAATTACACTTTTATCAATCTTAATTAAATTGAAAAAGATTTACACTCACACGTATATTAACAACTATTTCCATGTTAAAATGTTTCTATCTGTTAAGGTCGGGAGAGTGAGTTATATGGATGGAACTTTATTATCTAACAGTATCTATTCGTTGAAAGGAGCCGATTTACGAATCATTTATAGTTTATTAACGAATTTAAATCTAAAAGAACTAATCCCATTTAATTTTAACAAAATCATTTCTAGGAAACATAACACTGATTATGTAAACTGCCTTCTTGAAAAAACCGATGAATATATTCATCTCTCAGATGAGGCATTGCAGGTCAGTTTGTTTCAGGAAATGAATAAAACACTTGAACTAGAAGGTGTTTATTATAGTGAAGCTTTCCATGTGGATAATCAATGTGAAGAAATTGTTGAAAAAGTATATCAAATATATATAAATCAGGAAAAATCATTCCTTCAAAACACGGAACAAATTGAGTTTACAAGGATCCATCACATTATTCACTATCAGCTCAGACAGCTATTTTATGAGGTGGAATATCGCTTTCAAAATCTTTCAGTTGAGGATCAGCAGGATTTTTTAAACACTATATATGAATTTATAATTCAGCTCTCAGAGGATGAAAAATGGATCCTTCTTCAACAATTGCCTGCAAATTATTTGTCAATTGAGGTTTTTAAAGAAATAGAATTATCCACTTTACTTATTCAGGTATCAAATATCAGTCTTCCTTCATTTTTTGATATGTTTACAAAGCTTTTAATGAACTACAATGAAAAGCTTCCAATGAATATCCCATTAATCAATCAAGAAAATATTTCCCCTACGACAAAATTATTAACTTCTCCATATTTTATTACACCCTATGTCCTTGGAGGCAGAGTCCTTCAAATAAACTATCAGCATCATGCCATAAAAAAAAGGCTAATGCCTTTTATCCTAATGCAGATAACTTTAGCGTATTTATGCGATGAAAATTCTGTATCCAGTCCAGTTTTATTCCTGAATGAATGGAAAAGAAGGGTAGAGGAATACCGTCAATTGGAGTATCATTCTGATTTATTAGAAATGAAACATATCGAAATGAGTTCATCTGTCCATAAATCCCGGCAGCGGATAAACGAATTTGCAAATCAAAAAAAACATATTCAGGAACGATTGAATATCGAAATGTACAAGCTTAAATCAACACTCCTTTTTATGGATATAAATGAGTTGACGATAAATCAAAGTTTTGAAAAACATCGTACTGAGTACATTCACATCCAAAAAAAATTAAACCAATTAGCTGCATCCAAAAGCAATGAAATATTGGAAACCAGTTTAATCAAACAATTTACTAATAAATTGCTGAATATGTCAGTGACACTTGATCAGCTTGGTAAAGAGAAAAAAGTGGATGAGCTTCTTGAGAGCTTAGTCCGAGATATTTTAGATTCGGATAGTGACTTTAAACGGGCTGATCGAATTGGGATTAAACAAATACAGAAGGAATTAACGGATATTGATTTCATGATTGAAACGGAGAATAAGATTAAAAGTAAATATGAAAAGGAGCTTATCAAACTGAATCAACAATTACAGGAATGCAGCGATAAGGTGAAACAAATTGAGAACGAAAATTACGGGATTAAAGAGGTAGCGCAAAGTATATGAAAAGTCCGTTTCAGCAAAAACGGACTTTTTTTACCCCTAGTTAATTAAGAGGTTCATGATAATTGGTCCTACAATGGAACCAAAAACAGCGCTTAATGTCATGGAGATAGAACTCATGGAAAAGGTTAATTCACCGAATTCAAATGCCTTTGAGGTACCAATTGCATGGGATGCGCTGCCCAAAGCAATCCCTTTACTAACGGGATTTGTTATGTGGAATAGATTTAAAATAAGCGGCCCTAAAATAGCTCCGGTTAGACCTGCTATCATGACAAAAATAGCTGTTAATGCTGGAACCCCGCCTAATTCCTCGGAGATCTGTACAGCAACTGGTGTAGTTAATGATTTTGGCAATATGGAAACGGCAGTCTCTTCGGCTACACCAGCCAGCTTACTAAATAGAAGTCCGCTAACCATTCCTGCCAATACGCCAAGAAAGACACCTCCTAAAATGACGAATATATGATCTTTCAACATTCTCCATTGTTTATAAAGCGGAAAAGCAAGTGCAACTACTGCAGGACCAAGTAATTGATTAATCCACTCTCCGCCAATCATGTATGTATCATAAGAAATATTAAAAACTGAAAGGATGCAAACAATTAAAATGGTTGTTGTTAAGATTGGCAAAAGAAATGGATTGGAAAATCGGATATACAGTTTATTCAATAAAAGAAATATGATGACAGTTATAATAATAATCGAAATGGCAATCAGTAATTTCCCCATTTATTTTGATCCTTTCGTTTGTTCACTGAATTTTCGAGAATCTGACTGGTTCCTCCGGATATCAGCAGGGTAAAGATTGTACTAATAAATACGACAAACATAATAATGAAACCTTTAGAGGAGAATAGCTCGGGATACTTTATAACACCGATACAGATTGGAACAAATAACAAAGGCAAGAAAGCAATTAAAAAACCAGCTCCACGGTTAATATATTCAACTGGAATTACTTTGAATTTTAAGCAAACTAACAGTAATAATAACCCGATAATACTTGCGGGGACTGGAATGCTAAGCAGCTCTTGTATGAATACACCGATATAATAAAAAAGGAAAAGAACAAGGATTTGCGAGCATATGACTAAATATTTCATGAACCTATTGGCTACTATAGAGTGAAAGTAACCTTCACCTCCAAATTTAAATGATAATTTGATATTACGCTTCCCGTCTGACAAGTCAAATAATTTGCACTTTATGGAAATTACACTGGTACTTCAGCTAGTACTCCTTAATAGCTTTTTGAATCCTGTTAGATTAGGACAAATCAGAGGCTTTGTTGCTCGCTTTTCCAAAAACATTCTATATTGATTTCTCATTAGATTAAGCGGTGATAAGAGGATGATTATATGCATATGAGGAGAGAAGTAATAAGACCCTTTATAAGCTAGAAAAACGTAAGTCATTATCTGTTCAGCTTTGTACCGTTTAAAGTTTTGATTATGAAAACGGAAACAGAAAAATTAGTGAGGATTCTTGTTTGGTTTATTTTACCTCCTAAAAAATTAAAAAAAGGTCTTTTAATCTTATCATGCGCATGCTAGTATACTAGTGTAAATGAACGAAACATAGTTTGAACCAAGAAGAAGTTTCAAACATTTATTTTACTCTTGTTTGTGAAATAATGAGCAATAGTAATTATAATTTATTTTTACACGAAATATTAATGATCAGTTTTAGAACAATTTTACCTCCTGCATTTTATTTTACTTTTCTTTGTGAAATAATGAGCAAAATGAAATGTAAATAAAATTTAGGAGTAAGTATATACTACCAGTTAAGAAGCCTTTACTGTTTACAAAAGATTGATGGAAGTATGGAGTGTAAGTGTTTGAACCTGCTTGGCGGTATTTTCGTCATTTATAACTATTATAGTATTTGGAGGTAATTAAATGAGTGCAGAAGCTTTGAAAAAACAAGGCTCACCAAAAGAAAACCCTACTCCTAATGTTCGTCCTTTCGGCATGAGGGACAAAATTGGATATCTATTAGGTGACTTTGGAAACGATTTCTTTTTCTTATTGGTAAGTGCTTACTTAATGGTATTCTATACCGATATTTTTGGCATCAATGCAGCGACAGTTGGTGCGCTCTTCATGGCTGCTCGTTTATGGGACGCAGTAGCAGACGTAACTTGGGGACGTTTTATTGACACTAGAAAACCAACTAAAAATGGTAAATTTAGACCATGGGTACTAAGAATGTCATTCCCATTAGTTTTCTCAGGGGTTTTAATGTTCGTTACGATTCCTGGTATGGGTGATGGTTTCTACTTGGCATGGGCGTTCGTAACATATATCGTTTGGGGTACTTTGTACAGTACAGTTAATATTCCTTACGGATCTATGGCTTCTGTTATGACAGATAATCCAGTTGAACGTACTTCTTTATCTACTTACAGAACAGCTGGTATGATGCTTGCGAGCTTGATCATCAATGCAGTCGGACCAATGATTGTCTTTGTTGATAACAAAATCGATGCAAATCGTATGTTTATGGCTGCTTGTATCTTTGGTGTGTTGGCAATTTCTTGTTACATCGGTTGCTACAAATTAACAACTGAACGTATCGTTCCTGAAACAAATGATGCAGAAAAAATGGATCTTCGTAAAACGCTTAAAGCGATCGGTCAAAACAAACCACTTATTTGGATTTTAACTGCATCTTTATTATTCATGACAAACAGCATGCTTATGGGAGCAGTAAACGTATACCTATTTAAAGATTATTTCACTAGCACTGCAGCGTTAAGTCTTGTTGGTGTTATGACTACAGTTACAGCATTTATAGCAATGCCGTTGGTTAAACCATTAGTTGCTCGTTTCGGTAAAAAAGAAATTGCTTCTATTGGTATGGGATTTGCGGCTATCATTTACTTCGTACTATTCATGCTGAAAGATATTGATGCAATGACATTTGTATGGATTGCAGCACTTGGTATGTTTGGTACAGCATTCTTAAACGTTGTTATTTGGGCGTTTGTAACGGATGTTATTGATTATCATGAGTTCTTAACTGGTTTACGTGAAGATGCAACGATTTATTCAGTTTACTCCTTCGCTCGTAAAGTAGGTCAAGCCGTTGCTGGTGGTCTTGGCGGTTTCTTGATCGCTGCAGTTGGTTACAATGCAGCACTTGAAACACAAACAGAAGGTACGTTAAATGGAATTCATGCACTTGGTACATTAGCACCAGCGTTGTTCTATGCAGTTATTTTCTTAATCCTAATGTTCTTGTACCCATTAAACAAGAAACGTACAGAGCAACTTGCAATTGATATTGCTGAAAGACGTAAAAAATAATTAGTAAAGAGATAGCTCTTAAATGGGCTATCTTTTTTTGTTATTGGGGAATTTGTAAAAAGAAGAAAAGGATGTAAAAGGAAGAGTATTTAATGAATTACGTACATACTTTGAATCTGGTAGAGCATGATAAGTAATGGGCATTTAATGTATGAGTTATGTTCAAATTTAGAAAAATAAATTATTGATATAACTCGTCAAGTATGCTAGTATACAAGCATGCAATAACACGTATACATAGTGTTTATGAAAATTTCAATGCAAATATATGGAGGTATGACGAAATGACTACTTTACCTTTTAAAGTTGATTTAACAGATAAAGTTGCGGTTGTTACAGGCGGCGCTGGAATCCTTTGCGGAGCATTTGTTGATGCTTTGGCTGCATGTGGAGCGAAAGTTGCCATTCTTGACCGCGCTTTAGAAAATGCTGAAAAGAAAGCTGAAGAAGTTCGCCAAAAAGGCGGAATTGCGATTGGTGTTGAAGCAAACGTATTAGACAAAGAAAGCCTAAAAGCTGCACACGCAGTTGTAAAAGAAAAATTAGGACTTTGCGATATCTTAATCAACGGTGCTGGTGGTAACCATCCACTTGGAACTACTACTAAAGAATATTTATTCCCAGAAGATTTGAATGGTCAATTGAAAGATACAATCACTTTCTTCGATTTAGATCCAGAAGGAGTTCAATTCGTATTCAACTTGAATTTCTTAGGTACTTTATTACCTTCTCAAGAATTTGCAAGTGATATGGTAAATCGTAAAGGTGCAACAATCATCAATGTATCTTCTATGAATGCATACACACCATTAACAAAAATTCCTGCTTACAGCGGTGCGAAAGCTGCAGTAAGTAACTTTACACAATGGTTAGCGGTTCACATGTCTAAAGTTGGAATCCGTGTTAATGCAATTGCTCCAGGATTCTTCGTTACAGCACAAAATGAAAAATTGTTGAAAAACGAAGATGGCTCTTACACTGAGCGTTCTGAGAAAATCCTTCGCAATACGCCGATGGATCGTTTTGGTGAAGCGGAAGAGCTTGTTGGAACAATGTTATACCTTGCAAGCCATGAAGCATCCAGCTTTGTTAATGGCGTAATCATCCCAGTTGATGGTGCGTTCTCTGCATATTCTGGTGTTTAATTAGGGCTAAAAAATTGAAAACAAATAGCGATTAATCTATCGCTATTTGTTTTGTTGATATCGACTCGAAAACTGGAGTGTGAATGTTATGTTACCAAAATTTGAAGTATTAAATGAAATGCGCAAAGGCTATGTTGTAGCAGTTGTTCGCGGTAAGACAAAAGAAGAAGCTGTTGAAATTGCTAAACAAGCATATGCAGGCGGTATTCGTTCTTTAGAAATTACATTTACAACACCTGATGCAGGTGACGTTATTGCTGAACTTGCAAGCATGAATGATGACAACATGATCATTGGTGCTGGAACAGTATTAGATGAAGCTACAGCTCGTCTTGCTATTATGAAGGGTGCACGCTATATCGTGAGTCCACACTTTGATAAAAACATTTCATTAATGTGTAATCGTTATTGTGTTCCTTACTTACCAGGTTGCGGATCCGTAACTGAAGTAATGGAGGCTGTTACATACGGTTCTGATGTTATCAAAATGTTTCCTGGAAGCCTTCTTGGCAAATCCTTCATTAAGGATGTACACGGACCACTTCCACATGTTCAAATGATGCCTTCAGGCGGTGTTAGCAAGGATAACTTGGCTGACTGGATCGAAGTTGGTGCATTTGCAGTAGGTATCGGAAGTGCCTTAACGAAGAATGTGAAAGATGGAGATTACAGCTCTGTCCAAGCAGTTGCAAGAGAGTTTATGGACCATTTAGCAACACTTCAAAATAAATAATCAAGACCTGCTACATAAAGGAGGGTAAAGCGGATGAGTTCATTTATACATGAAAACTTTATATTGCAAAATGAAACAGCTGTGAAGTTGTATCATGAATACGCTAAGAATATGCCTATTTATGATTACCACTGCCATTTATCCCCAAAGGATATTGCAGAGAATCGTAAATTTAAAAATATAACTGAACTATGGCTCGAAGGTGACCATTATAAATGGAGAGCAATGAGAGCACATGGGATTCCTGAAAAGTATGTTACTGGTGATGCCGATCCGAAGGAGAAGTTTGAGGCTTGGGCTAAAACTGTTCCATATACAGTTGGAAACGCTTTGTATCACTGGACTCATATTGAGTTAAAAAACTACTTCGGTATTGAAGAATTATTAAACGAACAAACATGGGAAAGCATTTGGAACCGTTGTAATGAATTGTTGCAGCAAGATGATTTTTCTGTTCGCGAACTCATCAAACGCTCAAATGTAAAAGTAATTGGCACGACAGATGATCCGACGGATGATCTTATGTATCATGCGCAAATCGCTGAATTGCCTGATTTCCCAGTGAAGGTTCTTCCTTCATTCCGACCTGACAAAGGATTGGAAATCAATAAAGCTACATTCGTTCCATTCGTGGAGACTCTTGAAAAGGTTGCTGACAAATCATTAGCAACTTATGCGGATTATATTGCGGCTCTATTGGATCGAGTTCAATATTTCCACGAAAAAGGCTGCAGAATTTCTGACCATGGCCTATCAGAGGTTCCATTTGCTGAATTCGATGAAAGCGAATTAGATGGAATTTATCAATCTGGCCGTAGCGGTAAAGCTGTAAGCCTAGAGGATGAAAATAAATTCAAGACAGCCATCATGATTGCTCTTGCAAAGGCCTACACAGAAAGAGGCTGGGCAATGCAGCTTCACTTTGGTGCAATCCGCAATAACAACACAAAAATGTTCAAAAGATTAGGACCTGATGCAGGCTTTGACTCCATCAGTGATCAAGGCGAAGTAGCCGCACCATTAAATGCGCTGCTAGACGCGTTAGAAATCAGGGATTCCCTGCCTAGAACAATTGTGTATAATTTGAATCCTGTTTATAACGAACTGATTGGTACAACGATTCAAAACTTCCAAACAAACGAAGAAGGAATCGCGGGTAAAATCCAATTTGGTTCTGGTTGGTGGTTCAATGACACTAAACCAGGCATGATTCGCCAAATGACAGCTTTAGCTGATCAAGGATTATTAAGTCACTTTGTAGGGATGCTGACAGATTCACGTAGCTTTATCTCTTATAGCAGACATGAATACTTCCGCCGCATTCTATGTAACTTAATAGGTACTTGGGTAGAATCTGGCGAAATTCCAAATGATCCGGCATTGCTGCAAAACTTAATTGAAAACATCTGCTTTAATAACGCTAAGAACTATTTTAATATAGATCTTCAATAATTTTTAGGAGGAAACTTACTATGGAAATGTCATTCCGTTGGTATGGAAAAACTGATAGTATTCCTTTGGAATACATCCGTCAAATTCCAGGTATGAAAGGAATTGTAACAGCTATTTATGATATCCCGGTTGGTGAAGCTTGGCCGATGGATAAAATCGAAGAATTGAAAAAGACTGTAGAAGATGCTGGTATGCACATCTCTGTTATCGAGAGCGTACCGGTTCATGAAGATATCAAAATTGGTTTGCCAACTCGTGACAAATATATCGAGAACTACAAAACGACTTTACGTAACCTTGGTAAAGCTGGTATCCCAGTTGTGTGCTACAACTTCATGCCAATCTTTGACTGGACACGTACAGATTTAGAATACCGTCTTCCAGATGGTTCTACAGCTCTTATCTTCGAAGAAGAAGTAGCTAAGAAAATGGATCCACTAACAGGTGAACTTTCTTTACCAGGTTGGGATTCCAGCTATAAAAAAGAAGACCTGCAACAATTATTTGATCACTACAAAAATGTTGATCATGAAAAACTTTGGGAAAACCTTGAGTATTTCATTAAAGAAATTATTCCAGTTGCAGAAGAAGCTGGCGTAAAAATGGCAATCCACCCAGATGATCCGCCATTTGATATCTTTGGATTACCACGTATCATCACAAACAAAGAAAACCTAGAAAGATTCGTTAACCTATATGACAGCCCATATAACGGTTTAACAATGTGCAGCGGTTCACTTGGTTCTCACCCAAATAACGATTTCCCAGAAATGCTTCGTTACTTTGGTAAGAAAGACCGCGTAAACTTTGTACATGCCCGCAACGTTAAATTAACAGGCGGAATGTCATTCGAAGAAAGTGCTCACCCATCTGAGTATGGTTCTGTTGATATGTATGAAGTGATTAAAGCAATGAAAGACTTCAACTATGAAGGACCAATCCGTCCTGACCACGGTCGTATGATCTGGGGCGAAACTGGTAAGCCTGGTTACGGTTTATATGATCGTGCATTAGGTGCTACTTACCTAATTGGATTATGGGAAGCAGTAAATAAAAATAATCGCTAATGATTAAAATAAGTCGATGCGAATCTTCCAAGTAAGAATTCGTATCGGCTTATTCATATAGAAGGAGAGTATAGAAATGAAGGACAACATCAAAGAATTTGTTAAAACAAAAGACTTTTTAGTATGCGTTGATTCCGATGGTTGCGCAATGGATACGATGGGTGTAAAACACGAAGAAGCATTTGGACCGCGTGCAGTAGATGTATGGGAGCTTCATCACATTAAAGATCGTTTCCTAAAAGTATGGAATGATATCAACCTTTACACAAGAACAAGAGGAATCAACCGCTTTAAAGGGGTTGTCGCTACTTTCGAAGCTTTAGAAAAAGAAGGCATTGAAATGCCTGATATCACTTCTTTCAAAAAATGGGCTGAAACAACGAATGAACTTTCCAATCCATCACTTGAAAGAGCGATTGCTGAAACAAATGATGAGCAATTAAAGAAAGCTTTAGAGTGGAGCCATGCGGTTAATCGTACGATTGAGGAAGAACTGGCTGGAAATGATAAACCTGTTGAAGGTGCTAAAGAAGGCTTAGCAGCTGCTAATAATGTAGCAGATGTAGCGATTGTATCATCAGCAAATGGTGCAGCTGTACTTGATGAATGGACAAGACATGAACTAAACGTACATGTTGATGTCATGCTTGGACAAGAAGCTGGTACTAAAGCTTACTGCATAGAGCAATTGAAAAAATTCGGTTATGAAAACACTCGTGTATTGATGATCGGTGATGCTCCTGGAGATTTATCTGCTGCTGAGGTAAATGACGTTCTTTATTACCCAATTCTTGTTGGTAAAGAGAAATTCTCTTGGGATCGTTTTCAAAACGAAGCTTTGGCTAAATTCTTAGACGGCAGCTTTGCAGGAGAATACCAAGAACAATTGATTAAGGAATTCAACGATAACTTAAAATAAGGTTTGGAGGAAGTCCAGATGATTCAAAAAATTGCTAAAAACATCCCAATGCCAAAGGTTGATCTAAAAGCAAAGCCATATAATCTATCTGATGAAGATATTAAATGGGTTAAAGATACAATCGCTGGAATGACTACAGAAGAGAAGATCGGTCAGTTATTTATTAACCTATTCTTCTTTGGTGATGATAAATTCAGCGGTAATACATTCACAAACAAAGAACTGCTTGAAAAATACCATATCGGCGGGGCTCGTTATATGGGGGCTACATCCGATAAAGTACAAGCACTTATCAACGAACTTCAAAAGGATTCCAAAATTCCATTACTAGTAGCAGCGAACTGTGATGCAGGCGGTAATGGTGCGGTAAACGATGGTACATATGTGGCCTCAGCTGCTATGTGTGAAGCTTCTGGTGATGAACAATTATCCTTTGATGCCGGTTATGTAAGTGGTCGTGAAGCGCATGCGGTTGGTGTTAACTGGAACTTCGACCCATGTGTGGATATCCTAAAAAACTGGAGAAATACAATCGTAAATACTCGTGCTTACGGTACAACTGCTGAACCGGTTATCAAGCACACAAATTCATACATTAAAGGGTTAACAGAAAGTAATGTTGGTGTTTGCATTAAGCACTGGCCTGGTGATGGAACAGAAGAACGCGACCAGCATTTAGTCATGGGCGTAAATGAATTATCTGTAGACGAATGGGAAAAATCCTTCGGTGAAGTATACCGTAATCATATTGAGAACGGTGTACACTCTATTATGGCCGGGCATATTGCTTTGCCAGAATATCAAAAAGCATTAGTACCTGAATTAGAAGACCGTGATATCTTGCCAGCTACGTTAGCGCCAGAATTAATTAATGGTCTCCTAAAAGGCAAATTAGGCTTCAACGGTCTAGTCTTGACTGATGCATCTCATATGCTTGGTATGACAGCAGCGATGAGACGTGAAGAATATGTACCGCAATCCATTGCAGCAGGCTGTGATATGTTCTTGTTCTTCAACGATATTGATGAAGACTACAACTTCATGTTAAATGGTTACAAAAATGGAATCATTACAGAAGAACGACTTCAAGATGCATTAGAAAGAATCCTGGGCTTTAAAGCGACACTAGGCTTGCACAAAGCGCAAAAAGACGGTTCCATCTTCCGCAATGAAGAAGACTTAAAAGTAATTGGCTGTGAAGATCATATCGAGCGTGCTAAACAAGCTGCAGATAAAGGAATTACGCTTGTTAAAAACACATTGGATCAATTGCCAATTCGCCCAGAAACACATAAACGTATTCGTCTGTATTTCTTAGAAGGAGAAAAAGGCGGCATTTATGAAGGCGATGACAAAACTCTTAACTATATTGTGAAAGAGCTTGAAAGCAGAGGCTTTGAAGTAACCGTTAACGAAGGTGACACTCGTGTTAAAGGCCCAACATTAAAATATCGTGAAGAAGTAGATGCAGCTCTTGTATTTGCCAATGTCATCGGTTATGGTGCAGAAAACAACTACCGTATCAGATGGAAAACGGCTATGGCAAACGAGATCCCTTGGTATGTACATGAAGTTCCAACCGTATTCGTATCATTGAACTTCACAACACACTTAACTGATGTGCCAATGGTAAAATGCTATATTAATGCATACAAAGATACTGAAATCACAATTAAAGCGGTTATTGACAAGATCATGGGTGAATCAGAATTCCATGGTACACCAAATGAAAACGTTTGGTGTAATAAGTGGGATACAAGACTGTAATATACGGTCATTGATATATTGAAATTATATTCAGTCCACGAAAAACATGCGGATCTACATGCTTTAAGCATGCGGGTCCGCTTTTTTAATGGTTCATTCTAACTTTAAGATAATAAACTTCAATGAATTAACACTAAAAGTATAATAACTCCGGTAACATTTAAAATTACTTTTTATGAGAGAAAATAACATATGTTTTTATTAATAAGAACTAAACAAACTATGTTCCAAATCTTCATAGTTTTTTTCTAAAAACCCAGCCACCAAGAAAAAATCACAAAACCCACCAAGAAAGAAAAAATTTGATAATATAAGATTAAAAGTGATGTCTAATGTAAGAGGTGAGGGGAATGAACAGAGGATTCTTATTAAAACAAAAAGCATTTTTAAAGCTTTATCTACTGGAGATTGCTTCTCATCCAAGGGACTATGGTTCCATGGTGTTAAATGATTTAAGAGAAAAATTTAAACCATTTGGCTATTCGCCAACCCATACGGAAATTTATAAAACCTATAAAGAATTGTATAAAGCCGGATTCGTAAAAAAAAGAACCGAAATACTCGGCGATCCGCAAGAAAATGTTCAAGAAGTTTTTATTTATTATTTAACGGATAAAGGGAAAGAAGAATTAGAAATTTACCGAAAGTTAATGAAAAAAGAGCTGGAACGTTCAATCGGCATACTGCAGGTTGCTTTAGAGGATCATTTTGGTCCAGTTAAGAAAATATAAGGGTCAGGATTCTAAATAAATAGCAAAATAAAATTAGGTTTCAACAGGCAGACTGATTTGCATAGCAAGTCGGTCTGTTTTGCATGTATAGATTGAATTACACCTTAAGTTTACGTATTTATGATTTAAAGGGATGCAAATGAAAATTTGAAAAAAGATCCCTCCTATTAAAAAACATAAATAAATCGATTCGAATTAAAATACATATATAGTAATGGGATAAAGATGTTCAATTTAGTTAGCTCCCAAGAATTCGTTTGTTTATAAGTATAAAAAGCACTAATAAACGAAATATTAAGTTGTGATTATTAAAATGGTTTAAAGACAATTTATTCTCACTTGGCAATTGCTTTATTTACTGAGGGGGTGCTAAAGATGATCATTCAGGATCACGATTTTACGATGGGCAAGTTAACTTCTTTATTGGTACTCTTACATAACAATGAAGCGGGAGAATTGATAAAGAAGCAGTTAAATATGGAGAATTGCCGGTATACCGTAGGAAGTATAGGATCTATCGACTTAAATAAAGTCATTTCTGTCATTGAAGCAAGTGCAGAAACAAAGGGAATTATTAATTCGGATTCATACAATGAACGAAATACGTTATATCATACCATTTTAGAGGCAGTACAAGGAGTCGGCAGAGGGACCATTCAAGTAGGTGACTTACTTAAAAAAGTTGATTTAACCTATGGCATAGTAAGAGGTAAAAATAAAAAAATAAGCACGGGCAATGAATGGATTGGTGTTTGCATTTATGGACGGTCTGATTCAGAGGAAAAAGGGATTGAACAGGAAACATTAGGACTTGGTTTTAATCATTTATAGACAGTGCTATCTATAACCCTTTCAGAGGACTTCACCAGGAATATTTCTTTCCAAGTGAAGTCCTATTTTTATATTCTTTATGAATTGCATGTCGATAAATATCAAGGCAGGACCATGTATATAGATAGTTAAACAGAAAGCACAATCATTTTATGGTCAATTTAAAGGAAATATCTAACTGTTGTTGAAAAAGTATTATATGCAGTGATTTTTATTAAAACTCTACATAATCTTTTCTCAAAATATCAAATTGACAACAGAATTCTATTTATTCCAAAACCGAACTTTGTATTTGTAAAATCAAAAAATGATAAAAACTTGGAGGTGGAGAACAAATGAAAAAAGAAAGTGTCAAAGAATTAGTGGAGCAAACAGCTTTACCGATTATTGTTTCACCAATGTTTATTATATCTACTCCTGAAATGGTACTGGCAAGTTGTAGGGCTGGAGTTATTGGTACTTTTCCAACATTAAATGCACGAACTGAGGAGCAATTGGAGGAATGGTTTCAAGAAATAAAGGATGGACATGTAAAGTTACAAAATGAAAATACAAACAAAAAAGTAGCACCCTGGGGAGTAAACTTAATTGTTCATTCGACTAATCATCGTTATGAAAGTGATTTAGCGTTAATAAAGAAATACCAACCACCTATCGTCATTACGTCGCTTGGAAAACCGGTTAATGAAGTTGAGATCGTCCATGAATATGGCGGGCTGGTATTTTCTGATGTTATAAGCATTAAGCATGCAAAAAAAGCAGCTGAGGCCGGAGTAGATGGGTTAATTCTCGTTTGCAATGGCGCGGGTGGTCATGGAGGTACATTAAATCCGTTTGCCTTTATAGCTGAAGTTAAACAATTTTGGGATGGAATCATTATTTTAGCAGGTTGTATATCAAACGGACAAGAAATTCTTGCGGCAAAAGTGCTTGGTGCTGATTTTGTTTATATGGGAACTCGGTTTATCGCTTCTTTGGAAGCGGTTACTAAAGAAGGGTATAAAGAAATGTTAATTGAATCGAATGCCAGCGATATTATTTATACGGATACCTTTAGTGGAGTGAATGCAAATTACCTCACACCAAGTATCAAAAAAGCTGGCTTGGATCCAGCTAACCTACCGGGGAAAAGCGAAATGAATGTAGTTCGTAAACAAAATGAAGCAAAAGCCTGGAAGGATATTTGGTCTGCAGGCCAAGGAGTGGGGTCGATTAAAGATATTCAACCAATAGAGTCTATTATTAAAACATTGCAACAGGAATATGAGAAAGCATTAGACACATTACCTTCAACAACAGCTACTAAGATATAAATCTAAACACAGTTATTTGATTTTCACGGTGAATTTTAAAGGAGGAACTTCTAATGAGAGAAGCGGTTATTGTGGAAGCAGTCAGGACTCCAGTCGGGAAAAGAAAGGGGGTATTCAGTTCAGTTCGCCCTGATGATTTACTTGCAGGAGTTTTACGTAAACTTACCGAGAAAGCTGGTATTTCAAGTGGTTTGGTTGAAGATGTTATTATTGGCTGTGTTTCTCAGGTTGAAGAACAAGCCATAAACATTGCAAGATCAGCTGTACTGATGGCCGATTTCCCAATCCATGTACCTGCCACAACGATTGATCGTCAATGCGGCTCGAGTCAACAGGCAGTTCATTTTGCTGCACAGGCTATTTTAAGCGGTGATATGGATATTGTAATTGCAGGTGGAGTTGAAAGTATGACGCGCGTACCAATGGGTTCAAATAGATTACATGCAAAACCGAGTGATGAACTATCTTCGCGTTATGAATTAATTAACCAGGGATTGTCTGCAGAGAGAATAGCAGAAAAATGGGGGTTTAGCCGAAATCAACTAGATGAATTTTCAATTAAAAGTCATCAAAAGGCTATCCGAGCTCAGGACGAAGGACGTTTTGAACGAGAAATCATACCAGTAGAAGTAGTTAATGATGATAGGTCTAAAACTATAGTTACTCATGATGAAGGACCGCGTCGTGAATCTTCAATGGAGAAACTGGCCACTTTGCCCACCGTCTTTAAAGAAAACGGAGTCATTCATGCGGGTAACGCGAGTCAAATGAGTGATGGTGCTGCAGCACTTCTTATTATGTCAAAAGAGAAAGCGATCCAATTGGGATTAAAACCACGCTTTAAAATTATCTCCAGAACAGTAATAGGCTCTGACCCAACCTTAATGCTTACAGGTCCAATTGAGGCTACTAAAATGGTATTAAAAAAGGGCGGTTTGACCATTAATGATATGGATTTATACGAGGTAAATGAAGCATTCGCGCCTGTTCCTTTATGCTGGATGGAGGAGCTTGGAGCTGACCCAGAAAAATTAAATGTTAATGGAGGAGCTATTGCTCTTGGTCATCCGTTAGGAGCGAGTGGCGCTCGCGTCATGATCACATTAATGCATGAATTAGAACGGATAGAGGGTAGATATGGATTACAGGCCATTTGTGAGGGAGCAGGAATGGCGAATGCTACTATTATTGAAAGAATTGTAGAGTGAACTATTTTAAATAAGAAGAGTAATAGAAGCCGGGACATAACTTATAAACAATGCTGAAAGACTAACGCTATCTAAATTAATCCAACTAGACTTTGTTGCTTATTAAGGTGGAGGAAAAATCCGTTCCATTACGCTGCAGCCACTCGCTTTCCGCGGGGAGGAAGCTGAGCCTCCTCGGCTGCGCCTGTGGGGTCTCAGCCTTTCCTCTATTTCCCGCAGGAGTCGGTGGCTTCCACTCCATTCCACTAAGTTTAATAATGGTATACAGAAATAACCAATCTATTGAAAATAAATAAAAAAATACGACCTATTAGGCGAAATATTTATTAAAATATCACCTAATAGGTCGTATTTATCATTGACTGAAATACTTATGTCCCATCATCTTTCACTTAATCATTTTCAATTTTTAATGTTTTATCTGTATTAACCTGAGATTGTTAATCACATGGTTGAGATGTTTCATCCCCACCATTACTGAGCTAATGTTTTGCTCTCCCAAAATTGATAGTAAATGATCGTTTGGAGTACAATCTCTATCTATTAATTTACCCAAGTTAAATGGAGCGCTAGTCACTGTTATTAACCCAAATTCCTTCGCGGCATCTAAAACAGTATGAAATTGTTGATTTACTTGTTGATTTCGTCTTGTTTTCGCATAGTGAATGATTTTGTTATAGGGGAATTGTAGAAACTTGAAATGATGATTTACGCCAACAACTTTTAGTAGAGTTTTCATGACTTTCTCCAATGAAATATAACCTTGCTCTTCAGGATCACATAATAATCCATTCCAAGTAGCAAACCCGTAATAACGAATATTCCCCTTGGATACTTGTTCCTCATAAAATAAAAATAGTACTTCGAGTTGTTTATAAAAAGCTTCCTCACTTAGTACCCTCATTGAGAGTTCGGGATTATGTATATAATGGATGTCAATGGTATTTATCCCGAGATGCTTCCTACTTTGTTCGATTGCGAACTGGTAATAGGAAGGAGCCAAAACGTGTCGCTGATTTCCTACAATATGTAAATCGGCTTCTTCAACTATTGCTGTATCTAGGAGTATTTTTTGTAAATACTTTTTAGGTACAAGCCCTATATCAATATCTCCTGGGATAATTCCGGCTTTTGTAGAAATCACTATTTCCTCGCGATTTATTGTTCCATTATCAATTAAACGAGATAAAACTAAGCTCTGATCTCATTCCTCGATAGTTAATTGCTGTATCTACAAAATTGATACCATTTTTCAATCCATATTCAATCGAAGTTCGATAAAGTCTAGAGTCTGTTTCATCCATACTGCCTAAATGTGTGCCAATGGCGATTGGAGAGACTGAAAAACAAGAAAGTTCTCTTTTTATAACTCCATGCCTATCTAAATATGCAGAAGTAGCTTTTGAAGTTGCAGAACCATTATTCATTAGAATCTCATCTTTATTCAACTTCCCAACCCCATCCTCAGAATATCTTTCTGCGTACTTATTTCTTTATCTTTGAGTAAGAATCATTCCTAACATTTCAATTTAACCGATAATCCAGCTGAATTCTTATATAATTCAGCCGATTCACTCAATAATTCACCGATACTCCCCAACCTTGTAATAAATAATAGAAGACCCCCAAACCGAATGATTTGAGGATCTTCTCTAATTATCAATTAATCTATCATTTTACTTCCAGTGACTAATGGTAGGTCAGGCTTGGAGGCCCATTCATTCATGGAGCCATCATACACCGCGACATTTTGCACACCTAATTTTTCTAGTATTAAAGCATTCCAGGTAGCAGCGATTCCGCCACCGCAATAGGTGATTACTTTTTTATTGGAATCAAATACACCGATATCCGCAAAGTTATCCTTCAATTCTTCATCAGAAAGAACATTTTTTGTTGTTGAATCAGTATGGCATCCGAAGAATACATTGGCGCTGCCGGGTATATGGCCTTTTCTTAGATAACTGTTAGTTTCACCGCGAAAATCCTCTGGAGAGAGACTGTTGATTAGAATAACCGAATCATCATCTATAGATTTTAAAACCTCATCCATTGTAACTAATAAATGATCTCTTCTATAGCTTGTAAACGAAGCTTTTGGATAGGATGTCTGATCAGTAGTAACAGGACGACCTTCTTCAATCCATTTTGGCAAACCTCCATCCAAAATAGCAATATTGTCTAAGCCCTCATATTTAAGCTGCCATCTTAAACGAGATGCCCAATATGGAGCAAAAAATGGAGCCCCAACAACCGCTCCTCGGTCATAGATTACAGTGTAAGTATCCTGATCGCCGATTCCTAATTCTGAAACCTTTTCTATGAAATAATCTCTATCAGGAACAGTGAATGGTAAATCAGAAGCGGAATCAGATAGTTCATTTATTAAATCTGCATACACCGCCCCAGGTATATGTTCATGTTCATATGATTCCTTACCTGATGAGAGTGTGATACTGCCATTTTCTAAGGGTTTCATAAGAGTAGTTACGTCTATTAATCTTAATTTAGGGTCATCAAGTCGGCTTGATAACCATTCTGTAGAAACAATAATAGGAATTGTTTGCATGTATATTTCCTCCTATATAAGTTATTCTGTTAAATATATAATAATTTCTATGTAAATACTATGAATTAGCTTTTTATCTAACATCAGTGACAATTTAATTTAGATCCCAATAACTATCAGGAAAGTCTATAATTATTTGACACTGTTTATGAAAAATTGATATTTGATGCCTTTCTAAAACATTGATACGTAACATACTTATCTCAACGGGAGATTGTCTCATAAGCTGTCAAACAGGGAGTCTTTCCTTCATTTATCTTTCGTAAAAGTATCATTAAAGAAATACATATAAAATGCATTACGTTACAAATACTAGTCCGATAAATAGAATTCTGTACCTGAAAGTTTTTAGGTTTGATTAAGTAGTTTGATAATAAGCGATTCTAGGGTTCATTCGTTGTTTGGATAATCTTATATTGCGATGGTATGTATACTTCGAGAGAAAATATCCATCCACCGCAAGTGATTTACTTATAGTATCGGTGGACAGATAGTTGACTTTTTACGGTCATATTAAGAGATTCGTGGTATTTACATATGTCTAGATAATTAATAATTAGCAACTATAAGCTAATATACTAGATGTAGGGAAAGAGGCAAAAGTAAAAGTAGGAAAAATGATTCCTGTAGTATTACCAAACGGACTTGCTGATAGGACCCACATTAATACATAACGTCCATTATTTAAAAGCATAATTGTCCAGCGTCTATCACAGCCCACCCCAAAAGTTGTTCCAGTTCCTGAACCAACCCATGTACCTGATGTTAGAACCTCTTGGCCTTTTGACGGGTTTTGTAGAAGATATTGATACATATTAATCGTATTCTGTGAAGGTGGGGGTGTGCCCCCAGTTGGTGAACCACCTGTGCCGGGCATTCCAGTATTGGTATTCGGCCATCCTGTTGATGTTCCAGGCCATCCTGGAATAGGAAACGGAAGATTGGGAAGCCCGGGGATTTGTCGATCATAATATTCCATTAATATACACTCCTAATTCAATTTTTTATAGGCTAACGACAGTATATTATTTGGTTTGATTAAGGGTGTGGGCAATAATTCTTTAACATTAAATATACAATCATGGAATAGATTGTTTTGTTATAGTTGAATGTTTGCTTTTGATTGGATCGAGAATAAATGGAGTAATCGGTTAGTGTGTTAAACTAGAAGATATCAGTAGGTTTGTTATTATTCTTAAAAGAGCTTTTGTTAAAGATAAATGTTGTTTTTACATTGAGTAGAGTGATTCTTCCATAAATTAATAAATTGGATGACTGATAATGGTATGAAATATACTTGGCCAGTATGAGTCGATTAGGAAATATATTTTGTTTATACTGAGGAATGGATGGAGGAAAAAGAATGAAAAAATTATTATCAATGCTTATTTTACCAATGACTATTTTTCTGACGAGTTGTTCGACAATAGAGGAAGTGTCAAATTCTTTAAATTATGTTACGGAGGCTACGGATTACATCGATGAAGTAAATCAATTTGCAAATGAATTACCAACTGTAGCAGAAGCAGCAATAAACGATTTAAATTCAAAAATTCAATTAGAAGAGTTATTAACAGAAATGCAAAATGAATTAGAAGAATTCAATATACTTGAAGCACCGGCTATGTTAGAGGATATCCATAATCAAGTGGTAGAGCATAATATGGAACTAGCAAGTGGTATTGAGTTGTATTTAGAAAATATAGAGGCAGGCACATTAAGTTCAGAATTACTTTCGGAAATTGGTTTATTGGAGGAAATCGCTGTTTATAATGATCTGTTAAGCCAAATTAAGAAATTAAGCGAATAAAATAATATTCTACTGAGGCGCTACAGGATTTAAAATCCTGTAGCCAGTTTTTTATTGTACTACTATCAGTCCGTTAATCCAGGAAGGATTTATGTTTTTTTGTTAAACCTCTTATGGAGATAAAGGGGCACGTTAATGAAAAAGGGTATAGATGATGGATTATCGAATATTTATATTAAATACTAATCTTTCTTAGGGGTGCTATGTTTGAGCAAACAAGATAAAATAGGGGAAATATCGATTATTTTAAAGAGGAAAATAGTAACGGCCGTTGTTAGTAGTTTAATATTTTCCCTTATCTTTTCAATACCAGCGGGTTTTGAAGGGGATTTATTTTATAATTTATATTATATGAATTTTATGATTGTTATTACCTACGGGGTTATGACATCCATATTTAGTGACTGGTTTAGCAGGAAGCTTTCAAAAAAAGGGGTAATTCGTGAAATTGCTTCCTTTTTATTTCATGTTGTTTTCGGATCAATGTTACAAGTTTTTGGTCTTATTTCTGCCATCTCATTCTTTATTGTTGACCGTTTATTAATAAGGGTGAAGATCGGGTGGATGTCAGTTTTTATTGCATTATTAATTGTAGTACTAGCTTTTCTATTTCTGATTAATCGGTAGCTAAAATAAGCGAAGCAAACTTAATGGTTATAGATTCTAATTATTTACTAGTAGTGTAGCTTTGATAAAATTAAAGGAACTGCGATCTGTACTGAAACCCCAGTTAGAGTCCAATCTAACTTCTTGGGTTCACATCAGATCGCAGTTTCTTTTGTTATGGTCTATTGGTTAGCTTAGTGATCATTATTTAAAATGATTAATAAGATTTTTCAAGATTGATTTATCGAAGGCAAATACTTCGGGATTTTTATGATAAAATATTTTAATATAATAACAATATTCAGAACTGTAATGATGGAGGCCTATCCTTTATGGAACAATATCAAATTGTATATAATACCTTAACTAAAATGAATATTCCATTTGAAGTAGTTGAACACCCTCCTGCTTGGACAACAGCTGAAGCAGACAAATATATTGATGGGAAAGAAGGGTTGCGCACTAAAACGCTCTTTCTTACCAACAAAAAAAAGAATGCGTTTTATTTAGTTATAATGGATGGAGCAAAGCGTCTTGATATGGATCATCTTGCTACTATTCTCAATGAAAAACGGATAAGCTTTGGTTCTTCCGAACGGTTAATGGAAAAAATGGGGTTATCTCCTGGTTTTGTTTCTATTTTTGGATTGCTAAACAATGATGAACACGACATAAAAGTCTATTTAGATAAAGAGATGCTCTCAGAAAGATTAATAACGTTCCACCCTAATGACAACACTAAAACTCTATTTATGTCTACAGAAGATATGTATAAATTTATAACTACAATCGGGTATGAGTACACGATAGTTGAACTTTAATAAAACCAACCAAATTTAGTGAATGATTAAACTTAAATAATCGAGTGTGTTTTAAATGCAAAAGCACTAAATAAAAAATTAACATAAATTTGGACTAGTAGGTTGAAGTCAAAAATGTAATCATGCGGTTTAGACGGTAGTGATAGTGAAGTTGGATCAATTAGAAGATATCGATTTAGTTTGAACTTGGACAGTACAGTCCATACGCCGATACAATAATATTTAGGCGGAGGAATATATGGAAGCGGTTAGGAAGGGAATGGACAACCCTCAATCCTGCATATGAAGCTATAGAGAAAAATAACTTTCACAGTACAAACTATGCTTCTATTTCATAAATCCATACTAATATCAACCCTACCTCCATCAACAAAAATGGAGGTTTTTTTATTGACAGTTAAAAAGTTGGTAAAGTATGGTCGTTTGGATAGATGCCGGTGCTGACACACTTACTGGCAAGAGGAAACAGATTTATCGAAGTGGTTTTAAAACAAAACGTGAAGCGCTTAATTAAAAAGGCGAAGGTTCCATGCCACTTCATAATCTTAGGCATATTCATGCAAAGATTCTTATTAGGAGGCGAATCGGTTTATGGAATATTAATTTTACTAAAAATAGAAAAAAGGCTCAAACCCTTGATACCATTAGGTTTAAGCCTTCTTGTAAAGTGTGATCCCGACTGGGTTCGAACCAGCGACCCCCACCCTGTCAAGAAGAGGGTTAAATAAAGACCTGTCTGTTATCCCTGCGATAATTCATTCTTGACGGTCATGATTTCATCTTCGGTTGCAGGCTGTGCTGGTTTATAATAGCCTCTTTGCTTAGCCAGTAAATAGACTTGATATTGTCTTTGTTCATCTTGATTTCTCATATCTTGAACCTTTTGTCTTAATTCCTGATTTTCTGTCTGTGCAATAATAGACGCATAACCTGTAAGACTACTGTTTAATCCTGATAAATAATCATTAATCATTTCTTTTTCCTGCATGACAAATCCTCCTTTTATAAAAATTTCATTAGGTCTTCTTTATGATTTCTTGCGTCTTGAGCATCTTTTTGTAGCTGTTGTATGATTTCTGGGTCTGTACATTGCTGTGCATAATAATCAAGCTTAGTGGCTAGGGTGCCATGCGAGCCGATCATATGACGCAGGTTCTGAAGTTCTAATTCATTTAAGTTTGGCATATTATCACTCCTCAATAAAAATACACTCCTACTATCTGCTAAAACCACATAAAATATGCATTTCTAAAAGGTTGTTGATCTTATCAGTGAATCACTTCACTTTACTTTTACACGAACAAGTTATCCTACAAATATTGACACCATATTAAAATTGTGAATAATTAAAAATAGATAGCAATTAGCACTCGATATTCATGAGTGCTAATTGCCGGATATTCTTTCTTTACAGAACACGATGGAGGGGAAAAGACGAAAATGGAAAAACAGCAATTTAAAGCAGAATCCAAACGATTATTGGAAATGATGATTAACTCAATTTATTCTCAGCGCGAGGTGTTTTTGCGTGAACTTATTTCAAATGCCAGTGATGCGATTGATAAACTTTACTACAAGGCATTAACAGATGAGTCCTTAACATTTAATAAAGAAAGTTATTACATAAAAGTAAGTGCAGACAAAGAAAATAGAACCTTATCCATCTTGGATACTGGTATTGGGATGACCAAAGAAGAACTTGAAAATAACCTTGGTACGATAGCTAGAAGTGGATCTTTAGCTTTTAAAAGTGAAAATGAATCAAAAGATGGCCATGATATTATCGGACAATTCGGCGTTGGTTTTTATGCAGCGTTTATGGTAGCTGATAAAGTGACAGTAATCAGTAAAGCGCTTGATTCTGATACCGCGTATAAATGGGAATCAGAAGGTACGGAAGGATATACGATTGTTCCATGCGAAAAGGAAACAATCGGTACTGAAATCATTCTTACGATTAAAGAAAATTCAGAGGAAGAAGATTTCGATCAATATTTAGATGAATATAAATTAAAATCCATTATCAAGAAATATTCCGATTTCATTCGCTATCCAATCAAAATGGATACCGTAGAGAAGCACCTAATTGAGGGCAGCGAAGATGAATATGAAAATATTATTGAGGAACAAACCATCAATAGTATGGTTCCGATTTGGAAAAAGAATAAAAGTGAATTAACGGATGAAGATTATGAAAGCTTCTATCATGAAAAGCATTACGGCTTTGATAAGCCGCTTAAACACTTGCATATCAATGTAGACGGAACAATCCGTTATAATGCAATTCTTTACATCCCTGAGAATATTCCTTTCGATTATTACTCCAAGGAGTTTGAAAAAGGGCTGGAGCTGTATTCAAACGGTGTTCTGATCATGGAGAAATGTGCTGATTTACTTCCTGACCATTTCAGCTTTGTGAAAGGGATGGTCGATTCAGAGGATCTATCACTGAATATTTCAAGGGAAATGCTGCAGCATGACCGACAATTAAAGCTTATTGCAAAAAATATTTCGAAAAAAATTAAGAGTGAGCTTCAATCATTATTAAAAAATAACCGTGAGAAATACGATTCATTCTACAAATCCTTCGGCCGTCAAATTAAATTTGGCGTGTATAGTGATTTTGGAGCAAATAAAGAAGCTTTACAGGATCTGCTAATGTTCTACTCTTCCAAAGAGAAGAAATTGGTGACTCTTGATGAGTATGTGTCGAGAATGCCAGAGGATCAAAAATACATTTATTATGCAACCGGTGATTCCTATGAAAGAATAGAAAAGCTTCCTCAAACAGAGCTTGTTCTAGATGAAGGGTATGAAATCCTGTACTTCACTGAAGATATTGATGAGTTCGCCGTTAAAATGATCATGAACTATAAAGAGAAAGAATTTAAATCTGTCTCCAGCGGAGATCTTGGTATTGATCGCAATTCTTCAGACAAGCAAACAGATGAACAAGAAGAAGAAAATACTGAGATATTCAATTATATGAAGGAATTACTTACAAACAAAGTGAAGGATGTCCGGGCTTCCAAACGTTTAAAAACACACCCTGTTTGTTTATCCGCTGATGGAGAAATCACGATTGAAATGGAAAAAATCTTGAATGCTATGCCTGATAATCAAAATGTGAAGGCAGATAAAGTATTGGAAATCAACACAAATCATGAAGTCTTCCAATCTTTAAAAGCAGCTTATGAACAGGATAAATCCAAGCTGGATTTATATACTGAGCTATTGTATAACCAGGCCTTATTAATAGAAGGACTGCCAATCAATGACCCAGTTGAGTTTACAAATAATATTTGTAAAGTAATGGTTTAATCATAACCTTAAAGCATCAGTCTACCCTAGGAGATGGGTAGACTGATGCTTTTATATATATAGCATCTTTTCCAGCTCTATTATATATAGGATATTAGAATAAATTTTTGTTCGTATAAGCACATTGTAGATGTGATGATACAGAAGGACAAGTAGAGGAAGGAGCGTATACAGCAGTTAAGATAACCATCGTATAAATATTCTCTGTACCATTCATTATAGAAGATTAGGCCTTTGCATTTTGGGTGATTTCCATCATTTTCATAATTGTAATTTTCTTTATACAGGAAGGTATGAATAATGCATTTTAATAATCCAAAGAAATTGTATCTAAAAGATAAAGTTAAACTACATAACAAATTCACTGGACTAATTTAATATCTACTGTAATAACTTTATGACTTTCCTCTATTCTATTGCTAGAAGAACTTGGTTTTTTTATTGTAGATATTGAAGGAATCTATTTACAAAAAAATGACAGCGCTTTCTTGTTGAGTGTAAATCACCAAAGGAGGAAAAGTCTTTATGAATAAGACTGCCCATATAATTTCTCATTCTCACTGGGACAGAGAGTGGTATTTACCTTTTGAAAAACATCGTTTTTACTTTATCAAACTCATGAATAGTATCATTGAGCAATTTAAGAAGGATGGTAATACATTTAAATCGTTTCATCTTGACGGCCAGACAATCCTTTTAGAGGACTATTTTGCAGTCCACCCTGAAAATTTTGAAATCGTAAAACAATTGATTGAAGATAAAAAACTTTATATTGGTCCTTGGTATGTGTTGCAGGATGCTTTCTTAACCAGTTCTGAAGCTAATATCAGGAACTTGCAGATTGGTTTGTATGATACGAAGGTCTATGGCCATGCTTCAAAGATTGGCTATTTTCCGGATACATTCGGGATTTATGGACAGGCACCTCAAATTCTGAAACAGGCGGGCATTGATACAGCAGCATTTGGGCGAGGTGTTAAGCCTACTGGCTTTAATAATACAGTATCGGATACACCAAACTTTGAATCTCCTTTTTCCGAGATTGTTTGGAAATCGCCAGACGGTTCTAGTGTTTTAGGTATTCTTTTTGCGAATTGGTATTCGAATGGGAATGAAATACCAATTGATTTGGAAGAAGCAAAGGTATTTTGGGATAAAAAAATCCAGGATGCAGAGAAATATGCCTCGACTAATCAATTATTATTCATGAACGGCTGTGACCATCAGCCACTGCAAAAAACAATACCGCAAGCAATTAAAACAGCCGGTGCTCTATATCCGGATTATACATTTAAACACTCCAGTTTTGATGAATATATACAAGCATTAAAAGTATCACTTCCCAATAACCTGCAAATCATTGAAGGTGAGCTTCGCAACCAGCGAACAGATGGCTGGTCTACCCTTGTCAACACGGCATCAAGCCGTATTTATTTAAAGCAATGGAATACGAGGTGTCAAATATTGCTGGAAAAAGTCGTGGAACCACTTGCGGCTATTAACCTTTTGGCCGGAGGGGATTACCCGAGTGAATATATCCGTTTTATGTGGAAAACACTGATGAAGAATCACCCACATGATAGCATTTGTGGCTGCAGTGTAGATGAAGTCCATCGTGAAATGGTCACACGTTTTGAAACAGTTTCGCAGATGGGAGATGTATTTGTTAAGGAACTTGCTGCTGAGCTTGCTGAAAGAATTGATACATCTGAAACACCGGATGGCGGGATCCCGCTCCTTGTAATTAATACAACCGGCTGGGAGAAAAATGAAGTCGTAATAAAAGAAATCGATCTGGATAAAATATTTTTTTCTCAAATGGATTTTAAAGAAATACCAAATTATCTAAAGGAAAGAGAATTACCTTGTTATAAACTCGTAGATAATCAAGGAAAGGCAATAGATTATTACCTTGAAGAACCTGTTATTGAGTTCGGATATGATTTACCAGACGATCAATTTCGACAGCCGTTTTTTGCTAAACGGGCTAAACTATCATTCTTCGCCGAAGGAATTCCTTCATTTGGCTATAAAACGTTCTACCTTGTACCAGAAAAGGTTCCAGCACAGCAAGCTGAAACTAGAGAAACTGACAATGATAGATTTGAAATGGAAAATGAGTATGTTCATTTACATTTTCATGAAGATGGTAGCTTTGATTTAATGAATAAGCTAACTGAAGAAGTTTTTCATCACCTTGGTATATATGAAGACACTGGTGATATTGGAAACGAATATATGTTTAAGGAAACAGAGCGGCATGCCTCCATCAATACAAAGGGGATAGCAGCCGAATTTTCATGGTTAGAACAAAGTAAACTCAAAACAGTACTCCAGTATATTCATACGTTATCAATCCCAGCATGTGCGGATGAACGGTTAGCCTTAGAAAGGAACCAATTAGTTTGGCATAAAGAACGGGAGGCAGGTAGATCTGATGAAATGACAACAATTACTTTACGAACTGTTGTCACACTGGCCAAAGGAATGAAAGGTCCGGTTTTTACGCTGACCATTGATAATCAAGCAACAGACCATCGTCTCCGTGTGCTTTTCCCAACTGGTTTAAAGACAGAAACTCACAAAGCAGATAGTATATTTGAAATTGTTACTCGTCCCAATAAACCAGAAAAAGAATGGGATAATCCTAGCTTTTGTCACCATCAGCAGCGATTTAGCAGTATAGCAGATGAGCAAATGGGCTTAACCGTGGCAACCCTTGGTCTTCAAGAATATGAAATCCTGCCAGAAGACGGTACGATTGCAATTACTGTTCTCCGTTCGGTAGCTGAGCTCGGAGACTGGGGATATTTTCCGACACCTGAAGCACAATGCTTAGGAATCCAGACAGCAGAGTGGCAAGTACTGTCACATGAAAAAGATGTGATTAAATCACAAGCTTTTGTTGATGCTTACCAATTTAAAGTACCTCTCGTTATTGTTCAACCAACCATACATAAAGGTACAAGGCCACCAATACATCAATTTGTACAATCTGAAGACAAGGGACTAGCATGGTCCTCTATGAAAGTAGCGGAGGACCGCGATGATATCATGATTCGCTGGTTTAATCCTGGTGAAAAGAATGCGATTTTAAAAGCATCTATCAAAGATTATCAATCCTACAAGAGTAATATCTTGGAAGATTCAACAACTTTGACAGAAAATCAATATGAAGCAGGAAATGCAGAAATCATTACACTTGGATTTAAAAGAAAAGGATAGGGTGTGAATTGATGATAACTATTCCTAAATCAATGCAGAGACTTATCAAACATGTAAATGACTTTTTTCCGGAAGACGCAAAATTACAAAGAATGTTTGAGCAATGTTTTGTTAATACGTTTACAACGACTTTAAAAAAACAGGAAGATGGCAAAACCTTCGTAATTACCGGTGATATTCCGGCAATGTGGCTCCGCGATTCAGCTGCACAAGTAAGGCCCTATTTACTGGCAGCAGAAGAAGATGAAGAATTAGCGGATTTAATCGAAGGAGTAATTCGCCAACAGTTTTCTTTTATACTTCATGATCCGTATGCTAATGCTTTTAATGAAAGTGCCAACGGCAAAGGTTATCAAACCGACATAACAACGATGACCCCACATATTTGGGAACGAAAATATGAAATTGATTCTTTGTGCTATCCAATCCAACTGGCTTACCTATTTTGGAAGTCTACAGGACGTACTGCGTTTTTACAAGAATCGTTCCAGGATGTTATGAAAACAATTCTTCATGTATGGAGAACGGAGCAGGATCATGAAAATCATTCACCATACCGGTTTGAACGTGCAGAAGTTCGTCAGTCCGACACATTAATACGTCATGGAAAAGGAGGACATGTTGTACCGACCGGAATGACATGGAGTGCCTTCCGTCCAAGTGATGACGCTTGTACTTACGGGTATTTAGTGCCCTCTAATATGTTTGCAGTGGTAGTACTTGAATATGCAGCTGAAATCAGCAATCAAGTATTGAACCTACCAATATTAAGCAAAGAATGTCTGAATCTTCGCAATGAAATAAAACAAGGAATCGAAACTTTTGCCAAGTTCTCTCACCCAATTAACGGTGACATGTATGTATATGAAACGGATGGTGAGGGCAGGGTCAATTTAATGGATGATGCGAATGTTCCAAGCCTGCTGGCTGCTCCTTATTTAGGATACATGCCATATGAAGATCAAGTATATGCGAATACACGCCAATTTATATTAAGTAGGGATAATCCATATTATTATGAAGGGAAATTTGCAAATGGAATCGGAAGTCCACATACACCTGATCATTATATCTGGCATATTGCACTTGCAATTCAAGGAATGACGACAACGGTTGAAGGCGAAAAACAAATGATACTAGACTATTTTAAAACAACTGATGGCGGAACGGCGTATATGCATGAGGGCTTTAACGCCGATTGCCCAGAAGAATTTACAAGAGATTGGTTTGCTTGGGCTAACACAATGTTTAGTGAATTTGTATTAAGTTTAACGGGGAAAGCGGTAAAAGGAAGCCCGCTTTATCACCAATTGATTAAAAATCAATAAGTATCTTGAAGGAGAATTTTCATTTGAGGGGATGAAGCAATGAAAAAAGTGCCATGGATCATTGGTGTTTGTGAGTGGATTTGGAGAGTGATTTTAGTCAATTGGTGTTGGTTTGCGTTTACTATCCTTGGATTAGGCATATTCGGATTTTTCCCTGCGTCGGTGGCTTTATTTACGATATTAAGAAAATGGATTAGAAACGAAACGGATGTACCTGTTTTAAAAACATTTAAGCAGATTTATTTTCAAGAATGGAGAAGAAGTAATGTAAATGGCTTGATTTTCTATGGCATCGGACTTTTCCTGTTTATTGATATTCGAATAGTTGACCAAGTGATGAAAGGCTTTTTGGCTAGTTTTCTTTCTATCTTCTTATACATTCTTGTATGCGTGTTATTTTTAGCGATTGGGTACTTTTTTGCAATCTATGCTCATTATGAACTACCAAATAGGGATTACATTAAACAGTCATTTCTGTTTGCAGCGACCAGCTTGCCTTCTACTATACTCATTTTGATTGGCCTTATCCTGATTGGCTATATGATTAATGAGTATCCAGGTCTTATTCTATTTGTGTCTGCAGTTGCGCCTGCCTTTTGGATGATGAGAATCTGTCTTAGCCGATTTACAGCTTTAGATAGTCAAGTAAGTAGCAATAAAGGTTACTAAAAACAATCTTTAAGGAGGAGTTTATTTTGAAATTGCATATTAAGGGAGATGTAAATTCAGTACAAAATGGTATAGAGATTCTGTCTAAGCATCTAAATATAGAGCTTTCCACGGAAGGGCATCCCATTCAGGTGAAAAATGAAAGTGGACAGCTTAGGGTTGCTAATCAAAACGGTAGCGGGGAAATTAGCTATGATCAGCCGGTACATTTTTTTCGTGCTTTAGGTTTGTGGATTGAGAATTATCAGAAAAACCATGAATTTGATATATCAGAAGACCCGAATTTTGAAATGAGTGGTGTAATGCTTGATGCCTCAAGGAATGCCGTCCCAACAGTTACTGAATTGGAAAAGCTGCTGCAAAAAATGGCAATTATGGGACTTAACACATTGATGCTTTACACAGAGGACACTTATGAAGTTAAGGAGCATCCTTATTTTGGTTATATGCGAGGACGATACACAATTGAAGAGCTAAAAGCATGTGATAATTATGCCAATAAACTTGGAATTGAAATGATTCCATGTATCCAAACATTAGGGCATTTACGGGAAGCGCTGAAGTGGAACTATGCTTCTGAATTTAGAGATACCGATGATATCCTATTGGTGGATGAGCCGAAGACCTATGAATTTTTGGAGAACTGTATTAAAGCCGTTTCTGAAGCTTTCCATACGAAACGTATTCATATTGGAATGGATGAAACTTTCCAGTTAGGACTTGGAAGGTATTTGGAAAACCACGGTTATGTGAATCATATTGAAATTATGAACCGCCACATACAAAAGGTTGTAGCAATTACCGAAAAGTATGGCTATAAACCAATGATATGGAGTGATATGTATTTCCCTCTATTCTCCAAGGATAGTAAATACCATGATGAAAAAGGTCATATTAGCGAAGAAATTTTAGGTGGAATTCCGGATGTAGACCTTGTCTATTGGAATTATTATCGTAAAGAGCAGGAGGTATATGAAGAATATATCCAACATCATAAAGATCTAGGTCGCCTACCAATTTTCGCTGGCGGTGCATGGACATGGAATGGAATTGCACCGAATTACGGAAAAGCAATTGCTACTACTGAAGCAGCTATGGCCGCATGTAAAAAAGAAGGAGTTAAGGAAGTCTTTGTTACACTCTGGGGTGATAATGGAGCAGAGACACCTTTCTCAACGGCTTATCCGATCCTTCAATTATTTGCTGAACATACCTATCACCAAGTAGTAACGAATGAACAAGTCGGCGACCGCTTTGCATTTTGCTGTCAAGGACACTTTGAAGATTTTATGATTTTGAAACACTTGGATGAAACGCCAGGAGTCATGGAGAATAATATGAACACATCCATGACTTCGAAGATATTATTGTATCAAGATATTTTAATCGGTCTCTATGATGAGAATGTTCGAGGTTTAGGGCTTGGCGAACATTATAATAAGCTAGTTTATGAGATTGAAAAGGCTAAACTTCATAATCCTGATTGGGAGCATTTATTCGACTTTTATGGGCAGCTGGCTAGAGTGTTGAGTGTGAAGGCGGAAATAGGCCTTCAGTTAAAGGAGCTTTATGACAAAAAGGATGTTGAACAGATCCGTTCATTCTTACCTAAACTCGATTGGATTCAAACTAACGTGGACCTGCTCCGTCAAAAACATCGTGATATTTGGTTTACAGCCTATAAACCATTCGGTTGGGAAGTTATTGATATCCGCTATGGGGGGGTTATTACAAGAATTGACACCATAAAATATCGTCTCAATGAGTGGCTTGATGGAAGAATTGATCAAATTAATGAATTAGATGAAAAACGACTGCTTCACGATGGACCTTGGGAGATTGTAGATGGATTAGTAGGTGGGAATATATATCATCGAATTGTCACTGCTGGTAATTTTTCAATCTAAAACATAGGAGTGAAAACATGTTTTTAACCGAAAGAAAGTTTGAAGCACGTATTCAAGAACTAGGGGAGTATCGTTACCGTGACTGCTATGATATTCCTCAATTTAACACCTGCAGTGACAATGGTAGGATTGGTGCCTTTCCACCATTGGAATACGATGAACATCATCAAATGAGGTTAGGCAACTATTGGAAGGGACGAGATCGTTACATGTGGATACATGCTAATGTCGATAGCCACCTCCCATATAATAATAAACAAATTGTCGGACTATTTTCTTTTGGGAAAACAGGAGGAGGAAATAACTCTGGTTTTGAGTCCTTATTATTTATTAATGGAAAGCCCGTACAAGGAGTAGATTCCAATCATGAAGAAGTTCTTTTCGACCAAGAGACGTCGCAAGGATCCATACGATTAGATTTTCGATTATGGTCCGGCTTTGAAGGCGGAGGCCCTCCTGTTGAAAATGAATTTAAACTCCAAACCGCGAAGATTGGCTGGCTGGATACTCGTATTGATGATTTATACTATACCCTTTTAGCTTCTTATGAGGTATTAAAAGAAAGCATGGAAGCAGATTCTCATTATTCGTTTTTAAAGAAAATGATTCAGGACGCTTTATTCCGAATTAATTGGACTGATCCAGGAAGCATTGAATTCTATGAATCATGTTATGAAGCGGAGACCGATATAAAAGAAACGCTTAGATCAGTTGATAAAAATTCAGATATTACGATACATGCAGTCGGCCATACACATATCGACGTTGCCTGGCTTTGGCGGTTAAGAAATACGAGGGAGAAAGCAGCCCGATCCTTTTCAACGGTACTAAATCTAATGAATCGGTTTCCAGAATATCACTTCTTGCAAACACAACCGCAGCTCTATGATTATATTAAAGCTGACTATCCTGAAATATACGAGCAAATAAAAGAGAGAATTGCAGAAGGTCATTGGGAAGCAGGAGGAGCGATGTGGCTGGAAGCCGACTGTAATATCCCTAGTGGTGAGTCGCTTGTCCGTCAAATTCTTTATGGGAAGAATTTTTTTAAGGAAGAGTTCGGCATCGATTGTGACTATCTCTGGTTACCGGATGTGTTTGGCTATAGCTGGGCGTTGCCGCAGATATTAAAAAAATCTGGGATCAAAACGATGATGACCACTAAGATTAGTTGGAATCAGTATAACCGTATGCCGCATGATACATTTTTTTGGAAGGGGATTGATGGGTCAGAGATATTAACTCATTTTATCACTACACCTGAACCTTGGAACGAGCCGGACTCGTGGTTCTATACATATAACGGCTACATTACAGCGAAAACAGTAAAAGGGATTTGGGAAGCTTATCGCGATAAGGATTTATCCAAGGATCTTCTACTATCATACGGGTACGGTGACGGTGGGGGTGGCGTTAATCGCCATATGCTTGAAATGCGCCGCAGATTCGATCAGCTGCCGGGAATGCCGAATGTGAAAACATCCGGGGCAGGAGAATTTTTTAGAAAACTGCACGAAAATGTAGAAAAGTCCGATGGTTATATTCATAAATGGGACGGCGAACTATATCTTGAATATCACCGTGGAACCTATACTAGCCAAGCATTTATGAAAAAGATGAATCGTCAACTGGAGCTCTTATACCGAAGGGCAGAATTCCTATCCTCTTGGTTATCTGACAAGGGAGAATGGCTAGGATTTGACCGACTTAAGGATGGTTGGAAGATTATATTAAGAAATCAATTTCATGATATCATCCCTGGTTCCTCGATACATGAAGTATATGAAGATGCGATGGAAGAATACGCTGAAGCACTACAGATTGTTCAACAAGTGGAAGCAAACATTATTAGTAAGAACGTTGAAGAGAAGGGACAGTCTGCGATTTTATTTAATGCTACTCATTGTAAGGATAAAAGGAATGTATTCGTGTCTCAATTCGCACAATTTAACGCTGGGGTTTGGACAGATAGAGAAGGACATGAGTTAAACCATCAAAAGAGTGAGAATGGGTGGTTAATTGAAGTGAAAAACCTACCTTCTTTTGGTGTAGCTGTCTTAAATTTTGAGCCGGATGAAATAATTCCAGCAGCTTCTAATTTTATTTATCATAATAGAAAATTAGAAACGGCATTCTACCAAGTTGAATGGAATGAGTATGGTCAGATGATCAAAATTTACGATAAAGAAACAAATCGTAATATTTTAGCAGATGGTCAAAATGGAAATGTGTTGCAAATCTTTGAAGATAAGCCTCTTGCACACGATGCTTGGGATATTGATCTATTCTATCAAGAAAAAATGGAAAAAATTCGTGATATTAGTACATTTAAAGTGGAGGAAAATGGTGAGCTTTTCTTTAGCCTTCTTGTTACTTGGAAGTATCATCATTCGTCCATTACTCAACGAATTAGATTTTATCATAATGATCGACGGATTGATTTTATAACTGATGTTGATTGGCATGAAAAAAGGAAGTTGCTCAAAGCATCGTTCTCTGTTGATATTCGGTCTACAGAAGCTACTTATGATATTCAATATGGTAATGTAAAGCGTCCTACGCATTGGAATACCAGTTGGGATATGGCAAGGTTTGAAACTGTCGGTCATCAGTGGGCCGACCTATCAGAACCAGATTTTGGAGTCAGTTTGCTAAATGATTCAAAATACGGGTATGACATCAAAGAGAACGTGATGCGTTTAACTTTATTAAAATCGGCAATTCATCCAGATCCTCAAGCTGATCAGGGGCAACATTCCTTTACTTATTCTCTTTATCCGCATATAGGAGATTGGAGAATAGCGAAAACAGTGGAAAAAGCTTGGGATTTAAATGCACCGGTTTTATCTACAGAAGGAAAATGGACGAGAGAGGAATCTTTCTTAGAAACTGATTCGGACCATATTTGGATAGATGCTATTAAGCCTGCTCACGATGGAAAAGGGATTATCGTTCGGATTCATGAATATGAGGGGCGCAGGGGTACGGTATCATTGAATTTCCACACAGATAACTCATCATGGATTGAGACGAATTTAATGGAAGAACCTATCGGTACAGAATCATCTGCACCGATTAAGATGGAAATTTGGCCTTATGAAATAAAAACAATCAGAATAACATAAACAGAAAATGAACGGTTTGATCATTCTTTCCGTTCATTTTTGTATTTATAAAGCCAATTCGCTTTTACTATTTGGCTTAAGCAACTACATCAATAACTTCAAGTTTTAGGTAAACTTACATTGTTTAAAAATTTATTAAATTACGTAAAAGTTGTTTAGTAAATAAAAAAAAGTAAAATAGCATGAAGATTACTATCTTAAAATTATGCCATGTTAACCTAGTTGTAGGTTAAGCTTTAAAAATTGCTGAAAGATGTCGTTTAATGCCGTTTAGTAATTCATCTTTTAATCGATTTTGTTATTCTTTATGAAAAGTCCTAAAAAACATCTTGTTTCTAAGTTTTTTCCAGTTAATCCTAAATTAGTCAACTATAAATTAAGCTCTATTCCCTATAAAATATAGTTATGAAAGTGCTTACATAGTTTGAAGGGAGGTAAAAACACTTGAAAAGATTTGCACGTGATCTATATAAAAATCGAGTCTGGCTTCTAATGGTCCTGCCTGGAACCATTTGGTTATTGGTATTCTCCTATTTACCTATGTTTGGACAAGTATTAGCTTTTAAGAAATTTCGAATCCATCCAGACGGTTTTTTTGCAAGCGTTATCAATAGTGAATGGGTAGGTTGGGATAACTTTAAATATTTGTTCAGTACAAATGATGCATGGATTATAACAAGAAATACTCTCTTATATAATATTATCTTTATTGTTGTTGGGCTTATTGCTGCTGTGGGAATAGCCATTTTGCTTAATGAGCTAGTGAATAAAAAGCAATCAAAAATTTATCAAACTTCTATCCTTTTCCCACATTTTATTTCCTGGGTTATTGGCAGCTATTTTGTTTTTACTTTCTTAAGTACTGATCATGGCCTAATGAATCATGTACTCAGTTGGTTCAATATTGATCCCATTTCATGGTATAGCGAGTCAAAATATTGGCCATTTATTCTAGTATTTATGAGCTTGTGGAAAGGTATAGGTTACGGCAGTATCGTATATTTAGCATCTATAGTTGGAATTGACCGAACATATTACGAGGCAGCAATGATTGATGGTGCTTCAAAATGGAAGCAAATAAAACATGTTACTTTACCAATGCTTAAGCCATTAATGATTATTTTAACCATTATGAATATCGGAAAGATCTTTAACTCGGACTTCGGATTGTTCTATCAGGTACCAAGAGATTCCGGAGCATTGTATTCGGTTACAAATGTTATTGATACATTCGTATACCGAGGTCTTATGAATCTTGGGGATATCGGTATGAGTACAGCAGCCGGTCTTTATCAGTCCGTTGTAGGTTTTACCCTTGTCATGATTACGAATTACATAGTCAGAAAAATTGATGAGGAAAGTGCATTGTTTTAAAGTTTTTTTCTTCGGAAAGGAGGGAGAGTCGCTCAAGCGGCTAACTTTATGGCTAAACTAGAGCAAGATCCAGCACCGGTTGTCGTTTCACAATCGATGGGAGAGCTAAGAGGGGATAAGAAAAGGAAAAAGTATCGAGACCCCCAGCAAATCTCCCCTGTCGTAAACATAATTATCAGTGTGTTTCTGGCAATATTAGCATTCATGTGTGTATTTCCATTTATCTATGTTATCATAATTTCTTTTACAAGCGAAGAAAGTATTGTAAGAAATGGATTTCAGCTATTTCCAAAAGAGTGGAGTACTGATGCATATCTTTATTTATGGAGTATGAAGGAACGATTATTCCGTTCTTATGGCGTTACCATTCTTGTTACTATCCTCGGGACCATTATAAGTGTGTTAATGATTACCTTTTATGCTTACGCTATTTCAAGACCGCAATTTAAATATCGGAAATTCTTTACTTTCCTAGCCTTTTTCACAATGCTTTTCAGCGGCGGTCTAGTACCGACTTATATAATTGTTACTCAATTTTTAGGATTGAAAAATACAATTTGGGCATTAATTTTACCGCTTGCATTGAATGCTTTCTATATCATCATAATGAGGACATTTTTCCTGAAATCAGTTTCCGAATCAATATTAGAATCAGCGCGAATTGATGGAGCTAGTGAATGGAGGATTTTTTTCCAAATCATCTTTCCACTGTCATTACCGGGTATTGCCACAATTGCATTGTTTAGCACATTAGGTTATTGGAATGACTGGTTTACGGCTTTGTTGTATATAGATAATCCGAATTTAGTGCCGTTACAAGCATTACTAATGAAAATAGAAGCAAACCTTGAATTTATGAGGCAAAATTTAGATGTTGGCTCAATACAACAAAGTTTATTTGATACGATTCCACAAGAGTCAGCTAAAATGGCAATGGTTGTTATCGCCACGTTACCAATAGCAGTTTCATACCCGTTCTTCCAAAAGTACTTCATCAGCGGACTAACTATTGGCGGCGTTAAAGAATAATATAGAAAGAGGAGAGAGGTATGAAGAAAAAATTTGTGATTCTATTAGCACTAGTTCTATCGATTGGAACAATCCTATCTGCATGCACCAGCAAAGAAAGCTCAAATGAGGAAAACGGCGGAAAAGATGGAGACCCATACGAAATTAAATGGTACACCATCGGAACACCTCAAAAGGATACGGATAAAGTATTCGATGAGGTAAATAAGTACCTAAAGGAGAAAATAAATGCCACTGTGAAAATGACTCAAATTGATTGGGGTGATTGGGCTCAAAAATCGCAAGTTATGATCAATTCAGGTGAACAATTTGACATCATTTTTACAAACGGAACCGATTATGTTCAAAATTCCCAAAAGGGTGCATTTATGGCTCTTGATGATATGTTGAATAATGAAGGAAAAGAGATGAAAGAGGTTATTGATCCTCAGTTTTTAGAAGGTATCAAGATTGATGGTAAAATTTACGGTATTCCTGCTAATAAAGAGGTAGCAAGACAAACGGTTTATACGTTTAATAAACGACTTGTAGACCAATACAACTTCGATATTTCTAAAGTGGGTTCTTTAGAAGATTTAGAGCCAATGCTGAAAACTATTAAGGAAAAAGAATCTGGTGTTACACCAATGGCTACATTTAAAGCATTTTTACGCTATGACTATGTCTTTAATGGTGAAATGCCCTTTGCATTCCCATTTGAAGGGGAAACAGATCAAGTGATTAATCCATTTGATACAGATGAAGCTATGAATATGTTTAAAACGATGCATAAATATTATAAAGCTGGCTATCTAAAAGAAGATGCTGCTACAAGTAAAGACACATGGCCAATGGATGTGGAAAATTGGTTTGTACGTATGGGTGGATCACAGCCATATGCTGATTTACTTTGGTCCCGTTCAGCTAAATACGAGGTTGTGTCTGCACCTGCTGAACCGCCAACCATTGTAAATGACTCTGTTTCTGGTTCAATTCAGGCCATTTCGGCTACATCTAAAAATCCTAAAAAAGCAATGGAATTCCTAAATTTGCTTAATACAGATTCCTATCTTCGTAACCTCGTAGATAAAGGAATTGAGGGCACCCACTATAAGAAAAACGAAGATGGAACAATAGAAGATCTTCCTGCACGTATCGACAGCTATAATATGCCATCCTATTCTTTAGGAAACCATTTCATCCTAGACCTATACAAAGAAGATCCTAAGGATAAATGGGAGAAATTCGAAGAATTTAATGCTTCTGCCGTTAAATCACCAACCCTTGGTTTCAATTTTAATAGTGATCCAGTTCGCTCAGAGCTTGCTTCGATAACGAATATTTCGAAGGAGTTTTATCCGGCGCTTGGAACAGGTTCAGTGGATCCGGAAGAATATCTGCCTAAATTCAATAAAAAATTGAAAGAGGCTGGAATCGATAAAGTATTAAAAGAAATTCAAAAGCAATATGATGAATGGAAAAGCAAACAATAATAAACATAAAAATCAAGCTGGTGCATTCCAGCTTGATTTTATTTACCATACTCCTTTTTAACCTAATAACCTAAATATTGCTATTCGATGTTATAATTAACATATATACAATTTGTATACTAAAGGATTCTAATATGAAATTTAAAGAACGCTTTACGCAAAATGTATTTAATAGACTGTTTTTGATATCCTCTATCACTATTGTTGTAACCGTTATCATTTTATTTGTTACGGTTTCAAATTATTATTCCGATATTATTATTCAAAAGGAAGTTAATATTAATACACGGACATTAGAAAGAGTAGAAGATTATTTTTCATCCAAGGATGCAGATATTAATAGAGCTATAAGAGATCTTTATATAAATGGAGAAATGATCAATGATATAACTTTCGCTCTCAACAATGGTTATGGAAAATACTTGGAGTACCATTTAGATAGATTTTCGAAAAGTAAATCCTTTACTCCTAATAATATTGATATCTATTTTAATGGTTATTTTAGTCAGGATAGTGATTTAAATGCCATTAGTTTACGTTCATATGAGAATCAATCTATTGAATATTTATTAATCAATAATAATGTCCGCTGGAATAAAAGCGTAATTGACCTTGGTACAAATGCAGATCCTTCTCTTTCTCAGGGAATACCTAACTTAAACAGGGATGGTTTGCTAAAAGAACGAAAGTTAAGAAACACAATAACAAAAAGAATCATACTGAATAACCCAGTAACACTGAAAAAAATTGGTGAAATATCATTTTACTACTCAACAGAATGGTTAGACAAAATGTTAAGAAAGCAAGAAGGAGCACCAGTATCTTTCTTTCTTATTGATAGAAATGGAGAAATTGCTTATTCGGTTAATAAAGGTATCCCGATTGATATGATTAGGGAAGTGAAACGAGAAACAAATGAGACGAAAATAGAGTGGAAGCAAGAAAACTATCACATAAACACGATTGCTAATATGGGGGAATTTACTTACATAAGTGTTATTCCCGATAAAGGATGGCAAAAGCTGACGATCATTAGAGGGACTATGTGGGTTGTTATTTGCTTTCTTATTTTAGCTGCTATTTTAATAACTTTTTCTTTTACCAGGAATTATTCCCGTCGAATTCAAAACATCGTAAAGATAGTTCGTAAGGTAGAAAATGGTGATTTGAATGCACGAATTCCGATATCAAAGCAAGAAGATGAATTATCGAAGATATCTATCAATATCAATTCGATGTTAACAGAGCTAAATAAGTATATTGAACAATCCTACCTGTTGAATATGAAGCAGCAGCAAGCCGAATTAAAAGCCCTTCAGGCACAAATAGATCCGCATTTTCTATTTAACACACTTGAGGCCATCCGAATGGTTGCAGTTGTAGAGGGTTCTAAAACATCCAGTAAAATGATTTTTCATTTATCTAAGCTTTTTCGTTATACTTTGGAATCTAAAGATACCGTACCGCTTTACACTGAAATCAGATATGTTAATCAATACTTGAAATTGATGCAATTTAAATATCCAGATAAATTAAGTGTGGATATCAACATTCCAAATGAAGTGGAACAAACAATGGTACAAAAATTAATATTACAGCCAATAATTGAAAATTATTTTGCTCATGGTTTCAAAAAAAATCAATTTAATAATGAATTATTAATCCTTGCCCACCAAGTAGGTGAAAAAATAGATATCATCGTGAAAGATAATGGCAAAGGAATGTCTGAAGATAAACTAGACATCATTGTTCAACATATTAATCATGAAGAAGGTGATGGTGTGAAATCAATCGGATTAAGAAATATTCATCAACGTCTAAAGCTTAAATATGGGGACCAGTTTGGAATTTCCTTGACCAGCATCAAAGATCAAGGTACAACGGTTAAGTTGTCTATTCCTGTGCAGGAGATCAAACATGTATAAGATACTATTAGCAGATGATGAACCGATTATCACAAAAGGACTAAAGGCCATAATAGATTGGGAGGATTATGGATTTGAAATTGCCTATACTGCCGAAAGCGGGGAGGATGCTCTTGCTTATTTAATTAATCATCCAATTGACATTCTTATCACGGACATTTTAATGGGCGAAATGTCTGGCTTGGATTTAGTTGAGGAAGTGAATAAAATAAAGCCTGAGATTAAGAGTATTGTTTTAACAGGTTATCAAGAGTTTGAGTATATAAAACAAGGATTATTGTTAGGCATTGAGAATTATTTGCTAAAACCAGTAGATGAAGAAGAATTATTAACAACTATCCAAAATACAGGCCGAAAGTTAAATTCGATCGTAAACACCAGGCAGCAGCATGATGAGACAACTCTGTTGGATAATACGTTATGGAACTATTTAACTGGTGAAATAGATCAGCACGATTTTCATGAAAGGTTGTTATTATACAGTATTGAGTTTAATGAAAAGCTTTATAATGTTTCTATATTAAATATTGAGAATTACCAAGATGGAGAGATACTAAACAAAGTTCGTAGCTTTATTGAGGAAAATTATTCAGCACTTTGTCTCTTTAGCCCTTTCCAGGAAATCGTAATCATCTATGGAGGTTATGATGAAGAGGATATATTGAGACAAAATCAAAATCTAGTCGAACATTTACATAAAGAACAGTTAGGGACCGGACTATTTTATTTATCTATGGGAAAGGTAGTCAATACGCTTGATGGATTTGAGGACAGTTTTGCGAATGCAAGGGAAAATAGTTTGCTGCAGTTAAATTTCGAACCCAATGTTCTTATTTCCAATAAAAATGCAATGGATCGGCAGGAAGAAATAAAGAGACAAAAAGAAATTAAAGAAAATATCGTGAAAAAACTAATGAATGGGGAAGACGTATTCTTATTGGAGATTGATCATTTCTTTGAAAATTTGACACAGCAGTCAAATTTAATCTCTCCTCAAGTAGTGAAAAAATATACATTTGATTTAATCTGCTATATCCACTATTCCATACAGCACGATGATTTTTCTCAATATACTGCAGCTGTTGAAAGGATTGTCTATAGTACTGAAATCAGTCATATGACAACCATCCTAAAAGAGTACTGTCATGATTTACTCCAAGCCATTCATCAACATACTCATAGTCGAAGTCCGATTGTGCAAAATGTGCTTCAGTATATTCATTCACATTATCATGAAGGTCTGTCATTAAAAACACTTGGACAGCAGTTTCATATAAACGCCATTTATTTAGGCCAATTATTCCAAAAAGAAGTTGGCTTGGTGTTTTCTGAATACCTGAATCGATATCGATTAGAAAAAGCTAAGGAATTATTAAAAACAACTCATTATCGCGCTGGGGAAATCGGCAAAAAAGTAGGATATTCTGATACAACCTACTTTTATAAACAATTTAAGAAAAATATAGGGACAACACCTAGTGAATGGAGAAAGATTTGAATAATCTGGTGGAAGGGAATTGAAGATAAATCGCTAGGCCACTTTCATATCACATGAATTTACCAGTAAAAACGTATCAAATTGATACGTTTTTTTATTGCATCTTCTATTTGAGTATTCTTTATTTTATCCAATGAATCTATATTTTCCCCAATAGGAAGGGGCATTTATTATTGCTAAAATTATGAAAATGATTACATATTTATACCAGTACATCCTATTTAGAAAGATGAAGATTAAGATAATTGTTTGAATAAATGTCCATGAACTCTCATAGCCTGATTCATCGACAGGATAAATCTGGATACACGGTAAGGAGAATTTATTTAGAAGAGTTTCTGATAAAAGATAAAGCACTAGGTTTTTTAGAATGCCTGATTTTTGTAATTTGAGTTGTTGGTGCCTGATGGAAAAGTATGATACTGACCTATCATCTGCCATACAATTTGTCTATTAATTTGTTCAATAGGTACCTGGAGGGATATGTAATGGAAAGAATAGAACGATTCATTCGTTATCTAGCAGATCACCAACTTCTAGAAGCTATACCCATTTCCGATTGGCGTACGAAACGTGCGATATATGAGGAACCTATTAAGTATGTATTAGAATCTGAAAGTTCTCCTTTAGTTAATAATGGTGATTGGTTAATCAATTCAGGTACAACTATGTTTCTTGAAAAAGATGTATACATACCAGAAAAATGGAGAAAGCAACAATTTGGATTAAATTTTCTAGTTGGGGCAAAGGGACGACCAACTCATCATGAGGGTTTGGTTTCGATCGATGGCTTGCCCTATCAAGGGATTGATCGAAACAGAAATTATGTGCCATTTAATGATAAAGCAAGGGGAAAAGAAAAAATTAATATCAAAATAGAATTATTTAATCCTGTTCCTCAGGCAGTAGATGAATTAAATCATCAAAATGAACCTGCGGAATATGACCCGCCTTCTCTTTATCTGATAAATGGGTGCTTGGAATTGCCGAATCCAGCAATAAAAAGTCTTTTAACAACTGTTACATGTTACTTTGAGACTGCAAAATTGCTCCCTGAAGATGATTTAATAAGAGGAAAAATCTTCGAAGCTCTAAATGAAGTTCAGTATCAAGTTCTTTTTGAAAAACCTGAATCTTTACGTGAAAGTTTACGGATAAAAGAAATAGAAGAAAAGCTAATTAAACATCTGGCACATTTACCTGGTAGCATACCGGGACAGATGTTAATGGTCGGTCAATCCCATATTGATTTAGCTTGGTTATGGCCGATGAAGGAGGCTGTCCGAAAGTGCAGTCGTACTTTTTCGACGATGAGTACTTTACTAGATGAGAATCCGAACTTTACCTATGCTCAAAGTCAACCTCAAGCATACGCATTTGTAAAAGAATATTATCCTGACATCTATCAGAGGGTTAAAAAGCATATCTCCGATGGCCGCTGGGAAATTGTCGGTGGTATGTGGGTAGAGCCTGATTTAAATATACCTTCTGGCGAATCATTGGTGCGTCAACTCTTATATGGAATGAAGTTCTATAAAGATGAATTCGGTCAACAGCCAAGAATTGAGTGGCTTCCAGATACATTTGGATATTGCGCCTCTCTACCTCAATTGTTAAAGAAAGCAGGATTAGAGTACTTTATGACAACCAAAATGAACTGGAATGATACTAATCCATTCCCATATGATTTATTTCATTGGGAGGGAATTGATGGAACAAGAATTCTTTCCTATTTAAATCATGGTTTGAATGAATATACCCATCCAAAAGAAATTGATAATCACTGGAGGAGCTATAAACAAAAGCAACTATATCCAAAACAAATGCTTCTCTATGGTCACGGGGATGGAGGTGGAGGTGTTACACAAGAAATGATTGATTATATAAACCGCTCTACCTCCCTTCCCGGACTTCCAGCAGTGGTGAATAGTACAGCACACGAATTCTTTGATGGTATTCAACAAGAAGATCCCAATTTGCCGACATGGGTTGGAGATATGTATTTAGAGCTTCACCGAGGGACATACACAACACATGCCCGGAATAAGAAATGGAATCGTAAGGCTGAGGTTCTTTTTCGAGAAGCAGAATTTTGGAGTACTATGGCAGCTTACTTTGCAAACGTTGGTACTGCTCCGTCATTGGAAAAAGGGTGGAAATCACTTCTTCTTAACCAATTTCACGATATTATTCCGGGTTCATCAATTCCTGAGGTGTATGAAAAGTCAGAAGCTGATTACAAGGAAATTTTTACTGCCGGTGAGCATGTTAAAAATAATGCTCTTGTAGTATTAGAAAAGCAAATAAATACGCTGGGTGAAGGAACCCCATTCCTTCTATTTAACAGTTTGTCATGGGCGAGGTCAGAAACGGTAAGAATTATCGGGGGATTTGAATTGGCAGGTAAGAAAGCGCTTAATAAGGATGGTGACTTTTTGCCGTCAGACATCCGCCAGCTGAAAAATGGCCAACTGGAATTATCTATTTATGTATCTGACATTCCTCAACTTGGCTACAAGACTATCTGGTTAAAGGATTATGATAATCCAAGTATAAAAGTGAATGAGGAAGTAGGTAGCCGATGGGAAACTGAATATTATTTAGTGGAATGGAATGAAAAAGGGGAAATGCTCCGCTTGTATGACAAAAAGGCACAACGTGAGGTTTTAGCACCTTGTGCACTAGCCAACCAATTTCAGTTGTTTCATGACCGGCCAATCGTGTGGGATGCCTGGGATATTGATCCAAAATTTAATGACCAGCCTGCTGATTCAATAGTTTTGCTAGGTAAAGATATTCAAAAAGGCGAGACACAGGATTCCATTCGTTTTAAATGGCAGTTGTCAAATTCCATTATTGAACAAGAAATGATTCTTTACCATCATAGTAGTCGAATTGATTTTCATACAAAAGTGAACTGGCAGGAGCAACACAAATTATTAAAAGTAGCCTTTCCTGTTGATATCCTTTGTCAAAAAGCCACATATGAAATTCCATTTGGATCAGTGGAGAGAGCAAATCACACGAATACAAGTTGGGAGAGAGCACAGTTTGAAGTGTGCGGTCATCGTTTTGCGGATCTTTCTGAAGCGGGGTATGGTGTCAGCCTGCTCAATGACTGCAAGTATGGATATGACGTAAAACATAATACCCTTCGTCTATCTTTACTTCGAGCTTCTAAATGGCCAGATCCAACAGCTGACTTAGGTAATCACGAATTTACCTACTCGCTGCTTCCACATGAAGGGGATTGGAGAGAAGCGGAAGTAGTTAAGAGAGGTTATGAATTGAATCACCCTATCGTTTGTGTAAACGCCTCCTCTCATAGTGGAAATCTTCCAAACTCACATTCTTTTATCGATTTGAAGAGCAAACACGCTATTCTAGATACATTGAAACCCTCTGAAGATGGTAAGGGGATCATTTTAAGAATGTACGAATCAAGCGGCGGCAGGGAAGAAGTACAAGTAACATTTGTAAAGTCGGTTTTTTCTGCTGATGAAACGAACTTATTGGAGGAAAAACAAGACGCTGTTCCGGTTCAAAAAAATAAATTATCCTCCTATCTTAAGCCGTTTGAAGTAAAAACGATTTTAGTCACATTCTAATCACTTAGATTTTCATCTTGTATCGCCTGCAAAATATCTTAAGCAGTATAGCATATATAAATCCAAGCAATGAGGGTAGAGGAGGTGGTGAAAGATGGATAATGCGATGGATTCAGTAAACGAAACAGAAATGATATCAATATGGGTAGAATCATTACTTTCAAAAATGACACTAAAGGAAAAGGTAGGTCAGGTAAACCAAAAGATGTATGGTTGGGAAGCCTACCGAAAAACAGAATCAGGGTACGAATTAACAGAAAAGTTTATAAACCACGTGCGATTTGGGGATGGAATCGGAGTTATTTACGGTTTGTTTCGATCCGATCCATGGTCAGGCATTCATTATGAAAATGGAATTCCCAAAAGTGAAAGTGCTGAAGTTGCGAATATGATACAGCAATATATTAAAGAAAACACACGGCTAGGTATTCCAGTTCTGCTATCAGAGGAGTGCTCACATGGTCATCAAGGGCTCGACAGTATGATTACTCCTGTTAATTTAGGTGTAGGAGCGACATGGAATCCGGATCTACACGAAGATTTGATGGCGGCTGTAGCAGAGGAAGTTCGGGCAAAAGGGGCTCATATGGCGCTTGTATCAACACTCGATATTTTGCGGGATCCCAGATGGGGACGTTCAGAAGAATGCTTCAGTGAAGATCCGTACTTAGCTTCAAGGTTAACAGAAGCAGTGGTAAAAGGAATGCAGGGAGATAATGGTGAAACTATTCAAGCTGGAAAACTTGTGGCGGTATTAAAACACTTTGCAGCTCAGGGCAATGGAACAGGTGGCCATAATGCTGCACCTGCATCTATAGGTGAACGAGAATTAAGGGAGATCCATCTGCCTCCAATGATTGCGGCTATACACTCCGGGGCACTTGCTTGTATGGCCGCATATAATGAAATCGATGGGATTCCATGCCATGCAAATGGCTATCTACTCAATGAAATCTTACGAGAGGAATTTGGCTTTAACGGTGCTGTTATGGCAGATGGCTGCGCTCTAGACAATTTGGTCAACTTGACCCAAAGCAGAGAAAAGGCGGCTGCGCTGGCTCTTGAAAGCGGAATAGATATAAGCCTTTGGGATAATGTATATACCACCTTAGAAAAGGTTATTGAAGATGGTCTTGTTAGTGAAGAACAACTTAATAAAGCCGTTAGAAGAGTTCTTACATTGAAATTTAAAATGGGATTATTCGAAAATCCTTATGTTGTAACCAAGTGGGCTGGAATTACTGCACAAAAAGAGGAAATTAATTTAGAATCAGCAAGGCAGTCGATTGTTTTATTAAAAAATGAGGGAATTCTCCCGCTAAAGAATAACTTAAAAAAAATAGCGGTAATTGGGCCCAATGCCAATTCAATCTACAATCAATTGGGTGATTACACGCCGTTCCAACAAGAAGATCATGTTATTACGGTTCTTAAGGGAATCGAAAAGCTTGCAGGGGGGACAGAAGTTGTATATGAAAAAGGATGTGGCATTCGCTCACGGTCTACGGAAGGAATCGAGAAAGCCGTCAGTCTTGCTGAAAGCTCGGATGTAGCTATTGTGGTACTAGGTGGGTCGAGCGCAAGGGATTTTAAGGCACAGTTCGATTTAAATGGCGCAGTCGTTAATATAACAGGAGAAGAGGAAATGGATTGCGGCGAAAATGTAGACGTAGCTAGTTTAGAGTTAGGCGGTCATCAATTGCAATTATTGCAGCGAATCATGAAGACAGGTACGCCAACCATTACGATTTTGATACAGGGCCGCCCACATGCGATCCCTTGGATTGCTGCAAACGCCCCAGCGATTTTAAGCGCATGGTACCCAGGGCAAATGGGTGGACAGGCAATTGCAGAAATATTGTTTGGACACGTCAATCCAAGCGGTAGATTGCCTGTTTCCATCCCGAGGTCTTCTATGCAGATTCCTGTATTTTATAATCACAAGGATGGGAATTACAAAAAAGATTATTTTGATATGATAGGCAGCAGTCTCTTCCCATTTGGATTTGGGCTATCTTATACGACCTTTACTTATGAAAATCTACAATGCTCGGAACAGGCTATTTCAGTAGATAAACTTTCAGCTGGACAAATATTTAATCTTTCAGTAGATGTTACCAATAGTGGTGGCAGTGATGGATATGATGTTATTCAGTTATATTTAAAGGGAAAAGAATCCAGCATTACAAGAAGAGTACGGGAATTAAAAGGATTTAAAAAGGTTTGGATAAAAGCTGGGGAAACAAAAGAAGTAACTTTTGATATTGGAAAAGAAGAATTGCAAATTTACGGAAATCAAAGGCAGTATACCATAGAGCCGGGAAATTTTGATTTAGAAGTTGGCAATCCTGTTGAATCCCTAAAAGTATCACTTAAAATCGGCTGATGATTTTTAAATTTTGGGCAGTTTATTTAGAGATTAAGAGGAAGCCTTTTCTATTAAAACGATTTTAAAGAGGTTAGCACCTATTTTGGTAATGTGTTTATTAGTTCTTCTTTTTGAATAAAGAAATACCTATTTTTATTACAAGTAGATAGAAATGATCGTAAACAAAGAGGCTGGGACATAAGTATTTCAGTCAATGATAAATCCGAACTATTAGGTGATATTTTAATAGATATTTCGCCTAATAGTTTGGATTTTTATTTTTTTTCAATAGATTGGTTACTTCTGTATATCATTATTAAACTTAGTGGAATGGAGCAGAAGCCACCGACTCCTGCGGGAAGTAGAGGAAAGGCTGAGACCCCGCAGGCTCAGCTTCCTCCCCGCGGAAAGCGAGTGGAGTAAGCGCGCAATGGAACGAATTTTTCTTCCAACTTAACTCTTTAATAAGTAACAAAGTCGATAAATTAGATTTCGTTCGTCTTTTCAGGATCGTTTATAAGTTATGTCTCATCCTCTTTGTTTTTTGAAATGTAACAGCAATGACTAAAAATACTTTATTACTATCATGTTAGCCATCTTTTTTTCCTATTTATAAGCCGAAAAGCAGAAAATCTTGTGTATAATAATACGTATCGACAAAATTCTCCAAGAGAAAATAGGTTATTTTTTGATATAATCCTATAAGTAAGTTGAAGCAAGAAGAAGGTGGCAGTTATTAATAAGGTTGAAGTTAGAGTTAGACAATTTATAGAGGATATACAGCATCCTCAGCAAAAGAAAAAATTAAATGTAAATGTCTTGGAAAGCCAATTAAGAATACATATAGAAGACTATTTTGATATGGATGGGTATACATTGTTTCACGATGTTATCGAAAGACTCGTTGAAGAAAATATTCTTATACCGATACTAAATAAACAAACAAATGGCCGGCATCCAGCCTTGCCATTATTTTATTGGGTTAATATCAAAAAAGAAATCACTAAATGGGATCGTCTTGAGATGCTTAAGCTGAATGATCGATTTGATTTTTCTTATTATGAAAACCATCCGGAATGGCAAACGGAAGATGAATGGTTCAGGGTGAAAAATCTTTATTCGTTTCTAAAATCAAGTCAGGATAGACAAATTGTTTCGCTGGAAGAGCGGAGCCTTGAGCTTTTCGGGCATGAAAAATTTCTGACTGACTCTGATCTATTCCCTGAGGGAAAGGGATTTCTACAAAGAATTGGCGTTTCGATGGAAGAATTAAAAAGTATGAAGTTTGGAGAACCGTTTGTATTTTGGTTAAAGCCGGGTGTTCAGATAGCGGATATTAAACGAGTATTAATAGTAGAAAATCTATCATTCTTCCATACTTGCGTTCAATTGCTGGAAGAAGAAATATTAGATTACGAACCGGAACTGATTATTTATGGTGAAGGTAAAAAGATAGAAAGGAGCTTCTCCTTCTTCTTTAAACTTTTCCCGAAGGATTCCTCCTATTTATTTTATTATGTAGGTGACTTAGATGCAGAGGGCTACAGCATTTGTATGAGATTGATAGATAAATATCAAGAATGCACCATTCAGCCTGCTTTAAAAATCTACCGCAAAATGCTTGACTGCATGGATCAGGCAAATTCGGAGACAGGACAGGTACGTAATGAAATACACAGGGAACGATTCTTTTCCTGGTTCACGGAAGAGGAGCAAAACAGCTTAAATGAATTATGGGCTACCAAAAACCGAATTCCGCAAGAGGTTTTAACGATTGAAACGTGGAGGAGATGGATGTGAACGAATCGTGGGAAGGCTTTTCTCAAAGGATGAAACGATTGAATCCTTTGTTCGAATTGGGAAAAGGAATGGAAATCGGTGAACTCAAGCCCTATATACAGACTATATTAATGCAAGTTCTACTGACCATGTTCTATCGTGAATTAAATGATGATGATGGCCGTAGAAAAACCGACATTTTACATATGGTTGAGGACAGCATTAAACAAATGAAGCTGACGGCTGATGAAAAGCAAATAGAAAGAATTACGAATGGTCTCTTATTTCAGGGGAAGGAAGAATACAGCAAGCCATTTGAATCCTTATATTTTGATGAAACGAGACAGGTATGGGATACTCAAACCTTTCGTTATGTGATGATGGATGAACTGTATACAAACCTGGAGATGGGTGGATCCATCGTTTATAAATTAACTGATGTTGCACAAGAAATGATTTTTATGAGTCGGGAAATGGCGGAAGAGTTCTCCATTACGATTGAACAGCTATACAGTATGCAGCTGATTAAAAATGGTAACTTCAAAAAAGCGACACGGAATTTAGATCACCTCATTTCGAGAGTGAATCGTTTAATGACAAAGGAATATTCCTTTCAGAAAGAGATGATGAACAACCCGAAAATTCTTCTCCTGGAGCAAGAACACCAGAGAGAGGAAAACAGGTGGGAGATTGAAGAACAATTTGAGGAGGAGAAAAATCATTTCCGTACCATCTCGTCTATGATTGAAAAAGCGAAACGTACGGAAGAAAATGGATTGGTTCAAAAAGAATTAATTCTTCTCCATGAAAAAATTGAACATACCAGACAGCTTCATGACCGGTTTGCAAAGCTGGTTATTCAAAATATTTCATATGAGATGAAATTAAAAGCAGAAAATCCTTCTCTATTTTGGGAAAACAGCCTTGTTTCATTCCGGGAGCATATTTATGAAAACTGGTTAATGAAAGAGGGAATTAAGGATTTCGATTTGATTGATCAAATTATTGGACCGTTGTTTTCACCCAAAAATGAATTTATTCTCCCATTGGACTGGATTTGGATGGAACAGGAATCGGCGCATACTCTCCAAATAGAAGATACGAATCAAGATGAGGATGAAGAAGAAGAATTAATCAAGCGAGTAACAGATTGGTCCTCTGTTATTAAAGCATGGAAATATGTATTTGAGTATTTACAGCAATATGGAGAATTTTCATTAGCGGATTTAGCAGATATGCCTATGGAAGTACAGGATCAATGGTTTGAAGAAAGTGAAACGATTGATTTATGGATGTTGTTTGATAAAAAACCTCTCCAAATCATGTCTCCGACAAGGAAATTGGAAACATTGACGGATGAACGTGAAATCCTCCTTCATCGATTAATGAATGAATATCCACAATTTTTATCATTGGAAGGCCGTCATATTTATACGGAGTTTGATCATCGATCAGATCCAATCTATTGGTATGGGACCAAAATGACACCATTTAAAATTTGTTTCCGGGAGGAACTAAGAATAAATGAATAATGAGATTATAAAAAAAGCTTCGCATGTGTACTTTACTTTATTAAAAGAAAAAGTAATTGATGAAACGAGCGAGCATTTTCAAACCTACTATGAGCCGGAAGTCAGACAAACTGTCCTATTACTAGCAGATGAATCCGGAACCTATATTATAGAATCGCCTAAACGTATCCATTTAGTTGTACAGCCGGCAGGGTCAGTCTTTGCGACTAATTTTACCCATATGAAGGATAAGCATAAACAAATAGAAAATAAGAAGTATTTTAATTTAATGAGTGTCATCCTAATGGCTTTTTTGGCTATGGTGGATAAGAATCAGGCAGCCAGAATTCGGACAAAGCGTGAAGGGATAACCTATTATGCATTGGAACGCCAGGTTAATGAACTGATTACAAACTGGAATCGAATGTTAAAGGAGGACCCATCCTTTGGCGAGGAACAAGCCATTGATATGCCGGATATCGTGACTACATGGGTCCATATGGTCATAGAAACGGATGATTTCGGTACAAAGAAAGGGAACAGGCGCACGCGTATCGGACTGATTACGAGCGCTATGAGACTGCTCGAAACTGAAGGGCTGATTGTGATTTTGGACAAAGATGATATACCAAAAGCTGTTCCTAAAATGGAGTTATTTGAACGGATTGAATTCCTTTACCATGATTATGACCGTTATGAACAAATGAAGGAACTTATGAGAACGGAGGAACAGGAGCATGCCGAAAATCCATCGCATTAGAATCGTCGGACTGAAATATGACGGGATGCAAAAGCAATATAAGGACACAACCTTTGATTTTCACAATGAACAAACATCAACAAACGGATTAATCGCGATGATGAATGGTGGTGGAAAAGGGGTTTTCCTGCAATCCATCTTTCAGGTACTCAAACCGGGTACAGCATGGGGCAAACAAAATAATCGTTTTTACCAACAATTTTTCTTTAATAAAAAGGAACAATTTGCACCGTATACTTTCCACATATTAATCGAATGGGAACTGGATGGTTCTGACGGGCGCCATTTAGTGACTGGTGGTATGTTCTCTGCTGAGCAAAAGAAACTGCTGGATGAGGATCTCAATGAGGAAACGGGTTCAGATGAGCGAGAAGCCAAGATTGTTCCTAATATCACTTTTTATGCCAGAGAATTTGATCGTAAAGAGGATGTAGCATTAGAGCATATTCCTCTATACGAGAATGGGCAAGTTGCTGATCCGGAAGAACTGAAGGATTATTTTAAATGGAATGGATTCGATGTTTATCGAGACATAAAAAAACATTACCGCATTCTTGATACATATGGCATTAATCGAAAAGATTGGGACATTATGAAAGAGATTAATAGGGATGAAGGCGGAGTTGGTAAATATTTCGAAGGGGCGGAGGATGATCATTCCCTTTTTCAAAAGAGAATTATCCCGACGGTCAGCCAGGTATTAAATAAAGCTGAAGCTCAAAAGAATGACCTAATCGAAATCTTTAAAAGCCAGGCCAGTATCGCAAAGGATTTGCCGGTTTTACTTAAAAGAGAACAAGCCCACAAGGAATTTTTAGAGGATATAGTTCCTTTTGAAGATCATGTCAGAATTGGTGTAGAGCATGAAGAAATTGTACAAGCAAGTACGAAGGAAGGCCAGCAGCTCCTCGGTGCTTTGGAGCATGTCATTAAACAAGAAAAAGAAGAATTGATCTCACTAGAAACAGAGATTGAACAATTAACAAAGCAACTGTCTGTCCTACGCTTTGAAAAAGATAATTTGGAGTATGCCAAGGCCCATCAGGATGTACGTAAATGGGAAGAGCAGCTTCAGAAAAACAAAGAGAAACACGAACAGTTGAAGGAAGTTGTCGCTGAAAAACAAGCAATAAGGGACGAATTCACTTTCTCCTTGTTATTAAAGGAATGGAGTGAATTTGAAAATACGATTCTTAATCTGACTGACCAAATGAGTAAACTTGAACAAAACAGTGGATTAGAACAAGTGAATCAACGAATGGAAGAAATTAAAGCCGAGGTTACAGCGGAATGGGAAAAGGCCAATCTAGATATTGCCCAATCCAATAACCAGTACCATGCTTATAAAAAGTATCTGACTAAACGGATTAAAGAATCAAGTAGTCATGATAAACAAAAGACGATTGAAATTGCTAAATTAAGTGCGGAAATTCTTTCCATTCAGGATGAGCTTCAATCTTTTGAAGTGAAATCAAAGGATATGTCCACCCAATTTGGTGACCGCATCACATATGATTTATCTGGATTAATCAGTCATTTTAAACAAAATCTAATTCAGCTTCAGGAAGAGTTAAAACAACTGCAGGATAAGGATCAACAAACACAGGAGTTTCAAAATGAACTGTCTGGTTCCTTAGGAACATTACGTGAGTCACTGAAACATCTGAACTCCAAACGAGATAATTGGAAAGAGGCATACCAAAAGCAGGATTTAAAAGAATCCTCTATTTTAGAACGGATGAAATTAGTTTTGGATGATGTCTCACCATCCTTGACCCATGCTCTATTATCCAAATACGCTGCCGGAATTGAAGGTCAATTAACGCAGAATCAGGAAGAGAGTGAACAGGTTAAAAAAGAACTGTGGGAGAGTCAGCTAGACCATTATTTAAACGATGAGAATTTTTGGATTGCTAATCAGGATCTAAAAGAGTTTAAAGAGTGGATTGATGAAAAAACAGGAATAGATGTATTCTATGGGACACAGTACCTGCAATCATTGGATGAAGATGAACGTCTTCATCATCTGGAGTCCTATCCTCTTTTACCGTTTGGGTTAGTCGTAAGCCGGAATCAATGGGAAAAGATCAATCATCATCTTTTACAGGGAAGGCTATTTAAAAGCCCGGTACCTGTATATTTGAGAGAAGAGATGAATGGTACTCCTGTATCTTCTTTTGTTGTTTTGCACGGTGAGGAACATGAACTAATCACAAACCGTAATGAATTTATGAAATGGAAGATAGCAATTTCCAAGAAAATCGAAGAGAAAAAAGATGTTTTAGACGAGCTTGGAAAATCAGAGCGATCTCTTCGCCGTTTATATAACGAATTAAACAGAATGACGGATACAGATCTATGTGTAGATATTGCCAAATTCATTGAACAGGAAGAAAAGGAAATATCCAAGGCTGATACGGAATTAAAACGAACTGTTCAAATCCTCGATAAAGAAAAAGAATTACATGCTCAATTACGTGAACAACTCAATCAAAAGGTAGTGAGAATCGAGGAATGTGGAAAACATGTAGATGCATTGGAAGCATTTATTCTGGAAAAAGAAAAATATGAAGAACATAAACAATTACTTGAAGCTAAAGAAGTGCATAAAGCTACTCTTATTGCACAACAGGCTGAGATTGCCAAGGATTTAGATGAGCTGAACGATAGAAGTGCTCAATGGAATCAAACCTATTTGGAATGGAAATTGGCAATCGACCAGAGTATTAAGGAAATCGTGCAATTTGTTCATTCCGCTTCATTTCCACCTGCGGAAAAAATGGAGGGTAACGATGAAGTACCAAGCTTATCCCTGCATATATTAGATAAGATCATGGGGCAATTGAATGAATTAAAACTCTTGCAGCGCTCCAAGGAAGAACAGGCACAGGAATTACTTACATTAAAAGCTCAGAAAGAAGCCGAAATGTCTCAGAAGTCTAAATTGGAGAAGAAGCTAGCAAAGCAACATGAAGATTGGAGAGAAAGACCTGTACCTGATGAACCTATCAGTATATTAGAGGGTTTGCAGCAAACTGCTCAAAAAGAAGCGAAAGAAGCAGATAAAGAGGAGCGTAAGCAGGATAAGGAAGTAACCGTTGCGGAAACCTCTCTTAATCTGGCAAATGAACAAGCGAAAAAAGCACAGAAAAAGCTAAGCAAGCATGAACAAGAGCCGGAAAAATGGGAAGATCAGGATCTGGATGTTAAAGAGGTAGAAATTAAAGACCGAACTAAATTAACCAAAAAACAATTGGATCAGACTGAGAAGAAGTTGAAAGAGACAAACGAACGTATTAATGGATATGAGGGAGACCAACTAACATTATCCGTAATCCTCAAGGAAAATCCAGTACCTTATACAGATGAGGTCGTGGAGAGAATCAAAAATCAAGGAAAATCGTGTATATTAGCCTGGTGTGAAGCTCACCAAAACTTCCTTGAAGAAAAACAGGTTAAACATGCCAAGCTTGAACAATCGCTTCGTAAGCTAAAGCTGACGATTGAGGATAAAGATTGGGAGATTCGTTTTAAAAATGAAGTTTTGACCTCATTAGATCACATGGATACGCGCCATTACGCTCATATTGAAACCATTATTTCGAATATGAAACGATTTTCAAGAAGCGGTTTGGAGCAATTGGACCGTGATAAAGAACGAGCTGAAAAGGCGCAGGATTTCTGGGCAAGTCGAGCGAGTATGAAGGTTATGAGTATGTCCGATGCTATACGTTCCATGATTGCGAAAATGAAAATCAAAAATGAGCGTGGGACATTCCCGCTGGTCCAATTGAAGGAAGATCTATTGCCTAAAAATGCGGAAGAGGTGGAGCCACTTTTAAAGCAGCATTTCGTTATGGCAATTGATAAAATCACGAAGCAATTCGAGACAATTGATGACCATAATAAAGCGCTAGAGGTTGAAATCAAACAATTAATCAGTGATGAACAAATACTATTTGTTTCTCTTCGCAATCGTTTCCCTGAGCTGCTTGTTTATAATATGCGTACAGATAACGCGTTCATGTATGGACGACCTCAGAAGGAACATTACTCAACCTGGAAAACCATTAACCAAGGTTCTAAGACGAAGTCAGACGGAAGCGGCGGCCAAAAATTATCTGCGCGGATGGTCATGATGATGATGCTCCTATCGGTTAAGAGTGAAGCAGATAACAGCTGGGTATCATTAGTATGTGATAATCCATTTGGTCAGGCGGCATCAGCGCACGTCCTTGATCCAATTTTTGCGGTGGCAGAAAAACTGAAATTCCAATTAATCGTTGTTACACCGCCTGAATTGGTGAAAACAGAGATCAGCCAGCGCTTTGACTCTTATTATAAACTTGATTTTGTCCGTGAAAATGGTAAAGAGATTGTGACAGATACAGTGGTACCTGCCTATCGAATTTATCAGGAAGAGGAAGTTTTAGAAAGTTAAATAGAAGACAAGGAGACTGCTGAAATTCTAAGCAGTCTCCCTTTTTACCATAACGGCTCTTCTTTATCAGTCAATTGTAAAAAAAGAGGCATTGATAATAAAACAACAAGCATCAACACTAATTCGATGATTATGACAAAAGTTAAAGATAAATTAAACAGTACCGTAATAGGAATTGTTATCAGCGGAAATAATACTACAATAGATGTGATTTTTCTTGAATACATGCTTTGGTATTGATTAGCTCCACAATCATTACATTTCATATTTTTGCGGAATGATGCTAATTTTTTAAATGAATCATTCCATGACCATTTGCTGCCGCAGTTTTGACAAGTTGGCACTGTAATTCCTCCTTTAATGAATATCCTTAAATCTCTAATAAAAAAATGGAGTGGGGTATGGAAATAAAGATGGAACTACATCCACCAAGCATCCTATTTGTAAATTCATATCTTTCATATAAATACAGAACCTGTATCTTTTTTGTCGAACACTTGTACAAATATATTATAGTATTTAATTCCATTTTATATAAAATCATTTGTAAGGTATAATTTAAGTATTCAGAAATATAAAGGAGGATACATAGATGGGAATTTTGGATGGGTTAATGGGTAATTCTTCAACAGTAAGTAAGGATGAAGTATCCAAATCTTTAAAAGAAGTATTGTTTCCAGGTGAAGAAGTTCAACAAGCTTACAAGTTAATCAGGGATATGATTGTTTTTACGGGCAACAGACTTATTCTTGTAGACATACAAGGAATGACGGGAAAAAAAATCGAGTATCATTCCATTCCTTACAAAAGTATCACTCATTTCAGTACAGAAACAGCGGGAACATTTGATTTGGATGCTGAGCTTAAAATTTGGTTATCTGGAGCAGACATGCCGATAACTAAGACATTCAAAAAAGGCAATAGTATTGAAGATGTTCAAAAATTGCTTGCGTATTATGTTTGTGGATAAATAAAAAAATAATCAATTAATAATGGGAGGGCGTTTTAAAACGCTCTCCCTTTTTTATTGTTCCTCTTACCTAATCCCATCATAACAAATACAATCCGTAGTCTTTTTGCTTCATATAATCATAAAAAACCATACTAATAAATAATCTTTTTTTGTATAAATTGTAAATAATGAAGGACATTATAAATTTGTGACGAATATTATAATATGTGTCTAAATTGTGAACGATATGAATACGTTTTACCAAACTGAACTAAATATTTTTGCCTAATTCTAATTATTAAAGCGCTTTCATTATTATGAAAGGGAGGAATTATAATGAATGATCAACAAATTGTAAAATGCGGAAAATGCCAAGGAAATCAAGTGAAAAAACTAATTACAGTCTCAGATATGATGTTTTTGGCTATTTTAATTGCGTGCTGCATTCCAATGCCGGGTTGGTATTTAATCCCGATATTTATGTTCATAGGCTTTTTGGATGTTAAAAAAGGCGGTTTCCGTTATAGCTGTACTGGATGCAAATCTAAGTTCAGAGTAACGAAGGAAATCAATGCTGCATTTACTGAGTTTTTTAGGGCTCAGAAGACACTAATTAAATAAGAAACAAATGAACGGGGACCAGTTAAATAGAAACTGGTCTCTTTTATTTATCTAACAAATACAGGAGTACTTGCGACTTAAGTTGTAGATCATATCATCCTTTGTCAGGACGTAAAAATTCTTGGTAATTAATATACTTAACACATAAACAACTGAACCAATTTAAAGGGATGGTGATATAAAAATGAGTACACTTTACATTTGTACAACTTGCGGGACACAAACGGACTGCTTAAATGACCCACCGGTGAAATGTTTAATTTGCAGTGAGGAAAGACAGTATATTAATCGTAATGGGCAGCAGTGGACAACAATGGAAGAGATGGTATCTTCAAAACAATTTAAAAATGAAATAAAGTATGAAGAAAAAGATTTGTACAGTATGAAAACAGAACCAGATGTAGGTATCGGTCAGACAGCATACATCGTTCAAAGCGATAATTTTACATTGTTATGGGACTGTATTACTTATATTGACCAATTAACCGTCGATAAAATTAAAAAAAAGGGTGGCTTACATGCAATTGCATTGTCACATCCTCATTACTATTCCAGTCAGATAGAATGGGCTGAAGCCTTTGATATCCCAATCTATATACACGAAGACGACCAGGAGTGGGTATTAAGAAAAAGTGAAAAAATTGTATTTTGGTCAGGAGAATCTTTAAAGTTGTCTGAAGGATTAATCCTTCACAGATTAGGTGGCCATTTTAAAGGTGGCGCTGTCCTTGAATGGAATAAAGGAAATCATCATAAAGGAATTTTGTTGACAGGAGATATTATTCAGGTGGTGGCTGATCGTAAATGGGTTAGTTTTATGTATAGTTATCCCAATCTGATTCCCTTGCCTGCTAAAAAAGTAATGGACATAGCCGATAAAGTAGCCAAAATGAACTTTGACCGGATTTACAACGCTTTTCATCGTATCATTCAGAAGGATGCCAAACAAGCCGTTCAAAAATCTGCTGAGCGATATATACAAGCGTTAAATGGGACTTTATTTGAAACTTAAGTAGGACACGAAGAGAAATTTTTTTTTAGGAAAACTGTTATTAAATAAAACAACGCCTTTTAGTTATAGAACCCAAAAGGCTAGTAACAAACGTATGGCCACCCTTATTTAAGAACTGATACACGTCTTGTTCCCTATATTCATTTTAGTCGAGATAATTACAAGTAATTTCAATTGGCGAACCTGGCTTTAAGTTTAGTACTTAGCACTAAGATGTAATCATCTTGACTTATCTTGGAACTTTTGGCATCTGCTCCTATTTGTAAATTATCAATTAAGGTTACCGAATTATAATGAAATAAATACGTTAATTGAAGGATTTTTCATCAATTCGGTACTGATGACGTTGACTTTTCATTTTAGCATTGTGCTTCAGATAGTATTCAAATACTTCTCTTGTTGTATAAGTTGGAGTATATCCAAAAATGTTTTTCACTTTAGTGTTATCAAGAACAGGTCGATAGCGAAGGAAGTTAACCTGTTCCTCTCCATATTGAGTTAGGGATAATCGTTTTAAGATATAAAGAGCCCATTTTACGACTAATGCAGGGATCCGTATGACTGGCTTGTATAATATATAGGCAAGTTCATCGATTGTTAGCTTACCATCACCAGCAATATTAAAGATTCCTGTCACATCACCTGTAACGGCCCGTTCGAGACAGCAAGCGACATCATGATCCCAAATAAAGACGAATGGGCTATCAGATCGAGAGATGCCGATTAATGCTTTCTTTTCGAAGAGTGCGGTGATTTGGTTGTTCACTGTCTCGCCAAGGATGGTACCTATTCGGAAGATGACCTGTTCCAGCTCTGGGTGAGTTTGACGATATTGAGCTAATAACTGTTCAACCAACCTTTTGTGATAGGAATATGCAAACTCCTTGTTGCCCCGAATCGGCACATCTTCTGTAATCCAATCAGGATTGTCTGGATGATAGCCATATGCAGCACCGCTTGAGGAGACGATAAGACGTTTCACGCCATTGCTGACGCAAGCCTTTAGAATATTTTCTGTACCGAGAACATCAACGGAATATTCCAGTTCACGGTTGCTCTTTTTTCCTGGTGTAACGATAGAAGCCAGGTGGACGACCGTATCGATACGATATGTGGCCATAACCTTATGTACATCCTCTGAGCGGATATCGAGCTGTACATATTCTATGGTAGTGTCGGAATAAAATATAGGCTTTTCTTGAATATCAGTAGCGATAATGTGAATAGGTTTCCCGTTTTTTTCTGCCACAGATAGTCGTTGGACAAGAAGGCTTCCTAAATAACCTGCCGCGCCTGTTATGAGTACATTCATGTTTTCACACTCCTGGCTGATTCTTGGACGGTTTCTTTATGAGGTGGCCGCTTTGACCAATAAGTAGCAATGGTAAGCCCAGATATAATATGCCAGATTGCCCACCAGGCAGCTACTATGGCCATACCACCTAGTCCGTCAAAGAAATTAAAGATCAAAACAAGTCCTAGTCCTGAGTTTTGGATCCCGACCTCAATCGAGATGGCCCGACGATCAGCAATCGGAAGCCTTAACAGCGAGGAAGTGGTGTAACCAATGACTATGGCAAGTAAATTATGAATAAATACAATGATCGCAACCATCCCAATGAACTCAATAAAATATTTAAAATTTGCTGCCAGTGAAACGATGACAAAGCCTAGGAAGAAAACAATAGAAGCTTTTTTCGCCCATTTGTTGATTTGCTGGGCTTTTTCCGGATATTTATGATTGATATACATCCCGATAGCAAGCGGTAACCCGAGCATTAGAAAGATTGTCACTAGCAAGTCTTGCGGACTGATAGTAAAGGATTTGAGCAAACTATCTGTTGGTCCATAAAGAGAACCCCAAAGCAAGGTGTTAAAGGGAGTCATAAAAATAGCCAGTACGGTTGAAATAGCCGACATGCTGATGGATAATGGGGTATTACCTTTAGCTAAGTAGGTCAAGAAGTTAGATAAATTGCCGCCCGGACAAGCAGCTACCAAAAATAATCCTAGAGCGATACTTGGTCTTGGCTGTATGATAAGAACGAGTAGATACGTAAATGCCGGAAGCAAGACGAATTGACAACACAGCCCGATTATAGCCGGTTTTGGGTTTTTAACACTTTGCTTAAAATCTGCCAATTTTAAGTCCAAAGCGACCCCAAACATGATAAACCCGATTAAGATATTCATAATTGTCAGTGAAGTTGCGTTGAAATTTAATTGGATATCATCGATATTCATGCTATTTACCCCTTGGTTCAGCATGCATTTCTTTAAAATATTTTAAGCCTGGTGCCCACATATGCTTGACTGGATCTACATCAGCATGAATAACCGAACAAATCCCGCTTCGGATTGAACGCTCAAGGGCCTCGCGGAATTCAGTTGGATTATTGGCATATTCCCCATGTGCACCCATGCTTTCAGCTAACTGTTGAAAATTGATATTGCCCAGGTCTGTATTAATGCTTTCTTCAGGGCTGAGGGTTTTCTTGATTAAGGTCTTAATTGGCTTCATGGCTATATGCTGATTAATTTTTACCATTCCCCATTGACGGTCGCAAAGAACGATATAGATAATATGCAAGCCATTCCGCACCGCTGTTTCAATCTCTTGTGGATGAAAGCCCATTGCTCCATCTCCAATGATGCAGCAGACAGGTACATCTGGCTTAGCAGCAGCTGCGCCGAGCGCCTGACCGACACCTGCCCCGAGCATCCCGAATTTAAATGTCGAAATGACTGTTCCCGGTTCTCTAACCTTATAATAGAAATTTGTCCAGATGGCTGTATTGCCGCCATCAATAACAAGTGGTGATTCTTTTGGAAATACATCACTGCATATAGCAGGAATATGAGCTGAGTTCATCGGAGTGGCATGATCATTTAGATGTTCGTTAAGCTTATCCCTGTGCTTTTGCTTATCTTCAAGGTATTTGGATAGCAATGCTTCGCGCTGAAGGTAGTTCAATTGATCCTTGAAGGGAAGAAGTCGTTGATATAATTTTTCTAAAAAGATTTTTACATCTGAGAGTATGCTGACCTCAGTTGGCTTATTTGCACCGAGAATAGAAGGATCTAAATCGACTTGAATTACCTTTTGGTTATTGTTCCAGTAAGGTGCTTTTCCCCACCAATCTGTTTCTCCTATCCTTGAGCCTAGCACTAAAAGCACATCTGCTTCATTGCGAACCTTGTTATTAGCTTCAATATGAACCATTGGTAGCATAAGGCGGTTATTCTCTGAAATAGCGCCGCGTCCTGCCCAACTTGTTGTAATCATCGATTGTAATAATTCCGCAACCTTCTCAAGCTCATTGAAGGCGCGTGCATGAATGACTCCACTGCCAGCATGAATAACAGGAAATTTAGCTGATATAAGCAGTTCAACCGTTTCATCTAATTGTTGTTTATTTGGTTCAGGTGGCTGGGTTACACGATATTGGCTAGCCCTCCAAAATGAAAGGTCACATTTCACTTTCGTATTGAGAATATTTTCCGGTATATCAAGATGAACGACTCCTGGGCGTCCTTCGAAACATTTTCTTAAGGCGGTGCGGAGCATTTCTGGAATCCTATCGAATGAAGGAACTGCTTCGCTCCATTTCGCAATCTGGCCAATCACTGCTGTCTGATCAAAGCATTGATAGGTACCTCCACGGTCTGGGTACATGATGCCGGTCCGCCTGGCACTGGTAATCACAAGCACCCGGTTACCTTCTGCCTGCTCGACAACTAGTCCAGGAAGGATATTGGCTACTCCCGGCCCATTGCTGGCCATGCAAACTCCAAGCTTACCAGTTAATCTGGCATAGGCTCCAGCCATGTGGGCTGCGCTAGTCTCATGACGTGGAGAAATCAATTCAATACCATGGTTCTGTAAGTTTGAATAAAATCCAAAATAAGTTCCATCAATGATGCCAAATAATTTTTCAACATTCTCAAGGCTTAACATTTTTGCAATGACTTCGCCGCCACTCATTTCAGCCATAATATTCCTCCTTAATCATTACGATTATATTGATGAATCAAATCAGGGTTCAATACTTGAAATAATTGATGGAAAATATTTTCAATATCCTCTTGAGTTGGAATCCTGCGGTTTGTGTCAATACCATTGCCGCAAAGAGTGAGCGCCGTTAATTCCTTTATCTGTGAGGAACACATTTGATCCATTGGGATGTATGGTCTGCCTGTCTCCCAAATTTGAAACTGGTCGTTATATTGATAGATCAGTTTAAGTATTTTTCTTGCCAGGGCGGATTTGCTTTCATTGGGGTTGTGTCCAATAGCAACGGCCAGTTCTGCATAACGGTCTTCTGCATCTTCAATTCCGAAGTCAATTACAAATGGATGCAGGAGTGCAACACTTAAACCATGGGGGATTTTATATTTTATCCCTAAGGCTCTGCCTGTGGCGTGTGCTAAATTAGTTGATGAATTAGAGAATGCTATTCCAGCATAAAAACTGCCGATAAGTATATCATCATAGGCTTGTTGGTTATTTGTTTTTATGTAAACGTTTGGAAGGGCGTTGGTGATTTTCTTGAAGGCTTGAAGAGCATAGTAGTCTGTTAATTCGGTTGCTTTTGTTGAAACATAAGCTTCCATTGCATGTGTAAGTGCGTCTAATCCTGTATATGCGGAGATGGCCGGAGGTAATTTCTTGGTCCAATAGGAATCTAAAATGACCGCATCCGGTACAAAACTTGGATGAGAGGGATTGCGTTTAATGCCAGTTTCATCGTCAGTAATGACCATAACTTTTGTTGCTTCTGATCCTGAACCAGCTGTGGTTGGTATGACAATCAAGGGAAGACGTTCAATGATGGATTCTTGCTGGATGGTAAGTAAAGTATGCTCTGAATTAATGGCAAAGACGGAAACGGCCTTAGCGAGATCAATCACACTGCCACCACCGATTGCCACAACACCATCACAGCTTTTTGAGAGAGCTGTATGGGTGGTTTTTCTCACCTGACTAAAGGATGGTTCACCTTTGTCGCAAATATAGAGCTGAAACGATATCCCTTCTTTTTCAAGCGTTGAGAAGAGATGTTTTTTCGCATCTTTGTAAAGCTTTACTGAAATCATGATAAAAGCTTTCTTGATTTGCAGCTTTCGAATTGTCTCCATAAGTTGTATTCCACTAAACCCGCCTGTCAAGATTATGGCAGGTTTTAAAATAGATTCGATAAAGATCACTCCTTCAGCTTAATGTATACGCTTACATTAATGCGTGCAGATAGGTTTCTATTATTATATCTAAGGAAGATTATAAAGACTTGAAACTTCAAAAGCAATATTAATTCAGAAAATTTAAATTATTTGATTTTGATAACAAGATAATATTTTAGGATGAAATAAACTATGTCATATTTTTTTCAAGTAAATATCATTGATATTCCTTTAATTCAATAGAGAAAAAAACGTTAATTGTTACTGGAAGAATTACTAGTCAGTAAGTTTAAAAGAGAAAACTTGCTTCATATCATAATCGAAGGAGTAAGTTATATCATTGCCACTTTACTACCAATAGCTTTATTATAAATTTTCCTTGGTGGAAATTAATCCTTCTTTGATTCTTTTCCTATTTTACTAATCACTTTTGTTCCTTATCAATATACAGATTACCAAACATTACATATTATTGAAGTAATTTTCATTTAATGTTTTTCTCAATTTGATACAATATAATTTGATAACGTACTAGATAACGTTTATAGTGGTTATCTACTGCTAATCCTGACTTTCTTCCGGTTAAATGTCGAATTGTCAAAAGGAGAAAATCAAATGAAACCTTTAAAGTTAGTATTCTTCGCAATGATTGCGATTATGATATTTGTTCTTTGGAAAATGTCCCCGACTGAGCAAAAGACTTTTATTACGAATGATCGAATGAAGGAAATCCAGTCAATAGTGGATGACGCAAGTAAAGGTAAAGTCCAGGCCAACTGGCAAAACGTCGCAGCTATTGCAGCTATTGAATATAATATAGACACTGTAGAACCTTATAATATCGAACAAACCACTAATCTGTTTATCGAAAAAGAAGGAAACAAATATAAGCTTAAAAATATTGAAGAAGTAATGGATACTTTAAAATATACAGATGAACAGAAATCTCAGGTGAAATCCTATATAACCTACTTGGATTCATTTAAAAAAGGTAATAAAAGCAATCAATATGAATTTATTGCTGAAATTGAAAGTGCCGCTGTAGATAATTATAAGGAATATGGTATATTGCCTTCCATCACAATTGCGCAGGCTATCCTGGAATCTGAATGGGGGAAATCAGGACTATCTCAGAAGTATAATAACCTATTTGGCATTAAAGGCCATAACTGGGATGGGGCTGTTGCAAGCATGGACACAACGGAATTTCATAATCAAAAAACGAAAAGTTATTTCAGAGCCTATAATTCGATTGATGAGTCAATCGATGATCATGGTGCATTTCTTAAAGAAAATCAACGTTATGAAAAGCATGGCCTTTTTGAGGCTAACACCTATATGGAACAGGCTCAAGCATTGGAAGATGCCGGCTACAGTACGGCTGAGAATGAAAAAGGCGAAAAGATATACAGTAAAATGTTAACTGATATTATTCAGCAATATCAATTACAGCTAATTGATAGCAATGTCACGTCAGATAAATTATAAAAACAAGCGTATGTGTCTACTTTTGCACATACGCTTGTTTTTTATTCTTAATAGGTGATTTTGGATTAACTGCATAGAATTAAATTTCCAACTTTTTTAAATGAGGTTTGCTAAAATAAATGGTAACTGTAAAAGTGACTTAAGTAATTATTTAATGTAAAGATTGGTTGGTGATCATTTGAATACGTATGGAGACGAATTGTTTAAGGGATCTGCTATGTATTATTCAAAATACAGGCCTATGTATCCTTCTGAACTAATTAGATTTCTAGTAGAGAAATTCTCTTTAAATGGAGAGCAGAACCTCCTAGATCTTGGATGTGGAACAGGACACCTCACAATCAGATTTTCTGATTGGTGTAAAAAAATCGTTGGGATTGATACTGAACCAGAAATGATTGAAGAAGCGAAACGTCTACATCAAGAGATTAGAATAGGGCAAATTCAATGGTTTAATGGAACACTAAATCAATATGTACATAATGAACAATATAGCCTCGTGACTATCGCTAAAGCCTTTCATTGGATGGACAGACCAACGATTTTAGAGGAACTTTTTCCAATCATTACGGATGGCGGAGGAGTAGCTATTATAGACAACTATAATCCAAATCAACCACTTACAACATGGCAGGTAAGAATGAATGAAATTATAGAGAAATGGTATGGAACTGATCGAAAAGCTGGAAAGACTACCTATACCCATCCGATTAAAAGTCATGAGGAAGTACTAACTAACTCAAAATTCAATTTAGAGATTCACCAATCACCTACATACGACATCATTTGGAACATTGAATCAATCCTTGGAAACCTATATTCCACCTCTTTCGGTTCAAAACGATTTCTTGAAAATAATGTGGAAAAATTTGAACAGGAGCTTAGAGAAGCCTTGCTAGATGTTTGTCAGTCCGGAGAATATAAAGAAACAGTATCATTGTCTGTAAAGTTAGGCTTAAAGAATTGATAAATAAGGAAGTTATTTCTTTGATGTCCAGCCATAAAGGAGGAGGTAATAGAGTTCATAAAAAGGGTTGGTGTTTATGGTTTTATGTCTCAATCATTCAATGAATAAACCGAGAATTAAATCTAAAATCCTCGGTTTATTTATCATTAAATCCTTTACTTTACTTGTATAAAGGATGTGCTTCGTGCGTTCTTGAGCGTTATTAAAAAGTAAAATAAACCGGGAACCAAAATGATCGTTCCGATTATTAGAAATACCGGCCTTACCCCTAAATCCCAAAATGGAGAGGAGGCAAACAGAATTCCTAATGGCATAGTGAGCCGGAGGAAAAATAATCGAACGGAGCTCAATTGTGCTAAACGTTCTTTTGCTACACCTTTTTGGAACATGGCGGCACTTTGTGCATTAAACAGAGGGAATAATATACCTCCACTTAATTCACACAGCCATGCATAAGGAATAGAATGTGTGAAAAATAATAATATGAAAGATAAGCCTCCCCCCATTAAACCGATGTACATAAACAATGGTGACTTAGGAAGACTCGTTAATATCCATGTGCCAATAACATAACCAACAGGAAAGGCTGCAGAAAAGATCGCATACTCCCAATATTCTCCGTCCAAACTTCCTCTAATAAAAGGCACACTTAGAACCATTGTGACTCCCACGGCAAATTGAACGGTAGAAGAGAGGAGGGTCAATCGGAAAAGACCTGGATATTGAAAAAATATTTTGTACCCTTCCTTCATCTCTTTCCACCAAAATCGCTTTGTCCATGGAGATACGGCCTGTTTGGGATTATCTGGCAGCCGTTTAAGAGATAGAAAGCTTATTAAGAACATGATTGCAGAAAAGACATAGATGAAGTGAATGGGGATGAATAATAAAAATAAGGAGGCAGCTCCCGGTGCGAGAAAGCTCATAAGACGAAGTGTGCCGTCCAATAATGCATTGGCATTTACCAGTTCCTTTTCTTCACAAAGCTCCGGCAGAAGGGAGAAAGAGAGACTTGCGTAAATAGGCTGCATTAAACCCAGTAAGCATTGCAATATGAATAAACCAATAATAGCGCCATTCTCTGAGACCAGAATAAAACCCAATAAAGGAAGTAAATAAGCGAATGAGCGAATCAGTTGTATATTACGCAAAAGTCTTTCTTTAACCATGTAATTTAAAAATGGAGAGCTAATACATTGTAAAATTAACGAAGGGATAAAATAAATCAGCCAAAGTATACCCATCCATTCTTTCGAACCAGTCAATTCATACAGTAGTAATCCATTTACAATTCCACCAGCTGCTCCGCCTAATTCAGAAACAATTTCTCCAATCCAAAGAGCTTTAAACGATTTTGAATAATTTTTCATAAAGGATTACCCAAATAATGAAATAGCTTAGTTGAAAAATCTTTAAGCTGAGCGGCATTGATTGAATAGATTCCTTTATCCGCACGAATAAATTTGGCCGATTTTAAAATGGAAAGCTGATGATGCAGAGTTGTCTTTGAAATTAAAAATTGGACGCTTAATTCCTGCAGGGACCTTGGACCTTTAATCAATTGATGAAGCAGCTTTAAGCGGAGCTCATCCCCAAGCGCTTTATGGCCAGCAATTAATTCCTGTGAAGGTACATTTGATTGCCTAAAATAGTCTTCTTTAACTGGATAGAAGATCAGTTTGGTATCTACTGTTCGAATTTCCAGTATCCATGGCCGATAAGAAACATGAGGGACCATCTTTACAGACCATACGGAAGGTTCCGGTATATAATTCGCTCGGCCGCTTATTTGCTCAATGATCTCGGTGGGATTCTTTTCTTCCAATGATTGATGCTGTTTTTCTTCAAATTCCAGTGCTTTTAACCATTTATTCCATTCCTCGAAGCTTCTTACCCATTGATACCATCCATTTATAATGGTTTGATAGAGGACACATATTTCTTTGAATTGATATTTACCAAGATTAAGAACGTAGTCTCCCAAATAATCATGCTCTGAAAAATGTTTACTATACTCAGTAAACAAATGCTTTTCCTTATAATTAATCGCTGTATTTTTACGTGCTTCTTCACAGACTCGATTTTTATATGGAAGAACGGTTTCGTAAAAAGTATTTGGCGAAATATCAGCCAAAGCATCAAGAAACTCCTGAATAGAAGATGAAGAAAATTTTGCTTGCAGCATTATCAGTCCATACCAAAGGTTTGTATCTTCGATTTCTTTTAAATCCTTAGAAAGAGATATTGGCAACTTGTTTTCGAAAAGAGGACCATATTGCTTCCTGCTCAAAAGTATGCCGCATCTTTTCATGAGTATAGCCAGCAATACCAAGGATAACTTCCCAAACTGGTGAAGATTCTACTTGCATAGATAGCGATTCTATCGATTCAAACGAATAAAGATCCTGCATTTAATCCCCTCCATTTTTTGGATTATATTCAGATTCTAAATTAGTTGAATCATATATTCAATATATTTGGAAAATAAAATTATTTTCCTCTTAATTAATCGATTTAAATATGTGTTATTTCGAGTTGCCGCTAGTAGGAAAATAGACTTCCTTGATGACCAATTTGGTTATATGATTACCACTAGTGAACTTGCATGAACCAATACAGTTTCAGCATTCACCGGAATAAACAACATGTAAAAAGGGATGTAAACAGTTGTTTACATCCCTTAGTCATTAGATTTTCATAACTCCACCTGTACTGGCGGAAGTGACGAGTTTCGAATATCGTGCCAGATAGCCTGTCTTTACCTTTGGCTCAAAACCTTTCCAATTCGCTCTGCGGAGTTCAAATTCCTCGTCTGAAATTTCCAGTTGAATGGTTCGTTTATTCATATCAAGTTCAATGATATCGCCATTTTCAACAAAGGCAATGGGACCGCCTTCAGCAGCTTCAGGTGATATGTGGCCAATGCTGATTCCTCTTGAGGCACCCGAAAAACGTCCGTCTGTAATTAAGCCTACTTTTGCGCCCAATCCTCTTCCGACAATTTGCGAGGTAGGAGCGAGCATTTCCGGCATACCAGGACCGCCTTTTGGGCCTTCATAACGAATGACGACTACATCTCCTTCTTTTACTTTGCCGGTAATAATACCTGATAAAGCATCCTCCTGAGAATCGAAACAAATAGCAGGGCCTCTGTGATAGCCGCCAACTTCGGTATCGACCGCTCCAACTTTAATAATTGAACCATTTGGTGCAAGATTGCCAAACAGTACAGCCAAGCCGCCACGTTCAGAATGTGGATTGCTTAAAGGACGAATTACATCATAATCTAAAATCTCACAGCCCAGCACGTTTTCTCTCAATGTTTGGCCAGAGACAGTTATACATTCTCCGTTTAAAGCACCCGGCTTTTTCAGCAATTCATTAATAATAGCACTGACACCACCGGCATTATGTACATCCTCAATATGATAATCAGATGCCGGCGCTATTTTTGCCAAATGGGGGACTCGGCTGGCAATCTCATTAATACGCTCCATCGGGTATTCGAATCCAGCTTCATGAGCCAATGCGAGAGTATGAAGGACTGTATTCGTTGAACCACCCATGGCCATGTCAAGAGCAAATGCATTATCAATCGTATCGATGGTCACGATATCACGCGGTTTAATGTCTGTTTTAATGAGCTGCATCAGCTGTTTGGCTGATTGTCTGACAAAATCCTTTCTTTCCTCTGCAACGGCAAGGATTGTCCCGTTACCAGGTAAAGCTAAACCTAAGCCTTCCGCTAAGCAATTCATTGAGTTCGCGGTGAACATTCCGGAACATGAACCGCATGTTGGACAGGCGACCTGTTCAAGCTCCTGCAGTCGCTCTTCATCAATTTGTCCGGATTGATAGGCACCGACACCTTCAAAAACGGAAGTGAGGGAGAGGGAGTTGCCATCTTTATCTTTACCAGCTTTCATTGGTCCGCCACTGACGAAAATAGTTGGGATATTGACACGAAGAGCAGCCATCATCATACCAGGTGTGATTTTGTCACAGTTTGGAATACAAACCATTCCATCAAACCAATGCGCTGATACGACTGTTTCAATAGAATCCGCAATAATTTCACGACTCGGCAAAGAATAACGCATGCCGATATGGCCCATAGCAATCCCATCATCGACACCAATAGTATTGAATTCAAACGGAACCCCACCCGCTTCACGGATTGCTTCCTTTACAATCTTTCCGAATTCCTGCAGATGTACATGACCAGGAACGATGTCAATATAGGAATTGCAAACCGCGATGAATGGTTTTCCAAAATCCTCTTCACTTACACCAGCCGCTCTCAGTAAGCTTCTATGTGGAGCGCGATCTATTCCTTTTTTTATCATATTACTACGCATTTCAGTCATGACAATCATCTCCAATTAGGAAAATTTATCTGTATATTTAGAATTATTCAACATTTTAACATTAAATGAAGTAATATCCTATCATAATTGGAAAAGAATTATATTTTTTATATAAATATCGTAAATTGCTGATGTAACTTTCATACTTGTTGAAACTCTCTTCGTTTGAAGACACATTATTTTCATTTTATTGAAAATCAGGGTAAAATAATGCGTATTACTTACATGACGTTTCATAATATGGATAAAAATTCTGACTTGGTAGTAGAACTTCAATCAAGACAGAAAGGATTTGATCGTTTGTTAGATTACAAGTTAATGGTCACTTTATATGAAGGAGACTATGAGAAATGGGTTAACACTGGGATTGCATTAGGGATTGTTTTGCTATTCATCCTTTTTAGGAAGCTAGTTACGAAGTATGTCTTTCAGTTGATATTAAAATTGAGAGAGGATAAGCCAAATGATTTATTTATTCAAGTTTTTAAAAGCTTTGAAAAACCGATCAGTTGGCTGTTTATTATCATTGGTCTGTACATAGGGGTAAAGTACTTTCCATTCATCAATCAACATAATCCTTTTTTCTTAAAATTATTGCGTTCGATGATTATCTTTTTGATTACCTGGGGATTATTTAATTTGTCCTCACCTTCACAAGGTATTTTATTAAATATTAATGAGAAAATGAATCAAAAAATCGATTTGATCCTCATTCCCTTTATATCCAGAGCCATGAGAGTGATTATCGTAGCCATCAGCATTAGTATTATCGGTCAAGAATTTGATTATGACGTAAATGGATTGGTAGCCGGTCTTGGTTTGGGTGGTTTAGCTTTTGCCTTAGCAGCTAAAGACGCTGTTGGTAATTTAATTGGCGGAATTGTAATCGTCACAGAAAAACCTTTTTCTATCGGTGATTGGATTTTAACATCTAATGTTGAAGGAACTGTGGAGGATATAAACTTTAGAAGTACAAAGGTTCGTACATTCAGCCAGGCGTTAGTGACTGTACCTAATGCTACGCTGGCCAGCGATGCAATCACGAACTGGAGTCGAATGGGAAAACGAAAAATCGATTTTCATTTGGACGTCGCCTACCAAAGGGAGACAGATCAACTTGATAATCTAATAGAGGAGATTAAACATTTGCTGCGCTCACATCAAGGTGTTCATCAGGACACCATTGTCGTAGCCTTCGATCAATTTAAAGATCATTATATAAAAATACTAGTTTATTTCTTTACCAATACTACTGCCTGGGAAGAACATGTCCAAATTAAACATCAAATCAATTTAAGTATCATGCAGCTGTTAGAAAAAGAGGGAATATCTTTGGCAGTGCCTATGCAAAAAGTTTCTGTTGATCCTGAGTTTTCATTAATAAAAGAAAGATCAAATTAAATCATTTTAATATACCACTGTGAATTAAGTGATTCATAGTGGTATATTTCTTTTATAAAGAGTATTCACTATAACAGTGCTAGAAAACCTTAGATATTAACCATATTTAAAAAAGAGGGAATACATTCTTTGCCACACAAGCCATCTCCAATTTCTCCAGTGTTTTACAATAATCAACTTCTACATTTTCAATAGTTTGATTCATACTCAGAACCATTTCCTTTACAATCGTTGAATCCTTATACCATTCTGTATATTGAGGTGGCGAGTGCGATACATCTTTCCATACATATGAGAGTGAAGGGCTATAAAAGTGAGGAGATCCAGATAGCAGCCTGCATTCTCTTAAACGAACTTTATACTTTTTTCCTGGAAATTCTTCATTTATATCATTAAAAAGATGCGGCCAATAATCCTTTCTTGAGCCTGTATGCGGCGTATTTAATGCCCATTGTTCAATTTTCTTCAAACTTCTATCATTAAATAAACACGTATACAAATCCTTTCCAATTTGAATCCGGCTATCGAGCTGTTCAAAGTGATGGATCGTTTTACCCGCAAAACTGATCTTCGTATTATTTTTCAAATAAGGAAATAAAATTTGATTCATTGATAAATGATCTTGTAGAGAAAATTCAGGTTTTACAAGGACCTGATTATGGATATTGGGTTCTTTTATGAGTGTTTCTTCTAAATGGTTTTGTTCATTTATGATAAGTGCCACCGTTAGAAGAGCTGAATCTTTATATTGCCAAAAGTAAGTCCAAACAGTTTGCATATACGCTGAAACAAATAAATGAGGCAATAAGTAGGCGAGATTCCGACCGTATTTAAGTGATTCTTCATACATGAGTAATTGAGGATAGGCATCATTAAAAATCAACCAATTGCCCCGTTCTAAAAACAAAAAGAATGTTTCAGCTTCCTTTTTCTCCAGCAATCTTGATAAACAAGTACCCTTTAAGTCAGTCATATTCCATCCGGCATTTCTGGAAACCATATGGGCAAGAAATGACCAATGGATCTCTGGATGGTTTTGATAAAAAGAAAGATAGGCTTTAGTCCTGGTAATATTATTCTGATTGGCTAAGCTTGTTTTTTCACGTATCATTCTTAAAATCATTTCATCTTCATGCGTCATTTTGTATATTACTTTCTTTTTTTGATCAAGCATCTTTTTCATTTCAGTTAATGTTCCGGATAGTTCTGTTTTTTTCTTTTTAAACCAGGGAAAGGACATAAATATATCTCCTTCTAATAAAAAATAATTAAAGGTGCTCTATTTTATTCTTTGAAAATTCGGTTTATACACATGCATAAAGCGTTAAGATAGACGATTGCCGCTTGGGAGGAGTAATCTAATAAGCAGCATGAATAGCTTTTACTTTGTCAATAATTTGTTCAGTTTCCGTATGAAAGTGAACATATTAGATATTTCAGTCTGTAGTTTTGTGAAAAAATGTTTGATTGAAAAGAAGTGAGGTTACGACATGAAACAACCAAAGACATCAGAGGAATATACATTAGGAAAAATATTGCTATTCTTTATCCCATTGGCTCTGTCAGCTAGTTTGACTTCGGTATCTCACGTTATTATTAACGGGACACTTAGTCGGGCTGAAGCAGCGGAGGTCATTATATCCAACTATGCAATTGCTTTTTCACTGTTTAGTATTATGGAAAGACCGGCTTTAGTATTCAGACAAACAAGCTCAGCCTTAGCAAAAGGGAAGTCGACCTTCCAGGCTATTTGCTCTTTTTTCATAAAAATCATCGTTTCTTTAATGCTTATTTGTATGTTAGTCGCGTTTTCACCGCTTGGAGAATGGATATTCACTTATTTATTTAATGCTGAACCTGAGAATATGTCAGCTTTAATGAACACCTTTAAGGTTTTAGCTGTTGTGATTTTACTATCAGGCATCCGTACGTTATATCAGGGAATTATGATTAATCATCTTGAAACAAAATGGGTGACCTATGGTGTGATTATTCGCTTGATTGGTATGATTGCAATTGCATTTTATTTCATCCATTATGCGGATTTACTGTCAAGTATAGCCGGAGCCATCATTTTCTTAACCGGTATGTTAATCGAATGTGTAATCAGTATCTGGAGAGGCCATCGTTTAATAAAGACAGAGAACCTGGATGAAGATGATGAACAGCCATTGACCCAAAGAGAGATTGGAAAGTTTTATACGCCATTGGTCTTTTACTTATCTTTTCAAACGCTTGTAACACCTATCATTTATGCTTGTTTAAGCTTCATTGACAATGTAAATCTCGGGATCGCTTCTTTTGCTCTTGCCTTCAGTGTAACGAATTTGATCATCAGCTTTTTTATGTACACCCATCAGGTCGTTCTTCAATTTTATGATACAAACAAAAAAGCGGTCTTTCAGTGTATTGTGATTTTTAGTATAGTTCCTACAACATTATTGCTTATATTATGCTATACACCTGCAGGCTTCTGGTTTATGGATACGATCTTTGGCACAACCGGTACATTGGCTAAAGAGACATTGCAGGTGCTGCAATTCTTTATTATAAAAACCTTTGTTTTTCCTTGGGTGGATTACTTAGGGGGCATTTTAATGCTAAACAAGAAAACAGGAGCGATGTTAAAGCCACAGCTTTATAATCTGATTACGGTTGTAATTATTTTAGTGACATTTGTTGTCCTGTTCCCTTCATTAAATGGAAGAGCGGGTGCCATAGCTGCTTCTCTTGGGGAATTGGTTGGCTTAGTATTCGTTTTTATGGTGGTGCAAAAATATAATAAGGACATAGATAAGCAAGCTACTCAAATGGAATCCATGTAAGTAAAAGGGAGGTTATTCAGATGAATAATCTCTTTTTTTTTGCAGCTAAAAGACTCATAGCATGAGAAAGAGTGAGGAGAGTAAATATTCTTTGTATCCACCCTATCTGTTATACATATTTCCCCTAAATCATTAGTACTTTTATTACTTTTCTTCCTGTTCTAATTTCTCTAATGCCTATTTTTCAGTTAATGGGTAATTCCTGTCTAGTTAGACCCCTCAATGACGACATATTGCTACCGGTATGACGATATTAAGTACTTACTAAATTAGTAATCTATTTCCTGTAAATGAAGAGTCTAAAGTGATGAAAAGCATCCAGGGAAAAGAAGAATAAAAGGTTATAACTGGAAGAGACAATAATGCGAAATGTCTAAAAATTCGACAAATATAAAGTATCTCGTGGGAATTAATATAAAAAGTTGTAAATGTAAGGCATTTTTAGTTATTATAGTAAATATATAGCGCTTTACTAGTTAGTAATTTCATAAACTAGTAAATATTAACTAACGAAATTTATTGAATTATGTAAATATTCGTTATTTCACCCATGGCTATTATACAGAAAATCCAAAACTAAAGAAGGAGAGAACGTTAATGGCTATAAGCTTACAAAAAGGACAACGAATTGACCTGACAAAAGGTAATGCAAATCTAAATACGATTATGGTTGGTTTAGGTTGGGATCCAGTAAAGAAAAAAGGCGGCTTTTTTAGCAGAAGTGCAGATGTAGACTGTGATGCATCAGTTATTATGCTGACTGCAGATAAATTGCAGAGTAATAAAGATCTTGTTTATTTTGGGAATAAAAAAAGTGCTTGTAGTTCTGTTATTCATTCAGGAGACAACTTAACTGGGGATGGCGATGGTGATGATGAATCCATTAAAATCAACTTGAAATCTGTTCCAAATACATACAACAAATTAGTTTTTGTCGTAAACATTTATAACTGTGTTCAAAGAAAACAAGACTTTGGCATGATTGAGAATGCTTATATACGTGTTGTGAATCACGATACAGGCGAAGAATTAGTTCGATTTAATTTGTCGGATAATTATGCTGGCTTAACAACATTGATTACAGGTGAAATTTATCGTCACAATTCAGAATGGAAATTTGCTGCTATTGGTGATGGAACGAAAGATAGCAGTCTATCGGAGATATGCAGCAAATACCAATAATAAATATTAATTAAAATACTGGAGGGAAATAAAATGGCAATTTCATTATCAAAAGGACAAAAAGTAGATCTTACAAAAACAAATCCTGGTTTAACAAAAGTAATAGTAGGTTTAGGATGGGACGTAAACAAATATGATGGCGGACATGATTTTGACCTTGATGCATCCGTATTTCTTTTAAATGAAAGCGGAAAAGTATCCGGCGGAGAAGATTTTGTTTTCTATAATAATACAACAGGTGGTGCTGGTTCCGTAACTCACTCTGGTGATAACTTAACTGGAGAAGGTGACGGCGATGATGAACAGGTTAAAATCTCAATCCAAAGTATTCCACAAAGTATACAAAAAGTTGCTTTTGCTGTAACCATCCATGATGCTGATTCCAGAAGTCAAAACTTTGGTATGGTTTCAAACGCTTTCATTCGAATTGTGAACGAAGAAACGAATGAAGAACTGATCAGATATGATTTGGGAGAAGATTTTAGCATTGAAACTGCCGTTGTTGTAGGCGAATTATACCGCCATCAAGGAGAATGGAAATTTAGTGCGATTGGTTCCGGTTACCAAGGCGGTTTAGCTGCTCTTTGCAATGACTATGGATTACAAATAGGATAATACTATTCGTTTATTAAATAGTAATATACGAATTTGAGAGGTGTGATTTTGCACATGGCTATTCAACTCAGTAAAGGTCAACGTATTGACCTGACTAAAAACGATCCAACATTGCAAAAAATTGTTATCGGTTTAGGATGGGATGTAAAAAACTTTGATGGAGGTCAAGATTTTGACTTGGATGCCTCTGCGTTCATCTTAAATGCCCACGGAAAATGCCGTAACGATTTCGATTTCATTTTTTATAATAATCTTCAAAGTACGGATGGTTCCGTTACCCATACCGGAGATAACAGAACGGGAGAAGGGGAAGGCGATGATGAACAAATCAAAATCGATCTTTCTAAAATCCCCGATGATGTGAACAAAATTGCTATTACAGTAACGATTCATGATGCGGAAGTTCGCCGTCAAAATTTTGGACAAGTTACCAACGCTTTTGTACGTCTAGTAAATGAAGATACGGGCGTTGAGGTTTTACGTTATGACCTTGGAGAAGATTTCAGTATTGAAACAGCTGTCGTATTTTGTGAGGTTTATAGACATAACCTTGATTGGAAATTCAATGCGGTTGGTTCCGGTTATCAAGGCGGGTTACATTCATTGGTTAAAGCATATGGCTTAAGCGTTTAAGCATAAATGATTAGTTAGGGGGAATTATTTCTTTCCCCTATTATTTTTAAGATATACAACGGAGGGTTAACACTTTGGAAATTTTAGAACAAATCTTAAGTACGTATGCATTATTTTTTGACTTGGACATGTGGGCGGAAGTATTAACTGATCCTGTAGCATGGGGACTAATTGGGTCCTTAGTAATCATAGAAGGATTATTGTCCGCTGATAATGCCCTTGTTCTGGCTGTTTTAGTAAAGCATCTTCCTGAAAAACAACGAAAAAGAGCACTTATGTATGGGATGTTCGGTGCCTACTTCTTCCGTTTCTTATTTATTGGAATAGGCGTATACCTCGTTAAATTTTGGTTCATTAAAGTTTTAGGTGCTGCGTACTTAGCATGGATCGTAATCCAGCATTTTCGGTCAAAAGCCGGAGATGGCGAAGACGGCGTAAAACAATTTAATAAAAATTCATGGCTTACACGTACAATCGGAATATTCTGGAGCACGGTTGTTTCAGTAGAATTAATGGATATTGCGTTCTCAGTGGATTCTATATTAGCTGCATTTGCAATATCTGATCAAGTATGGGTACTTTTGGTTGGCGGTATGTTAGGAATCCTAATGATGCGTACAGTTGCCGGTGTATTTTTAACATTAATTGAACGCGTACCTGAACTCGAAACTACTGCATTTATACTTATTGGGATTATCTCAGCAAAAATGTTTGCAAGTGTTTTTGGCTTCCATGTATCTCATTATGTATTTTTTGCGATTATCATTGTCGCTTTTCTCGCAACTTTTATCATTCATTATATCAATAAAGGTAAAAATATTGATAAAAACACGGAAATGGCTGCATCTAAAGAGAAATAATTGGATCTGGCTGAGAATTAAAAACGGCTACTGTGTTCGTTAACAGTAGTCTTTATTTTTTATATGAAAGGAGAATAAGGATGCAGCACTTCAGCTATGAATCATCAGTAAAAATGAAAGAGATTTTTTATATGGAACCGGAGCCTTTTACGAAATACACAGATAAAGAGGTTCTTGCTTATGCCCTAGGTGCCACTCTTTATATGCCTGCTATTAAAGCGAATATCGCAAAGGATATCATTAATAAGAAGTATCAAGAACTTACTTCATTAGTGATTGATTTGGAAGACTCAGTGGCTGATTGTATAGTTGTGGATGCTGAAAACAAATTGCTGGAACATCTTTGTACACTATCTGAGCATCTTGAGGAAAACAAAATAAGTATAGATGAACTGCCGCTTATTTTTATAAGAGTACGGGATCCAATCCAAATGAGACGAATAACTAAGCTCATTAACGATTATTTGTACATTCTGACAGGATTTGTTTTTCCAAAATTCAATTATGAAAATGGGAAAGAATTTTTAGCAATCCTGGATGAAATCAATAAAAACAATAGCTTACTATATGGTATGCCTATATTGGAGTCAGCTGAAATTATTTATAAAGAAACCCGAATGGATGCTCTATTAAAAATAAAAGAATTACTGGATTCTTATAAGAGCTATATATTAAACATCCGGATAGGGGCTACTGATTTTTCTGGTTTATTTGGTATACGAAGAAAAGTAGACACAACTATTTATGATGTGTCGGTGATTAGAGATTGTATCACGGATATTATCAATCTATTTACCAGACAAGGTGATGAATATGTAGTTTCCGGGCCAGTTTGGGAGTTCTTCTCAAAAGATAACCGTATCTTAAAACCAACACTGCGTGTATCTCCTTTTCAAAGAAGATATGGTAGCTCCGGTCTAGTAAAGCGGACTGAATTAATCAATGAATATTTAGATGGTTTAATTAACGAAGTCCTCCTGGATAAATTAAATGGAATTAACGGAAAAACCATTATACACCCTACTCATATTAAAGCAGTGCATTCTTTATATACCATTACACATGAAGAATATTTAGATGCCATAAGCATCATAGCGAACCGCGAAGGGGATGCAGGGGTATTAAAAAGCATGTATGAAAACAAAATGAATGAAATGAAACCTCATTATTATTGGGCGAAAAAAATCCTACTCCGAGCCAAGGTATTCGGTGTATATAATGTTGATCAAGATTTTACTAGTTTACTTTTAAATCAAGGATATGATGAACAAATTCTAGAGGTGAAATGAAATGACAGCAACCAGAGTGAATATAAGAGAAGTAACGCACCAAATACTGGATGATTTAACAGTTAGGATCGAAGTCTATGATAATCCATATGATTTCGAAACACATCATTTATTTAAAATGGCGACTCGCATTAATAAGAAACGTAATTTTTTATTCGTAAGTACGGTTTTAGGCAAACATCTGGCTGTTAATCCTAAAATACCTCTACTGGTTGGTCATTTATTATCCCTGCGATATTTAGAAGTCGTCTACGGCAAGAAAGATATGCGTGCAGAGGCAATCGCTGAGGCTATAAAAACTGGTGGAAACATTGAGGAATCCTTGCTTTTAGTTGAAGAAGATCCGATCAAACTGCCAAAGCCACTAACCATTATTGGTTTTGCTGAGACGGCTACAGCATTGGGCCATGCGGTATTTAGTTCCTTTGATAAACATGCAAAATACATACACACAACAAGAGAAAAAATAGCTGAAATCCCTTCAATCATTAATTTTGAAGAAGAACATTCCCATGCCAGCAGCCATTATGTCTATTCAAGCGATCCTGCTTTTTTTGATAACGACCAAGAAATTGTATTAGTGGATGATGAAATAACAACGGGTAAAACAGCAATCAATATTATCCGAAAAATCCATTCTGTTTATCCATCAAAAAAGGTATTTACATTGATATCGATTTTGGATTGGCGCACAGCTGAGCATCGTTCACAATATCAGCAATTAGAAAGAGAATTAGGGGTTACCATACATCCAGTGTCTTTAATGGATGGAACAATCTCGATTAATGGTCAACCTGATTTAAAGCTAGAGGATCAACTTGCTGCTCCTAATCAAACTTCTGAGCAACACGTTTCATATATACCTATCCATCATTATTTTAAAGACCATCACTTTAATCAATTTACTTCTATCAATACTGATGAGTCTCTAAATGCTTCCCCTTATTCACAGGCTACAGGGAGATTTGGTCTGGATATAGAAGAAGAAAGAAGTTTTTCTCCTATTTTTGAAGAGATAGGCGGTATTTTGAAACAGCATCGCAAAGGTAAGAGGACCTTGGTTATAGGTACCGGGGAATTTATGTATATACCTATGATGATTGCTTCGTCCATGGGGAGTGAGGTTTACTTTCAATCTACTACTCGAAGTCCAATATACTCTTTAGAAAAGAGTGATTACCTAATTCATAATAAATTTACATTTGATAGTCCTGAAAATAAAGGGATCGTAAATTACTTATATAATATTGAAATCAATCGCTATGACGAGATATTTATATTTATTGAAAGAAACTCATCTCATGAATCAGTAAATTCCATACTATCCGCATTAAAACAAACCGGGATTAATTTCATTACTGTCATCACTCTAACGGAAATGAATCAGTAAGGAATTCATATCAACCATTTTCTTTCTAATTGGCTAGAACTGTTAGATATCATATATAGTTTCATACTTTTATAGTTATATACTGCTCCACTATACAACCAGGAGGGATTTTATGCTTAAACGAAAACTAATACCGGATCAAATGGGAAGCTACAACGAAGATGATGCCATATTTTTATTAAGAGATATTAGTGATTACGTTTTTGAAACCAAAACGGAAGAAAGAGAAAGTTTGATCCAATCCGGTATACACTATTCGGAAATGCTCCCTGTCGAATATCATCCTCCAAAAGAATATATAAATTTATTTCATGATACATTAAAAAAATATTCAGAGCGTCTAGCTGTGGCTATTGGAACAGTGGCCGAACAGATTATTGAACGTAAAGGAATGGATAACTTAGTTTTAGTCAGCTTAGCAAGAGCTGGAACACCAATTGGAGTGTTGATTAAACGTTATTACGCCTATAAATATCAAATCAATGTTCCTCACTATTCTATATCTATCATTCGCGGCAGAGGCATTGATGAGGCAGCTATTGATTATATTTTTGAGCAGCATTCTCATGCGAACATTCAGGTAATAGACGGCTGGACAGGAAAAGGAGCTATTACGTTTGAATTAGCTGAAGCATGCGAGAAATATAATTCAACTCACTCGAATTATATTGATCCTTCATTGGCCGTGTTAGCCGATCCAGGGCATTGTGTAGATATATATGGAACAAGAGATGACTTTTTAATCCCATCCGCTTGTTTAAACTCTACGGTATCAGGATTAGTAAGTCGTACTGTATTAAACTATGAATTCATGAGCAAGGATGACTTTCATGGTGCAAAGTTTTATAAAGAATTAGCGGATGCAGATTTATCGAATTTTTATGTGGATACGATTAGCGAGGATTTTGGGAAAGTAGAAGAGCAAGTGAAACAATCCTTGGAACAATTACGTCAAGAAGATAAAACACCTACGTGGCTCGGGATGGATTCTATTGAAAGAATTCAAAACATCTACAATATTAGCAATACACATTTTATCAAACCAGGTGTTGGAGAAACAACACGTGTTTTATTGCGAAGAATACCCTGGAAAATCCTAATCAATCCTAATCATTCAAATGATTTATCACATATTTTGTTTTTGGCTAAAGAGCGAAATGTACCGGTTGAGGAATTCAGGGATATGTCCTATACATGCTGCGGAATTATAAAAGAGGTATAAGGAAGGGATTACTATTATTTTATTTACATCCGATTTAGACAGAACTTTAATTTATTCAAAAAATATGATGGACAAGTACCCCATCGATAATCAAATAACACCAGTCGAATTTAAAGATGATCAGGTTATTACCTATATGTCTCAAACTTCTATTGACCTTTTACAACAATTTAATCAACAACATCTATTTGTACCAGTAACGACAAGAGCACTATATCAATATGAGAGAATTGAAGTATTTCAACAGAAAATAAAACCTAAATATGCGATTGTGAGCAATGGCGGAACGATTTTAGTAGATGGAAAGCCTGACTCAGAGTGGGACGATTTTATTAAAAACCATCTCTCTGTTACTTCACTTCCACATCATGACATGCTAAATACGTTCGCAAAGATCCGTCATGATTCCTGGGTTGAGCGTGAGTTTTATATCGATTCCTTGTTCTATATGTACCATGTAAATAAAGATACCTTACCACATCAAGAACTGCTGTCCTTTGAAGATGAATTAAACAAAATCGGATGGAGAACATTTTTGCACGGAAGAAAACTCTATATACTGCCAAGTAATTTAAATAAAGTTTTTGCAGTGGAGCATTTAAAAAAGCGGCTGGACTATGATATTCACACTGCTGCCGGGGATTCCCTTATGGATTATGATATGATCGCGATTGCCGATAAAGGATATAGTCTAAAGCATGGAGAGCTTTACGATGTCAAACCGAACGATCCAAAAATAAACTGGTTAAAAGGTAAAGGAGCAGCTTCCACAGAGGATTTAATTAAAAATCTTCTGAGCCTGTAAGAAAGCTGTAACTCGGTGGGAGTAAGAGTATAAAGTACTATCCCACTGGGTTACTGCTCATTCTTTCAATTGTTTTAGCAATTTTATTTCTAACTGAATAGCGATTCCTAAAAAACATCTATGTAATTGACCGAAAATATCATAGATTTTTTAGTTTATAGAAAAATGGACTGATTACGGGCGTATAATATTCTCCCAAAGTTATATTTTTTGTAAAAAAAGAGCAGATTTCCCAAATCTCTTAGCGCAACTGTAAAAAAATAGATATATAATATTAATGTACGAATCATCTTAGAGAAAGGAGTTTAAATATTGAATTACATAAAAATAGAACCTTTATTAAACAAATCTACAGCAGAATGGTTAGAGTTATTTCTTTCTTCTATTCGTACAAGACCATCCTATCATTTAGATGAATCAACTTTTCGTTTTCAAAGAATCAGTCTCCGAGTATTAGGTATTCCACTCGACGAAGATGAATACTATAACTCCTTATACGACATGCACCAAAAACCTTTTATACATGTGTTAAGTGAAGAATTGGATAAAACGATTGATAATCAGGTGTTCCAAACTATACATGATGTTTTAACCTTACATCGTACAGAAAATAAAGGATTATCAATTAAACGATTAATAGCCATTTTTTATGGTAAAAACTTAATACCTAAGCATACGGATTCTACAATTAACAGGCATGTACAAATATCAATCATTAAAGTGGTTGAACATTTTAAAGATAAACAGAAGAGCGGGTTGCTCTCACCTGAATTCCGCAGATTTATCATCGATATGATTAAGTGGCTTAAAAATCATTGGGAAAAATGGTCTAAAGACCTCCAAATAGGTTCAGATTTTCCGAAAGTCGTTTGGTATGGAGATCTATCCTTAAGTCAGCAATATTTTTTATTACTGCTCATGGAATTTGGTTGTGATGTTTTAATTTTGCATCCTGCCGGCACAGACTTTTTTAGCGATCTTGATCGAGAAAATGAATTTTCACTACCCTATGTGTATACGAATAAAGGGAAGCTAGAACCATTCCCTACGAAAGAAAGAGAGCGGCAAACAACTGTAGCGTATCGAGCCAACAAACAGCTTGAAATCATGTTAAATGATCATGAGTCTGGTATTTATAAACCTTGGCAATTTAGAAATTTCAAGCCTTCATCTACAACATTAAGAATGACCTATGATGATGTATTTATATATGCAAAAGAAAAAGCAATGATTAGGCCTCAATTTAAAATTGATAAGGATCGAGTAATCATTCCTGTCATATTCACAAAAATCAATGGAGTTTCACGAGATCGAGCGGATTATTGGTCTAAAATGAAGGGTCTCAAGGATTCTTCACTCTCGAAAAACATTCGCGAATTTCCTTTCACGACAAAGACAAAAGCCAATTATCATTTTCATTTTCAACATTCCTTAGATAAAGATGGCGCACTGTCACCCGAAAAAATGCTCGCAGGAAATTGGTGGAGATATGGACCTTTGCCGATTGAGCTGCAAAGGGCCATCGCCTGGACGATTAAAGAGTACTGTGAACATCCTAAATTACTAAAGCTGAATCATGAAACAGAATATGATTTGCAATTATTTTTATTTAAACAAGCGAGCTTGATTCCTGAAGATTTTCTGAAACAATTACAACAATTTGATTATTCTCAGGATGTGCCAAGAATCGTTCTATACAATATGGGAACTAACAGTACATTTACCCGTGAGGATGCGGCACTGCTGCTGTTTTTAAATGAATTTGGTGTGGATATTGTGTTATACAATCCAGCAGGACAAACCGATATAGAGAATTTTGTAGACCCATCTCATTACGATACCCATTGGCTAGAAGATATTGTTTTTGAACAAGAAATTCCAGACTTTCAGCAAGGAGAAAAATCATTCATTAAAAAGATTATTAAAAGAATATTTTAACTGATATCTAAAAGACTGAATCAACAAATATTCCAATGATTGGGGAAATAACTAATGGTAAATGAATTACAGATTAAACAAAATACAGATTTGACAGAACAGTCTGCTAATGAAGTTAGAATGCAGCTGCGCAATGAAGCACAGGTCCTTCAGATTGTTGAAAATATGGACCTGCGCAATCAAAATGAATTATTATCACTTGGGAGAGCACCGGCAGAACGGCTTTCTCAGTTTTCAGACAGAATATTAAACACGATGGCACTTTCGAAAATTGATGAATCCGGTGAATTATTAATTCAATTAGAGAAATTAATGAAACGGTTTGATAAAAATGAAATCATGAAAGAACCTAATTTCATCGCAAAATTGTTTAAAAAAGCGAAGGCGACAACGGAAGCTCTCTTTAAAAAATATCAAACATTAGGTGGAGAGCTTGATAAAATTCATAGAGAATTTGCGATGATTGAGGATGAATTAAAGCGGACAAATCAAAATCTCGAAGGTTTATATGAAGAAGATATTGAATATTATTTCGAATTAGAAAAATATGTAGTAGCTGCTGAAATGAAATTAGAGGAAGTAAATCAGACGTTAATCCCTGAATGCGAACAACGAGTAAATTCAGGCAATCAAATGGCTCGGATGGAGCTGGAAAATCTTCGTACAGTCAAAGAATTATTAGAAAGAAAAATAGATGATTTAGAAAAAGCCCGTATGGTAGCTGTTATTGCCGCTCCACAGATTAAAACCATGCAACGTGGAAATAATGATTTAGTTGCAAAGATTAATAGTGCCTTTGTTACAACCATTCCGATTTTTAAAATGGGCATTATTAATACGGTCAGTGCAAAACGTCAAAAAGTACATTCAGATTCATTGAATGCATTTGAAGATCGCACGAATCAAATGTTAAAGGATGTCACTAGCGATATTATGAATCAAAGCATTGAGATTGCTCAGCGTTCCGGTAGCTCTAGTATTAAAATGGATACCATTGAAAATATGTGGGATACGATTGTTAAAGGAATAGATGAATATAAAAAGGTTAAAGAAGAACAGTCCATGCAACGGATTGAAGATAAAAAACGTTTGGAAACGATTAGAGAGGATGCGAAACGCGTCCTATCCCAATCCTAACCGATTACCCCTATCTATAGTGAAGATAGGGTTTTTTTTATATTCTATATCACCAATTGGCTGGTAATTCGAGTGAATATTAGCTTTTTTATCGATTCATTTGAAATATCGACTTAATATGATTCTTTTTCTATCTAAAATTTGTAAATTAAAATATAATTAATTTATGTAAATAAAATACAAATAAGGAAGGTGTAATATAATGGTTAACTTAAATAAAATTGAATTAAAGAAAAAAGGACAAAATATCAATCTAACAAAAAGTACGAATCAATCACTCGGAGAACTGCTCGTAAACCTAAATTGGAATCAAAAAAGTGCTCCTAAATCCGGTGGATTCATGTCTGCTTTATTCGGTAAGTCTAATAATGTCGACCTTGATCTTGGTTGTTTATTTGAAATGAAAAATGGAGAAAAAGGCTGTGTCCAAGCTCTTGGCAATGCTTTTGGCAATTATAATGCAAGACCTTTTATGAAATTGGATGCTGATGACCGTACGGGAAGTGCAGTAGGCGGGGAAAATCTTCGGATTAACGGAGATAAAGTGACCGAAATTAAACGAATTTTAGTATATGCGTTTATTTACCAAGGAGTAGCTAATTGGTCTCAAGCAGACGGTGTCGTAACTCTTAAGTATCCTGGTGGATCCGATGTAGAAGTAAAACTAGATGAACATCTAAACGGGAAAAATATGTGTGCAATTGCAATGATAGAAAATGTTAACAACGAAACATTCAAGGTAGAAAGGCTAGTAGAGTACTTTAAGGGCCATCAGGATATGGATCGTGCTTTTAATTGGGGCATGAACTGGGTAAGAGGTTCAAAATAAAGGATTGCACCACAGTTAGCAAATTTAGAAATAACAAGGGAGAGTTACGGATGTAGCCGATCTTATTAAAAAAGAATATTGCTAAAGTTGTTTTAGAGAAGAAGAAATTACAAGGCGTTGTAGCCAGAGTAGGATTTGTTTTAGACATATCAGGTTCTATGCGAGCTTTATACCGTGACGGGGTTGTCCAGGAAGCAGTAGAGAGAATCCTGGCTGTAGCAAGCCAATTTGATGATAACGGTTCATTGGATGTATGGGTCTATGACAATGAATTTTCCAGGCTGCCTGCTGTTACAGAAAAGGATTTTGTCAATTATGTCAATGATAAGATAGTAAATAATCAGTCCATACATAAGTTTGGAAGAAATGACGAACCACAAGTTATGAAAGATGTTATACATAAATATATGAAAGAAGAACCAGCAGATGAGCCAGTCTTTTTAGTATTTATTAATGATGGCGGATGTAAATCAGGTATTAAAAAGATCATCGCAAATTCTTCAAAAATGCCGATTTTCTGGCAGTTTGTAGGTATAGGTGATTCTAATTTTGATGTGTTAAGAAAGTTGGATACAATGGAAGGCCGATTTGTGGATAATGCAAATTTCTTTCATCTGAATAATTTGGAAGATGTGTCCGATGAAGAATTGTACGATCAATTATTAAACGAATTTCCACAATGGTTAGAGGAAGCAAAGCAAAAGGGGATCTTGAGATAATATACTCAAAAGCTCTATATTTCCTTAACAAGGATTAATCTCTATAATAATTTTTGAATGATACCACACAAAAACACAAACGTTATATGTTTATGAAATGGTTTCATTCGTATTTAGAGAAGCTAAGTGCGGTTGCTCCACCGACCGGACACCAACGAGTTGGCGAAAAACACGAACATTGGCTATTTTCTTTATAAAAGTTCGAAAAATTAGAGATTATGACTGTAATTTTTACAAAATGCTATTTTTAATAAAAAGAACATATGTTCGCACCTTGTTTTGCAGTCTATTCGATCCTATGAATAGAATCGTATAATTCGTGGTATTAACCTATATAGTCAGATATAAATTATATACGGGTGATCTATATTGACAAAACAGACAAGTGACGATTGCAGATTAGGCAATTTTGAAAAAGAATATGAGCTCCCACCCGGGACCATTCGAAATCGTAATGGCAGGGATACACGCAGTGATAAGAAAATCGGGACGATACGAAAAGAATCGGATCACCACAAAAAGAAATAAAAGAAAATCACAATCTACAAACATATCGTTTTAACGGATCAGTAACGTGAGAGAGCTATTCATTTTCATATACTACGTGTAAAAGGAGATTGATGATGGCAAAAACGACACTGAAATCAAAAGCAACTTTAATTAATAATGTACAGGTCGAGGTCGAAGCAAGGGGACATAAGGTGACAATTGATGAACCGGAAAGAGCAGGAGGAACAGATCTTGGCATGAACCCATTAGAACTCCTTCTTTCATCACTCGGTGCTTGTCAAACCATTATGGCTCAAAGTTATGCGGATAAAATGGGAATTCAATACGATCGTTTAGTGATCGAGCTTGAAGGTGATTTAGATACGGGCGGTTACAAGGGAAAACCAGGTGCAAAAGTTGGTTTAGAGGAAATTCGTTATTTCGTCCATATGGAGTCTAATGCGCCTCAAGAAAAAATCGAGGAATTTATCCGTTATATAGAAGCACATTGCCCAGCACTTGATACCTTAATCAATCCAACAAAAGTTGTATCAAAAGGCGTTAAGGTCACACAAACAAAATAAAATTTTACACCGTCGCGGTATTAGTGACGGTTTTTATTTATATAGAGACAAAAAACCCAACTTACTTAGAAGTCGGGTCGTTTGATATTTAGTCTTTACTTAGTTCCATTTCTCTTAATTGTACATGACGAATCTTTCCTGAAGTCGTTTTTGGTAGCGCCTCGGTAAATTCAATGCTCCTCGGATATTTATATGGAGCGGTTAAGGTTTTTACAAAACTCTGAAGATCTGCAATCAGTTCTTTTTCTGAATGGTGTTTATAAGAGTCTGTTAGGACGATAAAGGCTTTAACAATATTTCCTCTAATCGCATCAGGACTTCCTACGACTGCACATTCCTTCACGGCAGGATGCTTAATTAAAGCATCTTCCACCTCGAACGGCCCGATTGTATATCCAGAGCTAATAATAATATCGTCGCTTCTACCCTCAAACCAAAAGAAATCTTCTTCATCTTTTAAAGCTCGGTCACCTGTAATAAAGTATTCACCTTTTCTTTGCGAAAGTGTACGTTCCGGATCTTTATAATATTCTTTAAAGAGAGCAGGTGTACTAAGATGAACACCTATATTACCAACTTCACCTGCTTGGCACAGCTGCCCATTTTCATCGACAATTTCTACTATATTTCCCGGTGTAGCTTTACCCATGGAACCAGGCTTATTTGGGATATCTTTTAATTGGCCGATTAATAATGTACTCTCGGTTTGTCCATAACCATTGCGAATCGTTACATTAAACTGATTGTAAAAAGCATTAATCACCTCTGTATTTAGTGCTTCACCAGCGGAAATCGCGCTATGGAGATAAGGTAATTTGTACGTATGTAGTTTTTCACTTTTTACAATTAACCGATATTCAGTAGGTGTACAGCAGAAAACATTTATTCGATACTTATCCAGCAAATCTAAAAAGGTATCAGCATTGAATTTTCCATTATATACGAAGCCGGTTGCTCCTGTTCCAAGTACGGATAGAAAGGGACTCCACACCCATTTTTGCCACCCAGGAGCGGCTGTTGCCCACACTAGGTCATTTTCATTAATAGACATCCAATTCTTTGCAGCAGTTTTCAAATGAGCAAAGCCCCAGGCGTGAGTATGAACGACTGCTTTTGGATTTCCTGTTGTGCCGGAAGTATAGGATAACAAAGCAATATCATCCCTGGTAGTGTTGGCAGCTTTAAATTGAGAGGAAGCTGTTTTCACTTTTTCATCTAGTGAAATCCATTGATCTTTAACATCACCAACACAGAATTTAATCAGGTTATCTGAGTCAGGTACCGCATCAATTTCAGCAGTGAATTTTTCATAACAGACTACCGCTCGAGCTTCAGCATGCTGAATTCTAAAAGCCAAATCTTTTGCACGGAGCATTTCTGAACATGGAATAAGTACAATACCGGATTTCAATGCTGCCATATAGATGGCATAAGCCTCGATTATACGGGGAACAATCACCAGTATTTTATCTCCCATTTGTAATCCCGCTTCAGCAAATACATTTCCTATTTTATTAGCTTCTTCGACTAATTGTTTATATGTAATTGATCTAGTCAGACCATCCTGATTCTCCCACTTTAGAGCCAATTTCTCTGGATCATTGGTATAACGCTCAATTTCAGTTGTTAAATTATAGACATGAGGAGCTATTAATTCTTCTCTTTTCATAAAAAAATCCTCCTAAAATACGAATCAAGTATATGATACCTGTTGTCATATGCAACTTTTAGTATCAGGTATTAAAAACAATTTTAGCTATTTTTTACTGACAAGTAAAGGAAAGAGAATAGGAATAATTTTTGTAACGGCTTACAAGGTTGACATAGCAGAAGAATAAAATTGAACAAAGTTTAATAGGTGAGTACATCAATGCAGCATCTTTATTTTATTTCTTATAGATTGTTTGAAAAATATTAGACTATCCATCCGGAAGAATGGAAAGTATTACGGTGGAATAATAGGTTTAACTTAGTAAGATGATTCGTGAAAACCATATAGAATTCTATATACGTAAAAAAGGGAAACCTATCAACTTTTAATTAAACGACTATAAATCGACAAAATAATGATTCCAAGCCCGTTATACTTATACTAGTTAATAAGCAAAGGGGATGTTAGAGTGTTTATTTTTGAGCAATTACGTGAACATGCACAAACAAAACCCAGCAGCGTGATTACTTCATTTAAGGGGAAAGAAACAACCTACTCAGATTTTTATCAAAAAGCACAAAACCTAGCAGGATTCTTTCAGCAAAAAGGATATCAAAAAGAAGATATCATAGCTCTTTACTTATTTAATTCGGATACCTTTTTAATTGCTTATTACGCTTGTCAATTAGGTGGATTTTCAGTATTGCCGATCAACACAAAACTTGCAGCTCCAGAAGTGGAGTATATTATGCGGCATTCAGAAGCTAAGGCCCTTATCTATGATGCTCGTTTAAATCCAATACTAGAGAAAATAAGTTCTACTGTGGAACAGTTTAAGGATATTCTTGAAACTGGTGAAAAAAACACTATAGAGTCAGTTTTAGAGGATCATTCTATCCCTTTCCGGCAAGAGCACATAGACAAAGAAGATACTGCAGTTATTTTCTATACATCTGGAACTACAGGTAAACCAAAGGGTGTATGTTTATCAGCAGAAAATGTACGAGCTATTGCTGAAATCTGGGCACAGTCACTAGAAACAACTTCTGAGGATCGTACACTAATCGTTACACCTTTATTTCACTGTGCAGCCAGTCATTGCTTTTCTATCCCAACAATCGTAAACGGCGGTACAGTCATCATTGAAGAAGCTTTTATACTCGGACAAACTTTGAAAGCCATGGAGATGGAAAAAGTCACGATATTTTTTGGAGTTCCCGCCATTTATAGTACGTTATTAAATGCACCTAATATGACAGAGACTGATTTATCACATCTACGGTTATTTACATACGGAGCGGCCCCTATGCCATATGAACTTGTAAAAAGATTAAAGACCTATTACCCAAATGTAAAGGTTCAGAATCTATATGGGCAAACAGAAAACTCTCCAGGGGCAACAACCCTAAAAGATCATTATGCACTAGAAAAAATCGGTTCAGTTGGAGAGCCTTTGCCCTATACAAAGGTTCGCGTCGTGAGTGAAGATGGAGAGGACGTTCCTCCTTTTGCTGTAGGAGAAATCATTGTTAAAGGTCCACAAGTAATGAAAGGGTATTTAAAAAATGAAGAAGCAACTCGCATGACACTCAGAGACGGATGGTTGTATAGCGGAGACTTGGGTCGGTTAGATGAGAACGGATTATTATATATTGTTGATCGAAAAAAAGATATGCTCATTCGTGGAGGGGAAAATGTCTATCCAGTTGAAATTGAAGAGGTTTTGTATCAATTGGATGAAATATTAGAAGCTGCTGTAGTGGGTATTCCTCATCCTGTTTATGGAGAAGTTCCTAAGGCATTTATTGTGCTAAAAGAGGGACGACATCTATCAGCGGAGCATATTCAAACCTACTGTCAACAAAATCTCGCGAAATATAAAGCTCCCGAGACAATTATCTTTGTAGAAGAATTACCACGAAATGCGAGCGGGAAAGTACTCAAACATACTTTGCGAGATAATGCTGTGAAGGCATAGGAAGACGCCTATTTAAATTAGGTGATTAATGGTTGCTCAGCAATTCAAAAAAATCTCTCAGTCAAAGTACTGTGAGATTTTTTGCTGTTATTCGAGTAAAAGAACCTGTAAAGCTGACTGAATAGTAATTAAATATACATAGTATACTTATCACCTTTTTCATAATTAACGTTACTTGCCATTATCATATGAGAAATAGCTTTATCGATAAGTATTTGTATAATTTTGCTGAATTTTCAGATATAAATAAGATTGATTAATCATTTTAGGAAATTTAATATTATAATGTAGACAGACAATATATTCATACCTATGACAGAATACGTGAATATCTTTTAAAAATAATTTATATCCAGAGGAGGAAATATGAGTAACCAAAATGTTTTGCAGGCATTTTTGAAGGAAAAAGGTGTTCATTGCCCGTATCAAATTTGGTTATCAAGTCCTGAAACTTCAGATTCTATTTTAATTGAGGGCGGGGAACATTTAGGTGTTTTCGAGCCAGTGCATATAGACTTAATGGATTTTATATCTACTCAGGAAGTTAAGGAACGTAAAACATATCTTTATTTCAAATATCCTAATCAATACATAGTATCCGTCTGCTTATCTGAATCAACTAAGTTTGACGATAAAGAAATGGATTTAATGTATTATTTTCTTTATCCGATATACAGTGAGTATGCTTTACATGCAAACCGATATAAGATCGATAAAATCATAGAGAGTATCTGTCAGACTACTTCTTTGTTAGATATTGAAGAAATATTTTCTGCAATATTAAAAAATACGATGGGAGTTATTCCAACCGCTGACTTAGGTACTTTGTGGTTATATGACCGGCAATTAGATCGTATAGTTTGTAAGACTTCAGTTGGCCATGTTATGGACGGACTTTGGAAAATGAAATATAGAATAGGAGAAGGATCTATTGGACAAATGTTCATGAATGGAACTCCGGAGCTCGTGAAGGATACTTCTAAGCTTTTATTAAAGATGGCTACTGTTTCTCCAGAAAATAATCAATATTGGGATTCTACCTATGACTTTCCCCGTCATGTCAAATCGTTAATTTCAGCTCCAATAGCTGTTGATGGCGAAATTGAGTGTGCTATGATCCTTGGCCAGGTTAAATCAAGTAAGAGTCTAACAGAACAAGATTTACACTTGATGCAAGGCTTTTCTTCTCAAATTGGTGTAGCACTTAAAAATGCAAAGTTATTCACCGATATCAAAAATCAAAATCAACTTCTGCTCAAAAGAGACGATATCCATTCCACACTAACAAATCTATCCCTGCAGAATAAGGGGGCAAAAAAGGTAATTCGTGAGCTAAACAGAATAATAGGGAAAAAATTAATATTTGTAGACCTAATCGAAAATAGCTGCATACCTGAAAGAAAAAAACTGCCCTATTCTTATACGTACCAAAAACTTTATCGTACGATTACAAACATGGAAGATGGTTTGCCATACAAAATTATTACATCTGAGCAAGAGTCCCATTGTCTATATCCAATCCGTACAGAAAATTTAATTCTTGGCTGTCTTATTATCGAGATAAAGGAACCCTTAAGTCAGCTAGACCATATCGCATTAGAACAGGGATATTCTGTCCTTGCACTTGAACTGGTTAAGAAAAAGAATTTAGTCGAGTTTTATTACAAAAATCGTCGAGAGTTATATTATGAATTGCTGCAGAGCAAAGATTCCACTACTTTATTATCTAAGGCAACTGAATTAGGAATTAAGGAGCAGGAGGAGTTTTTTTCAGTAATCCTTCAGTATATAGGAAATCAGGACGAGGAAGTGCTAGACACCTATATACACCGTTTAGTGGCTCAGTTAAAAAAAGAATTATCCTTTTATATTCAAACCATTTTCGGTGACCATAATAAAGCAATCGTTCTCTTCTGCCTTCCCGATTCCAAATCATACCCTTATATTCTGCAGATTTTAGAACAAACCATTGTGATGTGGAATGAGGAGGAAAAGGGCAGATTACTCTGCGGAGGAATCAGTTCAACATATAGCGATTTATCCCTGATTGGTAAATCTCATAATGAGGCGGAGATGGCTCTCTCATATCTTGTTTCAAAGGAAGTTCCTGATATAATAGAGTACTCGAAAATTGGACTGAACAGGTTGTTTATCAATCAAGACAAAGAAGAAATTAACCGTTTTCTGCAGGAGGTATTTGAACCCTTACAGACACCTCATCATGCAGCCAGCAAACTCGAAGAAACATTGATTACTTACTTTGAATTGAATCGATCTGCATCACAAACGGCTACTAAATTGTTTATCCATATCAATACACTTTACCAAAGATTAAAGAAGATTGAAGATTGTCTCAGTATATCATTTGAAGACGCAGAGGACATTTTACGCCTTCAACTAGCCTGTTATCTTAAGAAATCACTGAACCAAGCTTCTTAGCCTCAAATTACGACATATTTTCCACCATTATTATTGATGTTTAAAATAAAAACCTCATATATTCATTTACGAGAAGGCAATGCCTTCTCTTTGTTTATATAACTTTCTTCCACATTACCTCCTTCTCCAGCAAAAACTAGTATATAATCTTCAATTCATTACAAAGAAATTATGTAAAAACCTACATTGTATTCAAAAATCTGTATTACTAAAATACAAATTATAGTTGTTATGTTTGTGAGGAGCTTGATGATTGCCGAAGGAGGATAATGAAATGGATTTTTCTTTTACAAAAAAAGAGGAAGAATACCGTCGAACATTAAGGATATGGTTAGAGGAAAATCTACCTGAGGGTTGGATCGAAGGTAAACGAGATTTGCCAGAAAACGAAGAAGAACAAGCTCAATTTTTGAGGGACTGGCAGAAGAAAATGAATGATGGCGGATGGGTTGCCATCGCTTGGCCAGAAAAATATGGCGGTCAAAGTGCCTCGGTTATTGAAGAGATCATCTATCATCAGGAAATGGTTAGAGCAGGAGCTCCACATCTTATTAATTATATTGGAATCCATATGGTTGGGCCGACATTAATGGATATTGGAACGGAAGAGCAAAGAGAGAAATTTATCCCCAAAATACTTAATGCTGAAGAAGTATGGTGTCAGGGTTATTCTGAACCAAATGCCGGGTCTGATTTATCTGCATTGAAAACGAGTGCTGTAAAACAGGGCGACAAATGGATTATCAATGGACAAAAAGTTTGGACGAGTTATGGGCATTTGGCAGACCGTTGTTTTCTACTTGCGAGAACCTCCAATTTAGAAAAGAAGCATAAAGGAATCACGGTATTTCTAGTAGATATGAAACAACCAGGTGTTGAAGTACGTCCCATTATTCAAATGAATGGAAAGCATGATTTTAATGAGGTCTATTTCAATGACGCTGTTGCCTATGATGAAGAAATTGTTGGCGAAATTGATGAAGGCTGGAAGGTAATGATTAATTTAATGCTCCATGAACGAACTGGAATTGGCGCACAAATATTCACTCTGGAGAAGCAATTTTCTGATTTAGTGTTGCTAACGAATGAACTGAAGGAAAATGGCCAGCCGCTCATAAAAGATCCGTTTACACGACAAAAAATGGTTGAGCTCTATACTCGTTGTCGAGGTGTACTTTTAACATATTATCGCAATATTACTACCTCTATGAAAAGAGGCTATCCTGGTGCAGAAAGCTCGATGGATAAATTAATGAGCAGCGAATTAACAAAGGATTTGTTTGAGTTTGCTGTATCCATTCAGGGGCATCAAGGTGTTTTATGGAAAGAAGATGCACTGGCCAATCCTTTTTGGCAATTAGATTACTTGTCTTCCTTTGGAGTTACGATTGGCGGAGGTACAAGCGAAGTACAGAGAAATACGATTGGTGAAAGATTATTGGGATTGCCTAAGGATTTACGTTAATGAAACGGAGGTGCAATAAAAATGGATTTTTCTTTAAATGAAGAACAGGAAATGTTTCGGGGATCGGTCCGAAAATATTTAGATGGCGGAGGGCAAACAAAGATTGCTCGGGAGATGGCGAAAAATAATACGAATCTACTCACCAAGACATGGAAGGGTCTAGCACAATTGGGCTGTATGGGAATCACCGTGAAAGAAGAATATGGAGGCGCTGAATTAACTACAGTCGATCAAGTTCCAGTACTCGAAGAATTAGGACGTGCATTATTACCAGGATTATATTTAGAAACCGTCGCATTTGCAGCACCGATGATTGAAAAGTTTGGTACAACCGAACAAAAAGAAAAATACTTACCAGGAATTGCAGACGGTTCAAGAACCATTTCACTTGCATGGTTAGAGCCAGGAAAGTGTTTTAACCTGAATGATATTCAAATGACAGCAAAATTTGACGGAGATTCAATGATTCTTAACGGGTCTAAGACATTAGTTCCTGAAGGCAATCTGGCAGATACATATCTAGTGCTAGTTCGTTCTGAATCAGAAACGGATGGAAAAGGTATTTCTTTTGTCCTTGTAGATAGAAATGATGATGGTGTAGATTATCGGGTTCTTCAAGCGATGGATGAAACTCGTCATCTGACAGAAGTCAACTTCAAAAATGTAATCGTTTCCAACTCTCGGATTCTAGGCGAATTACATAGAGGCGAGGACGCCATTGAGGAAGGACTTTTATATCTGAACGCCGCCCTTACTTCAATTATGGTTGGAGGCATGGATAAAATCGTAGAAATGTGTGCCGAATATGCAAAAATCCGCGTTCAATTTGGCCAGCCAATCGGACGTTTTCAAGCGATCAAGCATCGAATTGCAGATATGAAACTGGATTTGGAGACGGCAAGATCGTTAAGTTACTATGCTGTTTGGGCTCTGGATGAAAAAGCAGAAGATGCAGCAGTGGCAGTTAATAGTGCCCGGGCATTTATTACAGAAGCGTATCTTCGTTTAGCTGGACACGGGATTCAGATTCATGGAGGCATAGGAGTAACAGAGGAAATTGACTGTCATCTGTATTTAAAAAGAGCTCAATATTATCAAACATATCTAGGGAATTCGAGATTATATAGAGAAAAGGCAGCTACAGCTCTTAATTGGTAGATTTTCAGCCTAAACCATCTTTATAAAAACAGGAAGGGATGAGTAAGTATGCCTGTAATCAATGAACTAAAAGAATATAAAAATATTATTAACGGTAACGCTGTTGCATCTTCAACCGGTGAATTTATTGAAAGTATGAATCCCTCTACAGGTATTGCTTGGGCTAGGATACCGAAAAGCACGACAGAAGACGTAGAATATACGATCCAAGCTGCCCGCAATGCATTTCCCGATTGGGCTGCCCTTCCACCATTACAACGTGCTGAATTATTAAGGCAAATTGGCGATCGACTGACTGATCATGCTGAAGAATTAGCAACTCTGGAAACAAAGGACAATGGATGGGTCATAAGCAACACAAGCTATACGCTTATCACTTCATTAAAACAAATTTGGTATGATGCAGCCGGGCTTTGTAATTATGCAAGCAGAGGCGATACCATCCCAAAGGGGCCTACAACGTTTGGTTATACGTATCGTGAACCTCTAGGAGTGGTTGTAGGGATAACACCATGGAATGCCCCTCTATTTACATTCACAATAAAAGCCGCCTATGCTTTGGCAGCAGGCAATACAGTTATCATTAAACCCTCTGAACATGCGTCTGTTTCTTCCTTACGCTACGGAGAAATTTTGGCATCCATCTTACCTCCAGGTGTCATAAATGTCTTATCTGGATATGGAACCGAAATCGGTGATGCTTTAGTAAGCAATAAGGAAATAAATAAAGTCAGTCTTACTGGCTCTAAAGCTACTGCAAGCGCAATTACCAGGGCAACTGCGAATAATCCAAAGCCATTCATCTTTGAATTGGGCGGTAAATCTCCAAATATTATTTTTGAGGATGCAAACCTGGATAAAGTAATGGAAAGATTATTGCCTTATTCCATTTTTACCGGCAATGCAGGACAAATATGTGTGGCTGGATCCAGGATATTAATTCAGAAGTCCATCTTTGAAGAAGTAATAAAAGGATTCAAGCAGGCAATGGAATCCGTGAAGCTTGGAAATACATTAAATATGCAGACAACGATGGGCCCAATCGGTAATCTATCACAATATAAGAAAGTGATTTCCTATATAGAGCTTGGAGAAAAAGAAGGAGATATTATTGCAGGTGGGAAATCTGGTGGTAATGTCTTATTACATGGAAATCATGAGTTAGAAAACGGATATTGGGTAGAGCCAACATTAATAAAGGTGGATAACCACCGTCATCGTGTATGCCAGGAAGAAATCTTTGGGCCCGTAGCAGTGGTCATACCATTTGAAACCGAAGAAGAAGCTATAGCCATTGCTAATGATACGGATTTTGGTTTGGCAGCAGGAATCTGGACGACTGATCTTGCCCGTGCAAAACGATTAATAAGCAAGATAGATGCAGGAAATGTATGGGTGAATACGTATTCTCAGGTTGGCATTGATTTACCCTTTGGAGGATTTAAAGACAGTGGTTTTGGAACAGATTCGTTTATAGAATACACCAGGGAAAAAGCATGTGTAATAGAAATTGGATAAAATATATCCCGCTAAGAAGACATCTATTAAGTTATGCTTACCTATTCTAATACCAATTGGAGTTGATAAAAATGTTTAATTGGTCAGATGAACGAATTTTTGATCCAGATATGCCAAGGACTATTGACTATCCCAATTTGCCGGTAGGAGCGATTTTAAAAGGAAGTGCCAGCCGTTTTGGGAACCGAACCGCTTTTATTTATCGTGATACGCATATTAGCTATGAACAGGTTTACCGTGATTCCCTTCGGTTTGCTTATTCATTGAAGAAGCTTGGCGTAGAAAAAGGTACAGTCATTTCAGTTCATTTACCAACGTGCCCTCAATATATTGTTGCTTATTATGGAATTGTTTTATCCGGTGCTATATATTCACCAATTAATCCTTATTTTCCAAAAGATGATGTCTGCTTTCAGCTTCAGGATTCGGATACTGAAATTATTATTACTCATGAATCAACAGTGGATGATATACAAAGTCTGCAAGCAAACTTAAATTTAAAGAAGGTAATTGTGACCGGAGACCAGGAAATGTTTTCATATAGTAATCCAGTAGATGTAAAGGATTACGGAGCGGATTGGTATAGCTTAGCGGATTTGATTACTTCAGGTGTAGATGAGGAATTTGATCCAGGTATTGATCCAAAAAATGATCTTGTCCATATTGCGTATACGGGTGGAACAACAGGTAGACCTAAAGGTGTTATGATTACACATTCTAATTTGATTAGCAGTTTTCTGCAGACGACAGCCTGGACGGCTGGATTATTGCCAAGAATTACAGACAATAATGGACTTGAAGTAGTAAGAGTCGAGAAAGATATCGACAAATACCTAGCTAAATACCCGTGTTTGACAGAGGAAGCCATTTCACTCAGTCCTTCACCTTTGTTTCATATATCCGGTGTTTATTCTTGTATGGCATATCCAATGTTAGTAGGGTACACTGTCGTTCTCATTGATCGTTTTAAACCGATTACATTTCTTGAATATATCGAAAAATATCAAGTGACACATGTGAGCGGTTCTCCATCCATGTGGAATGGCTTATTCGGTCATCCAGACATACATAATTATGATTTTTCATCTGTAAAGAATGCCGGATCCGGTTCCGCCCCATTAGTACAAGAGGAAATGAAACTATTAGCAAAAACATTCCCAAATGCCAAGATTGGAGAAGGCTATGGACAAACAGAAGCGACAGCAACGATCACGAATACTGTTATGTTGTGGTCTGGATTGCAAAAGATTGGAACAGTTGGACATCCACTTTTTGATACAGAAGTGAAAATCATCCCTGCAGATGGCAGCAGCGACGAACCATTACCTGTAGGATCCACAGGTGAAATATGTGCAAAAGGTCCACAAATTATGAAGGGATATTATAATAAGCCCATCGAAACAGATGAAGCGCTTAGAGATGGCTGGCTCCATACAGGAGATATCGGAATGCTGGACGAAGATGGATTCATCACCATCGTTGACCGCAAAAAAGATATGTTGATTTATAAAGGTTATAACGTCTATCCAAGCAGGCTTGAGGATGCGCTATTTAAGCATCCTGCGGTAAGCAACGCCACCGTAATCGGCAAACCTTCAGCAGGTGTGGGAGAAATCCCAAAGGCATTTGTTATTCTCAAGCCGGGAGCAACAGCAACTGTTGAAGAACTTATCGATTTTGTTAATCAGGAAGTCGTTCACTATGCAAAAATACGAGAATTGGAGATTGTTGAAGTATTTCCTGTATCACCAGCAGGTAAAATTCTTAAACGAATACTGCGTGAGAAAGAATTAAAGACAATAAATAGCCCAATATAAATAAATCATTTTATTATTTCAGGAGATTTATAAGACTACTTTATAGATTGAATCATTCTATAGAGTAGTTATTAATTTGTTAGATAAATATAAACTTTTATCATTCAACTACAGCACAATGTGGTTTGTCCATGTAACGCTATCTACTATTGTAGTGTAGAACATTACAAGACTATGTGGATATTTATGTTGAAACCTACATTGATGCTACTTGTATATTATCTTAAAATTTGCATAAACAATCGTCATTTTTACACATAAAGCCTATTAATGGGAGGCAAAGCTATGGAGCTTGATAAAAGTATAATTGGTTTAGAAGGAAGCACTTTTTCAGTTGAGGTAGAAAAGCGACATATTCGTCAATTTGCGGATGCTATAGGAGATTCTAATCCTTTATATACGGACGAAGCATACGCTAAAAACACATTTTATGAGGGAATTATTGCTCCTCCAACCTTCTTAATTGCCTTAAGCAGTGAAGGAAATCATCTTCCTCTAAAACTAGACGAAAAGCGGATGCTTCATGGAGAGCAGGAGTTTATCTATTATCGTTCAATTCGGCTGGGTGATCGACTCATTTGTAAAAGCAAGGTAGCGGATTTATACGAAAAAGACGGAAACAGCGGTAAAATGCAATTTCTTGTCCTTGATACCGAATTTAAAGACGAGAGCGGAGAGATGGTAGCCATCAGCCGTATGAATATCATTTATCGAGCTGCTTTATGAAAAGATAGGGGGTCAAATGGATGGAGATACAATATCAGGATTTAAGAGCGGGACAAGCGCTTCCTGTCTTAAAAAAACCGCCCATTACAAAGGTTCAATTAGTCAAATATGCCGGTGCATCCGGCGATTTCAACCCGCTACATACTGACGATGAGTTTGCGCAAAAGATTGGCATGAATGGTGTGATTGCTCACGGAATGCTAATTATGGGCTTTTTAGGCCAATACATTATGGAGCTTGCAGGCACCACAGCTGAAATTAAACAGTTTAAGATGCGATTTGGGGCGATGACAATTCCAGGTGACTTAATAACATGTTCCTCAACTGTAGAAAAAATCTATGAGGAAGATGGCCTGAGAATGGCAGATTTGAATTTAATAGCTGAAAAGGAATCCGGATCAGTTGTTGGTTCTGGTAAAGCCACTTTAAAATTTCGTTAACTTGTACAGGAAAAGGAGGCATTAATGTGGGGGATATAAGCAATCGCTATGCCATTGTAGGAATTGGAGAGAGTGAACGGTCAAGAAAATCAGGAACCACACCACTCCATATGGCTTTAGTAGCTGCACGGAATGCATTGCAGGATGCTGGGCTTGAAGCTAAAGAAATTGATGGAGTTATGAGCTATAGTACTGGTGATTCCTGCTCTTCACACCAGCTGGCAACTTATTTGGGGATACGCCCCAGTTATGTTAATGACGTCATGGGTGGCGGAAGCTCGACTGAAATGTTAATTGCAGATGCAGTTGGATTAATAGAAGCAGGCTTAGTAAAAACCGTATTAATTTGGAGATCTATGAATGGTTCTTCCGGAAAAAAGGTCGGACGAGGATATGATCCTGACATGATCCAGGAAGCAATTGATGGAGGAAGCTTCATTATTCCGTATGGTTCCGCAAGTCCATCTCAGTGGTTTGGAATGTTTGCTACAAGGCATATGTATGAAACAGGGATTACACGTGAACATCTGGGCCATGTTTGTGTAGATTTTTATGAACATGCCCAACGAAACCCTAAAGCATTCCTAAACGGACATCCATTAACAATGGAGGAATATATGGAAACGCCATACATTAGCTATCCATTTACTAAACACGATTGCTGTGTTGAATTGGATGAAGCGAATGCGATCATTGTTACGTCAGCTGAAAGGGCTAAAGATTGTAAGTCCAAACCAGTTTATATTATGGGAATTTCAGCAAGAGAATGTCATCCACATGCCCACTATTGGTCCGATTTGACTCAGGTAGCATCAGATTATGTCGCTCCACAATTATATAAATCAGCTGGTGTACAGCCATCAGATATTCAAGTAGCCTCCATATATGACTGCTTTAGCTGGGTTGTGCTTCGTCAGCTCGAAGCCTTTGGGTTTGCTCCACGTGGAGAAGTGGGGGATTTCGTTGCTGCAGGAAACTTGAGGATAGGAGGAAGCCTTCCTACCAATACAGCAGGGGGAATGCTTTCAGAAGGCTATACTCATGGAATGAATAATGTACTTGAGATCGTTAGGCAAATTCGTCACGAGTACAAAGGAACTGATCGTCAAGTTGAGAATTGTGAAATCGGAATCTGTACAGGTTGGGCGGGTCCAGATATAGCCGGTGCTATGATTCTTAGAAATTAGGAGGGATATAAAATGGCCTATCAAAAACCCATTCCACTAAAAAACCAGGATAACAAGCCTTACTGGGATTCGGCAGATAAACATGAACTTTCCATCCAGAAATGTGATTCCTGTCATAAATATCAACATCCTCCTGGTCCAGCCTGCTCAAAATGCGGCAGTCCTAAACTGAGTTGGGACTCATTCGGTAACGAAGTCTACGGAACTATTTATTCCTATATCATTTCCTATCGACCATTTCTGCCTGGTTTCCAGGACGATCTGCCGACTGTTATTGCTCAGGTCGAACTAGAAGGACTGCCTGAAATTAAAATAACAGGTAATGTTTTAAACTGTAATCCTGACGAAGTAAAGATTGGCATGGACGTCCAAATGTTTTGGCAGGATATCAACGAGGAACGAGCTCTTCCTCAGTGGAAATTGAGGTAAATAATAAATTGTTAGACTGAAACCATGATTCTTTGGCAGCAAAGAGTTATGGTTTTTGTGTTTCTTACTATAATAAAATTATTGTTTAAATCTGGGATATATTAGTAGCTAAACAGTGACATTCTAATCAAGTATTTAGTTCTAAGGTATCTTTTGTTGGCAATTTGAACACAATTCTATAAAGTATAATATAAGGATATAAAAAAACAGCAAAAGGAAGAACTCTTTGTTATTTTTAAACAAAAGTCATCAGTCCCTTTTATAGTTGAAAAAGATTAAGTTAAATAGTAAGTCGAACTTCTAAATGGGAGGGGAAAGATGAAAATTTATGTGGATGCAGATGCTTGTCCAGTGAAAGATATTATTATTTCTGAAGCAAGCGATTTTGAAATACAGGTTATCCTTGTTACAAGCTTTTCTCATTTTTCTAATGCAGAACAGCCATCAGGAGTGAAAACCATTTATGTTGATTCTGGAGCAGATGCTGCAGATTTTCGAATTGTGAAGTTAGTGGAAAAAGGAGATATTATCGTTACGCAAGATTATGGTCTTGCATCACTAGGTTTAGCAAAAGGAATTATCGTCCTCCACCATAAAGGTTTTAGATATACAAATGAAAATATTGACCAATTATTACAAACACGTTATTTAAGTGCAATGGCTAGAAAAGGTGGACAGCGAACAAAAGGACCAAAGCCTTTTACAGCTGAAGACCGGGAGCAATTTAGGAATCTTTTTAAACAGGTTATTTCTGTTAAAAATTAGGCTAAACTCAGAGATTTAAAAAGGAGATAAATATTTTGAAGTATTCAAAATCGCAAATGCAACAACTAATTAAGGGAAATAAAGAACTGCATACACGCTTTAAAGAGTTAAAGGCTGAGCATGGTCTTGAAAAAAACAATGCCATCAAGGCCTTGTACCATTCAGAAGTTGCGGATGGAGGAAAGTATCAGGCAGCTTACCAAGCACTTGATCAGCTCAAAAAGTAGATCCTTATATCTTATTTACACTTAAAAAATGCTGAAGATATAAGTGGATTAAGTTAGTAACCAAAATATGAAAGTAGGTTGCTGGGTAATACAAGGTTACTGTTCAATAGAAAAGGTTATTCAGCAATCGGGCGCTTTCCCTTAAGAAGGATAGCACCCATTTTTACATTTAAGGGCCAGTTTGTGGAAGATCGAACTTTAAGTATTTAAGAGTTTGGGAAGAAATATATTTATTGTAAAGATGAAATTAGCGGAGAAACAGTTGTTATTTGAAACATATTTAATCACTTAGTAAGAGTGAGTGATATAGGTTTAATCAGAAAAGGTATTATTCTCAGTTAATAAAAAAGAGATTTACACATTTTTTATTCCTAGCTGAAACAAGATCCTACTTTGGATCTTGTTTTTCTTATAAATCGTTTTCTCCACACGGACAATAAGAAGAAAGGGTGATTTGTATATGTCATTAGTCACATACCTAGGGGAAACCTCTAATCATTGTGTATTTTTTTCTAGTTTACATAATATATATTATAGGAAGTTGTGAAAACTAATTAAACAAGCGTCTCATTAATCAAGATTACTTTAGCAATTGAGACAAAATAGAAAAATTTTCAACTATGGATTTCGGTCATTTATTTAATTTAATTATATAGTTTTATTTTTTCATTAAGTTAATCTGTATAATCCCTGGTTGTTTTAATAATTTGATCTTGAACAGATTCTCTATAGAATTTTATTTTTACTTTTGTAAATGAATTATGAAGCTTATAAATGTTTAACTTGTACGTAGATTTAGGGTTAAATTAATTGATTGGTTTTTATAGTCTTGCTGCCAAATTTACTTCTGGCTTTCTACTTTAGTTTACATAATGTTATTATGGCAACTTTACTTCTCATTTATTTATTAACTCTATAAATTAGTAGCGATCGATAAAAATAATTTTGTTAAGACTTATTCCAGGTACGGATTCGTCGCTTCATTCAATTGTATCGTTTATAACAATGCTGATAAAAAAAAGATTCATGTTTTTATGGAATCTGCAGTGTCAATCCCCATTCATCTTCTCTATTTCACAATAAAAAAACTGCCCATAAAGTATGATTCACAACTTTAAAAGACAGATTAATCTAGTGTTATAAAACTATATTTTCTTAAATTATAAATACAAATAACATGTGGTCAATTCATCATAGATTTATATAAACCATCTAAACGGATTAACATCACTTCAATTTTATGTTCATCATTTAAATTGGCTTGCCCAGTCACGATTTGATCTTTTGAACTTTCAGAACCTTCTTTTTGGAGCTGTATTTCTACTGAGAAATCATACACGCTATCTTTTTCATCTACCTTTTCGTAGTCAATCTTTTTAATTTGCAATTGGTAATCATTTTTTATTGGTTCTATCATGACTGTTGAACCGTAGCGATTAACGAATTCCGTATATGATGTTTCATTTGCAAAATAATCTTTAAATAGCTTTTCTTCATATTGCCGTAAAGCTGCAATTTTCTCTTCGCTTTCTTGATCCACTATTTGTTTTAATTCATCACTTGGACCTGTAAGACTATTCTGTAATACAGCTTCAACGGTCTGAATATTTTCATCTTGTGTTTTCGCTTCCTTTTCTTCGGTACAACCCACTAACATTAATAGAAGTAAAGTAAATAAAACAGTTGCAAAAACATCACTCAGTCGTTTTTTCACATAAACCTCTCCCTTTTGGCAAACTTCCTATATCTGATTATATCTTTAAATGTATTTATTTACCATTTTAATATGGGTGTTTCCTGTTTTCTGCCAGGTTTGATCAAGCATCAAATCAGTGTAAGAGGAACTGCTTTATGCAGAAAGGTATCGGCACGTGTTTTAACAACACCGTAAAAATCTATGGGGTGTTGTTAAGTTGTATGCGTATTTTTGATGTTGATGTGTAAATTCAATAAAACATTAATGATAGATGAAGTTTCCCTAATTAATCCGTTATTTATTTTTTTCTACCCGTTCACCGAACCCGGTGATCTCTTTCTATGTCTCTTAACAATAAAAGACGGCCATTCACAAATGCTCTGTATTAATCCGATTCTTTTCATAAGGCTGTTCTGGTGGTACTTCATATTCTAATTCAATATCAAATGAGGAATCCTGTAACGTGGGGTCTATTGAATTCACTTCTTCCTTTTCTTTTCCTACTATTTCTGCTTTACTATTTTTCTTATTCATATATGTACCTCCTATATATTATGTACATATAGGTTTACCAGGTAACCCTTTATGTATGCTTGTTTATAGCATGTCCTTTAATCTCCCGCTTCTCTTTACATAATCACTTATAATTAAATAAGTTAAAAATTTGCAGTATTCGGATCTATCTTCGATGTAGCTTTTTATTTTAGTTCTCTCTTATTCAAAGGACATATTCTCTTCTCTACCAAAATAACCTATAGTAAACAGGTTAATTTGGAGGGATCATATGAATAATACTCTTATCACTGCTGATATGATTACGAGATTTAATGAGCTCAACAAGAAGAAAAAAGAGATTGAAATGGAAATGGAAAAACTGAAAGAGGTTTTTCATACGTATTTTGATCATCATGTAGGTGCAAATAATAAAGGTGAATTAATCGACAATGGTATAAAGCTTCAAAGGCAGATACGCAAATATGAAAAATACAGTACTGTACCAACTGTATATAAATTAGAAGAACTAAATATGAATGAATTAATTAAAACAGTGAAAATCCCAGATGAAGAAAAGATGAATGCTGCTATTAAGCTTGGCTTCCTTAAGGAAGAGGATTTTGAAAGCTGCAAGCTAATCACTTACTCCAAGGCTATTTCAGTGAAAGAAGTATAACGGTCAGATATTAAGAAAAATGTGCGTTAGAAAGGTTAACAAGATTAAAGACAGATCTATATGAATCCTCTACACTTATAATAAACTATGTTAATAAGGTGGAAGGATGATACAGTATGAGAATAGAGAATGAAAGGCAACTGGCTGAAATGATTATCCAACTGGATTTATTGCGTGATCAGCTCTATGAAGAGTTACAGAATAATTTTGGATCAAGAGGCCAGGAGTTTCTACGTACTGTGCAAAATAGCCCATTACAGCATGATATATCCATGCATTATACAGTTGAGGATAGACGCGGTATCTCCCTTGCTTTATTGGAGATTATGTTCATTACTGCGAAACAAAAAAAGCAGATAGGATAAAACATAATTATTACTAAGACAATCCGTTATAGATCATAGATGTATTCATATGATAAGGGCATAGAAAATCCGCTATGCCCTTTTTGTTTATGATAAAATTTGCTGTTGCAGCCGCTCCAATTCTTCCTCGATTTTAACTAGTTCAATTCGTTCAAATAAAGGTTTTACATGTGATAAATGTTTAAGCTATGAGTAAATTTCGCAGTATTTTAGTTATATCGCAATAGAAGCTAGGTTTGTCTTTCTTACTTTAATTAATCTACAAACGATTTATTAAGTATCGTTTTTTGATTAATCATCAGGAAGTTCCAGAAGAGGCAGTATACTGATGAAAATTAAAGGAATGAAGTGGAATTTCTATGAGGGGAACCGTACACACATTAATTCAATACAAGAGAGAACAATTAAACGGGGTCAAAGAAATTGTTAAAGTAACAATCACCATTTGTTCATTAAAAACAACAATACATAAAGTCCTGGAAGAAACAGAGCACGCTTTTGTTTGTGAGGGTGTGCGTTTCCCGATATCCAAAACAATGTAGGGGTCATTAAGTCATCAACGATTTAAAATTTACCCAAAGATGTATCAAGAATAGAAAAACTCTATCACGAGGTTGAATTGGGGCAGCACCAAGGGGAATTGGAGAAGTTGCAAAGACATATGGAAGAACACCGAGCAGCTTTACAAAAATGCGTTAATTTATAAAAGTAAAAGAATAAAACCACACCATCTGAGATGTGGTTTTTTAATAGTATACTTCGTGATTATATTCCCTTTCCTCTCTCCAATTCGCGTCCTGTAGCTTCTTCAATAATGTCCAAAAATTCATTTTCGATATCCTTGAATTCTACTCCTGGTGAAAGAGAACATCTGATGATTGTGGTTGCGTCATCAGATTCAAAAAAATTAGATTTGTTCTCTTTCTGTGGAAATATGCCAAACACTCTCTTAATGGCTGGATTCGCATACTTCGTTTTACGGGTGGTGTTGTAGTAAAACGACCTCACATTTGAATAATTGACGAGTTGAGAATACACCTTATAGCCTTGGTTATTATCGCGATTACGAGTGTAAACGCCTAGAGTGCCCAGTTTGTCATAAGATCTATATTTGAAATCCGCTAAGACGCTCCCTTTAAACACTCCTTGGTCATAAATATCCATCCTAAAGTCCGGTCTGTTGCTCTTTTCCACAGTGATTAGTGGGTTATCGAATGTATCGGCTTTTTCGGGTGGTTTAGAAATAAACGAATCGTACCAAACATTCAATACGAGGCCCTCAGAATTTCTGAGAGTTATTTTCGTGTTTGGGTCTAAGAATGGATAAATCGAATCGTCATTATGATCAAATATCCAACCCGAGATTTCATTGAAATTTAAATATTTGTTGTTCTTAAGCATTAATAACAGTTTAATAAATCCCCAAATTTCATATAACTTTGATGTTTCTTTCCAATAGTAAATGTAGTGTTTGAAAGGGTTGATCGTAAACGTACTCCCTTTGTTTAATTGCAAATACAAAGAATATATGGTTCGATAATAGGGAAATCGCGTTAATTTCTCTTGATTATTCATATGTGCATCGACATTTTCAAACCAATTTTCATCCAAAGCCAAAATAACATTGGCTTTTAGCTTCTTAAATTGTTCCAATCGTTCCTTTTCAATCACTAATTTTTTATCGATTATATCTGTTGGAGATTTATATCTTTTTTGCAATGCCAAGTCATTTTTTAAAGACACAATTTTCTTCTTCACATATTTTTCTACCAAGAAAATGCTGTCTAAAAATTCTTCTAACATCTTCTTTAAATTGCTGTTTATCGAAAGATTGTAGTCAATTATATAATCGTAGCTAGGAACCTTGTGGGTGGAAGTGTGTCTGCTCTGCTTTAATTGGGTCGTTTTCAGGTCGCTCCGCGTTGGCTGTCCTAACGATTTATACATATATTTTTTGGTTATTTTAAATCTAGGCTCTCGTAATATTAAATTGATGTTGTTAATCAAAGCCACTGAGTTTGAAATTAAGAAGTCGTATTTGCGGGTTATAGATTCATTGGTTGAATCATTTTCAAACCCAGCAAAATTTCTTCTAACTGCTGTTTCCTTAGCGAGGTCCACTAAGGTTCCTTCGATTTCTCCCCTCATTAAATTTAGTTGTTCTACGTGGATTCTTGAAGGGGTCACTTTCAAGAAAGCATAATACTCTTCATCGTGAACAGTGACTACCATTCTGTACACACCAGGTAAAAGACAGCTGAAATTAAGGTTATCCGTATTGAAATCAGATTCAAAATTTAAGTAGAGACCTCTGATTTCTTGCGAAGGATGAAAAAACACGGTTTCAGAATCTCTAAATGACTTTTCGGGCAACATATCCATTATTTCGATCCATAACTTAGCGTCCGGTTGGTTGCATTCAAATTTAACCCTTAAATCGCACAGTTCGGTGCAGGAGTAACTATACTCTTCAAGATTTTTTAAAGCTTCTTCTAAATCAGTTGAAAAACTAATAACCAAGTCTCCTACAGTGTTCTTATCCGAAAAAAAGAGCAAGTTAAATGGTATGCCCATACTCATCTAGCTCCTTAGCTAAATTGACTAGTTTTCTTTTTGCTGAATCAAAATCAGAAATACTTCGGTTGTTGTTTAACAATTTATAAAGATGCCCTTCTTCGTATTTTTCGTTTTGAATTTTACCAATCAGCGCTCCGAGTTGCTTTTGGGAACCCCTTAATTTCGGCAAAATCCTTTGTGTTAGTTGCAAATCGAATGCTTTGCTTCTAGGAAATTGCGGAGAGTTAGGGATATTCGCTATATACTCTTCAATTTGGTTAACAATCCTATATCCTACGCCAATTTGGTCTGTTGCTTCCTGCATTAAGCGGTTGATTTCCCACAAGATATCAATCTCTTCTGCAGTCAATACACTGTATTTATGGTTTTTCTGCATACTTTTTAGCTTAATGAAGGTTCTTAAAGGTTCCACAGTCTCAACTTCCCCTTTAGGTGACTCTTTCTTTTCGTTAAGGGCAGTTGCAAGTTTTTCCCGTACATCTTTGTATGGGCATAGTCCAAGTGAAATCGTATTGGCTCTATCAAGCACCTTATCTGAAAATTGGAATGAAGATTCGTCGATGTTAACCGTACCCGCAAACAAAAGATTTTCACTAAGTTTAATTTCAGACGGATATACGTTTTGGTTATAAACACGCCCGTTTAAGTTACTGCTATATAAATTAATGTGTCTATCATCAGGCTCTCTCTCTAATACGGATAGGAACTGGGAAAAATAATGCTCCACCTTTGCTAAGTTCATTTCATCTAAACAAACGATGTAACATTCATCAGGGTTGTTGTTTGCCTCGATGATGAAATCAACTAACCCTGACTCCCCAGGTCTATATATGCCTTGAGAGCTGTCTAGGTATCCTAATAAATCCGTATCGTCCTGCCAAAATGGTCTTACAGGAACGAATAGCAACTTACTTTTATTGACGTTTGAATAATCGCTGCCCTTGCTGGCAAATTTATTAAGAGCTTCGTGATAGCACTGTACGATACGTGATTTCCCTGTTCCGCTCAACCCAGCTAAGATCACAAGGCTTTTGTTCTTCATAGCCGTATGGAAGTTATACAAATCTAAAGGTGTATAAAGTTGGTTTTTTGACAATGCAACCTCTTCGAACACTTTCAAAAATTCTAGTTCATTAATATCCTCGATTTTTGATTTGGCTTTTTGAGGACTTACTTTGCGTCCTTTTGATATCAAGGATTCTCTAATCTCATTATCCTTTTCGCCTGTAACAAACATTACTTTGCCTTTAGATAAGTAATACTCTCCTAGTTCCTTTAAACTGATTTCTCTATAATATGTATTCTCTTTATTCGTGATAAATTTAAATTGATATTCCTCCGAATACTCAATCCCTTCAATAGGACCGAACGCATATAACCTATCAAGTTTTGGCTCCGAAAATGGTTCCTTAACAAGGCTAGATTTGTACTCACCTATCAAAACAAACGAAGGGTAGTCCTCGGATTCTTTAGATAGTGAAAAGTACGATTGGACGTATTCGTTGTTCTTTAACTTTTGGATAACATCTACTGTTTTTTTACCTGAATTAGTTCGAATAAAAGGGATTGGAAAATACGTATGATCGTTGTTTGATTCCCTTCTAACAACCTCTAAGTCGTATGCGTTATAAAAGGTTTGGTCATTTTCTTTATACTTAGCCTTAATTTTGAACATTAGATAATGTACATTTAAAAAATCGGTCAATTCCTTATATCTTTCTTCAGGTGTTAAGTCCTTATCGTCGGTAAACCCTAAGTTTTCTAACTCCCCTGAAAAACTGGTTACTCGCTTAGTTATATCATCTGTTATATTTTCTGGTGGATTAGAAATCACTTTGATTGGAAAGCGTATGATTGAATTCTCTTTCGTTAATAAGAAATGGTCCGTGTCCTGTAGTTTGCCAAGGAATTTTGTTTCAAACCATTTGGTTTCGGTCATAATAACCCTCCATTCTTCCAATGTACTGGTCAAAATTCTCTAGAGAGTCAATAAACAGTGCATTTCCTATTTCTCCAAAGTATTTAAAGATTTTTGAAGCAATTAATTTCGCTTCTTCTTTTTTGTTTAGGGTAAAAGAAAGCACGACTAACTTATGATAATTTTTATAGTCCTCTATCTCATCGATGCCTCCACTCGCATATTCATAATTTAAAAAATCTAAAGTCGTCACTTTAGAATCTATACATTTTCTATAAGAGTCATTTCCGTAAAACAAGAGCTTCAGTTTGCCTAGTTCTTCGTTTTCTATCTCGAACTGCCTCAATTCCTCTCTTAATTTCGTAAGTACATTCTCTAATCTTTGGTTTTCTTTTTTGGCTAATTTTAAATCTTTTTTTAAACCTTTGTTTTCGTGTTCTTGTGTTAAAACAGCTTTTCTTCTCTTCATCGCTATATCTTGTAATCTTTTATTCTCTTCTTCTAGTTTGGTGATAATGGATCGAAGATTTTTGACTAGTGATTCTTCTTCGTTAGTCTTCTCTTCTGTTTTTTTGAATGCTATGTTGTCATTTTGTGAATCTCCTAGATACTTTTCTAATAAGCTAACCTTATCCCCGAAAATCAACGCGAAAGCAACTTCTCCGATACTAGTATTCTCGATCTTTTCTGTTAACATTTTTTCATCAATGGTAGATGTTAAAGCCCAAGAATAATCTCTATTTTTTTCTTTTGTATATGTCTCAGCGGCTTTTTTTAATAAAGTTATCAATTTTTCTTCAGATACTTCAGTAAGTATCCTTTTCATTGTCTTTGTCTTGGTAGGGCTTGATGGGCCGTTAATACGAAAGCCCTTAACGCGCAATTTGTTAATTCTGAATATGTCTTCTAGTTGTTTGCTATCAAGCTTATCTATTATCTTTAAAAAAAGCTCATACATCGCCATCCTCCTAACTCTGCCGCTTACTTAAATTATACTAGAAAAGTTATTTTTAATAAATTCGATATTAACAAACTATTCAGATACCTTATTATGCGGAGGTTTCAAATTCAGAGAAAGTGGTTTCATAAATATATAGAGTAGTTGCAAAGACATATAGAAGAACACCGAGCTGCCTTGCAAAAGTGTTATAGTTTATCAGGAGTGTAAAAACAAAAAAACCATCATCTTAGTAATGAAGGTTTTTAAAATGAGATTTAACTTGGATATTGAGCAATAGTCAACTTAATTACTGTCTTGTTTCAGTTGTGGCTGTTGATGATGATTTCACCGTTATCTATTTGAATGAAAAAGTCATTAAGATTTTCAATAATGAACTTTTCTTCTTAAGTTATTGGTTTTTCAGGCAACTTTGGTTCAGATGTAGGAAAATCATCTGTTACATCTTGCCACTCTACCTGAACATATGCTTCGTTCATTACAGGGATGCTTGCTCCGGTAACTCGACCTTCGTTGATACATATAGAGTTTTCATTATCTACCCTTCTATGAAGTTCTCCTGAATCATCACAAGCAATTTTCACACCATATACTTATTCATAAGCAGCAATTAACGAGATCCGCGCTATCAATGCGTCCCTTGCGTCTTTGTACCATTTGCCGTTTATAATCATACTGTTGCCAATTGGGTCGCCTAAAGAAATTTGATATACTCGCTTCATTTCTCTCTTCTGTTAATTCATATTCTAATATTAACAGAGTGTCCAAAGTTCAGCGGTTATATACTTCGTATAGCTGAATATATTCTTATGTTTGCGATTAACAAAACACGCATAAAAAGGTTTGTTCTAAGAGTAGTCTCTCACTTCATATACAAATACCTAGTAGTCTTTGATTTAAAAATGATGACAAATACTCCCGAATTTTGTTTATATGGAATACCATTTATTTATCTGAGTTCCTAAAACGAAAATGAGCATTTAATTGACCCTTAATCATTTCATCCCGAATTTTTCTGCGTTGCATATCGTTTCTAATTTCTGCTGTTTGTACACCTTCTTCCATTTTTTCTGCAATCTTCATTAAGGTCTCTACATCTTGAAATGAGTATTTGCGAATTCCTTTAATTGATCTTTCGGGAAAAATCAATCCGCGTTCCTCGTAATAACGAATTTTCCGTTGGGAGATCCCTGTTAGTTCGCTGACAATGCCTATAGATATAACCTTCTTATCCTTATATGATGACATAGCTCCCTCCCCCCCTAAATAAGGCTATATGAATTGCTATATAGTTGATTATTACTTGTTTACAGTTAATCTCAAGGTGTTTGGGAGATGTTCTGACATATATTTTTTACAACTGCATAGATTATCAAGAATTTTTTGATGTTGATTTTTGAATTTTCAGTATTTTTAATTCTATCTATGTGAGATAATATCAAGGTACATTTTACTATATTTAGGGGGATTGCAGGTGAGCCAGGAGACTTCATATAAAGATAAAAAAGTCATAACAATCGGTGTTGTCAAAGAATTAACTGGGTTATCGGAAAGGCAAATCCGTTATTACGAAGAACGTAAACTCATTTTTCCTGCTAGAAACAATGGCGGAAGTCGGAAATATTCTTTTACAGATATAGAATTATTAATGGATATAGCTGAAAAAATTGAAGACGGCATACAGACCTATGAGATCAGGCAAGAAATGCTTAGAGAAAAGAAAAAAGAAGATGCAGCTAAAACGCACAAAAAAATGATTCAAGGGCAATTAAATGCTCAATTTGGTGTTCAAAAATACAACTAGACCGGTTTATCTCCTTTTGCACATACACTTCCACTCCTTTCCATAAAAACCACGTTAGGTTTCCTTACATGGTTGTAGAATTCCAATCCCTGATGATGCGACAATACAGACAGTAAAGGAAAACTTACTTAGGAAGGTGTGGAATTATGGATACGATTTTTTTAATGAATAGCCTTTGGGTGATGGTGGGAGCAGTGTTAGTCATCTTGATGATTGGTGGCTTTATCCTGCTAGAGACTGGATCCACTCGAATGAAAAATGCTGGACATATCGCAGGTAAAACGATTCTTACATTCGGAATTTCTTCTATTGTCTTTTGGGCAATAGGCTTTGGATTCATATTTGGGGATGGAGCTGGTTTAAGTAAATTCATTGGTTTATCTGACTTCTTTTACTCTGGGTATGATCTCGATGGTGTTGGTTTATCTGGAGCCGTATTCTTTTTATTCCAAACAGCCTTTGCCGGAATATCGATAACTATTGCTTTTGGGGGATTTGCAGAACGAGCGAAAATGGGTGTATATGTACTCTTCGCCGTTTTATTCTCTGCCCTTGTTTACCCTCCTATCGCTCACTGGATTTGGGGCGGTGGCTGGTTAGCTGATCATGGTAAACAAGATTTTGCCGGTTCCACTGTTGTTCACTTAACTGGTGCCATGGCAGCTTTGGCAGCTACGATCCATTTGAAACCGCGTATCGGTAAATTTAATAAAGATGGCTCAGCTAATAACTTATATGGACATAACCAAGTATACACAGCATTAAGTGTTTTATTGCTTTGGGTTGGATGGTTCGGTTTCAATGCCGGCAGTACGGTAGCAGTGGATGCAGGATTCTTTGGATTTGTTGCAGTTAATACGAATCTTGCCGCGGCTGCTGGAACGATAGCTGCCATGATTATTTCTTGGATTGTCATGGGGAAAGCAGATGTGTCCATGATGTTAAATGGAGCATTAGCCGGTCTGGTTGCCATTACGGCATCCTGTGCATTCGTTGAAGCTTGGGCATCCGTAGTTATTGGATTTGTTGCTGGAATTCTAGTATTTTATAGCATCCGTTTCTTTGAAGCTCGAAAAATTGATGATCCAATCTATGCTCTTTCCGTTCATGGAGCTGCTGGAATATGGGGCACCTTATCCACTGGCTTTTTTGCTACAAAAGAGCTGGCCACTGTCGGAAAAGCTGGTTTATTTTACGGCGGCGGCTTTAGCCAATTAGGTGTTCAAGCTTTGGGTGTCGTTGTATGCGGAGCATTTGCTTTTCTGGTATCCTATATTCTTTTATTAGGTATGAAAAAAGTGATGCGCGGCCTTCGTGTTACGGAGGAAGAAGAAATAATGGGATTGGATATGAGTGAACATGGCGCATATGGTTACCCTGAATTACTTAAAAATGAAACAACTGATAAATCTATCATGTAAATGGTATCCCCTGAACTGTGCTTAGTTCAGGGGATCATTTCCATTAAGGAGCGTCTGAATGGAAACCGAAAATCAGGACTATTCAAAAATATGGGCTTATCGAAAACAGCAATTTAATTCAATAACCTTAAGCCCTGATGAACTGAATTTGCTTCATGACGAGATTATAAGGCAGACCATCACGATAGCTTTTAATAAGACAACCCAAATATTTGGGTCTCCTCCCTCCCCTTTTTGCTTTTTTGTTATGGGAAGTGCCGGTCGAAAAGAACAAGGTATCTGGAGCGATCAGGACCATGGGATCATTTTTGAACACAATCATCCAGAAGTGCGAAATTATTTCTTATCGCTGGGGAAAGAAATATCCGAGGGGTTAATGCAAGTTGGATATAGCCTTTGTGAAGGTAAAGTGATGGCAAGTAATCCTTTCTGGTGCAGATCATACAATCAGTGGATGCAACAATTAAATGATTGGATAGATGATGCTTCATGGGAATCTATCCGTTATTTGCTTACTTTTATGGATAGTCGAGCATTTCTGGGCGAGGAAAGGTTTATACGGCAATTAAAACAGTATTCTTATCAACTAATTGATGAAAAACATTTATTAACCCGTATCCTGGATAATACAATGCATATAAAAAAAACGATTGGTGTATTCGGACAGTTACTTTTAGAAACTCACGGCCCATATTCTGGCTGTTTAAATATAAAGGAATCTGCTATATACCCATATGTGAATGCCGGAAGAATTCTAGCAATCAATGAGAAATTAAATGCAACCACCACTATCGATAGGCTTAAAGGTGTACCGGATTCTGTTCTACCAAAACAAAATCGAGAAAAATATGCTAATCAGTTTGCCAAACTACAAACATATCGGCTGGTCTATGGAATTCATACAGACTATGAATCCGGACATTACTTGGCTGTGAATAAGCTATCGAAAGTAGAAAAGAAAAATGTTAAGGACATAATCAAGGATGGGATTCAACTGACTGAATATGTGAAAATGCTTGCGGCAAAGGGTGATCAGAATGGGAATGAATGATTTTATCGAATTTTTCAGAGGAATGAGCGGTAAGATCAGTTCGAACGTACTCGCCGGTGTACAGGGGCAAGCAACTCCGCAAAATATCTCTTTTATGCGACAGCTAGAAAAGGAAGCGCGTAAAAAGGACGATCTAAATTGTCCTCTTGATCAGCTTGATGTGGTTGTGTTTGACATCGAAACAACAGGATTTTTCCCTGACAAAGGTGATCAGATGATCTCTATAGGTGCTGTGAAAATGCATGGATGTGAGATATTAACTGAAGAAAGCTTCTATTCACTGATTAAGACGGACATCCCTTTATCTCCTGAAATTACTTCTCTAACGAATATTACAGGTAAAGAACTTCAAGCCGCTCCGGAGAGTTCAGATGTCCTGATGAATTTCTTTAAATTTGTCTCGACTAAAAGTCTGGTTGCCCATCATTCTCAGCATGAGCAAAGCTTTATGCACAAGTTCACTTGGGACGTGACTCGAACAAAATTCCAGCATAGAATCCTTGATACTTCTTTCTTAACACAACTATTTAATCCCGTCAGCAGCTCAAATGCCTTAGAAGACTTATGTGCTGGATGCGGGATAGAAATCAAAAATAGACATCACGCATTGGGAGATGCCTTCATGACGGCCCGCTTATGGGGCTATTATCTATCAAAAGCCCAGGAAGCAGGTTTTAAAAACCTTAGTGAAATATATAATCACATAGCCAGATATAGGTAAGGGCCATATATCTTTTAATAATCCATTTAGACTATTAAGTAAAATAAATTGAGTGTAATAAAACTACAAAGAGGGGGTTCTTAACCCCCTCTAGCATTAAATACTACATAAATTTAAACCCCATATTTACCGCGGTCGTAGTAATACTGTCTATCAATCATACCTTTCAATCTAAACAGATCAATCCATAGAATGATAGAAAATGTACACATAACCGCTAACCAATACCAAAAGATATAATGGATACGTTCATGTATATACATTCTATGAGCTCCAATGGTTCCGAGAAGAAACCATAGTAGTAACGCGATTCCAAATGATTTTCTTTGTGCTCTCAAAATAAGTCCTTCTTTCTCTATATTATGTATAATATCAAGTATTCATAGCCTTCGCCCATCATTATGAAAGAAGCAAACAGCTATGTCTACCTGCTAAATTTAACAATTATACATAATACTAGAAGGAGTAACCACTTTTACAGTACGCATCTGAAAACAACCAGTTCTCAATGCTAATTAGCTTATCAGTAAGTTTTCATAAACCTCATCTGATTCGTACGAACACTGAATTGCGGGACATTCCTTATCAGATATTCTCAACTTAGTTACTGATTAATAGCTTTTTTTGATTTTTTAAGATCTTCATAGATTGTCTTAAAAACATAGCCCGCTACGGCTAAATCATCCACTTGGCCGAAACCGATAATAAAGTCAGGTATCACGTCTGTAGGTAATACTAAATATAATCCGGCAGCAGCGATAGCAAATTTTGATTTCTTCGATAATTTTTTCAGCATAGGATTACCTCCATTTTTATTTTAGCTTTTATTTAAACCTAGTCCACGGACGATCGGTTTTACCAGCGTATCCAACGGATTAATAATCTCAAGACCTGTTTGTTTAGCACCATCATACATAGATAGTTGACCAACTGATAGGATATCTTGAGATTTTTGACGATATAACGTAATATATTCCGCTATTTTTTCGTTATATTGTTCAGTCATCCCCTTCATCATTAAATCGAATGTACCTTCTATAACATGAACATTAATAGGTAATGTCTTTCCCTTTATAGCAGCATATTGATGAAGTCGGTCCATCGTTCCCTTTACAGTTCCTGGATTCGAAAAGAATATAGTCTGTGGTTCAGTAACCCCGCAGATTGCTTCGAAAAAAGGCTCGTCTATTTTATATATTGGTAGTTTGGATGTTACATGTTCTTCCTGTAACAGAGCAATATAATTTGTACATGTCAGAAGAATCCCATCTACCTGACAGCTCTCCATCCAGTTTATTTGTTCTGCAATTTTCATACCAGCTTGTTCTTTTTGAAAAGATAAATCATGAGTTAAACGACTCATTAAACCTGGATCCACAAAGTGTATAAGGTCTACCTCATAGGGTGAGAATGCCTCGTCAATATAATGAATATTTGAATGATGTGCATGCATACACGTCAATCGTTTTCCCAAAATAATTCACCTCTATTAAGTTTATAATAGTTTACCAGCTATACTTTTCACTGTCTATTTCCTTCTATTACCTTATACGTATAGCTTTAAATTTTGTTTCACCCTACCATATATTGTATAGTTATATCGTACACGATATAAAGGGAGGAATACGATGAAAAGTGTTTACGATTTTGAAGTAAAAAAGACAAACGGCAAATTGCAATCTTTAAAAGAATATGAAGGCAAGCCTCTCCTTATCGTTAATACAGCCAGTAAATGTGGGCTGGCGCCTCAATTTAAAGGACTTCAGGAGTTATATAAAAAATTTAACAGCCAAGGCTTTGAGGTATTAGGATTCCCATGCGACCAATTTAATAGTCAGGAATATGATGATATTAATAAAACCACCGAGTTTTGCCAAATAAACTATGGAGTTACATTCCCGATTTTTGCGAAAATCGATGTAAATGGTGATCATGCTGACCCGCTTTTTCAGTATTTAACGACTGAACAGAAAGGTCTCCTTAGCAAAAAAATCAAATGGAATTTCACTAAATTTTTAATTGATAAAAAAGGTCAAGTTGTCGAGCGTTATGCTCCAACCACCGCTCCCGAAAAAATTAAAAAAGATATAGAAGAAGAATTGGAAAAGTGATAGGTTATGGAGAAGGATGTTGCATTAAACAAACAGTTATGCTTTGTTTTATACGAAACTACCAATGAATTTACGAGGCTATATTCTAATGTTTTAAAGCCATTTGGCTTAACGTATCCGCAATACTTAGTTTTATTGAGCTTATGGGAGCAAGATCAAGTTCCAATGAAAGAGCTTGGGCAAAAGCTGAATATGGGAACTGGGACGTTAAATCCCATTATTTCAAGGATGCAGCAAAGCGGATGGCTAATAAAAGAACGGTCTAAGACGGACGAACGCATGATGCTGATCTCTCTGCAAGAAAAAGCATATAAGCAAAAAAATAATATCATTGATTCCATTAAGTCGAAAATTGAGGAATGTGGATTAGAAATCGAGGAGTATCAAGCATTGATGGAATACGTAAATAAACTCAATGCAAAGTTAAAAAGTCTTTAAGCTAAAAAAAAGCTGTCTCAATGAGACAGCTTTTTTTATATTACTCTTAAAGATTATCAGTATCAATCTTATTTTTTTGATATGGCTTTGCAGTTAAACGGTCTGTATCTTCGTCTGTTAACGAAGAATCCTGTACAGAGGTACCCTCCATACGAGTAGTTGTATTATGATCATTTACAAATGGATTACCATCCTTGTCAACCTGAACATCTTCTTTTTTAACGGTATCTTGAACGGTTTTGGTATCTGTAACTTTTTCTTTACCGATCACAATCTCATCAGTTACAACTGGCTTTTTGGTCACTTCTATTTTTTCCTCTGTTACAGGGATACGAATTTCTTCATTGTCAGTGATAGCACCCAATTGATCTGTCGTATCACGATCTGTTACTTTACGTCGCTCAATATAAACTTCTTCATGGTCCACTGGTACTTCAACTTCTTTTTGTGTTTCCGTTACTTTTTTATTAACAATTACTTCTCCAGTTTTCACTTCATTTTTATCAACGTTTAATCGTTCTTCGCGAAGTTTAATTCTTCTTTCTTCGTCAGTTAGTGTATCATCATTTGCCAAACGATCAGTTGTATTAAGAGCGGCAGAAGCATTTGCTCCTGAATTCAGATCTTCAGTACGATCCATGCCAATTGTATCTCCAAGCTGTGCATCTTGATCAACAAGAACTAAAACTTTTCCGTTGTTCACTTCTTCTGCATAGCGTGCACTTTCTTCAGAAGTAAAACCATAGTCCGTTCTCATTTTCTCTTCAACTGGATTATTAGTATCCAATGTAAAGAATTTTGCTACTTTATCCATAAAGGAATCTTCATCATTTGATACTGTTTTAACATCTTTATCTATCGTGTAATTTCCCATCAAATCTAATTTATCTGCATTATCTGCGACTACAGTAATATCAGAACTATCATACCCTTTTGCTTTCAAACTATTAATAGCCTGTACGACTTCTGCACTTTGTGTGTAAACTCCATAAACTGTTTTATTCATGTTATATTCCTCCTAGCAATTTTTGTTCGGATAATATTTGCTTCACAGTTAAAATATACCCACACTGGAAATCAATAAACAATAAAGTGAGAATCAACACCCTGATTATGTCAAGTGTTTTTTTTGCATATATGGTAGGTTCTCGTTTTTATTTTATTGAAATTTTTTTATTATCTTTGTCTTTTTAGGGGAATCTGGCAAATAAACACCCGTTCTCAATCCTTAATTCTCATAAAGTAAACTGGATATTTATGTTAAAATAAACAAAGAAGAGTGTGAAGAATATTTCGGAGGTGAATGAATGTGGAGACTTTAGCAGTCTTAATCATTGGTATTTTTATTATGTTTATTGGTTTTTTAGTATTAAGGAATAAAGCCCTCTTCTTAGTGAATCTTGTTTTGTGGAACGGTGTTTCAGGTGACGAAGAATTGTTATCTCGTATTTTTGGGACAATTTTATTAGTGGTTGGCTTAATCGTGACCCTTCTACCCATTTTCTTGTCTTAAATTACTCATTTTCATACACCTCGTAACCAATAAATCTTCTAAAAAAAGAGAGCCTAATTGGCTCTCCTCTCATCCTTTTAAAACATTATTAGCAAATATTTGATCAACGATATCCATGACTTCAATAGAATCATGCCAAGTCATTTGTGGACTCTCAAGCACACCTTCTTGAAGGCATCGGCCTACTTCACGGATTTGATATTCAAATCCAGTTAATTCGAAAGGTTCTTCAATCGTCCATTCTTTATTTGGGGTGGTGATTGTTGCGGACTGGGCATTTGAAAAATACGGTATATAAATACTGCCGTCTGTGCCTAATAGACTTGCATCTTTTCGTGTATTTGCCCTTATCGTACAGTAAATTTGAGCAAACGATCCATTGTCATAGCTTAATTGTATAGTCCCATTTTCATCTACATCTGTTACTCCATATTGTAATGAGCTTTGAATCGATTTTGGTTTATTTCCAAGTAAATAAGCGCAATATGAGATAGGATAAATCCCGATATCTAATAATGCTCCTCCGCCAAGTTCTCGGTTAAATATGCGCCCCTTCGGATCAAATTCTCCTTTAAAACCGAGTTCCGCTCTCATGAAAGTAGGCTCTCCAATGACACCTTCCTTGACGAGGTTTCTTATTTCTTTATTAATTGGCATAAAGCGTGATTTCATCGCTTCCATAAAGAAGACCTTATTCTCTTTAGCAGCATGGATGACTTCTTGAACTTCTTCTTTATTCATTGTAACAGGCTTTTCACAAAGCACGGCTTTTCCATGGTTTAAACAACGAATCGCATTTTCTTTATGAAATGGGTGTGGAACAGCGATATAAATAGCATCAATTTGTTCATCCTGTATTAGCTCATCATATGTACCATAACAAAATTTTTCTTCAACCCCGTATTTTCGGCCAAATTCGAGCGCGTGATCCTTCGTCCTGGAGGCGACTGCTTTTAAAGTAACGCCATCCATTGCTTTCACCGTTTTCGCAAAACGTTCTGCTATGTTACCAAGTCCAATAATACCCCACTGAATTGTTTTCATAGAATCCCTCAATTTCGTTTATTTAATTTATAGAATATTTACATTCATTATAATATAAATGAATCATAGATGAGATAATTAGTAGTGGAAAGACCCAAAATAAAATAGCACACCAATCATGATGTACTATTTTATCCTATATTTTATATAGCCAACGCAGCTGTTATTTATTAAATTTATGACTCTTTGTCGCCATTTATAAGCTCGATTGCTTCATTTTCACTGGTCAGTGGTTTGTAGCAAACAAAATTTTCACATACATAATAGGTTTCCTGATCATTGACCTTGGAATAACCTGCCGCAAAATCAGCAACACCAGTAAATAAAGAGGAATCCTCGTTTGCCAGATAAGTTAAGTTTGGATGAAACTCCTTGTGCAAATGTGTGATAACGTTATTCTCTGAATCCGTACTTCCCAATACAACGACTTCCTTCATTTTCATTTGGGTTGTCATATACGCCATTAACATATAAGTATGACCCATTGGATAGTGAATCACATCATCGCCAAATGCGTCAAAAACGTTCTGTACCTTATCCTCCAATGAAAACTCACCAGTTAAACGAGCCAGCCTTAGCATTTGTAAGGTTGCGACACTATTCCCGGATGGTAATGCTCCATCATATACATCTTTTGGACGGATCAGCAATTCCTCATTATCCTCTCCATAAAAATAGAATCCACCATTTTCCCCATCCCAAAATAATTCGATCATTTGATGCGTAAGTGTTTTTGCTTTTTTGAGATAGGATAAATCAAATGTCGTTTCATAGAGTTCAATGTAAGCCCAAAGAAGATACGCATAGTCATCAATAAATCCTTCCTGCTTAACCTCACCATCTCTGTATCGGACCATGACTCTTCCATCCACGATTAAATTCTGTTCAATAAATTGGATAGCACTTTTTGCTGCAACCAGTGCTTCCTGATGATTGTAAACTCTACCAGCTTTGGCTAGAGCGGCAATCATTAATCCGTTCCAGGCAGTCAATATTTTGTCATCCTTATGCGGATGAACCCGCTCCTCGCGAACATTAAATAAGACTTTCCTTGCTTCCTCCAATTGTTTACGAACTTCTGCTGCGTCTAAATCATTATGAGCAGCAAATGAGTCAATTGGTTCACGAATTAGATTAGGAATATTTTCGCCTTCAAAGTTTCCTTCAGGGGTTATATCATAAACAGCGCAATATAATTCTGCTACGTCTTCATCAAGGTGATCAAAGATTTCAAAGTAGTCCCATATATAGAATTTCCCTTCCACACCCTCTGAATCTGCATCCTCCGCTGAGTAAAATCCGCCATCAGGATGTCGCATGTCCCGTAAAACATATTCAATGATTTGTTCAGATATCACTTGATGGCTATTTTCTCCGGTAACCTGATAGGCTTCTGTATACGCCATTAACAGCATGGCATTATCATATAGCATCTTTTCAAAATGTGGGACTAAGTATAATTCATCAGTGGAATAGCGAGAAAACCCGTATCCGATATGATCATAGATTCCACCTCTTGATAGCCCTTCTAATGTCTTTAGCACCATATTCAATGCTTCCTGATCCTTCGTCATATGGAAGTAACGCAGCAGGAACATTAAATTATGTGGTGTAGGAAATTTCGGAGCCGAGCCAAACCCGCCATACTGTTCATCAAATACCCGCTTAAATTGTTGAACAGCTGCATTGATCGCAGTCATCGTTAATTTCTCACTCGATGTCTCCTGTTTCGGTGGCATAATTGCATCTTTAATCCGCTCACCTGTCATTTCGATTTTATGTGGCTCGTTAATATACGTATCGTGTAGCTGAGTAATCACATCTATTATTCCAGGACGACCATAACGGCTATGCTTAGGAAAATAGGTTCCTGCATAAAAGGGGACCTGATCAGGAGTTAAAAACACATTGAGCGGCCAACCGCCTTGTCCCGTCATCACCTGGCACACGGACATATAAATCGAATCCAAATCAGGACGTTCTTCCCGATCTACCTTTATGGAAACAAACCGCTCATTTATAACCGACGCCACTTCTTCATCTTCAAAGCTTTCCCTCTCCATCACATGACACCAATGGCAAGTGCTGTACCCAATACTTACAAAAACTGGTTTATTTTCTTGTTTTGCCTTCTCAAAAGCCTCTTTTCCCCATGGAAACCAGTCTACAGGGTTGTAGGCATGCTGCAAAAGGTATGGAGATTTTTCATTTATTAGTCTATTTGGACTAGCTTTTTCATTCATATAATCATTTCTCCTTTTGAAATCAGGATTTTTTCATTTACACAAAGTTTTACCTTTCACCTTCACACGTTATGGATTTAACTTATCCTTTTTATTCAATACAGATCTTTCACTAGTATAAACTTAATTCCATTATTTATTGATTTATAAGGATTTTCATTCAATAAAAAAGGCATCCTAATTGGATACCTTTTTCTTTTCCCAGTAGTCAAGAATAGCTTCTTTTAACCATTTATTATTCGTTGTTCTTTCAAGACTATAAATCCATTCTTCTATATTAATTGGTAAATCTAATTCAGCTTTAATATCTACTTTATAAATTGGCATTTCAACTCTTCTTATATTTTCGATATGGATTCCGCTGGTTATTTTATTTGTAATAATCGTGATTATATTTTTATAAATTTATATATTATTATAATTAATATGATTTATAGACGATAAAAAAGACTTCATAATGAAGTCTAAGTAATATCTATTCCTCTATATTATTCTTATAAATATACAACCAATTAAAAACCCTATTACATCACATCGCTGGAGTAATAGGGTTTCCGCCAATAGTTAAATGTTTCATTTAGAAAAAGCTGGATGTTCCCAATAATTTTGAGATATATTTGGAATATTATCAGTTAAGAAATTTTCCCAATTAATCTTATCTCTAGTTTCTTTGTTGAATGATGATTTCATAACTATAGAATTTGAACTATTTCCATACTGATCTTGCATAGGGAATAATATATTAAAATCAACTGTGTCAATTCCTTCTACACCGTCTAAATCTTCTAATATATCCTGGGTGTCTAGCCACATACCTCTTCTTATCATATTAGTGGTTAAGTTGTCATTGCCCAAAACACGTATTAATACAAATTTTCCGCTAGCATTATATGTCACTTCTTCGAGATTTTCTTCCCCAAAATGTTCCTCTACTGCTTTTCTCACAATGTTTTCTGGTTTCTTAGCCTCTTCCGCTTTCTTAGCCTCTTCTGCTTTTTTGGCCTCTTCTGCTTTCTTGGCCTCTTCTGCTTTCTTAGCCTCTTCTGCTTTCTTGGCCTCTTCTGCTTTCTTGGCCTCTTCTGCTTTTGCTTCCTCCGTAGTTTCTAGCCCAGTAGAAGTGCCTTTATCGGTTTCAGAAGTAGTTGATTCAGTCGGAGGAACTGTTACCATCATTAATACAAAAAGTACTAAAAGAGCTATACCGCCTTTTTTCAAGACTTCTTTACGAGAAGACATTTTTATTTTCGTAGGTTTGATTATTCCAACAACAACTAAGATTGTCGCGACTAAAAAAAGTAATGTTAAAAATCCAAACAATTAAAGCCAACTCCTTGATGTATATTGTATATCATATGCGTAATCCCTACGTTTGTATATTTCGCATGTAATATCGATATAACTTTAGCATAAAAAATAATGATTTGCTCTCGGGGATTTTTGGTAAAATTCGATAGTTTGCAATATGTAAGTGGAGATATAAATGGACTGTTTAAATAAGTCTGATACTCAAAAGCGAGATAGAAAATAACTCATTTGTTCTGGTTATGTAAGTTTATGTGATTTCTGAAATACACATTGACAATAATAAATATTCGACGGATTACAGTATCTTATTGGCGCATACAAGGTGAAAAATAACTCCAAACAATCACCGTAATCATACAATACCTCATTACTTGTTATTATCTTCTAAAATAACGCAGAAAACTATTTTGTCTCATTACTACTAAAGCAACTAACATTTCCTCTAACTCTATAATCTTGGTACCGGTGTCTCTTAGACGGAATAGCATCTTTTGAATGCGCAAAAAAATTAAGAAGCTCAAAGGCTCCACTCATCTCAGCCTTCAAGCTTCCCTCCCTTATCTATACAGCAAATATTTAGATCTTAGTTTCATGAAGTCTTTCAAATCCTTTTCCCATTTCTGCTTGATTTGTTTTACGGATTTACCTGCTTCGATATCATCGCGAATCCAGCCGTTGCCGATAAGCAAGTCGAAATAGGAAATTCCTTTGCTGTCCTCTGTACGGAATTCGAAATCATCCGGATACATGTCATGAATGGTCTTAACGATATGAAGACCTGCCTCAAGAGGCACGAAATCATTATAGTCTGTTATATGAACCTGAACACCATGGGATAGGATTCCACTATGCTTCGAGAATGTCGGCGTGAACGAGGCTGCTCGGAATTGAACACCTTTTAAGTTTAGCTTGTTTAGCTCCTTTGCTAGCTCTGTTCCATTTATGAATGGGGCTCCGAGCAATTCAAAAGGTTTCGTTGTTCCGCGCCCTTCGGATAAATTCGTGCCTTCAATTAATCCTGTGCCCGGGTATACATAAGCTGTGTCGAGTGTCGGCATGTTTGGGGATGGAAGGACCCATTCTAGTCCTGTATCTTCATAATTCATATGACGCTTCCAATTTTTCATTTTTACAACGGTTAAATCCGCCCCAATGCCAAATTCCTTGTTAAATAGTTTCGCGAGTTCTCCAACAGTCATCCCATGTCTGAGTGGGATTTCGTATTGCCCGATAAACGAAGCATATTCGGGTGCTTCAAGAATCGGTCCTTCCACCTTCAGTCCTCCTAGGGGATTCGGGCGATCAAGTACGATGAATGGGATTCCTTGTTCCTTTGCCGCATCCATCGCTAATGCCATTGTGTAAATATACGTATAGAAGCGTGCGCCTACATCCTGAATATCAAATACAAGTACATCAATATCTTTTAACATTTCCGGTGTTGGTTTACGGGTTTTGCCGTAAAGGCTGTATACAGGAAGACCAGTAGTTTCATCAATGTAGAAATCAACATAGCTGCCGGCCTGCGCGTCTCCTCTAACTCCATGTTCCGGGCCATATAAAGCGGTGAGATTGATATCCTCATCCTCATAGAAACGGTCAACAATGCTGTTAAGCTCTTGATCTACACCGGTCGGATTTGTGATGAGACCTACCCTTTTACCTTCCAGCAATTCTTTTTTATCACTTAGAATAACGTCGACGCCTAGTTCTAAATCCTTCTTTTTATGCTTGTCCTTTTGACCTGCTTGGGCGAAAGAAATCGTTGATAAAATCAGAATCAGTGTGAATAGGACAGCGAAACTTCTCTTCTGCATATAAAGCCTCCTTAGTTATCTAATTAGTAGGATAAACCATGGCCAAATGGATATAAAGTTTCCCCTTGCCCGTTCGGGATCGTGACAGGGAGTTTACCAGATGGATTTATTTCACCGAAAATGGCTGCTGCAGTTGCTTTAAAGCTTGCGGTACGGAAACCATATTGAGTGATATATGCATCAACCTGAGGAAAGGACATAATGTCATATGGATTACGAATCGCAACAGCTATAGAAGGCGCATTATAGTTGTCGGTAATATCATTAATTCTCTGCATTTGAGGATGGGTAGGTAACCTCATTGCTACATTTGATGTATGGCTGCCAATAATAATATAATCCGCCTGACGAAGCTGCTCCTTCTGTGCATCGGTCAGTTGATAGCTAGAAGGAAGGGTAATCTCCTCAGTGTTGGCATGCTTTTCTTTAATAGCGTTATATAATTCTTGGTTGTAGGTCATACCGATAACGACAATCTTTCCGGATTCCTGCAAGTCATTTAAAGGCAGGAGCTGATTGTTATTCTTGACGAGGGTAATAGATTTCTCTGCAGCTGTTTTCTCGATCGCCTTATGCTCTGGTGAACCAACGGTCTCAAGCGCTTTTTCGATTCTTTCTTCAAGTGGGTCTGGGGATTCTTCTTTAAAGATGCCCCTTTTGATTTTCAGTGACAGGATCCGTTTTACGGATGCATCAATTCGCTTTTCTTTAATATCGCGATTTCTTACTGCATCAAGGAGCCCATTACGAACATCCTCTAGTCCAACGGGCATAAGTACAATGTCCGTACCTGCCTTAACAGACATGATGGCCGCATCGACAGTTCCATAATGCTCGGTGATAGCACCCATGTTCATGGCGTCTGTAACGATCAATCCATCATAGTCCATTTCCTCCCTAACCAATTCTGTCAGAAAGCGGTGGGAGAGAGTTGCTGGTATAGAGACTTCCTCACGGGTCTTTTTGGAAATCACTTTCGTGTCATCTACCTTCGGAAAGGTGATATGCGCGGTCATGATGGCATCAACACCAGCATTCATCGCTTGCTGAAACGGGTATAGTTCCACTTCCTTTAATCTCTCCATCTCATATGGAACTTCTGGAAGTCCAACATGGGAATCAACTGCCGTATCGCCATGACCTGGAAAATGCTTGGCCGTTGCAATCGTGCCTGTTTCCTGCATGCCTTCAATATAAGCAGTTCCTAGTTCAGCGGTTAGTTTCGGGTCTTCACTGAAGGAACGGACACCAATGACAGGATTGTTACTATTATTGTTGACATCAAGCGATGGGGCAAAGTTTGTATTAATGCCAAGCGAACCGAGCTCCTCGCCAATGGCACGCGCAACATCTTTCGTGATTGTCCCAGACCGTGTAGCTCCTAAGGCCATATTGCCGGGCATATCAGTTCCAGATTGCAGCCTGGTCACAATTCCACCCTCTTGATCAATTGAGATGAGCATCCCATATTTCTCAGAGGCGAGCTGATACGCATCCACGAGACGAGCGGTTTGCTCAGTCGTTACAACATTTTCGCGGAATAGAATAACTCCACCCAAGTCATAATCCTTAATTTGCTGTTCTATCTCCGGCAGCATCTCTGTCACATTCTTGCCATCCCAGTTCCGGTAATCAGGCATAAGCATTTGCCCGATTTTCTCTTCTAACTTCATCTTGCTAACGGCATATTCAGCAAGCTGGTACCGTTTTTGCTTGATGGAGCGGAATGTTGCATTTCCCTTTTTATCCACTACCAAAAAGGCAGTGTCTATCTTTTTTCCCGATGTAGCAAGAATGACTGCCACTCCTGATTTCCCTGTAATCGTCAAGGTTCCATTAGAACTAATTTTCGCGATACGTTTATTTGCAACCGACCATTTTACCTTATTTGTCTTTGTAAAATGACCATCATGGTAGACGTTCACTGCCTTCATTTTGACACTGTTGCCGCTAATCGTTTTATCAACCTCATGCAGATTTTGATAGATTACAATATCTCGCACACCATCATTTGGATTTGCTGGTTTCTTAGTTTGGCTGCTGAATCCGGTCGTCAGGAATACACTCATCACAAGTATAATCAAGAACCATTTCCTATTTTTCAATATTAGCACCTCCCCATTTAATCTGTTCTACGTTCAAATCCATTGCTCTCGAAGGTCAGTCGTTCCTTCTTTCCATTTGTTTTTATGCTTGCGTCTTGTACATACCAGCCGCGCCCGTTCACGCTTTCATCAGTTTTATAGGAAAAACGAATAAATTTCGTGCCGGCAGGAATGAGGACATTCTCCTTCTCCCATCCATTGCTTTTTCCTGTGAAGCTTTGAATACTTGTAAATGCTTTTCCGTCAGTCGATGTTTCCAAATATCCATAATCACTCTCCTCTTCAATCCGGAACCAGGTATCGAAACTCAAATAAGCATCTCTTTTTAAATTCACTTGAGCTGAAAGTGTGTTATCTAATTGATCTCCATAGCTCGCGAACCAAGCCATTTGTCCCTTTTTCACATTTATAGGTATGCTGTCTCCCACACCTCTAGCGAATGTTCGTCTGATAGGATTAATGGAAGGTGTATTTCGGGATGGATGTACCCGGTTTGTAAGTAAAATAGCAACAGTCTGATTAGATGGACTCATCACAAGAGCTGTACCGGTATAGCCCGTATGGCCAGCGGTGAATGTATCAGAAAGTGAATCCATGTACCAGCCCTGATTAAGCTCAAAGCCTAATCCATGGTCATTTCCTGGAAACGCAGTGTTATAGTTCTTCATAATTAAGTCAATCGTTTTCTTCTTTAGAATGCGTATCTTACCGTATTTACCATCATTTAAATATGCATGGGCGAGAATCCCTAAATCCTTGGCTGTGGAGAAGACGCCTGCATGACCAGCCACACCTTCAAGCGACCACGCATTTTCATCATGAACCTCGCCCCAGACAAGCCCTCTCCCTATCTTTGGCTGATATTCGGTTGCAGCTATACGTTTCTTTAATTTTGCCGGAGGATTATACATCGTATCCTTCATACCAAGCGGCTCTGTGATGGCTTTCTTAACAAACTCGTCCTGCCGGAGACCACTCCATTTCTCGACTAGCGCCCCAAGCGTTATCATGTTCAAATCACTGTATAAATAGGTGTTCCCAGGCTCGTTAATCAAACCATGTTGCAGTACGGACTGGATGCGGCTTTCTCGAGTGCCCTCTTGCATATAAAGAGGCATCCCAGCTGCAAAACCTGAAGTATGGGTTAAAAGTTGTCTGATTGTTATGTCTTCTTTGCCGTTTGCAGCGAATTGTGACAGATGCAACGCAACAGGGTCATCGAGTTGGAAAATTCCTTGCTCATAAAGCATCATGACCGCAGTAGTTGTAAAAAGCTTACTAATAGAAGCGATATCAAAAATTGTATCCGCTTTCATTTTAAGGGGTGTTTCAATTTCCGTGAAGGTATCATCCTGATAGAGAGCCGCAAACCCATATGCAGCTTTTTGAACAATATGACCGCTTCGTGCCACAAAGGTGACCGCCCCTGGAATTAAGCCGCTTTCGATGTATTGGCCGATTGTCACATCTATGTCATCAAGTGCAGACTGCTTCATACCTGCCATTCTGGCATTTGAAGGTAGGAGTATCGGTAGCATTCGACCAGGTTCGTCCCAATATGATGCATTGTCTAAATGTCCCTTAGCACTTGTCATCATTAGACCATCGGATGTGTTAAATGCAGACACAGCAATCATCGTGCTGAATGCAATTGAGGTGATTTTTTTCATATCATTCCTCCTCTTTTTTATCACAAAGCGAGTGATCAAAACGAAAGAAAGGTTGATGAAGGCTACGGAGATGGATCTTTGGGGGATTTATCTAGATAGATTCCTCTCACTCGAGAATACATCCATCTTTCTTATTTTTCTATCCGGCATAAGTACTTACTTCCATTATTAACCTTAGGTCTATCTTAATGTAACAACAATTATTTCATGAAAAAATGACAAGTTTCTGCATATTCACCTCATTCTTATTGCTTAGTTTACCTATATGGATATATTCATAACTAAGAGATCATTAGTTTCATTTACTTATATCTAATTTCTCAGCTAACTATTTTTATAAAAAAATAGATTTCTATATAAAAAAAGAAACTGCCAGTGAGCAGTTTCTTTCATCACAATGTAAAAAACATGTAAAATTTTATTGAATCTGACTGGTCGAAACCATAAATCAGCAATATTTTCTAATTAAATCTCCCAATGTACGGTCTAGCGTGCCAATGTCCGACTTATCAAAAGTGAATTTAACAAACGATTCATCCATGTTTAATGATTCAGCTAAGAAGCTTGAGAAACCTCTTGCTCTTCGATCGATTTGAAGCAACACTCTTGCTTCGTTTTCCGTCAGCTGGAATACAGCTTCTAGTTCATCCAGCTTTCTCGCAAATTCACCGGATGTAGCTTTAAATTCAAATTCCTGAACAAACGGTAAGCCGTTTCTGAAATACGAAGGAGTCTTTTCACAATCTACCTGACGTAAGCGGAATCCCAATCTTCCTGCAGCATCAATGAATTCTCTTACAAGCTGATGTGGCTTTATTTCCAAAAAGTCTTTATCTTGAGGGTCGATTGCCATTTTAATATCCAAGCCGGTTTGAATCCAAACACGTGTACTTCCTTTTGTAACAGGGGCTTCATAAGGAATATTCAACTGAAAGGGCACCACTTTATCTTCATTTGAAGCGATTGTGAAGCGTTCAGTCAATAAGATTTTGTCCAAGGCAACAGAACGTCTAACCTTTTTATCATCAACTTCCACTACATAGTCAGTCATTAATGTTAAATAGATGTTATCAATATCCTGCTCGTTTTTTCCTCCCTTGATAAAAACCTCACCTTCGATTGTCTCACCGACAATATAACTTTTTTTCGCAAGCCTCGTATCAACTTTGGCAGCACCAATACCTATGGATGACAGCAGTTTATCAAACATGATAATCCCTCATTTCCTTTTTATAAGTCTATTTTACTATACTTATCCGTAAAAATAACTAGTACAGAACAATTATAGATATTCAATGTAAAATATAATTAACTTATTGGGCAAAATCCCACTAGAGTTGATAGATAGACTGTATGAATACTATTGAAAGAGTTTATGCTAAGACTGTTATTTAGTTGGCCGGTGTTGATTCTAATATTTTTCAAATATCTTCTTTATTACACAATGGATCACCAACAGATTAATCTCTTTAATATTCTAGAAAAAATTCCTCTTTTAATACAAATGGCAATTTACAAAATGGGCGCTCTCTACTTCTATTCTTTTAGGCAAATGGTGTTTACAAATGTCCATCACTTTAGGACAGCGCGTATGAAATGGACATCCAAGCGGTGGATTTAATGGTGATGGAGGCTCGCCAAGAACTTCTATTCGTTCACTTTTAGTTTTCGGATCTACTGAAGGTACTGCAGAAAGCAGTGTCTGGGTATAAGGGTGTAACGGGTTATTATAAATATCATCAGTTACAGCTTCTTCTATTAAACTACCAAAATACATAACACCAACCCTGTCTGAGATGTGGCGAACTACACTTAAATCATGTGCGATAAAAATATATGTAAGCTGTAATTGCTTCTGTAATTCAATTAATAAATTTATAATTTGTGCTTGAACCGAAACATCCAATGCGGAAACAGGCTCATCACAGATGATTAACTCTGGTTCACAGATTAGTGCCCGAGCAATCCCTATGCGTTGTAATTGACCGCCAGAAAACTCGTGAGGGAATTTATATAAGCTTTCCGGTCCCATTCCTACGCTTTTCAGTACTTTAATGACCTTTTCTATTCGTTCTGATTTTGCGCCAACATTATGAATTGCAAGTGGCTCTTCTAAACTTTTTCCTATCCGTTTTCTAGGATTCAAGGATGAATATGGATCCTGAAATATCATCTGTAACATTTTACGATATTTTCGCATGTTCCTTTGGGATAGGCTTGATAAATTTATCCCCTTGAATACAACATCACCATTTGTTGGCCTTATTAAATTTAGGATGGTTCGGCCAGCTGTACTTTTACCACAACCTGATTCACCTACCAGACCATATGTTTCACCTCGTTCAATACATAGGGTGATATTATTGACTGCTTTTACAATCACTTTTTTTCCTAAGCTTTCATCTTTAAAATACTTCTCCAAATTATTCACTGTCAATAGAATATCTTTTGTATTATCATTCTGTTGCATATAATTCCCCCTCCTTTGCAAACAAACATCGGACACGATGATTTTCACTCAATACTTCAAATGGAGGATTCTTCTTTGTACACTCAGGGGTTACAATTGGACAACGAGGGGCAAATGAACAGCCGGCAGGTTTTTCAAATAAAGAAGGCACCATCCCTGGTATAATATGCAATAACTCTTTACGATTACCTTTTAAATCAGGAATTGATTTTAGTAACCCTATTGTATATGGATGCTTTGGATTAGAAAACAATGTTATGGCATCTGCCTCTTCTACTACTTGACCCATATACATAACAATCACTCTATCACAAATTTCCGCAACTACTCCTAAATCATGAGTAATCATTAAAATTGCCATATCTAATTCCTTGTTTAATTTCATTATTAGTTTAATGATTTGAGATTGAATCGTAACATCTAATGCTGTAGTAGGCTCATCTGCGATTAACAATTTAGGTTTACATGCCAGCGCGATAGCTATCATTATTCGCTGTCGCATACCTCCAGAAAATTTATGGGGATAGTCGTGTATCCGCTTTTCTGGTGAGGGGATACCGGTAAGTCGTAACAAATCAACTACTTTATTAGTGAGTTCAGACTTCGGAATATTTCGATGTAATACTAGTGCTTCCTTTATTTGATCACCTACCTTCATCAAAGGATTTAATGAGCTTATAGGATCCTGAAATATCATAGATATATCATTACCCCGTATGTCTTGCATTTTTCTCTCGTTAACTTCAAGTAAGTTTTCACCTTCTAATTCCACTTTACCTTCATAATTCACCAATCTGTCTTCATCAAATAATCTCATAATTGATTGTGCAGTCACACTTTTACCACAACCGGACTCACCTACTAAACCTACTACCTCACCCTTCTTTATCTGAAAATCTACACCCTTAACAGCAGAAACATTTCCTCTTTCTGTTTTAAAACTTGTCTTTAATCCAGTAACATTTAATAAGACATTTGATGACATAATTCCCCTCCTTTGTTAAATTACTTTTTCATTTTTGGATCTAATAAATCCCGTACTCCATCTCCCATTAAATTCAGAGAAACGACGCTTAGTACCACAAATATTCCTGGAAATACGACCATCCACCATGCACTGAATATCACCAGTTTTCCATCATACAAGATATTGCCTAAGCTTGGATTGGGAGCTGGTACACCTACTCCCAAAAAACTTAATGCAGCCTCCAAAATAATAACTTCCGCAAAAATATAGGTTGCCTGTACTATAAGGGGAGATAAAGCATTAGGAAGTATATGTCCAAAAATAATACGTAAATCACTAGCACCTAATGACATCATCGCCTCAATATATGTTTGTTCGCGGATAACTATGGCCGCAGAACGGATAATTCGAGCAATATAGGGTGTGAAAACAATGGTCAAACAAATAACAACATTTTTAATATCTGGACCTAATATCGCCATAACAGCAATCGCTAATAAGATAGATGGAAAAGCCATAATTCCATCACATATCCTCATTAAAAGATTGTCTAAGAATTTGTAATAACTTGCATATAGTCCAACGAACAGACCAAAAAGAGTAGATAATATAGTAACAGAAAGCCCTATAATAAGAGAAATTCGTAAACCGTACAGTATTCTACTAAATAAGTCTCGTCCTAAATTATCCGTACCGAAGTAGTGATCGCCATTTGGTCCTACAAGCCGATTCATGGCATTTACTTCGATAGGTGTATACCTTACAATCAAGGGCGCAAGAATTACAATTACCGTAATCAACAGTAAAATTGATACTCCAGTGACAGCAGCCCTTGTTTTAAAGAAGCGGGTTAACTTTATTCTATTGCGCTTTTTCAGTTCTGCCTTTTGAACTTCTTTAATACTACTTATAACGTTTTCTTGCATTCGATATCACCCTTTCTTTTACGAACGCTTGGAGGACAATCTAACGCGAGGATCTATAATACTGTACAAGACATCAATAAATAAATTGATAAATACATAGCAAACAGTTATGAATAATACAATCCCCTGGATAACAGAATAATCTCTTCGTGTTACCGAATTGACTATAAGTTGACCTATCCCTGGTATGTTAAAAATTGTTTCCACTACAGCAGCCCCAGCTACTAAGGAGGCAAAAGATTGGCCAATGACTGTTAAAATAGGAATAAATGCGTTTCTTAAAGCATGATAATAGATAATCCTTTGCTCTTTCGCCCCCTTGGCCTTAGCTGTACGTATAAAATTTTGGCCTAAAATTTCAAGCATGGATGAGCGTGTCATTCTTGTTATTAGCGCTGCCTGAAGTAATCCCAATGATACGGCCGGTAAAGTCAAATATTTAATATGCTCGATAATACCTTGATCCAATGGTTTGTACCCAGCGACTGGAAGCCATTTTAGAAGCACACCGAAAATCATAACCAAGAACAATCCAGATAAAAAACTGGGTAATGAGATGCCAAATAACGAAGCTGATGTTAAAATTTGATCAATTATTGTTCCTTTTTTTCGGGCTGCCAATATTCCAAGTGGAATAGCAATAACAAGAGCTAAAATTTGTGCATAAATAGCTAAAGATAATGTTGCTCCGAGATATTGAAAAAGAATTTCAGACACAGGTTGGTTACTAAAATATGATGTTCCTAAATCTCCCTTGAAAATTCCAGTAATCCAAACGAAATACTGTGTAACAATGGACTTATTTAATCCCATCTCTTCCCTAAGATTCTCTATTTGCTCACCAGAAGCCTCTTGACCTAAAATTGTACGGGCAGGATCTCCTGGAATAAGGTGTATTAATGTAAAAACAATAATTGATACGATTATCAACACAGGAATGATAGAGAAGACCCTTTTCATTAGATATATCTGCATATTATTCACCTCGATATAAACCTTGCTGATATTCTACCAGCAAGGCTATCAAATTTTATTCAGTGACTTTTACATTCCAAAAAATAGGTCCTTGGAAGAATTCTAAATTACTCACTTTTTTTGAACGGCCAGTTAATGTATAAATATCCCCAAGACTCGTTATAGGTAAAGATTCCCACATATTTCCTTGGAGCTCATCCCACGCAGCTTTAGCATCTTCTCTTGTCGTTTCATTATCAATCTTAACCATTAATTTTGAAATTTTTTTATCATCTGTCCACCCTGAGTACGTCGGACTTAAATATAAGTAACTCGTGGGTGTGGTTACGGGGCTATATGACATCACGTATAAATCAAATTTATCAGGGTCATTCTCAATCTCTAATTGAGTAGCCCAATCGTATACATCTATACGTACTTTTACTCCTATGCGTTCAAGCTGATCTTTAATTACGATTGTTGCGTTATAGAATTGCGGATATTCTTTATTAGTAACCATAACTAACTCTTCACCGTTGTATCCTGCTTCCTTGAGAAGTTGCTTTGCTATCTTTTCATTTTTTTGATTATAATGTTCACTCCCGCTTTCTGAAAACCAAGCTTCTTGTTCTTCAAACATATAACTTGAACCCATACGATAGAACTTTTCATTTGTCCCTGCACCCATCATAATTTCATCTATATCCAATGTGGCATTTATAGCTTGGCGCATCTTTTGGTTTGCCATTAAACCTGTTTTTTTATTGTATACAATCGTTAAATCTCCAAGCAGCTCTGATTCTGATGCTAAATCAGAGTTATTTTCAATCATATCGAAGTCATCATAGGAAAGGGAACGAGCAATATGATACTCACCAGTCTGCAAGCCAGCCAACCGAGTAGAAGCATCTGTGACAATATAGAAATAAAGATTGTTGATAAACAATTCCTTCGTACCAGCCAAACCTTGAGATGGAATATCTATAGATTGATAGTCTTTAAATTTTTTTAGATGAATGTATTGCTCAGATTTCCATTCAATAAAACTAAATGGCCCTGTTCCAATAGTTTCAGTAACACCATTAGCGGCAGCATTATTAATTACTTCTTCAGGCATGATTGATGCTAACTGTTTGGCTCCAGCAATCATAGATTGAAATTCTAAAACACCTTTAGATAACTGAATTTCTACTTTATAATCGTCAACCTTTTTAAAACGTGCATCACCAACTACTGATTGAATTGTACCGAAGTTATCTATCCAGCGATTCATGGAAGCAACTACATCATCAGCAGTTAACTCCTTACCGTTATGAAATTTAACACCTTTTCGCAAAATAAAAGTAAATTTTTTATTATCCCCCGATTGTTCCACTTTTTCTGCCAACTCCGGTACTACTTCATATTTGTCATTTAAAACAACCAGCTGCTCGTATATATTTCGCGAGATATCTCGGGTAATTCCCGCTGTTGTTATATGAGGATCTAATGTATTCGGCTGCGCGTTGATTGCAACCTTTAATTCTGTTGCTTGTTTTTTTACATTTGAATCAGTAGCTGATTCTCCGCCTGATGAACAACCACTTAGGACAAAAGCTAAAATTAATATCATAAATAATAAATTTTTCTTCATAATAAAATCTCTCCCTTATCTGAAAATTCAGAAAATATAAAGCGTTTTTTTTCATAAAACTCGAATCATAATGCTATTTTAAGATGACTGAATTAAATTTAGACCGTGTCTAAGCGTTTAAATGGTCTTCCCATCTTTTTAGAATGGCCCTTCTTGACCACTAAAATTTCATTTTCAGCCAGCCTTTCTTTTTGAAGACTTCAACTGGAGTATTCAAAGAAAATTTACACCTCTCTTCTCTAGAGCGGATTTTGAACAAAGGTAGATTTAATTACTGATAATTTTAGAGAATCATCCTTCGTATGATACCATTTATAAAGCCATATCGATGACTATCCGCTTTGCCCTTCCTGATCTTAACAAATCAAAACCTTTGTTTATTTCATTTAGTGATATTCTATGGCTAATTAATTTATCAATAGGCATTAATCCTTTCTCATAAAGTTCTAAATATTTGGGAATATCCAGATACGGTAAAGAACTACCGATATAGGATCCCTTTATTATTTTTTCTTCAGTCGTTAAATTAATATATGGTATAAAAAGCTTACTTTCAAAATCCGGTAAACTGCTTGTAATATATGTAGCCCCTGGTTTTAGAAGCTTATAGGCTATATCAAATGCTTCTGATACACCTGAAGCATCAAAAACGAAATCTAACTTGCCTTCAAAATCATGCATTAATTGTCTAACAGAACTATGTTTAGAAGTATTAAATGAAAGATTTGCTCCCAATTCTTGAGCAAAAGCTAATTTTTCATCATTAATATCCATTGCAATAATTAGACTAGGTCCCATTACTTTACTGCCTAATAGCATGCTTAACCCAACACCGCCAAGCCCTACGATGCCAATATGACTTCCAGGAGGAATTTTTGCCGTGTTAATTACGGCACCTGCACCAGTAATTAATGCACATCCTGAAATAGCAACAACATCAAGTGATATTTTTTTAGGGACTTTAACGATTGAACGGGATGACATAATAGCATGTGTTGAAAAGGCAGATATACCAGCATGGTGTGAGACATGTTGGTCATCTACTATGATTTTCTTTTTGCCACTTAAAAGTGTTCCTTTTATATTTGCTTTTTTACCAAACGTACATAAAGAAGGTCTTCCCTTTTGGCAATACTCACATTGCATACAGCTCGCCAGAAAAATACATACAACATGATCACCTTTTTGGAAATTATGAACATCTTTTCCGGTTTTCATAATTATTCCGGATGCCTCATGCCCAAGGGCGATAGGATATGGTCTCGGGACTTTTCCATTAATAACAGATAAATCAGAATGACAAATTCCAGCGTATGCTATTTCAACTAGTACCTCATCATCATCAATATCATCTAGCTTTATATCCCTTACTTTTAGAGGTTTGCTTTTACTGTATGGAAATTCGATAGATGGATTATATAAAATTGCAGATTTCATCAAGACTCTCCTTTTTCTCAGCGTTTGTTACCACCCTTTATAACGGCTTTTGATACCTTGTTATATATATATTCTATAGAATAGCCAATATCCTATTTTATTAAAAAATCAGAATGGACATTTCACCTATCTTATACTAATATTCTTTATTGTATTTTTGTTCTGTAAATTCATATTACATTCTTCTCTATTAATCACCTTCAAAATACTTCAGATTGAAGATTAAATATATAGGATAATAAAAGGTATTGTTATTCTCGGTTTGTTTTATTCGTATCAAGAAATCAATTTTTGTTCTGACTGTAAAGGTTAATTAAGTTTTTAAACAAAATATATAAAGCGATCTCTTTTAAGAAGAGATCGCTTCATCCACAAGTCTTTCTTGTTCTACAATTTTATAATGCTGAAAAGCAATCGCAAATCCTGTGGTATTTGTTGAACTTTGCACATGTACGTTGGCATTATAGATGTCTGCAATACTATTAATCAGCCAAAGTCCAATACCTGCTCCACTCGTTTGCGCTTTAGCCGAATTTGTACGATAATACTTTCCAAAAATCTTTCCAAGATTATTATAATCTATACTCGAACCAGAATTTATGACTTCAATAACGATCTTTTTGGTCTGATTATACTCACGGATACCAATAAAGATGGAGGAGTCTTCTTTTGAATATTTTATGGCATTATCAAGCAAGTTTCTGATCATCAATTCGATTGAACCTTGGTCAATCCATATATGAATATTGGGGTTAATACTATACTTGAAATGAAATTCTCGATTAGGGTATTTTTTCTTATATTCCTCAAAAATAGGTTTGATTTTCTCGATTGGATTCAGCCAACTATCTGGAGGGGAACCCCCTAAATAATACATATCATAAATGATTTTTATGCTAGATAATAAGGAAGTGATATTTTCCGTTTCATTTATAACGGATTGAAGTTTCTGTTTCATTTCCTCATCTGCTTCAGGTAGCATATCCTCTATCAATTCAAGTTCATTCTTAATATTATGGGCTGGATTTTTAATTTCATGAACCATTTCATCAAGGAAGGATTTGGTCTCTTTAATCCCATCCTGCAGTTCAAACATCGTCGTATTGACTGCGGCAATCGTCTTTTCTATTTCTGGTATAACAGGCTTTTTGTATACGAAACTCTCTAAATGAAATCGTGACATTTTCATAAAATGTTCTCTCATTTTTATTAGAGGGGTATAGTAAAGATTTCTCATAATTTTATAGTTAATGAAAATTAAAAGCACTGATAGACTGATGAATAGCAAGCATTGAATAGTCACTATTTTGAACTCCTGCAAGAGAGCTTTACTAACATTACGGTAAGTAACGATCTCACCCTTAAAAGCATCTGTATTAACCTCATGGCCGATGTTGATTAAAATAGAATTACTTTCATTAAGTAATTTCAGATCCAAATTTTGTTTAATAAACACATTATAGACATCCCCTAAATCGACATGCATTAACAGTTTGTTTAACAAAAATAATAAAAGACCATCGAAGCCTTCAACGTCATCGGCAAGTACTGTTGTGTCCTTATAATATAATGCCTTTGACTGAGTATCTTGATTATAAACATAGATATACTCGTTATCTTTTGGAATAGTTTGCAAAAAGTCAGTTAATTCTTCGGTATCAAGCTGATCTTCATATAGAGCATGTTCTAGCCAAATATGAGTTGGGAATAATTCAGATGCCTCTTTCCTAAAGAGAGTCGACATCCTGTTATAACCAAATAAAATAGTGGTAATAAACACCAGCGATATGATTGAAAAGTATGCAACTTGCTTAAACACTCGCTGATTATTTATCAAATTCTTTTTAAAACTAATCATTTTATATCTTAAGTGTTCCTTTCGCCTATTCAATTAAATTAACAGAGGATTTCATTATATCAAAATAATAATGTCTTTTTATATGTATTTAATTCCAGTCCTTTCGTTATGTATAAGCACCATCATTCATTAGAAAATTAGTTGAAAATGTGATTATGAAAGCAAAAATAAAACGCCGCTCCGATTGGAAAGACGTAAAAAAAAAAAGGATATCTACCTATAGAATCATTTTATAAATAGATAGAGCGGTCTGCTATTAAAAATTATTAATTTGATACACTATCAATAAGGAGGGTCCTTTAGTTTATACCTATACCTACAACTAATATTAATATGAAAAAGCCAACCCAGATAAGGGCATTTAGGAGGATACCAAAAATCATGCTTACCATTTTTTTAGATAAAATAGCAAAGACGATTCCTGCTATAGATAAGATGGTAGCCATTAACAAGAACAATCTAGGATATGCCATATTATCCGTTATAAAATAGGATAAGACTATACAGATGCCTACTGTTAATAAAGATAATCTGCCGTATGTGTTCATAGATATCCTCCTTTCCAATTTAATTCTATTGATATATGGTAAAATCCTTCATTAATAATGCGAAAAAGCTGCTTTAAATTCTAGAAGAATAATGATCCTCTTATCTGATGGATTGGTAAATTCTGACTTCACTAAAATAAGCATGGCCTAATGACCATGCACCAATTTCAGATGATTAATCATCTATAATTTTAAGTTAATAATTAGACTTCCTGAGTTCTCTTTTTAAAAACAAATATTGAAATAAATAGAATAATAACAGCATACCCAAGTACCCACCATAGATGCGGAAACATATTTCTATAAACTCCGCTTAATGCAGCTTTTCCAGCTTCAACAGCATGAACAAACGGCAGTAGATAAGCGATATCCTTAAATAATCCACCTACTAGCTCTAAATTTATGCCTTGCCTGTTATCTCACTTACATTGCATCTACTACCATCTTGGCAATCGTTCCATTGGATAGTATAAATTTATCAATATTAATATGTGAGAAATTTTCAACATGCTCTTCTCTTTCAATTTCGACAACTGTATGGACATGAGAGGCGATTCTTTCAACCGCACATGCAATCATTAATGACTTTCCGTCAGTTAAGGTTTGATTCTGAATCCGATCATCAGAGAAAATCAAGATAGATTTTGCATTTTGGATATTGGCTTTCTTTAATACCTCAACATTCGAGGCCTCTCCTCTTATATAATGGATATTTCCATTTACATAAGATAGCTTTTCAAGCATATCTATAACCACTATTTCCGCCTTTTTATTCTTGTCTAAAATTTCCTTAACTGCGTTTTGCGCCTTATGTGACCAATCTATGATAACAATATGATTCTTTCCTTCATACATAAGCTCTCCACCCTCTTTACGTCTTCTGTAAACCGTAAAACTTTCCATAACTTTTCCGATAAAAGTGGCGAATAAACCAATACCAACCACATACAAAAATAGGATTGTAAATATTCTTCCTTCTATAGTAGTCGGTGACATGTCTCCATATCCAACCGTCAACATGGTCGTCATTGTGAACCATAACGAGTCCATATAGGTAGTAAACGTATCTGGTTCAATCAACCTGAGCATAATTGTACAGAATACGATTAAAAATATGGTTGATGTGGTCAATAATAACCAAGACATATGTGTTAGTTTAAAATATAAATTACGTAAGATAATCATTCAAACACCTCTTCTTACTCTGAACAGGATTTTTTTCGGTTAATGCATGCATAGTCCATTTTCTCTATTATTATAAGATTGAACCATCTATTTAATATATACTCAATTCCATTTTGTTACTTTTATTATTCAATATAATGCTGTCCAAAGTTAAGTTATTTAGCGTGTCCCTCTTTCCTCTCGTATGCTTCTGCAATTCCAATTAAAATATTTGCCTACATATTTCAATTATTTACCACCCATATACCGGGTTACCCTATCTCTAACTACGCAAATCTTAAGATAATTTGGTTAAATGTGAAGCATTTTGTAAATAGGTATTTCTTTACAGTTTATTCTCCAACTGTTATGTTAGAGAAAATAATATACATTCTTTGTATAAGGGTTATTAGCTTATTGGATATGCGCTTAAATATTTTCAAAATTAATCCTTCTAAAGGGTTTTTTTCTTTGCAAAAAAACAATGGGTCATAAATCGCAGTAATTAGGAGCTGTTGATATGCATAGCATTGATAGTAGCATACATGTGTTTTTAGAAGGTGTTTCAACTCACATAATCTCTTCCGAAGATACTCTTGCAGATTTACGATTTAAAGACGCTACGAATACATATTCCGAGGAAATCAATAGTATGGTTAAAACTTGGCGAAAAACCCTTATAGAGATATATGGATTTTCAATTGCCCAAGAGCAAAACGAAACCTTTGCAGTTTTAAAAGAATGGGGAAAGGAAACCGTTGATTTACTCATAAACTTAAATTTATCACTTGCTGATGCAATAGAAGAAGTTAGATTTTATCGTGATAAAATTGGCGGTATCATCAAGGACCAAGCTAAAAAATATTCAGTAAGTCTGGACGTTTTCTATGAAATCATTTCTAAATTCGATTCAGTTGTTGATAAAGCGATACACTGGCTTAGTATTTCTTATTCTTCACAATACTCCAATAGAATCGTATTAGCGGAGAGGACTGCTTTTGAACTGTCTATTCCTGTTGTTAGGATTACATCCAATATCGGGATTATTCCAATCATTGGAGTATTAGACACTCAACGTGCAAGCCACTTGATGGAAAAAGCATTACAGGCTGGAAGTGAATATGATCTAAGTTATATTATTATTGATCTATCAGGAGTTCCGATTACGGACACAATGGTGGCTCATCAGATATTTAAAGTTATTGATGCATTGCGACTCATCGGTATCGAGACGCGCTTATCCGGTATCCGAATAGAAATTGCACAAACAATGGTAAACCTCGGAATTAAATTTACAGCTAAAAGCTACTCTAGCTTACATTTGGCTGTTAAAGATATCCTATGATAAATTTCTCTCCCGGACATACAGTCGGGAGTATTTTTATTTAAAACAAAAAAGACACTCAAAGAATGTCTTAAAATAGACTAAATAGTTCTCCCGTTCATGATCCATTCAGGAACAACCATTTTGATATTCCCCTTTAGTATACCAGCCAGTTCATATATTTCACTTAGCATTCTTTCATACATAGTAGAGTGCTTCACGAAATTTTCTAATCTTTCCTCCAAACGAGTCTTTTCTCCTTCTGATTTTGTTACATAATACTGCTCAATAATTTCAAAATAATGAACCGGTAAGAGCAACCTTGAGAATAACATCCGTGCAGAAAATGTTGATAAAGGGGTGATTGATTGATATTGGCGCAAAAATGACTCGACACCCTGATGGTATGTATTTGGCTGTTTAAAATAATAAGCGCGTATCCACTCCGCAATATCCCTCGCACTATGGTCAAAAACCCATTCACTAAATAATTTGCCATTTGAGCCGGGTCCCCAGGTTTCTGAAGTAAAGCGATCATAACAAACGGTCCCAGCATCAACCATCTCCGGGTTTTCATCTATTTCAGTATCAACTAAATATTGGATTGCGTTTTCCGAAAGGCCTGCGTAATAAGGATAGCTGTCAATAAACAGTTTTTCAAAATCGTTTTGTGGCTTTGCTGCCAATTTATCTCTCCAAACTCGTTCAAGCTGATCGACCCGCTGCTCCCACATTTCCTTCCATTTTCCGATTCTGCTGCAAAAAACGATTCGTTGCGGAATAGACCTGCCACGATAATGAAATATTGCCAGCTCTCTGCCCACTTCATATGATTGAGGAATTTCCATTTCATTTATACAAACCACATAATCGTTACTTTCCAGTTTTGTTAATAGCTTTTGTTCATTGTTTAACAGGGGAAGCCATACTCCCTTCTCCCCTTTGTTATGCATATGGTACGCCAAACTGCTTCGTTCCTGGAGGTCTTGCTCTTCCATGTTTATGGCAAAGCTCATGAATACTCTGCCTCCACCGTTATATATGTTTATTGCCCCACTGCTTATTTCTTGATCAACTGTAATTCCATATTGTTCGTGTAATAATTGTTTGTTCATCACAATATTGTTCATCACCTCTAATTCCTTGCTTACTATGATAAGTATATGGGCAAGATAACTGTTATATGTGGTTAACATCAAGATTTATTCTTACTATATGCATGGGAGTTGGTGTCTTCGTATGAAAGGGAAACCTGTAGATATGACTGAACAAACAGCAAGAAAATGGTTGCATGATCGAGGGGTGACAGTTACAGATATTGGTGAATTAGTTTTATACCTTCAGCATCAATATCATGAAAATCTGCTATTGGATGAGTGTATTAAAAATGTGGAGCGCGTACTCTCAAAACGCGAAGTCCAAAATGCCATTTTAACTGGCATACAACTAGATATGCTTTCCGAAAAAGGGATGCTTGAAGAACCTTTACAATCCATAATCCGGACTGATGAAGGATTATATGGGGTTGATGAGATTTTAGCATTTAGCATCGTGAATGTATATGGTTCTATTGGTTTTACCAATTATGGATATATTGATAAAAAGAAACCAGGCATACTGGCAAAATTGAATGATAAATCCTCCGGTGAATGCCATACCTTCCTGGATGATATTGTTGGGGCGATTGCTGCTGCCGCTTCCAGCCGTTTAGCTCACCGAGTAGAGAATGTAGAATAAATATAAAATCCTGAATTTATACTTTGAGTTTTTCTTTTATAAGGTAATTAAACCGAGTCGGTTAATTTCCTAACAGTCTAACAAGTAAGAACGAAAGAGCATACCTGCCCTTTCGTTCTACTGTTTAGATATTTATATGAATTATGTGTAATACACATCTTTGTGAATTCATTTAATCGCTTAGGTAATCATAAGTGAACTTACTCAAATTCCACATTGTCAAACTCCATTTCAGCTGCAAGCTCTATTGTATAATAAACAAAGGCAAGAGCAATCAGTGCTGCCAATATGAGCTGCTGATCAATAAGGGTAATTGCAAAAATGATATCGAGTAAGATTAGTATTGAAAATCTTAGAATCATCGTCTATCCCCCCTTTTTCTTCTATTATCATTATTCCCGTTATCAAACACTGTACCTATAGGTATCTTGACAATTGTATGGCTTTTCTAAATATTAATCTTTATTATTTAAATCCTGAATAAGTTTGTGAAATATTGAACTTTCTATAGAAATCCTTAAACTAGTATGCTAGAATACTAGTGGTTGAGTTAAATTACTTTTTTGTAGTTTAAATGTATGGCTAATTTATTTGAAGGTTGATGCCTTCGTCTTTAATTATGAAAGCCTAAACATAAATAAAGGAAAATCGTACATACTACATGATGATAGAAATTTTTCTCAAATATTTAGTAAGGGAGTATTACATAGGATGACTAAAGTGGATTTAAAAGCAAAACCATACCATTTATCTGATGAAGATATTAAATGGGTAACAGACACAATTAATTCTATGACAATCGAAGAAAAGATTGGCCAATTATTCGTTAATATGGGAGCTAGCCGTACTGAAGAATATTTAACAGGTATGCTAAACAACTACCATATCGGTGCTGTACGTTACAATCCTGGTAAAGCTGAAGAAGTTTACGATCAAAATAAAATTCTTCAAGAAAACAGCAAAATTCCATTGCTAATTGCTGCAAACACAGAAGCAGGCGGTAATGGAGCTTGTACAGACGGTACTGAAGTTGGTCTTGAAGTTAAAATCGGTGCAACAAAAGATGCGAAATGGGCATATGAAATGGGCCGAGTTTCTGGTGTAGAAGCGTCTGCAATCGGATGTAACTGGAGCTTTGCGCCAATCGTAGATATTCACATGAACTGGCGTAACCCAATCATCTCTAGCCGTACTTTTGGTTCTGACCCTGATCAAGTTTTAGAAATGAGCTTGGCTTACATGAAAGGTATCCAGGAAAGCGGAATTGCACCTGCTGCTAAACACTTCCCTGGTGACGGCGTAGATGAGCGTGACCAGCATTTATCCTTCGCGCCTAACAGCCTATCTTGTGATGAGTGGGATGAAACTTTCGGAAAAGTTTACAAAGGCTTAATCGATGCTGGCCTACCTTCTATCATGGCTGGTCACATCCATATGCCTGCTTATTCCAAGCACTTCAACCCTAGCCTTACAGATGAAGATTTGCTGCCAGCAACTCTTTCTAAAGAGCTAATCACAGATTTATTACGTGGTAAATTAGAATTCAATGGCGTTGTTGTTACAGATGCGAGCCACATGGTTGCGATGACTTCTGCAATGAAACGCAGCGAAATGCTTCCTACTGCTATTGCTGCTGGTTGTGACTTATTCTTATTCTTCAACGATCCAGATGAAGATTTCGGCTACATGATGGACGGATACAAAAACGGTATTATTACAGAAGAGCGTTTAGAAGCAGCTCTTACTCGTATCCTTGGTCTTAAAGCATCTTTAGGTCTTCACAAAAAAGCAAAAACGGAAATCATGATGCCGAAAGAAGAAGCGCTTAAACAAATCGGTCTTCCTGAAAACGTTAAGCTATTTAAAGAAGTTACTGATCGTGCAATCACATTGGTAAAAGACAAACAAGATATTTGGCCTGTTACTCCTGAAAAATACAAACGAGTATTACTAGTTAATGTTAAAACTGCTGAAGGTGCATTCAGTAAATTAATTAGCGGTAACAAACCTAAGCCAATTGATCTTCTGAAAGCAGAGCTTGAAGCGCAAGGCTTTGAAGTGGAAATTCACGAATCTCCAATGGATAAAATCGCGGACCTGCCACCAGAAGAACAAATGAAGAGCATCATGAACGCATATGCAGCAAAACGCCCTATTAAAGAATTAACAGATAAATATGATTTAATCATTAATATCGCTAATATCAAAATGGGTGAAGTTGTTCAACGTATGACATGGAATGCGTTAAAAGGAACACCTGATATTCCGTTCTATGTACACGAAGTACCAACAATCTTTGTTTCTGTAAACTACCCATTCCACTTAGCGGATGTTCCACAAGTGAAAACATACATCAACACGTATGACGGTAATAAAGAAACAATTGAAGTACTAGTAGAAAAAATGATGGGTAAATCACCATTCAAGGGTGACAGCCCAGTTGATGCATACTGCGGATTAAAAGACACATACATTTAATCTGTCAAAAGCAAAAAAAGGATTAAACCTTCCTCGGTTTAATCCTTTTTCTCTTTTAAGTAGGAAGCGATTGCCCTGCCTGCTACCCTGCCTGTAAATAAACAGCCTCCAAGAAATGTCCCCTCTAGCGAACGATATCCGTGAACTCCTCCCCCTCCAAATCCAGAAACCTCACCAGCTGCATAAAAGCCAGGTATTGCCTCACCCTTAGAATTGAGGACTCGTGCTGATAAATCTGTTTGTAGCCCGCCTAGAGTTTTGCGACTTACAATGTTTAAACGAACAGCAATCAATGGTCCATTTTGAGGATCAAGTATTTTATGCGGTTTGGCGACTCGGATTAATTTGTCACCTATGTAATTTCTCGCTCCCCTTAATGCCGTAATTTGCAAATCCTTTGTGAATGTATGATCCATTTCACGATCTCTCGCTTTTATTTGTCTTTCAATTTCTTCGTAATTTAATAGATTATCTTTTGTTAATTCATTCATTCCTTTAACCAGTTCCACTAAGTTATCTGCAATGACAAAATCCTCGCCATGATCCATAAATGCCTTTACCGGACCAGGAGGACCAGGGAGTACTCTGCTTAAGACCTTGCGGATACTTTTATTCGTTAAATCCGGATTTTGCTCAGAACCGGATAGCGCAAATTCTTTCTCAATCATTTTTTGTGTCAAAATAAACCATGAGTAATCAAATCCTGTTTTTTGGATAGCCTCCAGGGTGCCAAGTGTATCATACCCAGGAAAGTTGGGGGCCGGGAAGCGCTGGCCTGTTGCATTCAGCCAAATAGAGGACGGACCTGGCAAAATTCTAATTCCATGGTTTTCCCATACCGAGTTCCAGTTTTTGATTCCCTCTGTGTAATGCCACATACGATCTCGATTTACAATACGCCCACCTGCCTCTTCTGATATCCCCAGCATTCTGCCATCCACATGTGCCGGGACCCCTGAAATCATGTTCTTTGGAGGCGGCCCCAGTCTTTCTGGCCAATTTGTGCGAATTAAATCATGGTTGGCTCCGATACCCCCGCTCGAAACAAGAACTGCTTTACCAGAAAACTCAAAATGAGTAATAACGTCCCTGTTACTTTTCTCACCTCTTAAAGCCGAACTGGCTGCCAATATGGAACCCTTCACCCCCTGAATTATCCCATTACTGCTCATCAGTTCATCTACACGGTGACGAGGACGATAATCAACTAATCCATTTTTAATATGCTCTCTTACCCTTTTTTCAAAAGGCGATACAATACCTGGACCTGTTCCCCAAACAATATGAAATCTTGGTACTGAGTTACCATGTCCTTCAGCCAAATAACCTCCTCTTTCAGCCCAACCAACTACAGGAAAAAAACGAACTCCTTGTTTATGAAGCCAAGCACGTTTTTCTCCAGCAGCAAAGTCAATATACGCTTCTGCCCATTTTTTGCCCCAATAATCCTCCTCATCTCGATCAAACCCTGCAGTACCCATCCAATCCTGCCAAGCCAATTCCTTAGAATCTTTAATACCCATACGACGTTGTTCAGGGGAATCCACTAAAAATAAACCACCGAATGACCACCAAGCTTGTCCGCCTAATGAAGCTTCAGGTTCTTGATCTAGCAATAATACCTTTTTCCCTGCATCTGCAATTTCTGCTGTAGCCACCAAACCGGCCAAACCAGCCCCAATAACGATCGCATCGAACTCCAATGCATTTCCCCCTTTTTGATAAACGTTTATACTCTTATATTAATCTATAGTTCCATAATTTAGGTATGTATACTGATATAAAAAGAAGAATTTACTTTGCTTAAAATTATGAGCCTAAATCAACAGTTTTATATTCCTCCCTTTTTATAAATAAAAAACCAGCCTAGTACCAGACTGGTTCAATAATCATCTTCCTCATCATCCTCTTCCTCATAATCGGAGAAATAATCCACGAATTCATATTTTACTTCATCATCTGTTCGTTCCACTTCTGTAGCTTGATATTCCCCCATGTTCTCTTCCACTATTGCTATATACATCACTCTGCGTCCAGCCTCATATTCATCATTGACTTCCATGAATCCGCTCACGACATAATAATCTTCATCCTTGTTGTACTCAACTTTGCTCTTTCCAATAAATTCAAAAGTTTCATCCTTTGATGAAGCATCTTCCACTTTATTCTTGGCAACCCTAGCTATTTTGTTTTCCGCGTCTGAGTAATATTTATAACCTGCAAAGGCCGCTATCCCTAATATCAATACTGCAGCTGCTATGATAACCATCACTTTATATTTCTTAGCCATCCTCTTCCTCCCCCTTTATGTGTTATAGTAGTATTCTTCCACACCGTCGTTTCTCCTGATAGTTGCCGACATAGTACCAATTTACTTCATTCTTATAAAATTAGTATTCATCCCCCTGCCGTTCATACGATTATATGGCTCTCAACAAGATTTTATTTCGCTTATTATTGAATTGTCCCAAGAGTTTCAGATTTTATGAAAAATAAGAGGACAACCACCTCTATTTCCAATAGACCCGATTATGTATTCTATGGTGTATTTATGAGGAAATTAGTTAATTTGGAATTGGAATTTTCCTCTGGGTTGCAGAAGAAATTAAAATACGTCAGTGTATACTTCCGCAAATCGAAGCGAAAGTCGATAAGTTCGATAAGTAAGTGGACTAAACTATTTATGAGGCGAAAATGGGAAGACAGCAGATGCGAGTGCATTGGCTCAAGGATTCATCATCCCTAGTATGTTAACTTACATTTATTTATGAGCCTACTATTGGAGTAAGTTATTGAGGGTATCAGAAGAATTAGTAAAAGAGGAAGGAGCTCTAAAATAAATAGACTTTAGAACTCCCTTTTTAGTTATTTATTCATAAATTGGCACTCTATCCAGGCAAAATTAATTATTAATGTATTTTTCAAAAACTGCACCAAAATCTTTCATATGATATTCATTATAGGAGGATTTTAACCATTCAAATGTAAATTCAGTTATCCCTTTATATGTGCCTGTTAATGATGCTTCCTCAGATCTTGAGTGTTGGAGTGTTTGAACCGCTCGATCGAGTCCTTCTTTGGCATAATTCATTTGAATGGAGTTTTCATACGTGATTTCCTCAATTCGCAGTAATGCTTTATACAAATCCTTTAATTGTTCAATTTGATTTTTCTTGACGTCAATATCAAAATGAACATTTCCTACATCAAACTTTATTTCTGTATCCAAATCTAATCGCCCTGCAGTTTCAAGCATGACATTTGAAATCTTATACTGAGAATATGGGTATCGTTTTAATAAACGTTTAGATGAGACAGCATTTTCGCCATCTACATGAATTAATGCTAGATTTGTAAAGCAATATTCGTCTGCCTTCGTTTTGATAATGAAATAAATCTTCTCATTATCCTCGTGCATAACATAGTCGTCTGCATCCGTTTTGTCATAATCTTCCGGCGGAATAATAACACCTACGTCAGACAAACCCAATGCATCAGAAGCCATTTTCTTTAACATGTATATCACCCCATTGTAGTTTATACTTTTACTATATCAGAAAAGTGACTAGTATAAAATTCATTTAATGCTCAAGAAAACACATGGATGGTCCATGTGTTTTATGTCATTATTCATCATATTTTTTTGTTATTTTTGCTATTTCTTCACCAAGCTTCTTATAACTTTTTACTTCGTCATGAGGATGCTGTGAATTTTTTCTTTGCTTCCAGTGTCTTTCTTCTTCTTTTTTTGAATGTGACATATATATACCTCCAAATTAAAATAGGACTCATTGCAAAAGATTGAAGCATATCGCCCTATTTTCCTTTATTTTATATTTTCTTTGCCTTTTTAGATTTATTCTTATAAGCTTGATTTGCGCTGGCGCTTCCTAATTCCTTTGAGAATTCAGCATCCGTTTTACTAGAATCAAACCCCTGTTTACTTTTTTGAGCTGCATCATGCTTTCTTTTCGGCATACGATCCCTCCTTCTCTCATTTAGTATTAGAAAGTAAAGAGTAAATATGCACTGTCAGCTATGAATTATTGTTTTATCTTCTTTCAAGGACGACTACTCCTTTTTCTTTTCCAATGTTATTTGAATTAGCTGATCGTGGATAAAAGAAAAAGCAAAGAATGCTGATAAAGCTATGCATTCTTTGCTTGATTGATCTAAATATTGAGACCGCCCTTGACTGTGCGATTATCTTACTTGTTATTGAATAGATAACTGTTGTTTTGCATTCGTCAGTTTACTCATTAAAACATAGGTAAAAAACGATAAAACAATCGGCAGTACGACCGTATGCATCCCGAAAGGATTTGGATAAAATCGATCTATAATCATAAAGCTGCCCATTCCTACAATCATGGATGAAACCGCGCCGTATTTATTCCCGCCAGACCAATATAATCCCATAATAACTGGCCATATAAACACCGACTCCAAGCCTCCAAATGCAAACAAGTTTAACCATACAATTAAATCAGGTGGACTTAACGCAAACAATACAACAGCGATTCCAATTGCTGCTGTAATCCAAAAGCTGATTCTTTTAATCTGCTTCTCGGTAGCATCCTTTTTTATGTAATTGATATATACATCCTTTACTATAGTTGCGCTTACTAATATTAAAAGAGAATCAACTGTGGACATGATAGCAGCCATGGGAGCGGCTAAGACAATACCCGCAATAAATGGTGGCAAGACCTCCATAGTTAATGCAGGCATGACCATATCACCAATTTCTATCCCAGGTATCAATGGACGCGCGAAAACTCCGATTAAATGCATTCCCAGCATCACAGCACCTACCACAATTGTTCCTGTGATAATCGCGATGTGCATTCCCTTCGAATTTTTATAGGACATCGCTCGCATGCTGATTTGCGGTAAACCCACGACGCCCACACCAACTAAAATCCAAAAAGATGAGACATACAAAGGCGTTAAATCTCGTTCTGCACCAAAAGGAGTAATTAGGTTGGGATTTTCAGCCATTAAGTCTGACATAATGTTCGATATTCCTCCGCCAGCAATAATGGTGGCGATTAAAAGGATGACGGTTCCGGCTAACATGACTACTCCTTGGACGGTATCTGTTAAAGCGACTGCTCTAAATCCACCAATAATAACATACATTAAAACTGAAACGGCGAATATGAAAAGTGCTGTCTTATATGGAAGCCCTGTTAAGGATTCAATCAATCGAGCTCCTCCAACCCATTGGGCAGTCATCGACGCAAAAAGGAATATAATGATACTGATGGCGGAAATAATGACGACCGTATCACTTTTATATCTGCCTTTTAGAAAATCAATAATCGTGATTGCTTTATACTTACGAGCCATAATCGCAAATTTTTTCCCTAAAACCATTAATACAAAATACCCGGTTGCCAGTTGAGCCATAGATAGTAAAACCCAACCGAGCCCACGTGTATAGGCAACACCCGGCCCGCCAATAAAGCTTGAAGCACTTCCGTATGTTGCCATCATAGTCATTGCCAGCACAAAACCGCCTAATTGTCTCCCGCCAAGAAAATATTCCTGCAGGAAGGAATCAGAGGATTTTAATTTTCCATTTGCCCAGAATCCTATATAAAAAATAATAACTAAAAAGATCAATAAAGGAACAATGACCTCCCACTTCATGATTGCTCCTCCTCTTCGTCATCCACATCAAAAGATACTTCTTCAAATAAAAATTTGACAATAAGAGTAACAAGGACCACCATAACAAGAAAGCCGACTACACAGCTTAGAAAAAACCAAGCTGGCAATCCTAAAATGTATGTATATTCCTTCGGATTACCTGATCCTAACCCATACGCAAATCCAAACCACCAGATAAAATTTATAATGACAAGTACGACACCTATGATTGCTTCCCTATGGGCTACTTTAAAACGTCTATCTTTCATATCTTCCTCCTTGCAATAGCACCATTAGTTTGCCCGCCATTATTTTTTGTATAATACGTAAACAAACAACATTACCATTTTAACCAAGCTATACTCTTAAAATGAAGGTATAAAATTTGGTAAAATAATTTATAATGGATAGCTTAATAAAATAATTGTATAACGCAAAGAAGCCTCAAAATCAGATTTTGAGGAGACACATTATATAATTTCACCATTTACTTGTCTTTATTAAAATAAAGCTCACAATTAGGGTAAGGACAAGAGCACCTGTGAATGCTGGAAATAGATAAAACCCTCCAGTTTCAGGACCCATTTCACCGAGAATCCCTGTACCAATCCACGCACCAATTATGCCACCAAGAAAATTCCCTACCATCCCATTGTGAACGTTTTCATGAATGAGTAATCCTGCAATCCAACCAATAAAGCCACCAACAAACAGGATGCCAATAAAGGACATTTTTCAGCTCCCTCCTTCATGGACAGTATATGCTGGTAAGGTCTAAATGGCTTTATTTAGCAGGAAAGATGGCTACTTTTTTTACTCGATATAAATACGTCGAAGGGAAAAGCATTTCTCATGAGTCATGTCTCCCTACAAAAAAAACTCCAACCCATTGTTGGGTGGAGTTTACAATATTCCTATACTAGTTCAATGACCATACCCGGCTTCACATGATCCAAAATCAGCAACTCACTTTCTGTCACCCTTCCAACGACATTGACCCGTTCATCAGCAGGCAAATCTGTCAGCGTAATCTGCATTTCCCCGCGATAGCGTCCATAAAGGTCATTATCTATGGTTATGCTCCCTTTCGGACGGGGATTATTTTGCAGAGGCGGTACAGATTCCGCAACCCTTGTGTCCATGAAACGAAGAACGTCCCTGGAAGCATCCGGGCGCAAATGGTATTCACCATAATTTTCGAATCCTTGCTCTGTCTGGATGCTAATCTTTCCGTTTTCAAAGTCGTCCATCCTTTTGAGTAAGTCTTCTCCAGGCTCCGGATCACCAACAAATACTTCCGTTCCATCTTTATATAGTTCAAGCGCGGCAACAAAAGGGGATATATATCGATGCTTCTCCAGAGTCGGCAGGCCTTCAAATAAAGGGCCGCGTTTCTCGCCTCCTCCCGGTACAAAAGCAAAGATCGGAATGTCATATCGCTTGTACAATGCATTTTGCTCCCGGAAAAACGATTCACTTAGTCCTGTTTCCCTCCGCGGATAAAAGTTATGCCAACCGATTATCTGTTCAGTTTTGAGTCCGTTATTCAGCAGCAGCTGTATATCACGTTCAAACAGTATACTTGAATTAACCGCAATTTTAAATTCCCTTGCCAGACTAGCAATAAAACCATGGTCAAAGAAATCGTCCAGTCTTAGCCCGGTGATACCCAATTCCTTCAATTGATACAAACTGTCGATTCCCAAATGGCCCGGGGTTTTTAATGAAACATCCGCATATACATCGATTCCCTGTCCTTTAGCCAGATGTAGCAGCTTTTTGGCACGTACTGCCAGCTCGCCTGCTTCCTCCGGGATATGAAGCGAGGTAAATCCCCGCTTCACTCCCATTTGGCCTGCTTGGATAATACGTTCCTCAGCCAGCGGATCATTCAAATAAAAGGAAATCCCGATCAATCAAATTCACCAGCCATTTCATCTTTAAACCCAAACAGGTAAGTAAAGATGAAGCCAGCAACATAAGCAATTAATACTCCGACTAAGTAAAGCAGAACCTCACCGTTATTCACAAGGAATGCAAGCGGTAAACCAGATACCCCAATTGCTGTCGTTGCGATATTGAAATGTGCCTGGAAGGCTGCACCAACGCCTGCCCCCAAACATGCAGTCAAGAACGGACGGCCGAGCGGCAATGTAACTCCGAAGATCAATGGCTCGCCGATTCCAAGAATACCAGCAGGAAGTCCCCCGCCAATCGCTCTTTTCAAGCGTGTTTTCTTTGTTTTCATATAGATAGCGAACGCAGCGCCAACTTGACCAGCGCCACCCATTGCAAGAATAGGTAATAATGGGTCGTCACCGATTGTATTGAGTAATTCCAAATGGATAGGTGTGAGACCTTGATGCAGACCTGTCACGACCAACGGCAAGAATGTCGCTCCAAGAACGAATCCTGCAATGGCTCCTCCAAAATCAAGCACTGCGGTCAATCCATCTGTAATCACATCAGAGACAAATCCACCGACAGGCATAAATACCAGATACGTCATAATACCTGTAAGCAAAAGGGCGATAGTCGGTGTTACGATAATATCAAGCGACGCTGGAACAAACTTACGGACATTCTTCTCAATAAAAGCCATAAATATCGCCGCAAACATGACCCCGATTAAACCACCGCGTCCAGGCAGTAATTCTTCCCCGAACAAGACAATCTGGGCAGCAGCAGGGTTAATAATCAATATAGCGGCTAACCCGCCAAGTGCAGGGGACCCACCGAACTCTTTCGCTGTATTGATCCCTACAAAGATTCCTAAATAGGTGAATAAACCACCACCGATAACTGTTAAAATAATTGCAAGTTGTGATTCAGCCGATAACCATCCTGCTTGAATGACAGCCTTAGAAATACCATTGACCAAACCGGAAGCTACTAACGCAGGAATCAAAGGAATAAATATACTAGCAATTTTTCTCAAAAAGAGCTTAAACGGCGTGCTGTTTTTCTTTTTAAGCTCACCCTTCAGGCTGGAAGCCCGCTCATTAAGATTGATGTCTCCTGATTCTTTGAGCAGTTTCTCAAATTCGTCTGTTACCTTATTGACATGCCCAGGACCCAGAATGATTTGCAGCGTTTCTTCTTCAACAAAGCCGAGAACTCCATCGATTTTTTTTATGGCTTCTTTGTTAACGAGTGATTCATCATAAGGTGTGACTCTAAGACGTGTCATACAGTTCGTAAAGGCTTTAATATTCTTCGCCCCGCCCAACTGCTCCAAGATTTTTTTAGCCAGAGTTTTGTAATCTTGACCAGCCATTTTCTTTCCCCCCAAAAACTGATTATTTGTATGTTTTGCCTTTCATAAATCTTATAGCCTCTCTCGTCTTATCGATGGCTCTGACCGTTTCTTCATATTGCTCTGTCGCCATGCTCAAAAACAAAATATCAATCATGAACAGCTGAGCTAACCTTGAAGAAGTGGCCGCACTCCGGAACGGAGCTTCCTTCGAATAGGATGTATATAAATTAATATCGGCTAATGCTGCAACCGATGAGGGCCCATATTTAGTCAAACTGATTGTTTGGACACCTTGTTCCTTTGCGAGTCTTGTAACTTCGATGACCTCGATTGTTTCACCAGAAAACGAAATGGTGAATACCACGTCATCCGGCTCGGCGTTAGCAATCAATGTTGCTACAAGATGCGCATCCGAAAATGCTGTTGCGCTTTTATTGATCCGAAGCAGTTTTTGCTGCGCATCCACGGCGATGATTGATGATGCCCCGATTCCAAAGAAATGGACATTTTTCGCTTTCAACAGCACATCGACCGCTTTTTTTAGTTCTTCGTAGTTGATTACTTCAGAGGAATCACGCAAACTTTGTATACTATTATTCAAAGTCTTTTGGACGATCATCTCGGCGGTTTCATCCCGTTCAATGTCTCTGTATCCCGGTTCCTCCGGTCTGCCGAGATCACCTGCAATACGGACCTTCAAATCCTGGAAGCCATTCAGCCCCAGTGACTTGCATAGCCTGATGACCGCTGCCCCGCTTGAACTCGTCTTTTCTGCCAATTCATTGACTTTACAATTGACAACCTCATACGGATTTTCCAGTATATATTCAGCAATTTTCCGTTCAGATGCAGGCAACTGTTCTACCCTGTTTACTACCATTTTCAATACTCCGGAAACCACTTATCATCACCTACTTGTGTTTAAATCAATCTGAGAGCTCGGCTTCAATGGCTTTTCGGACATACCCTCCAGATTGCTCCAGAATCAGAGCCGCTTCTTCTTTCTTAATATCCTTTTTAAGCATGACTAAGGCGACCTTTACTTGATGATCAGCATCCTCTAATGTTTGTCTCGCTGTTTCATAGCTTACTCCTGTGATTTTGCTAATAATGCCGATAGCTCTTTCTTTGAGCTTCTCGTTGCTGACATGGACATCAATCATTAAGTTTTCATACGCTTTGCCGAGCAAAACCATTGAAGAGGTTGAAATCATGTTTAGAATCATTTTGTGAGCGGTTGCAGATTTCAGTCTAGTAGATCCCGTAAGCACTTCCGGACCTACGACCACCTCGATGGCATGATCTGCTTCTTCACTGATTCTAGCCTGTTTATTACACGACAGTGCCACTGTTTTGGCTCCTGCCGACCGTGCGTAACGAAGTGCACCAATAACATATGGTGTCCGGCCGCTTGCAGCAATACCGATAACCGTATCATTCTCAGTAAGGGTGATGTCTTTTAAATCCTTCTCGCCATCCTCCGGCCTATCCTCCGCTCCTTCAACCGCCTTTATGAATGCGCTTTCTCCGCCGGCGATAATACCCAGTACCATCTCTGGCTTGGTACTGAATGTTGGCGGGCATTCAACAGCATCGAGTACACCAAGCCTTCCGCTAGTCCCGGCTCCCATATAGATAAGGCGCCCTCCATTTTGGAAAGATGAAACAGCAAAGTGAACGGCTATTTCAACATCTGGTAAAACCTCTTGAACTGCAGCGGCTACTTTTTGGTCTTCCTCATTCATAATTCGCAGAATTTCCATCGGACTGGAAGTGTCTATCTGCATACTTCGATCATTGCGTGATTCCGTGGTTAATAGATTAAGATTTTCTTTCATTAGTAAGACCTCCAGGTAGCTCCTTTTGCGATTACCATTTACTAGTAACTCAACACTTCCAATATACTCCAACTGAAATTGATATTCAATAATTTTATTGAATATTTAAAATTTTATTTCATTCTAATCCAAAAAAAGAAGCATATTCTCATATGCAGAACTACATAGGATATGCTAAAAAAACCTTTTTACATTATATATTTTTTGATTGCATGCGCTACTCCCATTCGGTCATTAGGCTCGGTCACAGCATCAGCTGCTTCCTTAACTTCCTCCGGCGCATTTCCCATAGCTATGCCAAGTCCCGCTGAAAGCAGCATTTGTCTATCGTTAAAGTTGTCACCGATCGCAGCCACCTCAGACATATCCAAGCCAAGCCTTTTTGCCAAATATTCCAAAGCAGAAGCCTTAGTAGTCTTTGGTGGAGTAATTTCAAGGCTTGTGAAACCGAAGCTGCTGCTCACTTCAAAATGATTTTCCATGTTGAATAGCCGATCCATAAATCCTTCATAGTCTCCTTGTTCCTTCCGAAAAGCAGCCAGCTTTTGAATGGCAGGTTCGTTTTCTTTCACATATTCATCGAAAGAATGAAACAGCCTGATTTCGCACTGAGCCCGGAATCGTTCACATCCTCCCATTTCTGCACCGGTTCCTTGTAAAGGCAGGATATTATTCTCAATCCATTTTTCATTCCACTTATTTTTCTCTGGAACTAGTAAACAGTCACCCTCATACAAATGCCCATATACCCCATAGCTTTGGCACGCATCTATAAAGGCCAACAGACTTTCTTTTTTAAAGGTAGATTGCTGAATAATCTTCCCGTCCCGCCCTTGTATAACAGCTCCGTTGTAGGCAATGATTGGATCGGATAAACGGATAGCCTCCGCAATCCACCTAGTCGCCAAAGGCGTTCTTCCGCTGCAGATGATTACCTTTCCTCCCCTTGATTTAAAATCATGCAGGGCCTCTATCGTTTCTTTGTCAATATCCATCTCCGCATTCAACAAAGTTCCATCTAAATCAACAGCCAATAATTTATACTCCATCTAGTATCCCTCCCAGGTCCCTATATACATGCACATTATCATATTTTACCGGCAACCACACAAAAGATTCACATTTCCTGGTGATAACACCAATGTACCGGTTTATTACTACTAGTTAAACTCCTCCCAAAGATAACAATGCATATTGTATCTCTTTTAGATAGTTGGATTACCGATTATAAGTATGGCTAATCACAGAGGATAATTAGAATATTCCCGACAATAGCAAAATAAAAAGGTTCCTGTGTTAATAAAGGAACTGGCTGGGCAAAAATCCAAACTGAAATTCAAGCAGCAGAAAAGGTAAATTCAGAATCGTAACATAGAACAGACACTGTTAATCTATCTTACAAAGGAGTATATTAGGAGATTTTCTAACACCTCTAAAACAGAGAGATTCACTTATAGAGAAGGTAGTAGAAATACTATCTACACATCATATAGTTTTCCCCAAGAATTCTTCCATACTCGAATAGACTCCCCTTCCTTCATATAAATTTAGATTGTTTAAAATACTTTTAAAAGTCAAAATACTACGCTTGACTTCAAGTCTACTTGAAGGCTACGCTGAGTAAAGTAAGAGTATTTAATATAGGAGGGAAAACATGTATCAGGCATCAAGACAACGTTATAAATCTATGACATATTTCCACTGTGGTGACAGTGGACTTCAATTACCAGCTATTTCATTAGGATTCTGGCACAATTTCGGCGATACAGCTTCATATGAAAATATGAAACAACTCTGTTTTACCGCTTTTGATAATGGAATTACTCACTTTGATTTAGCAAATAACTATGGACCAGAACCTGGGAGTGCCGAAAAAAATCTAGGACTTATTATGAAAGAAAACTTTGCAGCATATCGTGATGAACTTATCATCAGTACTAAAGCAGGATACGATATGTGGGATGGTCCATATGGAAACTGGGGAAGTCGAAAATATCTTATTGCAAGCCTCGACCAAAGCTTAAAGAGAATGGGATTAGAATATGTTGATATTTTTTACCATCATCGAATGGATCCCCACACACCATTGGAAGAAACGATGAATGCGCTAGCCCAAATCGTTAGAAGTGGCAAGGCATTATATGTAGGTCTCTCAAACTACGATGGAAAAACGTTAGAAAAGGCGACTGAAATTTTACAAGAATTACATTGCCCATTTATTATAAATCAGAATAGGTATTCAATTTTTGATCGAACAATTGAACAAAATGATTTGAAAGATACATCTAAAAAGTTAAAAAAAGGTATTATTGCGTTTAGTCCTTTGGAACAGGGAATGTTAACCAATCGATATTTACATGGAATTCCGGACGACAGTAGAATAAAGACGGATGGACGATTTTTAAATGCTTCTGCCTTATCCGAAGACCGATTAACTCAAATTAAAAAACTCAATGAGATAGCTGAGGAGCGAGGGCAGACACTTGCAGAGATGGCGATAAGCTGGATTTTGCGAGATGGAATTGTGACCAGTGTTCTCATAGGAGCTTCCAAACCTAGCCAGATTCTTGATAACATTGGAGCTTTAAAAAATATCACATTCACAGAAGAAGAGTTACAGCAGATTGATAACATTTCTTTAGCATAACTGAACAAACCAGTTTAGTTTCTGAATTCAATTCGGAATAAACTTATTGAATAATCAATGGCCAACCAATATTACGGCATCATGTTCTTTCGTGATTCTACTAAATGCCGAACAATTTTTGCTCTCTAAATACCTGCCATCGTAAGGGGGCTTGGGGCTTATTTATTCGCCCCAGCCTTCAACCCTTCTACCATGTATTTTTGGAACGCCATAAAGAGAATCGTGATAGGCAGTGCAACAAGCACTGCTCCAGCCGCGAATGTCGTAAATTCGGTATTTCCTCGTCCCGTCACCATCTCAAACAACCCAATCGCTAAGGTTTTATTTTCATTGGATCGTAAAACCAGTCGAGCAAAGATAAAGTCCATCCACGGACCGATGAAGTTCGAAACCGCTACGAAGACGAGAATTGGAACGCTCAATGGCATCATCACTTTAAAGAAAATAGTGAAATGACCTGCTCCGTCAATTTTCGCAGCTTCCTCCAAACTGCGAGGCATGGAATCGAAGTATCCTTTCACAAGCCAGGCGTTAAACGGAATGGATCCGCCTGCATAAACCAATATGAGTCCCCAGTGATTGTCCAATAATCCCATTTGTAAAAGCAGGATATAGATAGCAATCATCCCCATAAATCCGGGAAACATTTGCAGAATCAACATAGCCATCAATCCTTCTTTCCGGCCTGGAAAGCGGAATCGACTAAACGCATAGGCAGCTGTGACCACTAAAAAGGTCGAAATGACCATGTTCCATAGTGCTATTTTTAAGGTGTTTTTATACCATGTCACATACTCGGTTTTCTGAATCAAATAGACAAAATGATCTAAGGATAAACGGATTCCTTTTACGGACTGGGCAATTTGAGCGAAATCAAAACTCCGAACCCCTTCCCAAAAGAGACCCCATTCCATCCCAGGAAGAAGCTGTGCACTGAATAGGGAATCCCCAGGATTCAAACTTCCCATGAGAATCCATACAACTGGATAAAGCACGAAGATGGCCACCACGAGAAGCAGAAAATGTTTCCACACGAATGAAATTCGTTCACGTGTTTTTTGTTTCATGACATCATGTCCTCCTCGTTGAATGCTTTCGTTCGTCTGAAGTTCCAAACCGAAATGATGGCAATAACAATGAAGATCAGGATGCTCACAACGCTTGCCATATTAAATTGGCTTTGGTCGAGGGTCAGTTTGTAAATCCAGCTGATTAAAATATCTGTGGAGCCTGCATAACTGTAATCCACATTCACAGGTCCTCCATTCGTCATGAGATAAATCAGGTTAAAGTTATTAAAATTCCCAGCAAACTGCATGATAAGTAAGGGGGCGGTAGAGAACATGACAATCGGCATGGTGATTTTCCAGAACTGTTGCTTCCCGTTTGCCCCATCCACCTGCGCCGCCTCATATAATTCACGATCTATGCTCGTCATGACGCCGCTCATCAAGACCATCCAGAACGGAAATCCAAACCAGACATTCACCATGATAAGCGCGAATTTCGCCCACATCGGGTCGCTAAGCCACGGGATACTGGATAGTCCAATGACTTCTAAATATTGGTTAATAGGTCCAAATTCCCCGTTGAATAGGTTCCTCATGATCAAAATGCTGACAAACGAAGGAATCGCCCATGGCAAGATATAAATGCTTCTCCAAAATTTCCGGAATTTGATTCCCTTTGAATTCAAGAGAACCGCAAATAAGATTCCGACAAAGAACGTGGTAACCGTGGCTGAAATTGCCCAAAGAATCGTCCATCCGAAGACGCCGATGAACGTTCGGTTCCAGGTTTTCAAGTTAAATAAGTCCACAAAGGTTTGAAATCCCACCCAGTCCACTAGAGAAGCAGGCGGCAAGTGGTTCGGTCCTGAATAGTTTGTGAAAGCGATTGCAATTCCAAAAATCAAAGGCAAGATGGTTAAAAAGGCCGTGAATACAATGGATGGTGTGAGCAAAAAGTAAGGAAATCCTTTATCTATTAAGACACGGAGGGTTTCTTTGAATGAGTTTGTTTTTCCCCCTTGATCTCGCCATTGTCCGACTTTCCAAGCATCCTTCACATTCAAATAATACATCCATACAAAGAACAAGCCACAAATTAAAAAGATGATACCTTCGATTAACAAGAAGATGCTGTGATCCCCTTGCTGAATTTCAAATCCCACACGGGTCTGCACCGTTTCCCCTAATGTGGCCAACCCCCACATAGCATTTCGAAACGGTAATGTCCAAAACACTACAAGGTATAGCTCCATACAGATAAATAAGATCCCTTTGATGTACTGTCGATTGTACAATTGCCCAAGTCCCATAAACAGCAAAGAAAAGATCAAGCTTTTCTTGGCATGTGTTTTCATTTGTTTTTAACCTCCTTTTCACTTCTTAGAAAAAAGAACCAATATCTCACTACCTGGATATCGGCTCTTTTGATAGATGAACTCTTTATTTTTTATTCTGAGTGGCCACTGCATCTTCAATTTGTTCTTTGGCTGCGTCAAACGTTTTTTTCGAGTCGGTTCCATCATTCCAGATGGATGTGTAAGCCGTTTCCATTGGTCCCCATACAGCTTGCATTTCAGGGATATTTGGCATCGGCACAGCATTTTTCGCCTGTTCCAAGAAAGCCATGGACACTTCATCTTTTTTGATGGTTTCGTTTTCAAGGAGCGAAGTCGCTGGTGGCAATTGGCCTGTCATTTCGTATCTTTTTAAGAGCATTTCTTCACTGGAAGCCATTTGAGCTAAAAGAGTTGCTGCTTTGGGATATTTGGAATAACTGTTTACATAGTACGCTTTGATGCCTGAATAGGATTTTGGCGTTTCGCCGTTATCCAATGTTGGAAGTGGAGCGATTCCAAAGTTCACACCAGCATCTTGATGGTTTTTAACATCCCATGGACCTGAAATTCGGTAGGCTAATTTACTTTCATTGAAGAAAGAGGAAATCACATCACCTGTAATGTCTTCTTTTTTCATCGGTAACAATTCTTTGTTGATTTTTTTCATAAATTCCGCCGATTTGATGGCTCCTTCATTGTTGACACCAAGATCCGTTGGATCGGTGTCTTCTTTTCCAAATACATAACCGCCATAACCAGATAGGAAAGCATGTGTGTAATAAAAGTTACCTGGTTCCATCATAAAACCATATTTCTGATTTTTTCCTTTGCTCGTTGCTTGGAATTCTTTAGCTGTTTTGAACAAGTCATCCCATGTTTTTGGTGCCTCTTTTACGATGTCTTTATTGTAGTACAAGGCATATGTTTCAATGGAGATGGGATAGCCGAACATTTTCTTTTTTCCATCTTTATCCACAAAACTTGTCCCGTTTACCGCTGCTTCCAAGAACATGTCTTGATAGTCATCGGCATAATAGTTGTCATATACCAAACCTGCTTTCACCAATTTTCCTAAATGATCATGGGCGGAGTTGAAAACATCGGCACCTAAGCCAGCTGGCCCATCAGTTTCCAATTTTCCTGCTGCGTCTGTGTGTCCCACTTCTTGTACTTCAACAGGCACATTGTATTTTTTCGTGAATTGCTCTGCGACATAGGTCGCCCACGCGCCCTCGTCCGCTCCGTTGTCCCAAATAATCAGGGTTGCTCCATCTTCAGGTTTGAGTGTTTCTTTTGTGGTTTCCTTGGGTTTTGTTTCCGTGGTTGCTTTTTTCGTTTCATCTTCCGAACATCCTGCCAATAGTCCTGCCAATAGGGTGGCGGATGCCAATATACCAACTATTCTTTTCTTGATCATGTGAAACCTCCTATGTGGGAATTTTTGTACCATGTATAAAATTAATGAAACAGAAGCTGTAAGTGCTTTTGCGATACACACTTTTTTTAACTTTCGTTTCTGATAGACCATTTCCTCATACGAACAAAAGTTAATCCAGCGGCACCTTTAGAAAACGCTTTCAAAAATAACCATTAACGGGTACATTCAGTTCTTCCTGTATCACAATGGTACATTCTTGGAGAGCCAATTAGACCAGACTCGCCGCCTGCTCGTCCCCGAAGGTTCGGCATAGGTATAAATTCACAGTTGTGGTACGTGGTGAATATGTCATAGTTCTAAACACAAATAAGAGGTTGTTTTTTCGGAGTTGAATCATCTGTTTGTAGTACGAGAAAATACTTTGCGTATCCTTTTTCTGATTGAACACATTAGCATGAGAGTAGTTGGGATTGATGTCAAACTAAGCAGATTTATTCGTTGTAATTCCCGCTTGATGAGTATCATCCCATTTTACTAATGTTCGAGAATTGTCTCTTCCATTTTTCCAATGATCTGCATGATCTCCTCGTATAAATCGCCCTTGCCATATTTCAATATTGTGTAAATTTTTCATGCCCACACCGTTGTACTGCTCAATGGTCGCGAAGTGGATATTTGTCATGCTGATTTCCTGCCCGTCATAAATAAACGTGGTTCCAAAAACAAGGTGCTGAGTGCTTGGGCACTTTCTCTGCGCCATGACTCGTCATTTACCCAGGTGCTGAAGCTTCTCGGCTGGTCATGATTTTCCGAAAGCAAAGCATTCGACCCGGGATCCTACAGTCCCTTTTACCATTTGCAGAGTCTGCTTCAAAGGCATATTCAGTCCTCCCCCCATCCCCTCGATTCCATAACCCCAGGCGTTCGAGCAGAAAAATGATATTGAAATATCCTCTTTTTCTCCTACCCATTTGTCTACTTCCGCCAAACACCCCCATTGTCTTCCCCCAACCGTCATGATGGCAAAGCGGGCAAACGTCTCTTCCCGTAATACCCAAGAAACCCCGCTCCCATTCATTATATGAAGGAAACATGGATATCAGAAAACTATTTTTTTAACAATTTTTCATTTTACCATATCGTATATCCATAGTTTAAGAATGTTGAGAATTTACAACGTTTTTTGACGAAATTTTCATCGCTTGAGTATCAGGAACTTTATTTATGCAGTTAGAAGTCAGTAAACAAAAGGATGGACAAGCAATTATCTATGCCTGTCTATCCTTATTATCTTTAAAATGTCTACTGTATAAGTTAAGCGTTTAATCAAAAATTTATTTTCTTCTCTGTCTATTACAATATCTACATTAAATCACGAGACTTACTTACCGAGAGTCTTAGTCACCCCAAATACATCCTTCGTATCATTATACTGATTAATCGCAATATCTAGATCATGAAAATAACGATGTATTAATCGAATCTGTTCTTTGTCTGCTTTATTTTTGGTCGCCTTGGCAATTGCGTGGATTTGTTTAAAATCTTCCGATACCTTTTTATTTTCTATCCCCTGGCTAATTATTTCATTCGTATCTTTTTCAAGTATGGCTGATAAACTCTTGGCTTCTGACATATCTAATTCTTCAATACTGCCATAGCCTGTTAAATCATTGTATTTAGCGTGATATTCAGCAATTAACACACTTTCTTGATTCGATATATTTTTTGGAGGGTTTTTCTTTAATTGATCCATTGCTTCTTTAGATGGATCATTCAAATGATAATAGACAGTAAGACCAATCACTCCAGCTGCTAATATACCTACTATTAATATTAAAAGAGATAGCCACTTTGATTTTTTCTTATCTTGTTTTTTAGTCATTTGTTCTCCCGCCTATCAAAAGTATTTGTCATCCTATTATTGGGATTTTATGCCTTTTAATTATGACAGGTTTGGCTTAACTGTACAAATAAACCAACCATTCTAGAGGTGGTTGGTTCGTAAATAATTGGTTAAAAGTAGAAATCCATTAAAGTTTCATCCATTAAATCCTGTGTCAATCCTATGTAAATCATCGTATCTTTTTGGTTGGAATGGTTTAAAATTTGCTGCAGCAATGCAATGTCTTTGAATTTTTGGTAGTGTAAATAACCAAATGTCTTACGTAGAGTATGTGTCCCTACATCCTGAATATCTGCCATTTCGGCTGCTTTATTTAACACACGGTAAGCCTGAACCCTCGTAATTGGTCCATTTCCTTTACGGCTTGGAAATAAATAATCGTCCTTTGAAAGTTTTTCTTTCTTGACGTATTTTTTAATTTCTTTTCGCAAGTGCGGATTAATCAGAAACCTTTTCGTTTTCTCCGTCTTCTGTTCAATAATGACAATATGCGTTCCATCCAATACATCCTTTACCCGTAGCTGCAATAAATCCCCTATCCTCAGCCCAATATTGATCCCAATTGTAAACATTATATAATCCCGATAACTGCAATAGCGTAATAATGCTTTTTTCATGGCCTCTATTTGATCAAGCCGGCGAATAGGCTGTACATTTTTAATTCGTTTTGTTGCTGTAACCACTTTTGCCAGTCCCCCTTCTTCCCATCTCTTATTGTACGTGAAGAGGCCATTCAAACACAAGATTTTTTCAATTCCACACCTTCTGTAAACCTTGATTTAATCAGTTTTCGAATGTATCAATTCAAGTCCTTTGTTACATTCGGAATTTTTTAATTATTAATGGTAAAATCCATCATAATTCTACACATTTCCCAAAAAGGCTATAAATCGCCTACATTCGACAAAAAACGTTTAGAATACAAACACCTTAGGAATTAAAAAAGAGGACCTTAAAACCCAATTATGAAGGTCGTTTTTTGACTCTTCTTGTAACAATTTTTGGATATTATTTGCTTAACAATACTGTATGCCATACACTATTATAGAATTAGGAGGTGAAGGTGTTTTGGATGAACTCATACAATCTCTCATTATCGAATTGCGAAGAGGTACACTTACTCTGGCAGTTTTAAGTCAATTACAAAAACCCGAATATGGATACTCACTCGTTCAATCCCTTGAAGAAAAAAATGTTACTATTGATCCCAGCACACTTTATCCTTTATTGAGAAGATTAGAAAAGCAAGGTTTACTGGTTAGCGATTGGAAGTTAAATGGAAATCGACAGAGAAAATACTACCAATTGAGCCACAATGGCAAACAGATTTATGAAAAATTAAAGGAAGCATGGTCTGAAACGTCTAATCAGATGGTACAATTGTTAAGAGAGGATGAATGTGATGAGTTTAATTGATATATATATTTATGAAGTTACAAAGTGGCTACCAGAAGAGTCAAAAGAGGAGATTGCGCTGGAACTCAAAGGGAATATTGAGGATATGCTGCCACATAACTATACTGAAAATGATGTAAAGAACGTTTTGAATAGCTTGGGTGACCCCAGAATTCTTGCTGCCGATTATAGCGGAAATAACCGATATATTATAGGGCCGATTTTTTATGATAGTTATATTCGGGTCTTACTAATAGCTTTTGGTTTGATGGCGGGCTTGGTTTTATTGGGTCATATAGTCAGCGGGATTACGGATTATACCAGTTATTCCTCCGTTGTATCATTTCTAATTGACATGTTTACAGATTCTATCATAGGAATCCTCCAGGCAGCATTTCAGGTATTTACCTGGGTCACCATTACATTTATATTTATAGATAAAATTGCAAATAAAACAAATAGCATCCCCCTTGTAAAGCCAAAATGGAACACTGACCAATTGCAGAGGCGGACTGTTCAAAAGCATAAGTATCAAATATCCAAAGGGGAAGCAATCTTTGGACTCATTTGGACAATTATATGGATCCTAATTCTATTATTTTCTGAATATCTATTAGGCTGGTATGAGACCGTTAATGGCGAGCTTGTTTTGCAAGCCTCCTTGTTTAACCAAGAAGTTCTGAAAACGTATATCCCCCTTTTAATTGCCTTGGCAGTGTTAGAAATAAGTTTAGCGGGATTGAAATACATGATGGGTAAATGGACCTACCATATCGCTATATTTTATACAGTCCAAAGCGCATTTGTTATAGCAATCCTTTATAAAATGCTGTATGACACTACTTTATACAATAGCGATTTTATCGAACGCTTCAATTTATTATTTGAAAAATCTACAAATGGAACATTACCATCAGGTATTATAGCCATCACATTAGCAGTTGTTATTTTAATATCTGTGTATGATTGCAGCTTTGCATTTTATAAAGCCTATAAGACTACTAAAAATCAGCAAAAAAAGAAAAAGTAAACAAGAGGGATGCAGGCTTGATAAAGCTGTATCCTTCTTGTTTTACACTTATCTCTTATTTTTATAAAACACATGCTCAACCGATAAACTCTTTTCAATCCGAATAATCCCAAATGAGTATTCAGTTTGGCGTCTTTTATCTGTCGGAGAACCCGGGTTAAATAGAATTGTCCCATTTATGTCTTTATTAACAGGGATATGAGAATGTCCAAAAATAATTAGATCCAGTTCCTCTCCGCTAAATGCTTCAATTGCTCTTCCCTCTGTAGTTCCTTTCTTACCGTGCCCATGTACCAAACCAATTCGATATCCATCTAATGTGAGAATTTTTTGATATCCAAGTTGGTCAATCAGATCCTTTCCATCGACATTGCCACAAACACCATCAACGGGTGCATAGGATAGCAGTTCATCGTATACATCCTTCGTTTGCCAATCACCAGCATGTAAAATAAGATCAGCTGTTTTCAATTCTTCCTTTAAACGCGGTGGAAGTCCTTTTGCCATTCTGGGCATATGGGTATCTGATATCACAATGATTTTCATCGATGATTCACCTCGATATTTTGCTTTGTTGATTCCTTTATATATCTCTTCAATTCATTCAGAAAAAAGGTACAGTCGTCTAATGTACCGAACACCCTTACCGGAATAATAACAGCATGAATGGCATTCGTATAAATATAAATATAATTTTTCAGCATTTCAATTTGTTTAATATCTTTCCATTCATAGAGTACCTCATACCCACCATCAATCATCTCTGTTAATCCGCCTTTTCCGATGGATAAGCGGTATGTACCAAATAGATTAGGCTCCCTGCTATTTTTATGAAATTTTCTAAACTTCCTTCTGATTATTCTCTCTAAATAGAATGAATAAAAAAGTACCGGTAAGAGTGCAATGAATAAGCTGATCAAATAGTAAATAGGTGTAGTAGGTCGAAAATATAGCAATTGCAGGATTAGTGAAATAAATAAAGTGATCAAAAATAATCTTAGTTGTCTATTTCTCATTCTCCGATTGCTTATTTCAGATTGTTTGTTCATGTGGAGATAAAAATTGGTTACATCAGTCAGCTTAAGCTCATATGTTAATTGCATTTTACTCCCTCACATCTTCTATTTCATTTCAACTTCATTGTAACAGGTAATTACAGCAAACAAAAAGGACAGCCGACATTATCATTGATAATGTCGGACCGTCCCATAATACTCAATCTTATTGTATTCCGGATAAATAGAAGAAAACTGAACATAAATGGGGCTATCGAGCAACCATGGATAGTAAGCAAACAGCGTTTGATCACCATGTATAATTGCATGTAAGGCTACAGGCATCATCTTTACAAAATGATCATAACGTGATTGGGCCTTTTGTTCATCAAATTCACCTTTACTAATATGAATGTAAACTGTTAGGACAAATTGTCCGTTTAACATACGCCAATCAGCTACAACTTCATCCCGCATCTCCCAGTTGATGTTCAGTGCATCAATCTCACAGCCAATGCTTAAAAACAACTGTCCGGTTAAGTCAGAATGTGTCAATGTATATTTTCTACCCTCTAAAGGTCCTGAAGGGGTTATCGGCGGAATATAGGTCACACTCAATTGTTCTGTCTGGAAGGACATATCTGAAACACTCCTTTAAATAAGAAGATTTTTTTTACTATTCTATGACATCAGCCTAAAAATGGTGCAAATGAAATAGATCGCTATTTTTCTCCTTACTCGTAAACTGGTATGTTAAAACCAGATGTTTACCTTCACAGTCATATAGTGCTTTACCCACTTATATAACATCAAATAATTCTATTTAAAAAATGTTCTACAAAACGTTTTTCGTCCACTTCTACACATACATGAACAAGCGGCCTTTCGTTTCCACTGGGACAGGTTTCCCCTACCCTTTCTCCTTCGAGCTCCACCGAGATGGGTTCTGTCTTCAGTGTGACGAAGCTCTTGTCAATTGCTACTCCAACAGCCAGTGGATCGTGCAGGGCACAACCTTTGATGCCAGGAGTGGCCTTCTTATAAAAGTCCATATAAAACTCTGTCATGTCTGCCAAAAAGGAACCGAGTTCATCTTCCTTCTTCCGCCAGTTTGCTAGTTCCTCCTTCTTAAGCAGGGTTTGCATGGTTACATCAAGTCCTACAAGGAAAAGCGGTAGATTAGAGCGGAAAACAAGGTCAGCTGCTTCAGGATCACAATGAATATTTGCTTCTGCATGCGGCGTTACATTTCCTTTACAGAAAACCGCTCCTCCCATGATGATGATTTCATCAAACATAGCAGTTATCTCAGGCGCTTTTTGGAGGGCAAGCGCAAGATTTGTCAGCGGTCCTACACAGATATAAGTAATTTTACCAGGGTTGTTTTTCACCTGCTCAATCAGATAATCAACTCCATGGACCTCTGGTATTTCACTGGGCTTCTCTCCATTAAGTACATTTCCAAGACCATCCTCACCATGTACATGACGAGCATATACTTTTCGCGGTCCACGCCTAAGAGATTCATACGCACCGGCATACACCGGGATATCAAAACAACCCAATTTTTCTAGAACGATTTGCGAGTTTCTTACTGCTTCTTCAACAGGAATATTGCCGAAACACGCAGTGATACCTATTATATCTAATTCCGGTGAATGAACGGCATAAGCTATAGCCAATGCGTCATCTATTCCTGTATCTACGTCTAAGATAACCGATTTCATTATGTTCTCTCCTCTGCTCCTGAAGTATACTTTTTCCCAGTATGATGATTGCTACATGTAATGTCATGGGTTTGGCCGTCCAATCTTTATTAAACGAAAAACACCTTTTACAAAATTTCACACGAAATTAAATGAGCAAATGGTTTATAAACGTAGGGTACGATATGTATCATTAATAAATAGTTAATCTTTCAGTTAATAAATCCCCTCATTCTAATCATATACTCTGATATCATTGACTATTTTTATTTAGATTTACATCTATATACTATTTTAATTACTTTTTATCTAGATTGTAATACATTATATAAAATAATAGCTAGGTAATGATTTTGTCTCGCTATAACGATTATCCCATTACAAATATATCCAATAGTGATATTCTATTAATAGAATGATTTTTTAATATAGGACTATTTTAAAAATAATTGATTGAGGTGGTACTACTGATGGAAGCTCTTTATTATTTTGTTTTAGCTGCTGTTATCGCAACATTTGGAATTAGCTGGGCTGTACGAACAGCAATCAGGGAATTGGTCAATGGCCCAGAAAGAAAAGAAAACATTCAAACTAAGATGTTTATCAAAGTAGCTGTTGTAGAGGCAATTCCCATTATTTTAATCATTTTTGGCTTTATTAACCTATCCTCTTCAAATTCTGACGTTATTTTTCCCCTTATTATAGTAGGTGCAGTTACCATTCTAAATATAATCTCCATCTATGGTACATCCTCTGAAATAACGAATGATTTGAATACCCCAGTGGACTTAAAATCAGCAGTAAAGACTCTCACCATGATGGGTGTCACTTTAGTATTAGCCATACCTACCATAGCTGTTGTAGCTTGTTTTACTGTCATGAATTCATAAAATGCTAGCTGGAGATGTTATATCCTAAAACTGGTTGTCAGCGGTATAAAAAGGCAATTTAATTTATATCAGCAATTTCCGCAATAAAAAGAGCCTCCTTAGTCGAAAAGGATACGTAATCCTACCGACTAGGAGACTTTTTTCATTTAAACATAAATCCTGTTAAACACGCTCACTCATTAAATTCAAAAGGAAATCGTAGATCGTGGGATAAGGTTTTAATTTGGCACCACTTGAACATCCTTTAGCACCCATTGTTCTTCTTTATATACCCAGCTTGATCGAACCTCAGCGATTCGATCAACCACGGATGCGCCGGAAATTTGCTGAATGCCTATCAATTCCTTATGACCATCTTTATCAATGTCTTTTACCTTTAAGGATTTGTATTCACTTACTAATGTTTCAGATGGTTCACTTAATTTCCCTTTTCGATAAACCCCGAGTTTATCATATTTCTTTTTATGATCTTTTAAATCAATTAAGTAGGATTTATTCATTTCTGGTACCATTACAGTGGCTTGATAATTATTTTTGAATGCTCCGTTGATATTTAATGTTTCGGGGAGCTCAATCAGTTCAATTTTATTATTATAGATGCAAAAGGCATAATAATCATTAACTCCTCCGCTACCCCCTGTTGGAATCTCCATCAGAACTTCCAATGTACTGTCGTCATTAAGATCGAGAAACTTAACGGCAGGCTTAAACCCTCCTTGAATCGTTTCCTTTTTAGTTCCCTTTTTTGTTTTTACTACCAACTTGAATTCCTTGTAATACTTTGTCTCCTGATCAAAAGGATTACCATATAAATATACTTGATCCTTCTTCCCGTCTCCTGTCACATCCACTTTATAAGAACCAAGTTCAACTTCCTGGCTTTTTGCATCTTTTTTTGCAGCATCTATGGATACTGGCAGAAGCAAACACCCAACTATCGAAAAAATTATAAAATGATTAATCCATTTCATCATATACTCATCAACTCCCAGGTATAGGATTATTCATTATAGATTGCCTGGAATTTAACTTAATTATGCATATAACTGATGAAAATCAAAGAAAAAAAGCCGTAAACAGATGATACTGTTTACAGCTTTTTGGATAGAAATACATTGAAGCTATGAATTTGATACTTCGGGAGTCTTAACCCATGTTTCAACGATTGGTCCATTTTCGCCTTCATCCATAAAGAACGAACCATTTGAATAGCGATCACTAGGTCGTAATTGGAAGGATGCAACTTCTTCTATCATGCCTTTTTCCGACAAAATCACAATAGTATCAACATCGTTTACAAATTCTATTCCTGCTACTCGATGTGGGTTTTTCTTCAACTCTCTCAACATAACAACTCCTCGTTTTGCACGGGAAGTCATTTCAAACTCGCTTCGTTTCATTTTCTTAATAGCGCCCCTCTGTGTGATCAACGCTATCATAGATGAATCAGTTTCAGCAAAAACTTTCCCTGCAACTATATAATCATCGTCCTTGAGATTTATACCTTTAACACCGGCAGCACGTGCTCCCACAGTTGGAATTTCACTTTCAGGGAACATCAATCCATACCCAATAGAAGTAGCCAGGAAGATGTTTTGATTTCCATCTGTTTGATGGATATCCACAACCTGATCATCTCCCTTAAGATTAATAGCTGTTAATGGTTTTGAGTATCTCGTTGCCTTATATAGTGCAAGTTCAGACTTCTTAACTAATCCATTTTTCGTAACAAATAATAAAAACGATCCTTTTTCAAAATCAGAAACCGGAATAGCCTTTAATAGATTCTGATTCTTATCAAGCGGTACGATATTACTGATATGCTGACCAGTATCCTTCCATCTGATATCAGGAAGTAAGTGAACCGGACAGTAAATATAACTACCTTTATCTGTAAATAACAACAAGGTATCGGTTGTATTCATATCCAGCTTATGAAGGAGCCTATCTCCTTCCTTCATTCCATAATCCTGGCCGCCTGAAGCAGTATAAGATCGTAAGCTTGTCCGTTTTATATACCCTTCTTTTGTGACCGTAACAATAACATCTTCGCTTGGAATCAGAACTTCAAGATTAATCTTAATGTCTTGAATTTCAGCTTCTATTAGAGATCTACGTGAATCTGAAAAATCCTTTTTAACTTCTTTTAGTTCTTTTTTAATAACTGACATTAACTTCTTGTCACTGCCAAGGATAGTTGTCAGCTCTTCAATTTTTTTACGTAGTTCTTCAGCTTCGTTTTCCAATGCCGTAATATCCGTATTCGTTAATCGGTAGAGCTGAAGGGAAACAATCGCTTCTGCTTGTGCCTCTGTAAATGTATATTCCTTTATTAGGTTTTCTTTTGCATCTTTTTTATCGAGAGACGCACGGATTGTTGCGATTACTTTATCAAGAATGGAAATCATTTTGATAAGTCCCTCAACAATATGCTGACGATCACGAGCTTTTGCCAAATCAAATTCAGAGCGCCTTGTTATCACTTCACGGCGATGATCAATATAGGCATCCAGCATTGCTTTTATGCCCATAAGCTGCGGACGTTTCTTATGAATGGCAACCATATTGAAATTATATGTAATTTGCAAATCTGTATTTTTAAATAAATATTGAAGAATAACATTAGAGTCTACTTCTTTTTTTAACTCAATGACAATCCGTAAACCTGTACGGTCGGTCTCATCTCTTACTTCAGAGATACCCTCAAGTTTACGATCAAGGCGCAATTCATCAATTTTTTTAACAAGATTAGCTTTGTTTACATCAAAGGGAAGCTCAGTTATCGTAATTTGCTGTCTGCCACCGCGTAAAGACTCAATCGCCGTTTTACTTCGAATGACAATTTTGCCTTTACCTGTTTCGTACGCCTTTTTAATTCCATCTGCCCCCTGAATGATCCCACCTGTAGGGAAATCAGGTCCTTTTACAGCAGTCATTAGCTCATCAACTGTACAATCCGGATTATCGATTCTCATGATGGTAGCATCAACAATCTCTCCAAGATTATGTGGCGGAATCTCAGTGGCGTAACCAGCTGAGATTCCAGTTGAACCATTTACAAGCAAATTTGGAAATTTAGCCGGCAGCACAATCGGCTCTTCAGCTGTATCATCAAAGTTTGGTACAAAATCGACTGTTTTCTTCTCGATATCTCGTAAAAGCTGGCCTGCAATAGAGGATAAACGTGCCTCCGTATAACGCATGGCTGCCGGAGGATCCCCATCAATACTTCCGTTATTCCCATGCATCTGAATTAATTCACGGCGAAGCTTCCAGTCCTGGCTCATTCTGACCATGGCTTCATAAACAGATGAGTCACCGTGAGGATGGAAGTTACCGATGACCAGACCGACTGTCTTGGCTGACTTTCTATATGGTTTGTCATTGGTATTACCATCCGAATGCATGGCATAAAGGATTCTTCGTTGAACCGGCTTTAATCCATCTCGTGCGTCCGGTAATGCCCTGTCTTGAATAATATATTTACTGTATCGGCCGAAGCGGTCGCCAATCACATCCTCAAGAGGGAGATCGCGGTATTTCTCTGCTGTCATAATACTTCCTCCTCACCAGCAACCGTTAAGTTCTCATTTTCTAAAATATTTCCATCTTCTTCTAAACCAAAAGCAACATTGGCTTCAATCCACTTACGCCTTGGTTCTACTTTATCACCCATTAATGTGGTAATCCGTCTCTCTGCCCGTGCCGCATCATCAATGCATACACGGATCAAGGTACGTTGTTCTGGATCCATAGTCGTCTCCCATAGCTGGTCTGCGTTCATCTCTCCAAGACCTTTGTATCGCTGAAGCATGTATCCTTTTCCAACCTTTTTAATGGTACCTTCTAATTCATCATCATCCCAAGCATATTCTATAACTTCTCTTTTACCGCTTCCTTTACTAACTTTATATAAAGGAGGTAAGGCGATGAATACTTTACCATGTTCAATTAATGGTTTCATATAACGATAAAAGAAGGTAAGCAATAATACTTGGATATGGGCGCCATCCGTATCAGCATCGGTCATAATGACGACTTTATCATAATTGATATCCTCGATGGAGAAATCGGATCCTACTCCACCACCGACAGCATGAATAATTGTGTTTATTTCTTCATTTTTAAAAATATCTTCAAGCTTAGCTTTTTCTGTATTAATAACTTTACCGCGTAAAGGCAAAACAGCCTGGAACCTTCGATCACGCCCTTGTTTGGCAGACCCTCCGGCAGAATCTCCTTCGACGAGGTATAGTTCATTCTTCAATGGATTGCGGGACTGCGCCGGTGTAAGTTTTCCTGAAAGCAACGCTTCCGATTTCTTGCGTTTTTTACCGCTGCGTGCATCTTCTCTTGCTTTTCGGGCTGCTTCTCTGGCCTGAGCCGCTTTAATCGACTTACGGACCAAGGATGTCGCAATATCGGCATTTTCCATTAAATAATAAGATAATTTTTCAGATATAACAGAATCTACCGCAGAACGGGCATCACTGGTACCAAGTTTACTTTTTGTCTGTCCTTCAAATTGTAATAATTCTTCTGGAATTCTTACAGAAATGATAGCAGCCAATCCTTCGCGGATATCTGAACCATCCAGGTTTTTGTCCTTTTCTTTCAGCAAACCGGATTTACGTGCATACTCATTAAAGGCACGTGTAACAGCAGTTTTCATTCCTACTTCATGAGTTCCGCCATCTTTTGTTCTGACATTATTGACGAATGATAAAATATTTTCCGAATATCCATCATTAAATTGAAAAGCAAAATCAACCTCAATATCAGAATGAGTCCCCTCAAAGCTTACAACAGGATGCAATGTATCTTTTTCTTCATTTAGGTAAGAAACAAATGCCTCAATCCCATTCTCATAATAATAAACATCTTTTTCATCCGTACGTAAGTCATGTAATTCAATTTTTAAACCTTTTAATAAAAAGGCAGATTCGCGTAAGCGTTCACTTAAGGTTTCACGATTGTAAACAATGGTAGAGAAAATACTCTCATCCGGTTTAAAATGAATGGTTGTTCCAGTTTGGTTGGTTTTACCAATTTTCTCTAAAGTCGTTACAGGTTTTCCGCCATTTTCAAAACGCTGTTCATAAATAAAACCATCACGCTTAATGGTAACAACAAGCCATTCTGATAAAGCATTTACGACCGATGCACCAACCCCATGTAAACCACCGCTCGTCTTATAGCCACCCTGACCAAATTTTCCTCCTGCATGAAGGATGGTTAGAATAACCTCCGGAGTCGGTTTACCCATTTTATGCATTCCAGTAGGCATCCCTCTACCTTTATCCATTACACTGATGCTATTATCTTTATGAATTTTTACAATAATTTCGTCCCCATGTCCGGCCAATACTTCGTCCACGGAGTTATCAACGATTTCATAAACGAGATGATGCAGGCCTCGTGTGTCTGTGCTTCCGATATACATTCCCGGTCGTTTACGGACAGCTTCTAATCCTTCAAGTACCTGGATGGCATCTTCGTTATAGTCAATAGGTTTTATATTTTTTGCCACTTATGTACCCCTCTCTTTACGTTACAACTTCTATTATATACATATTCTTAAACAAGAACAAATGTTCTTGATAGTATAAACAGCACACTAAAGCTTTATTGCTCTATTTTTACAGATTATTTTTCGTTTCGCAAATAAAGTTTAGATAAAGGTTATGTATACGAGACATCCCGGCTTCCAGTCCCTGTAAAAAACAAATAAAATAAGTCCCTGTATCTTAATTATGGTATCATCTTCGGTGTTTTTACAACTATTAGTTTTTATTACCTACAACATTATAAAACCACCAATGAGCTATTTACGAGCAATTGGTGGCCATTTTTTATTATTTAGTTAATGCATGCTCCACTTTTATGCAACGGTCCATAATGACGGTGTAATCCTTGTCCTTTAGCATTTGGAAGGCCTCTTCATCAATAACTCCCAGCTGTGTCCAAAATATATCGGCATCGATTTCCAAAAATTCCTTAGCCAGATCCATCACATATTCAGATCGGCGAAAAACATTGACAATATCTACATGCCCTTCAATATCCTTCAATGTCGCAACCGCCTTTACACCCAAAACACTATCCACTGAAGGATTGACCGGGATAATTTCATATCCATTATCCTGCATGGCCTTAGATACCATGTAAGATGTCCGTTCCGGATTATCAGAAAGACCAACGACAGCTATTCGTTTCGCTTTTTTTAAGAGGAGACCAATTTCATCTCTGCTTGGATTTTCTATCATGAATATAGCCCCTTTCAATAATAAAATTTATCCTTATGTATACCTATAGGCTATTATAGAATAAACGGTCAGCTCAGAATAGGGAAGTTAATAAAAATAATTTTTTTATTTTCTTTTTGCAGGTACATGTTAAAATATATTAACCAGTAGTGTAAGAAAGGAACTGTTTATATGTTATATTTTTTGTTTATATTGGCCTATTTGCTAGGTTCAATACCTTCAGGCTTAATTATAGGAAAAGTTTTTTATAACACTGATATACGTGAGCATGGCAGCGGAAACTTAGGAGGAACCAATACATTCCGGACACTTGGGAAAAAAGCCGGAATTATCGTTACAACTATAGATATCTTAAAAGGTACTTTGGCCACCTTATTGCCATACATATTTAATATACAAGCTGATCAATGGCCAAGTTGGATTGCTATTCCGTTGATATGCGGCTTATTGGCAGTTATCGGCCATATGTACCCTATATTTGCCGGATTCAGAGGCGGTAAAGCTGTAGCTACATCCGGAGGTATTTTGCTCGGATACGATCCACTTTTATTTGTGATTCTAGTTGCATGCTTTTTTGTATTCTTATACCTAACTAAAATCGTGTCCTTATCTTCTATGTTGATTGCAGTTGTGGCACTTATTTATGCCATGTTTAGCGGAGATCCTTCCATGTTAATCCTAATTATCTTCCTGGCAGGATTTATCTTCTATCGCCATCGCGCTAATATCAAACGTATTATTAATAAAACAGAACCTAAGGTTAATTTGTTTAAACGATGATATAAGACTGTTTTTGGAATCACGATTAGTGGTCCAAAAACAGTCTTTTTTATTTTTGCTAAACAGAATACAAAAGCAATATTCTCCTCCGAAAACCTCATCTCATATTCAAACAACAAAGCTCGACCTCTATCGACTGATTACCTAATAGGATTAAACGATCGGATAATTTAGTATAAAATTATCAGTCATATGAAACCAGAAAAATACCTTATTTTGCATTTTAATCTAAAAAGTGTCAATATACATGTAGGAATATATTAAAAATATGTACTCATATTTAGAAAAATTTACTAAGCAGGTGAAGAATGAAGAAAAAAATAGCCCTCCTATCATTTTTAATCATTACCGCAGCTATAGGTATACTTATATATCTAAACACTCAGGAGATTTTCAATAATTATGAAGAAAAAAACGTAGCTTTAACCCATAACAGGGAAGTTTTCTTATCTGAACGTAACTACCATTCTACTGCTGAAATTGGAGCCATCGGAGATATACTTTTGCATGATAAGGTATATGAAGATGCAGATACTGGTTCTGGTTATGATTTCTCAGATATGTTCGCACCTGTAAAAGACATGCTAAGCAACCCAGATTTTACGATTGCCAACCAGGAATCTATTGCAGCCGGAAGTGACTTGGGGTTATCGGGGTATCCGACATTTAATTCACCTTATGAAATATCGGACACCTTAAAAGACGTTGGAATAGACCTCGTAACCTTAGCAAATAACCATTCCCTCGATAAAGGTGAAAAAGGTATTCTGCGTGCAATCGAGTATTACAATAAAATTGATATGCCTTACGTAGGAATTCATAAGAATGAAGAGGATGCCAAACAAGACCGCATCATGAACGTAAATGGTATTAACATCGGCTTTCTCTCTTACACATATGGAACGAATGGGATTCCTATTCCGGATGGAAAAGATTATTTAGTCAATTACTTAGATGGTAAAAAAGTCTCGCAAGATATCAAGGATTTACGTGATAAAGTGGATCTTATACTCATTAATGCTCATTGGGGACTGGAATATCAAAGAAACCCATCTGATGAACAAAGAAAAATGGCAAAATTAATGTCTAATGCAGGTGCAGATATTATTATTGGGCATCATCCGCATGTCCTCCAACCAATTGAATGGATAGAATCCAATCAGAAAAAAACATTAGTTGTCTATTCATTAGGAAACTTCATCTCCGCCCAAAAAAATAACTATAAAGATATTGGCGGTATGGTTACCATTAGCGTTCGTAAAGAATGGTCAACTAAGGGAACTGAGACCGAAGTAACTAACGTAAACTTCTCTCCAACCTATGTAACTAATCAAAACGACCGTGACTACAGAATAAATACGTTTGGAAGTGAAGATGTATTTGGACAGGAAAAGATCGATAAAGAAAAATTGACTGATTTTATGCTTAGCCATCCATCCATAAAATAAGAATTTAAACTAACGAGCTGTTCCAAATTTGCTTAATTTGCATTGGGACAGTTTTTCTTTTTCAAGTTTAGGAGAGAAAAAGATTAAAAGAGATGGATAAGGGCTATAGAGTATTATAATAATAATCTAACAGCAACTGAGTCTTTATCAGAGATGAATTTTCCACCGAATAAAAAGTGGGAATTGAAACAGTTTAAACCACTCTAGTGATACATCCTTTTGTTTACTGAGTGTTACCAATCGTTATCTTATTAAAATTATGTCATAATGGTAGTATTCAGTAGTTAGATAGCTCACCTTTATCTGCCAATAAACATATCAGGAGGATTCAAACATGGAAATTACAATCGATGAGCAATCAGCTGCATGGTATAAAGCAGAATTGGAACTTGAAAAAGGCGACTGCCTTCGGTTCTTTCCCCGTTATGGAGGCTATAGCCCTATACAATCAGGCTTTTCTTTGGGAATCAGCAAAGAGGAAGGAAAACAAGCCACTGTTACCTTATTAAAGGATGGAATCACCTATTTTATTAATGAGGATGATATATGGTATTTTGACGGAAATAACCTCAATATAACCTTTGACGAACAGAAGGCTGAGCCCACGTTCTCCTATAGCAAATAAGAACAGAAATCCCCTGTGTACCACTGACACAGGGGATTCTCTTTATCTATTTTCGTTTGATTTCTTCGTATTTTGCATTCCATTCCGGAAATGCTTTTTTAAACTGAATCGGTCTGAAATTATCTTTTTTTACTACAATATGCGTAGTTGTTCCAGTTGCGCAAATTTGATCATGCTGATTCCGGATTTCATATCCATACAGTGTTTTTATTCCATTATTTTCTTCTACCCAAGTATGTACATAGGCCTGATCACCATATCGTAATGGTGTTTTATAGGTTACATGAATATCGTAAACAGGTGCATAATAGCCTGCTTCCTCCATATCCGTATATTTATAGCCCAAATCCTCAATAAGGGCTGTTCTGCCCAGCTCAAACCATTTAAGATAGTTTGCATGATACATAACACCCATCATATCAGTATCTGCGTAAAATAATTGGATTTCTTTTTTTGAAACAAACATTCCTTCTACACTCCTATTCTACAATAGTCCTTTTTCTATTCTAACACATCTTGAAAATCAGCCTTTGTCAGAGTAGAGTAATCAACCGCAGCCAGATCCTCTCCCGTCTGCTCGATTAATCGAACCGCCTGTACCTGTATCGCATTGTCAACCAAATTAATAGCAAATCGTCCGTTCCCATCAATCTCAATTAGGTTCAACTTTTCAACCAAGTAATCTTTTGCCGCCTGGTCCAGTATATACTGATATTTACGAGCATAATTTTCAATGATTTGCATCAATTCCTCTGTGCTATAATCCGGAAAATGCATGAACTTTTTGAACCTGGATGAAAATCCTGGATTACTGGACAGCAACGCCTTCATCTCATCAGGATATCCTGCCAAGATGATGACAAGGTTTTCATTATGTTTGGTCATCTCATCCACTAAAGTATTCACAACTTCTTTTCCATAATCTGAATTGGAAGAGCTTAGTAAGGAGTAAGCTTCGTCAATAAATAATACACCGCCCAATGCATCCTGAACCTTCTTTTTCGTTTTAATGGCTGTCTGCCCGACATAGCCAGCTACAAAATCAGCACGGCTAGCTACAACTAGATGACCTCTCTTCAACAGTCCACAATCTCGCAGTATTTCCGAGTACAGCTTTGCAACTGTTGTTTTACCAGTTCCAGGATTCCCGGTAAAAACCGCATGAAGCTGGACAGGTACCGTTTTTACTCCAGCCTGTCTCCTGGATTGCTGTATCTTTACAAATGCTGAAAGTTTATGAATTTCCTCTTTAATCATATCCAAACCAACAAGATTCTTTAGTTCTGCCTGGGGATTTCCAGTGGATACAGGAAACTGAGAAGAAAAGTCCTCTTCTTGCAGAAGAAGATAATTTAAAAAGCTTTCATTGGCTTGCTGTTCACCTGTAGAACCTTTATGGAAGATTGCATCCATAACAATTGATTTAACTGTTCTGGCATTACCGAAAGTTTGATCAACCATCTCATATTCAATTCGTTTTTTTAAAGAAGGAATCGCATCGGGAGCGATAAAATAATGATTTTTTTCTGCCGTTTGAATCGCAATTTCAATCATTTCATCCAATGAATAGTCTGGTAACTCCATATAATTAAAATTCGGGAAACGACTGCGCAAACCAGGATTGCTATCCAGAAACTGTCTCATTTCCTCAGGATATCCTGCTAAAATAACAGCGAACCTTCCAGAATACTCTGCACTATCCATAAGAGATATAAGCGTATCTATCACTGTCTGCCCGTAATCTGTTCCTTGTTGGCCCTCTCTTTTTAAGCTGTATGCCTCGTCAATAAAAAGGACGCCTCCTACTGCCTCTTCCACAGCTTTACGAACGTTTTCTTCTGTTTGTCCAACATAAGCTCCAACCAATTTAGAACGATCAACCTCTACAATTTTTTCTTTTGGCAATATCCCTAATTCATAATAGATTTTCCCTAATAATCTGGCCAAGGTAGTCTTACCGGTTCCAGGATTACCCGTTAAAATCATGTTTAGGCTAATATCACCTGTATTACTGAATCCTAATTCTTCACGGTGTTTTTGATACTTCAAAAATTGATAAAGCTGGTTAACCCGTTTTTTTATTTCAATCAGCCCAACCATTTCGTTCAACTCTGCTAAGGCACTTACTTGATCCTTTGCATCAACAATTTCATGCTGTGATATAAACTCGTTAAATTGATGAATATGGCTATTCAGAAGATTTAATGAGGATTTTAACTCCTGATAAACAATTGCGGTATGGAAATTCCCGCTTAATGTTTCTTCATACTCTTTTGCCGTAGAGATTACCTTTTGCATACCGTCAAATATATCATTTAAGTATTTTTTTTCAGTATGGATTAAATCTGTTTCTGCCAGTTGATTGATTTGTTTTAATGCTTCAGTTGTACGGTTCATGTAATTGCTTGTTTCATTCATAATCTGCCCGACCGTGTTACGTTTTGCAGTTCTATTATCCGTTTCTCGTAAAGTTGGAGTAGAAAAGCCAGTATATAAGTCATTAAAACGATTGAGCTGCTTAGTTTCCAGCAATCGTTGTATTTCAGAGCGATTATTCAATAATCGGTTTGCTTCATCTAATAATAGATAATATAAATCATCTTGTTCCTCTTGCTTACTTCTTTCCAGGGCTAATAAATATAACAGCTTTCCTTCTAAATCTGCTGATATTCCCCACTCACCCTGGTTTTTACATATAAATTGAAGCACACTAAGTAATTCTGTTTTTATGGGGAGTGAACCTTCTTTAGTCAACGTTCTCTCCCACTCATCAATCATATTTTTATAATTGGTTATTGATAATTCCATTTACTGCTTCATCCTTTTTTCAGTCGATGTCTCCATCCTATCATACAACACGTTCCAGATTAATCATTTTAGCTTAATGTATGATTCACCAGTCAACTATTGAAATTAAACATTCTCTTATTCAGAAGTTCTGTCTTTTAGTCGTAATGGCCGCTTCATTTGTCCCTCTTTTTACGGATTATTTTTCTTGGCTACTTGGGTTTGGTTTTAAAATTCACCATGAAGATTTGGAACATAGTTTTTTTAATTCATTAATGAACGCGAAGTAAATTTCCTGGATTCTAACCAACTAAAAAATCTGCCTGTCTCCATTAGGATTCAGGCAGATTTGAGATTAAATTATTCAGCTATTCACCTTTTGTTTGAATCACGTCTGGATGCTTTCCGGATGTATCTTGCATCTGTTTGCCTTTATTTCCACCGGCAGCTCTAGGTTGAGTTCCAATGTGATTTGGTACAAATGACTTGGAATTTTTCTTCGGATTTCCCATTTTATCTTCACCCCTTCTTTCTTATCATGCTTACTTACGCATGACTTATAAGGTGTAGATATTGGATATTACTCCGCTCGTTCCATCATTCTTTTATCGATTCGATCTTCTAGAACTTCCATTGCATGTTTATCCATTATAATTTGTTTTTTATTTTCCAGTATTAAATCTGCTAAAGACATCCGCTTACGCTTTTTCATCGTCAACCACCATCCATACTTTATTTTATAATATCATTGCCTACTTTTTCTGTATTTATAACATTTTTAGAAAATAACGATAACTAATTAGTCTTTAAAATATGAAAAAACAGCCTTCAAGGCTGCTTACATGTTTGCGATATGCTCTTCCATTTGTTTATATTCCATTAACCCTACAACCTTTTTATCAATAACTCCCTCTTCATTAATGAAGAATGAAGTTGGAATGGACACAACCTTATATTTTTTGTTCACTTCACCATCTACATCCAATACAGTCCGAAACGTAAGTTTTAAATCACTCATAAATCCTTTTATATCCTGATCAGAATCTATATTTACGGCTAAAACAACTACATCAGGATGAGATTGTTTAATTTTTTCCATATCAGGCATCTCTTTTTTACACGGATTGCACCAGGTTGCCCAAAAGTTTAACAACACCTTTTTCCCCTTATAATCAGATAGTGTAATTTCCTTTCCATCTGGATCTTTTAATGTAAAGTCGACTGCTTCTTTGCCCTCATCAGCCTTGACAGGTGTATCAGGCTGATTCAACACTTGATAAAATGCTACTCCAATCAGTATCAGCAATAAAAGTGACCCGATGATTTTTTTCACACTAAACTCCCCCAGCCACAAATAGTATATTCCCCACCTGAAATTGTATCAGTATTTCCAATTTTACGAAAGCGTGAAAATCTCATCCTGATAACTTCATATTTACAATTAGTTATTCTAAACAAAAATAAAAAACTGACCGAAGTCAGTTTTTTATCGTTACTTAGTAGATGATGCTTCTTGTAATTTTCCTCGTAAAACCATTGGTAAGATACCGCCATGACGATAATAATCGATTTCCACATCAGAATCAAAACGAACTAAAACATCAAATTTCTTCTCTGTTCCGTCCTCTCCAACTGCAGTTACCTCGATGATGTCACGTGGTTTAACATTTTCATTAACTGGAACAAAGATTCTCTCTTTTCCAGTTAAACCAAGTGTTTTAGCGCTTTCGCCTTCTTTGAATTGAAGCGGAAGTACACCCATTAATACAAGGTTGGAACGGTGAATTCTTTCAAAGCTTTCCGCAATGACCGTTTTAATTCCAAGTAGGTTGGTACCTTTGGCAGCCCAGTCACGGGAGCTTCCCATTCCGTAATCTTTCCCAGCCAATACGATCAAGCCAGTATCATCTTTTTTATATTCCATACATGCATCATAGATAGACATCACTTCACCAGTTGGCCAATACGTTGTATATCCACCTTCAGTGCCTGGAGCAATCTGATTACGGATTCGGATATTAGCGAAAGTACCGCGCATCATAACTTCATGGTTTCCACGACGAGAACCGTATGAGTTAAAGTCACGGATAGCAACTCCTTTTTCACGCAAGTATTTACCTGCTGGTGTATCTTTGCCGATAGATCCAGCCGGAGATATATGGTCTGTTGTAACTGAATCTCCAAATAATCCGACAACGCGCAGTCCGTCAAGCGGTTTTACTTCTGTTGGGTTAGGATCCATATTTACAAAATAAGGTGGGTTTTGAATATAAGTTGAATCAAAATCCCAATTATATAAAGGTTCGTTGCTGGTTTGGATTTCATTCCATCTTGCATTGTCATCGAATACATGCTCATACTCTTTAAGGAAGAGATTAGATGTTACGGTATCCTGTACAAGTTTATTAACCTCTTCACTGGATGGCCAGATATCTTTGAAATAAATATCTTTTCCATCTTTACCTTTTCCAATTGGATCATTCTCAAGATCGATATCCACTGTACCTGCTAAGGCATATGCGACAACCAATGGCGGTGATGCCAAATAGTTTGCTTTTACTAACGGATGAATACGTCCTTCAAAGTTACGGTTACCGGATAAGACAGAAGTAACAAGTAAATCTGATTCAGAAACAGCTGCTTCAATCTCTTCCATTAATGGACCGGAGTTCCCGATACATGTAGCACAGCCATACCCAACAACATTGAAACCAAGTTTATCAAGGTATGTTCCCAGACCAGAATCACGCAAATAGCCTGTAACGACTTTTGATCCCGGAGCTAATGATGTTTTTACGTGATGTGGAACCTGTAATCCTAATTCCACAGCCTTCTTAGCAACTAGTCCAGCACCCAGCATAACATATGGGTTAGAAGTATTCGTACAGCTTGTAATGGCAGCAATGGCAATATCACCTGTTTTCATCGGCGCCTGACGGCCATCATTCAGCTGAACAGTGATTTTTTTATTAATTTCATCTTGACTAAGACCGAATCCTGCATTTCCAACCGGAGCTGTTAAAGCTTGATTGAAGGCAGATTTCATATTAGATAAAGGAATCAAATCCTGCGGACGTTTTGGACCGGATAGATTAGCCTCAATTTCTGAAAGGTCAATCTCAATAATTTTTGTATATCTTGGTTCATCACTGTTTTTATAGTAGAACAAACCGTTTTCTTTACAATATTGCTCAACAATTGCGATATGCTCTTCTGTACGTCCAGTCAAACGCATATAAGTAAGAGATTCTTCGTCAATTGGGAAGAAACCGCAAGTAGCGCCATATTCCGGTGCCATATTTGCGATGGTCGCACGATCTGAAAGTGAAAGAGCGCTCATCCCAGGGCCGAAAAATTCTACAAATTTATTAACCACACCACTTTTACGCAGTATTTCAGTAACTTTTAACGCCAAATCTGTAGCCATTGTTCCGTTTGGCAAGGAATTAATAAACCGTACACCGATAACTTCAGGTACTGGGAAATAAGAAGGTTGGCCAAGCATTCCAGCTTCCGCTTCAATTCCGCCTACACCCCATCCTAATACACCCAGACCATTTATCATGGTAGTATGTGAATCAGTTCCCACTAAAGAATCTGGGAAAGTCATATAATCGCCATCCGGCATTTCTACTGAATGTACAACATTAGCCAAATACTCAAGGTTCACTTGGTGAACAATCCCTGTATCTGGTGGAACCGCACGGTAATTATCAAATGCTTTTTGTGCCCAGCTTAGGAATTGGTAACGTTCCGCATTTCTTTCAAATTCTAAATCCATATTAATCTGCAACGCATCTGCAGTTCCATATTTATCAACCTGAACTGAATGGTCGATAACAAGATCAACCGGGATTTCAGGGTTAATTTTACCCGGATCTCCTCCGATATCAGCCATGGCTTTACGTAATGAAGCCAAATCGACTACAGTCGGTACACCTGTGAAATCCTGCAATATTACACGGGAAGGTTTAAAAGGTACATCAATATCGATTGACATTTCCTCTGTTCCCCATTTAGCAAGGTTTTCCACATGTTCCTTTTTAATAGCTCTCCCATCCTGTTGACGCAAAACGCTCTCCAGTAAAACTTTAATGGAATAAGGCAATTTGGAAACTTCTCCAACTCCTGCTTCTTCCAATACATTCAAATTGTAGTAATGATAGCGTTTACCGTCGATTTCAAAAAATCTCCGTGAATCGAACACATCATTTTTCCCCAATCAAATTACCCCCTCTAGGTAAAAGATATTACAGAATATAGTAATAAATTGTAGAAAAGTAAAACACTTTTCATTCAATCCTAATATTCTAACAATTTAATATTAATATAACCTTTCCATAAAGTAAAATATAAGTAATTTATTACCTGTCATAAGTTCTGCTTATTGGTAATTATTTTCCTGATAAAATAAAAGCCGGCCAGCAAAGTAATATTAGCTGGCCGGTACCTTATCGATATTTTTCAAATTTGTCTAAATCTGAAACCATTTTGTCTAATGTATTTCTATAATCATCCAGTTGGTCCTTTTGATGTTCACTTGCCACTTCATAAGCATTTTCAACCTGCTGATACGCCTCATTAATTTCTTCCCACAAATGTCCCACTTCATGGCCAAATTGAGGATCATGCTGCATAGATTCAAGATTTTCATGTGCATCCACCGCTCTTCTGACGCCATTTTGAGCGGATTGAAAGGCTTGAACTTTATTTTTGTGATAAGGCACGTACACCCCTCCTTAACAATATATCTTTTATGATGTACGGAAGTTTATTGCCTTATTCATGATGTGAATCAGCTTCTAAATACCCGTTATTATATACCTGTATAATCATTTAATAGGCTCTCATACTATAGGTAGGAGGGATGAATATGTCGAATAAAAACGCTAATCACCAAAAAGGCCCTAAAGATAAAAATCATTCTGGCCAACCGGCACCCTTAAGCGGTTCTCATAAAGTGAAAAACAGGCAGCATACACGTCAAAAAAATCATTCTCATCACGATATGTAACAGCATTATCTTTTCTTAAAAGACTGCGGGAGGAATTTTTTTCTCTCGCATTTTAATTCCGCTCATAGATAGTATTCAGGAAAAGATCCTCAGACTTTCAACAGAAACATTGATTATAAGGTTTTGTATTATCTTTAATGGCCTTTCCTACTGGCAGACCTAATACAACTACTAATATCCTCTATATTTTTAAATTTTCGCCTTTTAACTAAAAATATTATTATTAACTTTCCCTTTTCTCTCCCTGATTGTTTAAAATTCTTTTTCTGAAGGTTACACAGCTTACCGTTTTTGTGCGTGCTCACGATACGTTTGATTTTTCTAAGGAATTAACCTGCCTCCCGCATGTTCATGTGTAATCAATCCCTTTTGTGGTACGTATATCTATATAGAATTTTATTGAGGAGGTATTATACGACAATGGATTATGTATGGTACGCAAGTTATGGATCCAATTTATTAGAGAGCCGCTTTCGTTGTTATATAAGCGGAGGGACACCAGAGGGTTCTACAAAAAATGAACGTGGGTGTACGAATCCTGCTTATCCAGAAAAAATTGCTCCGATTTCTCTTCCTTATGAGATGTACTTCGCTGAATACTCAGGTCGTTGGGATGGCGGTGTCGCTTTTATCAATACTGATAGAGATACGAATACAAGGACATACGGTAAGAAATACCTAATTACTAGCGAACAGTTTAAACAAATTGTACAGCAGGAGAATGACAATTATAAAATGGAGATAGATCTTGAATTAGCCAAAAATGTTCATACCTATTCCTTTAACGATTCTTGGTATGGTAATATTCTCTACTTGGGTGAGACGGATGGATATCCGATTTTCACCTTTACAGATAATCGAACTATTGCTGAAAAGAACATCACTCCACCTTCTCTTCCCTATTTAAAGAATATTTATTATGGACTAGCTGATCTGTATGAAGATGATAAAAATCTAATTCAATATTTATATTCCAAAAAAGGTGTTTCTGATGCCTATTCTTTAGCTGACTTAGAAAACTATTTTAACTAAACTAAAAAAGCACTCCAATTGCAATTAAATCTCTAACAATTGGAGTGCAGCTTTTAGAGTAGTGACTGACATTATTTTAAATCAGTTCGTCAGCTTTTAATAAAAATTCCAGATCTCTTTGCTGAATAAATTGTCCTGCATAATTAGAAGGCATGTCTTGTTTTAATATTTCAATCGCTATTTTGATTGGCACCCATCTTAATACAAATCCGTCGTTAATCTCATCGTCGGTATACATCGGGTCTTTAAGTTCACCAATAGTTTTAGCAATATATCCATAAGATATCTGAAGCAGCTCTTCATTATTACGGTATTCAATAGTAAGTCCCAGTTCCTTAATATCTTCTATTAAGGTTCCTACTTCTTCTTCTACCTCTCTTTTTAATGCATCATAAATAGTTTCATTGCTTTTAATGCCTCCACCAGGCAATTTATGATAGTTTCCATTTGCAACGAATAAAAGAGCAATCTCATCACGGTCGTTAATGACTACAGCTCTGGATGCCTTTCTAATACGATATGCATGATCCGTATACTGTTCTGACGCATCATCATAAATTTCCTTGATAAGTTCCATGGTTTATGACCCCTTTTAAATCTTTCTAATAATCCACAGTATGATTATATATAATTTTAGCTTTCTGTGTAATATATTATTATACATATTCATAAATAAAACGCATAAGACCTGCCTCAAAGCTAAATATGATATAATACCCATAATCATATGTATATTTTATATATTCTAGCTGCACAGAATTATTTATTTATAATAAGATAGTGAAATTTCAGTATATATAGATAAGGTGGCTGAATGAATGACATTAAAGGAAAAAGCAGTACAATTTGCAACGGAGGCACATGCCGGACAAGTACGTAAGCTGTCAAATGAACCCTATATTATACACCCTTTGCAGGTGGCTAAAACTCTTGAAGAGGCTGGTTTTTGTGAAGAATTGGTGATTGCAGCATTACTGCACGATACTGTGGAGGACACAGATACAACGATTGAACAGATTGAAAAGGAGTTTGGACCTAAAATCGCGCATTATGTTTCTGCTCATACAGAGGACAAAACAAAAACCTGGGAAGAACGTAAGCAGCATACACTTGAGCTTGTTAAAGAAGCGCCTCTTGAAGTAAAGGCTCTTATTGTTGCTGATAAATGGGATAACCTAAAATCCATGACTGCCGGACATGAATTATTGGGGAGTGAAATTTGGAACTGCTTTAAAAGAGGACTGGATTCTCAGGAATGGTATATCAGAGGGGTTGCAATGAATAGCTTTTATGGTTTGGACGACAAAGAGATTCCGGAGTTTTTCCATCAATACGTTAAAGACGTAAATAGCTTTTTTGATTCTATAAAAGATAGTAACAACAAATAATTTGTCAAACACAGCCATAATAACCCGGGGACCTATTAAGGTCCTATTTTCAATCAAACGCTATTTCCGTAAAAGAAAACCTCTTCATAAAAAGAAGAGGTCAAATAGAGAAGTATTTTTCAAATGGACTGACGTCTATTTTTTCAATTTCTAATTTTTTTCGAAGAAATTTGTGATCACGTTTTGGTGTTGCTAGAATATACCCTTTAATAATAAGATCCATCGTTATCTTATTAGCCTTTTCTTTAAGTGCAAGTTCACCGATTCTCCCTACGATTTTATGCCTTGCTACATCTCGAAATAATTCAGGAACCGGGCTTACTAATTCTTCTAGAAAATCTTTTTCTTCCTGATTCCATAGATGCCTTGTCTGATTAACAAATTCAACTTCCCAGTCCATATCTGATTTTCCATCTTCTTTGGGCAGTTTTTTTAAGAACTTTCGAAACATAAAAAATCCACCGATGGCCATAAAACCAATCATAAAGACAACCCAAAACAGGATGAACCATAAAAACCATCCTTCTAACATAAATCATTCACCCCAGTTAAGTAATACACAATCCCCTAATTTAACAATCATTTTCCATGTATTATTATAACAAAGAGTTGGAAACCTTCAACTAAATTGACTAATAATTACTAAATTGTTTGTACAAAATTCGTATAAGGGAACCTCCATTCCTAACATGGATTTTGGAGAAAAATAAAAAGAATTGCAGGAAAAGGGTGTATTACGTAAATATATCAAAGATTTTGGGCTTTTCTCTATTGTTTTCCCTTGTTAATTGAGATTGTTTTTAATTGTCAGAATTATCAATCTCTGATATAACTAAAGATAACAATCTGACTGTATTAAAGAAGTAATGAATATACTGTATAGTTTCCTCATATCATTCAATCTAGATATTTCTTTAATCTAATCAGGGATTGTGGTTATTTTTGTTAAGGGTCAGATTGGTTTGTTGCATTTCCACTACTTTAAGGAGGTCTTTACTTAATGGGAAAAAAAGTACACAGACGCAGGGAAGTCAGACGATTACTTCGAGAAGAATTAAAGAAGATGGAATCAATAACCAAGCAACAGCCTAATGAACAATTAACGCCAATCGGTGCAATGAAAAATTAATCTGGCGCTATCGCCTATCGAACTAAAGCACCCAGAATACATGTATTCTGGGTGCTCTTTTCTTATTATGACATTTTTTATGTATAGACCATAAATTTTCGACAACCAAGAAAAAAATATGTAAAAATACACTTGAAAATAAAATTTATTTCTTATTCTCTATGTCAATATTACCATAGCATTTCACACCTCTATTACCTGATTTTACAAAATTTCTATGTTTCTTCCTAAAAACGCTGGGTATGTAATAGATTGTACGAGCAATCGCTCAAAAAAATACTATTATATACGGAGGTATAGATATGTTTTTTCATAAAAAAGAACTTCAATTTGAAGCTAAACCAACTAGACCAGATCCATTGATGGCAAAGAAAATTCAAGAACTGATTGGTGGACAATATGGTGAAATGTCCGTTATGATGCAATATTTGTTCCAAGGCTGGAGCGTACGCGGCAACGAAAAATATAAAGACCTTTTACTTGATATCGGTACTGAAGAAATTGGTCACGTTGAAATGTTAGCAACTATGGTCGCACGTCTTCTTGAGGATGCACCGCTAAAAGATCAGGAAAAAGCTATGGCTGACCCGGCAATCGGTGCAGTATTAAGCGGAATGAACCCACAACACGCGATTGTATCCGGATTAAACCCTCGTCCTCAGGATAGCCTTGGTAATCCATGGATGGGCAGTTACGTAACTGCAAGCGGAAACTTATTAGCTGACTTCCGCGCCAACCTAAATGCTGAATCACAAGGTCGCCTGCAAGCTGTTCGTATTTATGAAATGACTGATGATCCAGGAATTAAAGATATGCTTTCCGTTCTTATTGCACGTGATTCTTATCACCAAAATCTATGGGCAAAAGCAATCGCTGAATTAGAAGAACAAGAAGGATTACTTGTTCCAAGCACATTCCCACGTGAAAAAGAACGCTTAGATATCGCATACTCTTTATATAATTTCTCTGAAGGCGAAGAAAGCAGTACTGGAACGTGGGCAAGCGGTGAAGCTCCGGATGGACAAGGTGAATTCCGCTATGAAGCTGTCGTTCCACCTGCAGAAGGCGCAAAACCAATGTTAAAACCAGCTCCACTTGAAACACATAACACATTGCCAATGGACACAGATAAATCAATCTTATAAACGCTAATGTATATTTTTGATTAGCATACAAAAGGACTTCAGAATAAGTGTTATTCTGAAGTCCTTTTTTCATAGATATTTCCCATTGATTCCCCTGCTCTTCTTGTCCTTATTTTACTATTGCATCCCCTATTGGTGAATATCGTAAAAATTCCTTCATTTCTATGTGTCATTTAAAAAGAATATCGAATCGCATTTTATTTCTGTACTGTAAAGTAATCTAAATTCCGGGGAACATTAGCCACTCATTCCATGTTCTATAAAAAACATCCCCCCTCCCCCATTAATCGATAATATTTACCTATCGTATCTAAGTAATAAAACAATGCTTATTCATTAACTATCTCACTTCTATCGGCAAGTCCAATTCGAGTGAATAGTTGTATTTCATTAATTCTTTATGATATCAAAAGAAGATATTGAGTAAGTCTACCTTTCTTTATTAATTTATTATCTTAAAAGAATCCTTCGCTCTCTTTTGGATATGCTAAAGGCATATTTAGTGAAAAAGAATGGAGGTTTCTTCATGAATAATCCACATATGAAAAAACTCGATGATATCGAAAAGGAATATCGGACAAATAGTAAGCTTGGCTTAAGCGACGCACAAGTAGCGGAACACCAAGCGAAATACGGACTTAATCAATTAAAAGGAAAGAAACAGAAGTCGCTCGTCCAACGTTTTTTTGAACAATTTAAGGATATCATGGTCTTGATTCTAATCATCGCGGCTGCGGTTTCCTTTTTCGTCGCCCTTAAAGGCCATGATACAAAGGAATATATTGAACCAGTTGTTATTTTAAGTATTGTTATATTGAATGCTGTACTTGGAGTTGTTCAGGAGAATAAGGCGGAAAGATCACTCGAGGCACTACAGAACCTTTCCTCTCCACGGGCAAAAGTCATCCGTAATGGAAAATTAACCGAGATTGAAGCAAGCCAGATTGTGCCTGGTGATCTAATCGAATTTGAAGCTGGTGATTTCATTCCGGCTGATGGAAGATTAGTTGATGCAGCTTCCTTGAAAATTGAGGAGTCAGCTTTAACTGGAGAGTCCGTTCCAGTTGAAAAGGATCAGAATGCAACAGTTAATGAGGATGCACCCCTTGGAGATCGAGTGAATATGGTTTTTTCAGGCAGCAGTGTTTCCTATGGTCGCGGAAAAGCAATTATAACTGGAACCGGAATGGATACACAAATGGGCAAGATTGCCGAATTGCTTGAATCAGCTGACCAAGGTCAGACACCTCTGCAACAAAAACTAGGCAAGCTAGGAAAGTACCTCGGCTTGCTGGCGCTTGCCATCAGTATTGTAATCTTTGCTATCGGATTCTTCTCTGGAATGCCGATACTCGAGATATTTATGACTGCAGTATCCTTAGCAGTCGCTGCTATTCCAGAAGGTTTGCCAGCAATTGTCACAGTCGTTTTAGCACTCGGCGTCCAGCGAATGGTCAAAAGAAATGCTATAATCCGCAGGCTTCCAGCAGTTGAAACTTTAGGAAGTGCCTCTGTTATTTGCTCTGATAAAACAGGTACACTTACACAGAATAAAATGACAGTCATCAAAGCCTGGGTTAAAGGTGAACCAGAAGATATAACTGACCATGTTTCCGGTCCAATTAAATCCTTGCTTCGCCTTGGTTCACTTGCATCAAATGGGACCGTTGAAATCGTAGATGGAGAAGAAAAGCACATCGGCGATCCAACAGAGACTGCTATCCTTTCAGCAGCGCTTAAGAATCAAATGACAAAAGAAAGCCTCCATGAAGCAGCACCCCGTGTTGGTGAGATTCCTTTTGATTCTGACAGAAAGCTAATGACAACCATCCATGTAATAGAAGGAAAACCTTATGCATTAACAAAAGGTGCTTTTGATGTATTGATGAACCGTTGTAAAACTGGTGATTTTGAAGCTGCCAAGAGAATTAACAACCAAATGACGGATGAAGCTATGCGTGTTATCGCTGTTGCTTTTAAGGAACTTGACAGTGTTCCTGATCACCCTAATAGCGATGAGATTGAGCATGATTTGCACTTTGTCGGCTTGCTTGGAATGATTGATCCTCCACGTGCAGAAGCTAAGGATGCCGTACAGGTTTGTAAAAGAGCTGGTATACGCCCGGTTATGATCACAGGTGACCATATTGGAACAGCAAATGCCATTGCCAAAGAACTCGGTATATTAAATGCCGGACAAAAGTCTCTTAGTGGTGCAGAACTTGAAAAAATGAGCGATCAAGCATTAAATGACTCAATCGATGAGTACTCTGTTTATGCACGTGTGTCACCGGAAGATAAAATACGGATTGTCCGCGCCTGGCAGCAAAAAGGTGCAATCGTATCAATGACAGGTGACGGGGTTAATGATGCTCCTGCCTTGAAGGCAGCTGATATCGGTTGCGCGATGGGTATAACGGGGACGGATGTCGCGAAAGGAGCATCAGATATGATCTTGACGGATGATAATTTTGCGACAATTGTCGATGCAGTAAAAGAAGGTCGCGGTACCTATGATAATATCCGCAAAGCCATTCAATTCCTGCTTGGCACTAATATGGGTGAGATATTTATTGTTTTCATTGCCATGATTATTTGGCAACAAACACCGCTCCTTGCCATCCATCTTTTGTGGCTGAACTTAGTGACAGACGGACTTCCTGCACTCGCTCTTGGAATGGAACCTGTTGAAGAAGATATTATGAAGAGGAGACCGAAGCCAAAAGCAGAAGGAATTTTTGCAGGTGGGCTCCTTTACCGGATTGTCCTTCAGGGGTTGATGTTTGCTGTACTTTCCTTAATCGGCTTTTATCTGGCAGGAGTCAATCTGAACTCATTAGGCGCTGCCCAAACAATGGCTTTTCTAGTTTTATCACTTTCGCAGCTCTTTCATGTTCTAAATGTAAGAACAACCAAATCTATTTTCCAATCCGATATTCGTGAAAATAAATATATGATTCTTGCCCTGCTTGCTTCACTTTTACTTATAGTTGCGATTGTATTTATACCACCGCTTGCTTATATTTTCGAGGTAACTCCTCTTCCTTCTGAATACTATCTGATCGCGCTTGGACTTGGATTTGTTCCAATCATTGTAATTGAGATTGAAAAACTGATCAGAAGAACTAAGACAACCTAATTTCCAGCAGTTAAAAAGCACCCGATTGGGTGCTTTTTATTCGGCTAATCCATTCGGTTTTTCTGATTCTTTTCCCCTTGGTGTTACTAGAATAGCCTCTAGCTATTTTTACTTGGCTGTTTTCGTAAGTATTGTTGCTATTGATTAACGCTTGTTTTTATGAAAATAGCCACCTCCAAAAAGGAAGTGGTTGTACTTGTTATTGGACTAACTCTCCTGTTTGTTTAAGTACATTCCTTCACAAATATTATAAATAAAATCTCATTTAACTATACTATCTACCAAAAAATAAGGTAACAGCTCAACATCGAGCTGTTACCTATTTTTCACTTCAAAGAGCTATAAAACTTCATCTTCTTTTCTTTCTATTTTGTTCTTTAAATTTCTTGAAATTTTTCATGCCGCCTATGCTACTAAACATTTCATTTGCCTTTTCTTTTTCAATCATTTTAGAATTCAAACCTTGATACTTAGTCTCTTTTTTTAGTTTCCAGTAGCTTTCTAGCCTTTCAATTGACAAAAATCCATCTTTCATTGCTTTTTGTACTGCACAGTTTGGCTCATGTTGGTGTGTACAATCATTAAATTTACAATCATTAGCAAGGTCTTCAATATCAGAAAAAGACTTGGTTAAATCTGCACTTATAATTCCAAGCTCTCTCATACCAGGAGTGTCTATAACAACACCTAAATTTTGCAACATAATTAATTCACGGCTTGTAGTAGTATGTTTGCCTTTATCATCATTCCTTATTTCATTTGTATCTAATAAGTTTTGGCCGATAAGGCAATTAATTAAGGTTGATTTCCCAACTCCAGATGAACCTATAAACGCTACTGACTTCCCATTTGAAAGATACTTTTTTAAAGATTGGCATCCTTCATCAGAAGTATTTGTTGTAACAATCACATCTATACCAATTGCAATAGAATATATTTCATCAAGTCTTGATGCTATATCATCACATAAATCTGACTTTGTAAGTACAACAACTGGGTTTGCACCACTGTCCCAAGCGATAGAAAGATAACGCTCTAGTCTACGCAGATTATAATCATTGTTCAGTGACATACAAATAAAAACCGTATCAATATTTGTAGCGACAATCTGAATATCTTTTTTGGTTCCTACCATTTTACGTCCAAATACGCTTTTTCGTGAAAGTATATGATGAATAATTCCGTTCCCCTTTGAATTATTTGTTCTGTCGATCATAACAAAATCTCCAACAGCAGGATATTCAGAAATTCCTGTTACATTATAGCGATACTTACCGGATATCTCAGCAACAACCTCACCACTTTCTGTAATCACCTTATATAAATTTTTAGATTGTGATGAAACTCGCCCAATAAAAAGGTCTTTATATATTGTAGACTCCTGTATGAATTCTTCAGTAAGTCCTAAATTTTTCATATCAATATTATTCAATTTCATTTCCTCCTAAAGTTTAGATAATAACTTTTGGGAGGTTTTATGCATTAGTTTATTTTGTGCATACCTCCCTATTTGTTACAATCTCCACATTTCGCTTGCTATACATAAACACAGCAGCTCCTTTCATTACTTATAAGTTTTATATTAGTACAATCCAACTCTAATGTTCAACACAAATTAAACAATGTTCTTTCACTAAACTGACCCGTTAGCAGCAAAAGAAAAGGCCGTCAATTTGACAGCCTTTTCTTTTGCTAATATCCCTGTTAACTCAATAAGAATCCCTGAATTGAAACATAAAAAACAAAACCAGAAACACCAATAGACATATAACCCCAAAATGCTTTTTTATCTTTTTGAAGCTCAATTAGTCCCGTAGTCAATATGAAAAAACTTAGTACCATCATTAAATAAGGCATATACTCAAAGTTCTTAGTTATTAGACCAAAAAACGCTAATGCAAGAACACCTATCGATAAAATAATTCTTAATGTTTTTAGCATATTTCTCTCCCCTTACAACAAGTCATATCCCCAAGTTTTTGTCTAATCATATCACATTTACATTATTATTCTATTCAATTCCTTCTTGAGCTAACCTGCCCCTTTACTTCCATAAGGAGTTCAACAGAAAAGGACATTAATCCTTCTTGGATCAACTCCCTGTTAGTTCAATTAGTATTTAGATAATCTAAGACAATATCAACTCTTTCATTGACTGAATAATCCCCTTCAATTTTTAATACTGGACAAGATAAGTCTGCCATCCAATGCTCGTGCAATTTTTTACTTCTAACTTTCATTCCCGCACTATCATAAAGAGAAGCCCACTCTAAAAAAGTTTTCGATTGTTCATATTTGCTTCCGCCAGTTAATATTTGACTTCCATAACGCTCATATTCCCTCTGCTTTAACCTTTCAAGCCTTATATCTTGCGGAACCCATAAGAATATAACAAGGTCAAAATAACTTTTAAAGTTATCACCCCAACCACACACTGCACCAGAAAGAATCCAGTTTTCATTAAGTAATAAATCTTTTTCAAGCATTTCTCTTCTTTTAGGTACTTCTCTTTGTTTAGTAAATTTAGTTGTCCAAAAGTAGTCATCAGTATCAAGATGTGTATGAGGTAAGACCTTTGATAATGAAGAACCGAGCGTTGAAGTACCAGAACCAGAGGCTCCCAATATGTGTATTTTTTCTTTCATTTTCCCCATCCTTAATCATAGGCTTCTTCAACTCTTCTGCCCCTTTAGTTCAATAAGCTATAATAGCCAAAAATATTTATCCCTGCTTAAAGACTATGTATTATTTTGACGCTGTTAGCAAAGTGCTAATTGATAAATTTAATTCTTCTTTAAAGTTTTCCTCATATAGTTTCAATGAGGAATAACTAACTGATTGCATCAATATTCCTTTCAACCCAGTCTTCATATATAAATACTACCATTCGGGCTATTTTCAAGTCTGGTGTCTTTTCTTTAAATCCTGGTACTCTATGTGCTGAATACATATTTCGCCAATCCTTCAAACTCTTCCAGTACAAATTATAATCTTTCTCACTTAACTCTATGTTAGACAAAATAATTGGCTTTAAATCACCATCTAATCCAAGCTTCTTCCAGTGTATTTCATTTTCGTCAGTGCCAAAATTCATACACCAGAGATTAATTAACTGAAAGTAATGTGCATCTATTGTATACTTCCAAAATTCCTGAGAACCAAATCTACATAGGTTATCAAATTTCTCATTTAAATATCTAAAACTAGAATAAATGGCATAAAAAGCTTTTTAGTATTTCAAGCTGTTCATCCAAAACCGACTCATTAAAATTCATGTTACTCTCCCTGAAATTTATTTACTGGTTTTATCCCTAATTCGTTGATCGTCTTTTAGTCGTTGGTATGTTCTAATATCAATTATTCGCCATATTTTGTTCAAGTCATTCTTCCGCTAACCTGCCCCGTTTGTTGAACAAGCCATCTTAATTCAACTGTACCACAAATTGGATATTTATATCCTTTTATTCAAGAGCAACAATCTATGCGAAAACAGCCTTTTATTTTTATGATCTTCCTCAAAAATATCTTCAATTTAAAATACGGTTGTATTTTGTGAAACAAATTCAACACAATTAACATGATTCGGGTTAAAACAGCCAAAATTAAAAAAACGACCAAAGGTCGTTTTTTATCATTTATACGGAAGTAACCGGATTATTACCTGCCTGTGTATCATTTAAGATGTTCTCAAACTTCTTATATTGCATATACATCGCTATTCTCCATGGCACAATCATTGAAAAAGCCAATAGCCAGAACATTCCTCCTGTTTCACCCAAATCAATTGATGAACTTAAAAATACCTTAAGGATGGTTCTGATTAAAATGAGTCCTATAAGGACAATTCCAAAAGCTTTCGACCGTTTCATATATATTTGTTTATCTTTAATTTCAAATTTGGATGTCTTTATTAAAAATATGGAAAAAAACATGCCCAGTATGATTGCCTCGAGTATTTCCATTCCAGTTAACCGAAAATATGGGAATACATACATAAGTGCACCGGTACTCATAAAAAACGGCGGCAATATAATCTTTTTGATAGAAGCCGGTTTTTGAGATGCCTTCATCCTTACTGCAAAAACAAAAAGTCCCATTATCACTGCAAGTATTGTAGATACTGCAAACATCATATATCATCATTCCTTTTAGCATACATTAATTTCAAACGTTTAATACGATTTATGTTAATCCAAGACACGCTTGACCGCATCTATTACCCTTATCTCTTCAAATGGTTTTATAATAAAGTCTTTTGCACCCGCTTCTATAGATTCTCTGACAATCTTTTGCTGACCCATTGCCGAACACATAATAATTTTGGCATCCGGGTATTTACCCTTAATTACTTTGGTCGCCTCTAATCCACTCATTAATGGCATCGTTACATCCATAGTAACCAAATCAGGCTTATACTTTTCATATAGATCAATTGCCTCTATACCTGATTCTGCTTCTCCAACAATGTGATGATTTCCTTTTTTAAGGATAGCTGCCAACGTCAACCGCATAAACTTTGCATCATCCACTATTAGAATATTAGCCATCTTTAGTTCCCCCTGTTACAAAATAAAAGTATAACTCTGTGCTGAATATGATTAAAACTAGTTAAAAACCACTCCATCCTCCGAATAAAGCGATAAAATAGGAGCTTATTTTGGTCATCCAATCAAAAAACAAAACGATTCCCATCAGAATCATTAACATTCCGCCTGCCTTCATAACTTTATCCGAGTTACGTTTGATCCAGCTTAATTTCCCAATAAAAAAAGACATAATAAAAAACGGAATAGCAAATCCTAAAATATAAGCTAACATGTAGAACATACCAGATTCCGGGTTGGTTCCGGTCATCCCAATGACAACCATTAAAATAGGTCCAGTACATGGAGTCCATCCTGCTGCAAAGGCAATTCCTATTAAAATTGATCCGATATAACCACCCGGACGATTTTTAAATTCAAAACGGTGTTCTTTCATAAGAAACTTCGGTTGAAAGAAGCCAATTATAATTAAGCCAAAAAAGACTATAAGAATAGCACCTAATTGCCGGATAATATCCCCATAGTTTTCAAAGAAGGTTCCAATATAAGATGCACTGAATCCCAGTGCTATAAAAATAATGGAAAATCCAATTAAGAAAAAGAAAGTATGTAATAGACTCCTTTTATGCATCATCGCGTTATCATTTTTTAATTCTCCAACCGACATTCCTGTTATATATGAAAGAAAGGCCGGATAAAGCGGAAGACAGCATGGAGATATAAAGCTGAGGAAACCTGCTCCGAATGCCAAAAATATATTAATATCACCCAAATGAAATTACCCCCACTGTTTCTAATTCATTCCACCTTACATTGTACCAAATTACTCCATATAAAGTAACTGTCTGAGCAGATGATAAAGAGTATAGTTTTATTTTTTCAATATATTTTACATTTTTAGTAAAATTTATGTATAATAGTTTTACCGCAATTCTTTTCTGTAAGAATATGTTATAACCTTGTAAATTTAAACATAATCCACTAAACGAGGAAGGATCTGCAACCATGGATAATCAAGAGTTGTTAGATAAAATAGAAATCAAGCGTGCAGAACTAGTTACTATCGTCTCTCAGAATGGATTATCATCTCAAACAACCATTCAATATAGCCAGGAACTCGATCATCTGTTAAACAACTATCAACCTGAAAAAACATACAATAGATCAAAAATATCATGTTAAGCTAAAGTAAGAAAAACCTAAACACATAAGGATAGAATAGAGTTAGAAGAACTCATTCTTTTTCCATTAAAACACTGTTCAAACAGTTTCAGGAATCACCCAAAAGTATATTTCAGAAAAACAATAAATCGCATCCGATTCATCGGATGCGATTTATTTAGTTAGAGTCTTTATTTCAGCTTACATCTTTGTTGAAACTTGAACGGATACCATTTTGAAGTAAATACATTTTATAATAAAGCCCTTGCTTAGCCAGCAGTTCCTGATGTGTTCCCTGTTCAACAATTTGGCCTTGATGCAAAACAAGTATAAGGTTAGCATCTTGGATTGTGGAAAGACGGTGGGCAATTGCAATTGTCGTTCTGCCCTTTCTCATTTTTTCCAGGCTTTTTTGAATAGCCTCTTCAGTTTCTGTATCAATATTGGCAGTCGCTTCATCAAGAATAAGAATTTTAGGATCTCTCACGATTGTTCGCGCGAAGCCAATCAACTGCCTTTGACCGCTCGAAAATGTTGCTCCCCGCTCCACTACTAAATGATTATATTTATCAGGTAGCTTTTCAATGAAGGATTGCGCCTGAACAAATTTAGCTGCCTCTTCTATTTCATTGTCCGTTATTGTTTGATCATGCAAACTGATATTATCTCTAACAGACCCATAGAATAAGAAAGCATCCTGTAATACAAGCCCCATCTTCCCCCGCAGTTCTTCATTTGAATAACTTTTGATGGATTTCCCATCAATTAATATATCTCCTCTATTAAATTCATAGAAACGCATGATCAAATTTATGATAGAACTTTTTCCACTACCCGTATGTCCAACAAGTGCAACTGTTTCGCCCTCATTGACTTTAAAGGAGATGTTTTTTAGTACATCTCTCTTTCCATCATAAGAAAAACTAACATTTTTAAATTCAACGACACCCAGCTCGATTTTATACGTTTGAATGCTCTCTGCCCCGGGGGCTAACTCTTTTTCATCCAAAACAGCAAATACTCTTGATCCAGCCACAATTGCCTGCTGATATAAGGATAATCTTTGCATCACTTGGTTAACTGGTTCAAAAAAACGATCAATATAGTTTACAAACGCATACAAAACACCTATTTCAACTACTGAATTCATCGAGTTGATCCCAAAGTAACTGAGCACAAGAACAATCGCAAATATATATACTAGATCTATCGCTGGCCTTAGCAATAACCCATCTATCTTAATATTCCTCATTCCTGCTTCATAATGTTTTTGATTAATCTCCTCAAACTCATCCTTTAAGCGTTTCTGCTGGCGAAACACCTGAATTATAGACATCCCCTGGAGAGATTCATTTAAATTGGCGTTCAACTGGCTTAGCCTTTCCCTGAGTTCTTGATAAAAAACACTGCTGAATTTACGATAAAATCTCATAAGCAAATATAAAATGGGCAGGATGAATAAACAAAACACAGCAAGCCTAACGTTCAAAATAAACATCGCAATAATCGTCCCTATCACGAAAAATCCACTGGATATAAAAGCTGCAATCACAGTCACAAACATATCCTTAATTGCTTCTGTATCATTAGTAATCCTGGATACAATTGCTCCTGCTGGTGTTTTATCAAAATATCTCAATCCAAGGCTTTGTACTTTACTGAAAACATCAACCCTAAGCTGCTGAATAATTTTTAAAGCGACAAGCTGGAACGAAAACTCTTGAAAATAAGTAATAAACATTTTAGCAAACAGGAGTATCAAATACCCGATTGCCAAAATAGCTATTGGCTTATACTGCATATTCATTGGCGTTAAATAATCATCAATGAATATCTTCACTAAAATAGGTCCTGTGATGTCAGCCACTGTCGCAAGAAATAATAAGAAAAATGCTCCTATTAATCTCTTTTTATATGGTTTCGCATAGGACAAGAGACGGAAGAGAATTGCTCGCTGTTCTTTTCCTGTTATTGATTTAAGTTCATCCATCTCTTATCCCCCCTGCTCCACTAATTCTTCTAATTGTTGCTGTTGGTACATTTCTTTATACCAGCCTTCCAAGTCCATTAACTCCCTATGCGTACCTTTTTGAACGATTTTACCGTCCTTCAGAACAATGATTAGATTGGCATGCTGGATAGCACTTAACCGATGGGATGTGATAATCGTTGTTTTGTGTACTCTGTTTTCCTTTAAATTCTGGAGGATTGTTGCCTCTGTTTTGGCATCGACTGCCGATAGTGAGTCATCCAGAATTAAGATTTCAGGATCAAGCATCAATGCCCTTGCTATACTGATTCTTTGCTTTTGACCACCAGAAAGCGAGACTCCACGTTCACCTACAACCGTATTATATCCTTCCGTAAAGCCTTCAATATCAGAATGAATATATGAAAGAATTGCCGCCTCCTTAATTTCTTCTTGGGTAGCATTCGGTTTAGCAAAGGCGATATTCTCACCAACTGTTGCTGAAAATAAAAAAGGATCCTGTGGTACATACCCAATTGCTTCTCGTAAGGATTTCAACGTATAATTTTGGACTTCGTGTCCTCCAATGCTTATGCACCCTTCTGTTGTCTCAAATTCCCTAATCAGTAATTTTAATAAAGTCGTTTTACCTGCACCAGTTTTCCCAACTATTCCGAGAGTTTCCCCTTTTTTTATCGTAAATGAGAGATCCTCCAGTACAGGTTCCTTTTCATCAGGATAAGTAAAGGATGAAATCTCAAATTCTATATCACCACTGGCTTGTTCGTTAAGAGCGCCAGTTTTATCAAAAATATCGGTTTTTTCAGCTAGGAGTTCAGTAATTCGATCATAAGATGCGTTCCCCCGTTGCACGATATTAAATAAGAATCCAAAAGCGAGCATCGGCCAAATCAATAATCCTAGATAGGTTGAAAAAGATACAAGTTCACCAATCGTCAAACTGCCCTCCATCACATATTTCGCGCCAACAGCGATTGAAATAAAATAAGAAAGTCCCGCCATTACACTGATAGTTGGATCAAACAAGGCATCTATACGCGCCACCGATATGTTTTTATCCACTACATCATTAGAGGAAGACCGAAAGGATTCAATATCCTCTCTTTCCTGGCCAAAGGTCTTGATCACTTTAATCCCATTTATGCTTTCCTGGGTCTTGTCATTCAATTCAGAAAAGGCAGCCTGAGCAGCCCTAAATCTTTTATGTAATAGCTTCCCATAATAGCTTGTTGAGATGGCAATAACGGGCATAGGAAGCAATGCAAACAGCGTTAAACGCCAATCAATAAAGGCCATGGCCAGAACAACAAACCCACCGGTCGTTAGCGAATCAACTAAGGATAGGACACCGCTTCCTGCGGTTTGCTGGATTGCATTTAAGTCATTGGTCGCATGTGCCATCAAATCTCCGGTGCGCTTACGCTGGTAAAAGGATGACGGCATATTCGTGAAATGATCAAATAATCGATAACGAAGTTCTCTTGCTAACTTCACGGCTGAACCAAAGATCTTGATTCGCCAAAAATATCTTAATATGTACATACCAACGCCCGAAGCAATTAAAATAGCAGTCAATTTCGAAAGACCTGCACCTGTCAGAGAATCATTATTAATCTGATCAACTACAATTCCTATAATTCTAGGTGGAATCAGCTGCAAAATAGCTACGAATAATAACATAATGATGCCAATTATGTATGCTTTTTTTTCTTTCTTAAAAAACCATTTTAGCTTTACAAAGATCTTCACAAATGCCCTCCTTTTCTCTTTTATAAGGCCTCCTTATTTTAGCAAATCAAATAAACCAAAGGAAGATTATTTTAAACTTTCCGAATAATTATACAGGTGTATTTTAGGATTGCTTTACAAACTTAATTAGAATATTTGGTATATTTTGTTATAAAAAGCTAACTATCTAACTAAATAAGTGATATAATTGTGATATCACTTTGATATATAGGAGGCATTAAGATGGTTGAAAAGAAGGCAGTTAAAATGAATGGTTATTTAGGCGTCCTTGCAGGGTTGGTCATTATCAGCATTAGTGCTTATATGTTGATAAATGGATCAACTGTACTTCCAATCGTATTATTAATAGCTGTTGCCGTATTATTGTCTGGCATCACCATTGTCCAACCAAACGAAGCAAAAGTATTAACATTTTTCGGAACATATGTAGGAGTCATACGCGAGCAAGGTCTATGGTTGGCAATACCTTTTACCATCAAATCCAGCGTTTCACTGCGCGTCATCAATTTCAATAGCGATACCCTAAAGGTAAATGATTTAGAAGGTAATCCGATTGAAATAGCTGCCGTGGTGGTATACCGTGTCAATGATAGTGCGAAGGCAACTTTTGATGTGAAGGATTACAAAGAGTTTGTACAAATCCAAAGTGAAACGGGAATTCGTCATATCGCAAGCCAATACGCCTATGATCACTTTGACAAAGAAACCGATCTGTCACTACGGAGAAATAGTGATGAAATTGCTGTTTTTTTAGCAGAGGATTTACAAAAACGTTTAGAGGTAGCTGGTGTGGATGTGCTTGAGGCACGAATCATGCATCTAGCCTATTCTTCTGAGATTGCTTCCGCTATGTTACAAAGACAACAGGCCCAGGCTGTGCTGGCTGCCCGTAAGGTAATTGTTGATGGTGCCATTGGAATGGTGAAAAGTGCGATCGACCAATTGGCGGATGAAGATATTGTTGAACTTGATGAAGACAAGAAAGCACAAATGGTCAACAACTTAATGGTTGCAATTGTTTCAGAAAAGGGAACGCAGCCAATTATTAATACAGGAAGCATTCACTAGGTTTTTAAGATGGCCAAAAGAAAAGCATATCCGCTAAGAATTGATCCTAAACTTTATGACGCACTTGAAAAATGGGCAGATGATGAACTTCGCAGTGTAAATGCTCAAATAGAAATCCTCTTAAAAGAAGCCGTAAAAAAAACAGGCCGATTGAAGGATGATTAAGAACAACAAGAATAAATTCGAGACTATTAGATAGCCAGAAGCATAGTTAGAACGTTTGTTTAAAATAATACAAACGTTCTATTTTTATTGTGGTGATTTAATAAACCTCTCTTTTACCATTCCTATTGACGTTTTTTGAGCACACATAAAAACCACCAGTCTATGTTTGCTCAATGTCAAAATCCCCGTTTCTACATTAAGGAATTCAACTAAAAAGAGCATTAATGGTGCTGCACCTCATTTAAATAAATACTCCCCCTATATTTTTACTTTCTTAATGAACTAACCTGCCCCATTTCAACCATATGAGTTCAACATAAAGGGACATTAATCCTGCTTAAATCAACATCCCTGTTACTTGAATAAGATATTATATTTTCATTCTTGCTTTGTCCTGTGAATTACTCTATTCACATTATATTTTGAACGATAATACTTACAATCTCAGATTTAGATAATGTCCCATCTACAATTAGGTCAGAATTCGGCTTTGTTGTATTTATCATATCCAGATACCCCTGCCTTCCTCTAAGAATGTAGTTATCTAGATCCAGCATAATATCCTCGGTAGAACCATCTTTAAAGTCACGAATTATTCTCCGTGCCATTGCAATGTCCAACGGGGTATCAATAAACACTGCAAAATCAATTAATTCTCTTGTTTTAGTATGTAAATAAGCAAATGGAAAATCTAAAATGATGTAATCTAGTGGTTCAGTAACTAACTTCTTTATATCTCTAATGAGTGGTGATAAGTCCCAATCATCAGGATTAGAACCATTATCAACCCATTCAATAAAGTTATCGGGACCATCAAAATCATAATCATCAAAAGATATTGTTTTACTATTTTGCAACTGTCCTTTTAGGTAAGAAGTTATTGTTGTTTTGCCCCCACCCGAAACCGCAGCAATTGAAATCACAAACGGAAATTTCCTTTTCATAAAATCCTCCGACTTTTCGAATGTCTTCGTCCGCTAATCTGGCCCATTTCTAAAATAAGAAATTCAATAGAAAAGGGCATTAATTCTTCTTGGTTTAACACCCTTTAATGAAATTATACTGTAGTCAGGTAAAAACCTATTTTCATTCCATTTCTACATGTTTCATATAAAATTCTATTGCTTGGTTAAGCCATTTTTGCTCATTTTCTGTGAATGGTGAAGGTGCGAGTTGTTCAAACTCTTGAATATCGAGTTCTTCTACGTCAGCATCAGCTAGATTTTGCACCAAATCTTCACCAAGAAACGCAAAAGACTCTTCAAGATACATTTTAATCACTTCTTGCACTTCAGGATGGTCGATAGGTTTACCGTATAATTGTTTCACTTGCTTATTTAACTCAATGAAGGTTTGATCTAGGGCTAGTTTTTCTTCTTCAGATTTCTTTGCTATTCCTTCCGCTACATCAGATAAGTTATGCCGTTCCATCCATTTGTATTGCATATTGTCCATCTCTGTACTATGGATAAGGCTGAATAACACTGTACTATCAACTTCTCCCTCTTTCTCAAGTATCATAATCACTCTCTTAACAGCAGTCATTGAACGCTCAATTCGTTCTTTTTCTTTTTCTAGTGCTCGAAAGTGGAGGTTTAAAGTCTTATTTAAATCATCTGAAAAACTTGATTCACCTAATAATCCAGCAATCTTAACCAAGTTATATCCAAGAAACTTTAAACTTAAGAGTTTTTGTAACGTTAAAGTATCTTGATGTCTGTAAATACGATGACCTGATGTTGGATTCTTCTTTGGCTGTAAAAGACCGATTTCATCATAATAATGTAGAGCTCGAATAGGTATTCCTGTCTTTTCCGAAAATTCACCAATGGAATATTCTATATTCCCTTTCATCAACATCCCTCCCCATAAATATTTAAGCTCATGATAAAACCTCACGTAACTAGAGGTTCAAGAGGAATTTTGATAATTATAATGCAAATCCTAAAACATTCTTATTCAGCTAACCGCCCCTTTAGCCGCATAAGAAAAGACCGTCAATTTGACAGCCTTGATTTTCTGCTATTACCCCAGTTTGTATAAGTACGTTTAATTGGAAATACCAAAAGGTAATTCCACAATCATAACCAATCTTTCACATATGTAACAAGTCCTAAAACTGCACCTAAACTAGAAGCAACAAACACAATAGCTATATTATTAGATTTACTATGACTATGCTTTTCATTACTCATTCTGATATCACCCCTCACTAATTATCCTTATTATACCATTTATGTGATTTTAGTTTATTTATCTTATTCAGCTAACCTGCCCGTTTCTACAATAAGGAGTTCAACATAAAAGAGCATAATCCTCGATACTTTGAGAGAAACTCTTAACGTTCCTTGCTCTCGAACTGGTAAACCTTTTTTATCACAAAGATGTAAGTATCCTTCTATTACCTCTTTTAACAACATAAAAAGACCATCTCCTTCTGAATATTTCTCAGAAAAAAGACGGTCTGATGGAAGATTAACCAATTTGACTTATGTATCTCCAAAAAGATAAACCAAATTACAAAAATTAATCTATACAGTATGGTGACAACACCTTAGAATCCCAGATGGAACAAGGCTTATTTCCCTTGTTGTTTGTTCATCGCATTCATCATTTGATTTACTTTCTTTTGGGATGGCTTCATACCCATTTGTGTCATCATCATTTTAATCATTTGTTCATTGATTGGTGGGTTTTTCTTTAAATAGTCCATCATGTATTTACGAGCGATAAAGAATCCTAAAGCCACACCAGCAATCAAAGCAATCACTGCCGTAAGAATATAATATCCCATAACCTAAACTACCTCCTCCGTGCTGTCACAAAGACATTGTACTAAACCAAAGTAATAATACCATAATTATTGTGATATTTCTATCAGATTTTGACACAAACAGACATAATAGAATAAATTCCACGGCATTTATAACGATCTTATAGTGGAATCTGTTTTATTCTACTTCATACATATAACCTCTGTTTAATAGGTCTGAGCCATGCGCAACGTTCCTTAGTTATATCCAAGGCTAAAAAATATGGATTCCACTGCCTGAGCCATTCAAAAAATATGGTCTCACATTCATACGTTCCAGTAGCATGCAGAATCAATGAATGATTGCGATATCCTAAGCTTGCTTCGCTTTGGCCGACATTTCGCTTTCTGATATAATATACCCCATTTTCCATATAACAATCTTTATTTTCCATTAGTTGATTTTCCATAAAAGAGGTAAAAAGCTGTGCATGAATCTTTTTAGTAACAAAGTTAATTTGCCTGCGGAGTATTTTTTTCTTATCCCCTTCAGATTGTTCATAATCCTGGAATAAGTTAAAAAACATATATTCTCGTCCATAATAATGACGTGCAAATTCATTCTCTATTAAATAAATAATATAAGTGCGCATACTCTTACCTCCAATTCTCTTTACATATAGTATAAAAAACTATTGTTGCATATTATGTAAAATGAACGTGCAGAGTTGTTCTAATTTTGTCGAGTAAATATTTTTTTGATTTTTCAAATTAATCTCTTATACCCATTATACATATGATTTACTCTTATCACCATTGATCATCTGTATAATTCTGTAATTTGACTGGCTACATATTCAGAACTGAAATGAAGTCCGTCTTTTATCCACCATATGATAATTCCCAATACTGATAAGCTAATATATCCGGTGATAGACTTTTTCTAATTTAGGGGCAAGTGATGCTTATTATTTCATGACATTATTGAGTGTCATCGCATTAATGATTACATTTTTTGTACCTTCTAAAAATTATATCCATTCCCCACTCGCTAGGATCAAGGGCAGCTGAGGAAAATAAAATTGATATATTTCATATTTTTAAATGGATTAGCCTACAGACATAAACACTTTAAATAAGCTTGTTTACAAAAAGCCTGGACCCATAAGTCCAGGCTTTTTACTTATTTATCCTTCAAAAATCAAATTAGCCAGTACTCCGTTTTCTGCTGGAATCCTCCAAAAACCGGTTGCCGTTATCTGATATCTACTTTATAGCAAGAATATGACCAGTACTGGATTAGCTGTTGTTAATCTCCATTTTCATGCTTAGTGAGGTTAAGACTTTCTAACCTATCATAAACTTCAACTCTGGAAAGATTATAGGACTGCCAAGTATAGTCAGTGTTCCTCATTTGCTCATATTGGACTGATAATAGATGTTTCAATTCACCAGAATTGGGGTCTGATTCATATAAGTCAATCAGTCCAGATAATCCTGTATAGGATAATTCGTTTAAATAATATAGATCAATTTTACCCGTTTCTTTATATCTACTTATATTTTTATCTACGATTAGTTGATCCAGTTGAACGATGTGCAATCCAGTGTAAAACAATAATCCGGTTAAAAAATAAAAATGTCTTAATGCAATTCGTTCAATCCAGATTTTTACTAATGTATAGGTAAAAATGACAACCAGATAAAGCATAATCGTATGTGCGAGTATTCTGAGAATCGTATATCCATAGGCCTCTTCATACATATAGAGGCGCATAAAAGCCGATGTTAGCATAACTCCGCTAAATACGATTAAAAGACTGAGAAGGACCTGTATAAGCCTTTTAGCAGCGTTCATTTGAACAGATACATACTTTAGGGTTCCAAGCAGTATGGACCAATTTATGAGGGTAACCAACAATAACTGGGCAAATCCTGTTCGCGCGCTTGAAGCATAGGTCATATCATTGAGAAGCGGGCTGCCAAAGAAATATTTAAACTGGACAATTGTAAATAATAAATAGACTCCATTAATCAGGACCAGAATCGTTGTCACAATGGTTGAATCGAACTGGACACTTCCTGCCTCTTTCATGTTAGAGGACAGTGTTTGCGGCTGTTTTAAATGTAATACATTTAGAAAACCATAAAACAAAAGAGCAAATAGGATAATAACTATCAATCTTCCAAAGAATTCACCTATTTGTACGGAAAATAACCAGTCAGGGATGTGCATAAATATCGCTTGAAAATGACTGTCTGCCGATACAAGCAATAGAATGATGATGATGAGTATCGGGAATGCAATAACAATTCCCAAACCGATGCTTTTAGCCATCCCCCCAGTTTCCCCTGCTCCCTCTTTTCTGAATTTTTTTAGGATGTAGGAGATGAATTGCTGATTGTATTTAATACTGTTTACCAGTTTTGTTTTCAATTGTTTAATAAAGTTGACTCTGCTCCAATCAATTTTTTGTTGATTTGTAATAAGTGTTAGCTGAGCTGCTACAAGAATTGGTATAACCAACCCATTCGTTAGATAAAAAAGGACATTAGATTGATAGAAATAAGATAAACCAAGAATCCAAATACAAACCATCAGAAGGCTTCCAATTCGCATATGAGTAAATTTCGTTTTCCGAAACCTCCAAAAAAACAGTCCATAAAAAGCAAATAAGAACAACGGATAGGAAATCCCTACTTCTCCATGTAAAAAAGATAACTCAGCAAAACAGGCTAGCACTATACATAACAGTAAAAATACTTTATCTTCTTTTTTAAACTGAATATCCATTTTAAGGATCCCCCTCTACCTAGTTATTCTAGGTATATAGTGATAAATATACATAGTTATTCTATGTATATAGGCAAATAGTCAAAGCGAGGCTTTCTTCCCCCATAGATACCCAGCAAAACTGACTGGATATAAGATAAACGTACAAAATACACATGCAATAATAAATGGTTTATCCAGTAAGGGGTCAAACCATTGATCCGGTACGAGGTTAAAGATAACCAAATACATTAAGATAATGTTAGGGATCACCGTAATCAAAAACGTTTTCTTAATAAGCTTTTTGCCCTGATGTCCAAATTCCTTGCCAATTTCATAACCAAGCAAGACCCAAAAACCAATATAGATGGCCATTAAAAGTACAGGAATCGATGTTAGCAAAGACCATATTTCCTTGGCCCAATTCCAATCATATGTATGGTTGATAAATGTTAACAAAATTCCGCTTATAAAGAGGGACAAGTTAATTCCTGCAAATATCCACCTTGTTTTTCTTGGTGTAAGGGTTAGTTCCTGTTTCCAGGATACAGCAACTTCTTCCGGTGTACCCAGCCGCATCGATAGCTCTTTATAGATTAAGTCGGGTGACTCATCCTCATAAATGATGTCGCAAGCCATTTCGGAAATATGTAACTTATATTCTTTCATAATAGCCGCTTTATCAGGATGGGCACCCAGCAATCGATCAAGCTGACTTAAATAATCTTCTTCAGCCCGTCTCATGTTTCTGTTCTCCCCATTACCTTGTTCATGACCTGGACATATCGATTCCATTCGTTTGTTTTAATCTCTAGCATCTCTTCGCCAGCCATGGTAATACGGTAGTACTTACGAGCGGGTCCCTTCTCTTGTTCAACCCAGTAGCACTCTATATATTCCTGTTTTTCAAGCTTATGCAAAGCAGGATACAGCGTACCTTCCTTCATCTGAAATCCATGGTCACTGCGGTGATCCATTTCTTTCACCAATTCATACCCATACATATCTCTTTCTTGCAAAAGCTGCAGAACAAGAAGTGATGTACTTCCTTTTACAAGTTCACGATTAAACATTTCTTCACCTACCTAGAATTATTAGGTACATATCAAACATACATCATTTGGAATTGTTTGTAAATATATTCATAAAAAAATCACCAGAGAAAGACCCTGGCGATTTTTTAAAAATATATTTTATTTTTGTAGCATTTCTTTTACTAAAGAAACCACATTAGATGGAGTGAATCCGAATTTTTCCATTAACAATTCACCAGGGCCGGAAGCACCAAAGCGGTCAATTGCCAATATTTCACCTTCATCACCTGTATAACGGTCCCATCCGAAAGATGTACCTAATTCAATTGCTAAGCGTTTCTTAACAGTTGAAGGGATAACAGATTCTTTATATTCAGCAGATTGAGCTTCAAAGCGATCAAATGATGGCATGCTGACAACTGATACATCAATGCCGTCATTCGCTAATATAGCCTGTGCTTGAACAGCCAATCCTACTTCAGATCCAGATGCCAACAATATAGCATCGGCAGTATCCTTATTGGAAGGTGAAACTACATATCCCCCTTTAGCAACGCCCTCTTCAGCTAATTCAGCTGATAACGGTAACGTAGTTAAGTTTTGGCGGGATAATACTAACGCAGTTGGTGCAGACTTGCTTGTTAATGCCGCTTTCCATGCAGCTGCCACTTCATTGCTGTCAGCCGGACGGATAAGTGAAACATTAGGCATTGCGCGCAATGCAGCCAAGTGCTCAATTGGTTCATGAGTTGGACCGTCTTCTCCAACTGCAATACTGTCATGTGTAAATACATATGTGACAGGAAGATTCATTAACGCTGCTAAACGAATAGCTGGACGCAGATAATCAGAGAATACAAAGAATGTTCCTCCATACACATGCAAACCACCGTGAAGTGCCATACCGTTTAATGCAGCACCCATACCAAATTCACGTACTCCAAACCAAATGTTACGGCCATCATAGGAGCCTGGCAAGAAATCTTTTTCGCCCTTCAGCATCGTTTTGTTTGATCCAGCTAAGTCAGCGGATCCACCAAATAAAGATGGAAGATTCTTAGCAATTGCATTTAATACTTCTCCGCCTGAATTACGTGTAGCAACGGCTTTTCCTGCTTCATAAACAGGAATATCCTTATCCCAGCCTTCAGGTAATTCGCCTTTAATTGCTGTTTCTAGCTGAGCAGCAAGTTCAGGGTATTCGTTTTTATAGCTTTCAAATAATTGGTTCCATTCTTCTTCTTTTTTAGCACCAGCTTTTACAACAGTTTCTTCAAAATTGTCATAAACATCTTGTGGCACATAAAAATCTTCTTCGAATGTCCATTTGTAATATTCTTTAGTTAATTTCATTTCGTCTTCGCCAAGCGGAGCACCATGAACAGCAGATTTACCGGATTTATTTGGAGCACCGTATCCGATAACTGTTTTTACTTCAATCATAGTTGGACGGTCAAGATCTGTTTTTGCCTCTTCAAGCGCTTTAGCAATTTCATTCAAATCATTACCGTCTTCTACGCGAATGTATTGCCATCCGTAAGCTTTAAAACGCTCAGCAACACTTTCAGAGAAGCTCATGTTTAATTCGCCGTCAAGAGAGATATCATTGGAATCATAAAGGACTACTAAACGTCCCAATTTTAAATGGGCAGCAAGAGAAGCAGCTTCAGCTGATACCCCTTCCATTAAATCTCCATCTCCGCAAATGCTGTATGTAAAATGATCTACAACATCAAAGTTATCTTTATTGTAGACTGCCGCCAAATGACGTTCCGCCATTGCCATACCGACTGCCATCGCAATACCTTGGCCTAGTGGTCCGGTTGTAGCTTCTACGCCTTTTGTATGTCCATATTCAGGATGTCCAGGTGTTTTACTGCCCCATTGTCTGAAATTCTTAATTTCTTCCATATCAAGGCCATAACCTGATAAGTGCAATAAGCTGTATAAAAGCATGGAACCATGTCCTGCTGATAATACAAAACGATCACGGTTAAACCAATCCGGATTTTTTGGATTATGGTTCATGAATTTGGTCCAAAGTGTATAAGCCATAGGAGCAGCTCCCATAGGCATACCAGGGTGACCTGAATTAGCTTTTTCAATTGCATCGATTGAAAGTGTACGAATAGCTGTGATAGATAAATTATCTTTTTCTGTGAACATTGCCTACATCCTTTCAGATTAACCTTCTAATTTATATTAATGAAGTATAAACAGGTTGACAAGACTTTGTTGGTAAATGCTACAAAATCGTCACTCCTTAAACTATTTTTTTGGAGTCTAGCCTATTATCCTATACCCTTAATGTAATTTTTTATTACGTAATTTTTTTATTTTTTCAGGTGTGACATCCTTACCTTCTGGATCGATAATGGTCAAACCTTCAACCGTATTTCTCATTGAAGTACGAAAGGTTTCCAAATACTCTTTCCTTAGAAGAGATTGTTCAGTGGCTTCTTCTTTTGTAAGCCCAACTGTTTTTGATTTCTTAGATAATTCATTAATTCTTTTAATTTTATGCATTGGCAGCATGGTATTGCTCCTTCTATATAAAATATAAGTAGATATTGTCATCGTATAGAAAAACCGCTGGATTTTCAAGAAGGAACTATTGATTAGTATTCTTTTTCCTATATTCTGAATATCTTCGGTGAATAGTGGCTTTAGAGAGATCATAGCCTTTTCTGTTTAAATTCTCCGTAATTTCAGCAAATGTTAATCCTTTAATACGCAGCTCAATGACCTCTTGTAAAGGTACCTCTGACCTTTCTCTTCCGCCTCCAAGATGTTGATTTGCTAAATTTCTTTGCGGTTTATATCCATTTTCAATGGCTCGTTTCATCCCTCTTCTGATTTTACTGTTTTGCAATTTTCGCTGATATTCCTCTACTATACTAATGATTTGCAAAATCATGGCATCTGTTTCAGAAACCTCAAGCTCACCATTATGAGTAACCGTATATAATTTAACTCCTTCTTTATAGATGCAATGTAATAGAGCAATCTTGGCATTTCCTCTGCCAAGTCTTGTTTCATCCTGAATCAAGAGACCCTCGATTTCTCTATTTTTCATTTTTTCCAGCAAGATTAGAATGCCTTCTCGTTCTAAATCATATCCACTGGCTTGTTCTTTCTCGATTATTACAACCTCGAACCCTTTTATGGCAGCCAGTCTTGTTAACTCCTGCTCCTGCCTTTCCAGTGATGTTTCCTGTGAACTTTTATCTGTGCTGACTCTGCAATAAATTCCAACCTTCATTTTCTATCACCATTCTTCTTTACATATAGATAAGGCCGGGAAACATTCCCGACCTTTCTGATTATATAGTTATTTATCAGAATCTGCTAAGTGTAGCATTTCTGTGCTTTCGTTCATTTTCTTTACAGGAATCACAATCGTTTGCCCTTCCTTTATATGATTAATGTGCAAGTCATTATTTTCCTGAACCCAAGAGACAAATTCAGTCTGTGTCATTTTACTGCCGTTAAAACGTTCAGCCATATCCCAAACTGTATCTCCTTTTTTAACCGTAATTTGTTGATAATCGTCTTTTGGTGCTTCAATATTTGTTACTATCATTGTAGTTATTAATAAGAAAAGACCTATAAAAAACAAGATTGAATAGCTATAAGAAGTCCATAATTTTTTCATAAATAAACCCCCATCGAATGTATGTTCGTTTAATATAAACTAAGTATAAACCGAACAAACGTTTTGTGTCAACACAAAAAACGAACTTATGTTTGTACTGTTAAACAGGAAATGATATACTAAAAACAAGAAAAGCTAAAAGAGGTGCGGGAGATGACTACTAAATTATCCAAACGGCAACAGGATATTTTGCTATATATTAAAGAAGAGGTAAAAACGAAGGGCTATCCACCTTCCGTTCGAGAAATTGGCGAAGCAGTCGGACTGGCTTCAAGTTCCACAGTTCATGGTCACTTAGCGCGATTGGAAAGCAAAGGACTCATCAGACGGGATCCTACAAAACCGCGTGCTATTGAAATCCTGGATATGGATCCACATGACCATATTCCAAAAACAAACTCAGTTAATGTACCATTAATCGGGAAAGTAACTGCAGGGCAGCCTATTACAGCTATCGAAAATATTGAAGAATACTTCCCTCTACCTGAGCATATGGCTCCTGCCGATGAAAATGTGTTTATGCTTGAAATTATGGGTGACAGTATGATTGAAGCTGGAATACTTAACGGTGACTATGTTATTGTTCGCCAGCAGCATACAGCAAACAATGGTGAAATTGTCGTAGCCATGACTGAAGATGATGAAGCTACCGTAAAACGTTTCTTTAAAGAAGATACTCATTTCCGTCTGCAGCCGGAAAATTCTATGCTCGAGCCTATCATTCTACAAAATGTCAGCATCCTCGGTAAAGTGATCGGGTTATACAGAAATATTCAATAAGAACGATGGGACCGGCTTTCAGCCGGTTCTACTTATGTGTTTAAAATCTATTATCTCTATTTTCTCTATTAAACTTATGCATTTAAAGATTGGCATATTCCACTTTATAAATAGATTAACGCTTTTATTTATCTCGTTGTTTACATAATATAATTATGTAATACAAAAAGCTTGCAACCATTATGATTGCAAGCTTGAAGGTCCTATATATCCCATCCTTTGTAATAGTATCTTGATCGTTTACTCTCTTCATAACACGACTGACAAATAGCAAATGGATAATTCCAGCTTAACGGCTTATTGCATGACCGACATTTTGTTTGATATTTTTTAACCCCTTTTCTTAACTGATTATGTGCATCTGAACTGATTTCTTCTCTTACTCGCTCCCAATAGACCGTTTCACTTCTTCTATCTAATTTATACAAAAACAATAAATGCAATCCTACTGATTTATAAGATAATTCAAGTTCATCCAAGGAATCTTTCTTTATTAAAGGCTCTCTCAATTCTCTTCTATCCACAATGGCTTTCATATTATAGAGCCATTGATTAACAAGGCTCTCCTCATTCGCTGAAAAAGGTAAATGCAGAAAACCGTATAAATCAGTTATCGACATTCGTCCTTCTATTTGTTCATGGCGAATTAAATGATATAAAGCTTTTTCCTGAGTAAGCGGTGCTTTTGTTGTTCCGGCAGGATTTTTAAATTCATCCCATAATTCAAAGAATTGATCAAAGCTGGAATGATAACGTTTAAAGCGTTCAAATACACCCTGTGTAGGAGCTATTGTAAATGTACTGATTGGCCGGTCTTCACCATTCAACAACCGTTTCATTAAACCAATTTGATCAGTAAATGCCACTCTTCCTTCATTATATATACCTTTACGGCCGGCACGGCCTGCTAACTGCTTTACTTCCTGGGAGGTCAATAAACGTCTTCTCGTGCCATCAAATTTATCATTTTCCAGAAAAACGACCCGCCTAATTGGTAGATTGAGCCCCATTCCGATAGCATCTGTTGATACAATCACTCGCGTCTCCCTGTTAATAAACCTCTGAATTTGTTTAGCTCTTGTCTCAGGAGGCATACTTCCATAGATCACACTTACTTTATGGCCGTTTCTTTCCAGCTTTGAAGCGGTTTGAAGCACTTTATTTCGAGAAAATACAATCAATGCATCTCCTGCCTTGGTATGTTCAATCTTAAAAGGTTTTTTCTCTACAATCAGCGGTATATCACGTTTGTATTCATGAATTTCAATATCATTTCCCTGAAGCAGATTTAAAATCATCCTTTTAGAGTTGTGACTGCCTATAATGTGAACTTCCCGAGCACGCGCTTTATTAATAGCTCTAAACCAAGAAAACCCACGATCCTTATCTGCGATCATTTGCGCTTCGTCTATAACCATGACGTCGAATTCATCTTTCTCGGTAAACATTTCAATTGTGCAGGAATAATGCGTGGCATTTGCAATATCTTTTTCTTCTTCACCTGTCTTTAATGCACAGGCAATTCCGTTGTTTTTAAGCGTTTCATATACTTCAAGTGCCAATAGCCTTAAAGGTGCCAGGTATATACCAGATGCAGCTATCCTTAATCTATTTAGTGCCTGATAAGTTTTACCGGTATTTGTTTCTCCTATATGCAGAATATATTTAGTGTTGCTATAAACGGTCGTCTTGTATTCAACACCAAAAATGTCATCCAGTTTCTTTTGCTTTATTTCTTCCTGTTTCCTCAGCTCTTCTAATTTCTGTTCTCTTTTTTCAATTCTCTCTTTGTGCTGAGTATGGTATAACGGCATTTGTATATCAAATTCGTCCGGGTGGTTTCGAACATCTATAAGGTCCTCAATCAATTCCTGCTCTATTTCACTTTCATATTCCCATTGAAATTCACTAATATTTCCCCCAATCAATTGCCTGATCAGCTTATGATTAATCGACCCTTTAAACAAATTTTCATATTGGTTTATGATCTGATTCGGCAATTCTGATAGTATAAATGGGTATATGGTTTCGTAAACAAAGGTATCGATCAGATTTTGATAAATATATTCGTCAAAAACAGAATCATCCTGGTATACATCATATCCCCAATATAAGAGGTCGTTGAGCGTTTCAAATTGAGCTTGATTGAACCCCTTCACATTTGCTATATCCTTTTGTAATTGATTTGCCACTTTATATCTGAGCTTTAAATAAAAATAAAGCTTGTTACTGCTCAAAATACTTAAGGCCTCATCTTTTATAACGATATTCTCATAATTTGCTTTCAATTTTTTTAACTTTACTGATTCAAATAATTCATTCCATCGTTCATCTGTTTCTCCAAAGTAATCTTGGATCCAACTTTTCATATCAAAGGATTTTAATCCACTCAGTTCTTGTTCAACCATTTTATTAATTGCTTTCTTGGATGCTCCTTCTGTTTCTATACCACGAAGACCCAAAAATTTAATTTTTTCAGTTCTATTCATCCGCTGAAGCGTTCGACTCTTCCATGCTAAATTCCAAATCTGATTCAAATAACGTTCTCTGCTTTCCAAATAATCATTAACTGCAGGCTTTGTTTCACTTTCTTCCATATATAAGGAAATATCATTCAGAATGTCATTTTTTGCTTTTTCAACTGCTTCTTTATACCCTTTATTTAATATGTCCATTATTCCGTTCTCCTTCAACGCCATAAAAATTCTCTTATAAGGCTAATATATACGATTACCCGCATATCTATAAATTTAATACATTAGTTTACATAATATTATTATGTTCTACATTAATTTTTTTCTTAATTTTTGTATTAAATCCACTTGATTCATTACTTTATATAAATCATACATATAATATCACCGGATCAATCATAATTGTTCCATTGTGTTTGCTTTGATGGCGCATTTTCTGTATATACAGCAAAAGTAAAGTATTAAACAAAATAAACTCCCCATTCATTGAGGAGTTTTGATTTATAAAGTTCTTGAACTAAAATTTCGGCTTCCTTTCTTCAAATTCAAACTCATATATTATTATTTTGAAATTTACTCTTCCAAAAATAATTATGAGAATTCTAATCGGGTTTATTAAAATACATGATAAAATAACAAATGGAACAGAGAAAAGATGGGAGAGGAAGCAATATATGACAACGACCATTCATCCACAAAAAGAAACGCCTATTTTCCCCCACACAGGTCATTTCATTGAGACAGAGAACAGACGAATTCCTATCTTAGCTCGTCACGGTGAACCACTTGTTGTGGTATTGGGAAACGTGTTAAGCGACGAGGAATGCGATACATTGATAGAGTTAGCGAAGCAAGATATGAAACGTTCAACCGTTGGAGCAACCCGTGAAGTAAACGGTATGCGTACGAGTACAGGTGCTTTCATTGAAGATGCCCAAAATGAAACCGTTTTACGCATTGAAAAACGACTAGCTGAAATCACTGACATTCCGTCTGAACATAGCGAAAATCTCCATATCCTTCGCTATACTCCTGGTCAAGAATACAAAGCACATTTTGATTATTTTGCTTCAACAAGTCAAGCAGCTCAAAACAACCGAATCAGTACAATTGTCTTATACCTAAACGATGTGGAAGAAGGCGGAGAAACGTATTTCCCTCACCTAGATTTATCAGTCGCTCCACAAAAAGGAATGGCGGTTTACTTTGAATATTTCTACCAAGACGAATCTCTGAACGAAAAGACCTTACATGGCGGTGCCCCGGTTACCAAGGGTGAAAAATGGATTGCTACTCAATGGATTCGGAAACAGCGTATTCGTTAACAGGACAGTAAAGCGAGGCAATGATGTATGCCTTGCTTTTTCTTTTGTTCCGATACATTCTATTAAATTATTTTAATCAATTTAAGTTTTTCAAGAATACAACAGTCCAATTATATTAACTATAAAACTAATTAAAAAAGCATGGAGATTATCCATGCCAACGCTTAACTATTAGATAAGCTGTTTACCAGCAAGTGATTCGCACACTTGCTTCCACCAGGTTATCATTTTATTTTTATCTGATTGATTTCATGTACGATCTCCGGATTGACTAAGGAGGATAAATCACCTGCATCTTGGTTAAGGAAGGTAGATTTGATGACTCGGCGCATAATTTTCTGGTTTCTCGTTTTTGGCAGGTCGCTCACGAAGTAAATAGCTGAAGGCTTGAGTGCTTTTCCAAGCTGATTGCCCAAAAGCTTCATGAGCTCTCCTTCTAGCTCTGCATTCCCCTTTACATTCGTTTGTAAAACGGCGAAGCATACACAGGATTCCCCCTTAAGCTCATCCGGAATACCGATAGCAGCCGCTTCAATCACATCTTCATGCTTAATAAGAATGGATTCATATTCAGTCGGACCTACTCTTTTTCCCGCTATATTCAATGTATCATCAGACCGCCCTTTAATCTCCCAAAAAACACCGTCTGTACTCACCCAATCCCCATGAACCCAGGTATTCTTATAGGTGCTCCAGTATGTATCCAAGTATCTTTCCTTCTCATTCCAGAAGCCTTTAGTCATGCCAACCCAAGGAGCGCGAATACAGAGCTCACCCACCTCGTTCGTAACAGCTTCACCCGATGAATTTAATACCGTAATATCCATGCCTGGCATCGGTGAATTAAATGTAACAGGAGCAATAGGCTTCAATAAAACATTTCCTAAAATGCCGCCGGATATTTCGGTGCCTCCTGAATAATTAATAATCGGGATTTTCTTTTTCCCAATCCTTTCAAACAACCAATTCCATGGATCCGGATTCCAAGGCTCACCCGTTGATCCAAACACTTTAAGAGATGAAAGATCATGAGAACCAATCGAATCATCAGCTCTTGCCATAAGAGAACGAATTAATGTAGGTGAAATTCCCAATTGCGTAACTTTCCACTTTTCAACTAACTTCCATATCTGATTTGCCGTCGGGTAGTCAGGCACCCCATCGTAAAGCATGATCGTAGCTCCGTTCATTAAACTGGCAAACAACTGAAATGGTCCCATCATCCAGCCCATATCCGTTATCCAGAGAAGCTTATCACCTTTGACCACGTCCATTGAGATTCTTGCATCAATTGCTGACTTTATCGGAAAACCGGTATGAGTGTGGACAGTTCCTTTTGGTTTGCCTGTTGTCCCTGAGGTGTAAATGAGCATGAATGGTTCATCACTCTTCATTTCTGCAGAGGTGTCCACCGGATCTGTTGCTTCGATTTGATTCCAGGATACAAATGATCCACGCATCCCAGTCTCTCCCACTACAACTACCTTCTCCAAATTATCCATTTCATCTAAAACATTTGTAACTGTCTTTAACATATCGACCTTTTTACCACGGCGAGTATAGGAATCTGCCGTTATAATCATTTTGGAACCTGCTGCGTTTACGCGTGTTTTTAGGGCATCCTCTGCAAAACCGGAGAATACAGGCGAGACAACCGCTCCAATTTTTGCGGCAGCCAGAATGGCAACAATAGTTTCCGGAATCATTGGCATATAGATGGTTATTCTGTCTCCACGTACTATCCCCTGTTCCAATAACCCTCCTGCCACTCTGCTTACCCACTCATATAATTGCGGAAAGGAGATTTTCTTTGTTTGTCCTAATTCATTTTCATATTCGATTGCATGATGATCAGAATATATCCATTTCTCTATACAAGAATCCACAATATTACAGGTTCCACCGACATACCAATCCGGGAATTCAATCCCATTTGATAGGTCCATTACTTTTTTATAAGGTGACTTCCAACTGAACCCTAATTCTTTTTCGACTTCGCCCCAATACCATTCGGGCTCTTCAATCGATTTAGCATAAAATTGGGCATAGTCTTTAAGGCTCAATTCTTGTATCCATTTATGAAGACGCAGGTTAGAAATCGTACGATGATCGGGTATCCAGGCTACTTGGCTCATGAAAGAACCCTCCGTTTCCTCAAACCGGATAAACCGGATGTTTTCGGCATGAAAAGACCTGATATTTACTTTCATATAAGCTAAATCTAGTGATTAATTGACTCCTTAAATCATTAGGTTCAACAATATCATCAATGATCATTTCTGAGGCGAGGCGATAAATATTAATATCTTCCTTGTACTCTTCTCTTTTTTCCATAATGAAGCCTTGACGTTCTTCTTCCGGGAGGGCGGCAATTTTATTGGCATACACAGCATTCACTGCCGCTTCTGGACCCATCACTGCAATCGAGGCAGTCGGCAAGGCAATACAGCAATCTGGTTCAAAGGCTGGACCAGCCATCGCATATAAACCTGCTCCATATGCTTTCCGAACAATAACAGAGATTTTTGGAACGGTTGCTTCACTCATGGCAGCAATCATTTTTGCACCATGCCTGATAATTCCTGCTTGCTCTACTTTAGTGCCAATCATAAAGCCTGGTATATCGGCTAAAAAGAGTAATGGAATATTGAAGGCATCACATAGATTAATGAATTTGGCTGCTTTATCAGCAGAATCATGAAAAAGGACTCCACCCTTTACACGCGGCTGATTGGCAATAATTCCAACCGGTTTACCACCCATTCGGGCAAGGCCAGTAATTAATTCAGGTGCAAACATTTTCTTGATTTCACAAAAGGAATCCTCGTCTATTAATTGATTAATGAGATCATACATATTAAAAGGTGCATTTTGATTCTGAGGGATAAGATCTGCGATTGTTTTGTCTGATACTTGAGGTAGTTTTTCTTCGGTGCCTTTTGTTTTTTCGGCAAAATTGGCCGGGAAGTAGGATAGATATTTCCGGGCATATTCAATTGCCTCTTGTTCACTGCTTACAAGGACATCTCCGCAACCCGATATGGAACAATGCATTTTCGCTCCACCCATTTGTTCCAATGTGACCTTCTCTCCAATAACCATCTCTGCCATCCTTGGAGAACCGAGATACATGGAAGCATTTCCTTCCACCATTACAACGATATCGCAAAATGCTGGAATATAGGCACCACCTGCTGCAGAAGGCCCAAATAATAAACAAATTTGCGGGATTTTCCCGGACAGTTTTACCTGATTATAAAAAATTCTGCCAGCCCCTCGGCGTCCAGGGAACATCTCTACCTGATCGGTTATTCTCGCACCGGCTGAGTCCACTAAATAGAGCATAGGGATTTGAAGCTTATCAGCAGTTTCCTGAATACGAATGATTTTTTCAACCGTCCGTGCTCCCCAGGATCCTGCTTTAATGGTTGAATCATTAGCCATAACAGCAACCGTTTGGCCGTTTATTTTTCCTAATCCCGTTACCACCCCGTCAGCCGGTAAACCTTCCGCAGAATGATTCGCAAACAATCCATCCTCAGCTAAAACGCCTTCATCAAACAATAACTCCAAACGCTCTCGGACGAACAATTTGCCTGCTTCTTTATTTTTTTGATGATACTTCTCTTCTCCGCCTCCTTTAATTTTTTCTATTCGTTCTATAAGGTCGTTTTGAATTGTATTCATGGTCATCTACCTTTCTATTGGGAGTTTATTCACCGGTATATACAGGCTTACGTTTTTCCTTGAATGCCATGAGCCCCTCCATACGATCCTTCGTTGGAATGGTAACCTGATAGCTCATTTCTTCAATTTGGAAACCATGTGCTAAGTCTGTTTCCATACCTCTTTCTATCGCTTTTTTAGCTTCCCTTACTGCGATAGGTGCATTGGCTGCAATTTTCTTTGCGATTGACAGACTCATAGTCTCCAGTTCATCCGGCTTGGCGATTTGATTAACCAGGCCAATTTGCAGTGCCTCAATGGCATCTATCCTGCGAGCGGTGAAAATAAGCTCCTTTGCTTTGCTGATTCCAATTAATCTCGGCAGTCTCTGTGTTCCGCCTGCGCCTGGAATAATTCCCAGAGAGGTTTCTGTGAGCCCCATCCTGGCATGATGGCTGGCCACTCTTATATCACAAGCCAATGCAAGCTCAAGCCCTCCGCCAAATGCTGCCCCATTAATGGAAGCAATGGTCGGCTGCGGCATTTGGTCAATCATGGAAATGGTTTCCTTGATTAATCTGACCGCTTCTCCTACCTGTGCTGGAGTCATATTTAACCGTTCTTTTAGATCAGCACCAGCACAAAAGGCTTTGTCACCACTGCCAGTAATGATTATGCAATGAATAGATGAATTTTCTTTATATAGACGCAGTGTTTGTTGCAATTCTTTTAACAACTCAATAGATAAAGCGTTGGATTTATGAGGATGATCTAATACAATCACCGCTATCCCGTCTTCTCGTATGGATCGGTTGATCATCAGTTGACCCTTCTCCCTTCCTTTTTCTCCTGGATAGCCATTTGTTTGCTCGACAAAGGGATACCCATCTGTTTTTGAATATAATCTGCAGCTTCAGCTAACATTCTTCCATCAATACCCGTACGAATCCCCATCCTCTCAAGCATATAAACTAAGTCATCAGTGGCTACATTTCCTGAGGCTCCGGTTGCATATGGACAGCCGCCTAAACCGCCTAGTGAGGAATCAAAAATTGTATATCCTTTCTTTAAAGCTACTAATATATTTGCCAGCGCCATGCCGCGTGTGTCGTGAAAGTGTAACGCAATACGATCCTTATTAAACCGTTTTGTTACTTCATCCAGTAAAAAATCAACCTGTTTTGGATGGGCAATACCAATTGTATCGCCAAGAGAGATTTCATCTACCCCCATCGCGAACAGCTTATCGCATATATGTAAGACAGCATCAATCTGAACTTCGCCCTCGTACGGACAGCCAAACACTGTCGATACATAAGCTCGTGTTGTTTTTCCTTCCTTTGATGCATCCTCTGCAACCTCCTGAAGAATTGGAAAGGTGTCTGCAATGGATTTATTTATATTTTTTTGATTATGTGCTTCACTCGCTGACATGAAAATAGAGACTTCATCGATATTTGCTAACAGCGCATTTTCCAATCCCTTTCGATTTGGCACTAGAGCCGCATAAGTGACCGTATCCTTGCGCTTGATTTTCCTTGATACCTCCAGCGCATCAGCTAGCTGCGGAATCCATTTAGGAGCAACAAAAGATGTAATTTCAATATAAGAAAGACCCGTTTCGCTCAACAGGTCAATCCATTCTATTTTTTGTTCAGTCGGAGCTATATTCATCTCGTTCTGCAAACCGTCCCGGGGGCCAACTTCTTTTATTTGTACAAGATCAGGTATCTCCAAAAAAGTTCTCTCCCTTCTAGTCAATACGGATTAAAACATCGCCCTCATTTACAAAATCCCCTTCGTTTACGACAACCTCTGTGACGAGTCCGTCTCCTTCAGCGGCTATAGGAATTTCCATTTTCATAGATTCCAAAATGACCATGTCCTGACCGTTTTCAACGGTATCTCCCTCTTTTACTTGTATTTTCCATACATTTCCTGCCATACTTGCTTTGATTTCTTCAGCCATTATTACCTCTCCTATCTGTTTTTCATTTTTTTAAGATTTGCTTCAATAAACCCAGTTGTTGTGTCTCCCGCCTTAAATGCTTCATGCTGGATGACCGTTAAAAGCATGGGTAGATTTGTTTTAATTCCCTGAATTTCATAGCTTTGAAGTGCCTTTGTCATACAGCTTATAGCTTCTTCCCTGCTTGATGCCGACACAATTAGTTTTGCAATCATCGGATCATAAAATGGTGTTACCTTAGAGTTACCACTGATAGCAACCTCATTTCGTACACCTGGACCATTCGGTAATTTCAGATAGGTTATTTGCCCGGGTGATGGTAAGAACGTAACGGGATCCTCCGCATAGACTCTCACTTCAATAGCATGACCCTCTAACCGAATATCATCTTGGGTAAAACGTAAATTCTCCCCATAGGCAATCCTAATTTGCTCCTCAACCATATCAATTCCCGTAATCTCCTCTGTTACCGGATGTTCAACCTGCAGGCGCGTGTTCATTTCAAGGAAATAGAAATTCTTTTGTTCATCCATTAAAAATTCAAAGGTACCTGCATTATAGTAGCCTAAATCGCGTACGGCCTTTAATGCTGTTTCGCCCATTCTTTTCCGTAAACTCTCATCAACAAATGGAGATGGTGCTTCTTCTACCACTTTTTGATTACGGCGCTGAATGGAACATTCACGTTCCCAAAGGTATACAGCATTGCCTTGCTTGTCAGCCAGCACTTGAATTTCAATATGTCTCGGGTTCACAATGACTTTCTCAAGGAACATATCCCCATTGCCAAAAAAACTTTGGGCTCGGTTTTGATTGCCTTCATATGCTTTTATGAGCTCGATTTCATTTGAGACTGACTGCATGCCAATCCCGCCTCCGCCAGCAGAGGCTTTCAGCATTACAGGATATCCGAGTTTCTTAGCTACCCTGACTGCCTCCTCCGCATCAGCAAGCGGGTATGATATTCCAGGCACAACCGGTACACCTGACTTCTCCATGGCCTCCCTTGCCTTTGTCTTTTGTCCCATTAGTTCAATGACATCCGGAGAGGGACCAATGAAAACAATATTTTCTCTTATGCATTCCCTCGCAAACTCACTGTTTTCACTTAAAAATCCGTAACCCGGATGGATAGCTTCCACATCATGCTCTTTCGCAATCTCTAATATTTTCGCGGTATTAACATAGCTTTCATTTACTCTTGAACCACCCAAAAGAAAAGCAAAATCTGCTTCCTTAACAAATGGTGCCTCTTGATCTGCCTCAGAATAAACCGCAACCGTTTCGATATTAAGGCGTTTACAGGTACGGATTATTCTTGAAGCGATTTCCCCTCGATTGGCAATTAATATTTTCTTAAACAATGCTGCTCCTCCTCACGTTCCCAAAATCTGCATGGATTGTTCCCGAAGCTTATATTTTTGAATTTTTCCGGAAGCTGTCATCGGATATTCGTCTATAAATTCGATATAGCGCGGAATTTTATGCCTTGAAATCTTCCCGTGGCAGTAAGTACGGATATCCTCGGCTGTTATGGATGTGCCTTCTTTAGGAATGATCCATGCCATTACTTCTTCACCATATTTGGCATCTGGTACACCAATGACCTGGACATCAAGTACAGAAGGATGCTGGTACAAAAACTCTTCTATTTCTCTTGGATAAATATTTTCGCCACCACGGATAATCATGTCCTTAAGCCTGCCAGTAATAGCGCAATACCCATTTTCATCCATGACAGCCAAATCACCGGTATGAAGCCAGCCATCTTTGGAAATCGCAGCTGCAGTTGCTTCTGGATTTTTGTAATAACCCTCCATGACATGGTAACCGCGTGTGATTAACTCGCCATGCTGCCCCCGAGGCACTTCATTCTCAGTGCCAGGCTCGACGATTTTCACCTCAATATTAGGCATCGATCTGCCAATGGAGCTGACTCGCAATTCAAGCGGATCGTCCGTCCTCGTTTGAGTGATACCAGGTGAAGATTCGGTCTGTCCAAATACAATCGTTATTTCATTGGCCCCCATCTTTTCCACTACACCCTTCATGACTTCAATAGGGCAGGTGGAACCAGCCATTATACCTGTACGCAGAGTGGATAAATCGTATTCTTCAAAGTCCTCCAGATTCATTTCAGCAATGAACATCGTCGGAACACCGTGAAGAGCGGTACATTTTTCTTCTTCAACAACCTGTAAAACACTGCGCGGATTAAACTCCTGCAATGGAATCATGGCTGCACCAACAGAAACGGCTGTTAATGTTCCTAATACACACCCAAAACAATGGAAAAAAGGAACTGGAATACACATACGATCTTCATTTGTCAGCTTCATTCCCTCAGAAATATTGATCGCGTTATTGACGATATTGCGGTGAGTCAGCATGACTCCCTTTGGAAAACCAGTTGTCCCAGACGTATACTGCATATTGATGACATCGCTGTCGTGTAAGGAATCCAGCCTTTCAGCCAATTCCTGCTCTGATGTGTGGGAGGCCATTTTTATCACATCATCCCAGCTGTACGTACCAGGATATCGATTCTCACCGAGCACGATAACATTTTTTAAATAAGGCAGCTTCTCTGATACCAGCTCTCCAGGAGGTGCATCTCTTAATTCCGGTATGACTTCATAAAGTGTTTCAATATAGGAATGATCCTTCACATTTTCCAGTAAAATAAGTGTTTTTGAATCAGACTGCTGCAAAAGGTATTCTAGCTCTTTGGCTCTGTAACTCGTATTTACCGTAACGAGCACCGCCCCCATCTTCCCTGTCGCATATTGGGTAATCAGCCATTCAGGAGTATTAGTCGCCCATATGGCAAGATGATCTCCCTTTTCCATTCCAAGCGACATAAACGCTCGGGCTGCCTCCTTGCAAACTTCATTAAACTGTTTATACGTATACCGAAGACCTCGATCTGCATAAACAACTGCTTCTCGCTCCGCATTCTCTTGAGCTATTTCATCCAAAAGAGCACCCACTGTTTTCTGAACCAAATCCGCCATCTCGTTCCTCCTTATCACTAAAAAAAATATAAGGCTAGCAACCTAGTTGGCGGGATATTACAAGTCGCTGAATTTCTGATGTACCCTCGCCAATCTCCAATAACTTCATATCACGTAAGTAACGCTCCACTTCGTATTCACGCATATATCCATATCCACCATGAATTTGAATCGCCTGATTGCATGTACGGAATCCCATTTCAGAAGCAAATAGCTTGGCATAGGCAGATTCTTTTGTGAAATTCTTTTTTTGATCTTTAAGCCAGGCAGCCTTTAATACCATATTTCTCGCCAGCTCAATTTCCATTGCCATGTCTGCCAGCTTAAATTGAATAGCCTGAAACTTAGAAATGGACTGTCCAAACTGGATTCGTTCCTTACTGTAGGCAAGCGCTTTATCAAATGCTGCCTGAGCAATCCCGACCGCCAAAGCCGCGATTGAAATCCGGCCGCCGTCCAGTGTATATAAAAATTGTTTAAATCCTCCCTCGAGATCTCCAAGGACATTCTCCTTAGGTACCCGAACATGGTCGAGGATTATTTCTGATGTATTCGAAGCTCGAACACCCATTTTGTCGTAATTGCTAGTAATCTTTAGCCCTGGCGTATTAGTTGGTACAAGAAAGGCGGAAATAATATTTTTTCCGGTATTGGTCTTACCAGATACCGCAGTGACCGTAATCGTTTCTGCAAATCCGGCATTTGTAATCCAGCATTTTTCTCCTGTAATTACGTACTCATTTCCTTCTAGCACGGCCTTTGTTCTCGTCCCTCCGGCATCTGATCCGGCATTAGGCTCTGTTAATCCAAATGATGCTAAGGCCTTACCACTTGCCAATGGAGTTAAGTACTGTTGCTTTTGCTCCTCTGTTCCAAAATAATAAATCGGACTCGATCCAAGTGATACGGCAGCTGCATAGCTCAAGCCCGTACCTCCGCAGGCTCTTCCAATTTCCTCTACTGCAAGCGCATAAGAGATCGTATCTCCACCAGAGCCTCCGTATTCTTCTGGAAAGGGAATTCCGAGCAGACCTAATTCACCCATTTTCTTAAATACTTCTTCAGGGAATCTTGACTCCCGGTCTAATTCAATCGCTATTGGCTTAATTTCCTTTTCCGCAAATTCTCTTGCCATATTGCGGACCATCTTTTGCTCCGTGCTCAATTCAAAGTTCATTTTCATCCTCCTACTCTTTTGTGAAAGACCGACTGGTTGGTCTGTTATAGATATGTAAGCGCTTTAATTTATGTGGTAAAAAAATGTGCGTATTTCCTTTTTGCCTCTTCCGTTAATAGAGCATGCATAATAAAGTCAGTAAAATACACAGAAATCTGATCCATCGGCAATGGCCCGTTTCGTTGGTACCATTTTGAGGTCCAGTTCACAATTCCCAAAATGGCCAAACCACTAATTTCAAAAGGAATCTCTTTTCGAAAATCTCCGGAATCCTGACCTTCTTTAATGACTTCGTATATTAATAGCCTGAACTCATCCCGCTTCAGTTTAATAGTTGAATCCAGTTCCGGTTTTAAATATTTACTTTCCTGATAAAAGACTGATATGTGAGATTGGTAGAGATCAAATACTTTCGTAAACGAGTAAATAATCTGCTGAAGTTTCTCTGGTGGAGTTTGATAATGGTGGATAGCCTCTTTGGCTTTACGCAAGACATAGGAGATAAATGTGTCGTGTATAGAGAAAAGCAATTCATCCTTTGATTGAAAATGGTGATAAAAACCACCCTTTGAAGTATCACTGGCCTGAACAATATCATTTACTGAAACACCATGAAAGCCATGCTTTTCAAACAGCTTAACAGATGTATCCAGAATGCGATCCTTTAATTCCGTTTTCTTCACCCCTCTCCATGTTCATTTATTATGATTTAGATTCTAACTTAAACTTCTTGAAATTGTCAAATTATTTTATTTATTCAAATATTTAGGTTTTGATTGGATAGTTAAAAATGAATGTGAAATCTACTTTGAGTGTAGTTCTTAAATTAATTAATTAAATCGAAATATGTAGCACCATTAAATAGATTCTAAGAAAGTTAAAACTCGCTAATCAGATAGCGAGTCTTTTTTATATTGATTATACTTATTTTTCCTAATCTAATCCTACTAGTTACCTATCATAATAATCTTCAGTTGATATTTTATTAATTGACGAATTTCCCGCCTTTTCCGGCTGCCTCCCAGTAATCATTACGAAGGACTACCTTTTGTATTTTCCCAGAAGCTGTCTTTGGTAGTTCGCTTACAAAGGTTGCTCCTGTTATCGCTTTAAAATGAGCTAACCTCTCTCTTGTAAATGCTATTAATTCCTCTTCAGTCACGTTTCGTCCCTCTCTTTGAACAATAAAGGCATGCGGAGTTTCTCCCCACTTTTCATGAGGAACAGCAATCACCGCTGCTTCTAATACATCGGGGTGGTCATATAACACTCCCTCAACCTCGATGGAAGAAATATTTTCTCCGCCGCTTATGATAACGTCTTTCTTCCTATCGACAATATCAATATGTCCATATTCATCTACAGTAGCCATATCTCCCGTATGAAGCCATCCGTTTTTAATCGCCTCCATCGTTGCCTCTTCATTCTTCCAGTATCCTAACATGACTCCATTACTTCTTGTAATGACTTCCCCAATCTCTTTACCGTTATGCTCGACTTCTTCGCCATGCTCAGTCACAACTTTAACTTCACAGCCAACCATCGATATCCCCGCCTTCGATTTAATTCGGTATTGTTCCTCAGTAGATAATTCCTTTAATTCTGAGCGAACAACTGAAATCAAGCTTAAAGGAGAAGATTCAGTCATTCCATATACTTGTATGAAATCCCAGCCCAGCTCTTTTTCCACTCGTCTAACAAAGGCTGGCGGTGGTGCCGAACCGGCAATGACAACTCGAACTGCTTGTTCAATATTTGAGCTATTCTGGTCGTAATATTGCAGGAGTGCATTTAACACGGTTGGAGCCATATGCATAACGTTTACTTTATGTTTTTCGAGGGCAGAAAAAATCATCTCAGGCGTCGTTTTTCGAGAGCAGACCTGAGTAACACCGTTAGCCGTATAATAAAACGGAGAACCCCAACCATTTACATGAAACATCGGTAAGACATGAAGTAACACATCTTCATCCGTTATGCGAAGATGATGCATAGTACTTAACGCATGAATATAGTTATTCCGATGAGTCAGCATGACTCCCTTTGGATTCCCGGTTGTTCCACTTGTATAAAGAAGGCTGGATACATCATCTTCTTCTAAAGGAAATCTCTCAAATGCCTCGTCACTTTGCTCTTCCAACCAAACATCATATCCTACCTCTTCTGTCTCTGAATCTTTATAATGAACAATAATTTTTTCAATCGTCTTTAGCTTATCTTTAATTGGCAAAATCAAATGGTAAAGGTCTTGATCAACGAATAAGATTTTCGATTCACTATGGTTTAAAATAAATTGATAATCATCTGGCTTTAATCGACTATTAAGTGGTACCATCACACCACCCAATTGGAAAATCCCATAAAAGCCCTCCAGCATTTCAACAGAGTTTGGCGCTAAGTAGGCAATACGATCCCCTTTTTGAACCCCAAAATTCTTTAAACCGTGAGATAACCGATTAACTCTTTCATTTAGTTCATGATATGTAAATACCCTATCTTCACATATGATAGCCTGCTTGTCCCCATACAAGCTTACGGCCCTGTCTAAGAATTGCGTAAGTATTAATGGTATGTTCATTTACTGTATCCCCCTTTTCCAAAATCAAAATATTCCGAATTAATTAGGCATAACATATTCACTGGACTTGCAGCAGTATATTCTTTCCAAGTGATGGGAGGAATCAATTTTACTTCTGATATTCACACGGAACATCAATCTCTTAAAATCTCTTCCCGCTAAAACACTCAACTATCTCCCAAATAATTAATTCGACAAGCAAGAACTATATTTCCTGCAATAATAATGAAAAAGAAATATAAAAAAGCAATCCGAAGAATGCTTGAATGAATAATCCGTTATTGTTTGCGGTCTATATGAAAAAATAGAAACTATCTTACTTTGATTAAATTTAGAAATTCAGACTAGTAAATTGACAGGGTGGGGGTCGCTGGTTCGAACCCAGTCGGGATCATACTTATAGTCGTAGCAAGGTTTGAATCAACTTTCTCATAACCTAAAATGTTATGGTCGTAGCAAAACCTGTTACGATACTCAACGACCACTTCACAAAATCATGTGAGGTGGTATTTTCTATGTTACTAAAGTTTGTTATCCAAGATTTTTATGAAGACAGAGAGTTTAAAAATGTAACTCCACAGACTATGGAAACTTACAAGTTAATCCTCAACGAAATGTTACGCTTTTTCAACGAGAATGAAGTTCTTATTGTTGAAGATGTCTCCCCTTCTCATGTTAAACAATACATAATTCACTGTAAGGACAAGGGTAATAAGCCTACTACCACAAACACTAAGTTACATCGTACAAGAGCCTTCTTTAATAATATGGTTGAATGTGAAGTAATTAAAAAGAGCCCTGCCACCAAAGTACCCAAAGCCAAAGAAGATATCCGAATAGATGTATTTACGGATTATCACATTAAACAACTGCTCCATTACTATAGAAGGATTAATAGAAAAAAGCCCTTTGTTGCCTATCGAGATCATACAAACATTATTGTTTTAATTGGTACAGGCATCAGGTTATCTGAACTTACTACACTAAAATGGACTGATTTAGACATAGGTAATCAAACCCTTTCTTTATTCGGTAAAAACCGTAAGCGCGAATCTATTCCTGTGACAGAGAAGGTTATTCACGAATTGTCTTCCTACCACCTATACTGTGAACAAGTATTTGGCCGTGAGTATTTAAGTGATTATATCTTTACTAATCGTTACAACTAAGAATTCACACCCGATGCCTTAAAAAATGTATTTAAACGGTTAGCACGAATTATGAATTTTAAAGATGTCAGATTATCAGCCCATACTTTCCGACACACCTTCTGTCAACGATGCATCCATTCTGGAATGAGTACATTTGCTATCCAAAAACTAATGAGACATTCCTCAATAGCCGTAACCGAAAAATACGCTGCCATGTGGGGAAATGATTTAAAAGAACAAAACGACAAGTATAATCCATTAAATACATTGGAGGTATAATCAACACTCTTTAGATAGACTTTATGGTCTATCTTTTTTATGGTATACAAATAGAAAATTGCTGTATCCCTTGATATGAATGACTTTTCGGTTAAGGCTGGGAATTTTCTATTATAGGTAAAGATACATCTAATCATTTAGAAAAGGCAATTCTGTATAATTAGAAACCACTAATATCAAGCGTTACAACAACGTTAGTTAAATAAGATGGGAATTTTGTATTACAAGAAGATATATGCTCAATCAACCTACTACTTTAGTAAAATAGATTTCAAAACTAGCTCTCCTTTCACTTTGTTTGTGAATATTCTAACATAAGTGAATCTTAAATATTATTAGATTATTCTTCCGCATCAAGGCCGATATGCTATAGTTTTTACACTACAGGATAGTATTCATTTCCAATTTAATTCTTAGATAATTTTATAAAAGTTCATTTTTTCTGATTTTTGGGTAGTCTATTTTTAGTAGTGAGTAGTGATTTTTAGCTTATTGTAGGAATGTTAATTGACTTTTGTAGTTTTTAAGGAGCTTTTAATATTTAGGAGGGAAAGTATGCTAGCAACGTTAATAATTTTTGTATGTTATTTGTCTATAGCTTGATAACTTATAATTTCAGTTCTTATGTATCTCTATTATTAAATTTTATAATACTATTAATAGGACTACTAAAAAAGATCAGAAAAATTCCGGAAGATATATAAGGATTATTTTTTCGTTGGTTGTTTCTATTCTGATTATACGTAAATAAAAATTTATTAAATTTCTAATAAAAAAGAAGCTATTAATTGAACAAAATAGCTTCTATTCACAAAATTTGTATAACCTTTAAATAGCATTTATTGATGGTGATTAAATTATTGTAGCTCCACCATCAATCACTAATTCAGTACCTGTTAAATAACTTGCTTCATCTGATGCAAGGAATAATACTCCCTGTGCCACTTCAATTGGTTCAGATGGACGGCCTAATGGAATAATGGATGTAATATGTTCAGAAGCTTTTTCATCTTCTAATGTACCTTTCATCATTGGTGTATTAATAAAGCCGGGATGAACCGAATTCACTCGAATATTAAATTTACCATAACTTGCAGCAACATTTTTTGTCATCGAACGGATTGCACCTTTTGTTGCAGTATAAGCAGTTGGACCTGCTGTACCAATCATTGCAGCTATAGATGATATGTTAACAATGGAACCGCTCCCAACTTTTTTCATAATAGGTAGGACGTACTTCATACCTAAAAAAGTACTTTTAAGATTGATATTTATTACCATGTCCCATTCATCCAATTCAGTTGTTTCTGGTGTACCAAATTGATTTTTACCACCGATCCCTGCATTGTTTATTAAAATATCTACCTTACCATAAGTAGCTACTGCTTGTTCAACAACAAATTCCCATTCTTCAGAAGAAGCTACATTATGCTTTATTGCATAGGCGTCTCCGCCATTACGAATAATTTCATTTACAACCTCTTCTAATTTTTCATATTGTACGTCAGTTGCAACTACTTTTGCTCCTTCTTTAGCAAATAGTTTTGCCTCTTCTGCACCCATTCCGCTTGCAGCTCCAGTAATAATAGCTACTTTATTTTGTAATCTCATTTCAAATCCTCCTTTATGACAAAAGAATATAATGTCAATGTCATAATAATTTAATTTGTGAAAATTTTAGTACATTTTTATTATAAATGAATTGTTATTTTAAATATATTTAATTATATTTAAGTTAACTTAGTTATTTTTTAAGTATATAAGGGGTGAATATATTGAACTTAGAACAACTAGCAAACATTGTAGAAATATCTAAAACAAAGTCTTTAACATTAGCGGCAAATAATCGAAATATCACTTTACCAACATTAAGCCAATCTTTATCACAATTTGAGAAGGAAATTAATATCAAATTATTTAAAAGGTCTCGATCTGGTACAATTCCTACTAAAGAGGGACAATTAATAATTAATAAAGCTAGGGAAATAATTTTAAAAATTGAGATTCTAAATGAAACCATCCAAATAATCAAGAATGAACTTAATGGAACCATAAGATTCGGTTCATTACCCGGTTTTATGCCCTTAATAATTGACTCCTTCTCAGATTTTAAAAAAACTTATCCTCTAATAAAATCCAACCTATTCGAAGGAAGTACAACACAAATATATGAGAAACTGTTAAATCAAGATATCGACATTGCTCTTTTAGCATTTGATGATAAAGATCAATTAGAAAAAAAGGAATATTACTTTGAAAAAGTAACTTCTTGTAAAACTGTGATTGCGGTAAATCATACATCTCCACTTGCCAAAAAGATATCAGTCACACTTTCAGATATTAGTGACTATCCAATAGCAATTCATGATGATTATAAAATAATGGATATTTTATCTAGTGATAATAATTTTGATAAGATAGATATTGCTTTAAGAACAAATAATTTAGATTCAATCCGTAAAAGTCTTTCAAATAATACTGCTATTACCATAGGCTTAAATTATAGTTTCATAACTGATCCTTATTTTATTCAACAAGAGGATATTGTTCTCATTGATTTAATAGTACCTTTTCCACAAAACCAATTTATTGGTTTTGTGAGGTTAAATAATACTAACTATTCAGAAATAACACGTGTTATGGTGGAATTTGCAAAAAAACAATTTAATAAATATATTGACATTTAAATTAGCAAACTTAAAAAATCATACTTATGACTTTTTTAAAAATATTGGAATGAAAAATAACCCAGTAATCATGTTTAGAACCGCCAATTCCCCTACATTAATTATGGTAGCTTTAATGCAAGAGCCTTTCATTTACCTAAAGGAAGAAAGTTATTAATGACATACATCAAAAACGAAGAGTTAAAAAATTAGAAGTAGCTAAGATTAAGACGGGGCATAATGGGACAAAATTGGACATAACCGCCACTAAGTTCTGAAGCCTCTCTTAAGGATGCTGGTATTTAAAAAATCTGAAATAGAAAAAGAAGTGCAATAAAACAATATTGTAAATTATAGAAAATCCGCTTTCTAAAGGAAAACGGATTTTTTCTAACCTTATGAAAGGTTGCACTTCATGGAAGTAGCTGCCAATAGGTTTTATTTGCTAATTCAATGCTCTTAGTTGGATAGTTATTTTATCAAAGTCATATTGGGTCTAAATTTATTCCACAAAGTGAACATTTACTTCACCAATTTGTGTAAACTTGGCTGTAAACTGATCTCCTTTTTCTACTACTACCGCTGCGGATAAGGCACCTGATAAAATAACCTCCCCGGCTTTAAGTGTGACACCATATTCCGATAATTTATTCGCTAACCAAGCAACACATAGAGCCGGATCTCCTAAAACATCCATCCCTTTTCCTTCATTAATCACTTGGTTATTTTTTAAAAGTTGCATATGAATGCTAATTAAATTTACGTCACTTATGTGAACTTTATTTGATCCAAGAACATAAAGTCCACAAGAGGCATTGTCGGCAACCGTATCTTCAAGTTTTATTTTCCAATCTTTAATACGGCTATCAACAACTTCAAGGGCAGGTACAACATAATCTGTTGCCCGTAGAACATCATCTACAGTAACATTTGGGCCAACTAAATCTTCCTTAAGTACAAATGCAATTTCGCCTTCAATTTTTGGTTGAAATAATTGACTTAGGGAAATTTCTGCCCCCTCTTCTACATACATCGACTCTAAAAGATGTCCATAGTCCGGTTGATCTACACCTAAGAGATTTTGCATTGCAAATGATGTTAAACCAATTTTTTTGCCTGTGATACGATCACCTAGCATTGTTGCAATTTTAATTCGTTTGACTTGAATGGCATAGGCATCATCAATAGTCATTGTCGGCTCTTGTATTGTAAGTGGTATAATTGATTGATGTTTTTCATGTGCTTTATCAAGCAGTTGAATTACATTAGATATTAATTGCTCTGTTACCATAACTCCCCTCCTCTAAAGATTAAATTCTAGTTAAACTTCTTGATTGGCTAGGCTGCAGCCAGTGAATTTTTACATTTCCCTTTTTTACCTTATTGAACGAATCCATAATTCGTATATTACCATGTTCGTTGACAGAAACAGTTGACTTGATTTTATACTGACCGTACTCCAACACAACCTCATAAATCCCCTCATTAGGAAGCATCTTCGGCTCCATAGGTTTGAATTGATTTCCATCCCAAAGCATTTTAACGGTATAGTGCTTTCCAAGAAAATGAGGAATCTCATGCACATCGGTCGATAGTAATCGTTGTCGAATTGCTGTTGAACTAATTTTTTCACCTAAATAGTCTACACGTTGTACCTCGGTTACAGTAATTTGATATTTTGAATCATTGGGAATATGTTTAAGTTTTCCTACACCTTTAGATCCATAAGAGAAATCAAAACCTGCAATCACATGTGTTACACCAAGATTTAGTAAATAGGCATCAACAAATTGTTTGGGTGACAGTGCTGCAAAATCAAGTGTAAAATCGACAAGATAAAATATGTCCACACCTAAACGATTAAGCATCATTTCTTTTTCAGAAAGTGTCGTTAAATGAGAAATACATCGCTTCCCGCCAGACAAGATATTGATAGGATGTGGTCTAAAACTCATTAGTGCTAATGGAAATCCACGATTATTTGCTTCTTTACGGGCAATTTGTATGACACGCTGGTGTCCCAGATGGACACCATCAAAATAGCCAAGTGCCATAACACAAGGAGTTACCTTAGTATAAATTCCCTGTAAATTTAGAGCATTAATTAAAATCGTTTTCATTAGCATAACTCCTTCTATCATCCTAGTTAGAGATTCCTATTTCCCTTATACTTCAACTAATTCCTCGAGGCTGCGATATTTTCCATTGAAAAATAATAATGGATCACCATCTTCAACCGTAATGTTAGTTACTTTACCAATGAATAATGTGTGGTCACCTTCAACATGTTCAGCAGAAACTTCACAAGCAACTTGCACAATAGCCCCAGGAATAACAGGTACATCTGTTAAACGATTAAATGTTACCTCCTGATCTTTAATTTGACCTGCAAATACTTTAGAAATTTCTTCCTGATTAGAACTTAAAATATTGACTGAAAACTTTTTGGCTTGTTGGATTTTAGGAAGCATACGTGCGTTTTCTTTAATCGAAATCACTACTAATTTTGGATTAAGTGAAACGGACATAAAAGCATTCGCTGTCATTCCATGTGTTACATCCTCTAGGTCTGTTAAAATGACTGTCACACCAGTTGCAAATTTACCCATTGCACTTCTAAATAAACGATCATCCATTTTTAAACCTCCCCTAATGATTTAACTTTTATAGATTTACTGGATAGCCTATTTTTCGTATTTAAACATAAAGGATCTTCAAAACTTGCTTAAAAATAATTTTCAAGCCTTTACTGTTCCACTTTTCAACTCCGCAGCAACCTCTAAAATCATATCCTCTTGACCACCAACTGCTTTACGTTTACCGATCTCTATGAGAATATCACGTGCATCTACACCAAATCTTTCTGCAGCTCTTTGCGCATGTAATAAGAAGCTTGAATAAATACCCGCATACCCCAATACTAAGCTACCGCGTGTAATTTCTTGAGGTGTTGGCAGAATTGGCGCTACAATTTCTTCAGCTACATCCATTATTTTATATAAATCAATTCCTGTAACAATATTCATTTTATCCAATATGCTTACTAGGACTTCGGTTTGTGTATTACCAGCACCAGCACCTAAACAACGGATACTGCCATCTATACGATCAGCTCCATGTTCAATAGCAGTTAATGAATTTGCCACAGCCAGTGACAAATTATTATGTGCATGAAAACCTAGAGGAACGTTTATTTCTTGTTTCAATGCTTTTATTCGATCCGCTACCTGAATTGGAAGTAGAGCACCTGCAGAATCTACAATATAAATGACATCTGCTCCACCATTTTCCATAATTTTTGCTTGCTCTACAATTTTACTTGGTTCAGCCATATGGGACATCATTAGAAAACCAACTGTTTCTAGACCCAGCTCCTTCGCTAAGCTTAGATGCTGTAATGAAACGTCTGCCTCCGTGACATGTGTAGCGACGCGAACCATAGAAACACCTAAATCTCCTGCAAGTCTAATATCAGGCTTCGTTGCAATTCCTGGTAAGGAAAGTACAGCAATTTTTGAATTTCCGGCAGTTTCTACAGCAGCCTCGATGAGCTTAAACTCATCCGTATGTGAATGGCCGTACTGAACCGTCGATCCCCCAAGACCATCTCCATGAGCAACCTCGATATATGGTACGTTTGCTGAATCTAAGCCAGCAACAACTTTCCTAACCTGTTCAACTGTAAATTGATGACGGACCGCATGACTGCCATCTCGTAAAGCTACTTCTGTTATGATAATATCGCGTTTCATCGTATTCCTCCTTTACACAGTTGTCTTTGCCTTTGCCCATTCCTCAGCAATTTTAATAGCTGCAGCTGTTATAATATCCAAATTACCTGCGTAAGCAGGTAAATAATCAGCAGCACCGGCAACCTCCAGGAATACAGTGATACGATTTCCCTCAATGTATGGACGTGTTTTTAAGCGATACCCTGGAACATATTGCTGAACTGCTTTTTCCATTTTTTTAAGTGCATCAATCAATGCTTCCTCATCTGTTACCGGATGATCTACTAACAGATGAATCGTGTCATTCATCATAATTGGTGGTTCAGCAGGGTTTAAAATTAAAACTGTTTTTCCTTTTTTTGCTTTGCCGACAACCTCAATGGCACGTGAAGTAGTTGCGATAAATTCATCAATGTTCGCACGTGTTGCTGGGCCAGCACTTTTACTTGCAATTGTGGCAACAATTTCCGCATATTCTACCTCATAAAGCTGAGATACTGCATAAATAATTGGAATTGTTGCTTGTCCACCACATGTCACCATATTTACGTTATCTGCTTGTTGATGTTCGTAAAGGTTCACTGTTGGTACTGTAAGTGGTCCAATTGCTGCTGGGGTTAAGTCAATTACTCTCTTACCGTGAGTTTTTAGTAGCTTTGCATGCTTCACATGTGCATAAGCACTAGTTGCGTCAAACACAACATCTGCAAGTCCTGGAGTTTGAAGAAAGCCTTCAATTCCCGTATCGATAGCTTGAAAACCTGCTTCACGTGCTTTTCGTAAGCCCTCGGAGTTGGGATCGATCCCTATAACAGCCGTTAACTCTAGAAAAGAGGACCGCTGAATTTTTTTCATCAAATCGTTACCAATGTTGCCTGACCCTAAAATGGCTACCTTTAATTTTGCCATGTCTAAATCCCCCTTGTTTACTCATATTTCAATTGAATAAACATTCATTTTTTGACTCGTTATTAAGGTGAATTAGCCCATACCAATTCCTTGATAGCCATATAAATTACGACCATATGTGTATAGTGCATCTTCATATAGAGACGTTATATGTGTGGCTACGGCAATGATGTCTCGTACAAACACTTCAATTGTGTCATTTTTTGTTAGAGATGCCCCACCGAGTGAGACCATTACTGTCGTAGCGATTTCTTGACAAATTTTAATAATTTCTGCACGTAGTGAAGAAAACTCCCCTTTTTCGTATGGACCTTCTGTTTCATAAGTTGCTAATAGATCGTAATATTGTTCCATTAAACCATTCGCTTTTTTATATTCCAACATAAGTTTAGCTAGAATTCGCTGACTACGAGGAGAATCTTTTTCATTTTCTCCATGTAGACGAACACGTGCTTCTGTTCTCTTTTTATATTCATCCAGCAAACGCCTAGCTCCACCTAATGCCATATTTGGAAACCCAAGATAGAATGCAGAGAAGTATGGTACATGGTAATAAGGATAATCGGGATCATAATTAGAACCCTCCGGTGGACGGCGTGTATCATTCGCTAATTCAAGTCTTAAAACGCGTCTTCTTGGAATAAATACTTCCGTTGCAATCACTTGGTTACTACCTGAACCACGTAAACCAAATGTATCCCAATTTTCATTTACTTTCACTTCATCTTTACGCATGAAACACATAATTAATTCTGGTTGATTTGATTCAGGTAATTGAGCAATTGCCCCTAAACCAATCCATTCTGCAAAGTTAACACCGCTTGTATAGTTATAAGTACCTGTTAAGCGAACACCGCCATCAACCACGGTTACTTGTCCAACTGGCGCGAAAACATCCACGATCAAACCGTTTGAATTTATAATTTCGTCTCTACCTTCTTGTGGAAGGTGTGCTGTTAAGGAGTTGTGTAAAGGGAAGAAATAACCTAACCATGCAGCTGAGATATTATGGTACGCGATAGTACGTACAATTTCTCCAAGGCCACGTAACGAAATTTGTGGACCACCATATTCTTTCGGTAGATTTGCACGAGTAATTCCTGATTCAATTAACTTATTAACATAGTTTCGAGAAACAGAGGCATTTATTTCGGAAGTTGCTACTTCTGATTCTGCTAGTAAGCCTGCTTCACGTGCTTTTTCAATAAGCTCTAGTTCAACATCTGTAAATCCTTTGGATTTTTGCTTTGTATCAACTGACATTTATAACCCTCCTATTATACGTTTTCAAGTTTATAACAAATCTTAGTTAGCGAAGATGTTATATTCGGAGTTTTAAATACTGGTGAGGCCACTAAAAAACATTAAAATCTCTTCTTTAGTGACCTCACGTTATTGTATTCTAGTTAACTAGAAGAACTCTTTAGCTGCTTTAATGAAATCTTCTCGCTTTTCTACCTGCAGCCAATGTCCGCACTGTGTAAATAAACGAAGCTCTGCATTAGGTAAATGTTCCATCAAATTAATACTGCTCTCTTTTGGAACAAATCGGTCATTAAAACCATGCAGTAGTAAGAATGGTTGTTTCATTTGACGTAATGCATTGGGAGGAATATGACCTTCCCCAGGCATAGGGAACATATTTTGCAAATAGGAATTGCGAATCTCTTCACGTTGAATAGTTTCATATCGAATTTCTAAAATATCTTCTAATGAATCTTGAATCGTTGCAGGATCATAAACAAACCAACTTGTTAAGTTTCGTAGGTTTTCATACGTTGGGTTTTTATAAAAACCAACCATTCGTATTATTTCCGGAGTAGGCGGTGTTTCTCCACCAGCACTGCCCATAAGTAAAACTTTTTTCACTCGTTCAGGTGCATACATAACAACATTTAACGACACATAACCACCCATTGAATTACCTACGAGACTGAATTTCTCTATGTTTTTCTTATCAAGTAGTTCAAGCAGTTGCTCAACGCGTAGCTGAGTCCATTCCCAAAATGATTTTGGGTGTACTTCGGGGTGTTTTGTATTTCCAAATCCATACATATCAGGAGCAATCACATGATAGTTCTTTGCAAGCTCTGGTAAAATATGTTGCCAATTACTTACTGAATTCGCTCCGGGACCTGAACCGTGTAGGAATACGATTACTTCCTCATTTTCTTGTCCTGCTTCACAATAGAACGTTTGAAACCGACCTGTATCTAAAGTTTCTGTTGAATAGCTCATTATAGTCCCTCCTATGCTTCTGTTGAATCAGCATCCATTCCCTGAAGATCTTGTCCCCAATAAGTTAAACCAACTTTTAAATCTTCAGGAGTCCACTTAATAGCCTCCCAATCAGGTTCAAAAATCAAATAACTTCCTGAAAATAGTTCCACACGATGACCACTACCTGGGTCTTTTACATATAAGTAAATTGCCTGTGAAATACCATGTTTACCTGGCCCAATAAGCTCAATTCCATTTTCACTTAAAATATCAGCTGCACGTAATATATCTTGGGCATTATCAAACCAATAAGCTAGGTGGTGTAAACGGTTAGGTGTTTTAGCTTCCGGTTCAGCCATAACAGCTATGTCATGAACCAATGGAGTTACACTTAACCAACCAGCTTGAATAACTCCATTTCCTAAATCTACATATTCACGCATTTTAAATCCCAAATTATCAATTAACCATTTATGAATTACTGATGGATCGTGTGAAGTCGCTAGATTCACGTGGTCAATACGACGAGGTGAAGCACCTTTTCTCCAAGATTTATAAGTTTGGTTCTTTAGCACGGATTTGCGGTCTTGATCTGGTTGCGTTTTTTCCATCTCATAATAAATTTCAAATGGATGCTCACTGGGTAACTCAAAGCGAATTGCTCTTCCTTGACCTGCTTCTTCACCCGATTCAACCCACTTCACTTCTGCTCCAGCCTCAGTTAGTAATTCAGCAAATTTCTCTACATCTTCAGGACGTTTTGTACGCCAACCAATGTGATCTACTTTTGATTTTTCCCCTTGTTTTAGCGATAGTGTATGGTGTTCAAAATCTCCCCATGCACGTAAATAATGTGTACCATTCACTACTTCTGTTTCTTCTAAACCTAAGACTTCAGAGAAGAACCATAGTGATTTTTTTAAATCCGGTGTGATTAAAGCAATATGACCTAGTTTAGCAATCTCTGGTAACATTTTCTTTTCCCCTTTTTTGTTTGTTTTTTATCATTTACACATTCAATATATTAGATATAAAATATTCTGAAAACAGACTAATTGTATTAATTTGAAAGCGTTTTCAGTATATTTCGTTTGGTTTTTTCTTTTTTATGGTATTTTAGTATTAAGAGAGAAATAACAATATTTTTTGAGGCACTTCTTACAATTAAGGGGGGAATAGGTTGGAACAACGTGTTATTTCTTTAAAAAGGACTACTTTTCATCTTGAAAATAGGGAGAAAGATATCGACAATATTGCAATCGTTAAGGCTTTAAGTTTTCTAAAAGCAGATATCATTGAAATAAATGGGATAGAGAAAGCAACAAAATTAATGTTTAATTATGGGTATCAATTAGGGGTTTCAGAAGCTCACCGAATGAGAGAAAAATATTTCGATATACAAGATCTACTTAAACAAGGGCCTACTCTTCATTGTGAAAAAGGACATATAAACGGTTCGATTTTCGAAGGGTATATTGAATTTTATGGTGATAAATCAGTTAAGGCTGTTTATGGTATAGGAACGTGGTTACAGTCTTACGAGGCAAAAGTTCATCTAGATTATTTTGGTCAAAGTGATGTACCAGTTTGTCATACACTTATGGGATTTGCTACTGGCTATATGAGCACCATTTTTCAGTTTGAAGTAAAGGTAGTTGAGAAAACCTGTGTAGCAAGAGGTGACGAAAATTGTACATGGGAGTTTTATACTGTTAACCCTTTACCTGATGAATCAAATGAAAACTCTGAAAATCAAGTATCGTTTGATCTGATTGAACTTGGCAATATTCAAAGTGAAATGATTCAAGCGATTATTGATGGAGCAACAGTAGAGGATATATTTAAAGAAGCTGAAAAAATTTTTGGCAGAACCTTTTTAATAGAAGATATATTTTATAACTTTATACATTCTACTAATTTATCAGAGATCGATAGACAATTAATTGAGCAGGATATGCAGATATATGACCAAAATGAAAGAAATCAATTAGGTACTTATTTTTTTGAAAAGCGTCAGCAACTTCCTTTTACAAAAAAGGTTGTTCAATTAGATAATCATGTTCGTTTAACAAACACGATTGTCATTAAAAATAAAGTCGTTGCATATTTGTCAGTTATATCGATGCATCCAACAACATTTTCATCATATGACTATTTAATACTATCTAAATTGACAAATGTAATTTCTGTTCTACTTATGATGAATTCTATTATAGAAAAATCAAAAGCAGAGAGTGAATCCAAGTTTACTAATGATATTTTGCATCAACGTTTAACAGATATAAATCAGATTCTTTCTAGGTCTCGCTACTTTAATATTGATATTAACCAACTATACACCGTTGCTATTGTGAGAAGGAATAATAATATGTATAGGATTCAAAAAGAGTTTGAAAACTTTGTTCGGGAACACTTAAAAAAACAGCGTATACTTATTTCTTTTAAGGAGATGGAACTAGTTATTTTGTTATTTCATCCTCTAAAAGATCATTCTATGGTTCAGAAGGTTTTTAGTAATTTAAGAGAAGCTTTAATGGAACAATTCCCTAATTATCCTGTTCAAATTGGTTACAGCGAGATAGGACATAGCATTTTGGAGGCAAACTCTCACTATAATGAGGCTGCAATTGCTCTCATCTCCAACCCCAACGCATCCATTACTGCATTTAAAGATATTAGTGTTTTATCAATATTTATTAATGATTTAAATATAGAACATATTAAGCAACTTGCGAATAATCGATTTGCAGGAATCTTTTCATTAAAGGAACAAAAACGGATTGAGCTCTTAGAAACTTTATATATATATCTAAATAATAATTTAAAAATTGAATCCACGATACGCTTATTAAAGATTTCAAAGAGTGGACTTCTCTATCGACTAGAAAACTTGAAAGAGTATTTGAAGACAGATTTTAAGGATCCTAATGAGAATTTCCAAATCCTTCTTTTATTGAAAGCGATGGAAATATATTTTAAGACTAACAATACTCAAGACAGTAATTTTATTGTGGATTTTACAAATAGTTAATCCAATGGCGGCTAAAAGTTGATATAGAGGAATATCATACTAATAATCCAGATTAAACAAACGCACAGATCCTTGCTTCTGGGCTATATTTTTTCTAAGAATTCAAATTGATACTATGGGTTTCTATAAACAACGGAATTAAGAGATTCAGTTTGTATAAATAATCAATGGCACCCTGAATTAGTGGACTGTTTGGACTCTATTTATGCATATATTGTATATAAGATTCAGAATAGTAAATTGACAGGGTGGGGTCCATACTTCAGGCTTAACCCCAAGTGTATCAAGGTGTTGAGCCTTTTTCTATTTTCAGTAAAAACCCATTACTCCTGTATTTTTATACATTGGACAAATACTGCACAGAAGCTGCACACGATACTGCACAAGCCCAGTGTTTCCATTGGATTCAGCTGTCTCCATTATTTCTATTAAATCCAAAATGTTCACCGAACCGATTCGAGTCCTCATCGAGCCTGACTTCTACGTGTGAATCTCCTTCTGTAATCACCTTTGAATCTGGGATTGTCGGGGAATGTTTCTCGTTATCATACGAGTAGGTAATCCACTCCCTTATGGATTCATCGGGATCGGGAGGTGTGCTATCGGCATCGCCTACGGTTTTTCCTGTGTATTTTTAGGATAGCATCCTCCTCTTCTCCCTCCCCCATTACATACACGTCTTCCCCGTATTCCTCAAGGGATGACTTGGACCAAGTTTTCTCATACTCTTTATAATCACGGATAACCTTAAAACGCAGGTTATTCACGGTTAATAAATATTCAAACAACTGCTTTGTCACTCAATCAAAAGCACCTCTTTAATATTTCATATAGTAAATATATCACAATGTAATAAGACAGGAATAAATGTAAAATATAGCGGGATAAGTTAGCTTATTAATTGAATTGAGGGAATAATAAAAACATTGAATGAAGGTGTGCACTGCTATTTTCATACTATATTTTATGCGTGTTTCTAGATTTTTATCTATTTTTTCATTTTGATACATATAAGGCCTTTCGAAACCTATTACGTTTTACTCAAAAGGAATTTTCTCTCAACTTTTACCATTAGAATCTGATAAGCATCCGTAGGTCACACTAAAGATAAAAGATTGCAGGTCAACAGCTATCAGAAGTTTGGTGGCAAATAAAAAAACCATGTACATCTTGTACATGGTTTTATGACCCCTACGGGATTCGAACCCGTGTTACCGCCGTGAAAGGGCGGTGTCTTAACCGCTTGACCAAGGGGCCAAATGGCTCCGCAGGTAGGATTCGAACCTACGACCGCTCGGTTAACAGCCGAGTGCTCTACCACTGAGCTACTGCGGAATAATAGTATGGGCGACTCAAACTATCGACCTGACACTTATCAGGCGTGTGCTCTAACCAGCTTAGCTATAGGCCCATTATAATATTATTGGAGCGGGTGAAGGGAATCGAACCCTCATCATCAGCTTGGAAGGCTGAGGTTTTACCACTAAACTACACCCGCAACAATGGGAGGGCTGATGAAAAACGAACCCAAGAATGGCGGAACCACAATCAGATGCGTTAACCATTTCTCTCTAATCGCCATATTTATTGGCAGGGGCAGTAGGAATTGAACCCACACTGGAGGTTTTGGAGACCTCTGTTCTACCTTTAAACTATGCCCCTATTATAAATGGTGGAGGGGGGCAGATTCGAACTGCCGAACCCGAAGGAGCGGATTTACAGTCCGCCGCGTTTAGCCACTTCGCTACCCCTCCGATTATTTTGAGTGCCGGCAAGAGGACTTGAACCCCCAACCTACTGATTACAAGTCAGTTGCTCTACCAATTGAGCTACACCGGCATAATACTTAGGTAAGATTAAACATATTAAAACTTATTTTATAATGGTGGCTCAGGACGGAATCGAACCGCCGACACAAGGATTTTCAGTCCTTTGCTCTACCGACTGAGCTACTGAGCCAACTTCATTATGTAATGGCGGTCCGGACGGGACTCGAACCCGCGACCTCCTGCGTGACAGGCAGGCATTCTAACCAACTGAACTACCGGACCATTTATTGCGGGGACAGGATTTGAACCTGCGACCTTCGGGTTATGAGCCCGACGAGCTACCAGACTGCTCCACCCCGCGACAATGATAATTTGTTTCCATATACTACAAGGTGTTTAAGGTATATATGGCGGAGGAAGAGGGATTCGAACCCCCGCGCGGTTTAACCCGCCTCCCGGTTTTCAAGACCGGTCCCTTCAGCCAGACTTGGGTATTCCTCCATATAGGTTGTGTATCTTGTAGGACTCGAACCTGCGACCGGACGGTTATGAGCCGTCTGCTCTAACCACCTGAGCTACACCGCCAAAATCCTATTGGGTTTAAGTAATGGTGGAGCCTAGCGGGATCGAACCGCTGACCTCCTGCGTGCAAAGCAGGCGCTCTCCCAGCTGAGCTAAGGCCCCATATTTTTTAGAATGGTCGGGAAGACAGGATTCGAACCTGCGACCCCTTGGTCCCAAACCAAGTGCTCTACCAAGCTGAGCTACTTCCCGCAAAGGAATGGCGCGCCCGAGAGGAGTCGAACCCCTAACCTTTTGATCCGTAGTCAAACGCTCTATCCAATTGAGCTACGGGCGCATTCTTGCAAAAAACTAGTGCCGAGGGCCGGTCTCGAACCGGCACGGTAGTCACCTACCGCAGGATTTTAAGTCCTGTGCGTCTGCCAATTCCGCCACCCCGGCATATCACTTGGCATTGGAGCGGAAGACGGGATTCGAACCCGCGACCCCCACCTTGGCAAGGTGGTGTTCTACCACTGAACTACTTCCGCATATAAGTGCGGGTGAAGGGAGTCGAACCCCCACGCCGTAAGGCGCCAGATCCTAAGTCTGGTGCGTCTGCCAATTCCGCCACACCCGCATGTTTATAAATGGTGAGCCATGAAGGACTTGTACCTGTAATCCTCGAGCTTCTAATTGATTAATTTCAAACCCTCTCGTTGACTGCTTTATTATTTTAATCTGTATTTATCTATATTTCAATAAGAAATATATGGAAATATTAATTTATTTTTCTTCCCTCTATCAAAAAGATTAAACATCTATGAATTCATTTATCCTACACAGGAATACAGGTTCTTTTATACGGTGTTAGAGCCCTTGCTTATAGCTATATAAACAACTCAAGATCCTTAATATCCCTTTTATTTTCAAATTATCTTAGAAGACATAACTATCATTTTACTGTTTGAAACGGAAAGAGTGATATTCCTAGCACCATTAGAAATATAGATACCAATTCTAGTATAAAAAATCTCCTATCTTCTCCATTTAACTTTTGAAGATCTCATAAATTGAATTTTAGCTTTTAGAGATTTTTACTCGCTTTTCCAATTAACTTTTACCTACTTAACAATACCTTTAATGATTCTGATATCAAAAACCAAAAAGTTGCCGTGTATTTTCTTTAAAATATGTAGATATATTTAATTCATCTGGTCATAGATAATTGCTTTGAATATCTGTTTGAGTTCTTTTGATGTTTTTCCACGAAGCCATTCGACCTGGTCAATTGGCAGCGTAAGCTTAAGGGTGATCTTTTCATCAGGCATCTCGACTTTCCTGATGTCGGCAAGGGAAATCCCCTTCTCAACGTCTGGAAAATTAATCCCATTCTCATCGATATGGTCAAGGCCCTGGTACTCATAGGGACCATCAATCACACAATTCAAGTTCAATTGCGGTAGACGGCCAGGAATTGATTTTACGTACATAAATGAGCTGATTACTCGGCTATCGCTCAGCTCAATTTCAGCGATAATACTCTCGCGACTGCTATATTTCTTTAGGGCTACCTCGCTCACGATGATGTCGAGCTCCAATGAAAATCCGGATGAAGTTTCCAATATATATATCGCACTATTAAAAATATAGATTTCTTCACCGTCAAGATTCACCGTTTTTACGCCAACCATGTCATTCCCCTCCAAAAGAGACCTTCGGGAATATTCCCCCACCCGGCTTATTTTCTTTTATTCTACTAAATCATGGTAGTTCCTCCAAGCGTAGCTTCTCGGCGATGGCAATGACATTCGGATGCTCCTTCAAAACCAAAGCGGGAAGGCCTCAGATATTTCGCCTTCAAATAGCTGTTTAACCGTGTTTGCCTTCTTTTCCTCAAAAACAAGCAGATGCATCACCCTGCTTTCCATGATGGTGTTGAACACCTTAGTGATTGCTTGCTCCGGCACATCTATAAAATTGGTGAAAAAACCGGCGTTTGCCTTGCGCTTCGATTCAGCGAACGATGTAGACTTACAATTCTTACTTGATTAAGAAACCGAATTACCTGCTTTATGCTTTAGAAAGAATTTATACATAGCTTAGAAGCTCTTATGCTAAAATTGAAATTGTATATCATTTATGAAAGAGAAGAAGGCATTTTATGAAGAAGATTATTACTATTAGCTTAGGTATATTATTGATTATTTTTGTGTTGGGTCTTACCGGCTTCTATTTTTGGTCCCAACAAACGTACAAAGCATCAGAAGAAGTTACATCATACATAAATCTAGATGACATTCAGACGGAAGAAAACTGGCTTGTGTTCGAACCAATAGAAAAACCAAAAAGCGGGATCATTCTTTATCCTGGTGCAAAAGTAGAGCCTGAAGCATATAGCTACTATGCCCAGGGTTTAGCGGATAAAGGTTATTTGGTGATTGTCCCGAAAGTCAACCTGAACTTTGCCATACTCGATATTAATCAGGCGGATCTAATTATAGATGAGTTCAGTGATATAACGAATTGGTATGTAGGCGGGCATTCACTTGGCGGCGTAGCCGCAGCATCTTATGCATACGATCATCTCGAAGATGTAAGAGGTTTAATCTTATTGGGTTCCTATCCGAGCGATTCCAATAATTTTTCAGAAACTGACCTCCCCATCCTCTCCCTGTATGCCGAGTTTGATGGGTTAACGACAACTGATAAAATAGCTGATACAAAACATTTGCTTTCGTCTGAAGCAACTTTATATGAGGTTAAAGGCGGAAACCATGCCCAATTCGGAATGTATGGAACGCAAGATGGAGACGGAAAATCCACGATTTCAGCAAAAGAACAGCAGGATGAAATAATAGAAGAAACGTTAAAATGGCTGACTCAATATCAAAGATAAGGGCCCAGTTTCTTTTAACACATCTGATACTGTAATAGCCCACCCGTTTTACGGGCGGGCTATTTTAAACTTTTATCTTTCATTTGAGGTAACCGCGCCTCACAAGCGCTATTATTTCTGACTATTTTAAATAAAACCCATAGTCTCTTCACAGATGTTTTTCAATTATTCAATTACACTACTAATAATCCCGAACCATTATTCCTTTTACTAGTATGATTCCCCATAGATTCAGATATTCGTTCTGAAACAGTAAATTTTGCAATTTAAAATCACCTACAAGCTCTAATTTAAACAGTAAAAAAGCTGTGCCAAAACAACTCATTTTTGACACAGCTTCTCTTTTAATTTTTCACAATGCGCTTGTACCCTGAATATGTTGCTATGAAATAACCGCCATATACAATAATCATAATTAACGCCGTAAACAAAGCCGGTATGAAAACGGAAGGTTGACCCATCATCAGAAGTTCCTGATTGACCACTTTAATTCCAAAAATCGAATGGATGATTGCTAAAGACAATGGCATCATGAAGTAAATAAATACCTGACCGAATATCGCCTTGTTAATTTCCTTACTTGTTACACCTATTTTTCTTAGCATGCTATAGCGCTCCATATTATCACTCGCTTCAGATAACTGCTGAAGCGCCAGTACAGCTGCACTTGAAATGAGGAACACAATCCCAAGATAAATACCAATAAAGACAATCATTGTAGACGATCCAATACTTTGGTCATACAACATTTGCTTAGTCATTACGTTGACATAAAAACCATATTTAGAATAAACTTCTTCATTTTGAGTTAAATGATAAAGCTCGTCTTCATTCACTTGACTATTACTACTGTAATTAACATTAGACAGTGACATATTAGGTGTCATACCTTCAATAGCTTGATCTGGAACAATCACGGTAAATGCAACTCTTCCTGGATAATCATTTATATATTGTACGTACTCTACTTGACGATTAACAATCGTATAATCCATAGCGTTCAATTGAATGGACTGATTTTCTTTAATATAGGCATTCACTGCATCAAAATAAGTCTCATCATCTGATATGAGGAGTACTTCTCCTTTATTAAACTTTTTCGGTTCAATGTCTTGCATTTGCAAAAGCTTTACATAATCAGATTCTTTCATCAATAAGATTTTTTTACGAGAGATTGCCATATCAAAGTATTGTTCTAACTCTGCATTTGCAAAAGGACGCAATAATTCGTTATACGTAGAATCCGCTTCATATAATTCAAAGGAACTATTTTCACCCATCTCATCCAAGTCCATACCCAATATTTCAATCGCTTGATCTATATTCTTTATTTGCGTATCTTCTTTTCCATACAGGTAGAATGTTGCATCATACGGCACTTGATTTACAAGCTGTTTTTCTCCCGCCGTCTTTATGCTAAATCCTGTTGATAAAACACCAATTGTGAAAAAGAGCATTAAGCAAATGATAGTCATGGATACAAAGGTTGTATTTACCTTGCTGCTTATTTGGCGTAGAACAAACATATTTAAGCCTTTAAAATATATAGTATTATTTCTTTGCAGCATATTAAGAGCAAATCCAGAAAGAGACATAAAAAACAAAAACGTTCCAAGTGACCCCAGTCCAACGCAGGTCCACGTGACAGTCAAACTTTCTGTTAAACCATACTTTAAAATAACAGTATAAGCGATCCCAAGAGTAATGAAGGATAAAACAAAGAACGCGATTGATGTTGATATTTTTCGGATCTTCAGGCTTTCATTTTTTCTAGCGGCTGTTAGCAAGTCGATGAGCTTATACTTCGAAATCACTAAACTATTAAAGATCATAACGAACAGAAAGATAATCCCAAAATAGCTCATTGTTTTGAACATCGCTTCACTGGAAAAGACGACTTCGAACTTAGTCATATCTGCCTTAAATAACGAAACCACTAGAACGGACAATCCTTGAGATATAAATATTCCCAGTAATAATCCGGCCATTAACGATAAAACACCTATAAAAAGTGTTTCCATTACAACTATTAACGATATACTATATTTACTCATACCTAGCGTCATATAAATTCCGAGCTCTTTTTTTCGTCGTCTGATTAAGAAATTGTTTGCGAATAAAATCAGAAACCCTAACACAATCGAAACAAAAACAGATACTATTGAAATTAATTGTGTTATCGATTGAATCATTTCCGACTGACTGGCACTTAAACTAGACATAGCTGCCGAAGCTGAAATCGAATTAAAGCTATAAAATATACAGACTGCAAATGTTAATGTTAAGAAATAAATTGCATAATCCTTGAAGCTTCTCTTCACATTGCGAGCAGATAATTTAAATAACATTATTCGTGTCACCTCCGAGAAGTGTTACCACCTCAATGATACGGCCGAAAAATTCTTTTCTCGTATCATCACCTCTCACCAGTTCATTAAAAATTTCCCCATCTTTAATAAACAAGATCCGATGTGCATAGCTTGCTGTAAACGCATCATGTGTGACCATTAAAATTGTAGCCTGCAACTCCTTATTTAATTTCTCAAATAAATCTAGCAGTAATCGGGCAGATTTTGAGTCAAGTGCTCCTGTCGGCTCATCAGCCAGAATTAATGACGGGTTCGTTACAATTGCTCGGGCTGAAGCAACACGTTGTTTTTGTCCACCCGACAGTTGATATGGGAACTTATTTAATACCGCCGTAATCTCTAATTTATCGGCAACTTCATTTACTAGCTTTGTAATATCAGCCGGCTTACGACCTTGTATGGTTAAAGCGATCGCGATATTTTCAAACGCTGTTAATGTATCGAGCAAATTAAAATCCTGAAAGATAAATCCTAGCTCATCCCGGCGGAACTTCTCAAGCTTTCCAGCCTTTAATGTCGTAATATCCTGACCATTTATATGAATATGACCCGTTGTTACATGATCAATTGTAGAAATGCAATTCAACAGTGTCGTTTTCCCGCTGCCTGAAGGACCCATAATACCAACAAATTCCCCTTTTTTTACATCAAAACTTATATGATTAATGGCTTTTGACACATTTCCTTTATTACCATAGTATTTTTCTATATCTTTTACTTCCAGAACTGTATTCATAACAACCTTCTCCTCTCTTTTATGCTTTTAGTATATCCCCCCTACAGCAATACAAATATTGAAGTTGATTGCATAAACCTTACTTTTTTGAAAGCTTCCAGTTTAGTACCGTGTAGATTTGAATCCTTCGTCTATGGAAAGGAAAACGACTGATGGAGATAATTGATCTTAACTTTCCGGTGAGAGTGGCGAATTACATGTCAACTTGCACTGGAGATTAATGGCTAAAACCACCATACAAATTCATACCACAAATCAGTAATAATCTTATTTTCGTAATAAAAAAGAGCCTTTCTCTCAAGACTCTAATAAAACCAATTTACTTTTCGGGAAAATGATATTTACCTCGGTTCCTACATCCTTCTGTGATTTGATCGTAATCCCTAAATGCAGCTTATCTACCAACATTTTACAAAGATATAGACCGATGCCTGTTGACTTTCTGTATATGCGTCCATTTTCTCCTGTAAATCCTTTTTCAAATACTTTTCCGACATCCTTTTCATCAATACCAATGCCATTATCAACAATATGAAGTATAAGATTATGCTCATGATTAGTCGTATAAATAGAGATGAAACTATTTTCTTTATAGCAATAATTAATACTGTTAATGATTACTTGATTCACTATGAACTCAACCCACTTTTCGTCACTATAGACGACATCATCTATTTCTGATAACTTAAGCTGAATCTTTTTATGAATAAACGCTTTTGCATTTCGCTTAATTACTTTGGAAACACATTCTTTTAAACGAAATTCTTTCACAATATAATCCTTGCTGGCACTGCTGCTTCTCGCATAATACAAGGCCTGTTCAATATAATCCTCAATCTTCGTTAATTCCTCAGTTAAGCCAACAATCGGACCACCTTGATAATTCTCAATTATTAGCTTACTAGATGCAATCGGTGTCTTAATTTCATGGACCCACGCTTCAACATACTCTTGGTATTCCGATTGCATAGTCTTGTAGTGGTTGACATACTCATGCACCTGCTTGTCACTCGTCCGTAAAATGTCATATAAAATCTTTCCTTCTAAAAATTCAGGCTCATCCATAATTTCAGATAGCAAATATTTTTGATCAAGATTTTCAACATTTTCTATTACCCCATCATAAAAAGGTTTTTTCTTCATAAATTCAAGAAAATAAGAAGTAAGCAGCGGACCAAACCAGCATAACCCGACTATAACAATAACACCCTTTTGTATAGAAATAAAAGCTAAAAATAATGCTACCGTCATAAAAAGAAAAACATTAACCGTAATAAAAACGACTATTTCCTTTAAAAATGCCCACAATGTCATGACATGATATACCCCAATCCTCGTCTCGTTTCAATCGGGTTTTCCATACCGATTGCCTCTATCTTTTTACGAAGTCGAGTAATGTTAACAGATAGCGTATTGTCATCCACAAATAAATCAGATGACCATAGATCCTCCATCAGCTGTTCTCTAGAAACAATAATTCCATTATTTTTCATTAAACAATGTAAGATTTTTATTTCATTTTTTGTTAGTTCCTCTTTCTTGCCTTGATAGGAAATTGTCCCATTAGCCAAATGCAGCTTCAAATCCTTGTAAGTCATTACAGCACTTTCTTGTTTTGCATATGTCCTTCTTAAAATATTTTCAATGCGTGCCAACAAAATTTGCGTGTTATATGGCTTCGTAATGAAATCATCTGCGCCTATATTCATGCTCATCAATTCGTCCACTTCCGTGTCTCTGCTTGTCACAATAATAATGGGTACCTGAGAGTATTTGCGGATTTCGCGACAAATATAATAACCGTCGTACACAGGCAAATTAATATCCAATAAAATCAAATGAACATCATCCTGACTTGCATAGTTCATGACATTTTGAAAATCATCCGGTGCTTCCACTTCATAACCATAATTTTTTAAAAATGCGGTTAATTCTCTACGAAGCGTCTCTGCATCCTCAATGATTAATATTTTTGCGTTTTGCATAGTGATCACCCCTTAACGAGCTTTTCAATTGTTCATTCTTGAGCAACAAAAATCCTGCACCCTACAATGAAGCTAGGCTGTATTTTATATTTAGTCAATAGCTCATTTTTCATTATATTACTTTGAATATTGGATTATCGTGTAGAAAAACCCAAATAAATGATGTTTATCTTATCACAAATCAGATAAGGTTTGGAATTCTGCAATTCAGGAAATGTCCCTGCTCCGTTACTGTAAAGTAACTAATATTTCACACAAATGATTATCAATCATTTGTGAAGTATATCTTTCTATAATTGGTTGTTCTCTAATGGATAGATTATTTCTTTCTATCTCCGAAAAAATATTGCCCCAAAAATTAACTGACTGCCTCTTTTGTATGATCAAGCAAGAAAACAGCATATTTCCCACCAGGAAATTTACCAACATGAGCTGGTTTTACCACATTAAAATCTTTATTTTTAACAACGCAAACTTCATAACGATATTCCTCTTTAGGAGTAATCTCTGGGTTATCTTACGGTATACCTAAAATTGTAGAATTATCAAATACTCCATTCAATTTTGCCGACTTTTTAATAATTAGAGTATGCTTTAATTAATCAGTTTCTTTGTCAACTGCCCGTTGATAAGCCTTTTTAATTCTGCTACATTTTATTTTAAAACTGGATTTCTTGTTGCTCCAAACATTTCCCAACCTATTTGTTCATTTACAAAAATAAAAGGAGAAACAGCATCTTTTGCCATTCTCCTTTTTATCATTTCATTGCTTGCATTTCTACTTCCGAATAAAGAGAAAGAGTGAATTTCCCATAAATTCGTCGGCTCAGCATCAAATAAGTCGTTAAGTTCATATCATTTAATTAAATTTCTTGCTAATCAAAACATTTTCACGGTATACACAAGGCTTTCTACCTGTATCTTGTTTAGCTCTTATGCAATTGCTAATAATCTTAATCAGAAAAGGACTTTGTATACTTAGGTAGCAAGTACCGGAATATCACCAACGCATGGACAATCCCAATTCCTGCAAAAAGAGCCCTCACAAACCATTCCTGCCAAAGCAGTAAGATACCATTCATATCGCCACCACCAAAAAATCCACAAAGTACACTCAAATATAGCGGATCAAGCAGTAGCATGACTAGTGAGGTATACCATGCGATGGTCCGGAAAACCTTTGATTTTACTGAACAGATTGGTTTACAAAATATAATAAGAAGCCAACTGAAAACAAGAGTTGCAATCGCACCCGCCAGACAGAAAATTCCCATCTGAATATCTGTCATCAGGGTATGATATACATCCACCTGAACCCCGAGCCCCATGAAATTGATTTGCTTAAAAACCCCGTAATAAAAAGCTACTAGGAGGTGCGCCCCCTCATGGATGATATAGTAAATGATAATAGCCGCAATAATTCCAATATATTGTCTTACACTTCTGCTCATAATAGTCACCTATCTTACTTACCGTTATACTTTTATGAATGACAAATCTTTAAGCTAAACAATGCCTATTCTACAAACTCTTAGCCAATCATCAGCCTGTGATTGGCTAATGATCATGTGCATTGTTTTTTTCATTTGTATGTTAATTCACAAAGGTAGTATATTGCATATAGGCACCTAAAACAATACATTTTTCTATCTACACCTCTTTTTGCAGATTCACTAGAGTACTCTTTAAATATAACCATAATACCGTAACCCCAGTAATAGCTATAGCAATCATTAATCTAATCCAATTAGAAGAGATTGGTGTAATAAAAATTACTGGTAACGAACAAATGTTATTAAAGATAAACCCTCCTAATCCACTTTAAAAGGTGATTTAATAGCATACTAGAGCAGATAAACTGAAAATATTGTTAAAAGTGTCTCTACTAAAAAAGCCGCCCACTAAGGGCAGCTCTTCTACTTATTTACCTCTAAAAAGAAGGATTTTTATTCTCCATATGTAACTTTCGGGTTACAGCTACAATTCTTTCTTTAGGAATATCCGGATGCTTGTCCTTGATTATCTTGACACATTCAACCCAATTGATTTCAGATTTTAACAAAGATGCGATTTCGTTTTTAATCATTGGATCTATTTGATAAATATCACTATCGGTTTCATCCGTTTCATTCTTTCCATCCACACTTTGGTCAATTTTATCAAACAGCAGCGAAGCAACAAGATGAATAGATATGATAATTATTTTCACAGTTGTAGAAAGATCGATGAGTGTAAAAAAGTAATCTAGTGCGCTAATAACTATATAACTACCAGCGAAAGTTAAGATACTCGCAATCAACTTATTGACAAAGATATCCTTATAAATGTCCGTTACGGCATGAAGAAAGCTATCAATAATAGTCCCCACTCCCATATCTATAAGACACAACAGAAAAAGAAACAGAATTAAATAGATTAAATTCTCATAATACTGGCCTGTAAAATGAATAATCAAAGCATAAATAACCATGAGAGGTAGAAACAAGAATAAAACAACCGTCATAAGTAAAGAAGTGGATAGAAAAAAATTCTTCACAAGTATAGACTCCAGTCTCCATAGCTCTTCTCCGCCTACGGAGGTTTTTGTTAAATTATAACAATTATTTCGCATAAAGTCAGCAACTGCATATGAATATCCTGCCTTTTCAGTTTTAGTTTCTACTTCCAGCTTAATCAAAATTTTGCGAGAGCCACCCACAGCCTCTACTAAAATAAGACTTTCACTTTAAGGACGACGTATCTCTACTTCACTTACGTTTAACACTTCAAAACTAATGCCATTCTTTCATTAGAGATAGGTGAATCTGATTAAGCACTCTCATCCTTTCCCAATAATTTTACGATGATTGTATCCTTCACAATGAAGGCCACTTGTCCCATGCATACGTACTCGAATGTATCATAGATCCTGCCGGCACTGCGGGTTCCTTTTGCAACTGTCTGATAACTATTAGCCACATAACCAACCTTACCAATTGTATCGAGCTCGGCTTGAATTGCTTCATCATCATGCTTATTATCCAAGTCTTTTCTTAAGATTATCTTCTGACCAACCTTGAAAATATCCGCTCCAAAATAATGACAAACACCTACAACTGATATATATTTCTCTGCCATTTCTATCCCCTCCATGTGACACTTTTTATTACTTTACTCTCTATATATTTACGAATTTCACAAAAATAAGTTTCAGTGATCCCTTGTAGAAAGCCTTTTAGATTGTCACATAAAAGAGATAAGGCAGCTCACAGGTTCTTATCGGATCGTGTATCATCTAAATAGGAACCATTTTTAGCTCCTTCACCTTTTCTTTGTTTCATTGCCAATAAAATTACACAAAATTAAAAAAGCCTTAGAGAATCGAAAATGATTCCTAGGACTTTTAACGTTTCTTTAGATTTAACTCCTTCAATTTATGAGAGTTTGATTAATACATATTCCACATAAAAAAGATGACCATTCATTAGGTCATCTTATATTATTTCTTCTGTTGAGTCTCTTTCTAGCCTTGTGATTAACACTTTATCTACTCGGGCACGATCCATGTCCACTACTTCAAGTTGAAAGTCATCTACTTGAATGGTGTCTTTAATTTTTGGTATATATCCAATTTTATTAATAATAAATCCACCCAATGTGTGGAAGTTTTTACTTTGGTTAAGAATCGTAAAGTCTTCCAAATCAAAATATCTAATAAACGTATCAATCGAAACAAGACCATCTGCCAACCATGAGTTTCCATCTCTCTCTATAATTTGCGGCTCTTCTTCATTATCCTTTTCAGGCATTTCTCCAATAATATTTTCCATAATATCATGAAGAGTGACAAAGCCCTCAATTCCTCCATATTCATCGATAATAACGGCTTCATGCTGGCCGGATTTTTTCAATGTTTCCAATGCCCGATATACTTTCATTTGTTCTGGCAGAACAAGTGTATCTTTGACGGAATCCGCTAAAGAAAAATTCTCTCCTGCCACAATTCTTGATAAAAGATCTTTTTTATGAATGATTCCTTGAAAATCATCTAAACTTCCAATCCCAACAGGAAATTTGGAGTAATAACTTTCATTAATTTTTTTCATATTTTCTTCAAACGAATCCTCTAAATCAATGTAAACAAGCTGCGTACGAGGTGTTAAAATATCACTAAGACGTTTGTCCCCTAAATAGAAAATTTGTTCTACCATATCCTGTTCTATTTCTTCAACAATCCCACTATGAACACCTTGTTCAATTAATTGGGTTATTTCTTCTTCGGTTACATTCGGTTGGCTTGTGGGTTTTATTCTTAAAAATTTTAATGCAAAATCAGTAGACTTACTTAAAAACCAAATAATTGGGCGTCCAACTTTTGAAAAATAATACATTGGTTTTGCTACTGCACATGCTACTTTTTCTGGATTTCCCATACCAATCCGTTTTGGAACTAACTCACCAATAATTAATGATAAGTAAGTTGAAAGTCCTACAACCACGATCAGACTTAGCTCATTACTGAAAGAAGCAAGACCATTAATTTGTTCAATATAAACAGCTAGCTGGCTTGCAATGGTTGCACCGCCAAATGCACCTGTAATTACCCCAATTAATGTGATTCCGATTTGAATAGTCGACAATAATTGATTTGGGTCATCCGCTAATTTCAAAGCATAACTAGCACTGGAATTTCCTTCATCTCGCAATTTTTCTAGTCTATTCTTCTTAGATGTAACAATTGAAATTTCGGTCATAGCAAATATACCATTTGCCACGATAAGTATTAACAAAATTACAATTGAGGTCCAAATGCTGTCCAAAAAAATCTTCACCGTTCCTTAATTAAATTTTCCAATTATTATAACGTTACTATACACCATAGTCTATTTCCCTATTATGCTCAAAACAAGATAATACATTACCATATATATTTCATCTAAATGAATCTTTCACAGACTTATTTTATATATTTTTTTAAAATATCGCCTTTTTAGCAGCTTAAAATAAGACTGTCCATATAGCTAGCTATCATCTAATATCCTTCCCTTTATCCATTAATCCTATCGAATCAAATTGATTTCATGGCCTTTGAGGTTAGATACATTCTGGAATGGTCATCCCAACTCACCTATAAAAATCGTCATTCTCTGCTTCAAATTCTTTTGTTTCGATTACTTGTTTATACCAGTAAGCAGATTTCTTAAGTGCTCGATTGCGGTTATCGTCTAAATTAATTTCAACTAAACCATACCGGTTTTTGAACGCGTTCATGGGTGATACATTGTCGGTGAATGCCCAAAGCATATAGCCTTTACAGTTGGCTCCTTCTTCGATTGCCTTTAAGAGCCATTTTAAATGTTCGCTTATAAACTCAATTCGGTAATCATCCTGAATGATTTGTTCTTCATTCTTAAATCTGCCTTCGTTTTCTACACCCATTCCATTTTCAGCAATAAACCATTCAATGTTTCCGTACTCTTCTTTCAATCTGACCGCCATATCAAACATAATTTGCGGGTAGATTTCCCAGCCACGATATGGGTTCATTTTCTTACCTACTAGCTCGTGTTTTTCATAATAGTACTCAGGGTGGAAAGGTGTTTCTTCATTCCATGCAGTTGTACGTGCTTTGACGCGGTGTGGGAAATATAGATTAATGCCTACATAATCAATCGTATTTTCCTTAATGAGCTGCAACTCTTCGGTTGTATGTTCAAAAGTAATATCATGTTTTTCCATCAACTCAAATAATTCCTGCGGGTACTCACCCTTAATGGCTGGATCTAAGAATACACGATTGAAGAATAGGTCATACATTCTAGCTGCTTTTTGGTCGTGTTCAGAGGAAGAACGAGCATATGTAACCTCTGGGTTTAGGATGGTCCCAATTTTGGCTCCTGTCTGATCCTTTAATCTCATTTCCTTAAATAACTTCACCACTTTAGCAGTAGCAAGCCCTTTATTATAGTTCCACTGCATCCATTTTTTTGTGTTCTGTTCATATGGCCAACGAATCGCATCTAAGTATATGCGTGTTTGAACTACAACTGGCTCATTAAATACGAACCAGTGTTTCACACGATTTCCATAACGTTCAAATACTTTTTCCGCATATTTTACAAATAGTTCAACCACATGCTTTGAGCCCCAACCGCCGTATTTTTCAAATAAATAAGCAGGCAATTCATAGTGCTCCAGACAGATCATTGGCTCTACGCCATTTCTAATTAATTCATCAATTACGTTTCCGACAAAGCTCGCGTACTCTTCATCCACAACAGCATTCTCATAATCCACTAAAAAACGGGACCAATTAATCGATGTTCTAAAATGGGATAAACCAATTTCCTTCATATAACTGATATCTTCTTTATAACGCTTGTAAAAATCAGTTGCATAAGCAGGTCCATATCCGTTATGCCAAACATTCTTATTCTTTTTGTACCATAGGTCTAAATATGAATCCTGAGACTCTTTTTTATCGGTCCAGCCTTCAGTTTGCCATGCAGAAGATGATGCTCCTAAAATAAAGTCCTTTGGTAGGTTTAATGTTATTTTTTCCATCTATTATAATCTCTCCCCAGTTTTTCTATCTTGCAGATTTCTGAATTTTCGATAGTCCGTCGCAGTCATTCCAGTCATTTTTTTAAACACTCCAACGAAATACTTATATTCCTGAAACCCTACTTGTTCGGATATTTCGTTTACCTTAAAAGGAGTCTCTGCAAGTAAGATCTTTGCTTCATCCACTCTTAATTGGTTAACGTATTCATTGAAATTAACGCTTGTTTTATGCTTGAATAGAGAGCTAAAGTAATTTGGGGTTATATTAAGGACCTCCGCTACTTCATGAACTCTAATATTCGTTCTGTAGTATTCATGTATGTATTCCTTCGCGTGATTGATTAACAAATCTTGTTTGTCAAAATTCTTCAGCTCAGATTGGTATTTACAGATGGAGGAAAGGTCCAGATAAAAAAGTTCTTTCAACAATTCGTATGAGTTATATTCATGAACATTTAGGCTCTCGCTGTAATAAAGATCCCATTTCCTTACCTTTTTCCCACTCAGAGACTTATAGTGATCCAAAATTTTATTAAGTATCTCTCTGCATACCTGAACAGCTTCATCCAGGAAAAATTCATGTATGGTAAAGTATCCGAATAATTCATTCGTAAAAGTATGTAGGTCTAAATCTTTCATTTGAATAATAGCTTCTATTAATTGCTCTTCAAGTTTAGTTGGGTACGATTGAAGGGTATCCCGTCTCAATTGATCTGAAACTACAAGGCTGGTACATTCCGTGAAAGCTAAATACCTTCCTTGATTTAGTAGTTCTGTTAGTACGACCTTGAGATTTTCAACAGGAATCCACTCTTCGCTCCAAACAAATTGAAGGTTGAATCGATCATTTCGAATCAAGTTTTGCCGGATATCCGACGTCACTTTCCGACCATCATCACTATGAACACAGGTAACTAGTATATTTTTTTCTGTAAAGAATGAATAAGAGGCAAGTCCATATTCTTGTAGTTTCTTCTCAATGGTTTTCTCCCATCCTCTTAAAAACTCTTCATAATCCCCTTCTGAAAAACTAGTTATTTTTCGTTTATAATTTTGATGCATACTAATAAATGGATAAATTATGAAGCCGTTGTGATGGTATGATTTATTAGTTGAAGACCTCTGTAAATTTGTTACTTGTTGGAGGATTGCATTTCTCAATCCTATTTTATCCCGTTCTTTTTTTTGCTGCCGCTTTTGTTTCATTTCGTTGGTTATCTCTTTAACATTTTCCATGAGCTCATTAATATCAACCGGTTTTAGAAAATAATTATCTACACCCAATTTGATAGCTTGCTGGGCATATTCAAATTCTTCAAATCCACTCAGAATAATCGTCCGAATATGAGGGTAGTTGGCATACAGAAAACGTGCCAGCTGCAATCCATCCATTTTTGGCATCCTTATATCTGTAATAACAAGTTCAATATCGCCATATTGTTTGACCTTCTCGATGGCATCCTCTCCATCATGTGCTGTGTCTACTACTTCGACGTCGATGGTCTCCCAGGGAATCGTTAAACGCAGACCACGGGAAATAATAGGTTCATCATCCACTATTAACATTTTAAAAGTCACGAGTGTTCACCTGATTTCTCCATGTTTATGGGCTGCCAAAGTATTGGCAGGATTAGCCTTACCAATGCTCCAGATTCAACTTTTAACACCAGCAAACCATATGGTTCTCCAAACGCAATCTCTAAACGTTCCTTTAGGTTTTTCATTGCATAACCAGTATCTTGCTTACATTCTTCGAACCCCCAACCATTATCAATCACATCGATCCATAACTGATTTTCCACCTGATAACAGCGAATAGTAATGATTCCTTGTCTGGGTAATTCTTTAAAACCGTGCTGGATGCAATTTTCAACTAGTGGCTGCATTAATTGTTTCATGATGTAGGAGCGTTTGATTTGTTCATCAATAAAAATGTAAAAAGATAAACGTTCTCCTAAGCGGCTTTTCTGTAATTCTAAATAGGATTCAATATAAGCTATTTCCTCCTCTATTGTAACCCACATTTTCCCATTATTTAAATTCATTCGGAATACTTTTGAAAGCTGTTCGATTTGCTGACCTGTTTCCATTGCATTTTCAAGGCGTGCCGTCCATCGAATCATGTCTAATGTATTGTATAGAAAATGTGGATCAATTTGATTCTGAAGCGCCTTTAATTCAGATTCCTTTTGTTTAATAGTCAGTTTGTATTCTGTATCAATATGTCTTTGAATTGTTTTGACCATTTTATTAAACTGTTTCCCTAGTTGACCAATTTCATCATTTGTTGAAACGCCCACATTCGCCGAGAAGTCCCCTTTCTCAAGCTGGTGTGTTTGGCCAGTTAATTCAATTACTCTTTTTATATTAGAGCGATAGAATCCATAAAAAGCGATGATTCCACATATGAGAAGAAGAAAAATCATATTACGAATCGAATTTCGAACGGTATACAGTTCCTTGACCAAGTGCTCCTCATTTACAATCACGATAGATGTCCAATTTGTCCCACTCAGCTTTTTTTTAACAGCTTTATAGTTATGGTTGTTTTTTGTAAAATCATAGGCTAGGTTCTCACTATGATTGACCCAATCGATAAAGGCAGGATCATTGTATTTTTTTCCTATTAGCTCTTGATTTGAATGAAGAATAACTTCACCGGACTTTGACATGACCAGGTAATTACCTTGTTTTACTTCTAAATTTCTCTTAATTTTTTCCTGATCAAGACGGATTCTTACGATGCCAATTGGTTGATTAATCTTATTTAAATCGTTAATGACTCTAGAGAGGCTAATAACATATTTTTTCCCATCCCACCCACTTGTAACCCCATAGGTATCGCTCCAAATGGGAGATCCTTTTCCGTCTATGGCAGCCTGATCTAACTTATCCTCGTTTCCAAAAACAGGTTCACCAAATGCCAGCTCCTCACCATTTCCTCCTTTTAATAAGATGGAGGATATATACTCATTTGACATCAATTGAAAAGTAAAATAGCCTTTTATCCCGTCCATACTACTTTTATCCGCAAGGGGAGTTTCTTGTGTAGTTTTAAAAAATGTTCGAAAGTCCTCGCTGTAAATCATATAGGAGGACATACTTTCAACATCTCGTATGATGGACAAAAGGCTCTGTTCATCTTTTTCTAGTATTTCAAGGATATCCTCTTCCAGCTGTCTTTTAAGTACTTCCGTTGTTTGGTAGTAAATGAGAATGCCGTAGCATACTGTTGGTAGTGTGATGAATACAAGGAATATAATCATAAACTTCTTTTTTAGGCCCCAATTTCGAATCATATTCATTTACCCTTTTACCGCACCAGCTGTCATACCTTTAACAATATTCTTTTCAAAAATCATGTAGAAAATGACAATTGGAATTAAAGACATCGTTAAACCAGCCATTTGGGCACCATAGTCGGTTGTAAATTGACCTGCAAAGTTTGCTAAACCTAGTGGCAATGTTTGAAGCTCTGGGTCATTAATTAACACTAGCGCAAATGAAAATTCATTCCAATTGTAGATGAAATTAAGAATGACAGTTGTAGCGATTGCCGGACGTGACATGGGCAGGATGATGGACCAAAATATTCTAAAAACTCCGCACCCGTCCATGATTGCAGATTCTTCAATATCCTTAGGAAAGCCCTTCATAAAGCTGGTGAGGATAAAGATCGTAATGGGTAAATGAAAAGCGATATAGGGAAAGAGTAAGGTGATGGGTGTATTCAATAGTCCTAAATTTTTCATTAGAATAAACATAGGTACTAATGTGGCATGAATCGGTATTAATAATCCAAAGATGAAAAATCCATATAACCACTTGCTCATCTTGAAATCAAATCGAGATAAGAAATAAGATGCTAACGCCCCGATAAAAACGGTTAATACAGTCGCTGTTACAGTAATAAAAATACTATTCTTAAACAGGACACCTAAGTTAGCAATATCCCAAGCGGCAGTATAGTTTTCTATTATAAATTTCTTTGGAAACCCAAATTGGTTTGTTGCAAACTCCTTCTCGGATTTAAAGGAGTTGATTGCCATCCAAATAATTGGATATGCATTAATGATTGCAAATATAATTAATGCTATATAGATGCTTACTTTTTTGAAGCTTCTTTTCTTAGGTATTTCATTTGTTTTCGCCATCTATACCCACCTCCTAAATCATTTTCTTTCCTAATACTTTGTTTACAATTGCTATTAAGATCAGACTAAAGAAGAAAATAAATACGGACACTGCACTACCATAACCATACTGTAATTTTGAAAATGTTTCATTAAACATATAGAGCGCCATAACATCCGTGGAATGTGCTGGACCGCCGTGTGTCATGACGTAGATTAAATCAAATGTTTTCAAACTGCCTGCAATACAAAGCGTAATCGCAACTAGAATGGTCTCCCAAATCATTGGGATCGTAATCTTCCAGGTTGTTGCCCATTCCGATGCACCATCCATTTTAGCGGCTTCTAATACTTCAGTAGGTATATTTTGTAATGCGGCCAGAAAAATAATTAAGTATAGACCAACAAACTGCCAAACAACAACTACTAAGACAGATGCCATTGCCCACTTTGTATCTCCTAGCCAATTTTGTGCGAGTGAATCTAACCCAATTGATCGTAGAAATTCATTAATTAATCCATTACGAGAATTGAATATTAAACTCCAAGTTAATGATATTACAACGGTTGATAAAACAACTGGCAGAAACCCAATTGTTCTAAATAATTTTGCGCCCTTCATTTTACGATTCAATAAAAGGGCAAAAAATAAAGCAAGTGGAACTTGACCCAGCACTGAGACTAATACTACGTATATATTATTTTTAACAGAGTTCCAAAATAGCGAATCCGCAAATAGCTTTTTAAAGTTATCTAATCCTACAAAGGTCATTTCATTGAATCCATTCCAATCCATGAATGAATAATAGAAGGATTGGAGAATCGGATAAATGGCAAAAACAATATATAGTAAGAAAGCAGGCAATATACCTAGTATAAACGCCCCTTTAGTCTTCTTAGTTAATTTCATTTTCTCCCCCCTAAACATTCACAGGTTACTTGCATGAAGTAACCTGTGAAAAAACTTATAGACGATTATTTACTTTTGTTTTCTTTCTGCATCTCTTCCGCTAATTGTTTAGGTGTTTTGTCACCTAATGTAATAGATTGCAAGCCATTGTTAATAATATCTGTAAGTTCAGGAGTTAATGTTGCATCATATACAGGCACTAATCCACCTTGAGCAAAACTATTAGCATCCTGGAATATTTGAGGAATGCTGTCATCCATTTCAACATTAGCTGGAACGATAATATTCGCTTTGATTAATCCTTGGTATAATTCATCACCATAGTAGTATTTTAAGAATGTGAAAGCAGCCTCTTGCTCTTCTTTACTTAACTTGCTGTTAACGGCAATCCCTCCGCCAGCAGCACCAGCAATCTTGGCAGGATCCCCTTTACCACCTTCAAACGTAGGGAATGGAGCTACACCAATGTTATCAATATTTTCTACACTGTCTAAAATTGGCCCAAGTGCCCATGAACCAGCAAAGTGGAGCGCTGCAGTTCCTTTAATGAATTCATTTCGTGATTGAGCTTCATCAAGAGTATTCATATCCTCATTAAATGCCTTTAATTTTGTTAATTCGTCAATCACAGATAATGCATTGATAAATTGAGGATCCTCGAAGCTGCCATCTCCGTTTAATGTATTCTCTAAGAAATCACTTCCAGTAAAGCGATCAGCAATTGTAGAGATATAAACAGATTGCAATGGCCAGATTGCTTTGTTACCTAAAGAGATTGGAGTCGTTTCTTTATCATTAAGTGCTTTTACAAGTTTTTTAAATTCCGCATATGTTTTAGGAAACTCATCAAAACCTACATCTTGAAGAATGTCCTTATGATAGTAAATTAATCCTGTAATACTAATGTTTGAAGGGATTGCGTAATAATTATCATCTAACGCATAGTCTTGTAGAATGGCATCAGGAATGACCCCATCCCAGTTCTCAATGATGGGGTTTAAGGGAAGGATCGCTCCACCTTCAGCTAGAGGCTCTGTCCTCGCCCCAGGCCATACACGCATCATATCAGGTAATTGATTTCCAGCGGCTTGCGTTCTTAATTTTGTTTCATATTGATCATGTGGTATGGCCTCTACCTTAACCTGAATATCATCGTGTTCTTTATTGAATTTAGAAATAATGTCTTTGTAAAGTGTATTTTCCGGCCGATCCTCGGTCCAGTCAGTCCAAAGTGTAAGCTCAATTGCCCCGTCCTTCGTGGATTGACCTGCTTTTTTATCATCATCGCTACACGCAGCTAAAGCTAGCACCGTCAGTAACCCCATTAGGACTAAACCTAATTTCTTCATCGTCTTTTCCCCCTTTATCATATAAATTAAAGCGCTTACAAAATTCATTATAACGCTTACCTATTGATTGAAATATCCTACAAACCTATAAAAATATCTAAAATTCTTGGGAAAGGTGTTTGGGATGCTGTGGTTAAGTACAAGGAGGGTCTTCTCTGTCTAAACCAGAAGAGGGCTTGTACATCTTATGCAGCCGAGGGTCTATATACTCTTAAAAAGCGTTTTTCTGAGTGCTGTATTATCTCCAGTACTAATCTGTTGTTAAAGATGGATTATCTAGATCCTCGACCGAATTTACCTTTATATACCCCATACAAGAAGAGACAAAAATAGAGACGTACTTTTATATAATTATTTTTATCAACGGAGGTATTTAAATGAAGAAATTATTAGTAGGTTTTACAAAATTCCCGAATATGAAAGCTGGACAGATTAGATTCGCTTCCAATAGTAAAGAAAATTGTATTGAGCCACAGAATTATTAAAGGATTCTATTAGAAATATGGCCGGTTATCCGCAATTGCTGAAAAAACTAGTTTTGATAACAATAATATCAATTAAACAATTAGCACAGTCAGATAAATAACTTATAATATTAGTATAATACTGAGAGGTAAGGTGAATATATAGTGGACGAGAAAAAAAGATTAACCCACGATGCTATAATGAATGCCTTAGATTGGTCTTATGATAAAGCAATTAATGGCGGAATAGCTGGAATGGACACAGCCATAGAGTTAGCTGAAAGTTATTTACAAAAAAGTGGTACACTTGATCAAAAAGTTCAAAGTTTAATTAATTGGCAAAATACTAAAAGTGCCACAAGTGGCTTCTTAACAGGAGTAGGAGGACTTATTACTTTGCCAGTTGCTGTCCCTGCAAATATAACTAGTGTTATATTCGTACAAATGAGAATGGTAGCAGCTATTGCACATATGGGGGGATATGATCTAAAAGATGATCAGGTTAAAACTTTTGTTTATGTATGTTTAGCAGGAAACGGAGCTAAAGACATTCTTAAAAATACAGGGATTCAAATTGGTAGGAAGCTTGCAGTAACAGGTATAAAAAAAATACCTTTTGAGGTTATTAAAAAAATTAATCATGCTGTAGGATTTCGTTTACTAACAAAGTTTGGAGAAAAAGGAGTCATTAATTTAAGTAAAATGGTTCCTGTAGCAGGTGGAATTATTGGAGGAACTGTAGATGCTTTTGCAACCAATACAATAGGTAACTTAGCCAAGAAGATGTTTATTCAAGAGCCTAAATCATATAATGATGACGAACCTGATATTATTGATATGTTGTAATAACCTTACCTTAATGTACATTTTAATGTTAGATAAATACTCGGTTTTCCAAGTAACGTATTCTACCACCATTCTCTAATATTCATCATACAGAGGTAATATAATATGTATTTTTTATCTTCAATTATTACACTCTAGAATGCCAATGAATGACCTATTACCTTTCAATGGTATTCTTAATTTATAATTTGTTGAATGAACTCACCAATATAAACCTAAGCACGAGTATCCTAATATTTATAATTAGCATCTTCAATATTTTTAGGAAAATGAAAGATTATCTCGATATCACGACCGTACTTAAAATATGTACATACTCAACGTTTTGAAAAGACAGATCAATAATATGAATATCTTTTTACAAAAAAATACTCCTCCTAAGGTAGGCAGATTTTAAACAAATCAACTCTCTCAGGCGGAGTATTTTAAACTTCTCTTTTTCAACTATTAATATGGATTTGAGACGATACTGCGGAAATGGTCTCTTGATAGATTTTTTTCCTAGTTGGATCCTCCAAGAAATGCATACTAATTAAGTCGATGAGGTAAAGCGCGCTTAAATCAAGACCGGTTGATAAGTAGGCATTGCGAACGGGATGGACGGTCCATAGCACTTCATCCGATAATTTTGTTAGATATGTATGGTCATAAGCCGTTAAAGAGATTAATTTAACATCTTTTTTCTTCGCTTCATTAACTGATGAAATTAACTCCCGGGTTTGCCCAGAACGTGAAATAGCTAATAATAAATCCCCTTTTTTTAATAAGGTACTTCTAATAATCATTAAATGTGGATCGGTTACAGCTTCACTGGCAAAACCCATCCTACTCAATCGGTAATTTAATTCCTGTGCGGCAAGTCCCGAACTTCCTAAACCATAGATAAAAATCCGCTTAGCATTTGTAACTAATTTGAGTGCTTTCATTATCGATTTCCGACTGTTTAATCCTTGTATATCGCGGATTACATCCATATACTGACTTCTGATTTTGGAATCCATATCCTCCGCTTCTTCATGGTGCGTTTCTCTCGCCAGGTTCATTTTTAATTCCACGAAATTTTTACAGGATACTTTTCTACAGAATCGGGTAATCGTTGCAACGGATACATTCGTTTTTTCTGCTATTTCTTTGATCGTGCACTTAGAAGCTTCTGATGGCGAAGAAAGCAAATAATCAGCTAAGCCTTTTTCTTTATCGGAGAATGAAGAATATTTCGATTGAATTTCCTTCAAGAGCGTAACCATAGATAACTCCTTCCGCCTTAAATTTGATCAGCAACCCCTCTTTATTTCTTCAACAAAGCGACTTGTTATTTGCTGTGGCCGAGTGATTGCTCCCCCGACTACAACGGAGTATGCCCCCAGGTCAAGTACCCTTCCCGCCATTTCGGGAGTGATAACATTTCCTTCAGCTATCACAGGGATTGAGACATTTTTTAAGACTGTTTTGATAAATTCAAAATCATTCTCATATAATTTACATCCTTTTGTCTCATTTGTATAGCCATAAAGGGTTGTGGATACACAATCAAAGCCCAATCGTTCCGCATTCATTGCATCATCCAATGAGGAGATATCTGCCATTAATTGAACCTGGGGATCATACTCTTTTACATATGAAACTAGATCAGCTAATTCCTCTCCATTTGGACGTTCTCTTAATGTTGCGTCCATCGCAATCATTTCACAGCCTGTCTCAATTAGTTCATCAACTTCTTGTTTTGTTGCTGTGATAAAAACTTCACTATTAGGATAATTTCGCTTCACAATTCCTACGACAGGTAAATCTACTTCTTTTTTAATCGCGATAATGTCCGGTTTCGATTCTGCTCGAATACCTGCCGCTCCACCTTGCCTGGCAGCCAGAGCAAGCTTTGACATGATAAATGAGCTATGAAGAGGCTCACTCTCTTGGGCTTGACATGAAACAACCAGCCCTTTTTTAATATGGTCTAACATTTTATTCACCTACTATTTCTGTTTTTTTACCTTGATGATTACAGTTGGAAAACGACTCTCCTGCAGCAAATCCAATTAACGAAACTTAAATAGTGGAGGTAGCTTAGCATTATTATTTAGATTAAGGAAGGAAAAAACATAATTCCGCTACAGCTCCACCTATTAACCTTTTAAGATTATTTAACGTTGTTTATCTCATTTTTTAAGATCTCTGCGAGGGCTCCATATACGACTTGAACACCCTTGCCTTTCTTAAAGAGTCCCTTTGCCTTCAGTTCATCTTTCCAAACGGAATCTTCTGCAACTTTATCGATATCCTTGACGGTGACTCTTAATCTAGTTATACATGCATCGACGTCCACTAGGTTTTCTCTTCCACCTAAGGCTGTGATTACATCCTCTATATCAATGTCTTTTAGCAGTGCATCTTTCTTCGTATATAACTTATTCTCAGATTCCTCCCCACGACCTGGAGTTTTTAAATTCAATTTTAGAATAAGTGTTTTAAATACAAAGTAGTAGATGAGTGCTGTTGGAATTCCGAGAATGAGAATCCAAATATAATTCGTTTTATCATTACCCTGTAATAGACCGAATAATGTAAAATCAATGATACCCCTTGAGAAAGTAACCCCTACCGATACATCTAGAGCATATAAAGCAGCATAGGAAATCCCCTCTAGAATGGCATGAATCCCATAAAGTAATGGTGCTACAAAAAGAAATGTAAATTCGATAGGTTCAGTAATCCCTGTTAAGAAGGATGTTAAGGCCGCTGAAAATAGAATACCACCGACAATTTTCTTATTTTTACTGTTAGCTGTATGATACATAGCAAGAGCGGCTGCTGGGAGACCGAACATCATTGGTAAGTATCCACCTGTGAAATACTTCGTTGCTTCAGCTGAGAATTTCGTAACAGTCGGATCAGCCAATTGTGCGAAGAAAATGCTTTGTCCACCTTGTACGATTTTCCCTGCAACCTCTAATTCTCCACCAAGTGAGGTGTACCAGAATAGTGGATAAATAGCATGATGAAGTCCAAAGATATTGAGAAGTCTCATTAGCGATCCATAGAAGAACATTCCGATTGGTCCTGTTCGTCCAAAGAATTCTGAGAAGGTTGAAATTCCAATGTGAACATATGGCCAAACAAATGGAATAATCACCCCTACAACACTGATTGCAAATACTGAAATAATCGGAATAAATCTTACTCCAGAGAAAAACGAAAGTGCTTCTGGAAGCTGCTTGTTGTAATATCTATTAGCTAAAAAGGCTACTAGTAAACCAACAATAATTCCTCCAAGCACGCCAATTCTAACTGTAAAAATACCAAGCTCGTACCCATATACGTTTGCCTGCTTCGCTGCTTCAACTGGATCTAGACCCTGAGATAAGAAATAGTCTACAGTTGTCGTCTCTGGTGTATGGCCCAGGAAACCTAGAATGGTACCAACGATAACATGCATGACAAGAAAAGCGATTGCTGCCGATAAACCCGCTGCACCTTTTTCCTGTAACGCTAACCCCGAAGCAATCCCGACAGCAAATATCAAAGGCAAGTTAGCAAAAACAATATTACCAATTGCAGACATGGTGCTTAAAATATAAAACAAAAATGTCCCTTCTCCGAGTATTCCTTCCAACCCATAGGTTTCTACCATAAGGGGGTTGGTAAAAGCTGCACCAATACCAAGCATAATCCCCGCTATTGGCAAAACAGCAATAGGAATCATAAAGGCTTTTCCTAAACGTTGTAGTTTTTCAAACATTCGTATCCCTCCATTTTCAATCAATTATAGAACCCTTTGCCCAATCATTTGTTACTTTTGAAAATAATTATCATAAATAATATTTTATGTAATTTATTATCTTCTATTATATGAGAGTACCATATTAATATGCAAATAATTTTTAGAATAATTTTACTATATTGATAAAATTTATGATTTTCGCAAGTTCCACGTGTACTGTCCATCCCTTTTGTAGATTATTTGTAGGGCAATAAATATGGGATGTAGGATTAGGAAAGGAGCTGAGCTCAATAAAATATATATGTATCTTATGATTGGTTATTTTTTCTTTTGGAAAGAACATTGATTAATTTTGTCAGTAACACACTTCTTGGATCAACACACTCGATAGTTTAAGAACATACGTTTAAACTATACAAACAAACACCAGATGTTTATTATCCATCTGGTGTTTGTTTGAAAATATATTCTATTTCTCTAATTTGATTTATTTTTTTACTGCAGGTGGTCCAAATAATCCGTGCTGAAAATCGCGGAACGCCTCCTTGATTTCTTCCTGTGTATTCATCACAAATGGTCCACCAAACGCTATTTCTTCGCGGATAGGGATGCCTGAATAAATCAATACTTTGGAACGAGATAATGCTTTTATTTTTAATCCACTTGAGTTAGAATCTGAGCCTTCTTCATTAAAGGATAGGGTAGCCGCCCCTGTTTTAGCTATCTTTGTCTTACTTTCTCCGAACTCCATCTCCCCCGCCAACATATACAAGAATGCATTATGATTCTCAGGCAATACATGTGTGTAATCAGTTCCTTCACGGAGGCTAATTTCTGCCATCGTAATAGGAACCAAACTATTCATAGGTCCTGTTACCCCTGCAATATCACCTGAGTAAACTCGAATGTAACCCCCTTCAAAGTTCACAACAGGAGCATCTTCTACATAGATGTTTTGATAACTTGTTTCTGTATGCTTTAGACTTTTTGGCAGATTCAGCCATAACTGTAAGGTATGAATAAGATCATCATCAAAAGCCTCTTCCGCATGCCTAGCTGCCCAACCGGCATTCATGTATTGGGCATCACCAGCATCCAAAATGCTATACCCTCCTGCATTATCTATATGTTCAAGCCTTCCATCAATAACATAAGTTATAGTTTGAAACCCTCTGTGGGGATGGTCGGAGAAGGTTCCACGCTTAAACCAGTCTTCAGCCATTAGAATAAACGGGGAAAATTCCTCATTCCTCTCAGGATTTAAAATCATTCCTTGTTGAACATGAGGGTATCCATTTTTGTTGTATTCTGGATACCAAAAATCTTTTACTTCTCTCTGAAATGTTGATTCATTAGACATTTCAATACCTCCTTTTGGACTTTTAAACATATGAATAAATTCATTTTCATACAGCTTTAACTACTTTACTTAATTTCAATTGGGTTTCTTTTTAGCTCTTATTAGGAACTTTCCAATTAATTGTTCAGACTGTTTCCCCCATAGCATAAATTGAAATTCCTTAAAGAAGTCATCAACGATCATTTCAATATTCCCTAAGGCAGTTTCTTTTGAAAGGCATTTAGTTCTTGATTTAAAACCCTAGCCCTTGTATTCTGTGATTGTTTCTTCACCAAATACTTTTACTGCAAACTCTTTTTTATTTCAGAATCCATTACTATTCCCCTTATTGATATCCCACTATCTTACCATTAACATATTACCATAATATTCCGATTCGTCATTGAAAAATCACAGTATAATCCCTGTTTAAATTAGTGATTATTCAACCACTATGCTATACTTACCCTACCATTTGATAATACTAGTTTCATACGTTTGTTGCAGAAGCTCTATTCATTTCTTGAATAGGGTTTATTTTTATTTACCAAATATTATTAAATAAAAAATAGACCCTACAAATGTAGGGTCTATCAATTAGCTGTTATTAAGCTTTTTGAACGTTTGTAGCTTGTGGGCCACGTTGTCCTTGTTCTACTTCAAAAGTTACACTTTGACCTTCGTCTAAAGATTTGAAGCCTTCGCTTTGGATTGCTGAGAAATGTACGAATACGTCTTCTCCGCCTTCACGTTCGATAAATCCAAATCCTTTATCTGCATTAAACCATTTCACTTTACCTTGTTCCATAATTGTTGCCTCCTAGTGTGTTTCCACACAATGTATTACTATCCTTGCTCAAAAACCTTAGACGAAAATCAAAATCGCTTCTCAATCTGAAAACGAACAAAAATAATTCTTCTTTAGAATAACAGACATATCTTATAATAGCAAATTATTAGACTTATACCCTCCATTAACCCACGAACATTGTCACTTATCTTCTTCAAAAGATACTGTACTTAATTGAACATATCAAAAAAACTGCATTAGTGTTCTGAAACATATTCTTTTAATGAATGTAACATTTCACTTTGGATTTAATTTATTTTACAGTCAAAAAACCTTTAAAAAGTAAAACAAGGTAAATCATTAGATTTACCCTGCTCTCTTTATTCGTTATACTGGTAAGCTTAAATCATTTTCTTTAATCTTACCTTTTTTCTTTAATAGATAATAAGTGCCATATGCAATACCTGCAGGTAATATTATATAAGTAATCAACATCGCTGGAATGATATAACCCAGATTATTTGTAGTTAATAGTTGAATAGGAGCCACAAATGAACTTAAACCCATACCGGCAATTTCTTTAGGAGCTTCTATACTAAATACTAAAGCTGACACCGGACCTGCCACTGCACTTGCTAACAATGTCGGTAGCAGGATATATGGATTCTTTGTTATATTGGGCAATTGTACTTTTGGCGTACAAATCCCTTGAGCTAGTATACCTCCTAACTGATTTTCTTTTGCTGAGATAACAGAAAAACCAACAAAGTGAGCAGCACAACCTGCTAGAGCGGCTCCACCAGCGATACCTGACAGTTCAAGTGCTATAGCTAATGCGACGGAGGATGCTGGAGATACTAGGAATAATCCCCAAACTACTGCCAAAACGATTGAAGCGATCAAAGGACTTCCGGCTGTTGATGTTTTAATAAACGCACCAACGGATGTTAAAATAGGTGCTATTACTGTTGAAAGCTGTATTCCAACAAATCCAGAGATTAATATGGTTGCAAATGGAACTAACATCATATCAAGCGGTGTTTTGCCGCTCAATCTTTTTCCAATAAAGGTTGCTAATGTTGCAGTTATTAAAGCACCAATAGGTTCTCCTGATTTAATCAACATACCCGCTTCGGTAATACTAATAGCGCCTGCTCCCAATGCTGCTGCTATGGCCGCAGAGAATACCACTAACCCATTCGCTCCTAGCATAATTGCAATACCTACCCCGATTGCTGGTGCCATTAACCCTGTAGCTATTGAGCCAATTTCAATCATCCATGCCAAATCCAAAATGGAACCTATATTTTTTATTAATAGTCCGATACCCAGCGTAACGAAAATACCTTGTGCAATACCAGTTGAAGCATTAAATATTCTAGGCATTATATATTCTTTTTTCATCTGTCATTCCTCCTGTTGTTAAAAGCCAATGCTTCTCATGTATTCACGTAGTATTTCATTCGATTGATCAAATTTTTCTTTTTCTGTGCTAGTTAGGTTTAACTCAACTACTTCTTTAATACCTTCTCTTGTAATGATAGAAGGCACTCCAGTACAGATATCTTTATATCCATATTCGCCATCAAGAATAGTAGAAAGTGCGACAATTTTATGAGAATCATTAAATATTTCTTTAGTGATAGATGCCAGAGCTGATCCGATACCGTAGTAGGTGGTTCCTTTTCTTTCTAGTATCTCAAACCCTACTCTTTTCACTTTTTGCAATAATAAATCTAAATCGATTTCCCCAATTTCTTCTTTTCCTTCTTCTAAAATTTGTAGAAGTGGTTTTCCCCCAACAGTCATGTGGGACCAAGCGGCAAATTGAGAGTCTCCATGTTCACCCATTGTATAACCATTAATACTTCTTGGATCAACATGTAAAATTTCCGATAAATAATTTTTCAATCTTGAAGAGTCTAATGAAGTTCCAGTACCAATTACTCTATTTCTCGGAAGGCCAGATAATTTCCATACCATATAAGTCATAATATCAACTGGATTGGATGCTATCAAAAAGATACCGTCAAACCCACTTTCCATTACTTCCGAAACAATAGACTTCATAATCCTTGCACTAATTTCCAATGTATCTAGTCGTGTCTGACCTTTTTTAGGAGGAGGACCAGCAGTTATGATAACGATATCTGCATCTTCGCAATCAGAATAGGAACCCGCAGTAATTTTCGTTCGGCTTGGCAAAAAGTCGATGCAGTGTAATAAATCCCAAACTTCACCCTTTGCTCTTTCATGGTTAATGTCAATCATAATTAATTCATCGCAAATTCCTTGATTAATTAAGCTATAGGCTGCACTTGATCCAACCAAACCAGTTCCTACCATTGCTACTTTTTTTAGATTTCTCAAATTACTCACTCCTCTAAGATGTTAAATATGTGAATCTTTTCACATAACGCATTATCAATATAGCTTCTTATTTTTTCATGGTCAAGAAAAATGTGGTATTTTTCACTAAATATACATTTATTACATTAAAAAGTTAACTTTACTTTTTTTGAATAAAATCAAGCTGGAAATTAAGCTATGAATAGCACTTTTGCTTTTTTGTATATCCCTTTAATGAGTTTAAATTATTCTTGGAAAAAGTGACCCCCAATCAACTTGGAATAAAGACAATAAAAGAACCTCATTATCTTAATGAGGATTCTTTCTGAATATAAGAAACGATGAAAAGTTCATTTAATATTTTCTTTAACTATGTTACATCCCAACTGTTTTCTCTCTATTACACCTGTTTCTCCAACGCATTTTTAGCAAGTAAGGTCAGCGTAGAATCATCCATAGGAGGATTATGCAGACCTGCCCGAACATCACGATAATATCTTTGCATTGGACTTTTCCGTTGCAGGCTTTGTGCGCCGACTATTCGCATGGCTGTATCGACAATCGAGATTGCTTGATTGGTTATAGCCGTTTTAACAGCTGCCAATTCAGGACCCATTTGTTCACGTTTCTCAGGATACTGCTCCCATCTTTGAGCAATAGAATATAAAAAGCTCCTAGACTGCATCAGCTCAAGCTCCATTTGACCAATCTTTGCCTGAATATGCGGCAGTTCAGAGATTGTGCCCTTTAAACTGTTTGGTGAATACGTTTTTGCAAATTGAATCGCATAGTTACGCGCTCCCATTGCAATGCCTAAATAACACGCAGGTATATGTAAAAGCCAGCCTGAAGCTTTTCTAGCAGAAGCTCTTTCCACAAAATCTTCTTCACGAAGCACTACATTTTCCATAAGTAAATCATGGCTGCCAGTTCCCTGCATCGAGATCATATCCCATGTTTCATCAATACTCACACCGCTCTGGTTTTTGTATACTTTAAACCAACCAATCGTTTCCTCGTCAGGAATCCATGCACTTACAAGAAAAATATCCAAAACCGGAGCCAGTGAGGTGTACGTTTTTCTTCCGTTAAGAATCCATTTATCTCCTTTTCTAAGAGCGATCGTCTCTGGTCTATCTCCCCTTGTTGGGCTACCTGTCGCTGGTTCAGATGCGGCACGATTAACCAAAGCTCCGTCAGCGATTTCGTTAAATAGTTTCTTTTTATTTTCTTCTGTCCATGTTTTATTTTCTAAGAGCTCCAGGATTACCATATTGTGCCACCCAATTGCTAGTGACGTTGAACCGCAATGCTGGGCGATGATCTCCTGGCCAAGCAAAAAAGTCGTTAACCCTTCCCCTGCTCCTCCAAATTCCTGCGGCAAGGTTAAGGTTGTATACTTCATTTTTTTCAAATCGGTAATATTCTCGGCTGGAAATGAGCGTTCCTCGTCATATTTTTGTGCTCTTACAGAAAACTCTTTTGCTACGTCTTTTAATTGCTGCAAAATAGTTTCTTGTTGCTTTGTTAAATATTCCTCCATGTTGCCAGCTCCCTTATCGAAAAAACTATTCTGGGTTGAATAGTATGGTTTATATGTTTATCATATCACTTTGCCGTTTCTATACCCATTACCAAACTATAATTATTCCCCTATTCCCTAAGCAAAACACCTATGCAAATGATCTATAACGTGCATTAACTAATTATAAAGAGAGGGGAGACTACATTTGAGTAATGAAAGTGATAAAGATTTTTTTGATTATGCTTCTGATCTAATTGGTGAACAAGTCCAGGTTATTACAGTTGAAGGTTCATATTACGGGGAATTAAAGGCGTTAAAGAGCGACTTTTTGTTGCTGCTTACCACAAATAGAGGTCAAACTAGCATAATAGCCATCCGCTTCAAGAAAATAATTGGCATTTCAAGAAACCTATACAAGGAAAGAAGACGTCCATTATTCTTCGGTCAACAATGGAACCAAGAGCAGGATCATACAGACGACCAATATGATGATCATGTAGAGGATCATTATGAACATTCAGCAGACAATGATCATGATGAGCATGAAAATCATGATTTTCATGACGAAAAATAATTCAAAAGAAGTAAGGACTCTGCTTTTACCTCTGCGAGTCCTTTCTTTGTTTTACTAATTGCCTTAGAGCAGACCTTAAATCCGGATAGATAAATGAGTATCCGGCTTCGATTAATTTTTTGGGTATCACCTTTTGCCCTTGCAGTATTAACGTACTCATTTCTCCAAGAGCTGTCTTCATGAAAATAGAAGGAATGGTTGTCCAATGCGGTTTATTAAGTACCTCACCCAGAGTTTTACCGAAATCCTCCATTCTCTTTGGATGCGGAGCGGTAAAATTCACCGGGCCATTTATTTGGTTATTTCGGATACAAAATAAAATTGCATTTGCCACATCCTCAACATGAATCCACGAATACCATTGTCGGCCTGAACCTAAATTACCTCCGACAAATAGCTTATAGGGCAAAATCAATTTTTGAAAAGCCCCTTCTTTGGCACCAAGAATTAGACCAAAACGGGCAAATACGACTCGCATTCCAAAATCTGTTACTTTTTGGGCTCCCTGCTCCCACTGAACAACAGTTTCCGCCAGAAAATTGTCACCTGCTTGTTTCCAGTCCTCATGATAGGTTTGTTCTAGAGATGGCTCATAACAACCAATAGCACTTGCATTGATTAAAATTCGAGGTTTAGGGTCAAGCTTTGCTATTATCCTATAGATCTCATTTGTAGCATTTATACGGCTTTTTAAAATTTGCTTTTTTCTTTTCTCCGTCCAACGACCAGAATTCAGGGATGTGCCAGCTAGATTAACAATAGCTTCAATCCCTTCCAATTCCTCTTCTGGTTTACTATATTCATTAAGCCATTCGACTGGTTTAACAGTTGACATTGTCAGCTTATTTTTATTACGGGTCAAAATATAAACCTCGTGACCTTCCCTGACTAATAATGCAGCAAGTTCCTTCCCAACAAAACCGCTACCGCCGGCAATCGCTATCTTCATCCTCCGCACCCCATTCATTTGCGACTATCAATTCAGAAAGACTTTTAATCTATTTTTGCTTACTTTTCTACTTCCCTCATATGAAAAAGATGTAAACATTATAATAAGCACAACGTGTTATTCTCTCTATAAGTCTTCCTTTCCTAAATAAAAGGGTTCCAGGATTTTTTCCTCAATGCCATCTTCAGAAATTTTAACACTATAGGCGGCGGCGTTCGGTCTGGAGCTCACTACTTTTACCAGCTCTCCATTTACATAATGAAGCCCTACTCCATCATCAGCAGCAATACCTGGATTTATTAATCTATCTTTAACCATTTGTAAATAGGCAGGTCTTCTATTCATTTCACCGTCGTAGTGAGGTGAATGACTCCCCTTTAATATCCCCAATGCCTTTATTGGTTCAAGTGTATCTCCAAATGAATCGGTCAATCCTTCCTCATACCAGCAAATTGCACCTGCACTTATACCGCACAATAGGATTCCTTGGTCATAAGCAGTTTTCAGTATTCGATCCAATCCCCACTCTTTCCAGAGAATTAATAAGTTCTTCGTATTACCTCCACCTACATAGATAATATCCTGTTCGAGTATGTAATCCTGCAAATTTTTGGTTGGAGGCTTAAATAATGATAAGTGAGTTGGTTCGCACTCCTGCTCATTAAAAAAGGTATAAAACCTTTGTACATACCCGTCCGCATCCCCGCTGGCAGTTGGTACAAAGCATATTTTTGGCCTATTTACAGTAGCCTGTTTTAAAATATATCGATCCAATAACGGATTATCCGGTTCCATTGAGAAACCTCCGCCTCCTAAGGCAATAATCTGTCGCATAGCTCAATCCTCCCTTACTTTTGACGACCAATAACGTTCAGGCAAAACTTAGTCTATAAATAACGTTTAATATATGTTTGTTAACAGCGTTTATAATGAACAAATGCATAAAAAAGCCTTACTTAAGGCTTCTTTAAAACTTCAGTACTATTGATTTACCATCATCCTTAGAATGAATAGTTACTTGTTTTTGTACAGAGCGATTTTTTTCTAAATGGACATCATATGAACCAGGTTCTATGGTCAACTCATATTCACCTTTACTATTAGTTTGAACATTTAAGGGTTTCTTGTCTTGATTCTTAGAGTTTTTCTTAATCAAAATATCAGTTTCACCAAGTGCATGACCGGATGAATTCAAAAGGATAAATTTTATTTGAACATTTCTTCTGATATCCTCATCCGAGGAAGCAGTGATTTGTTTACTAGACGTGTGATTTAAATTCAAATCATGATCCCCAAAAGAATAGAAAATGGCATACAGATAAATCGAAAATACGATTACTGCATAAAATATGAGTTTAACCTTCGCCATCATATTCACATCTGATCGCCCCTTCATTCCCTTTAAAAAGTAATCATGAGCCTGCCTACTACCATTATATTTCCATCCTTAAGCTATCATTCCCTTCCAGTATTTAAAATTTGTTAAGAAAATACTAATAAGTGGCTCTAATAATCAGTTTGATAAACAGTATTGGAAGAGCAGAAAAAATGAACGAATTTGAACATTTAATTAGTCTATTACAACATGGAGCGATCTGGTCCATATTTACAACCATAGGATATTTATTTTTATTAGTTTGGTGGTTTTTGTTCTTATTCAAAAGTAAAAATAAAAGATAAATTATAAATTATAAATTTACAAACTGGTTCAGAATCCCTTTTGATTCTTCTTGAAGAGATTGTATTAATTCTTTAACCGATACTTCCCTGCTTAATCTTGGGCTCTGCCCAGACCAAAGTGACATATATTCCTTATTATTTTGTTCACTTGCTACCCTTCTTATTTCTTTAGTTAATGTATTTTGATAAGGATAAGCCGGCAATTCATTTTCGTACTCTCTCATATTTTCCATGAATTTATTGTTAACACCCCGGGCTGTCTTACCAGAAAAGACCCTGGTTAATAATACATCTTCTTCTGATGCATTAAGAATAGCCTTCTTATGTAATGGATGTGCTCCACTCTCTTTTGTAGTTAAAAAAGCTGTGCCTAATTGAACTGCTTTTGCACCAAGACATAAAGCCGCTGTGACACCTCTTCCATCCATAATCCCTCCTGCAGCAATAACAGGTATGGAAACATTATCTACAACTTGTGGAATTAAAGACATTAACCCTATTAAGCTATCTGGATTCATAAATGATCCTCTATGTCCTCCTGCTTCGCTGCCTTGAACAACCACTGCATCCATTCCTATACTCTCAACTATTTGGGCTTCTTTTACATTTGTTGCAGTACCTATAACAACTGTTCCGACCTTTTTTAATTCTTTCACAATCTCTTTACTTGGAATACCAAATGTGAACGAGCAAACCTTCAATTTTTCTTTTAATACTATTTCAATTTGTTCATCGAATTCTGATTTAGTAGAAATCGACAAATCATCCTTTACTATCTGAAGTTCTTTTCGATATTGGTCTAATAAACTATTCGTTTTTAAAATTTTATCTTCTATTAATTCATGATTTTCAGGTACAAAAAGATTTATACCAAATGGATGTTTAGTTAACTTTTTTACATTATGTATGAATTCTCTTGTTTTATCTGCTGTTAAATAACCGGCTCCAATACTACCTAAACAATTATTATTTGAAACTGATGAAACTAGTTCCGGAGTGGTCACGCCTGCCATAGGAGCTTGTAAGATGGGATATTTAATCCCTAACTCTTGAATCAATTTATTCTCCATAACGAGTTCCCCCTCATTTTTTTGAATTTATAATAAAGTTTTTCCCCAGGATGTATTGTATTTTTTACTTTTCATTGCTAGGTTGCCAAACGTTGAATAACCTTGAATGGATATTGCAATAATTCTCTGATAAAACAAGAAATATTTAGCTTTTGTAGCTTCTTAACTGATTAATGCTAATATCAATTAACCGTTTGATAACGGTTGATAGGCCGTCCTATCCCGCCATACTGTAATACAATTTCTACTTTGTTTTGCTTTTCGAGATGTTCCAGATAACGACGAGCTGTGACTCTTGCAAGTCCAGTCCCTTCGGCAACTTCTTCTGCCGAGATTGGTTTCTTTTTCTCTTCGATGAATAGAAGTATTTTCTCCATTGTTGCCGGGTTAAGTCCTTTAGGGAGTACTTCCTTCTTCATTTTATGCCCCTGTTCAGGTTGGCTGCGCAAGAGACGGTCCAATTCATCCTGAGTCAACTCCTCTTTCTGTTTGAATTGCTCCCTGTATGCCTTATAGTTTTCGAGCGCTTGCTTCATTCGCTCAAAGGTGAATGGCTTCATGACATAGTCAAAAGCTCCAAACTGCAGAATTTCCCGAATTGTCTGCTGGTCATTAGCTGCCGTAACGACGATGACCTCTGTCGAAATGGCCTTTTCCCTGATTTTGCGGATAGTAGCAAGCCCATCCTGTTCAGGCATGAATATATCCATTAAAACAAGTTCTGGCTTCAAGATTTCTATTTGTTCAAGCCCCACCTTACCGTTCGGGGCAAAACCGACGACATGGAAGCCTTCTATTTTCTCAATAAACCCACGATTAACCTCGCGTACCATTGGATCGTCCTCAATTAGTAATACAGTAACTGTTTCCATTTCATTTCCCCCTTAAAAAGTAATGACAATGCTGGTCCCTTCACCAGGAGAACTATCCACTTCAATATTGCCGCCGCCTTTGGCGACAATTTCATGAATCAAGTACATGCCAATCCCATGTCCTTCTTCTTGTTTGGTGGTGTATCCATTTTTGAATAGATTATTGATGACGGCTTCATCCATCCCAATTCCATTATCCTCCACCAAAATTGATGTAGATTCATCCGTTTGGTCCAAGCTAATAGACACTTTACGCTCTTTTTGGATAGATTTCTGTACAGCCTCGAATGCATTTTCAATAAGATTTCCGATAATGACGACAAAATCATGATGGTCAAGCCCATTTGGAAAATGAGTCCAATTGCTGTTCTTATCTATTTCGACTTCGATACCTAGTTCTTTCCCATGGCTAACCTTACTTAAAAGCAAACCTGATAGATTGTCATCTTTAATGCGTTCATGTAGGAAATCAGTGAGCATTTCTTGTTCTTCTTTAGCTTGGAAGATATATTCAGTTGCTTTTTTATATTTACCAAGCTGAAGCAAGCCTGCGATTGTATGCATCTTATTTTTATGTTCATGATTTTGAACACGGAGAGCCTGAACAAAAGCCTTTACGCCTGTAAGCTCCTCGGCTAGCTTCTTCACGTCTGTCCTGTCCTGAAAGACTGCGACGGCTCCAATCGTTTTGCCCCTTACCTGAATAGGAATACGATTACTCAAAATGGAATGCTGGTTGACCAATAACTCCTTATTATAGACCGGGTGATTAAAATCAATGATTTCTGGCAATCTTGTATCAGGCAGAACATCATAAATATTCTTGCCGATTAGATTTTGCTTATCTACACCAAGGATACGATAGGCCTTTTCATTAAAAACCGTAATGGTCATATCATTATCAATAGCGATAATTCCTTCATGCATGGCATTGAAGGTTTCATTCCGTTCGGCATAGAGACGAGCTATTTCATGTGGCTCAAGCCCAAACATTTGGTTTTTAACATGCCGTGCCAGTGACCATGCTCCCCATGCGCCAAGTAGCAGCGAAAAACCAATAGCCAAGAAGATTTCAATCCTTGTCCCCCATACAATTTCCCATAGAGTTGGGGTCAGATATCCTGTGATAACCACCCCTACCTGATTATGTTCATCATCCATAATAGGAACAAATCCGCGCATAACTGTGCCTGCTTCTCCATTCGCTTTAGAGACATAGCTGTGTTCCGTAAACGCAGCATCCTCATCTGCCGTTTTTGACACTGTACCTATCATCCTTTTGACAGGATGGGACAGTCGGATACGATTATTATTGAGCACAACAATATAATCAGCATTATTGATAACCCTAATCCGCTCAACAACTGGGTTTATTTCTTCCGCTCTGCTTTTGTCACCGCCTTCTGAAAGCAGCTTCCTCACCTCAGGCAATTCAGCAACCGTTCTTGAGAGGAGCAGGCTCCGTTCGCTGATTTCTGCCTCCTTCTTTTCCATGAAACTTCCGAGCACAAAGATACCTGCAACAGCAAAAGAACAGATAATGATGAAGAAAGTCATAGTCATAATCTTCCAATGGATAGATATTTGCTTCATGCCCAAAACTCCTCGAGTAACTTTTTTCCATTGTACCACCAAAAAACATGGTAGAATATTGAAAAGAATAATATGGCGGGGATATGATATGAAAAGTTTTTTAATAACAGCTGTTTCCATCATTGCCGTATTGGTGATATACATGGGGGTTCAGCATGATTTTGGGCAGAAAGCAAGCTTACCGCCTGATTTTGAACAAGAGGGCTTAAACGAACAAATTGTCATCAACTTTAGTCATGTTGTTGCCGAAAATACACCAAAAGGGCTCACCGCTGATAAATTTGCAACGCTAGTCGAGAAGAAGACTAACGGAGCTATCCAGGTAGAGGTATATCCAAACAGCACACTCTACTCAGATGGGGAGGAACTGCAAGCTTTGCAAAATGGCGATATCGAGATGATTGCTCCCTCCTTCTCAAAAGTGACAGATTGGATTCCCGAATGGCAAGTTCTCGATCTGCCGTATTTATTGAAGAATTATAAAGATATAGAAGAGATTTTCACAGGTCCCATAAAGGGAGAGCTATTAGGGATGCTTGATGAGTATGGTGTGAAGGGCTTGGCCTTTTGGAATAATGGATTTAAACAAATTACAACGGCCCATTCTCCTGTTAAACTGCCAGATAATCTTGAGGGACTTACTCTGCGTACCATGCCAAGTAACATGCTCAAAAGGCAGCTGAACCTTGTTGGTGCAGAGAACCGAAGCGCTTCCTTTGACCAGGTTTATAGTTTATTAGAAAGGGAGAAGCTTGACGGCCAAGAAAATACGATCTCTAACATTGATTCTAAGGGTTTCTATCAAGTGCAAGATCATATGATACTATCCAACCATGGTATTCTTGGATATGCAGTCATGATTAACAATGAGTTTTGGAACAGTCTTCCAAAGAATTTACAGCAGGCAGTCATCGAAGCAATGGACGAAGCGACAGCTTGGAACTTAACGCAATCCGAGCAAATGAACAGAGAATCCTTAGCGAAATTGGAAGCTTCCGCTGAGCTTGAAATCTATCATCTAAGTGACGAAGAATTACGGCAATGGCAGCAAACTTTCTTGCCACTGTATGATTACTATAAGACCCAATTCGACGAAAAACTATTAAAAAAGATTCAAGAGTCGATTGACTGATGAGGCCTTCCCCTACGGAAGGTCTTTCTTTTTCATATAGATTGGATGCTGATTAAAGAAATATGCTCATTCTTTCGATTAAGATAATTATCCTGGTGACCAAAAAGACCAAAAAGAACATTAAAACCATAATCCCACAATTCCTTCTTTATCCTTTAAGATAAACACAATAAATTGTAAGCGCTAACAATAAAACAGAAAGAAGGGTTGGCTTTGAAAATCTTTAAGAATCTAACTGTCCAAGTTGTCACCGGTATCATTTTAGGGATTATGGTAGGGGCAATTTTCCCTGAGTTCGGTGCCAGTTTAAAAATCCTTGCTGATTTATTCATAAAATTAATTAAAATGTTGATTGCTCCAATTATCTTTTTGACAGTAATCATTGGGATTGGAAGCATGGGCAACCTAAAGAAAATCGGGAAGATTGGCGGCAAGGCTTTATTGTATTTCGAAATTGTATCCACTCTTGCTTTAGCAATCGGTATTCTTGTCGTCAACTTTGTTCAGCCTGGAAGCGGGCTTAATACAGAGAATTTAAAAACTGGCGATGTATCTCAATATACGGCACAGGCTGCTGAATCGGATCAGGGCTTCGGAGCATTCATTCTGAACTTGATTCCTGAGAATGTTGTCGGCGCCCTTGCTTCAGGGGAATTGCTTCCGGTCTTGTTCTCAGCAATTCTATTCGGACTGGCTGCTGCTTCTGTCGGCGAAAGAGCCAAACCAGTCATCACCTTCTTTGAAATAGTAGCTGATATATTCTTTAAGATTGTCAATATGGTTATGAAAATATCCCCTATCGCCGCGTTTGCCGCAATGGCCTATACAATCGGAAATTTCGGTCTTGGATCGCTTGTTTCACTCGGAAAATTGATGGGCTCTGTGTACCTCACTATGTTTTTATTCGTCGTCTTGGTCCTCGGCTCAATTGCAAAATATTACGGTTTTAATATCTTTAAGTTCATGGCCTATATTAAAGAAGAGATTCTGCTGGTTCTTGGTACATCATCTTCCGAATCTGCCCTGCCGGGAATGATGCGAAAGCTAGAAAACTACGGCTGTTCAAAGCAAGTCGTCGGTTTGGTCATCCCTACAGGGTACTCCTTTAACCTTGATGGTACATCTATATATCTATCAATGGCCGCCATCTTTATCGCCCAGGCCTATGGGATTGATTTGACCATCTGGCAAGAACTGACCTTGCTTGGCATATTAATGCTAACCTCAAAAGGCGCTGCAGGGGTGACAGGATCCGGCTTTATCACACTGGCCGCCACTTTGGCTGCCTTCCCAATGATTCCGGTAGAAGGAATGGCGTTATTAATTGGTGTCGATCGTTTCATGTCTGAAGCACGTGCAATTACGAACCTAATTGGCAACGGTGTGGCAACTGTTGTTGTTTCTAAATCAGAGAAAGAATTCAATGCGGATTTTGTGCCTGATGAACAAGCAAAGAGGTATGATGCCACTTCTCCTGCAGACAATCTATAAAACAAAGAGAAAGACAAGCCGTGCCTCCATCTGCCAGCTTGTCTTTCTTTTTAAATACTTTTTCTAATTTTCCATTCATATACGGATGATCAACCTGTGATACTTATTATTTTTCATTTTCAGGTTAATTTAATTATTGCTCTTAATCCATACCTGAGAAGATAGCTGCATAATGAAAAGACTGCCTATCTGACGTCCCGTCTCTGAAGAACAGTTAAATAAAAAAAACGCCGAATCAATCGGCGTTTCAGTAGTATATTCGATTTCCTTTTTCCTTCTGCTTTTTATAATACTTGTCGTATGCAACCAATGTTAAGACTGCTAGGATGGGATAACACAGTACCATGGAGTTGTATGAAGTGTATACTGCAAAATTAAAATGGAATAGCAGGAAACCAATCGTATTAATGACAAGCAACCTCATTTTCAATGAATGGTTTTCTTTCATTTTCATAAAGAATAAGCCAAATAAAAGAATTGTAATCCCGATGGACATGGAAATATAGGAACCCAGGAACATTCCAAATGAATCAAAGAATACCACTGGTATCAATCCACTGAACATCACGGTCAAATAACAGGTTAGCAGCAAGAGAGAATATCTAACATATTGCATGGTTTCTTCCCCCTTATTGATTTAATAACTTCGTTTTCATTTCTCTGTTCATATCATCCAGCTTCGTTACAAACTCTTTACTGCTGGCGATAATCCTTCTGCTGGATGCTTCCTGGGTCTCAATAGCAGAATAAATATCCTGGTAAGCCTTTTGAAGCTTTTCAATCGAGATAGATGGATTCTCCAGGAGCTTCGTTGTTTTTTCTGTGTTTTCTTTTAGCATTTGCGCGTTTGCCAAAATCATGTTTTCTGTAGCTTCATTTACGTCATTGATTGCTGTAATGATTCTTTCCTGATTTTGCAGTGCCAAATGAATAGCAGATGTAACGGGAGCTAAGTTCTTAGTCGTATCAATTGCATTCCGAATGGCTTCTTTCAATTTATCATTATTTTTCTTGATAATATCAACAGAAGCAAGGGATTGCTGTAGCACATTTACCATAGAGCTCATATTCTTTGTTCGCACAATAATTTTCTCCTGTGCCTCCATGACAAGCTGCTGCTTATTCTGCCATTCTGGATCGTTCTTTTTATCCTCAATCATTTGGAAAAGATGCTGACCCATATAGATTTGTTTATCTAAGAGATAAATTTTTTCATGGACATCTTTTTTGATGACATCAAGCTCAGCATTATCCTCCTGAAGCATATCTCTTCCTCTAAGTAAGGACTGGACGATTTCATCAATATTCTTTTCCACTGTTTGATACTTTGCAATAAACTTTTCATTTGAACTCTTGCGCAAAAACTTTGGAACAATCTTTGCTATTCCTTTTGTCTGATAGGCATTTGGATTTAGGTCAGAAACCGCCTCGCGAAGCTTGAGCAGATTAGTTGGTATATCGTGATTGTCCTTGTTGTCCATCATGTCTTTGACTGGTCTGCGTAGACTGTTTAATGATTCCCCAGCCATACGTTGCTCATTGCCGCCGAAATTGCTTAAATGCTCTAGGACGGAGTCAATATTATGTGCATCCGTGTCAGATATTTTTTTGACGACCTGAGTTGCTTCATCATTTAATTTTTTCATATCTTCGGGATTTATGAATGATTGAATCGCTGTTTCATCAAATTCCCTATTTTGTTCACTCATCGGTTTTCCACCTCTTGTCCAACATTATTTTTCGTATCTTTGATCGATTGTAGTCAATGTTTTCTTTAAGTCAAATTCCCTTGTATTGTCAATATGTCTGCGAATTTGTGTAATTCGCTCCTGTATGATAATCAGTCGATTTAATGTATCATGTTCATACTTTTCTTGTTGTTTGGATTCCAATTGACTAAAGTCAGCTATCAGCTTTCGTAAATCTTTAATTATTGTCTCCTTAACCTGATGCTCATAATCAACATCAGAGATGAGATCCACATGCTCCAGTAAATAACCCAGGCTTGGGATAATTTGAGTAAAGGCATGATCAATCGGTGATGAGAGATAGTTTCTTTTTCTCGCATCTTCCAGCTCGTTTATAAGAGCAGTAAAGTTATTGTTATTTTGATATATCATTTTCATTTTTTCCGGCTGAAAACTCATAATGACCCATCTTAAAAACAGGTCAATCTTTTCTAGATCGCTTTCTTTCTTTAATAACTGTTCAGAGATTTTCTTTTCTGTATAAACTCTCGATCTTGTATCGTATCGAACATCAAGTAAAGGCTGTTTGGTTTTAGCTTTTTGCGCATTAATCGTAATGTAATCCGGTCCAGCCAAGATAGATAGTATATTTGAATCCAATTCATATACATAATGGGCATAACGATCATCCAATTGAGTGCATACAAACTGGTCTTTTTGATTTTTACCTGCTATTCGCTTCATCACATTTGCCAAACGTTCCTGTTTTGGTCCTGCTGGTTTTGCGTCCTGCAGAAAAACTACAGCTGTAGCTCCTACCAATCCAAGAAGGATCATATAGAACATAAACAGTCACCCCTTTCTAAGGCAATTTTACCATACTATACATACGAACAAACAGACAGATAGTTTCAAAAAACATTGGTAATTTTCATTTCCTGTAGCACTTTTATCAAAAATAATGAATATCTCAAGAAAAACTATATTTATATATTATTTCTTTCCCTAAGCGAATATCTTAATTTAAAATTTCAGAATAGAAACTATTTTACACACCTAAAATATGGATTGTTTTGGTAAAATACAAATTGAAAGCTGACCCAAATCGTAAAACGGCCAATCGACGGCGAATTTCCATTAATTCACCTGTTAATTTGAAGGGTAAATTACATCTACATACGTACCACCAAGAAAGTATAAATTCAAACGAATAGAGGATGATAGCATGTATTTTTCATCAAAAAGAGACTTATGGATAACCGCTACCATTTGGTTATTCGCATTTATTTTTATTCTTTCACCCATTTTCTTTCCAGACCTTGGTGTTTGGATGACCCCTGAGTTCTTAGACAAGCAATGGATTAAAATCGTACTCTTAGTACCAGTTGGTTTTTGTTTAATGTGGATATGGCTTAAAACGGGATATACAATTGCGGAAAATCTCCTCACCATACACTACGGTCCATTTAAGAAGGAAATTAAGATTGATACGATTAGTAGTATAAGAAAAACCAGAAATCCTTTTACAGTTCCTGCCCAATCTATGAATAAAATAGAAATTAATTTTACAGGATTTAATACGATTGCCATTTCACCAAAAAACCAAACTGAATTTGTTCGTCAATTATTAAAGCAAAATCCACATATAAAAACGGATTACCATTTTGAAAATCGTACGGAGAGTTAGGATAAGAATTAATAGATTAGCCTTTTTAAGTGCAATCTGCCTGCAGCGTCGGTCTAATACCATGAGCACATAAAAAACACCGGAAAACACCGGTGTTTTAATTAATTATCTATTTGTTGTCGATTAGCTTAAAAGGAAAATGCAGTTCAAAATTGGCTTTTCTTTTTTCAGGCTCTTTCTTAATCACTTCCCCTGTATTCAGCCAAGATGCTACATCAAAGTATTTCTTATAATCCGTTAGCTCATTTTGTAATTTGGTTTCTATGTGTTGATTTGAAAAACAAATCACATTGTCTAAATGTCCCATTGGCCTAGCCGTAAAACAGACTTTGTTTTTTAAAGGCAACTGATTGAACGTTTCAATACATTCTTTTCTGCACTGATACTGATCGCTGAATTTAAAAAACAACTGATCCCAATTTATGCGTTTAACTCTTTCATTCCAGTCATTTAATGCTGTCTGTTTATACTTATAGGAATAGAAATGGATCTCCACTTTCTGGTCCAACAGCCCAATGGGATAGATATCCGTTATTCCATCATATTTTGAATGGAGTGTAAATTTAAGGGGAGATTTCATATAATGCTCAAAGTTATATAAGAGCTCAATATAGTCCGGTGCAAATATGAACATTCCAATAAATGGAGAGTTGTATTCCATACCTAAATCATCGTATACTTTCTTGCCCCAATCATTGTCTGAGACAATCGTGAAATGACTGTTTTTCACTTTCTTTTTCATATCCAGATGAAAACAATAACTAGATATCTTTTTCGTTATTTTTTGTAGATAACCTTCCATTTTATCTCCCCCTTTCTACATTATTATTACCTTTATTCCTTTTTTTAATGAAAAAATAACATCTAAATTATGGAATCTTACATTTCTCGCTAAAGATTTCCCAAATTATGCCGATATGTGATATAGCACCCTCTATGACATTTTATGATGGAGACATTTTTTAGTTACTCATTTTATCCTTAAATTTGTTTGGGATTGATTTAACTGGTCTTTGCAGTTGTCTGACAAAAATATATGCCATACAGCCTTGTAAAACTGAGGGAGAATAAAGGAGGATGTACATTTGCAAAATCAAAAGGCAAGCCATAAGCCATTGGTCTATAAGGGTACAACACTTTTATTATCTGCAGGATTTATCCTATATAGCGGGGATACATCATTAAAATTATTGGACACCAAAAAGGCAGAAGCATCTAGTGTTACGTATTACGAAACCACTTCTAATTTAAATTTACGAGTCAGTAATTCTACTAAAAGCACTGTACTCTTAACCATCCCTAAAGGGGAAAAGATTAGCTACCTTGCAAAAAGTGGTTCTTGGTTCAAAGTGAAATTTAACAATCGCACAGGATGGGTCAATAATAAGTATGTGAAGAAAGCTGAAAATATTACTTCTAGTAAAGCAATTGTGTCTGGCTATCAAACTACAGCTAATCTTAATTTACGATCCAAAGCGTCAACCAATGGGAAAATCCTGAAAACCATACCTAAAGGGAAAACCCTAACCTATATTTCCACTAGCGGTTCTTGGATTAAAGTAAAATATCAAACTACTACGGGCTGGGTTAGTTCAGATTATGTAAAAAAAATAAATGAGAAAGCTAAGGTTGAACCTGCTGTGGTGAAATCTGCTGTTGTTACCAGCAGTTCATCAGCCTACACAACGAAAGCTAACCTTAATTTACGATCATCCGCTTCAACAAAAGGAGCTATTTTAACGACGATTCCTAAAGGGAAATCCGTTACTTATGTTTCCAAAAGCGGTTCATGGTTCAAAGTAAAATATGGCGGTAAAACCGGTTGGGTCAGCTCCAGTTATTTAAAAGCTAACTCAGCTGCTGCTAAACCAACGAGCAGCACCCCTTCCGCTGTGGCAAAACCACAGCAAGAGGTTACGTACCAAGCAACAGCTAATTTAAATTTACGATCCACTTCTTCCACAAAAGGATCTATTCTTACGACGATTCCTAAAGGGAAATCCGTTACTTATGTTTCTAAGAGCGGTTCATGGTTCAAGGTGAAATATAGCGGTAAAACCGGTTGGGTCAGCTCCAGTTATTTAAAAGCTAACTCAGCTGCTGCTAAACCAACAAACGGTACAGGCACACCATCTACCGTGGCAAAACCACAGCAAGAGGTGAAGTATCAAGCGACAGCAAATTTAAATTTACGTTCTTCTGCTTCAACGAAAGGATCCATTTTAACGACAATTCCTAAAGGGAAATCTGTTACTTATGTTTCCAAGAGTGGTTCTTGGTTCAAGGTGAAATATAGCGGTAAAACTGGTTGGGTCAGCTCCAGTTATTTAAAAGGTGTTACACCGGTTAAAAATGAGAGTCCCTCCCCTTCTGTTGAAAAACCAAAGGCGAATTTGACTTATCAAACTACTGCTAAACTGAATCTAAGAACTGAGGCTTCTACCCAGGGGTCTGTATTAACGCTTATACCAAAAGGAGAGAAAGTTACCTATCTATCAAAAAACAGTTTTTGGTTTAAGGTGAAGTATGGAAACAAAACAGGTTGGGTCAGCTCTGAATTCCTAAAGGAAACAACTGAAGATAAAAAAGAGGAAGTAAAGAATAAAGAGATTTATACGACAACTGCTAATTTGAAGTTTCGAATTTCAGGCTCTACCAGTGCAACAGTCATTACTACTATACCTAAAGGAAAGCAGGTTACGTATTTATCCAAAAAAGGGGCATGGTATAAGGTTTCCTTTAACTCACTTACAGGCTGGGTCAACTCATCCTACCTGGTAAAAGGAGCATCTACCTCCGATTCCTCTAATCCAATCAGTTCAGATTCCTATGTAACAATGGATTTAAGGACAAAATCATCCGTAACAGCTGCTCAGATTAATACGTATATTGCGAAAAATGCAACCTCCTCCAACAGTGTTCTATATAACAGGGGAAGCATATTTATTGATGCAGCAAACAAGTATGGCGTGAACGCTTGTATCTTGCAGCACATGCCATTCATGAGAGCAATTTCGGTAAATCGACTATATCATTGGCAAAAAATAATCTGTTTGGTTACGGAGCCTACGATGCAGCTCCATTCGTGGGTGCTGTCAAATTTAATACAATCAAATCAAATATTGAATTTATTGCTCAAATGATGAAAGCAACGTATTTAAATGAAGGATACTGGTCCTATAAAGGTGCTTATCTTGGTTCTACCGTTAAAGATAGTAATGGGAATAGAATCGACAGCCTAAGCAGCGGGATAAATTTTTATTATGCGACCGATTCAAATTGGGGAAAAGCGATTGCCAAACATATGTCGGCAATGCTTGATTACAGTAACGAGGGTGCAAAAAATGCCACCCCGAATAAAAAGGTGCCAAGCAGACCCTCTTATCCTGATGCAAAAGATGTCTTTCCTACCGGTACTCTTGCTGTAGCCCATAAAACAATTAATCTGACATCAGCAGATAACACAGGTTCAACCGTTTATCAGACAACTTCAAACCTAAATTTGCGATCAAGTGCTTCAACAGATGGTTCTATTCTGCTCACCATTCCTAATGGGAAAACGATAACCTATCTTAGTGCAAGTGGTAGCTGGTGTAAGGTTCAATATAACGGAAAAACCGGCTGGGTCAGTTCTGAATATGTCACAAAAACAAACTCAGGATCTTCTGTCAGCATTCAAGCAGGAGAAACCTTTAATTTACTAGAAAAACATAACAATGAGTCTTTAAAAGTAAAATACAAAGGGAAAATGTATTATACATCCAGTTTTGGATTAAGCAGTTATTATAAATACATGTCCGTTAAAAATCTGGCGCGTGTGGATGCTACATCCTTAAATGTCCGTTCTGCTGCGAATACAGGCAGCAGTATAGTCGGTACCCTATCTAATTATCAATATATTGAGCTATCGGTTGATTCAAAAAACAATCCGGAAACCAGCAATGGATGGTATAAAGTGAAACTTTCAAATGGTACACAAGGATGGGTTTCCGGAATGCATATTATCCGTGAATTGAATAAATAATAGATTGTGAGATTGTCATATCTTAGTTTTTAGCCCAGAGATTCACTCTGGGCTTTTTTCTATAAGGATATATTTGTTTTGTCACAACAGCCCATTAGAAAACAAAAGGAAACATTCACTATTTATCCGCCCTTACGTTTTGTCCGACTCCTCATATATTAATTATAAAGATTTATATGGAGGTGGAAGTATGCAAAGAAGAAGAAGACGTGCAGGCAAAGGACTATGTTATCCAGGATATAATTGGTGCGGTCCTGGCTGTTCCGGTCCATGGGGACCTACTAATCAAGTAGACTCATGCTGCAAGAAACATGATGACTGTTATAAGAGATTTGGCCCCACCAAACAGTGTGACGAGATGCTGTTAAACTGCCTTCAATCACAAATAAATCCTCGAACAAAAATGGGACGAGATGCTCGATTGTTTTACAATGTCATGCGCCTTAGGTATGATCTCCGATAATTTAATCAGAAACTATAAAAAGCCTCTCAAATCTTTTTGATTAGAGAGGTCTTTATTTTTACCTATACATTACATCAGTACTATTAGATCTGGAAATTTTATATTTAACTCCATATTTCCCTCAGCTATAATCACTCTTAAATATTATGTAAATTGCATTCCCTCTTGTTCTATTCTTTTTATTATGCCGTGTTGCTTTATCGGAATGTTTAATATCTATATATATGGGCAAAACATTTAATATACCTAGAGAAATGAGGCGGAATTTATGTATTTTGAGTTGAAAGAAACGAAACATCGCCCTTTCCCTTTACCGAAATCACCGTGGGTACTGACCCAGGTATGGAATGATATGCTATTTTTACATTATCAAATAGAACCCACCCTTCTCCGTCCATATGTGCCGGAGGAATTGGAGATTGATTTATATGAAGGAAAAGCATGGATTTCGATTATTCCCTTTAAGATAACTAAAATGAGAGCAAGAGGGCTTCCACATTTTCCATATCTTCATACTTATTTAGAGCTGAATGTACGTACATATGTTAAATACAAGGGTGTTCCTGGTATTTATTTTTTTAGTTTGGATGCTGATAAACTATTAGCCGTCTTGGGAGCACAAGTGGGCTTGGGCCTACCTTATAAAAAAGCACATATGTACTTTCAACAAGATAGGGATCAATTTTATTTTCAAAGTGTACGAGAAAGCAGTAAACAAACCTATCAACTCGATGTTCATTATGAGCGTAAACAGATTTTATACGAACCCCTGCCGGACTCTTTGGATTTTTGGTTATTAGAACGATACAGTATGTATAGTATTTGGGGCGATTTAATCATACGCGGAGATATTCATCACGATCAATGGAAAGTAAGTATGGTTCATGCGCATATTTCAACTAATACTATGCTCGACTTTTTAGGAGATGAAACACTCGATCCTGCACCACAGCATATGCATTACTCGAGAAGAAAGCGATTTTTATTTTTCCCTCCAAAAATTGTGGGCAAAATTAAACACTCCACAGACAAATAATCTATACAATAGGTGTAATCTCGACTATATTATGTTAAACGAAAATATACTCTCTTTAGTCTGGTTAGATAAAAGTATTTAACTGAATTCTTCTTAATTCATTCTCCCTTTTATCATACCCATCAGTTGGGTAAATGATTGCTACCATAACTTACTCCTATCTTTTCGGTAAATTGGCTTTCTTTTGACTTCTTAATAATATTAAAATGTAAACTCCTATTAATCTATTCGTAACATTGTAACTATATAATGGTACTATAATAGTTTTCCAGAAGGATAGATGCTAAAAATGGACATAAAAGAGCCAACGAAAAAAACGAATTCAATAACCATACCTCCGGTGATTAAAGATTATATCGGAAATAAAACTACATTAGAAGATTTAGAGCAACTGAAGCATTTGGTTGCAAAAAGATATGCTGAACTTAAAGTACCCCGTCTCGATTAACGGGGTTTTTTATTTGCCTACATTCAACCTCTATTCATACTTTTCCTACTTAGTGTTTTCTCTTCATTTTTTCTATAATTCTTACCCCGTATTTTCCTATCCTAGTTCATCAAATCTGCACCTTAACTTCATTAAGATGTTAATCTAATGAAAATAAAAAGCTCTCTCCTAGGCTCATTCTGGCTATAGTATTCTCTCAGCCCTATATTTAATAGAAGAAACTCGATATTTTTTACTAAACGATATTTCTAACTTCAAAAAATTGAGGATTCAGAGTCAATACCTTTCTAAAAAACAATAGAATCATGACTTTTTACTTATATTGACTATAACTTTCAATTGAAAGATGAATCTAACCACCCTGTACTAATTGCCCTCTTTTTTGTAGTATATGGGAGAAATGATAGAAATTTAAAGGAGAGTGTCGAATGTCAAAATCCAATATTAATCGTTTCTTCGTCCCAGCCTTTCTCGTGTTCCTGCTCCTCTTATCGTTCATTCCTGCGGTAACACCCAAGGCAGATGGACCAATTACTGTAACAGAGGCAATAGCAAACAATACAGGCAATGCTACTGTTGAAGGCTATATCGTTGCCCATACGACAGGAAATAATAGCTACAATTTTGAAGCACCATTCAGCAGTGATTTTAATATTGCGCTAGCTGATTCACCCAATGAAACGGATAAAGAAAAACTGCTTCCTATCCAGCTCCCGGCTAAATTCCGAGCAGAATTTGGGCTTCAGTCTAATCCATCCATCATCGGGAGTAAAATTCACGTTACTGGAAATCTTGAGGCTTACTATACAGTGCCTGGATTAAAATCACCTACCTCCATTGTTTTTGCAGAAGAACATGATCCAACTCCGAAAGCTGCCGCTGCTGCGAGCTCAGTCTCTCCAGGACCAGTATCAGCTGGAACAGCTATTTCCTTAACTACAGAGACGGAAAACGCAACCATCTACTACACAACAAATGGGATGGAACCTACCATAGACAGCGAAGTGTACACGACCCCTATCATCATCGCAGAAAACACGACAATTAAAGCAATCGTCGTAGCAGACGGCTATAAAAACAGTGATATTGTATCACTAGCCTATTACATTGCCACTAGCGGTTTACAGATACATGACATTCAAGGTGCCGAGCACCACTCTCCATATCAGGATCAATATGTGGCAGATGTTGAAGGCATCGTAACTTATATTGCCGATGCTAACAACTTTTACATGCAATCTCTAACGCCTGATAAAAACCCTGCCACCTCAGAAGGCATACTTGTCTATAAAAGGAACCATGCTGCACAAGTTGGTAATACCATTAAAGCAAGCGGTCAGGTTAAAGAATGGGTACTTGAAGGTTATGCAGAAAAATTAACAACGGATTTACCGGTTACAGAAATCAATGCTACTAACATTACGATTGTAAATGACTCACAACCGCTCCCTAAGCCGATTGAGATTAGCCCGCTTAAAGGACAGCCAACACGAATCATCGATAACGACCAGTTCAGCAAGTTTGATCCATATCAGGACGGGATTGATTATTACGAGAGCCTAGAGGGAATGCTCGTAAACATTAAACAGCCGAAGGTTATTGCACCGCAGGATTATGGCGAACTATATGTAGTGTCAAAATATACTTTACTCAACACCCTGGCAAAAGGCTTGAGGATTTCAGAAAACGATTATAACCCTGAGCGACTCATCATTGATACTGGTGATTCAAGCTTTGTTACCAAGACAGGCGATTCATTTACTGGAGATATTCATGGTGTTGTAAGTTATGGTTTCAGCAATTACCGAATCTTATCTGATAAAGAAAATTTACCAGAGCTTAAAAACGGTAGCCTGAAACAAGAGGTAACGAAATTTAAGCAACATGCCAAAAAACTGACAGTCGCTTCCTATAACGTAGAAAATTTCTCCCCGAAGGAAAGCGACGAGAAAACTACTAAACTTGCAAAAGCCATTACTGACAATTTAAATCAGCCTGATATCATTGGACTTACTGAAATACAGGATAATGATGGTGCCACAAATAGCGGTAATACAGATGCAAGTGCAAGCTATCAAACATTGATTGATAAAATCAAAGAGTTGGGCGGTCCTTCTTATTCATTCACAGATATTGCGCCGGTTAATAATCAAGACGGAGGCGCTCCTGGAGCGAATATTCGCGTTGGATTTTTATATAACCCAGAGCGAGTGTCACTCACTCCTGCTCCAAAAGGCAGTGCGAATGAAGCAGTCAGCTATGAAGATGGCAAACTGACAGCTAATCCAGGACGAATTGATCCTGAAAATCCTGCTTTCGATAGTAGTCGTAAGCCTTTAGCTGCCCAATTCACCTTTAATGGGAAGGATGTTATCGTCATCGCTAACCATTTTAATTCAAAAGGCGGAGATCAGCCGCTCTTTGGAAAAAACCAGCCGGCTATATTGTCTAGTGAGGAGCAGCGCATTAGCATGGCAAATGTGGTGAATCAATTTGTAAAAGAAATCCAGTCCAAGAACAAGAATGCCAATATTATTGCTCTCGGAGACTTAAATGACTTTGAATTTACAGATACACTCAAAACACTGAAGGGAAGGGAACTGACGAATATGATTGATTTGATTCCCTCAATTGACCGCTATACGTATGCCTATCAAGGAAATTTACAAGTGCTAGACCATATCCTTGTTTCGAAACCACTAACATTGCGTACAGCTGTTGATATCGTTCACATCAACGCTGCCTTCATGGAAGAACACGGACGAGCAAGTGATCATGACCCTGTATTAATCCAAACCATGCTAAAATAATGCTCAATAAATTCTTGAGAAGGCGGTCCTAAAAGGATTGCCTTCTCTTCTTTTATGTAAGGCAGAGTTTTGAGATGATACGTCTTAGGTAACGCATATTATGAACACAAGAAACCCAATGGTACATATACATCGGGTTTGTCATCTCTTGGCACTTCATAAGTCAAGGCTTGTCTACTGTCTCCTATTCCTTTAATGGTCGGATCCTGAACAATACCAATCCAGCTAAAATAACCACAAAAATCAAAACTAATTGTGGTGTATCATCTTCTGCGACAGACGGCATGACTCCTATTAAACCGAGCAACTTATATATAAATCTGGTGACTAAAGTAGCAAATGCAATAATAAGGTTGGGTTTTTAAAACGTACTTTCCAATTCATTCTATCACTCCATTAACTTAGTATGCCTAACTTCAAATATATTTAAAAGGCTGAATGCTGACAGTAAAAAGAAAATCCCTGCCCCCCAATTTAAGGACATTTCACTCGTGGCATAAGAAACAGCAATGATTAAATAAATTAAGGCGGATAACCCTAACCCAAACTTTCTCATTACATAACTATTAATAACCAGCCCAATAACCTTAATGGTAGCTGCAGAAAAGAAAATGAGAGCAAACAATGTCTCGCTTCCCAACTGACTTAAAGTTCCATATAACTCTGGCAATTGCTGAAACATATCATTGTTGAACATACATACCATAGCAAGGTAATAGCTCAATATACTAACTAGTGCCTCAAAATATGGTATAGACCTTTTCATCATCCACCCTCCTTAGTTCAGTTTTTGTATAGCAAACACAATAAAACCGATAACCGCTGGAATAGTTCCACCTATAACGGCAGCGGTCACAGTTCTTCTTAACCATACAGTATCTCCTTTAATGTCTTTTAGGGTTTCTAAAATACCAGCAATCTGTTGATCGTGTACAATTTGTGTACTACGCATTTGGTCCAACCGATCCTCCTGCTTGTCCATCCGGAGTTCATGTTTTTCAAAACGCACGTCCTGTTTATCAAATTGCCCTTCCGTCTGACGCTTGTACTCTTTGAACTCTTCTAACATATTCATCACCAACTGTTTTAACATGTAACCTTCACCCTCATCATATGCGAAGAATCTTTCTTTTGTGCCATAATTAGACTTTGTAACTATCATTTAATGTCTGAATAGTTGGCCAAGAGAATGGCTCACTTTACACGAGCATCACTTTAGGCAAAAAAAGAGGACTCCAACTAGAAGTCCCCTCATACTATGTGATTTGATCATACTTACCCGTGAAATAACTCAATGGTTTATTACTTATAATTGCATTCAAGTCTACATTACCAGCATATCCATCTACTATTCCTTTGTCTGTAAACTGCCATAAGTCGCAAACATAGTCAGGTTTCCTGCTACTTGCTCGCATGCCATTGTTACGCCCATAAGAAGGTATCCAAACAGCATCAAAGTCTCTTATATCGATATTAAAGGATTTATAAAGATGATTGGCAATATATATCCCTACTTTCTTCACCCCAAGAGCTCTCAATTTCTTTGCATAGACCTTAACCCCTGCTCTCATATCTTTCATGCTCTTCTCCTCAACGTCAAGCCAGTAAACAGGCGGGCTAAATTCTTTAGTCCGGTTATAAAAATCAGTAGCCTCTTTCTCCATATCAGAGATCGAAATACCTCTTACCCACGCATAGGCATTAGTTGGTACACCACGCTTATTAAATTCCTTGTGATGAGTTTTATAATGTCTGTCGATTGTAGAAGATCCATACTGAGTACGAACAATAACTAAATCCACTTCCTTGGCTAGTTTGTCATAATTTATAGATGATGGTGGCTGGTGATGTGAAATATCTATAATTTTCCCCATTTTTATCAGTACCCCCTTTTATTAGAATATATAAAAAGAGCCCTGGAGGACACTTAAAATAAATTAAACGGCAACTATAGTTTTTGACAGAGGCGAGCAATTTTGCTGGGCATAAAAACTGACTCGCTTTTTTATATTAAATCCTTAAATGGTAAGACTTCTCCCCTTCCCTTAAGGGATTGTGTGCACTATATTGGCCGAGCATACACCTGGATTCTGCTTGCCGTTTTTTATCCAACTAAGGCGATCTATAAAGGGCTTTTCGCTATGTCCTTCACAAAGTGGATGGGCTAATTTTTTCTCGCTATAACAGCAAACTTCTCTTTAGAGTGTATTCTTAGTTGTTTCTCCAGAAATTCATCCGCTTCCGGTTCCCATGGAATTCTAGCATCAGTTTTCCATGTGTATCTCATTTTTATCGCCTCCTACTTTTATAATATCAGTCAGAGGCGATTTATTAATAAGAGGTAAAAAGTTTTTATAAAAAAGAGGACTTCCAGAGTGGAAAGTCCCTTTAATTTTAAATTTTCAGCTTTTCTAATTCGTTTAATTTTAAATGCAAAAGAAGAATTTTTTGATTCACTTCCTTAGATGATTCCACATGTTGAAGCAAATAGCGTAACCGCATGGTGTGGAAAATACACAAAAGTTTCTTCATATATAATCATCCTTTATCCGACTTACGTTAATAATAGCGTTGGTATATAACTTCAACAAGAGGCTCAAGATGCGGTTCATTTGTCATATACAAATAAGAGGAATCCCACTTAGGAACCCTCTTATTTATTCTTCTCATGTTACCGCATAGTATGTTCCAATTATACTTTAAATCCACGAAACCTTTCGAACAGGATATTCATTTCCTGTAACTATTTAATGCTATGGAACGAATCCATAAAAGAGCCGGATTGCCAAAGATACAATTCACGCTTTAAGGCATACTCATGCTGTTCTACTTCTAGAATCAGGAGCTTCGATGAAATACATCCAAGTACGATTGGGTCATGGATCCATTCAGATCACCGCTGATGTGTACTCTCGCGTCTCTAAGAAAATCGAAAAAGATACTATGGAGAAATTTGAAGATTTCACAAAAAGTTAAAATGTTTAGAGGCGGGGCAAAAGCGGGGTGAAAATTTGGACAAGCTAAAAACATGTGATTGCCCCACCAAATAAAAAACCCTTGACGCTAGCAGTGTCAAGGGTTTCAGCTATTAATACATTTGAAGATATTGTTCTCTCTCCCATGGATGAACTTGGGTTCTAAACATATCCCATTCAATCTCTTTTGCTTCTACAAAGTGTTCCAGGATATGATCACCTAGACCATTCATGATGACTGGGTTTTTTTGTAATTCTACTAACGCTTGATATAATGTAGACGGAAGATCTTTAATACCTTCTTCAGCACGTTCTTGTGCAGACATTACATAGATATTACGGTCAATTGGCGCCGGAGCTTTTTTCTGATTTCTAATGCCATCAAGACCAGCGCTAAGTAATACCGCCATAGCTAGGTATGGATTTGCAGTTGGGTCAACAGAACGTACCTCAACACGTGTGCTCAATCCACGGGAAGCCGGAATACGGATTAGTGGGCTACGGTTACGAGCAGACCATGCAACATAACAAGGTGCTTCGTATCCAGGAACTAGACGTTTGTATGAGTTAACTGTTGGATTTGTTACTGCCGTGAACGCAGGCGCATGCTCAATGATACCTGCAATGAATTGATGAGCTGTCTCGCTCAATTCGATATTTCCTTTTGTATCGTAGAAAGCATTCTTTCCATCAGAGAATAAAGATAAGTTCATGTGCATACCGGAACCATTCACACCGAACAATGGTTTTGCCATGAAAGTTGCGTGCAAGCCATGTTTACGAGCAATTGTTTTTACTACCAATTTGAACGTTTGGATTTGGTCACATGCTGTAATCGCATCAGCATATTTAAAATCAATCTCATGTTGTCCTGGAGCTACCTCATGGTGGGAAGCTTCAATTTCAAATCCCATCTCTTCTAGCTCAAGAACGATATCGCGACGGCAATTTTCACCTAAATCTGTAGGAGCAAGGTCAAAGTATCCGCCTTTATCATTTAACTCCAAAGTTGGTTCCCCTGCTTGATCCAATTTGAATAAGAAGAATTCTGGTTCAGGCCCAAGATTGAAATCTGTGAAACCTAGCTCTTTCATTTCCTCTAACACACGTTTTAAATTAGCACGTGGGTCACCTGAGAAAGGTGTGCCATCCGGATTGTAAATATCGCAGATTAAACGAGCCACTTTTCCTTTTTCAGCAGTCCAAGGAAAAATTACCCATGTATCAAGATCTGGATATAAAAGCATATCAGATTCTTCGATACGAACGAACCCTTCAATGGATGAACCATCAAACATCATTTTATTTTCTAATGCTTTATCAAGCTGACTTACTGGAATTTCTACGTTTTTAATTGTTCCCAGAATGTCGGTAAATTGTAATCGAATAAATTTCACATTTTCATCTTTAGCTAACTTTCTAATATCATCCGCAGTGTATTTCCCCATCTTCCTTTTTCCTCCTTAAATAATAAAGCTTTTTATATTTTAATTTTTAATTAAAAAACCGATGCATATCACCAGATTGGTTGCTGCCTCTCGTTGTAAAGCGGCCAGCCTTCAAAATTTCATCACGCAATAATTTTCTTAATTGCGCATTGGTCAATTCTGGTTTTGTTTCTTCTTTAGAATGTTCATCTTTAGCAATTATTTCAGTTTCATTATAAATAGAAGGTTCAAGAATTTTTTTAATCCCAGCCATATTTATGCCTTGATCAAGCAATTCTTTAATTTCCAAAAGACGATCAATATCGTTTAACGAAAACATCCTTCGATTACCCTCTGTTCTGGCTGGATAAACCAATTTGTGTTCTTCATAATAACGGATTTGACGTGCAGTTAAATCGGTCAGCTGCATGACAATACTCATTGGAAAAAGTGGCATGGTTCTTCTGATGTTACCGCTCACCACTACATCCTCCTTCAATACCTCTTCTTGATATTGTTAGTTTATGCCATGTAAACTTCTTTGTCAATCATATGTAAGGTTTTCTGACATGGAATCTCTGGAGTAATGTATCATTTTAACTGCTTTACTTCTTTTACCCCAAACTCAGACAATTAACCTATTAATTTATAAATAAAAGCAACAAGCTGGTCCTTATTTTGAATTTCACATAAAAAAGCACTTCTATTTACACATTAATTCAACTCTTTTCCACAAAAAAGTATACCTACCTCTATGGAGCAAATAGACCAAGATACAGAAAAGATATTGCACAGACACACTAGAGGTGTATAGAAGATGCAGGAAAGCCACGGTATCCTACGCCTATCTTACATCTATCAAACACCTTTAATTAGGAATAGGTGTAACAAAGATGTAGCATAGCATCTATTCAGCACCTTCCAGACACCTTTGACCCCGCATAGGTGCGGCATAGGTGTGCCATGGGTGCAGCATAACACCTATCCTCCACCTTTCAGACACCTATGCTATGCGATGCCATTCAATAAACAGCTAATATGATATAGATAAACAGAGTTCACTTTGAATCCCACGCTCTGCAAATAATCGGTTACTTGTAACTCACACTGACCATTTTTACTAATAAAAAACTCCCCTATTCCAAAAATAAGGGAGTTATTATCAGTTACTTAATTAATCCTTTTTCAATCATCTGATCGATCGCTTTGCAAATGGCTATTTTAACATGTGAGTACGTTAGACCACCCTGTACAAAAGCGGTATATGGCGGTCTTAACGGACCGTCAGCCGTTAATTCGATACTCGCTCCCTGGATAAACGTTCCGGCAGCCATGATTACATCATCCTCATATCCAGGCATATAGGCAGGATATGGCGTCACATGAGAGTTAATTGGTGAAGCGAACTGAATCTGCTGACAGAACAGCACCATCTTATCTCTGTCATGGAATTGGATTGATTGGATTAGATCTGTTCTTGGTTCGTTCCATGTAGGTGAAGGGTTAAATCCCCATTTTTCTAACATAGCTGCTGTAAAGATTGCTCCTTTTAAGGATTGTCCAACAACATGCGGAGCCAGGAAGAATCCTTGGTACATTTCCAATAAACTGTACAAGGAAGCACCCGCCTCAGCACCAATACCCGGTGTTGTTAAACGATAAGCGCATCGTTCTACTAAATCAGCTCTACCGGCAATATAACCACCCGTTTTCGCTAAACCTCCGCCAGGATTTTTAATTAAGGAACCAGCCATTAGGTCCGCACCAACCTCAGTAGGCTCCATTTTCTCAGCAAACTCTCCATAGCAGTTATCAACAAAGACAACGACATCCTGTTTGATAGCTTTTACAAACTGAATCATTTCCTTGATTTCTGCAATTTTAAATGATGGGCGGTTATCATAGCCTTTTGAGCGTTGAATTCCAATTACCTTCGTATTTGGTTTAATGGCTTTTGCTACTGCATCAAAGTCAACATACCCATCTTCCTTTAAAGCGACAGATTGATAGGATATTTGATATTCCTTTAAGGATCCTATACCACTTCCGCGTATGCCAACAATCTCTTCAAGCGTGTCATATGGCTTTCCAGTGATGTATAAAAGCTCATCTCCAGGGCGTAACACGCCGAATAAGGAAGTTGAAATAGCATGTGTTCCAGATATGATTTGCGGGCGGACAAGTGCCGCTTCGGCTCCAAATACATGAGCAAACACCTTTTCCAATGTATCTCTTCCCATATCATCATACCCATAACCTGTTGATGGATTAAAATGGGCATCACTAACCTGATTTTCCTGGAAGGCTTTCAATACCTTCGCTGTATTAAAGTCTACATTTTCTTCAATTTCTAAAAATCTTTCAGCAATCATTTTTTCAGTTTCCTGAACAGTTTCTTTAATTCTCTCACCGTTCTTTAATTGTTCAAACATGTTGCATTCCTACTCCTACTCATAATTTTTAATAATTCCCATGATTGCATGGTCTGCTAAAGCAAGTCCCTTTAGATGATAGGTCTCATTGCTTTCATGAAACTCGGTTGATTTAACGATTGTCTCATCCTTTAACCGGGCTATAATTTTCCCTTCATTAGCTGGAATCATTACGGAATATGGTTCCATAAAGCTTTCAACCAATTTTTCCATTTCTAAAAGGAGTTGTTGAATCCCTTCATCCTGACGAGCAGATATATGAATGGATTTTTCCTTGGATGTCGGTACAAATTCAGAATGGGCGGCATCTTTTTTGTTATAGACAATCAATTGAGGAATATCCTCAGCACCCAAATCATCGATAATTTTTTGAACGGTCTTCTCATGATTATAAGCATCAGGATGAGAAGAATCCACTACATGTAAAATGGCATCGGATTCTGTCACTTCTTCAAGCGTGGATCTAAATGCCGCAACAAGGGAGGTAGGTAAATCCTGAATAAATCCAACAGTATCACTGATAAGGACCTTGTATCCAGATGGAAGAAGACATTCCCTGGTCATCGGATCAAGGGTAGCGAACAGTTGATTTTCCTCATAAGAATCCGCTTCAGCCAGACGGTTAAACAAGGTTGATTTACCGGCATTCGTATAGCCAGCCAATGCAATTTGGAAACGATTATTTCGTTTTCTGCGCGCTCTGTAACGTTCCCTATGCTTAACAACTGAATCCAACTGCCTTTTGATCTCATCCAAGCGACGTCGAATGTGGCGTCTGTCAGATTCCAGTTTGGTTTCCCCCGGTCCCCTCGTTCCAATACCGCCGCCGAGTCTTGATAATTCAGTACCTTGCCCCGCCAATCTTGGCAGCATATATTGCAATTGGGCTAACTCTACTTGCATTTGACCTTCGCGAGAACGCGCACGTTGAGCAAAAATATCTAAAATCAACTGGGTACGGTCAACGATTCTAGTTCCCAGCTCTTTACCTAGATTTCGTATTTGACTGGGAGACAATTCATCGTTAAAGATTACGACATCCGGTTCTAGCTCTTCAACTAATGCAATAAGCTCCTCGACTTTCCCTTTCCCGATATATGTAGCAGGATGAGGCTTAACTCTCTTTTGAGACACTAATACAAGAGCCTGCCCTCCGGCAGTTTCCGTTAGTGATTCAAGTTCCTCCATAGAGGATTCAAATCGACTGTCATCAATATCTTCTCGCTGACAACCAACTAGTATAGCTTTTTCATATGTTTCTTCCATTATGTCACTTCCCTCAATAGTTCACTATTCTTCTTATCATACCAAAAAAATCACCCGTTCCAAACACTGTATTCAAATGATATGATAAATTAGCCTGATTTTAAATGATTATTTGAATTTTATTTAAGGAGAAAAAGAAAAAAGTATGACATGGGATGTATTAAGCATTATCGGAACAATCGCTTTTGCGATTAGCGGAGCCTTAGTGGCAACAGAAGAGGAATATGACTTATTTGGCCTTTATTTACTCGGATTTGTAACAGCCTTTGGGGGAGGTGCCATTCGCAATTTGCTGCTCGGGATCCCAATAATCCATATTTGGGAACAAAACGGATTATTTTTTATCGCATTCATTTCTATAACTATTGTTTGTTTATTTCAGCATTCGCTTTTAAAGCATTGGAACAGGTGGGGGAATTTTTTTGACGCTATCGGTTTAAGCGCATTCGCTGTACAGGGCGCTTTACTAGCAACGGAAATGAACTTACCGCTTATTGCGGTTGTATTTGCTGCTATCCTGACAGGAAGTGGCGGCGGTATCGTACGAGATGTCCTCGCAGGCAGGAAGCCAATACTGTTAAGATCTGAGATTTACGCAATTTGGGCAGGTATTGCAGGTCTCTTAATCGGCCTCGGAGCGATGACATCCAACCTTGAATTATACCTTTTATTTATTATTATTACCTTTTTACGAATGCTTTCTTATCTATACGAATGGCATTTACCTGTTGTTAAAAGAAGTTACTGATTAAGAGTTACTACATAAATATCCTACTAATCCACTTTCATAGATTCGTATTTATATAGGATAAATGATAAGGGCCTTGCTGTTTTCTTAGCAAGGCTCTTTAATCTGTATTGATGATTATCTTAAGTGCCATACTCCACAACTGGCATGAATCCTTTTACCTCATAATCAGAAATCTCTATAAATGAAAAATTATGACGATGAAAAATAGCTCTGATTTTAGAAGAGAACTCCCTCTTATACTCAAGAATGCGTTTTGTTGTTTCAAATTCCCATACACATAGTTTATTTTCTTCTATAAATAAGCCGTATTTGTAGGTAAGTGCAAAGGTAATTAAATTTCCTGTATCAAAAGGAATTTTCATCGTTTTTTCTTCTTCAAGCTGCTCGTTTAGTATTACTAACTCATTTCTCTCCGAGTTGATACAAGCATAGGGCTTATAACGAGTAACCAGAGGGTCATAGAGAAGATCATATTGGATAGCATTGTTATAAAAAGACTCTAAACCACTGAATGGAGATACACAGTTCAATATATTTACTCCAGCACCCTTTCCATATACACCTTGATCTCCATATGTACATAGAACGCCATCTTTGTAAGGAAATAACTCATGAATATGTGAACCAACCTCAAATTCAGATACAAATTTACCCGTTAATGAATAAAAAGATAGAGTCGTATTGTATAAAAGACAGAAATGGTCTTTTGTGAATCGAATAATATGGTGACCCTTGGGAAGAGTTAAAATAAGTTCTCCGTTTAATTGAACCGTATTTTCACCGGTGTTTTTTAACAAAACAATCAAATCTTCTTTTTTACAATCTGCATCAATTATTACCTGTTTGCTTGTAAATATAATTTCTTCTATCAAATTCATCTCGTTTAACCTTCTACTCTCATTCCACTTCTCGATCTTTATGGCAAGAGATTGTTAATATAAAATCTACCATTCCAACCTATGCAACTAACTAAAATTTACCACAAAATCTAAATTATTAATAGATTACTTAGACGTGGTAGTTCGTTAATTCCCTGCGTTTGATTTTAGTATTCTAACCTACTAATAATCACCATCTTAGAAATATTTCATTATGACTATTTCTCAAAAAAACAAATGCCCCAAAAGCTTTATGACAGCTTACGGGGCACTCATATTTATTCGTATCTCTTACTCAAACGTATCGAACACTAGGTCATCACTTCGGATGGTCATTAATTCCCGACGTTCATATTGATCCGACAGCAAAAGACGCATTGCCTGAGTTCTGATTGATTTTTCTATTACATTCCTTACATATCTACCATTGGAAAAGGATTTAAGATGTAGAACATTTGTTAAATAATATAGATGATCGCGCAGTTTTCTTTCCGCGTCCAGACTATAAACGTATTGCCTGGCACTTAACATTCGGTTCCCTATATCCATTAATTGATCAACCGTGTAATCCGGAAAATCAATGACAATCGGAAAACGGGATTGCAGGCCTGGATTCAAGGTTAAAAAATACTCCATTTCCCGTGAATATCCGGCAAGAATAAGAATAAATTCATGCTGCCGATCCTCCATATGCTTTACCAATGTATCAATCGCTTCCTTACCAAAATCCTTTTCACCACCCCTTCCCAAAGAATAGGCTTCATCAATGAAAAGAATACCCCCAATTGCCTTTTTGATTAAATCTCTCGTCTTTTGAGCTGTGTGTCCTATATATTCTCCTACAAGATCTGCCCGCTCAGCCTCGATTAAGTGGCCTTTGCTCAAGACATTCATCTTTACAAATAAATCTCCTATAAGCCGTGCGACCGTCGTTTTTCCAGTACCGGGATTACCTTTAAACATCATATGAAGCGCCTGTTTTTCAGCCTTAAGGCCAGCTACTTCCCGTTGTTTATTCACATAAATCCATGCATAAATTTCCTTTATAACTTTTTTCATTTCCTCCATGCCTACGAGACTATTCAATTCAGCTTCAATTTCTTTTAGGGCTATATGATGAGAAGGTATATCCTTTGGTAATGGAGGAACATTTAGAATCGGCTTAACCTGAGCCTTTGCTTGACCATTTTTCAATACAACATTAATTTGCCCATTATTTCTCACTCGCATTGGCTGTTGCTCCATTTGATCACCTCTTTAATGAAGCCGTGTCCCCCCTTTTTTACCTAACACATTCGACAAAGTGAAGGCAAAATAGACAAGGGCACCCCTGAAACTACAATATAAATTTATTTTTTACCAATAAAGGTGTGCCTGATTGTCACATACTGCGATTGCCCGGAAAATAATTATATTTCCTCTCCTTATTTATATTCCGGGCACCCTCCATACAGAATGAAAAAATCAGTTAAATAAAAAACAGACTCACCGTAGAGGGAGTCTGCCGTACTTATCCTTAACCTTCAAGGTCAACTTGTACATTTTTTTGAGGAGCAAATGTTGAAATCGCATGTTTGTAGACCAGTTGATGTTTACCCTCTGTTTCAATTAAGACTGTAAAATTATCAAACCCTTTTATCAGTCCGCGTAACTGAAATCCATTAAGTAAAAAGATTGTTACATATACATTTTCCTTACGCAATTGATTTAAAATTTGATCTTGAATATTGATTCCTTGTTTCATTTTTTTGCCTCCTCTTTTCTCTCTATAGTTTATCTATTCGCCTTTAAAGCGAGCATTCCTGCCACTTCAAGCGATATTTCTTCAGAAATTTTTTCGAAATCAGCCAAATTGGTCATATCAAACCAGTGAACATCCATCTTATTTCGGAACCAAGTAAATTGTCTTTTTGCAAACCGACGGGAATTCCGCTGTATTTGAGCTATAACATTTTCTCGTGTTTCAGTTCCTTCAAAGAGTCCCTCAAATTCCTTATATCCAATTGCTTGCATGGATTGTGCATCTTTTAATCCTTTTGCATATAGTTTTCTGACTTCCTCTTCAAGACCCTGCTGCATCATTGCTTCCACTCGTTCATTGATCCTTTTATATAAAAGATCGCGGTCCATCGTTAATCCAATCAAAGCCACATCATATAATAATGTTCTCTCTGTGGATTGTTCCTGTTCACTGAAACGCTTTCCTGAATCATAAAATACCTCTAAAGCACGGATAACTCTTTTTGTGTTATTAGGATGTATTTTTTCTGCAGCAACGGAATCAATCTCAACAAGTGTTTGATAAACAGCATCAGGCCCTTCTTGTTCAATTCGTTCTTCCAGCTCTTCTCGAATATTAGGATTTGCTGTGGTTTCAGGGAACTGGTAATCATAGAGGACGGATTGAATATACAAACCGGTACCACCCACTAATATAGGAAGCTTTCCCCTATTCGTTATATCATTAATCTTCTGCTGCACTTCTTGCTTAAAATCATAAACATTATAGGATTCAGATGGTTCCCTGCAATCAATTAAATAATGAGGAATCCCTTCCATTTCGTCCTTTGTAACTTTAGCAGTTCCTATATCCATACCCTTAAAAATCTGTGCTGAATCGCCACTTATAATTTCACCATTGAACTTCTTGGCCAAATTGATTGATAATTTGGTTTTTCCCACTGCCGTTGGTCCAATAATCACGACCAATTTCTGTTTTTTCATTTATGCTTCACACTGCCCTATTCATTTTTTTCTTATCTTAACATAAATCATTATAATCTGAACATGAGCGAGTAACATCTAACCAGTATAGTCAGTTTAAATGGTCTTTATTCAATTCTTTTTTCACACTTTTATTATTTTTAAATAATTTTCAGATGAACTTTAACCTTAAGATAAGTTCTATTAATACTAACCCTATAATTAAGGTGCTTCAGTAATCAATCATATAACAATTACCTAATCAATATTTATTATAGAGGTTTCATACATTTGAAGGCGTAAACGATATTACGCGCAGCAAATTGCTGAGGATGGAGAAAGGTATCTTACATATATAGAAATGAGGAGATTGTTTTCATGCTCCGGTTCATACAGGTGTTAACCGGCTTACTTACGTTTTTCTTATTGGGTTATATTTTTTCATATAGAGTCTTCTCCTTGGTGCAATTACTTTTTGTTTATTTATTCGTCCTATTTTTAATAACCGGTATTAGAGAACTTTATAACTATAAGACTTTTATAGGATCCATGTATGTTCTTGTCTCGCTTCTTCTTTTCTTATTTTTTATCCACAGATGAAATAGCGGGTTCAATATGACCACTGGCATCTCGATTCCATAGGAAACTTACAAACCCATCTAATTCTTCACGTTGGAAAGTTCTTTCTACAAGGCTTACATTTATCTGTAAGATCCTGAATTTAAATCTACAATAGTTACTTTAAAATAGATTAATAATATAAAATCATTTCAATTTAACGGTATAATAGGTATTAATTAGGTTGTTTCTCTCCATGTAAAATTGCAAAATCAATGCTAATTCTCATGATGTTTTTTTAAACTTTTGATGTAGTTTTACTTAACTTCAGTAAAGTGGTAACGATTATTTTAGAAGGAGTTCAATTCCAAAAAAAATGTTAAGGAAGTGATGGCTTTGGGAGAACAACTAAAGCTCGATAAAAACCAATGGGATGACAGTCATCGTCCATGGGCTCTCCCGAATTTACCTTGGACAATGAAGCAGACATGGAGCGATCTTTTATTTGCCCATTATCCAATTAAATATGAGGTATTACGAAAGTTAGTACCTGAAGTGCTCCCTTTGGATTCATATAATGGCATATGCTGGATTGGGGTTGTACCGTTTCGTATGTCGGGTATTAGACTCCGGGGATTACCCCCTATTCCAGGAACAGATCAATTTCCTGAGCTAAATGTTCGTACATATGTCATTCTCGATGGAAAGCCAGGTGTGTACTTTTTTAGTTTGGATGCTTCCAATTGGCTTGCTGTAAAAGGGGCTAGAACACTATACCACTTACCGTATTGGTACACTGATATGGAGATCCAGACTAATGATACAAACATTGAATTTAAAAGTAAGAGACTACATGACCATGAAATCGAGTTAGCCTGTAGCTATAGACCAATTTCAGAACCATTTCAGGCAGCTAAAGGGTCTTTCGAGGAATGGATGGCCGAGCGTTACTGCTTTTATACCTTAAATTTATCAGGAGTACCGCTTCGCTGTGATATTTTACATGACCCTTGGATATTACAAGAGGCAGAAGCAGAATTCAGTAAGAATTCCGTTCTATCCAAGCAAGGTATTGATATTAATGGTGAAATGCCTATATTTCATTTTGCAAAAAAAATTGAGGTGCGTGCTTGGCCTTTGGTTCACCATTTCACTAATCGTTTCAGTACATAGAATAGTATAAGGTCTCAGTGCCATGGACTAAAATACTGACTCCTTTTATACACATCTCCTTAGAGCCAAATAAAAAGAGATTCCCTCATCCTTTGTTAGATGCTGAAATCTCTTTTTATGTTTAAATTGTTCCATTTTATCCTTCTTTGTTTTCGTCATTCTTGTACTCAAATCAATTGTATATAGGCCGCCCCGTAGAGTCTCAGGATTGCGCTTGCCTTCCCTCTCCAATTTCAACCTATATTTTTTAGCCCGACTTTTACTCATAACTCTATACACCTCAATTTTTTACAGGATAGGATTAGTATACACAAATTTAGGGAAAAAGACATTAAGCAGCGTTTCTAATGAGAGGTCTTTAATTTATTTTCAAACCAATCACTGAAATGTTGTTAGTTGAAGAAATATACCTTAAAATGTAAACAAGTTGTCGTTTAGGAGGAATGAGTAATGGAAGAACAAAACAAAGGAATACATAAATATAAAAAATACATCGATTCAGCCAAAACCTATTTAAATAATACAAAAAAATCAAATGAGCTATTAGATGAAGCAACTACGAAATCAAATACAAACAAAAATGCACTGGAAGAGGTATGGGACAATCTTCAATTACTCATCACCATGTTTCGCTCTTGGGTAAAGGGTGATTATAAAGAGATTCCTAAAAAATCGATTATTTCTATAATCGCAGCCATTATCTATTTTGTATCACCTATTGATTTTATCCCTGATTTTATTGTAGGTCTTGGTTTTGCTGATGATGCAGCCATCATCGGATTTACCATTAAGCAAATAACTGAAGACCTCGAGAAATTCAAACTATGGCAAGCGAAGCAAGAGCAAACTATTGATATTGAGTAATTAAAAAGGTGTCTGATCAGTATGATAGGCTGATTTGACACCTTTTTTGATTTTCAAGATTGATTTCTCGGGTCCTGGTTAAGACATATATGCGATTTACATAAAAACATAAGCAGCTGCTTAGAGAGAATCAACCCTGCAAGTAATGGTACCTGCTCATAAATTAAATTCCCTAAGATGACTACCTTTCAGACACTTTTACCCCGGTATAGGCTGGTCATAGGTGGAGGATAGCTGCTTTCCTCCATACTTCACCCACCTTTCAGACACCTTTCCCCCGGTATAGGCCGATCATAGGTGCCTCATAGCTGGGAGATAGCTGCTTTCCTTCATACTTCACCTACCTTTCAGACACCTTTCCCCCGGTATAGGCCGGTTATAGGTGCCTCATAGCTGGGAGATAGCTCCTTTCCTCCATACTTCACCTACCTTTCAGACACCTTTCCCCCGGTATAGGCCGGTTATAGGTGCCTCATAGCTGGGAGATAGCTCCTTTCCTCCATACTTCACCTACCTTTCAGACACCTTTACCCGGTATAGGCCAGTCATAGGTGCCTCATAGCTGGAGGATAGGCCCCAAAAAAGCGCAGCTTAGGAGCTTTTTTGTATCCAAACTTATATTATAACCACAAAAAAAGCGGAGGAAAACGACTTGTTCCCCCGCTTAATTAAAGTTTAATGCATTTTTATTTACTTACTACATTACATAACCCGTTTAAACATTTTCTCCAGCTCATAAATCGAATAATGAACGATAATTGGACGGCCATGCGGGCATGTGAATGGATCATTTGTATGACGCAATTCATCCAGTAATGCACTGATTTCATCATTACGCAAATGCCGGTTGGCTTTAATTGACCCCTTACAGCTCATCATAATTGCCGCTTCCTCACGCAATTTCTTGATATCCACCTTTTTCATCGTTAATACTTGGTGGACCATTTCATCGATGATCGTTTCTTCCATGCCTGCTGGGAACCAGGTTGGATGGGCGCGGACAATATAACTATTTAATCCAAATGGTTCTAAAAATACTCCGACCGCTTCCAGCTCTTCTTTATGTTCTTCCAGCTTCACAAACTCATCTGTTGAATACTCCAGTGTCATCGGTACCAACATTTCTTGCAGTTCTTTGTTGACCTCTCCCACCTTATGCTTGAAGAACTCATACTTAATCCGCTCTTGGGCAGCATGCTGGTCAATCATATAGAGCCCTTGTTCATTTTGGGCCAAAATATACGTTCCATGCAGCTGTCCAATCGGATATAAAGGCGGAATTCGGCTTTCTTGCATGTCCTGATTGTCTTGAATCGGCTCTAATTCCTCTTCTTTTTGCTCTACGATCGTTCCGACACGTTCGGAACCCGCTTCTGAACTGATAAACGGTTCAGTTTCTACCTGTTCTTCTACTGATTCCCTTCCAGGCTCGTTCAACTCGATAGGACTAGGAGCCTCGAATTCCCGCTTCGGCTGTTCAATCTCAGGCGGATCATAAATCACTGAAAATCCTTCAGTTGCCTTTACCATTGGAGGAGTCTGCTTTGGCGCCTCAGGCCGCTTGGCTCTTTCCTCCGTAAACGTAAATTGAGCTTGTTCCATTTTTGCTTTTTCCTCACGTTTAACAGGAGCGCCTGTCGGAATTAATGTCTCTTTTTTAAACGTATTCCGGATGGCCTCGCTAATTAATGTCATCAGCTCTTGCTCTTTACTGAAACGAACCTCCATTTTGGAAGGATGCACATTCACATCAACCAATAAAGGATCCATTTCAATATTGAGCATCGCAATTGGATAACGTCCAATAGGCAATAAAGTATGGTACCCTTCCATGACTGCTTTGGCGATCAAATAATTCTTAATAAATCTTCCATTTACCAAAATGGTCATATAGTTACGCGAAGCCCTCGTCATTTCCGGATGTCCGGCATAGCCTTTTATTGAAAAATCAAGTGTTGATGCTTCAAACGGCAGCATTTTTTGAGCAGTTTGTATCCCATATATCCCGGCAAGCACCTGAAGTGGATTGCCGTTGCCTGATGTTTGTAATAAGGTACGGTCGTTGTGAACCAGCTTAAACGATACATCCGGATGCGACAGTGCCAGCCTATTTACGACATCGGTTATATTCCCAAGCTCTGTATGAACGCTTTTAACATATTTCAGACGAGCCGGTGTATTAAAGAACAGTTCACTCACCGTTATATCGGTTCCTTTACGGCTTGAATAGGACTCATGAGTAAGGACCTTGCCGCCCTCGAGTAAAAGACGGGTTCCAGGTCCATCACCTGTTGAGGTCTTTAATTCGAATTTGGAAACAGAAGCGATTGAAGGCAATGCCTCACCCCGGAAACCTAGCGTACGAATTCTGAATAAATCGTTTTCGTCCTTTATTTTACTGGTCGCGTGCCTGTGAAAAGCATTGAGGGCATCGTCCTCTTCCATCCCTTCCCCATTATCAATAATGCGAATGGATTCAAGACCGGCTTCCGTAGCATAAATCTCAATTACCGTACTGTTAGCATCTATTGAGTTTTCCACTAACTCTTTTACAACAGATGCAGGTCTCTCTACTACTTCTCCGGCAGCGATTTTATTGGATAATAGATCATCTAACAGTACAATTTTCCCCATATCGTTCTCTCCTTCCTACTTTAATTTTTTCTGTAATGCATATAAGGCGTTTAAAGCTTCTAAAGGATTCATCTCTAATATAGATAAGGATTTAAGCTCTTCCGCTACCTTCCACTCTTTTGAGTGTCGGGATGATGAAGTCGTTTTTTCCTTTTTATCTTCTGTGAAAAAGGATAATTGCGCCTGTTCACTGACAATTTCAGCATCAGTTTCAGTTTTTACAGGCGGCGTAGGTTTTGGTTGCTTGTCCCCTTGTTCAAGGACGTTTAATATCTCTTGCGCTCGCTTAATCACCGTCTCCGGCATTTCCGCAAGCTTGGCAACATGAATACCATAACTGCGATCAGCAGGTCCATCGACTACTTTATGAAGGAAAATGACTGTGCCATTTTGCTCAATTGCACGAACGTGTACGTTACTCAGCTTGCTGAGTTGATCAGCTAGAGCTGTTAACTCATGATAATGCGTGGAGAAGAGGGTAGCTGCACCAATATGATGATGAATATATTCTATGATTGATTGGGCCAATGCCATTCCATCATAGGTTGACGTTCCTCTTCCGATTTCATCGAATAGAAGCAAACTGTTTTCTGTTGCATTCGTAATCGCATGGTTCGCTTCAAGCATTTCGACCATAAAGGTACTTTGTCCTGATATCAAATCATCTGCTGCACCGATTCTCGTAAATACCTGATCGAATATTGGCAGGATTGCTTCGTCTGCAGGTACAAAGCAGCCGATTTGGGCCATAATCGCTGTCAAGGCAACCTGGCGCATATACGTACTCTTACCGGACATATTTGGTCCAGTAATTAATAAGATTTCCTTCTTTTTATCCAAGAAGCAATCATTCGGTACATATTCCTGTGCTTTTAAAACCTTTTCTACGACTGGATGTCGGCCATTTTTTATACTCATTTGACGTGTATGAGAGAATTGTGGTTTTACATAGTGGTAACGTTCACTAATAGTAGAGAAACATTGTAAAACATCCAATTCACTGATTTCCATCGCTAATTTTTGCAGACGAGGTATATAATCTTTAATTTGATCACGTAATTCACAGAACAAATCGTATTCCAGACCTGTACTTTTTTCCTCTGCTTCGAGGATGATTGTTTCTTTTTCTTTTAATTCTGGAGTGATATAACGTTCTGCATTTGCAAGAGTTTGTTTTCTGTCATATCGATCATCATTCAGAAGGTGGAGATTTGCCTTTGTTACTTCCAAGTAATAACCAAATACACGATTATAACCAATTTTTAGAGAACGGATACCTGTTCTTTCTCTTTCCTTTTGTTCCAACTGAGCGATCCAGGTTTTCCCGTTCTTGGAAGCATCGCGATAACGATCTAAATCTTCGTTATACCCTTCGCGAATAATGCCTCCCTCTTTAATGGAAATCGGCGGGTTCTCATGCAGCGCCTGCTCGAGTAAATCCGTCACTTCTTCACACGGATCCATCCGGGATGCGATTTCTTTAGCCGTATCAATAGGCAGCCTTCCAATCACATCAATAATAGCCGGTACTTGCTGCAGGGAACGCTTCAGCTGCAATAAATCCCGTGCATTTACATTGCCATAGGAAACACGGCCTGTTAAACGTTCCAAATCATACACTTCATGTAATAGCTCACGCAGCTCTTCCCGTTCAAAAAATTGATTCATAAATGTTTCAACCATCGATAATCGAGCTTCTATTTCAGATTCGCTGACTAATGGGCGTTCAATCCATTGCTTTAGTCTTCTGCCGCCCATGGCCGTCTTGGTTTCATCAAGAAGCCATAAAAGAGAGCCTTTTTTACCTTTTGAACGAATAGTTTCCGTGAGCTCTAAATTTCTTTTTGAATAGTAATCAATTTTTAAATATTGTTCCGTTTCATATAATTCAACTGGTTGAATATGTTCAATCGTCCTCTTTTGAGTACGCTGTATATAATTGAGCAAACGGGCTACCGTATGCTTTAGGTCTTTTTTCGGAAGCTCACTTACCAAATGGTTAAACTCTTCCTTCGGTTCCGAGTCGGCTTCATAAGAAATCGTGACAATCCCTCTGTCTTTTAATAACACTTCTTTTTCTTCACCGAAATCTGGCTGAACCACAACTTCTTTAGATCCTATAACGGAAACTTCATTTAACACATCTTTAAAATTGGAAAAATGGGTTACTCGATTTTCGCCAGTCGTTAAATCAATATGAGCCACTCCAAATCCCAAGCCATCTATGGAAGAAATAGTCGCAAGATAGTTATTCTCTTTTTCGGCGAGACTCTTTCCTTCCATCACCGTACCTGGAGTAATTAATTGGACAACTTCACGTTTAACGACTCCTTTTGCCGCTTTTGGGTCCTCTGTTTGTTCGCAAATGGCCACTTTAAAGCCACGATCTACCAGTGTTTCAATATAAGACTGCGCTGAATGATAAGGAACCCCGCACATGGGAATCTTTTGTTCTCCTCCACCATTCTTCGCTGTTAAGGTTATCTCCAATTCTTTTGATGCCTTAATGGCATCCTCAAAGAACATTTCATAAAAATCACCGAGACGGAAAAACAAGAATGCATCTTGATAATCTGCCTTTATACTCAAGTACTGTTGAATCATAGGAGTATAGGTTGCTACTGCCATTTTCCCAAAACCTTTCTTTCAATCAAATATATAATAGAAGTATTATATCATAGGAGCCAAGCTCATCTAACAACAAAAAAACTAGAGAGTTTTTCTCTCTAGTTACTTAATCCCGCTTGCTTTTGCTTTTTTTCCTGTCTGATTCATAGGAGCTGGACTCTTCACTGGATGACTCACTATGATCAAGGAAATCAGGATTAATTTCCTCCAGTTCGTCATCATCTACCTCAAGCTCCCAGCTTTCCTCATCGGTGTCTGCATTTTCCCTGATTGAAACAGTTACTTTTGTTTCACCAATAATCTCCACTAAAAATTCACGTTCAACATGAACAGAAATTTTTTCACCATCTGGAGTTATTAGACATTCAATACAATTCGGTTGTTGAACCACTTTGGCTATGACTTCATTATCATCATAGACTGTTTGGTCCCGATACTTTAATTTGATGGTATCTTTATACGGAACCTTTTCTGTTCTGACTTCTGTCTTTGTATTATTGCAATATGAATACCAAATATTGATATCATAATATCCTGCAATTTCTACCTTTTTACCATGTTTCTTAGCTTCGTACGTATGATTAATAATCCAGCAGCCCAGTATACTGGTAGGATCGTTGTCTGGACAAACCGTATGATTTGCCTTGGTAAACTTACGCCCCTTTGCCACTACTGCCTTCGTGATAATTTCTCTATATTGCGACATACAAGGTTACCCTCCTCAACCATTTTCATTTCATCCTATGCATGATAAATGTCTAGCGTGCAAATTAATTATCAGTTCAACAAGGATTGCATGCTACAGTTTATGCCTATGCTGAAGAAAGGTGACCTTGATTTAAAAATAGGAGCAAGTTATGCGGAATTCTTCTATAATAGTATGAAGAAGGATCCTGCTATTTACAGGATCCTAATACTTTCTTTAAACTGTTTTGTTTGTCGATCTTTTATACATATATTGCTGCCATTGAAAACGAATAAAGCAGCCTATACAAAATCCCAGGATAGCAACGAATGATGCAATAGCAACCATGGCCGTAAATACATATCCAGCAATCATCCAATCAAGCATATAACTGATCAGGCCGCCTGCAAGACAAATAACAGCAATCACTTGATTAAATTGTTGCTGAGCCCACTCTTCCGGGATATAATCAGAAGTTATTTTTCTTAAAAATAATTTACCTGCTTGCATGATTGGATTGAATCCAAAGACTAAACCCATAATTCCTGCAAATAAAGGCAGTGCTAAAATCCATTCAACACCTGTTACCCAAGTAGCGACCACGCTAAGAAAAATCACCCATTGGTTTAAACGTACCAATGGTCTCGGAACTGTGCGGACCGTTTCTCCCATTATTTCACACCTCTCCAATATGTTTTATGTGTTATTTTTCATCTTACTCTGTTTAACCATAAATTGGAAAGTATAAGAATTTAATTAAATTATATTTCTCATCAATACTTTTAGTCATTAATTGTATTTAGAGGAAGAATCATGAACCATTCTAATTGACAGCAAGGAAGTTGATAAAGGATAATAACTTTCCCATTCATTTTGTAAACGAACTAGTTCGATAGTAGATTTTTTATAAACTTGATAATTTTATACTCTAATTAAAAGAACATAAATAAGAATACCTGCTTCTTAATTGAGAATCTCCTTGCTGCCTCTCTTGCTTGCTTTATTTCTAAAGGTAAAACCCCTACCTGTAAGAGCTCTCTCACAATGAATTAAATAAGCATCCTTTCACTAAATCTCCTTTTATTTATAATTATTTTAAATAAATAGTAGTTTTTAATTGATAATATTATAAAAAATAAATATAATAGGTTTATCATACGAAAAAGGTGGTATAAATAATGTCCAAAAAATTAACAACTAGTTGGGGAGCTCCTGTAGGAGATAACCAGAATTCCATCACAGCTGGAAGACGCGGACCAACTTTAATTCAAGACGTACATTTATTAGAAAAATTAGCTCATTTTAACAGAGAACGTGTACCTGAGCGTGTAGTACATGCAAAAGGCGGCGGAGCACATGGTTATTTCGAGGTTACAAAGAATTTAACTGAATATACAAAAGCTGCTTTCTTATCTGAAGTTGGCAAAAAAACTCCTTTGTTCATTCGTTTCTCTACAGTTGCAGGTGAACTTGGTTCTGCTGATACATTACGTGATCCTCGTGGATTTGCAGTAAAACTTTATACTGAAGAAGGTAACTACGATATCGTTGGTAACAATACTCCTGTCTTCTTTATCCGTGATGCAATCAAATTCCCTGATTTCATACATACACAAAAAAGAGATCCAAAAACACATTTGAAAAACCCTAATGCTGTTTGGGATTTCTGGTCACTTTCACCAGAATCTTTACATCAAATAACGATTCTTATGTCTGATCGTGGTATTCCTGCTACTTGGCGTCATATGCACGGATTTGGTAGCCACACGTTCAAATGGACGAATGCTGAAGGTAAATCCGTATGGGTTAAATACCACTGGAAAACAGAACAAGGGGTAAAAAATCTATCTACTGATTTGGCTGCTGAGCTTGCGGGTACAAATCCAGACTACCATATCGAAGACTTACACAATGCAATTGAAGCTGGCGATTATCCTGCATGGAAATTATGCGTACAAATCATGCCGCTTGAAGATGCCAACACATATCGTTTCGATCCATTCGATGTAACAAAAGTTTGGTCTCAAAAAGACTATCCTTTAATCGAAGTTGGCCGCATGGTATTAGACAGAAATCCAGAAAACTATTTTGCAGAAGTAGAACAAGCTACATTCTCTCCTGGTAATTTTGTTCCTGGTATTGATGTATCACCGGATAAATTGTTGCAAGGTCGTTTATTCGCTTATGCAGATGCTCACCGTTACCGTGTGGGAGCAAACCATAATCACTTACCAGTCAACCGTCCTAAAGTTGAAGTAAATAACTATCAACGTGACGGCCAAATGAACCCAAGTATAAATGGCGGTTCTTCTGTCTACTACGAGCCAAACAGCTTCGGAGGTCCACAAGAATCTCCTGAAGATCAACAAGCAACATTTGAAGTGGAAGGCTATGCTGCAAGCACCTCTTATGATAATGATGATTTCTACACTCAAGCTGGTGATCTTTACAGATTGTTAAGCAGTGAAGAACGCGCTAACCTGGTTAACAACATCGTTGGATCTATGCAAGGTGTGACTGTACCTGAAATTATCGAACGTCAAATCCAGCATTTCTACAAAGCTGATCCTGAATACGGAACACTTGTAGCTGCAGGACTTGGTTTAACAGTAACTGAAGAAGTTTAATAGAATAATTTAATCGTATTTTACGTTCTCAATTAAGTTTAAGGTACTGCTATACGCAGTACCTTTTTTAAATAAAGACACAATTTCCCCTTCTCCTCCAAGTTTTTAAGTAGTATTTTTTAGCCAAGTAAGGACTCGAATAAAATGAAACGGCTCAAATAAACTAATCAAAAAAAGCATGATAAAAAAAGACCAGAGTGACAGAGATTTCAATCCCCTTCTTTCTGACTTAGAAATTGCTACAAAGCTAAAAATCACTCCAACGAAACCAAGTAATAATTCCTAAAATTATCAAGAACATCGACCATGCACTAAACCTCTTCACCATTACACCTCCAACTATAACTCCAACACCATCTGCAATAATCTTACAAAACATTTCAAACTGATCTTGATATAACGAGGTTACCGATTCAATTAATTAACAAATAAACATTATCCTTGCCGGGTTCAAAATATACTTATTTTCTATAAATTTGAATGTATCACTCGCTGTGAGTATTCATTCTTAAAAAACTATCCAGAGTTCCTATATAATGAATAAAAGACAGATATGGGAGGAAATTTTATGAAACACATGATATGGCCGGAGAGAAAAATAATAAATGATGAGATACCGACCCTTACGCCTTACCTTGTTAGAGAAGGAAAGAATAGTGGAGGAATCATCGTCTGCCCTGGAGGTGGATATCAAAGGAGAGCTGAGCATGAGGGGGTACCTGTTGCAAGATGGCTCAATTCTCTTGGCATAAACGCTTTTGTGCTCGATTACCGGGTTTCTCCGGCTAAACACCCTGCACCGCTTGCAGATGCTCAACGTGCCATCCGCTTTATCCGCTATTATGCAAAAGAATGGAATATAGATAAAGAGAGAATTGGTATTCTTGGTTTTTCGGCTGGCGGCCATCTAGCAGCAAGTCTCTCGAATCTGTCTGATTATCCAGCCTATGAGAATAGGGATGTGATTGATGAAGAATCATCTAAGCCTGACATTTCCATTCTTTGCTACCCGGTCATATCCATGATTGAATATACACACGAAGGATCTGTTACCTCCCTGCTTGGTGAAGGAGTTACTGATAAGGACCTATATCTTCTCTCCCATCAAAGAAATGTCAGTAAAGAAACACCCCCAACCTTCCTATGGCATACGGCGGATGACAAAGCAGTTCCAGTCGAGAATAGTATTATGTATGCACAGGCGCTGAGCAAGGCACAGATTCCTTATGAATTGCATATTTTTCAGCAAGGAAGACACGGACTTGGTCTTTCCAAAGAGGATCAAGATGTAGCTCAATGGACAAATGTGTGCGCCGGTTGGCTGCGAAAACAGGGTTACGGAACTTTTTAAAAGTAAGAATTGATTAGGAAGGGTGATTAACCCCGACCTCTCACACCAATGTACTTAGTTAGCCCCTTGTATGCAGTTCGTGTTCCTTGGGGGAGATTTGCCTCCGACTTCCTTCAGATTCCGCTTCGCCACGGACACCCCTGTAGGGCGCACCCACAAGAAAACGATAGGAACCGTCCTATCGTTTTTTCTTTGATTTGATTGATCGCATTTATAAAGTGACGCCGGTTTTAAAAATCGCAATTTCTCTAAAATCATTTTTCTCGTTATTGACCAGTTCTCCACTTGCAACTTTAATAATATACTCCGTAAAATCCTGTAAAACGACATCTGGCTCCTCTTCCAGAAGCACTCCGGCATTATAATCAATCCAATGTGGCTTATTTTCATAAATAGCAGTATTGGAGGAAATTTTCATCGTAGGAACAAAGGATCCAAATGGTGTACCGCGCCCTGTCGTAAATAATACCATCTGACAACCTGCAGAAGCCAAGGCTGAAGAGGCTACGAGATCATTTCCGGGTGCACTTAATAGATTTAGACCCTTATGCTCTAATCTTTCCCCGTATTTCAGAACATCAACTATAGTGGAGGTACCAGCTTTTTGCGTACAGCCAAGTGACTTATCTTCTAATGTAGTAATCCCTCCATCCTTGTTTCCGGGAGATGGATTTTCATAGACTGGCTGTTTATTTTCCATAAAATATTCTTTGAATTCATTAATTAATCCTACCGTTTTTTCAAACACTTCCGAATTCTGAGCTCGCTCCATTAAAATAGTTTCTGCACCGAACATTTCAGGTACTTCTGTTAGAACCGTGGTCCCTCCTTGAGCTACTAGGAAATCTGAGAATCTTCCTAAGAGAGGATTAGCAGTAATACCAGATAATCCATCAGACCCTCCGCATTTTAATCCAATTTTCAACTCTGATAACGGTACCTCTTCACGCTTGTCGCCTTTGGCTTTCTCATAAATCTCTTTTAGTATTTGCACACCTGCTTCAATTTCATCCGAGACTTCCTGCGAATTAAGAAACTTGACACGACCTTCGTCAAACTCTCCCAGACTTTCCTTGAATTCATATAAATTATTATTTTCGCAGCCTAATCCCAAAACTAAAACACCACCAGCATTAGGATGTAACACAGCATCCATTAAAATTTTTCTTGTATTCTCATGGTCGTCTCCTAACTGAGAGCAACCAAAATTATGTTTCAATACGAGAATATTTTCGAATGGGCTTATATCCCCTACTTCTTTTTCAAAAAGCTTAATCATTCTTTCCGCAATCCCATTGACACAACCTACCGTTGGCACAATCCAGAGCTCATTACGGATACCGACGTCTCCATTTTTTCTTCTATAGCCCTTGAAGGTTAAGTTTTGCTGTTTATAGGGATTAGAGGTGAGTTTTTGGTTGAACTGATACTCTTGAATCCCTTCCAGATTCGTTTTCGTATTGTGCGTATGGACATGTTCACCAACGGACACCCCCTTGATAGCATGCCCGATCGGATAACCATACTTCACGATATTTGCATTAATAGCAATGTCTTCGACTGCAATCTTATGTCCCCTTTTAATACTTTCCTTTACCTCGATTTCTTTCCCTTGAACAACAATCTTATAACCAGCCTCTATATCCTTTAACGCGACAATCACATTATCATTTTCATTTAGGTGAATGATATCTAACATTGTCTTTCCCCCTTATTTTGCTGTCTTTTGTTCAAAAACGGCCTCAATTGCCTGCTTCATACCTTTTGTTTCAATTTCAAAAAGATCCATTGTAACAGCAGTTGTTAAACCTGGTATCTCGTTTAAATCCATCTCCCAATTCTCTTCATACCCCAGTACATTGGTAACAATTGCGTTAGTACTCTCCAATGTTCCATTAAAGTGGCCCCATTGCTCCTTATATAGATCTAATATATCTTGATTATCAGATAACTTGATTTCCTCTTCTCCTCTTTTTCCTTTATAAAATGAAATCAATGCAGCAAGAGAGAATATTAGTTTTCTAGGCAAATCCCGCTTACGATTGTAGTATTCCAGTAAAGTTGGCAAGTCTCTGGTATTAAATTTTGACATTGAATTAAGCGATATACTTAATAAGAAATGCTGAATAAATGGATTTTGGAATCGTTCTAGAACAGCATCGGCAAAAGAGTGCAATTCTTCTAACGGTAGATCCAATGTTGGAATGATTTCATCATAAATCAGTTCTTTTACAAATTGACCAACCACATCATGCTCAACTGTTTCAGCTACCGTATTTAATCCATATAGATAGGCAACTGGTGTCAGTGCTGTATGAGCCCCATTTAATATACGTACCTTTCTTGTTCTGTAAGGTGTCATATCCTCGACAAACAATGTATTTAAACCAACCTTATGCACTGGGAATTCCTCACGAATCCATTCTGGACCTTCTATCACCCACAAATGGTACTGCTCCCCAACCACAACCAGATCATCTTGATATCCAAGCTCTTTCGTAATCTCATCAATACTATCTCGTGGATATCCTGGAACAATTCGATCCACAAGACTCCCGCAAAAAGTATTTGCCTTATCAATCCACTGAACAAAGCCTTCTTCAAGCTTCCAAAGTGCAGCATATTGAAGCACCAATTCTTTTAACTTTTCTCCGTTCCGCTCAATTAGCTCACATGGGATGATAATAAACCCTTTTTCTTTGTCCCCATTGAACGTTTGATAGCGGTGATATAAGAAAGCAGTTAACTTACCTGGGAAACTACTTTGTGGTCGGTCCTCTAATCGATCTTTTTCATTAAATGCAATCCCAGCTTCGGTTGTATTCGAAAAGATAAAGCGCATTTCAGGGTTTTCAGCTAGTTTTAAATACTCGTCATACTGTGTATAAAGGTTTAAGCCTCTGCTGACAGAGCTGATAATTGAATGCTCCTTCACAGCCTTTCCTTCTTTTACACCTTGTAAATAAAGCGTGTACAAGCCATCTTGATCATTTACTTTTTCTACCATGTCTTGGCCGCGCGGTTGAACCACGACTACACTTCCATTAAAATCAGTGTTCCTATTCAATAGATCGATCTGCCAATCAACAAATGCTCTCAGGAAATTTCCCTCCCCAAATTGCAGAATCTTTTCGGGATATAGGTTGGCTTCCTTTACTAAATTTCTTGATAACTTTTCCACGGGGTCACTCCTCCCATTTATGCACACGTTAACATTTTATGAAAATATGTTACTAGTCAAATGACTAGTAACGGCTAGGTTGATTTAAAAGGGGAAACCGAACGTCTGATGACAAGTTCCGTTTCGACATAAATCTTCCCACCTGGCAATTCCGTATTTTCATCCATCTCCAACATTTCTAACATCTTTTTTGCTCCCAGTGAACTAATTTTTTCAATCGGCCGTTTCACGGTTGTAAGAGATGGGTTCGTATACTGGGCAAATTCGATATCATCAAAGCCAACAATCGAGATATCCTTTGGCACCGTCAATCCTTTTGCAAAAGCCGCATTCATTGCACCAATGGCCATATCATCATTTGAACAAAAAATGGCTGTCGGAGGGCGTTCCAATGTGAGTAACTTTTCCAAAGCTAGATAACCACTTTCCATATCATAGTTTCCTTGAATAATATATTCATTTTTAATTGGAATATGATGATCACTTAGTGCATTCAAATATCCTTCTCTTCGCTCCATTGATGATTTAAATCCTTTAATCCCTTCAACTATAGCAATGTCCCGGTGTCCCTGTTGAATCAAATACTTAACGATTTGTGAGGAACCTTCCCGGTCATTTGATACAATGTTCAAAAGAGTGGAATCTCCTATATCCCGTCCCAAAACCACACAAGGAATCTTTTTTTCTTTTAAATAGGCAATAAAATCATCATCATGATCACTTTGGCTCATTAGTATAATACCGTCAAACCGTTTATGATGAATCGTAGTATAATCATCAAGATTTTCAATGCCTTTAACAAATAGATTATAATGTTGAGTAATTACAGAATTTACTCCTTTTACAGTTTCTACAAAAAAACTTGAAGAAGTACCATTTGTAAGACTTGTCAGGAAAAGCCCAATCGTATAGGACTTCTGCTTTACAAGACTTTTGGCGTTATAGTTTGGAGTATAGTTCAGCTGAGATGCAATCTCGATTATTTTCTTTTTTGTACCTGGTTTAATTAAGGGGCTGTCATTAAGTGCCCTTGATACAGTTGTATGAGAAACATTTGCTATTTTTGCGATATCTTTAATGGTAACCATTGATTCCGTCCTTCTTAATATCAGTCCTTCAATCCATCATATCAAAAAAACTAGAATTTAATAGTCCCCGGCTGATATCCCCACTTTTTCAAATTGAAAATACTCCGTCGCATTGTTATAGGAAATCCCTTGAATAATATCCCCTAAGAATTCTATGTCATTTGGTACTTCCCCATTTTCAACCCAATCAGCAATCAATGAACAAACAAGTCTTCTGAAATATTCATGTCTGGTATAAGAAAGAAAGCTTCTTGAATCTGTCAGCATACCGATAAAACGCGTAAATAACCCTAAATTGGCGAGTGACTTCATTTGTTCTAACATACCTGTTTTATTATCGTTAAACCACCATGCTGTTCCAAATTGAATTTTCCCAGGAACTCCTCCGCCTTGGAAGCTGCCTATGATCGCCGCAATAACATCATTGTCTTTCGCATTTAACGAATAAATAATCGTCTTAGGCAGACCACTCTCCAACTCGATTGCATTCAATAAACGGACTAAAGGTTTAGCAACTTGATCATCATTGATAGAATCATATCCAGTATCAGGGCCAAGGGTATTGAGCATTTTCGTGTTATTATTTCTTAACGCATTAATATGGAACTGCATCGCCCAATCTAGTTCAGAATATAACCCACCTAAAAATTTCAGCGTATATGTTTTATATTTCTTTTCATCTTCACTTGAAACTTTCTTGCCTTGCAAAGCCTCTTCAAAAATATGAATGACTTCCTCTTTTGTCGTTTCAGCAAACACCATCGAATCAATGGCATGGTCAGATACTCTTCCGCCTATAGAATGGAAAAAGCGAACTCTTGACTCCATGGCTTGTAAAAAGGCATCGTAGGAAGTGATTTTTACATTAGATATCTCCTGAAGTTTATCCACCCAATCTAGGTACCCTTCGCGATTAATCTCGAGTCCCTTATCTGGACGAAAACTTGGCAATACTTGAACATCAAAGTCATCCTCTTCTTGCAATTTCAAATGATATTCGAGAGAATCAATAGGATCATCAGTCGTACAAATAACCCGAACATTGGATTTTTTGATGAAATCTCTTGCACAATAACCTGGGCTATTTAAAAGAACATTCACCTTTTCCCAGATTTCCGGAGCACTATCTTCGTTCAACAAATCGCCGATTCCAAAAAATCTTTGTAATTCCAGGTGTGTCCAGTTATATAATGGATTACCTATTGTCATAGGAACAGTTCTTGCCCAGGCCAGAAATTTTTCATAATCAGTTGCATCTCCAGTAATATACTTTTCCTCGATTCCGTTGCTTCTCATGGCACGCCATTTGTAATGATCACCGTATAACCAAATCTCTGTAATAGTTCTAAAACGTTTGTTTTCATATATTTCCTTTGGACTTAGGTGACAATGGTAATCGATAATTGGCATATCTTTTGCAAAATCATGGTATAAGCGAATCGCTGTTTCATTATTTAACAGGAAATCTTCATCCATAAATTTCTTCATAATAGCACCAGCTTTCTATTATAGGTTGGGCATTCAAAATGAACTAACTACCACGTTTAATCTAATCTCCCACTTTTGCACACGTTAACATTTTTAGAAAACAAACACATACAATTTAGCAAATATATAGAATAAAGTGCATGATTACTAACTTTCCATACTATACTTTTAACTAACAAACATTGGTATTCTACCTTTAATGTTAAATTATTCTAGTTCTGATTACAAGATATATAGATCATTAATTTCAAAAAATAAGCGCTTTCAATTTATCATTATGAATTATTGTAAGAGAACAACCTCCATACGTATCTCAGCATTTATTAAGGAGCCGCAATCATCTTAGAAGTATTTCTTACAGCCTTTCTTTAACCAATTATGAACTTTAGCACTTTCACATCATTCTTAGCTTGTGAATGAGTTCCTGACTTCTGAACATATCTAATAATCTACTGTTTAATCTACAAGTAGTTTGTATTTCTCGTCCTCTTCTACAAAAGGTAAATGATTACTCTGTTCAACCGATGCCATATTGGCATTTGGTATTAAATCTGCTGCTTTTTTGGCTAACCCCTACTTTCTGCCCTCGAGGCTCGGGACCTTATCCCTAAAGCTTACACCACTGCCGAGCGCACCCAAAAAGGCATGAGTATCATTTAATAACCATGCCTCTCAGTATTTTTATACATAATTCTTTATTAGATATTCCCTAAGTGGAAGGCCTAACTCTTCTATTCCTTCTGCCACAAGCTCTGCCATTTTTTCTGCCCCATATGAACTGAAATGAGTATCATCTGTAGGATTTGATGGATTAGTCAACGCGTACCAAGCAAACAACTTCTTCGTTTCTTCAGCACCAAAGGTTTCGTAAAGAGACTTTGTTTTTTCATATAAATCAATAACAGGTACCATTAAGTGATCACCCAACTGACGCACAGCATCTGGGTAACTTCCAAGTGAATTAACGAAATTTCCATCTTCATCAAAGGTTCTTCGATTGATCGATGTTAGTAGTACAGGGATCGCTCCTTTCTCTTTAGCACCCTCTACAAAGACTGATAAATACTCCTGATAAGTCGTGAAGGGATCGGTGGCTCTTTCCTCTTCAGCCTTTTGGTCGTTATGGCCGAATTGGATAAACAAATAATCACCAGGCATGATTCTATTTAGTATCAAATTTAGATGACCTTCATTGATAAAACTTTTTGAACTGCGTCCACCGCGGGCTTCATTAATAATTAGAACACCATCGATAAAGAACGGATCTAAAAATTCACCCCACCCCCGTTTATTCCCTTGGTCAGCTTTGACTTCTTCCATAGTAGAATCTCCTGCCAGGAATATGTGAACCCCCGCTTTTTCTAACTTTCCGAGTGTCGGCCAATTCTGAAGAGACCCAAAAATCGTTTCAATTTTATAATTTTCAGCTTCTTCCTTGGGTAGTATATGCACCCAGGGCGTCCTCTTGTCCATGTCCGCTCCAGGACCATGGTTGTCATACTCTGCGTAATAGGCATTCTCTCTGGCTAATGGCTTATCCCAATCATGCCAACCAGTTTCTTTTATATGCTCATCCATCCAGCAACGGAGAAAGACAGTCTTGGCATAATCCCTCCATGGACGACCTAAATAAACGCTCCTGGGCTTGGCATCACTGGTTAAAAAACAATCAAAAAAAACATATCCATAAGCCTCTTCATACGGAGTAGAGGCAGCTGTAATATACCCGTTTATTTCCTTGTTTCGATTCAAGCTGTGGATTTCACAACTTTTAAATACAGACGTTGCCGAACCAAATATAAAATCGATATCCCCTTCAATGTAGCAATGAGAAAAATAGCTCCTACCTGCTCTTTTTTCCTCTTCATCTCTTGGACCTCCAAATCGGCTTGTTTCAATTGGCTTTGGCGGCAACGGTCCCGTAAATAACGTATCCTGACTTCCAAGGAATGAGCAATGGTGAAATTCTACCCTATCGGCATCAACATAGGCAGCAATCGCCTGTCCAACAATACTCCCGCTTCCCGCACTATTTTCAAACGTAATATTCTTTGCATAAAATCCATCACCAGTAATAATGGTACTATATGACCAAAATGTACCCATATTCTCACCGTTCGGAAACTCCTTTTTGGCATAGTCATCATATACAATTTTCACTTTGTTCCGATGAGTACCAACAAATGAGATATTTGGTTTATGAATTTCAAGCTTTTCCTTATAAATACCATCCTTAATATAGATGGTGATTCTCTCCTGATTTGTACTCGTAATACTGTCAATGGCTTCCTGAATGGTTGTAAAAGAGCCAGTACCATCCTTTGCAACAATCATACAAATCAACACCCTATAAATGATTTTTTAAAAACATAAGGACATCTTCTCGCATTCCGCTTGTTTCAATATGGCCGCACATGTAGCGAATCATTTTCCAGTATTCGGAAAATCCTGCCTTATCATACACTGATTTTAATTCGTCGTCGATAATATCCAGACCTGCAAGCGGGGTCAGCTTATCATCCGTACCAACCAGACTAAGATGATGGCGAGGTGCAATCAAACTCTGTATTTCCGATGTCTGGAAATACTTTAATAGACCTGGCACATAAGAATAAAAACCATGATGATCAAGACCTCTGCAAGCGATTAATGTATTCGCCTCAACCTGGGCAGCGATATCAATGCAGATTCGTATTCGCGTATCCAAAGCAGCAAGCCACCATGACATCAATCCACCCATGGACATGCCAAGTGTGGCTATTCTCGAAGAATCGACATCCTCTCTTTCAACCAAATAATCAAGCCCACGAAGGCTATCATAAACCATTCTCCCCCACAAAACTTCACCCTTCCAGATCATTTCCTTAAACAATTCACTTTCCGTTTTCCCTTTCCTTTCTCCAAATCCAATCATGTCCATACATAAAACACCATATCCCAGATCCGTCAGTGCTTTAGCATAAGATTCTGATTGAAGATAGGTACTACTATGAAGCAACTCTGTTTTTCCAATATGATAATTACCTCCGTGAGAATGGTTGAACATTACAACTGGCATTTTCCCTGATACATTACGGGACCGAGCAAAATAAGCCGGTATTACTTCATTTATCCAAATAACTTCGACCATATAATTTTCTACGGCTAGTTCTTTTACTTTTCGACAAGATAATGTATTGCTACGCTCAGGCAAATCTCCTAGTAAGGAATATAGAAGCGCTCTTCTATCACCCTGCAATGTCTCATTCATTTGCTAAATCCTCCTAATCAATGAGTGTGACATTATTAAACTCATATAGGGGATCTGTCTCATCCATTGGATTTTTCGAACGGCAATTGGATAGTTCAATATTATGAGCATTTTCCACATAAAACGCTGGGCCAGTGTGGTTCTCAACTGTAACATGGTTAAAACGGATATTTGAAACATTTGAACAAAAGAATCCTCTCTGCTTCATCGGCTCAAGGTCATCCATCATTGCCGGCAATCCTGGCTCTGCTTCCTCAGCCATTGCAACTGTAACATAATCAAATGTAATGTCTTCTACAAATCTTTCTGCAAGACCATATAAAAATCCAGCTGCCGCACTCACTTCACGGGCTGTTATATGTGAAAAATGAATTCTCCTAAATTGCGGTGTTTCTTCAGTTACCGGATAGGGATTTTTATCGTAGACATACTTATCTTTTCCTCTTGGTCCACAATAGTAATAAAGATTAGCAATAAACGGACAAATCACTCCATTCATGACAATATTGGAGACACGAATATCTTCTACCACCCCGCCGCGTCCTCTCCTTGATTTCAACCTGATTCCCCTGTCAGTCCCTTCGAATATACAGTTCATTACAGTCACGTTCCGAATATCCCCGCTCATTTCGCTACCTATCACAACTCCACCGTGACCATGAATCATCGTGCAATTTGTAATAGTAATATTCTCACATGGCACTCGGGTTAACGTATCTTCCGTTCCCGACTTAATAGCTATACAATCATCGCCTACATCTATATGGCAATCAGAAATGCGTACATTCCGACAAGACTCTGGATTGATTCCATCTGTATTAGGAGAATCTGCCGGATTAAGAATGGATATATTATGGACTGTCACATCCTCACAGCAAATGGGATTAACTGTCCAACTCGGAGAATTAATCATTTTGATCCCATCAATCAAAACATGTTTACATGAATCAAAACTTACCAGCTTTGGTCTTGGATACTTATTTTCATTCTTTCGGAAGATTTTCCACCAAAACTCGCCATTCCCATCTAAAACTCCATGTCCTGTAACAGAAATATTCTCTGCATCTTCTGCATATAGACATGATGCATACACTTCCCTCTTTACTCCTTCCCACCTGGATGTTACAACTGGATATTCATTTAAGTCATTAGAAAAAGTTACGTAGGCCCCAGCCTCGAGATATAAATGAACGTTACTTTTTAATATCACTGCACCTGTCAGAAAACGTCCTGAAGGTATATAGACCGTTCCCCCTCCATCTGTCGAGCAAGCTAATATAGCCTCATTAATTGCTTTTGTATTTAAGGTTTCCCCATCATCAACAGCTCCAAAATCGTTAATATTATAGAAACTATGGGTGACATGATTCATTTATAAATCCCCCCTTTCCATTTCAGCTGCAGCAAGAACAAAAGCTCCGACTCCTTTTAAATCATTCGTTATAATTGGTTCGCTAATATAATATTCAAATGTGCCATCTCGTTTATCCGGCCCCCCGAGACCTGCAACCTGACAATTTTTGTTTAGATTCACAAGTCCTTCAGCGGTTACGGTTATAAATTCATCAAGAATTCCTTGATATGCCTTAGATGCAATCGCCTTCCAGTCATCGTTCAGTACACCAAGCCTTATGCCCTTTGCAATCGCATATACAATCATGCAGGACGCTGATGCTTCAAGATAATTACCTTTCCTGTCACCTTGGTCAAGAACCTGATACCATACATTAGATTGTGGATCCTGAACATTTCTCAATGCCAGAAGCGCCCCTTGAAGAATGGAGATTAATTCACCCCTGTCTTTTTGATTTTCAGGAAGTATTTCCAATACATCTACTATGGCCATCACAAACCATCCCATTGAACGTCCCCAAAAATTCTTTGAAAGCCCTGTTTCCGGATCACACCACGGCTGGACCTTTTTTTCATCATATGCATGGTAGAATAGCCCGGTTTTGGGATCCTTCGTATGCTCGGCACATATGATAAACTGTTTGGTTATATCATCATACTCACGTTCTTCCTCGTATAATATCGCATATTCTGCATAAAATGGAGATCCCATATATAATCCATCAAGCCAAATTTGATAAGGATAAACTTTTTTATGCCAGAAGGCGCCCTGTGATGTGCGTGGATGTGTGCGCAATTGGCTGCGCAGTAAATCAATAGCTTTTTTATATTTTTCCTCACCAGTTTCCTTATAAAGAGTTATCAATACCTTGCCATTATTAATATGGTCGATATTATAATGGCTGAGCCGATATTCGCGGATATCCCCTTCCTCGTTCACAAAAGCATCCATGTTTTTCTTAATATATTTGAAATATGATCTATTTCCTGTCTGCTTCCAAACCAGTTCTGTTCCTTTTAGGACCACTCCATAATCATAAGACCATTTATCATTATTAACACCCGAAGACAATAATGGCCTTCTCACCATACATGAATCTACCATTCTTTGTGCCCAACTTTTCGTGGCTGTTTTCTCCATCAACTTCCCCTCCGATATGAAAAGTAATCAAAATCCGCATGCTTCTTTGTTCCTTGCATATCCTGTACACATATTCCAACAAAGTTACCTGTAAAACCATTTCCTTCATCTGAAAGATGGGAAATGCTGATAGGTTCTTTAACTGCAGTCCAATCCTTCACATTCGTCTTGTAAAAAAATCTGGCCATCGTACCTTCTATCGTTGCTTTCAATACGCATACTTGGCTGCCTTCTATCGAATAGACCTGGTTGCATACACTAAAATCACCTTTTACACACTGCATGATCTGAAGGCATTTTCCTACCACTTCATCTCTGGATATATAAAAATAAACGTAATTATCCGTATTGAAATAGAGCACAAGCCCTGCCATTTGTAAAAATGTATCTGGTTCAAACTCAATTGATGTTTCCACTTCACATTTTAGATCCTCTTGTCTTCTTGCAATCAGATGCTGCTCGTGCAAGGAGTGAAGGGACTCACCGCCTCTAATCCGCAAATGGCTTTTCCTTTCGGATAAGCTGCACCATTCTTCTTTTGGTGCCATTCTAAGCGTATTCCAACATTTATGCAGTTGCAGATTGTCAAAATCATCAAAATCTTGATTATCTGACGGAAATGGATGCGGCGTTAATGCTGGAGCCTGTACTTCTACTTCCGGTTCATTTCCACCGCACGCCAGACGAAGCCATCCATCATCACTCCAGCACACACGCTGCAGGGCTGTTTCGCGGCCAAGAATGGAATAGTTTCCATCAATAGGTCGGCTGCATAAATGAGCGATATACCATTCCTCGTTTTGTGTGCAAACAAGACTTGCATGACCAGCCTTTTGAAGCATTAATTCGTGATTGTTGGCCGAGGTTAACATGGGATTTTGAGGATCCACTTCATAAGGGCCGATTATATCCTTTGATCTTACAATAGTAACGGCATGTGTACGTCCTGTTCCTCCCTCGGCTGTCACAAGATAATAGAAATCATTATGCCTGTAAAGATGGGGAGCTTCCGTCTTGCGTAAAACAGTACCGTCAAACACTTTAAATATGGGGCCGACTAATTTGTTCTTTTCAGCGGAAAATTCTTGCATAACAATTCCAACAGACTTATTTCTTCCTTCGATCCGATAATCCCAATGTACATTTAACAGCCATTTCTTTCCGTCTTCATCATGAAACAATGAAGGATCAAAATTTCCACTATTTAAATAAATAGGTTCTGACCACGGTCCCATAATATCGGACGCAGTTATCAGGTAATTATGAGCATCCTTGAATGGAAATTTACTTCTTCTCACATCCGTATAGACTAAATAATAAATACCTTCATGATAGCTTAATGCCGGCGCCCAAATACTGCATGAATCAGGATTCCCAGAGAAATTCACCTCGGTCAGAATATTCCCTAGGTGCCTCCAATTGCATAAATCCTTTGAATGATAAACCGGTACACCTGGAAACCATTCAAAGGTAGATGTGACAATATAATAATCTTGATCTACCCGTATGATACATGGATCTGGATTAAACCCAGTAAGAATTGGGTTATGAATAACTGGTTGTATTGGCAAGAATGATTCACCCCTCAGTCGTAATAATGGATAAACAGTCCTTCTCGGTATAATAAAGAAGGACTGTTAGTTTTTTTAGGAATTTGTTTCCTTATAGGATGCTTCAAATTCTTCTTTCATGGCATCTCCGCCAGATTTTTTCCACTTTTCAACTTGCTCATCAAATCCTTTATCGTCAATGTCTCCCATAATATATTGAATAGTAGCATCGATGATCAGCTTTTCAAGTTCGGTTCCTCTTTCATTTGCTGTCTGTGATTCCAGTGGAAGCGTTGGATCTAATACAGCAAAGCTCGCATTCTCTTTGATTTGTTCGTTTACTTTTTGTTTTCCAGGATTTCCATCTATGAGTGTATGAGTAATTTCACTTGGACGTGAGCTTGAGAAAGGCTGGACATCTTTTTGCCATAAATCATTATCTATAATTTTAAACTCTTCATTTTCACCAAATTCGTAATGCGTTCCTTCAATTCCGCCTGTCATTAACATAAACGCCTCTTTACCTATTAAATCATCAATGAATTGTAATAGGCGTTTCAGATGATTCTCTGATTTAACTTCAGATTTAGGGAATGCCATTAGCCCGCCAACACCACTGTTCTCAGACCAAATATGATATTCTCCATCCGGGCTCTTTATTTTGTTTACAGGGACAATTTCCATTTCATCTTGTATACCCTCTGCCATGGTTTGTAACTGAGTTATGCTGACCAATCCAGTAAAGATACCGGCCTTACCTTGTGCAAATTTTTCGATTTGATTATTTTTCGGTGTTACAGCGAAATCTCTGTCCATATACCCATTTTTATATAAGTCTCTGGAATATTTCATCGTGTCTCTATATGCTTGCGTTTCAAATTCCGCGGAGAATTTTCCTGACTCATCTACAGCCCAAGTATTTGGAGCACCAAAATATGAACTAAGCGTTTTAAAACTACCGTATTTCAGTTCATTACGGTCACTAAAACCAAACGTATCATCCTTCCCATTTCCGTCCGGATCATCCTCTGTAAACGCTTTAGCTACTTCGTATAATTCGTCTAAATTTGTTGGTACATCTAATCCGAGCTTATCTAACCAGTCTTTACGGAGCAATAAGCCGGATCGAGCTAAATCCTTTTGAAATGGCACACCATATAATTTCCCATCAATGGAAGCTGCCTTTCGCATATCTTTTGAAATCATTTTTAAATTTTCATAGTCATCGAGATACTTCTCAACATCCCAGAACATTCCGGATTTTAAGGATTGTCTGACAGATGAATTTGTAAGCATGGTTAAAGACACAATTTCCGAGAGCTCTCCAGATGCTAGGGCTGCGGTTATTCTTTCTTCTTTGGAGGCATCTGGCACCCAGTTAAACGTAATATCGGAATTGGTTAACTTCTCAATTTTTTCATGTATAACATCCGTCGGCGGTGATGCGGTATGTAGAATCGCTGTCCAAGTAACGTCTACTTTTGAATCAGCAGCAAAACTCTCACCGCTTGTATCTTGATCATTTGAACATGCAGACAACGCTAACTGGGAAGCAGCCAATAAAGCCAATAATTTTCCGCTTGCTTTTTTCATTTCCATTCCTCCTATATAAAAAATTAGATTATATTGTTAAAAGCAGATTTGTTATTCCGCCTCCTCTCTCGCTAGGAAACCTTTTCTTCTTTTTGTACATAAGTTGTTTGAAGTTCTATCTTCTTAAAGACCTGATGCGTCATCCACATAATGAGATATGCGCCAATACTAATACCTATAAAAGTTAAAATACCTGGTATCATGAAGAGAAAAAAGTAGACAACACCTAGCATGATAATCAAAATCAGTGAGTATTGCAGATACGAAATACCAATAATCAAGGAATATTTCAGCTTATCTCGAACCTTCTCCAATTCATAATGAACCAGCATCGGAAAAATAAATAGTAGTGAAATCAGATAGAGAAATCCTATTACAATCAAAAGCCCTCTTAAAGCTTGTGATTCTATATACAATAAATCTATATACAGAATAATTCCAGCCGCCATATAGCCAATCGCGATAAGATTAGCTTCTTTAAATTCTGTTCGATAGACTTTAAGGAATGTTTTAAAAATCGGAATATCCTTATCTCCACGGATCCATTTACGTAAAACGGTAAACATCGCGCAAGTGGATGGTCCTATTCCTGCAACTACAGCACCTGCTAATGTAAAGAGGCACCATAAGAGTTGCAGATAAACCAACATGAGGACAAAATTACACGCATTGTTTAAACCCTCACCAAACCTATCCATTTCTTTCCCCTCCACATAATGATAGCGCTATCATTTTCAATACAACCCATCCTCTCCAAACTTCTTGGCGAGTTTGTTGGCACCTATGACTAGAACAAGTCCGACCAACCCTTTAAATAAACCAACAGCAGTACTATAGCTTAATTGTCCATTTTTCAATCCAGCCGTATACACATACGTGTCAAAGATTTCTACCATTTCACGGTTCAATGAGTTTAATAGAAGATAAACGTGTTCAAATCCTAAATCAAGTGTTTGTCCAATTTTCAAGATTAAAAGAATGATGATTACAGGACGAATGGCGGGAAGAGTAACATGCCATATCTGCCTTAATCTATTCGCTCCATCCATCTTAGCCGCTTCATAAAGCTGAGGGTCAACCGCTGTTACTGCTGCAAGATAAATGATTGTCGACCAACCCATTTCCTTCCATATAATCTGAAGTATATAAATTGCTCTAGTCCAGGCACCATCCGTTAAGAAATCAACCTTCTGACCTCCAAGCTGGGCAAGCATTTCATTAACAATGCCCCCATCGGTTGTTAAAAATACATAAGAAATAGAAACAATAATGACCCATGACATAAAATGCGGAATATAAATGACTGTTTGTATTGCATTCTTGAACATTTTTATTCTTACTTCATTTAACATGAGCGCGAGAATGATAGGGATCGGGAAAAAAATAAACAGGTTTAATGCAAAAAGTATTAATGTATTTGATAATAATGTAAAAAATGTTGGTTCTGTAAATAAGCGAATAAAATGTTTAAATCCCACCCATGGACTTTCGCTGATTCCCAGGAAAGGCTGATAATCCTGAAAAGCGATGATTAATCCTCCCATAGGAAAGTACTTGAAGATAATAAAATACAACAGACCAGGTAACAACATTAAATAAAGAAATTTATATTTAATGAGGTTCGTTATGAACCTTTTGCTCAAATTCTTCACCCCAGTTCTTTTATGGAGTGTTGCTGTTCCCTGCGGATCATCTTTGACGACAACCGCTGTATCCTTCATCAAAAACATCCCTCCTTTTTCTTACTTCAATGTTCCTGATTTTAAAATTAAAGAAAATTTCAAGTAACGTCTATAATCATCCTGTTAGATTGCTGAATTAACAGCTTTTTGTAAGCGTTTTCTAAAACTAATCTGATGTAATGATTACTTTCTTTTAGAATTGAGCATACCAATTTTTCTCTTAGTTAATTGCATGGATATCAGTTGAAAAAATGATTATAGACGTTCCAAAAGACAGCTTGATATAGTGAGGATAAGCAATATTTAAGGAGGGGTTTACTTGCAAGAGAAGAGTATCGGAAATCGAATTTTTAATTTTTTCAATTACTCATTATTACTTATTATTGGCCTGGCATGCTTCATTCCATTTCTAAATGTAATTGCCAGCTCCTTTGCTACTACCCAAGAGGTAGTTGAAAAGGATTTTATCTTGTTTCCCACAACCTTCACTTTAAGTGCCTATGAGTATATTTTTTCAACACCAACCATTTTTAAAAGCTTTGCCGTTTCGATTGGGGTGACTGGAGTAGGGACGCTCGTTAGTATGGTTCTGACATCCTTAATGGCATACTCCCTTTCCCGAAAATATTTGGTTGGCAGACGGTTCTTAAACTTTGTGGTCGTTTTTACGATGTTATTCAGTGGAGGCATGATCCCGACTTACCTGGTAGTCAAAAATTTAGGGTTAATTGATACCTACTGGGCACTCATTTTGCCTATCGCAATCAGTGCCTTCAATCTCATTATCATGAGGAATTTTTTCCAAGCGATTCCCGAAAGCCTGGAGGAATCAGCAAAAGTGGATGGGTGCAATGATTTTATGATTTTCATTAAAATTATCCTACCTCTCTCATTACCTTCAATCGCAACAATTTCTTTGTTCTATGCGGTTGCCTATTGGAATGAATATACCAACGCAATTCTTTATATTAATGATTCATCTAAATGGCCCATTCAAGTCTTACTTCGCCAAATCGTCATTGTATCAAGCGGCATGCAGGCAGATAACTCAGTTGTCGAGGTTGTTCCTCCTGCCCAAACGATTAAAATGGCGGTTATCTCTGTCGCCACTCTACCAATGTTGATTCTATATCCTTTCTTGCAAAAATATTTTATTAAAGGTGCTTTTGTCGGCTCAGTGAAAGCGTAACCCATAAAAGAACAGTCTGGTTTGTAATCAGACTGTTCTTTTTTACGCCTACATTGACATTTCATCCTTCCGATGCAGTTCTCGATATTTTCCTGGTGTAGTCCCTTCTAACTTCCTAAATGAACGAATAAAATTCTGCGAGTTATTATATCTAAGCCTCTCTGATATTTCCTTAACAGATATATTTGTCTCAATGAGCCAATTTTTAGCCATCTCAAAACGGTAAAAAGCTAAGTATTCACTAAATGATTGCTTGAATTCCTTCTTAAATATACTACTTAAATAATTCTTATTATAATGGAGACGAGACGCAATTACTTCAAGTGAAAGATCTTGATCAAATTCCGTTTGAATAATATGTATAATCTTACTGGAGATCGTCTTATATTGTGAATCAGTTCTTTCTGATACAGTATCTATCATAGGATACACGATTCTATCAGTGACAAATCTCTCAATTTCCTCGGATGTTTTCATATCAGATATCGCTTGATAAATGGTTTGATGCTCTTCCATTGTCAATTGTTCCATCCCCATAATTTGCATGAGATTCAATAAATCATTCAAAAACCTCATCAAATTGACTTCAAGTCCAAGAGGATTTGGGTTGTTTTTAAATAAATCTGCAAGCAGCTGATACAATGTATCCTTTGCTTTTTCACTGTCACCTAATTTAATAGTATCGAATAATTGATTTTCTAGTGTTTTAGGGAAATAAGTATTAATCTGATTGTTTGATAGGATGGAAGATACACTTTCATAAAAAATAATAGATTCCTTTCCCACTTTTAACCGATATTTTAATGCATCTATTCCTTCTTTAAGCGCCTTCTTGCTGTCGCTTAACTTCTTGTAAGGACTGCTAATCCCTATACTAATCGTTAAATTAAATATGCCTTTCACCTTTTTTTGTATACTTTCAGCATATTGATTCAGGATGGTAATATCATTATCATTCTTTTCTCCACTGCCTAAAAAGATTGTACCCTGAGTATTGTCATCAATGACGGCTGGCGCTAATCTTTCGTTTTCATCAATCATTTCAGATACAATTTGATTAATTGAGAATAAAAGCAAGTCCTTATCCTTTCTTGTATAATCTGAATTATTCACACCATCAAACTGAATTGCAAGGACATAGAGGCAGCGCCAGTCCTGCGGAAATTTAAAACTGCGTAATTCCTCATTAATCTCCTCTTCATCCAATCGGCCATGAAATAAATGAAGCATAAATAAAGTCTTCAATTGCTCATGCTGAGTAGTCACCATGCTTTCCAAAGATTCATTTTTTTTCATAACATCTTTCAGAGAATTTCCGATTAGCTCAAATTCATCGCGAACTCCTTCTTTATGTATATTTGGAATAAAATTCTGAAGTTCTCTAATCGGCTTTGAAAAATAGTCTGAACTTATATAAGCAATCACGATTGTCACCAATAGCATAAAGATACTCATCGCACTTATTCCAATAATTGTAGGTTTCATCGCTTGGGCAACTTCTGATTGATTTATTTTAGTAATGTACACCCAACCATTATAGCTAGACTTGGAATAGACCACCTTGTATTCATCCTTATCTCCTTTTACCTTCATAAGCCCTGTCGGCTTATCACTGGTTCTTATTACATTTGAAATGTCCAGATCAATAGGATCCTCATTTGAGGCAGGAGCATTACTGTGATAAAGTAGAGAACCTTCCTGATTTAAGATGTAGATTGGATCACTATGTGACGGTTTGTATATCAGATCCCCAAACGATTTTAAGGGAATCGTAACAACCAATACACCTGTTTTATCTGATTGGGAAAATGGTACCTGCTTAACAAGCTTAATGTTGGCTTCTTTTTTTTCCTTCAACCAGGTAGATACATGGGGAAGAGAAAGATATTTTTCTATAATCATTTCTCTCTTCTCGTTCGATAACCTTTCTAACCCGTGTTCTCCTACTGCCCAATTACCTTTTAAGCTAATCAATTCAGCTATAGTTTGGCTTGGGCCAAAGGAGGATATGTAATTTAATTGCTGATCAATTTCTTTGTATGTACTAAAATCCTTTGCAGTTAAAGAATCGCTGACAATAGAATTAAAGGATGAATCATAAATATAAGCGTTAAATATATAGTCTACTACTTGAAGTTTTTGCTCAAGAGTATTCATTGTCTGAACGACATTTTCTTGTTTTTCAACTATAATTTTCTCTTCCAGAGAATCCCTCGTAAAAAGGAATGCAAAACAGTTAAAGATAATCATTACAAGGCTTCCAACCAATACGAATGGGAAAAATATTCGGTAAAAGTACTTGGGTTTATGCTTCATCCTAAACACCCCTCGTTGCCAAAATTATTCAAACGCTTACATAAACAACCATATAGTATTCTGTAAAAAAGTGTCAATACGAAATATTTATAATAATTTTATGAAAGATATTCATTGGCCATCTTCCGCTATAATATTGATTGTATTTTTCCAATTAAATTCCAACATTGCTAATTGATTAATATATTAATTGATGAAAAATACGAATATTAATGAAATATTTCATATAACGACAGCATTATAGAAAAATACAAGCAAGTTACATAAATCATTATTATGGTCGATTGAGTGGTATTAAGCTCGTGCTAATCATTGAAGAAGAACCTGTTTCTGAATGGCTGATTTCTTCTGGAATCTTCGCAATCATGCTTTTTAATAATAGGATTTCTCTATCCAAACACTTGGCACCACATACTTGATATAAAGGAGGTTTTAAGGCACACAAAAAGGCCTACCTTCATTTAAATGGCGGCCCCTACTCTTTAGACACATCTATTGCATTCACTTTTGATATAAATCCAAGCTCTTTCCAAGCATTTTCTGTTGTCCATGGCTTATCAGGATTATCTGAGACGCCATAATAAGTCCCATACTTAACTGTAGATTCTATTGCCAAGTCAAATAATTGTACAGCATCTGTATGCGATAACAATGTATGACGCAAACGTTCATTTTCTTTTACCGCTTCTTTTTCATAGGGGACTACAGTACCAATCCTCAGGTTAATGACCGAATGGGGATATCCAATCTCTTTAGAAAATATGTGCCCAATACTTTCAGAAGCAAACTTCAATACACCATAAAGACCTCGTGAATTAGGATAATCGCTAATATTAATCTCTCTTCCAAATGTAGACCTCCCTTCCCTTTCATACCTATCTGTTGTATGATTGCTGCTCGCATAGACAATTTTAGGAATTTCCAATTCAACAGCGGCACGTAAAATATAGAAAGAAGCGATGAAATGAATTTCTGTCATTTTATGAAATTCTTCAATAACTTCCAAATCATGTTCTGTCTTGATTGTTAGCAAATTGACCAAAGCATCAGAATCACCTGGTATGCATTCTAATAATTGGTCAAAATTAGTGGCATCCACTTCGATAAATTCAGCTTGAAAGGATGGTTTTTGTTTATCCAGAATAATTACCTCATATTTTTCATTAAGACCTTCATTTAGCACTTTACCAATGGTTCCTGATCCGCCAATTATAACTACCTTTTTTTTCATATCTTCCTCCCTAGATTAAATATACCAAATCGCTATTATATATCTCATTTTACCCCTCCCTTTTTTTTACAAACTCAACATATTTATAAAAATACCTAAGAATTGTGATATCCGATACCTCACAGAAGCCAAGTAAATGGCTCATAAAAGGGTGCTAAATAGGTATACTAACTTGAATAATCACAAAATAAATAGTTCTATTTTACCATTTGTTTGAAAATTATGTCGATTCCCTCCAAAACTAATTATAATCAGATATGAGGCCTATATCTTGGCCATATCAAACAAAAGGGGAGCGGTATATGAAGTTTCGATTGAAGTTTTATCGTATGTTGGCCATTATAACAATGGTTGTTGCGCTTGCTGGAACATTGGTTGCGCCGGCTGTGGATGCAAAGACAGCTGATCGCCAGAATGAAGCACGTTTTATTCAGGAACTGGGCGTTTCGTCCCAAAGTATGAAGAAACAGAGATCCATATCTCGAATTGATGCAGCTGCTCTGATGGCGCGCGCATTAAAACTCGATAACCAGAAAGCTCCAAAGACAAACTTTACAGATGTGCCAAAATCGTCCCAAAAAGCAGTAAACTCATTAGTCTATGCCGGTATTCTTGATGGGAAAAGCAAGAATAAGTTTGGCAGCTATGAGCCTTTAACTCGTGGGGAGCTTGCTGTTTGGATTGCGAAGGCTTTCGAGTTGAAAGGAAGCACAGTAACAGACTTCTCTGATGTACCTGCTAAACACGCGGAAAGAATCGGTTCTATCCTTCTATACGGTATCGCTGAGTCTATTTCCGATACTGAATTTGGTTATAACCAAAAGGTTAGCTTATCTGAGCTTATTTCCATGCTGCAACTAGCCCTAAAAGCCCCAGATTATCAATTGCGTGTTCTTCATGTGAACGATACACACGCAAATATTGAAAATACACCACGACAAATAACCGCGATTGATGAACATCGCAATGGAAATACGAATAATCTTCTTCTCCATGCTGGTGATGTATTCTCTGGCACCCTTTATTTTAACGAATTTAAGGGACTAGCCGATCTTGAATTGATGAATCTAGCCGGATTCGATGCATTTACTTTCGGTAACCACGAGTTTGACCTTGGCACTGAGACTTTGCTGCCATTCGTTCAAAGCGCTGAGTTCCCATTTGTGAGTGCAAATGTTGACTTCAGCGATGATGCCCTCATGAAAAGATTTCAGAAAAACACATATACTGCTAAGCCACATGATGGAAAAATTTACGACGGTATCATTAAAAATGTAAACGGGGAGAAAGTTGGTATTTTCGGCTTAACGACCGCTGAGACTACCAGTATCTCTAGTCCTGGTGATGTTAGATTCGAGGAATATATCAATTCAGCTAAGGCCTCCGTTAAAGCATTTAAGAAACAAGGTGTCGATAAAATCATCGCCCTTACCCATATTGGCTACAATGATGGCGGAGGAGACAATGACCTCGAGCTTGCTAATCAAGTCGAAGGCATTGACATTATTGTTGGCGGCCACTCTCATTCACAACTGAATGAGCCAGTCGTTGTAGATAAATACAAAGAAATGACTGTTATCGTACAAGCAAACGAGTATTCCAAATATCTTGGTGAGCTTGATGTGAGCTTTGATAAAAAAGGACAAGTTATCGCCTATGATGGCGAACTGATTAGCATTGATGCTAAGAATGCGGAAGGATCTTATATCTTTGCCGAAGACCCGGCAGCAGCTCAAATTCTAGCGAAGTATAAGCCTGTTGTTGACGCAAAGAAAAAGCAAGTTGTCGGAACAACAGCCGTCGATCTGATTGGCGGCAATCCTGCTGCAAGAACAGGCGAAACTAATCTTGGCAACTTGATTGCTGATGGAATGCTCGATAAGGCAAAAGCCATCAATCCAAATACTGTCATCGCCCTACAAAATGGTGGCGGTGTCCGGACAACCTTAAAGGCAGGGCCAATCACATTAGCTGACGTTATGACAGTCCTCCCCTTCAGCAATGCACTCGCAATCATGGAAATTAGCGGAGCGGCATTGAAAACAGCTCTTGAACATAGCGTTAGTGCTGCTCCAAGCGCTAGCGGTGGATACCTGCAGGTCGCAGGCATGCGCTTTACCTATGATAGCTCTAAACCAGTAGGCACACGCGTGCAATCAGTCGAAATAAACCAGAATGGTGAATATACATCACTCGTGGATACACAGACCTACTTCGCTGCTACGAACATCTTCACTGCCAAAGGCGGGGATGGTTATTCTGTCTTTGCTGATATTTATGCAGATGGCCGCGTAAGCGAACCCGGCTTCGTTGATTGGGAGATTTTCTCCGATTACATCCAGTCCTTCCCTGAACAAACTGTTTCACCTAATGTTGAAGGCAGGATTATTGATGTAGCTAATTAAGATAAAGAAAATAAGAGGCATCAGTTTAAGACTGATGCCTTTTCCAATGACTGTTACAGTAATTTCGTTAACCTTAATCGGCTAACAAAACGGATAAAATAAGTTTTTGACAGGACATGCCTTTTTACTTATTCCATAAATACCCATTTTAACTTTATAATGAGATAGGATGTTCAATATATTAAATAAATCGAGATAGGATGCGGTGATTATGGATTATATTAATTATACTGAGATTATCTTGAGGTACGCTCTCCTGGCGTTTTCCTTTTTTTGCGTTTATGCAGTAACCAGGCAAGGGAGTAAAAGCGAGCGTTATGCAGCACTATTAATCTACCTAGCTACCTTTGGCTTGTATACGTTCTTAATTATTGCTGAAGTGATTACCCCCTCTGAAGATGCGAACATTGGATTAGGCTTTTCTATATTGCTAATGGGATTTGTGAGCATCGCAGGAATCATCTTAGCAGGCATCATCTACCTGGTGAGGAGAATTAAATCCCGTTAATCGATTTACATCACTATTATTTTTTCAGATTACTAGTTTATCTATTTAAGGTGCACTCAGCAGAAGATAGTAAATAACTAAAAGTATTGATGAAAAAATAAAAAGAACTATTAACTTGGATGATGCAAAAATAAAACCTGTAAAGAAGCGTGAAAAAAGAAGCTCCCACCCTTACTTGAAAGATACCCCCGGATAGTGGCACTTTTTTATCAGTGTCCGCTATCCAGAGTATCGTTCATGTTCTGAATGGAAGCTTCTTTTCTATTTTTTGTTTACCTTTTTAATTAATCAATTTCAGAGGAATCCCAATCCAAGAATGTCTTTTGAACAATGGATTGAACATTTTTACCTCCGCCATTATTTTGTACATCTTCTATTAACAGTGCCATGACAGCCTTCGGATTTTTTTGATCATAGGCTACGAATAACCCATTTTCAATACCTTCTTCTCCTTGTGTGCTTTTCAGCTCAGCTGTACCTGTCTTACCTGCTAATTCCAGTTTAGGTGTGTTTGCAGCCTTTCCTGTGCCGCTTGTAACAACCTTCCTCAAGTCAGTTTTCAATGTTTTAGCCTGTTCAGCAGTAATAAAAGAATCATGCCAAACGGCAGTTTCAGTATCAAGGTAAAGACGAGGCTTCATCAATTTTCCATCATTGACAATTGTACCGTAAATACTGGATAAATGAACCGCACTCATTAATACTTCTCCTTGACCATAGCCAGTATCAGCTAATAATTTACTGCTCTCCAATTTGCCGCTATTTGAATATTGTGATGCGCGGACTGGATATTCGAGCGGGAATTTTTCTTCGCCAATCCCTAATTCCTTAAATCCATTAATCAAATCAGTCTCACCAATCGAAAGAGCTGTCTGTGCGAAATAAATATTATCTGAGATTTGTAAGGCAGTTTGAAGATTAACAGGTTTTCCTGGATCGCTTACTCTTGTAATAGAGGCATTTCCCCATTCTTTCCCTTTAGACCATTTTAAGCCTTTAATATTCAGCTGTTTTTCTGGGTCAAGCTTACCCGTTTTTAAACCAATTGCTGCAATAATCGGCTTGATCGTTGAACCAGGTGAATAAGCGGCCGCAAATCGATTTAACAATGGCAGTTTTTTATCATTTTCCAGCTGACTATACTTCTCTGAGCTAATTCCCAGTACAAAGTCGTTTGGATTAAACGACGGAGAACTTACAAGCGCCAATACATCTCCTGTATTTGGATGTACCGCAGCAAATGTCCCCGCAGCTCCCTTCATATTTTGAAATGCTTGTTTTTGTAATTCACCATCCAATACTAACCTAAAGCTTTCCCCATCCTCTGCTTCTGTTTCAGCAATGACTATAGGGTCATCTTCGCGGTTAATATAAATCGTATTGCCATCTTTCGGGCGCAGTTTATCCTCTAATAATTGCTCAAGCCCTCTTTTGCCAATTATACTGTCATTTGAATAGCCCTTATCTTTATTTTTCTCTAGCTCTTCAGCAGTAATAGTACCTACATATCCTGTCAAATGGGCTGCACTTTCACCATATGGATATTCCCGAATCTCTTTTTCTTGGAAACTGACACCATTAATAACTTTTAATTTTTCAATCAGCTCTGTTTGGTTATTTTGGATTGTTTTAATTGGCACAAAATAACCTGGCTGAACCCAGCTTTGATTAAGCTGTTTATCAATATAGTCATTGCTAAGATTCAATAATTTTGTTAACTCAGCTTTTTTGGATTCATCAAACTTCTCTGGTGTTATACCTACAGTTTGAGCAATTCCATTTATCGCAAGTCCATTTCCATTACGATCAAGGATTTCGCCCCTTTTACCAGTTGTCGTTTTAATCCCAATCTTATCGTCTGGCTGAAGTTCAGGGAAAATATAAGTTGTATCCCAGTCTACATACCAATTCTCTTCCTTATCCTTCGTTTCAAGCTTCATGGTTACTTCTTTTTCAAATTCAATCGGTCCTGCAAGGGAATTCATTTTTACTTGAATGGGAAGTGTTATACTTTTTTGATCCCTCTTCAGCTCTTTCTCATCCTTGAATTCGCTTTTAACTGATAAATCGGAAATCTCCAGGTCCTTATAGACCTTTTGATATCGATCGACATATTGTTCTTTTTTAAACTTGTCTTTGGCTGAGTCTGCTACATAGTTCGAATACATCTTATCAAATTTCTGATCGTTCCACAGGTTTATGTATTCCTTCAATCGCTCTTCTGGACTGACAGTTTCATTACAACCAGCCAAGATAAGAACCATTAATAACATTCCTATACTTCCCCATATGGTTTTTTTAACCTTCAACGTGAGAGCCCCCTTTCACATACAAGACTATTATACTAAACTAATCAATGATTTTCACAATGTTTCATCTTCAAAATAAAGCTTATAAACAATTTTACTAAAGCGAATAGACAAAAAAACCTTTTAAGTTTAACTACAAAGAGTTAATTTAAAAGGAATTAATTAGAATAAACTATTTATTTTTTGTGTATTTTAATTGAAGTTTCATGCTTATATTTTTTTATCAATTTAATAAAATCAGGAAGAGTCTTACAAATATGAGTAGGCTTTGTTCCATACAAGCTCGTTTGAACTGTGCTAAACCATTGAGCTGCGATGGTCGTTACGTGCGCTGAAGCTCCTGCAGCGATATCAGCCTGGCTATCTCCAACAACGATGACCTCAGATGGATCATTATGGAGTAAAAATAGTGATTTCTGTATCCCTTCAGGATCGGGTTTAGGTGCTTTAACTTCATCGCCAGAAATGGTCACATCGAAATAGTCGTATAGATTCAACAACTCTAGTGAGAGTGTTAATGATCTTCTGCTTTTTCCAGTAACAATTCCCAGATTTATATCCATGTCCTTTAAAACATCCAGCATTTCCTGAATTTCTGTTAAGTATTCAAACTCACGATTATGCCCTTTTTCATATAAATCATAAAAATCTTCTATGGCATGCTCCACCTTTTCCTTATTACGTAAATGATTTCTTATAATAACATCCTCAATGGGACCAAATAATTGAATAATCTCTTCATCAGTTAAACTTCTTTGATCATATTTATTAAACACATACCTAAAAGCTTCAAAACTAACAGGTAAAGTATCGGCAATAGTTCCATCAAAATCAAACAGAACGGTCTGGAGACTCACCGTGCCACTTCCTCTCTGTATTAGCCCTATCAATAGTTTATTACCCTTTTTGTAAGAAGGTTAATACAGAACTAAAATAAAGTTTTACTCCCATCAAATGAAAGCGCTTTAAATTTAAATAAAAAAATTATTTATCATATTCATAGGCTTTGTAAATCTCAGTTGCTTCTTCCACAGATATTTGAAATGAATCACTTGCCATTTTCATAAGCCGATCATCATAGACTGCCGGATTATAATTAGGAGCTGTACTGAGATGAGCTTTTGCTTTCTTAATATATGTATGTACGGCTTTTTGTCCAACAGAACTCTCAATCTCCACCTTTTCGTTTACCTTAATTGAACTTTCGCTAGCACTGCACCCTGTAAATAATAATGTTACACCTAATGCGATTAACATCTTTTTCATTATATGGCCCCCCCTTCCATTTGCCTACTTCTAGTATAAAAGACTTATAGAAGGAACGTATATACTGTTTTTGAATTTGTCATATTTCATTATTTTCTAAATCAAATTTCAACACATCTCTTAACCCCTATCTTCGCAACAAAAAAGCCCCGAGCTTGGATGTTTATACTCTTAACATTAATAATCGGTTATTAAAAAATCAGCTCTCCCTCTAATAGTTATATCGCCAATTCTATCATTTACCAAATTTGTATAAATCCCTTTCTAGAGGGGTTCAAATGGCAATATTAGTAGATTCCTGATATTGACAACCAATTCTCTTCCATTCTTTTATATAATCGAACCCGTAATAAAAATTTTAAGGAGAGGAAAGATGAAGAAAAAAATCACATCAGTTATACTCACAACTACTTTACTGCTACCTACAGCCACCGCTTTTGCAGACTATCAATATACGGTTGTCTCCGGTGATACTTTATGGAAGATTGCTGTTAAAACAGAGACAGGAATCAGCGAACTTATTGCAGCCAATTCTCAAATTTCAAATATAAACTTGATTTATCCTGGTCAAAAGATCAATATTCCTACTCAAGACGATGTTAAGGCCTATGAGCAAGAAGTTATCAGGCTCGTCAATGTTGAAAGAGCAAAACAAGGTTTGCAGGAATTAAAATATGATTGGGAGCTTGCCAGAGTAGCTAGATACAAGTCAGAAGATATGAGAGATAATAATTACTTTAGTCACACTAGTCCTGTTTATGGTTCTCCATTCGACATGATGAAAAACTTTGGCATCAATTATAAATCTGCCGGTGAAAACATCGCAAAAGGTCAAACAACACCTGAACAAGTTGTAAATGCGTGGATGAATAGCTCAGGTCACAGAGCAAATATTTTAAGCTCGAAGTTTACTCATATTGGCGTAGGTTATGCGAAGTCTGGCCACATCTGGACTCAGCAATTTATCTCTAAGTAAAAAGAAAGCCTTTTTGGCTTTCTCTTTTTCGAATATTAAGGTTTGTATCTAGAAGTAACAAATTTAGTGATTAATAAAGACCTCTAGTTAAGTTCCGAGTTTTACGTAACCCGGCTAAATCCTTCCTCAGTTTGTATAACGATTATCCATTAGACTAGTTCATACTCTTTTTGCATAAAAGCTATACTATCATTGATATATGGTTCCCTAGTGTTTTCTAGTAATATATTAATAAAGGGTTTATTTTTCTTTATGTATCGAAATACAGCTTTATAATTTAATAAACCTGTGCCCACCGGCACCATTTTGACGCGATTATTTTCAATGATATAATCTTTCGCATGAAGAATGACAATTCGTTCGCCAAACAATTCAAAAGCTTCTTTAAAGACCTCTTCTTGGTAGAGATAATTATCTACTGTCAGATAATTCACCGGATCAAAAATGACTTGAAGATTGTTAGAGTTGATGTCTTCAAGCAAGCGTTTCATTCGTTGAGGCGTGTGAATAGGGTGATTATACCCCCTTCGATTCCTACGATAACTCCATGTTTCTCTGCCTCACTAACAAGTCCTCGTACACTATTAACTACCTTTTGATACGGTCCCTCTGTAAAATTCTCCTCTGTATAGACGTTTTCAGAATTTACATTTCCTGTTTCCGTTCCAATAATACTACAGCCAAAATCTCGCGCAAAACGAATATGCTCCTTAAAACGGTCTAACTCTTTTATCCTTTCTGTATCATTAGGATGGATCATGTTAATGTAACAACCCAGAACAGCTATTTGAATATTTTCTTTACGAAAAGCATTTCCAATATGATGAGCATATCCCGGACTCAATGTGCCAAAACCTGTCTCAAAGTCAGAACCAAACGACTTTGCCAAAGCCAATTGTACTGATGTTAATCCTTTCCTTGAAACGACACTTGCTAATTGTTCTAATGGAAGATGTTCTATGTCGTGCGCTCGTATTCCGATATTTGCTTTCATTTCGTTCCTCCAGTATAGCAATATTTAAAAATGACCGTATCATTTTCAATTATGATAGGCATTAAATAGACCAATTTATTTTGCTGCCCCTCTGCCATCAACTACGGGTGGTAGCTACTTTCTAAATTTGTCATAAAACCAGGCCTATACGGAATTTAATAGCGATTACATATTTTTGGGGATTCACTATCAAATGTTGGACTTATAATAAATCGTGCCCCGTTAAAACTGCAATCCTGGCAGTTAACGCTTCTAATACAGTGTCGGCACCAACGATAACATCCTACTTATCTTTATGAAAATTGGTTAATTCTTTGATAACTGGATCATCATTTATAACCGTTTAATCCGATCACTCAAAAGATGTTTTTTGGTTGATTAGTAAATAAATTCTTCAATTGATTCGATTATATCGGTCGAATGAAATAAGTTAAACCTATGCCCTAAAATCCGTTAACATTTTAATTTAATTCATAAAAAAATCAACATTATGCTCGATGTTTTTTACGAAACTCGGCTGGAGTATAACCCGTATATTTCTTAAAACAAATACTGAAATACTGAGGATTGTTATAACCAACCCTCTCCGAAACCTCATATGTTTTAACATACTCAGTGGTTAATATATCAATTGCTTTATTCATCCTTAGTTCCAATAAAAAGTCACCAAAGTTAAACCCTTTTTCAACTTTAAATAAGTTGCTTAAATATGGTGGGCTAACGTGCACTTGTTTAGCTACTTTTAATAAAGTTAATCCACTTTCTTGATAAGATTCCTTCATATAATTGATTGCCTGATCGACAAGAGAGTAACGATTATTTTTTAGCCCCTTATTCATTAACAAGGCCCATTCCTGAACTAAGCGCTGAAGGATTTCCATCATTTCATTAAGCGATTTCAAACCCATGATATCATCGTAGTATATGGATGAATCAAAACTATTCATTTCTTCTTTTTTCCACTTTTCAATTTCATAGAAAAGCATTGAACTAAATTTAATTGCTAGTATCTTCATTTCTTTTAATGTAAGGTTTCTGCAATTAAAAATGACTTCATTTAATTCATCAAGAGTTTTAGTTATTGACCCAGGTAAACCTAGTATTATTTGTTCCTCTAGTTTACGTTCAATTCCTATCAACTTTTCTTTGCTTATCTGCCAATCAGAGGTGGCATCATCAATAGAGTAAATTTGACCATGTCCCATAATATGCCTAATATCCATGGCCAACCGACAGTCTAGAAATGAATTGCTTAACTCGAATAAATTATTATATATTCTACCTAATGTGATGGTCATTAATAGTCTAGTCGAACCCATCAGCTTGAGGATATTATTTGCCAACAAATTCATCCTGTTATTCTGATTTGTTTCTAAGGATAGAAAGATAGCAATTTCATTTTCTCCGGCATTCAAAACCACTCCCATGCATGGTTTCACAGATTCTGATATCAAGGTTGCTATCTGAGCGCTAAACTTATCGATTAATCCTTCCTCTTGTTCACAATGAATCAGCATAGAGGAATAAAAAGGGCCTTCTAAATGAATTCCGAGTGAGAATAATTCTTCCTCGATATCCACACGCTCTTTCTCCTGCCTGGCAAGCTTTTGAAGGAAATTCTGTTGAAGTAACGGAATAGATGCTTGAATTTTCTTATAATCCGCTCTTTCTTTTTCCCATTCAACCGCTGCTTCTTTTGCTTTTTCGAGCAACAGAGTTGAGTCTACTGGTTTTAATAAATAGTCAAACGCTCTTAATTTGATTGCTTCTTGTGCATAGTTAAAATCTTCATAGCCCGTTAAAAAAATAATTTTCGATGTTGGGCTTTTTTCTTTCACAAGCTTGGCCATCTCAATTCCATTCATAAAAGGCATATTAATATCAGAAACCACAACTTGCGGCTGTTCCTGTTCGATTAATTCCATTGCAATTTCTCCATCCCCTGCCTCCCCTGCAACACAAAAACCATGATGCTCCCAAGGAATTGTTTTACATAAGCCTTGACGGATAATACGATCATCTTCAACAATAATTACTTTATACATGGTCATTGATTTCCCCTTTTGTTTTGGGAATTATAATGGTTACTTTCGTGCCTTCTCCTTGATCACTTACTATGAATATTCCATATTCTTTACCAAAATGAATTTTCACGCGTTCATTAACACTTTGTAAACCCACACCAATAAACCTTTTCTTTTCTCCATAAGCTGAATTGAGTTCCTTTTGAATATCTTCCAATTTTTCTTTATTGATACCGCTACCGTTATCGATTACATCTAAATAAATTAGATCGTCTTTTTCGTAGCCACAAATTTCTATCTTTGCTTGGCCCCGTTTTTGTTTAACACCATGATAAATAGAATTTTCTAACAACGGCTGTAATGATAGTTTAATAATGTTGTAATTGAGAATCTTTTCTGAAACATTAATTTTATAGGAAAAATCATCGCCATATCGCATTTCTTGTATATATAAATAGTTCTCAATATGTTCGACTTCCTCCTTTATTGATATTATTTCTTTTCCTTTACTAATGCCAATTCGAAAAAAGCTAGAGAGTGCCATTACCATTTTACTTGCATCCTCATTTAATCCCATATCAGACAACCCCTTAATTGAATAGAGAGTATTGTAGAGAAAATGAGGATTAATCTGGGCGTGCATGACAGCAAACTCTAATTGCCGCTTCTCCTCTTGCTCCAATCGTATTTGATTCATTAAAGCATGAATTTGTATATTTAGTTGATTAAAACCATTTTGAAGGATCTTCATTTCTTTTGGACCCGACATTTCAAAATTCAAATGAAGATTTGTCGATTCAATTGTTTTCATTTGTCTTGCTAATTTTTCAAATGGGCCTGATACAAATCGGCCAATGAAATTTGAGAGAAATATCGCTATAACACTCATTACCGCAATGAGTGTGAAGGTCAGATACTTAATATAATTGACTCGCTGAAGAATTTCTGATTGAGGTATTATCGAAACCAGCTTCCACTTATTCACGCCAATCGTGTCATATAAGGCTATCATGGTCTCGTTATTCTTATTTTTAAACGTTAGTCTTCCAACGTCCTTATTAACAGTTTGTAAATATGTAATCATACTTTCGTCTAGTTGATATTCTTCCTCTACATCCTTTGATTCAAAATGCCCATCTGGACTGATGAGAGTTAAATACCCATTTCCTTCTATTAAAGATTTATTAAGAATTTGCTTAAAGAAGTCCTCTCGAAAATTAAATAAAATAATTCCTTCTGTTGATGTATCTTGATTATTAATTAACTTATAAACTGATACTACCTTGTTTCCTTCTGCAAATGCTTGATTACTATGTAGATTACGCCAATAATAGGATTCATTATTCCCTCGGTCTGGTTCAAAATAATCTTCATATGAAATAGTTGGAAAGCTCTGGTCACTGTTCCGGTAAACGGAAAATTCACCACGATTAATATCGATTAATATCGATTCAAGCATAACGTTAAAGTGACTGTATATAACTTGTAGTTTATTATCAAAAGCAATATATGTCTCTGGACTTACATCGCCTTCTTCATCAACAGCAAGCATTTGAATTTTTGGATCATTAGATATGGCAACTAACTGTTGAAATGCATCAGAAAGCATGTATTCTAAGTAGTTTTTCGTTTGATAGACGGTATCACTCATACTATTATATGTATTTTCTTCTATTTGTTTTGTTGCGAGCAAAGTGGATACCCAACCAATAATAATGATAAAAACAATCATTATAGGAAGATACAGTGAATTAATTGTCGATTTTACAGAAAACAAAAAATACTTTCTTACCAAAGTTTTCGTTCTTTCAGTAATCATGCTAGCTACTCCTCATTAAAGGGCTTATTTCTTAATTTTACCAAATTATTCTTTGTGTGGGTAGCTAGCATTCCTAAAACACCAATTAAGCCATGTCGGATATAGTAATAATAAGATTGAATAATCATTCTAGTTATTAAAGACGATTACCAAGAAAATATACATCATTACTCTCTAAGACTATAAAAACCAAACCCTGTCTTAATCAGGTACTAAATAAATTGTTTTACTAAGACCAAAACCGCTCCATCTATAATCAACCACTTCAATCTAAATCATTTTAAACAATATCTAAATTCTTTCTCTTTTCAATTTACATATTTCATCCCTTTCCCTGCGCTAACCACTTCCACTATATGTAGCCTGTTTTGCCAGTCGTAACAAAATGCTTCTATCCTTCCTCCTTTCAAAATTTTATAGAAACCTTTTCTAAGTTGAACAAACTCCAACATAAGAAAAGGTTTCTTGACGTCACTTGAAAATATTGAGTTCTAGATGTAAAAAGTTCGAATCTAGTTAGAAAGGTCATATATAGCCATACTAGCTAAAATAAATGCACCCATTCCGTGCAAATCATTTTCGGAAGTTGGACGACCTACATAGTAATCATATAATCCAGCTGAAGTACCAATACAAATACCACTTAGTGTCAAAGTACTTTCTTCTTCCTTAACCATAAGTTTTAACAAACCATTATATCCCTTATGGACTATTGCATGATAGGAATCATTTACATACCCGTGTTTGATTGCCTTGGCAATGAAGTAGAGAAATAGTGAGGAACAAGATGACTCTAACCAGTTATCCTGACGATCCCCTTTATCCACAATTTGGTACCATAATCCTGATTTTTCATCCTGATATGCAGCAATAGATCGGATTAGTTTTTGAAGCGAAGGAATAAGTTCTTCCTGTCCACGTTTTTTATCTCCTAAAAGCTCTAACAAATCAATGACAGCGGTTCCATACCATCCAATGGAACGGCCCCAGAATTCTGGAGAACAACCTGTCTCACTATTCGCCCAAGGCTGAACTATTTTCTCATCCCAAGCGTGATAAAGCAAGCCAGTTTCATTATCAGTCATATTCTTTCTCATAAGCTTTTCTTGCCGAAGGACCGTTTGAATTAAATCATCTTCTTGGAAATTCTTGCTATACAACAACATGAACGGTCCTGCCATGAACAATCCATCTAACCACATTTGGTACGGATATTTATCTTTGTGCCAGAATCCACCTTCCTCCGTTCGATTAATCGTTTCTAATAACTGGCGGAGTTTCCTTGCAGCAATCATATATTTTCGATGCTTTGTCTTTTTATAAAGAGGGAATAACAAGATTCCAGCTTGTACAGAGTCAAGTTCATCCCTGGCAAAATAAAGATTTCCTTCTTCATCAATCAGACTATCAATATAGGCTTTCATATAATCGAAATATTCATCTTTTCCTGTGGCTTCCCAAACACGTAACATCCCGTATAAAAAGACACCTTGATGATAGTGAAAGGAATTAGCTGGTGGGAGCTCCTCCGGTTGGTATGTATTCATTATTGCTTGGCATGCTTTCTCAGCCAGTATCAACGCCTTCTGGTTCACTGTTTCCTGAATATGAGTCATTCTTATGTACTCTCCTTTCAATCTATAATTCTTTACTTCTTATAAATATAAATGGGGTGTTAATGCAATCAACACCCCATACTTATTCATCTATTTTTTAAATACTCCATCATATTGTTTTTGTGAATCTTCAATTGCCTTTGCCCATTCATCTAAAAATTCTTGTGCAGTCATGTCTCCACTCATAACCGATTGAGTACCAGGGTCGACAATATTGTCAAGGATAGAACGATAGTCTGGCAAATAGAAAGGAGGCTGGTAAAGAATAGTTTCTGGGTTATCGTATACATCGAAAGCAACTTTAATATGATGGCTGTTCTTAACCCATTCTTCTTTTAAGACATCTGAATTGGTTGGGATTTGACCCACTTGCTCATTCCAATAGCTTTGGGACTCAGCTGTGTTAATAAACTCCGCAAATTTCCATGCAGCGTCAGGATGTTTCGTTGTTTTAAAAACTGCAGTGTTAATTGCATTTCCGCCTTCTGCTACGTATTTTCCATCTTCAGTTTTAGGAAGCGGGATTGCCTTATATTGTCCGTCTTTTAATGACTTTTTGTGCTCCCCATAAGAGCCGATATTATGATGCACCATCGCTACAACACCTGTGTCAAATCCAGCAATCATTTCTTTGTAGCCGTTTGTGATATCACTCTTTGGTGTAAATTTTTTATAATTGGCCAAGTACTTTTCAATAAACTCTACATGTTTAGAATCATTAATAGTCGCTTTTCCGTTTTCATCAAAGTAATTTTCAATTCCGCTATAAGCATACATAGAACGCTGCAACTGGAAGGAACCTCCCGCACCTCCACGGATTGTGTATCCATAGCGTTGTTTCTCTTTATCTGTCATTTTTTCGATAGCTGTAAAGAAATCATTCCAGGTTTCAGGCTCCTTCACGCCATCTTCTTTAAACCAGTCTGATCGTATCCAAAGAATGTCAAGGTTTTGTGTATATGGAAGACCGTATAGCTTGCCATCTTGTGTAATGTCCTTGTTGAACTCAACTGCTCCTTTATTAATCAAATCCTTCAACTCAGACTTTTCAAAATAGGAATCAAGAGGCAGTAAGGCATTTCGTATAGAGAATTCAGGCAACCAACTTGTTTGAACTGAGCCTACATCAGGCATATCATCAGCAGCGATTGCAGCATCGTATTTCGATTTTGATGATTTATTTGGGATCCCTACATATTCAACTTCAATATTCGGGTTCTCCTTTTCAAAACGCTCAATCAATTCTTTCCAAATTGGCGTACGCTCTGGTCCTGCGTTCTCATCCCAAAACGTTATCTTAACTTTTTCATCCCCTGATGTTCCAGTGGCTCCCTCTTCTCCCTTACAACCTGCAAGAAGTACACCTACTACCAATAATAGTGCTAGTAAGGATTTTGTAGATTTTAACATTTTATATCCCCCCATAAATGAATTAATATTAACCTTTTACTGCTCCACCCATACCGTTAACAAGGTGTTTTTGAGCATAAGCAAACAGTAAGACTGCCGGAATAAGAGCAATTACACTTCCTGCTGCTAATGCACCATAATTCACGTTAAACTCTCCCATCATTGAGCTTAATCCTACTGGCAATGTGAACATTGATTGTTGATTCGTTAACATGAGTGCTATTAAGAATTCATTCCAAGTATAGATAAACGTAAACACAGCTGTGGCAACAATTCCCGGAATCAGCAACGGCAGTACCACATAGCGAATGGCTTGCAACTTACTGCAACCATCAATCTGTGCAGCTTCTTCTAATTCTTTTGGGACATTCGATATAAAGCCAGTCATCAAAATCGTCGTAAAAGGTATTTCAACCGCTGTATATGTAAGAATGAGTGAAAGCGGATTACTGATTAGGCCAAGGTTTTTAAAGATGATAAAAAGTGGAATAATCATCATTGCCCTTGGTATGAATTGCGTACATAAAAGCATTAATAGAAATCCTTTTTTCCCTTTAAACTGGTAACGACTTAGAGCATATCCAGATAATGTAGATAACACGATTACTATTATTACAGTACTGATTCCGACAATCAGACTGTTTTTAAAATAAGTTGCAAACCCGACACTGCTCCATGCTGTCACAAAGTTATCTAGTGTTGGCGCCAAAGGTACGTATTCCAACGGGCGTTTCATGATATCCCCTTCAGATTTTAATGCTGTATTAATCGTCCAGTATATTGGGAATATTGTAAAACTCAACATGAAAGTTAGCGGCAGATACAAGAATAGAAACTTATCCGTCACCTTTTTATTTGTCAACATTTCAGAAATCACTCCCTTTCATAGCGTGATAATTTGAGATAAATGACAGCAAAAATGAATAGGATTCCGAAAGATATCACTGTTAATGCTGATCCATATCCAAAATTACTGCCGTGTACGGCAAGATCAGCAATATACATTGTCAGTGTGGTAGTTGAGTGAGACGGCCCTCCACCTGTTAAGTTAAAGATAAGGTCTACGTTATTAAACTCCCAAACAACTCTAAGTAAGGTTGTTAAAATAATTGTATTTTTTAATTGCGGTAGAGTAATAAAAATGAGTGTTTTCCATCTATTTGCTCCATCAACCCGAGCAGCTTCATATAATTCTTCAGGAATACTTTGTAATGATGCCAATAATGTAATTGCGAAGAATGGGATTCCTCGCCATAATTCTGCAATTACAACAGATGCAAACGCCGTGGAAGTACTTGCTAAGAATGCTTGCGGTTCATCTACAATCCCAAACCTCATGAGCAAATCATTGATAACCCCCATATGCTCGTTATACATTAAAGACCACATTACAGAAGCTAAAACACCAGAGATTGCCCAGGGAACAAAGGCGATAGCACGTATAAGTCCTCTTAGCTTAAAAGTTTGATTTAATAGTAAGGCTAAAATCATTCCAAAGGTCAATTGCAAACCAACTTCTGTTACAACCCACTTAATACTGTTCCATAGACTTGGTAAGAAATATTTATCGTTTGTAAAAATATTCACAAAGTTTTCAAGACCAGCAAATCCGTTATAATAGGGTGCTGATATATCATAGTGCTGAACACTGTAATAAAAAACTGTTGCAATTGGATAAAATAAGAAACCAGCAACAAAAAGCAATGATGGGAGTAAAAATAGATAAGGAATAAGTTTCTCTTTTTTTATTTTTCGCTTCTTCCTCTCTGGTCCCTCCCTTTCGAAAGCGGTTTCATTCGTTTTTTCAAGAACACCCATTTCTCCTCCTCCTTTCATGCTTTCATTATAGTTGAAACCGCTTTCTTAAATAATTAAAGATTTTTAGATTTTTGATAAATATATTAATGTATTTTAATTCTTTAGATAATCCTTCTACAAACAATACCTAGCAATAATGACAAAGAAAAACCAGATTGACTTCAATCTGGTCTCTTTGTTTGAACCGGATATTTATTCTCGTACCGTCTCATTGCATCCTCTATCGCTATTGCCCATTCATCTAAGAAGTCTTCAACAGTCTTTTTTCCGCTTAACACTGATTGAATACCTGAATCTACCATTAAATTAAGAATGGATCGATATTCAGGGAGATAAAAGGCAGGTTCGTAAATAATCGTTTCTGGGTCATTATAAATTTCAATTGCTTTCTTTATATGAAGCGATTCCTTTACCCAGCTATCATTTAATACATCTGAGTTGGTTGGAATTTGACCAACGACTTGATTCCAATAGCTTTGAGCACTCTTTGAATTGATAAAACGAACAAATTCCCATGACTCTTTCGGATACTCTGTATCCTTAAAGATGCTTAAACCAATCGTGTTTCCCCCTTCAACTACAAATCTTCCATCCATCGATTTCGGCACCGGAATTACTTGAAATTGATTGTCTTTTAATAATTTCATATGATCCCCATATGAACCAAGATTATGCTGAATCATCGCCACTCGCCCAGCATCAAAGCCAGCAATTAACGCATTATAATCATTAGCTATATCACTTTTTGGCGTATATTCCTGGTATAATGCAAAATAATCCTTTAAGAATTCTACATGCTTTTGATTATTTATTGTACTCTTCCCATCCTTGATATACTCCCCGATACCTGAATAAGCATACATCAGCCTTTGTAGTTGGAATGAACCTCCAACACCGCCACGAATAGAATAACCAAACTGATCTTTTGATTTATCTGTCATATTTCTAGCCGCCTGAAAAAACTCATTCCACGTTTCCGGTATTTTCACATTTTCTTCTTCAAACCAATCCGAACGTATCCATAATATATCAAGATTTTGTGTGTATGGAATTCCATATAATAGATTATCTTTAATTATTTTTCGGTTAAATTGAATAGCTTTTGAATTTATCTTCTCTTTCTTACTCCAGTTTTCAAAGTAAGAATCCAATGGAAGTAAAGCATCTCGATCCTTAAACTCGGGAAGCCAGCTCGTATAGACACTTGCTACATCTGGTGTATCATCTGAAGCAATTGCTGAGTCAAATTTCGATTTTGCTGAATCCTTATGCAGGGCGATGTATTCCACTTCGATTGTTGGATTTTCTACCTCGAACCTTTTAATTAACTCTTCCCATAGAGCTATGCGGTCCGGATCTTCACTATCATCCCAAAACGTAATTTCCACCTTATCATCTATTTGTTTTATTGGCTGAGGATTTATTGCCCCATACCCTGCCAATAGTACGCCTACTATAGCAATTACAAAAACTGGAGCAATTATTTTCATATACACCATTATATTTCCCCTTCATTCCCTGTCTTTCCTACCTACATTAAGTTTAGCGTAATTGATATAATGATTATTTAATAGGTATATAATTGTATTCTTTTAAAAACGGCTATTTGGAAACATACTTCAAAAGGGCTTTTTAAATGATATCTACATTAGAGAATAGGCAAGTCATTTCTATTCTTATTTAGTTTTCCTGAGCTTTTTATGCCTTATTCAATAAAAAGAGAGAGCGTTTAGTAAAACACCATCTTCTTAAAATATTTGTATCCAAATACAAGTTTTATATATTATATTTACTTAACATTCTTCATAACATATAAGTTGGGTTCTTCTGTCCGCGAACTGCAGTCCTTAATTTCAATTCCGATAGCATTCTCAATACAAAATGCCGGACCCTTATGATTAGATACGATAACTTGATTAAATATCATATCCTTAACATTAGAACAATAGAAACCAACTTGTTTCATTGGCTCCAGTCCTTCCATCATTGCAGGTAACCCTGGTTCAGCATCATTAGCCATTGCAACAGAAACTTGATTAAATGTCACATCTTCCACATATTTCTCAGCTAATCCAAAAAAGAAGCCTGCAGCCGCGCTCACTTCTCGAGCAGTAATATTAGAAAAATGAATTCGTCTGAAAACAGGGGTTTCCTCTGTTATGGGATATGGTTTTTTATCAGATACAAACTGGTCTTTCCCTCGTGGCCCGCAATAATAATAAAGGTTAGCAATAAATGGGCAAATCACCCTATTCATAACGATATTGTTAATCCTGATATCTTCAATTACTCCCCCACGGCCACGTCTTGATTTTAACCGAATACCGCGATCAGTTCCTTCAAACACACAGTTACTCACAGTTACATTTCTGATGTCCCCACTCATTTCACTTCCTAGTACAATGCCTCCATGACCATGTATCATTGTACAATTCGTAATCGTTATATTTTCACAAGGAATACGTTTGTCTGTCGCTTCTGTGCCAGCCTTTATCGCGATACAATCATCTCCTACATCAATATGACAATCTGAAATTCTCACATTTCTACATGATTCTGGATTTATGCCATCTGTGTTTGGAGAATCCGGTGGATTTACAATCGTAACCAAATTGACTGTGACATCCTCACAACAAATTGGATTGACAGTCCAACTCGGAGAATTAATCATTTTCAATCCAGAGATTATGACTCGCTTGCATGAATCAAAACTGACTAATTTTGGCCTTGGATATTGATTTTCTTTCCTACGGAAAACCTCCCACCAAAATGCACCATTACCATCTATTGTACCGTGACCGGTTATCGAGACATTTTCAACATTTTCTGCATAAATACAGGAAGCATAAACTTCTTGTTCCGTTCCCTCCCACCGAGAATTCACAATCGGATATGCATTAATATCTGTCGTAAACTTAAGGATAGCTCCAGCTTCTATATATAAATGAACATTACTTTTTAATATCACTGCCCCTGTTAAACATTCACCTGCAGGTATGTAAACAGTGCCTCCACCTGCTTCTGAACATGTTTCAATAGCTTGAGTTATAGCTACTGTATTAATTGTCTCACCATCATTTACTGCTCCAAAATTCTGAATATCGTATACGCAAGAGGGAACGGAAATCGTCATTAGTATTCCTCCTCAATCTATTATTATATTGATATGGGTAATCGATGTATCCGTCAGAGATCATCTCTTTGCTCTCAAAAATCAGAAAAAGCTAATTCCATCAAGAAATTTTTATTTTAATGTTTGCTATGGAAAGATTTAAAATATTGTTTTTTAAAGATGATGTACTACATTTATTTTAAAAAAAATGACAAATAAATATAATTCAAATTTTTTTCAGAAATGTATAATATTTTATTTGCTTTTAAAGCGCTGATATAACTTATGTACCGATAATCAATTCATTAGTTTCTAGATTCCCGTAGCTAATACATCTATTCTTCTATGCTAATATTAGTATTGTTATTTTTATTTATAAAAAAAGAACTCCTTCTTCAATCCTAAAGAGGAGTTCCTACCATATCGATTTTCTATTTATTTTCTTTATGTTTACTCCATTTATTCCTTTCTTGAAACACAACCGTACTTAATGCTGGAATAATTACCTTATCCCCTTTCAGCTTATATATGGGTTTCGAGGAAGCCTCATTCGCATTAACGAGTACATTCCATACAGCGTTTCTTGGAAGTACAACTTCAACATCATTTGTGTTGGCATTATGTGCTACAAAATAGCTCCCATTTTGCTTTCCTCTTGATGGTTCAGTAATCGTATAGACAATCGTATTTACCGGTGCATCCAAAAAGCGAATACTATCCTTTATTGCGCTGGCCTCCGTCATCCTGAATACTGGATGGTTTTTACGAAGATCTATCAACCCCGACATATATTTCACTTCATTCACAAATTCTGCATTCCGTTTCCAATCTAATTGATTAATTTCATCTGGGGATTTATAGCTATTATGGTCTCCATACTTAGTTCGCATAAATTCCTGTCCGGCGTGAATAAATGGGATCCCCTGTGAAGTTAAAATGATAGACGAGGCCAGTTTATGTCTTTGTTTTTTCTCTTCATAACTTGCATTTGGATTCGTCAATTCCAACTTGTCCCAAAGGGTGTGATTATCATGTGCTTCTACATAAGTGATGACCTGTTCCGGATCACGGTATGTCGCCTGGTTATTATCATAATCAAGACCGGCCATAATGCCTTTTTTGATCCGATCTTCCATATTCAATTTTCCATTTACGAATCCATTATCCTGCTCTTCAAATACGCTGCCCTTCAGTCCATCTCGAATGTCATCATTGAAATGAGCAATGCCAGGCATTTTTTCAGCATTTTTCTGATTTGCCTTTATGTCAGCCGCAAGCGGAGTATTTAAATCCCAACCTTCCCCATGGATAATAAATGATGGGTCAATACGCTTCAAAGCCTTCCTTACATCATTCATTGTCTCAACATCATGGATTCCCATTAAATCAAATCGAAATCCGTCCAGTTTATATTCCTTCGCCCAATAGCTTGAGGAGTCGACGATGAATTTACGCATCATTCTTCGCTCGGAGGCAGTATCATTGCCGACACCGGTACCATTGGCCAATGTACCATCCTCGTTGTAGCGGTAGTAATAGCCAGGAACCAACTTTTGAAAGTTTGACTCTGCAGCATCATACATATGGTTGTAGACAACATCCATTACTACACGTAGGTCCTCCTTATGGAGCGTTTGGATCATTTGCTTCAGTTCTTTTATTCTCACTTTAGGTTCATAGGGATTGGTAGAATAAGACCCTTCCGGTACATTGTAGTTTTGTGGGTCATACCCCCAGTTATACTGTGGCTCGTCAAGCTTTGTTTCATCTACTGTTTTATAATCATAGATTGGCAAAAATTGAACATGAGTTACTCCCAATGATTGTATATGATCAAGACCGGTTGGAAGCCCATTTGGTCCCTTTGTACCTTTCTCCGTAACGCCTAAATATTTCCCCTTTTGCTTAATTCCGCTTTCTGACTGGATGGACAAGTCGCGTACATGCAATTCATAAATAATTGAACTCTCTGGATTCGCTAACTTTGGTCTCTTATGTTTATCCCAGCCCTTCGGATTTGTTTTCGCTAATTCTATCACGGCTCCTTTTTGACCATTGACTGACGCTGCCCTTACATATGGATCAACAGCCTCTGTCCATTTCCCACCTATATTCACTTTATATGTGTAAAAGAGACCATCCTGATTTCCTTTTAATTTAGCCGTCCATGTCCCCTTTTTATCCGACTTCATCGTAATTTCCTTGCCCTTAGGATCATTCCAATTTTCATAAAGAACGAGCTTTGCCTCTTGAGCTGTTGGAGCCCATAAACGGAAGTTGGTCGAAAAACGTGAGTAGGTGTTCCCAAGATCATTGCCACCATAATAATACTGGCGATCAAACTCCTCTGTCCGCACCACTCCTCCTATCTCAACAGCCCGCTCTCCATAGCCCTCAATTCTCACGGCATAGCTTCCTCGCACATCAAGCTTCTTGTTTGTTTTTATCGTAAACTTATTTGTTACTGAGTTATTCCCTTCCTCAGGAATAATTGCTTGAATGGGTGCATTTTCAAGCTCAATCACTGTTCTGTTTATATCAAGTGGATTATTTGTCGTGACAGTGATTTCTGTAAAGCTGTCCATCGCTGCCTTTTTGATGCTCGGCTCACTGTTTGGTTCTGAATAGTACACTTCATCATCTCCTGAAATAATCCACACCTCCGCCTTTCCATCCTTTATTCCTTCAATCCAACGGTCGCCTCCATCTTTTTCCCATGAATCAGTACGAATAATAAAGCCAACCCGCTCATGAAGTCCCTCCAGTGTAAATCTCGCAACCTTTCCAAATGCATCTTCTTCCTCAAACTGTTCGACATGACCTTCTCCATTTTCAGGCCATACCCATAGATTCCAATCCTTTGCATCATCATTTTCCTGATAATGGATGACAATCTCCGTGTTTCCATCTTCTGCTTTTGCACTTAGCTGAGGGAGCATTGTCAATAACAAGCAAAATGTGCCTAGCCACGCGATAATTCTCTTCTTTCTCACAGACATCTTCCACTCCTCCTTCATTCTTCTCTTAGTAGGCAAACGATTGCATAAATTCATATATGTAATCGTTTTCATAATTACACCCTTCCATTCTAGTAAACTAGCTTTCTGAAGAACAGTTTACGTTTTCCTATTTTTAGAAGAATATGATTCAGAAATATGGACTTTATACCTATACCTTCATATAAAATATACGAAAGAAGATTTTCAGGCAGTTGAATCATTTTCCCTTACCAAAAAGATCCGTAATTCTTGAATAAGTCCTCTTTGACAGAAGGAAAGTTGCCCATCAACATACAAATGTCATTAATTATATGTATCTGCTACTATATTGCAGAATTCTCTTACATAATGGAGATATTTTTCACCCCAACAATAATCTGATTATTGATTACGAAGACATATTATCCCCCAAAGAATAATCGTGAAATATCCTAGCCATATTCTTAAACTCATGGCCCACCTGAAACATTCTTTGTACTTAAGTAAACTGAAGTACTTTATATTTTAAATCAACAAGCAACTAAGCTATCATTCTGTACACGAAGAAAGATGGTCTCTGCATCATACAGAAACCATCTACCCACCACGTAAAATTTTTATATGTTCAATAAAATGAAAATAGAACTAACTTTCTCTATTCATCATTGTTTAGGTTCATTTTTAACACATTCTATCAAAATAGATTCTCTTCTTCGTATGATTTACCTAAACCCCTATCTGAGTCAATATTTCAAAAGAGACAAAGCAGACAACTATTGAACTTCAAGATGAAGATCACCTGCTTTAACCTTTCCAGCCATTTTTAGGAGGCGGTGAATCGCAAGAGCAATCATAACAGGAAGCACCATCCCTATTCCTACATAGTTGAGGAATATGCCCATCCCTTGATTAGCTAAGATGTTTATCGGTGCAATCAACGAGCTTAGCCCCATCCCGCCTAGTTCATACGGTACTTTAAAATCAAAGACCATCGTAGCTATTGGCGCAGCAATTGCGGCAGCCGTAAACGCAGGTATAATGTAGATTGGGTTTTTTATCAAATTTGGAAACTGTACCTTTGGTGTCACGATTGATTGTGCAAGAAAGCCACCTAAATCATTATCTTTATAGCTCATTGCTGTAAAGGCTACAAATTGTACCGTACAGCCAATCAAGGCTGCTGCACTTGATACTGGGTCCAACTGCAGAGCAATCGCAAGCGCAGCTGATGAAGCTGGGGTCATTAATAAAAGACTAAATATTAAGGATAAGACAATCGATCCAATTAAAGGAGAGCCTTCTACAGAAGCTGTAATTTGTGCACTTATCCTTGTTAGTAATGGTGTTGTCACCGCTGCTAATCCAACTCCGGAAATCCCACCAATAAAAATAGCTGTAATCGGAATTGCCATAATGTCCAATTTTGTTTTACCAACCATCCTCTTGCCTATATATGTAGCGATGAGTGCAGCCAATACAGCTGATATAGGTTGTCCAGTGACAATCGTAAAAGCACCTTCTGCTGTTTTTTGAATAGCGGCTCCACCAACAGAGGCACATGCCATTGCACTAAATTGTACTAATGAGTTACCTCCAAGCTGATAGGCAATCCCTGCACCAAGAGCAGGCGCAAGCAAGACCTTTGCCGCTCCTCCAATAGTAAGGAATATTTGCCAATCAAAGTAACCCCCAATTGATTCGAATAATAGACCGATTCCTAATGTTACTAAAACGGCATTTGCGATTCCCGTAGATGCCTTATACATTCGATCAATAATATATTCTTTTCTCTTCATCCCCATCGCCCCTTAGTAGTTAATTAAATATTCTGAAAAATAAAGGTGTTATGTTTTCTTTTTTCTGCATCCTTCCTTTATTGGAGATATTAGTATTTAGATATATTAACACACCTAAAATAAAAATAGCAAAATATTTTGAAAATTTAATATAAATTAATAATTTGAACTTCAAAATAATTCCATAACGTTTTTATCAACTGAATTTCCATATTCATATTATATTTTTAACTTACAGTAATAGTTGGTTTCTGGCATTTTCCTTTTTTCACTCTCCACTTTCCACAGCCAATAATTCTATTTTTAAATATAATCTAATTACACATTTTGATTTACGAATACTTATTAATTATTTTAGTCGTAAAGTAACATAAAAACGGGCAAATACACAAAACTTGTTCTACCTCATAACCAGTACGAAGTATATGAATGATTTTGAGTATCTCTGTTTATAATAGCTGCTGCGTATAATCTTTTTGGTCCAAAAAAAAGGATTTCCGTACTTTTACGGAAATCCTCGCTCTTCTTATAATGATAATGTTAACTTGATTGTCCCATCATTCATCTCATACGATTTAATTTTTCCAAGAGGTATCTTTTTCACGATATCCCAGGAATTAAAATCCATTTTAACCGTCTGATTTGTAGAATCTGAAAATGGCGGACTGTTAAGTATTTTAATTTCATCTTCATTCATATCAGTAGGATTCAAACTCTCAATTTCAAAAATAATCATTCTTTTTTCCATATGAATAGGTTTCAGACTTATCATATATGAAATATTTTTATCTGTTGTACCGCGAATATTCAAGTGGCCTGTTGTTATTTCTACTTTTATATCTTTTTGGCCAGACTGTCTTTTTATTAGTTGTTCTAACATTACTGGCTTAATAGGAACGGTCACTCCATTTTTACTTATTTCGTTAAATTTCTGTTTAAATTTATCCAGCACGGTGGCAACACTCCTAAAGTATTTAGTTTCCGGTTTAATTAAACTCAAATTTTACTTCTGCTTGTTTCTTTTTAATATAACTTAATCGTAACATGGCTAGAATTACATTTCCTACTAATGTGTCCTCTTTTCATCCATAAAAAAGCACGATTCTTTCTTTGGTTATGAAAGAATCGTGCTTTTCTTTTTATCAAATCATACATTCTCTCTTCATTAAAAATGGATAACAAGATCTATCTAACTCTATTATTTTAGATGTAGGCTTAAACATTCATTTCTTTTTCACAGCATATGATTTACTGACAAAAGGAATTTCCTGTATGCCGTTCACCTGATTTACATAAACAGCCATCACAAAACAAACATTTGCGAGCAATCCTAGGAAATCAAATAAGATGTCTAGCACTTCTCGCTCTTCACTAACTTTATGCAGGGCACGATAGGATTTCTTGGCCTCACTGCGTACGACATGAAGTGCGCATGCAGCGTTGCTTCCTTGCGGTAATACGAATTGTTTTACCTTTTCCCCTGTTTTCTCAACATAAAAATCATATCTATCACTCAACCACTGTAAATCTGCTTCAGTTATCGCCAATTTTCCGCGCACAGAACCGTTCACATGATAGCATAGTGCTTGAACCTTACGAAGGTCATCAATGACTGCTTGCTCTTTCTCAGTCAATAACGGGAAAACAGCTCCAAGCCTTGTAGTTAAAGTATCAGTGCGAATCTCATAATCAACTAAACAGCTTTTTTCTCTCATGAATGGATAACTGGAGTAACGCCAGTCTTTTTTCAAGGTTCATTCCCCCTTATTTAAAACTTAGGTTTTAGTATGAAATAATGGTAACTCCGCGACGCCTTCACATAGAAGGCCATCGCACATGAATTCTTCATGCCTCCCCTTTTATATCTATGGCATAAGGAATCATCTGCCTTTTTCCAAAATAGGAATCATTGTATGTATACGTATGAGTTTTAAAAATACGCATCAAGTTAAGATCCGTAATGACTTGTTCGGGTTCCCCTGCTGCAACGAGTTCTCCATTTCCCATAAGTATGAGTCGATCACAATAGCGAGTGGCTAAATTAATATCATGGATGGCCGCGAAGACAGCCTTTCCCTCTTTTACAAGCTCCCGGATGACCTCGGCAATTTGGACCTGATGATAAATATCCAGATCTGAAGTTGGCTCATCCAACAAAATAACCTCAGAATTCTGAGTGATGGCTTTAGCTAAGAAAACAAGCTGACGTTCTCCTCCTGAAAGGGATGTGATATAACGGTCTCTTAAATGATAAATTCCTGTTTGTTTCATCGCTTTCTCTGCCAATTGATTATCATCTTTTTGTGAGAATTGCCATTTCTTCCGATGCGGATGCCTTCCCATAAGTACTACCTGACTCACTGTAAATTCATAGTCAAGGACCGTGCTTTGTGGCATATAGGTGATTGCTTTGGCCACTTCAAGAGTAGTCATCTCAGAGAGAGCATGATTCTTAAAGGCTATTGACCCTGCAGGTGGCTTTAGCAATCCTGCCATTAAGCGCAGTAAAGTAGATTTTCCGGTACCGTTCGGACCAATCAAGCAGGTAAATTGGTTAGTTTCCAAAGAGATATCCATTGCTTTTAAAATCACCTGTTTGCCACGGCTAAAGCTGAGTTTCTCCGCATTCAAAATAGCTGTCATCTCAGATTTCCCCCTTCTTTTTATTTTTTAAAATTAAATAAAGGAAAAACGGAGCGCCAAAAAAAGCTGTAATAATACCGATTTGAATCTCAGCAGGCCTAATGGCCAAACGGGATATTAAGTCAGCAAGAATCAAGAAACTCGCTCCCCCTAAGACACTAGCCAGTAGTAAATTTCGATGCGAGGGCCCAATGATCATACGGATCATATGAGGGACAATCAGACCAACAAAACCGATGGCTCCCGTTAATGAGACACTCATTCCAGTTACTAATGAAGCAGTAATTAACAATAGATTACGGGTGCGCTGAACGGAAATCCCCATATTCTGGGCCTGCTCTTCACCCAGCAGAAAGATATCTAAGTCGTTGGCATGGTACAAAAAGACACAAATCGAAAATAAAACAGGAACAGTTAATATTTGTACATGACTCCAATCACGCCCATTTAAGTTCCCCATCATCCATTGGACAATCTGCTGCATCACTCCTGCATTCGAAAAAGAGATTAGCAGAGAGGTACAGGCTGATAAAAAAGAACTAATCGCAATACCCGTCAGCAGCAATGTCAGTACTGAGGTCCTTCCTTGATTGGTCGCAATCATATAAATTGCAAACAAAGTCAATGCAGCCAGGATAAAGCCCATTAATGGGACGAAAAGAGAATGGATCGCGGCCAAACCAAAATAGATGGCCAGTACACCTCCGAATGCTCCACCTGATGAAACACCAATTATGCCGGGGTCAGCCATCGGGTTGCGAAACACACTTTGCATCACGACTCCCGATATTGCCAAGGCTGCCCCGACTAATCCAGCCACAACAACCCGCCCCAGGCGAATCTGCACAAGGATTGTTTCATACATTGGGTTATAGTCAAACTCTATAAATGGAAGCAGTGAGAGTAATACTTTCACAGTTTCCGTAAATGGAACGATGACCCCGCCATACATGGTTGCTAAAAGTAACGATACGAGCAAGGAACAAATCAGGATTCCAAAAATAAGAACCTGTTTAGACTGTTTACAAACCATATTATTCTCCATATAAAACTTGATAAATATCTTCTGCTCCCTCAATCACAAAATGGGAAGCCGTTGTTAAATTTGCGCTATCTATCACATGCACTTCATTATTCTTAAAGGCTTTAAGATTTTTAAGTGCCGGATCCTTTTGCCATTCCTCGACGAATGTTGCTTTTGAACCGTCATACTGCCAATCGCTTGTAATAATCACATCTGGATTTATCTCAACTAATTTTTCCTTTGAAAGATTTGGATAATCAGGATACTCTTCACCGGTAATGCCCGCTTCTGTAATGGCATTTATCCCGCCTGCTAAGGTGATGATTTCTCCTATTGTAGTATTCTCAGTAACTGAAGAATTTTGCTGTGTCCAGTAAACCACTCGTTTTTTATCTGTTTGTGCTTTTGCTTTCGTTTGTAAATCTGACATCCTCTTTTTGACATCAGCTATGATTTCTTCTGCTTTATCTTCCTCGCCAACAATGGTACCAACCTCCATTAGACCATCCAATACACCTGATATAGAGGAATCATCTTTAAGTTGGTAGGTGGTGATGTCTGCAGCATCAATTTGTTTAAGAACCTCAGGATCTACATAGGAAGGAATCAGCACTAAATCAGGCTGAAGTGACAGCACCAATTCAGATGTGACTGATTCAATTTTTGTATCAATTCCATCTGTTAGATCTGCTACATTCGAAATCCCTGAGTCTGTAGACATTTTCGTTACCGCGGCAATCCGCTCCTCATCAACCAAAGGCAATAAATATTCATCAATAGCCAATGTGGTCGAAACAATCCTTGAAGGTTTTTCTTTAAGGGTCACCTCTTCCCCACGACCGTCTGTTAAGGTTTTCGGATACTCACTTGTTTCCTGGTTTGTTTCTTTTTCCTGGTTGTTTACTGTCTCATCATTTCCGCATGCAAACAATGCAAAAACGGATAAGAACACCAAAAGTGATAAGCTTGCAATCTTTTTCATCTCACTATTCTCCCTTTTTCAAAATTTATTTATATTTAGCGAATTTACGCTGAAATATTAAACATAAAAAAGCCTGTCTTCCCGATTAAGGAAAACAGGCTTGATTCATGCACAGACAAAAAAACGCTGTCAAAATCAGCGCAAAGACACAATCATCTCTACGTTCGCCATCCCTTTTCCCACCGAAAAGTAAGCAATACACATTCATAAGCAGGTTTCCTGACTCTGAGCTTCACTTTACTCTCACACCTTCCCTCTTTTAAAGGTGGTCACGTGATTTCATCAGCTCTTACAGTAGCGGGGGCTGTTCCAGATTTACACTGGATTCCCTTTTACCTCACAAAAGTGAGCACTTATGATTGTTTTAAATTTTCGTACTATTAATATATCATGTTGAAAATGTAAACGGAAGATATTTTTGATATATAGGAATTCACATAAATATAAACAAGTGAAATGACTGTTTTAATTGACCAACTGAATTACACGCATCTTCTAGTCGATCTATCACTTTTATCGCCATCCAATATATGGATTCCCTTTCTGTCCAACCCATATATCGGATTGCTCTAACAACGCTCCTATTTTAAGAAGCCAATCTTCCCTTCCCTTTGGAGCCATCAATTGCACTCCAAGGGGTAAGCCAGAATCTGTCATATGAACAGGCAAGCTAATCGCAGGCTGTCCGATGATGTTCGCCAACTGTGTAAAAGGCGTATACGTTAAACTTGGTTTAAACATTTCATAGACCATTGCTAACTGTTCAGAGGGTTTTAGTTCATTTACTTTCAATAACTGCAAGCTCTGTTCATCCGTATGCGTCAATTCGCCCACCTTTGGAGCTGAGAAAGCTGTTGCCGGCGTCAAATACAAATCATAATCCTCATTGAACCTGGCCATTTGTGCAGCTGCCGTATCCCATTCAGCTAAACTGCGTGTAAATTGAACAGCTGATACATTCTGCCCGGCAGTTCTGAGTACCCATGTGACTATCTCTATATCATTAACGGTAATCGGCCGTCCAATGGCTTCCTCAATGGACAGTATACCTGCTGCCATTTCTCCGCTATTCATAATATAGTAATTTTCCATAAGGCGGATTCCATCTACCCCATTATCACATTCTTCAACGGTGAACCCTGCCTGTTCCAGCCATTTGACTGTCTTATGTACCGCTTCTACAGCTTCTTCACTAACGGGTGTTCCCACCGGAGACTTTGTGGAAAAAGCAATTTTAAACCTTTCTTTCAATGGATTCGAAAGCTCCTTCAAATAGCTCCCATTATATAAAGGTACCTGAAAGGCAGTATCCGGCTGAATGATTTGCAAGGCATCCAGCATAGCTGCACTATCACGAACCGTTTTGGTTAAGGCAAAATCTACCGCAGCTCCATGCCATTGGCGGCCCACACCTGGACCAACGGGTGTCCTTCCCCTTGTTGGCTTCAAGCCTACTAATCCAGTGAATGATGCCGGTATACGAATAGAGCCGCCGCCATCACTGGCACCGCTAATTGGGACCATACCTGAAGTTATACTGGCTGATGCTCCGCCGCTTGATCCACCCGATGAATGCTGCAGGTTCCATGGATTACGTGTCGCTCCATATACAGCTGGCTCAGTAATATTTTTCAGACCAAACTCCGGAGAACTCGTCTGTCCAATAATGACAAATCCTGCCTCACGAATTTTTTTCACAAAATTAGAATCCCGTTTAGCAATCCGATTTACATGTAATTTTGAACCCGCTGTAATCGGTTCGCCTTTAATAGATTGTGATAAGTCTTTTAATAAGATAGGTACTCCTGCAAAAGGTCCGTATATAGATTCAGACTTTCCAGTTTCCATCATTGCCTTTTCGAATCTAGTTCGAACAACTGCATTTGTTTTAGGATTTAGTTCATTTATTTGTTCAAATGCGTCCTCTATTAATTCTATTGCGGATACTTGTTTTTCCTTTACAAGCTTCGCTAACCCAAGTCCATCATATTGGGTATAACATTTAAGATTCATTGCTCCGACACTCCTACTTTTTGGCTACAAATCCTGTTTAGTGTTCTGTTTTAATGCTTTTTTCGTATATAGAATAATACTTATCATTTCAACATTAAATTTTATAGGTATCAATCAATTCATACAAGCGTTCCAGTCCATCTTCTTCCTCAAAATTGTTCATTTTATCGATAATCATCTGTTTGTTTTTAAATATAGTTTCTACCTTATCAGCTAACGTGTTTAACGAAAGCTCATCCTCTTCAATAACATAGGCAAAACCCTGCTTTTTAAATGATTCAGCATTCATGATTTGATCGCCTCTGCTGGCTTTCCTTGATAACGGGATTAAGACCATTGGAATTTTTAAACTTAAAAATTCAAAAATAGAATTTGAACCGGCCCTTGAAACAGCCACAGCTGTCATAGCCAATATATCTGCCAAGCCTTGGTTAATATATTCAAACTGAGCATATCCATCACGATGTAGGGTGGAATCTACCTTTCCTTTTCCGCATAAATGAATGACATTAAAGGTTTTGAGCAATCGATCCAAGTCCTTACGCACAGCCTTATTCACTGCTTCAGAACCCTGACTGCCTCCCATGATCAATAATCCAGGTTTCCTTGTATTAAATTGGCATATTTTCATTCCAATCGATGGGTCACCCTGACGCAGTTCATCTCTTACGATGGGCCCTAAGAAAAAAGACTTTTCTGCAGGAATATGATTTTTAGCCTCCGGAAAGGTATAACAAATTTTTTGAACAAAAGGCAATGATAGCTTATTGGCCAACCCTGGTGTAATGTCTGACTCATGCGAAATGATCGGTACTTTTCTACTCGCCGCAGCAAGAATGACAGGAACGGAAACAAAGCCACCTTTTGAAAAGATTATGGACGGCTGTAACCGCTTAATAATCTTTCTTGATTGCATAAAGCCTTTCAAAATATTAAAAGGGTCTTTTACATTTTTTATATCCATATATCTGCGAAGTTTACCTGTGGATATTGGAAAATAAGTGACACGATCAAACTCCTTTATCAAAGAGACTTCAATTCCCTCTTTAGATCCTATATAGTAAATCTCCCAATCCCTTTCAATCAAATAGGGAATGAGCGCCAAATTGACAGCAACATGCCCAGTTGATCCCCCACCTGTTAAAATGATTCTTTTTTTCATTTTATAAACCTCCGACAAATTTAAACGAGTCATGGAAAGTAACCATTAATATGTATGCTAAGACATGAAATCTAAATTTTATTCTCTCCTATTCACCTTGCTAATCAAAAACGGAGAGTCATCAGTGACTTACTTCCACACCCTTGTGATATTGCTTTGATCCTCATCTATCTTTAAACAATACACATCCGGATTAGTCAGACCCAACCAAGTTTCGTAACCAAAGGATTCATCCAGATGATTTAGGATTAAAGTCAGTAAGTTACCATGTGTTACGATTAATATATTGAGATTCTCGCTATCCAATGCCTCCTTTATTACAGTAAAACCTCTTTTAGCAGCCTCATTGCTGGATTCTCCTCCGGCTAATTTAACATCGCGTTCCAAAAACGATTGGTATAATCTATTTTTCCAATCAGGTAAATCATGTCCAGATAAGATCCGTTCCTTTAAACGATCATCATATTCGAGCTGTATATTCTTTTCTTCAGCAATTGCTTCAGAAGACTCAATTGCCCTTTTATATGGACTGCAGACTATACGCTCTATTGAAATAGAGTTAAAAAAATCAGCTAGTTCCCTCGCCTGTATTTTCCCTTTTTCTGTTAAATCACATTCAGAACCCTGTCCGGTAGCCTCACAATGTCGAACTAAATATATGTATTTCAACACGACACTCTCCTACTCCCTATAAATTTTATTTACTATATTCTACCATATAAGGAATTCCATTAGAGCTTTGGTTAGTACGTCATCCTATTGTTGATAGTTAAATAAAAAATAAGTACCATTAAAATATAGAAATATGAATTCTTAAAACAAGTAGTGCTGAAGCACCTAGTCTTGTACACTCATGTAAATTCTAAATATTTGAGATGCTTGGGATTAAAGATATTGGGATTCTATCTATATATCAGAATAGGAGGATAAATAATGAAGCAATATCACATAATTGTCTCTGGGATTGTTCAAGGTGTAGGATTTCGCTATTTTACTCTGCTTACAGCAAAAGATTATGATATACACGGGTGGGTGCGTAATTTAGTAAATGGTGATGTAGAAATTGTTGCACAAGGAACAGAAGAAGCATTGGATCATTTTCTTGGCAAAATTAGAATAGGCCCAAAATATAGTCGAATAAACCATGTAGAGGTTAACACTCAGGTCGCTACTGAATATAAAAATTTTACAATTAAGTAAACTTATCCAAAACACAGAAAACTCACTTTTATTACAATAAACTTTCTGTTTTGTTACATTTAGGAAACATACCTAGTAATTTTTTGTCGAATCTACTACACTAGGCTAGTACTTTAAAATTTTACTAAGTTTAGTGGGGGTCAACATGAAGAATAAAGTTTTATCTATTACTGCTACCGCTGTCCTGGCGTCTTCTATTTTTGCTGGTGCTGCTTCTGCTGCTACCGTCACAGTTTCTAAAGGTGATTCTTTATGGAAATTAGCAGTTAAATATAATACTACTGTGTCTGCAATCAAAAAGGAAAACAACCTAACGTCTGATACTATTTACATAGGTCAAACACTTAATATTGGTGAAAATACGACTGCAAGCACTTCTACAAAGAAATATACAGTAAAATCCGGTGATTCTTTATGGAAAATTGCAAATACCTATAATACAACTGTTGCAAACTTAAAATCTTGGAATAATTTAAAAAGCGACACCATTTATGTTGGACAAGTATTGGTTGTAAGCAAATCAACTACTTCAACTGGTACCACTTCAGGCAGTACGGTTACAAAATCAGAAGCTGAGCGCATGGTTGCTACGGCAAAAAGTTTAATTGGCACTCCTTATAAATGGGGTGGAACAACACCATCAGGATTCGATTGCAGCGGGTTCATTTACTATATCGTTAAACAAGAACGCCCAAGCTTTACACGTACTAACACAGCAACTTACTTCTCTACTATGAAGAAAGTAAACACACCTTCTGTAGGTGACTTTGTATTCTTTGAAACATATACTTCCGGTGCTTCTCATATGGGAATCTATGTTGGAAACAATAAATTCATCCACGCTGGCTCCAGCGGTGTTGTACAGGCTGATATGACATCATCCTATTGGAAACCAAAATACTTAGGTGCAAGAAGCCTATAAGCATATCTTTATCAATCAAAATCGGTAAGCTACTATTGCTTGCCGATTTTTTATTTTTTCTTCTGAATTATGATTTCATTATTTGAGGATTTATCTAAATTTATACAATTAGGAATTAGCCGTATAGCTGAATATCATTCGGACATCATATTCTTAAATCGGTTATGTAAGGAGATTGTCAGATGGCTAAAGTATTTGGAAATGACCCATTACATATACTATTTGCATCCATTCAAGGAGAAACTGAACGAGATTACTGGGAGCAACTAAATGATGGCTTATCCTATCATAAAGGAATATCATGCTTGGAAGATGGCAGCTATCTGATTATTGAACAAAGGCAATGGATTGAACAAGAAAGCATTGGCTACCCCATTTCAAAGGAAGATGCCCTAAAAGAAATTCTCTTATCAGATAATCTTCATTTATTAAATCACCCTAAATTTTATGATTTAAAAATTCTTTATGAAAAAACAAGGAATACTCCATAATCGAAAGGAGTATTCCTCTTAAATTAGCCTATTCTTTTTCTACCCATTCGCCATCATCGTTTTTCTTGTATTTATTTTTCACCGCACTCCAGGCTACTTTAAAAGCTGTTTCTTCTTCATCATATTCTTCTCTTGCCGAATTAAAGGCTTCTTTAAATATTTCCTGAGCATGATGCGGTAACGAGTCCTTTACGGAATCTGGGAGTTCACTAACAGATTTGTAGGGCATATGATAAACCTCCAGTAATAAATGTTTTAACATTTTATTACCTTGTATCCCCCTTCTTTAAACAAAAAGTCTCTCCAAAGGAATACCCCGGAGAGACATTAAATAAAATTATTCACCAAGATCAACATTATGATAAACTTGCTGAACATCCTCTAAATCTTCAATTGCATCAATCATTTTTTCAAATTGCGCCTGTGCATCTGGATCCAATGTTACATCATTTTGAGCAAGCATGGTAAGCTCTGCCACAGTGAATTCTGTAATTCCCACATTTTTCAATGCTTCTTGAACAGCATGGAATTGATGCGGTTCTGCATAGATGATAACCGCCTCATCTTCTTCCAGGATATCACGAACATCTATATCTGCTTCCATTAGCAATTCAAGCACTTCATCAGATGTTTTCCCTTCAATACCAAAAACTGCTGTAGCATCAAACATATAGGCAACAGATCCGCTGACACCCATATTCCCACCATTCTTACCAAACGCTGCACGGACTTCTGAAGCTGTACGATTAACATTATTCGTTAATGCATCCACAATCACCATGGAACCATTTGGCCCAAAACCTTCATAACGAAGCTCATCATAGTTTTCTTCTGCTCCGCCTTTAGCTTTCTCAATCGCACGATCAATAATTGCTTTTGGTACACTGTATGTTTTTGCACGTTCAAGTACCATTTTTAATGCTTGGTTAGATTCGGGGCTTGGTTCACCCTGTTTTGCAGCTACGTATATTTCACGTCCAAATTTGGCATAAATACGACTTGTATTAGCATCCTTAGAAGCCTTTTTCTCTTTAATGTTATTCCATTTACGTCCCATTATGAACACTCTCTTTCCACTATATATCTACTTAAAAATAGTAATACGAATAAGCTTTTACTTCAATACTTTTTGTTACAATCCCTTGGTTTCTCCAAGATTCTATGTATAAATGAAGCAACTTTACTATTATACCTCATATATTATACATTTAATGGTTAAGATAATGAAGGAATAGAGATTTTAAATTTAATATCAGGGAGCGATTCACTCAGTAAAGAAACCCTTTAATTAATCTTATTAATGCTACTCAATATCTAACACAAAGGTATAAGATATCGTTCCATCATTCCATTCAGCTAATACTTCATATATATAACGGCCTTTACTTGCAGGAATATAAAACTGTTTATTTTTATGTTCGATTTCTTGTCCTCTGCCCTTTTCATTCCATAAATAAATTTTAATATCTGGGTTATCGTCAATTTGGATAGTGGCTTTTTGATTAGATTTAACCTTAATTGATTCTATGCTGTCCGCCATCCGATAAGGAGAGGCGTGATCTGTTTCCACCATTTCTTCTTCTTCTCCGTTAATCCTTTTCCATTTATAATTTCCTTTTTCCAGCTGATACTCTATCCCATTAATTATTACTTCTCCCTTCATATGTGGAGGAAATTCATTAGCATTAGCTTCATTTTCTTTACCTGTATTATTTGAACAACCTGTAATCAGAAGTAAAACGAAAATTAACATCCCCATAAAAAAGTTTCTCATCGACTGGTTCCTCCATTCTCTTACCCTCTAAGATGAGTTTTTTATATTTTTAAACGGTCTGCTTTTATATAAGTACAAAACCATAATTATATTATGTAAATTAAAATCCATCTAACGCATAAGGTTATCTTAATAAATCTCTTCCTATAGCGGACATTGCTGATGAACAATTTCCAGTAGATGTTTAGATTTTCCCTTGGAAACATGCTCTGCTAGTCTTGCTCCAGCAATAATTGGGATCCACTGCAAAACATCCTTTTCTGATAACCCGCTTCTCACGCAATACAGATGCAAATACATTTCGGCCAACTCCATTGAAACTTCTGAATACAAAAGATACGTCCGACATACATCAGCACGAATATCTCCTAAGCTGCTATCTACCCAATCAATAATCGTTACTTTATTGTCCGAATCGATTAAATTAAATAAATGGAAATCACCATGGCAAAGTCGCTTTTCATATGACATTTCATTCATTTTTTGTATCAAAATATCCTTATGTTTTCTTTTTAAAACTGCTGCCTGCTCAATTTGGCGTATTAATTTATCTGTCATGAGTTCAAGAGAATCAGCAATAACCGAATGTATTTCCTGCTGTATATCAATCGACATACTCATGTAATATTCAGCTTTACTCATGTTTTCAGATACGATACTGCCAAATGTTCTGCCCTTAATGTACTCCATTATGATTGCTTGTTTTCCATCTATTACTGTCACATCCACTATTTCTGGAACAGAAAGTCCCAAAGAGAAAACTAGCTTTTGCTTATTAGCTTCATACCTTGCTTCCGTCGCTGGTAAATACTCTTTAAATACTTTGATAATCTTATTATCCCAAAGATATATATTTGCTGTATTCCCCATCGCGAATGGAGCGGCTAATTCCATTGAATATCTCCCCTTGATTCATACTCATGTAGCTTCCACTGTAGACATTACTCTAAAAAATAATATATATATTGCCTGATTACTTCTTTATATTTCAACAAATACTGTGTAATTCCTCTTTCTATAGTACGTTTAATGCCGCTTATCAACAAAAGAGCCTCATTTAAGGATGAATTTATACAAAAATAAAGATTGCAATTAACTTCTTATAATTGCATCCTATCTATATTTCCTGAGGTTCATCAATCAAATAGAGCTATTCCCCTCCAGTCATATTATTAGATAATGCGGAATGTTATGGTGGTTAACTGATAAATTTAAACATTTCCTGTGTTTTATTTATACATTCATTCTGGCAATAGGGACATTCGGAAGTTTCTTTGGCCTAATCCGTAAGTATTCGAATTCTCTTTGCCTTAGCGCAGTCATCAAGAAAATGTAACTTATTACCAAAAGGCATAAAACTATTTCTTTCTTCCCTGATGTTCATTAAAATGTAATTACAAAAATAGGTATCTTACGTGAGAAAGGAAAAAAAACATGAAGAAATTTTTTTTCATAATACTTGCACTTGTAATGTGCACGGGGTTAGTTGCATGTGGCGGTTCATCTAGTAGTAAACAGGAGGGATATACACCTGCTAAACCACTAGATCTTTCAGGTACATGGGTTCAAATTAATAGCAATTCTGATGAAGCTTGGCAGGAAGCCACTATTTCAGATGGCACAATTGAAATCAACTGGATCAGTGATAAAGGGGAAACAAAATCATTGTACTGGTCTGGCACATATGAAGCGCCAACTAAATCCACTAATGAATATGAATGGACATCTAAAAATGATAAAGAAAAAACTGACAGTGCCTTGTTAGCATCTGGTGCTGACACTAAAGATTTCACTTATAAAGATGGTGTGATTTCCTATGAAGCATCAGCTATGGGAACAACTACTACTATCAAATTGGAAAGACAGTAAATCATCTTAGCATAAATTGAAAGCCCATGAAAAAAAACAGGTCAGAGGCCAAATGCCCTCTGGCCTTTTCTCATGAACATCTTTTTTGATTTCATTAATTTGGATACCTTTTCAAAGGAAGTATCCCCTCTAAATTAGCAACGCCAACTTTCGCTACTATATAAGATCCTTTGGGTTTTACTTTCGCAAACTAAATACATCACTGCACCGATTGCTAATAACAAAATCTAAATGATTCATTTTTCACCTTTTTACTTCCGTAAATTTTATGCTCAACAAACAATGAATTCCTGGAAATCAGCCCTGCGTAATTAAGGATCTCTTAACAAAAAAATAATTAAGCATTATTTGTTCACAAAATATACACAATCTGTTACGATAATTGTAACAATTTAAATTTTTTTACTATTCCTACAAAGGGTGGGGTTCAAATGAAATTAAAAACATACGGGTTATTTATACTTTCCATTATTTTTGCTGTTATAGGACATTTTAAAGTTTCCGGAAGCATACAGCCAAATGGTATTGAGGTATACTCCAACACAACCGTTCTTGAGAGTATTTCCAACGGAGTTTTGTTAGGCGGGTTTGTCTTCTTTATCGGAATGGCAATGCTAGGATATTCTGTTTATAACTTTGTAAAAGAACATTCTTAATGTTTGGCCCTCAGGTACTTGCTGAGGGTTTTTTTATTTGCTTTTTTTGTCCTACACCTTTTTACTGTTAAGCTACAAACTTCACTTTTTTCTACCGCAAAATATTTCAACCTATCCTGTTTCCCCCTTTATCGTGCATATAATTGCCATGCCTCGTCCGTATTATGAATCCTTCCCAGCATTCTCTGTTTTTAGATAGGTAAACCTCCCGAAATGAACATAAAAACAAGGACTCTGAAGAAATACAACTTGTTTTGATAGCTTTTGTCATGCAGCAGGAAAAGTATATTGCCTGTGAAGAATACATGTATTAGAAAGATACAAATATACCTAAACGACAAAGGGAAAGGATTGTTAATTATGAAAGATAATCAAATCTTACGAGCATATTCCATTAAAGAAGTTTCACGGAGAATAAATGTACCTGCAGGAACAATCCGCCAATGGGAAAAGGACTTAAATGGCGTATTAATTATTCCGCGTTCTAAACAGGGAGCCCGTTTTTATACTGAAGTTGAAATTTCAATTTTAAAAAGAATAAAGGAAATGCGTGATAAAAATCTTAGTAAGGAAATTATTAAGGACATGCTACAAAAACATTTAACTCAAGAAAAACAGCCTGTTTCAGAACCCCCTTCTGAAGATTCCGGAACCTCTTTGGCTGTTGTAGAAAAACCAGCTGAACCAAGGATGGAGGATTTCTTGGTAGCCATGGATGATTATAAGAATAATTTAATGAAAGAAATGTCAGCAGAGTTACGAAATAATCGGAACCTTATGATTGAAGAGGTAAAAAAAGAAATTTCACAAGGTTCAATTGATACGATTAAAGGCCTATCGAAAACGATTCAACGATCCAATATAAAAACAAACGGAGAGTTACGGAAACTTTCTCTAAATGTTTCAAAAGCATCAGAGCGTACATCCGAAACATTCGGAGCACTAACGACCACCATTGCGAGGTCTTCAGAGGGAGCCTTTGAATCGTTTTCCAAACGGATATCCGAAGCGGCCGCAGATGGTTATCGTGACTTACTTGCAGACCTCTCTGCGTCCGTAACTGAAACACAACAAGAAATTAAAAGTGTAACAGAGGCCATGTATCAGGATCGCGAGCAGTATTTCGAAACGATGAATAATGAATTAGACCAGTATCGAAATGACATCCGTCAACGAGAGGAAGCTTTTAAACAAATGGTCATGAGCTTCCGAGATGCGGCACCTACAAAAGAAATAGAAAAACCAAAAACAGTGAAATTTAAAGACGTTAAAAAGAATAAAACAAAGGAAAAAGGAAAAGTCAAAACAGAAAAAAATAAGCAAGATAAACAGACTTTAAAGGAAAAGGATATGGTTCCAGCAGAAAAGAAATGGTGGAGTTTTCGACGCAAGAAGTAAAATCTAAAGGTGGTATTAAAAATGAATACAAACGAAGTAGCTAAAATCTTAGGAGTTTCATCGAGTACAGTTAAACGTTGGGTTAAACACCTATCTATTGAACCTGCCAGAAATTCTAAAGGGCACTTTATCTTTACAAAGGAAGAATTCAGCCAATTGGAACACTATCATAATCAAGATCAAATTCAATCCGTTCAAATGCTCTCTCATCCAAATAACGAAGAGGTAGAGAAACTAAAACTAAAAGTTAATGAACTTGAATTAAAACTGTATAAAAAAGCGGATGGTGTTGCGTCCATCCAGCTACTCCAACATCGAAATGAACTTGAGGATTTACTGTCAATCGTAAATGAACTAACAACTCGAATGGATCATCTTGAGACCCAATTAAGCGGAACAAAAAAACCTCCCGCTATTTCTAAGCCGATTGCACTTGATACAATAAAATCCAGGCGAAAAAGGAAACGGAAAATAACACAAATCATGTTTGGGTTATAAGGATATTAACTTAGAAGTATAACGGGACTTTTTCAATAAGTTCCGTTATTTGCTTTATTAATGTCTGTATACGTCCAACCGCCGAAAAATAATACAGCGGAGTATTTATCAGTGTTTCCATTCCGGTTTCGTAATTGAAAATACATAGGCATCATGTGATTGATTTCTCTGATATAAATATCCTCGAAGTGTCCCTTCTAATGTAAAACCCATTTTCAGCAACAAATGATTAGATGAAGTATTAGCCGGATACGTAATAGCCCCTATCCGGAATAAATCAAGTTGATGAAAGGAATAGTTTACTACTGATATAATAGCTTCTGTTGCATATCCTAACCGCCAAAAATCCGGATGAATCTCATACCCAATCTCGGCACGTTTGCTTTTTAAACTAAGATTATTTAAGCCAACTGTACCAATTAACTGACCAGATTCCTTTAAAGTAATACCCCACCTTATGGATTGCCCAAGTGCCAGCCCTCTATCCAGAGTTGCAAAAATTAAAGCAGCATCTTCCTTTTTGGTCAAAGGCTCCATCCCATAATACTCCATTACTTCTTGTTTAGACATGATCGTAAAATACTGGTTTAGATGAGAGGTATTTAATCTTACTAATTGTAAACGCTTAGTTTCTAATTCTACAAAATCCATTTAAACTCCTCCATTTCTTATCCCCTTTAAATCTGCAAATGCAAAACCATTTGTTCTCCTCTTTTCCCCATCCTCCTCTCCCCCATATCCTTAAAGCCGCAGTTTATGTATAAGGATTGAGCAGGGATATTTTTCATATTCACTAGCAGAACAACTTCATCAATTTCCTCAAAATGATTTTTGATAAAGTTGGAGATCGAGTATAATGCTTGTTTGGCAAACCCTCTCTTTTGGTATTTATAATTAACTGAAAAACTCGTTAATAACAGTGCTCTATGGTTTGTCGACACTTCAGCCACCCTTTTGCCACTGTATAAACAGAAAAAGCCGACTGCCTTTCCGTTATTAAGAATCAACACTGGAAACTTATCACAATCCTGATATACTTGTTCCAATACTTCAAGCGGATATGATGTAAATAGATATTGTTCAGGGGGTAGCATATAATCTCTTATACCTTCTATATATTCGTCGGAATAACTAGCTAATGTAATTTTAGAAGTATCCAAATTTCATCCTCCATATTTTTCAAAATAGAAGTAATAATTTATAATACCTAATTTATTTTAAAGATTCATTTTTTTTATGAACAATATACTTTTGACGAACATATTAATTAAAGTATAGAATTATAATCTATAGAGTTATATTTTGATTTTACTTGATTCAAAAAGGTACACTATGTTTAAGTTATAAGGTTAGAGAGGTTTTCATAATGGATCAAACTATTTTATTTGCCTTTGCATTAACACTCATGGCTGGTTTAGCAACAGGAATCGGGAGCTTGATTGCTCTGTTAACATCTCGTACCAATAAAGTGTTTTTATCCGTTTCACTGGGCTTTTCTGCCGGAGTCATGATTTATGTTTCAATGGTTGAAATTTTCGTTAAGGCAAAAGATTCTCTTGTCAGTGCTTTAGGTTATGAAAAGGGCTATACAATGACTGTGGTTGGTTTTTTTGGCGGTATCTTACTTATCGCCTTAATTGACCGTTTTATCCCAAAGCAAGGGAATCCTCATGAACCAAAAAAAGTGGAGGACATGAATAAGCCGCGAAGTGAAATTCATAGTGATGAGCTTATGAAAATGGGTGTGTTTACCGCTTTGGCAATTGGTATTCACAATTTCCCGGAAGGTATCGCTACATTTACATCAGCAATACAGGATCCTGGCTTAGGAATTGCTATTGCAGTCGCCATCGCTATTCACAATATTCCCGAGGGGATAGCGGTTGCCGTGCCTATCTATTTTGCGACCGGGGACAAACGAAAAGCCTTTAAACTTTCATTTCTCTCCGGATTGGCAGAGCCAGTCGGTGCTCTAGTAGCTTACTTACTGTTAATGCCATTCTTAACTGATATGTTGTTTGGAATTATCTTTTCGGCGGTTGCAGGGATTATGGTATTCATTTCGTTGGATGAATTATTACCTGCAGCTAAAAAGTATGATGAAGGTCACCATGCCATTTATGGGTTGATAGCAGGGATGGCGTTAATGGCAATTAGTTTATTATTATTTATTTAACCAGCTATTTCAAAAAAAGTAGGTCCTGAATTTTCAGGGCCTACTTTTCTTTTACTTAAAAGTTTTAAAGAAATCTTTTGATAGCTTGTTGAAGACTGCCCATTGTAGTAGCTTTGTTTTCAAAATTAATCCCCATATGGATAATTTGCTGTACAATATCGGGGCGAAGTCCTGTGATAATGGATTCACACCCCATCATTGAAGTACCCTCAATTAACTTCATTAGTTGATCAATAACATCAGGATCCATCTCAGCTATACCGGATAAATCAATAATTAAGGTTTGGATATGGTGTTCTCCAACTGCCTGTAACGCTTTCTTTTCTATAATTTTGGACCTATTATCATCCCATACACCGATTAGTGGTAAGATACAAATCGTCGGTGTGATCGGTATAATCGGGACGGATAAATTTTCAACCATTTTAGTCTGCTTTTCAATTAATATATCTTTATAATTCGAATAGCTGATAAAGAAAGTATTCAAGAAACTATCAATTTGATTGTTAATTTGTTTTTCCATAATAAAAAAATCTTCCATATTAAAAGATTCTTCTGATTGTTGAACAAATTGATTGATAAATGCCCACATCGTTCTTCTTATTGCCTGTACCCATTCCAATTTAAAATTCAAAGTAAGGGAATGAGTAGCCCAAGCTATGCCTTCTTGCTTAGCAAAATCAATAACTTCTTTCTTCTCCTGGTCAAGAACGTATATAACCAGTTTATGGGCGTTATTTATCAAATCAATATTGCCAATCAGTAAGATTTCTTCTATTTTCCGCCTGACATTTACTGCTTCAGATAATAACATATCGCTAAAGGGCTGGCGATTTTCCACGATATATTCTTTGATCATGGCAGCTTTATCCAAGGTTGTATCCATTCTATCCCTCCTATTATAGTCGTCTGGCTACATAAATTTTATCAGACACTTCAAAAATCGTAAAATATTAACTCTTCCTTTCTAAAGTATTTAATAGGTCATCTTATTAATTCGTATGACAGAAAAGCTACAAAGGATTTTACCCTTTATAAAGGCTTCTCGTATAGTTTGTTGTTAGTAGTCAAAGGAAAGTGAAAAAAATCCAATAAATACGAAGAGAAATGTGATATAAATACTTGTAGTATTTTAATTAGATGGGGGATTCAATGTATAAAAGATATTGGGGATCTTTGACATTTTTGAGCTTGTATGTAGTTGTGTCTATACGTGTTTTCCACACCTAAACTCTTTCCTAATTTAAGCCAGCGAAACCAATTGAGGCAGTTATCAAATATTAAGTTGCAACAACTTAAATATGCTAACGGATCTTCAGTCTACTATAAAAAATATCGTTATTCCCTCTTTAAGCTTAATATATCAACCCCCATTTGGTATAACCATCACGAAAACAGCCTTTAAAAAAGAAAAGTCATGAAGGGTTAGTATTCTGGAACGAATCGTTGGTCACTTAGAAGAACATAAAAAAAACTAGAATGAACCCATATAATCTCGCTTACAGAGTTCATTTTAGTCTCATAGCATTTGTTTGATTAAAAATTGTTACTCTTAATTTCTACTACTTTTTTGTAAATTCAATCATATACTAATATGGATTATGAAAATTTTTAACGGAGGTTAAGGATGATAACGATAAAATCCTTATATGGAGTCACAGCTATGAATTTATTTATCCTTTTACCCTTATTAACAGAGTCCTTACTTCAGGATTGGACATTTTCTTTTTCCCAGCTCGCTTATTTTGTCTGTCCCATTATTACCATGATAACACTTATTAAGATTATCCAATTAGATATATTAAAAACCTATCATGGTGCCTTCAACTTTATTGTTCAATTACTTATTGGAGGCACTTCAATTATTATCGCGTTCAATCAGTCTGGCTAAGTCACCTCTATTTACTCTTTTAGTTCTATCAATTAAAGTTTTAAAGAGTAATCTCTCGTTTATACGGTACTGTTCGCAGCCGAATGACTCCTTTTTTGAATAGCATTTACACCCATGACAACAGCTATCATTTCACCTATTTCGATTTCATTGGAAGTTTTAGATAATTCATAGGCAGGACTTGATAAGATGGAGTTGACTTTTCTAAATCGGCCAACTTGCTTTCCTTTTTCACTGAGGATTTCATATCTTTTGGAAAAGGTTTCTGAATCAATGCGGAATACTCCCCGGTTATGAGCTGTGTACTCGTATTTTTTGGCAAAAAAGCTAAATCTTGCACGTACGAAGCCAAGTTCATCCCCCTCTTGATTTGTAACGATCCACCTGTTGCTGAAAAGCGGGAATTTGCCGCTAATCAAAATATTTCCCTTCAAATCTAATACATCGATTGTGGAAGTAAAGGCACTTTTTAAATCTAATTTACCAACAATGTGTTCATCCCTTGTATAAATATCTTTTTGGCCAGATGAAAAAAAACTATCTGTAAAGTATAAATTCTTATAATCCATATTGCCACTCCCTGACATTCTTAATTCCCTCTTCATTAACATTTCTACATCTAAAACCGTATTCCTGCCTTAAAATATATATTGCCACTGAAGTTTGTCTACCTTTATAATGAATACAAAATTATCCATTTTCACGATGTACCCCTAAATGATTGGCATTCGTTAATGAAGCCCTTTATCCGCCCTGCCCACCAATCATTTTTCATATATTAAAAGAATAACTAATAAAGGAGTGGAGACATTGGATTGGAATTTATTTGGCGCCCTAGCGATTGCTCTCTTTCTTATTCGCTGGGATCAGAACAACATTAAACTTATTAATTTATTTAAAGAACTGTTAATGATAGGCTTGTTTGTACTTATTTTATCTTTTAGCCTTAAAGTTGAGAATCTAGCATTTTCCGTTTTCAACTATGTTCCTGAACAATTTGAAATTTGGACTGGCGCTCTCCTCTTCATTTCCTTTATTGGCGCATTGACTCACAGAGGCTGGCGCATCTTCAACACAAACCATATCAATCGTCATCATTAAAAAAGAATGCTAATCCATTTCCTACATAAACGAAAGGACTGCCATACTGAGCTAGCTATTCAGTGTGGCGGTCCTTTTTATGGTTACGCGGCCAATCTTACTATCACTGTTATAATGAAGCTTTTCAAATCTTCTCATTCGCATCATAAATCTTTTTAACGATTCAAGAATACTTTTGTACTGTCAACAATCTACATATTTATAGCATCATCTAAGGACAGTTTATTAACCAGCTCTGTTAAATAGTCAGGGGCTGTCAAATACAGCAAGCCATTTCCCTCTAATTTAGGTGAGTTCCCAAGCGGTATTGTTCTCTTTATTAATTGTGCATATATTTCCGGCTCACTTAAGTTACGTTCAAAGCTGTTATTGGTCATAACCTTAATAAGAGCCATTGCTCCTGCCACATGAGGCGTAGCCATAGATGTTCCACTTAAAGTCGCATATTTTCCGTTCAAATAAGTGGATAGAATTTTCTCACCAGGTGCTACCAAATCAATCTCCTTATTCGAATTAGAGAATCGGGATGACCGGTGTTCGAGATCAATTGCGCCAACACTGATGACTTCGTTGTAAACTGCCGGATAGCAAAGCTCTTCCGTCTCTTCATTACCATCTCCATCATTGCCTGCGGCACAAATAACTGCAATATTATTCATTACTGCCTTCTTAATTGCTTCATGCAGCTCAGGTACATCTTCTGTTCCCCCTAGAGACATAGAAATAATATCTGCTTTTTGCTCGATTGCATAAAGAATCCCGTTAATAATCCAGTCATATTCACCGAAGCCATCCTTATCCAATACTTTCAGAATAAGCAGCTTGGCAGCTGGAGCAACCCCAACTACCCCACTTTTATCTTGCGTGGCTGCAATTGTTCCCGCCACATGTGTACCATGCCCGTTATAATCCTGGAATTTATCAGGGTCACTATCATCGTCTGTAGTAAAATTCCGGCCGCCAATAATTTGCTTTGCCAAATCAGGATGGTTCACATCACAACCAGTATCCAACACTGCAATGGTTACACCTTCACCCATCGTAACATTCCAGATTTCAGGGGCTTCAATCATTTCAATGCCCTTTGGCACCTCATTGACTGAATCAAGCTGTTGATCAATATGATATGGTATAACTTGCACTTCTCTCTTCATCTTATCTCCTCCACTTGAGATTAATTTGAAGCCGGTACCAGTTGTTACCCATATTTTAACAATATATATAAAAATATCATAGGTACATTCGCACTGATTTTTAATTAGCTTATTTACATAATTATTCATGATTCATGGTTACTACTTATCAATCGTTATAATTTGACAAGTTAACATTATAATTAACCTGAGTGTAACAATGGGCGTGATTCAAAAATGAAAGACAAAATCGTATTTTATCACTAATACAAAAAACGATTATCCGACCTCTTCACTGATTCAAAACCGATAAACAGTATAATGAATATTCAGAAAATGGTATGTAATAAAGCTGACTGATTATTTTACTTAATATTGATTTTTATACCATGTACGTTTTTTAAACCCTTAATAAGCTTCCAGCTTCCTGATCTAATAAGAAAGTTGTATTTTGGTGTAAAACTTTCTTTTGTGTATGTAAATGTAAATTCTCCTTTAACGTTTTCCTGATTATTTGCGCTTTATGCAAACCATTCGCCAACACAATAACTTCCCGTGCTCCCATTATATGTTTATATCCTACCAAGTAAGCTGCAGGCAGATCCTGTGTATCAGACTGATTATAATAATCCTTATCTCCTATGCGGCGAACATGTGAATAACAAGAAAAAGAACTACTGGGACTAATAAAACCAATCTTGCAATCTCCGCCAATTCCCAATAGGACTAAATCTAATCCCCCGTTTTTAATAATATCATTGTCAATTCTCTTACATTCCTTATGAGGTATCTCAGATTTTCCGTTAAAAAAAACCAATTGTGAAGCTTTGACATTAACTTTAGAAAAAAATTCTTTATAGAGGAATTGATTGCAGCTGCCTTCATCATAAGTGCTTCTGCCCATCCATTCATACATAACTGCAAAACGGCACTCTGAAAAATCAACCAACCCCAATGAATATTGGTTCGCTAATATCTCCAATACTCGCCTTAGACTATTTTCTGCAGGGAGACCTATAAAAAGGTTTGGTTTTTCATTGATTTCTTGTATGATTATTTCAGCCGCGGATGTGGACATTTCTTCGTAATCTTTAAAAATTGTATAGTTCATTTTCTCACAATACTCCTTCCAATATTTAAGCATTTAATTCATTATCCTAAAGATGTATTTCTATTCAGTCATTCATTAACTAGTCCAATTTGTGAAATTTAAGAGAAAGTACAGAGGCGGAGTAAGTAATCATTTATGTACTAAACAGAGGAGGTTATAAACTGTATTGAAGTTAGAAGTTATAAGAAATTGTTGGTTTTATCAAACTACCTTTCCAATAATACAATGCTTCCATCCTCCTAGGCAAGAAAGATGTCTGAAATTTTTGTTAAATTAATCAGAATAAAGTCTTACTAGGAGATAAAAAAAGAAAAAATGTCAATTTCAGCAGAATTAACATTTTAGAAGGATTACTATTTATATATTTCTACCTTTTTATATTTCTTTTGCAGTAATCGTATTCTCTTTCTTCTCAACAGAACTTAAGCTATGCAAGACTAATCCAAACATGACAATAAATATTCCAATCATAGCCGAGATGGACGGAAATAAAATAGATAAGATTATCATCTCTCCTGCTAAAGCAAACAAAATTTCCATGGATTGAGTGGCCTCCACCGCTGCCATCTTTTTCATATCACGGTTAACGAGATCGGTTGCTTTAAAAAATAGAACGGTGGCAATGACTCCTGAAGAAATAGCAACTATCAATGTTTGAATATTTTGCATAGGGCTTGGTGGTCCAACTGTAGACAGCGCCAGAAGGGAGACGATAATCCAAAGAGGTAAGCTGGCTATGGTCATTCCTAGTACTCGTTGATATGCATCCAACCGACCTTTTGTAATTTCCATCATTTTACGGTTTCCTAATGGATAAGCAAATGCTGCTATCAGGATTGGGATAAAACCAAATAAGAATTCCTTTATTGTTAACTGATTCATATTTTCCATCTGTATCAATAAAATCCCCAGTAAAATAAAGCATGAGAAAAACAATTGCTTTTTAGGTATGATACCTTTTTTTGAATAAATCCCCTCTTTAAATTCAAAAAACAATGGTGTCAATAAAGTACCTGCCACTATTGTAATTTGCCAGGTTCCTGCTGTAAGCCACCCTGGAGAATATGCTGCAGCAAAACATAAAGGCAGATAGAACATCCCAAAACCAATAAAGCTCCAAAAAAACCATGCCTTTAAGTTTTCTCGCATAATAACAAACAATTGCCATAAATTCTTTCGGAAATAAACAATTGCCATTAAAAATGGAATCATATAAATATAGCGCAATGACGCACTCCAAAGCCAGCTACCTCCTGAGAGTTCCATTGACCTGTTTAGTATAAATGTCACCGCAAAGAAAAAAGATGCCAATATACCTAACAATATGGATTGCACTCACATCAACTCCCTATACTAAATTCTTCTCAAAATGGCTATGCCTTTCTCTTAAACCATCTATTATAAAAGGTTTTACAAATGTAAAAGATGCGTAGGTAAAATAAAATGTACATTTGGAATTATTAACAACCTTCTAATAACAAGAAAATCATTCTTTTCCTCAAACGTTTATCTATGAAACGTGTAATATTCGTAACGGCAAAAAAGTTAGAATTAAGGAACAAGTTTCAAACATTTTATCTTTTTTTAAATGCTGCGTGAATACATTATCATTGGCATCCAAGCTTAATAAATATAGAATAATGATTACTTTAAGCTGCTTTCACATCAACTAAAAAAACTTCATATGGGTTTTCGCTTCTTTATAATAGGAAAGACGATCATCAAGATTCCCAGTATGGAACTCAAATTTATGTCCATCAGGATCAGTAAAATAAACGGATCGCTGATCTTTTAGATCTCTTATTCTTCCTGGAAGAATATTCACGTTTAACTTTTTTAAGTGATTTATACACTCATCGAAATCTGCTTCTTCTACGGAGAAAGCTATGTGGGTATATGAATATTCTATGTCCCTCCGAGGTATCATTTTTTCTTCATTCAATGCTAACCATAAACCATTAAAATTAAAATATGCAGTTGTTCTCCCTTTTACAAGTAATTTCGCTTCGAACACTTGTTCATAAAATAAAATGGATTGATCCAGATTGGATACGGAAAATAACAAATGATTAATCCCTTTTATATTCATCCTTTATTCACCCTTTGTTTTTGGTTCATTATACTTGAAAACGAACCAAATCCCCCAGATAAAAGATACTTCCAAAAGATAAAACTCATGTTTTCATAATCTCTTCTATACATATAATGGTAAAGTATTATAGAATGATTTATTAGGTGTTTAATTTAAACTAAAGGAGTCAGACGGATTGGTAAATACAGAAAATTTAAAAAATCAATCGCTTTTTTCTATATCATGGCCTTTATTTATAGAGCTTAGCTTACATATAGCAATGGGGTTACTGGCTACATTGATGCTTGGACATTATTCTGACCTAGCTGCAGCAGGAGTAGGTGTCGCCAACCAATTAATAAGTATTTTTATCTTAGTTTTTAATGTCTCTTCTATTGGTGCGATGATCTTAATTGGACAAAGGATCGGGGCACAGCGTCTTGATAAAGCAAGACAATTATCAAGATCTGCATTTAGCATTAATGTATGGTTTGGTGTCCTCATATCTCTTATTGTAGTTATTTTCGGGCAGAGTTTATTGAATTTATTTGACATTAGCGGAGAGGTTTATGACTATGCTCTTCTATTCATAAGGATTGTTGGATTTTCTTTATTTCTTGAGTCAATTTCACTTGTTCTAAGCGCTATTCTCAGGAGCCATGGAAGAACAAAGGAACCTATGTATGTTTCACTCTTTATGAATATTATCAGTACACTAGGCTATGTCATTAGTATTTACGGAGTATTCAATCTTCCGATAACCGGTGTGACTGGTGTTTCATGGACGATGGTTATTGCTCGAAGTTTTGCAGTGGTCGCTTTAATAATGATCGTTGCCAAAGAGCTTGCATTGCGCTTCCGATTAAGTGATTTATTTCATATTAACACTGAAGACATGAAAAATCTTTTTCAAATAGGTATTCCCTCTGCCGGTGAAAATTTATCCTATCATTTTTCACAGCTGTTGGTAACTGCTTTCGTTGCCACCCTCGGTGATGCTTCATTAGTTGCACGTGTTTATTTAACGAATATTACAATGCTCTGTTATTTATTCAGCGTTGCGATTGGCGAGGGAACACAACTGTTGGTTGCAAGATATATAGGGGGCGGTCACTTTGATCAGGCCTTAAAAAGAGGAATGAAAACCGTAAAAATAGCTGTATTTGCCTCTACAGCTGTGTCACTGACATTTGCACTAATGGGAAATTCATTGATTGAGTTATTTACATCTAATGCGGCCATTTTAGCGATTGCTTTGCCTGTTCTCTGGGGAATTGCCTTTGTTGAACCTGGCAGAGCTGTCAACATTGTTTTAATGAGCTCATTAAAATCAGCAGGGGATGTTCGTTTCCCAGTCATTATCGGCATTTTATCTATGTGGACATTTACTGTAGGTTTCGGGTATTTGTTTGGCATTACATTCGGGCTTGGTTTACTCGGAATATGGATTGCTCAGGGAATTGACGAATGGTTCCGTGCAATCTTTGCAGTCAAACGCTGGCACAGCCGTCCATGGGAGAAAAAATTCGCTCATCAGACAAAAAAACAAGATCCTATTCATATTTCCTAACTGACAAAAAGCCTCTAAATCCGTTGTTGTGGATTAGAGGCTTTTTAATCAATATTTGAACTTTCTTATTGAATACGATCCCAGTGGCGATGCTTAGCAACCGCTTCAATAAACTGCTCAACTGACTTATTTATTGGTTCATCAGAAGCCGAGGTAATAATACCGGCAGCTCCATTAGATGTCCGGATAAATGGAGCAACCAAATCTGCAGCTTCTTTTGGGGCACCTATTGCTTTAAAGTGATTGAATGCATCCATTATAAACTCATTCACCTTGTTGATCGTTTTTAGAGCATCTACACTATGTTGACCCGAAGCAAGATAGACAGCATCATATAAAACTGAATCTGTTGTCAAAAACGTCTGGTCTACCTTTAACACAGCTCCATTAGCGCTAGTTATTTCTCCTTGGTTCTCAGAAACAATTTCAGCAATTAAACCAGCCTCCTCAAAGGCTACCAGCGCCTGTTTTAAATCAATTCCATCAAATCCATTATGGACAAGGACAGCAACCTTTCTTGTCGCGGCACCCATGGTTGTATTCAATTGACTGAGTGCAGGTGATGAATCAATTACTTTTGATTCTTTAACTTCAGTATTTGATGGTACCTCAAGACCTAAACCAATCGCAATTTGTTCAGCCAAATAATGATCCACATTCGCATACATATTAACAACTTGTTGTTGGATATCCTTACTTAGACATTTACCAAGCTCAAAGCGGAATGCATCGATGATATGTTGTTTTTCTACTGAAGACATGCTGTTCCAAAATAATTTAGCTTGGCTGTAGTGATCCTTAAAACTTTCACTTCTCTTCCGAACTTTAGATCCATCTACCTTTTCCTGATAATGCTCGAAACCGCCTTCTTCAGGAGAGGCCGGTGATGGAGAATTATTGGCTAACCCATTTTTATTGTAGCTAACCTGTCCTTTATCGATACGCATTTGATGATATCCGTCACGTTGGTGATTGTGTACGGGTGAAATCGGGCGGTTAATCGGAATTTGTTGGAAGTTCGGTCCCCCAAGCCTTAACAGCTGTGTATCCGTATAAGAGAATAGACGCCCCTGTAATAATGGATCATTGGTAAAATCAATTCCCGGTACAATATGACCAATATGGAATGCCGCCTGTTCCGTTTCCGCAAATACATTATCCACATTTTTATTAAGCGTCATTTTACCTATTTTCTGTACAGGTATGAGTTCTTCTGGCCACACTTTAGTAGGATCCAGTATATCGAAATCAAACTTAAATTCATCTTCTTCCTTAACTACCTGAATACCAAACTCATACTCTGGATAATTTCCCATTTCAATCGCTTCATATAAATCACGACGATGAAAATCAGGATCTTTACCTGCGATTTTTTGCGCTTCATCCCAGACAAGAGAATGGACCCCAAGTATTGGTTTCCAATGGAATTTAACAAAATGGGCTTCTCCTTGTTCATTTACAAGTCTAAATGTATGGACACCAAACCCTTCCATCATCCGATAGCTTCTAGGTATACCCCTATCAGAGTTCGTCCATAGAACCATATGTGCAGATTCAGTATTATTTACAACAAAATCATAAAAAGTATCGTGGGCTGTTGCTGCTTGAGGCATCTCATTGTGTGGCTCAGGCTTAAAGGAATGAACTAAATCTGGAAACTTAATCGCATCCTGAATGAAAAATACAGGAATATTATTTCCTACGAGATCAAAATTACCTTCATCCGTATAAAATTTGGTTGCAAATCCACGGGCATCCCTTACAGAATCAGCAGATCCCCTGGAGCCTGCCACAGTGGAAAATCGTACAAAGACTGGTGTTTTTTTAGATGGATCCTGCAAAAAACTTGCTTTGGTCAGCTTCGTCATTGGTTCATACACCTGAAAATAACCATGTGCACCAAAACCACGAGCGTGGACAATTCGTTCCGGAATTCTCTCATGGTCAAAATGCGTCATTTTTTCCCGAAAATGAAAATCCTCCATGAGAGTCGGTCCACGGTCACCCGCTTTTAAAGAATGTTCATCTTCAGAAACTCGTACACCATGATTGGTTGTTAATTTTTTTTCACTATTATCCACTCTAAAATCATCTAATTGCTTGTCTTTTTTGTTTTGAATATGGTTATCAGCCATCATCTCTACCTCATCTCTTTGTCTAATGGTTTCATATATACATAAACATATATAAAAATACACATTTTTCAAAAAATACCACTGATTCATTATTTTTAAACCTTAAAAAGTTAAAAGGAATTAATATAGAAATGTTAATTAGGTAGAAAATAAAACATATAGGATAAAACTAGAAAGCCGAAGCCAGAGAGCTGTATTGGTGTTGAAAGCGGTTGTTATTTCATACGTATCACTTGCACTTACTACACTGGCACTTAGTATTCGCAATGAGTGATGGCCCAATAAAAAAAGCTTGCCATTCTTACTGATGGCAAGCCTTATAATTATTTTTTGATCAGTTCACTAAGCATTAAAGGCAATGATTGTATGGAATTATTCAGCATCTCCAGCTTCCCTTCAATACGGTATAAAAGATAAACGGTTACCACAATAGGAAAACCCACATCTTTAATTAACGGAATTAAATCGTTCACGGATTGCCACCTCCTCGCTCAATCCTTAAAAAATGGCTAATCCAGCTTATTTGGATTAGCCATCTGTTCATCAATTACACAAATGAATATTCGGTTTTTGCTGTTTCAACTAACTGTGCTTCTTCTTTACTAACGTAAAAACCTGATTTTGTTAAGAATACTTTCGATTCAATAATGATATCCATTGCCTGTCTAACCGCTTCTTGGTCAACTGGCATTTTTGGGTTATCAATTGATAGTTTAGCAGTTTTACCTTCTTCTGTTAGAAAATATAATTCTAGAACATTTTCCATCTGTAGCCCCTCCTTTCTATCCGATATTCCCTTCTACCGATACTAGATTTGCCAAGTATCCAAGCGCCTTACTCCTGCTACTTCATGGACTTGAAGAGAGATAATCGCATTTGCACATCGTTTTAATGCTTCACCATCCGCCCCATTATTAATATTGGATAGTGTTCTTTTCTGGGTGATTGGTTCCCCTTGTGCATCGACCCCAACAACAAATTCAATTTGCAGCTTTGTTAACTCTAAGAATTGATTTTCCATGTTCTCACCTCCTTTTCACCTCTTATATATAAATAAAGAAACTAAAAAGGAGCATCTATAAAAATATTATTTCTCTATTCTTAACTAGTTTGGTATTTCTCGGCAACCGATGTATTTATCTCGATATCGTGCTGTTTATGATATTAGGCAATCATTCTTCCTATTATAAATTTCTTTTTTGAATGCAATTTGTACTTTTTTGGAAGTAAAGTACAGTTTTATTCTTGGCAGAAATATCCCTGTACTGATGAATGTAATTGTAAGACCGAAAGCAAGATAGTATACATGCTCGGTGCAGGGCTCTAGCGTCAGTTGAACTAATCCGCTAGTCTCCCACTATTCGTTATTGCTTCTCATTCGTTTGAAGTGAGGATCTTGACTCCAGTTTGAACGAAAAAAGAGCAACGGAAGTAAATCCATTGCTCTTCTTTTGAAAAGCATATTATATAGTGAAATCAAGTCGTGAATTGGCTTTCATATAGTCTGTGATAATACCCTTTATTTTGAATAAGCTCGTTATGAGTTCCATGTTCCACAATCAACCCATCATCGATGACATATATACAGTCAGCATTCTCGATTGTTTTTAAGCGGTGTGCAATTACAAAGGTTGTACGACCCTTAGTCAAATTCTTCATTCCGTTTTGAATGGCTATTTCTGTGCGTGTATCAATACTTGAAGTGGCTTCATCCAATATTAAAATATCTGAATCTGCTAAAACCGCTCGTGCAATCGAGATTAATTGCCTTTGACCCTGGCTTAAGTTGATACCACCCGATGTGATGACTGTATTATATTGATTTGGCAAATGTTTAATAAACTGGTGTGCAGCAGCAATCTTAGCAGCTCGAATGACCTCCTCATCAGAGGCATCCAGTTTACCATAACGGATATTCTCCATGATTGTTCCAGAAAACAAATATGTTTCCTGTAGAACGATTCCTATCCTTTTTCTTAAATCTTCGACTAAATAATCCTCTATTAATCTGTCATCAATCCATATTTCACCGCTTAATCGATCATAGAATCTTGATAGCAGATTAATAATAGTCGTTTTTCCTGAACCAGTTTTGCCTACCAATGCTATGGTTTGTCCGCTTTTAGCTTCTAAGGAAATACCTTTTATAATTTCCTTCTCTTTCTCATAGCCAAATCGAACACCTTTAAATCGGACATTCCCTTTTATAGAAGTCGCTGGTATAGCTCCCCTTTTATTCTTTAAATCAGGTACTTCATCCATTATCTCAAACACACGCTCAGCTCCTGCTATAGCGGATTGAATCGTATTCATCAAATTGGATAACTGATTGATCGGTCTGAAAAATAATCTTGAATACGTAACAAAAGCAGCGATTACACCTATTGTTGTCAGCCCATGCACCGACATGATGGCCCCAGTACCAATAATCAAGCTAAGGCCGAGATTATTGATAAAGTTATTGACAGGGCCGAGAAAACCACCATATGTATCAGCCTGTATAGCCGATTCACGCAAGTCCTCATTGATCTTTTTAAACTCCTTGATAGTCTCCTGCTCTCGTCCAAAAAGAGTGATGACCTCTTTGCCGCTTATTGCTTCTTCTACATACCCATTCAGGTTACCTAAATTTTGCTGCCTCTTGGCATAATTACGGCTGCTCACTTGGATAATCTTTTTGGATGTAAAAATCATAAGGGGTATCACAAGAAATGAGACAATAGCCAACACCCAATTTAATGCAAACATGGCGATTGAGACACCAATGATTGTCAGTAAGGAAGAAAAAATCTGGACTACACTTTGGCTTAATGCATTATTTAAATTATCAATATCGTTGGTTACCCGGCTCATTAAATCGCCGGATGAGCGTTTATCAAAAAATCGGAGGCTTAATGTATGCAGGGTTGAAAATAATTCTTCTCTAATTGTCCGAATCGTTTTTAATGAAATATGTATCATCAAGTTTTGCTGGAGCCAGGTAAGAATCGCACCTGCTATATAAATAACGGCTAATAGCAAAGTCATTCGAATAGAACCATCTACATCTTTAACAAGTACATATTCATCAATTGTGATACCAATATAATAAGGACCAAGCAAACTGAACACAGTCGAAAATAGTACGCATATGATTGACGCATACAGTGTTAATTTTCGCCTTTTAAGATAGGTCCATATTCTTAGGACCGTTTCCTTTTGATGTTTTGCCTTGCTTTTAGGCCCAAATGAATGTCTGTGACCTGGTCTCATATTCACTTGTTTTTGAGTTTGCGTCTGCTGGCTCATAGATGGCTCACCCCCTGCTCACTCTGTATAGAGCATAATTCACGATAGAGTTCATTTTTTTGGTAAAGATCACTATGGCTGCCAATTCCAGTTACTTTACCATCCTCAAGAACCAAAATTTGATCCGCATGTTTTAATGATGAAAGCTTTGAAGAAATAATAATTTTAGTTGAATCCGGATATTTATTTATCAATACTTTTCTGATACGGCTTTCCGATATCGCATCCACCGCTGAAGTAGAATCATCCAATATAATTACGGATGGCTTCCGTATAAAAGCCCGAGCAATGGATATTCTTTGTCTTTGGCCACCTGATAGGTTAGTTGCCCCCTGAGTGAGTTCATATGCATAATCCGGGTCTAATTGTTCTACAAATTGAAGGGCTTCAGCATTTTGAAGAGCTTCTGTCATGTCGTCCTTTGTTGCATTTTCATTACCCTGAGTTAAATTCTGACTAATAGTTCCAGAAAATAACAATGCTTTCTGCGGTACAAATCCGACGGACTTTCGTAATTCTTGTATATCCATATCTTTGATATCTATTCCATTCAACAGGATTTGCCCTTCATCCACGTCATAAAGTCTAGGTAGTAATTTGACCAGCGTTGTCTTTCCGCTACCTGTTGCTCCAATGATTCCAAGTGTTTGTCCACTCGGTACACTAAAAGAAACATTAGAAAGAACTCTCTCCCCATTTTTGCTATAACTAAAACTCACATTTTTGAATTCCAAAGTACCTTTATCCGGTACAGGAACAAGCGGTTGGTCAGATTGTTTAATGTCTTGCTCTGTATTCAATACATCAACAATCCGCCCTGCAGATGGAAAAGCTCTAGTGATTTGCATGAGAACATTACTGCTTGTCATAAGGGAGTTCAAAATGATTGTTAAATAATTTATAAATGCTACAATTACTCCCACATTCAAGCTTCCGTTATCAACCTTAATCGCACCCATCCAAATAGCCGCAACTATTCCCATGTTAACGATAAACAATAGTATGGGCATTAACCCCATAATGACTTGGTCAGCACGGATATTGACCGCTGTTAATTCCTTATTAACAATCTGAAATTGTTTCATTTCATGGTTCTGTGTACCGAATGCTTTAATTACCCTGATTCCAGCAAGGTTTTCCTGTAATTTCGTATTGACACGATCAATTGCCTTCTGCACCATTTGAAAAAGATGACCGGCCTTCCATGTAAATAAAACGATTAATATTGTTAATACAGGTACAACTGCCAGAAGAATTGGAAAAAGTTCTCTGGCAGTAAAAAACACAATAATAATACTGCCAATAAACATAATTGGGCCACGAACAAATATACGTAAGGTCATCATGACAGCCTGCTGCACGGCTGATATATCATTCGTCATAATAGTAATCAGTTTTCCAGCACCGAATTTATCTGTATTTTCTCCAGAAAAGTAATCAATTTTTTCGAAAACATCTCTGCGAAGGTCAGTTGAAAAATGGATCGCTGAGCGCGTACTGAATATCGTACTTCCCATACCACCAAGCAGCCCTATAATTGCAGAGAACAGCATAAATATACTCATTGTTACTACATAACGACTATCACTCGAAGCAATCCCTTTATCAATAATATTTTGCATGATTGTCGGCTGAATCAGGTCCATAGTTACTTCCACAATCATACATAAGGGGCCAAGCAATACAATTAACTTGTATGACTTTAGATATTTGATTAATGCTAAAAATGAATTCATAAAAACCCTCACCTTCACTTATGCTGTCAAACAATCAATTTCATTTACTTAGGATAATAGCTAGAAATAGTTGCAGGATAGCTTATCTCGGATGTCTTAATTTTCAGACTCCATATCTAAATCTGAATCCTACCCTTTCTTTCCGACTGTTACATAGGATTCTTCCCCAGCTATCCATTTCTCAAAAATTAACCATAAATAAACACCCCAAAAGTCAGATTCGAAATCCAACATTTGGGGTGTGAAAAAGCTCAGAGGATCATAAAACGTTTGAATATGAGTCTTCTTATTTTTAAAACCTGAATGCCTTTTAACTTTCTATGTCATAGAAACCAAAAAGGAATATAAGGTGCAGTAGACTCAATAGATCATTATTTCTTTTTCATTCCTTTATTAATTTTCTTTTTTCTGACCCGAATCGTTCTCATTTTTTTCAGACGAAACTTAGGTGTCTTACCTTTTATGTATCTGGCAATGATAAAGATAATATAAATAGCAATGGCAACATAGAAAAATTCAGGAACACTTTTAAACCCTGACTTTGCAATAAGATAAAACATATACAATAGGAATAAAGTTATAATGACCGTATAATAATTTAATTTTACCTTTTTGAAGCTTGGGATTTTAATGGTACTGACCATCAAGATTGCCAAACTAAAGAATATAATGACAAATACGCTGACATGAATCCAGTTTTCAAATAGTACTAAAAAGGCAACAAGTCCCCCTGCAAATGTAATTGGGATTCCTTTAAAATGCTTTAATGATTCCTCAGTAGGCGTAATATTAAATCTTGCAAGTCGATAACATCCAAAAAGCGGGAACAAACCGGCAATCAAAAGACCATATTGTTCAAAATCGTATAAATATGTATAAGATGCTAAAAAGGCAGGCGCGACCCCAAATGATACAATATCAGCCAATGAATCAAGCTGTTTTCCCATATCATCGGCTACCCTTAAAATTCTTGCCATTCTTCCATCCAGCGCATCAAGCATCAATGCAATAAAAATGAGTATAGTCGCATTTCGCACATCCCCGCTGATAATGTAAGAAATGGACAGATAACCACAATAAAGATTTCCTAAAGTCAATAAATTTGGTATATGTTTCTTCATTCTTCACATCCTCAATTTTGTTCGTACTTCATTTGAAGTTATAAGTGCTATTATATCTTAAACTATTAATTAAATTTTATCAAAGGTACCCATATAATGTAATCAAAATAATCTCATTTTAACAATAAGTTCATTTATCAATGGAATAATAGCACCAAGGAATATTATTCTTCCTACACAACTCATTATGTAAATGGGAATAGAATCTTATTCTTTATCAATTCGTTTTATAATACGGGCCGGATTACCGCCAACAACCACATTATCTGGAATACCTTTCGTTACAACAGTTCCTGAGGCAACCACTACATTGTTTCCAATTGTCACCCCTGGATTAATAACCGCTCGGCCGCCAATCCAGACATTGTCACCGATTGTGACCGGCTTTCCATATTCATTTCCTGAATTTCATTCATCAGGGTTGAGCGGGTGTGTGGCTGTATAAATATGAACACTAGGGCAAGCATGCAATTTTGACCAATTCGAACTTCGCATGTATCTAAAATAACACAATCAAAATTGGCATAAAAGTTTTCACCAACATGAATATTGTACCCATAATCACACCTAAAAGTCGGTTCAATATAGCAATTTTTTTCGGTTGAACCGAGTAACTTTTTTAATAAAGCTGTTCGTTCTGCATAATCAGTTTCCATTGTCTGATTATATAGTCTCGTAAGCTTCCTGGCACGGAGACGGTCATGGACGAGCTCTTCATCTAGTGGCCTATATAATTCTCCACTAATCATTTTCTGTTTCTCAGTTGCCATACTTCACCCGCTCCCCATAGTACATCCTTTTAAATCTTTCTCAGCTTCACTGAGGAAATAGAATGATCTGAATCCTTCTTAAGAATAATGTTCGCTCTCGTTTTAGTTGGAGCTATATTTAAATCCAAGTTGATTTTGTTAATGGTGTTCCATATATTTGTTGCAATTTCGTCTGCTTCTTCATCCGTCAAATCGGCATAGCGGTGGAAATAAGACTCCGGATTGGCGAAAGCGGTTTTACGAAGCGTTTTAAAACGTTCAACATACCAATTATAAATATTATTTTCAGTGGCATCGACATAGATGGAGATGTCGAAGAAGTCTGATACATAAACACTTGGAAAATGATCATCCTGTTTAGGAGTCTGCAGAACATTAATCCCTTCCACTATAACGATATCCGGTTGTTGAATGACAGTATATTGGTTAGGCATTATATCATAATATAGATGCGAATATATAGGTGCCTTCACCTTTGGATGTCCAGCTTTAATCCTCGATAAAACCTTGATTAATTCCTTCGTATTATAACTCTCAGGAAAACCTTTTTTGTCCATTATTCCTCTTTCCTCCAGAACAGCATTAGGATAGAGGAATCCATCCGTTGTGATAATTTCTACCTGTGGAGTATTTGGCCATCGGGATAAAAGAGCCTGAATAATACGGGCTGTTGTACTTTTCCCTACAGCCACACTTCCTGCTACACCAATAACATATGGCACTTTTCTTGTGGTATTCCCAAAGAATGTGTCCGTGACCGTGTGCAGCATTTGTGATGAGTTCACATATAAATTTAATAAACGGGTTAACGGCAGATAAATCGTCGTAATTTCCTCAACAGAAAGCTTTTCATTAACACCTTGAAGTTCTTCTATTTCCGATTGAGTCAATGTCATTGGCGTATTAAATCGCAAGTTAGCCCAGTCTTTTTTTGAAAAATATCTGTATGGCGAAAAATTTGGCATGGTATCTCCCTTTTAATCTCTTTCTCAATCAACAGTATAAACTTTGCCAAACGGTTTTTCCACTGCAATAATTATTTTTCCTAAATTTCAACATTTGACCCAATTCCAAGTTAAATGGTATGATTTTCATAAATTGACGAAAACTAGAGGGAGATTTTCCTAATGACACATATACATATCATTCATGAAAATGATGACTGGACCAATCATTTAATTAATAGAATGGAAGAATTAAACCTCCCATACAAAAACTGGCATTTAGCTGAGGGCTTAGTCGATTTGACGGATACTCCGCCAGAAGGTATTTTTTACAACCGTATGAGTGCGTCATCCCACACACGCGGACACCGTTATGCACCTGAACTTGCTAGCGGAGTAATCAACTGGCTCGAACGTCATAATCGAAAAGTATTTAACGGTTCAAAGGCTTTAGGAATGGAAATCAGCAAAATCAATCAATATACAGCTCTTCAAGCGGCGGGCATCAAAACTCCCGCTACAATTGCAGCTGTCGGTCGGAATAATATCATTACTGCCGCAAAAAAACTTGGAATGACACCTTTTATTACTAAACACAACAGAGCTGGAAAAGGTCTTGGTGTGCAGCTATTTCAATCTGTAGAAGCCCTAGAGGAATACGTAAACAGCCCTCTTTTTGAAGAGCCAGTAGATGGGATCACACTCATACAGCAATATATCCTCTCTCCTGATTCTTCAATAACCCGTTGTGAATTTATTGGAGGAAAATTTCTTTATGCTGTTCGTGTTGATACATCAAAAGGTTTTGAATTATGTCCTGCCGATGCCTGCCAAATAGAGGATTTATTTTGCCCAGTTGGAGAACAAGAGGATATATCTCCGCAATTTAAAATTATTAAGGATTTCAATGATCCTATTATTGCGAAATACGAAGAATTTCTTACCTCAGCAAGTATTGACATTGCCGGAATTGAGTTTATCCGTGATCAGGATGGAATGATTTACACATATGATATCAATACAAATACAAACTATAATTCCGACGCCGAAGCTGAGGCAGGCCTATATGGAATGCTTGTGCTCGCAAAATTTTTGGGAGCCGAATTAGATAAAGCAAATAGGTCTTAATCTAGCCTGTAGTTTTAATATTCTTTACCTATAATCTTAAAGAACGAAAGACCTCCAATTGTTTTTACAATTGGAGGTTTGTTAATTATATAATGAAATTTATTTTCATATAGAGCTAACTATACCATTACCAATTAGATGGTATTAAAGTTAATTTAACGTATTATTTATTGAATCATTTCTTGTATTAATTAGCAAAACGACTAACCCAAGGTCAAAAAATAATTTATGGGTTCTTTGTCTCTATAAAAAGAGAGGTAAACGCTACTTGCAGCAATGTAGTAGCTATTGGCAAGTCCCCGTTATTTTCAGCCACTAATGCACAAGTTAATGAACCGTACAACAATAACACCGCAAATACATATACGGTTAACTTTCCATTAAATAACCGATTAATTATTTTTGTAGTATTAATTATTGATACGATTATCAACAAAAAAATACTTATCCCAATATACTTTAATACACTAAACTCTGTTAATACGTTTTCTGCAGACCACTGGATAGCATAATAGATACCTGATGCGAATAAATAAGTTTTTACTCCGTCAAAAATGATTGTTTTAACATTGACCTTAATTGCGTCATTTGGACTATGAACTTCCTTAATAATATATAGAGGAAACAACACTATTAAATATATTCCCACAGAAACCCAGTTTACTCCATAATTTAATAGGAGGGATAAAAATTCCGGGATTTCTCCAACGTCTGCTTCAGTTAACCAAGGTTTAATTAACCCCTCCGTGTAAAACAACAAGAAACAAACACATCCAAACAATAATATCGCTATGGTTAATATCCGCTTTTTATTTAAATATATATATTGTACAATCTTTGCCTGAAGTGTCCTTATATTATCAAACTTGATTAGTTGATTTAACCATGATGGATTTATATAGAAATACAAGCTTGTAAAGATCATCCATGCAAATAATATCCCAAAATAGATTAATACATTAGCTATATTAAAATCAGTTGGAAGAACTTCTTGTAAATAATACAAAGATACTAAACACAATAAAATATAAGAACCTGAAGTTATCCCAATCATTATAATTGGTCTATAAGTAATCTCTCGCTCTATTTTTCTTATTCTTCCTTTAGCCGTTTCATCACTTACTTTGTTGTAATGAACCAGTGCTTTTTTATAATTCTTAGTAGTGCCTTTCCCTTTATAATAACAGTCACCTAAATCTAAATGAGCTTGATTGTAAAAATCATTCGAAGCATGCAAATTATTGACAAATTCCTTTAAATGACTAAAACCAACTTGTTCATTTTTTACGCAACCCTCTCCACTGAAACACATCTGACTTATCCGATACAACGAATTTTTATTATTTCCTTTTTTAGAATTGTTTTTATTTATCGCCTCTTCATGTAATTTTATTGCCCTATTCAGATCCCTAGGAAGGCTATCTGTACCTGTATAATATAATTCAGCTAATTCATACAGTGCATAACTGTGATCAATAATATTAGATTCTTTAAAATGCTCAAAAGCTTTATCAAACTCTTTATTTTTTAATGCCTCACGACCACAATGATACTCATAATCTTTTATAGAAAGAACTTTTTGCAATGTTTGTTGAGTATCTTCCTCTCCAAAATCCTTATGCCCGACATTGGCGATATAATAATCCGTAACAGGAGAAATACCTTTAATGCCAAAATACTTGTGGTTTTTTAATAAAAACAAGATGAATTTTTTTTCATCGATACCTTCTTCTTTTACTTTCTCCAATAAAATATCTTTGAAATAAATGGTAGTAATATCCTTATCTTTTATATTCAGTAATAATTGGATAAACATTGAATATTTTAGAAAATGTTTATATTCCTCATAGTGATCTTTGAAATCATTTGTTAAGAACACTTCTTTTTCAAACTTTTTCAGGATATCCTTCTTATTAATATATTTTTTATAACTACTATCATTTGTGTGCTCATCATATATTTTTTGTAAATCATCTTGTTTTTGCTTGATTTTATTTTTGACTGTTTCATAGTTTGCTTTTTCATCAAATCCAAAAGCAGTAAATAAATTCACTTCTCCTAACTGTTTCAATTCATTTTCATAAATGGCTAGCTTATTAAGTAGATTCATTGATATGGCTTCATCTGGTCTTTCTTTAGCTTTAAATATCTCTTTGACTATTTTTTCAATTTCCGATTCATCTAGATATTGATGGTATTGTTTCTTTAAAGCTTCAAGATCCATATCCTCTTCATTAGATTCGATTAATCTAGTTTTTAGTTCCGATTGCTTCTCCTCTTTAATTTTCAAGTAATACCGTTGTCGTTCTGTCGGATTTTTTAAAATATCAAATTCATGTGCTTTCAATCTCTTTAAATTTTCAGACGCTTCATCGCTTTTCTTACCTAAATGTTTTAGCTTTAATTGCTTCCATCTGTTTTCCGTTTCTAAAAAAGCTTTATTTATTTGCTCTTCATACTCAGAAGTAGGATTTAATATCAGCGACTCATCCACTTTAAGTTTAAACAAATCAAAATAATTATCATTCGTCATATCAATCACCACATTCCAAGGTTGTATGATTTTCTTCTTAATTGAATGATTGGTGTTTATTACGTTCTATAGCTCGTTTTGTTTCCTCAGTGGATAAAGAGTTCGAAACATCAAAAGTACCATTATACATACTATTTGTTTCTTTATGAAAGGCACTAACTTCCAATAAACCAGCACTATTCATGCGAAGTGTGATCTCAATAGGTGTTCCCTTCGGCATGCTATTTGGAAACTCAAGTATTCCTGATCCAATTTTATTACCTTCTTCAAGTTCAGCCTTTGCACTCATAGTAAATGATTCATATACGTCAATATCCACTCCAACTTGCCCTTCATCCATCGTATAAAACATCAGGGTTTGTTTTTGTGGAAGTTCATCATTTCTTTTTATAAAATTAAAGATTACTAGTTTATCTCTGGAAGAGCTTTCATAGGCTGCTGTTCCGTATGTTCTTGGAGAAACATTTGTAAAAATCATGCCACGCGATTCTTGCTTTTGAACCATATGTCTTGGCAGTACATCTTCATACTGTTTGATTATGCTTTCATTTCCCTCCTGAATCGCTTCTTTCACAAAATCATAATCTTGCTCGCCAACTGATTTTTTTACCAATTGCCAGTCTTCTTCACTGAATTCCACATAATCATTGCTTGCACAAATGGCCGCTCCCTTTGCAACAGCCTCATCCAAGTCTGCTTCTTTTGCTTTAATACCATATTTACTCTGAATTAATTTTGATACTTGAGGCATTTTGGAAGAACCCCCGACTAATAATATGTCGGTAAGTTCTTCATGAAGATATTTATTTATTTCTTCATTCGTTATAGCTTCAATATCTTTTCCATATTTTTTCGCTGCAGCAATTTTCAAACATTTATCTGTATAACTAATACTTCTTTCTAATAGATCCTTCGTTTTTTCATCAAATTCGTTGCGTGTCATCGTAAAGTTTATTCGTCCTGAATCACCAATAATCATAATTGGTGCTGATTCTCTGTTGCTCAGAGTTATTTTAGTTTGTTCCGCCTTTAAAAATAACTCCTGTAAGATATCCAGGTTTTCTCTAGGGTCTTCACCCTTTTCTTCTATATATTTTTCAGCAAAATATTGAACAAGTGCATCATCCCAATCTTTCCCGCCTAATGTATGACTACCATCTGTACAAATAACTCGCGGAATACCATCGTGGACTTCAATAATCGTAACGTCAAATGTACCTCCGCCTAAATCATAAACCATAACGGTTTGTTCTTTACCCTTATTAACATGAGCATAATTTAATGCTGCAGCTGTAGGCTCTGGGATAATATTCATTACATTTAAACCTGCAATCTTGCCTGCAGCCTTAGTTGCCTCTCTTTCAGCCATACCAAAATAGGCAGGACAGGTAATCACCACATCCTTAATATCTGGATTTCCATCACTTAATTTCCCTATTTTCCTTAGCTCAGCATTAGCATCCTTGACTATTTTCGTAAGAATCTTTGCCGAAATCTCTTGTGGAGACATACTTATTCCATGAATTGTTCTCATAATTGGCGCCTTTGTTTCATCGTCTATTTTCCCCATATCACGCTTAATAAAGGCTACCGTATTATCCGGTTCAGATACCAAGCTTTGTTTTGCTACTTCTCCTACTACAATATTTTCCTGTGATTCAAAATAAACAACAGATGGTGTTGTAGCATTGCCTTCTGCATTTTTTAATACAATTGGATTTTGGTTTTCATCGATATACGCCACACATGAAAAAGTTGTTCCCAAGTCAATTCCTAGTCCTTTGACCATTTGCCCTCTCTCCTTACCATTAGCTTGTTTTCGATTTTATAAGTCTATTTCTCTTAATAAGAGCATTTATTCTATATTAATATAATTTCTCTAAATTCTTATAATTAAACGTTAATTCAAGTTATTTAACGATTTTTTATACCTGATTGGTTGGTCAGATTAAAGTTTGTAATTATATAAAAGAGAAAAAGTGAATTAACAGCTACGGTATCAAATATCGTATATTAATTTTTATAACGAATAAAAACACAAAGGCTTTACTGCCATTGTGCTCTTAGAATAATGGTTCAAACTTATGTATATGTTGTAATCAAGCACTTGAATTTGTTTATCCATCAAGCAACACTTATAATAAACCTGATTCTATACAAATAAAGGAGTTTCTATCGTGATTGAATTTTACAGCTGGCCCTTATTAAAAAATTATTTAATAACAGAATACGATTTTCAGGAGCACGGACTTGAAGAAGCATTCAGCACATTCGAAAGAAAGGTAATTTTAAAGCATGGATTAACAACTAGTGCTCAGCCTGCCACTTTTCCCTTTAATTGGTTAACAGAAGATGGAGTGGATGTGACACTTAACTTTGCCTTTATCTTTGATGAAGAGGAAGAAGAAAAAAAGTATGCGATTGTTATGTATTGATACATATACGTGAGGATTACGCCCAGATGATTATTTAAAATACTCTGGATATAATCCTTTATTAATTACACAATATTGGTACTTAACATTCTTCTTTCCGGATACTCACCAGTTTAACAAATTCCATTAATACCAGTAGAATTATTCTCATCAATCGTTTTCAACCTTTTTAGCCACTTCACCATGCATCCATTTTCAAAAAAGCTTAGCAGAGCCCCCTCACTGAATCGCTCCGCTCGAGTGGCACCCATAATGAGTGCAAGGATACATTGGGCATCGAGAGAATCCTCATCCGCATTACGCATTGCTTCCTGATTCCATTTAAGACCATTCCTCTCCAAAATATCACTGTAACTGGTCAAATTGTATTCCGGATGGGATTCGGAAAAGTGATAGAATTCCTTAACAAATAAATTTATAAGCTTTTTATACATGACATATGGCATTTGGATGGATTGCCCTAGTGTTTCATTATACTCTCGATCTATAAACCATTCACCAAAGGAATCCGTATCACAAATTTTAGGTATATATTTTGTTAGTACTGTGAACTTACCAGAGTGATGTTCGTTCTTATAAAGACACCAGTCATCGTAAATAGACTGCAGTTCATCATCCAAATAGGTTAATACCTTTTCCTTCAGGGTTTCAGGTACTCCGTAATACGCTTCCGCTATAGCGCCGGTAATGGCTGCCAGAGTATCACTATCTCCACCAATCGAAATGGCATTACGAATTGCATCTTCAAAGGACGTTGATTCTAAAAAAGCAACAATCGCTTGCGGAACGGTCTCTTGGCATATCTCATTAAACACGTATGTGTCTCGGATTTGATTAATTGAGAAATCTAAATGATAGTAATAACCATTAATCCTATTTTTAATTTCACTTTTGGTAAATCCACGTCTCGCCATAAATATGGCTAGAGCGGTAGCCTCAGCACCCTTTATTCCCTCTTCATGATTATGGGTTGTTCTGGTAACAATCTTAGATAAATCCTTTGCTTCATTCTCGGTTCTGGCTAAAAAACCTACAGGACTTATTCGCATCGCTGCCCCGTTTCCAAAACTGTTATAAGGTTCGGGATTATCACTGAAGACCCATTTCGCAAACATCCCACCAAACCCACAATTCGGATATTTACGCCCCAATTCTTGCATAAATGTAATCGACATACTCTCAAGCAGTGTCTCGTACTCACCGTCATAATCCCTTGCAGTGATAGAAGAGTGAATAGACCCTTCTGTCTCCATAAAAGCTTTAGCAATCGCAAGAGTCATAATGCTGTCGTCCGTTACTCGGCACTCTTCGGTAAACAACTCAAATTCCTTGCTACGATGATTATTAAATTCAAAACGAGATCCAACCACATCACCTATAATCGCACCAATCATAAATAATCCCTCTCTCTCATTACTCAACTCACTATTTCAAGGCTTAAAAAACGAAAGGAAATTTAGACAGACAACTGTAACAACCTTTAAGTCATTAGCATTACCTTGGTAATAAAAAATCAAATTTCTAATGTTCCAGCTTCTCTTACTGAGGTTTCATTGTTCACGAAAACAAATATAGTTTGCAAAAGAGCTATTCAAATTTTTAAATATATCTACACTTCAGTAACCACTCACAGTATAAAATTAATTATATATACGTCTCCACCAATATTTTAATATAACATCAAGTGGTTCATATACCTATAAATCAAAAATCAGATTTTTAATTTTACTTTTTCACACGGCATATAAAAAACCCTAATCTCCGCTCAGAGATTAGGGTACTTTCATTCGAATTAAAACTGTTTCAATCTGTGTCATTCACTCAACCTAGAGTATACTATATGTGTGTACACATGATCCTGTTGGTTTTAATGACATATGCTCGCTATTTTTTATTCGTCTTCAACTAATCTTTAGACTAGCGTCTAAGTACGCATTATAGCGCCATTAGGCTTTGGTATATCTTGTTCCATGATCTGATTCATTTTACAAAAATGATTAAAGAATTGCTGTGCAAGTTCTCGTTCATTCGGGTCACTTTTCAACGAAATGATAGCAAGTAAAATTTGAGCCATCCATAAATTATCGAAATAACGGTATTTACCTGTATTCCATGTCATTTTTTCTGGATTTTTCTCATTTACATAATATTCCCAGAAAGCCAACTGATCTGATTCCTGTTCTGTAAGTTGGATTCTGTATTTTGAATGAGCAGGAATAATTCCATCTTCACACATCTTTCCGACAAAATTTTCATGCACCATATAGACACCTAAGATACGTCTGTCTTTTTCAGACATATTGGAATCGACTGCAGTTAACAGGACAGCGCTATTTTGATGTAAACGGACTGGCTTGTTCGGATTTCCTTTGTTTTTACCGCTTTTTATTACACCCGAAAAAACCTTCCACTCTGAAAGAGAACTATTCTGTTCTTCTGTGTCACACCAAAAAACCATTTGTGATTCAGGATGTAGCTTATGATGCTTCATAAGTTTTTCGTGTTCTACGCGAAGTTCCTGTTTTTTTCGTTGTAGTTTTTTTTCTTCTTCCTTTTTCCATTCTTCCTCTTTTAGTTCGTCTTCCTTTTTTTGTATAATTTCTTCGAGTGACTTAGCATCACTTTTATCATGTAGTTTTAGATGCTCTCCAAAAACATCAGGGTAAACAAACATTTTATTTTCCGATTCGAAATTTATTTCAATTTTAGACTCATTATGCCCAACTATACTACCCGTTCCAAAACGTTTGTGTGTAACTTTCTTATTGATTAGATTCATTATTAAAGTCCTCCTTGTATATAAAAACTCGTTTACTAATAAAGTGAAACTTTGCTCGGTGAAGGTTTTCTTTCATCCCCTCCCGAGCATTCGTTGAACCAATCGGGTTCTTACCGACGCTTATCTCCGCCTTAACCGTGATTGCTTCTGCTTACGTTTGAAGGCGGAGTCTTAGCACCAGTTTGAACGGGATAAATAGTTTATTGAAAATTTTATTCAACTAACTTACTTTAAAGCTTAAAAAACATCTGAATTTTCCTTCGTTTTATAAAAGTATATAAAAAAAAACGTATGCAAATTCTATCTGTAAAGAAAAGTCCAGCGGAATTTGAAATACGATAAAAAACAACTGTAAAACTATTATACCATTTTTTTGATATTTTTACAAATTAATTATTGACAAAACATTTTGTGTTGATGTAAAATGAAATTTTATTCCACGCACTTACGTATAATAACCATAAATTTAAGGTGTATAAAAAGGCGCAAAACTCTAAGGAAATCCGCTTAAATCACCGCTGATTACCGGTGATAAACAGGGGTGAATATAATATACAATAAGTTGATTCCTTTCCTGGAAAATTAACCGATGAATGAATCCGTGCCACGAACCATATATGCGGAACATTACATAAAAAGACCCTGATTTTCACAAAGATTATATGAACGAAATTAGGGTTTTGATTAAAATCTAGATGTTATAACTTCTCAATGGATTAAATGATATTGAGACTCATTAATCAAAGATTATTTACTAAAACAATTGTGACAAACCATTAATGAGTGAATAACCTCCCATTATCGCCATACCAATAACGATAACTACACCAAAAACAGTAAGCCATAAAGGCTGTTTATAGTCTCCTACTATTTTCTTCTTATAGGCTGCTATTAGCATAACACCAAGAGCCACAGGAAGAATCAAACCATTTAATGCCCCCACCAGCACGAGAATCTGTACAGGCTGGCCAATTGTCGCGAACACTGCCGTTGAAATAACGATAAAAGCAATGACAAACCATTTTTGATAACGATCAACAAAACTACTAAAGGTTTTGATAAAGGAAACCGATGTATATGCTGCACCTATAACTGAAGTAATGGCAGCAGCCCACATTATGACCCCAAACATTTTATATCCTACATTCCCTGCAGCTTGCTTAAAGACAGAGGCTGCCGGATTACCGGCATCCAAAACAAAGCCCTGTGAAACCACTCCCAATACTGCTAAAAACAAAAATATTCGCATGATGGATGCAATGCCAATGGCACTAACCGCACTCTTAGTAACTTGAGGTAAATTTTGTTTTCCAGTCAACCCGGCATCAATTAATCTGTGCCCACCCGCAAAAGTTATATAACCACCGACTGTTCCTCCAACCAATGTGACAATCGCCAGCAGATTAATCTCATCAGGCCACACTGTATGTACAAGAGCTTTGGCATAGGGAGGATTAGCTGTGAACATTACATAAACAGTAAGAAAAATCATAATAAAGCCCATAATCTGTACAAACCGATCCATTACTTTACCAGCCTCACGAACTAAGAATATTCCTACCGCAACTAATCCACTTAAAAGCGCACCCCATTTTGCATCGACCCCAGTGATTACATTGATACCGAGTCCTGCCCCCGCAATATTCCCAATATTAAATGCTAATCCCCCTAATACAATTAAAGTAGCTAAAAAATAACCTAATCCCGGTAGTAATTCATTCGCTATATCCTGCGCCCTCTTTTCTGATACAGCTATAATTCTCCAAATATTCACCTGTGCCCCAATATCTATAATAATGGATATCAAAATAACAAAGCCCATACTCGCCAATAGCTGTTCAGTAAATACAGACGTTTGTGTTAAAAATCCTGGGCCGATCGCTGATGTGGCCATTAAAAAGGCAGCCCCTACTAAAATACTCAAATGCGATTCTTTCTTTTTCATACGACTCCCCCATCCAGCTTTGGCTCATTAGTTAGAATAACAACCAGCTGTATTCAAATGTCTTCCAAAGAGATTTTTTATATCAATTCATTTATGAAACGATCTATTTTTTGAATTTCGATATCTTCTCTTTTTAATGTTTCTGAGATTTGCTTTGCAAATTCCAACGCGTTTTCTCCATCTCCATGAATACAGACTGTATCTGCTTTTATCGTTATCACCTCATCCTGAACGGAAGTAACCCTCTGCTCTTTCACCATACGAACAACTTGATGAATGGCTTTTGTTGGATCTTTAATCAATGCATTGGCTTCCGTTCTGGAGGTTAATGTTCCATCCGCCTGATAAGTGCGGTCTGAAAAAACCTCACTGGCAGCACGTAAACCAATACGTTTGGCCGCCTTCACCAATTCTCCACCGGATAATCCAAATAAAATCAATTCAGGATCGACATCATATACCGCTTCCGAAATGGCTTCGGACAGAGCAACATCCTTTGCCGCCATATTAAATAAAGCTCCGTGCGGTTTTACGTGCTGTAGCTTGCCTCCCTCTGCCTTTGTAAACGCATATAATGCACCGATTTGATAGATTACCAGATCATAGGCTTCCTCAGGACTAACCCTCATTTCCCTGCGCCCAAAACCTATTAAATCCTGAAAACCCGGATGTGCTCCTATTCCAACTCCCTTCGAAAGCGCTAACCGTACTGTTTTCTTCATTGTCGATGGATCGCCTGCATGAAAACCACAGGCTATATTAGCTGAAGATACATAATTTAGTATCTCTTCATCTCGCCCCAATCGATACTGCCCAAAGCTTTCTCCCATATCGCAATTAATGTCAATCTTATACATATTGTTTCCCCTTATTAAATTTCATCCCAATTCCCCTTTTTAAAATTTTCAGTTGTTTTTCTTGATTAATATAAAGCTGCTGCGCCTCATCCAATGTGACGAATTCAAATTGCAAAGAATCACCTGGTTTTGCCTGGGCAACAACTGGCAAATCAACCGAAATAACTTCTGCTATTTTTGGATAGCCGCCGATCGTCTGACTATCAGCCATCAATATAATTGGTTTCCCATTTGCAGGAACCTGTATCGTCCCAAAAGTGACGGCTTCTGAAATAATCTCTTTCTGCTTAAAAAGTTCAAGCGAGACTCCATCAAGACGATAACCCATTCTATCTGATTGAGGAGAAATTTTATAAGATTGCTTAGAAAAGGCATCTATACTCCTTTTTGTAAATTCTTCAAAATGCCTGCCCTTTAAAACCCTTACCTTTTTACGGCCTTCTGGCTCTATATGCAACAAGTTCGAAGCAAACCACTTCGTGCTAATTACATCCCTCTCAAGTTTTAAAGGACCAGCCCCTAAGTGATCGCCCTTTTGCAAAGGTCTCCCTTTGAATCCCCCTATTTGTGCACGTAAATAAGTGGAATAGCTCCCCATCACTTTTGGAATCTTTATGCCCCCGCGTATTGCTAAATAGGCACGGCATCCTGTCTTAGGCTGGCCGAATGTCAGAACATCCCCTTTTTGAATGTGAATAGGACTTGCCATTTGCATTGGCCTGCCATTTAAAGAAGGGGATAAGTTTCCTCCGCACAAAGAAACTATCGTATTCTCTAAAAATCGTATAGTTGGACCATAGAGGGTCATTTCAATCGTCGGTTCATTTTCATGATTCTGGACCAACAGATTTGCCATTCTATGAGATAACGGATCCATTGCTCCGCCTGTGATAATCCCATATTTTTTAAATCCATACCTTCCTAAATCCTGAATGGAGGTTAACAAACCCGATTTTTCAATTATTAACATTGCCGTTCCCCCTCCAGACTGACATACTCTTCAGGGCTAATTGGTTTAAATTGAACCCGGTCCCCAGCTTGCAATAAAGTGGGTGACGAATCAGTTGGATTAAATAATTTCAGAGGAGTTCTCCCAATCAACTGCCAACCTCCTGGTGTTTCAATTGGATAAATTCCTGTTTGTTCACCAGCAATTCCTACCGTTCCCGGGGGTATATTTTGTCTTGGCGATTTTCTTCTTGGTGCTGAAATTTCCTTAGACATTCCTCCAATATAGGGGAATCCAGGTGCAAAACCAAGCATGTATATAAGATAATCACCACTTGAATGAATCTCAATAACTTCCTGTTCAGTTAAATAATTATATTTAGCCACATATACTAGATCCGGACCGTATTCTCCGCCATAGCAAATTGGAATTTCCACTCTTCTTTGTTCGTTTTTAATTGATGGTTGAAGACGGTCTAGCAATCTTTTTAATTCACTAGTGATTACTTCATATGGTAGCCGACTTTCCTGAAATGCTCGATAAACATATTCAGGAGAATAAAATAAGGTAAGTGTTGTATACGCGGGAACCACCTCAATCAGCCACTCAGGTTGCTCACTTTCCAATATGTTGCTTATCTTTCGGACAGAGTTATAGGTCTCTTCATCTATCTCTTTGCCAAATTCAATTAAAATTGCTCGGTCTCCAAGTGGATGTAACGAATAATTCAACTACCATCCCTCACCTTCCATCCCATTCAAGAGAAATATGTAATGTTTTGTAGGAATAATAAAAATCTCCAGATATTCCATTATTATACTTTAAGTGTTTGAATTATTAAAACATTTAAAGTATCACCATTTATAATTTACTCCATTCGTTATCGTTGTAATTATCCTTACTTCAATTCAATTCTTCTGTTGATAAACTGAACCAAGATAATATCGAACAAGATAGTATGGCAATGATCATTCTTAACAGCAAGAAAGCGAAGTCCTAAATGAAAAAGTAAAAAAGACAGAGAAATAATCTCCCTGTCTTCAATCTTAATATTCATACGTTAATGGCATCATAAACCTTTATTCGATTAGCCCGACCAAAACTAACCTCATAAAAGCTCAACATAAGCTTTTGATTTTAAAGGATTTACACATTACTTGAAGAGTAATTCAGTTTAAAGATGGAAAGTTCCTTCTCAATCTCGCTATCTATTAACACTTCATTTACTGTATCCTCTTTTGGATTAAGTTCTTTATAGGACTCTTTATCGATAATTTCCCTTTTAATCCGTTCAATATGCTTCTTGCAGTTCCCTCTGTCTAACTTTTCAGAAATCACCAATTCCTGTAATGCTATTTTCTGTTTGATAATAAAAGCTTCTCGATTGCTTTTATCATTATCTAAAACACAAAGGGCTTTATTTAGCCTATATTGATATTCTTGGATTCTTTGATTATGCATATCTATTATTTCATTCAGACATTGTAATTTCTGCTGTTCCTTAACTTTTTCTCGAATCATTTCCCTGGCAGCTGTATCTTTCTTATGATCCACATACTGTGTGACTAACTTATTTATACTTTCAATTCGAATAAGCTTGTTCGATTGTTTCATATCTAAGTAATGACCGATTTCTATATGCTTTGCTAATGCTAACTTTAAAATTTGAATGTTCTCCTCTAAAATTTTTATAGCATCATCTAATATTTGGCGGTAATCGTTCAATTCTTCAATAAATAACTCTTTATCTGTTTTGAAAAATCGGGTTATCTTTTTTAATAAGTTTTTCATGCTACCTCACCCTTAGTTGTATAATTTATATAATTAGTTATCCGATACCCTTTTTCGTCGGTCAAAAGAAATGATTGCCGTATAATAATCATATTATGTAAATAAACTTTTATTTCATGCAGTATACTTGTATTATGATTACAAAACCTACTAATCAAATTAGTTTCATTATTACACTCATAGTATAAATATACACTTATTTCAGTTTATCAATCCACTATTTGTTTTCAACTAAACTGCTCTTTAACAGCATAAAAGAAGACCGTCAATTTGACAGCCGTGGACTTTCGCTATAGTTTGATAGAATACCGGTCTCCAAAGGGTGAGACTAAATAGTTCATCATTCAACATAATTTAAATATCCTATTATCCCCTAACATTTTTGCTTGGCTTGCTCAATATAAATTTTATCCATTTAATCTTCTTTTATCCAATATTCCGAACAATCCTTGCTGCGATTCATAAATCCATACACGATAAGCTCTCTTCTAATTGTTGCAAAATCACCGTAAATTGTTTTCAATACTTCGTTAATTTCTATTTCTGAATATACTCTCCCCAGTTCAAAACGTTCACTTATATTTTGTAAAATGATCAGCTTTCTTTTCTCCTTACTCGGAAAAGTATCTAATTGACCACTCAAACCTTCTTTAAAATAGGCTGACAAGACCTTTTGCTTTTCCTCTTCTGTTGTTACATAGCGTATATTCACCATGTTTACCCCCTAAAATCAACTATGTTTCTATTTTTTTAGTAATAATATTTACAATCTCATATTCAGGTAATGTTCCATCTACAATGAGGTCAGAAATCGGTTTGATCGTATTCAACATATGAAGATATCCCCTTCTTCCCCAACCAATGTAGTAATTTAAATCCATCATAATCTCCTCAACGGCACCATTTCTAAAATCTCGAGTTAATCTTCGTGCCATGGCAATATCCAGTGGAGTATCAATAAATACTGCAAAATCAATAATTTCCTTCATTTGACTATGTAAATTAGCGAATGGAAAATCTACTATTATGTAATCCAGCGGTTCATTAACTAACTTTTTTATATCTGTAAGAAGCGGTGATAAATCCCAATCATCTGGATTACCTCTATTATCAATCCAATTAATCATGTCATTGGGACCATTAAAATCATAATCATCAAAGGATAGAGTTCCACTATTTTGCAAATTATTTTTCAGGTAAGAGGTGATGGTCGTTTTTCCTCCACCTGAAACAGCAGCAATTGAAATAACAAACGGACACTTTCTTTTTTTATATTTCTCCAATTCAAAAATCCTTTCATATAACCAGCATTCTATTCCTTTGAGTACTTGACTAACTTTGCAGTTCCACCGTCTTTTATTGACTTTGCAATCCTTTCACATTTTTTAATGGCCCATATATAAAAGCAGGTTTCTTCTTGTTGGGAAGCCTGCTCCTTCTGTCCTTTCCAAAAATATTTTCTCTACACATTCAATTATCTAGATTTTAAGTTCCTAATTACCGAAGCCTGAAGTTAAATGATTGTCAAAATTTTACGGCTGGATTCCATTCTATTGAATCATTGAAGCCCGTCCTTGTATGTCGCCTAAGCTTTTCTCGGTGATATATCCTCTTCTAATACTTTTAGATGAATCACTCGCTACTTAATTTCTTTTAACTTACTAATAATGCTATCTGCAATAACATGCCAAGTATCATAATCCACCGTAAATTTATTTACAAATTCTTTGAACATCTCAAGTTGTTTTTCTTTAAAATCAGGGGCATCTGCGCTTGGTAACTGTGATTTCAATTCCTCAAAGCTTTGTTGAATTTTAGCAGCGCGTGGTCCCCAGACGGTTACTTCATTTCCATCCTCATCTATGAAAATAAAAATCGGGATCGATCGAGCCGTTCCATTGGTTAAATACTGATCCATTAACTCTAAATTGCTGTCACGCAGGATAAAACGAACGTCGATATTTGTTGCCTCTGCAATACGCAGTAAAATCGGGATATTTACCATTGCATCCCCGCACCAATCTTCTGTCAACACAATAACCTTAATCCCAGTGGGCGGTATAGTTAAAAGCGCCTCTTTACTCTCCCCTGATAGATGGAACGATTCATATACCTTTAGGAGATTTTCTTTATTTGTTTTCATACCATCGATATACTGTTCCGTTGTTAAACCTTTTTCAAACCATTGTTGTAATTCCACCCCTAAAACCCTCCTGTTATCATTATAAAAACTCATCCACCAATACATGTCTCTATCTTAAGAGAGCTATCAAGGTTAAAACAAATTCTACCAATCTATTTATTTCTCTTTCTTTATTTTAAAAATTTTATTTGGGTTTAGAAGATTATCTGGATCTAGTACCCGTTTAATCTTTTCCATCACCAGCAGTGCTTCTCCGTGTTCTTTCTCTTGGTATTTCTGTTTCCCAATGCCGACACCATGTTCTCCTGTACAAGTTCCTCCTCGTTCAAGTGCATACATGACAATCATTTCATTATATTGATCAGCTCTTTTCAGTTCATCAAAATCATTCATATCAATCATTAACAGAACATGAAAATTGCCATCACCGACGTGCCCAACAACACCGCCTGTAAGCATTAACAAATCAAGTGTTTCTCTTGCATGAGCAATAGCACCTGCTAACTCGGAAAGGGGCAAACAAACATCGGTTATCATGAGTTTTTTTCCTGGGTGTCCATGAATATAGGAGTAAGCTAGATTATGGCGAGCTTCCCATAGCTGATTTCGAGCAGCATTATCGGTCTCGAATTCAATACGTTCACAATTGTGAGCCTCCACAATCTCTTTCATAAATTCAACATCTTGCTTTAAGCCCGCCTCATTCCCCTCAAATTCTAAAAATAAGGTTGGCTGTTCCAGATAGGCCGTCTTATTATGAAGGTTTACTTGTTTCATAGAAGGTTCATCTACGAGCTCAACTCTTGCAATTGGAATTCCCGCTTGTAAAATATTCAAGACTGCTTCAACAGCATCACTAACTGTTTTAAAGGATGCTCGCGCTGCCATAATATTTTCAGGAATACCGTACACTCTTAATGTCAATTCAGTAAAACATCCAAGTGTCCCTTCCGAACCAACAAATACACCATTTAAATGATAGCCAGAAGAAGATTTTTCTGCTAAATTTCCTGTATGAATCACTGTGCCATCTGCGAGAACAACCTCTAAATCCCGAACTTGGTCACGCATAATTCCATATTTAACAGATGTTGTTCCACTGGCATTTGTAGCTGCCATCCCACCAAGTGTTGCATCTGCTCCCGGATCTACGGAGAAAAACAATCCGTATTTTTTCAGCTCTTTATTCAACTGAGAACGCGTCACCCCTGGTTGAACTTTCACAAGAAAGTCCTTCTCCCTAACCTCTACTATTTTATCCATAAGAGAAAAGTCAATCATGATTCCATGGTCATAAGGAATAACATGCCCTTCCAAGCTTGTTCCCCTTCCAAATGGCACAATCGGCACTTTATATTGATCCGCTATAGTAATTATCTCCCTCACTTCTTCTGTGTTTGTCGGAAACACTACTATATCAGGCAGACTAGCACGATGATACGATTCATCTATGCTGTGTTGTTCTAAAATAGTATGATTGGTCGTTACTCGGCTTTCTTGAATAACACTTCGCAGAGCAATTAACAATTCTTCAGTGGTTTTGATCAATTTATTCGCCCCTTATTATCATTTTTCCGCGGTATTTGTTAATGGTATTTTTGCTGTTTGAATTATAAAAATATACCTTTATAGTAATTCCTCTTACTTTCAATTCTCTCCAACCTCTACCATTATATCAAATATTAGGAAAATATTTGCAATTCACATTCCCTAATATTGATTCTAATTAAAGCTTTAGGGAATAAGAAAGGATCATACAGCTTCGATATAATAATCGAATAAGAGTCATTATTAAAAAATACTGTTTGAGGATGCGGTGAAGGGCAATTTAGCTGGATTAACATGAAATTGATTCAGGAAAAAGATAACTATATTAGTGCATGAAAATAGCAGGAAACTATGTCCCCTGCTAAGATTTCTTTCGTGATACATTCCATACGGCAAGAGCGAAAAATAAAATGGTGACTCCTACCAGGACAAGAATATGCGTGCTACCTTGGGCAGTAAAGTCACCATATGTCAGCACAACACCCAGTTCTTCTTTAAAACCATCGACTGCAGCACTTGGTGCACCGTCGAATGATATTTTTAAGGGCTCTTCCATAAATACCTGACGAAATAAGACGCCTGCATGGGTGACCGGAAAGATCTTCACAATCATTTGTACAGCATCAGGTAGATTGCCAATTGGTATGTAAATGCCGGTAAGAAACCCGATTAATGTCCCGATAATCGTACTGCCAGTTGCAAATGCATTAACACTTGAAAAGAAGCTAACTAAGAAAAACACCATTGCGCTTGAGGCTAGAACCGATAGGAACATCAACACAATGATTTTTAACATACCTATGAGTGGCAAAAGCTCCCCACCGTTTGCGACAATATATATCTCCGCTAAGACAAAAGTGACCATACACATGATGAGGCCGACCATAAATGAACTGATTACATAACCACCAGCGATTTGATACCTTTTTAATGGCGAAGCATAGAAATCTTTTGCATTGCCATTTGCCCGATCCTCTACCATTGTGCCAAAAGCGCCCATTGTCGTCGTGACAGAGGTAACGGCAAGAAGACCGCCCATAATCCAACTGTCCATTAAGTATCGAGCTTCCTTAATTTCGGTCATGTCCCCTGCAATGGTATCTCCAAGAAAGAGGACATATAAGCCAATGATAATGAAGACGGCCAATAAGGAGAAGAAGACCGCACTTTTATCCCGAAAAAATAGTTTTAGATTACGCTTTGCTAAATTAAACATCAGCACGTATTTCCTTTCCTGTGATTTCGATGAACACGTCATCCATTGTCCCATGCATCACTTCAAAATTTGCAATCAAGGGCTCTGCCAATTTTAGAATCGAGAGGGCCTCTTTTGTATTCGCTATTTTAATGATCATCAGTTGATGCTCGTTTTTGTAACTGATTCCATTGGCTTGAAAAAGCTCATCGAGAGCAGCATAGTCAATCGGTTCAATTTTCAGCATATCTGAGCTATATGTATTTCGCAGTTCATAAGGAGTTCCCTTTGCCACAATCTCTCCATCATCAATAATCATGATATAGTCGGCAGAGGCGGCTTCCTCCATATAATGTGTCGTCAAGAATACAGTCAGTCCCTGATCTCTTTGCAGGTTCGTAATCGTCTCCCAAACACTTCTTCTTGTTTGGGGGTCAAGACCGGTAGTCGGCTCATCCAGGAAAAGAACCTTCGGTGTGTTCACAAGAGCTCTTGCTATATCAGCGCGGCGCCTTTGTCCTCCTGATAATTTTCCGTATGGGCGATCAATAAAGTCCATGACATCAGCTGCAATCGCTGCTTGTTCCACTCTGGATTTGAGCTCCGATTTTGGAATCTGATAGAATTTGGCTCTTGTTAGGAGATTTTCCCGTACAGTCAGGAGAGGGTCGAGCAGACTTTCCTGGAAGACTACCCCGATTGATTCACGGATTTTTGAATCATTTTTAGCAATCTGAAAGCCATTGATGATGATTTCTCCTTTATCTGGCTTCAAGAGCGTGCATAACATATCAATTGTCGTGCTTTTGCCCGCGCCATTAGGACCGAGGAAGGCAAACAGCTTTCCTTGCTCTACATAAAAATCAATATCATTCACCGCAGTAATGTCACCATAGGTTTTGGTGAGGCGGCGTACCTCAATGATTTTTTCCATATAAACACCTCAATTCATATAAATAGGCAGATTAGAATGTTTTTTCGTTGGAGAGTTTTAAAAATGGGGTCAATTTGTAATATTTAATTATATTATAGCTCGGATAGAAGCAATTTGGCGATGGAATATATGCGGTGAAGTGAACATTCTATCCTGATTAAAACATATATAGACTGGATTTACAGATTGAGGGAGAACTTCGAGATATTTACACGACAATATGGATGCAAAAAGCCGTACCTGTATTAAATAAACCGATTAATGATGTAAAACCACTCTATAATTATGTAAAAAGGTATATGAATTAACGCGTCATTTCTTTAAATAACGAGAACAGCCACTTCCTTCCTGGAGGTGGCGGTTTTACAACTCAGAATAAATTATACAAAAGCAACATCCTTACGAAAACAGTCTTATTTTTACTATGGCGAAAGAATAAGATTACTATCAGAAAGCAACAAAAGATTGCTTAAAATAATCTGGTTGTGTAACCCTCCTTTAATTGAATTTCAATGTCTTCAGCTCTTGTTTTCAATTGGCTGGCATGCGCTGCAAGTATCTTTGAAGCTTGAGGAAGAGAATTTTTATCTGGCCACGTTGTCGGGTTCCATAATTCTGATCTAATAAATGCTTTTGCACAATGAATAAAGCATTCCTCTACCTTAACCCCAATACCGATGTTTGGTGTCTTTCCATTAACACCTAAACACTCAAGCAAGTCTGGATCTTTTACTACGTACCCTTTTCCATTTACACGGAGGGTTTCACCCAAGCCTGGAATAATAAACAACAAGCCTACTCCAGGGTTCATTAGAAGATTGTATAAGGTGTCCATTCTTTTATTGCCTCTCCGTTCTGGAATTATCAAATAATTTTCATCCAATATTCGAACAAATCCAGCTTGGTCTCCCCTAGGTGAAACATCTAAATTCCCGTTTCCATCCGTTGTACCAATAAACACAAACGGAGATTTACTTATGAAATGCACACAATGATCATCCAATCGTTTAATCACTTTATTTTGTACTAGTTTACTTGGTTCTCCTATCAGAGCACGCAGTTCATTTGCCTCCGTTATAATCTGTTCAAACATTGTATTCCCCCTTTTTTATTTAACCAAATAGGTTTCAGCCAACTCCTGATTCAAATAGCGGGCCATACCTGTTTTCAATGGGTAAAATCCGCATTTTTTATAAAATTCCTCGTTTCCGACTGTCAAAATTAAGTGGATACAAGATACGGATTTCAATTGTGTTAATAGAGAGTTAATAATTTCCTTAGCTACTCCATTACCCTGTTCGTCTGTATAGACTACGAGATCATAAATCGCACCATTAAATACACCATCTGATAGCGCTCTTCCAAAACCAATTAGTCTATCTTCTTTAAAAGAAATAGCCACATGCGTGCTTACTGTGAATACTTGATTAATCATTTCAATTGTATGCTTATTCCAGCCCACAGATTGATAGACTTGCTGCATAGACTCGGCATATATTGAGTTATAATTTACTTTGATTTCTATGTCCATTCCGAGATTCAGTTGACTATGCTACCGATCGTTTATCTTTTCTAAGCACTTCCTCGATTTAAGCTTTCCGGTTAGAGCAAATAGCTTCTGCCACGCTAACAAAATACTGCTTAGAATGCGGTACAAACCGGTCCTTACTTATTGTCTCCTTAAACCAGGTTTTACCTCCGCTAGAATCCTGCTTATAGCCTTCAATCTCCAAATGATCTGAATCTCCATTGTAAAAAGAAATAAAATCATATAATCGAGCTTTTGCCATTCCAGATACTTCTTCCGGCTGCAGGATAAAAGTCTCCATAGGTTCTGTCATTTCATAAAGAAAAACATGACTTAATTCATGGTCTTTGATTGTCTCTGTTTCTATTACATTAGGTAACATACCAAGGCTGTTTAGTTGATCATAGGTAACATTTAATCCAAGTTCCTCATTAACTTCTCTTACACCATCAGCTACCGTTTCGTTTGAAAGAATATGTCCCGCTGCAGTTATATCGTAAACATTAGCAAAATCTTTTTTTAAATGACTTCTAAGTTGAAGATACATATATTCTTCATGATTTTCTTTTCCAACCACATAACATTGAAAGGTTTGATGCCAATATCCTTTATTATGGACTTCATCGCGTGTGGCTACCCCAATCGCGGAACCTGATTCATCAAAAATAGTTAGCATTTCTGTTTCCATACATATACACACTACTTCCCATAAATTTACTTTCACCATTATTATATACCTAGCTTTTCTATGTAGTCTAGATAAAAAAGGAAATATTTTCATAATGATTAATACCTATTCTTTTGACAATCTGTTTAATAAAACCAAAATAGGGAAAAGTGCTATATATCATTAATTAAGGAGTTGGTTTGATGGAACCATTATATACAGCAACCGTCACATCCACAGGCGGTCGTGAAGGACATGTAAAATCTGAAGACGGGATTATAGATTTAGATGTGAGGCAACCAAAAGCATTGGGAGGTAGCGGAGAACAAGCTGCAAACCCAGAATTACTGTTTGCAGCAGGATATGCTGCCTGTTATGACAGTGCATTAAACCTCGTATTACGTAAGGATCGAAAAAAAGTAGATACAACGGTCACGTCTAATGTAACGATTGGTAAAGATGAAGAAGATGGCGGTTTTAAACTGGCTGTCCGCTTAGATGTCTCTATCCCTGGTTTGGATAAAGAAGAAGTTAAAAAATATGCTGATATGGCCCACCAGGTTTGCCCTTATTCTAAAGCAACGCGAGGAAATATTGAGGTAACCATTATTACGGTGTGATTACTTACTTTCTATATAAGTATTTTTATAGGATAGAGTCTATTCGCTTATAAATAACAGAACAAACGACTGGGAAACCAGCCGTTTGTTCTTTTTTTACTTAAACCGTCCGTTTAACTGCTAAAATTCTTGGATGAAATCCATTCAATTAATTGTTTTAGGATAATAGGTAGTTCCGTTTAATACCAGCTTAGGGACATCCTGATGTTCAGTCAATAAAGCCTTTATTTCATTCCTATTTAATTTAAAAATATAGGCTAGGTCACTCTCTTTTAAAAACACATTGTAATCAATTACATTTTTAGACTGACGAAAATTTATGAGTCCTTTACCTATGTAATGCCCCAATAAAGCTAATCCAACCCCAATACAAAATAGCCCAAAATTTATTCCTGCACCTAATATATCTATTTCCAAATCTATCTCCACCTTCTTTAATTCTAGTAAACATAAAGAAATTTCCCTTCGAATTCTGACTCTTTTATATGCATCTATATTTATTCGATTAAAATATTGTTAAATCCTTTTATTAAACTTTATTTTGATCTTGCAGCATAATGATTAAGGTAGCTAACACCTTTGTTTATATAAGTAAATATCAATCAAAAAAAACTGTTCACCTCTCAGCTAAAACTTTATTCCCTTCTTATTCGTCTCTTCTCACTTAATAAGAGAACTTCTTCTATCCCTGGCATTCATTTAATGGTATAGTATCCATAACAAATCACTTCATAATTTGAAAATCTTAAACGGAGAGTTGCCAGCCATGATAGGATTATTAATTGAATACGATTATGATGTCATACAGCAGACATTAATAATTGCCTTTTTATTCTCGGTTGTCTTTCCGTTAGCCGCCTTATTCATAGTGCATAAGCAAAATAAAGTCCTTTTCAGTAACCACTATGAAGAAGGAACGAATCAACCGATTTTAAAAAGCAATAAGAAACAGCCAATTATAGATAAACGCCATATTCAACGCTTTTTCACTTTATTTCGTATTAAGGTAAACCCCGGAGATAAAGAAAGCAGCCATTTCCATCCCATCGTATAAACAAATACATGATCGGAGGAAATGGATTGAAAAAATTAATAGGTGTTTTATTCGCAGGAATGTTGTTGAGTGGATGTTCAGCCAATTCTAACGGAGACGGTTTTTTCCAACACTTTATTGTCTCTCCCTTATTATCCTTACTGGAATTTAATGCAGATCTATTTCAGGGGAATTATGGGCTCGCCATTATTTTGGCTACGTTGCTGATTAAATTATTGCTCATGCCGTTGACTGTTAAACAGTATAAAACTCAAGCTGATATGAAACGGAAAATGGAAGTTTTAAAGCCTGAGATGGAAGCTATACAAGAAAAATTAAAACAAACAACTGATGCAGCGAAGAAAGCAGAAATTCAACAGGAAATGATGCAGCTTTATCAGAAGCATGGCGTAAATCCTCTCAATATCGGATGCTTACCAATGCTGATTCAAATGCCGATATTAATGGGATTCTATTATGCCATTAGGGACTCACATACAATTGCAACCCATGACTTCCTTTGGTTTAGTCTTGGCGAGGCGAACATGATCATGGCGTTAATTGCCGGATTGATTTACTATCTCCAATTCAAAGTCAGCTCAAGCCAAATGCAGCCTGAACAGCAGAATCAAATGAAATTAATGGGACTCTTGTCACCTATGATGATTATGTTCATTTCTTTTTCGGCTCCGGCTGCTCTTCCGCTCTATTGGATAACAAGCGGAATCTTCTTGATCATCCAGACATTCGTTTTACAAAGTATCTTTAAACAGGAAGAACCAAAAGACCTTCCAAAAATTCAAACTGAGCCATCTTTAAAGAAAAGCTAAGCTCTTAATAAATAAAATCACCCCATAAAAGACAGACATAGCTCTGACTTTTATGGGGCTTATTTATGCTCTTATTTAACTGATTAACCAAATAAGGAAAAACAGTGTGATTACCGTCCATAACCACACTGCTTTCTTAAAGATCTTAGTCCATATTAATCCATACACTCTTCACTTCTGTGTAGTTATCGAGTGCATAGCTTCCCATTTCACGACCAATACCGGATTGTTTGTACCCTCCAAAAGGAGAAGCCGCATCAAATGTATTATAGGTATTTACCCATACCGTACCCGCTTGTAACTTATGTGCGATTTGATGAGCCTTTTTCAAGTCCTGTGTCCAAACACCTGCCGCTAACCCGTAGTTGCTGTCATTGGCTTTTTGTATAAGATCATCAATATCATCAAATGGCATGGCCGCTACAACAGGTCCAAATATTTCTTCTTTTGCTATTGTCATGCTATGGTTTACATCTGCAAACACGGTCGGTGATACAAAATAGCCTTTATCAAATGGAATATCCCCTCCAATTAACACTTCGGCTCCTTCTTCAACACCTTGGTCAATATATCCTTTTACCCTGGACTGCTGCTGGGCGGAAATAAGCGGGCCCATCGTTGTATCTTCTTCTAACCCATTACCCTGTTTAATATCCTTGGCACACGTTATTAAATCAGAAACGACATTATCATACATTTTCTTTTGGACATATAAACGGCTGCCTGCACAGCAAACTTGCCCCTGATTGAACATGATACCCATTAATGCACCCGGAACAGCCTTTGATAAATCTGCATCCGGAAGAATGATATTCGGCGATTTTCCTCCAAGTTCCAATGTTACGCGTTTCAGCGTATCAGCAGCTGATTTCATAATTTGTTTACCCACCTTAGTCGAACCCGTAAAGGCAATCTTATCGATCATTGGATGATCGACCAATGGTTGTCCTGCTGACGGACCATATCCTGGGACAATATTGACGACTCCATCCGGGAATCCAGCTTCACTAATTAGTTGTGCCAGGTATAATGCAGAAAGAGGTGTGTTTTCTGCTGGTTTTAATACGATTGTACACCCGGTAGCAAGTGCCGCTCCGAGTTTCCAGGCAGCCATTAATAATGGGAAATTCCACGGGATAATCTGCCCAACCACTCCAACTGGTTCATGTTTTGTATAATTAAAAAAATTACCGGCTACTGGGATGGTTTGTCCCATGATTTTAGTCGACCAACCTGCAAAATAGCGGAAGTGTTCAATGGCTAATGGAATATCTGCATTAGATGTTTCACGGAAAGGCTTCCCGTTATCCAATGTTTCCAATTGAGCCAACTCCAGCTTGTTTTCTTCCATTAAATCTGCCAATTTGTATATTAAACGACTGCGTTCTGCAGCATTCATTGTTCTCCATGGTCCTTGATCAAATGCTTTACGTGCAGCTTTGACAGCTAAATCAATATCTTCAGATTGCGCTTCTGAAATCACAGCCAAAACTTCACCAGTAGCAGGATTCATTGTTTCAAATGTTTTACCAGATACTGAGTCTACGAATTCACCATTCATATATAACTGTTTTGTACCTTTTAGAAACTCTGCTAATTTGGGACTAATATTAGAGCTTATAGTAGTGGTCATTTAATTCCCTCCATTTATATCCATCATTTTGTGAACGCTTTCAGTATATTCCATCTATTTTCCATTTTCAATTAATTACCATCTGAAGAGCAAATGAATCGTTCGCTCCTTTTTGACATGAATTAATTCAATACACCATATATTTGTTGAAAAAGAGCAAAGCTTGATCTATATTGTACTTTTGTGTTCTTTTAGCAACATAGACGCGCTTTTTGCATTTTTAAACACATGCTTTCAAAATGAATGATAAAATGCTCTCATACAAAATAGTTTCTCTTATTGATAAAAGGGAAATATATCCATTGTATAGAATAGTATTAAAGAGGCTCCATCTTTACTTTAACGAGGAGGTTCCAATTTGAATCAGTCAGTACTTATTGAGGATTTTAAGTCCTTCTTTCTTGAATTTCAATCTATATGGAATAGCTGTAATACTGAATTGATGATTTCCAAGCTTTCTCTGAATTTATCTGTTCGTTGGGCAAATGCGGATGGTGTCGTTTCAGATTGGGGATATAAGGAGGCTTGCCTAGGATGGGCAGAAGCTTTTGAACAATATTGCGGACATAACCCAAAATGGAATTTTACTATTTTACATACTACTCCAGCGTCTGAGGATGAGGTCATTGTTTTATTTTGGGTAACATTTGAAATGGATGGTGAAAAGAAAGAGGTTGTTAAACTGTTTGTACAGAGATTTAAAAGATATGAAGATGGATGGAAATTGTTGCATGAATACTGTGAAAGTTTACGGCCAGAAGCAGCAATATTATAGACGCCATACCTTTCTTCCACACAAAAAAAACGAACTGTTTTGAAAACAGCACGTTCTCTTTACTACGATTGGATTTCGATAAATTGCTCAATTTTATTGATCAAGATTAACAGGGCAGCACGAGTTTCAAACTCCTCCCTTGTTTTTGGTAAATCCATATTCTCAAACTTACCTCTTAGATTCTGTAATTTTAACAGTAGACGATTCCGGTCTTCTATATTTGCACCCAAATCATCTACGAAGTCAGCTACCATTTCATTCTGCTCAAATGTTGTAGGCAGATGAATGATTAAAGGAGCCATTCGCTCAACGATTTGGAATTGCTGATGCACTTTAGTGAAGTATTGCAAATAATAGGAGTCTCTTTTAAAAAAGGAATTTTCCTCACTTCTCTTGGCTAATTCCATACCCACTTCGATTAGCTTCTTTGTTTTAATAATGTATTCATCATTCCAAACACGTTCTTTTTTCCGAATAAACTGACCGAATTGCAAGAAGATCACTTTAAAATTTCCTTCTAGCTCCTTTATAATCTTCTTAATCTCACCTTCAACACTTGGCATATATAAGTTGAACAAAAGAGCGACCAGAATTCCAATCGATACGATGCAGATTTGGTTTAAAATAAGCTCATACGTAATATTTTGCGATATGTATAATTGCATGACAATAACAAAACCAGGTACAATACCGTCCTGAAGCCCCAGCTTAGCCATGACCGGTATATAAATAAATAATAATAAACCTACTGCAACAGCTGTATAAGCACATCCTTCAAATATCAATACAGCCAATAAAATCCCAAGTATACAAGCTGCAAACCGCTGCCATGCAATCTGTATACTTCTGCGCTGTGTACTCTGAACACTTAATAAGGTGATAACTGCAGCGGTTGCTGTATTTTCCAGCGACAAAACTTGAGCAATAACCAAGGCAATCATCGCGCCAATCGCTGTCTTAACTGTGCGGCTTCCAATTGTAAACATGGTTGTATCGATCCCTTCTTTCTTTCCATCCCCATTATATAAGAATACCCGAAATAAATAAAATTACCTCTGTACGGAAATATTAACCTAAAGAAAATTCGAATAACTTTTTGTTGATCAATAAAACTTTCGTTATAATAGGAATACAGAAGGAGATGAATCTGATGAATAAAAAATTAGTTGAACGCTTTCTTACATATGTAAAAATTGATACCCAATCCGATGAAAACAGTCAAACATGCCCTTCTACAGAGAAGCAATTTGACCTCTTAAATCTTCTAAAAGATGAATTGCAGACAATAGGAATGGAAGAAGTAACACTTGATGAAAATGGCTATTTATTTGCCACCCTTCCCGCGAATACAGAAAAAGAAGTACCAACAATCGGCTTCCTTGCTCATGTCGATACGGCTACTGATTTTACCGGTAAGAATGTAAAACCACAAATCGTAGAGAATTATGATGGCGGTGATATTACGCTTAATAAAAATCTTAATGTCATCCTATCACCGAAAGACTTTCCTGAGCTAAAAGAGTATATAGGTAAAACACTTATTACCACTGACGGCACTACTCTGCTTGGTGCTGATGATAAAGCAGGCATCGCTGAAATCGTAACGGCAATGGATTACCTAATTAAACATCCGGAAATTAAGCACGGCAAACTTCGTGTCGCTTTTACACCGGATGAAGAAATTGGCAGAGGCCCTCATAAGTTTGATGTGGAGCGTTTTAATGCTGACTTTGCTTACACACTGGATGGCGGTCCCATTGGTGAACTTGAATTTGAAAGCTTTAATGCTGCAGGGGCAAAATTGACTTTTAAAGGAACCAATGTCCACCCAGGATCCGCTAAAAATAAAATGGTCAACTCCTTAAAGATTGCCATGAATTTCAATGATGAGCTTCCAAAAGAAGAATCACCCGAATATACAGAAGGCTACGAAGGCTTCTATCATCTCCTATCGTTAAACGGTGATGTAGAACGTACTCATGCCGCTTATATTATCCGCGATCATGACCGTGAAAAATTTGAAGCCAAAAAAGCGACGATGAAAGACCTTGTTGCAAAATACAAGGCTAAATACGGCGAAGAAAATATTATATTAGATATGAATGATCAATATTATAATATGGGAGAAAAAATTGAACCTGTAAAGGAAATAGTCGATGTCGCCCATCAAGCCATGGAAAACTTGGGCATTAAACCAATTGTTAAACCAATTCGCGGCGGTACAGATGGTTCCCAACTATCCTATATGGGCCTGCCTACTCCTAACATCTTTGCCGGAGGAGAAAATTTCCACGGTAAATATGAATATGTAGCTGTTGAAAGTATGGAAAAAGCCACCGAAGTCATCATAGAACTTGTACAATTATTTGAGAAACGGGCATAATTTCTCTTATATGAAAAAGAGTGTGCAGAATAGAGGATACCAAGTCTATTATAGAGGCTAGGTATCCTCTTTTATTTGAATTTAACCAGACAAGGAAAATGGTATATCCAATATAAAAGAACTATTAAAACCCCAATTATATCCCTCCGCAAGCCGCAAAATATATACTACTTATTTTCAATTTTCTCCAATAGGGCAATAACTTTTTCGTTTTGTGCGATTATTATTTCATTTTGCTTTCTCAGTTTTACAAAGTCAAAGAGATAGACTAATAAAATCACTATAATTAAAAATCACAATCCTATTCCCCTTTCACAGTACAAAATAATTCCATTTATTATTCATTTAACCTACCCAGCCAGTAGGAACAACCTATCCTATAGATTACGAATCATTTCCTTAATTTCATCACGTGATTGAATGTTCGAATCTTTCCCGTTAGGAAAAATCACCGCAATACCACGGTCATTTTCAATATCAACAAGTATATCATCTAAAAATGTAGTTAATGGAACGTTAAAAGCTTCGTATGAATTATGATCTATTTTAGCAGCCTCTATTTCAGCAAAACTTCGGCTTGGCCAAACTGGAAGCAAAAAATGATATTCTCCTTCATCTTCTAATAGTAATAAGTCGCCATTATTTTTATCACGAAGTAGCCACACCTGTTCATCCGTCACAACCATAGCATAAAAATAAGTAAGTCTTTTTTCAGCAGGACGTTTTAAAATAAATTGTTTAATTAACTTCATATAGACCATTCCTTTTAACGACATATAATTTAAATTTATTCGACAGATAAAATAGAAAGTCCTTCTTTCTTCCGAAGAACTGCCCTTTACCCCTGTAAGAATTCATCGAAAAAAGGCAGTAATTCGCCTTGAATCAATGCCGCTATTAAATCTATTACTCTATTTATTTTTAATTAAAAAAACAACGTCTGCATAAAACTCATTGTCTTATATAACTTCATAACGCCATAACCCACTTTGAGGAACTTCAAAATTAACTGTAAAACGCTCTAATTTTGAATAACCCGGTGACGGTTCTTTGATTCTTATTGGATTTAGAGCCGTTATCTTCTCTTCTGTTTCTTTATGATAGGCATATATAGCTAATTCTTTACCTTCAAAGGTTTTAAAAGGGGCAGTAAAATGGAATACCTACCCAAATGGTTTACCTGCTATTAAATTAGGTTCTGGATTTACCGTTAATAAAATTTATATTCATTACGAACTTGCCATTCTTGATTCATTATGGTTTCTTTTGGTTTATTATTTTCGGTTTCTTTTTTTGGAGAACAGCTTACTAACGTTACAAGAAAAATAAGCAAAAATATGGGCAGAAACCTTTTATTATTAATCACTTCCTCTCAGTTATTTTTAACAAACTTCCTTTTATTAAATAACCATATATTCGTGTAAATAGACTTAAAGATTCGTATTCTGGAAACAAAAATAATTTATAGACAAAAAAGATAGATATAATTATGATAAAATTATATCCAAAAATTAGGATAAAAAGGAGATGATTTTATTTTAATTTTCAAAAAAACTGCAGTAATGATAACAGAAGTGCTTATAGCCATTTTTGTAATTATCTGCGTTAGTGCATTGCCAACACTCTTCAGAGATATTTCTGTTAATTTTTTTGCTTTCTTAGTAGAAATCAAAAACACTTTTCTATCGTTATTACACCCTCTAGATATCACATATGGGATGGGCATCCAAAGACCAGTTTTTCCACAAATATTCTACCATTATAAAGAATCAGTCCTACTGATTGTTGCATCACTTTTAATTTCAACCATACTTGCATTCTTATTAACTTACCTAATCCTATTAGTTTTTCAAACAATTAAAGGTAAGATTATGTGGTTTCTCACGATTATTGAGTCCCTACCAGATATATTTTATATAATCGCACTTCAATTTCTTACTATTATGTCCTTTAAAAAAACAGGTACGCTCTTATTTAACGTAGCTTCCGCGGGGGATGATCGGGCCTTTTTTCTCCCTATTGTATGTCTTAGTTTGCCTTTAACCTTACTGTTGACTAAATTTTTAATACAGCAATTTGAGAAAGAACAAGGGAAGTTATATGTAGAATATGCTGTAACTAAGGGAATGAAGCCACTATACATATTTAATATTCATATATTTAAAAATGTATTATTCAGTTTATACCACTATTCCAAAACGGCGATTTGGTTTGTTATATCTAATTTGGTTATTTTGGAGTATATGTTCAATATGACAGGGATTATCTATTTTATCTTTAGAAAATCACCCGAAATATTTGTAATCGGTATACTGATGATTTATTTGCCATTATATCTTATTTATCGTATATGCGATTGGTTAATTCCCCCGGTTGTAAGAGGTGAAGCGATTGATTAAACTTTTGCTAAAAAATAAAACATTTATGGTTGGATTTTTATTTGTATTTATCTTATTGATTTTGAGTATGGCTAATACACTCTTTAACGATAGTACGATTAGAACTGTGCCTCTATATATGGATGATCAAGCGAATATAGTAGATTCTCCTCCTTACCAGCCATTTACACATGGGTTTATAGCTGGTTCAGATTCAGGTGGAAGAGATTTACTTCATATGATTATACATGGTGCAAAATTTACGATAGGGATTGCTTTTCTCATTGCTATCTTACGGGTTTTATTTGCCTTAATATTTGGCGCTTTTTTAGGAGTATATTGCCAAAAGTATATTCGTTGGTACGAAAAAATATTTGATCCAATTACGGTGATTCCACTAACGTTAGTAGCATACTATGTTCTATTCAGTGTAATTGTCTATGGAGGAGATGGTTCTCCTTTTCCATTTTGGGAAAGAGCTTTGTTTGAAATAGCAATTCTAACTTTTTATGCTGTACCGACATTGGCTATCTATCAAGCTAATGAAATAAAAAAACTTCATAAAGAAGAATTCATGGAGGCTGCTATGGTGTTAGGTGGCGGTAAACTACATAAATTAAAGACACATATACTTCCTCATTTAAAAGAAAATATCGTTATTATTTTGATTCAGCAGTACATACAAGTACTCGTTGTATTAGCTCATCTAGGAGTACTAAAAATTTTCTTTGGCGGTACATTACAGGATTCTGATGGAAATGCTAACTCAGCTTCTCACGAATGGTCAGGTTTGATTGGCCAAGCTTACGATAATCTGATCGGGTATCCCTGGTTACCACTTATACCTATCCTATTTTTAGGATTAACCATTTTATCCGCTCAAATGATGCTAAGCGGGTTCACAGATGTAATAAATAATAAAGCTTTATATCTGGCTAAAGTATCTAAACCGAGAAAACGTGCTGCTAAGAAGAAGATAGAAACACAAAACTAACTATTTAATGAACACGAATGTGTCTGGCTTGATAGTTGTATAAGGTAGAATCATTAGGAATTGAATCATAAAAAAATAGCCCAATCATATTATAAAATTAAAATATGATTGGGCTATTTTTTTACATTGATTTGAAGGTTGAGTATCCAAATATAATATAAATTGGTACCCTCCTTTCGTTAGTCTACTTTGAACTGAATTTTTTTCCTTGAGTCATCCTTCACCCCTTTGGCTGTTAACCATGCTTCTAGAGTGTATTCTCCAGGTTCAAGGTCTTTCAAATGGATATCATGCGTTAATTGCGCTCCTTTAACCAGTTCTTTTTCAGTAATAACCTGTATAAAGGATTTTCCCTCTGAATACTGGATGATTGTTTTTCCCGCTTGATCCTTTAAAATATAATCAAACGTTTGGCCGCTGTTAAACGTTAATTTAATCGGTTTCGCTGTCTCGTTTTCAACTGTATATACAAATAAGTAATCATTTTCGACTTTGTTCTTTTGGACTAAGCTTGACGTTAAACTTGCATCATTGATACGATTTGTACTCTTATCTATATTCACTGGTTTATCATCACTTCCTTTGTTTGGACTGGGTTCTTGCCCGCATGCTGCCAACAGGAGGATACATAAAATAAAGCTTAGACTTTTTTTCAAACTCACACCTCCTTATAATTCCTTTGTTTGTTAGGTTCTACAATCATCTGCCATTCCCCTGCTCAATCATTCTTAGATTTTATTTTTTCCTTCATCCATTTATAGACTGTTACGATTCCTAACACTCCACCCAACGCAATTCCGGATAATGCTACAAATAAAGCGATATATTCAAAGAAGGAATAGGATGCAGCCTGGGACCAGTTAATATTCCCTTTCCAATCCTGTTCAATGACCAGATTCATGCCGTAAATTCCCGAAATAACCGTATATGTAGTTAAAAACGTAAGTAAATATTCATGTCGTTTCCCTGTTAGCTTTTCGTGGTTTTTATAGAGATTGCCAAGTGTTCGGTTCACATGATTATAAAGCTCATCCATATGAAAAATATCTTTCATTTTTAAATAGATTTCTTTCCCAAAAATCCGGCTATGTACTTCAGGCTGATAAAATTGTGCAGAAAAATTCGTGATTCGAATGATAAGCTTTTCAATAGAACCTTTTTTATCATCCACTCTCAGCTGGGAATTCTCATACGATAATTCTAATAAGAGGAGTCGATTGAAAAAGAATAAAATATTTGTGTAAAAATTTTCTCCATACATACGCTCAGCAATAAATTTACTTTTCTCTTCACATTCATTTGATAGACAGACAAATGCATAATTACTGATTATATAATAGGAAGAATCGCCCCATCGATCATATACATGCTGATCACAAAAGCGATGGATGTATGCCTCCGATTTAGCACCGGCATAGGGATGTCCTTCCCTATCATATCCCTTAATCAAAGCGGCTCTGTATAAAGAAATTTCATCCAGGAGGGTATTCTTTTCGAAAGCTAAATAGTAGTAAACTTGCATACGTTCTTCTATAAAAAATGGCAAACTGCCAAAATAGGTTGTATGCTCTTTCTTTGATAAATGATCCTCCAGCCATGGACAATATTCATTGAAAATAATTCCTTTTGTTTCAGAATACTCTTTTTCATTTAATCTAATAACTATATCATGCGGTTTATCTAGTTGTCTGAATAAGTCTATAAAATGAAGAACATCATTATAGCTCATATGATCAGGCAAATTAATTCGCATATTCATAATGCCAATATTATACGGACAAACAAAGATATCAAAAGATACTAATATAAAATCAGTTTCTAAATACTTGGATTGTAAACAACCCTTTTGATTGATAATTTTACTAAAGCGACGAAATGCATTTTTATCCTTTATAGTTGGGGGAAATAAAATGGGCTCCATATTAGGAAGAAAAAATTTCTCCATGCGTTCATGAGATACTCGTATATCTCCATAAAATTTGCAATCCTGACTTGTATCTCTTAAATCAAAAAACTCCCACTGCTCTTTTATTAACTGCTGAACCAAGCCCCTCACTCCGTGAGTCCTTTATTTGAAAGGGGAAGATGAACTGTAGGTAGGATTGTTCCACTTGAAGTTCTGGGATTTCTATCTTAGACATTCTGTATACCCCCATCTCTCTATCTATCTCTCTTTTCCCTCAATACTGGATTAAAAAACTTATTGATTGATTTATATAATAACCTATGATGAATAATTGGGTTTATATTCAATATATACAAAACAAGTACTAATATTAAGAGGAGAGTGGACTATATTCTCTCATCACACCCATTCACAGTCCAAAATAAAAAACCTTCTAGAGAGATTACCACATCACTCTAAAAGGTTTAATAACCGATGTAAAAGAATTAAGTCTATTTTAGTAAATGAATTGTTTAATCGATATATATGCCAATCGCTTTACTATCATCAACTTTGGCTTTTTGTTATTTCAATGCGCCAATAAAAATTGTAAGGATATCTCATTGAATTGGGCAGCTTGATCTATATTACATACATGACCGCTATCCTTTAATATGACTAACTGACTTGATGATTGTTTTTTTACTAGCCGCTTCACTGGTTCTAAAAACACATAATCCTCATCTCCCATAATATATAATGTAGGAATATGTGTATCTTTTTCATTGATTTTCAATAAATAGCTTGCGATATCACCAGTTAGTGATAACCAACGCAAAAATTCTCTATGCTTAATTTTTCTCGCCTCTTGAACAAATAAATGACGTGAAGTTTCATGGGTTTTTCTCGGCATTAAAATCCAGGCAAATAGTTTATATAACCACATAAATGGGATTATTTTCTTAAACATATTTGCGATACCAAGTAAAAAGTGTAGCCTTGGTGTAATACGTATTACAGCGCCTGCAAGTACCATCGAATGAAACCTTTCAGGGTTCGTCTCAGCTAACTGACGAATCAGCATTGTCCCCAGTGAAATTCCTACAAAGTGAGCTTTATCAATCTTTACTTCATCTAAAACATTTAAAATATCTTCGCTAACCAAATCAAGTGTATATTTAGTTGGACTGTTCTCAATCTCACAATCACCATGGCCGCGAAGATCGACGACCAACACATTAAAATGCTTACGGTATACTCGAATTTGCTTGTACCAAATAGTTGAGCTACCTCCTGCACCGTGTACTAAAACAACCCATTCTTTATGTTGTTGACTATAGATTTTATAATGTAACAAATTTTTCATCCTTTAGTTATTTAACATATACTATCATTACGTACAGCAACACTCATGGTTTCAAATTTTAGAGTATTTTACATTAGATGTATGCCCAAAAGTAATATCCGTAAACATTTCCATTTATCAGATACCGAACATATCTATAATTTTTTCGCTTCCTGCTAGCGTTTGATCAAGCATTTATCACTTCTAACATTTATTTCCTCTTGGGTGCTAGATATACAAATATTTTTAATAAATGAAGGAGCAGCGGTAAAAGACGATACATAGTCTAATCATACTGAATCTTTCAGTAAGGGACTTTGTGAAACAAACGATAATCAGAGTATTAAATAAGCCAAAAGAGAAAAAGCACTTTTTATAGTTCATGATAAATTAACATCGGCCGATATAATAAAAGCCCCATAGACAAGTCTATGAGACTAGAGGTATTATTTCGTTATAATAGTAATATTCAAATATTTATTTTTTGGGACTGCGCCATTTTTCAAGTGCAGTCTGTAATACAGATGCTAAAAAAAGAGTTTCTCCTATACTGATTAAAATTCGATTCATTGGATTATGCATATTAATCGATTCTCTATCAAGTTTACCTATCTGTTCTTTTTTTAATTGAATAATAGCTTCTTCAGCTTGACCTTTTGAGAATCTTAAAAGCTTATTTCCCCAATCCTGATCATCCTTCGTAAATAATACAGAGTCTTCTTCAATGATTGCAGCAAATTTTACACCGTAATTATTTTTGTAGTGATACGGAGCTTTTTCAAAGAAATCCTCAGGCGTGTCTTCTAACATTTCATGTTCAGCTTGTATAGCCTTAATCTCTTCTTCTACTTCTAAACTAGTGCTTGTAACCATAAATACCAACTCCTTCTGCTAAGTACTTAAAAGTATAAACGGTTTACCAAAAGTTGTCTTCTTATATATGGAAGGATATAAAAAGTAATTATATTTAGAATTTTCTTTTAAATATAACTACAATATTGGAATAATGATTACATTATGTAATAAATAGTTCTACCCTCGTATACAATAGCTAATTCTAACTTTAAACGATATATTATACATTGATTTATAGAAAATTTTATTATTCGAAGAATTTCTTCACCCTTTTTGTTAATATTCACTCTATGATTATCTTATAATCATTCTACTGAAATCATATATTTCTTAACCTCTAGATAATCTGTAACCATCATTTATTTACATTTGTTTCCACACTTGATATTATCAAAATAAAGAGGTGAAGCTGATGAAAAAAAGAATCCATCCGTCTTTTTCTCATTCCTATGAAATAATCTTGCAGGATACCGTCCATTTTTTGCTAGCTTTATTCCATAAAAATCCCTCACACCGTTTGATAAAGGAAACTCTTAATGTATGCTATGACTCTATTATTCATGTTACACAACCCCTTACCCGCCAACTTCAGGAACAACCTACAGAGAAAATTGAATTCCAGCTAGTTACAGACATGATTAATGAAATTTATTACGATGAAAAAGAGGACCAGAGCATTATTGATATGTATTACAAAAACCTTCCACTGGATGACTTTTCAAATGACAATTTAGTTTCGGAGCTGACCGAATTGCTGACAAGAACTCATAATCCCCAGCTCTCCTATTCAACCAGCAGAAAAGCGCTCCATTCATGGGTAGATTTGCGTGAAGATGGTCAAATAAAAAGCATATATTCCGGCCAAAGCTTAAATCCCAGTAATGTAATTGCTCAGGATAAACTGCTGGAAGATGCGGCAATCGACCAAATGATACAAGTATTGAGTAAGGATTTCGGAGTGCTTCATGAACATAAAAATATATTGATTGAGTCCGTATTGCGGTCTCTCCAATTCAATATTGAACATGTCATTCCACAATCGTGGTTTGAGAAAAGACACCCCATGGTTGGAGATCTTCATCATTTATTTACGTGTGAAAAAGATTGTAATTCATTCAGAAGTAATATTCCTTATTATGATTTTGAAGACTACAAACCTGGAGCTTATAAAGAAGTCATAAAATCCTTTTGCGGAAAAAGAGATGGCAATCAAAGGTTTGAGCCTGAAAATGGCAAAGGTGAAATAGCACGAGCATGCTTATATTTTTTAATGAGGTATCCTGATGAAATTATACAAGAAAAAATGTCATTGATTGATATCGACCTATACAAAAAATGGCACAACAACCATCCGGTCTCTCTTCATGAAAAACATCGAAATTGGGCAATTTTTAAACTCCAAGGAAATCGAAATCCCTATATTGATTTTCCTGAGCTGGATTTCACATGATTATAAGATATTTTTTCAGAGTTTGCTAACAATTGAAGATTCCAGTCATATTTTTTGGTAACTACATGATCCATACTATAAAAAATGAGGGATACAAAATGAAACTGAAAACCATTATTCCGCTTTCAGCTTCATTGTTATTGCTATGTTTATCAACAATGGCCGCTTTCTATGAAGGAAGTGCTCTCCGAGATGACATTTTCGAATGGCGGTGGTCCACTCCATTTACTATGCTTACAGCAGAAAGAATTTCACATGCCGATCAAGTATCAAAATTAGATTACCTGGTTTATGCTGCAAAACTCCAGCCGTTTTTTCCTGCTATTATGTTGATATGTCTCATTAGTATCCTCATCTTAGCTAGTTATATTGGTATTAAAAATGCAAAGACTCATGCTTATTATTTTTCGGTCTTGGCTTGTGTAATGGCAAGTGCAGGTTTAATGATACTCTCTGATCATGTGGGGACAAAATTTATTTATTCCAGCATACTACTATCAGGAGTTATTATTTCCTCTCTCTTAGCCTATCAGCACTTTACTCAAACACTCACACAATCTACATTTAAGCAAAATGAGACTTAAAATAATACCAATAATTAAAAGAAGGAGTGAAAATTCCACTCCTTTTATTGCGACATTCTTTTGTTTCAACTCTGTTAATGATTAAGGATGAGATTAGCGGAATTGCAAAAACCATCCCATTGTCGATATGTCTAATGTGCTAAGTCAATGTTTTTGTAATGAATAGTTTTAAAAAGGAGTACTCCAAGAGGCATATCTTCTTATGAATTCCCTGCTTCGAATTGATCCATAAGCATAAAAATAAAAACAATCGCCAAATGAAGAATTGCCAATATTGCGAAATGGTATCCTTCAAGGATTTTTATATAATAAAAAAGATGGGAAAAGCAACGGTTTCATAACCAAATAAAACCAATAGCCACCCTATTCTTTCAGCCAATTTTTTCTCATTCTTCGGAATAAAGACTTCATTATTCCCTGCGATAAAGGACGTTTTTCCTTTTTTTCTAATCGAGTTCCCACTCATCATGAGTAATATACCGATCACCGCAAGTACAACAGAAGGCAAAAGCATTCTCTTTCCTCCTCATAATTCATCAGCATATTCTTAAACATGTATTCTGATTTTTTCAATAATTAAGTGAAACTTATTTATTGATTTTATCATCAAAAATTATCATTTAGAATTGCTAAATGCCGCTTTTTAAGTAAAAGGATTCCAACTAATTAGCATTATTCTATGTACCAATGAATTTTACAAAAATAGGAGGTATACCTTTGCCATTAACTTTATAGTATAAGGTAATACCTAATATAGGTCTCCCCCTTATGTTTATAAAAATACAATTGACATAGTGTACAGTTTAAAGGAACGAATGTGCCTCAGAATAAAGACGTCAGTTACATGTTTATTTGTTTTAATGATGTTTTTAAAATGTTCCCATTCCTACATCATGAATAGACTATAAAGGAAAGGAGCGGTTTTTTTTGAACAGAGATAAGTACGACGGTCTCCATTTCTTAGCGATTATTTGCATAACCTTTTTACAGTTGAACTTTGGCTTTAATGACTGGATTTTCGGATTGCTTATAACCATATATGCCGTATTTGCCATTTTAGTTATTGAAGGACTATCGAAATACTCCGTGACAAAATTTATCATTTTATTACCAATGATCTTCCTATTAAGAATCTTCATCACTTTATACTCATGATTTCAAATAATTTATAGATTACTATAAAATACAAAACTAATTCAGATATCAGCATGACCTGCACCAAGGTTAGATGGTCTTGAGCTCATAATAGTGCAGGTCCTACTTAATTGGATTGTTCTTTCTAATTGCTAGCCAGAATGACAGCCATCTCGTCTTCAATTTTCTTCAGCTGATTTTCTTTCTTGGCATTGTTAATAATGATGGAGAAAACGTATTTATTCCCCTTCTTTCCTTTTACATATCCCGTCAAACTACTGACCGTTGAAATCGTACCTGTTTTGGCTATGATTTTACCTTGTGCAGCTGTGCCCTTCATTCTGTTTCTTAATGTCCCTCCTACACTTCGATCACTATCACCTGCTACTGGAAGTGCATTCTTATATGTTTTATACCATGGTTTGGTTTGCGCTTTATAAAGTAAATTTGTTAATGCGTTAGCTGAGATCATACTAACATGAGACAACCCTGAACCGTCTCTCATAAGTATGGCATCATTTCCAATCCCCAAATCGACAAACTGGCCCTCAACAACTGATAATCCCTTATCCCAGCTTCCCACTTTTCCTTTTACCCTGCCCATTTCTTTTACAAGAACCTCAGATATTGTATTATTACTAAGCTTCATATATGGTACAAGAATCGTACCCAATTTAGGTGAATGGTCGGTGGCAAGCTTTGTAGGCTTAGCTGGTATTTTTCCGGCTGTATAATTCCCAGTAATTTTAATGCCTTGCTTTTCTAAAGATCTTTTAAATAAAGCAAGGGTATATCGAGTAGGCTCCCATACAGAAATCCATGTTTTTGTAGTACCGGAATTTAGAGGGACATTCCCGGTGACAGTAATTCCATTGCTGCCATGTTTTCTATGTATCTTAACAGTATTTTTACTGTTAACCTTACCAACTTTGGTTTTGTTCGATATCTTCACATAATCCGTCTTTGGAGTCATGGTTACAGAGGCGGCTTTACCTACTTTATTGCCAGACTTGACTTGTATAATCACTGTACCTGCATCATAATCAGCATTGGGGGAAAAGGTTAATCCAGAAATTTGAGCACCATAATACTCTTGCTCATCACTCCATGGCATATCCAATGATAATCGGATTTGGTCATACCATGTATCATCCGCCACAAGATTTCCTTTAATCTTCTTTATCCCCTTCTTTTTTAGAGCTAAAGCAATATTGTCTAGATCCTTCTCCCCTAGAGTAGGATCCCCCTTCCCCCTGATGTAAATATTTCCCTTTAAGGTACTTCCTTTTTGTTTACCATCTGTATAGATCTCAGTTTTGAAACGATAGTTTTCTCCAAGTAATTGAAGAGCAGCAGCACCGGTAACTAACTTCATACTTGAGGCCGGCCTTAATCTGGTATCCCCATTATGCTTGTATATTATTTTTCCATTAGATGCATTTCTCACGCTTATTCCAATACTGGCACCTTTTAAATCAGGATGGCTTAGCACCTTGGCGATTTTAGAGCTTAACTGGCTTCCTCCAGCGGCATTAGAAGCCTCGTCCTTTTTCAAGGGACTGACAGAGCTAAAACTAATAACCATAACAACCATTAACAGACATAACCATTTCATCTGCTTGTACAATGGACTCTCCCCTTCTATATTTTTTTAAACACTTTTATTAAACAGCAGAGTATAACTGGCTATGAAGGCATAGCCATATTAATTTGTATATGAAAGCACCTAAAAGGAGAATCATTTTTAAAAAAATGACCTCACACTTTTTACTAATTATCTTCTCCCTAATCATATTTACTAGTACTGCTTCTATTGTTAAAACATTCAGAGAAGGGATATAGTTCGCGAATACATTGGTTGCTCCCCCTTAACTTTATATATTCTGATTTATTAGCTATATAGTGTGGGGATGAAGAAACAGCTAAAAAAGACTGTGAGTTAGGAAGATTATGTACAAACACGTTTTCAGAAACAGGGTTAGTACCCCCAGTGCTTGTCTTGATGTTTGGAGTAAATGTTGGGGTTATCAAGGGGAAAAATATGTACAAGGATGGAAAGACCTATAAAGTTATAGTGTGGTCTTGGCAACAGTATTCAAACAGCTCGAATCACCAATCATATTATAAAAAGAATAATGCCAGGCGTTAGCATCCTTTTTTATATGATTGGAGTAGCCATAACCTCTAATTTTAAAATATGTAGAACATACTTAATTTGAATGACCAATGAAGAGACAAGCTGTCACCTTAACTATGTAGTTAATTCTTATTATATAATGTAGAGATATATACATAATTCTATACTTTTAGTTGTTTTTAGATTCATTAGTCAAAACTTTTACTAATACTAAATAAAAATATTATGTAAACAATCATTTTAAAATCTAAGCATATGTTAAACCGAGCACAACCTATATAATTGAGGAAATGAATTCCTCTAATATCATAAAAGTGTAAATCACTAATGCTATACCAGCAACAGCAATGAATCCAACAAATAGTGCAGAGCAAATTATCTTTATAAAAGAAATAATAGTGGTAAGAATATTTTTGTTAAATATTATAATATGAGCCATCTTATTCAACCTTTCTGAAAGTCTTCTACTTTCACTATACCGTAATCCCTTGCCAAATGTTAACACCTATTTTCCTTTATTTTGTAATAACATTTCCGTATTTCAAGAGGACCTCTAAAAAACAAACGTTAAAACCTTGCTATAAGAATGATTTATGTTAGATGAAATTATAAATATATGATTCATATGGAATCAAAATATTTTGTTTTTTTTATTTTTTGTTCTATCATAGATTATTAAAAAAGGAAAGTTAGGTCTTAAGATGAAAAAAAACACATATCATACAATTATTGCTGAACTAAATCAATCAGACCAAGTTTCTCAAAAATTATTACATTCTTTATCAGCTCCGATTATTATAAAAATGTTTTATAATTTATTCGGACCTTCTGGGACACACCGGTTAAGTGAAAATGCTTATTATAAAATTCTTACTGAATTGAAAGACCACACGGAAGAGCTTCCAAACACTTCTGTGCCATATGCCAGTTCAACACTGATTCATTTATTTTATGACAAGATTGGCAGGCACGTCACGGCTGAGACCGTTTTGGAGGATGATGAAGGGGACTCCAAAGAAGAAACAAATGATTTAACAGTAGATGACCTACTGGATTTACTTAATTTCGCAAACGAAGATCATGATGAGCTTTATGCAGAACATATTAAAGATCGCCTTTCTCAAATTTGTTCTTTATTACGATAAAAATTATAAATATGTGGGGATGCTTTTTTAAAAGGCATCCTTTTTAATGCGTACAAATGTTAATTACAATAAAATATCAAAATTGATCAGCAACCATTATAAATAGATTATTTTGCCAAGCGATTACATATAGAAGTATTTCCAACAAAGATGCCATCTAATTACAGGGTATTCCTTCTAATATAGGGAAAATACTACTATATTGTGACAATTGCAATTATTCAGTTCACTACAGTGTAAATCATATAAAGGTATATGTTATTATGGTCCCAACAAAATATTGTGCGATTATTATTTTTTGAGGGGGATTTAAATGAAATCAACGACTAAGGAAATCATAGTATCAGAAATCAGGCAGACAAAAACTGTATATGAAAAGCTATTGATATCATTAACAACTCCAGTCCTACTTACTATTTTCAAACAATTATTCGGCAGAAACGGAGAGTTTTCCTTATCCGATAAAGGATTCGATTGTGTTGTAGAAGAACTTGAGTCTCAGAATCGACTACCAGAAACAAATGGGGAAAAAATCACAGATGCCTTATTGGTAGATATTTTCACTGATTTTTATACCAATCAGAATGAAGATAACCCTCTTAAAGATCAAATGCCTTCTGTTGACGAACAATCAACCCCTCATCTAACACTTGATGATTTATTAGATTTACTTAATATAGCTATGAAACATCATGATATCCTATATGCCAATGAATTAAAAAGACGTTTATTGGTACTTAACAGGAATCATAAAAACAGTATAGAAGCCTCCTGAATATCTACCTTCTAAGCGAATGAAGCACCCTGTTCATTCGCTTTTATTATTGCATCACTAAGGAAAGTTCATGGCTAGATGGTTGGTTAAATTTAAAAAGAACTCTCAGCTTTCTTTATTTCGATCTTCGACCATGTCTTCATTGACGAAATACCTCTGTTTTGGGATACTGAAAAGGCTGACTCTAAGGAAAAAAGGTGTATAACATGGAATTTGAGATTAAATTTTTATCTTTCTTTGTTGTGGAAACAGAAGATAAGGAACAGCCTACAGCTAAGCATTATCAAACACTTGATACAGATGAATATGAGGAAAGTGCTCTTAAAGATTTCCTTGATGGCGAATTCAAGAAAATCGTAAAGCGTAAAGTCGATCGTCATCCCAATTCAGAACAAGTACCAACAAAGCTGGGCCATTTTATAATTGAACCAGGTCATACATTGGATTCAAATCCAAACTACAATGCATTTAACCGTACTCGCTTTGCTGATAATAAAGAAGATTTTAAAGCATTCAGTGAGGAATTCGTTCATGCTTATCTTGATACAAGTGCAGTTCGGGGCGGTGTGTTTGTTATGGCTTCAGCCGTACCGCGGAAATTTTTCGAACATCGATTTTTATTTTTAATGAAATGTGATTTTGAACCAAAGGTCGCTTCTATATCTGATGAAAAAACATTAATTCGCAATGTCGAGATGGCCATCACTACTAAAAATATGAAATCCATTCTATACCCTCATATGCCTGAAGAAGGCATGATTGAGGAAAGCGAATTAAAAATTCATCAATCCTCACATGCCCGATATTTCGAAGATTTTTTAAAATTTGTAGAGTATGGTGAATCTAAACAAGAATTAGTGAAGAATCATGTCATTGACATGGTACAGGAGCATATTGGTGAAGTATATGAGCCCGAAAGTGAGGAACGCCGTCAGTTTGAAGAAGCTATTGAAATCTGGGCTGACAGTCCCAAGCGTGAGCTTCAGGAACGATTAACAACTGAACAAGTTGTAGAAGCAGCCGCTCAAATTGTTGAACAAGAACCGGATATTGAACTAAAGATGAAGCTGGATAATACGAATATTAAAGGATTGCTGGCCGATTTCGGTGAAACCATTCATTTAGCCAAAATTAACAATCGTTATGTATTGGTGATTGAAGCAGAGCAAATTTTATTTGAGAAGGGATTCTCCCCCATCGAATTCCACAAACCTGATGACCTGCATAGGGTAATCGATAAAATAAATAAAAAGACCTATGAAAATAATACTTTTTAAATCATAGGTTAAATTCCATGATTTAAAGAAGGGTTCTGATTTTAAAGCTATAAATCCTGATATATGATAACCTTTAGATTAGATGGTTTTTAGGCTGCCGACTTTGTCGACAGCCTATTTTTTAAACACTATTTAAGATTGGATATTAAGACAATCCATTTTTTGCCAATATTGCTAGTAAAAAATTTATCTGCATTCTGACAAAACCGGCTATATAAAATAGGCCAGAACCCCTTTCATTGATCCAGCCATTCTTTGCTACTTTTAGATTATCATTTATAAATTTAAAGTTTAGATTAATGTAGCGGTATCCTCCATTCAGAATTCACACCAGCTTTTGCCCCCCTTCTCTTCTGTTTTGTTTACTTATATAACTAGTAATACAGTTGCTATAATCATATTCAAACAAAATATTAATTATATTTATAAAGATGCATTTTTTACAAAATTTAGGGTATTGTGTTATTGTTGATTTGATCATTACCACTATGAATAATCTCCAGATGCTCTCTTCATTAGGTATCATCTCAATCAGTATAAAAAATTCATTTCCTGATATCAGTCCAATTGTCTACTTAGTTAAGCACTTGCAAACTTGCAATTAATTTATACATATATGACTTTGCTTAATATGCTTTAGAATGTACTTCGTTTTCAGTGAATTCAATATCAAGGAGGAACATATGTTGAAGAAGTCAGTATCTTATTTGGGAAGTATTTTTTTCATTTTATTTTTAACTGCTTGTAATGAGGAAGCTTCACCGGTATCTAAAAATGGCAATGAGGTAGCAAAGGCAGAGGAAACAAAAAATGGTGAATCTGAACTAACAGCCAAGGAAGTCTATAAAAAAATGGTTGAGGCTTCTTCTGAAGTTAAAAGTCTTGGTCTTAAATTAGATATAGATCAAGAAATATCAACTGAAGCTGATGGAATCATTTTGACAACAGAAACAAGGACAGACTCTAAAATGATTCAGGAACCTTTCTCCTTATACCAACAGATTGAAATTTATTATAAAAATCCAGCAACCGGAGAACAGGAAGGTAAAATCGATCAATATTTAACAGATGAAGGATTTTTCATGCACGATATCGAGGGAGATCAGTGGGGAAGATATAATGCAGATTATACTGAGGTGGCGAAAGGGCTTAATTTACAGCCGGGAACGAATCAATTAGATTCTCTGAAAGATTTAGAGTCATTTGCAGACGACTTTACCTTTGAGCAGGAAGCTGATCAATATGTTTTAACTTTAGCAGGCAATGATGAAAAATTAAATGAATACGTAAAAGGATCATTACCTGCTAATATACCTGAATTAGAAACAGCTCTGAAATCTATGACACTACAAGAAGTCGAATATGAAATCTTTATAGACAAAAATACTTTTTTACCATCGGTGATGAATGTAGATATGAATATAGGTATCTCGGAAAACGGAAATTCCCTTGTATTAGAACAAAGTATTGAATCTAGCTACTATGACTATAATAAAATTGATAAGATTGTACTTCCTAAGGAAGCATTGGATAATCCAAACGAAATAAATTTAAATGATACAACCAGTATGTAACTATAAAAAACTAAAGCTCCCAGTCGAGGAGCTTTAGTTTCTTTAGTTTTACTATTTATTCACATACCCATGAGACTCCGATTGTTCCTACTCCTGTATGGACTCCAGCAACAGGAACCAATAGCATTCGCTCAGTAGGAATGGAGTTAAATTCTTCATTTATTTGTTTTTCCAATTTACGCGCATTTTCTTCGTCATCAGCATGGATAACTACTATTTTACTAACCTTACAAACTTTCATATCTTCTCTTAATAAATCCAATATATAATGGATAGCTCTCTTTTCAGTTCTAACTTTTTCTCTAATTTTAGCCCCTTCTGTTTCTATAGAAAGAATAGGCTTAATATTAAACAAGTTAGCAATGAGCCGTTGGCTTCCTGAGACTCGCCCGCTTTTATGGAGCTGATTAAGATTAGACGGTATGAGGAAAAGCCTTGCATTCGTTTTGATTTCTTCGATTTGTCTGACAATTTCTTCAGCATCAAAACCCTGTTCAAATAACTCTATACCTTTTTTCATCAAATAAGAAAGAGGGTAAGATCCAGTACGTGAATCAATTGCAAACAATTTAAAACCTACTTGCTCAGCAGCCATTACAGATGTTGAAAAAGTACCAGATAGTTTACCCGAGCAATGGAACGCTATTCCATAATCATACTCTTCTTTCAGTTTTTCATATAATTCAACAAATTCACCAATTGATGGTTGTGATGATTGGAAAGTGGTATTTTCACTTGCCATTCTTTCGTAAAATTCTTTTTCTGTAATATCAATTGTTTCTTTGTATGAAACTCCATCGATAACAATTTGTAAAGGAATAATATTTATTCGATTTTTTTTAATAAAATTCTCGTTTAATGTGCATGTCGTGTCTGTAATCCAAGCAATTCTTGGTGGTTCTTGTTTCATTCCCTCTTCCCCTTTTAAACAAAATGGTATGACCAATTTTATATTAAAAATAGTATGTAGTAATCATTACTACATACTTAATATAATTTAACTACTTACTATAGTCAAACGTTTTCTTGGAAATTCGACTATATTATTATTTATTCAACAAATTTTGCAATTAGGCTCAAATTACCTTAACTGTTTTTTCCTCTTTTGAAAGATAAGTTAATGTATCTATGTCGGAATTAGTCGGTAAAAGATACGTATTTTTATAAACTTCATTGCCTTTTCCGGTAATAAAAATCCAGTCACCATCTTTTGCAATTTTCCAAGCACATTCGATTGCCGACGTACGATCCGGTATGACCTTCCCTTTGGCAGATGGCTTTAAATCATGTAGTGCTTCTATCATCCCCTCAAAAGATTCGGTCCCTAAATCATCCAGCGTTAAAATACATAGGTCACTGTGCTTTTTCGAGATTTCAACCATACCACGTCTCTTTGTCACATCTCGATTTCCCCTAAATCCAAAGATATGAATGATGCGCTTTGCCCCCATCTCTCTTCCGGTTTTAAGACATTGTGCAAAAGCATCGCAAGTATGAGCATAATCTACAACTAACTGTGCACCTGTCGGGTGATTCACTACTTCAAATCTCCCCGGCACGCCAGGGAATGATTGTAGTGCATTAATTATTACTTCACCTGGTACACACATATTTCTCGCTGTTAGAAATGCAAGCGCCGCATTTTGAATATTATGTTTTCCCTTAATAGAAAGCCTAATAGGATAGATTTCTTTATTTTTATATACAAACTGTATATCACCCGTTTTATTTTGCTGAATATACAAATCAGATTCTTTATTCCCTACACAAAAAATTTGGTCATTAGTACCGCATAACCTTTTTTCAAGTTTACTGCCCCATTTGTTATTCGTATTAATCACAGCAGCACCATCTGGCTTTAATTGAGTAAAAAGCTGTGCTTTTACTGAAAAATAATCATCCATATCCTTATGATAATCTAAATGGTCATGGTCTAAGTTTGTAAAAAGAGCATAATCATAGCTAATCCCTTTCACTCGATATTGTGACAGTGCGTGTGAAGATACTTCCATTATGACAATATCATCTTGACTTCTTGATAATTCTTTTTGTAATTGCAATGCATCCATGGTTGTATTTACAGAGGGTGTAGATTTTTCACCATTTATATAATTATAAACCGAACCAAATAAAGAACAGGATCTACCATAAGCTTCAAGGATATGCTTCAACATAAACGAAGTAGTAGTTTTTCCATTTGTACCTGTTACTCCAATAATTGTTCTATCTGCTTGCACAGGATAAAAACGTTTAGCTAAATCAGCCAGGATAGCGCGGCTATTTTCAACCCTAATATACGGGACCGATAGATCAGTGATTTCTTTTTCGCCGATTATAACTCTCGCTCCAGCTTCAATTGCCTTTTCAATATACGTATGACCATCCACCTGAAATCCTGTAATGGCTACAAATATGAATCCCTCTTTTACCTCTAATGAATTATTAGCAATCCCGGTAATATATATTTCTTTATCCTTATCTGACACTTTTGCGACATCACTCAACAAATTTTTAAGCTTCAAGTCTTAGCAACCCCTTTTGTTCTTCTGCTTCTGTGAAAATATTCAAGATTTTTTGTGGTATTCTATGGTAATTCACTATCTTTTCCGATTTACTATCTGTATAAAAGATAGTTAGTTATATGTTTTGTATTAGCTTTCATATTATACAAACAGAACAACACCTATACCTAAATTCCTCTATTTACAAACTTATAAACCCTTTTTACACTTTTTGATTATTTTTTTACTTTAATAATTTATTTCAAAATAATCGGCCTATATACCCAAAAAGAAAACTCCCTATTTCACATAAGGAGTTTTCTTTCTCTATACTTTCACTCTTTTCAGAAATAAAGATAATAATAACCCGGTAATTGAAGCAACCATTATAAGGATATACCCTTTTTTCACACCATAAATGAGAGCCTCCGTTAGAACCTCTGAATTAGGATAACTCCCTGCTTCATTTAAATATGAATTTTGCCCCATTGTCATAAAGGTAATCGCCAATGCAGTTCCGATAGCTCCGGCAATTTGCTGAAGCGTGCTCATGACAGCGGTCCCATCAGGATAATATTTTCTGGGTAATTGATTTAAGCCATTTGTCTGTGAAGGCATCATGATAAAAGCAATGCCAATTGATAAGCAAACATGCATTATGATAATTGTCGATAAAGAAGTATCAGCTGTGATTTGTAAAAATAAAATACTCGCTATACTAGTTAATACAAACCCAATAACCACCAACCATCTCGCCCCATATTTATCCATTAATTTTCCGTTAATTGGAGACATAATCCCATTCATTATCCCACCAGGCAAAACCGTTAAACCAGCTGTAAATGCCGATAATAGTAGCCCTCCTTTTAAATACATCGGTAATAGAATGGCATTCGATAAAATCATTAACATAGCTAAAAAAACCAATGAGACACCCAGGGAAAACATAGGGTAAGTGAATACGCGCAAATTAATCATAGGATTATCAGTATAAATTTGACGGAAGGAGAACAATATCAAGAAAAATAGACCGATTCCAATAGGGAGTAACACATGTGCTTCTCCCCATCCACCTCCGCCCTCTCCGGCAGCACTAAATCCGTAAACAATCCCGCCAAATCCAATTGAGGAAAGTATTACTGACCTTATATCGATCTTTGGTTTTGTTAGTTTTGTAACATTTTTCATAATAAATATCCCGGCACCCATGGAAAGCAATAATATCGGCAAACATGTCCAAAAAATCCAATGCCAACTTAATTGGTCTACAATGATTCCAGAGAAGGTAGGGCCAAATGCAGGAGCAGACATGATAACAAGCCCCATTAATCCCATCACTACCCCACGTTTATGCGGAGGAAAAATAATAAGTGTGCAATTAGTCATTAAGGGTAAAAGAATAGCGGTTCCAATGGCCTGGATGACTCGCGCCGACACCAATATAGGAAATGAATGCGCAAGGCCACCAATCAATGTGCCAACAATTCCCATCGCCAGAGAGAAAAAAAACAATTGCCTGGTCGTAAACGTTTGAATTAAGATAGCCGAAACAGGTACCAAAATTCCCAATGTCAATAAATATCCTGTGGTCAGCCATTGTGCTGTTGAAGCTTCTATATTAAAGTCATGCATAATATTGATTAAAGCCAAATTTAAGGCTGTTTCACTGAATAAACCAATGAATGCTGCCACTGCCAAAACTGCCATCATTGGTACAGCCCTGAACTCCTTTTTCTCTTCTAAATCCACTTTTCCAGCATTCAATGAAATACCTCCTGTTAGCTTCACATCAAAAAGTTTCTAATACACTTACAATGAGTTAATCTGCTAGATCGTCTATATCATTTTTCTGATATATCATGCCTTATTTAAAGCAGATTATTAGTGGAATTTTTTTCTTAGTTCTTCTTTTAAAGAAGAGTAAATAAAAAGACAACCAGCTATATAGGTTGTCTAGGTTAAGGACCCAACTAAAATCCCAATAAAACAAGGAGTAATTATAAGTAAAAGTATCATTAACACTTTAACCAGGCATCTTCTCCTTACATATCCAAAGATTCACCTATCGCCAGTCCTCTTCATAGGTATGAATACTATAGACCATCTTTAATATCCATTCATTTATAATTACTTTGATAAAAGGAGATAGGAACATGAATAATCCATATGACATGAATAATATGCACCCCGGTTACCATAATAATTACCAAAATTATGATCGCCAGCTTCCTCCAGTTCAACCAGTAATATTTATTAATTCAGCAGGGGTTGCCAAGGAGCTTATAAATGATGCCTACACCATAACTAACCACATTCAAAACAATCCACAGTTTTCAAGACAAATAATGACGTATGCTCAGCATGGGCAAAAAAATGAAATCTTAGGAATGCTTAACAGTTTACCTTTAAAGCATCGCCCAGAGGTAGTCTTTACACCAGGAGCCATATTAATTAAATTATTCCCAGGTAATCCAAATGACTCCAGCAGTGCCTTAACCATAACTATGCTGTGGCATGAAGCTTTTTAAGTCATCAGCAAATATCAAAAAAGCCGAAGAAATGCTGATTAACAACATTTCTTCGGCTTTTTTGTTATTCATTATCATACTCATAGTTGTTCTATCCTACTATTATTTTATTCCTAAAGGAGAAAGTTTGTATGTTCACTTTTTTCAATAAATGTTCTATTTGCAAAAAGAAAGATAAAGATTTACGCAAATATCAAAATGGTCACGGCAAAAAAAATAAAATATGCAAAGCTTGCACCTTGTATGCCGAAAGAAGGGCGTTCCGCAGAATCTGAAATCATGTATTACAGCTTTTTACGAAATGAGTAACACCATTTATCGTAGCCTAACTTTTCTTCATAGAAGCGGTGAGCATCCGTGCGTGAAAGAGCAGATTCTAATGCTACATAATTCGCACCATTTTCCTTAGCCCATTCATGAATAAAAACAAGCAGCTTTTCCCCATATCCTCTCGAACGTTTACTTTCAGTTGTTACCAAATCATGAACAATGATATGACGTTTATTATAGAAATTCACACGAGAACTAACACCAATTACAGCTACCACTTCTTCACCTAAAAACAATGCAAAAAGCCTGTACCCTTCTTTATGCATTTGATTCATTAATTCTAAATACGAATGCTTATCCAAATCAGTACGTAATTGCTTCATTATTGAATATGCATCATCCCATTGGTCAACCGTAATCAATTCCATAATATTTTCTGTGCTTATCGTCATGTTTTTCCTCCTGAGGCTATAATTAAATCAATTATAACCCTGCAAAATTTTACGGAGTCAGCTCCGTTACCATTATACACCAATCATTCTATTTCGCTATTGTTTTACATATTTATATAAACAAAATGAATGTATATACGGATGTTAACAACTGAAAATTTATAAACATATCACGTTAGAATCAGCAGAAAATCATATATCATATATAAAGTTTGAGTTTTGTTAGAATTAGACTTGATGAAATATATTATTAGCAATCTCATTTAGAATTGACTTAAGCTGTAATCATACTAACTACCTTAAACTTGACGTATTGCAAGGACTTCTTCAATCGCACAGGCAACACCATGTTCTACATTCGTTTTAGTATGATATTGGCAGAGTTCTTTCACCTCATCGGAAGCATTTCCCATAGCTACTCCACGTCCAGCCAGCTGAAGCATGGAAACATCATTTAAATGGTCACCAAGTGCCATAACTTCTTTCATCTCGATATTAAATTGATCAGCCAACATCTTTAATGATGTTCCTTTCTGAGCTTTTGGATGATTAAATTCTATGTTTCCGCGCTCAGAAGAGGTAATGATATACTCGGTTTCACCGGCTAATTCGCTATTTATACGTGCCAATTCATCCATATCAGCTGATAATACTAAAATCTTATAGATAATCAATTCTTCATCCAGGTATATACCTTCAAAGTTATCTACAAAATGGCAGTGTTCGAATTTAAATCGTTCCTCCGCTCTTCTTCTAACATCCTCTAGCATTAGAGCTTCATCAGCGTATGGGAATCTCTCCATTTTTAATTGCATTCTAATGTCAATATACTGTTCCATACTTTTAGAAAAAACTCCAACGTTAGTAAAAAACTCAATATATACGTTTTTATTTTCCAGTACTTTTTGAATTGAGCGGCACCATTCTTTTTTTAGTGGGAGTTTATTTAATACTTCTCCCTGCTCGTCTCTTATTTCAGCTCCGTTTAATGCAATTACAGGACAACACAATCCAGCCAGTTCCAATGGCATCAAGGCATAACTGTATGGTCTTCCTGTAACAATAACTACCTGAATCCCTTCCGCCTGTGCTTTTTCAATTGCGATTATATTCTCCTTACTGATACGACCTTTACCATTCAACAAAGTCCCATCCATGTCTGTTGCAATTAATCTCAACGTCAATCATTCCTTTTACTGTAACTTAAATAAATACCATACTAGTATACTACTATATTCATTAAATTCGTAGAAGCCATTCATTATTTATAATGGTTAAAATAATGATTCTTATTGAATAGTTAAACAACACGCCTCAGAAGAACTAATGCGAGTCTTGGTATAGTTAAATCTTTCATATAACAGACCTGCGTAAACCACAAAAAAACTGATAACCAGTTTCCTTTTCTTAATTAAGATGAATTCAAAAATATCTCATTTAACATGCATACTATAAAAAGGGTGATAAGTAGTTATTAAAACTATATAATGAATTGTCGAAGCAATAATATAGAGTATTAATATTTACATATTAATGATATTGCATTATACTAATGATAATAATTCATATTGTACTAGAAAGAAGGAAATTTAATGAAGGACATTCATGTTTATAGCAAAGGTGAAGAAATCGCAAATGCAGTTACCCATGGCCTGGGTGTTATATTAAGTATAGTAGCGCTGATTTTGCTGGTTTTCCATTCCTCTATATATGGGACCGCTTGGCACATCGTTAGTTTTACTATATTTGGAATAACAATGCTTCTTATGTATCTGTGCTCCACTCTTTTGCACAGCTTACCCCAGGGCAAAGCTAAGAATGTATTTGAAATATTCGACCATTCAGCTATCTATTTTTTTATCGCAGGTACGTACACGCCATTTTGTTTTATTGTATTGGACGGTTGGACACGTTGGACTTTATTCGGTATTGTCTGGGGAATAGCTTTTGGGGGAACAGTTTTTAAATCATTTTTTGTTAAAAAATATATGATCGTATCAACACTTCTTTACATAGTAATGGGTTGGATGATTGTCTTCGCATGGAAACCATTGGTCAACTTCCTTGAGCCAAATGGAATGATTTTATTAGTTACTGGAGGTATTCTATACACGGTAGGTGCTATCTTTTATGTATGGAGAGGCTTCAAATTCCATCATGCCATTTGGCATCTTTTCGTTATCGCCGGAAGTGTTATGCATTTCTTCTGTATTCTCTTCTACTTACTTCCATGGGATAAATAATAACATATTCTTATTACAATTTAAGGCAGCTCTCCCTATCCGGAAGCTGTCTTTTTTATCTTTAACGAATGTTTTATTTAGCCTTTAGTCTCTTCAATTATCCAAATTTACCTCGAAGTTTTTTTAAAACTCTAATGGCCTCATGATTCATTTTACTGATCCTTAATGCCTTATTGCCCAAAACTGTGTACCTTCTGTTTTTTCCTAATTGTTTAGTTACATTCTTAGATGTCATATTTTATGCTCCTAACATGTGCATTTTGTTATAGCTTATGCTATAACACAAAAAAGCAATACAAAAAAAAATAACAAAGTCCCATCACTTTGTTATTTTACAGAGTATATATAAGCCAATGCTTTTTTATTCATTTCTTTTACTTTCTTTGTCTGCTTACTGACTGATTTATCAGAGAGATGGGTGATTTTGGGACCTGACTGGGAGTTTTTTGCCATTGCCTCAGCGGAATCGTCAGACTGAATGTTATTTCTCCTACGCCTCATAGCCATCTTACTCCTCTCTTCCTTAACTTTTATACCCTTATTATACCAAAGTTTTACATAAACGAATCATAAATGTGAACTAAATTAGCAATATGAACACCATCCACTTCAATGGGAATGCCCTTATCTTTCTTTAAAACTATAATAAAGTTATACATTTGTAAATGGATAGGAATTAACAAAGCATCGTGGTCTTCAAGGGTGATAACCTCTAAATTGAAAATCGAATCGGTAAAGCTTTGTAAAAGCTGCTGATTAAAATCGAAATTATGTATATGATCAATCCTGATAAGCTTTTGTTTAATTCTCTCCCTGACGGATATATCTAAGTCAATCGAATCGTCAGCTTCGTACTGATTGATATCAACTGACAAACCAAATTCCTCACAATACAGGACAAGATATTTCTTTAACTCTCTCTCATATTCTTCTCCGTTTTCAGGAACAGGCTTTTGCTCAAAATAATAGATAGCATCCTGTACTAATAAGGACATATGCTCTACCTTTGTCACCGTCGCTCGTTGAATTTTTTCATTTTCCTTTATGGTAGCTTCAAGAAATTCAGAACCTGTTATAAACTCTGCCTGCCATATCTTTAAAATGCTTGGTGTTAAAAGAACGGATAAATCGATAAAAACAACGATTGCAGTTAAACTCAATATATATGTCCAGTTGGTTATATTTATTCCGCCTGCAATAATGCCGATTCCGAGGCAAAGCACAAATAACGTATAAAGGCTTCGGCGAAAATTTTTTAAATGCAAGTCAAATATGGAAGGTTTTACGATGGCCATCATACAAGAAACGAGAGAAAAACATACTAGAATAGCAATATAAATTTTTCCAAACATTTCATCCTCCATCGATAATCATTTATATGAATAATCATACCATTTAATTCCAAATTACCATATAGGTATATCTTCTGAATTGTCAGATGACTGTTTGTAATCTATTTCACCTTAAGTTTATAGTGATAGGCAATCTCCTTACCGTTATACATTAGTGCTTTATGATTATTCGTATTTAACGTAACCTTCACCTTGTACACCCCTGGTTTGAGTGTGCCTAAATCATAATATTGACCATAAATTCTATTCTTTTTATCTCCATTCATATATAGATGGGCATGACCTTCATTAATTCGTTGCTCATTCGAACCCAGCTTTTCTGGTTTAAACGAAAAGTTTTTTGTGTTGATTTTCAGCATCCAACACCCTGTTTGATCCTGCTTGATCCATCCATTAATTTCCGGAATTTTCACTTCACTTATATTGCTTATTTCTAATCCATCATGTTGTCCCGTATGCCCAGCATGAGCATCATTGCTGAAATGGCTGCTTTGTTGATGAAAATATAGCATGATGGATACAAACCCAGCGATAACAATAAAGCTAAGTATTCTATACATGAATCTCTTCGCCACCCTTATGCCTGGACGCACTATTTTTCAAATACAAACCAATCAAAAATAAAATAGCTCCAACTATCAGAAACGCTATATCATAGAATAAAGCATTGGGATCACCTGGTTTTACCCTATGAATCTGCAGGATATGATGATTAACAATCCCTTCCAACATATTGAATAAACCTGAGCCAATTAAAAACCAACTAATAATCTGTTTGACACCCTGCTTTTGGTCTGATGGGTTACCAGCAAGCCATAAAATAAAGCCCCCTGCCACCAAAGCAATCGTCACCGCAAAATGAAAAATCCCATCACTCATGATTTGACCTGAGCGACTCGTTTCCATCACGACACTATGCCATTGTAAAAGCTGATGAAAAATAATCCCATCCATAGCACCCATAAAGCCGAATCCCAACAGAAAGCTTCCTATTACTAATAATTTCTTTTTAGTTTGACTCCTCAATCGAATTCCCCTCCAGCCCCCATTTTTTTACTTAATATCCAATCGGTCTTCATTATAAACAATCCGTTTATCATAATTAGCTGATTTTTTTAACAAAACATGGGTAACTATATACTATATTGGAAAAACCGGAGGGGTTAAAATGAATCAATTACCTAATCAATCGAGTTCATATTGGACGAAGTTCATGCAGAATCAAGAAGAACTGAAATTTAATAAGCTACAAAATGATTTAGAAACAGATGTTGTTATAGTTGGAGCTGGAATAGTCGGTATTTTAACGGCTTATCAATTGGTCAGCAAAGGAGTAAAGGTTGCATTAGTTGAGGCAAGCGAAGTGATGAATGGGACAACAGGCCATACAACAGCAAAAATAACCGCCCAGCATGGATTAATTTATGACAAATTAATTAATTCGGTAGGTGAAGAAAAAGCGAAACTATACTATCAGGCAAATATGGATGGCCTTGAATTTATCCATTCTCTCTACAAAGAAGAAGAGATCGATTGTGATTATGAAGAACAGGAAGCCATCCTTTACGCAGAGACTGAAAAATTTGAAAAGAAAATCAAGTCAGAGTTCGAATCTTATCAAAAACTGGGCATTCCAGGTAAACTTGTCGAACACCTGCCTTTGCCTTATCCAATCAAAAATGCCATTATTATGCCTAATCAAGCACAATTTCATCCAGTTAAATACTTAGGCCATATTTTAAACCTGATTATAAAAAAAGGCGGACAAGTATTTGAACAATCGCCAGTAGAAGCTATTGAAGATGACGATAAAGGACCTGTTCAAGTTAAAGTGAAGAATGGACATACCATTTATTGCAATAAAGTTGTGATTGCTTCCCACTATCCATTCTATGATATGCAGGGACTGTACTTCTCTCGCCTGAGCCCGAAACGCTCTTACATTGTTGCCGCTGAAATCAAGGAAGACCTACCAGATGGAATGTACATTAGCGCCGAGCAGCCTACCCGCTCAATCCGCCATACAAAAGACGGGGATAAAACCCTGGTATTATTTGGAGGAGAAAGTCATAAAACCGGTCAAAGCGAAAATCCATTTAAGCATTATGAAGCACTAAAGGATTTTGCCGAAAAGTATTACACAGTTAATGACCTTCCATACAGATGGTCAGCACAGGATTTAGAAACATTGGATTATGTCCCTTATATTGGTCCATATTCTTCTATGAAGGATCATATTTTTGTTGCAACTGGTTTTGGGAAATGGGGAATGTCGAACGGAGCTGTCGCTGCTCTAATTTTAAGTGATTTAGTACGTGGAAAAGAAAATCCATATTTTGATCTGTTTACCCCCACTCGTTCAGAAACACATATACAATCTGCCGGTAAATTCATAAAAGAAAATATAAATGTAGCAAAAGAATTAATTAAAGGAAAACTTGCTGATAAAGATATCAGTCCAGATGAACTTAAACCCGATGAAGGCAGTATCGTTACCTTTAATGGTAAAAGAGCCGGTGCCTATCGCGACCATACAGGTAACGTTTGTGTAGTAGATACTACCTGTACCCATATGGGGTGTGAAGTGAAATGGAATAATGGAGAACGTTCCTGGGATTGCCCATGTCATGGATCCCGCTTTGCACCTAACGGGGAAGTCATCGAAGGCCCAGCAGTTAAACCGTTGGAACGTTTGAATTAACAGCTTGAAATGAGATTCCCATATCCCTACTATATATCCTTTGAATCCTAAAACTAAAATACACTTTTTATGCCGGGTAGATAATCTATGTGACATAAGGAGTGTATTTTTTCTTCATGTAAATACAACTCAAGAATCAAGTATTTAAACTTATATGAAACCAAATACCTTTTTAAATGGAATTGAGTTATAGTTAAAGTTAGAAAAAACCAGAGGAACAAACCGATTCTAAGTACATAAATAAGCGAGGATTTTCATGAGCATACTGTTAGCTTTACTGGCTGCTTTATTTGCAGCATTAACGTCAATATTAGCAAAAATCGGGATTAATAATGTGAATTCAAATTTGGCCACTGCGATTCGAACGTTTGTAGTCCTAATTATGGCTTATGCCGTTGTTCGAATAACCGGGCAATGGGATGAGCTGTATACTATCCATCCTAAGGCATGGATTTTCATTATCTTATCAGGTATAACCACTGGCCTATCGTGGCTATGTTTTTTTAAGGCCATACAAATTGGTGATGTATCAAAAGTAGTTCCTATTGATAAATCAAGCGTCATAATTACAATTATTTTATCCTTTATCATCCTTCAGGAACCGTTGACTCCGTTAGTGATTGCAGGAGGGGTCGTTATTACGATTGGTACTTTTATTCTTATCGGTAAGAGAGAAAAAAAGAAGAAAGAAGGCTATCTTCAGTCGTATATTTTCCTGGCTGTCTTATCAGCCGTTTTTGCAGCACTAACCAGTATATTGGCGAAAATCGGTATCGAGGATGTCGATTCAAATGTCGCCACCTTCATTCGTACTGTAGTGATCTTAATTTTTGCCTGGAGCATTGTATTTTTCCAAAGAACGCAAAAAGATCTTAAAACGATCTCTAATAGGTCCTATGTCTTTTTAATCCTATCGGGTATCGCAACTGGCTTATCTTGGTTGTGCTACTTTGCTGCCATTCAAATCGGAAAGGTGTCTATCGTAGCTCCCATCGATAAATTCAGCGTAGTCATTACAATGGTGTTAAGCTTTATTATTTTAAAAGAAAAACCTAATAAAAATACGATTATTGGTGGTATTGCGATTACAATTGGTACTATTCTGCTTATTTTTTAACAAACGCGTCATTTATCGTCCTTTATATATAAAAACAGTGGGAATTCTTAATCGAATCCCACTGTTTTTATTGTTTTCTATATTAATGGTAAATCCAACGATATAGTATTGATGTTTCTTAATTAGAAGCGGGCAGCAAGTTTAGCTGTTTTCTCAAGCCCTTCTGCAACAATTTCAACCGTACGGTCTGGGTATTGATTATGTCCTTCAATAACCATAACTTCTGGGTTAGTAATTCCCCAAAGGCTAATAGCAGATTTAACTAAATTAACTGCCATTTCCGCTCCTGGTATAGCTGAGTAATCAGAACCTCTTGCAGACAATAGTGCTACCTTTTTATCAGCTGCATATCCTATCGGACCTTCAGCAGTATACTTAAACATTTTTCCGGCTTGAGCCAAATACGAAATATACGTAATTAATGGCGCAGGAACAGTTGAATTCCAAAGAGGGAAGGCAAAAACAATTTTATCCATGGATAAGAATTGATCGATATATTGATTTGCTAAATTAACATATTTAGTTTCTTCTTCTGTTAATTCGATTCCTTGATTGTTTTTATAAAGAGCGGTAATCGCCGCATTTCCATAGTAAGGGAGTTCTACTTGGAATAAATCCAGCTCTGTAATTTGATCAGTTGGATTTGCTTCTTTATATGCATGTAAAAATGCATTGTACATTTGAACAGAAACAGCTTGGTCTGCCGGTCGATCGTTTACTTTAACAAATAAAATTTTAGTCATATGTATACCTCCATGTACGATATATGATTTGTAAATTTATTTTAATATAGTTTGAATTCAAAGCAAAATAATATGCCTATCTTTTACCATTATAAAAAGACTGGACATCTTCTCCTCTTCTCTGCCATAATAAAAAAATTGGATTAGTTAACTAAAGTAACTAATTTATAAGGAGGTAAAATGGAAAGATATCAACAGTTATTTCACGAGTTGTCTATGGTGCATAAACCTTATATTGACCAGTTAAATGAAATTCTAGGTAGATATGCTTTGAACAGACCACAATGGACAATTATGTATATCCTTTTTAATTATGGGCCACATACCCTTGTTGAGATATCTAAATATCAAAGTATCGAAAAGCCAGCGATAACCCGCACAGTCAACAGCCTCGAGCAGCAAGGGTATATTCAGTCATTTTCAAGCTCAGATAAAAGGAAGAAAAATATTCAACTGACTGCTAAAGGAGAGAAACAATATAAAGTTGTAAGAAGTGAGATTGATGAATTTCAGATTGGAAAGTTAATAGGTATTACGACAGATGAACAAGAACAATTCCTAAATATCCTAGAAAGGATTAAGCAAAATTTTAATGAGTAAGGAGATAACTATGCAAACGGAACGAGCAAAATTATGGACAAAAGATTTTATCATTGTATCCACCATTAATTTTTTATTAACACTTGTTTTTTATTTATTAATGGTGTCAATTTCGGTCTATGCTGTTGAACAATTTAGTGCTTCAACGAGTGAAGCAGGACTGGTTACCGGAATTTTTATTATTGGAGCACTTATTGGCCGACTTCTGACAGGTAGAATTATCGATAAATACGGCAGAAAAAGAATATTATTATTCGGACTTATCGTTTTTACATTAACAACTATTTTATATTTTGGGATTAATAGCTTGTCTTTTTTGATGGTTAACCGCTTATTACATGGAATCGGATTAGGAATTGCAAGTACGGCTACCGGTACCATTGTAGCGCAAATCATACCAGCAGAACGACGTGGTGAAGGCGTTGGATATTTTAGCCTTAGTGCCACTCTTGCTACTGCGATTGGTCCTTTTTTAGGTATTTATTTAAAACAGCATACAACATTTGAAGTCATTTTCAGCTTTTGTATAGCATTGGGAGCTGTTAGCTTTTTAACTGCCTTTCTATTAAAAATACAAAATGAACAATCTCACACTTCTGTTGAATCAGAAAACAATAGAGTTAAGCTTTCCAGTTTTATTGAACCAAAGGCTATCCCCATTGCTATCGTTATGATGCTGGGAGCCCTATGCTATTCAAGCGTCTTATCATTTATTACTTTCTATTCAGAAGAGATTCAATTAGTTGAAGCAGCAAGTTTCTTTTTTGTCGTTTATGCAGCAGCGGTTTTAGTGTCAAGACCTTTTACTGGCCGCTTGTTAGACTTAAAAGGATCTAATATTATTATGTACCCCTGCTTACTTGTATTTGCCCTTGGACTTCTTCTATTAAGCTATGCTAATAACGGATTTATTTTGCTTTTAGCCGGCGCAATTATTGGACTCGGTTTTGGGAATATCCAATCTACAACTCAGGCTATTGCCGTAAAAGTGACTCCTCCTCACCGAATCGGTTTAGCAACAGCAACCTTTTTTATCTTTTTGGATGTAGGCTTCGGAATTGGCCCATATGTACTTGGAATGATTATTCCTTTCACAGGCTATCGAAATCTCTATCTAATCATGTCGATTCTCGTATTGGCATTAATCGTAGTCTATTATTTTATGCATGGAAAAAAGGATTCTTTAGAGATGCGCAATAAATTAATAAAGCTAGAGCAAACAAAATCAAATTAAAGATCACCATTAAGGAAAAAAGCGGAAGGTCCGAGATTGGATATTCCGCTTTTTTCTATTAATTCGATTTCCATTCAGCATAATAGCATTCACATTCTATTTTAACCGCTATGATAAATGCTCTAAAGCAGCTAAAACTTCAAGTAATAAAACGTATTCTCCAAGAAATATTCAGTAATGTAAAAAAGAGTGAGGCATGCATTAAATTGTTGCCCCACTCTTCCCTGCGCTATTCTTCAATATTTTCCTGTTTAATATGCTTGAACTTCAGCGAAAAGGTTGCTGATTGATTTGTACTATTTACATCAATATTCACATCATAAATTTCAGAAACCCTTTTAACAATCCATAACCCAATACCCGATCCAGACGTTATCTGCTTAGCCATACTTAGACGTACATACTTATCAAAGATCTTATTGATATTAGAATAATGGATAGATGAGCCAGTGTTGGTTACGTCAATATTAATAGTATTATCAAGCTTATTCTCTCTAATTCCCACAAAAATGGTTGATTCCTTTGTAGAATATTTCACTGCATTGCTCAATAAATTCTGCATGACTAATTCAAATGAATACTCATCAATCCAGATTTTGGTGGTTTTACTTACATTATCATTAAAAATAAATGTGTAGGAGGGGTAATTCCTCATATAGGCAGCCATTAATGGTTCAATACAGCTTTTTGGTTCTATCCAGCTATCTGGAGGATTTCCTCCTAAATAATAAAGTTCATGCGATAGTTTAATACCCTTTAATAATGAATCTATATTACTAGATTCATTTTTAATATGAAATAATCCTTCCTTTATCTCAGGAAGGGTATCCGTTTCAATCAGGTCCTCCAAATATTCGATGGTATTCTTAATATTATGAGCAGGATTCCGAACCTCATGGACAATCTCTTCTAGGAAAGCATGCGTCTCGTCGGTTACAGCGAGCATTTTTTCAACACTACTATTGGTAACATTGTTTAACTCTTCCATTTCCCTTAACATATAGTCATTCATAAAATGGGGTGTAATATTAAACTTGTTTTTCAGCTTATAATGATTGGTCATCTTCGATAAAGGTTTAAAAATAGTTTCAAATAATAAGGCCTGAAACAAAAAGAAAAAAATGAATATAATCAAATATAAATAACCATTCGTGATGAGTATTTCTTTAAAATCTTCAATAAGCAGAACCGAGAGATTTATTTTCGTATATAACTGACCATTGAATGCTTCCGTATGAATGGCATGCTCAATTTCAGCTATTACAGATCCATTAACTTCATAAAACTCAACCTTAATTTTTTTATCACTTAAACCATCTTTTACATAGATGTCTTCTCGACTCTGACCTAATAACCACTTAATTATTGGTAAATATTTTTTATCTTTTCCTTCATAAATATTGATATTCTTTGATGTTTGGTTATAAGCAATATTTTGATAACTTGAGTCATTATCCAAAATCATCATATACTCATAAGCACCAGGTAGCTTACCGAATTTATCATTTAGAAAGTCTTCCTGTAAACCGTATTCAGCTAAATGAGTTTCAACCAAATAGAAGTTCGGCAATACTTCATTGATTCGATGTTTTGCATAATCGTTTACCCGATTAATATTTTGCAGTAAGACTATGCCTGTAAATATCAAGAACATGAGAATATTGGATAAAATGGTAAACCGTTTAACAGTAAGCCAATTTTTAGTCATTGATTTCATATCCAACATTTTTAATCGTATTAATGCTATTCTTACCTATCTTTCGTCTAATCCGATTTATCGTTGTATTAATAATGTCATCACTCATATCCCCATGCTCAGTCCATATTTTTTCCCATAATTCTTGTTTACTGACAACTTGATTTTTATGTTCTAATAAATACGTATACACCTGCATTGGAATTTTCGATAGCGTTTCAACACTGCCATCTTCTTTCGTAATCGTACCACGAAGAGGCTCAATTTTTAATCCTCTATGTATATAATACGAATTATTTTTTACTGCTGTACTTTCCATAATATTTTTTATGTTAAGGACAAGTTCTTTGTAGCTGAAAGGCTTTGTAAAATACAAAAGCGCACCTTCCTGTAATCCTCGCAATCTTGCATCTGACGAATCTGCTCCGGTAACGAGGACAAAGGGAATATTATGTTTTTTCCTTATAATAGAAGCAGCTTCCAAACCATCAATAATTGCACCATGAATGGTAATATCAAAAATTAATAAATCGTATTTCACTTTATCACAAGCTATAATTGCATCCTCTGGATCGTCAAAATCATCTACTGTATATCCTTGTAATTCAAGCCTTTTCCTTAGTACTTTTCTCGCAACAGGCTCATCTTCTAAAATTAACATTCTAATGGGAATCACCCTCTTTAAAAAAGTAAATAAATTATATCACCATAATTTTTTGAGGTAAATACTTACTTGTATTTTTATGCATAAAAATGCCATCATTATTTCATATAACTATTAAATCTAAAGGGATGTGTAGTTTAAGCAAAAAAAGAGTGATTCCATTAATAGCGGAAATCACTCTGTGTTTATATTGACTTTAAAGTACGACCAATGAGTATACGTTTTATTGATGAAACCACTCTGCTCACCCGCTTTTATTATTAAGAAATTAATAAATTAATAGCTTGATCAACAAAAAACGCCTGCAAGCCATCAATAAATAGACCTGCAGACGTTATATTAGTTTCGTCTCACAAGTTCCACCTTCCTTCTCATAAAACGCTGAGGAGTTAGCTGTCGGATTCGTGCCTACTGAGTAGCCCTACCATAATGGATTCACCCCAGAACACAATGGGTCCCCCGCGCAATTATGCTTAAGCGATTTAGAAATTAGAAACTTTGATAATAATACTCCCGATATGAAAAATGTAAATATTTTCATCTACTAATTTTTGTATATTTTTAATTTATTCACATAAATTTCTTTTTGTTTTTTGGTCACAGTCTACTTTGTATTTCAACCTATACAGAAGTCACAAAAGTAACATCAACCATTTACAAATCAAAGTCCTGAAATGTTGAAGCACTATTCATAATGACTTCTAATACTAACAATCAGTTTTAGTATGATAATGTTTTAAATATCAACCTCATAACTAGGATAAAGCCTCTCTTTAATCCTCATATTATAAGTAGTTATTGCAAATAATTAATATAATTATTAATTTGTGGTTGAAAAATAACCTAAAAGCGAATATTATATTAAATGTCGTCAAAAACGTTCGCTTTTTTAAAGGTGAATAGATGGAGGTATACGAATTGTTAGACAAATTTTTCTCAATTAGCCAAAACGGGTCTACTGTTAAAACGGAAGTTTTAGCTGGTATAACTACTTTCTTTACAATGGTGTACATTGTAATAGTTAACCCGGCAATCCTTTCCGCTTCAGGAATTCCCTTTAATCAGGTATTTATTGCTACCATTATCTCGGCAGTAATTGGTACTTTAATTATGGGCTTGTATGCAAAATACCCAATCGCCGTTGCGCCAGGTATGGGAATAAACGCTTACTTTACGAGTGTTGTTGCGACACAAGGACTTAGCTATCAAGTGGTTTTAGGCGCAGTATTTATCGCCGGACTTTTATTTATGTTATTAAGTTTTAGTAATTTACGTGAAAAGATCATTAATTCCATCCCTCTTTCTATTAAATATGGAATTACATCCGGTATTGGTTTATTCATAGCGTTTCTTGGTTTTAAACAAGCACAAATCTTTGTCGCAAACGAAAGCAATCTTGTTGGTTTAGGTGATTTAACTGCTCCTGTTCCATTATTAACAATTGCCGGTTTATTCATTACCCTTATTCTTATGGTAAGAAAAGTACCTGGTGCTTTGTTTATTGGAATGATTATTACAGCAATTATTGGCTATTTTACAGGCATGCTGGACATTACAGCCAAGCAATTACTCCCTTCACTTCCAGAAGGAATAGCATTTTTTGATTTAGATCTCGGTGGTGTATTCACTAACAGCTTATACGCCGTTGTATTTTCATTCCTACTCGTAACGATTTTTGACACAACAGGTACAATGGTGGCTGTATCCGAACAGGCCGGATTATTAAAAGACGGTAAGTTTCCTAGGGCAAAGCAAGCTTTCCTTGGTGATTCTATCGCTACTACTGTTGGTGCTGCTTTTGGTACAAGTCCTTCAACAGCATATGTAGAATCAAGTACAGGTGTTGCTGCCGGTGGTCGTACTGGTTTAACAGCAGTAGTTGTTGCTATATTGTTCAGCTTAGCATTATTCTTCTCACCATTTATTGGAGCCATCTCAAACTTAGCTTCCATTACAGCTCCTGTTTTAATTATTGTTGGGTGCTTTATGATGGAAGGTATATCAAAGATTAGATGGTCTGAGTTTGATGAAGCTTTTACAGCATTTGTTATTATCCTTGCGATGCCTTTAACTTCAAGTATCTCTACTGGAATCGCATTTGGATTTATTATTTATCCAATCTTGAAATTAGTTGGTGGCAAAGCGAAAGAAGTTCCACCTCTTGTTTACATCTTTGGTGTACTATTCCTTATTCAATTGGTCTTCTTAGGAGGACATTAATAAAAATGCTATATAGAGCTGGATTTCTTATAGATCCAGCTCTATATTTTTATCCAAATAAATTTTTGATATTTTCTGATATCTAGATGATATACTTTTATAGTAAATAATATTGTATGGGGAGGATTAATCCATGAATAATTTTGAAGAAAAATTAGATCGTTATGCTGACTTGACTGTTAAGAAAGCTGCTAATGTACAAAAGGATCAAATTGTATTCATCATATCCACTATTGAAACTGCACCATTTACACGTAAACTTGTTAAAAAAGCCTATGAAGCAGGTGCAAAGCAGGTTTTTGTGGAATGGAGTGATGAAGAAATTAACCGAACGAAATATTTGCTGGCACCTGACGAGGCATTTACTGAATTTCCTTCATGGATGGCTGCCTCCAGAAACGAAATGGTTGAAAGAGGTGCAACTTTTATAACGATTGTCTCTCAAGATCCGGATTTACTGAATGGGATCGACTCAAATCGGATCGCTAATTTTCAAAAGGCTGCAGGTAAGGCTCTCAATAATTTACGCGAAGCAATGCAGTCCAATAAGATCAGTTGGACAGTCGTTGCTGCTGCAGGTGAGGGTTGGTCCAAAAAAATATTCCCTGGACAAGAAAACAGCTTAGATTTACTTTGGGATGCCATCTTTTCTTCAGTCCGTGTTGATCAGGAAAATGTTATCCAAGCATGGGAGGAGCATCTTGATACATTAATCAGTAAAGCTGATTATTTAAATAACAAAAAATATAAATACATACACTATAAAGCACCTGGTACGGATTTAAGAATTGAACTTTCCGAGAAACATAAGTGGTGCGCAGCAGGAGCTAAAGACTCAACCGGCAAAGAATTCGTAGCCAATATGCCTACTGAAGAAGTATTTACGATTCCTTTAAAAAATGGAGTAAATGGCACGGTTTCAAGCACAAAACCGTTAGCTTATGGCGGCAATGTAATTGATGAATTTACGTTAACATTTGAAGAAGGAAGAATCGTAAATGCCGTGACAAAAAAAGGAAATAAAATTTTAAATCATCTTATCAATGTTGATGAAGGAGCTAAATACCTGGGTGAAATTGCGCTGGTACCTCACCATTCACCGATCTCTGAATCAAATATCTTATTCTATAATACGTTATTTGATGAAAATGCTTCTAACCACCTCGCCATTGGAGCTGGATATCCATTTTGCCTCGAAGGTGGAGAAGAAATGAATATCGAACAATTGCATAAGTATGGGGTAAATATCAGCCAAGTGCATGAGGACTTTATGATTGGTTCAGCTGATATGGACATTGATGGAGAATTGCCTGATGGTACACGTGAGGCCATATTCCGAAATGGGAATTGGGCGTTTTGATTCTATTTACAGGTTTATAACCCTTAAATAATAGTAAAATTGCTTTTAAAAAAACCAAAACGCGCTTAGTAAAATATTTCTAAGCGAGTTTTGGTTTCGTTTAGCTAGTTGTTCATTCTTAAATATCAAAAAAAATTGTTATGCTTTGTGCAATTTATGCCTTCTCTTTTAAATTCTCATTAATTTTTAATTGCTGTGTTGCGAATTCATGGTAGAGCTTGTGAGTTTGCATTAATTCTTCATGTGTTCCTCTACCTGTAATTTCACCTTTTTCAATAAATAACAACTGATCGGCATTGACGACGGTTGATAATCGATGGGCAATAACGATTGTCGTCCTCCCTACCATTAGTTTATTTAATGCAGCCTGCACGATTTGTTCAGACTGGCTGTCTAAACTTGATGTGGCCTCGTCTAGCATTAGAATACTTGGATTTCTCAATAACGCTCTTGCTATCGCAATTCGTTGGCGCTGTCCTCCTGACAGCTTCAATCCCCTCTCCCCTACATCCGTTTGGAATCCTTCTGGAAGCTGCTGAATGAATTCAAGTGCATGAGCCATTTCAGCTGCTTGCTCCAGTTCAGCGGAGGTGACTTCCCTTTCCAAACCATAACATATATTATCCTGGATCGTACCTGCCAACAGCGGGCTTTCTTGAGATACATACCCAATATGCTTCCGCCACGATTGCAAATTGTATTCACCGATAGGAATTTCACCTATCCTGATTGATCCCTCACTTGGTTCGTAAAAGCGTTCAAGCAATTTAAACAGAGTCGTCTTCCCTCCACCGCTTGGTCCAACAATCGCTGTTACTTTTCCCGCTTCAATCTTTGCATTTAAATGACGAAGAATTAAAGACTCCTCTGCATATCCAAATGATAAATCATCGAGAACGATATCGACATTTGCTTTTACTAGTTCTTTCCCTTTGAGTAAATCCTCTTCTTTTTCATTCAGGATTTCAATTATTCTCATGGTTGCTCCCATCGAACGCTGCAATTGAGTAAAAAATGTCGTAATTTGCCCCATAGGCATAATAATTTGAAAAATGTAAAGAATAAAAGCTACAAGCGAACCTGCTGTAATAATTCCGCTCGCTACCTGCATACCGCCATACCCAATAATTCCTACTAGAGCAGCCATTAGCACTAATGTGATAATTGGTGAAACAAGAGACTGGGTCTTCGCTTCTTTTAAACCAAGAGCGAACAACCGGTTTACACCTGACATTCCCCTATTATATTCAATTTCTTCTGCATTGGATGCCTTGACTAAGCGGATTTCAGGTAGGACCTGATTTAATACCCCTGTAAATCTACCAGTTTCAGCTTGGGTCTCCTTCGAGATATTAAGCATAATTCGGCCAATTGGTATTAAAATCATGGCTGCTATTGGGAAAACAATAAATATTAACAGGGTTAATTTCCAGTTCATGATAAATAATATCGTTATAGACCCAATAACTGAAATCATTCCAGTAATAGCCCCAACTAAATGGGTAGTTATCAATTCTTTGACGACCATTGTGTCATTTGTTAATCTGCTAATCATTTCCCCTGAACCATATTTGTCAGAGTACGATACAGGCAGCTTAATCAACTTTTTCCATAATAAATCCCGCAAGCCTGCAATGATTTTTTGACCATTATATCCAAGTGCATAGGTCGCGTATGCACTTAAACCAGCTTGAGCAATAAACACCAATACAATTATGAGAATCTGACTTTTAGATAATGAAGACATACTGAAGCCGTCTACCAATTCCTTTGTTAACAATGGAATGAGCAACCCAATAAGGGTAGTAATAATACTCAGACCGAGTGCAAAACCAAGTCTTCCATATGAAGGGTTCGTTGCATGCAATAACCGAAAAAAGCGTTTATAACTCCCCTTCTGTTTTCTTTCTTTCATAAACTTTCTTCCTCCTGAGTTTAGCTTCTATATATAACGTTACCGAAGAACTGATATAAAGACAATCCTAATTATGTAAAACATTAGGATTTTAAGCTGAATTTAATATGTTTTATACATTATACATTTTTTCATTTCCTATTTCTTTTATTTAACAGACCTACAAAACCATCGTATTTAATTTGTCATATTTTACACTTTCTGAAACTGTATAGCTATATTGACTTGTATATATTATATAAATATAATTTTATTTGCTTTTAATTTGGTTACTTAACTATTAGGAAGACTTTGTTTTAGAGGTGGAGGTATGACAGTTAACAAAGACCGATCAGTTGAAAAATTGATCAGGGCTTTTACACAGTTTGACAAATTGGATTGGGAAAAGAAAACAATAAAAGGATATAAACCAAGTGAAATAAGAGTTTTGACATGTATCAAAGAAAAAACTCAACATATTACCGAGATTAAGGTATCCGAGATCAGCAAGCAGTTAAATGTTAAAATGCCATCTGTTACCCCCATTTTAAATAAGCTGGAACAGCATAACCTAATTACCCGCAGAATTGATAAAAATGATCGCAGGGTGGTACTGGTTACATTAACATGTGAGGGAGATTCTGTAGCAGATGCAGCACTTGCTAAATTACATCAAACTTTTACCCTTCTAGAGGAATATATCGGATTAGATGATAGTAAGGAACTCACCCGATTATTAACCAAAGTGTATGAGTTTTTTAATGAAAATCAGTATTAAGGAGTTGTTAATTTTTGAGGAAATTGTTTCGCTATTTAGCACCGTATAAATTACCGATTGTTTTTATATTCGCATTGGTATTTATACAGTCATTATCAGAATTATTCTTACCCACATTGATGTCTGACATCATCGACAAAGGTGTCATTAATCAGAACATACCATACATATGGAAAATTGGCGGATTTATGCTTTTGGTTGCTGCAGTTGGTACGCTTTGCTCTATTACGGCAAGTTACTTCAGCGCCAAAGTATCCATGTCATTTGGCAAAAATCTTCGCTCCAGAGTATTCTCCCATGTTGAGAATTTTTCACTTCATGAATTTGAACAAGTTGGTACTGCTTCCTTAATTACAAGAACAACCAATGATATAACACAGGTACAATTGGTCCTTAACATGATCCTTAGAATGATGATAATGGCACCTTTAATGGCTATTGGTGGCATTATTATGGCCTTTTCAAAAGATCCCGAACTATCCTGGGTTATCATCCTTGCGATTCCGGTCTTAGTGGGCGTTATTCTTTTTGTCATCTGGAAAGGCGTCCCTCTATTTAAACTGGTTCAACGCAGATTGGATGCTGTAAACCGTGTCATTCGCGAAAATTTGACTGGTGTCCGTGTCATTCGTTCCTTTAATCGGATCAATTTTGAAAAGGAACGTTTTAAGAAGGCCAACAAAGACTTAAGAGACACTACTATCAAAGTGAATAAATTAATGGCTACACTTATGCCGCTCATGATGCTGATTATGAACTATACAACCATTGCGGTTGTTTGGTTTGGTGCAATCAGGATTGATCATGGAGATATGCAGGTCGGTGATTTAATGGCCTTTATTCAATATGCCATGCAAATTATGTTCTCCATGGTTATGCTTTCCATGATGTTTGTCATGATTCCTCGTGCTTCTGCTTCCGCAGCTCGTATTAATGAAGTATTGGCGATTAAGCCCACTATTAAAGATGAGCCAATTAAACATGAAGCTAAACCAACTAAAACTGGCTACCTGGAATTTAAGAATGTTACATTCAGCTATCCAGGTGCCGAAGAACCTGCCTTAAAAGGCCTTTCATTTAGCGCTGGTCCTGGTGAGGTTACAGCCATTATCGGCGGAACTGGTTCTGGGAAATCAACATTATTAAAGCTGATTCCTCGTTTTTATGAACCGACTGAAGGCAGTATTTATCTAAATGGAATCAATATTAAGGAACTGGAATTAGTGGATTTACGTAACCGAATTGGTCTAGTTCCTCAGAAAGCTGTTTTATTCACCGGTACCGTAAAGGAAAATATCCTCTACGGAAATGAGAATGCCAGTGATGAGGAAGTCATCCATGCTGCAAAAGTCGCACAAGCCTATGATTTTGTTTCTAATATGAAGGAAGGCTTTGACTCTCCTATTTCTCAGGGCGGTACAAATATTTCCGGAGGACAAAAGCAACGTCTGTCCATTGCGAGAGCCTTGGTTCGAAAACCGGAAATCTATATGTTTGATGACAGCTTTTCTGCACTGGATTTCAAAACGGACGCTAAGCTGCGGAAAGCTTTAAAAAGTGAAACCACGGAAGGAACGGTTTTATTGGTTGCCCAACGTGTATCTACGGTTATGGATGCCGATCGTATCATTGTATTGGATGAAGGAAATGTTATGGGAATTGGTACACATGAAGAATTACTAAAATCATGTGAAACCTATCAAGAAATTGTGAAGTCACAGCTTTCTGAGGAGGAGATTGCATGAGCAGAATGACAAGAAGACAATCAAATCCGGGATTTGGTCCTCCAGGTGGTCCAGGAGCACCGATACAAAAAGCAAAAGATTTTAAGGGTACGTTAAAACGATTAATTCGTTATTTAGCACCTTATAAATTTCGCCTTTTAACTGTATTGCTGGCTGCAATCCTCAGTACGGTTTTCACCATTGTCGGCCCAAAAGTATTAGGTAAAGCGACAACCAAAATATTTGAAGGCATTATGGAAAAAATGTCAGGTATTCCTGGCGCAGGCATCGATTTTGAGTATATCATTCGAATTCTCTTCCTACTCGGCGCCTTATATTTGTTTAGCTCAATCTTCGCCTTTATCCAGCAATATATTATGGCAAGCGTTGCTCAAAATACGGTATTTACATTAAGAGAAGAAGCTGAAGCTAAGGTATCTCGGCTGCCTTTAAAGTATTTTGATGGAACAACTACAGGTGAAACTTTAAGCCGGATTGTGAATGATATTGATAATATCAGCACTACCTTACAACAAAGCTTAACACAGCTTATTACCAGTGTAGTAACGATTATTGGTGTTATTATTATGATGCTGTCGATCAGCCCGGTTATGACAGGAATTCTTCTTTTAACGTTACCTTTAAGCGGAGTAGTCGCTGTATTTGTAGCCAAAAAATCTCAAACCTACTTTGCTGGCCAACAAAAATCACTTGGAAATTTAAGTGGCCATGTTGAAGAAATCTATACTGGACATGAGGTCGTGAAAGCCTTTGGCCAAGAGGAAAAAGCTTTGGAAGAGTTTGAGGCAATAAATGAAAAATTATACGAATCATCCTGGAAAGCACAGTTTATTTCAGGTGTAATTATGCCCTTCATGCAATTTATCGGAAACATCGGATATGTACTCATATGTGTAGTTGGCGGTATTTTTGTTACAAACGGAAGAATAACAGTTGGTGATATACAGGCTTTTATACAATATGCACGCCAATTCACACAACCGATTACTCAAACGGCGAATATCGCTAACATTATTCAATCTACTGTTGCTTCTGCAGAACGTGTATTTGAACTGCTAGATGAGGAGGAGGAGGAAGCAGAAACAACGAATCCACAAATGATTTCTCATCCAAAAGGACATGTGGTTTTTGATCATGTTGCATTCGGATATAAGCAGGATCAGCTATTGATTGAAGATATGAATCTTGATGTCAAACCAGGGCAAAAAGTAGCCATAGTAGGTCCGACCGGTGCAGGTAAAACAACAATGATTAACCTGTTAATGCGTTTTTATGAATTAAATGGCGGAAGCATAAAAATTGATGGTGTCGATATTAAAGAAATGAAACGCGGAGATCTCCATGGATTATTCGGTATGGTTCTTCAGGATACATGGCTCTTTAATGGTACCATTGCAGATAATATTGGCTATGGTCGTGAAGGTGCCACTCGTGAAGAAATTATTGAAGCAGCCCAAGCAGCTCATGCCGATCATTTTATTCGTACATTGCCAGAAGGATATGAAACTGAATTAAATGAAGAAGCATCCAATATATCACAGGGTCAAAAACAATTGCTTACAATAGCTCGTGCCATTTTAGCAAACCCTTCTATTCTAATCTTGGATGAAGCAACAAGCAGTGTTGATACAAGAACTGAAATCTTTATTCAGAAAGCGATGAATCGCTTAATGGAAAATCGTACAAGCTTTGTGATCGCTCACCGTTTATCCACGATTAAAGATGCAGATTTAATTCTAGTAATGAATAAAGGAACCGTCATTGAACAAGGTACTCATGATGAGTTGCTGAGACAAAATGGTTTCTATGCGGATCTTTATAACAGCCAGTTTGCAGATGAAGCTGTATAAAACAAATGTGCCGGGAAGAAAACTTCCCGGCACATTTGATAATATTAAATATTATTTCCGCAGCGCCAAAGTTTGACCAATCACCCCTCTCATGTCCTAATCGTTTCTAGATGTTTTCGTTGACTTTAATCTTTTAATTCAGACTAAAATCCCCTGTAATAAGTCTTTGTCTGATGTTTCAAAAAAATTACTTAGGGATAAATGATAAGAAAGTCACAAAGCCTGAGGTGTATGATATGGATATAACAAAAGCCGAAAAAGACATTAGCAGTTATATAGGAAGAATGCTAAGAGAAACCTTCGGACGGGGCCCCAGCCACGTTATTTGTACGTTATCGTCTCCTACTCTTGCTGTGCATCTTGCCGATTTCCTTTCCCCTATGGAGAAATCCTTATTGGCTAATCAAGATGGTGAAGTTTACGTGCAAAAGAACCGGGACCTTCTCATGGAAACCATAATCAAAGACATCACCTCCTATATTGAAGCAGCATTAGGAACAAAAGTTGATGAATTCTTTTATGATTGGAATTTGCAAACTTCGACTGGCATGTTTATTATTACGCTATCAAAAACAGCAACGAGCATCAGTGATTATAGAAATAGAGAGAAAGTCGAACGAGAATTAGCGAAGGTTACCAAGCTTGCTCAAAAAGAACCAGTGGAAATCTATTCAACTATGCTCAATAAGCGGCAGCTGATGATTGTCCGAAAAGGTATAATGGTTCCGATCGAAAAGGAATTGATCAAGTTCGGCTTTACTGAACAATTAACGATCGCGAAGCGGGATTTGGAGAAACGTTTGATAATAGAGCATAAAAGAAACTTCGAGAACTATTTAAACACCAAAATAATCGATAAATTTACTTTTTGGAATTTCGAGAAAGATACTAGCTATATTATTTTCATTTTGCAAAGTTGATTGGTTGATTGACAATAACCCCCATCTGCGATAAAGTTATCTGTAACATCTTAATAAAATAACTGATAGCAATGAGTGGGCATAGAACCATACATAAGTCAGGAAAGGATTAATAAATTTGTCCTTTTCTGGCTTTTTTTATGAATAAATTCAAAAAAAACAGGGGATGATTACCTATAAATATGGAAGATTGTATACTAATAAAGAAGGAACTATTAGACAGATTAGATTCGTTTAAGAAACAGAAATTATTAGGCAGCCACATAATTAAACGGATGGAAATGGAACATTATATAGAAAATGTTGCAAGCTCTTTATCAATTAATTATAAAAAAGAGTCAAATTCGACTAACACTGTTTATTATTTCTGTATCAATGAGAGTCAATTACAATTGAAATTCTTGTTTCGCTACGGTACATATTATACACGACACCAAATTATTAACCGATAAGAATAGAGACTGATTTTATCGGGTGATCCTTTTATTAAGTATACTGACTATCTAGCCATTCAATCAGCTACCTTTATGAAATGTCAATGCAAACATATGAAATGTACATATAGACTAAAAGAAACCTGGTTTTTGTGTACAGCTGCAGATTAATCATTTAGGGTTAACCAGCTGAGATAGTTGTGTCTCTGAACATACCGATTTAAGGCAAGAAGTATTAGATTAATCCTTAGGCACTTCATTTGAATGTCTTTCACTAAACAAATGACGGTAATTAATACCTGATCAACAAACGCACTAAAGGTGCTTGAGGAATTCTTCTTATTGTTTTTTATAATCTTTATCTCTGTATATTCCTTTACCATCCTCCCCTCTTTTAATCTATTAAACCAATCAATTCAACGCACACTTTTAGTAATGTTTGGGATCGTTATAGAATAATAAAATCATGGTGAGTTACGGAGACAAAACATATTCTCTGCTGATTTTCACAACAAAGAGTTTAACAGACGAGGAATTTATAAAAAATATGCCAGGAATAAACTTCCCAGCATGTTTTTTTCACACTTTTTCTGTTACTGTTTCGATTTTCATGGAAGGTCCAAAAAATTCAAACCGTACTTTTTCTTGCGGTACGCCTAGTTTATAAAGCATTTGAATGACACCTTGCATAAATTCGACTGGCCCACAAACATAGAAAATTCCATTCTGATCTAATTGCCTCAATACCTCTTCATTGATTCTGCCTATTTTATAATTCTCCTCGATTACATCAGCTTCTTCATTATAAAAGTTGATTGTCATATCATGCATTTGCCTGTTTAACATGGAGAGCTCATCAGCAAATGCTTGAAGCTTCCTGTTTTTAAACGCGTGTATCAAAGTAATTTTTCTTAATGATTCCTGTTTATAAAGTGTATTCAACATACTAATAAATGGCGTTATCCCTACTCCGGCAGCTATAAAGGTAATTGGCTCGGTGTCCTCTTCTAAAGTAAAATCTCCCGCTGGTACCGTTAGTTGTACTATATCACCCGTACAAACTTCCTTATGCAGGTAATTAGATACTTTACCATCAGGATTGTCATGCATACTTTCACTTTTTACAGAAATTCGATAGTATTCACCATTGGATACATTCGTTAAGCTATATTGGCGATTCATCATAAACTGTTCTCCTGGAATTTGAACCCGAACAGTTATATATTGGCCCGGTTCAAATTCGGGTATTGCCAGCCCATCGGTTGGTTTTAAATAGAAGGAAGTAATACCGTCACTTTCCCTCACTTTCTTTATGACTTCAAATTCTCGATAGTCTCTCCAACCACCAACCTTATTTTCCGCTTCTTCATACATTTCACGTTCAACCCCTATGAAGATATCAGCGATTGCCCCATAGGCCTCTTCCCACGCTTTTAAAATATCATCTGTAGCCGCATCACCTAATACTTTTTTAATAGCCAACAATAAATATTTTCCTACAATCGGATAATGCTCAGATTTAATCATTAAACTACGGTGTTTATGTGCAATTTGTTTTACAACCGGCAGAAGCACTTCCAATTGATCGATATAATAGGCCGCAGCTGTTACCGTATTTGCTAATGCAGTCTGCTGTCTGCCTCTTTTTTGATTTGCATGATTAAAAATATTCAAAAGCTCAGGATGTGCTTCAAACATCGTTTTATAAAATACCGTAGTTATTTCCTTACCCCTTGTTTCCAATATTGGTGCAGTTGATTTCACAATTTCGATTGTTTGAGTAGACAACATATAAAAATCCCCTTTTAAAGATGTATTTGAAATACATCTTTAATTTTACTCTATTGGAAAGTAAAAGCAATATTTCAGATACATCTTTTCTGTGAACTTTCTTTGGAAGCCTATTTATGTATGGTAGTATTAAAGATAAGTAGATAATCTGAAGCGGGGCGTGACTATGCGATTAACAAATTTCAGTGACTATTCCATCAGGGTGCTTATGTACTTGGCAAGTCATCCCGATCGATTAGTAAATATAAAAGAAATTGCTGATGCCTATGGCATATCCAAAAATCATTTAATGAAAATTATATACCAGCTGGGCAAGTTAGGTTATATAGAAACAATACGTGGGCGTAATGGCGGCATGAGACTGGCAATGAAACCTCATGAAATCAATATCGGGGGTTTAGTAAGAAAAACTGAAGAAGATTTTAACATAGTTGAGTGTTTTTCTGATCATAATACATGTCCCATCTCTCCTGTTTGTACGTTGAGAGGTATTTTAAATAAAGCATTGTATGCTTTTTTAAACGTATTAGATGGCTATACACTCGCAGATATATCTCAAAACAAAGAAGTGTTAGCTCAATTTCTAGGAGCTTATTCCGAAGTAAACAATGATTCGTAAAATCCACTTTAGAAATAACATTTATGATACAAATCTATTTAAAAGGCAGTGCGGCAGTCATTTATGGCCTGTTGCACTGCCTTTTTAGACAAATTATATTTACGTACCACATTAAATCGTTGAAGAGAACCGTCCTATATTAAATCTTCATTCTTCTATCATCTAAATTCCAATAATCATAATCGTTCGCTGTGAGAGTATTATAGATAAGCAAATAAAAAAACGAGGCTGGGAAATAACTTGAAAACAATCCTGTAGACGAACGATATCTAAATTAATCTTACTAGACTTTGTTGCTTATTAAAGAGTTAAGTTTGAGAAAAAAGTCTGTTCCATTGGGCGCTTCCTCGGCTGAGCCTGCTGGGTCTTAAGCCTCCTCTACTTCCCAAGGAGTCGAGTGGCTTCCGTTCCATTCCACTTGATATGAATAATCGTATGCAGAATGAACCTTTCTATTGAAGACAATTAAAACGCAACCTAGCCGGCGAATATCCAATTGAAATATCACCTAATAGTTTGGGTTTATCATTAACTGAAATACTTGTCCCAGCCTCGCCTCTCTTTAAAAGGCAGTAAGTTTTTCTCTTTGATATCATGGTCTATTTTAGACCATTTATCATTACCTGAAGCTTTTTTGAATGTCATTCTATGCGAAGGTTGGAACCTACGAAAGGAAATTCGTCGTGATACAATTTTTACTATAAACAATCTCGGTCTAATTCTAAATAGGATTCTACCTTTAACAGGAACTTGATACTAACCATTAGTCTTAAGGGTTATAATTTACATAATATTTTGAATGTGGAAAAATTTTAACGGTGAATTAACAGAATCTTTTGTGATATTATTTAAATATAACATCATGAGGAAAGAAGGTGATATAGTGTGCGCTCAAAAAAAATATAATGAATTATTAAATGAATTGAGAAAAAATTATCAAATGTACTATGATAACCGGTCCATATCACACAAAGATTTTTATAAACGACGCGTACATTTAATTATGAAACTTCGTACATTGGATATCAATGAAGATAAATCATTAATAAGCGATATTTCAAACTATTCATCTGATTTTAATAAACACAATTAACCCTTTCATATAAATTGAATGAAAAAGAGATTGAGCAGTTTAAAAATCAATTCAATCTCTTCATCCAATTCTCTGTAGGAAGAAAATCTCTTACTTTTTTATGTCTTAGTAAGTCGTCTACTCCTATCTTTATCTTGAATGCTCTATATTCTATTGAAATGCTAGGAATGCAGATACCATTTTTCTCATTCACATTTAGTTAGAGGATCTGATAAAATTTTAGTGAATCTCCTTTAAATCAATAACTTCCTGAGCCAATGCTTGGATCCTATTATTCTCCTCTTCATTTACAATTTTATTGCCAGGTCCAAAGCAGCTTGTATGTAAAAATACATTATTAAATGGTATTATCGCTTTGAAATAAGATAATATCGGTTTTAATTGGTACTCAGTTACTAAAAAGTGTTTTTCAGATCCTCCATTCGTAACAATTCCTACCACTTTTCCTTTAAAACAATCCGGAGCTAAATGATCAAATAGATTTTTTAGAACACCCGGTATCGACGCCTGATAAATGGGTGTACCAATTATTATAATATCCGCATCGTTTAGTTTATTGACTACCGTTCGGGTATCCTGATTATAGGATGAAAAAGGAATGCCTCTTACAAATTCCACATTATAATTTCTAAGATCTATTAATTCTGTATCTAATTGATTATCTATTTTGTTTACAGCTGCCAATACCTCTTCCACTGATTTAGGTGTTTTTTCACCAATTATGGAACCTGATAATCCTATTACTTTCATTACCTATTCACACTCCCACTCCATGCATCGCCATATTTTGTTATTTCTATACTTTTATCATACTTTTTGGAAGACGGAATATCTACTATTTCTGCTTTTCGTAAAAATCTGTATTCGAAATAACAAATCATTAACATAAAGGGGTGAAAGCCTCTTTAATGTCAGCAAAACAAGAAGTACCTCGGCCCAAACAGATTTTGTATATCCATATTTTAAAAACAAAAATCCTTACTTTTGCAAATAAGGAAGTGAAATAGGTGTGTACATTTTAGATTATTGGATTACATTAAAACATCCTGATATTCTTTTTTATTTTCAAGCATCATTTTTGCAAATGGACAAACGGGCTTAATATATTTATTTTCATTTCTTGCATGCAATACTACACGGTTTACTAATGCCTTGCCCAAACCTTTCCCCCTGTAGCTATTTGCAACTAATGTATGATTAATGATGATACTCCCTTGTTCAGATACCTCTTGCTCATCTGCCACAAATTCTATCTGAGCAACAATATTACCGCCAATTGCTATATAAAAATCGTTACTACAGCCAGGCACAATAACCCTCTCCCATCTTTTATTATTTTTGACATCTGTAAAGTATATGAATAGACTGGTTGATTATCGGTATATAACATTTTAGAAGCTAATCCTCATAAGGACTATTGAAGATATAATTGAATACAAATTTTATATTAAAGTCTTAAACTTCGAGACAGTTAAAGTTTCTTTGTCTCATTAAAAGTATATGAATAGCATCTTTTTTATGGCTGTTGTTTTTCACGTAATAATTCCATTTGCATCTTCGGAATTTTCTGTTAAAATAATTAAAACTGAAAATAAGGGTGTAAAGAAGAATGAATTTGGAGTATTTTATAGGGATTGTTCCACCTGAAGAATATTTGGAACGTATTGAGTATTTTCAAAGTAAATGGATTAAACAATCGGGTGTAGAACCACACATAACATTGAAAGCACAAGGAGGACTAACTCCAGATAAACAATGGATTGATAAGGTACAAACCGTATGCGATACCTTCAAACCTTTTCAAGTATCATTAGATAAGCCCAACTATTTTGGAGATAGCGTTTTATATTTGAGTGTTAACTCAACTAACTTACACAAATTGCATCAAAAAATCATTAATGAGATTTCACCGTCAGAAGACTTAATAAAACAGTATTTTGAACTTGATGCCTTTGTACCTCACTTAACTCTGGGGAAAGAAAAATACGGTGGAAATATTTCTACTGGGCTCTCTAAAAAAGAACTAATAGAAATGGAAAAAATAGCAGATAGAGAGTTGAAACCGTACCCTAATTTTACAGTAGATTTTATTAGAATATATGAACTGAACATTGAAAAGCAAAGATATGAAAAATATTTAGATATCTCTTTAAGGTGATCACACATATCAAGGTCTTTTTATGCATTTCTCAACATTCCAACTGTTTTATAATTAGATTTTTTTGAAATAAACATTTGTTCCACGCGTTTATTAAATCCTAAATCTTTTCCTGATTCAAGCCAATGGAACCAATAGAGATAATTTCCAATATTATCCTTAAATCAATTATACCCATTTATACAGGGCACAAACTATACAAAACAGCCTTATTATTAATAAAATCCATCATTCATGTATATATATCCATTTAATAACATTATTATGAACTTTTTTAATAAATATGTTTAAGGATATGCGCTTATAAAAAGAAGCAGTCCAACTCTAAATGAATTGAACCGCCATTGTTTTTCGATTTATTTATTTATATAGATTTATCAAAAATCATCAGGACAGCGTAAGCCCAGCATTAATCTAGGAAAAGGCCTCTTTTAATTCATCACTAATTAAGTGCCATGCCTCTTCAGCCTGTTTCAATTCACCTGTATGAGTAAATGCATGTGCAGCTTCCATGTACCTCTTCTTCTTGACTGTCACCCCAGCTTCTTCAAGCTGGCTTGCATAGTAGTCGGCTTCATCTGCAAGAGAGTCAAATTCAGCAGTGATGATTAAAGCAGGCGGCAAGTCTTCCAAATCCTCAGCATATACAGGAGAGACCAATGGGTTTTCCGCATCTTTCATTGATTTTAAATAGGATTCATTAAACAGTTTTGCCAGTCTGGGTGGTATGGCTTTTTTATGCTTGAATTTCAGGTCCGGATCAGTAGCAAGGTCCAGCGGTGGATAATTAAGGATTTGCTTCACTAAAGGAATCTGCTCTCTCTCCTTGTTCAGCAAACAAAGAGCAGCTGCTAAATTCCCACCTGCACTATGTCCCCCAACTGCTATTCGCTTATTGTCTACCTGAAGGACATTGGGGTTCTCATAAAGCCATTTCAGAATATCATAGCATTCATATATTGCAGCAGGAAATTTGTATTCTGGTGCCAGATGATAATCAATATTCACTACTAAACAACTGGCTCGGTCCGCTATCACAGGACACCACGCATCATCCAATTCAGCACTTCCCATCACAAATCCACCGCCATGCATATTCACAAAAACGGGTAATGGTCCCTCTGTATTACGGTTTGGCCGATATGTAATGACGCGAGTATTTCCTAAATTTGTTTCAATCAACCGCTCCTCCCTTTCAACGTTAGGTTTTATACTAGGTTTCAGGAAGGAGGCCTGTACCATCTTACGTTCCATCATCCGAATGGTCTTTGCGAGTATTTTTTGATTTAGAACAAGCAATATACACACTCCTTTTATCTGGGACTGTAACAATTGAGTCAAATAGTACGTTTTTGTACAAAAAGTTTTTGTAATATAAATTATATATATATTAAAATAATAATAACAATATTATTATACGGCAGGAGAATGGATATGGAAAAGACAGCTATTCTTTTAGTTAACTTGGGTACACCTGATCAACCAACCACGTCCTCTGTACGTTCGTATTTAAAAGAATTTCTAAGTGACAGTAGAGTAATTGATTTACCTAGGTGGAAATGGATGCCTGTCCTGCACGGAATTATTCTGAGAACACGGCCGCCGAAAACCGCAAAGCTCTACCAATCTATATGGACGAATGAAGGATCACCTTTATTAACCATCTCTATTAAACAAAAACAAGAATTAGAGAAACAATTCGCACATTCTAATATTAAAGTCTCACTTGCTATGAATTATGGTAAACCATCTATAAAGGATGAATTAGAAAAGCTGCATAGATGGGGAATGCGCCGATTAATTGTCGTGCCTTTATTTCCGCAATATTCCTCCACTACTACAGGATCTGTATGGGATCATTTGAACCAAACATTATCTAAATGGAGAGATATCCCGGAAGTAATATTTATACGTGACTACCCTGATCATCCAATATGGATTAAATTATTAAAAACGCGTATTGAACTATGCACAAAAGAACATGGCCACCCTGATGCGGTAGTCCTGTCCTATCATGGCATACCTAAAAGATATGTATCTGATGGTGACGATTATCCATACCAATGCTTAAAAACCACTCAAGCTCTAAAAAAAGAATTGCCAGATCACACTATCATTACATGCTATCAATCTAAATTTGGTAAGGAACCTTGGCTTGAACCTTCAACCAGTGAAACGTTACGTCATCTTGCCAAAAGCGGTTCTAAACATATTCACATTCTCGCTCCCAGTTTTACAGTAGATTGCCTGGAAACACTGGAAGAACTTCAGGTTGAGAATCATACTATTTTTATGGAAAACGGCGGTGAAAAATATCATTATATAGAAGCTGCCAATGACGATCCTTTATTTATTGAATGCCTGATGGATATCATTAAGCCTTATTTGGCTCCAATAAAAATCATTTAGCATAGCAATATTGGAAAATATTCCAATTTAATTTTATCATAACCAGCAAAAAAATAAACAATAAAGAACCAACCCTTTTTCTGGAACGTCCTTTATTGTTTATTTAGCTCGGTTCATGAATTTCTAATCTAGCAACATTTCTTCCATTTTTATCATATATTCATTTAAAGGAACCTATTCCACTAGATAATTTTCTCTCCTAATTAACTCCACTAAAAAACAGTATGATTATTATCATACTGCCTTAACGAACTATCTTGAAATTTTTAATCATATATAAACTGCTCTTAAATAGGATATCTGATACAACCAGTCCAATTGCAATTCCAACTGCACAGTAACCAACATTTAAAAATCCGATTAGCGCACCATCATAGTCCTGTAGTGTTAATAAACGAAATGCCTGAAAAGCTGTTATTCCCGGAACGATTGGCACCAGTCCCGGTACATAAAAGACAGTCAGCGGCATCTTAAAAATTCGTGCAGAGATTTGTCCGGCAAAGGCTAATAACAACGAACACACTATACTGGATAGAAATACGCCGTACCCTTCCGTGCTTAAAATCCAGTATCCCATCCAACCGCACATCCCTACAAGTCCTCCTATTGGTATAGACTTGCGCGGAACATTACAAATAACTGCGAAGGATATCGATGATAGAAAGCTAAAAACCATATGAATAAGGATCTGATTCACTATTTCCGCCTCCTAATTGATAAATAAATAATAGACGGTAGCAATACCCGTACCAATCGCACCCGCAATGAAGACAGCCTCCACTAACCGGATTGTTCCTGAGAGATAATGCTTTGCCATCATATCGCGAATAGCATTGGTCATCGCAATTCCAGGTACAAGCGGTGCAACCGTCCCTATCATGACGGAATTTAAATGACTTCCCATTATACTGTTAATATAATAGGCAACAATCCCACCCAAAAAAGCAGCTATGTATTCCACTATGAATGGTGTTTTCATTATTTTAAAGCCAATTAAATAGGTTATATAACACAAAAGGCCACCAATCATACTAGCCGGTAAATCCACAAATGTGCCATTCATAATCAGCATAACGCTTCCGCTCAATACAGCTGTACAAATAAGTCTGAACCATAAGGGGTAGTCAAGCGGGTCCTGATCCACTGCTTTCAGTTCCGAAAGAACTTCCTCAATTGTCAGACGGCCTTCTGAATACATTCTTGATATTTGATTGACCTTCGTTACCTTTTCAAGATTATGATCCCGATTATCGATTCTAACGAAATTCGTATTGTCCAAGCCTATATTCACAAAAATTCCATTAACTGTCACATATGTAAATGCATTTGTTCCGTGCTTTATTCCTAGTGAAGTACTAATCATTCTTTCCATTGTATCCTCTACCCGGCTCGTTTCCGCTCCGTTTTCCAGCATAATACGCCCGGCCAGAAGACTGGCATCAATAATAATCTTATTTTTGTCTACTGCCACTTTCGTCAACTCACTTCACATTTAATATCAATCAATGCCTATATATTGTACAATAATTTTTCTGAAAAGATAGAGGTAAAATGAGCGAAAACTAAAACTTTGTTAATAGAGAGGATAAGACTAATAATCTAACCCTATAATTCACTATTTCGCAATGATTAAGTCGATATTCTTGTTATGAATTATCCAATTATCAGGAAATCCATAAATTAGACTAAATTACTTCAAATATTATACTACTGTAATTCAGCTTAAATAACAGGGCTCTGTCCAGACATTTGTTGCTAATAAATCAATAATGGAGACAGCCGACTATAGCTGTCTCCATTATTGATCTAACGCCCCAATATATTATTAGGATTATTCATTTGAATTTAGTTCATCTATTGTCTTGAAAATCCTGGAATATACATCTTTTATATGTTCATCATTTTTTTCATCATTATATAAACCATATCCCCACTTTTTTAATGTATCATCATCTTGTGTTGTAAAAATTCCAACAGCATAACTATTACCTGAAGTCCAATTCATTATTTTATCGTATTCCAAATCTTTTTCAGTAAAAGAGGCATAATGATTTGTTCTCATAAAAAAGTAAGGGATAGCAGAATTTAAGTAAACATCTGCATATTGACTTTCAGCAGCTTCAAAAGGTTATTTTCCGAAATAATGACAGCATCATAAGAGTTCATTTCTTTGTTTGTCATTTCTCCAAATGAAATTTCTGTAAATTCCACTTGTTCTTCTTTCACTTCCGGTTTTTCTCCAACAACAGCTATCCGTAAGGCATTTCCTTCGTATAACTCGAAATCGGGATTTGAAACACAAGCTGATAGGACAGATATTATCAGTATTAAAAATGCAATATTTAAAGATTTCGTTCCGTTTATTTTCTTCAGTTACTCCTTATATTCTCGTTTATTTACATAATATAGTGATAGATATTTTTCATTTGCTTGCTAAGGTCCTTCTCTAGGGAGCGAACAGCTTAGCGGATCGAATCCCTCTCCACTCGCTACTGAGTGATTATATTCAAAAAGTTTAATCAGAACGTTCTCACTGGCTATAGAATCCATTCCCATTTAATGAGAAGCATCCATATTAGACCAACCTAGTTTGAGACGTACTATACATATCTACTTCTCTTATAAAGCAAACTATGTAAAATAGGTGCAAAAGCAATAATATATACGAATAAAGCCAATAATAAAGAGCATAACAGATATGATATTCTAATCTGTTATGCTCTTTATTTAATCTACTTTATACCTGGATAATTTTTCTCAGCAATAGAGATGATTGGTTAACCTCTTTTTTAGAAATTGCTTAAAAAATCTCTGACTTGATCAGGCGTTTTAGCATTAGCGCTATGTAAATGAGCTATTTTTTCTCCATTTTTATAAACTAATAAGGACGGAATTCCCATAACATTTTCTTTTTCTGCCAATTCGGGTAATTCATCTTTATCAATTGTAAACCATTGTTTATCTTGATGCTCCGTAATAATTTCGTCAATAAATAAATCAAGTCGTTTACAATCTGGACACCAAGTAGTCGTAAATATATTTACTGTTAGTTTATCGCTTTTTATTTGATTATCAAATTCTTCTATAGATGTAACTTGTTGCATTCTCTAAATCTCCCTTCTCTTTCTCTATTACTATAGTAAACATTTTAAATACTTTACACATTTTAAATGCTTATTATAATGTTTACAATAATAACTATTCTCTCCAAAAATTGGTACAATAGGCTTATATAAGGAGATTACTGTAATGGAGGTTTTTTATGCTATAGTTACATCTAATGTCTATAGAACAAACAGAAGAAGCGATTGATTTATTAAAAAACACACTGCAAGAATCAGTAGAGATGTCCTCATTTGGGTCGCTCGTTCGAATGGGTGTAGTTCTATTCGAATGCAGAAAACAATTTTTACATATAAGCTTACCTTTGCTTCTGCTATTTCAATAAATCCTTTTTCTATTAATCGATATGGTCATTCCCAACAGATCCTTTATTATAGTGTGAATCTGTAAAAGCTAGGTTTGTTCTTTTTCTAAGATATTCATCTATTACTACATACAAAATCGCTGCAACAATCCCAAGATAAGCAAAAAATTTAGTCTCCATTGCTACAAATAAAAATCCCGAAAGAAACATTCCATATACTGTAATTTTTATTAGAAGTCGTGCTTTTTTATGCTGTACTAGACCAGCGAATATTTCTCCAATGATTGATGCTATAAATCCATAAAGAAAAACAAACAGGAATGAATATGGAAATGCCAAGAATTAAAAAAATTTAATTACATTATCACTTTGTTCTCCTAAGATATATGAAGTACCTGTAAGAAATAAGGATGTTAATACAGAAACAATAATAACCGATAGTAAATTTCTTATGATTATCCTAATGTTTGCTCCCCCAGTGCGTTAAACTTTACCGTTACATTGTAGATACTAATTTCTTAATCCATCTTGAATTATCACTTATAAAATTTCCCTTAGCTCTCGAAGTATAAATTAAACGCCTACCATCAAAATAAAATTAGCATATTCGTTATATATTTTCCGCTTTTTACCAAATATTTCTGTAAGTGGGGATTAAATCCTCATATCCTACCCATTCTTAACCCAATCATTTATTTTCACTGAAGCTAATAGGATATTCTTATGCCCTTTATCTATTATCCGAGTCTTCTCTCCATTTCAATTTTAATAATTTTATAGAATCTCAATTATAAGAATGTTGACATACTTCTAAATTAATGACCATAATATGGGATATGAATTTTTATGAGGAGTAATAGGATGATCACGAAAAGCACACAAAAAGCAACGCCTTTAAGCCCGGATTATGACCCATGGGAAACCTATATGGATATAGAACAATATGGAAAGCTAACCCTTTCTAATATAGAATTTACAACCACAACTCTATGTAATATGCGTTGTGAGCATTGTGCTGTTGGATATACCCTGCAACCGAAAGATCCTGATGCTCTGCCTTTGGAACTAATCTTACACCGTCTGGAAGAAATCCCTGCTTTACGTTCCATCAGTATAACCGGCGGTGAACCTATGCTCTCAAAAAAGAGTGTTGAAAATTATGTTCAGCCTCTATTAAAATATGCACACTCACGTGGGGTGCGAACACAAATAAATTCTAATTTAACACTTCCGTTAGAGAGATATGAAACAATTATTCCTTATTTGGATGTTTTACATATTTCACATAACTGGGGAACCATCGATGATTTTATAGATGGCGGTTTTGCTATGATGGAAAGAAAACCAACTCGTGAACAGCGAGAAGTCTTATTTAATAGAATTATTACCAATTCCCAGGCATTAACGAAAGCGGGAGTACTCGTATCTGCTGAAACCATGCTCAATAAAAGAACGCTCCCCCATTTAGAACATATTCACAAACAAATTGTTGAAGAAATGGGCTGCCAAAGGCATGAGGTGCATCCTATGTACCCTAGTTCTTTTGCATCTACTTTAGAAACACTTTCATTGGATGAAACAAGAAAAGCCATTCACCATCTTCTGGATATTCGTAATGAAAACATTTGGATGCTGTTTGGTACACTGCCTTTTTACCCATGCAGCCAAAACAGTGAAGATCTCGAATTACTGCAAAGATTATATTCAAGTAAAAACGTGACTGTTCGGAACGACCCTGACGGACGATCTCGTTTAAATGTAAATATCTTTAGTGGTGATGTAATCGTAACTGACTTTGGAGATACTCCGCCACTTGGCAATATTAAGGAGCAGTCATTGCCTGTCGCCTATAATAATTGGATGAAATCAAGCCTGGCCGATTCATTAAATTGCCATTGCCCGACAGTAAAATGCCTAGGTCCAAATGTATTGGTTAAAAACGCTTATTATCCAGAAATGAATTTCAAATTAAATAAAACCAATTTATAACGGTTCCATCTTTTAAATACGAACAGACCGCTATTTAAAAAAAGAATGGTCGATTTTTAGAAATCGGCCATTTTTTATGTCTATATAGATAGGAAAGGATCGATTAAACCACCAAACACTTTGTTCAATCCCCGACATCCCTCATTTCTTCTCCATTCTTTTTTATCTTTTGATCAATCTGGTTTATCTAATTTAGTTTGGTGATATTATGGAATTTTAAGGTAAAATTAAATTTAATACCGATAGTTATTAAAGACTGATGATCGAGGTGAATTAGGTGGAACTGGAGCAATCTATTCATTACAAATTTTGGACTGTTTGTTTGGTTCAGAATGGAGATTATGTCCTGTTATTAAATAGACAACACGATCATTTCAAGGGATTTATACCACCAGGAGGAAAAGTAGAGTTTCCAGAAAGTTTTACGGATTCCGCTATTAGAGAAGTGAAAGAAGAGACAGGGTTAAATGTAAGTAATCTTGTCTACAAAGGGCTTTATGAGTATGTCAATCCCGAAAAACATGACAGACATATTATTTTTAACTATTTAGCTACTAGTTTTAGCGGCACATTGTTGCAAAACTCAACCGAGGGTAAACCTGTATGGGTTCATATAGATGAAGCTTCTAATCTCCCTATGCAAGAATCTATAAGAAGAAGATTTCCATTGTTTTTTGAAGAAGGAACATTTGAGATTCAGGTCGAATTGGATAATGAGAGAAATCAAGAAGGTAAAGTTTCTATAAAGAAGACCTAAGCTACTGGTACACGAGATTCTAGATACTTCTTTTTAATTGCTGTTTAAATAAAATTCTTCCGATAAACCTTAATCATTATAGTACTGTTCCTTATAATTATAGATATTTATGCACTTTCATTAATCAAATAACAACAGCGTCCGATAAACGAACGCTGTTGTTAATTAGTGTTAATTAGAACCATTTTTTAACTTTCGCTAGACATTGGTTATGCTTTTTTATGTAGGCTTTGGCTTTTCCATACTTCTTAAATCCACCTTCACCTTTGTTATAAGCACTCAAGGTAGCTTCTTTTAAAGCAGTACCCTTATAACCTTTTTTCTTATATTTCTTTTGTAAATCGGATAACATGTATGTTCCCCAATTCATATTTACGTATGGATCATAGGGTTTGTTCTTTGTCTTTGTAATTTTAGCTAAATTTTTATGGTTAATTTTATTAATTTGGAAATATCCGTAATTACTTCCACCTTTTGCTTTTACTTTCATATTGCTTTCATGCAGCATCACTGCCAGCGTTTCTTTATAATCCAATCCTCTTTGTTTAGTCATTTTATAGAGATATTGTTGTTGAGCTTTAGGCAAAGGAACTTTTTTTGAATACTTAAATCCAGCTAAACTGCTACTTGCTGCATCAGCTTTTTGTCCCGGTATAGTCGTACTTGCGATTAACGCAAAAATGAATAGTAAACTGATAGCAATTTTCCCAAATAGTTTAGGTTGTAATTTAATCATATAAACTCCTTTTCATTAGCAACTTTTTTACTACTTTTTGTTACTCTTGTACTATATCAAAAGTCTTTGCCAGAAATGTATGAATTCATCAGATTATAACGTTATTGTAAGGATGATGTCTTCTATGTAATCTGTTTGTAAAATAAGTAGTACAATTTCAATATAAAAATGGAGTGAACTGATTTAGAAATCAATATTCTTCTATATAAAAAGGTTTTACTTTTTATAGGAAAATCTATCATTTCAGTATGGTTGCAATAGCAGCAATTCTCTTAGGGGGGTTGGAAAATAAATAAAAAAGAACCGCACACGCACACCCTTTTTTTAGCCACAAAGCTCTGTACTTCAATTTAATAATCCACGAATAGAAGGTGAATCTATGTTTTTGAACGAGTTAGAAAGATACAGAGAAACAGAAATTCTTCAAGCTGCTACTTTTGCCGCCAGTCTTAAACTACAAAAAGAAGAAGCAAAATTGATAGATAATTGGGTGGAATCGTTGATCGAAATCAATACAAAGAAAGAAATAGGGAGCAAACAAACGGAGGGTTTTTTTTCGATTTATAATACTCTGCAGGAAGCATCAGATTCTTTAGATAGTAGTTCTTTAAAATATATTTTAGGTCGGCTTCTTAAGATTTACGACTCTATGTGGGGCAATGTTTTTTCATCCGTTATAGATCGTACTACATAGAAGATTAAAGAGTATATAGATGAAGCATTTTCTTTAATAGGTTTGATTATATTTGGAAAATAGAAAAACTAAGTAAATTCTTTCATTCTGCTGATTTTTTTATGCGCAATAAAGCTCTTAAATACCTACTGGACCTAAATGAGATAAGAGGATTCCATCATACTATCAAGGATTTCAAGAAAATTATAGGATTTATAAAACCAGATAATACGGATATCATACATTACCTTGTTCATTACAAAGTAAATAATAATCAGGGGTGCTATCAAATTATAAGCTTCATTTTTAATGATCTCAAAACTAATAGTTACAGGACATTCGAAATTAAAAGAGATTGTATAATTTGGTTAGATAATGCTGTTGGCAGTTCACCAAAAAAGCCTTGGTTGGACAAATTAACAGCTATTCAGAAAGAGCTTAAAGATGAGGAACTACTAAAAATAGCTCGTTGGATTTTGAATCATGGAGATTTCGAAAAGGAACAAAGTACAGGATGGACTGATGGAGTTTATAAAAAATTACAAAAATCTTCATTATGGTATTTGGATATTCGAAGTAATGATATTTAAGGAGGTCAGCCATTTAACAGTACCATTAAAACATTTCCGTTTCTTAAAAAACATATCCATTGGGAATTGCGAGGCTTTTAGATATATTATATATTACAGTTTCTGATCACTTTATGGATTCCATATGCACTTTAAGTGCACTTCTTCATATTTTTCCAAGAAAATCATTACAAATAATTATTATTTAGAGTTATATAATTTAATTGATTTAGCACAAGGGATATATGGCTACTAATTAAAGAGGAAAACAAATAAATGGAGTTGAATGTTTTTTTATTCTATCATGCATATAAAATAGGGATTCATTCAGCTTTTTTTACTTGTCTTCCTATAAGGATTAAATTATTTTAACTTAATACCTCTTGAGATGTAACAAGCTTTTTCAATGCAAGAATATTCCCCAAATGTATTCCTTCATGAAAAATAGTTCTAACGAGGACTTGTTCCACTGTAAACATTCCAGATTCCGTTACAGAATATTCTTCTTCCAGTCTTTCTCCATATAAATCTCGAATCATAAAAGGCTGTACAGCAAGCAGTCTTTTTAAATAATCAAGTTTAGGAACCTCTCCCCTCCAATCTTCCGGGCTCGTACCATAACCAAACCATTCATTAAAATGATTAGGCAGGATGATTGGTTCCTTTGTCAAATGTTGAATCCACAAATATTGATCCAGGTATACATGTCCCAGGTTCCATCGTATATTATTTCGAAATCCCTCAGGTACAATATTCACCTCATCCTCATTCATCGAATCCACCGCCACTAACAATTCATGCCGATAATCAGCCAATTGCTTAAAGAGTACTTCATGTCTTTTTAACATATTCAACCCTCCTAAATTGTGGTATATCCATTTATTTCGGGCTGTGATTGACAATTCCCTTCCTACTTTGTAACCAATTAGAATAACTATTTAAATGAAGCTAAAAATCAACTAAATTACCATTCCATAGTACGAAACCTCTAAAGATAAGAAATTCAATTCAATCAAAAAAACATCCAATCTTGGTTGGATGTTTTCTTCTTTATCAGGAGGACTTTAGACACTTAAGTATAGTAAGCTGCATCGATATACCGTCTGTTATGATTTTTTTTCGTTCCTTTATCTTGTAATTCATTCCATCAACGATAAAATGTCCATTGCCAGAGTAGGCAACATATTTCCCTTGTTCTCCAACTCATATTTAATGGCAACTACATATTCATTCGCATTTGGATACGTTTCATTCATCCTGAGTATAATTGTATTTCTCTCATCCCGTTTATATTTAATAAACAATAAAAAAGCAATCATAACAATGAATAAAGTTAATATATACACCACGCAGACTACCTCCGCCTCCATATATTAACTTTATTTTATAACAAAAAATGACAATACACCACATACTTTACTAATATTAAGAAATTCACTTTTTATAAACTATTAATATGTACTTGAAATAGAATTATTTTTCATTGATTTAAGAAGACTCCTCAGTCCAGTTTTCTTAAATCGGTAAATGGATAAAAGACATATTTACCTTGTCCTATAACCTGATCCTGTTTAATTAACCCTAATCCATTGCGACTATCCATACTTACAAGACGATTATCACCCATAACAAAATATTCATTTTCAGGAATAAGAATCGCTTCGAAATCTCCATTTGATTTTTCGCCTTCTTCATGGGTTTCTTGTCGATTTTTATCCAGATATCTTTCCTTTTTCTGAACATCATTAATATAAAGGATATTATTTTTTACTTCAATCTTATCCCCTGCTACACCAATTATTCTCTTAATGAACATTTCACTGTTATCACCCTTAATGATGACAATATCTCCTCTATTATATTTCTTTTCTACTAATGATTTACTGACCAGTATTCTCTCTTGATTGCGGAGAGTAGGTTCCATCGATACTCCTTCCACTTTATACGGAGTAAATAGGAAAGTCCTGATTAACATAATGACAGCAACAATGATCAGAATGGACTTTAACCAGCTAAATGTTTCATTTTTCATATTTCTATCAGGAATCAAATAATTCACCTCATCTTTCTAAAAGGGCTGGAACTCAAGTAATAAAACTTTTCAATCCTCCAAGCATATAAGGCATTATTTAAGTTCTTATGTATCCAGTCAATTCTTTATTACATACTATCCAGATATGGCATCAGTTACTCTCTTTCGTTCCGATATCTGACTAAAAACAATCTCCTCATCTTTATAAGCTCGACATACGGTAATTTAGCGTTTCATTAGCAGATTTCTAACAAATTGTTATCGTGTTTCTTCTATTATATTGATTCTTTCAAGAACTGATTAATTATCTTTTTGACGAATTAAGTCCGTTAACCTAATTTATTTAAAAAAACCTTAGAACTATGTCATATTTTAGGGTATAATAGGAATAGATTATTTTATTACAACAAAAGAATGAAAATCGACCAGCTAATATGCTTCCTTACATACAGGAAAATGAATTTACTAAAGTTTCTTTTAATTACTAATTAGTTATCAACATCCATTCTCTTAAAAACTAAATTTACATCTATTCTTATAACTACGAACTATAATTTTTGATATTTTCATTTTTTACTTTATAGCAATCACACCCATTCATTACCCTTTTCTTCCAATTTTAAGCATTGTTTTTCATAAGTTTAATATTTTTTCTCAGTTTTTTTAATCTCTTTTTTTACCATTAATTCAAAATAATGGATATTTTTGTGACAATTATGACAAAAACTCCTCTATCTAAATTTACTAGAAAAATATATTAATACCATGGTTTTATTAAGTTTTTTTACCTATAGTTTTCTGAATATTCAAATTATTAGATATGTATTTGACATATTCCCGTTATATCAGTAATGAATTTATCATCTCCTCGTTATTACTTCTTTCTCGTAAACCTGATAAGATTGTCACTGTTAGCTCAAAACAAACAATTTTAGGAGGTTCAAACTACATGAAGAAAACTTTGTTATCATTCGTAGCGGTAGCTTCCATCGCCGTTGCTATGGGCGGACCCCAAGCATCTGCCCAAGAAATCACAATCAAAAAAGGTGATACACTATGGGGTATCTCAAATAAATACGACACTTCTGTTGATCATATTAAAGAACTCAATAATTTAGATTCCGATATCATTATTGAGAATACTAAATTGATCGTAAAGGAAGACCAACCAAAAACTTATACCGTTAAAAAAGGTGATAGTCTTTGGAAGATAGCTGTTAAAAATAAAATCTCTATTAATCAGCTAAAAAGTTGGAATAGCTTAAATTCAGAAATTATTCAACCAGGTCAAGTCCTTAATTTGTCTGGTGTAGGCCAACCGGCAAAAAATAATACTGAAGCTGTTCAACAAAAAACAACAACTACATCAACAACTACTAAAACTGAAACAAAAACAGAGACAACAACTACTACTGCAAAGTCTACTGGGCAAAAAGCAGGAAAAACTCTCTCTGTTTCAGCCACAGCTTATACAGCTAGTTGTAACGGTTGTTCTGGCGTCACTGCTACCGGAGTCGATTTAAATGCGAATCCAAATGCTAAAGTAATCGCAGTTGACCCTAGTGTAATTCCATTAGGTTCAAAAGTTTATGTTGAAGGTTATGGATATGCTACTGCTGCTGATACCGGTGGTGCTATTAAAGGGAACAAAATAGATGTTTTCATCCCTACACAAGATGCTGCTCTTAATTGGGGACGTAAACAAGTTAACATTCAAATTTTAAACTAACACATTTCGCTTTAAACGACACCTTCGAGTTTACATCCAGTTCTCGAAGGTGTTTTATATATATTTTTCTTTTTCAATCTACTAACTCTCCTTAAAAACAACTGAAATACATTCTTACTCACCCTGTCTAAACCTACGTACAACACTATAAATATATCAAGAACAATTACAATCAATTAATTTTATTTATGATCTATTCATCCTCATGACTTCTTAAGGGTATCGGGGATTTAAATAGCATGACCTCTTTAAAGTCAGGTTCCGCTCATCTTCCATTTATAATGATAAAGATAGAACTTTGTGATGCTACTGACAAAACAATAAGCCAATCTTTTTTAATCTAATTTTGTTTATTAAAAGCTGTTTCTCGTATTTTTATTGGCTTATTAAATCTTGAAAAATCACATATTTATTTCTTATGAATTATGAATTGAGAATCATCGGTTACTTCAATAAATCATCTATGTCCATTCAATGAACCACTTCCTGTAAAGTAATTCCTATATAGGAATTTAAATAGCTACTCGAATATACTTATTCTACATCTCCAAATCATTATTTATCATTTCTTTAAGTATTATGATTTACTAATTAACTTTGTGGGTCGCTTCTATAAAATGCTGTTTTCTAATAGATTTTGATTTATAAGAAGAATAAAATTACTATTTTGTGGTGCCATTATATATGAAGTTAGCTACTTCAACAAACCAAAAAAGAGTATGTCATAGTGGAAAATAAACATTTTGAGGATGTTTATACAGGGGATTATCTAAAATTATTCGTGATAATGAGACAGGAGTCCTATATTTTCATGATAGCTTTCCAGCTTCCGAATTGACTGTCATGGGCGATAAAGGATGGAAAGCCTTTAATTGATAATAATCTCCCATTCCGCAGTCGGGGACTTAGTTGAATAATCCGTTGTCCGTTTCCTAATGAAGCTGGCTTTTTCACACTTCCATAAATATTTTTCCGTGATAAACTTTATATCTTTGTTAAAAGTATTTGATTCACTCGTTCTTTGGTCGCAAAGAGTTGATCAAATTAGTAACAAATCCCCTATACAAAGAGCATACCTCCATTAACAGGTATGCTTGTTCATTAATCTATTAATCATGTACTACTTGTATTTATTCATTTTTTTCGACTTTATGGCCGCCAAACTCATTTCTTAAAGCAGCTACAACCTTACCGTTAAATGTGTCATTTTCCTGTGAGCGAAAACGCATTAATAGGGCCAATGCCATTACTGGTGTCGAGGCTTGAAGGTCTAAAGCAGTTTCTAGTGCCCATTTTCCTTCACCAGACGAATGCATAACTCCCTTAATTCCTTCCAAACGGGCATCTTTAGCAAAAGCTTGCTCCGTTAATTGCATTAACCAGGAGCGCACAACCGATCCATTATTCCAGACTCTTGCTACTTGTTCATAATCAAAATTAAATTCACTTTTTTCGAGGATTTCAAATCCCTCACCAATAGCTGCCATCATCCCATACTCAATTCCGTTATGAACCATTTTTAAATAATGTCCGCTCCCCGAATCACCTGCATATAAGTACCCATTTGGTACGGAAGTGGCTGCAAATAATGGTTCAATCACTTTCCATGCGTTTTGATCGCCACCAATCATATAACATGCCCCATTTCTTGCTCCTTCCATTCCCCCGGAAGTACCGACATCCATAAAATAGATTCCAGCTTCTTTTAATACCCTGCTTCGTCTCATCGATTCCTTATAATTTGAATTTCCCCCATCTATTAAAATATCTCCAGGACTTAACAGTGGAAAAAGCTCTTCTATAACATTATCAACCACAGTATGTGGTACCATCAGCCATATGACTCTGGGTTGCTCCAGTTTATCCACTATTTCTTTCATATTAGGACTGCCAATGGCACCATATTTTTGAAGGCTCTCAACCGAAGCTGAATTTACATCATAAGCATGCACAATAATTTGGTGGTCTATTAAATTTTTAGCCAAATTCATCCCCATCTTGCCAAGACCAATTAAACCTAACTTCATCAAGTCTCCTCCTTATTAATATCTTTATTAGTTACATACCGTTATTTTCAACAAATAAACCTTTCAATCCTTCACATCTTGCCAAATAGTCTAATACTAAACTTTCGAATTCTTAATTGTGCAGTGAGGTTTCCAATTCTTTGCCTAATCAACAAAAATTGGTTAAAATTCTATATAGATAAATAATAAAGGAGAGTAATAAGATGGCAATTTGCAAAGAATGCTTTGATGGGAATATAGTTGATGAACAACATGAGCAATATGAAAATCTAGATCGTGAGTTAGTTCGCCTTATTGAAGTAAGCCATTTTTCCTATGACGAAGCCTTTAAAAGGGCAACCAGATTATATCCTGCCATAAAGAAATGTCCTGAGTGCAATGGCAATGGCAAAATATAATAGCTTAATAATAAAATTTAGTAGCAGTCATTGATCAACCATCATTCAATCGTGTAAATAAAAATGAGGTATTTTTATGGTTAAATTAGAAGATTCTCAGCAGGAAAAACAAAATATAAAGGTATATATCGGCGATCACTATCATTCATTTTTAAATGAGAATCATAGAATTAAAAGTTGGAATTTTTTCGGTTTAGTCTTCGGGATGTTCTGGCTTGCATATCGAAAAAGATATCTGATTGTCGGTATTTTCATCCTGATTGATATTTTGGTATCTCTTCTATTCCGTAATCACCTGTTTTATTGGTTAGTTTTTGCCGCATTAATGCACCTTTATATAGGCAGAAGCGGTAATCTTTTATATTTAGCCGGTACAAAAAAACATGTTGAACAGATAAGACGTAAACATCCACATCTCGATGAAAAGGAGATGAAACGCTTACTAATAAAAAAAGGGCGAACCAGCTGGTGTTTTATTTTGCCTTTACTTATCTATTTTGTTCTTATTCATACCTATGTGTTTATCGACGATATTAAAATTATAGTAGCCTCATATTTTTAAATGATACTTAACAAAAAATTAGAGTGATTATCCAAATCACTCTAACACTATTGACCTATAAGGTTTTCAATTTAGATCAGACGATTCCTATCCTTCGGCAAATATGTACATTTTTTCCCTCTGTCTATTATAATTAGACCCCAAAATTACTTCAGCGAAAATTCCATAATGGATAACCTTACAGAAGTTGATTATTCTTCGTTCTCCTTTTGTTCTTTTACAGAAATACTTACTGGTTTTTCGTCACTGGGTTCTACTATTAATTGTTCCTCTTGTTTATTGTCTAAAAGATTTCCTTCAATAACATCCTCTTTTTCAGCCTCAGATTGATTATTATATTCCCCATCTACCTCATACCAGTCTTCAGGAATTTCGTAATAAACCCCTGGCTCATCAGTTGTTTCTCCACCTTCAAAATATCCTTCGTCAATTTCTTCATCTTCTTCCTCAAAATGAAAATCACCGGTCTCCGTATAAAACAAGCCTGGTATATCACTCTCCGATAACGGATTTGAAACCCAACCACTGATAAACGAATAAACATCCTTCAGGGGAATGCTAAACCCAATTGATTCATCCTCAATCGATCTCGCTGAATTGATTCCAATTACTTTGCCTGATTTTACAGATACTAATGGACCGCCACTGCTTCCAGGAGATATCCGAGCAGTCATTTGGTAAATATTTTCATATATACGCTCCCCAATATAAAAACTTCGGTTAATGGCTGCAATTGTTCCCAAAGTTGCTGTATTAGTTTTTGCGAGCGGACTCCCCAATGCTATTACTTCCTCACCTATCGAAGCATATTCCCGGGTAGCTAGCCCCAAGGATTGCTGATTCGCCAATTCAGGTATCCTGATAATTGCGACATCATGGATATTCGAATATCCAATGACTTTTCCTGCATAGGATTGACTTGTATAATCGATTGCTGTTATATCAACAGAGCCCTCTACTACATGAGCATTTGTAAGGATATCTCCATGATCATTAATGATAAATCCAGTACCTTGATTATCCTCAGTGAAAATAGTAAAAACTTTTGCAAGTGATTCAGTTATAATCTCAGAAACCTCTTTTTTTGTATCTACTTTTATTTCAGTTGCCGGTTTAGGCGTTGTTTTAATTTCCTCTGCTTGATTCGTTTTTCCATTCTCTTTATGTACCAATTTTATTTCTTTTATGCTTCCATATTCGACCTGCTTATGATTATTCGTTTGATTTGCAGCTAATAAATAGATGCTTGCTGAAAGAATAGCGATGATACTAAAAGAAACCAAGACAACTTTTGATCTCTTTCTTTTTGGTCCATTCTTCAATTTACCACAATGCAAACAGTACTTACTTCGGGTATTTATTTCATTCTGACAATAGCGACATTTCATTCTTTACACCTGCTTCTTCATTGACAGCTAAATGACCATCATCTCTTATACATTATTTCGTCATTCACGCCAGAAAAATGAAGCATGGTCATAAAATATTCTACAATTCAGCGTAGAATAGCCTAATAAGAGCTAAACTGAAAAAGAAAAACGATAGCACACCGTTTACTATAGCTAATCCCTTATGTTTTAAACGTATTTGTTCAATACACGTCACCATAAACATGAATCCTATCGACATATGCAAGTACGGATAAAGCCAAATGCTCTCTTTAACGACAAAAATAAGCTATTACAATTACAAATGAAGAACTGATGAACTTAAAAACTTTCATAAAAACTCCTTTTATCCTTTTTACCTAAAATCTTCCCTTAGCATGTTACCATACTTTAAACCGCTAGATGAATAAAGAACATAAACAAAACAAGGATTGCTCAATAAACTGCTTCTGTTCAGCTTATTAGACAATCGCTTCATTTACCTTTGAACATTTTAAATAAAAGAATTTCTTAATTTTCTATGTTGGAAATTTTTAAACACGATTCCATGGGTAGGTGAGAACAAAAACACGATTCCAAAAATCAAGCCAGACACTGCAACCATACAACCGGCAATAGAGACATCTAAAACAACGGCTGTGTAATAACCGAAAACGGAGCTTAGAGCCCCAACTATTAAACTGATCATAATCATGACACTCAGGCGCTCTGTTAAAAGATAGCCAGTTGCGGCCGGTACAATCAACATACCTACAACAAGAATAGCGCCCACACTCTCCCCCTTTAAAAACACTTATAAACCTTTAAAATATCAATATTTTTTATCACTAAAAAAATTTTTATAAGTGTATATATTCCATCCCATTCGCTCTCCAGGAACCCTTTTTATTTATAATAATTATAAATAAAAAATATTACAGTTTTGGTCATTTAAAAGAAACTTTCTCCATATTAAATTTTAGTTAACAATATCGAAAATCTAGCTATGGTGAAAATTCAGATAAAATTATATAATTAAATCTTATAGGACACCATACACACATGTTTCTTATAAAAAACTCATGTTAAGAGTAGAATAATAAATTAGGAGGGAACTTGTATGAAGGTCATTGTGTATAAAAAAGATATCGATCAATTCCTGGCTGATTTTAAATCTATCTCTTCTTATGATGAAGTTGGTAAGAAGTATTACTTTATCTTTGAAGACCATATTAGAGGTGGCCACTGGACCTTAATGTTTTATGATAAAGAAGGAAAATGGACAGCGCATGGTAAGGGAGAGTTTTATAGCGACATAGATGAATTACAGCTTTCAGGTGATCAATTAAAACTTTTCATTTACAAAAACAGAAAATATATTAATAATGTGATTCGACAATTAAGAGTAGCTATTCCATCTTAAGTCTTAGGATCCACAGACAATATAAAGAAGCCAGTGTTTAAATGTAAACACTGGCTTCTTTATTATTTCTCTAGTACTTTGATAAATTCACGCATGTAATCCGGTAAATCAGGCGGGCGTCGACTTGAAACAATATGTCCGTCTACGATAACCGCTTCATCATACCAGGAAGCTCCTGCATTGACCATATCATCTCGTATTCCAGGTGTACTTGTCACCTTTACTCCCTTTAAAATATCAGCTGATATCAATACCCAGCCTGCATGGCAAATTTGTCCGATTGGTTTTTGCTGTTCATCCATTTTTTGGATAAACTCTAATACTTCTGGAAATCTGCGAAGTTTATCAGGAGCCCAGCCTCCAGGAACTAAAACTGCGTCATAATCATTTGGATTTACTTCTGCAAAGCTATACTCACTTTCTGCGGGTACGCCATACTTGCCAATATACTTGACTTTTGCCTGTTCACCCGCCAAATGAACTATTGCTCCTTCTTCACGCAGTCGATGAATTGGATACCACAATTCGAGGTCCTCAAATTCATGATGTACAAAACTTAGAATCTTCTTATCCTTTAATCTCATAATGTCACTCCCTATCAATCATTTCTTATGTACCTATTCCCTATTCTTATAAAACTATTCTTCGTAATCATATCAACCACTTATGCATTTATTAAATCAATTTTATCAACACACTTTAGCAACTCAAGATAAAACGGAATATTCGCATTTTAGACTACACATCTAGCCTATTTATTTATAAAATTATATTAAAATAACAAGAGGGAGATTCATATGAGAAAATTAAACACAAGAAAAATAGTACTATTATTTGTTTTAGCAGGTTTGTTTAGCCTCGGATTAATCATTCAATATTACTATCAGCATTCTAAAGCTTCCGCTGAGCTGGAACAATTAAATAAAGAAATTAATCTTGCTAAAGAAAACAATAAACAGTTGGAAAGGGAAATCATAAATTTACACAAAGAAATCGAAAAATACGCCGAAGAGGAATCACCTATTACCGATGATGTTGATTCAAATATAAACTCCACAGAAGATAAAATAAACACTGCTGATACAACGAATACGGTTGAAGATGAAACAACCAAACTCTCGTCTGATGAAGAAAACGAAAAACAACAGGGCACTTCTGATCTCGAATCCGCTCAGGATCAGGCTATTAATCTCGTAAAGGATCATATTAATTATACCAATGAATCAAACGTTCATTTCGAAGTCCAAGGGAAGATATCAGGCACTGAGGATTTATCTATACATGTATATGAAGTAGTAGTTGATGAGGGAGAAAGCCAGCATACCGCAACCTGGGGATGGTATGGAGTTAACGTTACAACAGGAAAAGTTTACGAAATTAATGGTTGAGCCATACTGATTGGCAATACTTAAATATGGATTACGGCATTGTTTAGACAACAAGAAGGATAAAAGAGATCATAGGCACAATTTGGGTGATTTCTAATTATGCACGATAAAAAGACATATAAAATGTACTATAAAGAGACATTTTACACCTTATTACTCGCTCATTTGTAACTTTTGTCCTATAATATATATATACAATACGTTTCGTAAAAGGTGGGAGCAACCATGAAATCCTCTTTTGGAAGCAGGTTAAAAGAGTTGCGTAAAGAGAAGCGTTTGTCACAGGAAGAACTAGGAGCTATTATAGGGGTCGCACAATCAACCATGGGATCTTACGAACGGGAAACACGCGAACCAAGTATTGACGGAATATTGGAACTTGCCCATTATTTTGATGTATCTGTCGATTATTTACTGGGTAACTCTAATGAACGAAAAATACCTGAATTAACACAGTTACAAGGATCCTATGACTTGCATAAATTCATGCATGAGAATGAGATTGTGCTATATGGCAGAACCTTAACAGAGGATGAAAAACAGCGTCTGTTAGATATCTCATTAGGCCTCTTCTATCGTTAATCATTTACCGGATACAGGCAGCTTAAAAGCTGCCTGTATTTAACTAGTTTCGTATAAATAATACACTACGGTACCTTTCAGTACCTCCTGCTCTTTTTGATTAATAGCAGAAACGATAAAATGTAACTCATTTTCTAATTTTGTTTCAAGCTTTGCTTTTAATCTTATTGAATCGTTCAAAAAGACCATGTCACGAAAACGAATTGTAAAATCTTTTATAAATCCATCCTCATAATAAGGGGTAAACAGTTTTGACAGATTCCCCATTGTCCACATTCCATGTGCTATAATACCCGGAAGTCCTAATCTTTTTGCTTGCTCCTCATCCTTATGGATAGGATTATGATCCCCAGAAGCATTAGCGTACTCAACCAATGCTTCTTTAGAAACAGGTTCCAATTTTACTTCTTCCAATTCATCACCAGTCTGTATATCAAGCAAACATGTCATGCTTTCAACTCCTTTTGCACAACTTCATTTATAATAATGACAATGGTAGAAGTAAATATCGAGTTTCCTTCTTTATCTTCACCATTGTTTTCAATCCGCAAAATGCCCATTTTTCCGTTACTTCCAGTTCTCTCTTTATAATCTTTTACTTTTGCAAAACAATATACTTCTTCATCTATTAATAAAGGTCTCTCATAATGATAGATTTGCTCTCCATGGATTAGTCCTTTAGATGGCAGCTCCAGACCTTCTAACTCTCCATAATTGAATACTCTTGGATATGTTGGTGGAGCGATATTCTCACCGTATCTTGATTTCTTGCCATATTCCCGATCAACATATATAGGATGCTCATCTCCAATTGCTTTGGCAAATTGTTTAACACGTTCTCTGTCAACTCTATTTAACACTCGATTTGATCTCTTGCCTACTGCTTGAGCAAACATTCATCTCACCTCAATTAATTTTTAGGTCCACCTGCCACATATAAAACCTGTCCGTTTACAAACGAAGACTTTTCATCAGCAAAAAATAAAACAGCGTTAGCAATATCTTCAGGTTTACCACTGCGTCCAACAGGAATGATTGAAACATTTGCTTCAATTAACTGTTCAAATGGTATACCGACTCGAGCAGCTGTCTCCTTTGTCATATCTGTTTCAATAAATCCAGGTGCCACTGAATTAGCCGTAATACCAAACCCACCCAGTTCAATAGCCAAGGTTTTAGTAAACCCCTGCAAACCGGCCTTTGCTGCAGAATAATTCACTTGCCCTCTGTTCCCAAGCGCTGAGGTGGAGGAGATATTAATAATGCGCCCATACTTTTGCTGGACCATATATTTTTGCGCTGCTCTAGTCATATTAAAGGAGCCCTTCAAGTGAACATCAATTACCAATTGCCAATCTGTATCTGTCATTTTAAAAATCAGGTTATCTCGGATGACTCCTGCATTATTAACCAGAATATCAATAGCGCCATAGTGTTCATATACTTCCTTTACAGCTTTCTCCACTTCCTCTGATGAAGTAACATCTGCAACACGAGTCATACAATCAAATTCTTTCTGTTTAAATTGTTCCGCAGTCGCTTGCAGTGCTTCTTCATTTACATCAAAAAGCGCTACCTTAGCACCTTGTACGGCCAAATTTTCTGCAATTGCTTTACCTATCCCTCTACTTCCTCCGGTAATAATGGCCACTCTATTTTCAAATCTCCCAGTCATGCTACGTTCACATCCCTTTCAAATAAGATAAACGTTAATTATTTCTACAAAAACCATAAAATTCCTTTTATTAGGAGTTGATTCAGCTAAATTCTCCTATTTTAACATGACCTTTTATAAGATTACGGGCGATGATCATTCGCTGGATTTCGTCAGTTCCATCATAAATTCTCCAAAGTCTTGCTTCACGGTACCAACGCTCAATCGGTAATTCTCTCGTATAACCCATACCACCATGAATTTGTAAAACCCGATCGACCACCCGATTTCCCATATTGGCTCCATACAATTTTGCAATCGACGCCACATGCCGGTTATCTTCCCCATGATCAAGAGTAAATGCAGCATTTAAGGTAAGCCACCTCGCTGCTTCAATCTCAACCGCAGAATCTGCTATCTGCCATTGAATGGCTTGTCGCTCGGCAATTGGTTTACCGAATGTGATACGCTCCTTTGCATAATCAATTGCCATTTGCAATAATCGCTCAGCCGCACCAACAGCGCGCGCTCCTACAATCCATCTTGCAAAGCCAATCCATTCAAGCCCTAAATTATATCCTTTATGCAATTCACCTAAGATATTTTCCTCAGGAACTCGAACATTATCAAACACTAATCCGGCTGGACCTCCTTCCCCCATCGTTTGGATAAACTCAGAACGCCATCCCATATCACGGTCTACAATAAAACAGGTTACTCCTTCACGACCTCTTGATTCGATGTGCTGTTGTTTATCGGTAATTGCCATGGCCATAACAAAGTCAGCATCATTTCCTCCCGTAATAAAGGTCTTCTCTCCATTAAGGACCCATTCTGAGCCATTCTTTACAGCTGTCATTTTTATATTTTGCGTATCCGAGCCTGCACCTGGTTCTGTCATGGCGAAACAGGATTTCTTGTCACCGTTTATTGTAGGGATCAAGTATTTTTTCTTTTGTTCATCATTTGCATAGTACAGAATATTGTCCGCTGAACCGCCAAAGGTGAAAGGGACAAATGTTTTGGCTACCTCAATAGCTACAATAGCCATCATCATCTGACCTAAGTCAGCGCCGCCATATTCTTCAGGTGTGTTAATGCCCCAAAATCCAGCTTCCTTCGCTTTTAATTGTAATTCCTTAAGCTTACCCGGAGAGAGGCTTGGTTTCCCTTCTCGTTCATTTCGTAACACTTCATTTTCTAATGGCATTAATTCCTTTTCCACAAATCTACGAATTGTTTTTTGAACCATTTTTTGTTCATCAGTTAAACGTAAATACATACTAATCCCCCTATCATTTAAATACTAACCAGTCGGTATGTTTTATTTACAGATGCTCTATAGAGCATCTGAATAGATTTACTAGATTTATAGAGTCGAGTGTTCTTACTTAAATCATGCCAACTTCGCTTTCAGAAGTTCTATAGATCTCTTCAATTTTCTTTCCTCTCGCCCTTGATAGAATATCCATTCTAATTTGAAGCTGCTTCATGGAAAAGTTAACAACCTCTTCAGGGCTTGTCCCAAATGCCTCTATATCCGCATCTGTTAATCCCTCTTCCACAATTGTTAGAGCCAGCGGCGTTAACTCCGCCATCCGTTTCATGACAACATCATCATATATATGAGGATGCTCACAAATCAAACGCTGAAGCAAGTAAGTACCATAGCCGATATGGCGAGATTCATCCCTCTTCAAATTGCCAATTCCCTCAAGCAATCCTGGCATTAAATTTGATTTTTCCAGCGATTGATAAAATGAAAAATATCCCGTTTCAGCAAGTACCCCTTCTACAAACATGTTATATACAGTGGAGGCATCCGCAATCGCCTCAGGTGATTGATCTGTAAGCAGGCGATCCATTGCATTTGGTAAAATGACTTGAAATACTTGCTTATACGTATCTGTTAATAAAGGATTTAACTCACCCTTTTCTCCAATTGCGTCCAAGACGGCTCTAAAAAATTCAGTATGCTTTGCTTCTTCAAACAGGAAGGTAGTCAGGAACATTTCCTCTTCAATCCGTCCCTCCTTGGCAATTGCCATCATAAGCGGTAATAAATCAAGTGTGACAGCTTCTTCTCCTGCCTGAAATTGTGAAAGAAGACGAAGAATGCTATGCCTTTGTCCCGGTGTTGCCTGCTTCCAATCCGTAGCATCCTTTGTAAAATCGATATCAGCTGGATTCCATGTCCCCACCCTTTTTGCTTTTTGATACAAACGATATGGAAATGAATCTACCAAGAGGCCTCTTGACGTAGCTGTAATGGTTTCTCTCATATTTATAAACTCCCTTCATTAAAATTATTTATAGTCCCGCTCTATTATTCTCTCGGATGCGGCAGTTCGGAGATGAGTCTTCAGAATTTTCCCTACACCATTCCGCGGTAGTGCATCAAAAAATAATATTTTTCTTGGCGTTTTATTTTTTGCAAGATGTTCCTGACAATATGCAATTAGTTCCTCTTCCTGGATATCTTTTTTTGATTCCCTGACAATGCATGCTACCAACTCTTCACCCATACTGGCATCTGGTATTCCAATGACAGCCACTTCAGATACCGCATGATGCTGACTTAATATCTCCTCTACATCACGTGGATAAATATTGAACCCTCCACGGATAACTAAATCTTTTTTTCGGTCGACAATATATAAATAACCATCTTCGTCGATACGTCCTAAATCTCCCGTATGCAACCAACCGTCTATTAATACGTTGTTTGTTTCGCTTTCATTGTGAAAATAACCGGGTGTCACATTTTCTCCCTTCACCACCACTTCTCCAATCTCACCGGTTGGCATCTCCAAAGCCAATCCATCCACAATTTTAATTTGTACCCCCGGTATAGGAAATCCAACAGATCCGGGTCTAACCGGCTGACCCTTTTTATGAGCTGTAACAATAGGTGAGGCCTCAGATAATCCATAACCTTCATAAACCTTTGCCCCAAACCTTTCTTCAAATGCTGCCAGCAAGGCAGTGGGTAATGGCGCAGAACCTGAACTTATAGATTCCAAGCTTTGAAGATCGTATTGATTATAATCAGGATACGAGACCAAGGCATGAATCATGGCAGGAACACTGGCAAACGATTTAATTCTGTGCTTTTCTATTGCTGCTAATGTTTTTGCAGGGTCAAACCTGGAGAAGATAACAATTGAACTTCCCACTATGTAACATGTATTTGATATGGTTAACCCATACACATGAGCTAGCGGAAGAATTCCGAGTGTCGTTCCTCTCTCTGTATTAGCATGTTTGGCAGAGTTAACCGCATTTGAATAGAGGTTTGAATGAGTCAGCATAACTCCCTTTGGGTTACCTGTAGTACCTGAGGTATAGAGAATAACAGCAGTATCTTTTGAATCGATATCTATAGAAAATCGCTTGTCCAAATTCTCATTGGAATCCATATATTCATATATATTAATCGCAGTACTGGAAGTATCATCATCTGTAATAATTACGGTTGGTTTTATGTTTAATAAATCAATCGCTTGTTGGATATGATCGAGTATGATTTTAGAGGTGATAATTAGTTTGGCTCCGCAATTTGCGGCAATATAGGCAATTTCTTTTGGATGGAGTGAAAACATAACAGGTACAATGATAGCACCGGCTCTTGTTATCCCTTGATACGCAATTAATACTTCAGGCATATTTGGCATAATGACAAGGATTCTGTCTCCTGGCTGAATCCCTCTATTTCTAAATCCATTGGCCAATCGATTGGCATATCTCCTTGTCTCTACATTTGTAAATTGCTTGTTTCCATAGAATAAAAAAGAGTACTCATCGAATTTTTCGATATTCGAATCAAGCAATTGTGATAGCTTCACTTTTTCTCCTCCAATTCGCGGAATTTTTCACAAAAAAAATAAATTCTCATGTCTCCAGCTTGAAGCTTCCTATAAGGACCTACCAATTAAAACTACCAATTATATCAAACTGAACACTGCTAATCTTGAAGTGTTATTCCTATTTAAAACGCTACGATACCTCAGAGGATTCATAAATTTACCAAAGGATTTTCAATGTAGCAGTTAACCATTCTCTTGCATATTAGAAACAAAGAAAGATTACGGTACTACTTTACCTTTTTATCTAAAGACTCCAGGACGTAAATAAAAGAATAAACAAAGCCTATTAAACACCCCCTTTGCATGTAAGCGTTTTCAAATAAAATTTTAAAAAACTGTCGATACAAACAAAGCTATCTTTTTTCAGATGATTAATTCCACTATGCTTCTTACAATATGTTCTTTACACGACCTTTAAATTCCTACCTATAATTTTAAATATTCAGAAAAATTATTATGATAATTTGTTGTGGGAATAAATTTTTTTTGTTGTGGGAATAACCAGCTTTTTATACAGATTGATAGACCAAGTCCCTGGTTACAAGAAGAATGAACAGATAAAGGCACTCAGCATAAAAATCTGAACTAAGAAAGTTAGATAAGCAGCTAACTTTTATGTACAGTTCATAAACCGAGTGCTTTTATCTATATATGAATATTTCAGATTATTAAATCTATTTCATTCAGTTTAGTGCTAGTTTTATAGACAGATACAGGTTACATGGATGATGATCTAACTACTTTGTAATTATTATGGCGCACGACCGTTCTCGGTGTTTCATAACAAAAATGCTCTGCTACTTCTTCATCTATTTCAACAATACATGATAACTCCCTAACAATTGATACTTTTCCTAAAATAGAAAGACCACGTCGCTCAAATTCAACGATATCTCCCACTTTACCTTTATCCTCTATAGCAAGTTCATTTAGTAGCATATTATCCACTTCTTTTCCTCCTCATCAGATTAATATATAAATTTTTATGCATAATTTAGTAATTAATTCAACAAATCAGTGTAATTTGTGACCATTTACATAGAATTTAACACAAATAGTATTAAGAATCAATTGAGTTTTCAAAAAAAAGAGTCTATTTTCTCATTTTGTTTTCTAAAATAACTACTATTCTGATTATTTACTATTTATATCTTAAATAGATAGAAGTAGCAGTACGTCTGTCGCTTTGCACTTAAAACCTAACAAAAAAGAATCCAGTCTAGTGCTGAATTCTTTTAATCTAAACTTTTAGAATATCATTTTTCAAAATTACGAAACTTTCTATTAAACAGCCTTCATGATTTCAAAGAAAGATCATTAAGTGAGACTGAACTTTTCTATTTTATCTTTTAGCTTTAATGCGTTATTATATCGTTTCATTAGTATGGATGCTTTACAATTAATGTTTATAGTTGTTTGATTGGAAAGGTATACGTAACACTCACTACTATCAATCGGGTCGCATCCTCGATAGTGATCTAGTGCTATCCAAGCACATTCTACATCACGACAAGAATGAGTCGGAAACATATAAATACTATGTTGGCCGCTAATCTGCAGAGGCAAAATATAACTTCCTCCCAGATATGATTTTGAACTGTTTTTTGCCCCTTGATAATCAGCACCATAGCCAATGATACTGTCTTTTAAAATAGCAAGCGGAGATTTCTCCACCATATAAAAAGTATCCTGAAAATATAACTGAGTATACAAATAACCTTCCACAAAAACGGGTAATAAAACTTTTGTATCTATCCTAATATATGGTCTGTTTTCCACTATCATATACTCCACCCTTTTTGAATTATATTTGCTTTCTATTCAATAATGGGTATACTACTATTATGTTGGTGTACCCAGCAACAGACTATTGGGCCCGGTCCCCCAGACTGCAGGCCCAATTTCTGATATCCTCTTAATCTCCTTTCCTGGAAATAGATAGGATTTTTATCCTATCCTTAAATAATTATATGACAACCGACATTCTTCTCCAAATCTTTCCTATATCATTTTTTATAAGCGTCTTTACCTTAAAATCTATCGTTTATTTACATCCTTAGGTTTTTATATTATAATAATATATTTTGAAATTGGTATTATAGCAAAATCATAATAAATAAGCAGTTTTTACCGTATAATTTTCATGTTTCCCGTAGGAAAACCTTTAAATTCGGAGAAAATTTACCTGTAAAATTTAATTTTTAATTTTTCACAATAAATTCAAATAAATGCTTTTACGCATCTCAAGAAAATAAAAAGAAGGATGACTCTACTGTCATCCTCCCTACCTTAATCAATCATCCTGTATTACGAAGACCTGCGGCTATACCATTAATCGTATGTAATACCTGAACAACTAATTGGGTATCCACTTCCTTTAAACTTCTTAGTTCTTTAATTAAGTGAACTTGAATGAAATTCAATGGGTCCACATAAGGATTTCGAAGACGAACTGAATCCTTAATATTCGGTGTTTGATCAAGTAATTCTTCATCTCCAGTTATCTCAAGCAGAACTGATTTGGTTTTGTTGTACTCTTCCACTATATCCTCAAATATCCGATCTCCAATTAAAGGATCTTCAACCAAATCAGCATATTCTTTCGCTGTTTTAAGATCTGCTTTCATTAATGCCATTTGCAAATTATCAATTGTGGATCTAAAGAATGGCCAATCCTGATACATCTCTTTCAATGTCTCTATATTGCCTTTTTCTTTATATGCGTATGTTGCTAGACCAGTACCGGAAGCATACCAAGCAGGAAATAACTGTCTGCTTTGTGTCCAGGCAAACACCCAGGGAATAGCTCGTAAATTTTCAAACTTATCACTGTTTTTACGAGCCATCGGTCTGGAACCAATATTCAGTTCACCAATTTCTTTTAGAGGTGTAGCTTGGTTAAAGTAAGTTAAAAAACCTTCATCCTTAAATACAAGTGACTGATATTTTTCATAAGAGATATCAGAGATACTTTCCATGGCGCGTACCCAGCTATCATCCCTTAAATGGCCTTGTTCAGAAGATTTCGAAACATTAGCAGCCGTTTCCAGAAGCGTTGACGTTGCTTGCTCTAAGGAACGATATGCGATGTCTTCTATTAAATAACGAGACGATAATACCTCTCCTTGCTCTGTTATTTTCACCCCGTCTCCCAGTGTTTCGAGCGGCTGAGAGAGAAGACTTCTGCTCAAAGGCCCGCCACCACGGCCAAGAGAACCACCACGGCCGTGAAAGAATTTTGTTGAAATATCATATTCCTTTGCCAATTCATGCAGTTCTATCTGTGCTTTATAAAGCTTCCAATTGGCGGTCAGAGTCCCCCCATCCTTACTGCCATCCGAATACCCCAGCATAATTTCCTGCTGGTTTTTCAGCTTTCTTAGATGCTCACGATAAACTGGCAGGTCAAACAATGCTTTTAAAATAGCAGGTCCGTTTGACAAATCTTCTATTGTTTCTAGTAATGGAGCTACATTCAAATCACTTTCAACTGTACCATCTGCATGAAGCTTATATAATCCCGCTTCTTTGGCCAATAATAAAACTTCCAGCAAATCACTTGCCGAACGTGTCATACTGACGATATAGACCCTAATGGATGCTTTTCCAAATTCTTTATGGGCCTTTTTGATTAATTTAAATACCGTAATAATTTCCTGCGTTTCCTTGGTATATTCTTCATTGTCTAGCAATAGCGGCCTTGGATCCATCAACAATTTTTCCAGCAGCTTTTCTTTTTCAGGCTCAGTCAATTTTGCATAACTGTCTGTAATCTTAATTTTCCTTAGGATTTCATCAATGGCACCTGCATGCTCATCACTATGATTTCGAATATCCAATGTTCCAAGGTGGAAGCCAAACAACTGAACCTGTCTAATTAATTTATGTAAAAGCTTTAACTGATGCCCTTTTGGATGATGCGTATCTATACTTTCTTTAATCATCAGTAGATCCTCAAGCAGTTCTTCCGATGTTTGATACCCTCGTTCATCATTAGCCACCATGCGGACACGTTCAACCATAATAGCCAATTTACGACGGTACGCTTCATTTTTGACAGGCCATTTTTTATCGTCGTTTATATATTTTGATTCTCCCAATTCTATCGATCTCATTATCTCATCACCAACTCTAATTTGGACTGTTGAGTGAGATAAACGTTTCATTAATTCAATTAAAGCCTTTTCATATTTTTTGAGAACTAATGCTCTGTGTCTATTTAGAGTTTCCCATGTAACAGCTGGGGTTACATACGGATTTCCATCCCGATCCCCTCCAATCCATGAACCGAATCGAAGAAAATTTGGCACATTCCAGATTTCACCGCTGTAATGTTCAGTCAATTTGTCTTCTACTTCCTGATGTATTTCGGGTATGACATCAAAGAAAATCTTATCAAAATAATACAATCCATTTCTGACTTCATCAATGACTGTTGGTTTCCTGTCCCTTAATTCATCAGAATGCCATAAAGTAGTAATCTCATTATAGAGGTCTTCTTTAATTTCCTTATATTCATTTTCGGTTAACATAGGATTATTAAGCGTTTTAAGGAGAAGTAATAATCTCTTTTGGATTTCTAATATAGACCGTTTAGCCGCCTCTGTAGGATGGGCAGTAATAATCAATTCCAGTGATATTCGTTCAAGAACATGCTGTATAATTTCACCACTAATATTTTTATCCTTCATAGATTGGATGGCTTTTTCAATTGAACCAGGCTGCTCATCGGAATTGTTCAGTTGATATTCACGCTTTCGTCGAATACGATGATTTTGTTCAGCTGCATTTATTAAGTGAAAATAAACGGAAAAAGCCTTAATAACTTGCATTCTTGTCTCTAGGCTAAGCATTTCTATTTCCTTTTTTAATGTATGATACGTCTCATCTTCCACGTGTAAACGAAGAGATTTACACATTGTACGAATCTTTTCAACGGTATTAAAAAGCTCTTGTCCACCCTGATAGATGAGAACCTCTCCTAGTATATTGCCTAGCAATTTTACTTCCTTGCGCAACGGCTGATTCGTATCCTGTTTTGTGACCACTCAAAAATCCCTCCCACTCTCTAACCAATAAATACTTCAAATATTTCGAGTATTTCTATTAATTATATATAACTATCTAAATAAATGACATTATTTAACTCAATTTCATTGTTTTATTGATAACCATGTATAAAGTGACATATCTCTTTCGCTTTTTAAAAAGGATTATTCCATTGTTGTAAAAGTCATTATAATCAAATAAAATAACTGTATTTATCAGGATTCCTTTGTAAATCCAATGCAGTATTCCTTTGTTCAAAAGCGGAAAATTTAATTAGTCCAGATACTCTGGTTGCAGCTTTCATATATATATATCAACATGTATAATATGTATCTAAGGCAAACTACATAGAGCAATTACACTCCGAACTGTTACCCGATAAGACACACACCTGCAAGCATGTATATTGTCATGCCCTATTTGAAAATGTATACTTTGAACATACAACCAGATAGACCAGGGAGGCTTGAAAAATGAGAGTTGATATATGGTTCGATTATGCTTGTCCTTTCTGTTATATAGGGAAACGGCGATTAGAAGCCGCCATAGCTGAATTCATATACAAAGATCAGATAGAAGTACATTTTCACAGCTATCAACTGCAGCCTGATGCTCCAAAGAAATCAAATTCAAATATTCATGAGCTTATTGCTGCTAAATATGGCACTACAGTTGACCATGCCAGAAAAATGAATGAACATATATCTGAACAGGCCCGCGAAGAAGGGATTATATTTCGCTTTGATTCAATGATTCCTACAAATACAACAGATGCTCACCGTCTTACCCACTATGCTAAGGAGTATGGGAAAAGCGAGGAGATGACTGAACGAATACTTAAAGCTTATTTTTCTGAATCACTGCATATAGGAGACCGCGCTACCCTTCTGAAACTTACAAATGAAATAGGACTTCCCGGACATGAAGTACTAGATGTACTTAACACGGAGCAATATAAACAACAAGTAAATGAGGATATACAAATAGCCGAACAAATAGGAGTTAAGGGAGTCCCTTTATTCGTATTCAATAATAAATATGCCATCTCCGGAGCCCAAAGCACTGAAACACTTAAAGAAGTGCTTCAGGATGTATGGGAAGAAGAATATGATATGGCATTAATGACCGCTTCAAACAAACAACATGTAAATGAATTTTGCACAGATGATGGATGCTTCGATTAAAATTGAATAAAACGCGAGAAGGCAATAGATCCTAATAGCCTTGCTCGCGTTTTTTATTTTTGGACAGATACTTTCCCTCAACTAAAAAGCCTCTTGTTCTATGCATAAGAACAAGGACCTAATTTACTAGTTAATTAGCGATTCTCCTAAGCTTTGTTTTTAGTTCATGTGCAGGCACAGGTTCTGAATATAAATAACCTTGGACTTCGTCACAGCGGATACTTTTTAGAAATGCCATCTGCTTATCCGTCTCCACACCTTCAGCGATTACTTTCAAATTTAGAGAATGTGACATCGAAATAATAGCAGAAATGATTTTACTATTACTTTCGAAATCATCAACAAAGCTTTTATCAATCTTTAAAGTGTCAACAGCCAATTGATTTAAATAACTAAATGAACTATATCCGGTTCCAAAATCGTCAATACTGACTTGTATCCCCATTTGACGGAGCTGTTGTAATAAATGATTATTTTCCTGTTTATCATGCATCATGATAGTTTCGATCACTTCAATACCAATTTCTTTCCCGGTTAACCCATATTCTTTTAATGCTTCTGCAAAAAATTCAACAAAGTCCTCCTGTGAAAAATGAATAACAGATATATTTATTGAAATAAGTTGAATATATATCCCTTCCCTTTTACATACCTTAATTTGCTGGAATACTTGGCGGATAATTAACCTTTCAAGCGGTACAATAAGTTTGGCCTCTTCAGCTATCTTGATGAATACAGCCGGCGACATGAATCCATAGGTATAATAATGACTAAACAAAGATAGCTCACCTCTTTTCATTTCTAGCAGCCTAATCAATAATTTAGTGAGTATTAAAAAGAATCCCACTCTATTTATCGACCATTCTTGGGTGAAGTTCAATCGACTATTTCATTCCTATTTATTTAATTCACTAAAGAATATATATAAGCCATCAATTCTGAACGGTTATTTACTTTAAACTTTCTGTATAGCTGACTTACATAATTCTTAACTGTACCATTAGATAAGAATAAATAGTGGGCTATTTGTTCATTTGTATGCCCTTCTGACAATAGTTTAATAATGTCATGTTCCCGATCGTTCAGGTTAATTCCCTGTTTCTCCAGTTTAATTGGTATTGGCGATGATGGTTCATTTTGTAAATACATAATTAAATTCTTTTGAATAATAGAGGGCAGTACGATATGCCCATTCACGCATTGCCTAATTGAATAAAGAAGATGCTTCGTTTCCACATTTTTTAAAATATACCCGGTTGTTCCCTTTTTGATACTATCGATGATTTCATCTTCATTTGTATCCGCTGCAAGCATGATTATTTGACTGGAAGGATAGGCATTTTTAATGATTGCTAAGGCTTCATTCCCTCCATTTGGAGGAAGATTGCTATCAAGGAGTATTACATCTGGTTTTTGCTCAGACATCATTTTTATAAGACTATCAGTATCTCCAGCACAACCTGTCATTTCAAAGTCATGTTCATCCTTCAAAATCATAAATAATCCATCACGAATAATGGCCTGACTCTCTCCTATAAGAATATTTATTTTACTCATACATTCCACATCACTTCTTACCCTTCGTTACTGGATTATTGAAAAGTTTTATACACTTTACCTATTTGTAATTTTTGGTAAAACAAGTCTATAGTCCTAGTATAATAACAAGTTTTGTCGAAGTATATACTTTTTTCCTAAGTATTCCTAGTATTGTAAAATAAACTAAGAGCCTCATTCCCTAAAAAGGAAATGAGGCTCTTATAAAGATCAGAAAAATAATATGATTAGTTATTAATAGATGGATTTACGCTGTGGTATGTATCTATGAAGTATATGGATTCCTCCAAAGTTTCTTTTTTTAGATGATCTCATATACTCAGCATATAAAGTTTGGGCACGTTCTGAATAATATTCCCGATAATCTTCATGCAATTCCGCATTAATATAATTCATAATTTTTATGTACTGTCTCTTTATCCTTTTTGCATCTTTAGATAATTGAATCATCTTCTCAAATTCCATCAGATAACCTTGAACCAAAAGTACATTCCCGGCTACATTTAATAAAACATCAAGTTTTTGATCCGGATTATCCATATAGGGTACCTGTGTACTTATCCTGCTTCTATTTTTATGTAAACTCTTTTCGTGTGAATGAATCAACAAATCTTTCATCCTCCCTGCTTTAGAGTTTTTCCAATTCCATAATACCAAATATTCTGACTAATTTATATTTTTAGTATAAGTCGTTACCTACGGATATGAAAAGATGCCCAAAGTCATTTTAATATTTAAGGAAGATAAGCCCTTTTACTTATTTATCTAACTAATAATCATGAAATTTTTATCCTTCTAGAAGAAAATCTGTGGGCAGCTGTATTATTACATTGCTATAAATTTAATTCATTATTGCACGTGCTATAATATATTTTTGTTATTTATTATCCAGTCGGTGCTTATCATATCTATTTATATCCAATTATTCAGCTGATTTATCCAATTGTTTCTTAATTTGCTTAAGCATCTCTTTAAATACCTTTACATCGTTTTTCGGAATATCCTCTTCCCCATAACGAGATCTTTCATATATTTCGCTTAATTGACGATTCAGCTCATCATTATTTAAATGAATCCGGTTCAGCCAATCACGGAATAATTCTCCAAACTTTCTTTTATGTATACCCTTCATATCCCTTTCAAATTTATAAACTAGCATTCTGATCGGTATATTTGAAGGAGGATTATGCTGAGCTCTATTGTCTTTATTTCGTTTTATTTGTCCCAGCCTCTTTAACATTAACTATTTATCTACCTTACGTTGTGATTATATGTTTGTTTTTGTTTGTTTACCGGGATACATGATGCAATAAAGATGATAACAGCCAACCCATATGCCATGTAGGCAATGCCCTCTGAAGTCTCCTGATTACGAATTCCAATCGCATTGTATGCCCAAACAAAGACAAATTAAATTTAAAGATAATCGCCAGTCCTGTACCAACCACAAGCATAATAGCTGTCCATATCTCACCGGATAAATCAAAGCCGTCCCACCCATATTCTTTCAATACATAAGCTACATTAACAATTGTCGCAACACTAATCCATCCAAGATTGATTGAAAATGGTGCGATGTCTAATAAGCCAGGATTGCTATTTTTCATTCGCCTATACAAGATGATCAAACTGATTAAATAGGTAAACATAACAGCAAGACTAGCTATGAAATATTCATAATGCCAGGTCAGGATCCACGTACAGTTCAATAGCCCGCTTAACATAAATATAATGCTAGTATTTGTATAAACAGGCAATCCTCGACGCTCCCTTGGATACTGTCGAATAATCCATATACCTATTAAAATATTAAAGACCAGATAGAAAATGCGTAACCTGCACGTGTGATTAATACATCAATTCGATTTGATATTTCTCCTGTCGTCTGACCGTTGATTGGCAGCAAGTTAGCCAAAGCATTAATAACCACAATTAAGATAAAGACAAGAGTATTTAACTCCCGTCTAATCATAAACAACCCCTTCCAAGAATAAGATAGTCAATATATTCCTCAATTCACAACCCTTTAACCATTTAATACAATAGCCAGGTTATCACCTAGAACTTGGAGAATAGTTCAACAAAACTCTTCCTATACTGTTTAGATAATAAATGGCCGACAGTACTCTGTCGCATTTTATTCAATTGGCTTCAACTTGCTTGCAAATTATTATCTGATTTAGACTGACCTCTCTTTAACATTTCTCTTTACTATACTAACCTGACAATTTGGCAAGAATATTAATTAAAACATTCTTTTTATTAGGTAAACCCAATTATAATTAGGAAATGAAGCCTTTCAACTAAGATTGCTTTTTTATATTTAGGGGTATGATGATTAATGAAACTTTTTCACCCATCAAACGTTATATAGTGTAAGAAAGGAGTGCAAAAATATTGAAAAGAGGATCAATCATATTACTTGCTGGGGTTGTGGTTATTGGCATTATAATCGCTATGTTTGCTTCGAGTTATAATGGCTTTGTGAACGCAGAAGAGAATGTCGATAAAGCTTATTCCCAGATCGACAACCAATTACAAAGAAGGATGGACTTAATTCCTAATTTAGTTAATACCGTTAAAGGGTATGCCGAGCATGAAGAAGCCGTTATAAATGATGTCTCAACTGCTCGTGCAAATCTTGCCGGTGCTAATACACCGCAGGAACAAGCAACGGCCAATGATGAACTTACAGGTGCATTAAATCGACTATTAGTTGTTGTTGAAAACTATCCTGATCTGAAGGCCAATCAAAGTTTCCAGCAATTAATGGATGAACTGGCCGGTACTGAAAATCGGATTGCTGTAGCAAGACAGGATTATAATACGGAAGTATCCACTTATAATAAAAAAGTGAAGCAATTTCCCGGTGCCTTGATTGCCGGATTATTTAATTTTGATAGCAAGGAATATTTTAAAGCTGCTGATGGCGCAGAGCAGGCACCGACAGTAGATTTTAATGGAACTGAATGATGTTTAAAAGAATTCTCCACTCAATGGCGACTTTCTTATTCTTATTGGTCAGCTTGATTGGAAGTCCAGTGTCCGCAGCTGTTCCCAAACCACAAGGGGATATTTACGTTCAGGATTTCGCCAATCTATTAGATGACAGTGAGAAACAACAGTTGATTCAGTTAGGTCGTACATTGGAAGATCAAACAAAAGCCCAAATTGCTGTGTTAACCGTAAATACTTTAGATAATCAAACACCTGAAGAATACGCACTGGATGCCTTCCGTACATATGAGCTAGGTGATAAGGAACTTAATAATGGTGTCCTTTTATTAATAGCGAATAAGGATAGAAAAGCCCGTATTGAAGTTGGATACGGTCTTGAAGGGGCATTGCCTGATGGAAAGGTTGGCAGAATATTGGACACGTATACTATTCCATATATGCAATCTAACCAACCTAACGAGGCTGTCATCAATACGTATAAGGAATTATTTAATGTCGTCTCTCAGGAATATCAACTAAATGAATCAACCGATTCGAAAGCTTATGTCTCCGAAGTAAATAATGAAGGCGGTATGGCGACCTGGAAAAAACTATTAATAGGAGCTGCACTTGTTACATTTATCATTATTGATATGACTTTCTTTGGTGGTACATTTACTTATATGCTTCTTCACATTCTGTCTGCATTTTCAAGGAACGGCGGAGGTCGTGGAGGTGGAAATCGCGGCGGCGGTGGCGGTTCATCTGGCGGCGGCGGGGCTTCGAGAGGCTGGTAAATTATAAATACCTATAACTAATCAATACCATAATTGAACCCGGCGATAGAAAATCAGTTTGTTTTCCTTTCCCAGTTTCGTATTTTGTATATACAGAATATATTCTTAATCAGTCATACTGAACAAAAAAGAATCCTTTTCGGGATTCTTTTTTTGTTTCTATTTACTTTTCAGAGCGATAGGCTTCTAAAGCTTTTTTGACTTTTTCAGCATCAGGGGATAATTCGTTACCTGTATCAACAAGCGGGCTGACGGTTGAAATAGCCTTTGCTTTATCGCCTTTATAGAATTGAATGAACTCATCCTGATTAATGGAATAAAGAACTGCCTTTCTTAAGTTCTCACTTTGTGCAACATCACGATTTTTCGTGTTAAATAACAAGTAAGAAACGGCATTACTCTGGATGCTTTGTAGTTTCATCTTGCTGTCTTCCTTAAGAATATCAAACTTTGTTTCTGGTACACCGGATAGCATGTCGATTTCACTGCTTCGTAGTGCACTAAATGCGCTATCAGGGTCTTTGATAAATCGTACGGAAACTCTATTAATATATGGTTCGTATTCTCCCCCTTCCATATAAGCAGGGTTCTTTTGGAATACAGCTTCATAGTCATTTTTGTACAGCATTATATAAGGTCCGCTTGTATATAACGTGTTATTATATTGGCTGCCCTCGGTTACCGTACTTTGATCTCCATAAGGGATATCTTTCTTGACATCGAAAGAAGCTACATCATAAGTATTGATGCTTTCAACTTGTTTTTTCGAAACAATTCCTGCAGATTGGTGGGCCAGATAATTCAACACCTGTGGGAATGGCTCAGTTGTTGTCATTTTTACGACTTGATACTTCCCATTTTTTTGATCGGCATCCTCTTTTGCTTTGACTAGTCCCGTTATTTCACTTTCCAGATCTTTATTAAGAGCGTCCTTTACGGTGCCTTTCTCATTGGAAAGCTTCACTGATTCAAGGCTCGCCACGTCCTCAACGATTTCTACTTTCTTGATATGCTCATGCAAGCTGTATGTTCTGTGGTCCGGTACGGAATCTTTGTCTTTCGCACGATTCAAGGAAAATATGACATCTTCTGCTCCGACTCTTTCACCTGAGTCAACTGCCTTTTTATTTTCTACTTTAGCAAACCGAATGTCATTTCTGAGTACAAAATAATATTCCGTATTTCCTTCAGCAATGGCATGATTCAACGATAAGGATGCATCCGAGGTGATTTTATCATCGTCAGTCAAATTCACCAAACGTATATACATATTCGTATTCAATTGGTTGATGGAACCATCATTCCCTTTGATTGGATCAAGAGAAGTTAGCGTAGACATCGACTGTGTCAATTTCAAAGGTTCCTTATCACGCTTTGTAGTATCGGCAAAATCAATTGAATCCCACGCCAAGGCCCGCGACTTCGACAAACGTACGGATTTTTCCTTTAATATATCTGTATTAACCGCTTGATTTTTGTTGGATATATACAAAGGAGCAATATAAGCCTTTTCAAATACAAGGTGGTCTTCTAACTCTTTGTAGGTTCCTTTATATTCTTCTGGAGTTTGAGTAGATGCTTTATTAATCAATTTATCCAATTTAGGATCTGATATAATGCTATAATCCCCTCCTGTTATAAACAACGATCGCACCGCATAATCCGGATTACCCGTAACTGTGGTCCAACTCGACATAGACACATCGAAATTGCCTGCATCTTCCTGTGCTTTAAAGCTTCCGAAATCCGGTTGAAGATTCAATTTGACTTCAAATCCATTTTTCGTAAGTTGATCACGAAGAATATTTACATCTGACTCGTTGGCACTCGTACTCAATATTTCAATCTCAATAGCTTCCTTTTTTTCACCATCATTAACTTTATTACTTACATCATCTTTTGTTTGGACTGTGCATGCGCTAAGAACCAATAAGAATACAAGCAATAACGGCATAAATCCTTTTATCTTCAAAAAAACTCCCCCAAATGATTCATATTTGATAAAGCTTCTTTTCATAATCAGGATGATCGATCAAGCTTAGGATCAAGTGCATCCCTCAGACCATCCCCAAGAAAATTGAATGACAACACAAGCAAAACGATTGCTACTCCAGGAAAAATAGCAAGATAAGGATTAGATTCCAAGTAGGCGCTTCCAATTCGCAAAATATTTCCCCATTCTGGTATATGTGGTTCAACCCCAAGTCCAAGATAACTTAAGCTGCTTGTCGATATGACAGCTGCACCTATTGTTAAAGTGGATTTCACGATCATAGGAGCCATGGAGTTAGGGATGATATGTTTGAAAATGATGGCACGATCCTTTACTCCAAGAGCCCTCGAAGCCTCTACAAATTCATAATTAGAAACCTGGAGCACATTAGCGCGCATCGTCCTGGCATATGTAGGAATAGCCCCTACGCTTAAGGCGATAATCAAATTAACAGTATTAGCTCCAAAGGCAGCAATGATTGTAATCGCCAGCAAAATACCTGGGATAGCATATAAAATATCTAAAAGCCGCATGATGATATTATCAGTATGTCTGCCATAATAGCCTGAGATGGCACCTAGGAATCCTCCGATCAATACAGGAATAAGGGTAGCCAGGAAACCAACAATGAGTGATATTCTAGCACCGAATACAAGCCTGGAAAAAACGTCCCTGCCGAAATTATCCGTACCGAATGGATAAACGAGACTCGGAGATTGCAAGATTGCTCCGTAATTATTTTCGATTGCAAGACTCATTTCAAAAGTAAACATACTGCACACTGAAATCATGAACAGAAAGATGATAAAAAACAAACTCAGCATCGCTGCAAAATGCTTTGATAACCTTTCCCATATTGATTCCCACTCTGTCTTAACACCATACTGCAGATTTCTAGCCCTTAGTAGGATCGTTATTCCAAACACTAGAGAAAACAGATTTCCGGTAAGGGTGCTCAACAGAAAGAAAATAGCGACAACGATGGATGCCTTCTTATGCAGTCTCCCTTTCAGGAGCAACAAAACACCTAACAGATGGAACAATGTTATCGCAATCAAGGTAGCCATTCCTGTCATAAAACTGTTTGACACATACGGTTTAAACAAATTAAGGGCAGAAACACCTATTACAAAGCAATCAACCAATAGCATATAAATTCCAAGAGAGTAATAGAGATTTTTCTTCTTTTTAATCAAGATCAACGCAGCTGCTGTCAAAAAGACATTCCCGCTGAATAGACTTGCCAGTTGAATAATCCCCAACCTCCTGGTAATAATCGAAATATCTCCTTTTTCCAGTAAGTCTATTTTCATTCTCCTCAGCAAAATGCCCTGTATGGCAGTAAAGCAGGTATAAATCCCAAACATCCATAAGAAAAATCCTCTACTTTCCATACTTTTGAAATCATAGACATTTAGCAGAAAAATGATTGTAAGTATCAAAGAAATACCTAAAGCGAACTTCGCCTGTCTATATTCCTGTGAAGCTTTTAAACTATTCATTTCATACACCTGCTTTAGTATTGTTTCATCTTATGCCGAATCCGCGGATCAAAGAATGCATACAAGATATCGATGAACATATTAACAATAGAAATGATAATGGCTGTATAGATGACAGCGCCCATTACTGCCGGCACATCCGGTATAAATTGTTTATCGACAATATAACTGCCCAGACCGCTGATATTAAACACTTTTTCTGTGACTGCTGCCCCTCCGAGCATTCCTCCAAATTGTAGTCCTATCACCGTAATAATTGGGATAAGAGCATTTGGTACTGCATGTCTCATGACAACTCTTTTTCCACTTAAACCTTTTGCCCTTGCCGTCAACATATAATCTTCATGTATGACTTCAAGTGTCGATGACCTGGTCATTCTGGCAACTGCAGCTGTCAGTCCTGTTCCAAGTACCACGACAGGCATGATTAGCGAAAGCCAATTGTTAGCACGATACGTTGCAGGTAGCCATTCTAAATGAACCGAGAAGCCCAATATGAAGATCAGCCCTTGCCAGAAACTCGGAATTGATAGTCCAAGCAAGGCAATTAACATAAAAGAATGATCAAAGATTGTATTCCTTCTGATAGCCGAAATGATTCCGGTTGGTAATGCGACCAGTACTGCGAGCAATAAAGAAAAGACGGCGATCGTCAATGTAATTGGAAACTTACGCATAATGGAAGATATCACGTCTTCATTTCCAGCAAAAGAACTACCTAGATCAAAAGTGAAGATTCCGATTATGGTGTCTCGTAATTGAATAAAGTAGGGCTGATCCAATCCATGCAAAGTATTGAATGCGGCAATCTGCTCCTTCGTTGCCGTTTCTCCCAATATGTTAGCAGCAGGATTGAACGGTGAAATATACAAAATCGTAAAGACAAGTATACTTACACCCAAAACAACGAAAATAGTCATGATTAAACGTTCCATCACGTATTTTACATAAGGGTAACTAAAGATAAACATCAATATGTACATAAAAAAACCAGCAATGAAGGAAATGAAGAAGAACCACCTTTCGCGGAGCAATACAGAAAATACATCCTCGAACTGCATCTTCCCTTTCCACGGTTCACTATCATCGCGAGTCGAAGAGACCATTAACTCTGATATATAGACATTTAATCGATGCTCGGCAAGTTGGGTTGCTTTTTGCTCAATCTCCTTATCGTCTACTTTCTTGTCAAAGAAATCCCGCTTTTTTCTAAGCTGATCCTGATAGTCCTTCTTAAAAGCAGTGAAATGGCCAGAATCGATAAGGGATTGCTTTAGCTCTGCTTCTGCAGCTGTATAACTACCTTTGTTTCTTTTGAAAAGATAATAAAACATAACAATTAAAAAGAGCGGAGCCCCCAAAATCAGGAGGAAACTTTTATATGCAGAGTTAGCCATCATTTTCCTAAAAATTTGATCTATCCTCTGTACAAAAGAATGGTTCCCCTTCCACTCCTGCTCATTAATCAATAATATCCCCTCCTTTTTTCCTTCAGCATTTAGCCGAATACATATAATCATTCGTATAAACAAAAGATTTAAGAATAATTGCACTTTTCCGAGTGGTATAGTATATTTTATTTTAGCAATTGGTAAAAGTCAACAGTACGAGGAAATATATCCATTAGCCTTTTTTGGACCAATATGATGATTTGGCAGGTGTCTTTTGATGAATTCATTATTGCAAGTGCAACACTTATCGGTATCTTTTGAACAAGAAGAACAGGAATTTCAAGCTGTACAAAATATCAGCTTTTCACTTAATAAAGGAGAAACCTTAGGAATTGTCGGTGAATCAGGCAGTGGTAAAAGCGTCACTGCACGTTCAATCATGCAGCTGTTACCAGTGAGCGCCAGACGAAAGAACGGAACGGTTCTCTTTAACGGAAAAGATATTGGGAAATACTCAGAAAAAGAAATGGAGGTCATTCGTGGACGCGATATCGGAATGATATTCCAAGATCCAATGACATCTTTGAATCCGACCATGAAAATCGGAGATCAGATTGCAGAAGGATTAATAAAACACGAAAATCTATCCGATAAACAAGCCAAAAACCAAGCGCTCGATATGTTGGAATTGGTCGGTATTAAGGACAGCGAAATTCGCTATGAACAGTATCCTCATGAATTTTCTGGGGGAATGAGACAGCGGGTAATGATTGCAATAGCATTGGCATGCCGACCGTCTTTGCTAATAGCAGATGAACCTACAACTGCTCTTGACGTCACCATTCAGGCGCAAATCCTTAATCTAATGAAGAAGATGCAAGAAAAGTTCGGAACTTCAATCATTTTAATCACGCATGACTTTGGTGTAGTAGCTGGAATGTGCGACCGAGTAGCCGTCATGCAAAACGGGGAAATTGTAGAGACTGGTTCGACAGAGAAAATCTTTACCTCACCCACTCACCCTTATACAAAGAAGTTACTTCATGCACTTCCGAAACTAAATGAAAAGAAGAAATTGAAACCGGTACCTAATATAATCAGAAATACTGAAGATGTCCCGTTGCTGGAAGTGCGCAATCTTAAGCAATACTTCGATATTGGCAAAGGCAATACAATAAAAGCAGTAGATGATATTTCTTTCAGTATTAAAGCTGGGGAAACATTAGGAATCGTCGGCGAATCAGGAAGCGGTAAATCCACTACCGGACGCTCAATCCTTCAATTACATACCCCTACCGGAGGGGATATTCTTTTTAAAGGTATGGCGCTAAACGACTTTTCTCCTAATGAAATGCTCATCATGCGGCGTCATATGCAAATGATCTTTCAAGATCCTTATGCTTCTCTCAATCCAAGGATGCGGGTATTGGATATCATAGGTGAAGCACTGGATGTCCATCATCTCGCCACCAATAAATCAAATCGAAAGAAACGGGTTGAGACTTTGCTTGATATGGTTGGTTTGGATCCTGCATTCGCGATGAGATATCCGCATGAATTCTCTGGAGGGCAAAGACAACGAATCGGTATCGCCAGGGCATTAGCAGTCGACCCTGCCTTCATCGTGTGTGACGAGCCATTATCAGCCCTCGATGTCTCCATCCAAGCACAGATCGTTGAATTGATGGAAGATTTGCAACAACGGCTCGGTCTCACCTACCTGTTCATCGCTCATGACCTTTCCATGGTTAAACACATTAGCGATAGGGTAGCCGTCATGTATAAAGGAAAAATAGTAGAGTTGGCCGAAAGTGAAGAATTATATTCTAACCCTCAGCATGATTACACAAAATCGTTATTGGCCTCGATCCCTATCCCGGATCCAAAGATTGAAACACAAAAAAGAAAAAATGATGGATCAATTAAAACAGAGAAAAAAGAGTATAATGTTGAAAACACAAAACTAGTGGAAGTGTCTGCCGGACACTGGGTTGCCATTTAGCCTTAATCATTGGTTTGAAAACTTAAAGAGGCATCCAAGATCCTGAATGCCTCTTTCCACTTCTTTGTTTTTTACATAACCAGCTCTTCCACAACTGGATACACAAACTGGAAATTTTGCTCGTCTGGCAGTATATAGTAAGTATAATCAATGTTGATCTGTCTAAACTCTTCTTTCATATACTCACAGAAAAAACTTATGTTTCGCACTTAACAGACCTCAATTAAAAGTTACAACTTAACAATACTTTGATCTTTGATTGATTTATAACAAGCTTCAATTATTTTCATATTTTGCACGGTATCCAATGGCGTATATGCTGGGGTTTGATCGTTAAGTATACATTCTGCAAAATGATCCACTTGCATCATATATTGATCACACATAATCACTTCTTTTCGGGTCTCCCCTCCGCTTTTAACCAATAATTCCCCTTGATGTCCAACAAGATCTGGACGATAAGCATTTCTGCATATAATCTCTCCTAGAGTGCCAACCACGCGGTATTCATTTCGATTAGTCATTTCAAAACTGCAATCAAACATCGCTCGCACACCATTATCCATCGTCATATGCGCTGTGGTAGTTAAGTCTACATCATAAGGATTATTCAGATCTGCAAAGCCCATTATTTCTATTGGTTCAGCTCCTAAAATATGCCTGATAGCATGGATATTATAACAGCCAACGTCATATAGGGCCCCTCCCCCTTTTTCCGAAGATAAACGAATATTATCCTCATCATCACTTAATAAAAACGAATGACTGGCATACATATACTTTACCTCGCCTATTTCTCCCGTTTTAATAATATCTTTTACACGTTTATGTTGGGCATGAAATTGGTACATGAACGCTTCCATCATTTTCACACCATAACGCTCACACGCATTCATCATTTCAATTGTTTCTGCCTCTGTCAAAGCAGCTGGCTTCTCAACCAACACATGTTTACCAGCTTTTGCTGCTTCCATTGTCCATTTTGCATGCAAATGATTTGGTAATGGAATATAAACAGCTTGTATTTCAGGATCCGCTAATAATTCTTCGTATGAATCATATGTCCTCGGAATCTCCAAGCTTGCAGCCACATCTTTAGCCTTTTGACTTTGGCTGGCAATCGCTGTTGCCTCTCCATGGACAGAACGTTTAATGGCGGGAATCACTTGAGTTTGCCCAATATCTGCCGTACTTAAAATACCCCATTTTATTTTTGGCATTCTTATTTCTCCTTTCCAAAGTCCTAAAAAAAACGGATCATTACAATGATCCGTTTCTTAGAAGTTACTTCTATTATAGATAATAATGTACACATTTGGCAATTTTCATCAGTATTTTATCTTTCATTTTAAGGTTATCAAAATAATCTAATTTAATTTCCTTTGAATCCCCGAGATCTACATCTAATTGTTTTTGAACCGTTTGACTAAATGGTGATGATTTCATAAATAAAGTCATTTCATCATTCAACCTAAATGAACGTGAATCGATGTTGACTGTTCCAGTCATTAATCTTTCATAATCTACTAGGACAACCTTCCCATGGAAAATTCCTTTATCATATTGGTATACCTTCATTCCGTTTTCGAGTGCTTCTCTGACAAAAGGATACGCAGCCTGGGTTAACATTAATCCATCTGAATGTTTGGGCCACATGATGATAACCTCCACATCACGTTTTCTTGCCCGTTTTAAAGCATCCATAAAATCACGATTATCTGGAATAAAATAGGGGGTCGCAATTATAATTTGTTTTTTTGCCGCATCGAATTCTTGAATAAAATCCTCAACCAAGCCAAATCCACTTGAATATACCTTCAAATAATGATTGGTTTCTCCTTTTTCCAAGTCAACCTTATGTATAGGTGGAGAGTTACCTGTATTTACCTTCCAATCCTCGCAAAATTGTTGTTCAAAGTCCTGAACACCCTCACCTGTCATACGGATCTGATAATCATGCCATGTATTCTTTGTATATTTTTGTGCTACATTAAGTCCGCCTGTGTATCCGATTTTCCCATCTATCACAGCTATTCGACGATGATTTCTATGCTGGATGGAGTACCAAATATGAGGAAAATGAGGATCATTGCTATAGGTTATATGCACCCCTGCTTTTCTCAGTTCATCAAACCAATCATTCTTACCCTTTAAAGAGCCTGCTCGGTCTACCGAATAATAAACTTCGACTCCTTGATTCGCCTTTTTCTTCAATAAATCGAAAAATTTTTCGCTTGCTTCACCGCTACCAATTGAAAAATAATGAATATACACATATTCCTTAGCCTCTAAAATATCTTTTGAAAACTGAGGATAAAAAGTTTTCCAATCCGTGTACAATCCAAAATTACTGTTACGAATTGGATAGGTATGAGGTTGGCTACCTGCTTCCGCCGCTTCTCTTCCCGCTTTAATATCATAATTCACCCATACTAAAAGCAAGCCTATAAAGGTACTAAACAGTAAAAGACCGTTAATGAAATATATAATTATTTTTTTCAGCATCCTGACTGTCCTTTGAATGGAAGACAAATTACATCTTCCTTTTTGCTTAGTATGTGTAAATGAATCCATATTATTAAATAAGTAAAAAAGCCACACATCACACCTTTTTAATAAAGGAGTAATGTATGGCTTTCTAAAATTAGCAGCTATGGCTGTGAGAATTATTTTTTACTTTTGAGCCAGTTTCCCCACGTAACAAATCACCATTAGTTGCTTTAATGATTTCATCTGTCACTGTATTTGAGATGACATTAGCTACCATCTGCAGAAGATCATTAACTTCCATCTGCGATTGTTTGAATTCCTGGACAATCGGAATTTCATCCAATTCACGTTCTACCTTCGCTAATTTTTCCTCTGTCTTTTTAAAGGCTTCTGTCTTTCCATAATGTTGGAAGTTGACCGATTGCTTTTGTAACCCCTTGATTACTGACATTAACTCAGCTACATTTTTATTTTCATTGATTTGTGCTTCCGCTCGTTTAAAGAAATCAACTTCATTAGTCGTTGAGATCATTTTAGCCAAGTCTTTTGCTTTGTCAATAATTTGTTCTTTCGTGTAGTTCCCCATTTTTAAACTCCCACCTCTACCTCATTTGTTTCTTCCACATACTCACCATCAAGTGACCATGTTTTAGCATTTGTAATTTTTACTTTTACAATTTTACCGATAACAGATTTTGGAGCTCTAAAGTTAACTAATTTATTTTTAGTTGTGTATCCTGCCAGTACATCCGGATTGTTTTTGCTTTCCCCTTCAACTAAAACATCGAGAATCTGGCCTTTATATAATTGATTTTTTTTGTTGGCTGTTTCGTTTACCAGTGCATTCAAGCGTTGAAGACGCTCTTTTTTGACTTCCATCGGAACATTATCCTTCATTTTTGCGGCTGGTGTACCTTCACGCGGAGAATAAATAAATGTATAAGCCAAGTCATATCCAACTTCTTTATAAAGAGACATCGTTTCTTCAAACTGTTCGTCCGTTTCATTCGGATAGCCAACTATAATATCAGTTGTCAGTGTGACGTTAGGGATTGCTTCCTTGATTTTACGAACCAATTCCAAGTATTGTTCACGAGTGTATTTACGAGCCATGATTTTTAAGACATCATTATTACCGGATTGAACAGGCAAATGGATATGATCCATCATGTTTCCGCCCTTAGCCAGAACTTCAATCAAATGATCATCAAAATCACGAGGGTGACTTGTCGTGAAGCGCACACGCGGGATATCGATTTTACGAATTTCTTCCATTAAATCGCCTAGACGATAGTCGATATCTTCAAAGTCCTTACCGTATGCATTTACATTTTGCCCAAGCAATGTGATTTCCTGATATCCTTGAGCAGCCAGCTGACGAACCTCCTGAATGATATCTTCAGGTCTGCGGCTCCGTTCCTTTCCACGTGTAAATGGAACAATACAGTACGTACAGAACTTATCACAGCCATACATAATATTAACCCAAGCCTTGATGTTTCCTTTTCTTACTTTTGGAAGGTTCTCAATAATATCCCCTTCCTTGGACCAAACCTCAATAACCATTTCTTTGGACATATATGCTTCCATCAGTATTTCCGGTAAACGATGGATATTATGTGTTCCAAATATCATATCTACAAAGGCATGCTTTTGTAAAATTTTATTCACAACAGATTCTTCCTGTGACATACATCCACATACACCAAGCAATAAATCAGGCTTATTTTTTCTCAATGCTTTTAAATGGCCAAGTTCACCGAACACTTTATTTTCAGCATTTTCTCGAATGGCACATGTATTCAATAAAATTACATTGGCATCCTCCACGCTGTCAGTTGGTTCATATCCAAGAGCTAAAAAGATACCGGACATAACTTCAGTATCATGCTCATTCATTTGGCAACCGTACGTACGGATATAAAACTTGCGTCCTTCACCCATACCACGGAATTGTTCATTAATATTAAAATCCTTATGATAATTAATCGCTTCTTTTCCGCGTTTCTTAGCATCTTTTAAGGATGGTGGCATGTAAACCGTTTCAAAATACTTGCTATAATCTTTCTCTTGCTTTTTGTCATTTTTAACAGCGGTCGTCGTATCCAATCGTTGCTGCTCGTTCATATAAATCCCCTTCCATGTATCCACACTTATTGATTAAATCTATATATATTATTAAATAGACCAAACCACTCATAAACACAATTATAAAAGCACTAAACTCAAAAATAACAATTACAAACTGTATTGCAATCATTTTTAAAACTATCGTTGTCACATTCATTTAGTATAATGGTTTTGGGCAAATTTCTCAATATGAAGTGTAAAATAGCCTTTTTTGGGATAAACATGCAGATAAAAATACCTGTACAGGCATATATACAATTTTTTTGGTTCTTCCTATTACTTAAGAGCATTTGTCTTTCTAAACAATCCCTAAATCAATCACATATGTCTCCAAAAAAAATGTTTGTCTGCGTTATACCAATGTATTCTTTGATATAAGGCAGACAAACATCCTCCAACAACACTATTCATGTTACTTCGCAAAACCAATATCACTTATTGGCCAAATGCGCAGTTTCACTTCACCAATAATTCGATCCATCGGCACAAAACCAAATATCCTGCTATCTTTACTGTACAAGCGATTATCTCCAAGAACAAACATTTGTCCCTTTGGAACTTTTTGTTTACCTGTCAAATTCTTCAATGTAAAATCTTCAGTCAGACGTTCCCTCTCTTGTAAATCCTTCTTAAATTCCACCAGATAAGGTTCATCAACCGCTTTTCCATTGATATATAGAACATCATTCTTCATCTCAACAGTATCTCCTGGAAGACCAATTACACGTTTTACATAACTATCAGATGAATCTGTTGCATGAAATACGACCTCATCAAAACGGTTAATCGTTGTCATTTTACTTAAGATAACCCGATTTCCATCCTCGAGACTGGGAAGCATAGATTCTCCCCTCACAGTAGTTGGCGTAAAAACAAACTGACGCATTAAAGTCACAATAACAATTGCCAATACGACAGATTTAAACACTGACATAGCTTCTTTTCCTATATTTATCTTATCATTCATAAACCGTACTCCTTTAACCTAATTCATGTACACCCGCTCTGTTCTCTTCTTCATTCATTCCCTTACAAAGAAAAATACAAACGTGTTGGATGTATAAGACGTACAATGTCAATGAGCTAACAAGCCTTTATGTTCTATCATTCTTAATGAATTTTCTGTACCACTTAAAGACTGTTGGAGAATAGCAAAAAAACAGATAGCACAATAGGACAATTACATAGAATAAAGCCACCTGAATAGGATTACCTAGTGAATCAATGACAAGTTTCCCCCCACTGCTTTTTCTTCATTTTGTTCATTGAAACTACTTTCAGAGATATCGACCCTAAAGGTTACTCATCCTAAGTAATTAAACAAGCGAGAATCCTTTTAAATACTATTTGTAATTTTCAAATATTTGGTTTTGGGATATAGTTATACTATTAATAAAAAGGAGTTGTGGATATGACCGCGCATATGGCAGTCGATGTTTTGTTAACCAACAAATAATCTGAGGGAGTGTATCTCCGACTGCACCCCTTATTAAAGGGAGAAAAACATGAAACAATTTTTTGATAACTATTTATCAGGTAAAACAGTTTTATTGAAACAAATGGAACCACATCATTTTGAGCGCTTTGCTGAAATTGAAAATGAAAATAGTACACTATTACTTGCAAATGATGATATTCCATTTCCATTAACAGCTGAAGATCACACAAATTTTTTCAAAACGATTAGTGGGAAAAAAGAAGAGTTTATGTTTGGTATTTTTGAGAAAGAATCAAATGAACTTATTGGATCATGTGGTGTATTCGCAATTAACTGGAAGAATAGCACGTGTTTTGTTGGGATATCCATTGGCAACGAGTGGCACAATAAAGGCTTTGGCACAGATGCTATGAATACATTAATTTCTTTTGTTTTTAATTACATCCATATCCATAAAATCAAACTTCAGGTGTTCAGTTTTAATACCAATGCTATCCGCTCTTACGAAAAATGCTATTTTAGTAAGGAGGGTACATTACGAAATGAAATCTTCAGATTTGGGTCATTCCATGATGTACATGTATATGGTTTACTGAGAGAAGAATGGAACAAGCGACAGACTAACTAACTAAAAAAAGCATTAATTCACGTTCTTCATGAATTAATGCTTTTCTGTATTACTATTAACTTGTTAATTAGAGATATCTGAAGTTCCCTCTAAGTAGCCTATTATTTTAAATAACTATTTTCGAAAGACCATTCATACAGTTTATTTAATAATCCCCAGCTCTTTACCAGCCTTTTCAAATGCATTTAATGCTTTAGCCAGCTCCTCTTTGGAATGTTCTGCTGTTACAATGGTCCTGACACGTGCATGACCCTTTGCAACAGTTGGGAATGCAATCCCCTGAGCAAATACACCATATTCCATTAATTTATTAGACAGCTTATTTGTCAAAGCCTCATCCCCAACGATAATGGGAGTGATCGGTGTTTCGCTTTTTCCGGTATTAAAGCCCATAAATTCTAGTCCTTCTTTGAAAAACTTTGTATTCTCCCACAAACGCTCAATTAATTCCGGTTCTTCCAATAATACATCAATTGCTTCTATATTAGCCATTGTCACTGCAGGCGGGTGTGATGTACTAAATAAGAAAGGTCTGCCTTTATGAATTAAATAATCAACCAATGTACGGCTGCTTGCCACATATCCTCCAAGAACCCCTATAGCCTTGCTTAACGTACCTACCTGAATATGAACACGTCCATCCAAACCGAAGTGATTGACGGTTCCACGCCCATTTTGGCCAAGTACTCCTGAGGCATGCGCATCATCGACCATAATAAGTGCATCATATTTTTCTGCTAACTCCACAATCTCGGGTAGCGGTGCGATATTGCCATCCATGGAAAAGACACCATCTGTTACAACTAAGCGTTTACGATAGGATTGAGTCTCTTTCAGGACATCCTCCAAGCTGTTCATATCGACATGCTTATAAACACGGCGTGTAGCTTTTGTTAGTCTTATTCCATCGATTATGGAAGCATGGTTTAATTCATCCGATATAACCACATCTTCCTGTGTAAGAATCGCGGATAGAACTCCTTGATTCGTTGTAAATCCAGATTGAAATACTAAAGCCGCTTCCGTATGTTTAAATTTCGCCAACTTCTCTTCTAACTCTATATGCATATCCATGGTACCGGCAATTGTACGTACCGAACCTGTTCCCACTCCATATTCTTCAATGGCATCAAGCGCTGCATCCTTTAAACGAGGATGTGAAGTCAATCCAAGATAGTTGTTAGATGATAATTGAATCAAATTTTCCCCATTAATCTTAACTTTTGTACCTTGTTCTGATTCCAGAGGAATTAATGGATGGAACAAACCTGTTCCTTTCATTTCGTCTAATTCTGTTTGCAAGTATTCAAACCCCTTCAAATCGCTTCCTCCTCATCCAATTGTTTACCTTATATTCCTTCTATTCCCTATATTTTTGCATTATATCAATAGTATTGAATAAATTTATTACTCTTCCTCATTCAGCACCCTTTTACGGCAGTAATATCACTTTTCCACACTCACCTTTGATCATAAGGTCAAAGCCTTTTTCATACTCTTCTAAAGGGAAGTGATGGGTGATTAATGGTTTAACATCAACCTGCCCTGATTCCAGCAATCGGGAAACCTGCTGCCACGTTTTAAACATTTGTCTCCCTGTAATTCCTTGAACGGTTATCCCCTTAAAAACGATATCATCAGTAATATTGAGAGGCACAGGCTTAGAGGGTAAGCTTAAAATAGAAAACCTGCCTCCATTCGTAATCATTTTAAATCCTTGATCGATGGCTATAGGATGACCACTCATTTCACAAACAATATCAACCCCATTGCCACCCGTTAAATCATAAACTGCCTGAACAGGATCTGTCTTCGATGAATTAATCATCACAGTAGCGCCCAATTTACCCGCTAGCTCTAAACGGTAATCATTAAGATCTAACGCAATGACCTGTGAAGCCCCAGCTGCTTTTGCCACTCCCACTGCCATAATACCAATTGGACCGCAACCGATAATAGCGACCGTTTTCCCGACTACTTCACCTGACAATACGGTGTGGACCGCATTCCCCATAGGCTCCTGTATAGAAGCTACATCTATAGGCATATCTACAGGATTTTTCCAAAGATTAGATGCCGGTAAAGCTACATATTCAGCAAAACACCCCTGTGTATCAACCCCAATTATCTTTGTGTTTTTACATATATGATATTGTCCCGTCATACATTGAGGGCAGATTCCACAAACTAAATGTGTCTCAGCGGAAACATAATCACCTATCTGGAAATCCTGTACTTTATTTCCCACTTCAACAATCTCTCCTGAGAATTCATGCCCAAATGCATAAGGAGGATTAACCCTATGTTGAGACCATTCATCCCAAGTATAAATATGGACATCCGTCCCGCATATGGACGTCGCCTTTACTTTAATCAACACTTCATCCTCTTTGACAGAAGGAATATCAATCAATTGGAGTTCTGCTCCATAACCTCTTTTATGTTTTACAACCGCTTTCATTTTTCCATCCACCGTATACACACTCCTGTCTAAAAAAACCTGGTTTATACCAAAATTTTAAATTTTTAACTTAATTATGTAAATAGGCTATTCCTCGTATGGCGGACAGTTGATTATAAGAAGAATATTTTTTTAAAAAAGTATACTAAAGTGAATATTTTTTCCGGACTAAGACAACCTACATTGTCATCTAAGAATGAATCCCCATGTATAAGTCGTTATCAAAGGTATCTGCTAATCATAATAAAAACCCCTGATATATCAAGGGGTTCATTCTTCAAGAGATTTCTCCATGAATACTTACCTCACATTACATAAAAATAATACCGACCGATTACTCGGCCGGTGTTTATTCAATTACATAAATTCTGCTGTCAATTTATCAAAATGTTCCTGAGTCAATTTCAAATCAGCAGAAGATAAAGGTTTTTCAGCATACCCCTGAATTAATTCCTGATAGGAAGGCTGAGCAGTATTTTGATAAATTAAGCCGGTAACTAAGCCTTTATGCTCCATTAACGTCTGCATCGCTGCTTCTTTATTGGATGGATCGTAACCTTCAATTGTTGAAAGCTTTGTTAAATTACCCTTGAACCAATCATACGTATTCACTTTATTATAGGTCACGCATGGACTGAAAACATTAATTAAAGAAAAACCTTTATGACGAATACCTGCTTCAATCAATGCTGTCAAATCTTTTAAGTCGCTGGAAAAGCTTTGCGCCACAAAAGTCGCACCAACTGACAAGGCCATTTCCATTGGAGATATCGCCTGTTCAATCGAACCTCCAGGCGTAGATTTCGTCTTAAAGCCGGCTGCAGAGCGCGGTGATGTCTGACCCTTCGTTAAACCGTATATTTGATTGTCCATAACAATATAGGTGATATCAATATTTCTCCTAATCGCATGTACTGTATGACCCATGCCAATTGCAAATCCATCACCATCTCCACCTGAGGCAAGGACGGTTAAATCACGATTCGCCATTTTGACACCCTGTGCGATTGGTAAAGAACGGCCATGTATACTGTGAAACCCATAGGATTGGATATAACCGGAAATACGGCCTGAACAGCCTATTCCGGAAATCACAGCAAGTTGATCCGGTTCCAGACCTACATTAGCTGCTGCCCTCTGGATAGCGGCCTGAACAGAGAAGTCACCACAGCCGGGACACCAGTTTGGTTTTACATTATTTCTAAAGTCTTTAAATGTAGCCATTTAAACCAACTCCCTGCATTTTGTATACACTTCGTACGGCAAAAATGGATTGCCGTCATATTTTAAAAGCTTCGTAATCTTCTCGGCATGGCCAATATTCATTTTCAGAATGTTGGCAAGTTGTCCTGTTGCATTATTCTCGATAACAACTACCTTTTTCGCATCCTGAACATAGGGCAGTAACTCATGGGCAGGGAATGGATGAAGAAGCCTTACATGTACATGGTTGACTTTAATCCCGTCATCAGCCAGGTTTTTCATCGTCTCTTCAATGACACCTCTAGTAGAAATAAATCCGACCAATAGCAAGTCTGGATTCTCATGGACAGCATTTATATGGATTGGATCTTTAAATCTTACAGACTCGATTTTGCGCATTCGTTTATCCATTTGAGCTACACGATTGGAAGCAACCTCTGAGGGTTTTCCCGTCTCATCATGTTCAACGCCTGTAACATGATGGATTCCATTTTTCATTCCTGGAAGAGGTCTTGGTGATATCCCGTCTTCCGTTACAGCATATCTCTTAAAATAACTTTTATCAGTAGGCTCAGGTAACTCCTCAGAAATTAATTTACCTCTCCTAATCTCAACCCTGCTAAAATCTAAAGGCTCAACGGTTTGTTTACCCAATGATAATTGTAAATCGGAAAGGATAATCACCGGAACCTGATATTCTTCAGCTAAATTAAAAGCTTCTACTGTATCGTAGAATGCTTCCTCCACTGTACTTGGTGCAAGAACGATTTTTGGAATTTCACCATGAGTTCCATAAATCATTGCCATCAAATCGGATTGTTCCTGTTTTGTAGGCATACCTGTCGAAGGGCCTCCACGTTGTGTGTCGACAATTACAAGCGGAGTTTCTGTAATACCCGACAATCCAATTGCCTCCATCATTAGCGATAAACCTGGACCAGCTGAAGCTGTTAAACTGCGTACACCTGCATAATTTGCGCCAATTGCCATCGTACAAGCAGCAATCTCATCTTCTGTCTGTATGACGGCTCCTCCAAACTTTGGCAGTTGCTTAATTAAATACTCCATTATCTCAGAGGCAGGCGTAATCGGATAGGCAGCCATAAAGCGAGTTCCACCAGCCAGAGCACCCATGGCAATCGCATCATTACCAATCATGAATAAACGTTTTTTTCCATCAGCTTCTACTAGCTGCAACACTCCAGCCTTGTTACCCATTTGTTCCATTAAAAAGTCATAGCCAGCTTGAATCGCTTCTAAATTCTTTTCAACGACAGCGGCTCCTTTTCTTCCAAATATTTCCTCAACCACTTCTGAAAATACCTGAATATTTAAACCAAGCACAGCACTAGAAGCGCCGATAGCTACCATGTTCTTCATCAAAGATGTCCCAAGCTGAGAGGCTATTTCTGTAAATGGGACGGAATAGAGTACTGCTTCGGTATCTAAAGGAGCTTTGGGATCAAACTTGGTGTCGGCCAAAATAATACCGTCTTTATGTAATTCTTTATAATTCACATCAATGGTTTCTTGGTCAAATGCCACTAACACATCCAAATCGTCGGCTATTGATCGAACCTGTGTTGTGCTTACTCGAATTTTATTATTTGTATGGCCCCCTTTAATACGGGAAGAAAAATGGCGATACCCATACAAGTAATATCCCAGACGATTTAATGCAATAGAAAAAATTTCTCCAGTACTTTCTATGCCTTCACCTTGCTGCCCTCCAACTTTCCATGAAAGTTGTTTATTCATTTCCTTTACACCCCTTCGATTCCCTTATATGAAATATTGGTTTTTCATGTCAGCTATAAAACTATTAACAATAATTTTATTATTTACTAGAATATACCATTATGTCTACAATATTAAGCTTAAGTTTCTAAAAAAACCATAAATAAAGAAATAGCGTATTCAATTCAACCCCTATTGGCCATATCTTGATGCAAAATTATCAAATAAGAAATGACGGACATCCTCTTCCTTATAATACTTCAGCAGCTCGTTAACCAGATTACTATATTGTTCCACTCTGCTGAGAGAATGTACGCTTGTTGTCGTCCCATCAAAGTCAGATCCAAATCCTACATGACGGGCACCTCCAAGTGAACAAACATGTTCCAGATGCCTCAATACATCAGTCAAGTTTGCCTGATTGGTACCTGTTAAAAATTCAGGGACAAATGTAAGTCCCATAACCGATTTTTTTTGAATTAATGCTTTAATTTGTTCATCACTCAAATTTCTTGGATGATCAACTAGCGATCGGCAATTTGAGTGAGAAGCAATTGGTCTGCTATGTATTTCCATGCAATCCCAAAATGCTCTCTCCGATAAATGAGATACATCACACCAGTTGTTCGTAACATTCAACAATTCAACTACCTTTTTCCCAAAGGCGGTTAGACCGGCAGCGCGTTTTTCCAATGCACCATCAGCGACCAGATTAGCCCAGTTCCATGTCAACCCTACCACTGTAACACCAAGCCTCAGTAATAGCTTCAACTTCAACATGTCGTCGCCAATACAGTCACAACCCTCCAACATGAGAATCGCACCTGTCTCTCCCTCTTTAAGCCTGCCAATATCCTTATACTTTCGAATGAATTTTAACTTCCCTGTGCCAATTATTTGGTCATAAAAAATATCCACCATGGCAAGAGCTGCATCAAAGCGGATAGAAGGATGTACATTTTCCGGTATATAAATAGCGAAAACTTGTACTTGTATATTAGCTGCTTTCAAACCAAGATTTGTTACCTCTAGCTCCCTGCTATGATAAAAGTCCAATTTTGGATTAAGAAACAGCTTCATTAACACATCACAATGTGCATCAAATATTCTCATTTAAGCTAATCCCCCATGTTATGTTAGCTTCGGTTAACAAAAAGGAGCATCCTCCCGGTCGGAGAATACGCCTACCGATCCCTTATCAGAGTCAGCTCCAGTTTTACTGCAGTTTCATTTCACCGTGGTTCTATAATTAGTTTTATGGCGGTACGTTCCTCACCATCAATTAAGATATCTGTAAAAGCAGGAATGCATATAAGATCCATCCCGCTGGGTGCGACGAATCCTCTTGCAATCGCTACGGCTTTTACTGCTTGGTTTAATGCACCTGCACCTATTGCTTGGATTTCTGCTGCTCCTCTTTCTCTAAGTACTCCAGCCAGCGCTCCAGCCACAGAGTTGGGATTAGATTTTGCTGAAACCTTTAATATTTCCATTTCTGGTCCTCCTCATCTTATTCCAAGACATGTCCCCTAGTGAGTATGTTTTTTCTGTTAACTATATTCATAATGAACAAAAGATATACCATACAAAAAAGCCAACCCCTATAGGTTGGCTCCTCGCAATCGTTTTTAATAAAAGAATGGATGATCTTCATTAATTAAAATTCTCTCAGTTTTTTTCGCTTTGCCCGTTTTAGGATCTAAATCAATAATTAAACCACTAAGTACAGCTCTTCCCTCTTTTGGTACTTCAAATCTCACAGGCAGGCTTGTTAAGAATTTCTTGATGACAGCATCGCGTTCCATTCCTAGAATACCATCATAAGGCCCTGTCATTCCTACGTCAGACATGTAAGCAGTTCCTTTAGGCAGAATTCGGTTATCAGCTGTTTGGACATGTGTATGGGTCCCAACTACCGCTGACACTCGTCCATCCAGATACCATCCCATTGCCTGTTTTTCACTGGTTGCTTCAGCATGCATGTCAACAAATATAAATGGCGTTCGCTTACTGGCCTCTTCTACCAATTTATCTGCACATAAAAATGGATCATCAAGCGCAGGCATAAAGGTTCTGCCCTGCAGGTTAATAACAGCCAATTCAAACTGATTCATCTTAACAAAGGAAAGTCCCGTGCCCGGTGTTCCCTCCGGAAAATTCCCAGGGCGCACCAGATATTTTGCTTCTCCTATAAATTCAAAAATATCACGATTGTCCCAGGAATGATTACCAAGTGTAATGATATTAGCTCCGTACTCAAGTAATTCTTTATAAATTTTTTGGGTAATCCCTCTTCCAGCTGCAGCATTTTCTCCATTAATGATGACAAACTGCGGTCTATATTTTTCCTTTAACTTCCCTAAATATTCTTTCACCATTGCTCTTCCAGGTGATCCAACAATATCCCCTATAAATAATAACCTCATTTTCGCTTTCCTTTCTTTGAAACTAGGCCAAGATTATCTTTGGTATAGTTTAACTTTTTTGTTTAAAAAAGTTTCGATCTCCAAAAAAATAAAGCGGTGAGGAACACCGCTTTATTTTGCATATTCAACTGCTCTGGTCTCACGAATAACCGTCACTTTAATATGTCCCGGATAGTCCAGTTCATCTTCAATACGTTTTCTAATATCTCTGGCTAATCGGTGTGCCTCTAAATCATCAATACTTTCAGGCTTAACAATAATACGAACTTCTCGTCCTGCCTGGATTGCAAATGATTTTTCAACACCTTCATAGGATTCAGAAATATCCTCAAGTTTTTCAAGGCGACGAATATAGTTTTCAAGCGTTTCACTTCTAGCTCCAGGTCTAGCTGCAGATAATGCATCAGCAGCTGCTACCAGAATGGCAATTATAGATTTTGGTTCGGCGTCTCCATGGTGAGAAGCAATACTATTAATGACAACAGGATGTTCCTTGTACTTCGTAGCAAGTTCCACTCCTATTTCCACATGGCTTCCTTCTACTTCATGGTCAATCGCTTTACCGATATCATGCAATAGTCCAGCGCGCTTTGCCAATGTAATATCTTGACCAAGTTCTGCTGCCATCAAGCCGGATAAATAAGCTACTTCCATCGAATGTTTAAGCACATTCTGACCATAGCTTGTACGGTATCTTAAGCGGCCAAGAATTTTTATTAAATCTGGGTGTAAGCCATGAACCCCAACTTCAAATGTTGTTTGCTCACCGATTTCACGGATATGCTCATCGACTTCCCTTCTTGCTTTATCAACCATTTCTTCAATACGAGCCGGATGGATACGCCCATCCTGAACAAGCTTTTCAAGGGCAAGTCTTGCAGTTTCACGTCTAATTGGATCAAATCCAGATAAAATGACAGCTTCAGGTGTATCATCAATAATTAAATCGATTCCCGTCAACGTTTCAAGTGTTCGAATATTACGTCCTTCTCGACCGATAATTCGACCTTTCATTTCATCATTTGGAAGATTAACAACAGAAACGGTCGTTTCGGCCACATGATCTGCTGCACAACGTTGAATCGCAAGTGACAAGATTTCACGTGCCTTTTTGTCTGCTTCTTCCTTCGCTCGGTTATCGCTCTCTTTCATCATGATTGCAATATCATGTGATAGCTCTTTCTCAACACGATCAAGGATAATGGCTTTTGCTTCTTCTCTAGTCAGGCTAGAAATACGTTCAAGTTCAGAACTTTGAGCTTGAATTATCTCGTCCACTTTGCTTTCCATCTGTTCAATATGCTGTTGTCTTTGGTTCAGAGAATCTTCTTTCTTCTCCAATAAAGCCTCACGTTTATCTTGAGAGTCTGCTTTACGGTCCAGATTCTCTTCTTTTTGTAGAATTCGATTTTCCTGTCTCTGTAATTCAGTTCGTCGATCACGAACTTCCTTTTCAGCATCAGTCCGAAGCTTATGAATCTCATCCTTTGCTTCAAGAAGGGATTCCTTTTTCAAGGCGTCCGCTTCACGCTTTGCGTCCTCAATAATTTTTTCAGCTGCGTTCGTTGCGCCGGATATTTTAGATTCAGCTATAGATCTTCTTAACAAATAGCCAACAACTGCACCAACAATTAGGCCAAGCAAAATGGAGATGATAGCGATTGGATCCATCATTACACCTCCTCTTGCTATTAACTTTTTTAATCTCTTTTACTACATTGTTTTCAATTCTGGCATGTACATCATCTAAAAATATACAGCACAATCGCTTTTAGGCATGTCATAAAAAAAGATATTAATACATTTCTATTGTAAAGTTATGAAAATTTGTTGTCAAGAGCAAGTCCTGACGCTCTTTTAATCGTTTTTAGAAAATACAGACAGATATACAATTTTCGTGACCCTATCCACCTAGGTCATAGTTTCTAATAATACTCTCCACTTTAAGACAGCCGCTTCCCATTAAGTTGAGTAAAAGTACAAAAGCCGAAGAAATTATTTGTTTTTCGCATCTTTTCTAATAAAGTTATAGATTTTTCTCAAACAACACTTACTGATTGATCATACTCTGCCAGTCACTATACTACCTAAATATTATTTCTTTCATGATTCTCTTCAGAAACAGCTAAATTTATAATAAAACACACCCTGAGGCCCACCTATAGAAAGAGCAAACCCATAATCAGGTTTGCCCATTACAAACTACTTATTCAGGTAAATCAAATTTATCCATTTCCTCTGCTGCTTCAACCACTTTCGCTTCACCGTTTAATCCATAGGCTGAGCGGATTTTAATGGAAATTTCATCCCGAACATCTGGATTTTCTTTTAAGAAGAGCTTCGCATTCTCTCTTCCCTGTCCTAAGCGATCTCCATTATATGAGTACCAAGACCCACTCTTTTCAATAATATCCAATTCAGAACCAATGTCGATGATTTCTCCTTCTTTGGAAATACCCTCACCATACATAATATCAAGTTCTGCCACTTTGAAAGGTGGAGCCACTTTATTTTTAACAACCTTTACTTTAGTCCTGTTCCCTACAATATCATTTCCCTGTTTCAGTTGTTCTGCACGTCTTACTTCAAGGCGAACCGTAGAATAGAACTTAAGAGCACGACCACCTGGAGTTGTTTCTGGGTTACCAAACATAACACCAATCTTCTCACGGATTTGGTTGATAAAGATTGCTATGGTGTTAGATTTATTAATGGATCCAGAAAGTTTACGAAGAGCCTGAGACATTAAACGGGCTTGTAGACCCATATGAGAATCTCCCATTTCACCTTCAATCTCAGCTTTTGGTACTAAAGCAGCCACTGAGTCAACAACGATAATATCAATTGCACCACTTCGTACAAGCGCCTCAGCAATTTCCAATGCCTGTTCACCTGTATCTGGTTGGGAAAGTAATAATTCATCTATATTTACGCCAAGCTTTTGTGCATATGCCGGATCTAAAGCATGTTCTGCATCAATAAATGCTGCTTGTCCACCCTGTGCCTGTACTTCAGCAATTGCATGTAAAGCTACTGTCGTTTTACCGGAACTCTCCGGTCCATAAATCTCAATTATTCTACCTCTTGGATATCCACCCACACCGAGGGCTGAATCAAGAGCAAGCGAACCACTTGGAATGGTAGAAACCTTTCTGTCTGCTCTTTCCCCCAGCTTCATTACTGAACCTTTACCAAATTGCTTTTCAATTTGTTTTAGCGCCATATCGAGCGCAGCTTGACGTTCACTCACAGTTTATTTCCTCCCCATATCTATATAAAAACATTACATGTATAATTTAGAACTTATTTATACTATACCTCATCTGTCCCCATTTAACAAGTAAAAAAGCGAACATTTATTCGTATTGTTTTAATGGTAATTTTGCTAATAAATTTAAAGAAACTCTCTAGCAAACAGAATGCTTTTAGCAGTAATTAAAGTAAAACTAAAATTATCTCAATTTTATAAACAATAGAAATCCCCAACCATATAAGTTGGGGTTTTCTATTATGCATATAACTCTCTCAACTTTCGGATAAGAAAATGACAGCCATACTTCATGCTTCTTACCCGATTAACCTCACGCATACCGCCTAAGTCCAATCTCTTTGCGTACGTTTTCTGACCGGAAATGGCTATACCGATATAAACAGTCCCTACCGGATGACCTTCCAATTCATCTGGTCCAGCTACTCCAGTAAAACTAATCCCAATATCAGATTGGAGCATGGCTTTAATATTATCAGCCATTTCCATAGCACATTGCTCACTGACAACTCCATATTGGTCGATGGTTGATTGTTCGACCTTCAAAAGCTTTTCCTTTGCTTCATTGGTATAAACAACAATACCGCCCTTAAGGATTAAACCGGCTCCCTGTATATCCGTCATTTTTTCCTGAAACATTCCGCCGGTTAAGCTTTCTGCTGCCGATATTGTAAGCTCATTTTCTTTTAAAAGATTGATAAGTTCAGTCATAATAGTCGCATCATCATATCCGTAAAAATATTCTCCCACACGCGAAAGAATTTTTTCTTCTGTCTCTTTTAATAGTTTGTCAGCTTCTTCAATAGATTCATGTTTAGCTGTAATACGAAGAGTTACCTCTCCATCTGAGGCAAGAGGCGCTATTGTCGGATTACTTTGCTGATCCAGTAAATCTTCTATATCTGTTTCAAGCTGTGATTCCCCAATACCAAAGAAACGGAGGACTCGGGAATCTATACGCTCCACCCTGTCCATTAATCTCAAAAGATAAGGAACTGCAAAATTTTGATGCATTGGCTGCATTTCACTTGGAGGACCTGGTAATAAAATGTGAAGAATATCCCCATGAGACACAACCATTCCGGGAGCCATTCCATTTTGATTAGGGAATACTTCCGATCCTCCAATAACCAATGCTTGCTTCCGGTTGTTTTCTGTCATCACCCGTTTTATTTTCTTGAAATATTCTTCAATATTTTCCATAGCTTTTTGGTCTGTTATTAATGTTTTACCTATATGGGCAGCTACAACTTCTTTTGTTATATCATCCTTTGTTGGTCCCAACCCACCAGTGTATATTATGAGATTTGCTCGGGATTCTGCAATTTCAATAGCCTTTTTTAATCGTACAGGATTATCCCCAACTACTGTATGGTAATATACGTTAATACCTATCTCTGCCAGGCTTTTTGATATAAACTGAGCATTGGTATTTGCAATCTGTCCAAGTAATAACTCAGAGCCTACCGCTATTAATTCTGCATTCATTCTGTCACCCGCCATTTAACAAGTTATATTTAGAATGATACCCTTATTTAGAATTTAAAAACGCATGTTTATTCTTAGCAAAGTAATCCCAGCCAGACCATAGAGTAAAGAATAAGGCTACGTAAAGAGCTATATCAGCAAACGGGAAATTAATCCACGCAAATGGTAGATTATGCAATAGTAATGCAGCTATAGCTATGATTTGAGTCCATGTTTTAATTTTACCCAATTGATTCGCTGCAACCACTTCACCTTCACCGGCTAGAACCAGGCGAAGACCTGTTACCGCAAATTCACGGCTGATAATTAAAATAACAATCCAAGCAGGGGCCAACTCGTATCCTACAAGGATAATTAATGCTGCAGATACAAGAAGTTTATCTGCCAACGGATCAAGAAACTTTCCAAGGGTTGTGACCAGATTATGTTTTCTAGCATAATATCCATCAATCCAATCAGTAGTGGAAGCAATGATAAAAATGATAGCTCCAACAAAATGAGAGATAGGCAACTCCACATCGTTAATCACCCACGTTCCCCAATCAATGGATGGAAGCATGATAATCATAAACACAGGGATCATGCAAATTCTGGAAATCGTTATCTTGTTCGGTAAATTCACTTGATGTTCCTCACTTTACTTTTAAATTTTATTTATAAAAGGATAGACGAGAGAAGGCCATCCATTGATGACCTTCCAATCTTACTCCTTCGTGTAATCAATCGTTATGTTTTGAACAATCAGTTCACTTTCATACTCCAGTTTTTCATCATTAACAAAAATTTCAGTGTCTGGAGTTTTCCCTATATTCATGACTATTTGATTATCATCTGAAAGATCAAAATCCTGGCTTTCTCCATTTTGAATCACCCCATTGAAGAGATTTTCTCCCTTGGAGTTTTTAACAGATACCCATGTCTCGCCGGTAGATTTTACTGATACCTTAAATTCATCTGTATTACTTAATTCATATGTTGTATTTTTTCCATTCGCGGAGGTCACTTTCAGCTCAGCAGAACCTGCTTCTTCCGGCTCTTTAGATTCTTCCTCAGCATTCTCTGGATTACTTTCTTCTTCTGTTTCCGTTTCTTCTTTCTCATTGGTGTTTTCTTCTTGGTTTGTGGATTCACCCTGCTCAAGTCTTACAGGGTCACCGTTTTGATTAACTGTCCCTGTGTCATCATTATTACCAATGGCTTTTGCTACAAAGTAATAAATAATAGCCACTACTGCAACAAGGAACACAGCTATCAAAATTTTAGGAAGTACTTCCATCCACTTTGAATGCTGTACTGGCAATGTTTTTTTCGATTGCACTCTAGATAATTTTTGAGGAATCTCCTCCTGCTGAACTGCCGCAGGAATATCCGTTTGATGCTCCGCAAAAAGCTGTTCAGGATCTAATCCAACTGCTTCAGCATATTGTTTAATAAACGCTCTGACATAGAATTTGCCCGGCATCATTTCATAATTGCCTTCTTCTATACCAACAAGATAACGCTTTTGTATTTTGGTTATCTGTTGAAGGTCATCCAGGGTTAATCCTTTAGACTCTCTGGCTTCCTTTAATACTTTACCTAATTCCGTCATATAAACACCTTCTAATCACTAAAAATCAAACGATCCAAATTCGGATCCTCCAAATAAAGAGGACTGTTGGTCTACTGCTTCATATGTGATCTCTTCGTTCGGGTCATTACGTAGTTCAATAATATAATCAAAATCGTTCATTGTATACTCTGAATTTTGTACAAACACATCAGGATGTTCAACAACTTTAATTGAATCAAGTCTCATGATCTCACGCACAAGCTGCCAATGCCTTTCATTGGCTCTGCGAGTTGAAACAATCCCATCCAGAATAAATAAGTTATCTTCATTGTATTCATCTTCAATTAATTGATTTCGAACGGTTTGTTTTAATAAGGTGGAAGATACAAATAACCACCGCTTATTCGCACAAACACTTGCAGCAACAATCGATTCAGTTTTACCAACCCGGGGCATACCCCTGATTCCAATTAGTTTATGGCCTTCCTGTTTAAAAAGCTCGGCCATAAAATCAACTAGAAGCCCAAGATCTTCTCTTACAAATCGGAATGTTTTTCGATCATCTGCATCTCTTTGTATATAACGACCATGTCTGACTGCTAACCGATCTCTTAATTTCGGCTCTCTAAGTTTAGTTACTTTTATCGTATCCATTGTTTGCAGAATTGATTCCAGGCGTTCAATTTGACGATTATCCTTCGCCAAGAGAAGCATACCTCTTCTCCCCTCATCCACACCATTGATGGTTACGATATTTATGGAGAGCATTCCTAGCAAAGAAGAAATATCCCCTAACAAACCGGGACGGTTAATTTTAATTTCATATTCAAAATACCATTCCTTCTTGTCCATACCGTTCCCCCTAAGAGAAATATTTGACAAATTCCTTCAATATTTTCCCTATATCCTATCATATCTGATTTACTGACGAGTGGAAAGCAAAATACATAGTGTAGCATTAAATACTTATGTATTCCATCCGCCATTCACACTGATAATCTGCCCTGTTATATAACTGGAGTCTTCTGAGAGGACAAAGGAAACAACTCCAGAGATATCCTTCGGATGCCCCAGCCGCCCCATTGGGATTTCTTCTTCCAATTCTCTAAGCTCTTCAGAATCGAATCGATTGAGCATAGGTGTGGAAATTGCACCGGGTGATATAGCATTTACACGGATTCCGGAAGGTGCAAGCTCCTTCGCAAGTGCCTTGATAAAAGAATTCTGTCCACCTTTTACCATTGAATAAAGAACTTCACAGGAAGCACCCACTTCTCCCCAAATAGAAGTAATGGCAATGATACTGCCATCTTTTTTTTGTATTAACTTAGGAACTAGTCCTTTAGTCAATAAAAAGGGAGATGTAATATGTAATGAAACCATCTGTTTGGCTCGGTCATCGGTTATATCTGTTATTAAACCAAAATGACTGTCACCGCTATTTAGTATTATCGTATCAATTTGATTAATTTCGTCAATTATAACTTGATGTCCGCCATCTTTACTTAGATCAGCCTGAATTACTTTCACCTGTATTTGAAATGGTTTTAACTGATCTAAAAGCGAATTAATTCCGCTAAGATTACGGTTATAATGGAGATATAGATTCCAGCCCTCTGCAGCCAAACGTAATGCAATTGCTTGACCAATTCCTCCACTAGCACCCGTAATGAGTGCATATTTTCCATTCATAATAAAAACCCCTTGCCGTAAATAACACTTACAATACTTTTCATTATAAAGCTTGAAGATGAAAAGTAAAACCACCAATTGAAAATAGTCAATTGTTTCTAATATAAGCTTCTTTAATCCTACCAAATAGTTATCGTAAACCAGTGAATCAGTTAAGCTGGTTAATTGTCCGTTTACCTTGTATTATATAAACAAATTTAAATACAAAAAGAGCCAAAACCATTACGGCTTGGCTCTTACCCATTCAGGATGGAAGTATTTGAAATACTGACATTCTATCCTCATCTATAAATTCCTGTACTGCTTTATTCACTTCATCATAGGTCAAAGCTTCCAAAACAGTCACAACATCAAATAGCTTCATGTCATTAAAAGCATATCGTGTAAATTGATTGGCTATCGATTCAGGTGAATTCAATGACCTGAGGAAGGCACCAATTTTCTTCTTACGAATTGAATTTAATTTTTCCTCTGTTACAATTTTTCCTTCGCGGGCCGCAAAAAGAATATTTTTCAATTCTTCCTCTAAATGATCCGGCTTATCTGTATCACTGCCGACCATTCCAAATCCAAATCCATATTCCTGTGTATAATCATAAAAGAATGAATGGTCAATTAACCCTTCAGAATATAGTTTTTCATAATACTCGGAGCTTTTTCCAAAAGTCATATCCAGAAAGAGGTTGATAGATAGCTCTTGTTTTAATAAATCAATCCCCTGGAGAGTTGGATTATTTGCCTTCAATCCAACCACACACTTAGGCGTCTGGACATGCATATTGGTTGAGCGTTTTTTAGTAGCGACATTAGCCGGCTCTGCATCAAATTTCCGTTCGATTTCCCCACGTTTATCGAAGTTTTTCTTAGCCTGGTTGTCACGAACTTGCTGCATGATTGTTTCCGGATCCAATGGCCCTGTAATAAACAGAAGCATGTTGCTTGGATGATAAAATGCATTGTAGCACTTATAGAGCAGTTCTTTTGTTATTCCTGAAATCGACTCAATGGTACCAGCTATATCAATTTTCACAGGATGATTATGATATAGATTTTCAATAATACCGAAATATAATCTCCAATCTGCATTATCATCATACATGGTAATTTCCTGGCCAATAATCCCTTTTTCTTTTTCCACACTCTTATCCGAGAAATATGGTTCCTGGACAAAATCAACTAATGTTTCTAAATTTTTCTCTACATCCGTTGTACTGGAAAAAAGGTACGCTGTTCGAGTAAAGGATGTAAAAGCATTGGCCGCTGCACCTTGTTTACTGAACTGCTGGAATACATCACCATCTTCTTTTTCGAACAATTTATGCTCTAGGAAGTGCGCAATTCCATCCGGGACCCTGGAATATTCATCTGCACCGGGCTCTTTAAAATGATTATCGATTGATCCATATTTAGTTGTAAAAGTGGCATAGGTCTTATTAAATCCTTTTTTCGGAAGGATGTACACAGACAAACCATTATCCATTTTTTCGAAATATAATTCTTCCTGAAGCTGGTCAAATAGTATTTTCTCCATTACTCAGTCACCTCATCTCCACTTAAAAAATAGATCGTATCCATTTGAATTTTTTCTCCACAAGCCACAATTTCATCCTTTGTTACTCTATCAATCGAAGACAACCAATCATCCAATGGTTTATCAACAGCGGCAACCACATTATGATATAGAACTTCTGTTAGACCACGGGAGGTGTCGATCGTTTCGAGCAATTGATTTTTAATGATTGCTTTTGTTTGTTCCATTTCTTGATCCGAAAATTCGCCCTTTTTCATAGCTTCCATTTGTTCTTTTATGATCGTTACTGCCTGATTATAATTTTTATTATCAATGCCGGACATAACCATTAAAAGACCTTTATGACTTTCAAGTCGTGATGCGGCATAATACGCCAAACTTGCTTTTTCACGAACGTTTATGAAAAGTTTAGAGTGTGAAAACCCTCCAAATATCCCATTAAACATTTGCAAAGCAAAATAATCTCGATCGCCATAAGTGATATTTGTTCGGTAGCCAATATTCAGCTTACCCTGTTTGATATCCTGCGTTTCTTTCAGTTCTTTCACTTCAAGGATATCATGTTTATTATGCATAACCCGTTCAGGTTTTCTCTCCGCGAACTGAAAGTATTCACTAGACATTTGCGTTACCCTGGCTTCATCCAAATCCCCAATTACATAGAGGTCCAATTCATCTTCGGCAAACGCTTTTTTATAATAATTGTATAGGGATTCAGGAGTGATTTCATCGACTTCGCTTATAATCCCGTTTGCTTCCAGCCGATAATTTTCTTCCATACACATTTCCTGAGTTAAGCGTAATGAAGAATAACGCATTTTATCATCATATACAGCCTGCAGCCTTTGTTTCAGAGCACGCTTTTCCTTTGCAACTGTATCCGCATCAAAAGCATCTCCCTTTACATTAGGATTAATCAAAACATCATGTAAAAGCTTAAACGCTTGTTCCAACAGCGGTTCAGGCTTGGATAAAAATCGTTCATTTACCATTTCCATTTGAAAACTCATAATATGATATTCGCCTTTTTTACTGACATCTGTAAAAAGACTGGCTCCATATAATTGATCTAGATGGGAACGGAAAGCTGTAGATGTTGGATATGCAGCTGTATTACTTTGCAGGACATTTGGCAACAAAGCTCTATATGTAACGGTTTCTTCCTTTAAAGGTGCTTTCATCTTCCAAACAAGCGTCGTTGTTTTAAATTTCTTAGTTGGTACAAAATGAATCGTAATGCCAGCTTGTTTTAGTTTAATCTCATCAATAACTGCCATATTTTTGACCTCCCTTTACTCAATGTTATGCAGGTTCTTAACCATATTGTTCGTCTCAAGGATTTTTTTTAAACCTTTAGTTTGAATATACAGGTTAAATGGAATGTAAATCAAGGAACTGACCCTGACCTTCTTTCATTCTTTCTTCTAAATTCGATCTAATTAAAATCGACACGCTTTAGGTTAGAAAAAAAAAGACAAGGACTGCTCTTGCAATAAGAACAGCACTTGTCTTTGATTAAATCATGAATGAGTTTACCTTTTAACGTTTTCCTTTGATATATGGCGTACCGGATGCTTTTGGAGCATCTGCACGTCCAATAAATCCTGTTAAAGCCAGAATCGTTAATACATATGGCAAAATTAACATATATACATTCGGAATGTCACTAAAGAATGGCAGCATTGAGCTTACAATACTTAAACATTGCGCAAATCCAAAGAATAACGCTGCACCCATTGCACCAATTGGATGCCATTTACCGAATATCATAGCTGCAAGCGCCATAAAACCTTGTCCGGATATTGTCGCATGAGTAAAGTCTAAAGCAATAGTCGAAGCATAAATAGCTCCACCCAACGCTCCCAGAATTCCACTTAAAATAACACCAATATAACGCATTTTATTAACGTTTATCCCCATTGTGTCAGCGGCCATTGGATGTTCACCAACTGAACGAAGGCGTAAACCAAACGGTGTTTTATAAATGGCATACCAGCAAATCACAGCAATCACAATCGCCAGAATCGAGGTTAAATATACATCTGAGAATAAAATTTTACCCAATACAGGTATATCACTTAAACCAGGTATATCAAAACTGTAAAATGGTTCAGCAATTTTATCAGTTTGTCCTTTTCCGTAAACTAATTTCACAAGGAACATACAAGCTCCAAGCGCCAACATATTAATGGCTACCCCACTGACTGTTTGGTCAGCCCTGAATGTTATAGATGCAACTGCATGCAATAGGGAGAAAATCCCACCAACTACCATAGCTACAACTAATGAAATCCAAGGAGTCCATTCATGAAATGTATCTGCAAATGTCAAGTTGAATACAATGCTTGTAAAAGCACCAACTACCATTAAACCTTCTAATCCAATATTTACTACACCAGAACGCTCAGAAAATACACCACCGAGGGCTGTCAGAATAAGTGGAGAGGCGTAAACAAGTGTAGAAGGAACAAGTATCGCTAGTATCTCTAAAAAACTCACTTATTCCACCCCCTTTTTCTTGCTAAACTTTCTCAGCATGAGACGAATAACATAACTGGATGCAACAAAGAATATGATTAAAGCTATAACTACATCAATGATTTCAGTTGGTATTCCAGTTTCCATTGGCATATTTAATGAACCATATTTCAATCCACCGAATAATAAAGCTGCAAGCACAACTCCAATCGCTGTATTAGCACCTAGTAATGCAACTGCGATTCCGTCAAAACCTACTCCTGTATGCGCCCCTTTTACACCAATATACTCGAATGTTCCAAGTCCTTCCATAGCACCAGCAAGTCCTGCAAAAGCACCAGAGATCAGCATGGCATAAACTATATTGCGATCTACACTGATACCTGCATATTTAGATGCATGCTGGTTAAAACCGACAGCTTTTAATTCGTAGCCTCTTGTTGTTTTCTCTAATAAAAACCACATTATGATTGCTCCAAGAATAGCTATCGCAAATCCCCAGTGTAATCTAGAGTTAATCGTCATTTCAGCTAAAAAGTCAGAACGTAAAGATGCTGATGGAGCAATCTTTTCAGTTTTGTCCATGTTATCTGTTAAAACGTAAGTGATAATATAGTTAACTACATGAAGAGAAATGTAGTTCATCATAATGGTTGTTATAACTTCATGCACTCTAAATTTAGCTTTTAAGAGACCTGGAATGAATGCCCATAAAGCACCAGCTAAAGCAGCAACAATGACCGCAAGCGGCAAATGGATGATTTTAGGAAGGTCAGTAAATAACGTTCCAATCCAAACAGCACCTAACCATCCCATTAAAAACTGACCCTCAACACCAATATTAAAAAGTCCAGTCCTAAATGCAAAGGCAACGGCTAAACCTGCAAGTATATAAGGGCTCACTTGACGGATTGTCTCACCTATTGCATAGGAATCATAGAATATACCATCCCATAAAGCTCCATAACCAGCTATCGGATCATAACCGCTGACCCACATTACGATAGCACCTGCGATTAAACCGAGCAAGACAGCTATAACAGGGATTAATAAGTTCGATAATCTTTTATACATTAGCTTTTCCCCGCTTCCTTAACCTTACTTCCTGCCATTAATAATCCGAGTTCCTGTTCAGTCGTTTTCTTAGGATCAACAATAGCCACAATGGAACCTTCATATATAACAGCAATACGGTCACTAACATTTAAAATTTCATCCAGCTCAAAGGAAACAAGCAATACTGCTTTCCCCTGATCTCGTTGCTCAATTAAACGTTTGTGAATGAACTCAATAGCTCCTACATCAAGGCCACGTGTTGGCTGAGCAGCAATTAACAAATCAGGATTTCGATCTATTTCACGAGCAATGATCGCCTTTTGCTGGTTTCCTCCAGACAAAGCTCTTGCCGGAGTATACTCACTTGGAGTACGAACATCAAACTCTTTAATTAAAGTACGAGCTTTATTAAAGATATTTTTATAATTTAAGATTCCCCATTTTGAAAGTGGTTTTTGATAATATGTTTGGAGAACCATATTCTCGCCAATTGAATAGTCTAGTACAAGACCATATTTATGTCGATCCTGAGGAATATGCCCAATTCCTGTTTCTGTAATTTTCCTTGGACTCTTCTTCTGGATTTCAGTCCCATTTATAGAAATGGTACCGGATTCTGGTTTTCTCAGGCCAGTGATTGCTTCAATCAGCTCAGATTGTCCATTTCCATCGACACCTGCAATCCCCACAATTTCTCCTGCACGAACGGATAGGTTAAGGCTTCGAATTGCTTCAACACCACGGGAGTCTTTAACTACAAGATCTTGTATATTCAATACCTCTCCACTTGGATTTGCATCCTGCTTCACAGTTGTAAAAACCACTTCTCGCCCTACCATCAGACTCGCTAATTCATTAGGATTCGTTTCACTGACATTTACAGTACCAATTCCTTTTCCTTTACGAATAACCGTACAACGGTCACAGACTTCCATAATCTCTTTAAGTTTGTGAGTAATCAGTATGATGGATTTACCTTCAGTGATCAAATTTTGCATGATCTGTATTAACTCTTTGATTTCCTGTGGTGTCAATACGGCTGTAGGTTCATCAAAAATAAGAATGTCAGCTCCACGATATAGAGTTTTAAGGATTTCAACCCTTTGCTGCATACCTACAGAGATATCAGAAATCTTGGCATCCGGATCAATTTTCAATCCATATCTTTCTGATAACTGCCTAACTTCCTGGGCAGCCTCTTTTAAATCAATTTTTCCACCTTTGGTGGGCTCCTTACCAAGAATAATGTTTTCTGTTACTGTGAACGTATCAACAAGCATGAAATGCTGATGCACCATTCCTATGCCCAAGTCATTTGCAATATTTGGGCTTGTAATTTTTACTTCCTTACCATTTACACGGATTTCCCCTTGTTCTGGCTGGTAAAGACCGAACAAGACATTCATTAACGTGGATTTTCCTGCACCATTTTCTCCCAACAACGCATGAATCTCACCTTTTTTTAATTGCAAGGTGATATCATCATTTGCGACGATGCCCGGGAACTCTTTACGGATGTGCAACATCTCAATAACATAGTCCACAGTTTTTTCACTCCTTTTTCCAGAGAAGATTCATAAGTAAGATGACAAAAGAAAAGTTGCCAATCTAGTTTTAGCAACCTTTCCTTTACCATATTGCTTAAAGGTCTGATGTCAGACTGACATCAGCCAAGGTAATCGCAAGGGATAAGGATCACATCCTCATCCCTTACTAGGAAGTGCTTATTTTAAGAATGTATCTAAATCTTCACGAGTAGATGGTACTTTAATTTCTCCACTCTTAATCTTTTCTTTATATTCTGCAACTTTAGTTTTAATTTCATCTGACAAGTTTTCTTGTGAAGGTGCGATATCAACTGCATCATTTTCTAAACCAAATTCAACATTTTCTCCGCCAGGGAATTTGCCTTCCTTAGCAAGATTGGATACTTCCACAACTGCCAAATCAACACGTTTAATCATAGATGTTAATGTGATATTTTTGTCTGTACCAGGTACATCACCTAATGCTGCTTGGTCAGAGTCAACCCCAATAACCCAGATTTCTTTGCTTGGATCATTTTTAGTGATGTTAACTGCTTCTGTAAATACGCCTTTACCTGTTCCGCCGGCTGCATGGTAGATAATATCAATACCGGATTTATACATTGCTTGTGCTGTAGCTTTACCAATATCAGCTTTATTAAAATCACCTGCATATTTTACCTGAACATCTGCCTCAGGTTTAACTGATTTAACACCTGCTATAAATCCGCTCTCAAATTTTTTAATAAGTTCACTTTCAACTCCACCAATAAATCCAATTTTATTGGATTTAGTTTGCATCGCGGCTACTACACCTACCAGGAAGGATCCTTCATGCTCTTTGAATGTGATACTTGCCACGTTATCAACATCTACAACAGAATCAATTAATGCGAATTGGCTCTTAGGATTTTGCTCGGCAACTTCTGTAATGGAGTCAGACAATAAGAAACCTACCCCATAAATAAGGTCAAATTTTTGTCGTACCAGCTGATTTAAGTTAGTAGTGTAATCAGCATCAGATTTGGACTGGAGGTAATCATAACCGTTTTTACCTTTTTCAAGATTGTTATCTTTACCAAACTGTTGTATACCTACCCAAGCGGATTGGTTAAAGGATTTGTCATCAACCCCGCCTGTATCTGTTACCATGGCAACTGTGAAATTGTCCTTACCTTCTGTTTCACTGCTGTTACCTTTCTCTTCTTTGTTTCCACAAGCACCTAAAATTGTGCCCGCAGCCAGAACTAGTGACAATGCCATTCCAAATTTGCGTTTTTTCAAGGTCTTAACCCCCTATATTTTTTTGGCAGTAGTTCTCTTATTTTGCGCATAAATTATGTTCTTTTACGCAAAATATGAAAGCGAAATGTATCCGCTTTAAAGAAGTTGGCCGAGTATAGATATGGTTTGTCCTTACTATCATAGTGAGTTTGTTTTAGTAAAAGCAGAGCAGTGTCCAATTTGCAATTTAAAATAGGTGAAATCTTTTCGTGATAGCCATGTGGTTCGATATCAGCCACAGCGTATGTAATTTGTATACCGGCAGTTCTTTCTAAGACATGAAGTAATGATTCCTCTTGATAAAGAGATGGTTCCGGTAACACACGAACAGGTATCTTGTCCAAGCAATAAACGACAGGTTCCCCATTAGCAGTTCTGACTCGCTCGATTACTAAAAACTGATCCTCAATTTGACAGTCGAACCTTCGCATATCTTCTTCTGTTGCACCCTCTATGAATGAGTTTAAAAAAATTGTTCCTGGTTTCATGTTCGCTTCGCAAATCATATCTGTCACACTCTTTAATTGTTCAATTCCCGAAGAGAATAAAGGAGTGGAATTCACAAAAGTACCTACCCCATGCCTGCGTATAATCACATTATCCTCTTCCAAAATTCTGAGTGCTTCTCTTAATGTCGCTCTACTCACACCGAGTATTTTGGCCCATTCAGACTCAGATGGCAATTTTTCATGCTCCTTATAGATACCGGTTCTTATGTCCTGTCTAATCTTGTCGATTACTTGCAGATATAATTGTCGGTTGTCGTGTCTGATAGACATACTCTTTTCCCCCAGGAAATTTCCCACTCTCATTCTATTGATGTTATCTACTAACCACTCATAATTTATCATGTATTTCCAAAGAAAGAAATAGCTATTCACAAAAATATCATATTTTGGAAGCGTTACCTTATCCGTTTTTTTTCACGGAAATGTCGAAAAAACCCTGGTATATCTGACTTTTTTTCACGTAAGTCTTTTTTCCTACAAAAAAAGTTTATATATTATAAATATTCTGTTAAAACATAAACTGAAAAAAAATTCAATAAATATCTATTTTCCATCTAATCGCTAGGCTACCCTTTTGTACCATGTGACTGACTTTTAATATTTTTCTAAAATACCTTTCATATTCTTCTAGCCTAATTACGAAAGACTGGCATCGTGGTCCATCCTCAAAACTATTTTCCCTTTGCTAAGTCCTAATAGGTCCTTTAGAGATTAAAGGGATAAGGACCGAGGCCCTTATCCCTTTATCTTATTTTAAAAATGCATCAAGTTCTTTTTGAGTAGATGGTACTTTTATATCACCATTCTTAATTTTACCTTTATATTCATCAACTTTTTTAAGTATATCGTCAGATAAGTTATCTTTAGTCGGTGCAATATCAACACCATTATTTTCAAGACCAAACTCTACGTTCTTTCCTCCTGGGAAGGATCCTTCCATCGCTTGTTTTGAAACTTCTTGTACAGCTAAGTCAACACGCTTAACCATGGAGGTGAGCGTTACGTTCATGTCTGTACCGCTGATTTCACCTTCATCAGCTTGGTCTTTATCTACACCAATTACCCATATATCTTTTTCAGGATTGCTTTTCTTAATGTTTTTTGCCTCAGTGAAGACTCCTTTACCACCATTTCCTGCTGCGTGATAAATGACATCAATACCTGATTTATACATAGCTGATGCTGTTGCTTTACCAAGAGATGCATCACTGAAACTTCCTGTATATTTCACTTGTACTTCAGCATTAGGATTTACTGTTTTAACACCAGCAATAAAGCCCTTTTCAAATTTTTGAATTAGCGGGTTCTCTATTCCACCTACAAAGCCAACTTTATTGGATTTTGTTTGCATACCGGCAATAACACCTACAATAAATGAACCTTCATGCTCCTTAAATGTGATACTTGCAACGTTATCAGCTTCAACCACTGAGTCGATAATTGCAAATTTCCCATCCGGATTTTGATCAGCCGCTTCTTTAATTGCATCCTCCATTGTGAATCCGACACCATATATTAAATTATACTTTTGGCGTACAAGTTGGTTTAAGTTTGTGGTGTAATCAGCATCTGATTCAGATTGCAGGTAGGTATAGCCGTTTTTACCTTCTTTTAATCCATTCTCTTTACCAAAAGCTTGAATACCTTCCCATGCAGATTGATTGAAGGATTTGTCATCAATACCACCTGTGTCACTAACCATTGCGACAGTGAAATTATTTTTCTCATTGGCCGTGCCGCCTTCATTGCTCTCCTCTTTGCTTCCGCAAGCACCAAGAATGGTACTAGCAGCTAGCACAAGAGACAAAGCCAGTCCAAATTTACTCTTTTTCAACATAACAACCTCCAAAATAATTAGTCGGTGCTCCATATAGTATGAGCTTTTCCCTATCCTTTTACACATAACATCGTTTTAGATGAATCTGTTAAATGATTATAGAAAATCCATACTTAAATGGTGCATTGTGTACTTGGGTACAATTTTTCGCTTTTGTATTATACAAATATGTACAATAAATAAGTGCATGTACTTCTTATCCGGAAAAATTATTTCCTGATAATTATATATATATATGTTTGCTAATTCGATTTTAATTTAACATGAATTTAAGTAAAAATAAATAAATTATCCTAATATAAAATTATTGATAACTTTTTGAAAAAATACTCACTTATAAAATTTCTTTACAGTTCAAAATTCAGTTATTTAACATACTAAAAAACCCAAAAGTTAGTTTTTAAATCTAACTTTCGGGTTTGGTATCTATACTGCTCTTTTTATGAATTACTAGCTTGATCGAAGTCCTTGGGAACAAGTACAGTTCTTGGTTTGCTTCCTTCATACGGACCAACGACACCGCGAGCTTCCATCTCATCGATCAAACGTGCAGCCCTTGTATACCCAATCCTGAATCGTCTTTGGAGCATCGAAACAGAGGCGGTTTGCATATCAGCAATTAATTTGACGGCTTCATCATATAAGTCATCTGTTGATTCACTTACTGTTTCCTGAACTTCATCCGGAATCATATTCTCTTGATATTGGGCTCTTTGCTGAGAAATCACGAAGTCTACTACATCTTCCACTTCCTGATCTGATAAAAAGGCACCTTGTACCCGTACTGGCTTTGACGCACCTACAGGCAGGAATAACATATCCCCGCGACCGAGAAGTTTTTCTGCCCCTCCCATATCTAATATGGTTCTTGAATCAATTTGGGAGGAAACACTAAAGGCAATCCTTGATGGTATGTTAGCTTTTATAACTCCTGTTATAACATCTACAGATGGCCGCTGGGTTGCAATAATCAAATGTATGCCTGCAGCCCTTGCCATTTGTGCAAGCCTTGTTATCGCATCCTCCACCTCGCTGGACGCAACCATCATAAGGTCTGCCAACTCATCCACAATGACAATAATATATGGCAATAAAGGATTTTTTTCGCCTTCTTCTAAATTTTGTCTCGTCACTAAGTCATTGTACCCCTCAATATTTCGAGTTCCTGAGTGGGAAAACAGCTCATAACGTCTTTCCATTTCCATAACAACTTTCTTTAATGCCTGAGCTGCTTTTTTAGGATCCGTTACAACTGGAGCTAATAGATGAGGAATTCCATTATAAACATTTAACTCCACCATTTTTGGATCAATCATCATCATTTTAACTTCATGTGGTTTTGCTCTCATGAGTACACTAGTAATGATTCCGTTAATACAGACACTTTTCCCGCTTCCGGTTGCTCCGGCTACGAGTAAGTGAGGCATTTTATTCAGTTCAGCAGAAACTGCTTCACCTGATATGTCTCTACCCAAAGCAATTAATAGTTTAGAACCGCTTTTTTCAGAAGGCTGTACCTCGAGAACCTCTCTTAATGAAACGACTGCTACATCTGAATTAGGCACTTCTATCCCAATCGCTGATTTACCTGGGATTGGTGCTTCAATACGTATATCCTTAGCAGCGAGCGCTAATGCCAGATCGTCTGATAATGACACAATCTTACTAACCTTTACACCTACATCAGGATGTACTTCATATTTCGTAACTGCAGGTCCTAAGTGAACTTGAGTGACCCTAGCTTTCACTCCAAAGCTTTTAAAAGTACTCTCTAATTTCTCAGCATTTGTATGTATTAATTCATATTCTCCACTTTGATCTGCTTTTTTTGGTGACTTCAATAGCGATAATTTTGGAAGTTTATAGTCCACATTTTCAACTTCTGTAAAATTCATATGTGGCACAGGTTCAGCAGGAGCTTCTGTGCTATCATTTGGTTTACTTATCTGATCATCATTTTTCTTATCATCAATTTCCTCATCCAAATAGGCACGATCAGCAAAATTCGAAATAATTCTTTCTTCAAGTGTATCTTCTTTTTCTGGATTACTTCCCTCATCTTGTAGTACTGAGGAAGCTTGTACCGATTCACTTTTACTTTTAGCTTTCTGGTTTTTGTTTTTATTCTTTGAAGTCTTAGGCTCTCGCAGTTCAGCCATAAACGATTTCCACTGGCTGACGATAAATCTTCCAATCGCACCAAGTACTTTGCCAATTGAATCACTTAAGCCTTTACCGGTTATAAGAATTAAACCTGCAACAATCAATAAAAATGAAATAAATTTACTGCCGGCATCTGCAAATAAAAAATGGAAGACGGCATAAAGGATTGCACCTATCATCCCACCGCCAAGATCAATGGTACTTGCAGTTCCCTGTAATTCCATCCAAAAGATTTCCCAGGTATTTAAAATGACACTTGGCTGGGTAAATCCATTATTAGAGGACAAATTCTCAAATAAAATAATATGTGATGAGAGTAAGATTGCTAAAATAATGAAGTATATACCGACCAGCTGGCGTTTAAAAAAGAACGGAATCTCTCTTTTCCACATTAGTAACACACCAAAGACCATTAAGCCAAGCAGAAGTAAAATGTACCACTCACCCATAAAAAACCTAGAAAGAAACACGAATGAAGTACCTACTGCCCCAAGCTTTGCCATCGCAATCGCAGAAAACCCAAATATAGAAAGTCCCGATATTTCATATTTTAAAGTTGACTTTATTTGGTCACCTTTTTTGGAGCGAGATTTCTTTTTTTTCTTACTCATTCGACCACCCGTATTTCATATAGAATTAAAAACGAAAGAAAGCAGCCAACTTGGCTGCCTTTACCCCGTTCACCCTTTATTATAGCATAAATAATACACACTGACTGCTATTACAGGTTGTTAATTACCGCTCCTGGCGCAAGTGTCTCTGATAAGTAATCATTCGGATCTGTACTGATAATCCGGTTAACCTTTACTGCTCCATTAGGTAATCTTTCACCAATAAACGGAATACCATCCTTCTTAAACATTTCATGACTGGCTTGATATAATTCTTCATACATCAAAGTATCCAAAGGCATAATTGTATAAAAAGTCATATTTAATCTCCTTTCGAAGAGTCACTTTTTTCTCTTATCATCTCGTTAAGCTTTGAAATCGCTGCACCGATTCCGCCAACCTCATCAATTAAACCTGTTTTCACAGCATCTTCCCCCACTACATTTGTTCCAATATCTCTCGCAAGATTTCCTCTCGCAAACATCAAATCCTTAAATGTGTCTTCATTAATGTCTGAGTGCTTGACCACAAAATTCACAACCCGATCCTGCATTTTATCAAGATATTCAAATGATTGGGGTACTCCGATTACAAGTCCTGTAAGACGAATAGGGTGAATTGTCATAGTAGCTGTTTCTGCTATGAAAGAATAGTCACAGCTAGTTGCAATAGGGACGCCGATACTATGACCTCCCCCCAAAACGATAGATACAGTCGGCTTTGATAGAGAAGCAATCATTTCTGACATAGCAAGCCCTGCTTCCACATCACCCCCAACGGTATTTAAGATAACCAATAACCCTTTAATATCAGGATTTTGTTCTATTGCCACCAGCTGTGGAATAACATGTTCATATTTTGTTGTTTTATTCTGTGGAGGTAATTGTACATGACCCTCTATTTGCCCTATAATCGTTAAACAATGGATGGTTGAATCTTTTGGCAACTGCGGCACATTGGTTTGTCCCAAAGCTTGTATCTTATCTACAAGTGCACTGGGAGCTCCCTTATTATCATCCACTGGCTTTTCCTCATGAGGTACCTCTAACTTTTTATCCACTCTTAATCCCCCTCTACAAAAACGCTCTCCCCTTTAGTATGTACAGCGGAATCATTTCCATTCAATTTGAGGGGCACTTAGTACATACAAAAAAAAGAATCCTTATTTAGGATTCTTGAGGAGAAACAATCGTTTAACACCTTAGGAGACTCAACCATGCATCAGCTGATTATAACTTTTTACTGCCCGGTACTTCTGTACAAACTTTTCAGCTGAAGTGTGTTAGTTCCGCATTATAAAGGTTTCTTTACACCTTTTACGTTTACCTTGAAAACACACTGCATATTCAATTATTGGTTACTCATACCCGATTTTCCATTTCAATCAATCCTGATTATGTGGAACTAAACAACCATTCCACTCTTATCCAATTGTGACCATCACCTTGCCTTTTTTGGTTTTTCATTTGGTAAGAATCCTATTATTATTAACTCCACCCTTTTGAAAAATATCCGGTGAAAGGCTTTTGGTTAAACATATCTGGACTTTTTTATACTGAAACTTCTTACTATCCAGTATAAATCTGTCTTTCAATCCTTCCCCATTTGAGTTAATTTCCTAAGAATTCACCATTAGAATTAAACCACATTATCACATTTGTTTAAGATTCACATAATCCTTTTAGAAATAGTTTCGATCATATATCGTTCACTCTTATTACTTAAGCTTCCTTTTACGGAACGAACACTATATGATTGAGTCACCTGAAGTGTTAAACTTTATTGTTTCCTCCTTTCTTATTTATATAATACCCATTTCTAAGAGAATAAACCGTTTTCATTTAAATTTTTTTTATTTTTTTTGATTGGTGAAATTACTTCCATATCATCAGTCTTAAATGTGAGCAGAAACAAAACAGAGCGGCTTTTCTATAACAAGCCGCCTGTAACCTTAAAACTAAACTAGATGCTTTTCGTAATGAACCCTATCTTTCTCATTACTTGTATCTTGTTCACTAGCTGTATACCCATTTCTCTCCCAAAATAATTTGATTCTGTTGTTATCACTTCTCACATTCAGTGTAGTTTTTTTAAATCCACGCTTGATAAATAGATCCTCCAATTCATAGTAGGCTGTAGTACCATAACCAAATCCCTGGTAATCTGCATGAATGATCATCAGATTAATCGTAACGAGCTGCTCCTCTTTATGCTCCATAAAAGCAGTTAGTCCAATATACGTATCCTCGGCTTTAATCAAATAATCACCTTGGTTTGGAGTTAATAATTTTAACACTTCCTCCCTATTTTTCGATATACCGTACTCATTATCAAAATAGGAAGAATTAGAATCCATCATTTCTTTTGCTATATATAAATTCTCTTCTGTTACGCGTTCAAATGTAATCACTATGTATCACTCTCCCATTCTTCTTTAATTCATAAACTAGCCTATCTTTTTCACCAGGAACTTACCCGAATAAGAAAAATGGCTATCCGCTGGATAGCCATTTACGTCCTTTTTTACACTTCCATAATAATTGGTAAAATCATTGGGCGTCTTTTTGTTTTATCGAACAAATAATGATTTAGACTATCACGGACTTCCTGTTTCATTCCGGCCCAGTCAAAATGGTCTTTAGAAGTATTTTTGATTACAATCTCACGCACAATATTTGTTGATTGTTCCATTAATGATTCTGATTCTCGAACATACACAAATCCACGTGAAATGATTTCAGGACCTGCTACTATACTCTTATCCGCACGGCTTAAAGTCACAACTACAATTAGAATTCCGTCCTGAGATAGCAAACGGCGGTCACGCAAGACAATATTTCCTACATCACCAACGCCACTTCCATCAATCAAAACATTCCCAGCAGTCACTTTTCCAGCGCTTTCAATCGAGTCATTTGTTATTTCAATAACCTCACCATTTTCTGGTATATGGATTTGATTTTGGTTAAAGCCAATTGATTTTGCAATGCGCATATGAGCAATTAGCATTTTATAGTCACCTTGGATGGGAATAAAATACTTCGGTTTCATGAGGTTAAGCATCATTTTTAGCTCTTCCTGGCTGCCATGGCCCGATACATGGATTTGATTTTTACCAGCTACTACCTTTGCACCTGCTCTAAATAATAAATCGATAGTCCTGGACATAAGCAATTCTCCGCCATGGACAGCATTAGCCGCCAATAATACAGTATCACCTTGCTTAATATTAACTTGTTTATGACCATGCTTAGCCATTTTTTGCAGTGCTTCAAATGGCTCTCCCTGCAATCCAGTCGCAAGGATAATTATTTCACGATCTTCATATTGGTCGATCTCAGTTATCGGAATCAACACATCCTCATGGACATCCAAATAATTAAATTCCAAGGCAATTTCCAATACTTTTTCCATAGATTTACCGACAACCGCTACTTTTTTATGATTATCAAACGCAGCATTGAACACTTGCTGTAGACCGTTAAGATTAGATGCATAGCATGCTACAATAATTCTGCCTTTTGCATTGTAAAATTCATCAGACATATTTCTTGCAACAAGGGATTCAGAAGGTGTAAATCCAATCCGTTCTGCTCCTGAGCTATCTGATAATAGACAGAGAACTCCTGACTCACCGATTGCTGCCATTTTGCCAATTTCCGCTTTGTAAAGTCCCTGGGCAGCCTGATCAAATTTAAAATCACCCGTATAAACGATTGCACCATCTTTTGTTTCAATACAGATTCCAACAGAATCAGGAATGCTGTGATTTGTTTTGAAAAATGTGATTCTTGCAGAAGAAAAACGCAGGGATGTATTTGAATCTATTACTTCAAAGTCAACATTTAAATTTTCGTTAATTTCTGCGATTTTGGATTTTGTTAATTCTATGCTCAATCTTGTACCATAAACCGGTGCATCCAATTCCTCAATAATATAAGGGAGTGCACCAATATGATCCTCATGACCATGGGATAGAAAAATCCCCTGAATTCTTTCTTTATTTTCGATAAGGTAAGAGATATCTGGAATTACTACATCTATTCCAAGCATTTCGGTTTCCGGAAACATTAACCCGGCATCCAGCACAAATATATCTTCGTCTACTTCGACGAGATACATATTTTTTCCAATCTCTCCTGCTCCGCCTAATGCAATTACTTTGATCTTCTGTCTAATTTGTTTAACCAATTTATTGTTCCTCCTGTTATCAACTACTCGTCCATTTTCCAGTTGAATCCATTATAACCGATAGTGTATCGGCATGCCACTGACATCATCTTTTTAGATTTATCTATGAATTCCGACTATCGTTCTTTTTTTGAAAATATGCTTTTCTTTAGGTTCATAATATATATACACTGCTGTTTGTTTGCTATAGGCATAACAAAAAAAGCAGACATCTTCAATGCTAACTAAACATGTATAAAAAAGAATATGTATAAAATTGTACTAAATAGATAGATAAGCCAATCGCATTGGATTGGCTTATCCTCAACAGACTCTAAAAACAGACAAACTAAGCATTATTTTAATGTATTTAATAGATTTATCAATGTGTTCCGTTCAACTTCATTCATTGGTACAAGAGGCAAACGAACAGACCCAACGCTCATACCCTTGATTTGCAAGGCTGTCTTTAAAGGAGCTGGGCTTGGTGTCAAAAATAACCCCTCAATGACTGGCAGTAATTTCTGGTGCATTTGGGCTGCCTCAGCCATTTCACCAGCGTAGAAATGTTCAATCATTTTTTGGATGTCACGTCCAATTATATGGGAGGCCACCGAGACCACACCTGCTCCTCCAATTGAAAGTACAGGTAAAGTTAAACCATCATCTCCACTGTATAAATCGAAATCATCCGGTGTGTTGGCAATAATTTTTGTCATTGCATTTAAATTACCGCTGGCCTCTTTTACAGCAACAATATTCGGAATCTCTGACAGGCGAATAACGGTTTCCGGATGAATATTCGTCACCGTTCTGCCTGGCACATTATAAATCATGCACGGCAGAGTAGTAGCATCCGCCACAGATTTGAAATGTTGATATAGCCCCTCTTGGTTAGGTTTATTATAATAAGGCGCTACAAGCATAATCGCATCTACACCGGCCGCTTCCGCCTTCTTTGTTAAATGGATGGACGCATACGTATTATTTGAGCCAGTTCCTGCTATCACAGGGATGCGTTTGTTTACAATTTTCACGACATATTCAAATAATGCCACTTTTTCTTCTGTTGACAAGGTTGGGGATTCACCAGTAGTTCCTGAAACCACCAGTGAATCTGTGCCTGTTTCAATTAAGTAATCTATGAGTTTTGCAGTCTTACCAAAATCAATATTCCCTTTATTATCAAAAGGTGTAACCATCGCGGTGGACACGCGTCCAAAAAGACCCATATTTCCACTTCCAATCTTATATTTTATTATTCCGCAAGTTCTTCCCATTCAAACAGATCATCGTCCATTAAATGGAGATTAAAGGCATTATGAAGAGCATTTACAGCTTCTACTAAATCTTCTTCTTTAACTAATACCCATATCGTTGTGTGGCTATCTGCGGATTGCAGAATCTGTATGCCTCGTTCTGATAATGGAGTAACAATTTTCGCTGTTACTCCCGGCACTCCCGTTATCCCGGCTCCAACGACAGACACTTTGGCACAGTTTGATTGGATACCAGGCTCATATCCTAATTCACGTAATACCGAAATTGCCTTATTAGCATCGTTGTTGGAGACAGTATACACAGCACCATTTGGATAAATATTAATAAAATCAACGCTTATGCCTGAATTCGCCATCGCTGTAAAGACTTCCGCCTGCAGATCATACTGATCTTCCTTAGCCTTTACTTTTATCTGAGTGATATTGCTTACATGGGCAATACCAGTAACAAGACGTTCCTGTATATCACTGCCTCGACGGTGTTTCGGATGACCTGTAACCAGCGTACCCTCACCTTCAGCATAGGTTGAACGGATTCGCATCGGCACCTTTGCCTGCATCGCAATTTCAACAGCACGTGGATGAATGACCTTAGCCCCCTGGTAGGCCATGTTACATACCTCTGTATAGGTTACTACTGACAGCGGTCTGGCTTGTTCCGCAATACGGGGATCAGCTGTCATAATTCCCTCTACATCCGTAAAAATGTCAACATACTCTGCCTTCAGTGCAGCTCCAAGGGCTGCAGCAGATGTATCACTGCCGCCGCGCCCTATCGTTGTAATATCGCCATTTTCAGCAATACCCTGAAAACCAGTCACAACGATAACGTCTGATTTTCCTAGCTCATCAATCAGTCTATCGGTCTTCATTTCCATTATTTTTGCATTTGTATAGTCATTATTTGTTCTGAAACCGGCCTGTCCGCCAGTTAAGGCAGTCGCTCGAATTCCTTTTTCTAAGAGCATATTGGTAAATACAACCGCTGAGATTATCTCTCCGCAAGATAATAGCAAGTCCTGCTCACGTTCCCCCAAGTACATTCCTTTTTCATTAACAAGTGAAAGTAAGGAATCCGTTGCATATGGATCACCTTTTCTTCCCATTGCAGATACAACAACCACTATTTTGTACCCTTTGCCTATACCTCTTTTTATATGTTGAAACGCATACTCTCTGCTCTCTGCATCTTTTACAGAGGTACCGCCAAACTTTTGAATGATGATCTTCACTTTTTACACCCCAAAATGAGCCTTCCTACTTTAGAGAAAATAAGAAGGCCAAGATATCCTATCATTTCAATAATTACACTAGCCCTAATCGAATAAGGCTCTCTGCAATTTGAACAGAATTCCAGGCGGCCCCTTTTAATAGGTTATCGGAAACAACCCACATATGGAACCCGGCATCTTCGTCCAAATCTTTCCTTACTCTCCCAACAAAAACTTCATTCTTCCCAACACAATCTGCCGGCATTGGATAGACTTGATTGGCGGGATCATCCTGAAGGACAATTCCAGGAGCATTTAGAAATATTTCTTTTACTTGCTCAGCACTGACACCGTTATTTTCAATTTCTATATACACGGATTCTGAATGACCAACTGCGATTGGAAGGCGAACGCATGTTGCTGCTACCTGCAGTGACGGCAAATGCATAATTTTCTTCGTTTCATTTACCATTTTCATTTCTTCAAATGTATACCCATTCTCACCGAAAACATCAATCTGAGGAATAGCATTAAAAGCTATCTGATAATGTTTTTCCGCACCTTTAACAGGTAATATAGATGGATTAACAGTCTTACCGGCTAAAATATCGCTTGCTTGCGTATTTAATTCCTCAACAGCTGCTGCACCCGCTCCAGAAACAGCCTGATAAGTGGAAACAATAATTTTTTTAAGTCCATAGGCTTTTCTGATTGGTTCAAGTGCTACTACCATTTGGATTGTCGAACAATTAGGGTTAGCTATGATTCCCTGATGCTTACGAAGATCATCCTCATTCACCTCAGGAACTACAAGCGGAACATTTTCGTCCATACGGAAGGCACTTGTATTATCCACAACGATAGCACCCCTTTTAACAGCCTCAGGAGCTAATGCTTTAGATATACTTCCGCCAGCACTAAACAGGGCAATGTCTACCCCTTCAAAGCTCTCTGGCTTTGCTTCCTGTACTGTTATGGTCTCTCCATTAAATTCGATTTGTTTACCTGCTGAACGAGAAGAGGATAACAGACTTATCTTCCCAATAGGGAAATTCCTTTTTTGAAGAGTGTCAATCATTTGCTGTCCAACTGCACCAGTAGCCCCGACTACAGCTACGTGTAATTTTTTTTCATTCATGTTTGTTACCCCTTCCTATAAAATTAGGTATTTATTTTCATGTAAACTACTAGAAATAATAAGATATGCTGTCATAGCTATTTATATATTTTTTATAAAAGGAGCAACCTTCTTTTCAGAACAATGAATATATTCTTCTATAAAATATATCATAAGATATCTTTTTTTTAAATCATGCACTTTAATCTCTGTATTTTTCGATGATAATAGGCTGGATTTGTTTTGCCTCAAGAGCATATTCCACCGTTTCCACGAGACTTTCCATTCGGGCAACCATAGAATTTGGTTTTTTTTCAGGATCATCCTGGCCAAATGGAATGAAGTATATGTCCTTAGTGCTTAAGAGTCTCATTAAATTCACACCATTTAAACCTAGGGCATCATTTGTCGATATACCGAGAACAACTGGGCGATGATTCCGAAGTGTAGCTTTTGCAGCCATTAAAACGGGTGAATCATTTTGTGCATTTGCAAATTTACTCATCGAAACACCTGTCAGGGGTGCAATCACCATACAATCCAACGGATATTTGGGACCTAAAGGCTCCGCATCGACGATGGTATCAATCGCTTTTCTGTTTGTCAGTTTTTCTATTCTTGCTATCCAATCCTCTCCCTTGCCAAATCTTGTGTCGGTATTTTTAACAGTATAACTGACAACAGGGACAACCTCGGCTCCTGCATGTACCAGCTTTTCAATTTGTGGATATACTTCATCATACGTACAGTGCGATCCTGTCAATCCAAACCCTATTCTCATCCCCTTAACATCCATCATGGTGTCTCCCTTCCATTTCCTAAATCATCCAACAATAACTGTCCCAGCACATTTGCAATAATTTGACCGGCTGTCTTTGGGGCCACTATACCGGGTAACCCTGGTGCTAATATGGCTTTAACTCCACGTTTTTCTGCATATCTAAAATCTGTTCCGCCCGGTTTCGAAGCCAAATCAATAATCAACGTTCGGGACGGCATCCTTGAAATAATTCCTGCGGTAATGATTTTGTGAGGAATCGTATTAATACAAATATCCACATTTTCAACCACAGATTCCAACGCAGATAAATGGAAGGGAGTTAACCCCATTTCCTCTATTCTGGCTATATGTTCTGATTTACGGGCACCAACTTGAACTTTGGCCCCGAGTCCATGGAAAGCACGTGCCACACTCATTCCCACTCTTCCTAATCCAAGAACAATCACATTTGATCCGTGTATCGTAAAATCTGTATGCTGAATGGCCATCATAATGGTACCTTCTACTGTGGGAATAGAATTATAAATAGCTACATCATCTCGTTCAAATAATTGAACTAGTTTACGGTTTGCCTGTTTCGTTATATTTATTAAATAATCATTGCTTATACCGGAATAGATTGTACAATGTTCCGGTGTCTCCTTTAAAAAAGCTTCTGTCAGGATGACTTGCATATTTGAAAAAATGGTATCCAGCTTACCTTCCATATTTGTGCCAGCAACAGGCAAAATAATCGCATCCAGCTCTTTTACCGGCAAATCTTCCAGTTTTTCCTTTACTGCTCCCGTGTATGCATGTGCTAACTGTTCAAAACCTGTTAAATATACCTTTGCGTCCAACTCGGTTAATTTTCGAATCACTTCAAGCTGCCTGGCATCTCCACCAAGAACGGCAATATTCATTCCTGTGAGCATGGAAGATTTTCACCTTCTTTATTTTTTAAAGATCAATTCATACAACCCATAGTATGAAATACAGGAACCAGACGTGATAAAAACGAGGTAAACAAAAAAAAAACGCCCTTCGGCGTTTTTTAAGTTTCCTTTATTGAATTTCCATCAGGAATATCAATGATGACCATATCCGTACCAATCTTTTTTATTTGACTCCATGGCACACGGACCTCATCACCATTCTTTCTAAAACCAAACCATTTTCCAGATGGGATTAAAAGGGCGGTTATTTGTCCGGTTAACTCATCGATCTCAAGGTCAGTTTGACCAAGGACGCCCAATCGTTCTGCTTTTTTTACATCCACAATTTCTTTGCCACTTAATTCGCTCAGCTTCATTTTAGGACACTCCTATCACATTCTGCTTAATCTCACTATATGAATGAGTGACATCCTTTTAGAAGAAAAAGTTGTTCCAAACACGCAAAAAAACAAGCCGGCGCAAAATCCAATGGATGTTCACGCCAGCTTGCCAGAGATTTATTTTTTAATCTAAGTTCCACTCATCTTGCGGACCCAATAAAGCTGCTGCATAGGAGTCTGTAAAAATATCTTCTATACACTGATTTACGCTGTTAAGCGAAACAGCATCGATTAATTCAACTATGTCATCAAGAGTTCGATGTCTACCCAATAACAGCTCATTTTTACCGTTACGGCTCATTCGGCTGTTTGTGCTTTCTAAGCTTAGCATCAAACTTCCTTTCAGCTGCTCTTTACAGTTATCAAGCTCTTTGGCAGTAATGCCGTCATTACGCAATTCAGTAAGAGTTTCCTGTATTGTATCATAAAGCTGATGAACTTGATTTGCCCCTGTTCCACCATAAATAACCACCATACCATTATCCTGATAGGAGGTATGATAGGAATAGACACTGTAAGCAAGCCCTTTTTCTTCTCGCACATTTTGGAATAAACGGCTGCTCATAGATCCTCCAAGTACATTGTTCAGAGTGATTAAGCTATAAATATTTTCATTGCCTATATCATAACCGTTATACCCAAGACATAAATGGGCTTGTTCGGTATCTTTTTTTCTGACAATCTTATTGGTATGGAAAGTTGGTTTTTCCAATTCAGGACGTGCTGTACCGCCTTCATAGCTTCCAAATAAACCTTCAACCTGCTTGATAAAACTCTCATCCACATTTCCTGCAATCGAGATTACCACTTTATCAGGTGTATAGTGATTATAGACATATTGTTTCAATGTCTCTGAATTAATGGTATCAAGAATTTTATCTGTACCTAAAATAGGGTAACCAAGCGGGTGTTTTTCGTAAACAGCCTGGCTTAAAATATCATGAACAATATCATCAGGTGTGTCTTCATACATCTTAATCTCTTCGCAAACTACATTTTTTTCTTTTTTCAATTCCTCTTCAGCAAATGTAGAATTAAAGAACATATCACCAAGAACATCCAGCGCATAAGGTGCATGATCGTCCAATACTTTGGCATAGTAGCACGTATATTCTTTTGAGGTGAAAGCATTTACCTGACCGCCAATCCGATCAAATGATTCGGCTATTTCTTTGGCAGATCTTGTTGTTGTTCCTTTAAAAAACATATGCTCCAAGAAATGCGAAATTCCATTATTTAAGGAATCTTCATTTCGGGAACCGGTTTTAATCCAAATACCAATCGCCACTGAACGAACAGTAGGGATTGTTTCCAATACGATACGGACCCCATTTTGACAAGTATATTTTTTTATCAACAAATGTTCCTCCTATTCATGATGCCCCTCTTTATTACCATACCCAATATGTATACATTTTTATAGCATAGAGAAACTTTCCCGCCAAAATAAAGGCAGGAAAGTCTTCAGGGACTTATACGTTCTTCTTTGAATGCCTCACTGACAGGTACAATTTTATATTCCTTCTCAATGTTCTTGATTAATATATCCATTGATTTTGATGTTGATTCTGTTGGGTGCATAAGAATAAGCGCACCTTTATGTATGTGGTCAAGGACCCTTTTTGTTAAGACTTCCGGTGTGGGTTTTTTCCAATCTACTGTATCAACTGTCCATAATATGGTTTCCATTCCAAGACTTGCTGCAACCTTAACTGTACGATCATTAAAACTTCCGCTCGGAGGTCCAAATAGCTTAGGAGTATATCCTGTTACCTCCTGGATGACCCGGTTTGTTTCGCTGATTTCTTTCTCGGCAGCCGCAGCTGATAATTGTTGCATATTTGGATGAGTATATGAATGATTCCCTAATTCATGACCGGCTGCTGCTATCCGCTTGGCTAGATCCGGATTATTCTTTACCCAGCGTCCTTCCAATACAAATGTAGCATGAATCTTATGTCTCTTTAAAGTGTCCAGCATTCCTTCAATATACTCATTACCCCAGGCTACATTAATAATAAAGGATACAACGGGTTTATTTGGATTCGCACGGTATATTGGCGATGGTGACAAGTCTTGTAAATGAACATTAGGGCTGTTTTCTTTGAAAATGAGTTGAGCTTCCTGAAATTTACCCTTAGTTTTCATCTTTTTATAAGATTTCTCAATGTTGACCTGAATGCCATTGTATCCGGGTGTTTTCTTCCACACCTTATCTATAACAGCGTCTACAGGCTCTTGATTATATGTTTTAGCTGCTTGTTCAATTTGTTGGTACAGTTCATCATTTGTATTTGTAACATAAGCGACAGTTCCATTTGGAATACCTTTTACATATTGGTCCATAAATGAGCTTTGCACCAACACCCATGATATAACGCAAATGGTACAAAATGCAAGAAATTGCAACAATTTTTTATCCATCTCTTCTCCTCCTCACACAAAATGTATGAGCAGGTAGGACAGGTTAGAACCGCAAGAATCCATAATTAGATATGAACATGATTAAAAGACTAGGAAACCAATGTCTCCTAGCCGACCAAGTCATGTTTATTTCTGTTCTGCTTTTTCTTTTTGTTCTTTTAGAACTGCTTTACGAGAAAGGTTGACTCTTCCTTGTCTGTCTATTTCAGTTACCTTAACAAGGATCTCATCACCAATTTTTACTACATCCTCGACTTTTCCTACACGTTCTTCTGCCAGTTCAGAAATGTGGACAAGACCATCTTTACCTTTGAAGATTTCAACGAAGCATCCAAATTTCTCAATACGTTTAACCGTACCAAGATAAATTTGGCCAACTTCAACTTCGCGTACCAAATCTTCAATAATCGTTTTAGCCTTTTCATTCATTTCCTGATCAGTGGATGCGATGTAGATTGTACCATCCTGCTCGATATCAATTTTTACACCGGTTTCTTCAATAATTTTATTGATTTGTTTTCCGCTTGGTCCAATAACGTCTCTGATTTTGTCAGGTTTAATAGCCATCGTTAAAATCTTAGGCGCATATTGAGAAAGATTTTTTCTTGGCTGCTCTAATGTGCTTGTAAGGTGATTCAGAATATGATTCCGGCCCTTTTGAGCTTGCATTAATGCTTCCTCTAAGATTTCACGAGTCAGACCTGCAATTTTTATGTCCATTTGAAGTGCAGTTACACCTTTTGCTGTACCTGCTACTTTAAAGTCCATATCTCCCAAGTGGTCTTCCATTCCTTGAATATCGGAAAGAACTGTATAATGTTCTCCCTTTTTAATAAGACCCATTGCAATTCCTGCTACCGGCGCTTTAATTGGAACACCCGCATCCATTAATGCCAATGTGCTTGCACAAATACTTGCCTGAGACGTAGAGCCATTAGATTCAAGTACTTCTGACACAAGACGAATAGTATATGGAAAATCATTTTCATTTGGAATAACCGGCTCAAGCGCTCTCTCACCTAATGCACCATGTCCGATTTCACGTCTGCCTGGTCCTCTGATAGGTCCAGTTTCACCAACGCTGAAATGCGGGAAATTATAATGATGCATGAAACGTTTAGACTCTTCAAGGCCAAGCCCGTCCAATATCTGAACATCTCCTAATGCACCCAGTGTAGCAATAGAAAGGGCTTGAGTTTGTCCACGAGTAAATAATCCGGAACCATGAGTACGAGGCAATAAGCCAACTTCAGAGGATAATGGACGAATTTCTTCAGGACTTCTTCCATCAGGGCGGATTTTCTCTTCCGTAATTAAACGGCGAACTTCATCCTTCACCAATTTACTCAAGATTTCATTTACTTGCTTAAGCTTTTCTTCATCAGCTTCTTTTTCTTCAAAGACAGCAACAACTTTTTCTCTTACTGCTTTGATTGCATCTTCACGAGCATGTTTTTCTTGAACTTGCACAGCAGTGTTCATTTCTTCTAAACACATACCTTTAACTTCCTCGATTAATTCTGCATCTAGCTCATAAAGAGTTATTTCACGTTTTTCTTTACCAACTGCAGCCACAATCTCATTTTGGAATGCAATCAGTTTCTTGATTTCATCATGTCCAAACATGATAGCTTCCAGCATGGTTTCTTCCGGCACTTCCTGTGCTCCTGCTTCAACCATGTTAATAGCATCCATTGTTCCTGCAACAGTTAAATGAATATCACTGTTTTCAAGTTGTTCGATCGTTGGGTTAATGACAAACTTTCCATCAACGCGACCTACAATAACACCGGCAATTGGGCCTTCAAACGGGATATCAGAAACACAAAGTGCCAATGAGGATCCGAACATAGCTGCCATTTCAGTTGGGCAGTTTTGATCTACACTAAGAACCATACTGACTACTTGTACATCATTACGGAACCCATCTGCGAACAGCGGGCGAATTGGACGGTCGATTAGACGACTTGTAAGTACCGCTTTTTCACTTGGTCTACCCTCACGTTTAATGAACCCTCCAGGGATTTTACCTACTGCGTATAATTTTTCTTCATAGCTTACAGTTAATGGGAAGAAATCTAAATTCTTCGGTTCCTTTGAAGCTACAGCTGTACTTAATACGGCTGAATCGCCATAGCGAATCAAAGCAGCACCATTAGCTTGCTTTGCTAATTGGCCGATTTCAACCGTTAATGGACGTCCTGCCCAATCTAAAGAAAATGTGCGTTTTGTTTGCTCCATTTCTTCATTGCTCCTCTCTACTTACAATAATCTTACAAAATTTATCCTGTTTCTCATCATTTTGACAAGATCTGTTGGATTTCAATCAAATTAATATTAGTATACTCCATAGTTGTCGAGTTAAAAAGCGACATTACCCTTTAACTTTCCTCTTTCTCCTCTATGTATAACAAAAAAGCGGGAAAAATCCCGCTTTTTCTGAGTAGTTTATCGACGTAAACCAAGCTTGTTGATTAATTCGCGATAACGAGTAACGTCTTTATTACGCAGGTAAGTAAGTAAGTTACGACGTTTACCTACCATTTTCAAAAGACCGCGACGTGAGTGGTGATCTTTCTTGTGAGTGCGTAAGTGTTCGTTAAGTGTGTTGATTTGTTCAGTAAGGACAGCGATCTGAACTTCTGGAGAACCAGTGTCGCTCTCATGAGTTTTGTACTCATTAATGATCTCATTTTTACGCTCTTGCGTTAATGCCATCCTAATTCACCTCCTAAAATTTTCAAAATCCCCTATTCCTGAGCGAACGTTGGTGATGCGCTTAGCCAAGGAAAGGTTCTTTTCATACGATATTAAGAATACTACTTCTCGGTTAAAAAAGCAAGTACTTAATTCACTCCAAAATATTCTATTGCGAATTGTTTATCTTTTTCAAGCTGAGTAACCAATTGTTCCACAGAGCTGAATTTCTGTTCACTCCGTATGCGTTTATGCCACTCTACCACAACTCTCTCTTGATAGATATCAGCCTCAAAATCTAATAGATGTACTTCTATAGTGGGAATCTCTTCTTTTTCCGTATGAAAAGTAGGTTTATAGCCTACATTACATATACCATTATACCAATTACCGCGTACTTTCATACGTACGCAATAAACTCCGGTACCAGGAAGATAATAATCGGGGTCCACTTCTATATTGGCAGTAGGAAACCCTAATAACCTCCCGCGTTTCTCTCCATCTACAATACATCCTTTAACAGTGAAATCCCTGCTTAATAATTGATTAATTGTTTCAGTATGGCCGTTAATTAATTCCTCTCGAATACGAGTTGAACTGATTTTTTCCTCTCCAAAATCTTGCTTTGACACGGTTGTTACATCAAACATACCCTTTGCATGGTGCGGAAGAGTTTCCATAGTTCCTCTTCCGTATTGTCCATATGAATAATCAAAGCCGGCAACCACATGCTGAATATGCAATGAAATCAAATAATCATCCACAAATTTTTGTGGTGAAAGACTTGAAAAATCAGGTGTGAATTGGACAATAAAAAGATAATCCAACCCCATGTTCTTCATTAATTCAATTTTATCCTGCAATGGTGTTAAGAGCCTCACGTGCTTTATATGTTTATTCAAAATGACAGATGGGTGAGGATCAAATGTCATCACCGCTGTTGCCAGCCCTTTTTCTTCACCAATTTGTTTTACCGTTTCAATAACCTTTTGATGGCCAATATGAACGCCATCAAAATAACCAAGAGCTACTGCTATTGGCGGAAAGTCCCCCCGCTTATAGTCATGGGGATGTGTAATATTGATTATTTTCATCTCTATTCCCCTCTAATTTCAATCTCCATCCATATCATACTATATAAATGGAATAACTTTAACCGGTTTACACAATCCTTTTTTCTCTGGATGATGCTGATAAATTGCCATTAGTTCTTCTTGTTCATTAAAAATAGCAAAAGGACTCTCCGTATTTTCAGCAGATAGGTTGTCAGAGGTCAGTACAGCACCATTACGGACTTTTTCTGCAATTTCACTAGAAACCTTAATAATCGGCAGATTGGGAACACCTTCTTCTATAGGCTTCAGTACGTCGCTTACAGTGCCCTTCTCCGCATGTAAAGCCAGCTGTTCAAGTGTAATTGCCTCCTCAAGGGTGAAAGCCGCTGAGCGTGACCTGATGAGCTTAGACATATGGGCTGGATAACCTAATTGGTCACCTATCATGCAGGAGAGCGTTCTGATATACGTTCCTTTCCCACATGAGACACGAAAAGAAAACGAAATGGATTCACCTTCAAATAGTTCTCTATCGTCCAAAAGTTCGATTTCATAAATATTCACCTTACGCGAGGGGATGTCTACCTTTTCTCCCTTTAATGCGTACTCATACAAGCGCTTTCCATTTACTTTAACAGCTGAGTAGATTGGAGGTGTTTGAACAATCGTTCCTGTGAGCGAGTTCAAAATCTGGATAATCTCAGTACGTTTTATCGGCTTCTCAATTACCTTCTTATCCACCATGTCGCCCGAAGCATCTTCTGTGGTTGTGGACCAGCCAATAGTCACTTCACCTATGTATTCTTTACCAGCATCCGTTATGTACTCCGCAACTCTGGTTGCTTTTCCAAGACATATAGGCAGTACACCTGTGACATCCGGATCCAACGTTCCTGTATGTCCGACTTTTTTCATCCTCAGTATTTTTCTGACTTTCATAATACAGTCATGAGAAGTAAATCCTGCCGGTTTATTGAGAATCAGGATTCCATTTAACTCTTCCATCACTATCACCCTGTTCTCCTAATTTTTTATATAAAAAGGGGATAGACATAACGTCTATCCTAGTCCTTATTCATTGGGTTCTTTATTTTCCTGATGAATTTGATGCAATAGATTTTCAATTCTGTTTCCATAGTCAATCGACTCATCAAATTCAAAAATAATTTCCGGAGTTTTTCGTAATCGAATACGCTGGCCCAGCTCAGAACGAATAAATCCAGTAGCTTTAGCAAGACCTTTAAGTGTATCTTCTCTTTTTTCGGCATCACCGAGAACCGATATATAGACTTTGGCTTGCTGAAGGTCTCCAGAAACTTCAACATCTGTGACAGTCACAAATCCAACTCGTGGATCTTTGATTTTTCTGCCAAGTATATCACTGAGTTCTTTCTTCATTTGCTCTCCCACACGGGTAGCTCTAAGGCTCATATTTTTCACCTCTTTTAAAGCCATTCTATATTTGTCGCAATACTCTCCAATTCAGGAAAAGAATCGAGGTAGGATAATGCTTTTTGCAATTCCCTTTCAGAACTGGTTCTGGACGACGAGACAACCACGATTGCGATAACCGTGCGTTGCCACATGTCCTGATAGTCAACCTCTGCGACAGAAACATTAAATTTTTGTTTTAATCGCGTCATAACGCGCTGCAGAACCGCTCTTTTTTCCTTTAAGGATTGAGCATTAGGAATCAAACATTCACATTCTGCCGCAGCAATCATGCTCTTTTAATTTCTTCCATTACATATGCTTCGATAACATCGCCTTCTTTAATATCATTAAAGTTTTTGATCGTTATTCCGCATTCGTAGCCTTGAGCTACTTCTTTCACGTCATCTTTGAAGCGTTTAAGTGTATCCAGTTCACCTTCAAAGATTACGATGCCTTCACGGATTAGACGGATTCCACTGTTACGTGTAATCTTACCATCTGTTACATAGCTTCCTGCAATTGTTCCTACTTTGGAAATTTTAATGGTTTGACGAACTTCAGCCTGACCGATTACTTTCTCCTCATACTCAGGATCAAGCATCCCTTTCATCGCTGCTTCGATTTCTTCGATTGCTTTATAGATAATTCTGTGCAGACGTACATCTACTTTTTCAGCTTCAGCAGCACGCTTAGCATTAACATCCGGACGCACGTTGAAACCAATTACAATTGCATTAGAGGCAGTCGCTAAAATAATATCGGATTCAGTAATTGCACCAACACCCGCATGAATAATTTTAACTTTTACGCCTTCAACCTCAATTTTTTGCAAGGAAGCAGCTACCGCTTCAACAGAACCTTGAACATCACCTTTTACAATGATATTAATTTCTTTTACTTCCCCTTGTTTTAATTGATCAAACAAGTTTTCAAGTGTTACACGGGAGCTTTCATTACGTGAAGCTAAGATATGTCTTTGAGCACGAGCTTCCCCAACCTGGCGTGCTGTTTTTTCATCTTCAAATACAACGAAGCGATCGCCTGCCTGAGGCACCTCGTTTAATCCGGTAATTTCAATCGGAGTGGATGGACCCGCTTCTTTAACACGGCGGCCTAAATCATTTACCATCGCACGTACTTTACCAAAAGTATCTCCAACAACAATTGGATCTCCTATACGCAGTGTTCCATTTTGAACAAGTAAAGTAGCGACAGATCCACGTCCTTTATCCAATTCCGCTTCAATAACCGTACCAATGGCTTTACGTTTAGGATTTGCCTTATATTCATTTACTTCACTTACAAGTAAAATCATTTCAAGCAATGTCTCGATACCTTCACCTTTTTTCGCAGACATTGGTACAAAAATAGTATCCCCGCCCCACTCTTCTGGTACCAGGCCATTTTCAACCAATTCCTGTTTTACGCGATCAGGATTAGCTCCTTCTTTATCCATCTTGTTAACTGCCACAATAATTGGAACCTCTGCTGCTTTAGCATGGTTAATCGCTTCAACTGTTTGTGGCATTACTCCATCGTCAGCAGCTACAACGATAATTGTAATATCCGTTACTTGAGCACCACGCGCACGCATTGTAGTGAAGGCAGCATGTCCCGGTGTATCAAGGAACGTGATTTTCTTACCATCTACCTCAACTTGATAAGCACCGATATGCTGCGTAATTCCGCCTGCTTCGCCTTCAGTAACTTTTGTATTTCTGATTGCATCCAGCAATGTTGTTTTACCATGGTCAACGTGACCCATAATCGTAACTACTGCCGGTCTTTCCACTGTATTTTCATCTGGATTTTCATCATCCGCAATGACAGCTTCAAGATCTGTTACATCAATTTTAATGATTTCTTCTACTTCTACGCCATAATCAGCACAAATAAGTTCAATTGCATCTTTATCTAATTCTGCATTAATCGTTGCCATGACTCCAAGCATAAATAGTTTTTTAATAATTTCACTTGGTTCACGATAAATCTTTTTACTTAACTCCTGTACAGACAGAGATTCGGTGAATGTGATTTTCTCCGGTAATTCTCTTTCTTTTCTAGGTATTGGTTGATAAGTTGACTTACTTTGATGACGTTGGTTATTTTTTTTATTTCGATTATTTCTGAAGTTACCTCTTTTTTGATTATCTTGCACGCTTTTTTTCCCTTCATTACCCTTAGATGCCGGTTTATTCTTTGTATTTTGATTAGTTCCCTGGTTATTCCTCGTTGCTGTTACACCAGGATTAGGTCTTGCGGAACTTTGAGATTGCCTTGAAGCTTGCTGGCCACCTCTTTGCTGGTTACTATTTGTTTGCTGTTTTTGTTGTTGCCCGTTTATATTTCCTCGGTTTTGGTTCTGGTTCTGATTTTGACTAGTTCTAGTTTGGTTAGTATTTTGAGGTTTCTCGGTATTTACCTTTTCCGATTTAGGATTAAACAGTTTTTCTAATTTTTCTACTGCCTGATCCTCTAGAGCCGTCATATGATTATTGACGTCAATCCCCATATCTTTAAGTTTATTAATTACCACTTTACTAGAAACATTGTTCTTCTTCGCATATTCATATACACGTACTTTACCCATTCCTTCACCCCCGAATTAGTTAATCGAGCAAGGAGATTAATTTCTTTGCAAATCCATCATCAAGTACAGCGACTACCACTCTTGAATCCTTGCCTATTGCTTGACCAAGCACGGTTCGGTTTTCAACTCGGCATATCGGTACTTTGTAAAAATGACATTTGTCGGTGATTTTCTTTTCCGTATTTAAAGAAGCATCTTTTGATAATAAAACTATTTTCGCTCGACGAGAGCGTATTTCTTTTATAACCAATTCTTCCCCGGAAATAACTTTTCTCGCTCGATATGCGAGTCCCAAAAGGGACATCCATTGTTTTTGCATCATGGTCGTGATTTGTTCTCCTTAGCAGCCAGCTTTAAAAGTTCTTCGTATATAGAAGAATCTACATCTGCCTCCAGATGATTAGATAGGCTATTCTTCTTTTTGGCAGCGTTAATGGCTTCCTCAGATAGGCTCAAATAGGCCCCGCGGCCTGATTTCTTGCCGGTCGGATCTATTGAAACCTCTCCTTCCTTGGAGCGAACAATCCGGATCATTTCTTTTTTTGGTTTCATTTCACCGGTGCCGATACATTTTCTCAGCGGTACTTTCTTTCGGTTGTTCACCATTTTCACCTCACCAATAGGATCATTCTTCTGTTTCATCATCGAGTCCGAAAGTAAAGCCTTTAAATTCGAGCTCGTCTTCATCACTTTCTTCAGTCAGGCGATTAACAGGATAGATTCCCGCTTCACGCGCATCTGTTTCACTCTTAATATCTATCTTCCACCCAGTAAGCTTTGCAGCAAGGCGAGCATTTTGCCCACGTTTACCAATTGCCAGGGAAAGCTGATAGTCAGGTACAATAACTGTTGTTGCTTTCTCTTCTTCATTCACAATTACTTCAAGTACTTTTGAAGGACTTAAAGCATTAGCTACGAAAACAACAGGGTCATCCGACCATTTTACGATATCGATTTTTTCGCCTTTTAGTTCGTTTACAATCGCCTGAACACGTTGGCCTTTAGGACCTACACAAGCACCTACCGGATCCACCTCATGATTATCAGTGTGAACTGATATTTTTGAGCGGTCTCCTGCTTCACGGGCAACAGATTTAATTTCAACTGTGCCGTCAAAAATCTCAGGCACCTCAAGTTCAAATAATCTCTTTAAAAGGCCCGGATGTGTACGTGAAACGAAAATTTGCGGCCCTTTTGAAGTTTTTTCTACTTTTGTTAGAAATACTTTATAACGTTCATGCGGTTGATAGGATTCATTCGGCATCTGCTCGTTGGCTGGAAGCAATGCTTCTGTTTTACCGAGAGCTACATATATATATTTAGAATCACGGCGTTGGACAATTCCAGTCATAATGTCTTCTTCACGGTCAATAAATTCATTGTATACAATGCCTCTTTCAGCTTCACGGACACGTTGAGTTACAACTTGCTTAGCTGTTTGAGCTGCGATACGACCAAAGTTTTTTGGTGTAACTTCAAGCTCCAGAACATCTTCTACTTCATAGTTTGGATTGATGCTTTTTGCTTCTTCCAAAGAGATCTCAAGGCGGGAATCAAAAACTTCATCAACAATTTCTTTACGAGCAAATACACGCATGGATCCATTTACCAAATTAAAATCCACACGGACATTTTGAGCCTGGTTAAAATTTCTCTTATAGGCTGATACAAGAGCGGCTTCAATCGCCTCAACGAGCACATCCCTTGAAATTCCTTTTTCCTTTTCTAAAATGGTCAGTGCATCGAGTAATTCATTACTCATTTTACTAATCCCCTCCTTACAATCTTAAACCCTTATGAAAAACTAATCGCTAATCTTGCCTTGGCAATCTTATCATAAGGAATAGTTATTTCCTTTTTACGTGTTTTAATTTTAATTTCGATTATAACGGTGTCACCATCAAAATCTTTTAAGATACCTTCAAACTCTTTTTCATTATCAATCGGTTCATATGTTTTAATATGTACATTTTTACCGACTGCCTTCATAAAATCGCTATCTTTTTTTAATGGGCGTTCAGCACCTGGAGAAGAAACCTCCAGGAAATAGTTATTGGAAATTGGATCTTTTTCATCGAGCTTCTCGCTCAACCTTTCAGAAACAATACCGCATTCTTCAATGTCCACACCGTTTTCCTTATCGATATACACTCTAAGGAACCAGTTTCTGCCCTCTTTTACATACTCTACTTCAACGAGCTCGAGGTTTAATTCTTCGAGGATCGGGGCAGCCATTTCCTCGACAATCTCAGTGACTTTCTTGCTCATGCTTTCACTCCTTTACGTCTATGTAAACGACTGAATATCATCCTAATACAAACGAAAGAGTGGGTTTCCCCACTCTTTAGCACATACGTATCAGCAGTAATTCTTACTTGAATATAACATAAAGAGTTGGTTTTTGCAAATTAGCGATTCTGTATCAGAATAAAGAAAGTTGGTTTTGATCAGGCATATCGCCCAAGCAACCGTGATTATCCAAGTATTCTAATATAGTTTTGGAAACTTTGCCTCTTTGCTGCAAATCTTCTTTAGATAAAAATTCGCCGTTTTCTCTAGCTTTCACAATATTGAAAGCCGCATTCGTTCCAAGTCCTGGGATTGAATTGAACGGTGGAATTAAAGTATTTCCGTCAATAATAAATTCATTTGCACTGGATCGATATAAATCAACTTTTTGGAAGCTATATCCTCGCTCACACATTTCAAGTGCTATTTCAAGAACAGTCATCAAGTTTTTCTCTTTAGTAGAGGCTTCGAGACCTTTTTGATTGATTTCATCAATGCGGGAACGAATCATTTCTGATCCTTTCACCATCGCATCAAGGTCAAAATCATCTGCACGAACCGTGAAATAAGCTGCGTAGTACAGGAGTGCATGGTGCACTTTAAAATAAGCAATTCGGACAGCCATTAATACATATGCTGCCGCATGGGCTTTCGGGAACATATATTTAATCTTTTTACATGAGCCAATATACCATCCTGGTACATTGTTCTTCAGCATTTCTTCTTCCATTTCCTCGGAGAGCCCTTTCCCCTTACGGACAGACTCCATAATTTTGAAGGCAAGTGATGGATCAAGACCCTGATAAATTAAATACACCATAATATCATCACGACAGCCAATTACCTGGCTTAGATTACAAATATTATCCTGAATCAATTCCTGTGCATTGCCCAGCCACACATCTGTACCGTGTGAGAGCCCGGATATTTGAACAAGCTCTGCAAAAGTGGTTGGCTTAGTATCCTCAAGCATTTGCCTTACAAAACGAGTACCAAATTCCGGTACACCCAGTGTACCTGTTTTGCAATTGATTTGTTCTGCAGTAACACCAAGTACTTCCGGTGTACTGAAAATCTTCATGACTTCAGGATCGTCTGTAGGAATCGTTTTTGGATCTATTCCGCTTAAATCCTGTAGCATCCGGATTACAGTTGGATCATCATGACCCAGAATATCAAGCTTCAAAATATTATCATGGATGGAATGGAAGTCGAAGTGAGTCGTTTTCCATTCAGAGTCACTCGCATCAGCCGGGAACTGGATAGGCGAGAAATCATAAATATCCATATAATCAGGAACTACAATAATTCCGCCCGGATGCTGCCCGGTTGTACGCTTAACACCTGTACATCCACTTACTAAACGATCTGTTTCTGCTGAACGGAAATGAAGATTATTTTCCTGGGCATATCCTCTAACATATCCATATGCCGTTTTTTCAGCTACCGTACCAATCGTTCCTGCTCGATATACATAATCTTCACCAAACAGGACTTTTGTGTAATTATGAGCCTGCGGCTGATATTCACCTGAGAAGTTTAAGTCGATATCTGGAACTTTGTCTCCCTTGAAGCCAAGGAATGTTTCAAACGGAATATCATGTCCATCTTTCACATAGCTTACAGCGCAGTCCGGACAATCCTTATCTGGGAGGTCAAAACCTGACCCGACCGATCCATCATTAAAGAATTCAGACTTCTTGCACTTCGGACATACATAATGGGGAGGCAATGGATTTACTTCCGTTATTTCAGTCATCGTTGCCACAAAGGATGAACCTACGGAACCACGGGATCCAACCAAGTATCCATCATCAAGTGATTTCTTAACCAGCTTATGCGAAATTAAGTAAATAACCGCAAATCCATGACCAATGATACTCTTCAATTCTTTTTCAAGACGAGCTTCCACGATCTCTGGCAAATTTTCACCGTAGATCATCCGTGCTCTTGTATAACTCATTTCCCGAATATCCTCTTCAGCACCCTCGATTTTCGGTGTATATAAATCATCTTTAATCGGTTTGATTTCATCAATTAAATCGGCAATTTTATTGGTGTTTGTTACAACAATTTCTTTTGCTTTTTCTTGCCCAAGGAACGAGAAGCAATTCATCATCTCATCTGTTGTACGGAAATGTACATCAGGCAAGCTGTGGCGATTTAGAGGGTTTGCTCCCCCTTGTGAATTGATTAATATTTTTCGATAGATTTTATCATTTGGATTCAGGTAATGAACATTGCCTGTCGCCACAACTGGTTTGTTTAATTTCTCTCCCAGCTTTACAATATTGGCGATTATAGATTCAAGAGCCTTATCGCTTTGAACCAGTTCCATTTCGATAAGAGGAGCGTAAACTTCTTTTGGATGCACCTCAAGATAATCATAGAATTCAGCGACATCCTCTGCCTCTTCAAATGATTTTTGCATCATATTTTCAAATACTTCGCCGCGATCACAGCCGGATCCAACCAAAATCCCTTCTCGATATTGCATAAGGACGGATCTTGGAATCCTTGGGACACGGTAAAAATAATCAATATGAGCAATGGAAACAAGCTTAAATAAATTCTTTAAACCTTCCTGTGTTTGCGCGAGTAATGTGCAATGATACGGACGCGCTCTCTGGAATGCCTTTCCTTTTCCCATATTGTCATTTAATTGATTATGATTCGTAATGCCTTTTTCATTGGCATCCTTTAACATTTTCATTAACAAATGACCGGTTGTTTCAGCATCATAAATCGCACGGTGATGCTGAACAAGCTCAACATCAAATTTTTTCGCCAAATTATTCAGGCGGTGATTTTTCATATCCGGATAGAGGAAACGAGCCAGCTCCAATGTATCTATGACCGGGTTGGTGGCTTTACCAAACCCAAGCTTTTTATAACCCATATTCAAGAAGCCCATATCAAAGCTCGCGTTATGCGCAACAAAAATTGCATCCTCAGACCAATCCCTGAACTTCGTCAAAACTTCATCGACTTCAGGAGCATTCTCTACAAGGTCATCGGTAATCCCTGTTAAATTAATGGTTGTAGATGATAATTTATGATGTGGATTGGCAAAAGACTCAAAGCGATCAATAATCTCACCATTTCTCATCTTAACTGCCGCAAGCTCGATAATGGTGTCATATATGGCAGAAAGTCCTGTTGTTTCCACGTCAAATACAACATATGTGCTTTCTTCCAAATTTAAATCTGCCGTATTGTAAGCAATCGGCACACCATCATCCACTAAATTTACTTCTACGCCATATAAGATTTTAATATTATTTTTCTTTCCGGCAGCGTAAGCCTCAGGGAATGACTGTGCGACCGCATGATCTGTTATAGCAATCGCTTTATGTCCCCACTTAGCTGCCTGGGACACTAGTGTAGAGACAGGTGTAACAGCGTCCATTTGGCTCATTGGTGTATGCAAATGTAATTCAACACGCTTTTCATCTTCGGGTGCTGTATCCTTACGATTTTTACCTGCTATTTCATTAATATCATTTGCAATCATTACTAAGTCACGGACGAATGTATCATTTTGTACACTTCCTTGTACACGTACCCACATACCTTTTTTCACACGTGCCAATTGGCTTGCGTCTTCTCTGTCACGTGAGAACATTTTAACAAGAATGCTATTTGTATAATCCGTAATTTTAAAGGTTAATAAGGTGCGTCCGCTCTTTAACTCTCTTGTTTCAGCATCAAAAACATACCCTTCAACCGCAATACGACGTTCTTCTTCAACAATCTCATCAAGTGTCTTAAAGTCAGCATCCGGCTTGATTTTGTACCCGATAACTAGTGGGCCTTCTGGTATTCCGCCATCATCCTTAGCCTCTGCGGCCTTCTTCATATCCTGAACTGCCTGCAGAGCTTTTTCTTCATCTTCTATTTGCTTTTGCTTTTTGAATGTCTCCATTGCCTCACTGTATGCATCTTTATCTACAATGGCATCGAGCTGCAATGGCGGAAAACCAAAACGCTGATAAACTTCTGAAATTAAGCCGGTATATTTCCGTTTAAGCTGGCCAGCCTCTGCATCGTTACGAGCAGTTACAATCAGCTTATTCCCTTCAACCTTTGGAGCTTGTCCATGCAATAATTCCAGAATTGCCGGAGAAATTCCATCGATTTCGCTAATACAGTTTTTCCAATAATCCGTAATCAATTCATTCGTGATGAGTGGATTCCTAACCTCAACCGAATACCCGACAGTGGCTATTGGAGAAAAGACCTGCATTAATTGTGTCGTAAATCTGGTCCAAATACTGCAAGGAATTATATGTTCAAATCTGAAAAAGAAATGCCATTTGCGGGCAACTTTTTCAATGATTACTTTATCGATTTCCGCATTGGAAAAATGCACAACAACCGCATCTTCCGTCAGCTGAAGTTGCTGGAGCAACGTTCTGAATTTATCTTGTTTAATACGAGAATTCTCTTCCATTTCTATCTCTCCCAAACGTCATTCTCCTTTTCCGTCTTGTAATTATAACACAACTCTTTTTTATTCAAATCCCTTCTTGCAAAGATTAATGCTTTTATCAATTCAGAAAACACCTTTAGCCATACTTATTAAAGACCGGTGTTGGGAGTAAAAAGCATTATCCAAACCTTAAAACAACTTATCAAAAAAAATCGGCACGTAAAAAACAAGCTCTCCCCATTGCAAAAGGGAGAGCTTGTACTTTAATATTTTACAGGATTTCGTTTAATCGACCAGCAAGATCAGTAACAGGCACTTCAAAACTTTCGCCTGTTCGTCTCACTTTAACTTCTACGATTCCTTCGGCAGCTTTTTTACCAACTGTGACTCGAACAGGTAGTCCTATTAAATCAGAATCAGCAAATTTAACACCGGCACGTTCATTTCGGTCATCCATTAATACATCATATCCAGCTTGCATAAGCTCGTCATATAATTTCTCACCTAGATTCCGTTGATTTTCATCCTTCATATTAACCGGAATAAGATGCACTTGATATGGAGCTATATTAGCAGGCCACATTAAACCTTTTTCATCATTAAATTGCTCAGCAATCGCCGCAACGGTTCTGGATACTCCAATTCCATAGCAACCCATAATCATCGGCTGACTGCGACCATTTTCATCCAAGTACGTACCGTTCATTGCTTCACTGTATCGTGTCCCTAACTTAAATACATGACCCACTTCTATTCCTTTAGCAAACTGAATGGTTCCTTTTCCATCTGGAGAAGCATCACCAGCCTGTATAAAACGAAGATCTTCATATTTCACATTAGTAAAATCACGGTCAGGATTTACATTAATGTAATGTACCCCTTCTTCATTAGCTCCACAAACCGCATTTTCCAAAACTTCAACAGCGAAATCAGCAATAATTGTCACGCGGTTTAGGTCCACTCCAATTGGTCCAATAGAACCAACGCTGCAATTCAGTAGATCCTTTGTCTCCTCCGGACTTGCGGGTTCAACGATTGTAGCATTAAAGATATTTTTTAGTTTAATATCATTTAATTCATGATCTCCTCTGATCAATACAAGCACAAACTGATCGTCCACTTTCCAAAGAAGTGATTTAATACACTTATCATTAGTTGCATTTAAATATCTTGATACTTCTTCGATTGTTTTTTGATCAGGTGTTGATACTTTAGTCAGTTCTTTAAGCTCTTCACCTGTTTTTACAGCCGTGTTAACAACAGGTGCCATTTCAATATTAGCTGCAAAGTCAGATGTATCCGAATAAGCGATTGTGTCCTCACCTATTTCAGAAAGCACCATAAATTCATGTGTATCTTTTCCGCCCATAGCTCCCGAATCTGCTATAACCGCTCTGAAATCAAGACCACAACGGCTGAAAATATTGGAATAGGCTGTAAAGATACGATCATACACTTCATCCAGGCTTTCCTGGCTGGAATGGAAAGAATACGCATCCTTCATAATAAATTCACGGCCGCGAAGCAAGCCGAAACGAGGACGCTTTTCATCGCGGAATTTTGTTTGAATTTGATAAAGAGTTAGAGGTAAACGTTTGTATGATTTCACCTCATCACGAAGTAAGCTTGTAATGACTTCTTCATGGGTTGGTCCCATTGCAAATTCACGATTATGGCGGTCATGCATTCTCATTAACTCAGGACCATAGGAATACCATCTGCCGGATTCCTGCCATAGCTCTGCCTGCTGCAGTGTCGGCATTAGTAATTCTACCGCTCCTGCGCGCTCCATCTCTTCTCGAATAATTTTTTCAACATTTTGGATTACTTTTAAACCAAGTGGAAGATAACTATATATTCCACTTGCATTTTGGCGCATAAATCCGGCACGAAGCAATAATTGATGACTTTTTACTTCAGCGTCTGATGGCACCTCTCTTAATGTTGGAATCATCGTCATACTTTGTCTCATATCTATTCACCTTTCTATCCTAATCACTTTACTTTATGTATAGCAGGAGCTTAACACGTGTTTAGCCCCCGCTACTGACTATTTTAAAAGAAAAATCGCTGTATATCATTCCAGGTGACGACGATCATTAATAGCATCAATAAGGCAAATCCAATAAAATGGAACATACCTTCCTTTTGCTTATCAACCGGTTTCCCTCTAATTGCTTCAATTGCAAAGAATAACAGCCTTCCTCCATCCAACGCGGGCAACGGCAAGAGATTCATAATCCCAAGGTTAATACTTAAGACCCCTGCCCATTTTATCAAGTAAAAAATACCAGATTTTGCCACCTCTTCTGTGGAAACATATATACCCACAGGACCTGATAATGCATCTATGGAGAATCCTCCTGTGATTAAATCACCAAGTACAATGAAAATTTGTTTAGTCCATAAATACGTTTCCGTAAATCCATAACCGATCGCTTTGATAAAGGATTTTTCCGTCGGAGCATAGACCCCTATGATTCCCCGTTTGCCGGCTGAATCATCCACTAATTTAGGTGTGACATTTATCTCCTTATTTTGGCCATCACGTTCAACCTCAAAAGTCAGTTCATTATTGGCATTCTTTTGAATAGTTGATTGAATATCACTCCATGAATCAACTTTTTCGCCATTAATGGAGTGTACGATGTCTCCTGCCTTAAGTCCAGAGCTAATAGCAGGTCCATCTTCTGTCAGTTTGCCAAGTTTCGGCTCATCGACCACAACACCTTGGGCAATCCCAATAATCATGAATAACACAGCTGCTAAAACAAAATTCATCATCGGTCCGGCAAAGATTGCCATCGCTCTTTGCGGTAATGTTTTTGAATTAAACTGGCGGTCATATGGTGCTATTTGAAGCTCAAGGCCATCTTCTACCATTACCGCTTTTGGATGAACCTTAAAGGTTTGGATAGCTTCATCATTTCCATCTTCATATCCACGAATGATTAACTGATGATCCAGATCTGCTTGTTCCACCTCAATAATTCTTGCTTCAGGATATTTATCCTTGTTAGTGACAATGATTTTGTTAATTTCCTGATTTTCGTTAAACAGTACCCCAATTCGGTAGCCTGGTTTCAACTCAACTGTTTCTGCGTCTTCACCAGCCATCCGTACAAAGCCTCCAAGCGGAAGTAAACGAATGGTATAGACAGTTTCATTCTTTTTTATTGTAAAGATTTTCGGCCCAAAACCGATGGCAAACTCTCGACAGAGTATACCAGCTCTTTTTGCAAAGATTAAGTGGCCTAATTCATGAAAAAACACTAATCCTCCAAAAATAAGTATAAACGCTAATATTGTTTCCACTTAATCGACCATCCCTTTTAATATAGTGACTCGATATACCTTCTTGTCTCCTGATCGACTTCCTGAATAGTCTCGAGTTCAGGTTTTTTGATTAGCTGATGACGCTCCATAGCTTTTTCCACCAGTGCCTCAATTTCCAAGAATGGAATCTTGCCCTGTAAGAACAATTCGACCGCCACCTCATTGGCAGCATTTAAAACAGTCGGCATTGATCCGCCAATTCTTCCGGCATTATAAGCGTATTGTAAACATGGATAGCGGTCAAAGTCCATCTTTTTAAAATGTAAAGTTGCCGCTTCTGCTAAATTAAGTCTCTTTGAAGATATAAGCGGTAACCGATCCGGATATGAAAGAGCATATTGGATAGGCACACGCATATCTGGGGTCCCCAGCTGCGCCATCACACTTGAATCGTGAAATTCCACCATAGAATGGATAATGCTTTCCTGGTGCAATAGGACATCAATCTGTTCATATGGCAAATTAAACAGCCAATGGGCTTCAATCACTTCAAGTCCCTTATTCATCATTGTGGCAGAATCTATTGTTATTTTTGCGCCCATAGACCAATTTGGATGATTGAGTGCATCTTTAACTGTAACATTCTTTAACTCATCTCTTGTTCGGTCTCTGAAGCTTCCTCCAGATGCTGTGATAATCAAGCGTTCAATATTTTTAGCCTTTTCACCCTGTAATGCCTGGAATATAGCAGAATGCTCACTGTCAACCGGCAGTATAGGCGTTTGAAACCTCTTGGCAGCCTCAATAACTAAATGTCCGGCTGTCACCAATGTTTCCTTATTAGCAAGGGCAATTTGTTTACCAGCTTCCATCGCCTGCATGGTAGGAATTAAACCAATGCTTCCCATTACGGCATTCACTACAATATCTCCGTTTACATAAGTAGCTGCCTCTATTAAGCCTTCATGTCCGTATACAATTTTCCTGCCCGGATATTCCGTCTTCAGTCTTTCCGCATCTTCTTTTAGCTGTACACAAATCAGTTCGGGCTGGAATTCCTGAATGATTTTCCGAATTCCGTCCACATTTCTTCCGCCTGAAACAGCTGTTAAGTTAAATTCCTCTGGATGATTGCGTACAATATCTATCGTTTGCATACCGATAGACCCTGTAGCCCCTAATAAATTGATCCTTTTCAAACTAAAGCTCCTCCCCCAGCAATTGTATAGTTACGTTTAAAAAATGAAGAAGTGCAATATGGGAAGAATAAAAATCAAACTATCAAATCTGTCCAAAATTCCTCCATGTCCCGGTAAGATATTACCGGAATCCTTAACACCATAATGCCTTTTATATGCAGATTGTACAAGATCACCCAACTGCCCAAAAATCGAAATTAATAATGCCATTATAATCAGCTTACTTATATTGTAGTCCAAATTAGAGAAAAAATAGAACAGAATTGCAACAACTAATGCACTTCCAACTCCACCAAGGAATCCTTCTACTGTTTTATTTGGGCTGATTTCCGGCCAAAGCTTTCGTTTTCCTAAAGATCGCCCTACAAAATAGGCACCTGAATCAGTAACCCAAATCGTAATTAATACAAAAAGTATCGTTAAGAGGCCATTCTCAACATCTCTTGTCCCAAAAAAGTAATAAAAAGCTACACCTATGTATAGAGAAGACAACAATAGAAAAGCCGCATCATCAAACGTAAAAGCATTTTTAGAAATTACCGTAATCACTAATAACAAAAATGCAATGATAATAACTATATCCATTTTATCGTATTGAATCATATCAAAGAAACTACTGTAACGATCAGGTATCAATAAAACCCATACTAATAAAAACGATAGTAACGATGATATCGTCATTAGCGGCATTTTCTTCATCTTAAGTAGTTCATATAATCCAATTGTCGCCATCGCATAGATTAAAATAAGAAACGGAATATTTCCATAAATTAATATCGGTAAAAATAATGCAATTGCGACTATCGCAGTAATGATTCTTTGTTTCATCCTAAAGCCCCTGCCTTCCTCATTATACGCCGCCGTATCTTCTCGATCTGCCCTGAAATTCTTCAATTGCATTGAGCAATTCATGGTCATTGAAGTCCGGCCACAATACATCTGTAAAATAAAACTCCGTATAGGCTAATTGCCATAACATAAAGTTGCTCAGTCGAATTTCGCCGCTCGTTCTGATTAATAAATCCGGATCCATCAGCTGATTGGTCATCAAATACTCAGAGAATCGTTCTTCTGTCAAATCGCTTTCTTCCAAACGACCATCTTTCATATCAGCTGCGGCTTTTTTTACGCCTTCGAGGATTTCTGCACGGCTTCCATAATTAAGAGCAAAATTTAAAATTAGACCATCATTATCTTTAGTTTGATCTAATGCTGTAGTGACTGCATTGACAGTATGCAAAGGCAGTCTCTTTTGATCACCCATAATTTGAACCCTAACGTTTTCTTTCATTAATTCCGGCAAAAACGTTCCTAGAAATTCTTCGGGTAATTTTAACAAATAATCCACTTCATCTTTTGGACGTTTCCAATTCTCAGTTGAAAAGGCATAAACCGTTAATACCTTAACTCCCAATTCATTAGCTAATTTAGTCGTTTTACGCACGACCTTCATACCCTCATGATGTCCAGCTACTCTTGGCAGTGCTCTTTTTCTTGCCCACCGGCCATTCCCATCCATAATAATGGCAATATGGTCTGGTATTTTATTTTGTTTTACCTTTTCTATTCTTTCTGGTATAGAATACTGTTTCCCTTTTTTCTTAACTATCTTCCATCCAAACATGTTATTTCCTCCAAAAGGAATTAATCTTCCCTGCTTATGTATATTTGATCATTTAGCCTTAGTACAAATTCCATAACCTATCATACCACATTTAATTGTCACAAACATTTCTGTTTGTATGTTTGTTTCCTGGCAGTTTTATGGATTTCTAACAGTTAACCTTTTTGGACACACTGTATGATTCTGTTATTATATAATTTCGTCACCTAATACATACTAGGTGTAACAAAAAAGCCCCTTTAGATAAAAGGGGCTTTATGATATAAAAATCAAACTTCCATGATTTCCTTTTCTTTATCTTTAGCAAGAGCATCGATTTTCGCGATATGATCATCCGTCATTTTTTGAACGTCATCAGAATATCCACGAAGTGCATCTTCTGTAATTTCCCCGTTTTTCTCAAGCTTTTTAAGGTCATCATTACCATCACGGCGTACATTACGAATCGCAACTTTCGCTTCTTCAGCTTCCTTCTTCACTTGTTTAACAAGGTCACGACGACGTTCTTCAGTTAGTGCAGGAACACTTAAACGAATAATATTACCATCGTTCACTGGGTTAAGTCCAAGATCAGATTTCAGAATTGCCTTTTCAATATCACCAAGAATGGTTTTGTCATAAGGTGTAATAACCAGCATACGAGCTTCCGGAACGCTGATTGACCCAAGCTGATTTACAGGTGTAGGTGCTCCATAATAATTTACAGTCAATCTGTCTAAAAGGGATGCACTAGCACGACCTGCACGGATAGAGGCTAATTCTCTGGAGAATGCCTGAATTCCTTTATTCATCTTTTCCTTCGTATTGTCTATAACTTGTTTTGCCATTATTCTTTCCCCCTAACAATAGTACCTATAGTTTCACCCATAACGGCACGTTTAATATTTCCTTCTTCCATTATTGAGAAGACAATTAGTGGAATGTCATTATCCATACATAAAGATGATGCTGTGGAGTCCATTACAGATAAACCATCCTTAATTAAATCAAGATAAGAAAGTTCATCATATTTTACGGCACTGCTATCTAATACAGGGTCTGCACTATATACACCATCAACATTATTTTTACCCATGAGAATGACATCTGCTTCTATTTCGGCAGCCCGTAAAGCTGCTGTCGTATCTGTAGAGAAATACGGATTTCCAGTACCTGCAGCAAAGATAACCACACGTGTTTTCTCTAAATGGCGGATTGCTCTGCGACGGATATAAGGCTCAGCTACTTGTCTCATTTCAATAGATGTTTGGACACGTGTCTCAATCCCTTGTTGTTCCAAACTATCCTGAAGCGCAAGTGAATTCATGACTGTTGCAAGCATTCCCATATAATCGGCAGTTGCACGGTCCATTCCAAGTTCACTGCCTGTTTTACCGCGCCAAATATTTCCGCCACCAACCACTACTGCGACTTCTACACCAAGCTCCGCAACTTCTTTCACTTGTTTAGCAACTGAAAAAATTATGGTTGGGTCAATCCCAAATCCTTGAGCACCGGCAAGTGCCTCTCCACTTAACTTTAATACAACTCTTTTATACTTTACGCTGCTCATAGTAACCTCCACCGTCATTAGTTATCGATCTATCACAAGCTTTAATAGTCGATATCCTCATCTAATACTCTGTTTATTTTAAGGAAATGTATTCTTGAAAAATAGGGAACACAACGTGTCCCCTATTTTTATGCTATACACATGTAATTAGATTAGTCTTTTTTAATTTGGCTCATTACTTCTTCAGCGAAGTTATCTTGTTTCTTCTCGATACCTTCTCCTACTTCGTAACGTACGAACTCAACGATTGTAGCGCCATTTGCTTGTACAAATTGACCAACTTTTTGATCTGGATTTTTAACGAATGTTTGATCCAGTACACAAATTTCTTCAAAATATTTACCTAGACGGCCTTCAACCATTTTCGCAACGATTTTTTCAGGTTTTCCTTCGTTTAATGCTTGTTGTGTTAGAACTTGACGCTCATGTTCAACTTCTTCAGCAGTAACTTGGTCACGTGATACGTATTTAGGGTTTAAAGCAGCGATGTGCATAGAAACATCTTTCGCAACCGCTTCTTCAGTTGTACCTTCAACGATAGTTAATACGCTGATACGTCCGCCTTGGTGGATGTAAGCTCCGAAAGCTCCGTTTTCAGGTTTTGTTTTGATTTCAAAACGACGAAGAGTGATGCGCTCACCAATTTTTGCAATAGCAGCATTGATGTGGTCAGCAACAGTTGCACCGTTAGTCATTGTTTGAGTTAAAGCTTCCTCAACATTTGCAGGTTCATTTGTTAAAAGATGTGCAGCCAATTCTTTTACAAGAGTTTGGAATGCTTCATTTTTAGCAACGAAATCTGTTTCAGCATTTACTTCAAGGATAACTGCTTTATCGCCTTCAACAACGATAGAAGTTAAACCTTCAGCAGCAATACGATCGCCTTTTTTAGCCGCTTTCGCAATACCTTTTTCACGAAGGTAATCGATTGCTTTATCCATGTCACCGCTTGTTTCTTGTAGTGCTTTTTTGCAGTCCATCATACCTGCACCAGTTTTTTCACGTAATTCTTTAACCATTTGAGCAGTAATAGCCATTTGGTCTTCCTCCTTTATATCATCCGATAAAATCAGTATGTAGCAGTGTGCGAATCCGTATACACCACTCTATTTTATTTCAAAAAAAGGTGATAAAAGGCACTGTCCTCTTATCACCTTTAAAAAATCAATTAAGCATTTTCAACTGTAGTTGCTTCTTCTGCTTCAACAGTTTCTTCAACTACTGTTTCTTCTGCAACTGGAGCTGTTTCTTCACCTTGTTTACCTTCAAGGATAGCATCAGCCATTTTACCAGTAAGCAATTTAACAGCACGGATTGCATCATCGTTTGCAGGGATTACATAATCGATTTCATCCGGATCACAGTTTGTATCAACGATACCTACGATTGGAATATTCAATTTATGAGCTTCCGCAACAGCGATACGCTCTTTACGTGGGTCAATGATGAACAATGCATCAGGGATTTGTTTCATATCCTTGATACCGCCTAAGAATTTTTCAAGACGCTCTTGTTCTTTTTTCAATTGAATAACTTCTTTTTTAGGAAGAACTTCAAATGTTCCGTTTTCTTCCATTTTTTCGATTTCTTTAAGACGTGCAATACGTTTTTGAATTGTTACGAAGTTTGTTAATGTACCACCTAACCAACGTTGGTTAACATAGTACATACCAGCACGGCCAGCTTCTTCTTTTACAGAATCTTGAGCTTGCTTTTTAGTACCAACGAAAAGCATAGTACCGCCATCAGCAGCCAAGTCTCTTACGAAGTTATAAGCTTCTTCTACTTTTTTAACCGTTTTTTGAAGGTCAATAATGTAGATACCATTACGCTCCGTGAAAATATATTTTTTCATTTTTGGGTTCCAACGACGAGTTTGGTGCCCGAAGTGTACACCTGCTTCAAGCAGTTGTTTCATTGAAATTACAGACATGTTTGTTCCTCCTATGTTTTGTTTTTCCTCCGCTCAAATCATTTTCAGGCTGAAACTGTAGGTTTACAGCACGATCAGTCCAAATCCTCAAGCGTGTGTATTAACACCATGTCATAATATAGCATAATCTCAGCATACAATCAAGTCTTTTTACTTTACTTTTGATTTAATTTAAATAAAAGGTCAATTTCTGTTTTGCCACGGCCCATTTTTTTTGCAATTTCCTCAATTGTTTTCCCTTGATTCTTCATATTCTGGGCCTCAGCCAATATAGGGACTCGTTCTAAATCTTGGTCGATAACATCTGATTCCGTTTTTTCTTCCTTAAGATGATTCGTAACGGATTGCCGGCTCGTATTTTCGTAGGCATTCCGTGCACTCTGCTGTCTATATCCATTTGGTAACCCTGTCATAGTGTGATCTATTTTCTCTTCTTGATCAGATAGCTTTCGAGGTCCTTCAGTGCGTGATATCTTACCAGTATCACCCACAAACAACTGTTTAATTTCATCGTTTTCTTCCTTCATTTCGATTATAAACGTATGGATTAGTTCCTCAACTTCTTTTTGATATTCTTTACATTCCTTCTCGAATTGAATAAGACGATTCTGCCTCAAATAAAGGATAACAATTGCTAAAACAGCCACCATATTGACCATGATGCTTACTATGAGTATAAATGTCATTTTGTCTCCTCTTATCCCGAAAAATCTATTCTCTTTCCCTTATAAGGTTGGGTTTCTGCTTGCGAAAAGGCAGAATGATTTTTAGTAGATTCATCATTCTGCCGCCGTTTTTCCTGCTGCCGGCCCTTGGAATGATTATTCCAATCAACCGAGCTATTCTTTTCTTGCCTAAGTACTGTTTCATTTTTTGCTCTTGTACTCTTTTTTTCCTGTTTGGAAGCATGCTCAATCAGTTGTTGACTACGATTCTGCAACAGCTCCTGGATTTTACCTGCATCCTGCGTTCTGGGTATTGCAACTTGCAATTCAATCGCTTTTAAACTCATGATTCATTGCCCCCTTTTAGAGCGGATAAACAGATATCTCGTTTCCCTTATCAGTAAATCTCACTGACTGGTAATTTTGATTCAGAGGCATGCTATACTTACCCATTTTTATATAAAGATTAGGGTAGCATGCACCGTTAATAATTAATTCCTCATCGATTTGCAGCTCATAATCTAACATTAATCTCTCTTGCTTAAGTTTTTTCATTTCATCCACTAAAAAATCTTTTGTTTTCCTTTGTTTTTCCAGCAAAAGAGCATCCTTTTTGTCATTCGATAACCTTGTTTTTTCTTCAAGCTTCACAGCTATATACGAGAGTTTCGAGAGTGTTTTTTGCATTTTTTGATAACGAGAATCCAAATCCTGCTTAATCATTTCAATTGCATCATTATTTCCGATATGTATTTCAGTACGTGTATAGTGTAAATTCCCTGCATCCATCAGTTCCACTCTCTTGCCAGCCCTTAAAACTCCGCCTATTAGATGTCCTTTTTTACAGGTTACAGATTTCATGGAAGTTACAAAACTATGGAGAATAGCATGTTGAATAATGATATTACCGCTTGATATTACATTTGCATAGTTTATGTATAAGGCGTATAGATCTCCGCCTGTTCGAATACTGCAATTCTTTTCCCCAGTAATTCCGCCCTTGACAATAACCGAGCCGCCAACATTAATGTCTGATCCCTCAATCATACCGAAAACTTTTAAATCGCCACCGCACGAAATCGTATAACCGACGGGTATATTGCCCTCAATATACACATTTCCAAAAATCAATATTGCCTACCTCCAGGCTCAAATCTCCTTTTACATAAAAAACAGGATTAACCTGTATAGTATGACCTACTATACTGATTTGTCCGTTAATCGTTGAATAGAGGCTTGATTCATGTTCAATGACATTGGGTCCCAATTTATAGACGGCTCTTTTGCCTGGTTTCGGTTTGATTTCATTTCCGAAAATATCCATTCCAAATAGACCATAAGTTGGTTGAGATGCAGCCGCAATTTTATCTCCTGTAGAGATGGATGGGATATCCATTACATTTCGGAAGTTAAACAGTTGCTCCCCTGTGTCTATTCCCTTTGTATATTCGAGTTTTAATTCTCCATCCTGTCCGTTTTCCGGTAATTTCCCTTCAGCAATCAATAAAGGAAAAACAACCTGCTCCGTATTCAGTAAATGTACTTTTGTTTCCTTTTTTATGCCAAAGATAATCGGCAAAGAAACAAGCCATTCATCTATTTGTCTATCAGAAACCGATTGTGCCTGATTCCCTATAGGTATAATCCAGGCCTTCATTTTATCTTGGGAAACCTCTAGTTTATATGGAAAATCCATTATTCCACTCCCAAACCAATAGCTTTAGCGGTAGATTGTTTTTGCTAATAACTCTTTTAATTTAAATAGTGCACGTGAATGTATTTGTGAAATTCTCGAAGTCGATAGCTTCAAAATGTAGCCGATCTCTGTAAGAGTCAGCTCCTGCCGATAAAATAAGTCCAACACTAATTGTTCTTTTTCACTTAGCCTATGAATGAGGTCTCCCATCTCTTTGAGCAATTCTTTTTTAACAAGGGCTTCTTCAGGAGATAGCATGCGCTCGTCTTTCACTGTATACGATTGCGCTTCCTGTTCCGAGTGAGTATCATGCGGCTGTTCATCCATTGATAAAATATTGGAAAAGAAATTCTCATTCGTGATTTTGACAACCTCATCCTCTGTAATCCCTAATTCTTCGGCAATTTCAACAGGTGTGATATTACGCATATTCTTCTGCTCTAACGCTTCTATAGTCGAATCTATTAATTTTGCTTTTTCTCTCGTACTTCTTGGCAACCAATCTTCTTTACGCAATCCATCTATAATGGCTCCCCTAATTCGAAAGGAAGCATAGGTCTCAAATTTTAAATCACGGGATGGGTCGAATTTTTCTAAAGCATCAAATAGACCCATATTCGCTAAACTTCTTATATCATCTCTATTCACATTTTTAGGCAGGTTCACTGAAATTCGTTGTACATGATAACTGACCAATGGCAAGTATTTTTTTGCCAATATGTCTCCAGCCTGCGCGTCCCGGCCTTCAAGCCATTTATGCCAATACGTCTGTTCTTCACCGGTACTCACTTGAGACATTTTGACCCTCCCCTTAGTTGGTTTATTATGGTAATTAAATTATAACAAAAAACAACAGATATACATCCGACAAATTTCCCTTAATTTCGCTCTTTACCGAATGAAAACTTAAATAGAGCAGGAACCCTGATTAACCGTACGAATGTGCAATATACTTGTAATCGGATTAAATTCAATTGTTCTTCCACTGTTTCCGCCAACATCTTCAGCAATTATCTGGATATGATTTTCCATAAGCTGAATTTTCACAGCATCTACATTTCGCGGTCCGATTCTCATCAGATCACTTCCTGAACTGAATTGAAACATTTGCGCTCCACCTGCAAGTTTTGCCTTGAGCAATTGACTTTTTATTCCCTTATTCTTGAATTGTTTAATAAGCTCTGGTATTGCAGTATCTGCATATTTTGCTTTATTAAATGTTTTACCTCTGGCAAGTGAGGAATCCGGCAGCATAACATGAACCATTCCTGCTATCTGTTGAGATGGGCAGTAAAGGACAACACCAACACAAGATCCAAGACCGGCTGTTCTAATAATGGAACCCTTATAAGCAAAATTCATATCTGCAATTCCAACGCGGATAATTTCCTGTTCGTGACGAGGATTCATTCCATATTCACTCCCAATGTGGAAAAGAGTGTATCAAATGATTCAGGATCAGGCAGTAAGAAAAAGTGCCCATTTACATCTTTTTCTTCCTTACTATCAGACTCGGTAAAATCCGTATCAATGATAATCGCATAATCGCCAACTTGGGAAAATTCCAGTAATCCATACCCGAGCAAGGCTCCCACCATATCAATCCCCAGCACAGGAACAGAAGGATATATTTTCATACCAGTAAAATCAGACAAGGAAGATAAATACGAGCCAGATAGAATATTGCCCATTTCTGTCAGGGCAGATAAAGAAATTTCATCATCCAATGAATGATCAAAGGAAAATTGATTGGAACCGGTCATTTGGTTAATAAATCTGGTTGCCTGCGATAAAGAAAGGATAAAATACATATTGCCGGTGATGTCACCTTCTATTCTCATGTAAACACTGGCTACAACATTATCCGCTCCTCCTGCAAGCTCCATTGTTTCGTCAAATGTTGCAATTTTCACGGAAGGGACACTCATCATAACCGGTTTGTTCACTAATAGAGATAAAGCAGTCGCAGCATTACCTGCACCGATATTACCAATTTCCTTTAAGGTATCCAGTTGGAGATGTGTTATGGAATCCAGATATGACATGTCCTGCCCGCCTTCTTCCTATATAGATTGTGTTGTTCCAAGTACTTGTAAAATTCGTTCGAGTTTGATTAATATCAACAAACGTTTATCAACCTTCACAACGCCATTTATAAAATCAATCTCCTGCATACCGATAACTTTAGGCTGCGGTTCAATTAAATCAGCCGGAAACTCTAAAACATCCCTGGCTGAATCAACAATCAATCCCACTTCAAATTCATTAAAGGAAATAATGATAATCCTTGAAGACTCATCATATTCTTTTTGCTCTAGGCCAAACCGCATTCGAAGGTCAATAATCGGTGTAATCGTCCCTTTAAGATTAATTACTCCCATCACAAAGGGTTCTACACCCGGAACTCTTGTAATAGTTGATACTTTTTCGATAGACAGCACATACTCGACAGGTATTGCATATTCTTTATTCACTAACTCAAAGACTATAACTTTCTGCATCTGTCTATTATCATTGTCAGCCATATAAACTCCTCCTTATCTTACAGCCCTGCTTACTTAACAAGAGAATTGCAATCTATAATCAATGCAACTTGACCATCCCCGAGAATCGTAGCTCCTGAAACAGCGAAGACAGAATTTAAGTAATTACCCAATGATTTTAAAACGATTTCCTGCTGACCAATGAATGAATTGACAACTAACCCGGCCATCTTGTCTCCATTACGCACAATTACTAATGACAAAAAGTCTTCCTCCTCCCGACAAACAGGGATAGAAAGAATTGAATGCAGATACACGAGCGGGATAATCTTACCTCTAAAGTCAATGACATCTTGATTATGTGATCTTAATACTTCTTCTCTTTGGACGATATACGTTTCAATTATGGAAGATAAGGGAATTGCGTACTTTTCATCCTGAACTTCAACTAGCATGACTGATATGATTGATAAGGTAAGTGGCAATTTCACAGAAAAAATAGATCCATATCCTAGGCGTGAATTAATAGACACACTTCCACCAAGAGATTCGATGGTATTTTTCACAACATCTAAGCCAACCCCCCGGCCTGATATATCAGAAATCTCCTTAGCTGTGGAAAAACCTGAAGCGAAAAGAAGTTCGTTTTTTTGACGTTCTGTCATGATTTCAGCTTGTTCTTCTGTAATAATTCCTTTATCCACTGCTTTTGTTACAACCACATCTGTATTAATACCAGCGCCATCATCTTCTATTTCTATAAAAACGTGGTTGCCACTATGATAAGCCTTCAGGATGACTGTACCCTCTTCAGGCTTGCCCTTGTCCCGTCTAGCTTCCGGTGTTTCAATACCATGATCCAAAGCGTTTCGTAAAAGATGCAGCAGAGGATCACCAATTTCGTCAATAACAGTCCGGTCTAACTCCGTTTCCGCACCAATAATTTCAAGACGGATGTGTTTATTCAGATTACGCGCAAGCTGCCTGACCATACGCGGAAACCGATTAAAAACTGTTTCTACTGGTACCATCCTCATATTTAGGATTATTGTTTGCATATCACCAGAAATTCTTGTCATATGTTCAACTGTTTCAAACAGCTCTGCATCTTTTAAATCCTTCGAAATTTGTTCGAGTCTTCCGCGATCAATCACTAACTCTTCAAATAGATTCATTAATATGTCAAGGCGCTCAATATTGACCCGTATCGTCTTACTATGAGCCACTGCAGTATTAACAGAGGAAGCTTTTTCATCTTCCTTACCCTTTACCTGCTTTGTTGAATGCACCTGCAGCTGATTCGCATTTTCCAGATCCTTTGTGGCTTTATATTCCTGATCCTTAGATGTCTTATTCGGCACCAGCGAAACTCGTACAGACTCAAGCTCTGATACTTTTAAGATTCTCTGTTCGATATCTATTGCAGATTGTTTTGATAGGATCGTTGCCGTAAACTCCTGCCCAAAATCTTCTTCCTCAAGAACATCGACGGGAGGAACCGACTTAATTACTTCTCCCAGTTCAGCAAAAATTTCATAAACCATAAAAACACGGACTGCTTTTAAGATACAATCATCATTTAAAATCACCTTAACAGAGTAAGCTTTAAAGCCTTGGTCGATTGATTGTTCCATGACCGCCCATTCGTATTCGTCATAAATATCCGCACGGGATTCCATTTCTACCGGAGCACCAGGATGTTCTCTATCTGCAGAACCTATCATAACGATTTGACCTGCTACTATGTTTTCTAATTTTTCTATTGTTAAAGAGACATCTCTTTTTCCGTTTCCACCATCTGCAACCGATAAAACCATTGCTTCCAAATCATCAACAGCTAAAAATACAATGTCTAAAATGTCGGTATTAACTTTTATTCGCTGATTTCGGATCTCATCCAACACATTTTCCATTTGATGAGTTAATCGTGCTAAATCATCAAAACCCATTGTCGCAGACATTCCTTTTAATGTATGGGCTGACCTAAAAATTTCATGCACAATCATGACATCATCAGGATTTTTTTCGAGCTCCAATAATAGTTCATTACAAGTTTGTAAGTGTTCCTTGCTTTCTTCTATAAAAACCTCTAAATATTGATCTAAATCCAAGCTCATTTACCTTCACCTCTCACCCTTACAAATTTCATTCAATACTCCAGCTATATGACCCAGAGGAATTATTTCATCCACCAATCCCGTAGCGATTGCCGCTTTTGGCATACCATAGACCACACAAGTTTCTTCAGATTCAGCAATAATTCTGGACTTTTTAAACTTTCTTAAATTCATAATTCCCTTCGTACCATCTGATCCCATACCTGTCATAATAACGGCTACACATTCGTATACAGGGGGCAGTTCGGAAACTGAATCAAACAAGACATCCACCGATGGACGGTGGCCATTAACGGAATTAGTTTTATCCAATTTGGCAATCAGCACACCAGCTTGAACTGAAGCTTTTAAATGAAATCCACCAGGTGCAATATAGGCTGTTCCATTACATAAAATTTCTCCCTCTTCAGCTTCCTTCACAGTTATTTCTGACAACTCATTTAGTCTCTCAGCCAAGTGTTTTGTAAACCCTTCCGGCATATGCTGTACAATGAGAATAGGTACCGTATTCTTTTTAAGTAATGGCAATACGGTATACAGTGCTCGCGGTCCTCCCGTCGAGGTTCCGATACAAATAATTTTTTGGAAGGGAACATCCGTATTTTTTTCATTGACATTTTCAGTCAGATTCAGTTCCTGTGAAATTTCAGCGATTGGCGGCACATTCATCAGGCGATTATTTTGGTCAAACACGCTCATATTTACTTTGGCAGCCTCTTTCACTTTCTGAATCATTAGACTCTTAATTCTGTGTAAATCCTGTGAAAATGAACCAGAGGGCTTTTCGATAAAATTGACTGCACCAAGCTTCATGCTCTCCATAATCATATCTACACCCGATCTGTTAGTACCGGAAAGCATAACCACAGGCATTGGATTTTTTTCCATGATTACCTGCAATGTCGTTATACCGTCCATTACAGGCATTTCTATATCCAGTGTAATGACATCAGGTTTCAGCTTTTCCATTTTCAAAAGCCCATCTGCTCCATTTCTAGCAATGCCCACCACTTCAATTTGTTCATCTTCTTGTAAAAATTCAGTTATCAACTTTCTCATAAAAGGTGAATCTTCAATGATTAGAACTTTAATAGCAGCCAAATCTTAAGCCTGCCTTTCGAAAAGAAAATTCTTCATCTTTTTCATAAACGAAGCAGGTGAATTGCCCTCTTTATCCACGCTTCCCATATACTGAGCAATGATTTTGTTTAGTGCTTCACTAGATGGAGCCCGAGAATTCAAGAGGATAAATGGAATTTGTCTTATGACTGCTTTTTGTACCGTTTTATCATCTGGCAAAATCCCAAGTGCCACGATTTCTTTATGTAAAAACTGTTGCGCAGCTCTCGTTAAACGTAAAATGACCTCATTGCCTTCTTTCCGGCTTGAAGCCCGGTTACAGAGAAGATAGAACGGTGCATCCGTTCTGCTAACAAGATATTTCATCATGGAATAAGCATCCGTTATTGCCGTTGGCTCTGGTGTTGTAATATAAATCAATTCATTCGCAGAAACGATAAATTGCAAGGATTGTTCTGATATTCCCGCACCCATATCCAAAATAATAAAATCATATTCTTCCAGAATGCTTTGAAATTGATGGCTAAAGTGAGCAAATTGTTTTTGATCCATTTTAAAAAAATTTGTTAAACCTGTACCCCCAGGAATATAATGGATTCCTTCAGGCCCAGCAGAAATAGCCATCCTTAGAGGGATCCCCTCATTAAAATGATTTGCTATTGTATATCTGCCCGTTTGGCCTATTAAGATATTGATATTTCCCATTCCTACATCAATATCTATAATCAATACTTTTTTATTTTGCTTAGCGAGTCCAATTGAAAAATTTAATGAAAAATTGGATTTACCGACTCCGCCTTTTCCACTTACAACTGCAATTACTTTGGCAGATGGCTCTTCTTTTTTATATTGTATCTTTTGTCGAAGCAGTTCCGCTTGGTCATACATATAAATGACCTCCACATACCATTTTGACAATTTTGTCCGGGGTGGTAGCAATAATATCATCGGGAACATCTTGTCCATTTGTCATATAAATAACTGGAACATGATGTTTAAGAATAAAATTCACCACGGAACCATGATAGGCAGTTTCATCTAATTTGGTAAAAATAGCTCCGTGAATGGGTATTATGGAAAACTGGTTATAGATCGCTGTCATATCAATCTCTTTGGAAGTAGCGGAAAGGACAAGATATGTCAGCATATCGATATTAAAATCAATCAGCCCTTTAAGTTCCTCAACAAATTCCTGATTTCGAAAATTTCTGCCTGCTGTATCTATAAATACATGATCGTAATGGGCAAAACGCTCAGCAGCTTGTTTAAAATCATCACTGTTATACGCCACTTCGACTGGTACTCTCAATATCTCTGCATATGTTTTCAATTGTTCAATAGCTGCGATTCGATAGGTGTCCGTAGTGATGAACGCAATTTTTTTATTATGCTTAATCACATATTCAGCTGCAATTTTTGCAATTGTAGTGGTTTTCCCAACACCAGTCGGACCTACAATATTTATATATTTTCTCTTAAATAATTGCTCACCATTAACGGCAAAATTCTTTAATTGTTCAAGTAAGTAGATATGGACCAGCTCTGATAGGTCCGCCTTAGTCATTTCAGCAGACCTTTGATTATTCCTCCATTTTCCCAATAGATACTCCAACAGTTTGTCGATTATATGCTTATCCAACTCCATTACAACAAGCTGATGGTGTAATTCTCTTAATGGATCTGGAAAGTGATTGTATTTGGATTCTAGTGATAACATTTGTTTCATATCGTGCAATTTTTTAAGTATTTCATTAGATGGGTTATCGATATCTTTTTTTGTTGAATTGGAAAATTGAACAGGTTGTTCAATTGATTCCTTTTTTATGGATGGAATCGTATCTTTATTTACCTTCGTGAATGTTGTTTTTTTACTTTCCACTGAATCGGTATCCAATGCGGCAATCACTTCAAATGATTTCTTTTTAAATAGACCAAGAATACCATTGCTATTGACTACTTTTGAATTTAATATGACGGCATCATTTCCAAATTCCGCCCGTATTTTACTCATCACTTCTTGCATGGATATCCCTGTAAACTTCTTCACATTCATTCAGCATTCACCACCCCTACACTTTGTACCTCTATATTTGCTTCCAATTCGTTATATGATAGCACCGGAAGCTGCGGGAAATATCTCTCTGTCAGCTGGCGCACATACATCCTTACAGCTGGTGAACATAACAATACAGGTGCCTGATCAAGTAAGGCATGCTCCTCCAGCTTTCCTGCTACTGATTCAAGGATTTTCTGTGAGTTAGTCGGATCTAGCGATAGATAATTACCTTGTTCTGTCTGTTGAACACTGTCGGCAACGATTTTTTCAACTCTTCCAGAAAGAGTTAACACTTTTAAATTATCACCCGTTACATATTGGTTTGTGATTTGACGGGCAAGTGCCTGTCTAACATATTCCGCTAAAATGTCAGTATCATTTGTCATCCTTCCAAAATCAGCTAAGGTTTCAAAAATAACTGGTAGGTTCCTAATTGAGACCTTTTCTCTCAATAATTTAGCCAGAACTTTTTGTATATCACCTACAGATAAAGGATTAGGCGTAACTTCTTCTATTAAAATTGGTGCAGACTCTCTGAGATGCTCAATTAATTGTTTTGTTTCCTGACGCCCAATCAAATCAGCTGCATTTGTTTTAATGACTTCAGTAATATGTGTGGAAACAACTGATGGTGGATCCACAACGGTATAGCCTAGCATTTCAGCATATTCCTTGGTCTCTTCCGTAATCCACTTGGCCGGCAGCCCAAAGGAAGGTTCTATCGTATCAATTCCTTCAATAGAATCATCATCCATTCCTGGAGCCATCGCTAAATAGTGATCTAACAAAAGCTCACCCCTGGCCATTTCAGCACCTTTAATTTTCAGCCTATATTCATTAGGCTTAAGCTGAATATTATCTCTGATTCTTACAACGGGTATAACAAGACCCAATTCAATAGCAAGCTGCCTGCGAATCATAACCACCCTGTCCAAAAGGTCTCCGCCCTGATTGGCATCCGCTAATGGAATTAACCCATAACCGAATTCAAACTCAATCGGATCAATACTGAGAAGACTAATGACGCTTTCCGGACTTTTCATTTCTTCCGCTTCTGCGGTATCATCTGGTTCCAGTTCAGAAACAGTGCTTTCTTTTTGTTGAATAGATGTAGCTTTATAAGCCCCCAAAGCCAATAGACCAGAAATAAATAATGTTAGAAAATTATTAATCGGTGTAAAAAGCCCTAATAACAGAATAGTTCCGGCAGCAATATACAGCATTTGTGGATAAGCAAAAAGCTGAGATGTAATATCTGAAGCAAGATTGCCATCTGATGCTGCTCTCGTCACGATAATACCTGTCGCAGTTGAAATCAGTAAGGCTGGCACCTGACTGACAATCCCGTCCCCTACAGATAAAAGTGAAAATTTCACAGCCGCCTCACCAAATGATAAATCCATTTGCATAACACCGATAATCATTCCGAATATCAGGTTGATTAAGACAATAATAATACTGGCTATGGCGTCACCTTTAACAAACTTGCTGGCACCATCCATCGAACCAAAAAAATCAGCTTCTCTCGACACCTTATCACGTCTGGTTCTCGCCTCTTGTTCAGAAATCATTCCGGCATTTAAATCGGCATCAATACTCATTTGTTTACCTGGCATTGCATCAAGCGTAAATCGGGCTGCCACCTCTGCTACACGTTCAGCCCCTTTTGTAATGACAATGAATTGAATAATGATTAAGATTAGGAAAACGACCAATCCAACAATCACTTGACCGCCAACTACAAAGTCACCGAATACATGAACGACTCCACCGGCATCCCCGTGTGTCAGGATTGCTCTAGTCGTAGAAATATTAAGGCCGAGTCTAAATAACGTGAGGAGCAACAGTAAGGAAGGGAAAATAGAAAATTGCAAAGGTTCCTGTGTATTCATTGAAGTCAATAATACTAATAAGGCAAGAGAAATATTGACCATGATTAAAAAACTTATCAACCATGTTGGTAAAGGGATAATTAACATGGCTACAATCATTATGACGGCTATTAAAACTGATAAATCTCTTGCTCGCATGCTACTTCTCTCCTAACGGGTAATTAATAGAACGTGAATCTATCAATATCTTAGATTAATTATGCTAACTATAATCAAACGGCAAAAATGATATCAGGCTAATCATATTTCCTACGACTTGCCTTTCAGTTTATAGACGTACGCAAGAATCTCAGCCACTCCTTTGTAAAACTCTTCAGGGATTGCCTGACCGATATCTGCCTGATTGTACAATGCTCTTGCTAATGGTCTGTTTTCCATCATCGGAATATCATTTTCTTTAGCGACAAGCTTTATTTTCTGGGCAACAAAATCCAGCCCTTTTCCTACTACATATGGTGCATCCAGCTGATTTTCGTCATATTTTAAAGCAATCGCATAGTGGGTCGGATTCGTAATTACTACATCAGCTTTTGGTATCTCCTGCATCATTCTCGACATGGCCATTTCTCTTTGTTTTTGCTTGATTCGAGACTTTATTATCGGATCTCCTTCGATTGTTTTATACTCTTGTTTAATTTCCTGTTTGGACATTCGAATGCTCTTTTCAAAATCGAAACGTTGATAAAGATAGTCCAACAGGGCTAAAAACAATAAAGCTCCCGAAGCAAACAAACCGGTTTTGACTGTAATATCTGCAAGTGTAATTAAGGATGCCCCCTTCGTTTTAGTTGAAAGCATCATAATTTCATCCAACCGCGACCAAATAGAATAAAAGGTTATAACTCCAATGACCGTAATCTTTAATATAGATTTGAGCATTTCGACGAGCGCTCTCATTGAAAAAATCCGTTTAAACCCTTTTATTGGGTCAATTTTTTCAAGCTTAAATTGTATAGTTTCGGTTGAAAACATGGCTCCTACCTGCGCAAAATTAGCGATAATTCCGGCTATAAAAGCCGCTAACATAATAGGTCCCAAGATAATAGCCATTTGTTTAAGAAGTTCAATAAACATTAAATATAAATCCGCTTCTGAATATGAGAAGGTAGCAGATAGATTGATTGGATACTTAAAAATAACTAGTAATCTATCTTTTAAAAAACCACCTGCTATATATAAAATGAGAAATACCCCTAACAAAACAACTGCTGTATTGATATCCTGACTTTTGGCAACCTGCCCTTTTTTCCTTGCATCCTGTCTTTTTTTAGGAGTAGCCTTCTCTGTTTTCTCCCCTGAAAAAAATTGCAAATCCAGTTTTAGTAGGCTCATTCTAACTTCCTCCAAGCAGATGCATAAGCGAACGCATTCCTTCCAATGTTGTATTCAAAAGCCCTTTTACCAGAAGTAAGATGGTTCCCATCGTAATAGTTAACAAAATTAAACTGACAAATATTTTGATTGGAAAACCAATAACAAATATATTCATTTGCGGCACCGTTCTTGCTACAATACCTAGTGCTATATCTACCAAAAATAAACTTCCAACAATTGGGATAGACATTTGAAAAGCAATGATAAATGACTGTGTAAAGAATTGAATCATCAATGTGAGGATTTGCTCATTTCCAAACGGAAGAAAATCTGTTGACAAAGGGATGAATTCATAGCTGTAAAAAATTCCGTCCAATAACAAATGATGTCCGTCAATCGCCAGCAAAAAAAGGAGTGCAAATGTATAAAGATATTGACCCATTAAGGGACTTTGAACCCCTGTCTGCGGATCAATGACATTAGCCATTGAAAAGCCCATCTGAAAATCAATGAATCCTCCGGCTGTTTGAACAGCTGAGAACATCATATACGCAAAAAAGCCAATCATTAATCCGACTAAGGCTTCTTTTAACACCAATAAAAGATATAAACCGTCAATTTCAAAGCCTGGAGAAGATACCGTATAATACATAATCCAGGCGAGCAGAGCACTGATTCCTAAGCGATGCTGTGCAGGAATCGTTCTATATGAAAAGATAGGCATTGTAATAAAAAAGGATGCAAGACGTACAAAAATCAATAAGTATACACTAAATTTGGGAACAATCTCTTCCATAGCCTATCCTACAAACTTCGTTAGATTATTAAAAATGTCAGCCGTGTAAGAGAGCATTTTACTCAGCATCCATGGCCCAAAAAATACAATGCCCAACAAAACAGCGACGATTTTCGGAATAAAAGCTAACGTTTGCTCCTGGATTTGTGTGGTCGCCTGAAAAATACTGACAATTAAACCAATCCCAAGAGCTAGGATCAGTAAGGGAGCACTTATGATTAATACAGTATAAATCCCCTTTTCAGCCAACGAAATTACTGCTTCTGATGTCATCTTTCTCTCACCTGCCTAAAAACTTTGTAATAAAGATTTAACAACTAAATACCATCCATCGACCATCACAAACAGTAAGATTTTAAAGGGTAATGAGATCATGACCGGCGGTAGCATCATCATACCCATGGACATTAGAACACTCGCCACAATCATGTCTATCACCAGAAATGGGATAAAAATCATGAAGCCAATTTGAAAGGCTGTTTTCATTTCACTGATCGCGAATGCAGGTACCAGCGTAGTTAAAGAAATATCTTCAATTGATTCAGGTGTATCCGCCTTAGAATATTCCAGGAATAGCTGTAAATCCTTTTGCCTTGTATGTTTACTCATAAACTCCTTAAAGGGCCCTGCTGCCTTTTCATATGCTTCTTCCAGCTTTATTTCATCCTTAAAAAGCGGTTGAAGCGCCTCATCATTCACTTCAGATAAAACCGGTGCCATTACAAAAAATGTAATGAAGAGCGATAATCCGATCAACACTTGTGTAGGGGGCATTTGCTGTGTCGATAAAGCTGTCCTTACAAAGCCCAGAACAATAACAATTCTTGTAAAACAGGTCATTAAAATTAAAATGCTTGGTGCAAGAGAAAGAACCGTTAATAACAGGAGCAGCTTAACTGATGTAGAAACGGTATCGGCATCCCCACTGCTAAAGAGAGTCATTAAGTCATTCATCTCGGTGTGTTCCTTTCTTGCTTATTTCTTTTGTAATCTGTTTGCGGTCTTCCTTTAGTTGTTTCAACTGTTCATTAAATTGACTTTTGAACGACTTCTCCGTTCGCCTGGAAGTTTTTATTTTCCATTTATCAATGAGCTTGCCTGCAAGGTCCATTGGGGCAATCTGAGTTTCTAATTTCTGATTATGTTCTTCAATTAGCTTGCTGTATTCTTCCTTATCATCAATCACATTGAGTAATTGAACCGAGTCTCCAACACCTACAATGTAGATTTTCTCCCCAACCCTTACCATCTGGACAGAGCGATTTCCACCTAACGGAGTCCCTCCCAGGTTTTCAATAGTTTGGCCGTGCTGATATCCACGATTCTTTTTATTAATGACGCGCAGAAGAATGTACATTAATCCAGCAACAAATAGTAGGGCGAATACCATTCTAAAGATATCTCCAATTGTAATTCCAATGTCATTTGTCTCATTTTCAGCTGAATCAGAGATACTGTTATTATTGGTCTGGTCGATATCCCCTGTCTCTGTCTTACGATCTTTAGTATTGTAATAACTGTCCACACTTTGGCTGCCATTGTCTGGCGCTGCATTTACTGCAATTTCTTTGAATGGTGCAGTAATGGCAAAACACAAAATGAAGAAAAGAATAACCTTTATATAGCTTGGCATCCGTTGCACGTTTACTTCCCCTCTTTACGATAAAGCTTTGCTGATTGCCTCCAAAACTCGGTCAGCTGCAAAAGGTTTTACAATAAAATCCTTTGCACCTGCCTGAATAGCATCAATAACCATTGCCTGCTGACCCATTGCCGAACACATAATAACCTTGGCATTTGGATTGATTTTGCGTATTTCTTTTAATGCTGTAATTCCGTCCATATCTGGCATCGTAATATCCATTGTGACCAAATCAGGATTTGTTTCTTTATATAGCTCAATAGCCTGATGACCATCCGCTCCTTCTCCCACAACATCATATCCATTCTTAACCAGGATATCTTTAATCATCATTCTCATAAATGCAGCATCATCGACTACTAAAATTTTGTGTGACATTCTTTCTTCCCCCAGCTTACTTTAATTTTTTCAGACGGTCAGTTCGGCTAATAATATCTGTAACCCGAACACCAAAATTTTCATCAATTACAACGACTTCTCCTTTGGCAATCAAACGCTTATTCACCAAAATATCGACCGGTTCACCGGCTAATTTATCCAATTCAATAATAGATCCTGATGATAGCTCAAGAATTTCTTTGACGGACCGATTCGTTCTTCCCAGTTCTACGGTTACCTGCAAAGGAATATCCAATAACATATTGAGGTTATTAACCTCTTTTTCATCTAACCGCTGCGTGTGCTCAAATTCAGAAAACGTGGCAGGCTGTACCTGAACCGGCTGGCTATAGGGAGCAGAATTCGTTCCTAGATATTGATTGCTTTGCATATTTATCTCTGTTTTACCTCCCAACAGTGCGTCGTTGATGTGCTCCGCTTGATACGATTGATCAGATGCCGTTTTAGCTACTCTCTCATTACTGGTTCTCACAGTTGGTTCCACTCCACTCATGGAATAGGCAGCTGGTTGATTCTGTTTAATTGTCTCTCCCATCTCAGGAGAAGTTTTCTTCATCAATTCATCTACTAAACTTCTGGCAAAATGCGCAGGCAATAATTGCATGATATAGGAATCTATTAAGTTCCCTATCGTTAATCTAAAAGACACTTTCACAAGCAAATCAGCTTTTGGAAAAACATCATGTCCAGAGCCTTCCATTAAATCTATAAGCTCTATGGATGGAGGCGAGATATCTACACGCTTATTAAAAACAGTCGACATGGAGGTTGCAGCAGAACCCATCATTTGATTCATCGCTTCCTGTACAGCGCTTAGATGAATCTCAGATAAATCCTCAGCTGGAGAATGCCCATCTCCACCCAGCATGAGGTCAGCAATAATAGCAGCATCTGTCTGCTTTATGACCAACAAATTAGAACCAATAAAACCATCTGTATATTCCACCTGAATGGCTACATATGGCTGTGGAAATTCTTCCACTAATTTTTCACTGGCAACTATAGAAACGCAAGGTGTCGTAATATCCACTTTGTGATTTAATAGTATAGATAAAGCAGTTGCTGAGCTTCCAAATGATATATTGCCAATTTCACCAAGAGCATCCTGTTCCATTGATGAAAAATAATCACCTATCGCTGGTGAAGCAGGAAACACTTCCTGATTAGAACTATCTAATAATGCATCAATTTCTTCCTGAGTAAGTCTTTCATTGTTCATCATTCTAAGCTTCCCCCTTTCAAGTTCTCCAATATTTGAATGCCTATCTTCTTATTTACCTTTCCTGCCTGTCCAAGGAATTTAGGAACATCTCCTATGGACAACACAATTGGGCTGTCTATTGGCTGACCTAATTCAATAACATCCCCCACAGTTAGATTTAAGAAGTCTTGGATTAAAATATCAGCAGTTCCCAATTGAGCAATCAGGGGTAACTCTGCTGTTCGAACTTGTTGTTCTATCGCTTGTACTTCATTTGGTTCTCTTTTCTTTTTGCTTGTATGCATCCAATAATGTACAGATAAATTAGGAATAATAGGCTCTAATACTACATGCGGTATACATATATTTATCATCCCGCTAACTTCACCGATTGTAATATTTAATGAAATTACAACCACCGTATCATTTGGGGAAACCATCTGTAAGAATTGTGGATTAACCTCAAACTCTGATAGCTCCGGGTTTATATCGGCTATGTTAGCCCACGCTTCCTTTAGATTCTCAAATGCACGTTCAAATAGATTGGACATAATTTTGGTTTCTATCTCTGTGAGGCTCTCAACTTTATTAAGACTTGAACCTCTGCCGCCTAATACACGATCGAGCATGGTATAAGCGATAATCGGATTAACTTCCATCAAGATTCGTCCATCTAAAGGAGGAACCTCAAAAACATTCATAATCGTCATTTTAGGAATTGAACGTATAAATTCTTCATACGGAAGCTGATCAGCTGTCGCAACATTGATATTGACATACGTGCGTAACTGCGCTGAAAAATAAGTGGTCAGTAAACGAGCAAAATTCTCATGTATTCTTGTTAAATTTCGAATTTGGTCTTTCGAAAACCGTAAAGCTCTTTTAAAATCATAAACTCTTACTTTTCTTTCATTCTCTTCCTTTTTCAATTCATCTGCATCCATTTCACCTGTTGAGAGGGCAGATAATAATGCATCAATTTCATTCTGTGATAAAACCTCGCCAGACAATCGAATCACCTCCGTAGTTTCAGATACTTTTATGTCCGTCGCTTTTTATTGGAGAATAGACGAGGTAGTATAAACTTGAATAACCTTACCTTCCTGCATCAACTCATTCACTTGTTCCTTAAGTTTATTTTCAAATTCCAGTTTGCCCTTTTTATCATTCAGTTGTTCAGCTTTCATCTCAGATAATTCTTTAATGACAATGTCATTTACTTGGAAAATTCTTTTTTCTAATTCCTCTTTTGCCTTTTTACCGTCTGTTTCCATCATATACGTTACTCGAATTAACGTATTATCCGTTAAGTTAGTCGTAATTTCCGGTATTTCAACAGAATATTTAATAACCTCATCAATACTCGGTTCTTTATCTGCAGAGTCGCCTGTGTAATTCATTAACACAACAACCGCGATGATCCCCAGCAAAGAAATAGCTGACAAAAATAAAAGTATTAATTTATTCTTCATCGGTATCCTCCCGGTTCTGCTGATGTCCTAAAACGTTTATGCTGCGATAAAAATGATTAATCATCTGTATAAGTTCTCTTTCCTCAGTTGCGACGATTAACTTTTTTCCATTGGTAAGTGTTATAGTCGTATCTGGATTTGCTTCTACAGACTCTATGAATAATGCATTTAAAAAGTATTTTTTTCCGTTCAATTTGGTTACCTGTATCATAATTGGGAGGGCTAAAGGATTTCTTTAGCCCCTGCCTCCTTTACCATTACCTTTTCAAATTAACTAATTCCTGAAGGATTTCATCAGATGTTGTGATAATGCGGGTATTAGCCTGAAAACCACGCTGTGCCACAATCATATCTGTAAATTCTTCAGATAAATCCACATTTGACATTTCAAGTCGACCTGATGTCAGTTTCCCTCTACCTTCGGTGTCTGCTGTTCCTATGTCGAGTACCCCAGAATTTGCAGATGCTTGAAATGTATTATTACCCGCCTTCGTTAATCCGGCCGGGTTAGTGAATTTAGCTACTCCAATTGTTGCTATAGTGTCACTAGCTCCATTTGCATCGACACCCGTTATTTCGCCGCCCTGTCCAATACTGAAGCTGACTATATTTTGCGGGATAGTGATCTCCTGTTCGTCTATATCTAGAACCTTAAATCCTTCACTTGTCACAAGTGCCCCATCCTGATCTAAATAAAAATTCCCTGCACGTGTATATAATTGTTGATTTCCATTTTTAACTACGAAATATCCATCACCTTCAATAGAAAAATCCAGTGTTCGATTCGTCGTTTGGGCACTTCCCTGTGTATCAATATTATCAATCGAAGCCAGTGAGCTTCCGAGGCCTACCTGAATAGCATTCGTACCGCCCTTATCAGCAGTGGCTCCGCTGGCACCCGAAACAGTTTGGCTCATAGTATCTTTAAATGTAACCCTGCCTTTTTTAAAGCCATATGTGTTCACATTTGCGATGTTATTACCGATTACATCCAATTTTGTTTGGAAGTTTTTTAATCCGCTAATGCCAGAATACATGGAACGTAACATATTATTATTTTTCCCCTTTCAGCTTGGCTGTATCAGTCGATCAACAGCCTGGCTTCCTCTCATGAGGTCCAGCCATCCAGTTTTTATTTTAAAATGATTGCCCCATTAATATTTGTGAAAATTTGGGCTCCCGCTTCGTCTCTATCCATTGCAGTAATGACCGTATTATTTTTTGCATTTACAATGAGGGCTGCATGATCCATCAACACCAATGAATCATTTAAACCCTTGCGCCTTGCTTCAGCCAATTTTACTTCCAGCTGGCCCCATTGATGTTCATCTATCTGTAAATTTCGTTGTTGGATGCGCTGTTGGGCATGCTTGCTGATTGTAATACCTTTATTTGCAGCGTCCAGTTCAGGCCTAAGAAAGCTTTCAAAAGAATCATTTCCACTTTTCATTTGGTTTTTTTGCGCACCTTTAAGTGGATTGGCAATTGGCACTTGTGGCCTGAATATAATTTTTTGATCCATTGACTTCGCCTCTTATCTTTATCCTACTTTAATCAACTGATTGAGAAGCAGAGAGGTTTTCGCTTCATCATTCACCTCTAGTTTAACTTTTCCGTCTCTTTGAAAGACCGAAGATACTTCTGCCGTGTGTTCTTCCCCTTTATCATCCAGCCAAGTCACTTGTTTCCCTATTAGACGACTCGCTTCGGCAAGATTATTGCCCTCTGATAGCTGATTTATGGAAGAAATATTTGCAGGCTCTAATACAGTCCCGTCTTCTAGAATAAATTTCACACTCTCATCAACAAATTGGATGGATTTCACAACACCCTTTCCTTCCACAACCTCCGTGTCCCCACCTTCGTTATCTGGGTTGGCCAGTTTATGATAGGTCACTTCCTGCCCCACAAACTGCGAATAGGTGATTAATAGATTTTGATTTTGTGAGTTCACAAAGCTCTCTAACGTCGTATTCATATTCGTCATTTGCTCAAGACTTGAGAAGGTTGCCATTTGCGCTATAAAGTCCGTATCGTCCATTGGACTGGTTGGATCCTGATTTTGTAGCTGTGTCAGCAATAATTTCAGAAAATCATCCTTATCCAGGTTATTTTTTACTTCCCTCGTTTGATTCTGTAAGGAACTATATAAAAGACTTGTATCAATCGTTGTCAAAATGACTCCTCCTATATTTCCTGATTAATGATTGATTCTTCCAGAACACTTGAAAATCCTGAAAATAATTCTTCATCATGATCCCTAACATTTTGATCTTCTTGATGTTCATGCTGATTTCTTCTCTCTTCCGAAGGAGATTCTTCCTGGAAGTGCGTATCCTGTGATTGTTCTAGGTCTATTTCGTCGAAATCAATTCCCTGTGCAGCCAATGAAACTCTTAGTCCTTGAATCTGAGATTCTAATAGCTCTTTTCCTTTTTGTGTATTGGCAATAATTTTGGCTACCAGCTGGCCGTCTTTTTGTATTAATTCAATTTGCAAGGTACCCAGGTTCTCCGGTGTCAATCGAACAAATAATCTTTGAACACCATTTTGGTTAGTAAAATTCGATTTAGATAAGAGAGATTCAAATGATTTAATGAATTCATCTGCACCTACTGCTTGTCCACCTTTTTCAAGGGTCAAGACAGGACTCTGCTGCTGTGTTTGTAACTGAAGGTCTCCAATCATCACTGTTTGGTTTAACGGAATATCTGCACTTTTAGCAGACATAGGATTGAATCCGACAATGGAACCACCATTTTTGAAGTTTAATGAATAGGTTTTAGATTGCAGATTGTATGTGTTCATGCCTATATCTCTTAATGAAGCAGGATTGTTTTTTACATCAGACAGAATTGGTTTTTTTGTTTCATCCAAGGCTGTCAATTTGTATTTCCAGTTCAATAAAAGAGCATCTAATTGACCAACATTTTCTGCTCCTTTTTGATTGAACGTATGCTTATGGCTCATCACAACCAATTTTCCGAAATTCAACAGAGTAAGAAATGCATTTCTTTGATCATTTGTTAAACCTTCAAATGGTTTTGCTAACCCATTAGTTAATATGCCATTAAGTGTTTCAATATCATCTTCAACAGGAGGCAATTGAGTAAAATCGATCTCCTTAAATGTATCGTATGAATCCAATAAATTCCTTAATGCCTCTTTAATTGCTTCAGAAGGATTTTCACCCAGAAGCTGTTGAATAAACTCTGATTCTGGAAGAGCTTCCTGGTTATTGGTTAGCAGCATATTTAACAGCTCAAATGCTCCTTCCAACTCTTCAAGTCCCTCTTTTTCCAGGAAACTCAAAGTATCATCTACTTCAACTCCATCATGCAGTATTTCATATACTGGATCCTCTGTTTTCTCTGCTTTGTCCAAGCTCTTTTCATCTTGGAGCATTTTATGAAAAGATTTATCCTGAGATTTTTTATTTATTTGCACTTGGTCATTAGGTAAAGCAGTTGTTTTTACAAATTGGTTGTTAGGCAATACACCCATCTGATTCATTTATTCACCTCCTTTCAATCTTTCTGCTTTCCCCTTAAGAATCCTCAGCACCATTACTTTTCTCGGCCGAGATTTTTTCCATTAATACGGCAGCTTTTTTAGCTTCCATCTTTTCCATAATGTCAGCCAAGGCTTCTGTAGTAATAGAGGATAGGATTTTCACCGCTTCTTTCTCATTCATTTCTGCTACTATTAAGGCCGCCTGTTTGGGAGCCATTTTCTCATAGGTATCAATGATATCTTTTGAGGATCTTGAGTTTTGTTCTTTTTTTTGATCTAATTCTGAAATCGTCTGTTCCAGTTGCTCTACGGATAACTGACTGCGCTTGAGTTCAATCTCCTTGTTATCCAGCAATTTTTCAAGACTTTCCGTTTCTTTCTCTTTATCCTTAAGCTCTGACTTAAGACTAGCAATTTCTTTCACATAATCCGCTTGATTTGTTTGATTTGTCTGTTTTTCTGCCTTTTCCTCACTCTCACCTAAAAAGGGAATATTTTCAGCAAGTTTTCCAGCTTGTTCCCCTATACTTTTACCTGAGAAAGTTACGGTGATTACCAGAATTCCAGCTATGAATATCAGAACAATCAATATAGTAAGGAACAAATTCAGTTTACTAAATCCTTTGTTTTCCTTTTCTTCCATACGATCCAACTACTACGCCTCCATCATGAACGGCTCATGTATTGTTGAATAGATATTTCATCCATTTGCCGATTTTCTTCGTATTTCATTGTATTAAAATATCTTTGAAAATCTTTCTCTTTGATTTTCTCGTATTTTTTAACCTCTACATTGCTTTCTATCAGAAGCTGGTGATAAAAGTGCATTTTAGATCGTGTATCCATCACACGCTTTTGATAATGGGCAATCATCTTTTCATGATTATCCAAAAAATGCTGATTATATCTGACCTGCTGTACGGACAATCCCTGTTTTAATTGTTCAGATTGTGAATCCAATAACTCTTCTTTCTTTTTCAGCACTTGATAGAGATTTTCGGCCTCTGATTCAAACTCTTTTACAGCTTCTGTATATTTTGACTCTGAATCATTCTTTTCTTTTTCTTTTATCGTTAATATTTTTTCGAATTTATACTGATAGTGCATTGAATCATCCACCCATCTCTACTAATAAGTGCAGTTGTTCGATACTTTGCTGTTTCGTCACTTTTTCATTTACATCCTGTTTTAAATACTCAATGATTGCAGGATATTTAGTAATAGCTTCATCAATGATTGGGTTGGAGCCCTTTTTATAGGCACCAATATTAATTAAATCTTCTGCTTCCAGATAAGCAGCTAAGGATTGTCGTACCTTTTCAGCTGCTTTAGCATGAGCCGGTTCTATAATATGAGCCATTATTCTGCTGATACTTTTTAAAATATTGATTGCTGGAAACTGTCCCTTATTAGCAAGGTCTCTGTCTAAAACAAAATGTCCATCTAATATCCCACGTACTGTATCAGCAATAGGTTCATTCATATCATCACCATCTACCAATACCGTATAAAAGGCTGTAATCGTTCCCTTACTGTTCGTTCCAGTTCTCTCTAGCAATCTTGGCAGAATACTGAAGACAGATGGAGTATACCCTTTAGTTGTCGGTGGTTCCCCAACAGCCAGACCCAATTCTCTCTGTGCCATAGCAATCCTTGTAACCGAGTCCATCATCAGCATGACATTCATCCCCCGATCGCGAAAAAAATCAGCTATGGCTGTTGCCGTATAAGCAGCCTTTATTCTCATTAAGGGCGGCTGATCTGATGTGGCCACAACTACTATAGATCTTTTTAATCCAAGAGGACCTAAATCTCTTTCGATAAATTCTCGGACTTCTCTCCCACGTTCACCAACAAGAGCTATCACATTTAAATCAGCTGTCGTATTCCTGGCAATCATTCCTAATAATGTGCTCTTTCCTACTCCGCTTCCCGCGAAAATTCCAACCCTCTGACCTTTTCCAACCGTTAGTAAACTATCAATCATGCGGACACCTGTTTCAATTCCCTCATTAATGGGCGGACGTGACATTGGATTTGGAGGATCCTGCTCCGTTGCTGTAGAGGATAAACCGTATGGAAGTGACCCTCCATCAAGTGGGTTTCCGATAGCATCAAGTGCCTTGCCTATTAAACCTGTTCCTACTTTGATCTCGAGCGGTTTACGAGTCGCCTCGACAATAGAGCCGGGTGCTATCTCACTTACAACACTATAGGGCATTAAAATGACAATCTCATCCCGGAATCCTACTACTTCAGCCTTTACCTTGTTCTTTTTGCCGGTATGGATCAAGCATACATCTCCAATTGAGCTGGCCGGCCCCTGAGACTCAATCATAAGACCTACCACTCTTTTAATTCGCCCATATCTCTTAAACGTATCGAGAGTATCAATTTGATCTATTAATTGAGAGACTTTCATGAGAGGTCCTCCTCAAGGATTTCCTGAAGCTTAATTCTGATTTGTTCCAGCTGTTCATCCACACTTGCTACCAAACGTCCATTGGATGATTCAATTACACATCCATTTCCTTCTAACTCATCATTCGGATAGATATAAAACTCTGTTTCTCTTGGAAATAAGGACATTAATTCTTTTTTATGTGTTAAGACAAAAGAGTAATGAAGCGGAGGAATATGTAGTTCAATATTTTTATATTCTCGCGCTTCCTTAATTGCTTTTTTCACAATAAATAAATAATCTTCCTCATTTTCGTCTAAGTGCTGATTCATAATTTTTTCAGCTACCTTTATTCCGAGGTTGAGGATGGTAAACTCAGACTTTTCCACAACAGATTGATATTCTTTTTTAGCTTGGTTCATTGTCTCTTGTGCAAGGTTCAGCATGTGCTGATATTCTCTTTTTGAGTCCGAAGCACCCTGTTCCTTACCAATGAGATACCCTTCCTGTCTGGCCTCTTCAATGAGAATTTGTTTTTCCTTATCCCATTGCTTTACTTCTTCCTGTATCTTTAGATAAACTTGATCAGCCTGTTTCTGAGCTTCTAAAACAATTGCCTCAGCTTTTTGATTGGCTTCCATCAAGAGCCGATTTAGATCAGAAGCTACTGACTCTTCTTGAAAAAGGGACTCATTCTGTTCATTCATTATTTTTTTAATCCGGATTATTTTCTTCTCTTGCGCATGTGTTTCTGTATAATGGGACTTTATAATTCTAGACAATAATGTCATCTCCCCCACCACGGGCTAGGACGATTTCACCGGCATCCTCAAGGCGTCGAATAATCGCAACAATTCTTGACTGCGCTTCTTCTACATCCCGTAAACGAACCGGTCCCATAAATTCCATCTCTTCTGTAAATGTATCGACCATCCGTTTGGACATGTTTTTATAAACAATTTCCTTAACCTCTTCACTGGCGACTTTAAGAGATAGCATTAAATCTTCGTTTTCTACATCTTTAATCACCCTTTGGATGGCTCTATTATCCAAGGTGACAATGTCTTCGAATACAAACATTCGTTTCTTAATTTCTTCAGCCAATTCAGGATCCTGTATTTCTAAAGCATCCAAAATGGTTCTTTCTGTTGAACGATCAACACCATTTAACACTTCTACAACGGCTTCAATTCCACCGGTTTGCGTATAGTCTTGCGTAACAGTGGCAGATAGCTTTCGTTCTAGAATTTGTTCTACCTCATTGATGATTTCAGGCGAGGTGCTGTCCATTAAGGCAATCCGTTTCGCTACATCTGCCTGCATATCCTGAGGAAGCTCTGATAAAATCTGTCCTGCCTGTCCCGCTTCCAAATAAGATAGTATTAAGGCAATCGTTTGAGGATGCTCATTCTGTATAAAATTCAGAATTTGGCCCGGATCTGCTTTTCTGACAAAATCAAAGGGCTTCACCTGCAGAGATGATGTTAAGCGATTGATAATGGCCTGTGCCTGGTCACTGCCCAATGCTTTTTCTAATACAGTTTTGGCATAACCAATTCCACCCTGAGAAATGTAATCCTGTGCCAGCGCAATCGTATGGAATTCATCTACGATGTCTTCCTTCTCTTTTGGGCCTACCTTTCGTACGCCTGAAATTTCTAAGGTCAGCTTTTCAATTTCCTCTTCCGATAAATGCTTATAAACATTTGCAGATACATCCGGCCCCATTGAAATGAGCAGGACTGCAGCCTTTTGTTTTCCCGTTAGACCACTTTTTTTATCTCTGATAGACATGTCTTCTTACCCCCTAGTCTTCCGTAATCCATGATCTTAAGAGTTTCGCAAATTCATCAGGCTTTTCTTTCGCCAATTTTTCTAGTTGCTTTCTTTTAACAGTGGCTTCTGATTCTGCTTCGTCTTCAATATCGGCTACCAAAACAGGAGGGATCGGTTCTTCATATTGTTCTATCTCAATTTCTTTATTTTTTCTGGATTTGATAATAAAAATCAAAAGCAGAATAATCGCTAAACATAATACACCGCCAATTACATAAATCCACCACGGAGTACTGTTTTCCTGCTGTTCGTCAAATGTAACTTTCCCATTAAATGGCTGGATGGAAATCGCAATTTTTTCCTCTAATTGATCATCTGTTAGAGGATTTTCATTTTCTGATTTATCGATACTTGTTCGCACAATCGTCCCCAAAATATCTCTTATATCAGTTATTCTTTCTTCTGGGAGAGAGTTGGTGTCATTAGCATCAGGTGGTTCAACCATAACCTGAATCCCCAAATCTCTTACTTTGTATGGAGATTCACTAATCTCTTTACGTATTCGGTTAACCTCTGTGTTTACTGTTTCCTCAGTCTTCTCATAATCACCATTTCCATTTGATCCTTCAAGATACTGCGATCCCAGTGAGTCTGAAGGATCTTCAGTAACAGGTGTACCGCCTTCTGCTCCTGTTTCGCCTGTATAGGTCTCTGATAGTTTTTGGGCACTGATCGTCAGGCCTTCCATATTCTCTTCATCCACGGGTTCCACAAGATTTTCTTCTCTATTTTCTTGGGTAAAATCCACATCAGCTGTTACAGAAACAACAACTTTATCGTTACCCATGATCGTTCCAAGCATACTTTGAACTCTGCGTTGTATATCCTTCTCAATCTCTTTCTTTATTTCATTTTGGGATGCAAAACTATCCGTACTATTGCTGCCACTATTATTTAAATCAAAGTACTCAAAGTATTGATTCATAATGACGATATTATCTGTAGGAAGATTTGGGACGCTTTTTGATACTAAATGATATAAGGCTTGTATTTGCTTCTCTTCAAATTCCTGTCCAGGCTTTGTATTTAATACTATGGAAGCCGAGGCCTCCTCTTTTGTATCACTAACGAATACCCCCTTATCAGGGAGGGTGAGAATAACCTCAGCACCTTGAACTCCTTCTATCCCTTTAATAAGGCCTGCTATTTCATTCTGCATAGCATCCTGTTTAATGACATTAAATTCATTATCAGTCATACCAAAGCTTGCATTTTCACTGAAATATGAATAATCTATGCTTCCTGACTTCGGAATACCCTCTGCAGCAAGCTCAACTAGCAACGTATCTGCCATTTCACTTGGAACTAGTATCGTACTGCCATTATCAGCGATTTCCGACGTGATTCCTCTGCCATCCAGATTCTCTTTTATAGATCCAGTTTCTGTTGGTGAAAGATCACTATATAGAGGAACGAGCGTTGTTCTTGAAGTAAGAAAAACAACCGCAGCAGCAATTAGTATTACTGCAGCCATCATACTGATATAGAGTGTTTTCTGTTTACTTGAACGGCTCTTCCAAAAATCTTTTATTTGATTTCCAATTTTTATGAACGTTTCCTTCATCGTGATCCCCCGAACTTAGCTTTTGCATCAATATTAACGTCCACAGAGACTTCCCTGTCATATGTAGGGAATATTAATTTCGTTGGGACAATGCATATATTATTTTTCTACATGCTCATTCTCATTATTTCCTGATAAGCTTCGACTGCTTTATTGCGGACTTCCATAGCCGCCTGCAGCGTTATACTCGCTTTTTGGGATGTAATCATTACATTATGCAAATCAACATTTTCACCAAGTGCTAATTTTTGTGTCATCGTAGCTGATTCTTGCTGAGTCGTATTAATTTCTTCAATAGATTTCTTTAGGACGGACGCAAAAGATTTTTGAGATTCGTATGGTGTAGTATTGGGTGAGTTAGGTAGTTTTTGAGTAAAAATTGAAGAAACAGAGTTGTTTAATTGAATTGGTTCCATCCCTTATAGCCCCCTAATTTTATTTTCCTATTTCAAGTGCTTTCATCATCATCCCTTTGGATGCATTGAATACTGTAATATTCGCTTCATATGACCTTGTTGCACTGATTAAATCAACTGTCTCACGCAATGGATCAACATTGGGCATTTTAACGTACCCCGTGTCTGGATCAGCATCTGCATGGGCTGAATCATAGACCAGTTTATAATCGGGCTCCTCGATATAACCAGCTTCATTGGCTGCCTGATTGCCAGGGTCGTAAACCATATTGACATCTTCCTTAATCGCAGCAACTCTAACACCATTACCAACAGAAGAATTATTTGTTTTATTCATAGCTGTATTCAAAAAATTAGAAAACCCATTATCCTTTGTTTGCAATTCAATTGATTTCCTTTGATAAGGTTGCCATTCACCATCAACATACTTGCCTCTTGTTGTTTCAGCGTTGGCCATATTGGATGAAATCACATCCATACGCAGTCGCTGTGCTGTTAACGCACTGGATGTAATGTTCATGCCAGTGAACAAACCCATACCTACTTACCTCCCTGTATAACACTTTTTAATGTTTGAAAATTGCCATTCAGCCGTTCAATCAATGCATTGTAATAGATTTGGTTAGTAGCCAAATCGCTCATTTCACTATCCATATCCACACTGTTTCCTGTACTATTGTAATTCCGACTGTTACTGGTTACTTGAATGGCACTGCTTCCTGTTTTCTTAAATTCAAAGTGCCTGCTATCGGTTTTAAAGGATTGATTATTTATTTGTGCTGCTTGATCTAATTCAGATTTAAAACTCACATTTTTTGCTTTATAGTTAGGCGTGTCGACATTTGCAATATTTTGGGAGATAGCTTTTGATTTTAATGACGAGTAATTCAACCCTTGTTCAAGCAAGCTGACTGTGTTGGAAAAAAGCTTCATTTTATCACCCTTTCATACTTAGAGAGTTTTCCCTACTCTATTAGTTAATTCATTTTCTACGACAAATCCTTCTATATATTGAACATCTATCCAATATACTACTATATTCACTATTATTTTACAGAGTAATATTACATATTTCTTTATTTTAAGTATAAATAAGACAAAATAGTCACATTTATAAATTATTTGTCATAATTTATATTAAAGAAAATTAACATAAAATGATAAGTACAATAGTCCTATTTTGACCAAGAGTTTTTGAATTTACCTGGCTATTTTCACATTTTGTTCAAATTTCAACTAACAAAAAAACGAACCCATTTTTAGGAGTTCGTTTTTTTTCATTACTAATAGAAGTAAATAAAGTAAGTTTGAAAACCCTTCATTGATTTCCCATTATTAAGTAATAAGAGTGCAATAACAATTACTATCAACATCTTACGTTAAATGATATTGTATTGATGTTAATTACAAGTCCAACCGACTTCTTTTATCCAGTAACAAAAAAACCGAAGTCACTTTTTGACTTCGGTCTTTCTATTTGCTGTATTAGCGTTTTAATCCTTCAAGCTCGTTTAAGAATTTAGCATTCAATACTTTGATATAAGTACCTTTCATACCTAAAGAGCGAGATTCGATAACACCGGCACTTTCTAACTTTCTTAATGCGTTAACAATAACAGAACGCGTAATTCCTACTCGGTCAGCTATTTTGGAAGCAACTAATAAACCTTCATTACCTTTTAATTCTTCAAAGATATGCTCAATAGCTTCTAATTCACTGTAAGATAATGAACTGATAGCCATTTGAACAACAGCCTTGCTTCTAGCTTCCTCTTCAATTTCTTCTGCCTTTTCACGCAAAATTTCCATTCCAACAACAGTAGCACCGTATTCACCTAGAATCAAATCATCGTCAGCGAATTTTTGTTCTACACGGGATAGAATTAATGTACCAAGGCGCTCACCGCCGCCTACGATAGGAATAATTGTAGTCCAGCCTGATTTAAATAACTCTTTGTTTTCTACAGGGAAAGCTGTATATTCGCTTTCAACATCAAGATTGGAAGATGTTTCTTTAATATTGAAAAGATTATTTGTATATTCTTCAGGAAATTGACGATCTTCGAGCATTTTTTTCATACGCTCATTTTCAATTTGTTGGTTTATTTGAAAACCAAGTAATTTTCCTCTGCGGCTAACTACGAAGATATTCGCCTGAATTACTTCGCTTAAGCTTTCAGCCATTTCTTTAAAGTTAACTTGCTTTCCGCCTGTTTGTTGCAGCATCGAGTTTATTTTTCTTGTTTTATTCAGTAAATCCATTGTTTACTTCCTCCTATAATGTCTTCTTTTATGGATATTTATCAAGTTTATTGAGTGAACAGGATAATGGAAAAGAGTAAAATGTAACTAATTAGTTGTACCCTTGAGCAATAATCTGAAACATCAAACTACTTATAATATAAACTCACTTAAGTCTTTATTTTTAGATATTGCACCCAGTTTTTCATCCACATACTTAGGGGTAATCATAATATGCCCCATAGAAATTTCAGGAGCTTCAAATGATAGGTCCTCTAAAAGCTTTTCCATAATAGTATGTAATCTTCTTGCTCCAATGTTATCCGTGTTTTGGTTCACTTCAAAGGCAACCTCGGCTATCCTACGAATAGCTTCGTCTGAAAATTCAATTTCTATACCTTCTGTTTCTAATAATGCTATATATTGTTTAATCAAAGCATTGTCAGGTTCTATTAACACTTTATAAAAATCATCCACAGATAATTTTTTAAGTTCTACTCTGATTGGAAAACGACCTTGCAGTTCAGGAATAAGGTCAGAAGGCTTTGCAATATGGAAAGCACCTGCAGCAATAAATAACACGTGATCCGTTTTAACAGTACCGTATTTCGTTACGACTGTCGAACCTTCAACAACAGGAAGAATATCTCTTTGGACTCCCTCTCTCGATACGTCTGCTGAAGAGGCACCGCCGCTCTTACTCGCTATTTTATCGATTTCATCAATAAAGATGATACCAGTCTGTTCAGCTCGTTCAATAGCTACCTGTGTTACCTCATCCATATCAATCAATTTTTGCGCTTCTTCATTTGCCAATACCTTACGTGCATCTTTAATAGCTAGTTTTCGTTTTTTCTGCTTTTTAGGCATTAGATTACTGAATGCATCCTGCATATTCATACCCATTTGTTCCATACCGGATCCCTGAAGCATATCGAACATTGATGGAGGCTGTTCTTCTACCTCTACAGTAATTACTTCTTCTTCTAACTCACCTTTTAATAAACGCTCTTTGATTAATCTGCGTTTTTCATATATATTTCTTTCATCTTCCTGATTATCTTGATCAGATGGATTGGAAGTATCACCTGAACCGCCGAATATCATCTCAAAAGGATTTTTAAAGGAAGACGACTTTTTGCCTGAAGGTACTAACAATTCTACAATTCGATTGTTAGCATTTTCTAATGCTTTATCCTTCACTTCCAGCATTCTTTCTTCTTTTACAAGTCTAACAGAAGTTTCAGCTAAATCACGCACCATGCTTTCTACATCACGTCCGACATAGCCAACTTCTGTGAATTTTGTTGCTTCCACTTTAATAAAAGGGGCTTTAACAATTTTAGCAATTCGACGAGCTATCTCAGTTTTCCCAACACCAGTCGGTCCAATCATAAGGATATTTTTCGGTACAACCTCATCACGCATGTTTTCTTTTAAGAGACCGCGTCGATACCTATTTCTTAATGCAATAGCGACTGCTCTTTTAGCATCCGCTTGCCCAATTATGTATTGATCCAATTTCTCAACTATTTGTCTCGGCGTTAGATTTTTGTTGTCCTGTTTCATTATGACCCTCCTTTGTTCATAGCTCTTCCAAAATAATATTAGAATTCGTATATACACAAATTTCAGATGCAATTGTTAACGAAGCATGAGCAATTTCTCGGGCTGTCATATTTTCACCGGAAAAACGTTTCAAGGAACGTCCAGCGGCCAGCGCATAATTCCCACCGGAACCAATCGCCAATATACCATCATCAGGCTCAATCACTTCTCCGGTACCTGAAATCAGCAGCATATGATTCGTATCCATTACGATTAACATAGCTTCAAGCTTACGTAAAACTTTATCGCTTCTCCAGGATTTAGCAAGTTCAACCGCTGCACGCTGTAAGTTTCCATTATATTCATGTAACTTACTCTCGAACATTTCAAATAAAGAAAAAGCGTCCGCAACTGAGCCTGCAAAACCGGCTAACACTTTTCCATTAAATAATTTTCTCACTTTTTTTGCAGTGTGTTTCATTACAACGGCATTTCCCATTGTTACCTGACCGTCACCAGCCATAGCACATTCCCCATTATGTTGCACTGCAAAAATGGTAGTAGCATGAAATTGTTCCATAATACAACTCTCCCTTACTAAAATTAAGGCAAATATCTTTAAGCTCTCGGATGGCTGTTTCTATAAACCTCTCTTAGTCTTTCCTTACTGACATGCGTATAAACCTGCGTCGCCTGTATGGAGGAATGACCGAGAAGTTCCTGTACAGAGCGTATATCCGCACCGCTATTTAATAGGTGTGTTGCAAAACTATGCCGCAGCATATGTGGATATAGATGTTTATTAACGGAAGCTTTATCTATAATATTCGTTAAAATATACCGAACACCCCTTGGAGTTAAAGGGTTACCTCTTTGGTTAACAAACAGAAACGCGTGCTGTTGTGAAGATTTTTGTATTAATTCATTTCTGGGTCCTTCAATATATTCCTGCAATGCTTTTTTAGCATGTTCGCCAAAAGGAATATAACGATCCTTCTTCCCCTTCCCATGAGCAAGAACAGTCATAAGAGAAAAATCCAAATCGCCCAGTTCCACACTGCAACATTCACTTACCCTCATACCTGTTGCATACAAAAGTTCTAAAATAGCCAAGTCCCGCTTTCCTATAGTAGAAGTATGATCGATAGCTGAAAATATCGCTTCCATCTCTTCTTCATACATAAACCTAGGCAGCCTCTGTTCCTTTTTTGGCAATGAAAGCATTGCAAATGGATTTTCATCCACCATATTTTCCCTCATGAGAAACTTATAAAACGATCGTAAGCAAGATATTTTTCTGCTGATACTTCTTTTAGACAAATTACGTTCAGTGAGATTCGTAACATATAATCGAGCATCGGGATATGTGACTGTTTTCAAACTGGAAATAACTTGTTCACTCATGAACAAGAAAAATTCCTCTATATCCTGTTTGTAATATGCAATAGTATATTTTGAATAGTTTTTTTCGATTTGTAAATACTTTATATAAAATTCTAAAGAAGTTCCATTATTCAAAAAAGTCACTCCTTATCAAGGGCTACTAAATACTAACATATAATAGTAACCCTTGCAATTATTTTACAAACTATTCAAAAAGTTCCGAATTGTTTGTAAAGCACGTTCAGCGTGAGCTTCAGCTCGTTCTTGTTTGGATTTAATTTTCCTTCCTAAATCCGGGAATAAGCCAAAATTAGCATTCATAGGTTGGAAGTTTTTGGAATTAGTTGAGGTGATATAGTGAGCCATGCTTCCCATTGCTGTTTCCTGAGGGAAGGTTAATGGTTCCTGTCCTGAAGCCATCCGAGCTGCATTAATACCTGCAATTAAGCCTGACGCTGCCGATTCTACATATCCCTCTACACCTGTCATTTGACCTGCGAAGAATAAATTAGGCTTTTCTTTTAGCTGATATGTAGCTTCCAGCACTTTAGGCGAATTGATAAAGGTATTTCTGTGCATAACACCATATCTTACAATTTCAGCATTTTCCAGACCTGGAATTAATCTAATCACTTCTTTTTGCGGGCCCCATTTTAAATGAGTTTGGAAGCCAACAATATTATACAATGTTCCAGCTGCATCATCCTGACGAAGCTGCACAACTGCATACGGTCGTTTTCCCGTTTTAGGATCTTCTAGGCCAACCGGCTTCATCGGGCCAAACAGCATGGTTTTCTTTCCTCGCTTTGCCATCACTTCAATAGGCATGCATCCTTCAAAGAAAATTTCCTTTTCAAACTCTTTTAACGGAACAGTTTCTGCTTCAATTAGCGCGTCATAAAAAGTATTAAATTCCTCTTCAGTCATTGGGCAATTTAAATAAGCTGCTTCCCCTTTATCATAGCGTGATTTCAAATAAACTTTGTCTAAATCAATACTGTCTTTTTCAATAATCGGTGCAGCCGCATCATAAAAATAAAAATAGTCCTCTCCTGTTAATTGGCTGATTTCACGTGATAATAATTCACTGGTAAGAGGCCCCGTCGCAATAATCGTTATCTCATCTTTTGGTATTTCCGTTAATTCCTCATTATGAATCGTTACATTTGGATGATTTCTTAATGTTTCTGTTACTCTGCCTGCAAACTCATGGCGGTCAACAGCCAGTGCTCCTCCAGCCGGTACAGAACAGTGATCTGCAGAATCAATAATAAGTGAGTTTAATTGACGCATTTCCTCTTTCAATACTCCAACCGCATTGGTTAAAGTATTTGCTCGCAAAGAATTGCTGCAAACCAATTCAGCGAACTTATCTGTATGATGTGCCGGAGTTTGTTTCACAGGTCTCATCTCATATAAATCAACCTGTATGCCTCTCTCGGCCAATTGCCAGGCCGCTTCGCTGCCAGCTAATCCGGCACCTACTACTATTACTCTTTGCATTATGTATACCCTCCAGCTATATTTATTACGTAAATCGTTATATCATGTAACACATTTAAAAACAATATGTTTTATAAGTCATACGTATCTGTTATTAAAAAGTTTCAGGATATTTCACGTATTTTATTGAGATTTAAGAAGGAAGAGCCTCAGCTCTTCCTTCCTTTAACTTTGTGGTTCTTCCTTATAATTGCAATCAAGACATGTAACTTGAATGCCTTTTTTAAGTTTTTTCTCAACTAACGGTCCTTGACATTTTGGACAAGGTCGCTGTATTGGCTTATCCCAAGAAATGAATTCACAGGCCGGGTAACGATCACAGCCATAAAAGATGCGGCGTTTTTTGCTTTTTCGTTCAACGATATTGCCTTCATGACATTTAGGACATTTCACACCGATTTCTTTGACAATCGGCTTGGTATTCCGGCAATCCGGGAAATTACTGCATGCAGCAAATTTTCCGTAACGTCCCATTTTATACACCATCGCCGATCCACATTCCTCACACGATTCGCCTGTTGGTTCATCCTTTATTTCGATTTCTTTCATCTCTTCTTCAGCCTTGGCTAAATCCTTTTCGAACTCTTTGTAGAAATGATCGATAATATTAACCCATTCAACTTCACCATCTTCTACATTATCCAGTTCGTTTTCCATTTTAGCTGTGAATTCTACGTCCAGGATGTCAGGGAAGAATTCACTCATAACTTCAATAATAATCTCGCCAAGCTCTGTCGGAACAAAGCGCTTATTATCTAGAGCTACATAGCCTCTCTTTTGGATAGTGTCAAGTGTTGGCGCATAGGTTGATGGTCTGCCAATGCCTAATTCCTCAAGGGTTTTAACCAGCCTTGCTTCTGTATAACGAGGAGGCGGCTGAGTAAAATGTTGATTTGACTCGATGTCCTTCGAAAATACAACATCCCCTTCTTTCAGATCTGGCAGTAAATTTTCCTTTTCTTCATTATTATCATCATTGCCTTCAATATATACTTTCATAAAACCGGCAAATTTTACTTTTGACCCATTTGCTCTGAATACGACATCACCGTTTTTTAAATCTACGGCCATCGTGTCCATAATGGCAGGCGCCATCTGGCTGGCAACAAATCGTTCCCATATTAATTTATATAAGCGGTATTGGTCCCTGGAGAGATATTGCTTCATCATAGAAGGTTCCCTGATCACCCCGGTCGGCCTTACTGCCTCATGGGCATCCTGTGCTCCAGATGTTTGCTTATCCTTCCTTTGGGTCTTTGGTAAGTACTCTTCCCCAAACTGAGATGTAATCCATCCGCTTGCTTCTTTTTGAGCAGTTTCTGAAATCCTGGTAGAGTCCGTTCTCATATACGTAATAAGACCCACAGTTCCTTCTTTGCCAATCTCAATACCTTCATACAGTTGCTGAGCAATCATCATGGTTTTCTTTGCTCTGAAATTAAGTTTACGAGCTGCTTCCTGTTGCAGGGATGATGTTGTAAACGGAGGAGCTGGATTACGTTTTCGCTCCTTCTTCGTTACCGATTGTACTAAGAATTCGTTTCCATTTAATTTTGAAAGTATATTATTTACATCGTCTTTGGATTGCAACGGAACTTTCTTGCCATTCAAAGATTGAAAGTTAGCTTCAAAATCCTTCTTGCCTTTCAGAAACGATCCATTAATGGACCAATACTCTTCCGGTTCAAATGCCGCTATTTCTTTTTCACGATCGATAATTAGACGTACAGCAACGGATTGAACACGTCCGGCACTTAGGCCTTTTTTTATTTTTTTCCATAGAATTGGGCTTATGCTGTATCCCACAATACGGTCTAATACTCTTCTCGCTTGCTGTGCATCTACCAGATTCATTTTAATAGGCCTAGGATGTTTAAATGACTCTTTAATTGCGTCTTTTGTTATTTCATTAAATACGACACGGCAATCAGAGCTTACATCCACACCGAGACTATGAGCTAAATGCCACGCGATTGCTTCCCCTTCTCTGTCGGGGTCAGCCGCGAGATAGACTTTCTTAGCTTTTTTTGCGGCTGTCTTTAAATCTTTTAGTACATCACCTTTACCGCGAATGGTGATATATTTCAATTGATAATTGTGTTCAAAATCTACACCCATCTGGCTCTTCGGTAAATCACGTACATGGCCCATGGATGCTTTCACTTTATATTTTTTTCCTAAATATTTTTCAATGGTTTTCGCTTTAGCAGGCGATTCCACTATAACTAAATAATCCGCCATTTCTTTCCTCCTTAAGAGGGTATCATTCTCTATATTCATGCATGTATGATTATGAAGGTTTAGATTTACTTCTGTCAATGGTATGTTCTAATGATTTTTTTACTATTAACAACAATCAATATAATCTGAATAATTACCCTGACCAAAAAACCTTGTCTGAAGCACAATGTATAACAGAAATTATAATTTTGCAACTTAAATAGTTTTAAAATAGCCTAACTAACAAAATGGTAATCTTCATCCATCATGTCCCGAAGCTCTGTTTAATGTCACCACTCATAGAGAATGTCATTCGCATGATTGATTAATTTGGCACCCTCTTTAATCAGTTCATGCGGACCTGCAGACAGTTCAGAAAACACACTTCCCGGTACCGCATAGATATCTTTACCCTGTTCTAATCCATGCTGGATTGTGATAAATGTCCCACTTCTTTGTTTTCCCTCTACCACTAGTATCGCCCGTGATAAACCACTAATAATTCTGTTTCTCATAGGAAAATGCCAGGGTTCCGGTTTCATGATGGGTGGATATTCAGACAATACTACACCATTTTTCATAATTAATTCAGCAAGTGCTGTATTTTCCTTTGGGTAAATATTAAAAAGCCCACCACCAATAACAGCTATAACCTTTCCACCGCTTTGGAGAGCTTTAATTTGTGCATGTGAATCGATCCCTCTTGCTAATCCACTTGCAATACATACATCCGCCTTAACTAAATCGGGAATTAGATAGTTAACCATCTTTTTTCCGTATTCAGTAGGGGCACGGCTACCTATTATGGCTAATATCCTTGAATTATGCAAGAGTTCAAGATTTCCTTTGCAATATAAAATCCATGGATGTTGATAAATAACAGAAAGTTGTCCGGGATATAGGTCATCGAGGAATGTTATACAACGGATGTGGTTTTTCTCATATATAGAAGGCATTTTTTGAAGATCTTCATTGTGGAGGTCTTTCATGAATAAGGAGATTTTTGACGAGGGTAACTCCAATGTTTCCACCCAATAACGGTAGGGCTGATCATACATCTTCTGAAGGTTCGGATCATCTTTCAATATGCGAAATTTAGCTTTCCAACTCATACCCCGACAATGATCCAGGTGCACAAGCCTATTCTTCCATTCATCCATAACAGCTTCACCTCTTAATATTTAATATATAAAGACGCTCCCCTTAAAAAGGATAAGGGGAGGCTTGTCTTATTATTAATGCGTTTTACATTTATCGTATAGCCCTTTTTCTTTTAATACGCTTAGCATCGTTTCACCCATTACAGCCGGAGTTTCCGCCACTTTTATACCGCATTCATTCAACACACGAATTTTCTCATCGGCTGTTCCTTTTCCACCGGAAATAATGGCGCCTGCATGGCCCATTCGTTTCCCTGGAGGAGCAGTACGGCCTCCGATAAATCCGGTAACCGGTTTTGTCATATTTTCTTTCACCCATTGGGCTGCTTCTTCTTCCGCTGTACCACCTATTTCACCGATCATAATCACCGCATACGTTTCAGGATCTTCATTAAAAGCTTTTAAAACGTCGATGAAATCAGTTCCATTGACAGGGTCGCCACCAATACCAACTGCTGATGACTGTCCAAAGCCCGCCTGAGTTAATTGATGCACCGCTTCATAGGTTAATGTACCCGAGCGAGAAACAACGCCAATATGCCCTTTTCTGTGGATATAACCAGGCATGATCCCTACCTTACATTCTTCAGGAGTAATAACGCCCGGACAGTTCGGCCCGATTAGACGTGTTTTCTTCCCTTCCATATAACGTTTTACTTTTACCATGTCCAATACAGGGATATGCTCTGTAATACAGATGACGAGATCAAGCTCTGCATCAACTGCTTCAAGAATGGAATCTGCAGCAAAAGGAGCTGGTACATAGATAACTGATACATTGGCACCTGTTGCTTCTTTTGCTTCAATTACGGTATTGAAGACAGGAACACCTTCAGCCTCAGCGCCGCCTTTACCAGGTGTTACACCGCCCACAATATTCGTGCCGTATTTTAACATTTGCTTCGTATGAAAACGGGCTGTAGATCCTGTAATACCTTGTACAATCACTTTTGAATCTTTATTAACAAATACGCTCATTTCATATATCCTCCAGTCTTAGCCTATTAACGAAACGATTTTTTGTGCACCATCAGCCATTGATTCTGCAGCTGTGACATTAATACCGGATTCCTCTAATATCTTTTTACCAAGGTCTACATTCGTACCTTCTAGGCGTACGACCAGCGGTACCTGTAAGCTAACCTGTTTAGCTGCTTCAACAACACCCTCAGCAATAACATCACATTTCATTATGCCGCCAAATATATTTACAAAAATCCCCTTAACATGGCTGTCTGAAAGGATAATCTTAAATGCTTCCGTAACTTTTTCAGCCGTTGCACTGCCCCCAACATCCAGGAAGTTGGCAGGAGTGCCACCATAGTGATTAATAATATCCATTGTTGACATCGCAAGTCCTGCTCCATTAACCATACAGCCGATATTGCCATCAAGAGATATATAGCTTAGGTCGTATTTGGAAGCTTCGATTTCTTTTGGGTCTTCTTCCTCAAGATCTCGATAAGCGACAATATCCTTGTGGCGATAAAGCGCATTTTCGTCAAAATTCAACTTAGCATCCAAAGCCATCACTTCTCCGTCGCCTGTAACGACCAAAGGATTGATTTCAGCAATAGAACAGTCTTTTTCAATAAATGCCGTGTAAAGACTAGTCATAAATTTAGCTGCTTTGTTGATTAATTCATTTGGTATATTAATATTAAAAGCTATTCTTCTAGCTTGGAATGGTGTTAATCCGATTACAGGATCAATAACTTCCTTGAAGATTTTTTCCGGTGTTTTTTCAGCAACTTCTTCTATTTCTGTTCCGCCCTCTTCAGAAGCCATTAACACAACTCTTGAAGTTGCTCTATCAAGAACAAGCCCAACATAATATTCTTTCTTGATGTCACAGCCTTCTTCAATAAGTAAGCGTTTTACTTCTTTACCATCCGGACCCGTTTGATGCGTTACCAATACTTTGCCGAGTATTTCACCAGCATATGTACGAACCTCATCCAGCGATTTGGCAACCTTGACACCGCCAGCTTTCCCTCTTCCACCCGCATGGATTTGAGCTTTCACAACAGTAACCGCAGTTCCAAGTTCACTTGCTGCGTTAACTGCTTCCTCAACAGAAAAAGCGACTTTTCCATTTGGAACATTTACCCCGTATTGTCTGAGGATCTCTTTACCTTGATACTCATGGATATTCATTTCTTATCCTCCCATCAAAACTTTCAGACTATAAAAAATATATTGCGTTTTCATTGTATTAAAACTAGTATTCAAAGTCCAATAATTTAAAGCGATTTCACCAAATATCGGTAATTTTTTTACACTTATTACATAAAATGATAAAGAAAGCATACTAAAAGAAAGGCTGAAATCATCATTTTCAGCCTTCAAAAAAGATATATATTTTGGCATTCCGTAGAAAACTTCTTCGGATAAGTTACTATAGTAATAGAAGATAATTCTATCCACTACTCCCTCAAAATCTCACAACTTTTCTTTTTAGCTTTTCGCTTCATCCCAACTTCAGGAGCTATATCCATTAGGTTTGTTTTCGATACAATTTAACAAGCGAAACGATGATGGCAATCAAAAAGACGGCGATACTATTCCACAGCAAAATAGCTGCTATGTTAAATCCGTAAAAGAACGCAAATCCATCTTCTATCAGCCAGACGGCTAACATTCCAGCGACTAAACCAAACACACCGGCCAATAATAAAGTGACTAATGCAGCTAGATACAAATTGCGCTTTTTATTAAAAACAAAGAACGCAATTAAATTCGCTGCCAGAATGAAAATAATCATTAGAAACAGAAAAAAATCGATCACGCCCACTCCTTATTTACCCATATTTTTCAAACTAAAAGACCTGTCCACAATACACAGGTATTCTATGGCGAAATTCTCTATCTCTTAGGAAACCCTTTCTATAAATTATTTACTAGTTTTATGGTCAACCTTATATATAAAGGCAAAAACCTCTGCAACTGCCTGATAAAGTTCCTCAGGAATCGATTGATTAATCTCAAGCTGTGATAGTAATTCTGTAAGACTAGGATCCTTTCGGACAGGAATCTCATGTTTTACAGCTTCCTTTAAGATATGATCAGCTACAATACCTTTTCCCTTAGCTATTAATTTTGGGGAGACATCCTGATTTTCCTCATATTTTAAAACAGAGGCAGATTTTCTGCTTTTTTTCATATTTTATAATCAACCCCGGTATACCCAAAAGAGGGATAATATGATTTACTTATTTCAGAACTTACAGACTTCTCCTGCGAAAAATCAGCAATTTTTACAGTTGATAGAATATACCCCTTCTCCTCTAAATTTTCCTTCAGTATGGTCACCAGGGAACTGGCAGCAATATTTGCCTCCTTTTTCTCCCCAATCCATATCTTTAAACTAATGATCCGGTTTTGGATATTCATATCAATAACGGTTTCTTTTAAGTGGGCTAGCTCTAAATAAAATACAATTCGGCAATATGCTGGATCAATTGTCCCATCTTCTCGTTTTCGACCAGTCCATTGCAATGTCAAATCACCTTTAACCGAAGTTAAGGGAACTGGAATCTGCATAAATACATTCTGCAGTGGTCCGGTTTCCTGGGATAATAATTGAAACGCGGCTAACCTTGTCAGAATGGCTTCAGCCTGTTTTTTTAGTTGGATGGGTGTTTTTTCGGCCGTCAATTGTATCAATGTATCCTTTACTATACTTGTCTCAGGCTGTTTTGATTGATCCTTAATTCCTAGTGATTGCATGATGGAGTTCATCGCTTTATATAAGGTGTTATTCTTATCAAGATGACTAAACAGATCACTTTTCAAAATTTTTTCCTGAACCTTTTGCCATTCTTCTGCTGTTAGTTCAGGGGGACGTGTGCTATTTCCACTAAATACCTTTTCTATCCATTCCTGTAATCTATTATGACTAGAATTCGATAAAATTACCTCTCCTTCCTTAAGGATCAGCCCAGCCTTTTGAAAAATTTCCATATTCTCGTCCATAAGAGACATAGCTATCCCTTGAAAGGCTTCCCTCTTACCTGTCTGAAGAAATTCCTCTAATCTATTTATTATATGAGCATATTTACCTAGATTGTCGGAAGTCTTAAGATATTTTGTCAGGGAATCAAGCATACTAGTTAATGATTCTCCAGTTTTCAGTGATAAAAGAGCATCCAACACAGTTTTATGTATCGGAAGCTGGTTCATGTACGCTAATTTAATGGTTGGCATTCCTATTGATGGATCGCCTGTTGAATTCAGCCAGTTTAAAGCCCTGGTAAAGCTATCTTTCGTCACAGCCAGCTGGTTGGCAATCACCATTTCAGCCAGATTTCCCCCCGCCCTTGATGCCTTTATCTGGAATGCACTTAATAGTTGAGCGGGCAAATCGGGCTTTGATATTCCACTGCCAAAAGGCAATACCTTTAATTGCATCAAACCATTTTCTATTTGCCTGACCTGAAATAATTGGCGCACATGCGCTTCCACTGATACATCCAATTTCGCTATCATTTTTGTTCCATTTACGAGAACTTCCGCCATATTATGAGGATAAAATTTCGTGATTTTTCCAGCAAATATTTGGCCATCTCTGAAGCCTGTTGATACCTTGCTATAAGCCAGTTTATTGATCCATGAATCTATATTTATGACAGGCTGCAAAAAATCACACCTCTCTTATCAGTAATTATTCTTTAAAGGAGCAAATGTCATCCTGTGCCAATCAACCGGACCATACTTTTCGATAGCTTCTAAATGACTGCTCGTTCCATACCCCATATGCTTATCAAATCCATATTGTGGATAGATTTCTGCATATTCCTTCATAAGTCTGTCTCTCGTTTCTTTGGCAATGACTGAAGCAGCTGCAATAGAGATAGACTTGGCATCCCCTTTAATCAGCGACATCTGTGGTATAGGCAAATCTAACTTCATAGCATCTATCAATGCATATTCCGGGAATACTTTTAACTGATTCACTGCTGAAAGCATCGCCTTTTTGGCAGCTTCATAAATATTTATTTTGTCGATTTCCTCACTGTGTATAATGCCAACCCCAACCGCAAGCGCATTTTCCAGTATGTACTCGTAGTATTGCTCTCTTTTTGCAGCAGAGAGTTTCTTTGAGTCAGTAAGGCCGGCTAAATAAAAGTTTTCAGGCAAAATCACAGCCCCTGCTACTACAGGACCAGCAAGCGGCCCTCTGCCAGCTTCGTCTATGCCCACTATATATTGATATCCTTCATCCCTTAGTTGGTTCTCAAAAACCGATATGGAGTCGAAATGGCGTCTTTCCTCTACTTTCCTGGCAATTGCTCTTTCAAAGCCTGAGAGGGCAACCTGGACGCCTTTACGCTGATCCTTGCGGCATTCCTGAACAAACGGATCCTCGATGGTTTCTAGCTCTTTAAGCTTATTTTTTATTTCTGAAATGGTAAGTGAATTCGTCATTTCTGCTATCCTTCCTAATTAATATCGGTTTTGGCACACAAATGTAAAGACCCCCAAACAAGGGGGCCTTCTAGTTTTTTATTATATATCAGATTCCAATTCAAATGGAGATTCAAACGTTAATCTTCCAAATTTTTGTGTACGGATATCTCTTATAATCAATTCAGCAGTTTTATCATAATCCACTATGCCACCGCCAGCTAAACATCCTCGCAATTTCCCTACTTGGTCAAAGGCTTCCACAATTTCTTCTGGAATTTCCTCAAGCTTATACCCATCGAGCAAACGCGCTGGATATTCCCTCTCCAAAAATTTCAATCCATAGATTGCAATATCATGAAGATTTAAAATGGTATCCTTAATAGCTCCTGTTACAGCTAGTTTACAGCCGACTTCCTGATCCTCAAACTTCGGCCATAGGATACCAGGAGTGTCCAATAGTTCAAGCTCCTTACCAACTTTAATCCATTGCTGCGCTTTTGTCACACCTGGCATATTACCGGTTTTGGCAATATTTTTTCCAGCAAGCCTATTTATTAATGTAGACTTCCCAACATTGGGAATTCCGACAATCATGGCACGGATTGCACGTGGTTTTATTCCTCTAGATTTCATCTTTTCTATTTTTTCTTTAAGAACTTCTTGAGCTCCCGCCATAATACTTTTCAAGCCTGTCCCTTGATGTGCATTTACGGCTACGGCTTTAATTCCCTTAGCTTCGAAATAGGCTAACCATTGATTTGTTTTACTTTGATCTGCCATATCTGCCTTATTTAAAATCACCAGCCGCGGTTTATGCTGAATAATTTCATCAATCATAGGATTTCTAGATGATTGGGGAAGCCGAGCATCTACTAGCTCAAATATTATGTCTACCAGCTTTAATTTTTCTGTTACTTCACGCCGAGCTTTAGCCATATGCCCGGGAAACCATTGTATCGTCATACTTTCACCTTTTCAGTCATTAGTCAACAATTCTAAATTCTTTTAACGGCCAGTACACTAGACTGGTTTTGCCCAAAATCTCACTTTGCTTGATCGTTCCAATATGGCGGCTATCTTTCGAGTATCTTCGATTATCCCCCATCACAAACACTTCACCCTCGGGAACCGTTTCCTGGCCAATAATTTCTTCCAGTGTAAATGGTTCTGTCAAAGGTCCTTCAATCATTTGTTCCTTGGCTTCATCCAGGTAAGGCTCTTCATATGCCTTGCCATTAATATATAAAGTATCATCTTTATATTCTATTTTATCTCCAGGTAAGCCAATTACTCTTTTAATGTAATCTTTTTCTTCTGTAGCGTGAAATACCACTATATCAAATCGCTCAGGTTCACCGATTTTATAGGACATTTTATTGACTACCATTCTATTTTCATTATGAAGGGTTGGCATCATCGATAAACCATCAACCAATATAGGTGCAAATAGGAAATATCGGATGATTGCTGCCAATACTATTGCAATAACTAAAGCTTTAACCCACTCGAGGATTTCACTTTTCCCTTTAGACTTAGCCATATTCGTACACCGCCTATATCTTCTCTATATATGTATAAATATATACTTTTCACATAAAAAAGCAATAATTTGATGTTTAATGTGAAAAAGGAGCTTGTGTCAGCACAAGCTCCTTGTATCCACTCACGTTAAACACGTAATTATCGGATTTCTTTAATACGTGCTGCTTTACCGCGTAGGTTACGCAAGTAATAAAGCTTAGCACGACGTACTTTACCGCGACGGATAACTTCCAATTTAGCGATACGTGGTGTGTGCAATGGGAATGCACGTTCAACACCTACACCATAGGAAATTTTGCGGACTGTGAAAGTTTCACTGATTCCGCCTCCACGACGCTTGATTACTACGCCTTCGTATACCTGAATACGTTCACGAGTTCCCTCAACAACCTTAACGTGTACTCTTACAGTATCACCGGAACGGAAAGTAGGAAGATCAGTTCTTAATTGATCCTTCGTGATTTCTTCGATTAATTTATGCATCGTATTCAACTCCTTCCACCCAATGCTCTTGCCACCCCTTCTCGAGATAATGACAGCGGAACATTGTTATAAAAGCAAGGCTTTACAGCCTAACTCACAAAATGTATCTTATCATATAAAACACCTAAAGCGCAACTATCTATCTTCATTTTTTATTTCTTCGAGCCATTTTTTTTCTTCTTTGGTCAGATCATAATGATTCAATAAATCCGGACGCCTTTGCCAGGTTCTGCGCAAAGATTCTTTCTTTCTCCATTCCTCAATATATTTATGGTTTCCCGAAATGAGAACATCCGGGACCTTCATCCCGCGAAAATCAGCCGGACGCGTATAATGAGGGTGTTCCAAAAGACCTGAACTAAATGAATCCAGTACAGGTGAATCCTCATTCCCCAGCACCCCTGGCAATAGCCGCACTACACTATCGATGATCACCATTGCTCCAAGCTCTCCACCCGTTAATACGAAATCACCAATTGATATTTCGTCTGTTACCGCATGTTCGCGTATCCTTTCGTCATACCCTTCGTAATGCCCGCACACGAAAATAAGCTGATCTTCCTTTGCCAGTTCCTCTGCTTTAGCTTGGTTATAGCGTTTCCCCTGTGGACATAAAAGGATGACCCGAGGCTTTTTCTTCTGCTCTTTTGGAGTGATTTGCTCCAAGCAATCAAAAATCGGCTGAGGTTTCAGTACCATTCCTGCCCCACCGCCATATGGGTAATCATCAACAGATTGATGCTTGTTATCTGAATACTCCCGGAAATTATGGGTATGGTATTCAACTGCCTGTTTTTCAGCAGCCTTCTTAAGGATGGAGGATCCAAACACTCCGCTGAACATTTCAGGAAATAAGGTTAGGATATCGATTCTCATTAATCAAGCAGTCCTTCCATCGGATCAATCGAGATCATTTTTGCATCTACATCAATTTCTTTAACAACATCATCAATATAAGGAATCAATACTTCTTTACCGTTTTTCCCGCTGATGACCCATACATCATTTGCTCCAGGTGAAAGGATTTCTTTTACCACACCCAATTCGGCACCATCTGCTGTACGTACTGTGCATCCGATGATTTCATGGTAATAATATTCCCCTTCATCAAGGCTGCCCATTTGTTCCTCTGATATCTTTAATACGCCTTCTTTATAAGACTCCACTGATTCTATCGTGCCATGCCCTTCAAACGTCAATAAATAAAAGTTTTTGTGTTGTCTTGAAGATTGAACAGTGACTTCAACAGGCTCATTTGAGCTCTTTTTAAAGATATATAAAGTGCTCCCATTTTTATATCGTTCTTCCGGGAAATCAGTGCTTGAAATAACCCTGACCTCGCCTTTTATTCCGTGGGTATTAACAATTTTGCCAACTTTAAACCATTTTTGCATTTCTTTCTGTTCACCTCTATTTAAATTCATCAATGATTCCATCTTTAATAATGATGGTTTTAGTTTGTACAACTTCTTCCCAATTTTGCCCGACTTCAACATCAATTATTGCCTGAACTTCTCGTTCCTTTAATTCACTCCCATAGGGGAGAATATCAAGCTGTTGAATTTGAAAGTCCAGCAGCTTCACTTTTTCCTTACGCATATCGATTTCTTTCTCAAAATGCGTTTTTAAGCTTGCGGGTTGAAATTTCTTTGTTTTTTCCAGCTTCTTTAATTCAAAGCGCAATTGATCACATTCTTTATTCAAAACGCTTTTTTTATATTCAAACTGCTCCAACAGCTGTATTTTACTCTTCTCAGTTAATACCTGTTTCACTATAACATTTTGAAGTATTTTCATTATGGCACCTCTTTCATACATACCAATCCACCAATTGTATTACGGTACTGAAGAAATCCTGAAACTTATCAACTCATCATCATTATAGCTACTTTCAAATAACGGTACTATGTATGGATTATACACTTCACACTTTAACCAACCCAAAACCCTCATAATTCATAACTTAATACTATCCCGAACCACAATAAATGACAACCAAAAGCTGAGGCGACTGTTCAGACCCGACAAGCATAAGAGGAGGCACGTAGGGAGGCGTCCTTTCCTCCCGCAGTGGCTACACTTATGTCTCGAGGGTCTAGGAGCCGAAGCTAGATGACAACCAAAAGCTGAGACGGCTCGCCCAGAAGCGAGGAGCATAAGACAGGGGCTCGGAGGGGAGGTGCTCTCCCCTCCCGAAGAGACCATGCTTATGTCCTGAGCTTCTAGCCGTCGAAGCTGGATGACAACCAAAAGCTGAAGGGCCCATATTCAAGGAACGAAGACTAAATTCGCCACGTCCTGTGGCAACGTCTTCATGACCTACATCCTGTAGGCCCGCGAGGAGCATAAGACAGGGGTTCGGAGGGAGGCGCTCTCCCCTCCAGAAGAGACCATGCTTATGTCCTGAGCTTCTAGCCGTCGAAGCTAGATGACAACCAAAAGCTGAGACGGCTCGCCCAGAAGCGAGGAGCATAAGACAGGGGCTCGGAGGGGAGGTGCTCTCCCCTCCCGAAGAGACCATGCTTATGTCCTGAGCTTCTAGCCGTCGAAGCTGGATGACAACCAAAAGCTGAAGGGCCCATATTCAAGGAACGAAGACTAAATTCGCCACGTCCTGTGGCAACGTCTTCATGACCTACATCCTGTAGGCCCGCGAGGAGCATAAGACAGGGGTTCGGAGGGAGGCGCTCTCCCCTCCAGAAGAGACCATGCTTATGTCCTGAGCTTCTAGCCGTCGAAGCTAGATGACAACCAAAAGCTGAAAGAGCTCGCCCAGGAGTGAGGAGCATAAGACAGAGGCTCGGAAGGGGGGATAAGGTACAAAGACTAAGAACGCCACATCGTGTCGCAACGTCTTTGTGTCCAACATCCTGTTGCCCTCCTGTAGAGGCTATGCTTATGTCCCGAACTCCTAGCTCATGAAGCTGGATGACAACCAAAAGCTGAAGGGCCTAATTCAAGGAACGAAGACTAAAAACGCCACATCCTGTGGCAACATCTTCGTTACCTCATCTCCTTGCCCTCTTGCTCAGCCCTTAGTGAGTATGCATGAATATATAAGAAAAAGGAGGGATTGCTCCCTCCTTTTTTCAATCGCGTATTTCCAGATAGACTTTTTTGTCATTCTTGGATGCAGCAGTATACACTACTGTTCGAATAGCTTTAGCTACACGCCCCTGTTTGCCGATTACCTTCCCCATGTCTTTCTTATTGACCGACAGGGTAAAGACAATCTTATTGGCTTGTTCATCCATTGCTACGGTCACGTCATCCGGATGATCGACAAGAGGCTTTACGATTGTTTCAATCAATTCTATCATAACGGACCTTTATATTACTTGCTTTGCTTCGCGTTGTGGAATTTTTCCATGATGCCTTCTTTTGACAACAAGTTACGAACTGTGTCAGATGGTTTAGCACCATTTTGAAGCCATTGTAAAGTAAGTTCCTCGTCAATTTTCACTTCAGCTGGGTTTGCAACTGGGTTGTAAGTTCCAACTGTCTCAATGAAACGACCGTCACGAGGAGAACGAGAATCTGCTACTACAATACGATAGAAAGGAGTCTTTTTAGCTCCCATACGTTTTAAACGAATTTTTACTGCCATTTTATACTTGCACCTCCGAATAGTATCACACAAGATAGTATATTACCAAATCAATATACCCTTGTAAAGTGTTTTTTCTTAACACCCATATTTTTTTACATAAAAGGTAGCTTAAAGCCGCCTTTTTTCTTACCTTTTTGCTGCATGCCAGTCATTTGCTTCATCAACTTCTTCATGTCTTCAAATTGCTTTAGAAGTCGGTTTACTTCCTGAATCGGTCTTCCGCTTCCTTTAGCAATCCGTTTACGTCTGCTGGCATTAATAATTTCAGGCTGATCCTTCTCTTTCTTCGTCATTGATTGAATGATTGCCTCAACATGAGCAATTTGCTTATCATCAATGGAAAGATTGTTCATCCCTTTAATTTTGTTTGCACCTGGAAGCATTTTTAAAATGTCATCCAGCGGTCCCATTTTTTTGACCTGTGCTAGCTGTTCGAGGAAATCATCAAATGTGAAAGAGTTTGTACGCATCTTCTTCTCGAGTTCGCGTGCTTTCTCCTCATCAACATCAGTTTGGGCCTTCTCAATCAGCGTGAGAACATCGCCCATCCCTAGAATCCTTGAAGCCATTCGTTCCGGGTGGAATGGCTCTAATGCATCCATCTTTTCACCCATACCGACAAACTTAATCGGTTTTTCAGCTACTGAACGAATTGATAATGCTGCACCACCACGTGTATCTCCATCCAATTTGGTTAAAATAACACCGGTGATTTCGAGTTGGTCGTTAAAGCTTTTAGCTACAGTGACCGCATCCTGTCCTGTCATGGCATCTACAACTAAGAAAATCTCATCTGGTTTTACAGCTTCTTTAATTTCAGCCAATTCGCCCATCAGATTTTCATCAATATGCAAACGCCCTGCTGTATCGACTAAAACATAATCGCAATGCTCTTCTTTAGCTTTGGCAACCCCTTGCTTGGCAATTTCTACAGGACTCACTTGATCTCCCAAAGAAAAGACAGGCATAGAGAGCTGACCGCCTAAAGTTTCAAGCTGCTTAATTGCTGCGGGACGATAAATATCGGCTGCAACTAGCATTGGTTTACGATTATATTTCTTGCGGAGCAGATTAGCCAGTTTACCTGTGGTTGTTGTTTTACCGGCACCCTGTAAACCAACCATAAGGATAACAGTTGGAGGACGATTTGAAACAGCAATCTTGCTTTGTTCGCCACCCATTAATTCCGTCAATTCTTCCTTAACGACCTTGATTACCTGTTGACCAGGTGTCAAGCTCTTTAAAACTTCTTGACCAATAGCCCTTTCATTGACACGTTTGATAAAATCCTTAACTACTTTAAAGTTAACGTCTGCTTCAAGAAGTGCGAGCTTTACTTCTCTCATCATTTCTTTTACATCAGCTTCCGTCACTTTACCCTTGCCTCGGATTCTTTGCAAAGTGCCCTGCAGTCGGTCGGCTAAACCTTCAAATGCCATTATGCCGCCTCCTAATCTAACTTTTCAAGAGATGCTATAATCTCAATCAGTTGTTCTTTAACATCATTTTCATTCATCTGTTCTGTTAAACTTCCTAACTTATTGAGCAAAAGGCTGCGTTCCTGTGATTTATAAAACAGTAAAAGCTTAGCCTCGTATTCTTCAAGCATCGCTTCTGTTCGCTTAATATTATCATAAACGGCCTGGCGGCTCACCTCATATTCATCGGCAATTTCACCCAGGGAATAATCGTCCAGATAATAAAGAGACATATAACTTTTTTGCTTTGGTGTCAGCAATGATTGATAGAAGTCATATAGGTAATTCATCCGCATTGTTTTCTCGAGCATTACTGACCCTCCAACTCTGTTAAGTGAAATACCTTTACAATATACAAGTTTAATCGGAAAATCAAAGAATGTCAAGAACCCTTTCCTGAAGAGGCAAGGCTTGTATTACCAATGCTTTACTGTCATATTTCAGTTTTAAAAACACATGCAAAAGAGCGCAGTTTTTATTTAAAAAGATAGATTAATCCAAGGTGACACCAATGGTCAAATCTCTTCTATCCTTGCTCCTTTCGAACCAACTGCCTTTTCCCGAATGATTATCCCTGTCTAAAAATCCTCTAAAATTACGACATAGGCTCCGTAAAAGAGAAAAGAGCCCGTATAAACACTGGCTCTTCCCTTCAAAATAATTGTTTACTCTTCTGCTTCATCTACTAACTCGGCAAATAATCCATATACAAATTGTTCTGCATCGAATTCCTGTAAATCATCCATTTGCTCACCCAGGCCAGCGAATTTAACTGGAATGCCGAGCTCATTTCGAATGGCGATGACAATTCCGCCTTTCGCTGTTCCATCTAGCTTTGTTAATACAATCCCGGAAACATCAGTTGCTTCCTTAAATGTTTTGGTTTGAATTAACGCATTCTGTCCAGTGGTGGCATCGAGAACCAACAACACTTCATGCGGTGCACCCGGTACTTCCCGTTCAATAACCTTCTTAACCTTTTCAAGCTCTTTCATAAGGTTAACCTTATTTTGAAGTCTTCCCGCTGTGTCACATAGAAGGATATCCGCTTTACGTGATTTAGCAGCCTGTACAGCATCAAACATAACAGCAGCCGGATCTGAACCTGCTCCCTGCTTAATGACCTCTACACCAACCCGGTGGCCCCATACTTCTAATTGTTCAATCGCACCGGCACGGAAAGTATCTCCTGCTGCCAAAAGGACCTTTTTACCCTCACTCTTATATTTATGAGCAAGTTTTCCAATCGTTGTCGTTTTACCGACACCATTCACACCAACAAACAAGATAACTGTCAGTTGATCGTTCTGGATGTTTACAGCATTGGATTTCTCCTCACCAGCCTGATAAATTTCAACAAGCTTCTCAGAAATAACGCTTCGTACATCTTTTGTATCTTTTATATTGCGGCGTTTCACTTCAAATTTCAGCTTATCAATCAATTCCATTACGGTTTCAACACCGATATCCGCCTGAATCATGACATCTTCAAGCTCTTCAAAAAAGTCTTCATCCACTTCTCTGTAGCGGGCAACTAAATCATTGACCTTTTCGGAAAATGAATTTCTTGTTTTAGTCAATCCCTGTTTAAACTTTTCAGATGTACTAGTTGTTTGTTCACTAAATTTTTCTTTTAGCTTCTTAAAAAAACTCATGTATTTACCACCTTTAAGTTGATTCAATTAATTCCTTTGATTCCTCTAACCGGACAGAAACAAGCTTCGAAACTCCTGATTCCTGCATGGTAACACCATACAGGACGTCCGCTTCTTCCATTGTTCCCTTGCGGTGCGTGATTACGATAAATTGCGTTTCTTTACTAAATTGCTTTAAGTATTGGCTGAAACGGTACACGTTCGCTTCATCAAGCGCCGCTTCCACTTCATCCAATATACAAAACGGAACCGGTCTTACGCGTAAAATAGCGAACAAAAGAGCGATGGCTGTTAGCGCACGTTCCCCACCTGATAATAAACTGAGATTTTGCAGCTTTTTACCAGGAGGCTGCGCAATGATATCCACACCGGTATTTAGTATGTCCTCTGGATCTGTCAACTTGAGCTCTGCTCGACCTCCGCCAAACAGTGAAGGGAACACCAAATTGAATTCTTTCTTAATTGCATTGAAGGTAATCTCGAAACGGCGCTTCATTTCTTCATCCATTTCATCAATCACATCAAACAATGTATCTTTTGCTTCCTGCAAATCATCTCTTTGAGCTGTTAAAAATTCATATCGCTCTGAAACGCGATCATATTCTTCAATCGCTCCAATATTCACTGTACCAAGCTCTTCGATAGAAAGCTTAATTAATTTCACTTTCCGTTTTGCTTCTTCAGGTTCAACCGTAAGTGGATATTGTTCTTTAGCTGCCTCAAAGGTAAGTGCATATTCCTCCCGAAGCGTATCCAAACGGGTGTCCATTTCCACATCTAAACGATTGAGTTTAATCTCTTCATCTTTTAATGTTTCTGATAGTCCTCTATGCTGGCGTTTCCACTCTTTTAGTTCCATTTCATTTTCTTCAACAAGCTCTAATAGTTCCTGTCGCTTTGCTCGTGAAGCTTCAATTTCACGAACCGCTTGTTCCTTTTGTTCCAGCTTCTCTGCTGCAGTTTGTTCCAGATTAGTTTCACCTGTGGAGCTTGATGACATTTCACCATTTAACAGGGAAAGGTCTTCTTCATTATCACGAATGTTTTGTTTTACCTCATTTAATTCTGATGTCAACCGCTCTACTTCATTTTGCTGATGCTGAAGCTGTTCGGTTTTTGATGCTAATTGAATCTTTAATTCATTCAATTCCTCTACGAGGGAATCCTTGCTCGATTGATCCATCTGCTTTTGCTCGGTATACCTGCTAATATCAGCATCCATTTGTTTAATGGATTGTTCATAGGAGGAGAGACTGTTTACCAATTCCTTTATACGACTTTCTTTCATATGGCGTTCTTCATCAAGTGACGATTTTTCCATATCATAAATCGTTAATCGTTCATTGACATTGCGTTCTTCAAGCTGCAGCTCTCTTATTTGCCCTTTAATAGATTCTTCATTCAAACGAAGCGTTTCACCAGCTTCACGAAGACGGGTGACTTGTTTCTCAGAATCAGCCAAATCTGCTTTTATTTTCTTTACATGAGCTTCCAGCTTGGCTGTCTGCTCGTCCATTTGGGCGATTTTTTCAACAAGCTCCTCTTTTTCTCCCTTACGTGAAAGAATAGATGAACCCGACTGTCTGTTCGCTCCACCTGTCATTGCTCCACCTGGACTGACAATATCCCCTTCCAGGGTAACAATTCTATATCGATATCCTGTAAGCTTTGCGATTTCATTAGCTCCGACCAAATCCTGAACAATAAAAACATTTCCCAAAAGACTCGTCATGACTTCTTTATACTTCTCATCATACTGAACAAGATTAGAAGCAAGCCCAATAAAAGCGTGATGAGACCCAGCAGTCTGTAAAACCTGAGATGGGACAGACTTACCTTTTATTGTGGATAAAGGCAAGAACGTAGCTCTTCCAAGTCGATTGCGTTTTAAGAAAGCAATCGCTGTACGTGCATGATGTTCTTCTTCCACCACAATATTTTGCAGGGCTCCACCCAGAGCAGTCTCAATGGCAACCGCATAATCCTTCGGCACATTAAGTAATTCAGCAATAGCGCCTTCAATTCCATGTAAGTTTTTATTCTTTTCTTTAAGAATTTCTTTTACACCCTGGAAAAATCCGGAGTAATCCTCTTCCATTTCTTCAAGCATTTCTTTTCTTGATTTTGCTTTTTGCAAATATTGATATGCCTGATAAAGAGTTTTTTCCTGTTTTTCATATTGGGTTTTTAAATTTTCATGCGAATGCTGTAATTCACGATAACGATAAATTTGATTCTCTAGATCCTGCTGAACGGCATGGAGTCGGATTTCCGTTTCTTTCAAGCGAGCCGTCACCTGTTCCCTAGAAGACAATAATTTCCCATTATCAAAATTTAATTTTGCATGCTTACTTTGCTGTTGGCTTAATTGCTGTTCTAAATAGGTCAGCTCATGTTTCGCCGCAGCCTGTTGGTTTAACTGTTCAATATACTCACTTTTCAGAGCATCAATTTTAGCTTCCAGGTCTCCCGCAAAGTTACTAAGCAAATTTTGTTTTTCCTGTAATTTTTGTTTAAAGTTTTTCGTTTCTGCCTGAAGAAGATGCAATGTACCCACTTTTTCATCTCGGATACGTGAGACCTGAATCAATTTATCTCGCCAGTTTTGCAGACTTTTTTCAAGATGCTGCTTGTTTTGGCTTGCATTCTTCATTCTTTCAATTAAAACTTGTTTACGGCCTTCTACCTTTTCAAGTTCTTCACTGACAGATAACAAAGTAGACTGTAAAGACTGAATACGATTATCTAGCTCAGTCAACTGCAAGCGAGTCGCTTCTACTGCGGATTCCTTTTTCTGAATTAATAAACTGAATTCAGAATCCTTTATTTGATGCTCTTCAAGCTGCTTTGATAACGAAGTCCATTTTTCGTGAAGGACTTCAATTTCATATACAAGCAAGGCAGCTTCAAATTCCTCAAGTTCCTCTTTTTGCTGAAGATAATCGCGGGCAATGGATGCCTGTATCTTGAGTGGCTCCACCTGTCCCTCCAGTTCATGTAAAATATCATGAACACGGTTCAGGTTAGCCCTTGTTTCCTCAAGCTTAACCTCCGCTTTCTTCTTCCTTGTTTTATATTTTAATACACCAGCTGCTTCTTCAAATATAGTGCGGCGTTCCTCCGCTTTACTGCTTAAAATCTCTTCTACTTTCCCTTGGCTTATAATTGAAAAAGCTTCCTTCCCAAGTCCTGAATCCATGAATAAATCAACGATGTCTTTCAAACGACATGGTTTTTTATTAATGAAAAAGTCACTGTCACCAGAACGGGTCACCCTTCTTGTGACACTAACTTCATGGAAATCAATCGGAAGGAACTGACTTTCATTATTTAATGTAAGTGTAACCTCTGCAAAGTTAAGAGCCTTTCTGGAGTCACTTCCAGCAAAAATAATATCCTCCATTTTGGAGCCCCTCAACGATTTTGCAGATTGTTCACCCAACACCCAACGGATTGAATCTGTGATATTGCTTTTTCCGCTTCCATTCGGACCTACTACAGCAGTTACACCCGAAACAAATTCAACGGAAATGCGTTCAGCAAAAGATTTGAAACCTACTATATCCAATCGTTTCAAAAACAATTGTTTATCTTCTGACATGGTACCCAACTGCCTTTTAATCATTTATTTACTGCTTTTCTGCAAGTGCATCAATGCTTGCTGCGCAGCATGTTGTTCTGCTTCTTTTTTCGATTTGCCCTTACCTGCTCCAAATTCCTTCCCATTCAAGGATACTCTGGCGATAAATTCTCTGTTGTGTGCAGGACCTTTTTCATTAAGAATTTTGTATTCCAATGTACCAATTCCGTCTTTCTGAACCAATTCCTGTAACTGGCTCTTAAAATCCATCACATGAGAAAAAGCACCGTTATCTATTTTTGGATAGACTGATTTTTTGAGGAACTCAATTACGACATCTAACCCCTGGTCTAAATATAATGCCCCGATAAAAGCCTCAAAGACATCTGCCAGAAGAGCCGGACGTTCCCTTCCTCCAGTCATTTCTTCCCCTTTTCCAAGTAATATTAAAGGACCAAAGGAATATTCAGTGGCAAACTTAACAAGTGAAGGCTCACAAACGATAGCAGCTCTAAGCTTTGTTAATTCTCCTTCACTCATCGTATTGAATTTTTTGTATAAAAATTGTGATACAGTCAATTCCAATACCGCATCCCCCAAAAATTCCAATCGTTCGTTATCTTCATATGGCTTGCGACGATGCTCATTCACATAGGATGAATGTGTAAATGCTTGTTTTAATAAATTGATGTTTTCAAATGAAACACCAAGCCGATCCTGAAATGCGATAAAATCTGCATCATTGTTTATCTTTCTTTTACTCTTCTGCATATTGACCCCCTGCTAAATCTGACTAAAAAGTTTCTCACATTTTAGTATATATAAATCCAAAGAATTGGAAAAGGTACAAATTGATAACGAAATTCTTTGATATATACAGGCTTTTATTATAATAGCATGAAAAGCCCCGTATTTATACGGAGCTTTTCATAAGAACTAATTAGTTTTGGCTTTTTATGTAGTTCACAGCATCGCCAACTGTTGAAATTTTTTCAGCATCATCATCTGAAATTTCCATACCGAATTCATCTTCAAGTTCCATAACCAATTCCACAACATCAAGGGAATCAGCACCAAGATCATCTTTAAAAGAAGCTTCAAGTGTTACTTCGGATTCATCTACACCAAGGCGATCTACGATTATTTTAGATACTTTCTCTAATACGTCTGACACAACTTCACCTCCCTTCAAGATTGCATCTAGTATATTGTACAAGGGTTAATCGACATATTCAATCTTTGAGTTATTACATAACCATTCCGCCATCGACATGAATCGTTTGGCCAGTAATATATCCGGAATCTTCCGCAGCCAGGAAAACAGCTGTTTTAGCCACGTCTTCCGGCTTACCAAATCGGCCCAATGGTATTTGCTTCAACATTTGCTCTCCAACATTCTCCGTTAATGCATTGGTCATATCTGTTTCAATAAATCCAGGGGCAATCGCATTTACAGTAATCCCACGTGTTGCCAATTCTTTAGCCGATGTTTTGGTTAACCCTATGACTCCTGATTTAGCAGCTACATAATTGGCCTGACCGGCATTTCCGCTCACACCCACCACAGACGAAATATTAATAATCCGTCCCTGCCTTTGCTTCATCATTTGCCTGGATACAGCTTTTGTACAAAGGAAAACACCTTTTAAGTTTGTATTGATGACAGAATCCCAATCATCTTCCTTCATACGGATCAACAAATTGTCACGTGTGATTCCTGCATTATTTATCAAAATATCAATCTTGCCAAATTTTTCAGTTACAATTTTCACCATATCAGTAACAGACTCAGCATTTGTCACATCCCCCTGGATGGATATTGCTTCTCTGCCAATCTCCGTTATTTCTTTAACAACATTTTCAGCTTTTTCGCTGTTCCCGGCATAATTAACAGCAACTGAAGCCCCTTCTTTTGCCAGAGCAATAGCAATGGCACGACCGATTCCTCTAGATGCGCCCGTCACAAGCGCAATTTTCCCATCCAATTTACCCATTTGCTTTAACCTCCGCATCAAGTGAACTGACCACATTTTTACATGATTCAATATCTTTGACTGAGTATACTTTAACACCACGGTTGATTTTCTTAACTAGGCCTGAAAGAACAGTTCCAGGACCAAATTCGATAAAGGTTGTCACACCTTCATGAATCATATACTCAACAGATTGCTGCCATTTCACTGGAGAATACAGCTGTTTGACCAGACTGTCTTTTATTTCATTACCTGTTCCAGCTAGGGTTCCCGTATAGTTCGATATGATTGGATAATCAGGAGTCCTAATTTCTATTGTATTGAGTGTATCCGCAAGCTTACTCGCTGCGGGTTTCATCAACGAAGAGTGAAAAGGACCGCTGACTTCCAGGGGAAGCACTCTCTTTGCTCCTTTTTCCTTTGCAAGCTCTCCTGCCAATCTTACCCCATCCATTGTTCCAGAGATAATAATTTGGCCTGGGGAATTTAAGTTTGCTAATTGTACAGGTTCACCTTGATTCGTTATCGTTTTCGTTACTTCTTCTAGACTTGACTCATCCATACCAAGAATAGCACTCATCGTGCCTATCCCAGATGGAACAGCCTGCTCCATATATAAGCCTCGATTTCGTACGAGTTTTACCGCATCCTCGTATTGAATGGACCCAGCTGCAGCATAAGCCGTATATTCACCCAGGCTGTGGCCTGCCATATAATCAGGTTTTAAATCAGACATTTCACGAAATACGCTAAGAAGCGCTAAACTTGTAATTAACAGACTCGGCTGAGCATTGTATGTACGTGTCAATTTCTCTTGCGGTCCTTCGAAAATAAGCTTACTGAACTCTTCAGCCAAGCATTCATCTGCTTTTAAAAAGAGATTTTTCACATTTTGATAATTGTCGTAAGCATCTTTTCCCATACCTACAGTTTGTGAGCCCTGACCCGGAAAAATAAAAGCAAATTTAGTCATCATATCCCCCTTACTATTCGTCCCCTTACATTCGTTCCCTTTTCTTCGTTTATTTTATTGCCTCATGAATCGTTTCTGCAACATGATGTTCTACCATGATTTTCGCCTGACGAATGGCATTATAGAATGCATTTGCATCTGAGGAACCATGTGCTTTTATGACAGGAGCTTTTAATCCAAATAGACCTGCACCACCGTATTCAGAGTAATCCAGCTTATTTTTCAGTTCTTTAAACCCTGGCTTTAAAACAGCTGCGGCCAGTTTGCTCTTTAGATCGACCATCATCGCTTCTTTTAACATTTTAAATAAAGCAGAAGCCGTACCTTCAGTTGTTTTTAAAACCATGTTTCCGGTAAACCCGTCGGTTACGACAACATCAGCTACTCCATTTAACAAATCCCGAGCTTCCACATTACCGATAAAATTAAAGTCAGCATCCTTCAATAAAGCAAATGCCTGCTTGGTAAGCTCATTTCCTTTTTTATCCTCGGTACCAATATTCAATAAACCAACTCGCGGTTTTTCAATATTGCGGACCTTCTCAGCATAAACAGACCCCATCAAGCCATATTGGTAAAGATGCTCCGGCTTCGCATCAGCATTGGCTCCCACATCCAACAGAACAAATCCTTTTCCATCAATTGTCGGTAATGTTGGGCTAAGTGCAGGTCGATCAATTCCATCAATTCTTCCAACCACAAAGAGACCTGCGGCCATTAGAGCTCCCGTATTTCCTGCTGAGATGCACGCATCGGCCTGTCCATCTTTTACATACTGAGCAGCAAGTACCATAGAGGCATTTTTCTTTCTTCGCACGGCTCTTACCGGTTCATCATCACCAGTTATAACCTCATTCGTATGGATAATGGTTATCCGTTCATCTGAAGTTAAATGCTTTTTAATTTCAGCTTCATCGCCAATAAGCATAATTTCTAGTTCCGGGAAAGAGTTAATCGCTTTTTCTGCGCCTTTCACAGACTCTTTTGGTCCGTGGTCTCCACCCATAGCATCTAATGCAATTTTCATTCTTGTTCATCCTTTTTCTCTGTAGTCGTTCGGTACATGGAAAACTCCCCTTTAAATACAAGCTCCTTACCTACATAGCTATGCACAGTAATCAGGGATCTTCCTTTATCGTTATCCACTTCAATAACTTTGGCTTTGGCAATCACACGATCGCCTTCATACACAGATTTTGTGAAGTGGATGGCAGCTTTTGCTGTTAACGCCAGTTCCTCATTAGTTACCGCAACGGCCAATGAATTGGCTTGTGCGAATAAATGATGCCCTCTGGCTATTTTATTTCTCTTAAATACATGTTCAGGTTTTATATCCAACAAGGAAATAGCACTGTTATCTAAATCAAGATCAATAATATCCCCGATTATTTCATCAACAGGTAAAGATTTAATCTCGTCTGTCATTCTTTTCTCGGCGACAGACTTTATTCTTTCTCTCAATTCCGGGATGGATAGTTCGAGGCGATCCAGACGAATCGTTTGGATACTAACCTTTAATTGTTCAGCCAATTCCTCATCGGTAATAAAAGGATTATCCTGTATCATATCCTTTAATATAGCTTGTCTATCCTTCTTGTTTCTTTTCAAAAACCTTCACCTTCCGAAGTATTATGACTAGGTACTAATAGTAGTATATAATTTAAAAAACCAGATTGCAAGAATTTTTCGGGTTATCATGCAATCTGTTAATCAATCTAATTTCTCTCCCTCTAGAACCCCAGAGCCAGCCAGATAATCTCTTAGATATTTATACTTTTCGTCAGTCCAGAATTCATTTCCGGAAATTAATTCTTCAGCATCCTTCCTGGCCGTTTCAAGCGCGCGGTAGTCATGCACCATGTCTGCTATCTTAAATTCAGGTACCCCACTCTGCTTTCTGCCAAAAAAGTCCCCTGGTCCTCTTAACTCTAAATCCTTCTCACTCAATGCGAAACCATCAGTTGTATCGCACATTGCATTCAACCGTTCAATTCCCACCTCTGTTTTTGGGTCTGCTATTAAGATACAATAGGATTGTTCTGCACCCCGTCCTACACGGCCTCTTAATTGATGAAGCTGCGACAAACCAAATCTTTCGGCATCATAAATCACCATCACAGTCGCATTAGGCACATTCACCCCCACTTCCACGACGGTCGTTGATACGAGGACTTGAATATCATTATTTCCGAAACCGCGCATGATTTCATCCTTTTCATCTGAATGGAGCTTACCATGCATAAGCCCAACAGAATATTTCGGGCTAAAATACTGTGTCATAGCCGTATGAACATCCAATACATTTTGCAAATCCAGCTTTTCTGATTCCTCAATCAGTGGACAAATCACATATGCCTGCCGTCCATTGTCCAATTCCTTGCTCATAAATGCCAGAATTCTGTCTAACATATTATGCTTGGCCCAATACGTTTCTATCTTTTTCCTTCCAGATGGCATTTGATCAATGATTGATACATCCATTTCACCAAACACCGTTATCGCAAGAGTTCTGGGAATAGGCGTAGCGGTCATGAATAATACATCGGGACTCTCCCCTTTTTCCCTCAATATACGACGTTGCTCCACACCAAACCGATGTTGTTCATCTGTAATGACAAGGCCGAGGTTTTTGAAATTAACATCCTTTTGTATTAAAGCATGTGTTCCTATTAATATATCGATTTCACCTTGTTCAAGCATCTCCATCATTTCTCTCCGGCGTTTTCCCTTCACACTCGATGTTAGCAGAGCTACATTTACACCAAAGGGCTGCAGAAGTTCAAACAGGGAATTGGCATGCTGCTCTGCCAAAATTTCAGTCGGTACCATTAAGGCGCCTTGATACCCGGCAGTCACTACAGCATAAAGAAGGATTGCTGCCACTACCGTTTTTCCAGAACCAACATCCCCCTGGAGCAGTCGATTCATACGATAAGGAGACCGTAAATCCTGCGCAATTTCATTTACGACCTTTTTTTGAGCATCTGTCAGCTCAAATGGTAAAGAAGCGATAAACTTCTTCAATTTCGTATTATCGTACATATGAGACTGTCCATTTGAATTTTCCCTTTTAACTTTCCTAAGGGCCTGCATTTTAATTTGAAACAATAAAAATTCCTCGTAGACAAATCTCCTGTGTGCATGCTTTACTTCAGCGGCGTTCTGAGGAAAATGCAAGTAACGTAAAGCAAGACCTCTTTCCGGTAATTTATATTGGGTAAGATAATGTTCAGGTAAAATTTCTACAAGATCTTCTCTATGAGCAAGATACGCATTTTTAATCCATTTGCGCAGTGATTTGACAGAGATATCACCTTTTGTATGATAAACTGGTTCAAATTCCTGTTCCCTCGCCTCTGAACCCAGTTTATATTCAGATGCCGTCAGGGTTAAACGGTTTTTATCCCATTTCCCTGTTACCGTTATCGTTTCATTCAGTTTTAATTTGTTTTTCATATAGGGTTGATTGAAGAATGTAACAGTAATAATGTGGCGTCCCGTTAAAAGCTTAACATTTAAGCGGGATTTTTTTCGTCCGAAATAGGTTAAATTTGGGGCTGATTGAATAACACCCTCAATCGTTAGACGTTCATCATGGGCTGCTTCCACGATATCTTTAATTCGAAAATCTTCATAGCGATACGGAAAATATTCAAGCAGATCTGCAACTGTATAGATGCCAAGATTATTAAGCTGTAGAGCGGATTCAGGTCCTATCCCCTTTATTGTATCTACTGATAAATCGTTTAGTCTACTCATTTTATATCCTTTGAAATCCTAAGTATTTTTCATTCATTTCTTTGCCCGTTAGTGTAGCAGCTAATCCACCTTGAGCTGTTTCATGCAATGCTATCGGCAACATTTGTCCGATGTTAACCATTGCTTTATTTCTTTCATCACAGAGGATGCTAAACCGTAAATGAGAACGAATGTCATCCCATCCTCTTTCGATAGCTTGTTCCAAAACGGCTAGAATTTGATTCATCTGCCTGATAAGCGTTTCCTTTGATATAACGATGCACTTCATTCCCTGCTGAATCATGTCAAATATCTTCTCACCTTTATTTTCAGCAAGTTTAACTAATTCGGCAACATTGCGAAACATACAGTAACCTCCTAATAAAGGGTAGTCTGCTTTTAATCTGAAACTTTTGTAACTTGTGTCACATGATTCAGCAATGAAATTTCCTCTACTATATCATCACCGATATTTTGATCGACCTCTATTGTCATTAGAGCCATTTTTCCTACATCTTTTCGCGATACTTCCATATGACCAATATTAATTTCATGCTTGGCTAGGATATTAGAAACACTTGCTATAGCTCCGAAACGATCGTCGTGTACAACTAAAATGGCCGGGTGATGGCCTGATAAGCGTAATTCAAAGCCATTCAGTTCAAGTATTTCTATTTTTCCACCGCCAATCGAAATGCCGACTAATTCCATTTCTCCGGCATCATCGCCCATTCTAATTCTGGCTGTATTTGGATGATCTGTTATAGCATCTTCTTCTACAAATGTGATTTCTATGTTCTGCTCTTTTGCTATGTCAAGAGATTGAATAAGACGTGTATCCGAAGTATCGAAATCTAATAACCCAGCCACAATGGCGACATCGGTTCCATGTCCCTTGTACGTTTTGGCAAATGAACCATAAAATGAAATAATCGCCCATTTAGGCTGTCTATTAAACAGGCTTCTCGCCACCCGTCCTATTCGTGCAGCCCCAGCCGTATGAGAACTGGAAGGGCCAACCATGATTGGGCCGATTATATCAAATCCACTTTTATATTTCATTTCTAATCCTCTCCCAGTAAAAATTAAAAAATCTTTACATACTGAAATAGAAGGGGTATCCCCCTTCTATTAATGTGATGATTTATATATGCTTTTTATTCAGCAGCAAAAATATAGGAGTACAACGGCTGTTTTCCGTTATGCACTTCAACTTCTACTTCTGGGTAGCTATCCGCACAGTATTGAACTAGACGGTCCACTTCATCCTGTGAGCTCTCTTCACCATAAAGAATCGTTAAGATTTCAGCATCATCCAGAATGTTTTCAAGCACCTGTTTAGCCGCTTCCACTCTATCCTTGTTTTTCACTTTTATCTTACCATCAATTAGGCCCATATAGTCGTTTTTCTCGATTTCAAGACCTTCAATGTTTGTGTCACGTACCGCAAACGTAACTTGTCCTGTTATAACACTCTCCAGCGCGTCTTTCATTATACCTTCATTCTCGCTTGCTGAAGCAGCAGGATTAAAGGACAACAAGGCAGTTAACCCTTGAGGTATCGTCTTACTTGGAATCACTGTAACAGCCTTTTCCATTACATCGGAAGCCTGTTCAGCTGCCATAATAATATTTTTATTATTTGGAAGGATGTATACATGATCTGCATTAACAGATTCAATTGCTTTTACGATATCTTCAGTTGAAGGGTTCATAGTTTGTCCGCCTTCAATCACCACATCTGCACCGATGCTTCTGAACAAATCAGCAATTCCTTCGCCCATAGCAATCGCTACTACACCAAAATCTTTCTTCTCTGTTTTTACAGGTGCAGTTTCTCGTAAGTCATTCGCAGTTTCATTTAAAATCGTTGAATGCTGTTCACGCATATTCTCGATTTTGATTTTAATCAAGCTGCCGTATTGTTGAGCGTAATTTAAACAGTTCCCAGGATTTTCTGCATGAACATGGACTTTTACGATATCATCATCTGCAATGACAAGCAGGGAATCACCGTACTGGCTCAAGTCATTTCTGAACTGCTCTTCATTGAAAGGATTCTCAGCAATCTTTTCAGGTTCAAAACGGACCATGAACTCTGTGCAATATCCAAATTCGATATCTTCTGTTTTCATATGTCCCTGAACATTGATATGATGCTCTGCTTTTACAAGCTCATCCATCTTAGGCATGGATTCAGGTGTTTCAGCAAGCTTTTCACCTTTTAATTCAGCCAGAAATCCTTCATAAACGAAAACTAATCCCTGACCACCACTATCTACTACGCCTACTTCTTTAAGCACTGGCAATAAATCTGGAGTACGTTTTAATGAAGCTTTAGCTTCTTTCAAAATAGCTTCCATAATTGCAATGATATTTGTTTCCGTTTCAGAAGCTGCAAGGCCTGCTTTTGATGCTTCTCTAGCAACCGTCAGGATCGTTCCTTCAACAGGTTTCATAACCGCTTTGTAGGCAGTTTCTACACCAGCTTCAAATGCCAAAGCAAATTCTTTACCATCAATGGTCGCTTTTGGCTCAATATTTTTTGCAAATCCCCTGAATAATTGGGATAAAATAACGCCTGAGTTTCCACGCGCTCCCATCAACAATCCTTTAGCTAAAGAAGAACCAACCTTACCAATATGGTCCTGTACATTATTTTTCACTTCTTTAGCACCTGATGTCATGGAAAGATTCATATTTGTTCCTGTATCACCATCAGGCACAGGAAATACGTTTAATGAATCAACTAATTTAGCGTTGGCAGACAGCCTGTTCGCACCCTGTATGACCATTTCGGCGAATCTTTTGCCGTCAATAGATGTTATAGCCACTCAAATTTCCTCCTTAAATTACGGATTCGTAACACGAACCCCTTGAACAAAGATATTAACGGATTCTACCGAAAGTCCAACAGTTTGGCTTAATGTATATTTAACCTTAGATTGAACATTATGAGCTATTTCGGAAATTTTTGTTCCGTAGCTTACAATGATATACATATCAATATGTAATTCATCTTCAACCTGTCTGACTACGACTCCTTTGGAAAAGTTCTCTTTACGCAGTATCTCACTGATTCCGTCTTTAATCTGATGTTTTGAAGCCATACCGACGATCCCGTAACAATCTACGGCTGCTCCACCAGCAATGATTGCTAATACATCATTAGAAATATCTATTTGTCCGTATTTTGTACTCATTTCAATGGACATGTTTGTTCCCCCTTTATAGTAACCATAGCTAGAATCCATTTTACTATAATCACTTTTGAATGGAAAGCCTTTATCCTTTTCCAATTAATCAAAGATAAAATAGTATGTCAAGGTTTTTTTCTTGAAAGACCCTTTCAATTGTATTGCATTATAGCGATAGGTATGTTAAATTATTAAAGTATCTTTTGAAGAGACCGACTAAAAAAGAAATGATTAATATAGGCAGTAAGGAGGGAATTGGGCTATGTCACGCAAATGTGTTATTACCGGCAGAAAAACAACTTCCGGAAACCATCGTTCTCATGCCATGAACGCTAACAAACGTACATGGAAAGCTAACGTTCAAAAAGTTCGTATTCTTGTTAACGGAAAACCGAAAAGAGTATACGTTTCTACAAGAGCGTTAAAATCTGGTAAAGTTGAACGCGTATAATAAACGAAAACAAGCATCCTTTTAAAGGATGCTTGTTTATTTTTCCCATCATAACCCCTGTTTAGTCTTGTGTTCTTGAATATTTTTATGAAAATAAAACCACCGAAGGAAAATTTTTATAATTTCCAGGACTTAGCCTAAGACAAGAAATTTTATAAAGAATTAAATTAAACATAAGAAAAACACCCTTTTACAGGGTGCCATATATTTAATTATCCTTTCTTAAAAGCTCCCAACATCGCCTTGACGATTCCTCCCAAAAAGCGGGGCAATTTAATTGTATAAAATTTCATTGTGTCCCTCCTTAGCTCTGCCCGGTTCTCATTATACATTTTCATTTATATAGTAAAAATTCCAACACATAAATCAATCTCTGCTTCTTACCACCAATAATATGCCTTTCAAAAACGAAAAAGTACCAGTTTTAAAATTTAATTCATTGCTAACCGATAATGTCCGGCCACGGTAAAGAGTGACATTTGATAATGGATATTTAAAGTTTACAAGGGTGATTCCCTCTATTTCTTCTGTTATTGGTATAAACGATATGTATTTAAACTCAGTCTCATCCAATACATAGGAACCAGGTTTAAAAAGTCTGATCTCATTGTTACGATCCACTATTCTTGTAGGAATTCCTTCTTTCATATGCTTCTCATCTGCAAGCATCATGATATTGGCCAATGTATGGTCCATTCTGCCGCCCGTTGCCCCATAAATCGTGATTCTGTCCGGCACTTGCTTATAAGCCCATTCAAGAGCTAATTCCAGGTCGGTAGCATCTTTTTCAGGAGGATACTCATAAAAGTGTTCACTGTGCTCTCGTACACGGTTGAGCTCATCCTTAGAGATTGAATCGAAATCACCAAACACACTATGTAGATGAATACCCGCCTCTAAAATTTGTAGCGAGCCCCGATCAACACCAACCCAAATCATCTCTTTGCTATTTAACTTCCTTAAATCCGGAATATATATATCAGGACCGCCTGCGACGATATTTATTTCCATAAAGTCAGCTCCTTTACTTATTTTCACAAAAAAAGGGTTATCCTCTTTTAGCGAATGGACAACCCTTTACTTTTTTATTATATGATTCTTTACTAATTCAGATACCAGATCGGTTTCCCCCTGGTATACAAATCCTGCTCACTTCTTTTATACTTACAATGATCTGGCTAATAGACTTAGAATCATTTATAGACCACATAAACTGCTCTTCTAACTGAATTTATAACAGGGAAAAAACTCACACAAAATTATTCCCCACGAATGGCAGCGATTGCTTTCTTTCTATCATCCTTATTATATATAGCCGAACCTGCCACAAGAACTGTTGCACCTTTTTCAATGCACAACTTGGCAGTTTCCTCATTTACACCGCCATCAATCTCAATTTCGATAGACAAGCCCTTTTCTTTGATCATTTTATCCACCTGCTCGATTTTATCAAGGACACTTGGAATAAAGGCTTGTCCACCAAAGCCAGGATTGACCGACATTAAGAGGACCATATCAAGATCATCCAAAATATATTCCAAAACGGCAGGTGACGTCCCTGGATTTAATACTACCCCTGCCTTAACCCCATAGGATTTAATTAATTGGATCGTACGATGCAAGTGTGTACAGGCTTCCGCATGAACTGTTATATAGTCAGCACCGGCCTTTGCAAATGCTTCAATATATTGGTCAGGATTTTCAATCATGAGATGAACATCAAGCGTTAATTTAGTGATGGGGCGTACAGAATCAACAATAAGTGGACCAATCGTTATATTAGGAACAAAATGACCATCCATAACATCGATATGAATCCAATCTGCTCCCCCTCTTTCTACATCCCGTATTTCCTCTCCCAATTTCGAAAAATCAGCTGATAATATGGATGGAGCAATTTTAACCATCGTTAATACCTCGGCTTTCTATCTTTTATTTCCTCCAGAAACTGCAAATAATGCTCGTATCTATATTTCTGGATTTCCCCAATTTCAACACCATGCTTTACAGCACATTTTGGCTCTTTTACATGCAAACAGCCTCTAAATTTGCATTCTGAGCTTCTTTCCCTGATTTCAGGGAAACAGCCTGGCAGCTCCTCTGCTTCAATTTCAGTAAATTCAAGCGAACTAAAACCAGGTGTGTCAGCTAATAACCCATCACCAAGGTCAATAAGCTCCACATGTCTTGTTGTATGCTTCCCCCTGCCCAAATGGGAGGAAATGATATTAGTTTTCAAATTAAGAGAAGGATCAAGCACATTCAACAAAGAAGACTTGCCTACTCCGGATTGTCCTGCAAATACTGAGATTTTCCCCCTCAAGAAAGGCATTAACTCTGATACTCCTGCTTCTTCCAAGGAAGACGTTAATATAACATCATAGCCAATTGCCCTGTACTGATCGGCATATTCATGAATCCTTTTTTCATCTTCAGGTTCCAGTAAATCCATTTTACTGATACAAATAATTGGAGCAATATTCTTCGATTCAACCAAAACTAAAAATCGATCCAATAAACTCGTACTGAAATCCGGTTCTGCAGCGGAAAATACGAGAATCGCTTGATCCACATTTGAAATAGGAGGACGTACCAATTCATTTTGGCGTTCTTTAATTTCCATTATATATCCATCTGTTGGATTTTCCGCTTGATAAATAACTGTATCTCCAACAAGCGGAGTTACCTTTTGTTTTCTGAAAACACCTCGGCCTCTGCATTGAATGATTTGACCTTCATCCGCTACATAATAAAAGCCGCTCAGTGCTTTAATAATTTTTCCTTCAGGCATATGTTCCCTCCTTCAAAGTTAACTATCCGAATAACTAATAACGCCCTCATCATAAACACTGTTATCCTTTATAATCTTATACCCTGCTTTTCCATCATGCGGGATAGTAAATTGCAACGTTTTTTTGACAGTTGAAGTCATTTCAAACGTTTCAACAGGTTCTGTCATATTGTTATTTAAGTCCTCAATTAGGATGGTCACGGTTTGTGGCACACCGGCTAATTCTTCATCATACGTTATGGTAACCTCTTTACTCATAACCTTAGGAGGAATTTCTTCTTCTCCTTTTGAAACTGTTACTTTGACTTCCGACCCAATCTCAACAGCAGTGCCGGCAGCCGGTTCCTGGGAAATGACTTGTCCCTCTTTAATTTTCGAACTGTACTCCTCTTTTGCGATTGTAATCTTTAACCCGGTATCAGCCTCATAATCATCCAGTGCTCTCTGGTTGTAATCCGTTAAATCTTTCAGGGTGATTTTGGCTGGGCCGCTGCTTAGCGTTAATTTCAAAATGGTTTCCGATGGGATGACCTCATCCCCTTGCCTAGGATCCTGTTCAAGTACAGTCCCTACTTCTGAATCATCATTTACCCGCTCTATCTCAATATCTTTGAATCCGAAACCCTCAATGAGTGATTTAATATCTTCATAATTCCGATCCTCATAATCGAGAACTTCTACCTGCTCTTTGCCACTGCTGAAAAATACATTAATAACTGAACCTTCCTTAACGGTATCACCTGCTTCAGGATCAGTGTTTATAACATTTCCCGCGGCGATTTCTTCATCAGGCTTTTCAACCGTCTCACCGATTTCAAAACCTTGCTCAATTAGAGTCGACAGAGCGTTTTCCAATTGTTCATCCCTTACATCAGGTACTTTAACATCCTTTGCTGCGAGCATTCCCGGCAAAAACAAGACAGCCAGAACAGCAATCAAAATTAGACTGGCTAAAATAACCCCAATTATTTTAGGCCATTTTTTCTTTTTCTTAGGCTGTTGCTTTTGCTTTTTTGTTTTATCTTTCTTTTGCTTTTGTTTTTGCTTTTTGTTTTTTAACAATCCCTTTTTACCGCTTGATTGTTCCGCTGGTTCCATCATCACGGTATCTTCGTCCAGAGTCAGGATTTTCGTCTCATCATGATTTCCAAACATTTCATCGTTTGTAATAATCGGAATCGCTTTTGTCGCGTCATCATCACTTGGGATGATAAATTTGCTTTCATTTAATCTGTCTGGATTCAAGGCCGTTTCTATGTCTTGTTCCATTTCCTCCACACTCGAATATCGGTGAAATGAATCCTTTGCGGTTGCCTTTAGGATAATATTTTCCACACTTTGAGGTATAGCTGGATTCCATCGTCTTGGAGACGGTGTCTCTGATTGCAGATGCTTCAGGGCAATCGAAACAGCAGACTCACCGGAAAAAGGCAATCGGCCTGTAAGTAATTCAAACATCACTATCCCCAAAGAATAGATATCGGACTTTTTATTCGCCATACCGCCTCTTGCTTGTTCAGGAGACAAATAATGAACCGACCCAAGAACAGAGTTCGTTTGAGTTATGGACGTTGCACTAAGAGCCATTGCAATCCCAAAGTCAGTGATTTTCACATTGCCGTCATGATCAATTAATACATTATGCGGCTTAATGTCTCTATGTACAATATGGTTCTGATGGGCATGTGTGACCGCTGATGTAATTTGTTTCATAATATCCAAGGCTTTCTCAACCGGAATTGGCGAATAGGCTTGGATATATTGCTTTAAGGTCATACCATCGACAAATTCCATCACAATATAATATATATCGCCTTCTTCTCCAACATCATAAATACTAACAATGTTTGGGTGAGTCAGGCTTGTGGCTGATTGTGCCTCCCTATGAAAGCGCCTGATAAATTCCTCATCGTTGGAAAAGTCCATACGAAGAATTTTTAATGCTACATCACGATCAAGAATCATATCTCTTGCCAGATAAACATTAGCCATACCGCCTCCGCCAATCATACGGAGGATTTTATATCTATCGCTAATTCGTTTGCCGGTCAACATATAACTCACCCTCTTTCACTTTCAAAGCTGTGCAGAAGGATTACTAGAGTTATATTATCTTCTCCTCCGTTTTCATTAGCTTTTTGAATAAATGTATCTGCAATATGGTCTAAAGAATCATTGCCTGTAATAATGGTTTCTATTTCAGTTTCAGATAGTTTATCAGAGAGGCCGTCTGAGCATAATAACAGACGGTCCCCTTCCTCAAAACTGATTGTTTTAATATCTACATCCACACTATTTTCTGTTCCAAGAGCGCGAAGGATGACATTTTTTCTAGGATGATGTGCGGCGTCTTCTTTAGATATTTGACCGGAACGGACAAGCTCATTAACCAGGGAATGGTCTTCAGTTACTTGTTTAAACCCACTATCATTCAGCAGATAACATCTCGAATCTCCAACATTCACAATGGTGGCTGATTTGTCTGTACAAACTACGCCAACTATTGTTGTCCCCATTCCTTCACATTCCTCGTGTGCCATGGAGTGCTCAAAAATTTCATGGTTAACCCTTTTAACCTGCTCCTCCAAAAACAATTCGATTGAACTTGGTGAATCAGACTGCAACTCGGTTTCCCATGCTTCTTTTAGTTTGGAAACAGCCATTTCACTTGCTACATCACCAGCTTTGTGACCACCCATTCCATCGGCAATGACAGCAAAAACCATTTGAGAATTTTCCTTGTAAAATATACCGCCCTGATCCTCATTATGGATTCTCACCTTGCCCCGGTCTGTCCTAAAAACTGCCTTCATCCCATCACCTCGTCTCTTCTTTCCTCTCTTTTGCTCTTAGTTGTCCGCAAGCCGCATCAATATCATGCCCTTGCTCTCTTCTCGTAGTAACATTAATGCCTTGATCCTTCAATGTTTTTTCAAACAGATCGATTTGCTCTCTTGGTGTCCGGACATAATCCCGTTCTGGAACATAGTTGACCGGTATTAAATTCACATGGCATTTTATATCCTTGATAAGTGCCGCAAGTTCAAGCGCATGCTCTACTTGGTCATTTTCACCACCAAAGAGACCATATTCAAATGTAATCCTTCTGCCCGTTTTATCAACATAATACTTAACAGCTTCCATTAACTGCGGAAGCTTGTAGGCTCTGTTAATAGGCATAAGCTTACTGCGAAGCTCAGTGTTTGGCGCATGCAGGGAAATCGCAAAATTAATTTGTAATTTTTCATCTGCAAATTTATATATTTTAGGAATGATTCCGCTAGTTGAAACCGTTATATGACGCGCTCCGATATTTAACCCTTTATCATGGTTAATGATTCGTAAGAATCCCATCATATTATCATAGTTATCGAATGGTTCCCCGATACCCATGATTACTACGGAACTAACACGCTCATTAGTTTCATCAAGGGCCTGCTGCACTTTTACAACCTGTGCAACAATTTCACCTGCTTCAAGATTTCGCTTTAACCCGCCCAGAGTGGATGCACAGAATGTACAGCCTATTCTGCAGCCAACCTGTGTGGTTACACAGACTGAGTTTCCATAATCATGGCGCATTAATACGGTCTCGATTGAATAACCATCCTTCAATTCAAATAAGAATTTAATCGTGCCGTCTTTTGATGTTTGCTTGATTAGTGTATTTAAAGTGGTTAATGTAAATGATTCTTCCAATTTTGTACGTAAATTTTTGGAAAGGTTCGTCATATCTTCATAAGTAGAAACCCTTTTTTCATATAACCATTCAAAAATTTGTGTTGCCCGGAATGCTTTTTCTCCGTTTTCTTCAAGCCATTCTTTCAGTTGATCTAATTGTAAGGAATATATAGATGGGAGTTGCTCCTGTTTCTTTACTTCCTTAGCTGTTGTTTGTTCCATTCCTTATGCCTTCTTTCGAATAGAAGCAATAAAAAATCCGTCGCTTCCAAAATATTGAGGTAGTACTTGCAAACTATTATCCATTATATAAGGTCTTACCGGTTCCGGCATTCTTTCCTTTAGGGTAAGATCCTTTTCAAACTCAGGATGCGCCTGTATAAACGCATCAATCACATCATTATTTTCATCATTGCCAACAGTACAAGTACTATAAACTATTGTACCGCCTTTTTTTACCAATTGGGATACTTGATGTAAAATATCAAATTGAATTTTCGCAAGCGCGCTCAAATCGTTCTCGCTTTTTGTATACTTGGCATCCGGTTTACGCTTTAACACTCCTAGTCCTGAACAAGGAGCATCCACAAGGACTTTATCAAACATCTCTGTTTCAAAAAATTCTTGAGTTTTTCTGGCATCCATTTGTTTGGTTACAATATTCGATAAACCAAGACGTTTTGCCTGCATATCAATTAATTTAGTTTTATGTGCATGAAGGTCAAGTGCGTAAATTTGCCCGGTATCGTTCATCTTTTCTGCCATATGCATGGTTTTCCCGCCTGGAGCCGCACAGCTATCAAGAATCGTATCATTTTCTTTCGGTGCTAAAGCATAAGCCACAAGCATGGAGCTCTCATCCTGAATACTAAAAAGCCCTTCTTTAAAGCTTGCTGACAAAGCCATATTACCTTTGAGGCAGCGAATTCCTTCTTCTATTAAAAGACTTGGTTCAACCATGTATCCTTCGCTTTTCAGCTTTTCCATCAATTCTTCCCTGCTGATTTTCGTCAGGTTTACTCTGCCGGTTTGAACAGGAGCGTGCAAGTTCTCCTCACACATTTCCTTGGTTTTAGCCACTCCAAATTCCTCTGCCCACTTTCTTACAAGCCATAATGGATGGCTTGTTGAGACTGAGATTTTTTCCAGGGGATCTTTTATGTCATCCAATGATGGAACTCCATCACGTTGGATAGACCTCAGTACACCATTAACCAATGAGGCAATTCCGCGATGGCCGCGTTTTTTTGCAATTTCCACTGCTTCATGGATAGCAGCCCGATCAGGAACCCGATCAAGATAAAACATTTGAAAAACTGTCATTTCAATGAGCAATAACACCCAGGATTGAAGCTTTTTAGGGTTTTTGATAAACGGTTTAACATAGTATTCCAATGTCATTTTCCGTTGTATCGTTCCATACGTCAGCTCGGTCAACAACCCTACATCCTGTGGGGAGAGTTCATTTTCTTTTATGGCATGGTTTAATGATAGATTACTGTATGCCTGGCTTTTTTCGACAGACACCAGAATATCAAGCGCAACTTCTCTTACATTCTTTTTTTGTGGCATTCTTTATTCTCCCAATTTCATTCCTGTTGATATGATTGCAGTACCTCGGAGCATCTGTTCAGCAGTCATTCTCTTTTTACCAGCTAGTTGTAAATCAGTAATTTTGATTGCTGTATCATTTCCTGTCTTCACAACGAAACCATCTTTTTCGATATCAAGCACTTCACCGGCACTACCTTGCTTGGCGGTCTTCACTTTTTCGCCCCACCAAACCTTTAAAACTGTTCCATTTAACAAAGTATAGGCTACAGGCCATGGATGTAAACCGCGGATATGGTTATAAACCTCTTCTCCGCCTTGTGCCCAATCGATTAATTCCTGTTCTCTTTTAATATTGAAAGCGAAGGTAGCATCTTCCTCATTTTGTTTAATTGGAGTGATTTCTCCATTCAATAATTTTGGAATGGTCTCAGAAACCAGTTGTGCACCAGCTTTACTCAATTTATCATGTAAACTGCCTGTATGGTCAGTTTCCTCAATTGGAACTTCTACTTTTGACAGCATGTCACCTGCATCCAGCTTTTCTACCATGTACATAATGGTTACACCTGTTTTTTCTTTCCCTTGCATGATTGCATAGTGAATAGGTGCACCACCACGTAATTCAGGCAGTAAGGAGGCATGAACGTTTATACAACCATACTTTGGAGCCTCTAATAAACGATTCGGCAGGATTTGTCCAAATGCCGCGGTAACAATTAAGTCTGGATTTAAAGCAAGTACCTTGTCAACTTCTGAATCCACACGAATTTTTTCTGGCTGGAGAACTGGAATACCATGTTTCTCGGCTGTCACCTTTACAGGAGGTGGTGTCAAAATGCGTTTCCGTCCAACCGGACGGTCAGGCTGGGTTACGACACCAACGATTTCATATCCATCATTTATTAAACGTTCTAATACACCGACAGAAAAATCAGGTGTTCCCATAAATATTATTCTAGTCATTCTACTTCATACCCTTCTAACTCTTCTTCACTTATATAACGCACAACTTTTGAAGTAAATAAGATTCCTTCCAAATGATCCATTTCATGTTGAATAGCTCTGGCCAAGTAATCCTCAGCTTCTAAAATATACGTTCGTCCCTGACGATCCTGTGCTTGTATCTTAACATATGCAGGTCGTTCAACCTCTCCATACAGATTGGGAAAACTTAAACAGCCCTCCACATCACGATCCTTACCCTTCGTGGAAAGAATTGTCGGATTAATTAATTCAAATGTTCCAGACTCATCATCTACATCAACAATCGCTACTCTAATATTTTTGCCGATTTGCGGCGCAGCCAATCCCACGCCATCCGCGTCTATCATTGTGTCGTACATATCATCAAGTAACTTCGCTAATTTACGATCAAAAACTTCAACCTTTTTACAGGGAGTTTCAAGAATTTTATCCGGATGTTTTACTATAGGTAATACTGCCACTTATTCTTTTCCGCCTTTCTATTTACATCATAATGAACGGATTGACATCAATCGATAATTGTAACCCTGATTGGGTGGCATTACGTCCATATGTTTCATTCAATTTTTTTAAAATTGTACTTAGATTAGGTTCCCGCTTGTATTTTATCAGACATTGGTACCTATATCTATTGTTGATTCGAGACATTGGGGAAGCAGATGGTCCAAATACAACCGTTTCCGGCCCTACCTGCCGCTTAATAAATGCTGCTATTTTCTCGGCTGCTTCCACCGTTTTCATCACATCTTCATGAGAAATTGTTAAAAGCGCGATATAATAATAGGGAGGATAGTCATTTTGTTTCCGTAAGAACATCTCTCTCATAAAGAAACCGTCATAATCCTGCTCTGATGCCAGTTGAATGCTGTAATGTTCAGGAGTATAGGTTTGAATTACCACTTCGCCTGGCAATTCATGTCTTCCGGCACGCCCACTGACCTGCGTTAGTAGCTGAAAGGTACGTTCTGATGAGCGGAAGTCAGGTAAGTGCAGCATTGTATCTGCAGTAAGAACCCCTACCAAAGTCACTCTTGGAAAGTCGAGGCCTTTGGCAATCATCTGCGTACCAAGAAGAATATCTGCTTGTCCATCTTCGAATTTTTTCAGCAACGCTTCATGTGCTCCTTTGCGTCTGGTTGTATCCACATCCATTCGAATGACTCTGGCATGCGGCAGCAATTTCCCCAGCTCTTCCTCAACCTTTTGAGTTCCTGTACCAAAAAAACGGATATGGTCACTGCCGCAGTCAGGACAAACCTCTGGAACCCGTTCTTCAAGACCGCAATAATGGCATTTCATAAGCGCTTGAACACGATGATATGTCATTGATATATCACAATTTGGACATGTAACTACTAGTCCGCAGTTTCGGCACATCACAAAGGATGAATGTCCTCTTTTATTTAACAAGAGAACAGTCTGTTCCCCTTTGTCTACACGATCCTTCAGCTTTTCAAATAATAGGCCGGAGAACATCGAGCGGTTTCCCCCTCTCATTTCATCCCTCATATCAACGACTGAAACAGCTGGTAAAGCCTGATCGTTTACTCTGCTATTTAATGTTAACAACGTATATACACCTTTTTTCGCTCTTGCAAAACTCTCCAGAGACGGTGTAGCACTGCCGAGGACAACCGGACAATTGTGATAGGCCGCCCGTTTAAGTGCTACATCGCGTGCATGATAACGAGGTGTTTCTTCCTGTTTATAACTACCCTCATGCTCCTCATCAATAATAATCAGACCTAAATTAGTAAACGGTGCAAATACAGCGGAACGGGCACCAACTACAACCTTAACTTCTCCGCGTTGTATTTTGCGCCATTCATCATATTTTTCACCATGAGACAGGCCGCTATGTAATACGGCTACCAAATCTCCAAATCGTCGCTTAAATCTAGTCACCATCATGGGTGTTAAAGAAATTTCGGGCACCAAAACAATGGCTTCCTTCCCTTTATCTACGATTTGCTTGATGGATTGTAAATAGATTTCCGTTTTGCCGCTTCCCGTTACACCATACAATAGGAAATTTTCATTTCGATTTTCCTTTATAGCTAACTTAATCGGATTAATAGCTGCCTGTTGGTTATCTGTTAACTTCAGGCATTGATCCTTTGTAAATTGGCCTTCCGCATATGGATTACGATATTCCTCTTTCTCAGTAATCTGAACGATTCCTTTTGAAACAAGAGGTTTGATGGCAGAGGAACTGTTAATATTCGTTTCTTCCAGCACTTTTGCCAGCAATTGCTCTCCAGGATGTTCTACAAGATAGGATACTAGTTTTTTCTGATTGCTGGCATTCGCATTTAAGTGGTCTAATTGTTCAAGCAACTCGTTCCTTGTTAGCAATGACGCTATATATTTTTGCTTTTTTATTTTTGTTTTATCAGATACCTGAACAGTAATTTCAAGATTTCCATTGTCAATTTCAGTCTTTATACAGGACAAAAGCTCGTCATTTTGAATCTTAATCCAGCTGACGGCTTCCGCTTTACTGAACAAATACTGGATTTGTATTGGGAGATCATTTGTCTGCTTACCTGGAGCAAGCCGGATTTGTTTTTCATACTTTGCTTTCAATGCTGCTGGAAGCATTGCCTGGAATGCTGATATTTTAAAACACATCGTCTCATCCGCGAGCCAATGTCCTACATCCAATAATTCTTTATTTAGCGCTGGTTCAATATCTAATAAACTGCTGATTGATTTTAAGCCCTTTACTTCTGTATGCTCCTTTATTCTTACGACGAAGCCAAGCAACTTCCTTGGACCAAAAGGAACTGTCACTCGCATTCCCTCACGAATAATGCCGGCCCATTTTTCCGGGATTTTATAATCGAATGGACGGTCCGTTTGCTGGGCCGGTACATCTACGATTACTTCTGCTATCATAAAGAGTGATCCTCATTTACTTGCAGTGATTCTATTTCTTTCAATATTTCTTTGGCAACTTCAGCTTTACTTAGTAAAGGAAGTTCTCTGAAACTGCCATCCTTTTTATATAAGGTAACAATATTGGTATCCGTTCCGAACCCGGCACCTTCATGGGTCACATTATTAGCGACAATCATATCAGCATTTTTCTTAACCAGCTTTTTCTTTGCATACTCATCCAAATCATTCGTTTCAGCTGCAAAACCTATCAAGATTTGGTTTGTTTTTCTCTTACCAACCTCTCGGAGAATATCCTTTGTACGAGTCAGTTCAAGCGTACTGTCGCCTGCTTGTTTCTTCACCTTTTGATTCTCATAAACAGCTGGTTTATAATCAGCTACAGCAGCTGTACCAATAATAATATGCTGCTTATCCATTACATCCATTACCGCTTCATACATTTCGGAAGCACTTTCTACTTTAATTACTTTGACACCTGCAGGAGCGTCCAATGACACCGGGCCTGACACCAATGTAACCTCAGCTCCCATGCTTCTTGCCACCTCCGCTAAAGCATATCCCATTTTACCGCTCGAAAAATTGGATATATAACGTACCGGGTCGATTCGTTCACGGGTTGGACCAGCTGTAATCAGGACTTTTCTGCCACTTAATGATTTCTTTTCTTCAGCAAAAAAATCTTCTAAATTAGCAACAATTGTTTCGGGTTCTTCCAGCCTTCCCTTACCAACATACCCACAGGCTAAATAGCCTTCTGAAGGCTCCATAAATAAATAGCCATCTTCCCGTAGCTGCGCCATATTTCGCTGTACAGCTTTATGGTGATACATATGGACATTCATAGCCGGGGCAATCATAACAGGCGCCGTTGCTGCCAGCAAGGTAGTAGAAATCATATCATCGGCAATTCCATTTGCCAATTTCCCTATAATATTGGCTGTAGCAGGTGCAACCAGAATGACATCCGCCCAGTCAGCGAGCTCAATATGTGCGATTTTACCAGGGATTTTCTCGTCGAATGTATCTATATAAACATCGTTTTTGGATAAAGCCTGAAAAGTTAACGGCATCACGAATTTAGTTGCTGATTCACTCATTATTACCTTTACTTGCGCACCGGCCTGAACAAGTTTACTTGTTAAGGCGGCCGATTTGTATACAGCAATACCTCCTGTTACACAAACAAGTATCTTCTTATTATCAAGCATCTAATCACTCCATAACTGGTATTCTTGAGAATTCCTTTATATACATCTTTTATATCATATATTATCTATTAAATTTGCACTAATATGTTTTACTATAATTCGAAAACATATCATCAGCCAGCAAAAAAAAACAACCTTATTATCAATCGTAAGGTTGTTTTTTCGAAAGCATTGCCTATTAAAAGTCTTGACGACCTTCAGTTACCACTCGATACGTTAAGTCACCAGAATGGATTTCCTCAAGCGCTTTTCCAACATATTTATGAGATACCGGCTTTGCAATTTTTGTGCTTTCTCCAGATTCCTGCATATAACGTGCACGTTTAGCTGCAACGGATACCAAAGAATATTTAGAATCAATTTTTGTCAATAGTGAGTCAATAGATGGGTATAACATATTATTTATCATCCTCCAATAATTTTTTGTATCTTTTTTCTACTCGTTCACGGCGTAGATGTTCAGCCACCACGATTGCATTGATGCGCTCGCACGCATGCTCTACACGATCATTTTCAACTACATAATCGTAAAGATTCATCATTTCGATTTCTTCCCGAGCCGCTTTCATTCGGTTACGGATTAACTCATCTGTTTCCGTGCCTCTTGTTACGATTCGATTTTCAAGCTCCTTAAGGCTTGGCGGAGCAAGGAAAATAAATAAACCGTCAGGAAACTTCTCACGAACCTGACGCGCTCCTTGTACTTCTATTTCAAGAAATACATCCTTGCCTTCATTTAACGTTTGGCGAACGTATTCAATTGGTGTGCCATAATAATTTCCCACATATTCAGCATGCTCCAAAAGTTCATCATTGGCAATCATATCTTCAAATTGTTCCTTTGATTTAAAGAAATAATCCACCCCATCAACTTCTCCCTCACGAGGTTTTCTGGAAGTTGCTGAAATTGAATATTGAAAATCAACATCCGGCTGAGAAAAAATCGCCTTTCTGACTGTACCTTTCCCCACTCCAGATGGACCTGATAAAACTATTAATAACCCTTTTTCCTCCAAAACAATCACCTATCCTTCCAACACGCTCTCATCACGGTCATGTAACCTCGCAGCCACGGTCTCCGGCTGTACCGCTGAAAGAACCACATGGTCACTATCGGTTATAATCACTGCGCGTGTTCTTCTTCCATATGTAGCATCTATAAGCGAACCCTTGTCCCTGGCATCCTGAATAATCCTTTTAATAGGTGCAGATTCAGGACTTACAATGGTAACAATGCGATTAGCAGAAACTATATTCCCAAATCCAATATTAATCAACTTTATGGACATTGAAGCAGCCTCCATCCCTCTTACCTAGTGTATGCTTGTATGTACTGTCATAAACTGTATTATTCTACATTTTGAACCTGTTCCTTCATTTTCTCAAGAATTGTTTTCATCTCGACAACTTTTCTTGCAATTATTGCATCGTTTGCTTTAGAGCCGATTGTATTTGTTTCCCGATTCATCTCCTGGATGAGAAAATCAAGCTTTCTTCCAATCGGACCGCTTGCCTCCAATGATTCTAGAAATTGTGCAATATGGCTTTTCAACCTTGAAACTTCTTCATGTATGTCTGCTTTATCTGTAAATAAAGCTACTTCTGTTAACAGCCTGTTTGGATCAAAGATATCTCCAACTGCTTCTTCAAGCTTTTGTTTGAGCCGGCTGCTATATTGCTTAACAACTTCCGGTGCACGCTCCCTGACATCCTCAACCTCTGCATCAATTTTTTTAATATGCTCAGTTAAATCGCTCTTTAGGAACTCACCTTCTGTTTCCCGCATATTTGACAAGCGAGAAGCAGCTTTTTCTACCGTACCAAGCAGCATTTTCTCAAGATCGGCATTAACTTCTTCCTTCTCATCAATAGAGATAATATGTTCGAGATGAAGCAAATCAGTCATCTCCGGTTCTGCAAACGCACTGTACTTATTATTGAATTCAGTAGATATATTCATGAATTGGTCAATTAAATCCCAATTAGGTGTCATCGTTCTTTTAACGGTTCCTTCACCCTGAAGGCTGATAAATACTTCTATTCTACCTCTATGCAGCTTTTGCTGAATAATCTTTTTAATCCTGTCTTCATACATGAGCAGTTGACGAGGTGATCGGATACTGCATTCAAAAAAACGATGATTCACACTTTTCATCTCAATGGTTATGGATAAAGAATCGTTTTCTGTCTTCGCTCTTCCATACCCTGTCATGCTTAAAATCATCCGGCCCCAGCTCCAATCAGTAACATTATACACGCTAATATAAAATAAAAAGGTAATAGAGCTCACTCTACTACCTTAAAAATTATATCACAATTTATTTAGATTTACTTACATAAAATGTACCCGCCAATAAAAAAGTTGGAATAGACGCCATTCCGACAATTAATAGCCAATCACGAGGGGCAATCGGCACCGTATGGAAAACGGTTTGTAAAGGTGGATAGTACAAGGCAATCAGCATAAGAATTAAAGAAGAAACGACTGCCCATACAAGATACATATTGCCAAATGGGTTTCTTGAAAAGATTGATTTTTCACTTCTGCAGTCAAATACATGGATTAATTGTGCAAGAACCAAAGTTACAAAGGCTACGGTCTGAGCATATTGTAAATTATCAGGGTTTGATTTATATACAGTTATAAACGCGAGCAATGTGGCGATACCAATCAAGAATCCTCTTGATATGATTTTCCACCCCAATCCCCTAGCGAATACGCCTTCTTTTGGATGACGCGGACCCCGCTTCATCACATTTTCTTCAGGTTGATCGAGTCCCAGTGCCATAGCCGGCAATCCATCGGTAACCAGGTTTACCCATAAAATCTGGATTGGCAATAAAGGCAAGGGCAATCCTATGACCATCGCAAATAGCATAACTAAAATCTCTCCTACATTTGATGCTAATAAATAGCGTACGAATTTACGAATATTTTCGTAAATATTTCTGCCTTCTCTTATGGCCGATTTTATGGTTGCAAAATTATCGTCCAATAAAATTAAAGAAGATGTTTCTTTGGCCACATCTGTACCGGATATACCCATCGCTATTCCAATATCTGCAGCCTTTATAGCAGGTGCATCATTCACTCCGTCTCCTGTCATAGCCACTATATGTCCTACTCGTTGAAAGGCACTGACTATTTTTAATTTATGCTCTGGTGAAACACGGGCAAAAACAGTCGTCTCATCAACGATATTTTCCAAATCATCCACAGACATCGCATCTAAATCTTTACCGGTCAGCACACGGTCTCCTTCGCGGAATATCTCCAATTGTTTACCGATAGCCTTTGCTGTTATTAAGTGATCGCCGGTTATCATCACCGTTTTAATACCGGCATCGCGACATTCCAGCACCGCTTTCCTTACTTCTGGACGCGGTGGATCCATCATTCCTTCAAGGCCAAGGAATATCAATTCATTTTCAGCATCCGTTTGGTCAAGAATTGCTTGATTGGCTGGTACACTTTTGTAGGCAACCGCAATTGTCCTTAATGCTTGTTCAGCCATATGTTCAGTTGTATTCCCTATGGACTCACGAAGTTGCTCGTCCATATGCTGCACTCTTCCATTGGACATAACCGTTGTACATTTCCCAAGTAAAACATCAGGTGCCCCTTTAGTAATGACAAATTGCCTTCCGTTATGATCCTTTACCAATACACTCATTAATTTACGTTCTGATTCAAAAGGAAACTCCTTTAAAATCTTATACTTTTCGAATAAAAGCTGGCGGTCAATTCCCTTCTTCATAGCGGCAACAAGCATAGCTCCTTCAGTCGGATCCCCATCTATATAATACTTTTTCTTTTTAAGCTTAAGCTCAGAGTTGTTACAGAGGATACCATAGGTTAGCAATTGCTTCAGCTCTGTATCATCCTGATGACCGCTCACACATTCAAACTTACCGGTTGGATCAAACCCCTTCCCAGACACTGACCACTGCTGCCCTGAAACCCAAACCTTAGTCACCATCATCTTATTCTCAGTCATCGTCCCTGTTTTATCAGAACAAATGACTGATGCACAGCCCAATGTTTCTACAGCAGGCAGTTTCCTTACGATTGCTTTCTGTCGAATCATTCGCTGGACTCCCAGGGATAAGGCTACCGTAACAATAGCCGGTAAACCTTCCGGAATAGCAGCTACGGCTAAAGATACTCCCGCAAGAACCATAGTGTATAAGTTATTTCCTTGTAAAACACCAATTCCTACAACCAATAAAGTCAGCAGTAATGCAACAACAATGAGTATCTTTCCCAGTTGTTCCAGGCGAAGCTGCAAAGGTGTCTGTTGCGTATTGGCATTTTGCAGCAGATCTGCGATTTGGCCCATTGCCGTTTTCATTCCTGTCGCAACAACTATACCCTCACCTGACCCACGTGTTACCATCGTTCCCATAAATGCCATATTAACCTGATCGCCGATTCCGTCTTGCCCATCTCTTTTTGGTTCTTCCGTTTTAGCAACAGGGAGCGATTCACCTGTCAATGCAGATTCTTCTATTTCAAGATTATACTGCTGGAAAATCCTCATATCTGCACCAATACGGTCGCCACTTGAAAACTTTACTATATCTCCCGGAACACATTCTTTAGCCGGAATTTTCGACCATAACCCATCACGTAATACAATCATTTGAGGTGCAGCCATTTCCTTTAAAGCCGACAGCGATTTTTCTGCTTTCCTTTCCTGAAAGAACCCTAATAAACCATTAATCAATACGATCATGATAATGGCAATTGCATCAATATACTCTCCCAGCAAACCTGAAACGAGAGTAGCCGCAAGCAGGATAAGGACCATAAAATCTTTAAACTGCTGAAAAAACAGAATTAAAGCAGATTGCTTTTCTCCTTCTGCTAATTCATTTTCTCCGTATTGGTTTAACCTTTTTTTTGCTTCCTGATGACTTAACCCTTTTTTTGTATGTACTCCAAAAGCGGATTGTAGCTTTTCTTTGTCCATTTCTGCAAGTTTCATGTGACGGATACAACCTCCTTAACAATCCGAATAACTTTCTTTGGTACATGTTTATTCAGAGTTGTCCTAAAAAATGCTATACTTGTTTGAATGGAGATTTATAATTCGAATACTTACTAAAGAAGGTGTCACATATATGTCCTTTGACGGTTTTTTTACAAGAGCAATGACCGAAGAATTATCAGAGACGTTAACTGGTGGACGAATAACAAAAATTCATCAGCCCTATAAAAATGAATTACTGCTAGTCATTCGCGCAGGCAGAACCAATCATAAGCTTCTGTTGTCTGCACATCCCAGCTATGCTCGTGTACAACTAACAGAAGAAAACACGGATAACCCTTCAGAAGCACCCATGTTTTGCATGCTGCTTCGTAAACATTTGGAAGGCTATTTTATAGAGAAAATCGAACAGCCTGAATTGGAAAGAATCATTAAATTTGAGATTAGAGGGCGCAATGAAATCGGCGACATAACTCAAAAATTATTAATCATAGAGATAATGGGCAAACACAGCAATATTATTCTTGTTGATAAAGAAAGAAATATGATCATAGACTGTATCAAGCATGTACCGCCTGCTTTAAACAGCTACAGGACATTATTGCCAGGTCATTCCTACGTTTTGCCGCCAGCTCAGAATAAAATCAATCCGCTATCAGATATAGATAAAGGCTTGACACATATTGATTATTTTGCTGGCAAAATTGATAAACAATTGGTCACACAGTTTGCTGGTATCTCTCCTCTTCTTGCGAAAGAAATAACATACAGGGCTGGACTCGTAAACAGGGAGACCGTTCCAGAGAGCTTCAATATAATAATGGAGCAATTAAAATCACATAATTATCAGCCAACATTGGTTACAGGTGATAAGGAAGCTTTTTACCTCATCCCCCTTCAGCATTTGAAAGGTGATAAGAAGGAATTCCCTTCGCTAAGCTTATTGTTAGATCGCTTTTATTATCAAAAAGCGGATCGGGATCGCGTCAAGCAGCAAGCGCATGACCTGGAGAGAATTCTCTCAAATGAAAAAGAAAAAAATGAAAAGAAACTAATAAAATTAGAAGAGACTCTGCAGGATTCAGAGAAGGCAGAAATATTCAAGAAATACGGGGAACTGATAACCGGTCATATTTACGCTTTGAACAAAGGAATGAAGAGTGCTGAAGTAATTGATTATTATGATGAAAATCAACCTACTCTTTTGATTGAGCTCGATGTCCGAAAAACCCCTTCTGAAAATGCTCAATGGTATTTTTCTAAATACCAAAAGGCAAAGAACGCCAAATCCTTTGTAATCGATCAAATCGAAAAAACAAATGAGGAAATTCAATATCTCGATAATTTAATCCACCAAATGAACACTGCCTCACCAAGAGATTTGCAGGAAATCCGTGAAGAGCTTGAAGAAGGCGGATATGTGAAAAAAAGATATACCAAAAAGCAAGGTAAGAAAAAAGATTTAAAACCTGTCCTTGATTCCTATTTGTCCAGTGATGGCATTGAAATTTTGGTAGGTAAAAACAATAAGCAGAATGAATATTTAACCAATCGCCTAGCGGCTAAAAATCAGCTTTGGTTCCATACAAAGGATATTCCGGGATCCCATGTTGTCATCCGCGATGCAAACCCTACCGAACAAACGATAAAAGAAGCCGCCATTCTGGCTGCCTATTTCAGTAAAGCCAGGCAGTCGAGCCAAGTTCCGGTAGACTCTACACTAATCAGGCATGTCAAAAAAACAGCCGGCTCAAAACCGGGCTTTGTAACCTATGATAATCAAACAACCTACTATGTTACCCCGGATGAAGAAGTGGTTTTATCCTTAAAAGCATAGATAAACGCAGCGGTTTTAATTTTCCGCTGCGTTTTTATTATATTATTATTCTTTTGTTATTACTCTAAATAGGAAATAAGATACTTCATCATTGCTGAGTGTCCAGGGCGTTCGTATCCCAACAAAAAAATCAGTTCCCGCTCGCTGCATATTACGAACAGTATCAAAGTATATCCACAGTTATATTAACCTGTTTTGTTATCTTCTTAAATTTCCTCCTTATACACACTTGCTAAAGTGGGGGGAGAAAAAGACTGCCAATAAAAAATATCAGGGATCTTCCCTGATATTTTTTTGAGCCTCTGAAGACGGCCAGTCGGTTGATTTTCACCTATCGCCCGATTGAGCTATCTAGCTAATAGTCCCCCATCCACGACATACTCCGCTCCCGTTATATAGGAGGCGTCGTCCGAGGCTAAAAACAAGACTGGTTTAGAGATTTCTTGTGGGTCTGATAATCGTCCTATCGGAGCTGTAGCATACATATCCAGTTGTTCTTGTGTATAGGTTTCTTTTAGCAGCGGGGTTAATACACCTCCTGGACATATCACATTGATTCGAATATTCTTGTCGGCGTATTCTACGGCTGCTGCTTTCGTCAACCCGTTCACTGCATGTTTGGCTGCCGTATACGCCACATTGGGGGTTCCATTGACATGTCTTAATCCTGCGGTAGATGATATATTCACAATGGAGCCTCCACCCGCCTCGATCATATGCGGAATTAACGCTTTCATCCCATAGAAGGTTCCATGTTGGTCTATACTTATGATTTTGAGGTAGTCTTCATCTGCCAAATCGGTCAGCGAAGACACAGGACCAGCATATCCAGCATTATTCACCAAAACCGTCACAGGTCCAAAGGCTTCAACCGCTTGGTTTATGACATGTTTCCAATCGTCTGGATTGGTTACATCGTGTTTCACAAATAGTGTGTTCTCCCCGAGCTCTTTCGATAACGTCCTTCCCTCCGCTTCGAGTACATCCGTAATCACCACTTTAGCTCCTTCTTTGACAAACTCTCTAACGTGTTCAGAACCCATTCCTCGTGATGCACCCGTGATAATTGCCACTTTTCCATCCAGTCTCCCCATGCTCTTTTCCTCCTTTTTATTCACATTCACACTCATATTTTTACCCAATTTTTGGTATTTGCAAGCATCTTTTAGTGGGATTGTCTAACTAAAACTGATGTTTCCTGGATGAACAAAATCAAAAAAAGACAGAATATTTCATTCCGTCTTTGACAACCTCTGACACGCAGGACAAAAGTACGAGGTGGTGCTTCCTGTTTTGATCGATTGAATGGTCTCCCCGCATCTAGGGCAAGGTTCCCCTTTTTTATACGCTATCTGAAAATCACTCGTCGAGTACCCACCGTTGTGTCCATAAAAATCCTTTTCAAGAGAAAAACTCCCCTTGGATAAAGAATGGTGCAATTGTTCCTGCATGCTGTCATAGAGGTTTTTGACCTCTTCTTCCGATAGGTCGGATACTTTCTTCTGAGGATGAATTCCGCTTTCAAACAAGATATCGTGAATATACATATTGCCGATTCCGCCAACGTTTTTTTGATTCAACAAGAAGGATTTAATTCCCGCTTTTTTTCCGTTAACCAACCGTCTGATATAGTCATAGGTAAATTCCTCATCGAATGGAGTGAAGGCAATATCTTTGATTGATTTTTCTTCTTTGATTTCTTGTTCATTGGCGATATACACTTTTCCAAACCACCAAAATCGGATGGAAAACCCTGTCCCATCTTGAAATTGGATAAGGAATTGATATTTTTCCTGAACGGGATTGGATGAAATGTGTTCAAAGTAAAGCAAATCTCCTCCCATCCCGAGCGAAATTAACATGTTTTCTCCATTCGATAGGGAAACGATGATCCCTTTCCCTTTATTTTGAACCGCTTTAACCGTTGATCCTATTACTCGTGATGAAAATACCAACCCCGAAACATTGCAGCACTTTTCCTGCTTTATTTCCACCCGTTCAATTTGTTTACCCGTGAGAGAGTCATTCATCTGGGTGCTTAATTGATAGATTTCGGGTAACTCTGCCATTCTCCATTCCTCCTTTTATGCCAGTTTACCTTATCCGGAGACTATTACGAGAGCCGAATGAACAAAAAGACTGAATGAAACCACTCAGTCTTTTTCCTTATGATATTTCTTGTTGGCGGCTCGCGGTATACTCTCCCTCTAATTCTAGCATTCGCTCAATCAGATCACCTATAATCAACATAACGTTTAACAGACATAAACAAAAAGGGGAAACTCAAACAAATTCAAATCATTTCTCGCTGACTCTTTATGTATTTAGTTGACCCAACTCTCATCATAAGGATTTTGCTTCCATTTACGGAGCTTATTCAGCTCCTCCTTTGTCACGTATTGGTGTTCTTCCGCAACTTCAATAAGAGTAGAATAATCGCTTAAGGAATAGTATGGAATCTCAATATCAGCAAATGCACTAGTTGCTTTATCCATTTCATATGTAAAGATTGATACAACCCCTAGTACATCACAGCCGGCTTCACGCAATGCCTTGGCACATGTGATTGAGCTTCCTCCCGTTGAGATCAAATCCTCCACGATGACCACTTTATCGCTTTTTTCCGCTTTCCCCTCAATTTGATTTCCTTTTCCATGCCCTTTTGCACTGGAACGTACATAAATCATCGGGAAATCCAGTTGTTCACTTACCCAGGCAGCATGCGGTATACCTGCTGTAGCTGTTCCTGCAATAATCTCTGCTTCAGGAAATTTTTCTTTTATTAATTGAGCCAGACCTTTCGCTATATCCTTCCGTACTTCCGGATAAGACATCGTTAATCGATTATCACAATAAATGGGAGATTTGATCCCAGATGACCAGGTAAAAGGATGGCTTGGCTGTAAGGCAACGGCTTGAATAGATAATAAACGCTCTGCTATTTTTCTTTTCATATCGGTCTCTCCCATTCTTCAACAATCTTATAATAGGCCTCTATTGGATTCTCTGCCTTTGTAATACTTCTACCCACAACGATATAATCACTTCCCTGCACACTAGCCATAAATGGTGTAGCCACTCTTTGTTGGTCTTCTGCTGTATCACTAGCCAGACGAATTCCAGGAGTAACGGTTATAAAATTTCGGCCAACCTGATTTTTAATTTGCTGGACTTCATGTACGGAACAAACCACTCCATCAAGGTCTGATTCTTTTGCTAATTGACTATAATGAATGACACTTTCAGCCAGGGTTGACTGAATGAATTGCTCTCTTTGCATCTGCTCTTCACTTGTACTCGTCAATTGAGTAACTGCTATACATAGCGGTCTTTTTTCTCCAGGAGGAGTACCCTTTTCAAGACCTTCAAGTGCATATTCCATCATCTTTCTTCCGCCTGCTGCATGAACATTAACCATATCGACTCCCAGTCTTGCCACTGTTTCCATTGCTTTCCCAACCGTATTGGGAATATCGTGCAATTTTAAGTCCAGAAAAATGTCATGTCCCAATTCTTTAATTGCCGTAATGATAGAAGGACCTTCCCCGTAATAAAGCTCCATACCTACTTTAACAGCCAGTTTTTCCTCATTAAATTTATGTAAAAAACGCAAGGTAAGCTCTCTATTAGGAAAATCAAGCGCGATAACCGGTGTACTGCGCATTCTTATTCCAACTCCTTCCTATACATTCAGATATATGATCAAACCCGAGTGATAAAATAAGATCTGGCAGAGCGTCAATAATCTCTGGCATTACAAACGGATTAATGAAGTTTGCTGTTCCAACCGCAACCGCACTCGCACCTGCATATAGGAATTCAATTACATCCTCTGCTGTTTCAATGCCGCCCATGCCAATGATAGGAATCGAAACCTGTGAGCTAACATCATGAATCATTCGAATCGCAACCGGCTTAATAGCCGGCCCTGATAAACCGCCTGTCCGATTCGCTAAAATCGGCTGGGCTGTTTTGAGATTAATACGCATTCCTATTAGTGTATTAATCATCGTCAGTCCATCAGCACCGCCTTCTTCGACTGCCTTCGCAATGGAAACTATATCGCTGACATTCGGAGACAATTTAACGTAGACTGGCACTGAAGATACTTCTTTTACCGCTTTAGTTAATTCTTTAGCCACAGACGGATCGGTACCAAATTGAATACCGCCGCATTTTACATTCGGACAGGAAATATTTAGTTCAAGAGCATGCACATTCGGAGCTGTACTTATCCGTTTCGCCGTCTCCACGTAATCCTCCATCAAGGTTCCTGCCACATTAGCAATAATCGGTACATCGTACGTATCAAGCCATGGAAGTTCCTCATTCATCACATGCTCCAAGCCAGGGTTTTGAAGTCCAATAGCATTTAGCATCCCTGCATTTGTTTCCGCTACTCTTGGGGTCGGATTTCCAAAACGCGGTTCAAGAGTCGTTGATTTAATGATGACGGCACCCAACTTGCCGAGATCATAGAACTGGCTGTATTCCCTGCCAAACCCGAAACAACCAGATGCCGGCATAATCGGATTTTTTAAGGCTAATCCAGGCAGCTGCATACGTAATTGATTATTCATATGACCACCTCCTCTGAACGAAATACCGGGCCATCCGTACATATCTTCCGGTAACCATTTTCCGGGGTACGGCACACACAGGCAAAGCAGGCTCCTATTCCGCAGCCCATTCTCTCTTCAAGCGAAATAAACACCTTTTTCCCTTCATATTTATCCTTAACGGCCTTTAGCATCGGTGTTGGTCCACATGCATAAACCACATCAATGTCCAACGGAGCTGAAGCATTTGTTACATATCCTTTTATTCCGTACGTCCCGTCTTCAGTTGTGACAATGGTCTCCCCGAGCTCAGCAAATTCGTTCTCATAAAAAATATCAGCTTTGGTACGGAGACCAAAAATATGAATGACAGATACACCTTTTGCCGTTAAATCTCTTGATAGCTGTAATAAAGGTGGTATTCCAATTCCTCCGCCAATCAAAAGTGCTTTTCCTCCCGGGTTCACTTCCTCAATCGTAAACCCATTGCCAAGCGGACCAAGCACATCGACTTTTTCCCCCGGCTTTTTTTCAGAAAGAATGCTGGTTCCCTTTCCTTCCGCTCTGTAAACGATTGTAAAACGAGATTGCTCAGGGTCAATCTGACATATGCTGATTGGCCTGCGCAGCAAAGGACCTATCCCATCCGATACTTTGATATGTACAAATTGTCCGGGCATTGTCATGGAGGAGACAAGCGTCCCCTCCATAGTCATTTCAAATATTTTCGGTGCAATCATTCGATGGCTGACGACTGTCATCATCTCTTTTTGAATCATAAGCTGATTGCCTCCTTGGCTGTTTGCATATGGTTCATTTTAGTTGTCGAAAACGTTAGCGATTCCAGTACTGTTAAAATGGCATTGGCCGTATCCAAGGAAGTCATGCAAGGAATCCCATTTTCAACCGACTCACGACGAATTCTAAAGCCATCACGTTCAGGCTGTTTTCCCTTGGTTAACGTATTAATAACCAGCTGTGCTTTGCCATTATGAATCATATCCAATAAGTTCGGCTCTTCACTGCCAATTTTTCCAACAATTCGACATGGAATATTCGCTTGATCTAACGCTTGAGCCGTTCCCTCTGTAGCAATGATTTGATAGCCGATTTCATTGAAACGTTCCGCAAGTAAAACGGCCTCTTCTTTGTCTTTATCCGCAACAGTCAAGAGGACAGTTCCATATTGCTTTATCTGAATTCCTGATGCAATTAACCCTTTATACAAAGCCTTTTGTAATGTATCGTCTTTTCCCAGCACTTCACCTGTTGACTTCATTTCTGGTCCGAGCGTAATTTCAACCTGGCGTAGCTTCGCGAATGAAAATACCGGTACTTTTACGTAAACACCCGTCTTTTCAGATACAAGACCATTTTCGAAACCATAATCTTTAAGCTTTTGTCCCAAAATGACCTTAGTAGCCAAGTTTGCCATTGGAACATTAGTGATCTTGCTTAAGAACGGCACAGTCCTGCTTGAACGGGGATTAACTTCAATTACATACACTTCATTATTGGAGACTACATATTGGATATTAAACAAGCCAATGATATTTAAACCCTTTGCCAGTTTAATCGTATAATCTATGATTTTTTCTTTCATACTCTCTGATAGATTCTGTGGAGGGTAGACTGCTATAGAATCGCCGGAATGGACGCCAGCCCGTTCAATATGCTCCATGATTCCCGGAATAACAACTGTTTCACCATCAGAAATCGCATCCACTTCAATTTCTTTCCCTGTTAAATAACGATCGATTAATACAGGATGCTTCGGATTTATCTTTACGGCATTTTCCATATAATGCAGTAAATCCTCCTGATCATCCACGATCTCCATTGCCCTTCCACCGAGAACATAGGACGGCCTTACCAAAATAGGGTATCCAATCTCATCAGCCACTTCGACTGCTTCCTCCACTGACAAGGCTGTTTTCCCTTTAGGCTGCGGGATATTCAGTTCCGTTAAAGCTTGCTCAAACATATCGCGATTTTCAGATCGATCTACATCCTCTAAAGACGTTCCCAGTATCTTAACTCCTCTTTCTACAAGGGCTGAGGCAAGATTAATGGCAGTCTGGCCGCCAAATTGTACAATAACCCCTTCTGGTTTTTCTAAATCTATGACATTCATCACATCTTCAATCGTTAAGGGCTCAAAATATAATTTGTCTGATATGCTAAAATCAGTTGAGACCGTTTCCGGATTGCTGTTTATAATAATCGCTTCATAGCCGGCCTCTTTAATCGCCCAGACAGAATGAACAGTTGCGTAATCAAATTCAACTCCCTGCCCGATTCGAATGGGTCCTGAACCAAGTACGACGACACTCCTCTTTGGTGTTATGATTGATTCATTCTCATCCTCATAAGTGGAGTAAAAATATGGTGTTTCAGATTCAAACTCCGCAGCACAGGTATCGACCATTTTAAATACCGGTTTAATTTGATTGTCCATGCGCCATTGATACACTTCCAATTCAGAGCTATTCCAAAGCTTTGCTAAGATATAATCAGAGAAACCAAGTTTTTTGGCTATTAATGTATATCCCGGATGGAAGGGGGCTTCTAATAGTTTAGCTTCCATCTCAACAATCTTTGCAAATTTATGCAGAAAGAATAAATCAATCCGAGACCATTCATGGATCAACTGAATCGTTAATCCGCGCTTCAGCCCTTCAGCAATATAAAATAGACGTTCATCTGTTGCTTTTTTAATTTGTTTTTCAATCTCTTCATCCATAATCATCTCAGCCTTGGGCAATTCAAAGTGTAAGATTCCAACCTCTAGGGAGCGAATTGCTTTTAATAGAGATTCCTCGAACGTTCTGCCAATTGCCATAACCTCACCAGTTGCTTTCATTTGCGTTCCGAGGGTTCTGTTCCCTTCCTCAAATTTATCAAATGGCCAGCGTGGTATTTTGGTTACGACATAATCAAGTGCCGGTTCAAAGCTCGCATATGTTTTTCCAGTTACGGGATTGATCATCTCATCAAGTGTCAAACCAACTGCAATTTTAGCTGCAAGCTTTGCAATGGGATAACCGGTTGCTTTAGAAGCAAGTGCAGACGAACGGCTCACCCTTGGGTTAACCTCGATAATGTAGTAATTGAAGCTATCTGGATCAAGAGCAAGCTGAACATTACAGCCTCCTTCAATTTTTAAAGAACGAATAATTTTCAACGACGCATTGCGCAATAATTGATATTCTCGATCACTCAATGTTTGGCTCGGTGCCACTACAATCGAATCTCCCGTATGTATTCCGACAGGATCGATATTTTCCATGTTACAAACCACGATTGCATTATCATTCGAATCTCTCATGACTTCATATTCAATTTCCTTGAACCCTGCAATACTTTTTTCCAGCAAGCATTGGGTGACAGGACTGCTCTTGAGACCACCGGCTACAATCTCGCGTAATTCCTCTTCGTTTGAACAGATTCCGCCGCCTGTCCCTCCAAGTGTATAAGCCGGTCGTACAATTACAGGGTATCCTACAGTCTGAACAAAAGCCTCGGCTTCTTCCAGATTATGAATAATTGCGCTGTCAGGAACCGGTTCATTCAATTCGTTCATTAAGGTTCGGAATAGATCACGGTCCTCAGCCTGCTCAATTGCCGATAGCTTTGTTCCCAGAATTTCAACACTGCATTCCTCGAGCACTCCAGAATTGGACAGTTCTACAGCCAGATTTAGTCCAGTTTGGCCTCCAAGTGTGGGCAATAAAGCATCAGGGCGTTCTTTACGGATGATTTTACTGACAAACTCTAACGTTAATGGCTCAATATAAACCGCATCTGCAATTTCCGTGTCTGTCATAATTGTAGCCGGGTTGGAATTTACCAGGACTACACGATACCCTTCTTCTTTTAATGCCAGACAAGCTTGTGTACCCGCATAATCAAATTCTGCTGCCTGGCCGATTACAATCGGTCCGGATCCAATAACCAGGATGGATTTAATATCTGTACGTTTACTCATTTTACTGCCTCCTTCAGTTTGGATCTCTCAATCATGCTAATGAATTGATCAAATAAATAATTTGCGTCCTCCGGGCCAGGCGATGATTCCGGGTGATATTGGACGGTGAAAGCATCGTAGTATTTATGTCTTAATCCCTCAATCGTTCCATCATTTAATGCAATATGCGTAACTTCCAAGTCTGTTTGTTCAATAGAGTCATATTTTACTGTGTATCCATGGTTTTGCGAGGTCAGTGCAATTTTACCTGTTTTTAAATCTTTAACTGGGTGATTGGAACCGCGATGCCCAAATTTCATTTTTTCAGTTTCAGCATTACATGCTAAAGCGAACAACTGGTGACCGAGACAAATACCGAACATTGGCACTTTTCCGATAATTTTTCTTATCATTTCAATCGCTTCCGGAACATTTTCAGGGTCTCCCGGTCCATTTGTCAGCATGATACCATCCGGACGCAGCGTCATAATTTCTTCAAAGGTAGTATTATAAGGAACAACGATTACATCACAGCCTCGATTATTTAATTCTCTTAATATTCCATGCTTCATTCCGAAATCCACCACGACTACTCGATAACCGCGTCCTGGACTGGGAAACGCTTTTTTTGTAGATACCTTTTGAACCTGATTACGAGGCAGCACAGTTGCTTTCACTTGGTGGAGCATCGTTTCAGCATCTTTAGTTATTGAACAAATTACACCTTTTACTGTACCTCTTTCACGAATCATTCTTGTCAATTTCCGAGTATCAATCCCTGCAATGCCAGGAATATTCTTTATTTTCATGTATTCATCAAGAGAAAAATCACTTCTCCAATTCGAAGGAAAATCAGCCACTTCTTTTACAATTAGGCCACTGAGACTCGGAGCGATTGACTCAAAATCATCCCTATTGATTCCATAGTTGCCGATTAAAGGATAAGTCATCGTAATAATTTGACCACAATAAGAAGGGTCAGATAAAATCTCCTGATAACCGGTCATCCCCGTATTAAATACAACCTCACCAATTTTATCGCTTTCTCCTCCAAATGCTTCACCAATAAAAATTGTTCCATCTTCTAAAATTAATTGTCTCTTCATTCAGTTAGACTTCCTTTCTGCCAAACTACTTTACCTTCCACAATCGTCATAACCGGCCATCCTTGACAGCTCAGGCCAGCAAATGGTGTGTTTTTTCCTTTGGAAAGAAAGGTTTGAGGATTAATTACTTGCTCTTCTTCTAAATCAATCAGAACTAGATCCGCTTGTCTTCCTTTTTCTATTTTTCCGTAGTTAAGTTTAAATGCTTGAGCTGGTTTTATCGTCAAGAAATCAATTAATTGTTTCAGGGTCATCGCTCCCTTTTTCACCAAATATGTATACAACAGCGGAAAAGCTGTTTCTAATCCAACTATGCCAAACGGTGCAAGCCTGATATGTTGTGATTTTTCTTCTTCTGAATGGGGGGCATGATCCGTAGCGATAAAATCAATCGTCCCGTCTAACAGGCCTTCTAGCAATGCTTTTTTGTCATCCTCACCTCTTAAAGGCGGATTCATTTTAAAATTAGGATCCAGCTCCTTAATGTCCATTTCGGACAGTAACAAATGATGGGGGGTTACCTCTGCTGTTACATGTATGCCTGCTTTCTTGGCATCACGAACCGTTCTTACAGACTCCTTCGTGCTTATGTGGCAAACATGATAATGGCACCCTGTTGTCTCGGCCAGTAATACATCCCTGGCAATATGGACCGCTTCACATACTGAAGGGATGCCGGGTAATTCATGTTCTCTCGAATAGATTCCTTCATGTACACATCCACTTTGAATTAACGAATTATCCTCACAATGAGCGACAATGGTCATATCCAGTTTTGCAGCTTTTTTCATAGCTTCAAGCATCATACCAGCTGACTGGATGCCGACTCCGTCATCTGTAAAGGCAAATGCTCCGGATTTTTTCAGAGATTCAAAATCAGTTAATTCCTTTCCGAGCTCCCTGACTGTAATTGATGCATAGGGCAATACCCTTGTGCTCGCCGTTTCTCTTATTCTATTATTTAACGAACGTAAATGTTCGGCTGTATCCGGAACGGGTCGTGTATTCGGCATAGCAGCTACAGTGGTAAATCCGCCTTTTGCTGCAGCCTGTGTACCTGTTTCAATCGTTTCTTTATGTTCTCCTCCCGGCTCTCTTAGGTGAACATGCAAATCGATAAAACCAGGTGCCAATAAAAATCCTTTAGCATGAATGATGTTTGCCTGCTGATTTTGCAATTCATCCTGGATATCGGAAATCACTCCGTTTTGAATTAAAATATCCTTTGTGACCTGTGTTCCATCCTCAAGATAAAATTGCGCACTTTTTATAATTGTATTCATGATTTGCCGCTCCTCCCCTTTGCTCGATACTATTTTTTAAAGCAGCCATTCTCACATATACTCCATTGGTCATTTGTTTAAATATTCGCGAACGTGCGCATTCAACTAAAGAATCATCAATTTCCACACCTCTGTTCACTGGCGCGGGATGCATAATTATACAATTACTCCTCAGCCGTCTCTCCCTTTCAATCGTCAAGCCATATCTGTTCAAATATTCTATTTTGCTCATTGGCATTTCCACTGAATGACGTTCATGCTGGATCCGGAGCAACATAACTACATCTGCGTTTTCGATAGCGTCATCAATTGGTTCATAGGCCACATTACTTCCCGGAGGATTCGCCCAAGTTTGTGGGCCTGAGAAAACAACCTTTGCGCCTAATCGGGTCAGTGTTTCCGCATTTGATCGCGCTACGCGGCTATGCCTGATATCTCCTATGATTGCCACTTTTAAACCTCGAAACGTTTGAAATTCCTGTTTAATGGTCATCAAGTCCAATAAACATTGTGTAGGATGATGCCCGCATCCATCACCAGCATTCATTATGGATAAATATACACCACTTTGTATTAAATTTGCAAAAAAATTATCTTCTGAATGACGAATTACTACGGTTTCCACTCCAATTGCTTCTAAAGTCTTCACTGTATCGGATAGGCTTTCGCCTTTTAATACACTTGATGTTTGCACTTCAAAAGGGATTACATCCAGCCCAAGCTTCCGCTGTGCCATTTCAAAGCTGATTTTAGTACGCGTGCTCGCTTCAAAAAATAAATTTGCTACAAAGTGTCTTTTTGCTGGCATCCACGTTTCCCCATTAGCAAATGCCTCAGCATCTAAAAGCAAGCCTGTAATTTCCTCAATCGACAAATCTGTCATCGTAAGTAAATGTTTCACAATCAACCAGCCTCCCATATTCTAAAAAAAACCCTAATTCGTTTTTTACGAATCAGGGTTTTAGTTTATTTAGTCGATTCATCCCAATATCGCATACTGGAATTGTCGTACTTAACCTAATCCCTGTATTTTACTTGTTGGATCTACTATCAACCCTGACTTTCGCTGGTTTCCTTACCGGGAAGTACAAGATTTAAGATGACACCTACAATGGCGGCTAATGCCATTCCTGAAATGGAGGCATGATCGGTGATTTTGAGCATTGCACCACCTACACCAATGATTAAAATGACAGAGGATATGACTAAGTTTCTATTTTTAGATAAATCGATTTTGCTGTCGATCAACATCCGTAAACCACTTGATGCTATGATACCGAACAGAAGAATGGATACCCCACCCATCACAGCTGATGGAATGGATTGAATAAGGGCTGAAATTTTTCCAATAAATCCGAACAGGATTGCAAAGACTGCCGCTCCGCCTATAACATACACACTGAATACCCGTGTAAGAGCCATAACACCTATATTTTCTCCATAGGTTGTATTCGGAGGACCACCAAGACAAGAGGCAATCATAATGGATACTCCATCTCCTAACAATGAGCGATGCAATCCTGGTTTCTCAACAAAATTACGTCCTGCGATTTTACTAATAACCAATTGATCACCTATATGTTCTGATATAGGGACGATGGCAATCGGAATCATAACCAGAATAATCTCCCAGCTTAACGTTGGCGTATAATCAACAAATGGCATCGTGAAGTTTGGAAGCTGGAACCAGGCTGCTTCTTTTACCGGAGTGAAATCTACAATTCCAAAGAAGAGGGCTGTAATATAACCACCAATAATACCGATTAATACTGGAATCAGTGAAAAAAAGTTTTTTAAGACTACACTGCATATGATCGTGATGACAAGTGTAATTAAGGCAACCGTAATATGTTTTGTGCTGTAAACAAGCACTTCTGCATTCGGATTTTCATACATGGCCATATTGACTGCTGTTGAGGCAAGACCAAGACCAATTACCATAATGACAGGACCAACTACTACAGGCGGTAAAAAATTTAGGATTGTTTTAGTGCCTAGTTTTTTAACTAATAAAGCAACGAGTGCATAAACAAGTCCAATCAAAAAGCCGCCTACTAAAGCAGAGCCAACACCACTGCTTTCATTTAGTAAAGTAATCGGATAGATAAAGGCAAAGGATGAACCGAGATAGGCTGGTATTTGCCCTTTGGTGATCAGGATGTAAACCAGTGTACCAATACCGCTTGTCAATAGGGCAATTCCCGGATCAAGGCCTGTTAGAATCGGCACAAGAATGGTTGAACCAAACATCGCAAATAAATGCTGCAGGCTTAATATAAACCATTGCTTCGGAGTTGGTTTTTCATTGACATCGTACCTTATATGAGGATTGTTTGCTATTTCTGTAGAAGTCATAATTATTGCCTCCCTGATGAAAGAATTGGTTTCGAAGGGAGATGATTATTTGCATAAGCAAATATCACTTGCTCCCCTTTTCAGCCTCACAGGACTGAATTAAAAAGGTTTATTTATTCAAAAATGGAGACTTGTTCACCGTCATCCATTTCTTTTAATTTGACGACAATCTTTTCATTTTTTGCAGTAGGTATATTCTTGCCTACATAATCAGCTCGGATTGGAAGCTCTCTGTGCCCTCTGTCGATCAGGACAGCTAATTGGATTTGAGCCGGTCTGCCGATATCTATAAGGGCATCCAGAGCCGCTCTCACTGTTCTTCCGGTATATAAAACATCATCAACCAGAATGACTTTTTTATCTTTCAAGCTAAATGGTATATCTGATCCATTTACCTGTGGATCCCCACTTTTTGTCTTTGTGCTTAAATCATCCCGGTACAAGGTAATATCCAGTTCACCAACAGGAATTTCCGCTCCTTCAATTTCATGAATTCTTTGTCCCAGACGTTTGGCTAGGAATATACCACGGGTACGAATACCGATCAACACACAATCACTAATACCCTTATTTTTCTCGATAATTTCATGAGAAATCCTTGTTAACGCTCTTGAGATTGCTTTTTCATCAAGCAATGTTGCTTTCTCTAACATATCATCGACCCTTTCCTAAAAATGAAAAAATCCTTTTGCCGCGTGGGCAAAAGGATATAATAAACCATAGAAAAAAGACATACTTCTTCCATTAGTTTTCACGTACCTTTTCAGCCTCACGGGACTGTATTTAAAGGACCCTATTCAGTTGTATCTATATTACTTTAGGATTGTTATCCTTGTCAACAGTCAATTCTTAAAGTTTCCAAATAATCGACAAAATATGCTGGTAATGGAGCTTCAAATTCCAAATATTCCTCTGTTCTAGGATGGACAAATCCCAGAACTGCTGCATGTAAAGCCTGTCCATTTAAATCAGGAGTTTTTCTTGGTCCATACTTAGGGTCACCAGCAAGAGGATAACCAATATATTTCATATGGACACGAATTTGATGAGTGCGTCCTGTTTCAAGCTGACATTCAATAAAAGTAAAGTCTTTAAATCTTTCCAGTACATGAAAATGTGTAACTGCATGCCTAGAATTATCGTCTGTTACTGTCATGCTTTGACGATCTCGTTTATCACGGCCTATCGGCGCATCTACCGTTCCTGCATCATGTGGAATGATACCGTGGACAAGTGCCTTATACTTCCGGGTAACTGTTTTTTCAGTTAATTGCTTTACAAGTCTCTCATGCGCATAATCATTTTTAGCGACCATGAGCAATCCTGAAGTATCCTTATCGATACGATGGACGATACCTGGACGCATCACACCATTGATTCCTGATAAATCCTTGCAATGGTACATTAAAGCATTTACAAGTGTACCTGATCCATGTCCTGCTGCCGGATGTACAACCATGCCTTTTGGTTTATTGACAACAATGACATCCGCATCCTCATAATAAATATCAAGAGGAATGTTCTCAGCTACAACATCAAGTTCCTCTGGCTCTGATGGTGTGATTTCAATAGAGTCACCAGGCTGACATTTATAATTTGCCTTTATCTGTTTGTCATTCACCAGAATATTCCCTTCTTTTATCCACTGCTGGACTTGAGAACGTGACCATTCTTCATTTAAAACGGAAAGGACTTTATCAAGCCTTTCACCTTTTTGTTCTTCTGTTACTATCAGTCTTTGACTATCCATTCTTTAGCTCCTTAGCTCTTTTTTCCTCCATAAACATAGCAATCACCAATAATCCAACTCCTATACAAAGAGCAGAATCTGCCACATTAAAGACAGGAAAACTGTATGAGAATATATACGTATGCACAAAATCAACCACTTCATTGCGGAAAATCCGATCAATAAAATTACCAATCGCTCCTCCAAGAATAAGTCCAAGGGATATCCCCGTCAACTTATCGGTACTGAATTTTCTTATGTAAAAGACAATTCCAATAATAACCACGGTTGTTACGATATAAAAAAACCACATTTGTCCCTGAAGAATTCCCCAGGCTGCCCCTCGGTTTCTGTGAGAGGTAATGTATAGAAAGTTATCAATGATTGGTATACTTTCCCCTAAGGTCATATACTTAACGACCAACCATTTCGTAAATTGGTCAATCATGATAATGAGCAACGCAATCAAATAATACATATATAACATAAGCTTGCCCCCTGCCTGCTTAAAATGTACATACTGCCTAACAAATTGTAGCATATCTATCTAACAAATGTTTTAAAACTTTAACAAAAATACAGGCCCTTTCGAATAGATGAAAGGGCCTATAGAAGGAATAGCATCCCAGTATTTTGGAGCAGGTCGGTCTATCACCTCTACTGCCCACACATAAAAGCTCTTCAAATGAGAGTGTACCTCACTTTTCACTGATTGCATAAGCACTCAGGAAATCGGCTCTCTATCATTTTAAAATACTCGATTATCCGAGTTCTGGATATTCGTTAACTACCACTGTGGAGCAGCGTTCACATAAAGTTGGGTGTTTTTCAATTGTACCAACCTCTTCACTGATATTCCAGCAACGTTCACAAGTTTCTCCATCTGCTTTTGTGACTAAAATTGCCGCATGCTCTAACTTAATAGCTTCTTCCGGTGCATCGTAAATGTATCCGGCAACTTCCACTGAAGAAACGATAAATAATTGTTCAAGGCTTTCTTCAATGCTTTCAAGCAAATCTTTTGTTTCTTCACTTACATACAATGCTACTTTCGCATTTAATGATTTACCAATTACTTTTGAATTTCTTGCTTCTTCAAGCGCTTTAAGGACATCATCACGTAAATTCATGAACAAATCCCATTTCGCTTTAACAGCTGTACTATTTGGATAATTTTCAACCGACGGCATATCTGTTAATTGTACGCTCTCTGCATCAGCATCATCGATAAAAGTCCAAACTTCATCAGCTGTATGCGGCAGAATAGGAGCAATCAATTTAACTAGCTTCATAACGCATTCATGCAGTACAGTTTGAATTGCACGGCGGCCATCACTGTTTTCCGCATCGCAGTATAGAATATCCTTTGCATAATCCAGATAGAAGGAACTTAAATCCTGTGTACAGAAATTATTGATACCATTATAGATATCAGCAAATTCATAATTGTCATAGGATTGTTTTACCTGATCAACCAAATCATTTAACTTAATGAGCATATATTGGTCCACTTCACGAAGATTTTCGTAAGAAACAGCATCATGCTCTGCGTTAAATCCGCTCAGGTTTCCAAGCAGGAATCTGAATGTGTTACGAATTTTACGATATACTTCGGATACTTGTTTCAGAATATTATCAGAAACACGTACATCAGCCTGGTAATCGACACTCGCAACCCAAAGACGCAGAATATCTGCACCCATTTGATTAATAACTTTTAATGGGTCAATTGTGTTTCCTAGGGATTTACTCATTTTACGGCCTTCTCCATCAAGTGTAAATCCGTGGCTTAATACTTCCTTGTAAGGAGCTTTACCAGTAACAGCAACTGACGTGATCAAAGAGGAGTTAAACCATCCACGATATTGGTCTGAACCCTCAAGGTAAAGGTCAGCTGGTCTTCTCAAATCTTCTCTTGCTTCAAGAACTGATTGATGGGAGGAGCCAGAGTCAAACCATACGTCCATAATATCTGTTTCTTTCGTAAATAAGCCATTAGGGCTGCCTTCATGTGTAAAGCCTTCTGGGAGAAGATCTTTTGCGTCTTTCTCAAACCAAACAGTGGAACCGTATTGTCGGAATAAATCGGATACATGCTTAATCGTTTCATCCGTAATGATTGCTTCACCATTTTCTGCATAAAACACCGGAATCGGTACGCCCCATGCACGCTGACGGGAAATACACCAGTCTCCACGATCACGAATCATGTTAAATAATCTCGTTTCACCCCATGCAGGTACCCATTTAGTTTCTTTGATCTGCTGCAATAGGTCTTCACGGATATCATCAACTGAAGCAAACCATTGGTCAGTTGCACGGAAAATTGTTGGCTTTTTCGTTCTCCAATCATGCGGATAAGAGTGTGTAATGAAATCAAGTTTTAACAGAGCACCGACTTCCTCGAGTTTATCCGTGATTTCTTTGTTTGCTTTATCATAGAATAATCCTTCAAATCCAGGAGCATCAGAAGTCATATGGCCTTTTCCATCCACTGGGCAGAGTACTCCAAGATTATATTTCTGACCTACGATAAAGTCATCTTCACCATGTCCTGGCGCAGTATGAACACAACCTGTACCTGCATCAGTGGTTACATGCTCTCCTAAAATAACAAGTGAGTCACGGTCATACAATGGATGTTTAGTGACTACATATTCCAGTTCAGCACCTTTAACAGTCTTCTCAACTTCAGCATTCTCCCATCCAAGTGTTTCTTTAACGGAAGGCAATAATGTTTCAGCCACAATATATTTTGTACCATCCACATTCACAAGTACATAATCAAGGCGTGGGTGAACAGCAATTCCAAGGTTAGCTGGAATGGTCCAAGGTGTCGTTGTCCAAATAATGAACTTCGCTCCCTCTTCCACTACTCCTTTGCCGTCCTTCACATCAAATGCAACAAAGATAGATGCTGATTTCTTGTCGTGGTATTCGATTTCCGCTTCAGCTAGTGCAGATTCACTGGAAGGAGACCAATAAACCGGTTTTAATCCTTTATAGATATAGCCTTTTTTCGCCATATCACCGAAAACTTTGATTTGCTCAGCTTCATATTCAGGTTTCAGTGTGATGTATGGATTTTCCCAGTCTCCTCTTACACCTAAACGTTTAAATTGAGTGCGCTGCTGATCAATTTGTGTATAAGCATATTCCTCACAAAGTTTACGGAATTCAGCGATTGTCATTTCCTTACGATTTACTTTTTTGTTTTTAGTTAGAGCTGTTTCAATTGGTAAACCATGAGTATCCCAACCTGGTACATATGGCGCATTATAACCATTCATTGATTTAAAGCGAACAATAAAATCCTTTAAGATTTTATTCATTGCATGCCCGATATGAATGTTTCCATTCGCATAAGGAGGTCCGTCATGCAGCACAAATTTAGGAAGGTCCTTCGTGCGCTCCTGTACTAATTTGTAAATATTTTTTTCTTCCCAACCTGCTTGAACTTCCGGTTCTCTTTTTGGTAAATTCCCACGCATTGGAAATTCTGTTTTAGGCATCAATAATGTGTCTTTAAATTCCATTCCATTCACTCCTTAAACTTCGGTTAAACTATTTTCATAAATAAATACAAAAAAGCCTTTTCATCCCGGTAAAGGGACGAAAAGGCTATATTTCCGCGGTACCACCCTTTTAGAATATTGCCTGACAATATTCCTCTTGGTATTCGTAACGTGAATGACTCGCCGCTATTTACTGCCAGCCAAGCTGGGTTCAAAAGCAGACTCAGGGATGATCTTCCATCCAGATTCTTTTACCGGACTCCCACCTTCCCCGGCTCGCTACAAAAAGTATGATCTGATGTACTGTTCCCGTCTTCGTTTTAACATTTTTTGAATAGATTTGTTAAAATATTATATTCAATAACTTACGATAAAGTCAAGACCTTACATTTCTTCTTCATTCAGGTCGATATCAAATTCAGTGGCATCCACGTCATATTTAAGAAGTTTATCCCAATCTTCACTGTTTAATAAATCAAGCTGGGCTTCAACAAGCATTTTAAAACGCATTCTGAATACTTTAGATTGCTTTTTAAGGTCTTCAATTTCAATAGCAATTTTTCTTGCTTTAGATAATGCCTCATTGACAATTCGGTCAGCATTTTTTTCTGCTTCCTTCATAATCAATTTAGCCTCTTTTTGAGAATTTCGTTTGACATCTTCTCCGGCTTCCTGAGCAATGACGATTGATTTATTCAACGTTTCCTCAATGCTGGAGAAATGCTCAAGGCGTTGTTCCAACTCTTCCACTTTAGCTTCAAGATCTTTCTTATCTCGAAGGACCAACTCGTAATCTTTAATTATTTGGTCAAGAAACTCATTTACTTCATCTTCATCGTAACCGCGGAATCCTCTGCCGAATTCCTTGTTATGTATGTCTAGCGGTGATAATGGCATAGACTGCACCTCCGAATACTGATTCTTCTCTTAATTATTATACTATGCTTTCGACAGTAATGGTGATATTCCTTCTAAATTCCTGATTATTTTTGTATACCACACTTTATTTTCCATTTATCTTTCTTTGTTTTTCCTTCAATGGAAAATATCTTCATTCTTCCTATCCCACGAGTGGATAACACATCACTTTCTCTGATTTCATATGATGGATTATCGACTTGTTTCCAGTTTACCTTAACACGCCCCTGCTGTACGAGTGTTTGGCTCTTTTGCCTCGAAATATTGGCGATAGCCGACAATATCGTATCAATTCTCATGGAGGAAACTGTCACTTGGCATTCCTTCCATTGTTCCGTAACAGTCATAGCCTGATCAGCAGGTATTTCCTGAAACTTTACACCCGCATTGCCCATTTTAGATATATTCATCTCCAGATAGGATGCTACATCTTTTGCAACAACGAATTGTACTCGCTCGCCTTCAATCCATATATCACCAAATTTTTCTCTCTTTAAGCCAACAGACATTAACGTGCCAAGAATCTGCCTATGTTTCAGTGTCGTAAATTTTGCAGAATAAAATAATTCATAAATGGTCAGTTCGTAATCCTCGATTTGCGGTTCATAATAGTCCGGATAGAGGAGCGCTCTTTGCCGCTCGGCCGCTTCGCTTCCTCCAAAAAAGGAAACATGTACATCTCCATTTGTACCAATTAGCATCCTTACAATCTCTGATTCTCTGGGGTCAAGAAAATCTGTCAGTTTAGGGGCATATTGCTCCTGCACTTGATCAATCCATCCAAGCACCTGATCGATAAATTCTCTTTCTTCCTGACGAAAATGCTGATAAATATCCATTTACATCCTCCAGCTAAAATATAAAAGCTCCCTGTTTTGAAAGGGAGCTAACATTCTTCTTAAAAAATGCCTGCCAACGCGGAGATTCCTACTCGTGCCATATTTAACACAAGAATCGCTATAATTGGAGAAATATCAATCATGCCGAGCGAAGGTACAATTCTCCTGAATGGTTCCAAAAACGGCTCACATATGCGTGCTAAAAACATTCCAATTCCTGTATCCCTTGCATTTGGAAACCACGACATTAATATGTAAATAATTAAGGCCCAGGAATATATATCTACTGCTTTATAAAGTATATAAAAAAATATATCCATTATTTACTTACCACCTTATATCCTCCAGTTCATCTTCTTGAGCATATCCAGAGATGGAACCTGAAACATCAACATTATCAGGGGTACATAAGAATATATTTGACCCGATACGCTGAATATCCCCACCGATTGCATAGACTGTCCCACTTAAAAAGTCAACAATTCTTCTAGCCTGGTCTGGTGAAATCCTTTGTAAATTCACAACAACCCCACGGCGATTTTTTAAATGGTCGGCAATCTCCTGAGCATCTGCATACGCTCTTGGTTCCAGCAATACTAACTTAGAAGATTTCTGTATGCTTTGAAGACTCACTATATTTTGTTGTTTTTGCTGCTGATCATGTTTATTCACTTTTGCCGGAACTTTTTCTTCTTCAACATATTGTTCCTCATACTCATATTCTTCATCCTCGAGTGCAAAGAACGTTTTCATTTTTGATACGATTGACATCATTTACACCTCTCTTTTATTCATTCCCTACCAAGGCAGTTCCGATTCTAACCATGGTTGCACCCTCTTCAATGGCGATTTCATAGTCATTAGACATGCCCATTGAGAGTTCTGTGCATGGGGCATTGGGCAACTTCATATTTTGTATCACTACTTGCAATTCTTTGAGTTTACGGAAACAAGTACGTATTTCTTCTTCATCATCTGTGAAAGGAGCCATCGTCATAAGTCCCATTACCCTAATTTTTTCAAATTCAGCAAGCTGTTGTACAAACTCAATTGCAACCTGAGGCTGTATTCCATGTTTAGTATCTTCTCCGCTTACATTTATCTGAACAAAACAGTCAATCGGGCGCGTGGCTCTCTTTTCTATTTCTTCAGCCAATGATAAGCGATCAAGAGAATGTAGAACGTCCACACGATTTATGATCGTTTTTACCTTTCTCGTTTGAAGCGAACCGATAAAATGCCAAACTGGTCGTTCTTTTATACCCTCTTGCTTGGCTATTAATCCTTCCGAGCGGTTTTCACCAAAGTTTTTAATTCCGGCTTTATAGGCTTCTAGAGCACGTTTTGTTGAAACATATTTTGTAACAGCAATTATTTGTATATCTTGTGGATTACGACCTGCACGTTTTGCAGCACTCTCGATTTTTTCATGAATGATTTGCAGGTTTTCCGTCACTTCCAATATCCTACTCCTCCTTCCAGCCGATTAACCCCAACATTCGACCAGTTTTCCCCTCATCACGTCGGTGAGAAAAAAAGTAAGAATCATCACAACTTGTACAAAAACCAGTTGTCATAATATTCTCTGGTAAAATACCGGCTTTCTGAAGAATTAAAGCATTCGCCAGCTTTAAATCAAGCTGATATTGATTCTCCGTAATTTGATTATAAGCGGTTTTTGTCTGTTCTTCTAGTATAACCTCTAAATAGTTAATTACTTTTTTGTCGACCGTATAACAGTTTTGGCAAATAGATGGCCCTATTGCAGCATATATCTCTTCAGGCTGAACACCTTCATCCTGTCTCCAGATATCAATCATAGATGAACCTATGCCAGCAACCGTCCCCTTCCAGCCTGCATGTACAATCCCAATCAAATGATGGTTAGGCGCCATAAAATATACGGGTACACAATCTGCAAAACAAAGCGTCAATAATATTCCGCTTTCTTTTGTATATAAACCATCCGTTGCTTTTAATGCTGTTTTATAATCTATAGCACCAAGCCCGGCATGACTTTTGTCAATTTTCAAAATAGACGCTTCATGCGTCTGCTCAGCTCCAACCCATCTTTCAACAGGAAAATGGAGCTGGTCAGCTAGAATACGCCTGTTTTCTATTACTTTTCCATCTAAATCAAAGACGTGAAAAGCTGTATTCATCGACTGAAACGGAAAATCGCTGATGCCTCCGTTCTTCGTAGTAAATCCCGCCAATAAATTCGGATGCCAATCCTTCCAACCTTTTATCGACATAAATGATTCGGAAAACTGAACAAATGGTTCCAAGCTAATACCCCTCGATTTTTCTTTCATTTTATCACAATCCCGCATAATTTTCTTCTTCTAATCATTAAAACTTCCGTATCCCTTGTATTCCACAAGAATCACATCTTCTCCAATCATTTTAATTTTATACCACGGAATGACAGTGTCTTCCTCTTTATTTAAAAACGAAAGCATTTTACTGTTTGCTACCGTTATACTTTCTATTTTCCCAGTACTTAGATTAATTTCAATATCTTCAACATTTCCCAATCGTTTTCCGTCGAATGTATTTACGATATCTTTGACTTGTAACTCAGAAATTTTAATCATACTCTATCTCCTCCACTCGGGATCTGTAGTTACAGGCATTATATGAATGGAAAGAACAATAAAGAACTTCTCTCTGGAACGCCCTCCTATCCATCAAATCTTGAACGTTATAAGAAAAGGATTTAGTTTCTTTCATATCTGGCTATCTACAAAACCATAAAAAACAGATGCTGGTGATGCAAGAATTTTGAGTTCCCCTCTTTTAAATAGGAATGAAGACTCTGCTATAATAAATTGGCCTAATATAAATAAAAACTATCCTGCAAATGAGGATAGCTTAAAGGCAATACATATTTAATTATAAGTTCATTAATCAGCAGCTAGATATTTTTATTCATTTGGCGAATAGCCGCTTTTTCCAAGCGGGATACCTGTGCCTGTGAAATTCCGATTTCCTCAGCAACTTCCATTTGCGTTTTCCCTTGGAAGAAACGTTTCTTAAGGATCATTTTCTCACGCTCATTTAACCTGCGCATGCCATCTTTTAATGCAATCTCATTAATCCATGTGCTATCTTTACTCTTCTCATCACTGAGCTGATCCATTACAAAAATTGGATCGCCTCCATCATTGTAGATAGGTTCAAATAATGACACTGGGTCCTGGATTGCATCTAGTGCGAATACTACCTCTTCATACGTAACATCAAGAGCTTTTGCAATTTCTTCAGATGTCGGTTCTCTCGATGTTTCACTCATCAGTCTCTCTCTGACCTGTAAAGCCTTGTATGCAATATCTCTCAACGATCTGGAAACCCTAATCGGGTTATTATCCCGTAAATAACGGCGAATTTCCCCAATAATCATTGGAACAGCATACGTAGAAAATTTTACATTCTGACTTAAGTCAAAGTTGTCAATCGATTTCATTAAACCAATGCATCCAACCTGGAAGAGGTCATCAACATACTCACCTCTGTTATTAAAGCGCTGAATGACACTTAGGACAAGTCTAAGATTACCGTTAACCAACTTCTCCCGTGCTGATGATGATTCTCCAGATTGCATCTGTTTAAACAACTCTCGCATTTCATCATTTTTTAAAACAGGTAATTTTGATGTATCCACACCACATATTTCTACTTTGTTTCGTGTCAATCCATTCCCTCCTAGCAGGAGCTGCTGTACAAAGTAAAGTATCTCCGCGGGAGGGAATTATATGCATATGAAAATTATTTCCGTATAGTGACTAAATGAAAAATCCCTGATTTCATAAAGCTTTTATACGACTAAATATTTTTTACACCTTCCTTAAACCATTTTATTAAATTCTTTTCTAAGCCTTTTTATAATTCGCTTCTCAAGACGGGAGATATAGGATTGCGATATCCCCAGTAAATCAGCAACATCCTTTTGTGTTTTTTCCTCCCCTCCAACCAAGCCAAATCTTAGTTCCATAATCTGCTTTTCCCGATCATTCAATTGTTCCAGTGCTTTAGCCAAAAGTTTTTTATCAATACTTGTCTCTAAGTTTTTTGTGATGATATCATCATCTGTGCCCAATACATCTGATAAAAGCAATTCATTCCCATCCCAATCAATATTCAGCGGTTCATCGAATGAGACTTCGGAACGTGTTTTACTATTCCGTCGTAAATACATTAAAATTTCGTTTTCTATACATCTTGATGCATATGTTGCCAGCTTTATTTTCTTTTCAGGATTAAAGGTATTTACTGCTTTAATAAGGCCGATTGTGCCAATACTGATTAAATCTTCAATGTTAATACCTGTATTCTCAAATTTACGTGCTATGTATACAACTAAACGAAGATTTCGTTCAATTAGCATAGATCTTGCTGTTTCATCTCCAGCAGGCAGTTTATGAATTAATATTTCTTCCTCTTCCTTACTGAGTGGCGGTGGAAGAGCCTCACTGCCGCCAATATAATACACTTCATCTGACTTAAGCTTTAATTTAACTAAAACTTTTGTCCAATAATAGGATAGTCTAAAGCGGAAATTTCTCAATTGTTTAACCCCTTTCCTAATCCTCAACGTCTATTTTCTTCCTGAAATGAGTATAGTGATTATTACATTAAGAGGCAGATGCTGAATCACCGGCCGGTACCATTTTTGGATGAACAATGGAATCGAAAAGCCCTTCTCCTGATAATTGCTGCATGGTAAAAGAAATTAAACATTTTTGAACCTCACGACATTCATTGGCTACTTTAATGGATAGGACATCTGGTTTAAATGCAATTAACAATTGACTGTCATTCCCAACAACCTTACACGGAATAATTCTCATTTTTTCTTGCCACTCATCAGGGAAATCAGCAAAATCGCCATGCAAATTCTGGATCCCTTTGTCAATTAACTTGGATACAGACGCAGGTATCATTGTTTCCCTTCCATAGAGTGAAATAATTGCTACAGGAGAACCGGATAATGGATCGAGTAATTGATTTCCTGTGTCAACAAGCCCTTCTGATTCAAATGAAACGCCATTAATTTCAACAATCATGGTAACCCTCTGCTCTTTATTCCACTTGGCTAGATCAAGGATGTTAATGTGTTTTTTTGAAAAATGCCATGCCAATGGAAATCCAATCATGACAAAAATCCAACTGACCGGGTCACCGAAGCTGCCTGCTCCACTTGTGAATCCGTTGAAATATTCAGTCACTTCAAAGCTAAAAAAATAGTGACTGCCTAAGAGGATTCCACCAATTGTAAAGGTTACAGCATATAAAGTTACAACTCTTTTAAAAAATGCTCGGATACTTCTAAAACCAAATGCGGTTAAAACCATCAAAATAGAAACCATGCTTTTCAGCCAAATTTGATCAGCTAAATAGGAAAAGGGTGTGATATATAGCCAAACAACCATAGATCCCACTAATCCTCCAGCTAGCATTCTAATCCATTTTATTTGGTTTTTTAGTAAAACCGCAGTCCACACTAATATACTTGTATCAAAGACCCAATTGAGAAACCAAATGGCATCAATATAAATAGTCATATTGTTTCCCCATACTTTTTTTAATAGAACATATGAGAAATTATAACCTGACATAATCCAAAAGGTTGTCACTTCATGTAAAGAGTGCAACCGTTTTTTATTTATATTTTCATCAGTATTTGTCGATGGTTTACTGCAAAATTTCCCCAATCATATTTAATTTGAACTATTAGAACTATCGGGGTGAAAAAAGGAATTGAGATAATCAATCAGATTCTTAATTAAAATGTTTGAAATAGAACTATCGGACTAAATCCATAGAATGAGCTATAAACCCTGCAGCGGGAATCTACAAAAACAAAAAAAGATGATGATGTAATTTACTATTACATCATCATCTTCCTCTATGAAATATATTATCTACGACGATTACGATTTCTTAAGAATGTCGGAATATCAAGTGTATCATCAGTATTGCTGCTCACTTGATTATTTCTGCTAGGTTCTGAAGTATAAGATTCCTCACGCTTAGGTACTTCGCGCTTGATTGGATTCGTTTGAGGAGCAGGGCGTGATTGGCCAAAGTTCGGTCTTGCCGCCGGACGTTGTTGTTCAATTTCATTGAAGCCAGTCGCAATCACAGTTACTACAATTTCATCTTTCAGATTCTCATTAATAACAGAACCAAAAATCATATTTACTTCCTGATCGGAGGCTGATGCTACAATATCGGCAGCTTCCTGAACTTCGAATAAGCTTAAGTTCGTTCCTCCAGTGATGTTCATTAACACACCTTGAGCACCGTCAATGGATGTTTCAAGCAATGGACTGGAGATAGCTTTTTTAGCCGCTTCAGCAGCACGGCTTTCACCTGATGCAACCCCGATTCCCATTAAAGCGGATCCTTTATTGGACATAATTGTTTTCACATCTGCAAAGTCCAGGTTAATTAGTCCTGGCACTGCGATTAAATCAGAAATACCTTGTACACCTTGTCTTAAAACATTATCTGCTTCACGGAAAGCTTCAAGCATTGGTGTACTTTTATCAACGATTTCCAATAATCGATCATTTGGAATAACAATTAATGTATCAACAGATTCTTTCATAGCCGCAATTCCACCCTGAGCCTGCGTGGAACGCTTACGGCCTTCGAATGTAAATGGTCTTGTCACTACACCAACAGTCAGGGCACCCAACTCACGGGCAATCTGAGCTACAACTGGAGCAGCTCCTGTTCCGGTACCACCGCCCATACCAGCTGTAACAAATACCATATCTGCTCCTTGAAGGGCTTGCTCAATTTGTTCTTTACTTTCTTCAGCAGCTTTTTTTCCAACATCCGGATTGGCGCCTGCACCAAGTCCTCGTGTCAATTTACCGCCTATTTGCATTTTTATTTCAGCTTTTGATAGATTCAAAGCTTGGGCATCTGTGTTAACCGCAATAAATTCTACCCCTTGTAAGCCATGTTCAATCATTCGGTTAACGGCGTTATTTCCGCCGCCCCCTACTCCGATTACTTTTATCGTTGCTAACGAATCAATATTTGTATCAAATTCTAGCATGGAAAGTCCTCCTATTATTTTCGGTAAAGTGTTTCCCTTATTCGAAAAATACTCCGAAGAATTTTTTCATTTTTGTACTCACTTTATCTTCTGGATTTTTTGGTGCTTTTTCTTTTGGAGCTGGTTTTTGAGCCGGACGCTTTTCTGTTGTTTCTCTGGTAGCAGCAACAGTATGCGCTCCTAACTTCAAGCCTTGCGATCTGGCTTTGTTACATGCATATGTGATAAGACCAACAGAAGTTGTGTACTGAGGTTCTCTGACACCTATGTAATTTGGTTCCGCTCCACGAACGCGATTTTGCAAGATATTCTGTGCTAAATCCAGTATACCAGGGGTTTTTACTACTCCACCAGTGAGAACATACCCCCCAAGCAAATCAGTTACACCCATATTCACTATAGCATCTTCTACCATTTCAAAGATTTCTGTTAATCTATCTTCCATAATATCAGATACGATAAATTGATTGCAGGTCTGTTGTTTTTCGCTGCCAATCACCGGTACTGTGAATGTTTCTTCTTCCGCATCATCATCAATAAATGCATGACCATGTCTAACTTTAATTTGTTCGGAAACATCAGTTGGTGTTTTTAACACAATGCTGATATCTTTTGTAATATTATTTCCGCCAAGCGGGATAACTGTAGCTCCTTTTAACTCCCCATCTTCAAATACAGCGACTTGTGTAGAACCGCCACCTATATCAACTAGGGCTATTCCAAGATTACGCTCATCCTTGGATAAAACAAGTGAGCCGGCCGCCATAGGCTGCAATGCAATATCAGTTATTTCTAAACCTGCACGTTCTACAGCGCGAAGGGTATTATGTAAAATGGTTCTGAGTCCGGTAATTAATACGCCCCTCATTTCAAGGCGAACTCCAGTCATACCTTTTGGGTCGCTGATTTCATCTATTTCATCCACTTTGTAATGAACAGGAATAACATCAATAATTTCTCGATCAGAAGGAATTGTAACTAATTCCGCCTGTTCTCTAACACGAGTTTTATCCTCTTCTGTAATCTCTCGATTGTCATTGGATACAGCGACTACCCCATGGCATGGCTGAAGCATAATATGATTGGCGCTGATTCCGACAATCACTTTACGAATCTCCATACCTACCATTCTTTCAGCTTGTTCAACTGCTTTTCGAATGGATTTGACAGTTTCATCTATATCAACAATCTGACCTTTTTTCAAGCCTTCAGATGCTGCATTCCCCACACCGATTATGTTCAAGGAGTCATTTTCCATTTCTCCTATTATCACTTTCACAGTGGATGTACCGATGTCAAGGCTAACATAAATTTCATTGTTGTGCACCCTTTGGCACCTCCTTTAATAGCTATCTATATTATGTTTGAGCTTTTTGAAACCCTACAAAACAACTATTCGCCAAAACCCTTTATTATCCTGTTATTTCCTGTAAAATATCAGAATGTATAAAGAATGTCTGTTTTTTAATGATAAGAAATATTTTAGAAAAACAATTTGTTATTTCATATTACCTTATTAACTACAAGTCTACACCAATATGAACGCCTAGAAAAGTCAAATTTGTAGCATATATCATATAAAAAAAGAATTTTCTCACATCTAACCAATTCATTCTGTTTTATTTCAGAAAATTAAGCTACTAAAATAATACGCTATGTCCTAAAAATTCATTTTCTATATCAGTTGACTTAAAATTACGTTCAAAGATTCTTTTTATGTTCCTAAATACAATTTTTGGAATTACCTTCATTTTTCACTCCTTGAATCTGACTAATAAGAATGAAAATATGAACCAACTTCGAGATCGATAACCCCTTTGCTGCCTTCCTCCAATTGACTCACAATTGCAGCATAATGCACCAGCTTCTCAGCAAGAGTTTCTCCACTCGCAGTTACTTCAAAACCGTCATTCATGTAAAGAGTGACTTTCGTTTTATCAGTCTTAGATGGATTGTGGTGAATCTCAGATATTGAGTTCATCACATCCTCGGACATTTCTTCAAGCTGACCAATAACGATTGACAATGGTTTCCCCTCTTTAAATGAAACAAGTAAAGGCCCTGAATCAGGAATATGGCTTAACTTCTTGTCCAATATCTTACCATTCGATAATATTGGATAATATTCCTTTCCCTTTTGTACATAGGCGGTGTATTTATATTCACTGACTTCCAATGTTATATGGTTGGGAAATCCTTTTTTTAATTTAACATCCTCAATCTCGGGATGTTTTTTAATCATCGTTTCAATTTTGTCACCTTTAATCTCCCAAATATTATCCTCTACTTCCAAACCGCTTTGCTCAATGATTTCTTTATCTGTCAAATACGCATTGCCTTCGACCTGTATAGATTGGATTCGACTCAATGGAGATTGCAAATAGATAATACTGAATATAAGTAAAAAGAAAATCGTCAACAGCCCAATTAGGCGCCTATTTGCTTTCTTTTTTCTCATCTGTTTCAATTTAGGAATTCGATCTTCAAGAGATACCAAATTCTTATCCAATACAAACACCTCATTTAACCAACAACTAAGAATCTGCATACCCTCGTCGTTTTACATATACATAATAAAATATTCTCACCATGATATATAGGTATTATTGCAAAATTATATCGATGGGTGAAGATTTTATTTTTAAATTTCAAAGAACTCATTTACCAAAAATTGATAGATAACGCATCAATTATGAGAAAATTATAACATATAATCTCTTATTTTTTTCTGCTTTTTTAAAGGAATGAATCAAGAAATCCACTTCCGATCCCAACGGTTAAAAAACAGGAGGATTGGATTATCATGAATCGGAAGGGACGAGGTATTCATTTTTCATAGCAGGCCATCAGAAGGTAAAACCAACATATCTAATGAGTCCTTTAATCACAATAGAAAAGAACATAAGTATAAGTCATTAACCGTAAGTCCTGCTTGATATCTTTAGAATCAAGATTTTTATTCCTCTTTGATTTCATTTAGTCCTATTTATTTACTGCAGATCCTGCATCATTTTTAATAAACGCTCAGCCGAATCAGGTATACCCATTTGCTTCGCTGACTTCTTCATAGATTCAATCCTGTCTGTATCGAGCATTATTTCATCAATCGCTTTAATTAAGGTGCTACCATTCAATTCACTTTCTTTTATCATGGTTGCTGCCCCTTTTTGTACTAAAGCCTGTGCATTCTTTTCCTGATGATTATTCGTTACATAAGGACTTGGAATCAAGATACTGGCTATTCCCAATGCTGTTAATTCAGCCAAAGTGGTCGCTCCCGCTCGCGATACAACCAAATCAACCGAAGGCAATATTTCCGGCATATTGTGTATAAATGGTTTTACAATGACATTATCTGGAGTTCCAACTAAATCAAGCTCTTCTTTTACAGATTGATAATGAACGTCACCAGTTATATATATCACTTGGTATGGTTTATCCTTTAATACTTCAACATTTTTTAAAACAGCTTCATTAATTGCTTTTGCTCCGCGGCTTCCTCCGAATATGAGCACAGAAGGAATGCCTTTCTTAATGCCCAATTGCTGAATTGCATTTGAGCCAATATGTGATACAACCTCTGAGCCCCTCGGATTTCCAGTAAAGACCACTTTTTCCTTCGGGAAATATTGCCGAGCCTCTTCAAAGCTTATAGCCACTTTATTAACATATCGACTTAAAAATTTATTTGTTAAACCTGGCACACTATTTTGTTCATGTATAATCGTTGGAATCTTCATTTTGGACGCTGCATAAACAACCGGTCCACATACATATCCACCGGTCCCGATGACGACATCCGGCTTAAACTCTTTTAATAGTTTTTTGCTGTTTGAAACACCTTTTAAGAAGCGCCATATTGTTTTAACATTTTCTAAGCTTAAAGATCGTTTAAATCCTGTAATCTCAATAGCTTTAAAATCAAGACCTTCTCGACTAACGAGGTCTTTTTCTAATCCTTTTTCGGTACCTATATATAAAAAAGATGCCTCCGGATTTAACTTCTTAATTTCTCTTGCCATGGCCAGTGCAGGGTATATATGTCCTCCTGTACCTCCACCACTTAATACTATTTTCATGATTGATTCACCTTTCACTTAACATACATGTTACTAACTATATGATTTACCCATATTCTACTACACTCTAAACCAGGTTTACATAGGTTCTTCATTATATATATTACTTAAAAATACCATTATACTTAAATAATGATAATCTGTAAAAAAAAAGAAGCTAAATGGATCAGCTTCATTTCACTCTAATAATTAGAATACCTGCTTATATTGAGCAATACACCAACCGCCATTAACATCAAGGTCAATGAAGAACCTCCATAGCTTAAAAACGGCAATGTAATCCCAGTAACCGGCATAAGTCCTGTCACAACACCAATATTAATCATCACCTGTATGGCAATCATAATGATGATTCCAACTGCTAAAAAGGCTCCAAATAAATCAGGTGCTCCAAGGGCGATTCTGATACCTCTCCATAACAGGAGAGAGAATAAAAGTATTACAAGTGAACCACCTATAAAACCCAGTTCTTCGGAGAGAATCGCAAAGATGAAATCTGTTTGCGGTTCAGGCAAATAGAAGAACTTTTGTCTGCTTTGGCCCAGTCCGAGCCCAAACAACCCGCCAGGTCCAATAGCATAGAGTGACTGAATGATTTGAAATCCGCTCCCGAGAGGGTCCTGCCAAGGGTCAAGAAATGATGTGATTCTCTTCATCCGGTAAGGTGCAGATATAACAAGTGCGACAAAGCCTGCCACCCCAAGCATTCCAAGACCGACGAAGTGACTTATCCTGGCACCTGCAATAAAAATCATCGCTATACATGTTCCTACCATTACCGTTCCTGTTCCAAGATCAGGCTGCATCATAATTAACCCAAATGCTAAAAAGACAAGACCTAACGAGGGTGCTAAACCTTTTTTAAAAGAAGTTATGTACTTTTGTCTTTCAGATAAGAATTTAGCGAGGAAGACGATCATTGCGAGCTTCATAAATTCAGAAGGCTGAATGGAAAAAGCCCCCACTCCAATCCAACTCCTCGAACCATTTCTTAATGTACCTATTCCCGGGATGAGCACTACCAACAATAAAATAAAACAAATGATGATTAAAGGTTTTGCCCATCTTCTCCAATTCCAATAATCAATATTCATAATAACCAGCATAGCTACAATTCCTACACCCGCAAATAATAATTGTCTCTTTGCAAAGAAAAAGGTGTCATCAAATTTATAGGTAGCCCATATTGCACTGGCGCTGTAGACCATGATTAGCCCTATTGAAAGCAAGGAAAACATTGCGATGATTAAAATAAAGTCAGGAGTGGTTTTTTTTGCAGGCACTTCCATGCACCTCTTTGTTTTAAATTAGGGAAGTATTTCTGGGCCTGATAAATGCTAACAAAAAGAGACGACTTCAAAATCGTCTCTATTGCATTTGGCAGCGCCTTTCATGAGAAATACTGACTCTCCGAACAAGCTCCCTATTTTAACTTATGCACGGCATCCATAAACATGTCTCCCCGGGCTTCAAAAGTTTTATATTGATCCCAACTCGCACATGCCGGTGAAAGTAAAATAGTATCGCCACTTTCTGAAAGTTTATATGCTTCATTGGCAGCTATAGCTACATTATCGACATGTTTGATTATAGATATCCCTGCTTTCTGTGCAGTTTTCGTTAATTTTTCAGCTGTTTCTCCAAAAACAATCATTGCCTTAACATGAGTGAGGAGCGGAATTAATTCATCAAATTCATTTCCTCGATCCAAGCCTCCTGCTAACAGGATTAATGGACTTTTAAACGAGGATATAGCGGCTGACGCAGCCAAAATATTTGTTGCTTTGGAATCGTTATAAAATTTTCGTCCATTTATTTCTGCAACAAATTGAGTACGATGCTTAACACCGCTGAATGTTTTTAGTACATCTTGAATCGCTTCATTAGCTACACCATATAATTTAACGGCAGCTACAGCGGATAAAATATTTTCCAGATTATGCTTACCAGGCAATACTACCTCATCTATAGCGATAATCTTTTCATTCTTGAACCAAATAAATCCGTCTTTCGTGTAAGCACCCGTTTCATCCACTGCTTCAGTACTAAACGGAACTGAAATAGCGCCTGAGCCCTCTGCAGCCTTTTTAGTAGGCTCCTGGTTGGCATTATACACGATGAAGTCAGTATCTTTTTGGTTTTTGGTTATTTGCGCTTTAGCGAATGCATATTCTTCTTTCGTCCCATGATAATCCAAATGGGCATCAAATAGATTTAAATAGACTGAAATATAAGGTCTGAACGTTTGAATTCCCATCAACTGAAACGAGGACAATTCAATTACTATAACATTCTCCGCCGTTGCTTCCTGAGCCACGCCGCTTGCTACAGTTCCTATATTCCCAGCAATAAGCGGCTTTTTCCCTCCGCGTTCAAGCATCTCGTAGATTAATGTTGTAGTTGTTGTTTTTCCGTTTGTACCCGTAATTCCAATAAAAGGAGCTTCTGATATTCGATAAGCAAGCTCTACTTCCGTAATTATTTCGAGATTCTTTTTCAGTGCTTCCTGTATCATCGGATTCGTATATGGGATTCCAGGGTTCTTTACGATTAATTCAAATCCTTCATCCAATAATTCAATCGGGTGGCTTCCGCAAACGACCTTAATACCCTCTTCCAGTAAACCTTGGGCTTCTGGGTTTTCATTCAAAGGCTTAAAATCATTCACAGTTACAAAAGCACCAAGTTTATGCAATAGAGAAGCCGCACTTACCCCGCTCTTTGCCAGCCCGAGGACAAGCACTTTTTTTCTTAAATAATCATTTATTTGCTTCATATTATAACCACACCTCTAAGTAGATTCCTAAAATAGCGAAAAGTAAGCCAACCGTCCAAAATGTTACAACTACACGCCACTCTGACCATCCGCTTAATTCATAATGATGGTGCAGCGGACTCATTTTAAATACACGCTTACCTGTCGTTTTAAAAGAAGCTACCTGAATAATAACGGATAAAGTCTCAATAACAAAAACACCGCCAATAATAACAAGAAGTAATTCTAATTTCAGCAAGATCGCCACTGTCGCAATAGCTCCACCTAAGGCAAGTGATCCCGTATCGCCCATAAACACTTTCGCAGGATGAGCATTAAAAACCAGGAATCCTAACACAGCCCCAACAACAGCTACACAGAATAAAGCAATATCATATTCTTTTAAATTCCAGGCTAATACAGCAAATGCTCCAAACGCGATAGCAGAGGCCCCAGATACCAACCCATCAAGACCATCAGTTAAATTGACAGCATTCGAAAAACCGACTAACCAGAATATTATAATAAAGATGTAAAACCATCCAAAATCAATGCTGTAATCAGTCAATGGAATACTAATTTCAGTAGACATATTGCTCTGTCTCATAATGAAATAAAAGATACAAGATATAACTATTTGCCCAAGCAATTTTTGTCTAGATGTTAATCCAAGATTTCTCTTCATGACGATTTTAATAAAATCATCCAGGAAACCAAGTAAACCAAAACCGATGGTTACAAATAGCAGTAAATAGGTTTCAGTACCCGGATCTCTAAATTTACCAGTCATTACAAGGGTTGTAACAAGGATTGACAGTAAGAATACAACCCCTCCCATCGTAGGTGTACCTGTTTTTTTCTGATGGGATTTCGGTCCTTCTTCTCTAATACTCTGACCAAATTTCAAACGTCTTAGGAACGGTATAAAAATAGGGGAGAGAAGAACCGTAATTAAGAATGATACGAGTATAGTAAAAAATAAAACTTGCTCCAGCATGGTTCTACTCCCTTTCGTCTCTTCGGTTCAAATTTAATTTCTGTTCAATTGCTTCTAATGCGACTTCTTTATCGTCAAAATGAAGAACTTCCTTACCAATGATTTGATAATTTTCATGACCTTTTCCGGCAATCAGGACTACATCACCAGGTTCAGCACTGAACACGGCATCATAAATTGCTTCCTTACGATCAGCAATAACTTTGTAATCATAGCCGGCGACACCATTTTCCATATCAGAAAGAATGGATAAAGCATCTTCACTCCTCGGATTATCAGATGTGAATATGGCATTTGAACTATATTCACATGCTACCCGAGCCATAATTGGACGTTTTGTACGATCACGATCACCACCGCAGCCAACGATCGTATATACTTTTTTAGAAGCAAACTCATTGATTGTCTTCAGAACATTTTCCAAGCTATCAGGTGTATGTGCATAATCTACTATAACTGTAAATTCCTGTCCTCCGAAGACCGGCTCAAAACGCCCCGTCACTCCTTTAATATTCTGTAAAGACGATAAGATCTGATTGATATGAAGACCTGAAACAAGTCCAACAGCAATGGCAGCCAGACAATTGTATACGTTGAATTTTCCAATCATCGGGATTGTTATTGGACAGCTATGGTCTGGCGTTGTCAAAGTAAATTTTGTTCCTTCTGAAGTAATAATAATATCAGTTGCCCTAACATCTGCTTTTTGAATAATTCCATATGTTACCACACTAGCAGAAGTTGATTTTTCAAACATGATGGATGCTGAATCATCAGCGTTTAAAATGGCATACTTCGGCTTATTATCCTGATAAGTATTTCCTAAACGTGAGAATAATAAGCTTTTTGCATAACGGTAATTATCCATTGTTCCATGATAATCAAGATGGTCCTGTGTTAAGTTTGAAAAAACAGCAATATCGTAATCACAGCCAAATACACGCCCCATATCGAGTGCATGCGAAGATACTTCCATAACTGCAGTATGTACACGATTGTTCACCATATCTGCAAATGTTTTTTGTAAGGTTAGGCTATCAGGTGTTGTATTTTTTGTTTCGAACTTTTCAGATCCAATCTTCGTATACATGGTTCCGATTAAACCTGTTGTATAGTTTGCATCCTGAAATATTCTTTCTACCAGATGACTAATTGTTGTTTTTCCATTTGTTCCGGTAATTCCGATTAGATTAAGCTTTTGTGTAGGGTGGCCATAAAAGAAATCAGCCAGTAAAGCCATTAACTTTTGTGTGCTTTTAACAATTACGACAGGTACAGAGAGTGATAGAGGCTTCTCTGCAACAATAGCGACTGCTCCATTTCTAACCGCCTCTTCTGCAAGATCATGGCCGTCGACAGTATATCCCTTAATACAGATAAACAAGCTGCCTTCCTTTACCTTGCGGTGGTCATTCTCAATGGATGAAATAAGAGGGTTGCCATCTCCCTGTTTCTGTTTAAACGGTATTCTAGAGATTAATTCATCGAGTTTCATAAAACTGTTCCTTTCTTTTTAAAGCAATCTTCACTATTGTATCGTAATTTAAGCCGTTTAGAAATAATAAAGTATATAATCTTCTAGTCAGGTAAAAGAATAACCGCTTACACTTTTTTCAGATTACGAAGAGGCAGCTGAAAAGAACTTTTATCAGCTGCCAATTTGTTATTCTATGCAGAAATATCCTGAAAGCAGCACCACTTTTATAACCTATTATTCCTCTGTATCATCCTCTTCCAGATATATTCGGATGGAAGAACCCTCTTTCAATTTGACACCTGCTTGCGGTGATTGCTGCACAATCCGATTTCCGCTCCCAGACTTTTCTACTTTGAAGGTAGAATATTGCTCACCCAAATCCTTTAGTGTCATTCCAATCAAATCAGGAACTTCTTCCATTCTCGGATCTAAATAGTTTTTTTCTTTCTCTACTTGATTTTTACGCTGCTCAATACCAAGTGCTGGCAAACTATCCTTCATGATCCTTCCAACAATAGGAGCTGCTACGACCCCTCCAAATTGAACCGTTCCTTTTGGATTATCAATCGCTAAATAGACAACCAATTGCGGATCATCAGCTGGTGCAAACCCGATAAATGAGACAATGAAATTATTTTCTAGGTATCTGCCGTTTTGAGCCTTCTGAGCTGTACCGGTTTTCCCGCCAACTCGATAACCATCAACAAATGCACCTTTCCCTGAACCTTGTGCCACTACTGTTTCAAGAGCTTCACGAATTTCCTTTGAAGTTTCCTTTGAGATAACATTCCTTTTCGCCTTTGGAGTTTTCTTAATGATGGTATCACCTGTGACAGGATTTACAATTTCTTTTGCGATATAGGGGGTATAAAGTGTTCCGCCGTTAATCGCCGCCGACACAGCCATCACCTGTTGGATTGGTGTAACTGAGACTCCTTGGCCAAAAGCAGTTGTTGCCTGTTCAACCGGGCCAACTCGATTTATATTAAATAAAATCCCTTTCCCCTCTCCCTGTAAATCAATACCCGTTTTTTCTCCAAATCCAAAGTCATGAATATAATTAAATAATTTTTCTTTTCCGAGTCTTTGACCAAGCTCAACGAACCCAGGGTTACAGGAGTTCTGTACTACCTCAAGGAATGTTTCAGATCCATGCCCCCCCCGTTTCCAGCATCTTAAACTAGCTCCGCCTACCTTTGTATAGCCTGGATCATAAAAATGATCATTTTTCAAATCCACTTTTCCTTCTTCAAGCGCTGCGGCCAACGTAATAATCTTAAATGTAGAACCTGGCTCATAGGTACTCCATACAGGTAAGTTCCGATTATAAACCTCAGGTGCCACATTTCTAAAATTCGACGGATCAAATGTAGGCCTGCTCGACATTGCCAGTATTTCTCCTGTATTAGGATTAACGGCAATAGCAACAATACCATCGGGGTTATATGTTTCTTCGGCAATTTCCAGTTCTCTATCAATAATCGTTTGAATTCTGCTGTCAACTGTTAGCTTTAAATCATACCCATTTGCTGGAGCTTTATAGTCATCAGCCATATTCTCCATCCGTTTTCCTTTTGCATCAGCATAAAACTTAACATACCCTTTTTGTCCCTTCAGCTCATCATCATAGGCCAATTCAAGGCCCATCAATCCTTGATTATCGATACCCGCAAATCCAAGAACATGTGCCAGTGTAGATCCTTTAGGATAATAACGAATTGAGTCCTCAGCAATATAGACTCCTTTTAAATCTAAGTTTCTAATTTCTTTTGCTTTATTGTGGCTGATTTTTCGGCCTTCAGGTATCTTTACGATAGACGTATTTGAGGTTATGAGTTTAAAAGCTTTATCCGTCCTCATATTCAGTACTGAGGCTATTTGTTTAGCTGTATCCGCTGGATTCACCACCTGGCGAGGGACAATATAAACAGTAGGGGCGGATTTATTGGTAGCATAAACCACTCCATTACGGTCCTTGATCTCTCCCCGTTTTGGCTCAAATGGAACATTTCTGCTCCACGAATCTTTAGCTAAGCCCGTCAAAAAATCTCCTAAATAAAACTGAACATATCCTAGTCTGATGATGATTACCAGAAATACGAACAATCCGATCAACAATGCTGCGATTAATCGTTTTCTGACAGTAATATTTGATGCTCTCATGCCCATCCCTCCAATGCACGACTCTTTTTCACTGTATGCTTGTACCCTTTGGTTTATGTATGCACATTATGAAAAGAAAAAAAGAGCCTGATAGCTTTAAAAGCTATCAGGCTCTGAAATAAATCTAATCGGATTCTACATCCTCTTCCTTGGTTTTTGAACTATTCTCTTTTGATTTTTCATATATGGTTTTAGGATTCTCAAATTGAACAACTAGGAAAGTATCATCCTTCAATTTTGTTCCTGCTTTTGGTTTTTGAGTAACAGCATACCCGGAGCCTGAAGTATTTAACTCCACCTCCATTAAGGAAGCCGCCTTCATAACATCCCTAATTGACCATCCTGAAAAATTAGGTACTGTTAAGTCGCCATCGGTCAGAAGAAGAACCTTCTCTCCTTGAATAATCTGAGATCCTGCACTCGGCGATTGTTTAGAAACACTCATCCCTTTCCCTATAACAATAGGTGTCAGGCCAAGCTCTTCAACCTTCGCCTTAGCAGTCTCAACATTCGTTTCTTTTAATTCAGGAACTTCACTAGTGGATTTTTTCTTTGTATTATCTGATTTAATATTTAGGTACTTTAATGTATTTTCCATTACTGAGTTAAATACTTGGGAAACTGGGGCTGAACCAGACTCACTAGCGCTGATTTTCGGCTGTTGAATAGCCACATATACTACAACCTCAGGATTATCCTTCGGTGCCATTCCTAAGAAAGAAAATAAATAATTTTCATGACCAGTAGCGTAACCCGCGCCAGTTTGACTGCGAATCTGAGCCGTTCCCGTTTTACCTATAACATCATAGCCATCCAATTTATATGGCTTACCGGTTCCATGTTTAGAGGTTACGACCGTTTCCAATATATCACGCACCTCAGCTGCCGTTTCCTTGGAAATCGGTTTGCCTGCTACAGTAGGTTTCGTTTCCTTCAATACTTTTTTCGTGTTGGAGTCCACAATTTTTTCAACTACATAGGGCTTCATCATTTTTCCGTCATTTGCGACGGCAGTTGCTGCCTGAATCATTTGGATCGGTGTAACAGTTGAACCCTGCCCAAAGGCAGTCGTGATTTGTTCAGATTTATATTTATAAACAAATTTACCGGTCGTTTCACTCGGGAGATCAATACCTGTTTTTTTACCAAAACCAAAGCTTTCAAAGTATGTTAAAAGTTTTTCAGTTCCGATTTTTTCATCAGCCAATTTAGCAAAAGCAACATTTGAAGAACGTTGAACCCCTTCTAGATAGCTAATCGTCCCCCACCCTGCTCCACCATTATGGTCTCTTATCGGTCTAGAACCTTTAATCTTAAACATGCCTGATTTATATTTTTCATTAGGATTAAATACTCCTTCTTCAACAGCAGCAGCCAACGTAAAAATCTTCATGGTAGAACCTGGCTCAAAAGATTCTTCAACCGCTAGATTCTGCCAGGTATCTGCAAGTCCATCCCTTGTGTTTAAATCAAAAGTAGGGCGCTGTGACATAGCCAATATTTTCCCTGTCTTTGGATCTGCTACGACACCAATCATTTTAGTTGGGTTATATTTCTTATTGACTTCCGACATTGCGTCTTCTAAAAAGATTTGAATTTTTTTATCGAGCGTCAGCTGAACAGAAGCTCCATTCGAAGGTTCGTTCACTACCGTCTCTTTATTAGGAAGAATATTTCGCCATAGGTCACCCTCAAACTTGATAGATCCATCCTCTTCCTGTAAATACTTATCCAATTCTTTTTCTAGCCCTAACGCTCCAGTTGTTTTCCCTGTTTCTTCATTATTCTCAACAAACCCTATTACATGTGAGGAGAAGATTCCATTCGGATAAAATCTCTTCGTATCCTTTACAAACGTAATACCTGGTAAATTTAATCCTTCGATATCATTTTTTTGTTGATGGGTTAAATCACGTCCAGCAGCACCAAATTCAGTTTGATAAAGTCCCTTTTTGTTCAAACGACTTAATATTTCGCTTTCATCCATATCAATGTGCTCAGCCAATACTCTTGCTGTTTCTTCCTTATCTACAACATGTTTTGGCTTTTTCGGATTTTCAGTTACAGATGAATTAAGGAGGGCAATTAGCTTATAGGTTGACGTATCCCTTGCCAGCACCTCACCATTTTTGTCAACAATCGTTCCTCTTTGTGCCGACAAGGTACGGGTGACTTCATACTTATCCTGCGCTTTAGCAGCAAGCTCCTGTCCACCGGCAACACCAGTATACTGAATATACAAAAAGCGAAAAAATACTACACAAAAAAGCAGCCCAAATATTACAAATAAGAGTGCTGCTCCCCTATTGCGGCTTTTTCGATTACTCATTAATCTTGCACTACCTTAACATTTTTATCTTTTAGTGTTAATCCCAATTCTTTTGCTTTTTGCCAGATTCGGTCATATGTACTTAACTCCGCCACTTGATCTGCATAATCTTTATTAAGCTTTTCCTGATTCTCTATCTTGCTTTCAAGAGCAATAATTTCATTATTCGTTGAGTATATATTCGCTTGTGCGGAAATGATTTTTACAGCAAAGAAAGCGATAAACAATGAGAACGTTAAATATAGAATCTTCTCACCAATCGTAATGCCGCCTTTTACTTTAACCTTCTTTGTTGTTGTTCCTACATGACGTTGCTGTTCTTGCTGAAGTTTTCTTGCTAAACTACTCAAGTTTATCCCCTCCCATTAAATAATTTTTCATAATCTATTCATTTCTTTTCTGCTATTCTTAATTTAGCTGAACGCGCTCTTTTATTCGCTTCCACTTCTTCTTCACTCGGTAAAATCGGTTTTCTGGTTATCAACTTTAAATCCGGCTCGAATTCTTTTGGAATAATCGGCAATCCATGTGGCATTGGCGGTAATTCCGAATGTTCTTTAAAGAAGCTTTTGCAAATCCGATCTTCCAACGAATGGAACGTAATCACTGAAATTCTGCCGCCTTTATTGAGCATAGGAAGCACTTTTTCTAAAGATACTTCAAAAACTCTCAGTTCATCATTCACGGCTATTCGTATGGCTTGAAAGATTCGCTTAGCGGGATGTCCGCCTTTTCGCCTTGCTGGAGCAGGGATAGCTTCCTTAATAATATCTACCAAATCAAAGGTTGTACGAATTGGCCCAATCTCTCTGGCTTGTTCGATTTTGCGGGCAATTTGTTTCGAAAACTTTTCCTCACCGTACCTAAAGAAAATCCGGACCAACTCTTCGTATGTCCAGCTATTCACTACATCATAAGCTGTTAAAGGAGATGATAGATCCATTCGCATATCAAGTAATGCGTCATGGTTATAGCTGAATCCTCTTTCCGGGGTATCAAATTGAGGAGATGAAACACCCAGATCGTATAGAATACCGTCTATCTTTGTAATACCTAATTCAGTGAGTTTTTCATCAAAATAAACAAAATTACTATTAATTAATGTTACCTTGTCCATATAAGGCTCTAGCTTCTTCTCTGCATGCTTTAATGCAGTCTCATCCTGGTCAAACGATATTAATCTTCCTTGTCCGGATAAAGACTTCGCAATTAATTCACTGTGTCCTGCGCCCCCAAGGGTACAATCAACATAGATACCGTCAGGTTTTATATTCAGTCCATCCACAGCTTCTTTTAATAGTACAGTCGTATGATTAAACATTTCTTCACCTTCCTGAAAGGAAGTATGCGCATTAAATATCAAAACCAATCATATTTTCAGCAATCTCTGAGAAAGATTCTTCTGATTCCGAGAAATATTCTTCCCATATTGATTTACTCCATATTTCTATCCGGTTAGATACTCCTAAAACTACGCATTCTTTTTCCAATTTTCCATAGTTTAAAAGTGGTCCCGGGATGTTCACACGTCCCTGTTTATCCAGTTCACATTCAGTCGCACCTGAAAAAAAGAAACGGGTAAATGCTCTTGCATCCTTCTTCGTAAGTGGAAGGCCTTTTAGTTTTTCTTCAAGTTGAGACCATTCATCCAGTGGATATCCAAACAGGCATTGATCAAGGCCGCGTGTAATTACAAACATATCGCCTAAACTTTCCCGAAATTTAGAAGGTATGATTATGCGTCCTTTTGAATCAATTGAATGATGGTATTCACCCATGAACATGTCCTTCACCCCACTTCTCCACCTTAGAGTACCACATCGCCCCACTTTTCTCCACAATTTATATAAAAAAACTTTAATATTTGAATAAAATTTCAGACTATGATTCATTGATTTCAGCCAAGCCTAGAAAAACAAAAAAAACTGCCTTTCTAAGACAGTTTTTTCTAGATATTATTATCTGTTTTTTTATGTTCTATTTGGACAAAAGCTTCCATAATTCACTCTTTATTTATTGTCAAACGAAGCAAATTTCCACTTAAGTTCTTACAGCATCTTTATATGGTTACGACATAATGCGACCCATCAAATTCGAGCGATTCCGCCAAGAGGCAATCGACCCATAATGTCCCATATTGATTGAAAAAGTAAAACGGATTGAGAATTCTTTCCTGCAGGCCGCCTGCCGGATGGAGACTATTTTCGACACGATTGTATTTTGCAATCGTTTCTTCATTTTTTCTCTCTAAATGGCTCTCCACCTTTTTCTGCATAAAAAGGAGCTGTTCTTTAATCAAGTGGCGATTTTTTTCGAAAAGAGGTTCCAATCCTTTATCGAATTCAACCGCTTTTTGTTGCCACGTAAGATGAGCAGATTCCAGATTTTTAATTATACTGCTATATGTATCCGGAGCCTGTTTACGCAATTCTTCCAGATAGAACTCCCTATCCTCTGAACAACCTTTTCTCAAAACTTTTTCCAAGGGAAGATTAAGTTCCTCTAATAATCTTTCAATATTTCCTTCCAATAACGTAAAGGAAAGTCGAGGCCATATCGGTGGCATCTTTTCTCCAGTCATGGCAAACGCAGGTTTAATTTCACTCCAATAGGCAATCTCGCCGGGTCCAGCTATAAATCCTAAGACAGGAAACAGTTTTTCCTGTAAAAGTGGACGAGATACAACATTTGTACTGAAATACTCTGGATGTTTAGATAGTAAACGATCCAGCTCTATTTGTGATAATTTAATTCCGCTTCCCTTCCCAATTAAGTCACTTGAACCTTCTTCACGTTCCAACAGCAGCCGGTTAAGAGTTGAAGGCTCGTAGTAAAATAAGTTCGTACATTGTTCATCAAGATCAATAATCGGATTATATCCGTTTTTTTTCAAAAGATTTTGCTGTTCAATTACGGCTTTGCTAATTCCTGCTTCATAAGCAATTTGCTGATAGACAGGCCCAGCCAGCTTCCTAAAGCCTGGGTCACCTGAATCCACCATTAAGAGACCATGCATTTTAAAGAGATCATTTATAAGAATAGCGAAAAAATCGGTGATGGTTTCGGATTGATCAATTGCTTTTTCCGCCCAATCCAGCAATTCGTTCGTACGCTCTGTCTCACCCCATAAGGAAAATACATCCTGCAGCCAATCTTTCGCTATATCCGGATTCATATTAATATCAGATATCATTTTTTTCGATAAAGGTTTTTCCGGGTACACGATTTTTTTAGTTTCATGCCCCTCTTCAGCGTAAACATGATTAATCTCTTGGTAATCATGATCCTCACCAGCAATCCAGAAGATTGGGACTACCCTTTTATTTAATCTTTCACTTTGTTCCTTTGCCAATTTTATAATCGAGATAACTTTATGAATAGAATACAGCGGTCCAGTCAATAATCCTGCTTGCTGGCCTCCAACGATTACTAAAGCATCCTCACGCAAGGCATCGATATTTTCCTTTACTTGCTCTGATATTCCATATTTACTCATGAAGGATTCAATATAGGTTGCCATTTCATCTCGTGGATAAGTTCGACCATCAAGCCAATCCGCCCGATCTTGAATATGCTTCTCATTCTTCCAATCATACTCTGCAAAAGATTTATTTATACTTCCCTTGATATAGTCAGATGCAAAACTATTCATAGCTGGAAGATTCATTTTTATGTATTCCATCATCAATGGTTGTCTCCTTTTGAACAAATTCATATAACAGTATATCATTCCCTTTGAAAGCTTTAAAAGGTATTGCTACTCGCCTATGTAAATACTTTTACTATTCTCTCAAGAATCCCAATTGCGGCCAATAAAAAATAGGCGGCAGAGAATAACAGGAATGAAGCTCTCCAAAAACCAGTGAAAACTCTTTTCAAGTCAACCTCTTCCCTTACTTTGTAATGCATAAACAACACAGCGGAAGCGATTATAATCAAGACAATTAAAATAATCCATAAGTATGAATGTTCAAAAAGAGCGATGATTGCATAATGAACTGCCATAATCAAAAAAACCGTCGTAGCGTCGGCAGAAAGCCTGACTGCCTTTTTGTTATTTTTAAGCATCTGTCGGGAAATTGTATATACGGTCAAATAAACAATAATTGGCATGATTACGCAAATAGCGATAAGGCCTGCTAATAAGCTGTCCACTCACATCTCCTCACTTTCTTCCATACCACGCACCATATTAAACAGCATTTTACATTGAGGTGCTGGGATATCATTCTTATCTGCTTCGCGAATACAATATCCAAGGATTGCCTCTATTTCAGTTTTTTTACCCAACTGAAGATCCCTTAACATAGAAGAGGTATTCTTAGCTGTTCGACCACATATTGTAATAACTCTCTCTAAATAAATCTGATGCTCAGTTTCCGGAATTAATAACGAATGACAAACCTCCTGACAGATGGATTTCAACAGCTTAATGTAATATGTATTTTTTATTAATTCACCGTTGCGAACCCCTAATATACTGGTCAACGGGTTTATAACAGAATTAATAATCAATTTTTCAGTATGAATTGATTTGATATCAGGGAGCAATTGCACCGGAAAACCATCCGTATCCAAATATTCCATACCCGGCAGCTTCCTTCCTCTATATAAGCCCATTTTTATCATTCCAATTCCTGTATGGTGAACCGTATGATTATTTTCCCGAATGGCACCATGCTCAACAATCCCAGTATAGATTGTGGAAACCAACAATTCAGGTAAATGAGCGAAATGGCTCATACCGTTTTGTAAAAAGACAACTGCAGATGCATTCTCTTCTAGTAGAGACCATAGTTCTATGAGAGCGGTCTGCTTTACGCTTAGAATGATGATTTCTTGTCTTTGAATTAAATGTTCCGAATCATCAATACATAACGCATTAATATTTTTATAATTAACCTCACCCTGCATGTCAATTAGGGTAATTCCTTTTTCATTAATTTCGTCCGCTTGTAATGATGTGTGCGTGAATAGCGTAATTTGATGGTTATCACTCAGCTTGGAGGCTGCCAATAATCCAATTGCCCCTCCTCCTATTATCCCAATCCTCATGTTTTCCTCCAAGTGATCTTTTGCAATAATTGTAACATTTGCTATGTATGATGAAAAGAAACTCCATCCTGTTTTAGTCAATCGTCATTTAGCTGAATTATCGATGGCTTCCTCTCTATTTCCTTGTAGTTTGGAGGAATAGCATAACTTATACGGCTGGATTATCCATCGCTTATCAACCACTTCATTCTTGTGGCTGGATTAATCATGAACTCCGCTCTATTTCTTTGTCGATTGGCCAGATTACCTACTTATTCGGCTGAATTTCACACTTATTCACACTTATTCGGCCGATCCTCATTCAACAAGTGTTTCAGTAGCCGTCCTGACGACTAAAAATTATGATTTTTCTATATATTTAGCTATAATGGAAATATAAGTATAAACTTTTCACATACATTTAAGGGGGCTATGAAGTGAGTGTAAAGGTTGAAAAATTACGCGTTAACTACCGCACGCTTGAAGAATTCAAGAAATTTAAGGAATATGGTTTGCAAGAATTATCCATGCTTGAAGATCTGCAGGCAAATCTTATTGAAGATAATAGCGAATCACCTTTTTACGGCATCTATTTTGGGGATAAATTAGTGGCCAGGATGAGTCTTTATAAAATCGATGCCAGGTTTGATAAATATTTTGACCCTCCACAGGATTACTACGAAATATGGAAGCTTGAAGTTTTACCGGATTATCAAAAAAAGGGATACGGCTCCATGCTCGTCCAATTCTCCAAAGACCTTGGCCTGCCGATCAAAACAAACCCAAGAGTCCATTCGCGTACTTTTTGGGAAAAACAGGGCTTCGAACCTGTAGAGTATGATATGGAAAGAGATTTAGGAGAGAACCCACTGATTTGGCAGCCTAATAATGATAAATAGATTGACTTTAAGCTTTCCAGCGAGAAAGCTTTTTCTTTTCATCAAACATTAATAGAAGCACACCTTTTAAAAAGGCATGCTCCTGTAGCAATCATCATTTTTCCTCCGATAATTGACGTGCCCGATTCAGTAAATCAAGCAATCCACGGTAGTCCTTCTCCATCTGCTTAAATCGTATTTCTACTGTATCTCTCTCTTGAACTAAATAATCTGCATGCTTTTTTAACTCTGAGTACTCCAGCAGTAATTCTTCAGGCGAGCGGAATGATCGTTCTTCCAACCTACTCTTTAAGCTGGTTAAATAGGCAATAACTGTATCTAGAGAAAGATTGAGCTCAGCATTCCCGACTATTCCGACCGAGATTTCTTGTTCCTCACGCTGCGGCTGCTCCACCTCCAATTCCGCAGTCCCTATCGATTTTTTAAGATCTTTACGTACCTTTTTAGCCAGCTCTATCCCTTCCGAATATTGCTTACGGACATAAGAATTCCATCTAAAGCCACACGCAGCAGGAGTTCTCGACAACCCTTTTCCAACCTCTTCAAATGCTTTTAATTGCGTGCTTCCCTCACGGATATGGCGTAATACGACCTCCGCCAAATAGACATCCTCATCCTGCGACCATCCATCCTGCCTCGAACCTGTCATCCACTATTCCCCCCAATAAGCATTCATAATATTTATTCATATGCGTCTGGTAGGAAAGATAGAATAAACAAGATTCTATTAACATGATAATCGGCTTCTTATTGAGACTTTTTCTGAAATCGTTCCACAGTCTCCATATGGAATGGTGATACCCATAACTCTGAACATCGTTTAATCTCTTCTTGCATCCGTTTATACAAATCAGATGCTTTCTTTTTGCGGATAGTCATACTTTTATACGCCATCAACGCATTAATATCATTTTTAATAATAGGCTCAATAATCCCTACTATGGTTTTCTCATCTATATTTGACACAACGCCATTTGCAAATCCATACAAGCTTGCCTCTTCTTCAGAAAATTTTCTCCCCGACATCAGCCATTCCAGTCCCTTGGATTCTGCCACCCTCTCAAGTAAAAGAGCTCCACCGCCCCAACCGGTGGTAATTCCCTGCTGAATTTGAATAAAGCCCATAAAAGATCCTTTTTTTACATATCGAAAATCACATGCTGTAGCCAGTTCCAATCCACCGCCGACAGCCGGTCCATTTAAAAAAGCAAAAACAGGCTTCGGCAAAGTAGCTATTTTATATAAAATTTCTCCCATACGCGATAACATTTGGTAAGCATCTTTTTGATTATCAAGAAGATGAAAGACTTTTAAATCACCACCCGAACAAAAAACATTACCAGTTCCTGTGATCACCATGGCCTTACAATTTCCATCCGTTTTCACTTGTTCGATGGACTCTTCCAATAAATCCATAACCTCAAAATTTATGGCGTTCCTAACATGCGGCCGGTTTAGCGTAACAAGCAAATATCCTTCTTTTTTCTCCACAATCACTTCTTTCACCGTGAATCCCCCTTAAAAACAAAAAAGAACACAGGTTTCCCTGTGTTCTCTCGAGTTGATTATTTATTTACAACTTCTTTTCCTTTGTATGTTCCACATGCTTTACAGATACGGTGAGATAATTTCATTTCACCGCAGTTTGGGCATTCAACCATACCAGGGACTTGAAGTTTGAAATGCGTACGACGCAATCTCTTTCTAGTTTTCGAAGTTCTTCTGAAAGGTACAGCCATGTTTTACACCTCCTTAAAAAACGATGGTTCTATGGAAGACTTATGTAGTCTTTCATTTTTCACTGTTATCATCATTGTTGTCAAAAAAATGGGCCAACTTTGCCAGTCTTGGGTCAACTTTTTTAACTTGTTGGTCCTCTAAGATTAATTCCCAGTCATCTCCAGCTAGCGGAGCAGCACCTACAGGATGATCCGTATCACAGAATACCTGCAATGGAATCTCCGTGAGAATTATTTCTTTGATTACCGGCGTAAGATCCACTACATCACCCTCAGCCACATGATATTCTCCATCCTCAGTCTCCATACCTTCATATTGATTAAAAAGGTATGTCTCTGTTGTTTGAACATCGATTGGGAATGGGACATCAACTAAGGTTCTTGAACATGGTAATGTCAATGTACCAGATATTTTCAAATGAAAAGTAACTCGATTGGAACTCAAGTCAGCTTTCCCAAATACACGAATTGGTGAAATATCACGAATTTGCGGATCTGCCTTTTTCAGTTCAGAAAGATCTGCTGTCTCATCTACATTAAAACCATTGTCGCGAAATTTTTGCAGTTGTGGAATTGTCCATTTCATATTATATCACCTCAAGGCAACAAAGGTAATTATAGCTTTGGTAAATTCATTTGTCAATGTTTTTTCTTTACAGCCATATGTGATACCCTTATGCAAATTTTAAGCGCTTATCTATTTATTTTACCCGAAATGTTTCATTTTGAAAACAGAATTAATCAAGTGCAAGTTTAGGGAATGCTTGCTTCCTGATTCCTCCATCATATACTATAAAAAAAACAACCATTTATCAGGAGGTGTACAATATGAATGCCCTGGGACTTGTAGTAGAATATAATCCTTTTCATAATGGACATTTATATCATTTACAACAAGCCAAAGCTATTACAAATGCTGATGTGACCATAGGCGTGATGAGCGGAAATTTCCTTCAGCGGGGGGAACCAGCCCTGGTGGATAAATGGACAAGGACTTCCATGGCCTTAAAGGCTGGTATTGATCTAATCATCGAACTTCCATTTGTTCATGCTGTTCAAAAGGCTGAATATTTCTCCGAAGCATCTATCCTATTATTAGAGGAAGTTGGCTGTCAGTCTGTTTGTTTTGGCAGCGAGCAAGGAGAAATAGAACCTTTTATACATACATACTCAATTATTCAGGAAAATTCTAAGGAAATCGATCAATGGATACAGCACTATAGCAAGGAGGGATACAGCTACCCCAAGGCTGCCTCTCTGGCCTTTTCGGAACTACAAGCGCGTCATCCTTCTATGCTTTCTTTAGACCAGCCTAATAATATCCTTGGATATCACTATGTATCCGCGATTTTAAAACATAAATTATCCATCGAGCCAGTAACCATTAAACGAACAGGTTCCGGATATCACGATCCAACTCTCATGCCAGGTACAATAGCAAGTGCAACTGGTATACGGAAAGAATTAATGGAAAGCGGTAAACTGGATGCGATCTCTTCCTTTGTTCCGGATACAACATTTGCCCATCTAAAAGCATATCTAACAGAGCAGCGCACTTTGCATAATTGGGAGTTGTATTGGCCATTTTTAAAAGTTAAATTAATCACGACGCCCGCAGAATCTCTTGCCCAAATTTACGAAATGAAAGAGGGCTTAGAGAATCGATTAATTGAAGCCGCTGAACGCGCCAGTAATTTCATGGATTTTATGTCATTAATTAAAACGAAGCGTTATACCTGGACTCGGCTACAAAGAATACTAACCTATACGCTGTTAAATTTCACAAGAGATGAAATGCCAAAAGACCTGACTCCGCCATATATTCGCGTATTGGGATTTACAGCTGCCGGGCAGCAATATTTAAAAAGCATAAAAAAAGAAAAGGGAAATCAGATCGTATCACGCCTAGCAGCCTGTAAAAATCCTTTAATAAATATTGATAAGAGGGCTGCCATTGTTCATGCTGCCGCTCTTCCCTCAGCTATTTCTATGAAAGCTCAAAAACGTGAATATATGTCACCCATTGTATTAACTGATTAAAAAACGAAGCCATTGATTCACCGTACGAATCAATGGCTTATGCTTTAAATCAAGCAGCTCTTATTTCATGCTTTTTAAATAATCCAGTGCATCATCAACTGTGTCCACAGGAACAATAATCATATCTGTTCCAATCTCTTCTGCTGTTTTTACAGCAATTTTATAATCCGATTCCTCAGCACCTTGTTGATTGGGTGCAAAAAACACTTCCGCATCTGCACGATCAGCTGCTACAATTTTCTGATCAACACCACCGATAGGACCGACTGTTCCATCATCAGAAATGGTACCTGTTCCTGCTATTTTCTTCCCTTTCGTGTAATCCTCTTCCGTTAATTGATTAAAGATCTCCAATGTAAACATTAACCCAGCAGAAGGCCCCCCAATGCTATCTGCGTTTATCTCGATATCTCGGTCTGTTTCAACACTTCGATCCTCAACCAAGGTAATGCCAACGCCAACTCGTCCAGTTTCCTCTAGCATCTCCAATTGAAGTGTCTTAACAATATTTTTATTATCACGCTTTATTTCTAATTTCACTTGGTCCCCAGCTTTTTTCGAGGAGATATAGTCTATGAAAAATTCACTTGACTCAATTTCACTTCCATCGACTTTAATAATTCGATCTCCAGGTTTCAATACTCCGTCTGCAGGTTTACCCTTGGCAATCTGCAGCACATATATGCCTTCTACTTTTACTTTGGCTTCATAGCCTGCTTTTTTATACCCGTTCAGGATAGCGGATGTTTGGGAATCATCCATCAATTTCAATTGTCTAACCGTATATTCTTCATCGGTTTCATCCTGACTTCTAATTTGTTCCAGTTCATAAATCCTATGATAATCTGCTATTTTAGCCCATGCATATGTATAAATATTCGCTCTGCCCATTCGGATCGTTGTCAGCATAAAAGAGCCATCTGCTTCACTTCCATTTTCAACCTCTACAAATTGCTCCAATGTCTCCGCCGACCCAGGGGTGGAAACATAATAAGGCAATTTATAAAATGCAGCCAGAAATGCCAGCAATAGAACTGCAACCCCAATTTTGCCTATATTAAGTTTACGCTTATGCTTCATCTTTTTTCTCCTTCCAATGTTGTATGGCCTCTTTAATCTCCGGCAGTTTTTTTCTTGCTTCTTGCTCCCCAATCATAATAATTTCAAGAATGTTTGTAAATGCCAATGAACTAAATGATTCTACAGCAGGCTGAATCATTACGTCAGCGTTAATCCCTTTCATTTTGACAATTTCCATTTGCAGTATATCTAAACTTTTAAAAATAACATCGTATATAGATTCAATATCCGTATCTCCTCTTGTTGCAGAGACATCGCTTGCAATCACAATATCCGCTCCCATTTCTTTCACAACCGATACAGGGACCCGATCCATTAATCCTCCATCTACAAGTAATTTCCCATTAATCCTTTTGGGCACAAAAATGCCTGGTATAGAAATACTTGCTCTTACCGCTTCATAAACAGGACCTTCCGTAAAAATAACTCTCTCTCCTTTTTCTATATCCGTTGCCACTATAGCCAATGGAATTGAAAGATCCTCTATATTTTGATTTTTTGTAAATAATCGAATGTATTCCTCAATCTTTTTCCCGGCTACAAAACCTAATCTGGGTACAGTCAGATCCATAAAGTATTTTCTTTTAAATTGCAACGAAACTTTTTGCAGCAGTTCTAAATCTGATCCACTTGCATAAAAACTGCCTATTAAAGCTCCCATACTGCTCCCGGCTATGCAGTCGATATTTATACCTTCACTATTTAGCACTTTTAATAAACCAATATGTGCAAATCCCCTTGCACCACCAGAGCCAAGCGCTAATCCAATTTTAGGTTCCATTTCTTTTGACTCTCCTTTATCCGTACTGATTTAAGGCATGTTCCCTTAATAGGAGTCTTAGTTCTAAATTATTTTACTTTGAGTATATTTTGTTATTGGGGACAACCCAGCTATATACAAAACTTCTTTTGATTTTACTAAATATATTTTAGCACCAGATTATTTACCACGCTTAAATTTAATAAGGGAAGGGATATAAATTGGATAAATCAATCTTAAAATCAATGCTTTTTGCGTTAATTGCAGTTATTATGGCAGCTGCATTGATCTTGATGCCACAGGAAGCCTTCGAAGCCTCTGTTCGAGGGTTGAATATATGGCTTGAAATTGTCTTTCCTTCCTTATTGCCTTTTTTAATTATTGCAGAAATGTTGATTGCATTTGGTGTCGTAAAACTACTGGGTGTCTTTTTAGAGCCACTAATGCGTCCATTGTTTAAGGTACCAGGAGTAGGAGGATTTGTATGGGCAATGGGACTTGCATCCGGTAATCCTTCTGGAGCAAAACTAACAGCTAGGCTGAGAGATGAAGGTCAGCTATCCAGAATAGAAGCTGAACGGTTAGTGTCGTTTACCAGCTCATCGAATCCATTATTTATTTTCGGTGCTGTATCTATCGGTTTTTTTAATAATGCTAAACTTGGAATACTTTTAGGATTAACTCATTATGCAGCGAATATTTTCGTCGGTTTAGTAATGAGGTTTTACGGGAGAAATGAAGAGAAAAAAAATCTTAACCGCAGTAAAAAAGATACAAGTATTTTCCCAATCATGACAGCTTTAAAAAGTATGCACCGTACCCGTCTAAATGACCAGCGGCCATTTGGAAAAATATTAGGAGACGCAGTTAATTCCTCCATACAAACCCTTTTGATGATTGGAGGATTTATCATTATTTTTTCCGTGATCAACAAGCTATTGTTTCACTTACATATTACCAGCTTCTTTGCATCCATTTTCAGCAGCCTGTTCCACACGCTTCATCTGCCATCTACTTTAAGCATCCCTTTTATTTCGGGGTTATTTGAAATCACGTTGGGATCGCAATTAACAAGCCAAGCTGGCGGTGCAACACTATTGACACAAGCAATCATAGTCAGTGCTTTACTCGCATTTGGAGGATTCAGTATACAAGCTCAAGTTGCCAGCATCTTAGCCGAAACAGATATACGCTTTAAACCATTCTTTCTTGCACGCCTCATCCATACATTTTTTGCTGCGATACTTACATTGATTTTGTGGAAACCTGTATATCTGCGATTATCTACTTCTGAAAATACATCAATCACCGAATTTGTTTTTTCAATGGAAACGCAGGGATTATCCAGCACTATCTTCAGTTTCTTCCTTAATTACGGTGCATTGATTACTATTCTTTCTTTGGCTGGCTACACCCTTTTATTATACATACAGTATAGGAAATCCATATAAAAAGCCAATCCCTAATTTAAGTAGGATTGGCTTCTTTTTAACAGCAATATAAATGAGTACATTTTATTCAGACATCTTTATTCTCAGCCGTTTTTGTACACATTCAGGAACAAGCTCTGAAACATCTCCACCGTACTTCGCTACTTCTTTTACGATCGATGAGCTCAAAAAAGAATATTGATTATTTGTCATGATAAAGAATGTTTCAATTTGATCGTTTAATAAGCGATTCATAGAGGTGATTTGCATCTCATACTCGAAGTCAGAAACGGCTCTCAACCCTCGGATGACTGCATTTGCATTTCTTGCCTTAGCATAATCCACGAGCAACCCCTGAAAGCTATCCACTTTCACATTTGGTATATGGGCAGTTGCTTCTTCAATGATTTGCACTCTCTCCTCCACAGTAAATAGAGATTTTTTAGCAGAATTATGAAGGACACCGACATATATTACGTCAAATATGTTTGCTCCTCTTTGAATAATATCAAGATGTCCATATGTTATAGGATCAAAACTTCCAGGACATACAGCTATTTTTTTCACTATTCTCCCCCCATTTCTATAAATATTTAACGCTCAAAAAAGGACACAGCCGTAATGCCATACTTTTCAACACGGAACTTAGTAAAATTACCAATCTTTTCAGGCAACGTTAATTCTTCTCCATGTTCGCATATTATCATACCGTCTTCTGCCAATAATTCAGCACTTTCGATTTCTTCAATAAGAACAGGTATCATATTAGCTATTTTATAGGGAGGATCCATAAAAATGAGGTCAAATTGAGCTTTTCTCTTTCCAAGAGCTTTTAATGATCTTAAAGCATCACTCCTATGTACCTCGGATTGACTTTCGAATTTACATGAACTGATATTCGTTTTAATAATTTGAATAGCTTTTGAGTCCTTATCAACAAAAACTCCTTTTTCCATTCCTCTGCTCAAGGCTTCAAGCCCAAGGGATCCGCTTCCTGAAAATAAATCCAGAACCGCTCCACCTTCAAAATATGGTCCTACAATATTAAATAAAGATTCTTTTACTTTGTCCGTTGTTGGCCGGGTTGTCATGCCTGGAACAGCCTTTAATGGCCTTCCTTTACAAGTACCTGAAATGACTCGCATAATCTGTCACCAAATTTCATATGTATTCAACTTTCTAAAATATCCTACCACAAAATCTTGATTTCACAAATAGAAATCAAATTTCTGCGATCAGTGAATAGTTCAGGTTGATTTGGTCATACTACTAACAACAACATCTTCAGAGGTGTTGTTGCCAACCGCGGAGAAGACTTACGTTTCCCCATAAGTTCTTCCTCCGGTTTCTCCTCTCCCTTTGCCTTCTGCGTTTGTAAAAGCGCGTAGAAGGAAGCCCTGGCGCCTATGTGTGCCAGGGCTTTTCTTTTAGGTGAATTAACTACAGATCAACCGACACCCATTTTTTCCACAGTGAACAAGGTGGACAGTTTCAAAAATAACTAATTTGATTAATAGAACAGTTGATTCGAACACTTTATTGGGATACATTTATATTCCTGATGAACTAGACCGGATTATGATACACTTATCAATATCCGATTTACAGGAGGAAAAACAAGAATGAATCAACGTTTTATAGAACTAGGCCCCGGATATTCTGACCTTTATGAGCTATTGGAATTAGCAAAGGCTAATCAATATCGAATCAATTATTTTTTATGCTTACAGTCAGAGGGACCTAGCGGCAAAGTCATGTCGTTTGTATTGGTTATGAAAAAATCAAGCTATGGCGACTTCATCCCACTTTATATTTGCAGAGAAGGAATACCTGTTTTAGTTAATAAGCCAAGCAAGCGTTATGAACTTTTTGACCAAGCAGCCAAGGAGCAAGGTAAAGAAATTATATCGTTGGAAGTTAGGCATTCATCTACTTTTGCTGACCCTGACCTTTATTATCAGTATTTAATAGGTATCCTGCGCATGAACCGTTTTTTACCCCCATGGCAATAAAGAAAAACCGGACCCATTAGGATCCGGTTTTCTTTAAATGCCTATTCTATATTCTTCCTTTTCTTTTTCATGCTTTTTACTCTCAAATTCAGTTTTAATAAAAGGTTTTTGAGAAAATTCAACTTTTTTGACAAAAGCATAGGAAGATAATTTTTCTGAAACTGCTTCTATTTCGTCCATATTTACATATAATACGGCATATTTTAATTTGCGGGAAACATAATGCAGATTGCCTGTTTTACGCAGAGTTTTCACTTGTTTTAGACTATGCAGCCAAACAATCAGGCTTTGCCTTTCTACAAACATATACATACCCCTTTAGGATGCAATTTATATTTAGTGTACCATATTACTAAAAGATGTATCAATATTTAGAAATGCTATGCAGAATTAGTGAATAAATCTAGAGATTGCAACTAACTCGATTATCTCCTTGGATAGGTCTGCACTATCAGAGTTTATATCAAGTATGATAGGAGTACTTTAAATGAAACTGCATAATAGAAAAGATATCGATCCCACTTTCCTATGGAGAATCGGATAGGTTTATCATACAACCTCAACGTTTGTATTAGTTGCTACAAAATCTAATTTCGGCCATATACCAAAAGGCAACCCCATTTGTTCTGGGATTGCCTTTTTTTCTCGTTCCTATCAGGAACATCCACAGCTTCCTCCGCTGCCACAGCCTCCGCTACAGGATGATTCAAAAAACGGATTTCCTGTCGGGACTTTTATATGAGGGGATACTGAATGACCAATCAGCATACTAATTTCATCAAGTAATTGCTGTAAGTTTGTTTCAGCCTGTTTATATTCAATAACAGATGGATGAAGGTCCATTTCTCTTTTAGCCTCACGAATTGCTTTAGAGACAGTACGATAATCCGGATGGTATCTTCCGAAACGCTGTACTTCTTCGTAAGCGTCCTTTAAAGAATTAAACGCTTGAATTTTTTTCTGGGCCGTTTTATCCTTATACATCTGAGTTAAACTTAAAAAGTATTGCTTAGCTATATCTGAGTTCATTATATCTTTAGCCAATTGTTCAGCATGGTCAATGATTTCAACCGTTTCAATAGTAGCAAGCATGAAAATACTCACCTCCAACTTTATCATACCATGTAATATCCAAGGATGCTATAACTTAGAAATATTATCCACCTATAAAAGATATATGGCTTGTCCCCTATTACTTTGGTAAGTAGAAGAAGTAATTCGCTGCCAAACACCCCTTACTTCATCTACTCTTACAGAACGTCCTCATTTTTTTAGGAACCGTTATTCACCAGTATTCATTGACTGAAACATCGAAACCATCATAGAAGCCATTTGAACGCTGTTTGAAAGCTGATGAACACGATCCGGAATCGTTTTTTTAAAAAAGTACTTAGCTTCAGTATCAAATTTCGAAAAATCCTGTGGATTTCTGCACAAACGTCTGTACCAGATTGGTTGTTGCCTCAAAAAACTCAGTAAATCTTCATCTGCCTCAATTAATTCATAGATATCTTGTCTCAAGCTCTCACTCCTACCTAGCTAATCTTGCCGAAATTTGAAAGGATGATTATTCTGGACGGAAGGTGGTGCACTTTCTGATTGTCCGGAAGATTGAAATTGAGACATGACTCCCTGAACCACTCCTAAAACCTGACTAAAATTCCCAATTTGTTTTTGAATTTGATCAGGGTCCATTTTTTTAAGTTGATTTAAAAGCTGCGAAATAAACTCGCCCTTATCTGTTTTTTCAGTCTCATCCTTTTCCTTTTTTTCCTCTTTATATTCATTCCACACTTCATCCTGATCACCCAGCAAAGACCAATCTTCATAAATTTCCTGCCATGTTTTCTTACCCATTCTTACATCTTTTACGATTTTCGGATTACTCTTAAGAAAAAGCTTAAAATCCTGGACAGAAGGATGCAATTTGGAATCATCCATTTAATTTCACCTCACCACATGACATACGCCTAGGGTAGTATATGTTTCGAAATATAGAAAAGTGATGCATATTTCCAAAGAATTCCGCACATAGACTTCCTTTATACAAATAATATTTACACACAAAAAAGAGCACTGAGGAGAAATACTTTCCTTCAGTGCTCTTTTTTGTATCATTTAATCAGATAACGCAACAAAGTTTTGAGTATAGTATCTTTTATATACTCCCACACCAAGGCGCGTAAAATCTTCATTTAACATTATATCTCTGTGCCCTTTACTATTTAACCATCCTTCAACAGCCGCAATTGCATCTGTATACTGAGCAGCTATGTTTTCGCCAGCTGAGTAGTAAGAAACACCGCCTTCCTTCAAACGATCACCAACATCTTTATCATCGGGTGATACATGATCGAAATACTCATTCACCATCATGTCTTCGCTATGTTTAAATGCCACAGCTGAAATTTTTTCATCAAATTCAAGGGTACCTAAGTCAAAACGTGTTCGTATGATATTTGTCAAATCAAGAATTTGCTGCTGACTTCCTTCTTCAACCAGCTTCCATTCTTCATCCGTTAACTCTTCAGGTTCATCCAATTCTCCACGGTATGTCAGCTCATATGGCTTATGCATAATCAATGTCTTTGCATCCATAAACCTCACACCTGATACCTGACCGAGAATTTTATCCAAATAAACCTGAGCATACATATCGCCAAACTTTATTAGAGGGCGATAATGAAGATCTTCTTCCGACAACTCGAAACGATATTCAGTGCCTTTCCAATTCAGTTCTATATAACTATTCATATTCAATTCCTTATACAAGGACTCCACTGTTTGATCAATAAAGAATGGATATAAATTAATATCTTCTGCTGAACTGTATAGGGTTACAATTTTTTTATCTTTTTCGTTTACGCCAAATTGTATATACTTACTTAATGTATCATTATAGATCCACCAGTTATATCCATAAGCTGAAGGATCAATACGGTCTGGCTCCCCATATTCATCCAGTAACTGATTACTGGTTTTACCAATCCATTTAGATACACCCTGTTCAGGTCTGGATTCGTTATCTGTTAATTCTTTAATCTTATCCGAAGTTTCCATTGTATTTTCATTAACGGAATTTTGATCAATGATAGCTGTATTTTCTTTGACATCATCTTTAACCGTTACATAGATGCCGAAGATGGTGATTAAAATTAAACTAAAGAAAACCCTAAAGACCAATTTCAGAGGTGGTCCCTCCTGTCATTCTTACTTTATATTTTTTTATTATACCATTAGAATTCAAACAAACCTATCACTTAAATGTAAACAATGAAAAATAAGTATAATATAAACATATTGGATAGCAAAATGAACGAATTTACCTTTCTGCCTCTATAAAAGAACAATTTATTGCAGATAAGGTAAAATAATACTAAAATTAAAATTGAGAATTTCCAAAACTTGTTTCATACCGAACAAAGCATTTTCTAAAAGGGGATAGGAGGAAATAAGATGAGATTTGAAAATACAGGACTTGAAAAATACCAAGTTAACCTTAACAGGCTAGATGAGGTTATGAGTGAAAACGGTTTAGTCAGAGCCGAACAATGGGATTACGAACGCGTATCCTACGATAAGAAATATGAATTAAGGGATGGCACTTTTTATTTACGTGTCTTTGGCTATGCGGTTGAAGGTGACGTAGGTGCACATCGGGCAACTATCCAACTCATGACACCAGTCCTAGGTAAACACTATTATCCACATGGTGTTGAATATGGTGAAACAGAGCATTTTCCTACATCTCTTCAAAAACAATGCGAGACAGTTCTTGCGGCAGTTAAAGCTGAACTGGATATATTTGTAGAAGTGGAATAAAGGATTATTAAATAAGCCTGCAGATTGTATGATCTCCGCAGGCTTATTTTATTTTTTTTCTCATTAAACAATAATCCCCCTCCACTCCCACTGCTTTAAATCCATACTTTTTTAAGGTTTCCTTATAATAAAAACGTTTATCTGCTATTTCTGTTTGGATCATTTGGGCAATCCCTATTTTATGAATATAATAGAAAAAACCCTCCATAACTTCAGAAACAAACTCTTTTTCTGTCTGAGCATCTGTAAAGCTTAAGGAAAAGGTTAATTTTTCACCTTCTCCCTCCAACTCCAATTCTCCAATGAATTTTTGGCTTTGCAAATCAATAATAAAACAGATCCACCAACCTACATCCCCACCTTCCAATTCATATAATTCTATTAAAAGAGGGAGTATACATTTTACGCGATCAGATGGGAAAGATTCAGGAACAATTACCGGCGATACCATTTTGAAATCATACGGGTACAAAATAAGGGACTTAGCCAATGAGATGGAACAAGGAAAGATAAGAATGCGATTAGTCCTAATTTGTTTCATTACCGCACCTCCGATTAATTGCCTCTAAATAAAGCCTATGATAAACATCAGCCAGTCCTGACAAAATCCATTCCTAAGCCGCCATGTAAAAGAAAGAAACGAAAAAAGGTCATCTCTAATTCTATGAGACGACCCGTTTTACCTATGCAACTTTTATTTTTTATGAACCAATAATCGCTTTAAATACACTTGTTGTTTTACCACCTTCGTATATTACATAAAGCAATAAATATACAGTGACACCAGCAACCGCGTTCACCATCCAAATGACGCTTGTAGGCGGAGCGATTTTTCGATGTTTCTCAATCTTCCCTTTAAAACCATAATACAGACTGATAATCCCCATTACGGCTCCTATTGTAGCCAATGTAATATGTGAGATTAAAAAGATTGTATAGTAAATTTTTATTGATTCAGGTCCTCCAAATGCCGTGTTCCCTATAAATAACGTTCTGCTTGCATAAATAATGAAGAACACAACTGCAAAAACAGCTGCCCAAAACATTAATTTTTCGTGGACCTTTATATTCCCTTTTTTTACTTGCCATACTCCAAAGCCTACAAGGATTGCGCTGATTACGATACAAGCCGTGCTGATCGTAGGCAGGACTGGTAATGAACTGCTCATAATGGTGGAACCTCACTTTACTTATTCTGTTAACTCTATAATTGTAAAATACTAAATTTGAAAACTCAAATTATTTTACAGTATTCACTAAAGTTTCACTATTATTAATTAGTTCCCTAAATGCGGATTTGCCTCCATAAAACGTTTTGTTTCTGCATCCGCATGTTTGGTATCTTCTTTAAACCAAGTGAAGAAAGTTGTAGCCAGGATAATTCCATATACTATTTCTTGAATTATTTTCATAATTACACCGCCTGTTTGCTGATCTTCAACAGCCGGCATATTTATAAACATTTGAGGACTGCTTAAGTCCAAAGTGGATAAGGTACCGGCAGGAACACACAATTTCATCGCCTCCATCCATACAGCTGGATCTGCATAGGTTGCATACATGGGATCTTTAGAAAAGATGATAAGCGCACAGGCCGGTGTAATTAATATACCATTGGCAAAGATATAGCCAATTTTCTTTAATCCTGATAATCGCTGGCTTTCTTCGATTTTATTAACTAGATGCCACCACATGAACAGCGAGGAAATAAACAATACCACTGTGAAAAGCCCATGAAGCAACATATTGACTTTGACGATATCAAAAATTGACGGAACATGGTAAAAAGAAAACAGTCCATTAAAGAAAATCAATGTTATTAATGGTTGTGTAATCATTAAAAACCATTTTTTAAATACGAACTTTTTTAGTAACCAATCCGGCAATCCCAATAGAAAAAATGGTGGAATAACTAAAAATAAAAAAGCCATTTGAACCATATGAACCGTAAAAGAAAGATGTCCCAATAAATCTATTGGCGACCCCTTTATCATGTATAAAAGAATCATAGCTATCGAGAAGTATACAGCTTCTTTCTTTTTAAATTGGTCACCTGCTTTAAAATAGGTGATATAAAAATAGAAGGCTATGATCAATAGTGTCACGAGGAACAGGTAAGGACTCCATAGGGCCCTAAATCCAAATATATCTAATTCCATTTATCTCACCTCATAATTAGTTTTCCTGCCCAGAAATTCACAAGAAAATATCAAATAACCCAGAAATCATATAGTTTTAGTTTCTAAAAAAAATCGGCTTAACAAGTTAAGCCGATTCCATCTTAAATCCACACAATTAATACAAATGCAAGGATAGTAGTCACACCGATCAGTAACCCGGTATACATAAATCCTGCCATCGTTCCATGACCTTCTTTATTCATATGCATGAAATAATAGAGCTGAAAAATGACTTGGATTACCGCAAGCAACAAGATGAATGGTAAAACGAACCACTTGGAAAATCCATCATAACCTACTGCAAAGAACGCAATTAAGGTTAGAAAGATCATCATAATAAATGTAATAACCTGCATCTTCATATCTTCCGCATTTTTCTTACGTCTATATTTAAGAGCTTCTTTACTAAGATGTGTTTTAGGTTGATTTTCCATTTATCATCACCCCACCATTCCCATTAAGTAAACGACTGTAAAAATGAATACCCATACAACGTCGATAAAATGCCAGTATAGGCTCGCAACATAAAATTTCGGAGCATTATACAGATTTAAGCCACGTTTCGAATTACGGAGCATTAACGTAATAATCCACAATAGTCCAAAGGTTACATGGGCACCATGGAAGCCGACTAATGTGTAGAAGGCGGATCCAAATGCAGAACCTGTAAATGTGTGATGATATTCATGCACATAATGATTAAATTCATAGATTTCTAAGCCCAGGAAAGCAGCCCCTAATAAAACAGTGATTAACAGCCAAAACTGCATTTGTTTAAAATCGTAGTTTCTCATATGATACATCGCATAAACACTTGTTAATGAGCTGGTTAACAGCAGCATAGTAGCAATAAACGCCAGCGGCATATCAAATAAATCTTTGGCTAGAGTCATTTCCTTATTAGGCGGTACACTATCTTTCAGAGCTAAGTATGTTGCAAATAATGAAGCAAAAAGCACTGTCTCTGCAGCGAGGAAAAGCCAAAAACCTAAAAATTTATGCTTTCCGTCATCTGTATGTTTCTCAGGGTGAGATGGCCATGTTTCTGGTGTGAATTTTTGCCCTGCATTCATTACACCTCAACCCCCTTATCACTTTTAGCATTAGAAGATACCAAATCTTCTTTATGGATATGATACCCATGATCATCTTTAACGGAACGGATGAGCATAGCTATAAAGGTAATCAACAAACCAATCACCATTACCGGGACTGTCCATTCTTTATCCGTTGCATTATAAAGTGCTCCAAATGCAGCAACAAACAACCCAAAAGAAATAATAACAGGAAGAATTGAATTGTTAGGCATATGGATATCACCAAGAGGTTCAGCCGGTGTCATCGCATTTCTACCTTCCATTTTTTCAAGCCACCATGCATCATATCCTCTTACTAATGGTAATCTTTCAAAGTTGTATTCAGGAGCCGGTGAAGAAATTGCCCACTCAAGTGTACGTCCATCTTGCCATGGGTCATTACCGACTTTAACATTTTTAACTGAAGTAACTACGATATTAACCAATAATATAATGACTGCTACAGCCATCATGAATGCACCGACAGTAGATATTAAGTTGCCATTATCCCATCCCTGTCCGTCCAAATAAGTGAAAACACGTCTAGGCATTCCCATTAATCCAAGGAAATGTTGAACAAAGAATGTTAAATGGAATCCGATTAGGAATAACCAGAATGTGATTTTACCCATGAATTCATTCAATACTGTACCGAATATTTTTGGCCAGTAAAAATGTGTACCTGCCAACAAGGCCAGAACTACTCCACCGACGATAACATAGTGGAAATGGGCAACAACGAAATAGCTATCATGATACTGATAGTCAGCCGGAGCTGCAGCATTCATAATTCCCGTTACTCCACCCATTACAAAAGATGGAATAAATGCAACGGCGTATAACATAGGGGTCGTAAACGTAATCTGACCACCCCACATCGTGAAAATCCAGTTGAAGATCTTTATACCAGTCGGAACAGCTATCGCCATTGTTGCTACTGCGAATATCGCATTTGCGACTGGCCCAAGACCAACCGTAAACATATGGTGAGCCCATACCATGAATCCTAGGAAACCGATTAAAATGGTTGCAAAGACCATAGATGAGTATCCAAATAATCTCTTTCTCGAGAATGTTGGAATAATTTCAGAGAATATTCCGAATGCCGGAAGAACCAAAATATATACTTCCGGATGTCCAAAGATCCAGAATAAATGTTCCCAAATAATTGTATTTCCACCCAAAGCCGTTACAAAGAAACTGGAACCAAACATACGGTCAAACATCATTAGTGTCAAACCAACTGTAAGCGGCGGGAAAGCAAATAGAATTAAGGCAGATGCCACAAATGTTGTCCACGTGAAAAGCGGCATACGCATAAACGTCATTCCAGGTGCTCTCATATTAATAATTGTGGCCAGGAAGTTAATTCCCCCTATTAACGAGCCCATACCTGATATCTGAAGTCCAAGTATGTAAAAATCTATACCGTGACCTTCAGAAGCCAATGATAGAGTTGCATAAGATGTCCATCCGGCATCAGGCGCTCCGCCCATAAACCAGGATAAGTTTAAAAAGACTCCTCCAAAGAAAAACAACCAAAAACCTAATGAATTTAAAAATGGAAATGCTACGTCTCTAGCCCCGATTTGCAGCGGCATAATCGCATTCATAAATCCAAGCAATAAAGGCATGGCGGCAAGGAAAATCATGGTTGTTCCATGCATGGTAATAATTTGGTTAAACATTCCACCACTGATAAAATCATTTTCTGGCTTTACAAGCTGAATTCTTATAAACATTGCCTCAAGCCCACCCAGCAAGAAGAAAAATCCACCTGCAAAGATATAGAGCTTGGCAATTTTCTTATGGTCAACAGTCGTTAAATAATCCCAAATGACACTAAGAAACCCCTTTTTTTGAGCAATAGTACTCACGTTTTAACCTCCCCTTTGAAAACTAGCAAACTCTTATTTTTGCGATAAGGTTTCCAGGTACTTAGTAAGCGCATCGATTTGTGAATCAGAAAGCTCTCCGTAAGTGTCAGTCATTTTGTTTCCTTCTTTAACTGACTCTGGATCCTTAAGCCACTTCTTCACATTTTCTTCATTATTTTCCAAATAACCCGCTACTACTTCACGATCAGCAAAATTTGATAGATTAGGTGCTAATCGAGCCTGCTCCGGTCGCTGATCATTGGAATCGATCGCATGACATCCGATACAGCTTTTATTGAAAATTTCCTGGCCTTCACTTGCTGTTGCATCAGTAAGTTTTACTTCCGTGTGCTTTGTTTCTTTCATGCTGGCTACCCATTGGTCAAATTCATCCCTTGGCAAAGCTTTCACTTTGAAATCCATTAATGCATGGGAAGCCCCACATAATTCAGCACATTTTCCATAAAAAATCCTGCCGGCTTCTTCACTTTTTCCATCATCAAACTCAAGCCAGAAGCTATTTTCTCCCTCTGTGTTCGTATCAAGCTTACCCCCAGCTGAAGGAATCCAGAAGGAATGCTTTACATCTGACGCTGTTAAATTAAAGTAAACCTTTTCATCAGTTGGAACAACAAGTTCTTGCCCTGTCATGATACCTTCGCCAGGATATTCAAACTCCCACCAGTAATAATTAGCCCTTACATTTACAGTTAAGGCTGTAGGATTCCCATCCTTATCCTTTTCATCCTTGGCAGATACATCTGCAAAATCAAATGTATAATAAATCGTTGGAACTGCAAGGATGATTAATAAAACAATCGGGATAACCGTCCAAAGTATTTCTAATTTGTGGTTACCCTCAATTTGCTTAGGGATTGTATTATCTCCCTTTTTACGACGAAATTTTAAAATTGCAAGTACAAAAAGAATAACAACAACAATGATTACCAATACCATAATGGCAGTACTGAGTATCATTAAATCATACTGTTTCTTCGCTACCTCACCTGCTGGATCCAATGCTGATAGATACGGCTTTCCACAACCCGAAAGTATTAGCATCAAAACAGCAATTAAGGATGCAATGCGCCATTTTTTCATAGCAAATAATTACCCCTCTTTCGTAAAAAATTTCTTCTTTCCAAAGGAACATCTTATATATTGAATTTCTTTAAGAAAGAACCCCCAATGTTAAAAACGATTAATTAAAGAAACAATGACCATTGCCACAAAAGAAATAGTCATATAGTTTAATGAATAAATGAACATCTTATTGGCCCACTTTAAATCTTCTTCTTTGGAAAACTCCTTTTTTAATGAGAATCCCTTTAAAGTTAATATAAGCCAACCTATATTTAAAATTGTTGCCAAAACTACAAAAGAAACCCCGATTGGTTTCAGTATAAATGGAATTGGAAACAATAAAGCTACCCATATAAGCATATGAATCTTAGTTTCTTTAAATCCTTTTACTACAGGCAGCATAGGAATTCCAGCCGCTCTGTATTCCTCCGTCCGCTTCATAGCCAATGCGTAGAAATGTGGAGGCTGCCACACAAACATTAATAGAAATAATCCCCAGGCAATCGGATGTAATCCTGGGTCAACGGCGGCCCACCCAATTAGTGGCGGTATAGCACCAGAAAAACTGCCGATAACAGTATTTGAGACAAACCGTCTTTTTGACCACATTGTATACAGCAATACATAGGCCAATACCCCAAGTAACCCCATAAAAGCTGCCATTGGAGTAGCCATTAATAGAATCAATAATCCAGTTACCACCAGTGCCAGGCCCATATACAACACTTTTATAGGGTTCACCTTCCCAGTAACTGTCGGACGCTTCTTTGTACGAGACATAAACACGTCGATATCCCGGTCTATGTAATTGTTTAAGCTGCCAGCGCCAGCTATGATCAGTGCTGACCCTATAACACCATATAGAACGAGATCAAGATTCCCTAGGAAACTCTGGTCAGTAAAATAAAGACCGAGCCAAATACCTGCAAAAACAGTGATTAAATTTGAATTGACGATGCCTACCTTTACTAATACCAAAAAGTCCTTAAATGCTGTACTGTTCATATCCTTCTCCACGTCTAGTCCCTTCTGGTTTTCATACGAGGTCTGCGATGCCGGTTTAGGTTTCATGCTGTTACCTCCTATCTGAATAGTAGATTTCCAAACTTTTAGTTTCAAGCGATATATTCACAAATTATAACAGTGATATTTATATAGAAAAATTTGCCTAATATATATTTAAACACAGATTACACTTCTATTGTGAAAATAATTTGTCCATTTTTTGTCATAAGTGTGACCTAATCATTATATAGTGGTAATTTTATCCTGTAAATATATTTTTGTAACATTGAAAGTATGAAAACCTTATTTAACCAATTAAATCCCCTCTCTATTTCTAACAAACTCTTCTTTAAGTTTCAACTATAAACAATTACATGAATTTTCAATTATCACTAAATAAATAATTTCTTTGACTATTTAGAAACTTTTCTTTGTAATTATTGTAAAAATTATTTATGATATGTTAGTAATGATTATCAAACTTTGTAATATTTACCTCATTATACGGTTCCAGTTATTAGGAAACAAATGTTTAAGCTTACTATTTTATAAAAACAAAGCAGGTGTTAGATTTACATGCAAAAATCTTTGAAATGGTTTGCCGTTATGACATCCTTTGTCATGCTTGTAATCTTAATCGGCGGTGCGCTCGTCACAAAAACAGATTCTGGTTTAGGATGTGGACGCTCCTGGCCGCTTTGCAACGGAGAATTGATTCCCACGGATATCACGCCCGCACTACTAATTGAATTCGCACACCGTCTTTTTACCGGCCTTGGATCCTTCATGGTAGTTGGATTAGCGATTTGGTCATGGAAAGCCATTGGACATATTAGAGAAACCAAATTTCTTGCTCTCCTATCTATTGCATTTCTAATCATTCAAGCATTGCTGGGAGCTGCCGCCGTCGTTTGGAGTCATTCTGATTTCGTGCTGGCTTTGCATTTTGGGATATCACTCATCTCTTTTGCCGCCGTTCTACTTTTAACTCTACTGATTTTTGAAGTTGATAAAAAGTTCGATGCGGAAAAGCTGATAATCCCGAGGAAAATGTCCATTCACATTATCGCTCTATTTATTTATTCCTATATTGTTATCTATACCGGTGCGCTGGTACGTCACGCAGAAGCAAGTCTCGTCTGTCCTGAGTGGCCCCTTTGTTTTAATGATGGTACTATAGTCCCTCATAATATGTATCAGTTTATTCAAATGGGGCATCGCGCTGCTGCAGGCCTCATCTTTATCTGGATTTTATATATTTTCGTCTATACTTGGCGCAATTATCGCCATATAAAAGTTTTATACTGGGGATGGACGCTCTCCCTTATTCTTGTCAGTTTACAGGTTATAGCAGGTGCTTTTATCATTTATACCCGTTTAAACTTGTATGTAGCCCTCTTACACGCCATATTGATTTCTTGTTTATTTGGAGTTTTTTCCTATTTTATCCTTCTTGTAACGAGATCACGGAAAAGCAAAGCTGCAGAAGCCTCGAATCCGTCTGTTAGGAAAACAAGCTGATTAGAATGTATAAAATCATCCTTTTGCATCACATTATACAAACTAGGGAAATAATCCAATACATAAAAAGGAACGTGAGTTAAAAACCCACGCTCCTTTTTATTGTGTTTTAGTTTTATTTATCAAGCACAATCAACAAATCGCCCGTCTGTATGGCTTCTCCATCATTAACATAAATCTCTTTGATGACTCCGTCAAATGGTGCCTGAACTGTTGTTTCCATTTTCATTGCCTCCGTTATGATTAAATGGTCTCCTTTTTTGACTTTTTGTCCATGAGACACTAATACCTTCATCACGGTTCCAGGCATTGTTGCACCAATATGGTTTGGATTGGAAACGTCCTGCTTTGGTTTCGACTGAATAAGAGTTTTAACACTTTCGTCCTTAACTACCACTTCTCGAGCCTGTCCATTGAGTTCAAAATAAACCATTCTTGTGCCATCTATACGTGGCTCACTAATTGAAATTAGTTTAATAATTAAGGTTTTTCCCTTTTCGATTTCCACTTCTATTTCCTCTCCAATGGAAAGTCCATAGTGGAACGTTGGTGTATCTAACTCTGTTATATTGCCATACTCACTATTCGAGTTCACATAATCAAGGAAGACTTTTGGATATAGTGCATAAGCGAGTGCATCAAACATCGTAACTGGACGTTTGATTTTCTCAAACAACTCTTCCTTTATCTTCACAAAATCCACGTCCTCAAGCAACTCACCTGGGCGAACTGTAATAGGAGATCTATTTTTTAGAATTACCTTTTGAAGTTCTTCAGGGAAACCGCCATATGGCTGTCCTAAATATCCGCTGAACAATTCAATAACTGAATCAGGGAAATCGATCAAATGGCCTTTCTCCAACACACTACTTTCTGTCAAATCATTTTGTACCATAAACAAAGCCATATCGCCTACTACCTTGGACGATGGTGTTACTTTGATAATATCACCAAACATCATACTTACTCGATGATACATTTCTTTTACTTCATCCCAGCGTTCACCTAAACCAACTGCTTTCGCTTGCTGCTGAAGGTTGGAGTATTGACCGCCTGGCATTTCATGTACATAGATTTCTGTATGGGGGGACTTCATTCCACTTTCAAAATCAGCATAGTAACTTCTGACCCCTTCCCAATACTCTGATAACTTTTCGACTGGCTTAATATCGAATTGCGGCTGCCTCTCATGACCCTCCAATGCATAATAAAGAGAATTTAAGCTTGGCTGTGAGGTAAGTCCAGCCATTGATCCAAGTGCCGTATCAACGATATCCACACCGGCATCAATCGCTCGTGCGTACTGATAGATACCATTCCCGCTCGTATCATGTGTATGAAGCTGGATCGGTATGTCAACTGCATCTTTTAACTCTGAAATCAGGCGGTAGGCTGCTTCCGGCTTCAATAAGCCTGCCATATCTTTAATAGCTAATAGATGTGCTCCCTGTGCTTCTAGCTCTTTAGCAAGATTTCTATAGTATTGCACATCATATTTTTGCCTGCTTAGGTCGAGTATATCACCTGTATAGCAAATCGCTGCCTCGGCAATTTTTCCTGATTGGCGAACATAATCAATTGTCTTCTCCATTCCCTTAACCCAGTTAAGGCTATCAAAAATTCGGAATACGTCTATTCCCGCATAGGCAGATTTTTCAACAAATTCCCGGATAACATTATCAGGATAATTCTTATAGCCAACTGCATTAGATGAGCGCAGGAGCATCTGGAATAATACATTAGGGATTTCCTGTCTAAGTAATAATAATCTTTCCCATGGATCTTCCTTTAAGAACCGGTAGGCTACATCAAATGTTGCCCCGCCCCACATTTCAAGTGAAAACAGATTCGGCATAAGCTTTGAGGTTGGTGCAGCAATCTCTTGTAAATCCTTCGTTCTCACTCTGGTAGCTAAAAGTGATTGGTGTGCATCCCTGAATGTAGTATCTGTGATTAACACATTTTTTTGTTCTTTAACCCATTGAGCCAGCCCCTCTGGTCCCAGTTTATCTAATAATTGCTTGGTACCTGTCTGAGATGCTAAGTAATCGTGAGTTTGGGGAACTTTTGGTTTTTCGAAAACCGGTTTCTCCTTAACACCTATGCCCGGAAAACCATTGACAGTCACATTAGCGATATAATTCAGCATTTTGGTTCCACGATCTTGTCGGTTAGAGAAAACAAAAAGCTCAGGTGTTGTATCGATGAATGATGTATCGTATTCTCCTGCAATAAATTTTTTATGCTTTACCACATTTTCAAGGAAAGGAATATTTGTTTTAATTCCTCTGACACGGAATTCTCTTAAATTACGCAGCATTTTTATAGCTGCCTGATCGAATCTGGTAGCATGAGTGGATACTTTAACAAGCAAGGAATCATAATATGGTGTAATAACCGATCCATGAAAAGCATTTCCAGCATCCAGACGAACACCAAAACCGCCGCTAGAACGATAAGCTGCAATTCGGCCTGTATCCGGCATAAAATTATTTAAGGGATCTTCCGTCGTCACCCTTGCCTGAATGGCATACCCATTGATATGTATATTGTCTTGTTTAGGTATGTTTAATGAAGTACCGTGTAAACTGTGTCCCTCAGCAATCTTGATTTGAGATTGAACAATATCAATGCCCGTAATCATCTCAGTGATTGTATGCTCAACCTGGACACGAGGGTTTACCTCGATAAAGAAAAATTCATCTCCAGAAACAAGGAATTCTACCGTACCCGCATTTACATATTCTACATTCTTCATTAATTGAACTGCAGCGTCACATATCCTTTCTCGTAAGGAATCGGTAAGTGACACACATGGAGCTACCTCGACTACTTTTTGGTGACGGCGTTGCACAGAGCAGTCCCTTTCATACAAATGGACAATATTTCCGCTTTGATCACCCAGTATTTGAACTTCAATATGCTTGGGATTCTCAATAAATTTTTCTACGTAAACTTCATCATTGCCAAAAGCAGCTTTTGCCTCTGATTTTGCCCGGTTATAGGCTTCTTCTACTTCCTCTGGGTTACGAACAATGCGCATACCCCTTCCGCCGCCGCCGAGAGAAGCTTTTATAATAATCGGGTAACCATTGATTTCTCCAAACTTCGTAACTTCTTCCAAACCAGAAACTGGTCCTTCACTTCCTGGAATAATAGGAATACCTGCCATTTTCGCTTGCTCTTTTGCCTTTACTTTATCTCCAAACATATCGAGATGATTTGTTTTAGGACCAATAAAAATAAGTCCCTCTTCTTCACATCGTTTTGCAAATTCGATATTTTCAGAGAGCAAACCATATCCAGGATGTATAGCATCTACATCACTCATCTTAGCAATCTCAATAATTCCTTCAATATCAAGATAGGCATCAATCGGCTTTTTACCGGCACCAACTAAATAGGCTTCGTCTGCTTTATATCGATGATAGGATTTGTAATCCTCTTTTGAATAAATAGCAACAGTTTTAATATCCAATTCATTGCAAGCTCGAAAAATACGGATAGCAATTTCTCCACGGTTGGCAGCCAATACTTTTTTAATTTTTCTCATCCTGAGCACCTCACAGCTTCCTGAAAATTATGACAATATAGTAATTTTTTAGTAAAAATAATGAGTAAGAAGATTATTCTTACTCATTATTTTAAGCCAGCTTATCCCTGGAGTGTCTCCCCTTTTTCAACTGGTTCTTTTTTGTAGGCTGCATCATATCTCGTCATCATAGAGACATTGACCAGTAATCCGACAGATATCAAAAGAATAATTAAGGAAGAACCACCATAGCTGATAAATGGTAAAGTAACCCCAGTAATCGGTATTAGTCCAGCTACTCCACCTAAGTTAACCATAGCTTGAATTCCAATCATACTGGAAATACCTACTGCCAGCATACTCCCAAATGGATCATTCGATTTTATCGCGGTATGAATCCCTTTTAATACAATCGTAGCCAAGCATATAATAACAAATCCTACCCCAATAAGTCCTAACTCTTCAGAAATCACAGACATTATAAAGTCAGTGTGCGGTTCAGGCAGATAACCATATTTCTGCGTGCTTTGTCCAAATCCCACACCGGTAATGCCACCATTGCCAATTGCCACATAAGAATTGACCAACTGATATCCTTCATACTTCTCACTGGAAAACGGGTCTAAAAATCCTACGAAACGTTCAAGCCTTTTTGGAGTAAAGATCTTGTCTTTAAAAAGAAAAATGATTGGTGTCGCAACAAGGATAGCTCCGAACAAAATCGATAGCAGTTTACCTAAACTCTTAAAATTCATACCAGAGCATAAGATAATAGTACAAGAACTCATAAAAAGAATGAATGCCGTCCCGATATCCGGCTGCAAAACGATCAATAAACAGATAACTAACAAGAATAATAGTGGTGGTACTACACCCTTATTAAAGACATTGATATATTTTTGTTTATTCGAATAGACTGCGGATAAGTATATAATCATACCTAACTTAATAAACTCTGATGGCTGCAAACTCCCTAGCGCTCCAAGCTTAAACCAGCTCTCCGCATTTCCGGCGGTGTGGCCAATAAAATTTAAAGCAACGAGAGAGATAATCGAGCCTAGTACGATGATCACCAAAAACTTTTTATTTTTAAAAACCGGATAAGGTATAGCAGCTACAATGAAAAACAGGATAAACCCGATGATTAAATGCCTAAATTGTTTTATGTAGAAAAAATCGCTCGGAAGTCCAAATCTTGACACAGCCGTTACCATACTGGCGCTATAGACCATTACAAGACCAAAAATACTTATAGCGATAATGACAGCGATGAGGGTAAAATCATACGATTTTAAAATACGTTTTATCATATAGGTCTCCTTGAATAAATTTCATTTTAAAAAATATGCTTGTTTAAAAATTATATAAAGAAAAACAAAAAAACTCAAACAACATCGGCATCGTTTGAGTTTCGACTGCTACTTATTTTCTTAAGGAAGCATCATGAAGAGCAGAAAGTTCTTGTTCAAGGAATCCCAATAGCTCTTTACCGTCTTTCTCTTCTATTAATCCTAATCGAACGGCAAAGTCAATTTCTCTGGAGAGACCAAACATTTGGGTATCTAAAACTTCTTCATATAACGGACACTGAGGCATAGTCAAATTGTCCATTTGCACCTTTATTAGTTTAAATATTTTATCAGCGTCAGCCTTTAACAATGCGTAGGCCTTTTCTTGATGATTGACAAGGATATCAGATGTCAATGTGCAACCCCCCATTATGGCCCAATGAACCAATCTATTATAAAATTCTACCCTTAAAATCGTAAAATTGCAAGAAAAGGTAATGTCAAGGAGTTTAGTTTTTTCTAAAAAAAGATAACCTTCGTGCAGCGAATTACTGTACATACTCATTCAGCAGCTATAAGATTAAAATTGGAAAGGAGAGTCAATTATGAAAGATATTCTACAAATAAAAGGGAATGTAAAATTCCCGATATATCTCGACCCTGGCACTTGGATATTTGATGACAGGAAATTCGATCTTGATGCTTGGCATCCAGAAAACAATCAGAAAGAAAATCCTGAACAGGAGACCTATTTAAAACAGGTATCATCACAATGGGATAAAGAGATCATTGAAGGGGCATCCCCACCGCCAAGTAAACCTGTAATAAAAACAAAGAAACAGCAGCTTACTGAAAACAGTTTCGGGATTGTATTAAAGCCTTTTTTCTTGAACACTGAACCTGAAAGTACTTCTGCAGCTGTTATTGTACATACAGAAAATGCTAATTTCACATTCTCTTTTGAGGAAGCGCTTCAACTGGTTGCTGGCTTTTCTATTAAAGGGCGACCAATCAAAGCGGATGAGGGTGGACCCATTCATATTTACCACGGCGATGGCTCCAACAGGCAAGCACCCATTAAAAACGTAATAGGTTTTACAATTCAATAAAGAGTTCAGGAGCCGTATAGACGCTATATGGCCCCTGATAACTACAAGCTACTAATACACAAACACTCTAAATGATTTGGAGCAGGAAGTACACTGACCCATTCCTGTTAGGATAATTAGATAGAAGATTCACTCATAATAAATCTGCCGCTAATTGAGCTAATCCGGAACGTTCCCCCTTCACTAAATTCACATGGCCTGCAATGGCTTCATTCTTAAACTTTTCCAAAACATATGTCAGCCCATTGTTCCATTCATCCAAATAAGGATGATCAATTTGAGCAGGATCCCCCAGTAAAATAATCTTACTGCGCTCACCTACACGTGTCAGTATGGTTTTCACTTCATGTTTGGTAAGGTTCTGAGCTTCATCCATGATAATAAAGCTATCCGGTAAGCTGCGTCCTCTTATATATGTTAAGGCCTCCACCTCAATAGAATTTATACCAGCTAAAATAGAGTCCAATTCACCTGGCTTTTTTGTGTTAAATAAAAATTCAAGATTATCATAGATTGGCTGCATCCATGGACGCAGTTTTTCTTCTTTTTCACCAGGCAGGAAACCCAAATCTTTCCCCATTGGTACAATTGGCCTTGCTACCAGTAATTTATTATACTCCCCCAAATCCTCTGTTTGAAGCAAACCTGATGCGAGTGCTAAAAGTGTTTTCCCTGTACCTGCTTTTCCAGTTAATGTGACTAACTGGATATCACTTCTTAATAATAATTCGATTGCCATATGCTGCTGCACATTTCGCGGCTTTATACCCCAAACATGCTCCTGATTATATCGAAGCTTTTTTATTCTTTTTTCATGTCCGCTAATAATTCCTAAAGCAGAAAGCGAAGTTATTTCTGTGCATTTCATAATGACAAATTGATTTAAATGAATCCCCTCTGCTACATCAGCAGGAGCTGCTATCTCTCCCTTGGAATAGAATTCATTTATATCAGCTCGCGAAACAAATATCTCGATAAAGCCGGCGTACATCTGATCCTCATGTATAACTCGATCACTCAAAAAATCCTCTGCTAAAAGTCCCAGTACATCCGCTTTTACCCGCATTAGAATATCTTTACTTACTAATATTACGCTCCGCCCATTTTCTTTTGCCTGTTCTTCCAGCGATAAATTTTTGGCAATTGCCAATATACGATTATCATTTGTTTTTTCTGCAAAGTATTCTGCGACATTGTGGGGTGAGCGATGATTCATCTCTATTTTTAACACCCCACCATTCGACAATGGGATTTTATGATGAAGCTTACCTTTTGTACGCAGCTGATCAATAAGTCTTGAAACATAGCGGGCGTTTTTCCCTACTTCGTCCAAGTTTCGTTTTTTTGAATCCAGTTCCTCCAATACTACTGCCGGGATGATGACCTCGTTATCCTGGAATGAAAAAATAGACATTGGATCCTGCAATAATACATTCGTATCTAGAACATAAATTTTGCTCAAAATATATCCTCCTGTGTCATAATTTCATTACCTATCCAGAGCTTTACAACACGCTGATGACTTATTGAAATACAACATTTAATAAGCAAGAGTTGCATTTTTCACGTTTAATCAAAATAAGCCGGATGGAATTTTGTTTTTAATAGCTGGACAAATCTGATGCTCAAATATATGTATTTACATACAAAAATAGAAGAAAATAACCCATTTCCTTTAAATTGTTTTATTCTTAAAGTTTGAAAAAAATTTTAATCATTCATCTTATCCGTTTCAAATAACCAGACCATTCCATAACCATGTATGGAAAATCCTTATATGGTATAATGACTTTACATGCAATAGATTGGGGTGTCCTGTAATGCGAGTTAAATGTGTAATCTGTGATAAAATCGAATCAATTGATGATGAAACGTTAATGGCTAAACGACTTAGAAATCGTCCAATTCATACATATATGTGTCAGGAATGCAATAAACGTATCGAAGAACGAACAATTGCACGAAAAAGCACTGGAAATTTCAGATTATATCGGGCGGCTAAAGAAGAGGACACGTGGTAAACTACATATACCTGAAAGAAATCGGGCTGTTTTACCTGTAATCTTCAAATAAAAACAAAAAAACAGAGAAGAATGAGATACTCATCTTCTCTGTTTTTTTATGATGGATAATTACGGTAATGATCCGGATTCTGGAGTATTTGATTGAGCATAACCTCAATCATATCCTCCGGAAACCTGAATTCATTTACAGACTCTTCATTTTTATAGGTGACGATATACCAACCGCCACTTTTTTTATAGTGATAGTCTGATATACCAAACTTCTCCTGCAAGGTATTTTCGAACCAGAGGACTGTTTCATTTGCTGCGGTATCTTCAGGTCGATGATCAATGACAACTTTTATCGTTAACCAATTATAGATCGTATCCTGAACAGAGTTCATTCGCTCACTCCTTATTCCGCATTTACCTCGTTTTTCATTTCCTTACGGAGTCTATATTTATAAATTCCCAGAAAAGCAGCAGCCACTACCAGTACTTCTGCTACAGGCAAGAATAGTGCCAAAAAGGTCAAAAAGCTGCATCCAAAGGCCATAATGGCATAGACTACTATGCTTTTTCCAAGACTTAATTTTCTAGCAAACCCCAGTTTATACACTATTCCGCAAAGTACTACAATCGTCAAATATAGAGCCCACACCCCTATTTGTGAATATTGTGGATCTCCTATTCGATACAAGTCTGCAAAGAACGGCAGGTTATTTGTAATATCCACTTTAAAACGCTCCCTCTCCCCAAAGGTAAAAGTTATTCAGCGAATTTCTTTTTCTTAGCTGCTTTTTCACGTTCGTTTTTATCCAAAATCTTTTTACGTAAACGAATTGATTCTGGTGTTACTTCGCAGTATTCATCATCATTTAAATATTCCAATGCTTCTTCAAGTGACATGATTCTAGGTTTTTTCATAGTAACTGTATTATCTTTTGTAGCGGAACGAACGTTTGTTTGTTGTTTAGCACGAACAATATTGACAGTTAAGTCATTTTCACGATTATGTTCCCCAACAATCATACCTTCATAAATTTCAGTACCTGGCTCTACAAAGATAACGCCGCGGTCTTCAATTTGAATGATACCGTATTGAGTAGCTTTACCTGTCTCAATGGATACAAGAACACCTTGTCTTCTTCCTCCAACCTGACCTGCCTGCATAGGTTGATAAGAATCGAATGTATGGTTCAAAATACCATAACCACGAGTTAATGTTAAGAATTCAGTTGTATACCCGATCAATCCACGGGAAGGAACGTTAAACACTAGACGTACTTGTCCGCTTCCGTTATTGACCATATCCAGCATTTCGCCTTTTCTTTCCCCTAATGATTCCATGATTGCACCTGTGTATTCCTCAGGAATATCAACTTGTACGCGTTCCACAGGTTCACATTTAACACCATCAATAACACGGATGATTACTTCAGGCTTAGACACTTGAAGTTCATATCCTTCACGGCGCATATTTTCGATAAGAATGGATAAGTGTAACTCTCCGCGTCCGGAAACAATCCAGGCATCCGGAGAATCAGTAGGATCCACACGTAAACTTACATCTGTTTGGAGCTGGCTCATTAAACGCTCCTCGATTTTACGTGATGTTACCCATTTACCTTCTCTGCCGGCGAATGGACTGTTGTTTACTACAAATGTCATTTGTAATGTAGGCTCGTCTATACGCAGAACTGGAAGCGGCTCCTGAACATCTACTGGGCAAACTGTTTCCCCAACGTTAATGTCTTCCATACCGCTGACAGCAATCAAATCACCCGGTAAGGCTTCTTCTACTTCCACACGTTTCAATCCTTGGAAGCCGAATATTTTAGTTACACGGAAATTTTTCGCAGTTCCATCAAGTTTCATTAAGGATACTTGTTGTCCAACTTTCATTGTGCCACGGAAAACACGGCCAATTCCTATTCTTCCTAAATAATCACTATAATCCAGCAAAGCAACCTGGAATTGCAGCGGTTCTTCACGATTGTCAACAGGTGATGGAATATTTTCTACGATTGATTCAAATAAACACTCCATATTTTCTTCTTGATCAGCCACATCAGGGCTTAAAGAAGCGGTACCGTTAATTGCTGATGCATAAACAACTGGGAATTCCAATTGTTCTTCAGTAGCACCCAATTCAATAAACAAATCAATAACTTCATCAATTACTTCCTCAGGGCGAGCAAAGTCACGGTCAATTTTGTTAACAACAACGATTGGCGTAAGTTTTTGTTCTAATGCTTTTTTTAGTACAAAACGGGTTTGCGGCATACAACCCTCATACGCATCAACGATTAAGAGAACACCGTCTACCATTTTCATGATACGTTCTACTTCTCCGCCGAAGTCTGCGTGTCCCGGTGTATCCAATATGTTAATACGTGTATCTTTATAGTTAACGGCAGTATTTTTCGCTAAAATTGTAATACCGCGCTCTCTTTCAAGATCATTGGAATCCATTGCTCTTTCAGCAACTTGTTCATTAGAACGGAATGTACCTGCTTGTTTTAACAATTGGTCGACCAAAGTTGTTTTACCATGGTCAACGTGAGCGATAATCGCTATATTTTTGACGTCATTTCTGTATTGCAAACTATTTCAACTCCCAGATTTTATGCTTATCGAAACCAACCTTGTCATTATAACATACTGAAACTAGAAAGCTGCTATCGTATTGTGTACAATGAATATGAAGATTGGGGTGATTACATATGAATATTAACTTTATATTTATGCTGCTAGCAGTTCTCGCTGTGACAAGCTTATGCGGAATTGCTATATCCATCGCTGAAGGAAGTGTAGTGGCCATTGTCCTATGCCTGTTAGCTTTTATCGGCATTATGGGAAGCGGCTTTACACTAAAAAAGCGTTGGAGAGAAAAACTTTAGACTATTCTTTTAACTAAATAATTTTACCGCAATATCATATTTTAAGCAATAAAAAAGCATCAGTACTGATGCTTTTTCTCTTTTATAGCCATCAGGATGATAAATACTGCTCAAGAATCACTCCATGTAAAGCTGGCGATGACACTAGGAATGAGCTCTTCTTTAGATAATGAATCGGGTTACCTTGCAGATCAGTCACTTTTCCACCCAATTCTTCAATAATCACGGCTCCCCCCGCAAAATCCCATGGCGCCAATCTCATCGATATATAAGCGTTCATTCTCCCAGTAGCAACATAGGCAATTTCAAGGGCAGCAGATCCATAGGACCTGGTCCCTCTTATATCTTTGACAAGTCTGCCCGTCAGATTCTTATCAATTTTTTTATTGTCCGTCAGCCAAATTGGATTTAAACCTATAATAGATTCGGGAAGTGGAACTTCCTTTATCTTAGGAATCTCGCTATCATTGAGAAAAGCTCCTTTTCCCTTTATACAGTGATACAGTTCATCATGGACAACATCATATATTAGCCCAATCTTTCCAATACCATTTTCTATTATACCTATTGATATCGCAAAATTTCTTTGCTGGTGCACAAAATTCATTGTTCCGTCTATAGGATCGATAATCCAAACTACTCCATCCAGTGACTGCAAATCATGGCCAGAACCTTCTTCACCGAGAATATGATGAGTAGGAAATTGTTCAGATATTTTTTCTTTAAAGAATTGCTCTATTTCCATATCCATATTAGTGACTAAATCATTTACATTTGATTTTGTGTTAATATCTAAAATTGATTCAAATGAGTTAATAATCTTTACCCCTGCTTCTTTAATCCATTGAACCGCCATCTCGTGAATGTTGGACCATTCCGCCATTTTTCCCACCTCAATTAAAATCTTTTCTATAGTATGTATATTAATTCCAGTTTAATTCGAATGACATTAAATAACAAGAAAAGACGAACATCATGAACGAGAACATGCAGTTCGTCTTAATCAATCAAAAAATCATATAATAATATCCACTATTAAAGTGCTTTTAAGCGCAGAAGTTCTTTTCTTATTCTTTCAAGTTTTTGTTTTGAACAATTTTTTTGTTTTTCATCATCCTGCTGAATAGCTTCATATAAGGTAGCCAATTCATAATCCAGTTCCATCCGGAGAACTACTTTTCTATGTTTCTCGACTTCTTGAGCTTTCAGTTTGTGATTAACTACCTGTTTCATAAAAATCCTCTCCTTGCATTTATTTTAAGAAAATTCAGAAATTTAATTGTACTTTGTACTATAGTATGTTCTTTCTGGATTATTGCAACCAAAATAGACAAGCGCCTAGTTACATATGCATAATATTATTTGGCCTCTCTATTCTTATGCTAAAATAAGAGAGAATAGGAGGTAATATATATGGTTATAAAAGGTTTCACAAATGAAGACTTTAATGTATTTACAATAGATGGTCTCGACCAACGAATGGATGCAATCAAAACCTTAATACGTCCCAAATTTGAAACATTAAGTCAGATTTTCACAGAGGAATTATCTGTTTTAACACAAGATCCAATGTATCCCCATATTGCAAAGCATGCTCGTCGTACGATTAACCCGCCGAATGATACATGGGTATCTTTTTCATCCAATCCACGCGGTTACAAAATGCAGCCACATTTTCAAATCGGTCTGTGGGAAACCCATTTATTTATTTGGTATGCAATTATTTATGAAGCCAAAGACAAAGCGCAAAAGGGACAACGTTTGGCTAGCCAAACTGAATCGATAAAAAATCTTATCCCATCTGATTACGTGTGGTCTATTGATCACATGAAGCCGGAAGTTATTCCTCACAGTACATTATCAACCGATGGCTTAAACGATATGTTTAATCGTTTACAAACAGTCAAAAAAGCTGAATTATTATGCGGCTATCAAATTCCACGCGAGGAAGCTGTTCAGCTTTCCGGTGATCAATTAGTTGAAATTATTCATGATGTATTTGTACATTTAATACCCCTGTACAATGTCTAATAAACTCGAAAAAGACATTAACCCCCATTAGCACTATGCCAAGGGGGTTAATGTCTTTTATCGGCTTAATTTTATAAATCCTTCATTAGCACTGTTTTTTGCTCGCTTAATTGCTTGATAGGCAGAGTAGCCACTCACTTCTTCAAACTCATTGCACAATTTCTTTTCCTCAGATTTAGAAGGAACAATTCGCTTAAACTCATTGTAAAGGTTCATTAACTGTTCCCTTTCTATCCCGTTCTCATAAGCTTTCTCGATTCCTTGAAAAAAAGATATAACCTTTACGATCTCATTAGTAGACCATTCATAATCAATCGGATATTGATAATCCATATGTACCACCTCTTATGTTGTAATTGCTTTCCAGCGTTCTCTTATAGCTGCTGCTTCCGCTAGCATTCTACTGAACAATTGCTCTACTGTTGGCTCATCCTTAATTATACCAACAACTTGACCAGCCCAACCAAAACCAGCTTCTGAATCTCCATTATATATAAATGCTTTGTTTCTTACACCACTAATATAATCTTTTAAATCCTCATATGTACAATTATTATCCTCCATTCCAAGGATAATATCCGTAAGCGGATTATGAATGGCACGTCCTGGAGCACCTAAGCTCTTTTTAATCACTACCGTATCCTTTTCAGAGCTATCTATGATTGCTTGCTTATAAGCGGCATGAGCATGTATACATTCTTTCGTAGTAATGAATCGTGTACCCATTTCTATACCTTCAGCACCCAGGGCCAGCGCTGCCATTAAACCTCTTCCATCTCCAATACCTCCAGCAGCAATAACAGGAATGGAGACATGATCAACTGTCTGAGGCACCAGGACCATTGTACTCAACTCATCTCTTCCTATATGGCCTCCACCTTCATAGCCAACCACCATAACTGCGTCTGCTCCAAGTTCTTCAGCTTTCATAGCATGCCTTACCCCTGCAGTCAATACGAGTGTTTTTACTCCAGTACCCTTAAACATCTCTAAAAATTCTTTCGGGTTTCCCCCTGTAACAGAAACAACTTCTACTCCTTTGGAGAGTACCACTTGTACAAATTCTTCATAAGGTTTACCGTGGTTACCAATAGCAAAATTAACTCCGAATGGGGAAGAAGTCATAGAACGTACCTTATCAATTTCACTAGCTAAATCCTCAGGACTGCTCAATGACATAGCTGTAATTTGACCAAGTCCACCAGCGTTTGAAACGGCGGCAGCCAATTCAGCATAGGCTAGATAAGCCAGCCCCCCTTGAATTATTGGCAGCTCTATGCCAAGCAACTCTGTTACACGCGTTTTCCACATAAAACACCCTCCTTTGTCGTTAGGATTGCTTTTACACAATGGCAATATATGATTCGCTTCTTAATTGAAAAGTGAAACCAATCATTTGTGTATCATTAATTTATCATATAAAGAATAAGTAAAGAATACACCGTGTTCTTGCGAGTAAATAAAAAAGACAACCCCTGGAAAATTGAAGGTTGTCATCGCTAATGTTAACTTTTTATAGTTTTCAAGATTAAATGATTATAGTTTTTGAAATGAACCGGTTTTGGTCTAGTGACTATTCTTGTTCACAACTGTGGCAATCAGTGCATGTTGCATACAATACTGTTACTTTTTCGTCTTCAAAATGATCGATTGTATTGTTGCATCCTGTACATACGATTGTACCCATTCATTTCATCTCCTTTTCTAAATGTAAACGCCTTCCAAGAAAGCGTTTTAATTCCATAAATCAATAATAGTATAACTCATTGAATATTTCAAGCCCAAATTGTATAACACATTAAAATATTTTTCGTTAAATTGTGTATAATATATTATTAATATGACAATTAGACACTCTTATCCTGCAAATGTATCAGTAAGTGTAATATCAATATTTAAACAGTTAAATTGGCTATTATTCTAATGATTTTATCCATGAATTCCTTCATTAATGAAATTAAATACACTTAACCAAGAAAAGCGTTTTCATTATCACCCTTGTTATCCATTTTCAGGTAATGATAAACTAATTAAAATAAATTAATTCAGGGAGGTTCCTATGACTTTATCAACGTTTATAAAAATGAAGGGATCCATAAAAGATGACATAACTATTGAGGACATTAAACAATTGATCAATCAGTATAGACAATCAATCTCGCATACTTCCGAACAATTAGCATGGGATTATAGTAAAACTGCATTTCCTTATGTTTTGAAAGTAACAGACGAAGGGAAACATAATTGGTTTTATTTATACTCAGAGGAAAAGGACTATCACATGATAGCCATTGGAGTGGATTATGAATATATACAAACCCCTGATGAAAATAAACAAAGAGTCCCTTATATCCAAATCAGTCTATCTCAACACTCTACAATTGGTGATAAATCGAAGGCTAATGAGTTTGCTAAATTTTTATCAAAGAAATTAAAAGGGGAACTTCATTTATTTAACGGGAGAATCATCCATTTTAATCTAAAAAAGTAGAGCCATACTTTATACTTTAAATTGGTTTATTTAGAGGGCTTATAACCTATATGTACCTAATAGTGATGATCAAGCTACTGGTTGAATAGCTATCTAGAAAGTCGTCAAATCATGAATCATCTACCGAGCAAGGACAGATCTAGTTTTGCCAACACATATTAACTCAATCCGGAGGTTTCCCCTTAAGCAGGCGCTAACCATACCAAAGGATTTCTGTACAAACATATTACCCACCCATCCACTCTTCAACTAGTTACTTAAAAATAGTATTGAAAAAGGCAGCCTAATTACTGAGGCTGCCAGAACTCTTCCATTAAAAAGATTTTATTTCACGAGGATTTATCACCCTATAACCCTTTGCACGTAATCCTTCAACTAATTCTGGCATTGCATCATTAGTCCATTTACGGTCATGCATAAGCAGGTTTGCTCCCGGATACAATTCTTTGCTAGTAAGCATAACTTTCACTAAAGCGTCCTTATCTTGGTACTGTTTTTCCCAATCGTATCCTATTGTCCAATTCATTAACTGCATTTTTTCTTCTTTGGCTATTTGTTTTGAGAACTCTGTGTTTTGCCCATATGGAGCTCTAAAAAATCTGGGCCTTTCACCGGTTATAGTTTCCACCATATCATTCACTTTAATAATTTCTTCTTTTTGCGCCTCTTCATCCAATTCTGGCAGGACGGCATGACTATATGTATGGTTACCGATTTCAAATCCCATATCATAGATTTGTTTCAATATCTTTTTTTGCGCATCCGATTCCAAAAAATGTCCGTTAACGAAAAATATAGCAGAGGCATTCATTTCTTTTAATTTTTTTGCCATTGCTAAACTATATCGATCCGGTGCATCATCGATGGTTAATAGAGCTACTTTCTTTTCACCATCTTCTATAGGCTCAATTTTCCAATTTGTTAGATTGACCTGATAGTTTTGTGAAATCTCCTCTATCGGCTTCGCTGCTGTTTCTTTAGGTACCTCTTTGTTAATTTCAGCTTTATTAGGCTTTGTTCCCTGATTTGATTGTGTCTGTTCTACACTTTTATTAGGTGTATCTTCTTTCGCCTTCTCTTCTTCTCCGCAACCAGATAGCAACAGAACCATAGATGTAAGCAAAGCTATAGCATATCTCATGAAATTCCACCTTTCGACAACCTTATCCTATATTTTACCACTTTACCGACAAAATAAAACACCCCTGTCCAAAAAGGATAGGGGTGTAAAAAATAATTAATTATTTAATAATGTGGATTGGGCTTCCCATCGCAACTTCTGCTGCTTCCATTGTGATTTCTCCCAATGTAGGGTGAGCATGAATAGTCATAGCGATGTCTTCAGCAGTCATTCCTGCTTCAATTGCAAGGCCTAGCTCTGCAATCATATCAGAAGCACCAGGTCCAGCAATTTGAGAACCGATTACTAATCCGTCTTCTTTACGTGTAATTAACTTCATAAATCCTTCTGCAGAATTTAATGCTAAAGCACGTCCGTTTGCTGCAAATGGGAATTTAGCAGCAACGATATCTAAACCTTCTTCTTTTGCTTGTTGTTCAGTATAACCAACTGTTGCAAGTTCCGGTTCGGAGAATACAACTGCAGGAATACCTAGATAATCAATCTCAGCTGCATGTCCTGAAATAACTTCAGCAGCGATTTTACCTTCATAAGAAGCCTTATGAGCTAATTGAGGGCCAGAGATGATATCACCAATCGCAAAAATATTACTTACAGATGTACGGCATTGCTTATCTGTTTTAATGAAGCCTCTTTCATCTAGTTCAATACCGACTTGTTCTAAACCAATTTCATCAGTATTAGGTTTTCTTCCAACTGTTACCAATAGATATTCAGCTTCAACTTTTTTCTCTTCGCCTTTTTCTTCGTAAGTAACAATTACACCATTTTCAGTTTCTTCCACGCCTTTAGCTTTAACTTTAGTGAAGATATCTACATCTTTCTTCTTCAAGTTACGTTTAACGATAGAAGACATTGGTTTTTCGAAAGCAGCCAAGATTTCGTCCATACCTTCTAGAATGGTTACTTTAGTACCAAAGTTAGCATATACAGAACCAAGCTCAACTCCAATTACTCCACCGCCGATAATAGCCATGCTTGCAGGGATATGATCAAGGTTTAAAGCACCAGTGGAATGAATGACACGATCAGAATATTTAAATGTCGGTAATTCAATCGGTCTAGAACCTGTTGCGATAATAGCGTTTTTAAATGTATATGTTTGAGCGCTATTTTCAGTCATAACACGGATGTTATTAGCGTCTACAAAGTAAGCTTCACCTTTAACGATGTCTACTTTGTTACCTTTAAGTAATCCGCCAACACCACTTGTTAATTTTTCTACTACAGTACCTTTCCAGGCTTGAACTTTAGAGAAGTCCACTTTTACGTTTTCAGCAGTGATACCAAGATCTTCAGAATGTTTGGCATCATGATAACGGTGACCTGCAGTAATTAAGGCTTTGGATGGAATACATCCAACGTTCAAACATACGCCACCAAGGTCTCCTTTTTCAACGATTGTTACTTTTTGTCCAAGTTGCGCAGCACGGATTGCAGCCACGTAACCTCCTGGACCAGAACCGATTACTATAGTATCTGTTTCAATTGGAAAATCTCCAACTACCATGTCTTATCCCTCCATCAATAATAATTCTGGGTCATTTAATAAACGTTTAATGTGATTTAATGCATTTTGACCAGTAGCTCCATCAATCATACGGTGGTCAAAGCTTAAAGATAATGATAATACAGGAGCAGCTACAATTTCACCATCACGAACGATTGGTTTTTCTGCAATACGTCCGATTCCAAGAATCGCAACTTCTGGGTGGTTAATAACTGGTGTGAACCATTGTCCACCGGCAGAACCGATATTTGAAATTGTGCAAGAAGCACCCTTCATTTCATTAGGAGCTAATTTACCATCACGAGCTTTTCCGGCAAGTGTGTTGATTTCATTAGAGATAGCAAACATAGATTTACGATCTGCATCTTTAACTACAGGTACAAGAAGTCCTTTTTCAGTATCAGCTGCAATACCGATATTGTAATAGTGTTTATGGATAATTTCTTGTGTAGCATCATCAAGAGATGTATTTAATGCTGGGTACTCTCTTAATGCACTTGTTAAAGCTTTAACAACGTAAGGAAGGAATGTTAGCTTAATTCCTTTTTCAGCTGCAACTTCTTTGAATTTCTTTCTGTGAGCAACCAATTTAGTCACATCTACTTCGTCCATCAATGTAACGTGTGGAGCTGTATGTTTAGAGTTAACCATCGCTTTAGAAATAGCTTTACGAATTCCACTCATTTTTTCACGAGTTTCAGGATATTCTCCTGCAGGAATAGCCGCTGCAGCTGGTTTAGAATCTTCTTTGGCAGCAGGAGCTTCTTGTACAGGCGCACTTTCTTGTCCACCATTCATAAATGCTTGGATATCTTCTTTTAATACACGGCCATTTTTGCCTGTGCCTTTAACCTTGTGAATATCCACACCGTTTTCTCTAGCAAATTTTCTAACAGATGGCATTGCGATTACACGGTCACTTGCAGTTTCTTCTGCTTGTGGCTGTGAACCTGCACCAGTTGGAGTATCAGAGTTTGCTGGAGCTGCTGCTTCTTTCTTAAGGTCTTGTCCGCTTTCTAAAGTAGATTGAACTTGAGCTTCAGTTTTTTCTTCACCGTGCTCATCACCTTTAAATTGTACATCTTCATAACCTGGTGCATCAAAAGTTACAAGTACATCACCAACTACTGCTACAGTACCTTCTTCAACTAATACTTCTTGAACAGTACCTTCTACTGGAGATGGAATTTCAACAACAGATTTGTCATTTTGCACTTCACACAGTACGTCATCTTCCTGTACTTTATCACCTGGTTTAATAAACCATTTTACTATTTCACCTTCATGTATACCTTCGCCGATATCCGGGAGTTTAAATTTAAAAGCCATGGCTTTTCTTCCTCCTCTTTCTTTTCAGTTTTTAAAGTTATGGTTGTGTTAGTCAGGAAATGCCACGAAAGCATCTCCTGTTATGTTAAAATTCTAAAACTTTTTTTGCAGTTTCAAGTACATCTTTATGATTTGGCAACCATATAGGCTCAGCTTGAGAGAATGCAAATACTGTATCAGGAGCAGTTACACGCAATACTGGTGCTTCCAGGCTTAGAATGGCACGGTCGTTGATTTCAGCAACAACTTGAGCAGCAATACCTGCTTGTTTTTGTGCTTCTTGTACAACAATTGCGCGTCCAGTTTTCTCAACAGATGCAATAATTGTATCAATATCAAGCGGGCTAATTGTTCTTAAATCGATTACTTCTGCAGATACACCTTCTTTTTCAAGTTGCTCTGCAGCTTTAAGTGATTCCTGAACCATTGCGCCATAAGTAATAATAGAAAGATCAGTACCTTCACGTTTCACATCAGCTTTACCTAATGGAATTGTATATTCCCCTTCAGGTACTTCTTGACGGAAAGAACGGTATAATTTCATGTGTTCTAAGAAGATTACCGGATCGTTATCACGGATAGCAGAGATTAACAAACCTTTTGCATCATAAGGTGTAGATGGAATAACCACTTTTACACCTGGTGTTTGAGCCATTAAACCTTCAAGGCTATCTGCATGCATCTCAGGTGTATGTACACCACCACCAAATGGTGAACGGATTGTAATTGGTGAAGTATAAGTACCACCGGAGCGATATCTCATACGAGCCATTTGACCAGCAATAGAGTCCATAACTTCGAATACGAAGCCGAAGAATTGGATTTCAGGAACAGGACGGAATCCTTGCAATCCAAGTCCAATTGCCAATCCACCAATACCAGATTCAGCTAAAGGGGTATCAAAGATGCGGTCTTCTCCAAACTCCTTTTGTAATCCTTCAGTAGCACGGAAGACACCACCGTTTACTCCTACGTCCTCACCAAAAACGAGAACTTTAGGATCATTACGCATTTCAGTACGTAATGCATCAGTGATGGCTTGAATCATCGTCATTTGGGCCATGGCTTATTTCGACTCCTTTTCTTTGTAAATTTCATATTGTTCTTCTAGGTTGTATGGAAGCTCTTCATACATATTCATAATTAAATCAGTTACTTTTTGTTTTGGAGTATTATCCGCTTCTTTAATAGCAACTTTGATATCTTCTTTTGCTTGTTCAATTACTTCATTTTCTTTCTCTTCGCTCCATAGTCCTTTTCCTTCTAGGAATTTACGGAAACGAACAAGTGGATCTTTTTTCTCCCACTCGTTATCAAGGTCAGCTGTACGGTAACGTGTTGGATCATCACCAGCCATTGTATGTGGACCATAACGATAAGTTAAAGTTTCAATTAAAGTAGGACCTTCTCCATTAATTGCTCTTTCGCGTGCCTCTTTAACTGCAGTGTAAACAGCTAATGGATCCATACCGTCTACCTGAATACCTGGGATACTGGCAGCCATTGCTTTTTGAGCGATTGTTTTAGCAGCTGATTGTTTTTCAACCGGTGTAGAAATCGCAAAACGGTTATTTTGAACGATAAAGATTGCAGGAGCTTTAAATGCACCAGCAAAGTTGATTCCCTCGTAGAAATCACCTTGGGAAGCACCGCCGTCACCTGTATATGTGATTGCAACAGATTTCGCTCCATTTTTCTTCATACCAAGAGCTACACCTGCACATTGGATATATTGTGCACCAATGATGATTTGCGGAGAAATCACATTAACGTCTGCAGGAATTTGATTTCCAGCAAAATGGCCACGAGAGAACAAGAAGGCTTGAGTCAATGGAAGACCATGCCAAATCATTTGTGGTACATCTCGGTAACCAGGTAAAATGAAATCTTCTTTTTCCAAAGCAAATTGAGATGCCAATTGTGAAGCTTCTTGTCCAGCTGTTGGAGCATAAAAACCAAGACGACCTTGTCTATTCAAAGAGATAGAGCGTTGATCAAGAATACGAGTGTAAACCATTCTTCTCATTAATTCTTGAAGCTGTTCATCGCTTAAATCAGGCATAGCTGATTTATTTACGACTTCTCCCTCTTCATTTAAAATTTGCAACGTCTTGAACTGGTCGCTAACGCTTTCCAACTGCTTCTCTGCCTCAATAAGGACTTTCTGTTGTTTAGAAGCCATAGGATTCACATCTTCCTTTCTATAAATGGTTAAATATCCATCTTTAAATTATCATAATGCCAGTTTTCCACACCTAAACCATTAGATAACTGTATTAGTTTCCTCTTGATAAAAAGTAGTACAACTGTATCAATGGTTAAAGTTTACACGATTTAAATAATTGCCGTCAACTTATATGATTCGAGTATGTAAACATTTTCACAAACTTTCTTTAACGACAAACTGTTATACATTAATATTTTTTTATACTAATACAGAATGTGGAAAAAGCGCTTACAAAGATGAACTTTCTGTATTTATAATCCCCTAAACTAAAGTAATATGGGCAAAATAACTAACCTTATTAAACATGCAATACTAAATGTATAAAACCTAATAACCATTTTTAAATTATAATAAAAATAATCATACTCGATACTGGTCAAAAATCAATTAGGTTTTACTACTTAACAAAACATACCAAAACTTATCGAATTGATTATCGACAACCTGGAATTTCTATAAAAAAAAGCCATCACTCCTGATGGCTTTTTCTTATTCTGTATCAACATCTAGTTTTGCCCTTTTATAGAAAGCAATCTTTTGTTCATTATATTCATTCGTTAAGTCATTAAATTTTTTGTTTGAGTTCATCAGTGAATTATACGTTTCATTGATTTTCTCAATTTGTTCTTGTAAATCTTCTTTGGTCACATCCTCTTTTTTAAAGAGTGTGTATAACTCATTCTCCTGTGTAAGACTCTTTGTATAATGTTTATACAGTTCATCATACTCATCATATCTTTTCGTCATTGTATCCTTTAATTCATTCGCTTCTGCTTTTAAGGATGAGTCTTCAAGATCGTTTATATGACCATTTAAATCCTTAAATTGTTCCTTAGCTTTATCGATAGCTTCTTTTTCCTTCTTCATTAACGCTTGTCTTTCTTCTATTCCTTTAATAGCATCATTTGATAATGATTGTATTTCTTCTATTTCCTTCATACCCAATTGTATAATCTTTCCATACAGTTCATTATCTTCTTCCTCCAGCTTTTGAAGCGGCTCTTGTTGTTTTTGGAAGTCTTCCTCCAATGCAGCCACTTCCTCCAGAGTATCATAAATTTTCTCTTCTGGACTGCTATTGTTTAGACATCCTGTTAATGCAAGGATTACTACTAACATACCTGTAAGTGTAATAATTTTTTTGTATTTTTCCATGATTAGCACTCCTATCTATCCCTACTTTACTATAACGAAATGGAAATATTTTGACAACAAATAACATATATAATAGGAGTAATACCCCCGAAATTACTTAGTAATCTAAATATAAGGTAATATATTGTAGTATGATTGCTATTGATTAATTCCTAAACTTAAAATACGCTACTACGTAAAGATAAGTAAGGCGTACAGACCCCTTATATGTTTGTTAAGATTACAGAAGTCATAATTAACTTTTTATGCAAGGTTTGATAGACTATAGAGTATAAATGGACAGTTTTATGAGGTGAAATAATGATTACAATGCAAGATATTATCAGAGAAGGGCATCCCACTCTACGAAAAAGAGCGGGGGAAGTACAAATTCCGCCTTCCAAAGAAGACCAAGAAATTCTCAAAAGCTTAATGGAATATGTACAAAACAGCCAGGATCCAGTAAAAGCAGAAAAATACGGTCTACGTCCTGGGGTTGGGCTGGCAGCTCCTCAAATTAATATTTCAAAACGAATGATTGCCATTCACGCTACAGACGATAAAAATAAGCTCCATAGCTATTCTCTCTTTAATCCAAAAATTATTAGCCATTCTGTTCAGAAGGCTTATTTAAGTACCGGAGAAGGCTGTTTATCAGTAGATCGTGCCATACCAGGCTATGTTCCCCGTTACAATAAAGTAAAAGTACAAGCTTATACGCTTGAGGGGGAAGAGATTACTTTAAGATTAAGCGGCATGATGGCCATTATTATTCAGCATGAAATTGATCATTTAAATGGAGTCATGTTCTATGATCATATAAATCCTAAAGATCCATTTGCCCATTTAGACAATGCGGTAGCCATTGAAAAATAAAAACCGGTGATTAATCACCGGCTGTGACTGTAGACATTTTCCCTATTTAGGTTGGTCTACAGTCTTTTTTTGTTCACTTATTTATAGAAACTATGTGGCTAAACCGCTCTGCCCTATTTTATGACTAGTCAGTTGCTGATTACTAACAAATTTATATAAGCTTTAATTCCTTTAATCCGTAATAAATCCCATCTGAATCTACGCTTTTTGTAATAAAGTCCGCTTCTTTCTTTAACAGCGGTACACCATTTCCCATGACCACACCCGTACCTGCTGCCTTAATCATTTCAAGATCATTTAATCCATCACCAAATGCATAAATTTCATCCATAGAGAATCCCTTGCGCTCAATCACATACTCAATTCCTTTAGCTTTTGACCCTCCATTTGGTACTACATCCATTGCATATGGATGCCAGCGTATGAATTGCAGATCCGAATAGTTTCCTTCATAAAGAGACGTATGATGTTCCTCACAAAATAAAAGAGCTTGGTAAATTTCATGATTTTTATAAAAGTCTCCCTTTTCCTCGGGATGTGGAAAATGAAGAGATCCCATACTCTCTTCTATAAAGGGATCATGTGTAACGTTGGCTTTCATTGTTTTCTCATTCATATAGATCATGGAGTGACCATTCGCCTTTGCTTCTCTCGTTAATTTTTCTAATTGTGATTGAGATAGAGGGTTTTTATAAATCATCTCATGCTCAAAAACAACATATTGACCATTAAAGCTGACAAAAGAGTCGATTTCCAGTTCATGAATAAGATGGCTGAACATAAAAGGTGCCCTACCTGTCGCTATTGCAACGTATGTCCCATTTTTTCTAAGTAAATGGATTGCTTCCTTAGTGGATTCCGGTAATTTCTTTTCAGAATTTAGAAGTGTCCCATCAATGTCAAAAAATACAATTTTACCCATAAACATTTCCTCCCAGATGCGCAATACTATATATAACGTATTATTGTCTACAATCATACTATCATAATAAATAGTAAACCTCTGCATGAGGAATCTCATACAACAGGAAAACAGCTATGATTAGTTATCTTGACTCTTCAGGAAAAATAGTAACGGTTAAAGATATTAGTTATACTTAGATTATGAATCAGACGCGATTGTAAATAAATTACAATATAAGCTTTTGAATCCAAGCATATACTATTTATGAGTGGGACGATAAATTTATTTTTACGTTTAGGTACTTATATCCCTCAAGCATATTTACCAAACGCTTAATTACCATTAAAATAATAGATAAAGGAGATGGTCAGCCATGTTAAAAAAGCTCAGAAAAAAGCTTCTCAAACAATGGAAAGACCTGATGGGCAGGAAATCAATTGCATAATTTTTTGAAAAGCCCTTCAAATATCCTTGCGGAGGGCTTATTCTATACGGTAAAGTAGATAACAGTCCTTAAAGAAAATTGTTTAAACATGCAAATGTTAGGAAATTTTCTTATAATAGAGATGATGAACTGTTTAGACCGACAGTCTAAGATGAATATCAATAGATAAGGTGGCCTGGTTGTTGCTCCTTGCCACCTCTTTATTTATAAATTTTACAAGAGTAAGTTAGGAGAGATTTACATGATTTTTAAAGTTTTTTTTCAGGAGAACGCAGCTGAGACACCCGTTCGCGAAAATACTAAATCTATTTACGTTGAAGGGGAATCGGAAAGAGATGTCCGCCAAAAGTTAAAAAGCCTTCCATACAATATTGAATTTGTTCAAGTTCTTAAAGATGAATATTTGGAATTTGAAAAACAGAATCCAGATTTCCATATTACGGAGACCAAATAATATATGAAATTTGTCAAGAACGACCAAACAGCTGTTTTCGCCCTCGGAGGGCTAGGCGAAATCGGCAAAAACACATATGGCGTTCAATTCCAGGATGAAATTATTCTAATTGACGCCGGAATAAAGTTTCCGGAAGATGAATTACTTGGCATTGATTATGTCATACCGGATTATTCCTATATCGTAAAAAACGCGGACAAGATTAAAGGTTTGTTTATTACTCATGGTCATGAGGATCATATTGGCGGGATACCTTATTTACTAAAGCAAGTGAATATTCCACTTTATGGAGGCAAATTGGCACTTGGATTAGTAAAGAAGAAATTAGAAGAACACGGTTTACTAAGACAAGCCATTATCCATGAAATTAAAGAGGACGATGTGATCAAGTTCCGGAAAACATCTGTTACTTTCTATCGTACCACTCACAGTATCCCGGATGCATACGGCATTGTGGTTAAAACACCACAGGGCAATATTGTACATACCGGTGATTTCAAGTTCGATTTTACTCCGGTTGGAGAACCTGCCAATTTAACTAAAATGGCTGAAATTGGTAAAGAAGGTGTTCTATGCCTTCTCTCAGACAGTACAAATAGTGAAATCCCTAATTTCACTATGTCTGAGCGTAAAGTTGGCGAAAGTATACATGATATATTCCGAAAAGTAGAAGGACGCATTATTTTCGCAACCTTTGCTTCGAATATTCATCGCCTGCAGCAAGTTACAGAAGCAGCTGTACAAAACAACAGGAAAGTAGCCGTTTTTGGTCGCAGTATGGAAAATGCCATCGAAATTGGACTTCAACTTGGTTATATTACCGCACCAAAAGAAACATTTATTGATACTCAGCAATTAAATAGATTACCGGCAAACGAAGTAACGATTCTTTGTACTGGTTCACAGGGTGAACCGATGGCTGCCTTATCTAGAATTGCAAACGGTACTCACAGACAAATCCAGATTAATCCTGGTGATACAGTTGTATTCTCATCATCACCAATACCAGGTAATACGGTTAGTGTATCACGCACCATTAATATGTTATTCCGTGCTGGAGCCGATGTCATTCATGGTCCTTTAAGTAATATTCATACATCTGGCCATGGTGGACAGGAAGAACAAAAATTAATGCTCAGATTGATGAAGCCTAAGTTCTTTATGCCAATCCATGGAGAATACCGCATGCAGCGAACACATGTACAAACAGCTGTGGATTGCGGTGTCTTGGAGGAAAATTGCTTTATCATGGACAACGGTGAAGTGCTGGCACTTACTCAGGATAGTGCTACCGTTGCTGGCAAGGTACCTTCCGGCAATGTCTATATTGATGGAAGCGGAATCGGGGACATTGGAAATATCGTCCTTCGCGACCGTCGTATTCTTTCAGAAGAAGGTCTTGTGATAGTTGTTGTCAGCATCAATATGAAAGAGTTCAAAATTGCTGCTGGGCCCGATATCATTTCTCGCGGGTTCGTCTATATGCGTGAATCAGGAGATCTGATTAACGATGCTCAAAACCTAATCACTCAGCATTTAAATAAAATCATGGCACGTAAGACTACACAATGGTCTGAAATTAAAAATCAAGTTACAGACACACTCGGACCTTTCTTATACGAAAGAACCAAAAGACGTCCGATGATTCTGCCTATTATCATGGAAGTATAAAAAGCACAAACGCGAGTACCTTAACAGGTACTCGCGTTTTTCATTTTGTTCGGAATAACATTTTATTGATCAATAGAGTAAATGGAGTCAGAAGCAATAATCCGATTACCAATAAGCATCCTAATGTTAACCATAAGTGGCTCCCATTAAACGAGTCCAATGTAATGAACGGATCAAGTATAAAAGGCAAATGTGAAATACCATATCCGTAGAAAGCAAACAAAAACTGAAGTAATACAAATATAAATGCTAAACCATGTCTTTTATTTCGAATGATTAAGTATAGGGCAGCCATAAAGCTAATTAAAGAAAGCGCAAATAACCACCAAATCTCCAGAGCATTTTGAAAATGACGCAAATTATGTCCCCTTAATGAAATAGTCGCTAAAGCAACTGCAATGATCGTAGGAACACTCCAAAAAAGAGCATAGCCTCGCACAGTCATACTTGCCTCCTTATCATTAGACTTTTCCTTATAATAGAGCAAGAATACGGCGCTTATAAACAATACACTTACAATTGTCAGAAACACGACACTCCAGGAATAAGGACTGAGGAACAATTTTTTTACCAGGAGAAACACTCGTTCTCCTTCTTTTTTTATAAAACCTCCCTCAGATATCGTAAGCCCAATGGATAAAGAGGCAGGAATAAGGATCCCAGTCGAAACATAAACGAACAAAAATGACCAGCTTGTTTTGTTCCCTTTTTTATACAAAAAATGTGCCATAAATCTGATGACTACCAGTAATAAAACGACCAGCCCTGGTAGAACCAATGCTCTGCCAAAATAATTAAATGTATCCGGAAAAAATCCAATTAATCCTGCCACAAAAAATATAAAGAAAATAATCGTAATATGCCAGAGTCGTGGATCATAATGACCTGTCGATTTAGGAATTCCCACCTGCTTACCTTTAAAACGACCATAATATGTAAAAAAACCAACCCCAAACTCAATGGAAGCAATTATGACATATACATAAAGGAAGGACCATAATACCGTTATTGTCAGCAGTTCAAAATTCAAGGTTACGACGCCTCCTTTTTAGTTTTATAAAGTGATTATTACCTATCCATACTATTTACCGGAAAGAGAGAACCGCTCTTCATTCTTCACATGTTTCTTGAATGTCCCACGGAACTATTAATCACCGATTGATTTCCAATCAACGAACCCTCTTTTCGCCTAAAATTCCAATATATATCCAAAATAAATATCACATATGCAAATAATACATAATCCGGTTAAATGTTTACAGTATTTTCAACCAAACTTTTTGGGAAAATAGTAAAAGTGGCTATGAACACACCAGTAACATAACTCAAGGGTCAATATTTAAAATGTGTAGAAATTGATAAAAGCAAGCTTTATTATCTATAACTTTATCATTGTATCAGTTTATGTTGAATAATGATTATGTCTTTTCAAACATTTTACCTTTCACTTGGCAAATCATTCAACTTCCTTTATGGTATATCTATATTATTCTATTATGATAGTAAAAGGCTGCATACATTTTCCTTCAAGATGAAGGTTATAGTATACCAAAAAAATTGTATCTATCATAATTGAATACTTCCGTTTATATCAATAAAGAAGTTGTTAGGAAAGGATTGGTTTAATGGAGAATTCGTTCATAATGGGTTTTAAATTTTCAGATCTCAAGTGGGAAACCTGGCTTTTCGATATTGGAATTTGGGTTCTAAAAATCTTTTTATTTTATTTAATCTATAAAGTAATACGCACGTTTACTTTTAAAATCATTGAAAAGATTTTCTCGCGCATGCAGGCCAAAGAGAATCTTTCTGAGAACCGTACGAAAACATTGGAATCCTTAACGAAAAACGCTTTTGGGTACGTCTTTATATTTATCTTAATAGTCACCATCCTGGAAATGTTAGGAATCAACGTTAGTGCGATTCTAGCCGGTGCCGGAATCGTTGGTTTAGCGGTCGGCTTTGGGGCCCAGGGATTAGTGAGTGATGTAGTAACCGGCTTCTTTATCCTGCTCGAAAAACAGATTGATGTTGGGGATGAAGTGACAATAGGAGTTATTAAAGGCGTTGTAGAAGTAGTCGGACTTAAAACAATCCAAATAAGAGGTTATGACGGAAGCCTCCACTATATTCCCAATCGACAAATTGCCATACTAAGCAATATCATTCACGTGGAGCTATGAGAGCTATGGTGGAAATTAAACTTAAAGCAGAAGATAATTTGGAGGAAATCACAAAATCAATTAAAGAAATATGCCATACAATGGCCGAAAAAGATGAAGATATCCTAATGGGACCCGAGATTCTTGGCATCCAGGATATGGGTACAGCTGATTATACAATTCAAATTGTAGCCCGAACAACAAATGGACAGCAATACCATGTTGAACGTCAGCTGCGCTCTAGGATTAAAATAGCCATCGATCAAATAAGGCTTCAATACGCTGCTGAAGGAACAGAATAATATAGAGAACCCGGCTGCTATCTCTTTAGCCGGGTTCTCTTTTTATATTGATTTCATTCGAATATAATCTGTTATAACCGATACAGCAAAGGGTAGTGCCTTTTCATCAGGATTTAATTTAGCATGGTGCAATCCATACGATGACTGAACACCAAGCCAGAACATAAAGCCTGGAATCTCCTTAATCATGTATCCAAAGTCCTCACCCGTCATTGCTTCCTTGCAATTGACGAATGTCGTATCCTGCCGCTGATACAGAAATTTCATAAACTCTTCTGTTAGATTAGATTCGTTATATACTTGATAGTAGGAAGAACCAAAATCAACATTAATCTTACAATCAAGAGCCACTTCCATTCCTTTTGCCATTTCCAGTATTCGATTCCGGATCAATAGCATAGAATCCTCAGATAGCGTCCGAATCGTCCCTTCTATCCGCGCATTTTCAGCAATACTATTTTGGACAGTCCCTCCTGTTATTTTCCCAATTGTAACAACAGCCGAATCAAGTGGATTAATATTTCTTGCTACAATAGTCTGAAGCTGAGTAACAAATTGACAGGATGCAATCACCATATCATTCGTCAGATGCGGATAAGCAGCATGTCCACCAACCCCTTTAAAATCTATAAAGATCTCCGAGGTATTAGCAAAGAGTAAACCTGTTTTGGTAGCGATTGTTCCTACCGGATATTCCGGAGCTATATGCAATCCAAAAATCAAATCAGGTCTCCACTTAGAAAACTGCTCAGCAGCAATCATCTCCTCTGCTCCTCCAGGGCCCTCTTCTGCGGGCTGGAACATAAATAATACATGGTCATTGATTGGATTTTCCACTAAATCTGTTAATACACCAAGGGCGATGGTCATATGAAAATCATGGCCGCATGCATGCATATAATCTGCATGCTCGGATTTAAAGGGAAGCTCCGTTTCTTCTCGAATCGGCAAACCATCAATGTCAGCACGGTAGCCTATGGTTTTCTCAGGAGATAGCCCTTTTACTCGAACAAAAATTCCTGTTCTCCATTTTTCCCATTCTATACGATCCTGAGGAAGATTTCTTATGTAATCTATCAAATATTGTTGCGTCTTAAATTCCTTATAACCAGGTTCAGGGATCCTATGCAAATCTCTTCTTATAGAAATTAACTTTTCCAAATTGCAGCTCACCTCATCTCCAATTTAAAAACAGGCGCGGAAATCATCATCTCCACGCCCCTTCCATTTTTATTATAGCTGACGAAGCTCATCCTTAATTTCAATTTTGGATTTAGTCTTTTCATCAATTGTTTTAATTACTTTAGCCGGAACTCCAGCAACTACTGTATGAGCAGGAACATCTTCTACTACAATTGCTCCAGCCGCTACTACAGCTCCCTCTCCTACTCTGACACCTTCTAAAATAACCGCATTAGCACCAACAAGTACATTATCTTCGATTACAACAGGATTGGCAGATGGAGGCTCTATTACGCCAGCCAACACTGCTCCTGCTCCAATATGGCAATTTTCACCGACAGTTGCACGTCCGCCAAGCACGGCATTCATATCAATCATAGTCTTATCTCCGATGCTTGCACCAATATTAATGGACGCTCCCATCATAATCACCGCATTATTTCCAATATGAACCTGATCACGGATAATCGCCCCCGGCTCAATACGTGCATTAATCCCTTTTAAATCCAGCATTGGAATTGCGGAATTTCGACAATCATTTTCAATAACATAATCTTCTATTTTCGCCTTGTTTTCCTCTAATGTTGGTTGAATATCAGACCATTCTCCAAAAATCACCCCTGTGTTACCGGTAATAAATGTTTTAACCTCAGGATTAAATACCAGCTCACTGATTTCTCCCTTTATGTATACTTTAACCGGCGTTTTTTTCACACTGTTTCCGATAAAGGATATAATTTCATTTGCATCCATCATTTTCATAGTATATTTCTCTCCCCTAAATAATTTTCTATTACTTTATCAAACAAGAGTAGGAAAAACAAGAATAGAGATTTCATTTCTATTCAATTAACATTTCCTCAATCAAACTTACAAAAGCCTTAACCTGTCTTAATTCTAAGGAAGCATCGTAGCTTACAAGCCATGTCTTTCTTTCAACAGACTGCCCCTCCAAATCATACAAGGGATGTTTAAAATACGAGGCTTCACCTTCTCTTAAAGAAATACCGGGCAATATGGCATACCCAATTCCATTCATCACCATTTGTTTACAGGTTTCAATTTGATCCACAAGAATGGTACGTGTCGGTGGAATTCCATAATGGCGGATCCACCAATTTTGAATCTCTCGATAATAGTTCGAATCACTTTTAAACAAGATAAATGGGCGTTCTGTAGTTAACGCATCTGATAATTGGTTAAGCTCGGTATCCACAAGGTATAAGTGATCACTGAACAATAGCTTTTTATAACCATGCCAGTCAGGAACCCCTCTCAATATACCAATATGAGACTCTCCATTATAGATATTTTCGATCATTTCACTGCTCCAGCCTGTCACAAGTGAGATCTTAACATTGGGATATTTGTTAACATATTTCTTTAAAATCATCGGGAGCCAATATTGGCCGACTATAGAAGCACTCGCAATTTTTAATGTACCTTGTACATTATGATTGAGAGCATCTACTTTTTCTCGTGTTTTTTCTTTTAATTTCAGGGATTCCCTGGCATATTGAACGACAATTTCTCCCGCCTCCGTCAACGTCATTCCTTTTGCTGATCTAATAAAAAGCGGTGTTCCCCATTCTCTTTCTATTGATTGAAGACGTTGTGAAAGTGCCGGCTGAGAGACAAACATTCTTTCGGCAGTCTTACGTAAATTCAGTTCAACAGCAAGAGTATCCAATAATTCAAAATCAGTTATAACCATTTGTTCTCCTCACAAACCAATCTCTTCTTAATCAGACATTCATTTTATTTTACCTTTATATTCTGCTGAACTGCAAATATTACAATATAGCAGATTTAATGAGGCTGTTACGATTTCTCTTTTGGCATTTTCAATATCAAGAACAAGCTCAGTATAGCCAGTAGTAAGACAATGAAATACACAATACCCAATGAATGTGTTAATCCACTTTGGATCTGTTCCAATCTTTCCGGCTCTAAAGAAGATCGAATCTCAGTGTTAAGCAATTCGTTTACCGAATTTAAATCTATATTTTCATTTTGTGAATAATAAGCGTTTAAACGATTATTCAATATACCTCCCAATAATGCGGCACCGATTGTGTTTCCCAGATTTCTCATGAACATGTTTGCAGCTGTTGCAGCACCTCTTTGTTCCCAATCCACAGTAGATTGGATGGACACGATAAAAGCAGTGCTTGTAAGCCCCATTCCCACACCAAGCAAGAAGGATCCAGAAGCGGCCAAAAACACATATCCATGGGAGGGCAAAAATGTAAAAGCCAGTGCACCCAGTATGATAAAGATTCCACCTGTTATACAAGTAGTACGATACCCTATCTTCAAGATCATATTGCCTGATATAAAGGATGCTATCGGCCACCCTATAGACATGGCAGTAAGAGTAAATCCTGCTATCATTGGGGATTCCTCCATTACTCCCTGTACAAATGTTGGTAAATAGCTTGATACTCCAATTAAAACAATACCGGTTGTAAGAGAGGTTAAATTAGCAAACAATATTGATTGATTCTTCCAGATAGAAAAAGGCATAACGGGCTCTACAGTTCTGTTTTCATGCTTCACAAAGCAAAACACCAAAATTAGCAGGAGTATAATTAACAACGAACTTTTTAAAGAAAGCCAGGAAAATGAAATCCCTCCTTGCACAAATAAAAACATTAAAAGCGACAAAGAAACAGCAAGCATTGCTGAACCCATATAATCTACCTTTTGTTTTTTAACCGTCTTTTGCTCATGGAAGAAAAATAGCAAACCTCCTAAAGAGAGAAATCCTAACGGAATATTAATCCAAAAGATCCAGCTCCATGATATGTACTCGATTAATAATCCGCCAATAGCAGGTCCCAAAATAGCCGATATTCCCCAAACACTTGATAAATAACCCTGAACTTTTGCTCGTTCTTCTTTCGTATATATATCCCCTACAATTGTCATTGCAACGGGCGTAATGGCTCCAGCTCCAAAACCCTGTATTAAACGAAAAAAAATTAAGCTTTGCATGGACCATGCATATCCAGAGCCGAGGGAACCAAGCAGAAACACTGTAATCCCAAATAATAATACTGGTTTTCTGCCAAATAAATCAGATAGCTTCCCATAGATCAATACCGTTACCGTATTCATTAGCAAATAGGCTGAGAAGACCCAACTATACAGGGAGAAGCCTCCCAGATCACCAACGATCTCAGGCATTGCAGTTGAAACGATAGTACCCTCGATGGCACCCATGAATAAAGCCAATAGGATTGAAATTAATACTAAAGGGCGTTTTGTCTTCTTCTTTGCCCTTTTGAAAGACTTTTTTTCTATGCTTGAATCGATTGAATTCATTTTTCCACGCCCCTCCCTATCATTTTAACGAAGTTCCTATCCTGGATAAAGTTAATTTGGAATATTATATCTATTAAAAGTTTTGTTGAGTTATTAGCATGTCTTAGAGTGTTTTATTGATAACATTGTTTAAAGTCACTTTTAAATTTAAGTTATACAACTTTATAAACCATGTAAAAAACGCCTGGATCTTTATCCAGGCGTTTTAAAAAATGTTTATTTTTTAATCCACTCATCATTATCGATTGAGATACTGATATTAATTATATTTAATGATTTTTATTAAACGATTTGTATGCTTCATAACCTGCCTTCTGGTCAATATACCTTCGAAAGCTCCCTCAGTACCTACCACACATACAAATGGATGATCAATGAGAAGTTCCATTGCTTTTTCAATTGAATCACTTTCTTTAAGACATGGAAGATTGGGATCCATCACTTCTGCAACCTTCATCTCTTCCAGTTTTTCAAATTCAATTCGCTCCAAGCCCAATATTGCATCCATTATCTTTGGTGTACTAATTAATCCATGCAGCTTATAATCATGTCCCAGAACTGGTATAGCAGTATATCCGCTTCTAGTAAGAACCAATAATGCATGTTCGAGATTATTTTCCTGCTGTACATGAGCAACACGTTCAGACGAAATCATTAAATCCTTTACAGTCAGTTCGAATCCATCTAATTTTTGCATATCTAACATGGTTAAGAACCCCTTATATAGTTAGTTCCTGGTTATCCACTTTTGGTTTTATTCGGAAGACTTAACTGTTCGATTTGTCAGTAATTATCTTCCCTTCCCCACTTTAAAAATTTAAGTTAGAGATTTTCAGAAGCATAACCTACATGATTAGGAACAAATACCTTCATCATGATAATGGAACATAACCAAATCATCTCAAATTTCCAAATTAGCTATAAATTAACTCAAAAATTTCAATGGCAATCATATCAATATTATCAAATTGATACTTCATAGTTTTTCCTTTATCCTGAAAAATCTCTAATTCGAATGTTTCAGTTTTATCGAAATAAGATACTTGACATTTAACTTGACCTTCAACTTCAAACACACGTTGTGCTGTATCTGATACTTTCCCTTGCTCCTGTAAGTTTTTCAAACGTGATAAAATTCCTTGTAATCGTGACATATCTAATATATGCTCCTTTCATGACTTACCAACAAATAAAATATATTGTCGCTTATGGACTGGCCATTAGTAACAGAATAGAGGAATAGGCATCATTTGTATACCCAAATTCATTATAACGTATTTGATGGTTACACCTTTTATTTCATCTCTTTTTTTAGAGACTTCATCATTTTATCATAAAAACGTTCCAAGAAAAATTCCAGCGCCATATTTTTCACTTTAAAGCAGACTCAATCAAAATAAATTGACAAGATCTCTCTGGTGTTGGCAATTCTTTTTCTCTTTCTAGTTCTTTAATTTGATAAAAGATAGCCCTGCCTGATATCCTACTTAAAATTTGTACTATAGTAAACAAAAAAGTTTCATGTATACTGGTAGATACAAATTAAACAAAAGAAAGGATAGAAAAAAGTGGAACCAGTTCTTTTTTTTACGCAACCAGGCTGTCCGCCATGTGCTTACGCCAAAAATTATTTTGATGAGCACAATATTCCCTATACCTTAAAAGATATTCAGAAGGATGCAAAAGCAAAAAAAATACTTATGACCAAATATGATTCATATTCTACCCCAACGTTTGTCATTGGTGATCAAGTAATCATTGGATTTAACCAGGAACGAATTATGGACTTGTTAAATATTAGAGATTAATACAAAAAAGCTAATCCTCATTCAAGCAGGATTAGCTTTTCCATTCATGCCATCAGTATCTAGAAAGCAATCATCCCAAACCAATGAGACATATGATTAATGAACCCGTAGCTAATATAATCTGTCAATCTGTTTATGAAAGTCGGATTGGATGGCTCCTTATCCACACTCGAATTTTGGGCTATTTCTTGACTGTCATCAAGTGTTTTCGGATCGAAAGCAATTTGGTAATCATTAATTACCCATTTATTATGGTCATACATCAGCCCGATTGCCTCGTAATGCCCTTCATAGCTGACTGGTCCATCTGTATTGCCTGGAAACCATTCATACACATACCATTGATCATTAGCAGAACTATATCCTAGTTTAGTATGTTCACTATATGTAAAAAAAGGAATATAATAAAGGGCTATATCCGTACCATAGGTTTGATAGCCACTACCATCCACACTTTTTTGTACATTCATGTTTATAAAATCCTCAGTGTATTCCTCTGAGAAGGAATTTTTTAATAAATCTCGAATATTGTCCATTGATCTTGGTTTTTCTGAAAGAGATACCTGCAATTGAAATGCGCTATCTAAAAGATTAAATGCATCTTGTTTATCCAGTGTACTTTTAGCATCTACTTTGACAAGAGGAGAAACCGCTAATACAAGCATGGTAATAAACAACGAAGTTAAAACCTTTTTCATTATGATCCTCCTTTTTAAGTACATATCTCAAGGCCTTTATTAGCTTATTCCCCTTTTTACCAGAATAAACACTTTTTACTGAAAAATAATACAAGGATAGTGAAAACTAAAATATCATCTTAAACAGCTAGTCAAATGAACGCACAAAAAACAGTTCAATTAAATCAGCATATTGAACTGCTCTTTAAAGATTTCAATTCTTATTAAAACCATTCATCCATCCTATGCCTAAAACGGAAATTGATTGAGATGAGCACCGCCATCCATTGTAATACAATCACCATTAATATAGTATGCCCGATCAGACAGTAAATACAGGGCTAAATCTGCAATTTCCTCCGGTGTTCCTAATCTTCCAAGCGGAACACTTTCAAGCGTTCTTTGAGCTGCTTCTTCCGATTGAAATAACTTATCTGCTCCCCCAGTTCTTTCAATCGGCCCGGGAGCTATCGCATTTACGCGGATTCCATATTTTTTACCCCATTCCACAGCCAAAGTTCTAGTCATTGTCAGCACACCAGCCTTTGCTGAGGCAGAGTGAATGACATATGGACCTGCATCCCACGCATAGGTAGCGACCATATTGATGATTGATCCTTTAATGCCATTTTCTATCCAATACTTGCCGATGAGGCTGCTGCAGTAAAAAGTACCATTCAAAACAATATCAATGACAGATTTCCAGCCATTCGGTGATAGATCCTCTGCCGGACAAATAAAATTACCTGCTGCATTATTAATCAAATAATCGATTGTACCAAATCTGTTAACCGTCTCTTCAATGGTTCTTTTAACATCCTCCACATTTCGAACATCCATCTGAACAGCCAGTATATTCTCCTGATTTTCTGCAAATTCTTTAATGGTGTTATCCAGTTTTTCTTTATTCCTTCCGGTAATGACTACTTTAGCCCCCTCATTTGCAAAACGTTGAGCCATAGCCTTTCCCATTCCACTAGAACCACCAGTTACAATCACTACTTTTCCCTTCATATGAGCCCTCCAAATAAAATGAATGATTATTCACTTTTATTATATCACAAAATTCTGTCAATAATATCCAGAAATGCTGAATTAGCAAAATAGATGAAAAATATAGATATAACGGGATTTTTAAATTTTAGCCAATCAAATTAAATGATAAAAGGGCCGCCTAATGGCCGCCCTTAAAAATTTTATATGTTTTACTTATGATTGATTGATTAGTTCATTAAGTTTAGAAAGAGTACTAATCAATGTTTCCTTTTTATTCGTACCTTTGCCATTTACTTTTAAATCATTAAGCATAACAAATACTCTGCCGGGATCTCCTTTTTTATGGAATCCATACATATATACTTTTATCATTCCTATTTTTGCAGGAAGATAGATCATTTCATATGATTTGGCTTTATTCATCTGTAACACCCTCGTCCTCAGAATGAAACATCCCATTCAGTTAACTAAATATATAAATCATTATTTCTATAAATCTAAATACCTATTGTATTTTAATTTTACCTTATTTTAGGTAGTTAATCTATAGACCAAATAGCACATAAATTTTGTAATCAAAAAGTAATACTCATACATCTTAACAATTTTCTTAATGAATGATAGGATTAGACTGACTATTATGAGATAGGAACTTTATAATGAAGAAAATAACCAGAAGATTCTTTTTAAAAAAATCATTTGCCTATATAGCTACTATTCTTTGCTCTCTTATAGGAGGGCGATTTTATATGAAAGATATTGAACCCTCCTGGGTTGATATAACACGTTTTTCCTATTCCCACCCACTTATTCCAGACTCCTTTCAAAATATTAGAATTGTCCAATTCAGTGATACTCATTTGGGTTTCCAATATAATTTGTCAGATTTAGAAAAAACGGTTGAAACCATTCATTCACTTAATCCCGATATTATTTGTTTTACAGGTGACCTGATGGATAATCCGAATGAATATAGAATAACTCCTAAGCTCAATCAATTATTAAGTCAGCTGGAGGCACCTCTTGGTAAATATTGCGTTTTTGGCAATCATGACCATGGCGGTTATGGTACGGAAATTTACAAAGAGACTATGGTTAGTAATGGATTTACCCTGTTAGTAAATGAATCAAACTTTATAACCCTGCAGAATGGCCGTCAAATCGTAATAAGCGGGGTAGATGATGCAATGCTCGGCAAGCCCAACCTGGATGTAAGTATACCGGTACAATCCAGTGATTTATTTACCATTCTTCTATCTCACGCTCCTGATTATGCTGATTATGCCGCCAGTTACCCAGTTCATTTACAATTAAGCGGACATAGTCATGGAGGACAAATTCAGTTTCCTCTTTTGGGTGCGATTGTGACTCCTCCTTTTGCAGAAAAATACAGGGAAGGATCCTATAAAGTTGGCCCTTTATCCTTGTATGTAAATCGTGGTTTAGGTACAACCCGAATTCCATACCGGTTATTTTCACGTCCTGAAATCACGGTCATTGATTTGCAGAAAGGCCAAGAAGGCTTAAAAAAACGATAAAGGCAAACGAGCAGACCCTACATTCTGCCCGTTTGCCTATTTTCTGGCTGTTTTATGCCATGTGTTATTTCTTCTTTTTCAGATACTTCTCTTCAGCTTCAATAGCAGGAATTGGTCTTGAAAAATAAAAACCCTGTGCTTTTTCACATTGTATATCTAACAGAAAATCTACCTGTTTATTACCTGTATAGCTTTTAATGTTACTCTTTAAAGTTGTCATAGTCAGGGCACCTAATAGTTCATTTTTTGAAATAAATTACATTTCTTTCGATTATTTTATAATACATTGTCGAATTTTCATAGAGACGAGCGGTTAATGTCCTATATTTTTCATAAGATGATAGCACAACATACAACAAACTGACGTTCCTGCCAAAGAAAAACTTACATAAAGCAATAACTTGCGGTGTTCCCGGCTCAGCATTAAATCCAAGGCTTCAATTGCAAAAGTTGAGAATGTAGTAAAAGCCCCCAAGCTTCCTATCACAGTAAACATATGCATACCGCTTCCCCGCTCTATTCCTATCCCGGCCGATATACCAATTAAACACGAACCAATTAAATTAATAACAAGAGTAGCTAGAGGAAATGAATGATTATATTTTTTTAACCAGCCAGTCATTACATATCTTAAACATGCTCCGAGAAAACCACCTAATACAATTAATATAATCAACGCGCTTCCCTCTTTATCCAACTAGACATAATAAACCCTAACCATGCCATTAAGAGACCTGCAATCATACTCAGAAAAAAATAAATAAGACTATATAGGGGATAAGTTGCTGCGAGATTGGTTATTTCCAATGCAAAGCTACTCATCGTTGTAAATCCTCCACATAAACCAGTTCCAAAAAATAATTTTAATCTTTCATTTCCCTCATTTTTAAATAGCGAATAGGTGAGATAGGCTAAAACAAAGCTTCCAAAACCATTTATGAATAAGGTGTTAAACGGAATAGGACTGCCAGATGACGGGATCAATAAACTTATCCCGTATCGAGCTAACGCACCCATTGCCCCTCCGCAACCAGTAAGTAGCAGCTTTTGCAAGGTATCACACTCACTTTCATAATTCTTTTACCTTCAATTTCTCAATAGTCTGTTTTGAAAATTAATTCGTTCAAATAAGATATGAAACGTTTTTCCTTTTATCCCATAGCAGAACACGTTATAATCAGTTATATGCTTTTACTTATTATCATGAAATATTCTTAGAAGAAAGGAACATTTATGAATCAAAATAATGGGAATCTTCCTAATCCCGCCTGTTTTACTGCCGATGACCTGGGAGAAGCGATTTATTCTGTGAATAGACATGCAAAAACTGCATCAGACCCTAAATTTCTATACAATCTAAAGAAAAAAACGATTATTAAAATGCTTGAAGAAGGAAAGGCAAAGAAAATAGGCCTTCAATATTCAGACCATCCTCATTTAAGCTTCCAACAATCAGATGTACTGATACAATGCGGAAAGTATACATTCCATATTCCGCCCTCAAAGGACGACTTTCAAACATTAACACATCTTGGTCATTTATCAAAAGAGGTAAGAAACCCCTCTTCACGTCTTTCTTTATCTAAAGCAAAAAAACTATTGATGTCTTATACAGGATGCAAGGAAAATTCAGATAATGATCGCGCTAAAGACTATAAAAAGAAATACCAAAAACCGACTTTTACGCGTCTTGGTGAATCCTATCCATATCAAAATTGGAAAAAGTAAAGCTGCTGAACAAAGGGTTCAGCAGCTTTACTTTTGTAAAAGTTTGTCTAACTGTTTGACCAGTTCAACTATTTCAGGTTTACTAATTTGTGCATCTGCTCCTACCAACTCTCCCTTATGCCTTAAATCGTCCGTAATTAATGATGAAAAAATGATAACAGGCAAATCCGACAAGGTAGGATTTTCTTTAATTCGTTTGGTTAGATGGTGACCATCCATTTGTGGCATTTCTATATCTGTAATTACCAAATGTACATCATTCAGTAAGGTTCCTGCTAGTGCCTTTCCCTCTATAAAGGTTAGCGCTTCCTTGCCATTTTCAAAGAAATCGAGTTGTTCATAACCGGCTTCTTTTAATGTCTGCATCAACAGCTTCCGCAACAGCGGTGAATCCTCAGCAATTAATAAATGCTTATTAGATCGTTCTCTAACTCCTAATTTTTGAATCTGATTAATGGTTATTCCTGATTCCGGATTGATTTCCAAAATAATTTTTTCATAATCAAGCAGTAAAAGCATTTCATTATTCATTTTAATGACACCAGTAATCTGACTATCCAATCCCTGGTACATATCAGATGGTTTTTCTATTTGGTTCCATGAAATCCTATGGATTTGGGTAACGGTATGTACATGAAAAATGACCTTCATTTTATTAAACTCAGTCACTATAAATTTATCTTTTTCAGGAGCTTGGGATGCTGGGAGATTCAGTGCACTGGCAATATCTACTACAGGGAGTATCTCTCCACGAAGTTCAATGATTCCTTCAACATGATGATGTGTTTGTGGAACACCGGTAATCCGTACTGGGTTAATAATTTCTTTAACTTTGATAACATTAATTCCAAATTTATGCTCGCCAATACCAAATTCCACGATTTCCAACTCATTTGTTCCGCTCTCTAGCAGGATTCCTTTTTGTTCATTCATTTTTAACAGCGCCTTTCCATATCTCTTACGATTAATTGCAGTAAGATAAAGCCTTCTTTCTAGTATCGGCTTAAATTAATGTTTTTTTATAAATATTTAAATTTAAATCGATAATCGTGTTTATTTTGTGAAACTTTGCTCAATGATATAGACGCTTTAACAAATGAGGACTATTATACAGATAAAAGCATAACTTAAATCAATATGCTGGAAAGAAGGGGTTGACTTATGAAAGGTACTGCCATTTTATATGAAGATAACCATGTTATTACTTGTTTAGAGAATATTCAATTTAGCGAAGTTGAAAAATACACACATAACCAAACTGATGAATCTTACGCAACTCCTCAGCTTACTATGTGGCATCCAGAAGAAATCGATTGGGATTACGGATATTAATATAAATAAAGGACCCAGTCCTGTAAACATGACCTAAGCGGCTTTAGTTCTAAATACAATAGAGCTAAGCCGCTATTTATTTTTCATTTCTGTACAGCCTTCGGAATAACCAACCTTTCAGCATAAAGAGAATCATCATTATAACTGTGATGATAATCATAAAAAGAAGAACATACCAAAAACCATTGCGAAAACTTAAACCAGGCATTTCAGAAAAATTCATACCATATAAACCTGCAATAAATGTTAATGGCATGAAAATAGTCGTAATAATCGTCAAGGTCATCATTGTTTCATTCATTTTATTTGAACTGACCGCCATATAACTATCTCTCAGATCTGTTGAGAACTCTTTGTAGCCATCAACCAATTCTTTTAATTTCAATAAATGATCATACACATCATTAAGGTAATGATGATGTTCAGAAAGAGCACTGATTCTCTCAGAATGAATAATCCTGTACATCAAATCATTCATGGGCAAGATAATTCTTCTTAGTCGCGAAATCATCGTTCGAATTTCGTATAACTGACTCATTGGATCATTATTAAGAGAATGCTGCAGGTGATCTTCCAAGACATTTAATTGCTCCTCTATTTGATAGGCCTTTGGAAGATAAGCATCTACTACTGCATCAATAATTTTATGCAGGACATGGATAGAAGTATCCAATTGATCTGTTACTCCCCATACTTTATCTATTTCCTCTATATGATCTTCATGAACGGTTACGATTGCTTTTTCATTTACGTAAATATCAATCTCATTTCTTTCGAAGTTTTCATTTAAGGAATGAATGATAAAAAACATATAGGATTGATAAAAATCCACTTTAGGTCTCTGGTTGATTCGATCAAGACAGTCCTCTATAGTGAGAGGGTGAAAATTAAAATACGTACGGAGTATATTAGCCTCATATTCTTGCGGTGCGAGGATATCAACCCATACCAGGCTATAATCACGCTTCTGTAAGTCCTCCAAAGTCATTTCCTTTATACCATCAGTTTGATCCTTAACAAGTATTCGGTACACTATCTTCCCCCACCTAAGCAAAACGAATTACCCATAGTATTCCAAACCAAGTATGCATCATTCACCCAATCTTGCATACAACCATTTAGAGTAGGATAGTGTACACTTTCCTAAAGCAACCTTATAATAATAAAGATAAGAACTGTAATTAGGAGGTATGACCTGGAATGGAACACTTAATTAATCCTCATGTAAAAGAGATAGAAATATCCGGTATTCGGCAGTTTTATAATATGGTATCTGATATTGATGATGTCCTGTCCTTTACAATAGGATTACCTGACTTCCCAACACCCTTACATATAAAAGATAAAGCAATAAACGCCATTCAAAAAGATTGTACCACCTACACCCACAATGCCGGTTTACTCGATCTCCGGCAAGAAGTATCAAAATTTATGTATAGCCATTATTCACTTAAATATAATCCGGATGATGAAATTTTGATTACTGTAGGAGCAAGTCAGGCGATTGATATTGCCTTCAGGACTATTTTAACACCTGGAGATGAAGTCATTCTGCCTGGCCCTGTTTATCCCGGTTATGAACCATTAATTCACTTAGCAGGGGGAAAAGCAGTCCATGTTGATACAAGAAGCACCTCCTTTAAATTGACTCCACAATTAATCACAGAAAGTCTAACCGAAAAAACAAAATGTATTGTTCTTCCCTATCCGTCCAACCCAACAGGGGTATCATTAACGAGAGAGGAACTGGAGGAAATTGCTGACCTTGTTAGAGGAAAAAATATTTTTATCCTGGCTGATGAAATCTATAGTGAATTAACTTTGGACAGAACTCATACATCGATTGGTTCCATTATAAGAGAGCAAACCATTACTATAAATGGTCTATCAAAGTCACATTCCATGACCGGTTGGAGAATCGGCTTTCTGATGGCACCAAAAGCAATCATTAAACATATGATAAAGGTTCATCAATATAACGTATCCTGTGCCTCCTCTGTCTCACAGATGGCTGCACTCGAGGCTATGAGGAACGGTGAACATGATCCAGCTGCTATGAGAGAGGAATATAAAAACCGTCGTGATTATGTTTTTAATAGACTTGCGGCGATGAATCTCCAGACTGTATTACCGGATGGCGCATTTTACTTTTTCATTAAAATACCAGATGCCTTTAAAAATTCACTCGATTTTGCCCTCAAGCTGGTTCAATTTGAAAAAGTAGCTGTTATACCTGGATCTGCTTTTTCAAAATATGGAGAAGGATATTTCCGATTATCATATGCTGTTTCCATGGAGCAGCTTAAAGAAGGATTAAACAGACTTGAACATTTCCTAATTCAGCAGATAAAATAACAAGAGGCATTTCGTTAAAGGCATGATACCTTTTCGAAATGCTTCTTTTTTTAATGAGACTAAGTTACTGATTGGATGCCTCAGTATAATATTTATACAAGGCTTGTGTTCCACGGTTCTCTTCTCCCATATCCGCCAATTTTTCATACATAGCTTTGGCTAAAGTTAGCCCTGGAAAGTCAAGACCTAACCGTTCGGATTCTTCTAATGCAATTTTTAGGTCTTTTAAGAAATGTTTGATATAAAATCCCGGTTCAAAATCACCTTTTAATATCCTAGGCGCTAAATTGGTTAAGGAAAAACTTCCAGCAGCACCAGTTGAAATGCTTTTCAAAACTGTTTCAGGATCCAGGCCAGATTTTTCGGCATAAACAATCGCTTCACATACACCAATCATATTCGTAGCAATGGCTATCTGATTGCATAGTTTAGTATGTTGGCCCGAGCCAGCATCGCCCTGATGGATAATATTTGTCCCCATTGCTTTAAATACAGGCATCATGCTCTCAAAATCAGATTGATCACCACCAACCATAATGGCAAGATTAGCATTTTGTGCACCAATATCTCCTCCGGAGACAGGTGCATCAAGGACATGCAATCCTAATTCCTTACCAGCAGCATATAACTTTTGTGCTAAAGACGGAGCTGAAGTGGTCATATCAATTAAATAAGTACCCGGCTTGGCATATTTTAATAAGCCTTCCGCCCCTAGATATATCTCTTCAACGTCAGAAGGATAGCCAACCATCGTAATAATAACATCGGCTTCCTCAGCGATTGCACGAGGGGACTCCTTCCAATCTGCACCTTCCGAAAGCAAAGGCTCACATTTGGACTTTGTTCTGGAATAAACACTGACAGGGTATCCCGCCTTCATTATATTCAATGCCATACTTTTACCCATTACACCAATACCGATAAAACCAATATGTAAATTCATCATAACGCTCCCTCCTATACCTCTATAATAGCAAAAAAAATCAACTGGAAAACCAGTTGATTAAGAAAGGGGGGTCACTAAAAGCATGTTGCTGTTTTGTGTCCACCTTTAATGTACCCCTCCGTTCAAATAAATAAACCTGTATATCTATTTTTATTGAAACTATTTTTGAGCTGTAGCTTTTTTAACCATTTCAACAATCTCTGCTGATGTTTGCATTTGTATAGCTTTTTCAGCCAAGTCTTGCATTTCGGTTCTAGTAAGTGTTTTAATTTGGGAACGTGCACGCAGAACAGATGTTGCGCTCATTGAAAACTCATCCAACCCTAATCCAACAAGCAACGGAATCGCCAGTTCATCCCCAGCCATTTCTCCACACATTCCAGCCCATTTGCCTTCTTTATGTGCAGCTTCAATCACCATTTTTACTAAACGTAAAATAGCTGGATTATATGGTTGGTACAAGTAAGATACACGTTCGTTCATTCTATCTGCAGCCATTGTATATTGAATCAAGTCATTCGTACCAATGCTGAAGAAATCTACTTCCTTAGCAAATTGATCTGCGATTACCGCAGTTGAAGGGATTTCCACCATGATTCCCAATTGAATAGAATCTGATACTTCAATACCTTCTTCAATTAATTTCGCCTTTTCTTCTTCAAGAACCTTTTTGGCGGATCTGAATTCATCTAAAGTGGCAATCATCGGGAACATAATTCTTAAATTCCCATACACACTTGCCCGTAAAAGTGCTCTAAGCTGCGTTCTGAAAATCGGTAGTTCCTCAAGGCATAATCGAATAGCACGGAATCCAAGGAATGGATTCATTTCTTTCGGTAGATCTAGATAAGGAAGCTCCTTATCTCCACCAATATCCAATGTGCGTACCACAACCGGCTTACCTTCCATACCTTCAAGTACAGCTTTATAGGATTCAAACTGTTCTTCTTCTCCAGGAAGATTATCTCTTCCCATATACAAGAACTCTGTTCTATATAAGCCTACAGCCTCAGCACCATTTGCTTTAACACCTTCAAGATCTTTAGGAGTGCCGATGTTCGCTGCTAATTCTATGTGATGGCCATCTGCTGTTACCGTTTTTTCGTTAACAAGCTTAGCCCATTCAAGTTTCTGCTGTGCATAAGCATCAGCAGCTTTTTTGTATTCTTCAATCAATTCAGGTGTCGGATTAATATGTACTTCACCTTTAAGCCCATCAAGTATAATCATATCGCCGTTTTGAATAGTTTCAGTTGCCTGTTTAGTCCCAACAACTGCTGGAATTTCAAGCGAGCGTGCCATAATTGCGGAGTGAGAAGTACGCCCTCCAATATCAGTTGTAAAGCCTTTAACAAATTCTCTGTTTAATTGAGCTGTATCTGAAGGAGTTAAATCCTCGGACACAACAATCACTTCTTCAGCAATCATACTTGGATTTGGTATTTGTACCCCAAGAAGATGACTGATAACCCGTTTTGTTACATCACGAATATCAGCTGCTCTTTCTTTCATATATTCATTATCCATTTGTTCAAACATAGTGATGAACATATCAGCAATTTCGCGCATAGCAAATTCAGAGTTGATTTTTTCAGACTTAACTTTCTCCTGTACAGCACCAAGCAATTCAGGGTCATTCAAAACAAGTATGTGAGCATCAAAAATGGCTGCTTTATCTTCACCTTGTTCTGTTTTGACTTTTTCACGAATTGTTTCCAATTCGGTCTGAGCCTTATTAACCGCCTCTTGAAGACGAGTTAATTCGGTATCCACTTCATTAATCGTGCTTTTTGTTACAGTTAAGTCAGGCTCCATTAAACGATAAGCTTTTGCTATGACAATTCCATTAGATGCCGCTATCCCGTTTAACATCGTTGTCATTACTTAGCCAATCCTTCTTTTGTTAATGTTTCCTCAATGGCATTTAATGCATCTTGTTCGTCATTTCCTTCAGCGATAATTGTAATATCTGAACCACTGCCGATTCCTAAAGACATAACGCCCATAATTGATTTAAGATTAACTTTCTTTTCTTTATATTCGAGGTTGATATCAGAGTTGAATTTACCTGCTGCTTGTACAAGCAATGTTGCTGGACGAGCATGAATTCCTGTTTCTGCAGTTACATGAAAAGTTTTTTGTACCATAAGTAATCGAGCTCCTTTATTAATAATTATTTTGTTTTAGCTATACGAATTCTAGCTGCTTACATCTTATGATTTTACCCAGTTTCAACCGGTCCTATGTATAAAAGGATGAACAGTCGAAATTATGTAGCTTTTCTCACAATAAAGAGTAAAACCCTATAAGAGAAATGTACCTGAAAAATTAAAATTGTTCAACTGCTTTTATAAATTAAGAACCATAAATATATCTCACCTGTAAGATTGATTGAAACATAGTCTTTCAATAAATATAAGATTCATTTCTAATATATACCAGAATCCTATATACAATGAATTTATTCAGTAAAGTGTTTGCACACAGATAAGCAATTCTACAACTAAATTTCACATAGCTTGGAGAAATATCTATATATTGTATTTCCTATCGATTTTACAACAAAGGTATTTCTAATGACAAATTTGAAGAACCTTTCTATTCTGTTTTTTATTCATATTTTCAATCTTCATAAATCATTTTCCTTGTCATTCCACCATCAATAACCAGATTCTCTCCATTAATAAAATCGTTCTCTGGATCACTTAGGAATAAACATGCTTTTGCTATATCTATTGGCTTACCTACCCTACCCGAAAAATGCTGGGCGTGATCTATCTCACGTAAACCAGTGTAATCAGTCGTTTGAATCCAGCCAGGGCTAATACTGTTAACTCGAATACCTTTTTTGGCTAATGATGCGCCAAGAGCGTGCGTTAGAGCTAGGATTCCACCTTTGGATGCAGCATAAGCTTCAGAATTCGGTTCAGATTGTATGGCTCGGGTTGATGCTATATTAATGATAGAACCACCCGTTCCAGTCATCAGCTTAGCTCCTTCTCTTGCCAAAATAAATACACTTCGTAAATTGGTATTGATAATGCGATTCCAATTCTCTGTTGTCATTTCAAATAATGGAGTAAATTCACTTATGCCTGCATTATTTACTATAATATTTAACCTACCCCATTCACCTCTAATTATTTCCATTATATGAAGGCAATCATCCTCTTTGCTGAGATCGGCCTCAGCAAATAAAGCAACTTTTCCCATTGCCAATAGTTCAGCTTCAATTTTCTTTCCAGCTTCCACATCTATATCGGTTAAAACAACTTTCGCGCCTTTATTTGCATATTGTATTGCGATTTCTTTACCAATCCCATTTGCAGCACCTGTTACTAACACAACTTGATCCTGAAAATTCATTGTATCCAATCCTCTCTTTTAAATTAAATGGTTAGATTTTGTTATAGGAATCCATATTTTTTAAAATAATGATTATTTTAATAGAATTTATCCTCATTTTTCGCTAAAAACTCAACAAATTTTCAAATTTGCTTTTTTTACAGAAAGAATCTTTAAGCGTACTTTAAAGGTACCCGGGAATATAGAGGTCGCTCCTCATAGGGCAGGATTACGAGTATGGAAGACTTCGAATCATTAGTTAACCAATATAATCCATTAATACATCATATTATGAGAAAGCTTAATATTATTTGTGAAAAGGATGAATTTTACCAAATAGGATTAATTGCACTTTGGGAGGCCAGCCAAAATTTCAACCCTGAAAAAGGACAGTTCCTTTCCTATGCCTATAAGTCCATACAAGGTAAAATGCTTATACAGCTTTGCAAGTCCACTAAAATAAATGGGAGAGAATTAAAAAAATCACCTGAGTATTGGGATTTATTAAAGGTTGAAGAAGATGTTTCCTTCCTTGAATGGTACTTCCCTAAACCTTTTCTAACTTCCTTAACAAACAACCAATATATTTGGTTGGCTGAATACATTCAATTTGGTAAAACCATCACAGATATCGCATACGAATACCATGCAACGTATGCAACGGTGAAATCTTGGAAACGGATGGCGCTAAAAAAACTAAAGCATTACCTTGAAATACATCCAGATGTGTTTATCAAATAAGGACAATACTGATTAAAATGTTAACAAACCCAATTACTTTATAATTGGGTTTGTTGATTTCTATTCAGCTTCTAGGCTCCTCTAAATAATGATAGGTCACACCCCCGCCTATATGAGCAGTTCCCCGAAAATGTTTAAAATCTTCCCTTTCTACAAGCACAGATCGAAACGCCATGAAATCCTGCTTTGCAACTTCAAGTTTATCTATTTCTCCATTTTTTAATTGATCAAATATGGATTGGATCTCTTCTTTATTCATTCGTAAAACCTCCTATATATACAAAACATGATACTCTCAAACCCCTACATTAAACAAGTATTCCATAGGAGCGAAAATATAAAGACTATTTATTCTTTTAACATTCCAATTAATCACAATTTATACTATAATTACAATATTATTCTGCATAAGCTAAATAGTAGGGATAATTTCTTTATAAGCGGACTTACGAATCCCGAAATTGCAAGGATATTAGTTTACTAATCAAGATCTGTTGATAACTTTAATAAACTGAAAAGGTGTGAACATGATGAAAAAGGCTGATGTAGGCAATATAATTGAATTCCGCGATGGATTGCGTGGGATTGTAGAAAAAGTAAATGAAAACTCAGTGATTGTTGATTTAACTTTAATGGAGAACTTTCATGATCTTGAATTAGAAGAAAAGACAGTCGTTAACCATAAAAATTATAAAATCATATATGAATAATTCGAGAACGGGGCTACTTGCCTCGTTCTCTTCTTGTCCCATTAATTTCCCTTACTTTAAATTTGTAAAAAACTTAGATATAATAGTGAGAATCGATTCCATCTGGAACCTTTCCACTAAACTTTTTATACTAATGAAGAGCATTACAGAAAGCAGGTTTAGTATCATGATTGTAAAAAACGAAAAAGATTTAGAAGGATTAAAAGCAGTAGGTGCAGTTGTTTCACGTGTCAGGGAAGCAATGAAATTAGCTACCGTTCCCGGTATTACAACACTGGAGCTTGATTTAATCGCAAAGAAAATATTTGAGGAAACCGGAGCTGTTTCTGCACCTAAAAATGAGTATGATTTTCCCGGGTTTACATGTATCAGTGTAAACGAAGAAGTTGCTCATGGAATACCAGGAAAACGTATAATTAACGAAGGCGATATGGTAAATATCGACGTCTCTGCAGTATTAAATGGATATTATGGGGATACAGGAATTTCGTTCCCGGTTGGCACTACAACTAGTGAAAAAGAAAAATTATGCCAATGCGCAGTTGATGCTTTTTATCAGGGAATCAGCAAAGCTAAAGCAGGCTCCAAGAAAAACCAAATTGGTAAAGCTGTCTTCAATACAGCAAAACAAAATGGATTCACTGTCATCAAAAATTTAACCGGCCATGGAATAGGTAGAAGTCTGCATGAAAAACCAGATCATATTTTAAACTATTTTGACCCATGGGATTCAGAGCTTCTTCATGAAGGTACAGTATTGGCCGTTGAACCGTTTATTTCTACAAAAGCAACCATGGTTACAGAAGCCGGTGATGGATGGACATTTATCACGAGTGACAAAAGCTTGGTTGCACAATGTGAACATACTATCATAGTGACAAAGAATGAGCCGATTATATTAACATTATAATGTGCCTACGGCATTGACCTTATAAAGAGAGGGGACTATCCCTTCTCTTTCTTTTTGTCATTTTTATAAATCTTTCTAGAAACAGCATAAATCGTAGCTGACACTTACTTTTTGACAGTTATTAACAGCAAAAAGATTAAACTAATATATCCAAAAATCGGATACAATATAGAGATCAAAGGACCATATTCAATTTGGCCAATTATTAAACTTATGGCAAAAATCCCAACATATAGCGACCAGGAAGGCAGTTCCGTTGCTTTTTTTAGTTGCCTTTCGAGTCCAAAGGCATTTCCAATTAAGGTTGAAAAAATTTCTCCAAAAATAATGAATAAATAGAGCCCATATAAAAAAGGTGCTATTTGTTTCATTACATAGGCAGTAGGAATGTTAATCTGTTCAATTCCTGGTATGGAGGATAAGGAAATATGGCAGCTTACCAAAACAACGGATAAAATAAATCCTCCTAAATTTGCACCTTTTCGAATAATATCTTCATCCTTTATTTCGGCAGCCAATGGAACCAAAACAGCCTGTGTCAAAGCAAGGTTAAATGCCGTATAGGAGAAGGGCGATAAGACCATCTTCCAGCTTACTTCATCAGGAATGGTTAGCAGATTTTGAACAGGATTCATATGGAATAATGAAGCAAACATCAGGATTAAATTAAACATAATCATTGCAGGTACCACAAAGGTGTTAATAGATAATAAACCTTTAGTCCCCCAGCTCATGACAACAATTGATAGAAATGTAGTAAAAAGCATGCCCCCTATTTTAGAAAATCCCAATTGCTCTTCAAATAGACCGCCAACTCCTGACATCATAACACCTGTAACCCCAAACAACATGCCCATAGAGATGATATTAACAAAAAAGGATATACGTTTACCAAATAACCAATCATTAAATTCCATATAATTTTTAATATTTCTATGTAATGCTACAATCATTATTTTTCTGCCAATCCGAATAAAAATAAATCCCGAAAGAAGAATCCCTAATAGGCCATAAAGTCCATATTGGGTAAAAAATTCATATATTTCCTTTCCAGTTGCAAAACCCGCTCCAATAACCGTTCCAACATAAACAGCTGCAACTTGAAAAATATTTACATATTGACGATTCACCCTTGTCCCTCCCCGCTTACTACTCACTGTATGCGGGCTGATTGTCTTTATGACAAATTATTATTCTGGTGAATACCGGTTGCTTCTTACCACCTTGTTTCATTAATGAACGAGTGACATCTTATTTCCTCCTCAGCTTTTAGACAAAAAAATAACTGCCGGTTAACGACAGCCAGTCCATCTTATTCTTCTATTTCATTTTATTCATTAATATATAGGTATTAATGGATTATTTAGTTAACGGTACGGATTTACCAATTCTTTTCAGAAGCTCAATCACCGTTTCCTTCTCTTCGACTGTTAACCCATCCATTAAATGCTCAATTCGTTCCTGATGCTCCGGGAATATCCCTTCCAGGAACTTCTTTCCCTTTTCCGTAATTTGCGCATATGTTACTCTTCGATCATTGGGACATGCAATCCTTTTTAATAATTGCTTTTTTTCCAGCTTATCTACTACATACGTGATACTTCCACTGGCAAGCAGGATTTTATCCCCTATATGCTGCAATGGTTGATCACCTTTATGGTAGAGTAGCTCAAGGACAGCAAATTCGGTTGGATTTACACCTGAGGCTTGGATATATTTGTTGGTATAGTCACTGATAGCTCGAAAAGCCCTCGACAGAACTATAAATACTTTTAAAGATTGATTTTGTTCTTCCATATTTAATCACCCACAATTAACGGATAAAATTCACTATTATCATCCGCGTAATTATACTTCTTTCCTATTAAAAAGTAAAACTTTATAATCATCCTGATAGTAGTAATAACCTAGTATTTAACCTTTATTTATTTTTCACTTTACAATTCTTTTGCAGAACATCCTAATATTTTGAGCACTAATCCTTTATTGATGATGTATAACCTTATGCAAACGAGGAGATTATTTTTCCTAAGGTACAAAATGAATCTTCTAATGTCTTCTAATAGGTATTGCTCTATATAAATAGACATCATATAAGGAATATCCTCTGGATGCAAACAATCATTTCATCTATTCGTAGGATGAGATTCAGTCATCCAAATCGTGCTGTATTGATGGATTTTTTAAGTATGAGCTTTTCAATTCCCAGAAAAAGTACTGCGCACTTAACCTGAAAAAATAGGATTTATAACGAATATGGAGAAGGTCTCGCCTGAGGATAGGTGACGGAAGTGTATGGTATACCTATTCCTTCCACTGTGATCATTTAGAAAAGGGGTTATTCATGCATTCATAAATATGGCCTAAAATCGCGTATACTAAAGGAGTATATAAATCGACCTGGGCTAAAATGTACTTGCCGACCAGGTAGAGATATCTTTTTCAGAACTGATTATACCTATCCTAGTATTAAATTGTTACTTTGCTTTTATCCACAAACCATATGTAAATAGTAAATGGTAAATGGTAAATACGTTTTATGTCATAAAATCCTAGTTTTCACCTTTACGCATTCCTTGTTTATTTAATAATTAGTTATTGAGTATTTCATCCTAATATGTTCAAGAATTAACTGGTCAAGCTGCCGACTCAGATTTAATGTACCTTCATCCAGAAGGCCATTGTTCTTGGCATGGCTAATCATTTGTTCTCTTTTATTTCTTATGGCAGTTTCCAGCCAATCTTTTTGATTCTGCAAGAAAAGCTCCTCCTTCTTATTCACTAAAAAAATAACATTAAGTGGTATTATGTCAGAATTTTAAAATAATGTAAATACAATCGCAAAAAAAGACAAAAAATAATAATTATTTCATCTTCTTATTAAAGAATCTGTCTAACACTTCCAGCAAACAAAAATAAGAAACCCTTATAAATCAGAAGAGTTTCCATTTTACCATCCTATTCTAATTTTTTCTCTCAAGTGAACTCATGATTAATAGGCAGATAGATTTGAAACAGGGTTCCTTTCTCTTCTTCACTGGCAACTTCAATCCAACCGGCGTGCTCTTCAATGATTTTGTAGGTAACCATCAAACCTAGACCCGTCCCCTTTTCTTTTGTTGTATAGAATGGTTCTCCCAATTTATCAAGAACAGTCTCAGGGATTCCGGTTCCATAATCCTGTATCGATATTAATACATGGCTATCAAAAAATAATTCTGTTGTGATATCAATAAACCCTCCTGTAGGCATAGCCTCTATAGCGTTTTTGATTAAATTTATAAAAACTTGTTTAAGTTGGTTACTCTCACAATGGATGGGTGGTATTTTAGAAAAATGTGTGTGGAATTGAATATTATGCATAGATGCCTGCGCACTTAGCAGATCCAACGTATTTTCGATTGTGTTATTTACCTGTTTAATTTGATAGGAAACTGCCTGTGGTTTTGCAAGAATTAAAAAATCTGTAATGATTGTCTCGATTCTTTGTAATTCTGAAGAAATAACCTGGAAATAGGTTGAAAATTCGCCATTCAAGCTGCCTTCCAGTAATTGAATAAAACCTTTCAAAGCTGTCATAGGATTCCTGATTTCATGAGCAATACCAGCTGCCAGCTCACCCACAACATTCAACGTATCTGATTTTTTTAATTGTTCCTCCATTCGAATCTTATCTGTTACATCTCTAAAAATGGTTAGATTCTTACCCGGTATAACATCCAGTCTGGAGGAAAAATCCAGCTGTTTATTTTGCCCATCCCTGCAAGTAAGCTCACACACAAAATGATGATGCTTATTTTTATTGATCAAGGAAATATGCCTTTGTAAATGTTTCATCTGATGTTCAGTCAGTTCGAATATTTCATGGAAGTTTTTGTTTTGGATATGATCAATAGAAGCCCCTATAATTGCAGCACCAGGTTCATTAATATCATATATTTCCCCGTCTGCTCCCCAAATCATAATTCCATCAAAGGTACCGTCAAAAATTTTCTTGAATTTATTTTCCGAGATAAGAAGTTCCTGCTCCATCACCCACTTTTCACTAATATCTTTACAAATTAAAAGAGTATAAGGACTACTGCTAATCTGACTTTTTGTTAATTCTATAATCTTCTTTTTCCCACTCGATGAACTGAAAATAAGCTCATAACTCTCTTGTTCTTCCAAGATAAAAAGCGTATTTATCTTTTCGCCCGTAATTTTCTCTATATTCGTATTAATTAATTCCACCTGCGTTTTCTCAAACAATATGCAGGCTTGCTCATTAGCCTGTACGATGATTCCTTTAGAGTCCAGCATGATTATTCCATCCACGGATTGACAAAAGACATTTTGAATTCCTTCTATTAAATAGTGATTTTGCTCTGATTCTTCAAAACAATCGTAAATAATTGTATAGTACAAACCACTGTAAAAATTAAATTGTGTAGTATATTGATATGTAATCTCTTTTGAATCAAGACAAAGCTGAAATAAATTAAAACGGGAATTTCCGGATGATAGATGCTTGATAACAGTATCAAATTTATCTTTATCGGCGGCAGTAATAAATTGATAAATACTTTTGCCTAGAATTTTCGATCTCTCAATTTTGACCAACCCACAAAAGGCTTTATTACCATCCACGATGATTCCTTCTTTAGTATGGATAACAATATAGCACTTTAAATCATTAATAATATCTACATATAAATTATCCTTTTTTACATGATCCCTTGTACTCTCTGTTTTTAATGGGATTAACACATAGATAATTTTTTTTGAATATGAATCCAAAAGTCCATTAAGTTCAAGCTCAACTGAGCAGGTGTCATCAGAATTCCTTACTGAATATATATAATTTGAAAAACCATGCTGTTTCACGTTTCTGAGTTGATCATCAACCACCTCTTTTGAAACAGAGATATAAAAGTCCCGAAGATTTCCTGGTTTACCCTCTCGCCCTAACTGATGGTATAACTTGATTGCCTGTTCATTCTGAGATATGATTTCCATTTCCAAATCAGTAACAATAATTGCTTTTGTAAATGAGTTTAAAAAATGCTCCCATGTCTCGTAATCAGTTTTCAAGGCCGTATTTTTTTCTATAATCTTTACTTCCTTATCATTCAAATCCATATCAGCCAAGGGGATCCTCCTAATACCTGTGACATAATAAGATACTTATTCTACAAAATTATGGAAAAACCTTTTTAAACAATCAGAATCAGACTAAATACCTCCTTATGGTATAGATTAAAATATAAAAAAACCTGAAGAGATATCTTATAGAATCTCTTCAGGCTTTTAAAATACTATTAAAGGGATGGATTTTCATGCTTAGCCAGCAATCGGTTCCATCTTCTATCCACTTCTTGTTCAAATTCCTCAAGCATACCTGCATTTTCTTCCTGCAGCAGATGCTTTGTTTTCCCCATATATGTTAACCATTCAGATAGTTGAATACGTTTTTTCCTCGTTTCCGGATTATAAGTAATGGTAGTTTCACCATTCTCAACTTCGTATAGAGGGAAGAAACATGAGTTTACTGCCGCTTCCATAATCTTAGCACCATAACGTTCCTCTGCCTTCCAATTCAAAGGACAGGTGATTAATATTTTGCCATAAACGGTACCTACATTCTGCGCATACCATTGTGCCTTCACCGCTTTCTTAATTAAATCCTGCGGGAAAGCTTCCGATCCTGTAAATACATATGGTATTCCAGTGGCAGCCATGATTTGAGCTGTATCCTTATGATGAAAAGCTTTTCCTTTTTGTGCTCTTCCTACACCTGTTGTACTTGTCATATGACCAAGCGGAGTAGAGTAGGACATTTGCGAGCCTGTATTCATATATCCCTCATTATCATACTCAAGCATAATGAGTTTGTGATTGCGCAGTGCAGTTCCAATAGCTGAACCCATCCCTATATCCATGCCACCATCACCGGTGATCATAACGAAGGTCGCATCATCACTGATAGAGATTTCACCACGGCGTTTTTTCTCCAAAAATGCTTCAAGTGTACCTGATAAAGTTGCCGGCCCGTTTTGGAATAAGTTGTGAATCATCGTTTGTTTGTGAGAGCTATATGGATATGCCGTTGTTACCACATAGGCACAGCCTGTTTGGAACAGAACAACAACATCCCCCTCGATTCCTTTAAAGAACAGCTCCAATGCTGGAAAAATTCCGCATCCTGGACATGCTCCATGACCGGAAGCCAAACGTTTTGGTTTGCTCATTAATGAGCGTAAAGGAGGTATACGTACCTTTAATTTTCCACTCTCCTCATCAGGAGTTACCTGAATAAGCCCTGTCTTATATAAATCTTCGTTATTCGGCTTTAAAAGTGGCTGTGGTTGGGCTTCAGGCAATCCCGGATTGACACCGTAATAATCAAATACTTTTTCAATTTGGCCATTATTTAATGTTTGCAATGCCATATCAAAAAATGCCCTTGCATCCTCCGGATAAAAATCCTTTCCTCCTAAACCAAACACACGGCTTAACACAGCAGTATGATTATCCTGATCTTCCTGTAAGGCAGATTTCACTTCATGTGTAAGGTTGGGACCATTGGCACCATAGGAATCTGCTCTCTCGCCAACCAACAGTACTTTAACATTCTTCAGAGCCTTTCTGATTTCTTCTGCCGGGAACGGACGAATTATGTTAGGACTGATCACGCCAGCTTTAATTCCTTGTTTTCTTAAATCATCGACCGTATCTTTAGCTGTCTCGGCAGCTGAATTTAACAGGAATAAGGCAACTTCCGCGTCCTCCATCTTATATAGATCCAATACTCCATATTGGCGACCTGACAGTTCAGCATATTCACAAGCTACCTGAGTAAAAACCTCTCCGGCTTTATACATCGCTTCAGACTGCTGATAGTGATTATTGATCAAATCATCCCCATTCATATGTGCACCAATCGTTACCGGGTTGTGAATATCTACGTGCGGAAAATGAGTTGGCATTTCACCAATAAATTTTTGCACAATCTCTCTATCTTTAAAGTAGTTTACTTTTCTCTTTTGATGGGATGTAAAGAATCCATCATAAGCGACTATAACAGGTAAACGTACATCGGAATGCTCCGAGATTTTCAACGCCATTATATTCATATCGTAAACAGCTTGAGGTGTTCTGGCTGTCAAAATGATCCAACCTGTATTTAAGGCAAAATATAAATCAGAATGGTCGCCACGAATGTCGAGCGGACCACTGATTGATCTAGTAACAAGATTCATAACCATTGGAAATCTTGTACCTGATTGAACAGGTAGCTGCTCTAGCATATACATAAGTCCATTTGCGCTTGTGGCATTAAAAACCCTGGCTCCTGTCACGGCAGCACCATAACAAATACCTGCCGAACCATGTTCTCCATCAGCCGCAATTAATTGAATATCATGTTCTCCTCTGGATTTCATAATATCTAAATACTGAGCTATTTCAGTTGATGGGGTAATTGGAAAATACCCCATTAAGTGATAATTGATTTGTGCTGCAGCCATTGCGGCCATTTCATTACCTGATTCAAAGGTAGTCACTTGTTCAGCCATTGTATCCTTTACCAATTCAGTTAGTTCTACTTCTGATATCGCCATTATTTCATCCCTCCTGCTACATAAGGATTACGTTGTTTCACTGTATTTTCCTCAGCAAAACCTAAGATTTCCCGCATTTCCCGAAGGGCGCTAGTCGGACACGCTTCAATACATTTCAAGCAGCCTTTACAGTATTGATAATCAATCCCTGTTAAAAACATTTGCTTGCGTCCACGCTTATCTTCTCCCTCTTCCCAGACAAAACAAAAATCCGGACAAGCTGTATCACAGGCAGCACAATGTATACATTTTTCAGCATCCCATTCAGGTAAAAAACCCTGTCTGGAACCGGACAAGTCTTTAAGTATACTGTTACCCTGAGCAATGATCGTGCCGCCAATAACTTGGGTTTCGTATCCCAATAAAGGTAATGCTCTTTTAAAACTTTTGCCCTCTGCATCTTGAGGTACCTCAAAATGTTTAAACGTCACTTCATGATAGCCACGTTCAAACGTACGGATATTTGGCTCAACTAAATGTGGATATTTCTTTTCGAATGTTTTTCTAATTACGTCTTTCATGGACTCGGGATTGAGGAAATCACATATACGGAACAAAGCTCCAAGCATAGCTGTGTTCACTTTTGTTTTTTCTTCTACTGCAATACCAAGTGCATCGACGATTGCAAGCGTTCCATACTGAAGATTTAAGTCATTTTTTATTTCATCGAACTGACGAGTTGAATTAACAAGAACGATACCATCCGGACGTAAACCACTCACCACATCAACCATTTTATAAAGTGCTTCATGAAAAACACCAATAACATGAGGCTCTTCAATTGGACTATGATCACGTATTTCAGTTTCGGCATCGCAGAAACGAACAAAGCTCTTTACAGGAGATCCCTTTTTTTCCGAACCATAGGAGGAAAAATTGGATCCATTTAAACCATGCCCCAGAACACCTGATTCAGCCAGCATTTTTCCGGCTAGATTTGCCCCTAGTCCTCCGATTGACTCTAGGCGAATTTCATAAAAACCTTGCTCATTCTTTTTCGGAAGAATTGTCATTATTTTCCCTCCCTATTTCATAACGAAAAAGTTTGTTTAGTTTATCTTTAAATATTATTTAAATACTGATGAATACAGTTTTTTAATTGGAATTATTTATATATTGAAACCAATAGCTATTCTGCATTTAAACTATATATAACAGATATCTATATTCTTATAGTACAGATACATAGATTATAGTACGGAAATACACGATTATCACATTGTTAATAATGGTTCAAATGGATGGTTTTACTAATTCATCTCTCAATTGTTTGATTACCATTATAAAGGGGAATAATAGAAAGAATTTTTCCGGGAATAATAGGAGGCAGCTATGAGACAGAGGGAAAGTTATTTTGACAACGCAAAAGTCATATTAATGTTTTTTGTTGTCTTTGGTCATATTTTACGAACATATATTGATCAAAATGAAACGATTTATGCTTTATACACTACAATCTATACCTTCCATATGCCTGCTTTTATACTGTTATCAGGCTTTTTTGCAAAAGGCTTTAACAAAAAAGGCTATATAAAAAAGCTAAGTACTAAACTGATTCTTCCCTATTTACTTTTTCAGGTTATCTATACGATTTATTATTATTACCTATTTGATAAATCAACACTTAAGTTCGAAGCATTGGAACCCAATTGGTCCTTATGGTTTCTGTTAAGTCTATTCTTTTGGAATTTAATGCTTTTCGTCTTTACAAAATTCAAACCTTTAGTAGGGATTGGATTAGCAATAGCGCTTGCTTTACTTGTGGGATATATTGATACAATCTCTACTTATCTGAGTTTATCCCGAACATTTGTCTTCTTTCCATTTTTCCTGATTGGTTATCACAGTCAGAAGGAACATTTTCAAAAAATAACAACAGTGAAAAGTAAATTTTACGCTTTGGCATCCTTTGGTGTAATTTTTATATGGTTTTCATTTTTCCCGGAAATAGACTCCCAGTGGCTGCTCGGTTCAAAGCCTTATTCGGAAATTGAGACAGTATCGTTCCTTTCTATGTTTAAGCGCCTTGGATTTTTCATCGTTAATTCTCTTATGATCGTCAGCTTTATGGCCCTTGTACCTAGGGGTAGCTATTTCTTTACTAGATGGGGCACTCAAACCCTTTATGTATATTTATTGCATGGCTTTTTTGTCCGGACCTTTAGATTTACAAGTTTAAATGAATATTTCACTACTGCAGAACACTATATACTATTAGCAGCAATTTCATTGATTATTACAATCATCCTGTCGAGTACATTAGTCAAGTCAATTACACAGCCAATGATTGAGTTTAACACCCGTCATACTAAAATGATGTTCTATAAATTAAAAGGCTTATTACATTTTTATAAACAAAAATATGATTTATCTAAATCCATGAATCGCAGTCCTTCGGAATAATGAATATTCCGAAGGACTTTTTTGTACCGCTATATTTCCCAAAACCTTTTACCCATACACTCCATTATTCCCTTGGTCATCTCTCATTTTTAACTACTGAAAATTAAACCGTACCATCTTAGAACCCATGTAAAATATCGCCAATACTGTAAACCCATACTCAAATATGATAATATGAATTGTTAGCAAACGGTGAAAGGAAGTATGACAAATACATGAGAATTATTGGAACTACTTTAAATGCCAAATATATTCATACCAATTTAGCCCTTCGTTATTTAAAAGCGTATGCAGCACCCGAGTACAATGTAGAAATTATTGAATACACCATTAAAGATCCGGTTATGAACATCGTTACAGATTTGTATAACCAAAAGCCAGATGTAATCGGCTTTAGCTGTTATATATGGAATATGGAAGAAATTAAAAAAGTCATTACCATACTCAAAAAAATCAATCCGGACATCTATATTGTTCTTGGAGGTCCAGAGGTAACATACGATCCATTTTTCTGGCTCAAAGATATCCCAGGCGCTGATTTCATCGTAATAGGTGAAGGAGAAGCCACATTTAAAAATCTTATAGCTGAAATAGATGGCAATAAAGACTTTCACACTGTTCAGGGAATTGCGTATCTTGAAGGTGAAAAACCTATCCTGACACCTGCCGCTCCAAAGGTAGATTTAAAGTCTATTCCATCACCATTTAGATTTGAAGAAGATATCCCTAACTTGTCGAAGAGAATCACGTATATTGAAACAAGCCGCGGTTGTCCTTTTAACTGTCAATTCTGTCTCTCATCCATCGAAACCGGCGTACGTTTCTTTAATAGAGAAGATATTAAAGAAGATATCCGTTTCTTGATGAAAAATGGAGCAAAAACAATTAAATTTATGGACCGTACTTTTAATATCAGTCGTAGCTATGCTCTCGACATATTTGAATTTTTAATTAAAGAGCATGAACCAGGTTGCGTTTTTCAATTTGAGATTACAGCAGATATTATGAAGCCTGAAGTAATTGAATACTTAAACAAAGAAGCTCCTCCCGGCCTATTTCGCTTCGAGATAGGAGTCCAATCAACCAATGATTATACTAATGAACTAGTCAAAAGAAAACAGAACTTCGATAAATTAAAGCGTACAGTCACCATGATTAAGGATGGCGGGAAAGTGGATCAGCATCTTGATCTTATTGCAGGACTTCCCGAAGAAAATTATAGCTCCTTCCGAAAAACATTTGATGATGTGTTTGAAATGCGGCCAGAGGAACTTCAATTGGGCTTCTTAAAAATGCTTCGCGGCACAGGCTTGAGAACTCAGGCTAAACAATGGGATTATCAATATATGGATCAAGCCCCATACGAAATTGTCAGCAATAATGTAATGCCGTTTTCCGATATTATTAAAATTAAGCAGGTTGAGGATGTACTGGAAAAGTATTGGAATGATCACCGAATGGATCTTGGAATGGAGTATATAGTAGGCACTGTTTATAGCTCCCCTTTTGATTTCTTCCAAGAATTCGGAAGTTATTGGGAAGAAAAAAAATGGTCACGCATTGGACATCAGCCTGAGGATCTATTTAAGCGCCTCGTCGAATTTATCGGTGTAACGAATCCCGATAGCCTTAAAACACTGATTGCCTTACTAAAAGTGGATTATTTATCACAACTTACCTTTAAACCACGTAAACCATGGTGGGAATATTCCATGACAAAAAATGAGAAATCTCCAATCTATCAGGCCGTTTTGGCTAATCCTCATCTGGTTGGTGAGAAATTTAAGGCACTGAATTTAAACGAAAAAGAACTGTACAAGCATGTTCTGATTGATGAACTATCTATTGATATGAATCATTATTTAGAAACTGGCGAAATAATAACGGCTCCGACCTTGTTGATTGCATACTTCCACCCAAAGCATGGTGGGTCCAAGCTATTTTATGTCCCTTCAGCAGTATTTTCATAAGAAATAGAGCTCGACTAACGTCGAGTCTCTATTTTTTTATTCTCCCTGTTTACCACGCTTAGAATTACGGTTAGCGCCCTTCATTGGGTTCTCACCATGTGTAAATTCCGCAGAAAACTCAGTTTCCTGTAGATTTTTTTTAGGGGTTTTACTCAGTTTATTAACCGCATTCATTTCTGCCTTACGTTTCATTTTACACACTCCTTTATGCGGTTAGTATTTGTTCGGGAATCTATTTCATGCAATATTTCATACTTTATCAAAAGGGAAACCATGCCTATTCCTCCATACTTTAAACTGCATTAGATCATGTTTTTCATCCATATTAATGGTGTGGAGGAATACAAAAATCCACAGTATATGTAGTGAGGTGAATGAAATGTCCAGCAGTAATAAATTATTGGTACCAGGTGTACAGCAAATGCTTGATCAATATAAATATGAAATAGCCGCTGAATTCGGCGTTACGTTAGGGTCAGATACGGTCTCACGAGCGAACGGATCAGTAGGAGGAGAAATAACCAAACAGCTCGTTAAACATGCACAAGCGCAAATGAGTGGAAAAACTAAATAACCTTATATGGCAAAGAAAATGTCCGGTAAAATACCGGACATTTTCTAATTAGTTATGTAAATGACTGAATTTATTGATACATTCCTTTTCTTTTCTGATTCTGATTACGTTCATCTTGCTTCCCTCTTTGATGCTGCGGTTTCCGGACATCACGCTTGTCCACCTGATCTTGTTTCCGGACATCTCGCTTGTCCACCTGATCTTGTTTCCGACTTTTATAAGGTTGCTTATTTGGTTTATTTCGCTTATCTACTTGTTGTTTGTTTCGGTCAGTATCTCTTTTATTTTGATTGGTTTTCCTTTCTTTCTGGATGATATCCTTTCTTACCTCTTTGTTTATAGGCTGGTCTTTAGAGGGTGGCCTCTGCTTTGAATTGTTATCCTTATGTTGTTGTTTTACAGCCTTCTCTTCTGTAGTATGTATAGCTTTAGCATCTTTTGTAACGGTGCCCGCCTTTTTAGGCACTTCAACAGATTCTTGCTTATTTTCCTGAATGACTGCAGACTTATTCGGAATTTGTGTTCGGTCACTACTGTTACTGGTTTGCTGTTTTATTTCAACTTTTTCCACACTTGAGCTTTTATGATTGCTTTTTTCTTCTGTTACTTTAATTTTATCATTTTTCTTTACTCCAGTTGAAGGCTGATTCTTGGTTTTCTTATTGGTTTGCTCTAGGTATGTACCCGTAGAAATCCCTTTATCTGTTGCTTCCTGTCTATCATTAACAGAGGCCTTTTTCATTTCAATGTTCACGGAATTATCAATTTGCGGGATATCCTGAGTATCAGTTAATTTTTTCTGTAAGGAATATTCAAAATTTCGATTATCCTTTTCAATCATTACGGTGGAGAACAAGATATTGGAATTGGTTTTAAGATGCCCGGCACTGCGATTTAAAGTAACCATTTCACTGATAACATCGTCCATATCTCTGCCCTTCCATTCCTTAAGTCTTGCTATAATTTCTTTCCCTTCTTCGTTAATTCCCTTTACTTCAACCACTTTTAGTTCGTCTGTTATACCAAGTTCGATACTTGATTTAACATCCATACTGACATAAGCTGATACCTTTGAATTAGTTAAAAGCGCAGGAAAGAAACAAACTATTAAAAAAACAGCTGCTGCTAATGCTGGAACCAGTATTTTTAATTTCCATCCATTCTTCTTGCTGAATATTGGTTTTGAGTTTGTAACATCAATCCTGACTTCTTCACCGATTTGATAGTCTTTGCGTTCTTTATTCAATTTAATGAAATCGCCTTCAGGGGTCAATACAGTAATTTCCGTTGCTGATATTTGCATAATGATTCCACACTTCAATTTGAAAGAACCCCCTTCAAGTAATCCTTTAAGAACAAATAATCTCCCGTTAAAATCAAAACCATAGCTATTATATAAATGCGGTTGCGTTCAATTGTCTTTCTTGAAACCTCAACTTTTTCTTCCATCATTTTGATAGGCAGTTTTTTCTTGTCTATGACATATTGAAGCATCAAAGGCTCATCTGCTATTGTTTTAGCGATTTTTATGGCATTATTCCTTGCATCCACATGCTTTGGTGTATGTTTGACTAATTGGTCAAAGGTTATATGAAAGATTTTTAATAATTCAGTATATCGAATAATCTCATCCTTTAAATTTTCGGAGTTTAATTGTCTCTGATGGTTTTCAATTGATTTTTCTATATCTAATGGACTTTGTATGTATTCATCTTCTGAAACATGTTGGATTTCAAAAGACAGTTCATTCATTTTTTTTGATTGTGACCTTATATAATCTATAACTCTTCTTCGGATTACCGTATCTGCAAATGGCAATAAGCCATTTCCTTTATCAGGTGAAAACTTATCTATTGCATCGTTAAAAGCAATTAGACCAATACTAAATTCATCATCTGTTTCTCGGATATAACGCCGGCATACAGATGAAACAGATTTTTTAATAAAGGGTTTGTATTTTTTAAGCAAATTATTTCTTAATTCCAGATCCCCTTCTTGTATTAAGAGTACGGTTTCTGTTAAATCCTGCTTTTTTCTCAGAATCGGAAAAAGCATACCAAGCATTATGTTCACCTCATCCCTGCACAAATTATACCATATGTTGCAATGTATGGTCTTTGTGGGATGTTTTCACTCTTCATTTGTTATAAATAATGCTTGGTCGGTTTATTTATTATGCTATATCATACGTACACAAATTTCCGTATATAGGGGTTATAACCAAATTTTATCCAAGTGGTTGCAAAAATAAAAAAACCGGAACGCACATAATCATGCATCCCGGGTCTTCACTTAATCTATTAATTTATATCTTTGTAATTTTACATTTCCTGGTCAATTTGATTTTTAGCTTTCAAATCTTTACCTGATACGAGGTATCCAATAACCACAATCGATACTAAGACACCCCAGAATATGATTTTCCAAGTTGTAGACTCTGGGAAATGATGGTCAAGAATTCCAACACCTGGATGTGCCAATGTCATGACAGCCAGCTTAACCCCCACCCAGCCGACAATTAGAAAAGCAGCTGTTTCCAGAGATGGTCGCTTGTTCAATAGTACAACAAATTGTGTTGCAGCAAACCTCATAATAACTAATCCAATAAATCCTCCAAGGAACATAACAATAAATTGCCCACCATTGATACCGCCGATATTAAACGACCCTACCGCCGGTAGAGTTACAGCTAAAGCAACAGCTGCAAGCATGGAATCTACTGCAAATGCCAAGTCTGCTACCTCGACCTTTAGAACAGTCATCCAGAAACCGGATTTCTTTTTTTCCTTGACCGCTTCATCTTCAGATTTCAAGAAATAGTGTTTCACTAAATAATTAATCATAATGTAGAGCAAATATACAGCTCCAATTGCTTGTATTTGCCATAAATCTACAAGTAATGAAATCAGGAACAGGGAACCGATCCTAAAGACGAACGCACCAATTAGTCCATAAAACAAAGCTTTTTTCTGTTGTTCCTTCGGAAGATGTTTAACCATTACAGCCATTACGACTGCGTTATCGGCTGCAAGAATTCCTTCAAGTCCAATTAACACCAATAATACCCAGGCGTACTCTAAAATTATTGCCCAATCCATAAGTAAACCTCCTTTTATTTTCCAAACCAACAAAAAAGACCCATGCCAAAAAAGTAATTCTTTTTTGACAAAGGTCTTGCTAGACATTGTAAAAATGCCAACAAAGCCGATGGTAAAAACCACGTACTGACGACTTTGTTTTAGGTTTCCCTAACGCTACTCCCCTTTGAAAGGTTTGTATGAAGTTTGTATACCTATTATATTGGCTTCTGGATACAAGCGCAAGTATTAACTCATAGATAGTATTTATTTTGATAGTTTTATTAATTTCAGATATTCCTTGATTACCTTCATCATCGATTTCCTTTTGCCAAAGTAGGCTGTTAACAGTGCATGGAAATGTTCATATTTCCCTTCATAAGGATACCACTGAATCTCCGATTTTTTGAGGCCCATATCTTCCATTACTGCTTTTTCATGACAAAATATACGAAGACCCTGATCCCCATGATACCTGCCTATTCCGCTTTCTTTAACTCCGCCAAATGGAAGATTATTATTGGCAACTGTTATTAAAACATCATTAATTAACACAGCACCTGACAAAAGCTTCTTAGCTGTCAGCCGTCCTTTTTCCTTATTTGTTGTCCAAACACTTGCATTTAATCCGTATTTGGAATGATTAGCGGCTCGTATAGCTTCTTCTTCTGTTTCAACAGTCAGTATAGGCAGAACCGGACCAAATGTTTCCTCCTGCATCACAAGCATATCCTCTGAAACATTTGTTAAAACAATCGGCTTAATAAACATGGAATTTTCATTCCATTCAGAAGGCGGATCACCAGTCAGGAGAGTGGCGCCTTTTAATAGGGCATCTTCAATATGCTCTCTTACAATAGATATTTGCTGTATTGAGGTCATAGAACCGATATCTGATTCTTTTCCATTTCCTTGCTTTAATTGATTAACAATTGGAAGTAACTCCTGTAAGAATGGCTCAAGCGCCTCTCTTTGGATAATCAATCTCTCTACACTCATACAAACTTGACCGCTATTTGTAAATGCTCCCCAAACAGCCCCCTTTGCTGCACGCTTATAATCAGCATCACTAAACACAATCATTGGATCCTTTCCACCGAGCTCAAGAGTGGTTGGGATAAGATCTCGTGCTGCTATTTCCTGAATAATACGTCCCGTACCTACAGACCCTGTAAAAAAGATATAATCAGGCTTTTGCTTCGTAAGACTGGCACCAAGTTCCTTACCGCCATGGGCTACTTGAAAAACATGATCAGGAAATCCAGCTTCTTTAAACAATGTTTCAATTAACTTACCCACTGCCGGAGTAACTTCTGATGGTTTCAAAATAACCGTATTACCGCCTGCAAGCGCGGATACAACAGGAACCATAGCCAAAAGGAATGGATAATTCCATGGTGAGATAACAAGCACAGAGCCTCTTGGCATATAATGAATACTCGATTTATGACCCATTAACAAAAAAGGTGTACGAACCTTTTGTGCCTTAAATGTTTTTTTCGCATGTTTTTCAATATGACTAATAGCATCGAGGGCAGGCATGATATCAGCCACTAATGCATCTGTTTTGACTTTCCCTGTATCCTTTGAAATGAGCTCAGCAATTTCATCAAGTCTATTCACAATCGTATGCCGCAACTGCTTTAGATAGCGTAAACGTTCGTCTATATCTAATTGTGACCACGAAAGAAAAGCCCCTTTGGATTTATTCATTATTTCACCAGCTTGACTAGCCGGCATCTCCTCATACTGCATAATCAGTTCTCCCGTTGCAGGAGCATATACATTTACCATTTCTTTTAAGGCTTCCAACTTTGTTCCTCCTCTAATTATGTAATCTCTATATGAAACGCCCGATTGTTCTTATTGGCTCTATAATATTCAACCATTGGCACTACACCTTCCTTAAAATCAGGACATAAAATGCCCCCTTCAGCTAAATCAGCCTGTGCCTGTACACAATCAAATTCTCCTTTCCAGGTGAAATAATCAAGTGATTCAACTTCCACACCCAGAAACTTTCTTATTGGCTTGATTGATAAAGCCATTTTCGTCAGCCCGAACGGCAAATACCCAATTGGTCGTTTTCCATTATACCCTTTCAAAAACAACTTATAAATATCTGTAACCGTATATGGATTAGGATCCGTTAAATGATATGTTTTTCCAGCACCTTTAGGGCTTAAAGTTAAATAAGCTGTTGCTTTTATTATATAGTCAACAGGAACCAAATTGATCACACAGGTTGACTTAGTTATATTAGGGATAATTGGAAGGTATCTGATTCTGTCGAGGAAATTTAATATAAAATATGGGCCGTCAAATTTAATGGTTTCTCCAGTTAGGGTATTTCCTTTTACGATACCCGGCCGAATGACTGTAACAGGAACATGATCCATAATCTTTCGAACAAGGACTTCTGCTTCATATTTGGTTTCTTCATAATAATTTTTAAATTTATCTGGTTTAATTAATTCATGCTCATACAGCTTTCCTTCACGTCTTCCAGCTACATAAGCTGTACTAAAATAGGTATACCTCAATAGGTTAGGAAGGGTCAATACATAATCATTTACATTGTGTGTTCCATCGACATTCACCAAATAGGCTATATTTTTTGGAACAGCTAAATCATAAATCGCAGCTAAGTGAAAAAAATGGGTAATTTCTCCCTTTTTGAAACCGCTTTCTTTTTTACTGATGTTTAAACCGGGTTTGGTGATGTCTCCTTCAATAAGGATAAACTGATTTTCATCTAAATTGAACTCGTTTATAATTTTTAATCTTTCACTGACAGCCTTATGCCACACAGACGGCAGTACAATAGCAATCACTTTATTAAATAACTGATCCTGTTTTTTTAGCTCTCTTATTAGTTGATTTGAAATAAAACCTGGAAACCCGGTAAAAAAATAGACATGTTTCATTGTTTCACTCTCCTAATCTTCTTTCCACTATTGTAAGAATATTTAGAAAAATATGTCAACGGTTAATTGTTATATAACAGAAAAAAGCAGGATTTAACCCTATATAGGCTAAATCCTGCTTAAATTTAGTTAACGTTCGTGCTGATCCATTGGATTATATAGTTCTATAGAAGGATTTTTTTCCTGGAACCAACGCAGTGCAAAGTCATTTTCGAATAAGAAAGCATATTGATCATAGCGATCGCGTACCAAAAGACTTCTTGAACTTGAAAGCTTTTCATCGATTTTTTCATTCGTTGTCCAACGGGCAATCTTGTCACCCATTCTTTCCATGATAACTTCTGTATTATACTCATTTTTCATACGGTGCTCAAATACCTCAAACTGTAACTGTCCGACTGCTCCAAGAATATAGGATTCAATCCCAACTGTTTTAAATAATTGAATGGCACCTTCCTGTACAAGCTGATTAATTCCCTTGTGAAAATGCTTTTGTTTTAATACATTTTTAGCGCTGACACGTACAAACATTTCAGGTGTAAATTGTGGCAGACGTTCGAAAGAAAATGCTTCTTTTCCTGAAGTTAGCGTATCACCAATCTGATAGGTTCCTGTATCATATAATCCGATAATATCTCCTGCTACTGCTTCAGCAATATTGTTTCTTTCCTCTGCAAGAAATTGTGTTGAATTATTAAGTTTCATAGGCTTGCCTGTTCGGCTTAATTGAACAGTCATCCCACGTTCAAACTTACCTGAGCAAATGCGCAAAAAGGCAATTCGGTCACGGTGCATCGGATTCATATTTGCTTGGATTTTAAATATAAATCCTGAAAAAGTATCCTGAACGGGTTCAACCGGCCCCACGGATGATGGTCTTGGCTGAGGCTTTGGCGCAAACTCTAAATACGTATCCAAAAATGTCTGAACGCCAAAATTAGTAAGGGCACTTCCAAAGAATACAGGAATTAATTCACCATTTCTGACTTTTTCACGCGAAAATTCATTTCCTGCTTCATTTAACAATAACACTTCTTCCAATGTTTGCTCATATAAAGGAGACTCAACAATAGAGTGATTTTCATCTTCTACTTCGCCTTCTTCATTCAATTTTAAGTATCTCTCTTCATCTTCAGCCTTAAACATTTCAATTCGGTTATAATAACGGTCATAAATACCGAAGAAGTCTTTACCCATCCCGATTGGCCAGTTCATTGGATAGGATTCTATTCCAAGCACTTCCTCCAACTCAGCCAATAGCTCAAGCGGCAATTTACCTTGGCGATCCATTTTATTAATAAATGTGAAAATAGGAATTCCTCTCATGCGACAAACCTTAAATAATTTCAATGTTTGTGCTTCAATCCCTTTGGCAGCATCAATAATCATAACTGCGCTATCAACAGCCATTAATGTACGGTACGTATCTTCACTGAAATCTTGGTGTCCAGGTGTGTCGAGGATATTAACACGGGTCCCATTATAGTCAAACTGCATAACACTAGAGGTTACGGAAATTCCACGCTGCTTCTCAATTTCCATCCAGTCGCTTGTCGCATATTTACCGGTTTTACGTCCTTTTACAGTTCCAGCGTCACGGATTGCGCCACCAAATAAGAGCAACTTTTCTGTTAACGTCGTTTTACCTGCGTCAGGGTGAGAAATAATTGCAAAGGTTCTTCTTGATTCTATCTGTTCTTTTAAATTTGTCATGTAAGCCATCCTTTTATATATAGTAAAACTTCATAAATCTATTCATCTTGGATCTACATCTCCAATGATACTTTGATGTTGTAAAAAGAAAATAACCACTTTAACAATTCTTATTAAAATCAAAATCCATCTTATCAAATATACCATGTAAAAAAATAATATGTGAATAGGCGAATCATAAGTTTTAATCAAACAGTCATATTTTCTCATATGTAGTGAATTACAGTCAATTAGTGTCCGTTTAAGTATTTCGCAATTCTTTGGGGCAAGGTAAGATAACATAAAAAAAACGAGCATTATTGCCCGTCCTTTAAGCTACTTTTTTCTTATTGGTTAATTTTTTTGTAATATAGCTGATCACGAAAGGTGCAGCTGCTGCAATAACTCTTTTTAAGATTTTACTTTTCAAGATAATCACCATCCTTATACTTACCTTACCCGTATTCGGTGGAAGATAATCACAAGATTTACGCAAGTTTACCTTATTTGAATAAAAGAGGCTATCAGAAAAGTGAATAATTTCACAAGCTTATTGATTAATTATAGAAGTCATAGTAGTTTATTTAGTAGACGTTTTTTCAGCATAGGAGGAATTTAACATCATGGAAGAACAAGGATTACAGTATTTAGTTGCCCTTGCAAAGAAAAAGAAAAGGCTGTTAGACCATTTTCCTCTTCATTATTTCTTAAGAGCGATGATGGCAGGAATATTTGTAGGGTTTGTAATCATTACCTGCTTTAGAACAGGAGAATATTTCAGGGTAGCCGACTCACCTTTTGCATACCTATTCCCGGCACTTTTCTTTGGTATCGCATTAATACTCATTATTTACGGTGGGGCAGAGCTATTTACCGGTAATACCGCTTATTTCACTGTCGCTTATATGCGTAATGAGGTAACTCTCAGAGATTTAGGCCGAAACTGGGGCGCTTGTTATCTTGGCAATGCTGTTGGGGCAATCTTCTTTGCCATTTTATTTTACCTTACAGGCATATTCAGCCACATTCCAAACGAGCATTTAATGCACGAAATTGTTTCTTATAAAATGCATGGATCTGTTTCAGCTTTATTCTTTAAAGGAATCCTTTGTAACTGGCTTGTTTGTTTAGCTTGTTACTTGCCTAGCCAAGTAAAAGGTGACGGAGCTAAAATGGCAATGATGATTGCAGTTGTATTTTTATTCTTCTCATCAGGCTTTGAACATAGCATTGCAAACTTATCATTATTCTCAATTGCATTAGTATCACCACATCCTGATACCATTACAATCGGAAATGCCATCTACAATTTGATTCCTGTTACTTTGGGTAATATTGTCGGTGGAGCAATATTTGTAGGAATGTTATATCAGTTCTTAAGTAAATCAAGCACAAAGCTTCAATTACAGGACAACATGAATAAAATCTCTGAAATCACTGAGAAAGAAAATACAAAATAATAAAGTGAACCAAGAAAAAGAAGACCAATTCATAAAGTTTGAATTGGTCTTCTTTTAATTTCAGCTCATGACGGCCTCTTTATGAATGTGAATCAATTGATACTCCTCATGCGACAATGTTTCCTCCAACAAATCCAATAAATGATAATGATGAGTGAAAAAGATAACTTGAGTTTTTTTCGATAATTCTTTTAAGATAGATAACGTAATTTTTGAACGTTCATTATCAAAGTGAACAAGAATATCATCGACAATAAATGGAATAGGTTCATTTTCCTCACAATATTTTTCTATGCTTGCAACTCTTAAGGATAAATACAATTGATCTTTTGTTCCATCACTCATCGCGTCTATTCCAATTTTCTCGTTATTTCTTAAACCCAGTAGTACTTCTTCATCCTTTTCATTATAATCAACAGTCAATCCTTCAAAGGAGTTCAGTGTTAATTTTGCAAACAGTTTTGATGCTTTTGTTAAAATCGGATTTTGATTTTCGGAACGGAAATATTCTATTCCCTTCTGTAATACAAATGTAGCTAATTTTTTTTGGACATATTGATCGGTCAATTCTGCGAGCTCAGCCAGGATACTTTCTCTTTCTTCTGCGGCCTGAACAGCTGCATATGAATTTCCCTTAATCTTTTCTTCATATTCTTTTCTGCATACACCAAAGATTTGGTTCTGTTCCGTTCTTTTCTCTTCCAAATCTGCAAGCTCTGCCTTTAATTCTGCCATTTCACTTTCCATAAAATCTAAATCAAGCTTGTCTATTTCATCCTTCATTTCTTGAATCGATAAGCCATTGCCAATCTCAAGTAACACCTTCTCCAGATTGATCAGTTCTGCAGACAGCTTTTGCTTTTGTCGATATTTATCTTCAATAATTTGCATTTCCTCGATGGTCTTTACACTTGCTGTCTGTAACAATTCATCAAGACGATTAAGCGCCATCTCTTTCTTATCCTTCGCTAACCGATATTCTTTTTTCCGTTTATCCAATTGTCCTTGCCATTCGAGTTGATTTTGCTTACACTTTTTCTGCTCCTGCAACTGATTCGTTAAATCATAGATAAAGGATTGGATATTTATTGGTTCAGGTAACTGTAACGTGTTAGCTACAATTCTGATATGATCTACATAATCCTGTACAAATAACATGCCAGCTTTTGCTTTGCTATTGATATCTGCCCATTCATCATACGTAGTAGTCAATTCATTGTACTTATCAAGCCTTTCCATTGTGTAATCAATCGGAGCCTGACTTTCAACTTGCAAGGGTTTAGTAGCATCCTCCCATGCTTCTCTCCAATTGACTAATTCACTTTGCTTGCTCGCCAGCTCCTGCTCGATTTGTTTAAGATCAGCAGCCTTGCTCTTCCACTCTTTTTCCAATGAATTCTTCTCATTGAAACGCTCTGTTGCTAAATGGACTACTCTATTTGCTTCTCTTATTAAGTCTGTGAGTGTCCATTCTGACACTTGAGTATCTAGATCATCGATTACTTCTGACAGGGCAAGGTATAAACGGCTTTTGATAGCCAATCGTTTTTCTGTCAGCTCATCCCAAAGTTTCTGTTTCTTTTTATATTCGCCTTGATTCTGCTTAATAACCGTGTATTTTCTTACCCATTCTTTCATTTCAGTTGGCGATAATGGCTCAATACCGAACGGCTGCCATAGCTCATTCCACTGTTGAAAAAACAGATTCATCTCATCTTTAAGGAACTGCAGCTGTGTCTCTGCAGCTGCAATTTTGGTTTCAGATCTCTTTATATCCTGCAACGACTTATTCTTCATGCCCACCTTTGCAGATTCTTTCCACATAGTATCTGAAAGTTCATCCGTTGTTTTTAAATCATGCTCAAATTTTTCTTCTACCTCTTGCTGACTGCAGTATTCCTTAATTGCTTCACGATCAATGTCTTCACCTTTAAGTTTATTCTTAATTAAGCTCCAACCATGGTCGCGAATCTGACGGGTTCTCTCTAAATCATCTTCTGTAGGAATAACAGACAAGGCTTCTAATTCAGCAATCGATTTCTCCGCTTCCAAAATAATCGTTTTTTCAACCTTAATACTGCGCTCTAAATTTGTTTTATCTTCATTAAATCTTTCAAGTTGCCCGATGTACTGATTAATAGTTTCTTCTAAAATGGAAATGTAAAAGGAATCAAACTCCTCTACCGAACCATCCCATAGTGGTAAATAGTTTAGCTCTTCCATTGATTTGTCTTTAAGATCCTTCATTTCCTCTGATAAAACATCTATGGTTTTTTCAATATTTCCTTCTATCTGGGCATGGTCAAGCACAAGTTTAAGCTTGGCAATATTCTTTACTTCTCCAAAACCTTCCCATTCCGCACGCTTTAAAGCAACAGTTTCCTTTAGACTTTCATGTCGTTTATTTATTTCTTTTATCGTTTCATGTAAAATCCCATATTGCTTATAAAGCATACGGATTTTTTCTTTGCGAGAAATGGCAATTCTAAAATCCTCAATATTGACACTATCTACCCTACTATAGCCCAGCTTAAGGAGAATATCGTTCATCCGATTGAGTGCCTGCTCAGCCTTTGCCTCATTTACATGTAAGTCTTTATTCTCTTTCTCGTATGCACCAACTTGGCTGAAAAGAGATTGAATCCTAGACTCACATGTTAAAAGTTTTTCATCGATATCCAGTTTGGCTAACTTCTCTTCAAGCGCCATTATTTCTGTATTGGATATTTTGGCATTTTCATCAGCATGTTTTAATTCATTTAATACATTTTCTCTTTGTAAATTAAAATCGTTGGGTAAATCCGGAATTTCAGTGAAGCTCTTTTGTTGCTCTATTAATCTGTCTCTTTCAATAAGAATAGGAGCAGCTTGGTTTAACTTCGATAATTTTTTTAGAGTTGCGTCTACCTGGAGGTAATGCTCTCTTAATTCATCCAGCTGTTTCTTACCATGAAGATAATCATCCTCCAGCTGCATCCATTGTCTGGCGAGCATTTGCGAATCATTAAGTCGGCGAGTTAACTCTTTTTCTTTCTTTAATAATTCGTTTATTTTTGGTTTTGAACCACCTGATTTATATAATTCTTTACTTGCCGAATCAAATTCCTGCATAATTTTCTTTACTGTATTTATCCCTGAAGCTGCAGCAAATAAGCTCTCTCCGACGCTTCCATTTGACTCAAGCAAAGCTTCTCCGCCTTCTCGCAAAGTTTCATGATTGAGTGCAAACATATTTCGGAATGTTTCCTCTGACAGCACATTTATATACGGTAATAAAACATTATCTGGTAATGCTTCTCCCGCCTCATTAAGAATGGTCTTTGACTTTCCTTTCCTTCGTATGAAGGACAGAGTATTACCCGATGAATTGGATAGGCGGGCCTTTATACGTAAATTGGAATTGGGATGTAAAAATGAATCCTTAGAATTATGCGGAATGCCATACAAGAGTTGAGTAATAGAACGCAGCATAGTACTCTTTCCAGCTTCATTATTTCCATACACTACGTGTAAAGATTGATTTGGCTGAAAGTTAACCGGGTAATCAGTAAAATGACCAAACGCAGTCAGATTTAACTCTTCAAAACGCATGCCTTATTTACCTCCTTCCATTTGTAACTCAAGGCTCACCAGTTGTTTAACTTCCTCCAGTTTTTCTTCCAGCATGGCAACTGAATCAGGAATAACCATATTCTCTCCTCTTTTTAAATCGGTCGGTAATACGTTAGTAATCGCAGAAAACTCTTTTCTTACATCTTCGAGCAATTCATCCATATCACTTTTCTCAAGCCAGTTAAAAATGGAGGTCACTGGGTTATTTTCATCAGAGAAATGATTGGACTCTAACGGTGGAGCCGTTTTATTCTTTATTTTCTCTATCCATATTTGCCCATGTCCAACGGCAAAAGCTGCAGATCTAATGTCATTTAATACTTTTTCTTTATTTTTCATAAGCTCCTGATATAAAGAAGTATTGCCACTGACGACTACTCTGGCTGCGAGCATTCTACCATCTGCAGTATCTAGGTAATTTTCCAGCTGCTCTTCGATTTTCTGGAGAAATTGATCGTAATCACCAAGGGGGGTCGCATCTATCTCAATGATCTCCCAGCGTAATACATCCAGTGATATATGATTTAATTCCTGTATCTGACCATCGCTAACTTTAATCAAGGAACATCCTTTTGGACCTGTCTCTTTGCTGTGCCGGCTTTGAATATTGCCTGGAAAGAGAATGACTGGGTTTTTCTCACATAAAAACTCCCGTTTATGAATATGCCCAAGAGCCCAATAGTCATATTCTTTCCCCTTCATGTCCTCTATGGAACAGGGGGCATAATTCTCATGTCCTTCCCGGCCTACTGCCGATGTATGCAAAATCCCAATATTGAAATATCCATCTTCCTTTTGCGGATAGCTTTTAGCAAGATTATCTGTTACAGCACGTGTTGAAAATCCTTGACCATGTAGGGCCACTCCAAGTTCATCTATAAACATACTTTTGCATTTTTTATCATCAAAAATATAAACATTATCAGGAAGTTTTATTTCTTTAGTAATGATACTTGCTGCATCATGATTCCCTTTAATCATATAAACAGGGATTTGATGCATTTTTAGCCTTGCCATTTCGTTTGCAAAAAAGAGACCTGTATTGTAATCCTTCCAATCCCCATCATATAAATCACCTGCAATAATGATGAAATGCACTTTTTCTTTAATAGCAAAATCAATCATATTTTTAAATGCATCTCTGGTAGCACTGCGCAACTTTTCGACTGGTGCTCCTTCATATCTTGATAAACCTTTTAATGGACTATCTAAATGGATATCAGCAGCATGGATAAATGTAAAGTTCACAAAGTCTCCCCCTTTCCTCATCCTCATAATCATAGAATAGCATAAAATGGTATACACTAGAGCCCTGAACCTAACACTCCCAAATATTCACAGCTATATACAACACCTACCAAAAAGAACAAATGTTCTTATTTTTATTATATAAAATCCATTTGTATTTGTCTCTACTATTTCTATGTAAAAATCAGGATATTCCTTGAAACCTTTGATATAGTTAATCGTAGATACATATATGATAAATAAAAGGAGAGGTAAATAAATGAATTCATATACGGAAACCAATAAATATCACATTCCAGCCGTTATCAGAACTTTCGCTTTATCATTAGCTATTTCTTTAATTGGCTTTATTGTAGGTAATTTTGTTCCTCCATCCTTGTTCTTGCCACTGATGATTATAGAATTCGGTATGCTTATTGCGGCGTTTTTTGTGAGAAGAAGGAAAATTCTCTCATATAGTTTCTTATATGCGTTTACTTTTATATCAGGCATCACCTTATATCCTGTAATCGCAAACTATTTAGTAACAATAGGACCGCAGCCCATTATCATGAGCTTGGCTGCTACAGTAGTTGTATTTGGCGGACTCTCTCTCTACGCCGCGACAACAAAGCGGGATTTAACATTTTTAAGCGGATTTCTGTTAGCCGCATTGCTCGCCATCCTGGTTATTGGGATTTTCAATATTTTTTCACCTTTATCTTCTACTGCCATGCTTGTCTATTCATTTATAGGTATACTCGTATTCAGCGGATACGTATTATATGATGTGAACCGTATGAAACAGTACGGAGTACCTGAAGATGAAATCCCATTGGCTGCACTCAATTTATATCTTGATTTTGTTAACCTGTTCCTTTTTATCCTTAGATTTATTGGTATTTTATCTTCGGATGATTAGGCAAAAAAGAACTGTGAATAACCTTCACAGTTCTTTTGTATATATATTCCAATCCATTTATGATAAGCATTTAAGAACACTTAATGTACATAATTTCTCATCCTGTGTGGCAAAGTAATTGCATAGAACTGCTTAGAGAGATGAGGGAATTAAATGAGTTCACAAACGGATACCGATAAAATTAGTTTTTGGTGTTTGGCCAGTATAGCAGCAGTGCCACTAATAATGACATTAGGTAATTCAATGCTTATCCCTGTTCTACCTATTTTAGAAAAGAGAGTTGGAATCTCCTCTTTCCAATCCAGTTTGATTATTACAAGCTATTCAATCGCCTCCATCCTTTTAATACCGATTGCAGGATATTTATCCGACCGTTTTGGGAGGAAAATGATCTTACTGCCTAGTTTAGTTTTAGCTTTTATCGGCGGGCTAGTATCAGGCTTTGCCTCTTGGAAAATGGAAAATCCATTTATGGTCATTATAATAGGACGGATCATTCAAGGAATAGGATCATCTGGTGCTTTTCCAATCATATTACCCTTAGTTGGCGATCTTTTTAAAGACGATGATAAAGCAAGCTCTGTTCTGGGAATTGTGGAAACATCCAATACCTTTGGAAAAGTTTTAAGTCCCGTACTTGGAGCTGCATTAGCCATTTCTCTATGGTTTCTTCCTTTCTTTGCTATCTCTTTTTTAAGTTTAGTCACATTTTTTATGATTCTTTTTTGTATAAAGTTGCCAAAGAAAACAGAAGAACCTCCTACACTAAAAGAATTTTTAAAGGATACCAAAAAAATATTTAAGAAGGATGGGTCATGGTTATACAGTGTATTCCTGACAGGGGCATTCGTCATGTTAATATTGTTTGCCATCCAGTTTTATTTATCTTCCATACTTGAATCCAAGTATGATATTCATCAAATTAAAAAGGGACTTGTGCTTGCTGTTCCCCTATTTTTCTTGTGTGTTGCTTCATTTATCACCGGAAAAAAAATAAAAGATAATATTAAATTAATGAAAATCCTAATTCTGGCTTCTATCATTGTTAGCGCGATTGCCATCACCTTTACAACTTATTTCGATAATATCTATATATTAATCGGAGTATTATCGATTTTTGGTGCCGGCCTTGGGACGATTTTACCGTCACTGGATGCAATTATTACTGAAAACATCGATAAAAAACAAAGAGGAACAATCACATCTTTTTACAGCTCGGCACGATTTTTTGGTGTAGCAGCAGGTCCTCCACTCATGTCTTATTTTATGAAGCATAATCAATCTTATCTTTTTTATAGCTTTGGTGCTATTTCATTGATTTTATTCTTTATTGTTCTCAAATTTATAAAGAGTGATGAAAAAGCAGCTACCTAAAAAACATGTCCCACGCCTATATAGGCAACTGGGACATGTTTTTTAATGTTATAATTATATCGGAAATTATCTTCATAAAGGAGTGATTTGCTTTGTCACAATCAGGATGTTTAAATGTGGAAGCCTTGATGCCAGCCAAAAAGAAGTTTCTATGACAGGAACCGGTCTGTCAAAAATGTTTGATATTCAAAATAATCAATTTCTCGTAGTTTAATGCAATCATTGTGGCTATTCGGAGTTTTATAATAAAAAGTCCTCTGCTAGCAGCAATGTTTTAGACATTTTCTTTAGAGGATGATCATCCCTCCCTTCTCCTCCGTCTTACTTATGGCAGTAATCCATACCTTCCTCAAAATTAGATAACTCAATCCTCCATTTATAAGATAAAAACTCAATTAATCCTCTTAGGATAAATTTCCTGTTTTTTATTCATTACACGTTAAAAACGGTTACCTTCTTTTGTACAGGGAATGAACATAATAAGGATTTCCAAAGCCTTAATTACCAGTCAAGGAGGAATTATATGCAAAATACCAAGATGAAAGCAATAGTAATAGAAGAGTATGGCGGACAGAATGCTTTAAAAGAAAAAGTAGTTGAAAAGCCGCCTCTATTAGATAATCAGGTCTTAATCGAAGTAAAAGCTGCATCCGTCAATCCAATTGATTGGAAATTAAGAGAAGGCCATCTTGCTGATCAATATGCATTCGAATTCCCTATTATATTAGGCTTGGACGTTGCAGGAATTGTTAAAGAGGTTGGTAAACACGTCGTTGATTTTACAAATGGAGACAGGGTATTTGCACGTCCCGATACAACTCGTTATGGAGCCTATGCTGAATACACAGCTGTTGATGAATTACTAATTGCGAAAATCCCTGATAATTTATCTTTTAAGGAGGCTGCATCCGTCCCATTGGCTGGAATGACGGCATATCAGTGTTTATTTGATGCATTGGAAATTATGGAAGGACAGAAAATTCTTATTCATGGTGGTGCAGGAGGTGTTGGTTCGTACGCAATCCAATTAGCTAAACTTAAAGGAGCCTATGTAGCCACCACAGCCAGCAAAAAAAACCATGGATTTTTAAGGGAATTAGGAGCCGATCTATGCATTGACTACCATACCGAAAATATAGAAGATAAATTGACAGAATACGATGCTGTTTTAGATACAATTGGGACATCCGTTCAAACTGCCAGCATGAAAATCCTACGTCGAGGCGGCAGATTGGTATCCATTGTAGATCCGCCAAACGAAGAATTAGCCAATCGCTACGGCATTACAGAAGAATTTGTATGGTTAAATCCAAATGGTAACCAGCTAAAAGAATTGGCTAAGCTTCTTGATGAGGGAAGATTGAAACCAGTAGTTGGTGAAACCTTCCCTTTAAATGAAAAAGGTGTTAAAAATGCACACGAATTAAGTGAATCCTCTCATGCGAGAGGAAAAATAATCTTAGTAGTTGATTAATATTTAGTTATTTCTTGGGAAATGATAAATAAAGCAGGCAGAGGAGTCACGTGTACGTACCTTTGCCTGTCTTTTTCATTGGCTCAATTGCATGTAAAAAGAGGCCGCTGTAAGTCATTAAATAACCTACGAACAGCCCCTTCCCTAATTTATGCTTGACCTAAAAGAGGTCATACCACTATTTTATAGTATCTAAACCCGTATTAGATTTAACCAAAATTTCATCGAACTTCGCTTCATCTTCCTTCTTACGAGATAATAATGTCCCTATAAATCCAGCCAGAAACCCTAGCGGAATGGATACCAGACCAGGTGTTGACAAAGGAAATAAAGGGTCACCAACCAGTATCGCCGCTCCAGCTTCCGGATTAAACACGTTAGGGCTGACTAAAACAAGTCCAACTGAAGTGATTAAACCTACTACCATTGCACTGATAGCACCAGTAGTGTTAAATTTCTTCCAGTAGATTGTATAAATAATTACAGGTAAATTTGCACTGGCAGCCACGGCAAAGGCTAATGATACAAGAAAGGCGACATTTAAATTTTGTGCTACTAAAGCCAAAAGAATCGATAAGACGGAAACACCAACAGATGCATATCTTGCCATCTTAACCTGCTCTTTTTCAGTTGCCTTTCCTTTTCTCAATATCTCATTATAAAAATCATGGGCAAACGCAGATGCCCCAGTTAATACAAGACCAGCAACAACGGCCAATATTGTCGCAAATGCAACTGCCGAGATAAAAGCAAACAATATATCCCCACCAATAGCCTTGGCTAGTAATGGTGCTGCCATATTCCCTGCTGCATTCGCGTTTACTATATCAGCATTACCCACAAAAGCTGCTGCTCCAAATCCAAGGAAAATGGTCATGACATAAAAAATCCCAATGATCCAGGTAGCATATACAACTGAGCTTCGCGCTGTTTTAGCATCCTTTACCGTAAAGAATCGTACAAGGATATGTGGCAAACCAGCGGTTCCAAGAACAAGTCCCATTGTTAGCGATAATGTATCTAGGCCATCAGTGTATTTTACCCCCGGATTCAGGAACGCCTCCTTTAATGGAGTAGCTGTACTCATCTGTTCAAACATACTTGCAATATTAAAATTAAATTTGGCAAAAACGATGAATGAAATGATAAAGGTCCCTGCCATCAGTAATACAGCTTTGACAATTTGAACCCAGCTAGTAGCATGCATGCCACCAAAAATAACGTATATGGTCATGAGAGCTCCAACAATTAAAACGGAGGTGGCATATTCTAAGCCCAGCAATAATTTAATCAGTGCTCCTGCCCCTACCAACTGAGCAATCATATAAAATATAGAAATAGACATCGTATTAAAAGCAGCTACACCACGTATTTTTTTTGCATCAAACCTTGCTGCCAGCATGTCTGCCAATGTATATTTTCCCAGATTTCTAAGTGGCTCAGCCACCAAATAAAGTACAACCAAGTAAGCGACCAAAAAACCTATACTATAAAAGAAGCCATCAAAACCTGTTAAAGCGACTGCACCGGCTATTCCCAAAAACGAAGCTGCAGACATATAATCACCCGCTATTGCTAAGCCATTTTGCCAACCGGTCAGACCACCTCCTGCTGTGTAAAACTCACTCGCATTGTTTGTTCTTTTAGAAGCCCAATAAGTAATGAGCAAAGTAACAAATACAATAGCGAGAAACATAAAAAAAGCCGTATAATTCATCTACTGTTTACCCCCTATTTTCAACACCTTATCACTTAAGCGGTCAAATCTGGTTGCTCTTTTAGAATAGATCATACATAACGTCCACGTCATAATAAACTGTGCAAATGCAAATACCCACGCCCAAGTGATATGTCCATAGAAAGAATTATTCAGCACCGATGAATAGGATGTCATTATGGGAAGTGCAAAATAAAAGATTAGGAAAAACAAGGTTAAGGGTATTATAAATTTTTTCTTTTCATTTAAAAGTTGTTGAAACTCTGGACTTTTTACAATAGCCGAATAATCCCTTTTCCCCTTTTGTTCCTCCTTGGATAACATTTTTTCTTCCATCTTAATCCCCTTTCTAATATTTAATTGAAACGCTTACAAAATATTCTAAATATTCTAAACACTATTAGTATACTTCATTCAGAGCCTTTGGTAAATCAATATTTAGGCTTATTTTTATACAAGTTAAAATGAGGTTTGAATATGGGAGACCGTTTATTGAAAAAGGATTTACATACAGCAATTCCAGTCAACTAAACACTACAAAAAAGAGTTATTTAAGTAAGGATGTTGCTAATAGCATATAAAAAAGAGATAGCTTTTTGCTATCTCAGTGGTTGAAAGAAGTATTTACCTTTTATCCAGATGATTCTTTAGAATTTTATAAATGAGAATACCAGCTAAAATCCCCACCAATGAAAAAATAATCCCTTTAAGGATGTCTTGTGGTTCATTTAAGTCTTGTTTAAATTCATATTCTTCTCTTCTATCTGCTTTCACATATTGACCATCGGATTCTTGTACGGCTAACGCTTCCTCTGTACTAACCTCTTTAATAGTAAAGTATTTAGTACCTTTCGGATAAGCATTAGAAAAATTACCCGATTGCGGTTCCATATCCGAATACTTTGTTACTTGTCCAATTTCATCCCCAATTTCGGTCACAGATTCTTCACTTACCTCATAGACATACCCGCCCCAAACCACAAACGGATATAACCATTTAGTTGCCATTGCTTTTGCTGGTAAAAATGAAGTAAGTAAAACAAATAAGACTGTAATCAAAAGCAGATATTGTTTTTTCAACTACATTCCCCCTTTTTCGGGATTATTACTCATTATTCAAGTTTCATTGATAGTCTTGTTGAAATAGCCTACCTCAATCTTTAGTAAAATATCATTATTTTTATAATACCACAAAATGGATATTCGTTTTTTATTTAAGAGCACAAAAAAAGAGACCTAAAATGGCCTCCTTTAAAATCAATTTATATAATCCGTAGGATTTATAGCATTGGCTTTACTTTGTGTCCAAGGTCCTTTATGAAGCTCAAAGTGTAAATGCTGACCCGTTGAACGTCCAGTATTCCCCATCAAACCGATTTGTTGACCCTTGCTGACAGTTTGTCCAGTACTTACTCTCATACTATTGTCTCTCATATGCGCATACACAGTTGTGTATTGTTGTCCATTAATATAGTGAGTGATAAATACTACATTACCATAACTGGAAGATTTGTAAGCTCTAGATACAACACCGCTTGCAGCTGCCACGATTGGAACAGTACCAGATGTTGCAATATCAACTCCGCCATGTGATTTTCCCCATCTTGGGCCATATCCAGAAGTATAATACCCTGCGGATGGTTTCATGAATATACCAGATGAGCTGCTTGGAGCAGGTGCACTGTATGTTGGTTCACTGGCTTTTTTTGGTGCACTAGATTTTTTAACAGATGAACTTTCTACAGATGCACTGGAGGAGGATTGTCTCTTTTTAGCTTCCTCTGCTCTTTGTGCTGCAAGTTCAGCCTGACGTTTTTTCTCTGCAGCCGCCTCTGCCACTTTTTGCCTTGCAACCTCAGCCTGACGTTCTTTTTCCTGCGCAATTGCTTTGCTTAAAGCTGTTTCTTGGCCAGCTAAAATAGAAGATTCTTCTTCCATGCTTAATTTATGCTCTTCCAAGTGTTTCTCTTCAAGTTTAAGCTTTTTCATAAGTTTATTTTTTTCTTGCTTCTGATTCTCTTGTTTTGCCTTCAAATTTGTTAATTCTTTTTTCATAGATTCCAAGCTTTGAAGCTTAGTTTCTACTTCTTGCTTTTTCTTCTCTAAATCCTTTTTATCTTTTTCTTGTTCAGCGATTAGATCATTATCAGCTTCCATTATTGTAGATACGGCATTCACCCGTTCAACAAAGTCGCCAAAACTGCTTGCTCCTACTACAACTTCCAGATAATTCATTTTACCGCCTGTAACCTGGTAGGATCTAGCACGTTCTTTTAATAATTCTGTTCTTGCTTCAATCTTCTCTTCAAGTACTACGATATCTTTTCTTAATTGTTCAATATCCTTTTTTGTGTCGCCAATTTTTGTATTTATTTTATCTATTTTTGAATTTGTTTCAGTAATCTCTGATTCCAGCTTTTTAAGTTGTGCTGTTAAATCAGTTTGCTGATCTACTACATGACCGATAGATTCGTTTGTTTGATTAATATCTTGATTTACTTTCTCTTTTTCGCCTCTAATTTGATTCTCTTTTTTCTCTAATTCTGATAAGGATGCAGCCGTAGCATATCCTCCTGATAATAATGACCCTGCACCAACTGCTAAAGCAATGTTAAACGCAATAAATGACTTCTTCAAGCAATGATCCCCTTTCAATGTCTCACATGTTAGTTTGTATCTTGCTTCTCTCTATATAAGTGACTATTAAAATAAGCGACTATTAAAAATTCATATATATAATTGCCAATCAAACCAATGATTGGTACTGCCTTATTATATCAATCTGACAATTTTTATCTACCATTCAAACATTACATTTATATTTCGCGGAATTTCGATCTTGTAATATATTTAATAAAGTCCATTTTTCTAGTAATTTCGACATACTTTTTGCTAATAAAACTACAATTCGCTATTAAAAATGAATCTTTTCACCCATAGAAATAAACCTGGTCTTTCAAAAGGAAAACAAAAGTTTATATTTTCTGAATTATTGGATAATAATAAAAAGCCTGTTTCTTTACAGAAACGGCTTCTAAAACAAGCTTATCTATTCAAAATAAATCAGGAAGTCTCTTTTTTCCTGCGTGGGGCTCTTTTTCTGGCTGGCTTTGTTGCTGGTTTTGTTTGGTCAATAGATGCCTGGAGTGCTGCCATAAGATCAACAACATTTGATGCTGTTTTCTTTCCAGCTGTAGGTGTGACCGTATCGGATTGTTTTTTCTGCTCAATCAATTCAAGTAAAGCTGTCCGGTATTCATCATGATATTTAGATGGATCAAATGTGGTAGTCAACTGATCGATTAATAAAATAGCTGTATCCAATTCCTTCTGTACAATTTCTTCAACAGCGGGGATATTGGGTACATCTGCAGCTTTTCTTACCTCATCAGGAAAATGAATGGTCTCCATTAGTAAAGTATTTTCTAGGATTCTTACCACAGCGAGCGACTCCTTTGCGCGGATCGTAATTTTCGCCAGCCCAACTTTTCCTGATTCCTCCAACGCCTTCCTCAGCAGGGAATAAGCTTTTGTGCCGCCCTCATTTGGTGACATATAGTAACTCTTATCAAAATAAATAGGATCGATTTCTTCTATTTTGACAAAATCGATAATTTCAACTGCCTTGTCCTCTTGCTCTTTCTTCAATTTTTCCAGCTCTTCATCATCCAGGACAACAAATTTCCCCTTCACATACTCATAGGCTTTGACAATATCCTCTTGGCTCACTTCTTCCCCGCAAACTGAACATACTTTCGAATATTTGATAGGCGCATGGCATTTGTTATGTAAGGTGCGCAGGGATATATCTTTATTCTCCGTCGCCGCATGAAGCTTTATCGGTATACTGACAAGACCAAAACTAATTGTTCCCTTCCAAATTGTATGCATAAATACACCTTCCTTTTTGATATCATTTCCAAATTCATAAAAAATCATTAGTCTTAGAATGATTATTAATGCTAATGTGTTCTTTATTTATGTTCTTTTTTAATAAAATCTATGATTTTTTTCATTTGGTTCGATTGATCAACTGTAAAGTAATTTTCAAACGGATTCATTCCCTTTACTAACCTATCCTTAACAGTTTTCATTGAGTAATGCTCTGTCTGCAACCCGCTCTTTACTTCATCCCAAAACAATGGCGCTGCAATGCAGGGGCACGCTGTCTCCCTCGGTGAATACGGACTGATAATCGTCTTGTCTTTGTCATGTTGAATATAGTCTATATAGAGACGATTTGCTCTATTTTTTTTCATTCGTTCTATTGTAAAATTGTCCGGAAAACGATTAATTAGATAGAGAGCAATGAATTCGGTAAATATACGTGTTTCTGCATAACTGATCGTAGCTCCCTTCAATGGAAGATGAATTTGAATCCCCTTTCTGCCTGATAACTTCACGAAAGCCGTTAACTGAAATTGATCGAGTATTTGTTTCATTTCCAATGCAGCTTTTACAGCCAAGCGTAAATCGCCCAGTTCAGGTGGATCAAGATCAAACACGATTTCTGCCGGATTTTGTTTTTCAATTTCATTAAAGGGAATATGAAATTCAATGGCTGCCTGATTCCCGAGCCATAAAAGAGTTTCGATATTATTACATACAGTATAGTTAATATCATGGTTCAAATCCGTTCTTACAAAATCAGGTGCATAGTCAGGTGTAGATTTCTGATAGAATCCCTGTAAATCGACACCTTCTGGATATCTTTTAACTGTTAAGTGCCTGTCCTTTAAAAAGGGCAGCATAAAGTCAGCGACAGTAAGAAGGTAATCCAAATACATTTCTTTGGTCACTGATTGCTCTGTCCAGATGATTTTCCCTGGATTCGTGATGGCTACCTGTTCATATTGGGACAGTACTAATTTAGTCCATGTACAGGTTGTCCAATTCTCAGTCACTGCCAGGCTTACAAAGACCGGTGAATTTAATTCATAATTTGTTACTGCCTTGTATGCCACTTGTACACAAATACCAGGAGGGACCTTATAAATTTGTTTTTGCTGCCCTTTCCCAGTTTGATGTAAGATACCTAAAATTGCCTCGCGCTCTTCATCAGTAAATGCTTCTTTTACTTCAGCAACCTCAATGATTTTTTCTTCATGAAGAACTGCCACTGTACAGACTTTATTTTCACTATCATATTTAGTTAAAAAACATAGACCTGTATATCTCATATCTCAAGCTCCAATAAACATTCCTTTGGATTACGGTCGACAAATGATTCTAATAAAGGCTGCCTTAATGTCATAGATTCTGTCCATTCCAGATAAGAGACCTTCACTGTATAAATGGGTTGTATCCAGTGATACTGCTTTGTATTTCCCACTTTTGAGGTGAAAGGATTTTCAGTTTGTAAGGCTTTTTCCATAAATTCTTTAATCACCTTCCACTCATCCAGCTTATAGCGTCCTTTTCCTGCACGACCAATATACTTGAGTCCTCCCGAGGAGTCATATAATCCCAGTACTAAGGATTGCAGTTCACTCCCCTTTGTCACATATCCCCCAACTATAGCAATGAGGTCTTTATAAAATTTCACCTTCTGCCACCGACCGTCTTTCCCATTCAAGCTATAGGGTTTACGCAAATCCTTTGCAACGATACCCTCTAATCCCTGCTCCTTGATGGCCTCGTATAATGCCTCTCCATTCGAAAAGCTTTCTACAACCTGTACATTCTCTGTTGGCGTAATTATAGATGACAATAATCTTTGACGTTCTGCAAGTTCGTCATCAATAACCCATTTTCCATCCAGGTAAAGAATATCAAAAATCATATAGATGACAGGTCGTTCCTTTATGGAAAGATGAATCAATTCTGATCGGTTCATCCGGTCCCGCTTCATTACCTCATGAAAAGATGGCTTTCCATCTTGCATAGCGATAATTTCGCCATCCAAAATTACAGAGGATGCAGAACAATAGCTGCCTAAATCCGTAAACTCCGGATATTGCTTTGTTCTATTATTTAAATTACGATTAACCAGCTCTACTTCATCATCTATTTTGTAAACTAACATCCGCACACCATCCCATTTAACCTGGAAGATCCATTCCTCCCCTATTGGTATAACTTCAGCGGAAATCGGCTCAAAGGGTTTTATTGGGTCCATATTTTCTCCTTCCTTCTAAAAGTGCAACAGTATTCGACATTTCATATTAATAGTATGGGAATAAAGACAGAGAATATGTCAATTAGTGAATTATTGTAAGAATTAATCAAGTCTCCAGCTTAATTAAAACAGAAAATAAATCTGGTTATCTTTAGATTTACTCATTGGTTTAACAGAAAAATTGTCCATCATGAAATCTTACTTTCATTCAATCCATCGCCCTGAAACAGGATTAGCTTATAATGGAATAACACTAATTCCGCCGGAATCGTTGTCATTATTTTATGAGGCAGTAGTATCATCAGAGGATTATAAAACCTCCAACGAACTAAGTAACTTGGCTTCAAAAATTTTGGAGGCATTTGAAGATACAAAACATATGATCCCATTACGGTGTTTAAAAGAAATCCTTGCTGAAGATACAAAAAAGATAGCCATTGCCTTGGCTACCTTTTGAGTGCTATCTATTAAATGATTAATACTATAATTACAGGATGTTTTATCAAATGCCCCTATCTTACTTACTAGATGTTAACTAAGATACAAAAAACTCACTTACAGTAATGATTCAGTTCCATCGACATATATTTCGGTACCGGAAACATGACTTGACTCGTCAGATGCAAGGAAGTAAACCAAATTTGCTACCTGTTCAGCTGATCCTGGTCCATCTGCCAATGGCTGCATTCCTTCAGGATATTCGATAGGTATTTCGATTTCCTTTAAACTTTCAGACTTAGTTGTGCTGCTATCTATATTTGTTTCAATTGCACCAGGACAAATGGCATTAACTCGGATTTTATATCTGGCCAACTCTAAGGCCGCCATTTTCATAAATCCAATTTGACCGGCCTTCGAAGTACTATAGGCTGCCATACCAAAGCCAGCGAACCGTCTATTTCCATTGATTGAGCTTGTGATTATGATGCTGCCACCTTGCTCTTTCATATGAGGAATGCAATATTTAACAAACAAGAATGTGCTTCTAAGGTTCGTTTCAATCACTTCATTCCAGTCCGAAATTTCAAATTCTTCAATAGAAGACAAGGTCCCGTTTATACCAGCGTTACTGAACAGAATATCAAGCCTTTCCCACTTATTCATGACCTGTGAAATTCCTTCACGAATTTGAGCTTCATCACGGATATCAACCTCATAAACACAGGCTTCTCCTCCTGCATTTGTGATTTCTTCCTTTATTTTCTCTGCATTATCAATATTTATGTCCATAATACAGACACGAATGCCATTGTCCGCAAACTTCTTAGCTGTGGCTGCGCCAATCCCAGAACCTCCACCAGTTACGATTGCAACTTTACCCTTTGATTTTTCAGATAACGCCATACGTTTCATCTCCCATGCACATTTCTATTTATCTACTTATTTATCCAATAAGTACAATATTGAAACGTATGCCTGAACAGTTTATACATATATTCATAGAACATTTCCTATATTCCACCAATTTTTAAAAAATTATTTCCAAACCCTCTTATAAACCGTACTACTAACAGATATAATTAACATATCAAGCATGCGGTGCTGCCGAAAGGAGAAACAACAGGTTTATGTTTTCACTCAACCAATTTATAAAAAGCAGAGGGTTCGTCCGTTTTCTTACCATCTTATTTTTGATAGGGATTTTCTATGCCCTTAGAGGTATGATGAATTTAGTTCTATTCACTTTTATTTTTATTTTCTTAATGGGCGGTTTGGAGAGAATCATTTCATCGTCCATATCCAAAATCAGTCCAATACGAGTCAAGCCACAAATAATAATTATCCTGCTCTACACAATCATAATTTCCTCTTTGGTTATGATTATTTATAAATACATACCTGTCATTACCATGCAAATAACCGACCTTGTAAAAGTAATTATAGATTTTTACAAGCACCCGCCTGATAACACAGCAATCGATGTTGTGATCAGTGCAATGCAGAAATTTGTATCACCTTCTGAAATTGAGGAAAATGCAGTGGCACTGTACAGTTATGCTGCGAATATCGGTAAATTAAGCCTGCAGTTATTTTTAGCTCTGCTGCTAAGTTTATTCTTTCTTTTGGAAAAGGAAAAAATCAAACGATTTACCGGTTCATTCAAGAAAAGCAAACTGGGCGTTTTATTCACTGAATTAGAGTATTTAGGTAATATCTTTGTAAATTCATTTGGTAAAGTTATTGAAGTTCAATTTTTAATTGCATTTGTTAATGCTATATTATCGACTATTATTCTATATTTCTTAGGATTTCCACAGCTATTAGGGCTCGCATTTATGATTTTCCTATTGGGACTTATTCCTGTTGCGGGCGTTATTATTTCCTTAATTCCTCTTTGTACAATTGCCTATAGTATAGGTGGAGGAATGCATGTACTGTATGTAGTTATTCTAATAGCAGCCATACATGCTTTGGAAAGTTATGTACTAAATCCTAAATTCATGTCGGCCAAAACTCATTTACCTACGTTTTTCACATTCCTGGTATTGGTGTTCGGTGAACATTTCCTTGGAATATGGGGCTTGATTTTAGGTATTCCTATTTTTATCTTCTTATTAAATATGCTTGATGTTCCAGATGCTGAAGTGACTGAACCTAAGAATATATAATGGATCGTAAAATAGGCATGAGTTTCGGAATCTTTCGAACTCATGCCTATTGTTATTCTTAAATATAATTCAACCGTACGTCTTACAGAGCACGGCTGCAGTCCACCCTTTTATATTCGTTGTCTGTACAAGGTTGATAGCTCTTTCGTAAAACCATCAATATCAGAAAAATCATTTTCAAGTGATTGAGCCAGCTGCCCCTTTTCAATGAATAACACCCGGTCGGCAAGTTCTGCGGCAACATCCATCATATGAGTAGAGAAAATCGTAATCGTGCCTGCTTCTTTAAGCTTTTTAATCATTTCTATAAATTCATTAATCCAGTAAGGATCGAGCCCATTGGTCGGCTCGTCCATAATTAAAAGTCTTGGTTCAGCTAAAATCGATTGGCCGAATAACAACCTTTGTCTCATTCCTTTAGAAAGATTTTTTACGAGCTCTTTCCGCTTGTCGGTTAATCCCAAACGATCAATCACCTCTCTCACTCTTTCATTGGAAATCTCTCGGATAGCTGCATAAAAAGACATAAACTCTCCCACATTCATGTCGCCCTGAGCATAAAATTCATCAGGCATATAACCAATCAATGATACATATTCTTTATTTTGTGCAGTCATATTGACCCCATCCAACAGAACGGTTCCGGCTGAGGGGGAAGAGATACTGGCCAAAATATTCAGGATAGTACTTTTTCCAGCACCATTCCCTCCGCATAAAGAAACACATTGCCCTTCCTTCACTGCCAACGAAAATGGCTGCAACGCTGTATTGGTTTTATAGTGTTTTGAGATATCAGTCACTTCTAACCCTGTCATTGTGCTCTTCTCCTTTTTAAATACCAAATTGCAATAAAGCCTAACGCAGCAATAAATACAAACGCATATAAGAATAGTACACCCCATACAATTCCTTCATTAAATAGCGGAACCAATCCATCATAGGCTTGGCCGAAGATAGAACCGCCGTCCAATCTAATCACCAAGAAAAAGCGTAAGAATTCTGCTGGATTTATGATCATCGCAATTTTCATAAGCACTCCTATCATTGAATAAGGTAAAGCACCTAAAATAGCAATTAACGCAGTCGGCCATATCATAATAAGAAGAAACCAGACTGCAACAGATAGAGTAAGTGCCTGCCATTTCGTGCTTACAAATGATCCTATAAAAAGGCCAAGTGTCAGGAAAAACAAGATTAACAGCATACTAAATAGAAAAAGCACAAGCATCCAAGTTAACGAAATATCAATCCCAGTCAGCAACCCAATTACCATACTCAACCAATACGCCAGTGAAAAACACACTGCCTGGGCAGTAAACTGGCCTCCAAGTTTACCAAAGAAGTAGGAGACGATATCTAATGGATACGTACATAATAATCTCCATTGGCCATTTTCCATTTCATTAGCTATTGAAAAAGAGCCAAAAATCAACATAAATAATGGCAATATATATAACATAATATTAACGACTGTTCCCGTAATATTTGTATATCCTGAGATTGCTCCATTTGTCCGCTCCAATGCCAATAAAAGAGAAATGACAACAATCCATAGAATGGCGATTGAATAATACGAACGGCCCCGTGATGTCATTCTCCATTCAGAGCTCCATATGTTCCACATTCTTCTTACCTCCCGTGACGACATCTAAATAAAAGGCAACCATGCCGGCTGCCTTGTTTTTTTCACCTGTTAACTATGGCTATGACTGTCCGTTTCCTTATGATTCATCTCTTTATGCTGTTTCCAATCATGTTTTTGTAAATCTTCATAGGATAATAAACTTCCCCCTGATTCTTCAGCAAATTCTTCAGCACTTGATTGGTCTTCAAAAGAAATTACATTGTATGACATTGGCGTCTTGATTTCTTCTCCATATACGAAATAGGATTTTTCAAATTCTATCCATTCTTTAGAATGATAATCACGTACAAAGGTCTTCTCAATTTCCTTATTCTCGTTTTCATCTGTCCAATTAAACATGCAACCGATATCATCAAAAACAAATGTTTTACCATCAGTTAAGATAATTTCTGTTGCATGCTGATTATCCGCAACCGACATATTACAGTTTGCGCATGTGTCAGTCTTCGAATCAATTTCCACTGGCTCAGTCGATTCATTACCGCAAGCAGACATAAGCATAACTGCAATTCCGATTAACGCAATTTTCCATAATGATTGTTTCATCGTTGTTTCCTCCCTTTTATGAATAGAAATAAACTGCCTATATACAATAATCCGCTGACTATCCATACTGGCAGATCAGCTTGATTGTTTTGATTGTTTGATTGGATAGGGTCCATTAAGGGACCTGAGTCCGTTAATAGCTCTTCATCGGTACTTTTCAGCATTTTTTGCAGAATTGTCATGCCCGGTGCCTGAAAAAAGAGTTGATACTCAGGAACTTCCTCTGTCAAAGCCAGAAAATAAGGATCGGCTCGGTAGATTAAATTACTTATACCATCTCCGTCTGAATCTATTTTCGCTGATGCGTCCCAGTAGTTCCCATCCAATTGATTCCCTTCACTTTCAATAGCCTGAGCGTCATTTACATTACCCAGAAAATCATTTTGATAGATTCGATTATTCTCTGATTCTTTAAACTGAATACCTACAAAATTTGATTGCAGCCTGTTATCCTTAACGGTATTCACATTGGCCTTTTCAATAAATATGCCAATCCGGTTATTGTGAATCTCATTTGTTTCAACCGTAACATTCCTAGAGTCATATAGTAACAAACCCTGAGAATTCACATTTTCATTATTTTCGGTGAATGTATTCTTACGTACCATTGCATCTTCAGCCCCCATAATCATGGCGCCGGTAAAGTTATTGAATGATTCATTTTCTTCAATCAAACAGGAATTGGAATACATTAAATGCACCCCATAATGGGCATCCCAAATTTTATTATTTTTAAATGTATTATGGTGGCTGTATTCTACATAAAATCCATCCTGAACATTCCGTATTGAATTTTTACCGAACGTGTTGTAATTTGACTCCCACAGATTAATAGCATGGCCTTCAGATGTCCCTGTAAATGAACTTTCTAGCACACTTACATGATTCGCCTTATCCAGTTTAATACCAGTCCCAGCTGACTTGATTGTGAGATTGTTAAGTTTATGATAATTTCCAGCCAGCACAATTGCAGATTCCTCAATTGGTAGGCGTGTTGCCTCTATTTCAATATTTGATATTTGTACACCCTCACCAGAAATGTTTATAAAGGATCCCTCTCCTGTATAACTCAGCACTGTATTTTCTGTTCCTTTAATGGTCATTGGCTTATTAATGGAAACCGGATCTTCATAGGTACCGCTTTTAACAATCAATGTTCCTCCAATGGGCGTTTGGTCAATTTGCTGCTGCAGAGTTGATTCTGCGAAACTACTCGGTTCATATATAATCAATAACGCTACAAACACTAAAAAGATGCGTAACCTTTTCATCATTAACCCACCTTTTTCTATCAATCGTTTGCTCCACTTTAAGCAGTTGATGGTATGATCATATTCATTATAATTTATATAATTATTTTACTTGAAAAATAATTATATTTTCCAGCATAAAGGTATCAAGCCCATCATCATATTGTATTAGGAGCTATTTTATGGAGAATTTTATATGTTTCAGCATAGAAGTTTAATAGGTTAAATTTACAGGCAACTATTATTGCAGAAGATTATTCTTGTGCAGGGGAAGTAACCAGGGAGATATTAGAGGGATAGGAAGAGTTCTTGCGAAGCAATGACCGAATAGGGTAAGTAAACTAACCGAAAATCTTAATAGACATTTGAATGCCAGATATGAATGGATTGGAACATAAAATAAAAGCCCACTACCATCTGTCAACATTATTATCACCACTGTGTCCTAACGACATTGTATATTTAGGTGAAGCGTTTACAAACGTTAACCTAAATCTTTGAAACAAATGGATAAAGGAACTGAATGAACAGCCACACATAATTTCAATGTACAGTTCCATTATCATTTAGCAATGTTTCTTTAACCTCAACAGCCCTTTTATAATAAATAGATTTCGGCATATTCTTTATTAAATCACATGTTTTGTTAATTTGCTCCAGGGCTTCATCCTTGTGGCCCTGTTGATTTAAACAAAGAGCAATATAGATTCCTGCAGACTGTACCATTCCTACATCGATTGGATGCACCAACGCACCGGATAGATGACATTTAAGCAGATTTTCCAAGCTCGATCAATTTCTCCCAGACCATATAGTGCTTTCCCATATTCCAGATAATAAAGTTCGTCTATCTTTTCCGGATTTATCGCAAATTCTTCTAGGTAGTGAATAGCTTTTTTGTAGTCTTTTGTTATTTCATTATGATAAACCGCATATAAAAGTGGAAACATCATCAATGCAATCTTATTTTCCGAAAAAATCGCATATTGACGAGATTTACTGATTAATCTAAGAAACTCCTTATCATCCTTCATCACAAGCGGATAATTGGAAGCAATCCTGTATATATCATCCATACGATAATAGACATTCGTCTCTTTGGACAATGCGATGGCTTCCTGCATTCTTGTATGGGATGTTTTATATTCTTCCAACGCTAATAAGACGATTCCTTCATCCAATAAAAGCTTTAATTGAAATACCGTATTTTCTTCAAGTCCATTACCAGAGTAGAATTTTCTAATTTCATTCAAAATGGATAAAGATTCATCCCAATTTCCATGAGACAAACGATACTGATGATAAATCCATAATGTTTCAGCACTGTCTAAGAATAAAGAATTCATCTTAAAATAGGAGGCTGCCAATTCGATATATTTCTTCATGTTTGGTTTATCTAAATAAAGGCCTGCTTCCGCATAAAGGCTGTATAACTTCGCCTCCATTACTCCCTGAGGCATATTTTCAGAAACCACATGGGATAATTTATCGTAAATAGCTGAATAATTCTCTTGTTTTTTATCATTCTTTATCTCATTTAATAAAGGTAGATAATCCTCTTTCTCATTCAGAAGATCACTAGGTTCACAACCAAGCTGTTGAGCAAGATATTCAAGTGTGCTCATCGATGGGGTTGCTTTACTGTTTTCAATTTGGCTCAGCATTCCTTTTGTCAATCGATTTCCAGCCAACTCGGATTGGGTCATCCCTAAAGCTTTCCGTAACGTTTTAATTTTATTGCCCAGCATGGTTATCCCCTCCTTATGGAAAGTATACGGTAAATAATTCTGATCCACAAATTAAAGTTTAATTATTTTAAACTTTTTGTTGACTTCCAAAAATTAGTATTTATATAATAAGTTTAATGACATTAAACTTTTAAACTAAAGGAGAAAAGCCCATGAGTGTACGTTATACCGAAGCAGAACAAGAGAGATTAAGCGCAAGGAATATTTTATTGTTTTTTATTGGAAAATTTATTTCATTATTTGGTGCAAGCATCTATTCATTCGCCATCGGATTATACATTTTAAAAATTACCGGTTCGGGTACAAGTTTTGCACTTGCTCTTGTGTTTGCCTCTGTTCCCAGAATTATTTTTGGACCAATTGCCGGAACCCTTGCAGATCGCTTTAACCGCAAAACAATCATTATATTGACGGAAATTCTTAGCGGAATACTCATGTTTTTTATGATTGCCTATTCTCACTTTTCGGGGCTCTCACTTGCATTGTTATATACATCAGAAGTACTGCTAGGGATTTTTTCTACTTTCTTTTCTGTGACTGCATCTTCAACCATTCCCTCAATGGCTGGGGATAAATCTATACAAAAGGCTGGCTCTTTAAATCAATCCGCATCATCGCTTGCCGGTATACTCGGTCCAATCATAGCTGGTATTTTATACGGGTTCTTAGCAATTGAGGAAATCATTCTGCTAACTGGAATCACCTTTATACTTGCCGGTATAATTGAATTATTTATTATTTTCAACCTGTACACTGAGAAAGCGGCACAACAGGAAAAGACGCAATTCATGAAAAGTTTGGCTGAAGGCTTCTCCTATTTAAAAGAAAACGATTTTTTATTCTCCCTGCTCAAAGTATCACTTTGGATTAACTTCTTCTTTGCGGGTATAAATGTTGCAATCCCCTACATCCTGAACACATCACTGAATTTTTCTTCTCAATCATACGGAATTGCTGCTTCGATGGTATCTGTTGGAGCACTTATCACATCATTGATCATTTCACAACGTCCTGAAATGAAAGATAAATTAAAGAAAATTAGATTGGGCTTAATTGGTTTAGCAATACTTGTCATTATGATTGGCTTGCCTCCTATGCTCCAAATGACTTCTGTGATTGCCAATGTCAGTTACTACATCATCGTCCTTGGAATGATAGGTTCCATCGTCATGGTTGTAAATATTCCTATTCATGTATTAATACAGCGTACAACCCCGAGCCACTATCTTGGTCGTATTTTCGGATTAGTTGAAACGATTGCATCTGCAATCTCACCGCTTGGGATGATTCTTTTCGGTGTCTTGCTTGACTACATACCAGCTTTTTATATACCTCTCATCACTGGATTTTCACTGCTCTTAATTAGCTTTCTTGCCATGTCAAAAGTAAAAGAACCAAAGGAATCTGAATTGGCAAGTTAATGATAAAGAAGTATCGCCCGGCTTGGGTTATATCCAGCCGGGCATTTTTATACTCCCCTAATTGTTTTTACTCGATTATAGGCGTATCTTGCAGATTCCTCTATAATGAATTGATTCTGATTGAATTTCTAGCTGGTTACTGTCTGTATCGACTTCGATTCGAGCCGAATCGGGCTAGATTCCGGCCGATTCACTGCTTTAATACAGCCGATTCCTCTTCGAATCCAGCCAATCTGAGCTTGAATCCGGCCGATCGCCCCTTGAATCCAGCCAAGCTCTAAATCAAGCATGACACAAACCGTCTCAGCAATTCAAAAAAGCCCCTTTATGCGATAATCTAAACTATCGCATAAAGGGAGCTCCAACTCTCATTTACTATTATTTTTCTTTAGGAAATGCCTTAGAATACAAATTATATCCGCCATCAAGGTTCTTAACTTTAATGCCGTTTCCTTCAAGTATTCTGGTAGCTAAGTAACCCCTCATACCTACCTGGCATGTAAGATATAAATCTTTATCAGTCGGTATCTCTGATAATCGCTCTCTCAGTTCATCAACAGGAATATTGACCGAGCCGGCAATTGCTCCTTTAGCAACCTCAGCAGGTGAGCGGACATCAATTAAATAACCTCCGTTTTCCACAATCTCATCAATTTCATGCCATTGCACTGTGCTGACCATTCCCTCAATAATATTGGTTGCTGCGTAACCAGCCATATTTACAGGATCTTTAGCTGAGGAATATGGAGGAGCATAGGCAATCTCGATATCCGGAAGATCCAATACAGTTAAGCCACCTTTGATAGCTGTCGCGATAACATCAATACGTTTATCTACCCCATCCTTTCCAACTGCCTGCGCTCCGTATATTTTCCCCGTTTCCTTATCGAAGATCAGTTTCAAATGCAATTGGGAAGCACCTGGATAATAGCCAGCATGGCTGCTTGGTGCAACATGAACAACCTCATATGGTATACCTAAACGCTTCAGCATCTTTTCATTGCTTCCTGTTGAAGCAACGGTCAATTCAAACACCTTGGCTATGGAAGTGCCCAATGTACCGTTATAAACACTTTCTTTCCCGTGAATATGATCCGCTACTAAACGCCCTTGACGATTGGCAGGCCAAGCGAGCGGCACATAAGTATCCGTTCCGTTAATATAATCCTTTACTTCAATGACATCACCGACCGCATAAATAGATGGGTCTGATGTTTGCAGATGCTCATTGACTTTTATCGCATTCCGAACCCCAAGCTCGAGGCCGGCATCTTTCGCAATGGTACTTTCAGGTTGAACACCAATCGCTAAAAGTATCATATCCGTTTCTACTTCTTTGCCGCTTTTCAAGCGAATGATACGACCATTCTTTTCAAAAGATGATACACCATCCTCAAGTATTAAATGAACTCCATTGTCCCGCAAATGTGTGTGGACCATTTGAGCCATCTCCAAATCAATTGGCGCCATCACCTGATTTCCCATCTCAATAACTGTTACATCTATACCGCGCTCCCGTAAATTTTCAGCCATTTCAATCCCAATAAACCCGCCGCCAATGATAACAGCCTTCTCAGGTTTATCCTGATCTACCTTTTCTTTGATACGGTCCGTATCAGGAACATTCCGAAGCGTATAAACAGATTTAGCCTCATCGATTCCCGGAATGGCTGGCCTAACCGGTTTTGAACCCGGAGATAGGATTAGCACATCGTAGGATTCCTCATATTCCTCGCCTGTCATTGCTTTTCTGGCTATGACAGTCTTCTGCTCCCGATTGATTTTGATAATTTCTGTCCAATTACGTATATCTAAATTATAGCGTTGCCCCATTCCTTCAACTGTTTGAACAAGCAGTTTATTACGGTTTTGGATAACTTCTCCTATATAATATGGAAGACCACAATTCGCAAATGAAATATATTCACCTTTTTCAAACATGATGATTTCATCTTTTTCGCTTAGACGGCGCAGTCTTGCCGCAGCAGATGCTCCGCCTGCCACACCGCCAACAATTAAAATCTTCATTTTAATAGACCTCCATTAGTTCATCGATTAGTCTAATCGTAATATACCCTATTGGGTATGTCAATTTATCAAACTCACATGATTACACTCTATCATTGCTCCCGATAACAGTTTTCATAACACCGTTTTACTTTTAAATAATACCAAAAAAAAGCAAACCCACTTTTAACAATGGGTTTGCTTCTTATTACAGTTAAAAAGATTTTTTCAAATAATAGTTCTCGTGTTGTTTAACTTCCTCCATATTTTTAGGCAGTAAACGATAGAATAGGATTCCGCTTGCCAGAAGGATAACACCGAAAATAAATGTTTTTAAATCAGCCGTTCCTTTGATGATCACCCAAATGGAATATGCCGTCGCCAATATGGCTATGGTACCATCAATAATTCGTGAACGCATTTCATCAGATTTATATGTCTCGCCAGTCCAAACTAATTTCAGTTGGAATGAGGAGGAAATTAAATATGGCACTAAATAAGAAAGTGTCGCGATATAAATAATAAAGTCAAATGCATGAGCAATTGAATTTGAAATAGTTGAGAAAATAAATAATTGACCTAAACCATTTGAAACAATCATAGAGAAATTAGGAATCCCACGCTTATTGACCTGTAAAAACTTAGGGATAAATAAACCTTGTTTTGCTGCCTGATACGGGATTTCAGCGCTTAACAAGATCCAGCCAATTGTTGAACCAAATAAACTGATCAATCCAATGACCGCCAATGCTTTCCCACCAACAGGTCCCAGCACCGTTTCAATTGCATCGATTAATGGTTTTTCTGAATGGATAAGTGCATCCTGTGTTAATAATCCCATAACAAGTGTACTGATTCCCATATAGATAGCCAGGGCAATCAATAGCCCTAAAATGGTCGCTCTCTTTACATCTGCCTTTCTCTTCGCCCTTGATGCGAATACAACAGCAGATTCAACCCCTACAAAAGCCCATAAGGTTGAGACGGCAGCAAAATTTACCTGGCTGAGTAATCCCCGACTCTCACCATCAATTATACGAGTTTCCGCAAACGGTACAATATTAGATTGTTCAAAGGCAAATAGCCCAATTACAATGAATAATCCAAATCCAAGTACTTTTGCCGCAGTCGCCACAAAGTTTAATTTACCAGCATTCTCTATGCCTCGCATAATAAAGAAATGAACGCCCCAGAGCATGATTGTGCAGACAAGGAATGTTAAAGCATTGCCAACTTTTAGACTAAAATTCCCTATACTGAACAATTCAGCCGTACTAGTCAAACTTGGGAAGAAGGTAGATAAATACCCTGCAAACGTAGTGATGATGGCAATATTACCTGCAAAATTACCAATCCAGTATCCCCATGTAGACATAAACCCGGATAATCTTGAGGCTAAAGAATTTTCCTTGAACAATTCCTTAGCATAAATCTGAGGGCCACCTGTTAAATGTGGCTTACGAACAGCCAGATTCCCAAAAACCAGCGCAATAGTTAGTACACCCAATCCTGTTAATCCCCATGCCATAATTACTCCGGCAGGACTAGCTACTTCTGCCAGCGTACGCGGCAACATAAAAATACCAGACCCAACCATATTGCCGACTACAAATGCCGTTAAAATCCAAAAACCCAGTTGCTTCTTATTGTGCACGATAATTCCCCTTCCAAAGCTGTCATGTTACTCTCTATTTTTGAATTATCCATTTCTGTGTAAATAAACTAAATAAAAAACACACCTTATTGTTAAGGTGTGCAACATTTTATGATTAGCCACACCAGACAATAAATGGATAGTTCTCCATGGTCTATATACATATCGCGATGTATATAGACCATGACAGTCCTGCACCTATTCGGATACAGTCCCAGCTGCTCTCTTCGGAAAAAAAGAGCGCTTCGGCAGATTTTCCTTTCAACTAAAGTCAGCAAGCTTTCCGGCTCTCTTTTTAGTTTACTAATAAAATCTGCGACCTCTACCTCATCTTTTAGTCCGATGAGGATTTGTATTAAATTAAATTATTCCTGTATAAAGGATACAGTGAAAACGCGAATGCTGTCAATATTATTCGACAATGTTATTTTCAAATCAACTTATTTATGATTAATCCATTTGTTTTGGAAAGCTGCTATACTGCTATATTCAGTCTCCAATTTTCTGTATATATTGATGTAAATTGGCAGTAATTCCTCGTATCTTTCTACATTTGCTTTAACCGGCGTATGGACATGTGTAGTTCCCACATAATTTGATACAACGGATAGGTCTTCAATTTCACCGAGTGCATATCTGCCGAGTACAACTGCTCCTAAACAAGAGCTTTCAAAGCTTTCTGGCACATCTACTTCCTGATTAAAAATATCCGCAAGCATTTGCCTCCATAACTCTGAGCGCGCAAATCCCCCCGTTGCCCTGATTTTACTTGGCACACCTATCAATTCCTGCAAAGCTAATAAGACTGTATAGAGATTAAAAATGACTCCTTCAAGCACCGCTCTGACCATATGTTCCTTTTTATGATGAAGTCCCAAGCCAAAGAACGATCCTCTGGCATCAGGGTTCCAAATGGGCGCTCTCTCTCCAGCTAAATATGGGTGGAATAGTAGTCCATCTGCCCCCGGCGCTACTTTTGATGCTATCTTGGTGAGTACTTCATATGAGTCAATTCCGAGGCGTTTAGCTGTTTCTACTTCCGCTGAAGCCAGCTCATCTCTTAGCCATCTAAAAGTCATACCTCCATTATTAACTGGTCCGCCAATCACCCAATGCTTATCCGTCAATGCATAACAAAAAATTCGGCCCTTTTCATCCGTAATCGGCCTATCTGTTACCGTACGAATGGCTCCGCTCGTTCCAATCGTGACTGCTACAATCCCTGGATCAATCGCATTGACACCCAGATTGGAGAGAACGCCATCACTGGCTCCTATTACAAATGGAGTATCCGGCAACAGCCCCATATCCGCAGCATAGGCGGAGTCCATGCCAGATAAATAATATGTAGTTGGTACTGGTTTAGACAAATGGGTCTCTGTAATACCCGCGATTGCCAATGCCTCAGAATCCCATTCTAAATTTTTAAGATGAAACATTCCTGTTGCTGAAGCAACCGAATAATCAATCACATATTGCCCAAATAATTTATAAAAAACATATTCTTTAATGGAAATGAATTTATATGTCCTACCCGCTAATTCGGGATAATCATTCATCAACCAGGTGATTTTTGTAAGAGGAGACATTGGATGGATTGGCGTTCCAGTTCTCCGATAAATTTCTTGTCCATTCCTCTCATTTTTAATATAGTCGGACCACTTCTTTGAACGGCTGTCAGCCCATGTAATGCATTGAGTTAATGGATTTCCATTTTCCTCAACCGCAATTACGCTGTGCATAGCCGAGCTAAAGGATACTAACGACAGTTCATCAGGATTTATTTGGCTTTGGACCATTACTCCTCTTATTGCATTAAGTACAGCATGAAAGATCTCATCAGGATTCTGCTCTGCTGTAAGTGGAGTCGGGCTATATAATGGGTACTCTACATGATAGGTGCTGAGCACAGATGCGTCTCCCGAAAATAATACAGCCTTTGTACTCGTGGTTCCTATATCAACTCCTATATAAAACATCTATCTTCCCTCACTTCCCTAAAAGCTCAATACTAGATTCTTACCTTTATTCATATTTTTATAAACAACTTAACACAATTTGATGCCCATTGATTAATTTTTTCACGACTGGCAAATACTTTCTACTAAATAAAAACGACATCAGGAGGCCTCATCCAAATTGAAGAATAAAACAATTGCCATTCTTGCTCCATTCTTTTTATTTATATTTTTATTTATTTACACGCAGACACAAAAAGAGCCTATTACAGAGGAATCTATACCTGTTTTGACTCAAACAGGAATTAAGGAAGGTCAATCTGCACCTGATTTCGAATTAAAAACTCCGGACGGAAAAACCATAAAATTATCTGATTATCGCGGTCAAAAAGTTTTATTAAACTTTTGGGCAAGCTGGTGCCCTCCCTGCAAATTAGAGATACCAGATCTCAATGAATTTTATAGTGAACATAGTATGGGGAAGATCACTGTATTAAGCGTGAATATGACCTATTCAGAAAAAAACAAGCAAGCCGTTCAAACCTTCCAAGATATGTATAATATCAAGTATCCTGTATTACTGGACCAAACAGGAACTATTGCAGGATTATATAAAATTATAACAATCCCAACCAGTTATTTCATTGACTCCAACGGTATCATACAAAAGCGAATAATCGGACCCTTGCAAAAAGAAACGATAAAAAATCTGATGGACTCAATAGATTAGCGTCCAAAACATCTCCGGAAAAATATAACAAAAAAAGACAAAATTATACTTAATTTTATACCTAAACCATAGTAAAATAAAATATATGAAAAAGATCAATTACGAATCAAGGGGTGTTGTTTCACGAATGAAAGCATACAATATTTTAATTACATTGATGCTTATGTTGATCAGCGTGTTGTCTATTAAAAATTTATATACTGGCCATTGGGACTTGCAATACTCCCTATTAAACGGTGGAATGGCTATTATTGTTTTAGGTATCTTTACGGCTTATACACAATCTTTAAAAGAACAATCTAATTAAATAACAGCTGGTTTGGAAAAATCCAAACCAGCTTTTTTGTATCATTCTTGATTTCTTACTATCGCTTGAACACAAACGGGTTTCGAAAGAGAAATCGTATTCCCTGTATAGGTTGGAATACCCTCTTTATTAATTTCAAATAAAACTAATGAATCACTTTGCTCATTTGCTGCAATAAGTACTTTTTCTTCGTCTATTAACTCGAAATTTCTCGGTCCCTTTCCTTCCGTATGTGTAAATGCGATAATTTCCGGTATACCTGATTCTGCCACTTTGTACGTTGCAATACTGTCATGCCCTCTATTTGAGGCATATAAGAATTGGCCATCCTCTGAAATATGCAAATCGGCTGCTGTATTTTCCTCTTTGTAATCATCCGGCAATGTAGTAACCACCCCTAGAAGAGAATCCGGTATATGTTGGTCATTTAATTCAAATACTGCGATTGTATTGCTTAATTCCTGGATGACATACATGATTGGCAATGTAGGGTGAAAGGCAAAATGTCTTGGACCCGATCCAGGAATAGTAGACATTTTAGCCAAATTGGCAAAATCCTTATCATCGTATACATAAATTTTATCAGTACCTAAATCTGCTGCAACTACAACGGAGGAATTCGGTACCGGTACGATTGAGTGAGCATGCGGTGCATCCTGTCTGTCTGCCCAAACCCCTGATCCAACATGTTCATTTGTTGTCGTATGTTCTCCAAGTGTTCCGTCCTCTTGTAGTTCTATCCTAGTTACCGTGCCACCATAATTACTAATGTATAAACAAGATTCATTTTCACTAAGACTGACATAGCAAGGTGCCATCCCATTCGTAGATTTGCGATTTAACTCTCTAATCTGTTCGGATTGCCGATTGATTGCATAAGAGACAACCATCCCATACTCAACTTCACTTACCGCGTATAAATGGGTCTGAGCTTTATTTATAACAAGAAAGGAAGGATTTTCAATACCCGTATATTTCTCAACTAAGTCAAGTTTTTTTTCTTTCACGTTCAATTTGAATAGATGAATACCCGTACTTGTTTCTTCTGCATAAGATCCGGTATAAATCATCCATTCATTTTTCTTATTTCCTTGAATTTCATTCATCTTGACTGCCCCCATCCCGTGTTAAATAAACTAATAGTTTCTGTTTCATTTCTATTCCCCTTTTTAAAGATATTGAATCTTAAAAAAAAAACCCACAACCTATATTTCAAGGAAGTGGGGTCATTTATCCGTATTTATATTAATTCGTAACCAGCTCGGATTGTGGATACGCAGCATCATGCAATTCAGTTTCAAGCTCTTTAGTATACATTTCTGTTTGCTGTTCAGTCCAATGCAGTACTTTTTTCATATACGAAATCACTTGATCTTTGTATTCATGAACATGCTTAATATCAAATAGGACCATGCCAGTTCTGCGATTAAAGAAATCAAGCGGCGTATAAGCCAATTCATATTCAATTGCATAGCCCAATTTAGCCAATACTGGTAATGGCAGCCCTATTTCGCTCGCTTTTTCTTTGTTTTTTCGGGCTATTTCAAACAGAAGCGGAGCATTGGATCCATATGTTGAAATAATCTCTCTTGCTTCTGTATCTGATAACCCGGTTCCGATTGCTTTTTCTTTAGTTTTGCTTATATATGAACTAAATTTCGTTGAGCCTCCAACACGGCCGCCGGATATCGGCATTTTTTCAGTATAGCAGCTACCGAAATGTTTATATCCTTCATCTCTGAATTGTTTAGCTACTAAATCCAAAACGGTTTCAGCCATTTTACGATATCCTGTCAATTTTCCGCCTGCAATCGTAATTAACCCAGAATCAGATACCCATGTTTCATCTTTCCTGGATATCTCAGAAGCACCTTTCCCCTCCTGGCTGATTAATGGGCGCACTCCAGCCCAACTGGATTCCACATCCTCTTTAGTAACGTTTACTGAAGGGAACATATAGTTAATAGCATCCAATATATAATCTCTGTCTTGATCAGTCATTTTTGGATTGATTGGATCTTGACCATAGAATGTATCTGTTGTCCCAACATAGGCTTTCCCTTCACGCGGAATCGCGAATACCATTCTTCCATCAGGGGTATCAAAATAAACCGCTTGTTTCAAAGGGAAACGGGATTGGTCAATCACTATGTGTGCACCTTTAGTAAGCTGAAGCACTTTACCTTTTTTAGAATTGTCTTTTTCACGTATAAAGTCTACCCATGGACCCGTTGCATTTATAATCTTCCTAGCTTTAATTTGGAAGGAATCCTCATCCAATATATCCTTAACATTTACACCTACTATTTTTCCATTTTCATAGATTAAATCCTCGACCTTGGCATAATTCAGTAAGCTTGCTCCTTGTTCAAACGCTTCTTTCATGACTTCCATCGTCAGGCGGGCATCATCGGTTCTGTATTCAACATAGTAGCCCCCACCCTTTAAGCCATCTTTTCTAACCAATGGAGCTTTTTCAATTGTTTCATCTACTGTAAGCATAGTGCGGCGTTCTTCCTTTTTCACTCCAGCAAGAAAATCATACATCTGTAAGCCAATGGAAGTAGTAAATTTACCAAATGTACCGCCTTCATGGAAGGGTAATAACATCCATTCAGGTGTTGTAACATGAGGACCATTTTCGTAAACAATAGCCCTTTCTTTCCCAACCTCTGCAACTACTCCTACTTGCAATTGCTTTAGATAGCGCAATCCACCGTGAACCAGCTTGGTTGAACGGCTTGATGTACCGGCTGCAAAATCCTGCATTTCAACTAGGCCCACCTTCATCCCTCTTGTAGCTGCATCTAAAGCAATCCCTGCTCCGGTAATTCCTCCACCAATGACAAGCACATCGAAATGTGTGTTTTGTAATTTATTTTTATATTCATGTCTATTTAAACTATTTAAACCCATCCTCTTGTTCCTCCTCTGTTGATAAGTGCTATTGAGATAATAAAAAGAGACCACAAAATACATTACCCTTATTTAAAGGAATGTACTCGCGGTCTCTTAAAATCTCTAACCTTATATTAACTTATTTTCATTATATCATTTTTTGAGTAAAACTCATACAAAATTGAATTATCATTTAAAGGTTCTGGTACTTGCCACAGCTCTTTCCCAACCATCAACTAATTCATTACGTTTCTCTTGTTCCATAGTTGGTTCATATGATTTATCAATGATCCATTGGGCAGCAATTTCATCCTGGCTTTCCCAGAATCCAACAGCCAGCCCAGCTAAATAAGCAGCTCCAAGGGCAGTCGTTTCATTAATTTTTGGTATTTCAACCGGCACGTTTAAGATATCACTCTGGAATTCCATTAAGAATGAATTCTTAACGGCCCCGCCATCGGCACGCAATGTTTTCAATTCAATTCCGGATTCCTCTTCCATTGCATCAATAACAGCTTTTGTTTGGTAAGCTAAAGATTCAACTGTTGCTCTGATAAAGTGATCTTTTGTAGTCCCTCTTGTCAGACCGAAGACCGCTCCTCTTGCATCACTATCCCAATATGGAGTACCAAGACCTACGAAGGCTGGAACGACATATACTCCATCTGTAGAGTCAACTGCCCGGCAATATGTCTCGCTATCAGCAGCATCCTTAAGCATCCTTAATCCATCTCGGAGCCATTGAACAGCAGAACCCGCTACAAAGATACTACCTTCCAATGCATATTCAACTTTACCATTTAATCCCCAGGCTAAAGTCGTCAATAATCCTTTTTCCGATTTAACCGGTTTTTCACCAGTATTCATGAGCATAAAACAGCCTGTTCCATATGTGTTTTTAGCCATTCCTTTTTCAAAGCATGCCTGGCCAAACAATGCTGCCTGTTGGTCACCAGCAATACCGGCAATTGGGATACTCTTACCAAAGAAGTGATAATCAATGGTTTGTGCATATACTTCAGATGAAGGACGCACTTCTGGAAGCATGGATTTCGGAACATCTAATATCTCCAGCAATTCATCATCCCATTGCAGGTCATAAATATTGTACATCATTGTTCTTGAAGCATTGGAATAATCAGTTACGTGAGCTTTACCGCCGGATAGCTTCCAGATTAGCCATGTATCAATTGTCCCGAATAACAATTTTCCTTCATTGGCTAAATCACGCGCACCTTCTACATTATCGAGGATCCACTTAACTTTTGTCCCAGAAAAATAGGCATCTATTAATAAACCAGTTTTGGAATGAAAAAGATCATTGTGGCCAGCATTTTTCAATTCCTCGCATATATCTCTTGTCTGGCGGGATTGCCAAACTATCGCATTATAAATAGGTTGACCTGTTTCTTTATTCCAAACCACCGCTGTTTCACGCTGATTTGTAATTCCGATTCCTTCAATATCTGTTGCCTCTATACCTGATTCTGAAAGACAGCCCGCAATAACAGCAAGCACTGAACCCCAAATTTCGTTGGCATTATGCTCCACCCAGCCCGGCTTTGGAAAGTACTGTGTAAATTCCTTTTGAGCACTATGTACAATTTCCCCTTTTTTATTGAATAAAATAGCTCTGGAACTAGTGGTCCCCTGATCAATTGATAAAATATATTTCTCCATTTTTTTCATCTCCCATCTACTAATTTTTATATTATAATCGATTTCTCTAAAGTTAGTAACTTATAACCTTGCTTTTGCTGGATCATTAGCTTGTCGTAGTGCTTGTTCTGAATCTTTATTAGTCATAAAATAAGCGATTACCAAGATAACTACAGTGCCAGCTAATACTGCCCAGAAAGCGCCTGTCAACGTATTATTGAAGACCGCTTTATGGAACAAAGCCCCCAAGGATCCGCCGAGAATAGGACCTACAACCGGAATCCAAGCATATCCCCAATTAGATGGGCCTTTCCCCGCTATCGGAAGAATCGCATGTGCAATACGCGGACCTAAGTCACGTGCCGGATTGATGGCGTAACCAGTTGTTCCCCCAAGAGCCATACCGATTCCTACGATTAAAAGACCGACTGCGAATGGATTTAGGCCTTCCGTAAAATCATTTGCTCCAATAAATTGCAGACCAAGCAATAAAATAAATGTTCCTATAATTTCACTAAGTAAATTTGAAAATGTATGAGGAATAGCCGGACCAGTTGCGAAAACCCCTAATTTTGTCCCTGGATCTTCAGTCGCCTTCCAATGTGGTAAGTATTGTAAATAAATAAGAGTTGCCCCAATCATTGCTCCAATCATTTGCGCCAAAATATATCCAGGTACATCTGCCCAAGCAAAATCTCCGCTAAACGCAAGACCAAATGTAACAGCAGGATTTAAATGAGCACCGCTAATGCCGCCGACTGCAAATACGCCTAATGTAACACCAAGCCCCCAAGCTATAGTGATAACAATCCATCCAGCATCCTTTGCATAAGATTTAGTTAAGTTGGCTCCAGCACACACTCCTGCTCCAAAAACAATCAAGATCATCGTGCCTACTAATTCACCCCAAAATGGTGTCATTCCTTCCATCTCCCTATCATATAATTTCAAAAAAAAATGAAGAAACAAGCACTAAAGTATTCCTACTTATTAAGGAATACTGCCACCTGTGTCTCCATGTCTTTCCACATACTTATTAACTTAAACACAGTGTAAAACTTTTTGTAAACGCTGTCAAATAAAAAGAAATAAATAGGGAATTCGACTCATTCCCCTGCAAAATACTGCCAAAGTTCTCGTTTAGACGAGGTTATCGAGACAGCACCAGCTTCAAGTGCTTCTTTCGCTTCCTCAACTGTTCGGATTAAACCACCCGCAAAGATCGGCAGCTGAATTTCCCCTGCAACTTCTTTAATCATATTAGGAAGTGCGCCCGGTAGTACTTCAATATAATCAGGCTGTGATTTTTTGACCATCTTATAGCTGCGTTCGAGCGCATGGCTATCAATCATAAAGATTCGCTGCACAGCTATTGCCTGATGTTTTTTTGCTTCTTGAATAACCGCTGATTTTGTGGATATGACACCAAATGGTTTAAACTCCTGACATAAATATTGAGTACCATATTCATCATTTTTTAATCCATTGATTAAATCCACGTGAAAAAACAGTTGTTTATCTGCCATTTTGGCCATTTGAGTAATATGTTTGATTTGCCCAAGATGAGTCTCTAAAATAACACCTGTTTTAAATCCTGATTGTAAAAACTTTTCAAAGTCCTTCATAGTTGAAGCTGCCGGTAATATTTTCTGATTCAATCTAATCTCTCCCATTCGGACCCCTTATTCATAAGTAAAAATCCCTTTCAATATAGAATACAATTAATCTATGCATTCTTCTACTAAAAGGGATTTATATAATTATATTTACCTTACTATTTCTGCATCTCCTCCTGATTCATTTTTTTTGAAAAAGGATAATCCAACGGACAGTCCAGCAAACAGGAGCAGGAACACAACTAGTATCGTTGCATTCGCAAACATCATACCGATGTCATCCAATGATACTAATGCTCGGAAGCCTGCAATCGAATAAGTCATCGGCAAGAAATTGCTTAGAGTACGTAAATATTCAGGCAGCATATCAATTGGCAATGCAGATCCGGTAGTAGATAGCTGCATAATCAGAAGTGCCACGCCTATAAACAAACCAATGTTGCCGGCAAGCATAGTCAGGAAGAACACAATGGACATAAATGAGATACTCGCCAATACAGCAAACAAGATAAGCAACAGGCTATTCGCAAATCCTGAATTAACAAAGAATATGGTAAAGCCAGAAAGAAGGATGGCCTGACCAGCTACCAATAAAGCAAGCAAACCAAATCTTTTTGAATACCATGCGAAGCCTGAACTAGCTTCATCCATTGGTTTTCTAACCCCAACAACTAACATCATTAATAAAACACCCACAAATAATGCTAACGATAGTACATATGGTGCGTTTGCGTAACGATAATACGGATAACTATTAATTTTCGAATCGATCAGCTCAACCGGCGAGGAGAACATGCTAATCGTTTCATCAGTAGCATTTATACCGGCCGTTTTTTCAGCTCCGTCACCTAAGCCGTTGGATAATTCAAGTGTACCATCTTTGATTTGACCGACACCTTTATCAATTTCAGTTACCCCTTCCTTCATCGTACCCCAGCCAGTATTAACCGTTGCGTTACCATCGGCTACTTGCTTAGATCCATCAAATAGCTGCTTAGATCCATCAACAGCTGTTTTCCAGCCTGCATTCACTGTGGCATTACCACCAGCCACTTCAGCAGCACCATTTTTCAACGTATTCAAAGATGTTGATAATGTACCCCATGCGCTATTCACTGTTGCTGTTCCATCGGCCACTTGCTTGGAACCATCATAAAGCTGTTTAGAACCTGCTACTGCGGTTTTCCAGCCATCGTTTACCGTAGCATTACCGTCTGCCACTTGCGCAGCACCTTTATTTAGCGTGTCTAAAGATGTTGTTAACGTACCCCATGCAGTATTAACTGACCCTGTGCCTGCTGCTACTTGTTTGGATCCGTCATAAAGACGTTTGGATCCGTCTACTGCAGTTTTCCAACCTTCGTTAACTGATTGATTTCCGGCAGCTACTGTGGTAAGACCGCCATTAATTTCACCAACACCATTAGTGATTACTCCCCAATTTGTTTTTACTGAATCCGTACCAGATTTTATTTGTTCAGCACCCACTGTTAATTCTGATGCTCCTTGAACAATATCCTTTTGACCCGGTATTATTTGATTTTCAAATGCACCATTTAATTGTTCTATACCTGGTTTAAGCTTTTCAGAAATACCTGAAGCCAATAAAGCTGCACCTGCATTGAGACCATTTTCTCCCTTTATACCTCCATTTACCAGAGCAGTTCCTTCAGCTACAGCTTTTGCACCTTTTAATAACTCTTGATAATCTGGGTTAAGTTCTATCCCAGGAATTTTCTCAGCTAATTTTTCTATACCTGCCGCAACTCTGGCAGCTCCATCTGCTAAGTCAGGTGTTTTCGCTGCTAATTGATTTAAACCTCCAGAAATTTTAGCGCTTCCATTTTCCAGTTCAGGCATACTACCATTTAATTGTTTGACTCCTGTTTGAGCTGATTGTAAACCAAGCAACATATCAGAAGTACCTTTTTTCAACTTTTCAGTCCCATCATAAATAGCTGCTCCACCATTAGCCAACTCCTCAATCTTACCTTTATTGCCATCAAGCTGGGAATAAAGATAATCTGATCCATCTTTAAGTTCTTTGGATCCTTTTGCAAGAGCCTCAATATCCTTCTCCTTCGCACTAAATGTTCCTGACAAGGTCCCTAAACCGTCTTCAATTGACTTTGATCCATCTGCTAGTTGTTGAATTTCAGCGGCCTTACCGCCAACGGTTGAATAAATTAAACCTGAGCCGTTTCTGAGATCAGCTGCCCCATCAGCCAGCATGGCAATACTAGCTGAACTTCCTGCCATTGTGCCATTCAACTGGCCTAACCCATCCTCAACCTGCTTCGACCCACTTGCAAGTGTATTGATATCGCCGGTCTTACCACTTACTGTTGAATGCATAAGGCTCGACCCATCACTGACCTGAGCTGCTCCATTTGCCAATCTTGCGATATCAGCTGATTTTCCAGCCATTGTTCCATTCAATTGACCGAGTCCCTGTTCAAGTTCCTTTGAACCGTCTGCCAGTTTTTGAATATCTCCTGATTTTGTCGTTAAAGAATCCAGAAGAGTTCCAGTACCATCCTTCAGTTTAACAGAGCCTTCATGGAGCTTTGTTGAACCATCCGCACCGGATTTAAATCCTTCTGCTACATCACCAAGCTGGGCAAAAACTGTACTGGTATAGGTAGCGGTGATTGTATCAGCAAGCTGCTCTTTAATTGTTCCTATAGCTGTTTTCGTTGCTGTTGCAGCTATAAAATGCAACCCTTCATTCTGCGTATACTTTAGTTCCGGTTTTTCCGGATTTTCATCCATTACGGTTGCTACCTTTTGGGAAAAGTCTTCAGGAATCTCAATTACCATATAATATTCATTATCATTAAGTCCGCGATTTGCTTGTTCCTTACTGACAAATCTCCATCCCAGGTCATTCCCGTCTTTCAGTTTCGCTACCAAATCTCTACCAACATTAACTTCCTTACCGTCTGTTACAGTACCTGAATCATTATTCACAACTGCGACCGGCAAGTTTGAAAGATTATCATATGGTCCCCAACTTGGCGTTAGCATAATCAATCCATAAACTAACGGTACCAATAATACAGCAATTAATGAGATCCAAAAACCTCTCCTGCGACCGAGTTCTGACATCCGATTCCCATTACCTAAAGCGTTCATTCATTACCCCCACTTGTCTGATTTATCTATATTAAGGTGGTTATGAAAGCGCAACCACTCGTATACTGATTATATATTCTGAATATTTAGTGAAAGTCCTTCTAGTAATTTAACAAATTTGTAAATTAATTAGATATTTTGTACCTTTTTTTAATTTTTAATAAGAAAATCTTATGACTTAATTAAAGAAAAACTTATCTTTTATAGTCTTTTAGACCTTTTCTATTACCAAAAGAACCCATAAAAAACCTCCCTACTTGAAGTGGGAAGTTTTGTACTCTATTATTTTGGTCTTTCCAGAATAAATTGTTCACCAATCTTCATAAAATTTTGGCCAGCAAGCCGGGAAACAGGCTTGAGTAATTCTGTACTGATTGTACCATCCTTGTAGATGGCTTCATCTATATGATAAAAAACAATATTACCGATTAGTAGATCACAACCTGCATCTTCTGCGGTATGGCCTCCAAGCGGTATTACTTTATGTACGGTACATTCCATCCGAATCTTCGCAGGGCTAAGCCCTGGGACTCGTACATGAACACTATCTACTGTTTGAAAGGGAGATCCTTCTAGTTCACTTTGGTCCGGAGGCAATTCAGCTGCTGTCCAATTCGCTCCCTCCACGTTTTCTTCATCTGTAATATGGAGGACAAATTCTCCCGAATCGATTGCATTTCTTGCTGTATCCTTTCTTTCGCCATTCCGTCGCTGGATTGATACAGCAATCAGCGGGGGATTTGAACTAACGATCGTAAAATAACTAAAAGGTGCAATATTCATAATTCCTTCGTTAGAAATGGTTGAGATAATGGCAATCGGTCTAGGAACGACTGCCCCTGTTAAAAAGGTATAATTCTCTCGCTCACTCATTTCAGTTGGATTTAGCGATATCATCTAATCATCTCCAATTTATTTAAATTGCTGAGAAAACCATAATCCTGCAGCCTCTACCTCTGATTGTGTCAGCTGGTGTCCATTTTGTTCCCAATAAACCTCTACTTTGGCTCCGGCAGCCTTCAGTATTTCACTCAGTTCTTTTGTTTCTTCCGGTGAACAAATTGGATCGTTTTTGCCGGCACCTATAAAGATTGGCAGACGTTCCATTTCTGGCAGCTTTATTCCTCTTAAAGGAACCATAGGATGATGCAAAATAGCTCCTTTTAATACATGTTGGTAGTGAAAAAGCATACTGGCAGCTATATTAGCTCCATTTGAATAACCGATTGCCAACACATTGTTTCGGTCAAACCCATACTTGACTGAGGCTTCGTTTAAATAATCGTTTAGTTCCTTTGTACGAAACTTTAAATCTTCAACATCAAAAATACCTTCAGCTAATCTTTTAAAGAACCTTGGCATTCCATTTTCCGAAACGTTGCCTCGTACACTTAAAATGGAGGACTCAGGTGAAATTAATTTAGCAATCGGCACTAAATCATGCTCTGTTCCACCTGTACCATGCAGCATAAAAAGTGTTGGAAGTTTCATATTTGTTCCCTTTATAAAATAGTCTCTCATGCATATTCCCCCAATTGATCGCTTGAAACGTTCCAATTTATCCCTCGAATTCTTGAGATTCTTACCTCACAGGATTTCAATTCTATTAAGATCACTTTAAATTTATCTTGAAACTAGTATATTATACAACTTTATTTATTACAAAATTGAGTAGCAAGAGTATTACCTCTATTAAAATAATCGATTAGCATAAAGGGTCATTATAGGGAATGACCATTAACATTATTCAGATAACCACTCAATACAAAAAGGTCCCGATTAGTATGGAAAAGCTCTGATCAGGACTAATCATTGATACCGATAATATGGTTCCACATTGTTTCTTCTAACCTTTCTTTCCATCATGGTTTTGTCTTTTTTGGTACGAATCATTTAAACTATCTTATTAAGCAGTTAAACTATATGTTTGGAGTCTTTCGATAAAATAGGGACAATATTAAATACATACATGCTTTGAATTCTACTTTTCCAAACATCTCATTGCCATGCATAACTCTTTTTCATATATAGTGCCTTCAATCGGGATAATTTCAATTGATTTACCCGTATGCGGTGAATGAAGAAGTTTACCTTGTCCATAATAAATCCCGACATGATGAATGGCTCCTTTTCCATTATCATATGCAAAGAAAAGCAAGTCCCCCCTTTGTACCCCATTCAGCGCAATCGGCGTACCATATTGCGCCTGCTCACTTGCATCACGTGGAATACTATAGCCATTTGCCTTATAAATTGTATAGGTAAATCCTGAGCAATCATACCCATAACTGCTCAGTCCACCCCACAAATAGGGTAAGCCGAGGAATTGCTCTCCAGAAGTGACAATGTCTATATCACTCCCTGGCTTCCCTCTCTCTTTACAGTTAAATAAAGCTATATCATCTCTGTGTAAATTTCCAATACCTAAGGGGGTGTCTACAAGTATCCGTCCATCTTTTTCACCAAGGTATGATAACTTCGTTTGATAGCTTAGCACTAGGGTATCTTGTGTTTTTTCCAGTGTAAGCAAAGCCTTCCGACTTGTAATCAAGGCAAAAGTGTCATTGGATGCAGGTTCATAATTCTCCAGCTGGCATAGAGGTACCCAGCCTGGATATCCTCTGGAATCTTTCTTTGAAGACTGCTCGATGGCAATGATATGGGCCCATCCATGTTTATATTCGAGCAGCAGGACCTGTTCACCAAATAATAATTGGGTCTGGATTCTATTGGATTCGCATAAATCAAGCCGCTCAGCCTCATTCATAAATAGAAGCCATTCCTCCAATCGGACCGGATGGCTAATCGCTGGACGATCAAGCTCTCTATAAGACTGATTTGTAGTCCAAACGGTCGCTACAGTTACATTAACGGTCATGATTTTGTGAGTAAATCCCACTTTTTGATCCTCCTCTCACTTGAGCTGAATATTCCTTATACCTAAGCCTTCTATTTCGGGTAAAGTAAATTTACTACCCTTATATTGTATGCCGCCTTCAATCAGGGAGCGGGATAACATGAGAGGGGCATCAAAATCATAGCGGGTAATATTACGTTTACTTGCAGCAAAGTGAGCAGCAGCTGTTAAACCTAAATGTGTTTCAATCATACTGCCCATCATGCATTCCATCCCTGCCGCCTCAGCTAATTGGTTAATGTACTGGGCGTAAAAAATCCCTCCAGTTTTCATCAATTTAATATTAATCATGTCTGCACTCCGTGTACGAATGACCTCTAAGGCTTGCCTTGGGGTAAATACACTTTCATCTGCCATAATAAATGTATTTACCTGATTAGTTACTTGTCTGAGCCCTTCCAAATCATCTGCCTTGACCGGTTGTTCCACCAATTCAATTTGTAAACCCATTTCCTCCATACGGCGGATTGCCTGAATCGCTTCCTTCGCAGTCCATCCTTGGTTAGCATCCAGACGTATCGTAATCTCATTCCCCACACACTTTCTAATTTCTTTCACTCTCGCAATATCCTCATTTATATTACCGAGACCTACTTTAACCTTTAAGGTTGTAAAACCGCTCTTTACATATTCCAATGCCTCCTCCCCCATTATGTGAGGGATATCCACACTTACCGTAAAGTCTGTTTCAAGCCGAGAGCTTCTGCCACCTAAATACTGATAAAGGGGCAGCTTACTATTTTGGGCCAGACAATCATAAATAGCCATATCAATTGCCGCTCTTCCGCTTGAATTTCTTGTCATAATAGCGGATAGGTCATGAAAAATCTCTTCGAAACACAAAATATCTTTTCCTATTAAACTGGGTTTAAAAAAGTCGTGAATAGCTGTTTCTATTGATTGTAATGTATCACCAGTAATAACAGCAGTTGCGGTTGCTTCTCCCCATCCAACCAAACCATTGTCACATTGAATTTTGACATAAACAGAGTCAGCTGTATTTACAATCCTTAATGCTGTTTTAAATGGTTTAATTAAAGGAACTTGTATTCGATAGGTTTCGATATTACTAATTTTCATCTGCAATTCCGCTTTCAATAGTAAGTGTCTTCTCTGCAGTGCTGATTTTGGCTTTCACGCCGAGTGGTATTCCAACATGTGGGTTGCAATGACCAATTTTAAATCCACTCATAGCTGGCTTATTAATCAGTTTTGTATAGTGAGTCAATACCTCATCGAGGGTGAGTGTCCGTCTGCTTTTGGGATCGCAATTGGCAAAATCACCGATGACAAGACCGGCAATATCACTTAACTTTCCAGCCAACCATAAATGATTTAAGAAGATATCAATATTCCTAGGCTCTTCATAAATATCTTCTATTAAAAGGAGCTTTCCTTTCGTATCTATTTCGAAAGGAGTCCCCAAGGTCGTTGTGATCAAGCTTAGATTTCCTCCTACTAATTCACCCTCCGCTTCTCCCTCAATAAATGGGTGTAAAGGGGAGATATCCTCTTTATAATTCACTTCTTCTGATTGAAAAAGCTGTTTAAATGATTCCTTAGAGCGAGGATGTATATCATCATTTCCTAAATCAGATGCAAGCATAGGACCGTGAAAGGTAACCAAGCCAGTCTTTTGTCGAATTGCCGTATGTATAAATGTAATATCTGAATATCCCCAGAAAATCTTTGGGTTATTCCTAATGACTTCATAATTAATGGCATCCGCAATTCGCGCCGTCCCATATCCCCCACAAGCACAGATAATGGCTTTTACGTCTTCGTCCTTAAACATCGCTTCAAGATCTTCCACCCGTTCTGCGTCTTCGCCTGCAAGATAGCCATATTCCTTATAGATATGACTGCCCATTTTTACGGTAAGACCTAAATCCTGTTCCAGAAAAGACAGTGCTTTTTGAAGGGCCTCCTTCTTTGGAGGACTGGCAGGAGCAATGACGCCCACTGTATCTCCCTTTTTGATCCGTTTTGGTTTAAGTTGTTCTAACATCTTCTCACTCCCTGATTATGTAATAAAGGATTCTCTATTGAACATCCATAAATTAGCTGAGAACTATAGGTTCATTTCTTTATAGGAATCTTTAATATTAATAACTTCTTTGCGATTCCTACTTAATAAAGAGCCAACTAAAATAAATGTATGTAAAATAAATCAGTCCTATTCAGTTCTATAACTAAAAACATATCCACATGCCCTTACCTATTTTCTAAATTATCAATCAATTAATGCTATAAGAAATCTTAGAAAACCCATTTCTTCAAAAGAATACAAAAAGTACTTTTACTATCCCTTATTCATAATAACAATAACCCCCTTAATTTACATAAGTAAACAACGATTTAGAGGAACGATTTTTTAATATCAACAGGCAAAAAAATATCATAGGTAAGCCACTTGGAGATTGGATTTATGATTGGAGTTGCCGTGAACTGACATTCATTGGATCACCATAACAAGATCCTGAGGCTTATTTATTATTGACTGTTTAACGTAAAGTTTCTCGTTAGTTGATTTTGTATCGAAAAATATCGTATTGCTCCATTTAGCTTTACAGCATCTATGGTTACAATAGTTATAGGAGGTAGTTGTATGTACTCATTAAATTTTTCACATAACCTTGCTAAACTGCGCCGTAAAAAGAAACTCACCCAAAAGGAATTAGCGGATTTTATCGGTGTTACGAAGGCATCCGTATCTAAATGGGAAAATAAACAGAGCTTGCCGGACATCTTACTATTACCCCAGCTCGCATCTTTTCTAGATGTAAGTATAGATGAATTGCTGGGCTATGAAGCACAGTTGAGTCGGGAACAAATCCAAAAGCTATATGTGGAGCTTGCTTCTGACTATACAAGACTGCCCTTTAATGAAGTGATGAATAAATCACGAGAACTGGTTCGCCGCTATTATTCCTGTTATTCCTTTTTACTCCAGATCTGCATCCTTTGGCTGAACCATTTTCCTCTTGCAAAGGACCATGATGAGCAACAAAGAATTTTGCACGAAGCTGTAACACTTTGTGAGCATATAGAGGAAAATTGTAAAGTAATAGATATTTGTAATGATGCTATCACTGTGAAAGCTGTATTCAACCTCCAACTCGGTAAAGCTGAAGAAGTCATTGAAGCATTGGAGATGATAGCAGATCCAACTCGCATCTATCACCAAAGTGATTCAATTTTGGCACAGGCCTATCTGACCGTCGGGGATTTAGACAAAGCCAAAAGCTATACACAAATCAATATGTATCTACATGTGATATCGCTGATTACAACTGCGGTCCAATACCTAGCCATTCATATGGATGACCCTGCAGTATGTGAAAAAACGATTAAAAAAACAGAGGGATTGATTCGGCTATATGATTTAAACAACCTGCATCCCAATAGCGCAGCACAATTTTTCTATCAGGCAGCACTTGTCTATATCACACATGGAGAAAAAGAAAAGGCGCTGGGAATGCTAAATCAATATGTTCAGGTAGTTCGAGTGCTTTTTACCCATGAGCACGCGTTGCTCCACGGCGATGCTTATTTTGACAGGCTGGATGAATGGATTAGCAAACTTGACCTAGGAGCATCACCGCCACGAAATATGCGCCTTGTGGCAAAAAGTGTACTGGAGTCTTTTAAGCATCCATTATTGACAGCACTTCAGGACAATCTAGAATTTAAGAGAATACAAAGAGAACTTACGGAAGGAGTGAAATATTATGAATGAAGTTAAAGAATTCTTACCCTTTATTATTCCTTTGGTTATTGCAGAATTTACATTGCTGGGTTATACCATCCATCATATTTTGACACATAATACCTATAAGCGCGGCAGTCGTACCATGTGGCTAGTTATCGTGATAATCGGCATGCAATTCATAGGACCTATTCTGTATTTCCTGCTTGGAAAAGAGGATGAATGATGAATATGTTAACTTTATCTCATGTAAAAAAGCGGTTTGGAGATAAAACAGTATTAGAGGATGTCACTTTTTCTGTACCGGAGCATACTGTTTTTGGTTTTGTGGGTCAGAATGGCGCTGGGAAAACTACGACTATGAAAATTATTCTTGGCTTGCTGGAGGCAAACAGCGGGGAGATTACTGTTGGCGGAGAAAAGGTTCGCTACGGCGATACTCCCACAAATCGGCTTATTGGATATTTACCTGATGTACCTGAGTTTTATTCTTTTATGACTCCTAAAGAATATTTGCATTTTTGCGGTGAGCTCACAGGGATGTCATCTTCGAGTATCAAGGCTCGTACAACGGAGCTTCTGGAGCTTGTGGGACTCTCCAATGAGAAACGGCGAATCAAAGGTTTTTCACGCGGCATGAAGCAACGGCTCGGAATTGCACAAGCGCTTTTCAACCGACCTAGACTGTTGATTTGCGATGAACCGACCTCCTCTCTCGATCCTGTTGGAAGAAGGGAAATTCTAGATATTCTTACCGCAGCAAAGGAACATACAACTATTCTCTTTTCCACGCATATTCTTTCCGATGTTGAGCGTATATGTGATGAGGTCGCATTCCTTCACGAAGGACAAATCGTATTGCAGGAATCAATGGAGAAGTTAAAAAGAGAACATGCAAGCATCGGGTATGAAATTGAGTTGGAGTATCCAGAAGATACGGCAAAACTGCTTTTAGCTTTTCCAAGCATCAAAAAAAGCAATGAAAATCATCTATTGCTGGAGCGAGCTGATCAGGTACAGACAGAAGCTGTCTTACGTTTTATCTTGGAGCATCATATTCCTTTCCGCCGTTTCGAAAAGCAGGAGCTATCGCTGGAATCTCTGTTTATGGAGGTCGTCAGTAAATGAAATCTTTTCTAGCTTTTTTCAAAAAAGAGTGGATGGAATGGAGTCGAACAGGACGAGTGCTCATTCTACTGCTAGTATTTGTACTTTTCGGGATTATGAATCCAGCTATAGCAAAGATAACTCCATGGATGATGGAGATGATGGCAGACTCTTTGGAGGGAACAGGCCTTGTCGTTACAGAGGTTACTGTAGATGCCTTGACCTCCTGGACACAATTTTATAAAAACATTCCAATAGCACTGATTATTTTTATACTGATGTGCAGTGGATCCTTTACTTCAGAATATCAAAAAGGAACACTCATCCCTGTTCTGACAAAGGGTCTCTCGCGCTGGAAATTCGTTATCGCAAAGAGCATGATGATATTTATATCGTGGACAGCTTGCTATTGGATTTGCTTTGGTATTACTTATGCTTATAATGCTTTTTATTGGGATAATAGCATCGCCATGTACACTAGCTTTGCAGCAATGTGTTACTGGCTTTTCGGGCTTTGGGTGTTATCATTTATGGTTCTGTTTTCTACACTATCCTCTAGTAATACCACTGTTTTACTCGGAACTGGGGGTACTGTACTGGCAGTTTATCTCATCGGACTTTTCCCAAAGCTAGAATCTCTCACACCGATGAAGCTAACCGAAGCCATGAGTCTCCTGACAGGGCTCAAAGCACCGGGAGAGTATGTCACGCCGATTGCAATATCTGTCGGCATGGTCGGAATATGCCTAGCTGTTGCGGTTACGATTTTCAAAACAAAAAAGATATAAGATATGTTAAAACAGAAGCCGCTGTCAGTTCATCCTAACAGCGGCTTCTGTTTCTCTACATTATAATGAACAATATGTAAAATATTTTTTAAGAGCTAACTTTACTTCTCGCAGGAGAGAACCAATTTTTCCATGCAAGTACTACGATGAAAATCAAGAAAAAAATGACCGCAATGAAGCTTAAATACTTGAGACCAATCATATTTCCGAAATAAAATCCAATCGTCATATAAAGGGTTGTCCATAGTAAGCTTGCTAAAAATGCGAGTGAGAAAAATTTTGCATATGGTAATTCACGTGTTCCTGACATATAGGGAGTTAGCTGTCTAAGTCCCGGTAAAAAATATCCTATAACAACCATTTTATTTTCAAATTGATCAAACCTAGTATGCATACTCTGCCAGCGTTTCGGTGTGATTTTCACTAGATTTCCATACTTCTGGATGATGGATGTCCCAAGCTTCCTTCCAATCATATAGGTAAAAAACATACCCATATTAGCACCCAATAGTGCAGCGCAGATGGCCCATAGAAAATTAAGGTTTTGTTCAGCAATGACAGCACCGATAAAAATAACAAATGTTTCTTCAGGTGCAGGAATTCCTATAATCCCGCAAAATAAAACTAAGATAATCACCCAGTATCCATACAGCTGTATATAATATGTAATAGCATCAAGCGTCATGTAGTTTCCTTCCTGTTTTCAAACCAATGATACATATATTCCTGTTAGCGAGATTTATATTGATTTTTCTGGTTCGCCTGGTCTTTTTGATCTTCAGTATAGTTGTCCACATCAATGGCATAAATCGGCCTTTGTTTAACCTCTTTAAAAATCTTGCCAATGTATTCACCCACTATTCCAATACCAATCAACTGCAAGCCACCAATGATCCACAGAGAAATCATGATGGAAGTCCAGCCAGATTGTGTATTCCCCAGTGTTTTTTGAATCAGAGCATAGCTGCCTGCGACCACACTGATAAATAGCGTCAAAAAGCCAATGTAGGTAACACAGCGTATCGGCGCAACACTAAAGGAGGTAATCCCATCAAGCGCAAAAGAAATCATTTTCTTTAACGGATATTTAGACTCTCCCGCTTCTCTTTCCTTCCGATCATAAAAGACTTCAGCGGAGGAAAAGCCAATCATTGGAATCATACCTCTTAAGAATAAATTCCGTTCCTTATATTTTAAGAGTTCTCCCAATGCACGCTTGCTCATTAATCTAAAATCTGCATGATTAGGAATTAACTTGATTCCCAATCTACCCATCATACGATAAAAGCTAAGCGCTGTAGTCCGCTTGAATATAGTATCCTTCTTTCGCTGATCTCGAACTCCATAGACAATATCGTATCCCTGATTGTATTTTTCAACCATCTCTTTTATGACCTGAATGTCATCCTGTAAATCAGCATCGATGGAGATAACACAATCGGAATGCTTTTGGGCCGTTGCCAGACCAGCGAGCAATGCATTTTGATGACCCACATTGCCCGCTAATTTCAGACCCTTGACTAACCTATTCTGTACACTCTCCATTTGTATTAAATCCCAAGTATCATCAACACTGCCATCATCCACAAATAAAATAGCACTTCTTTCTGAGATTACACCGGAGTCCAATAACTCTTTTAGAATGGATGAAAGCTCTTCAGATGTTTTAGATAATACTTCCTGTTCATTGTAACAAGGCACAACGATTGTTAATACAGGCAGATTCATTATGAGTAACTCCTTTACATGACATGATATAGATAGATCTTCCACGCTGAATCTTCATGATCAAAAACATCCATCAATTCAAGGTTATTCTCATCTGCATTCACAATAGGTACAGCTGAGATTATATATTGACCACCCATTTCTTTCAGTACCTTCGTATTCAACTCTAAATTTTTTATTGTTTTGGATGAATTTTTTTCGTAATCATATTTCTTACCAAGCTCATCCACGAAAATATAACAACGCCCGCCCCATTTATCAAAATATTTTTTAAGCTGAGCGTTCTTATCCAGCTCCTTCTCAATAATTTCTCGAAACTGATGCTTGTACGCCAATGGATAGTAATTGTTATACGTATCCAAAGTATAAAAGCCATTATATTGAGCAATAGCAGGATGTAATCCTATACTTACCACTCTGTACGTATCCTGAGGTTTTCCAATATAATCTTTAATCTCAGTAAATTGGTCAACAGCATAAAACTCCTTAAAAGTCGGTGCATCTAGCCTTCCATAATACACTTCCGGATTGTACATAAATAAGACAAGCAGCTGAGCGATAATGACTCCTTTTGAAAATAGCCTCCATCCCCCTCCATTTTTCCAAAGAATACGGCAGGACAGGGCAAACAATAAGTACAAAACTAATGGTCTCAGGAAATGAAAACGGGCAAAGTTAAAATTATTTAAAAGTGAAATTTGTTCTTTCAAGGATGCCCATCCCTCATAAAACCAAAACGCATACCATGCAGACAAAATAAAATTCAAGATAAACAGCTGAACATAGCGTTTCTCACTTTTCCAAAGCTTATTCCGATAAATAAACCATAAAGCTATAAATGACACAGGCAAAATAATATATTGATGAAGCGTTAATACATGATTATGTCCAATTATGTAATTTTTAAATATCAGACGGACAGATCGCGCAAATCCTAATGCAGAGCTGAAATATTCATCCCGGCTGTTTGGCTCTTCAGGAAATACCAAAGAATAAACCAAGCGATATTCGATCAACAGGTAAATAAAAGTCATTAAAGCAATACTTCCGAAGAATTTCCAATTAGGGTCTTTTTTCTTGATCCAGTCATAAAGCCAAAGCAATCCCATAGCCACCAGGAAGAAAAAGAACCCTAGTACAAAGCTTGAATAAAAAGGCAAAAGGATTAGAATGAGCCAATCCGTCCATTTACTATCTCTGCCTCTAATATTTAAAAATGCATACAAGGCTAATGGATGCCCCAATGTGGCAAGCATTCCGGATGGCCAAAAAGGAGTCAAAGCAAAGGCCAATGCAACGAATACACGTATAAAGTCATGTTCCTCTTTTCTAACAAAATGCTTTTTAAGTAAGAGATACATTCCTATAAACGCAAAGATTCTAGTAATCGCCTGACTGATTGAATATGCCGTCATGGATGGTAATAAATAATGGAGCCATTCAATTCCGCTGAATTCAGTTCCAATTGAATTCCTCGGCAAACCATTAATGATTTGTGGAATAGTCTCATTTATCGGTCCAAACAGCATTTGATTATCCTTGAGAACCTTATACCAAGCGATATTGGAATCTAAGTTATCATGCACCCGTATATGAGAATCTTCACCAAGTATAAACATCGGAGCCAAATAAATGATTAACAACACCAGCGCAGCTATCAATAACTTAGTATCCTCAGTCCATTTATTTCTTAATTCCCCCACTGCTATACACCGACTTTTCAAGATATATTTAAATCAACCCACCAATAATTGTAAAATTACAATGTACTCATGGTAGCTATTTATATATCCCATGTCAAGGAGCTATTGGGTCAATATGGATATTATAAATCTTCACTCTCAATCTTTTTTTATGTAATGTAAACTAGGTAGTTTTCAAATATAGGCTCATTGTTGTAAGTAAAGGCAAATCATCATTACGAAAACAGCCAAAAATAAAAAACCAATTCAACCTGGGGTTTTTAACCCCTTAAGGATGAATTGGTCTCCGCGACACTTCGTGAAATTCTCTCACAAGATGTTCATAGTTATATTTCCTTCAGCAATGGTAGTAAATCTGCCAGTTTCTTAATCTCATAGGTAGGCTTCACTTGATCCGTTACTTTATGATGGCGGTTTACCCAAACAGATTTTATTCCTGCACGATTGGCACCGAGAATATCCGTCATCAGATTATCTCCAACCATCAGGACTTCTTTTTTTTCAACCTCTAATAACTCTACAGCATGTTCAAAGAGTTCAGGAGCCGGCTTACCTTGTCCAAAATCCCCAGAAATGACAATATGATCGAAATAAGGAGCTATTTCAGGTGTTATTTCCAGCTTTGTTGTTTGCAATTGCGGGGAGCCATTTGTCAGTAAAAGAAGTTTAACACATCCCTTTAATTGGTCCAGCACTTCAAAGGTATCCTCATAAATAAAGGGATGTTTTCTTCTTTCTTCAGGAAACTTTTCTGCTAATTCGTGTCCTAAATCTGCATCCTCTATTCCCAATGCTTTCAACCCATTCGTCCACGCATCCTTGCGATAGAGCGGCATGATTTGAGCCATCTTTTGAAATTGCTCATGGTTGTCCTGAAAATCGCCCCATAACCCCTCAAATGGATTTATCCCAATCATTTTTGTAAAAGCGAATGTTTCATAGGAGCTGTATAGCTTAGTGGCTTCCTTTCTAACTGATTCTTCTAGCTCCACTGGATCAATCTGATATTTGTTCATAGCCACCCGGCAGGTTACTCTGAAGGCTTCCTGAACACTTTTTTGATCCCATAACAATGTATCATCGAGGTCAAACATGATTGCCTTTACCATATCGATTCCTCCGTCCCAGCATCAACAGCTCCGGTTAGTATCCTATTTAATATAGAAATGTTTAGTTCTTTCGTAAATGACATCATGAAACATTTCTATAATTGGATTTACCACTTTTCCTTACACGCTTACACTGGTAAAAAATTCATTGTAAAGAGCAGCCACTGCTCGATTTTCCTGAAGTTCTTTCACACCAAACATCATACTGACTTCAGAAGACCCTTGATTGATCATTTCGATATTAATGCCGGCATTTGCCAAAGCCTTGGATGCCCTGGCAACTGTACCAACATTCGAACGCATTCCCTCTCCCACAATCATAATCAAGGATAAATTGTGTTCAATTTTCACCTCGTCAGCCTCTAATTCATCTATAATCCGGTTCCTAATAATCCCTTCAAGATCAGAGTCCATTTGATTCTGTCTTAAAATGACAGTCAAATCATCAATTCCCGAAGGAACATGTTCATAGGACAACTTTAAATCTTCAAGGATTTGAAGAAGTTTACGTCCAAAGCCTATTTCTCTGTTCATTAAATATTTGCTAACATAAATGCTGCAAAAATCATTATCACTTGCAATACCGACAACCGGACCATTGGTTAACTCTTTTTTATTCACGATCATGGTACCAGGTGATAACGGATTATTCGTATTTTTAATATTTACTGGAATCCCTGCTTTAAAGGCGGGAATTAATGCTTCATCATGCAAAACACTAAAGCCTGCATAGGAAAGTTCACGCATTTCTCGATACGTTAATACACTGATTTCCTTTGGTTTATTAATAATCGTTGGATTAACAGAAAATACGGCATCAACATCTGTATAATTTTCGTATAAATCAGCTTTAACTGCATTAGCCAGAATCGAACCGGTAATATCCGATCCGCTCCTCGGAAATGTCATCACCTTTCCATCCGTTGTATAACCAAAGAATCCTGGAAATATGACAATTCCTTTTTTATTTCTTAAATGATATAGATTGGCATACGATTCTGCTAAAACCTGAGCATTGCCCGGCTCATCACTGACTATTAGTCCTGCCTCACGAGGATTTATGTATTCAGCCTCAACACCTTTGGCTTGGAAAAAAGCAGCTACCAATTTGGCATTATTGTCTTCTCCACTGGCTTTAACGGCATCCATAAACTGACCCTTATCGCTCAGGTCTCCATTCAGAATTTCCATTAAATCAGCTCTAATTCTTTCGACGACAGAGCCTGAAACGGATAAATCCTCTGCTATTAATCGGTATCGATCAATAACCATATCAAATAAATATTGATCACAAGCCCCATTTAACCAGCTTTCTCCACAGGCAATGAGTAAATCTGTCACTTTAGTATCGGATGAAAATCGTTTACCTGGTGCCGATACTACCACAATTTTACGCTGTGGATCTGATACGACAATCTCAAAAACTTTACTCAACTGCTCACCGGATGCAAGAGAAGTTCCCCCAAATTTCACTACTTTCATTCTGCATATCCCCTATGTTTTAATTTTTCAGATAATATTAACTATTATCACTTCTCAGCGCTAAAGTTTCAAGAGAAAATATAAAAAATTTCAAATAATATCCATCAGGACTTCCATTCTTTGAAAGAGTCTCATCATCAAAGAATTAGAATGGCAGGATGCCTCATGAAGGAGTAAATATTCTAGTTCGATCAATTTTTGATACCACGGAAATGAATTAATGGTACATTTTAAACTTGTCATTTTTAGGCACAAGTCGAAAGTATATTAAAAAAACAAGAGATCAGAAGGAAAAATATAGTAAAATAATTATAAAATATAGTTTGGAGGGTTAACTTATGATGGCAGCATCTTTATTAGGATTAATTTCTATATTGGTATACTTAGGTATTATCGTTTTTATTATTTATGTAGCACTTACTATCTTAAAGTTAATGAAACAAAAAAATGAATATCTAAAGGATATTCGTGATGAAATCAAGAAGAATAATAGCATCAATCATTTAAATCCATAATTTTGATACAGTCTTTGATTCTTTATATCTTGTACCAAAAGCAATAGAAGGACCGTCACTATGACTGACCCTTCTTTAAATTCTTGATTAGGAACTATTATTTTACTTCTTCTTTATTTAATTTACTCCAATTGTACCAACCGTAAATCGCATTGATTGTCCACGAAACATACATGGCAACCATAGACCACTGTCCAAGCATAATGAACATAACCAAACAAACAAGGTCAATTACAATCCATACGAGCCATTGTTCTCTATATCGTAATACCATGAGGATTTGAGCTACTATTGCCATTACATTAGTAAATGCATCATAGTAAGGCAGAGTATTACCGAGATAATTTTGTCCGATATAACCCAGTGCGATAGTACATATAACAATTAAGAAAGCTGTAATGATCATCTGCACTGACTTAAGACTTTTTGCTTTTACTTGCATTGTTTCCTCGGTCATATTCTTCTTCCAAATAAATACACCGAGAATACAAGTTACGAAGTAGAAAATATTTTCGAAGAACTCAAGATACAGCCCCAACCCCCATACGATATACATATAGGTTACAATCTGTATAAAGTTGAAGATATAAGACGACAGTTTGCCTTTCGCTGTCAAAACAACACAGATTACACCTGATACTCCGCAAATCATACCGATAGGAGAATCAGGAACAAAGTAATATACGATGATTTGAAGCAGTACCATACTTATCATAAATATTTTTTCAAAGAGATTATAACCGTTCCAAAATTCGTTTTTAAGATAATTTTTAATTCCTTCCATTTTCAATGATTCTTTTCACATCACTTACAATAGTTTTGAAGTTGTTCCAATAGCCCCCATTTAGAACCGTTACCTTGTCCCAATTTCCTGAACTTTTAATATTGTTGCAAAGTATGTTGAATAACTCATTGCGTTCCTCCATTCCAGAATGAGCCATAAATCGCTCGTGGTCATCCACAAACTCGCCACAAGGACATAGTAAATAAATTTTATCCCACCGACATTTTTTTGTGATTTCATCGGCCACTATAGCAACTTTTTCAAATTCTTCCTCTGTTAAGTCACATTGGCTGTCTCTGGAATACCCCTCTGCGTACATTCTTGTTACCATCGAGTCGGAGTCCGCAAAAAAGATTCCTTGATTGGAGGGTGAGTTAATTAATTTTTTATTGAGATTATACTGCCCTTCAAGAAAAGCCATATAGTCCGTCCCGTTTAATTCCCATTCGGCTATATTACTTTCTTGCATGTAGCCTCTTGCGAACTCATAACTGTATGGCGCATTGAAATATTTGCCCAGGTCGGCGGTTAATACTGATTTTCCTTCCGAAGCAGTACCGCATATAAGAATGTTTGTACTAAAAACTCTACGGAATGGATACGTTATTTTATCCCAATGCTTTATGGGGTTTTCCCTTATCATCGTTGCTGATATTGGAGTTAATGCAAGTCGGTCAACCAAGATTGCGGTTTCATTAAACTTTCCGTTTAAGTCCTCATGATAATTCCTATCCCCGACATACCAAATTCTATCGGTATCTGTAGGTGTTTCTACCGCCTTGCGATAAATAGTTTCAAACTCTTTAAGCCAACCATTCCAACCATTGGGATAGTTTTCAATACCAATTTCATTTTCATTGATTGCATATACAGCAACCAAATCATCATCCGAAAAAAACTCTCTCACGTAATGATATCGCATTTTATGAGGCATAAGTGGTTCACCTTTATCCCCGTCATATCCACATACAATGACAATGCAACCGCCGTCGTTTTCTTTTTTTGCTTGCATAATTAAATCCAAATGCCCTCGATGAAGCGGAGCGAATGATCCAAATACAATACCAACTTTTTTCCCTTTAAGGGGTTTTTGGTAGGAGTTTAACACTTTTCTTCTCCCTTCTTTTTATCCTTTAAATATAAAATGAAAAGAAACTACGCTCTCGACTGAACCTCTATTTCTCTCATAGTACTACATGTAAATTAGATGGCTCTTTATTTTATTATACTAAAATAATATTATGAAAGAGGTAAGATTTACTGAAGGCGTACAGTTATATCAGAGAAAAAGAAACACCAAAAAAGTAAGATACACATTTTGAGTGAATCCTCCTTTTTTCAATGCTTTCATATAGAATGTTTCTTCTAAGTAAAAAGGTTATATACAGTTAGCTTATTCAACCTATAGGATGAGGTAATTACGATTTAAGGATTGTCTAAATCTAAAGTTTCATCAAGGTGCTGGGCATAATAAGAAATACCACGCTTAAAGTACTGAAGTATTTCATCATTTGTAGTTTCCATTAAATTCATTAAGACAATTTCCATAGCCCTTTTATATTCCCCTGTATTATATAAAGCCATAGAATAAAAGACTTGTAGGGCTCGATGTTCAGGAAATTCAGTCACACCGCGGCGAAGGACGTCAACAGACTCTTTATAATGCCCCAAAATGCGGTAACTGCTTCCTAAACCAAGGAAACATCTTTGTAGATCAGAACCGGATAGACCTTGTTCAATTGCTTTAACATAGTAAGGAATTGCTTTGTTACATAACCCAGAATTATCATAGGCAATCCCAATCTGATAATTTATTTCTGCATTTTCCGGATCATTTTCTGATAGATTTAACAGAAGATTAAGTGCATGATTTAAAATAACCGGATCCTGTTTCTCACGACCATCTTCACGCAGCGCAATAGCATTATCCAGAAGTTCACGTGGATTTTTATTCATTTATTCCCACCTCATTGTTTCTTGTAATTTACAATCAGTCGCATTCCTTGTTCCCTACATTCGACAATATCGAATAAAACCCCTTTTTAGAAAAGTACTATTAGACCCAGATTTAGAGTCACGCAGAACAAAAAGGCAAGAAATATTTTGATGAGATTTTGTTAAGAGTTCTAGCTAACATGTTTACTAAATTACATCCCTCTTTTATTTTTACGGTTGCGCCTCCAAAAACTTAACGGGTACTGTTTTTGTTAACCAAACATGATTTTTTGAACGATAAAATACATATCCTTGTTTCATCATTTCACCACTTCGTACACGATACACAACCGGTCTCCCATGCCGTTTCCCTACATTGATTGCTGTTTCTTCATCAGATGATAGATGAACATATAAACGACTCTTTGGAATTAGTCCAATACGTTCAATGGATTCTGTATACTTTTCTCCCGTACCATGCCATAAAAACTCTGGTGGATCCACGATTTCCAGTTCTACATCAACCGAAATGGAATGTCCTTGATTAGCTCGAATAAGTGACTTGTCCTCATTAAAAGAGTATCTCTGCTTATCATCGGTTCGCACAATTTCCTCTAGGATGTTCATATCAAAAGGATATTTTTTAGAAATACCCTTAATCAATTCCTCGACATTCGCCCATCCATGCTCATCCAGGGTAATTCCAATGGATTCCGGTTTGTGACGAAGAATCAAACTCATAAACCTGCTCGCTTTAATTAAACTCATTTTTTGGGATCCTCCTTTATAACATAAAAATGAAAAGAGAATAGAAGCTCCATGTTCGAAGCTGATTCTCGATTATTCGAATAGTTTCTTCTATTTTCTCATATAATACATCGATTTTCGCGAAACCAATGATTTAGAATAGCTAATCGGCTCGTGATATAATGATGAATAATTATGTACAGAGGACCCTAAAACAGGAGGCAGGTATTTTGTCCAAACTAGTAACTTTATTAAAAGAATCTAACTACACCGTTATCTTCACTGGTGCAGGTTTTTCGACTGAAAGCGGGTTACCTGATTTCCGCTCAACTAATAACGGATTGTGGAAGAAGCAAGATCCAGGCACTATTGCCAGTACAGATGCACTTAATCAAAATGTCAAAGAGTTTTTTGAATTTTATCGCCAGCGTGTGGTAGGAGTGAAGGAACACGGCCCACATAAAGGCCATTCTATTCTCGCTAAATGGGAACGTGAAGGTATTATTCAAAGTATTATTACACAAAATGTAGATGGTTTCCACCAGGAAGCCGGCAGCAGTCGGGTAGCAGAGTTGCACGGAACCTTACAAAAGGTACATTGCCAAACATGCGGTAAGGAATATGGCAGTGAAATGTATTTAAATGAATCCTATCAATGTGAGTGTGGCGGCAAGCTTCGTCCATCCGTCATTTTATTTGGTGAAATGTTGCCTGAAAAACCATTCATGATGGCTGAGGCTGAAAGTGAAAAAGCAGACCTGTTTATTGTTCTCGGATCATCGTTATCAGTGACACCTGCTAATCAGTTCCCTTTAATTGCTAAGCAAAATGGTGCGAAACTGGTTATTATTAATTTAGAGCCTACTAATTTTGATTTTTATGCAGACCTCGTGATTAATGACCGTAAAGCCGGCGAACTTTTAGCTGAAATAGATGCCGAGTTAATTGAAAATTATTAATAGATTCAGGCCAATCTTTGAGAAGGAGATTGGCTTTTTTATATGCAGTTATCTTCCATCTCAGTACCTGAAAGCTGTACAAATTGCAACTAAACAAAAGGCTCTGTTCGTATATATTGCTGATAATGTCTATTAATTAACAAATCCCTATGTTACTTCATACAATATATTAAAAAATGGAGTTGTTATTTGTGGCGAGATGGATTGACATATCAACATCGAAACATCAATTAAAACTTTTTGATGGAAATAGGCTGATAAAAGCTTACCCAATTGCAGTTGGGAAAATATTATCACCAACACCTACTGGGACATACAAGATAATCAATAAACAACGTAATCCTGGAAGACAATTCGGAGTTCTTTGGATGGGTTTGTCAAAGCCTCATTACGGTATACATGGAACAAATACCCCAGCTTCAATCGGTAAGAATGTCTCACATGGTTGTATTAGGATGTTTAATCATGATGTTCTAGAATTATCATCTAGAGTACCAATTGGTACTAGGGTTGTTATTCATAAATGACTCTGTTAATCTAGCTCCTCTTACTGCATAATTTTGGTCAAATACGACATAAAAGCATCGCTTCTCTTATTCGCCTTAGTTGAATAAGAACGGGAATTCAAAAACGAACATAATCTACAAACAGAGTCAAACAAAAAAACGACCCACTCATGAGCCGTAACGATATCATTCAACTATTATTCATTTAATTTAAGATTTTAGAATATCATGGTCAACATAACGTTCCCCATTCAGAGAACTGATTACATTTATCGCGACTCTTGCTCCGTCCCCTGCTGTTATAATTGTATGCATGCTCACACCAGCAACTGTGCCGGCTGCCCAGACATGATCAAGATAGGTTTTACCGGAATCATCGACATCAATTACTTTTTTAATACGTGGTTCAGTACCGTCCTTTGTTTTGATGCCTGAAGCTTCAGCGAGGTCAACTAACATACCGGAAGCCAAGATCACTTCACTTGCCATATAGTTGGATTCTTCTGTTTGAATCATCACTCCATCATTTTCCACTTCGATTTTTTCAGCGGTTGCAACCTTGAATTCAGCGCCAAATTTCTCCGCCTGTTTTTTACCGATTGCAATAAGGTCAGGTCCGCTGATTTCTTCTACACCATAATGATTTTCAATCCAGGCACGTTTAGTGACACTTTTATCATTATCCAAAACCAACGTTTTTTTACCTGCTTTTGCAGTGAATAATGCAGCACTCGCACCACTTGGACCTGCTCCAATAACTATAACATCATACATTTCCTCAAACCTCCCCAGCCTGTTATGAATTCCACCTTTATTATAACGGAAATAATTACCAATTTCTATTGAAGTGATTTTGGATACCTGACCAATCGTTCTAGCGTATTAGCCAATGGCGGGTTAATAATCTGCTTGGATACATCAACCGTCTTGATTTAAAAGACCATACCTTATATTCCGTTCAGCGTTATATTGAAATCCACATCTGTACTTTATTTATACGTAAGATGTTCGCTTGCAGAAAAGTCTAAATCCTCTTTAATAACTCAATTCTTTCACCATTATTCCCCTCAATAAAAACAATTGTCCAGCCATTTCCCATCCTTATTGGCCCCTCTAAAATAGATACATCCTTTTCATTTAAAATTTGTAAACAATCTGTTTCAAAACATATATGTGCCTCGTATAAACCTTTTTCATCAATTCTTCCATTTTCAATCAATTCAATCCTTAATCGGTCATTCACTAAGAATACAATCTTTTCTCCTTCCAACTCCATGTATTGTTCAGTACGAAATCCCAGATATTTTTCATAAATGAACCTTGTAAGCTCCAGGCTTTTCACCTCAAAACCGACGTGATGAATATTCAACGTTTTCATATAATTAAGTTCACATCTCCAAACTCATGCCATAAATACCCCTTTAGTACGGCTTCCTCATACGTTTTAAAAAGGAAATCCGAATCAATAAAAGCAGTGAGCATATCCAAATGGCTCGCCTCAGGTTCATGGAAACCAGTGAGGATACCATCTACTGCTTTCATATGGTAATCAGGTCCGATATACAAATTGGTGCTACCCTTGAGCTCTTCAGTTAGCAGAGCCGTCTCCAAAGCACGAACAACCGTGGTTCCGACAGCAATCACTCTTCTCCCCTCTTTTTTCGCATGCCGAATCATATCCATTGTCTCACTGGGGATTTCATAGATTTCAGGATTGGTTTCCGGTTTTACTGGCCAGTAGTCATCTAGTAAATAGCTCAAGCCTGTGTGAAGCTGAATAAACTGAAGTTTAACTCCCTTTCTTTGAAGATTGAAAAGCATTTCCCAGGTAAAGGCTCGGCCAGCAGATGGCATTTCAACGGAGCCAGGGACTGAAGCATAGACCGTTTGATAGACGTTTAAATCAAGTGCCTGTTTCGCATATTCATACCGAATGGGTTCTACTTTCTGATATAAATAATGTAAAATACGATCCTCTGATTGAGAAAAACAAACACTCCACAAAGGGGCAGCTTCTACCCTGCCACTTATCTCTCCTTTCAATTGTCCTTCAGAAAAAATGAGCACATCTCCAACTTCTATATCTTCATGCAGGGCCAGCACTTCCCAGGCGTTATTCTCAATCTTTTTTGCAAACCTTATTTCTACAGCTTCGGCTTTAACGATCCCTTTTCTAGTAATTGTTGCCCTTGCTGAGGCAGGAATTGTCCTGCTATTATTTAAAACCAGAATATCACCTTTCTTCAGATACCGATCTAGATGGGAAAATTGAGTGTGTTCCATTGTTCCAATCCCTTTATCTGTCACCATTAGCTTGACTTGGTCCCTTCTCATACCTCTGAACTCAGGAGGTTCGGACGCATTTAATTCTTGAGGCAGAAAAAATTTTTTCCTGAGAGGCAATGCCATTATAATCCCTCCTGTTCAAGCTCGAACTTCTGTGCTTTAAACCGTTTACCGTTAATATGCCGTGAATGATTCGAGGCTAAATAAACAAAGGCACCCAGTACCTCCTCCGGTTTAGCCAGCTCCTCATTATGATTAGGGTCTGCCAATGCATACATGTCCGTATCCATACTGCCGGGGTCAATCATATTGATTCGTATATTCGTTTCCGAGAGCTCATCTGCCCATGTTTCGGTCAGTCCTTCCAGTGCAAACTTCGAAATTCCATAGGCTCCCCATCCCGCATATCCTTTTTGCCCTGCTTCTGATGTCACATTGATAATAGAGCCTTCATTACGCTGAAGCATTCCAGGCAGAACACGTTTTGTGACCATAAATGGACTTAGGCTGTTTGCCTTTATAACATTCATGAAATCAACCTCTGAATAATCCAGTAAGAGTGGCATCGGGCTAGGCCCCAATACAGCAGCATTATTAATTAAAACATCAATTTGACCAAATCTGCTTTCTGTCATGGAAATAAAGGCTTCCACATCACGCTGATTTGTAACATCCGCTTTTACTGCCAGAACTGTACTACCCAATTCCTCAGTCATTCTTTTCACTTCCTGTAACCGCTCTTCTCCCCGCGCACAAATTGCGAGATTGTATCCTTGTTTTGCAAAAGCAAGGGCTAATGCTTTCCCTAATCCTTTAGATGCTCCTGTAATCACAACTGTTTTCATGATTTATACCTCCTATAGAAACTTATACTTATAGCGTATTGCAAAAAAACAGCCATGCCCTCGGAGGATGGATGGAGTTTCAGCTACATCTTTAGTAGTACTCCACCATAAAAAATGTATAATAATAACAAAACATCTATTAAGGAGACTAAAGGTGGTCCGTAAAATTTTTCTCTCAGAGATTCATATATTGAAAGAAATCGCTGAAACATTAAACGAAGGCACTGATTTAACAGAAGTTTTGGCTCAGGTATTAAAGAAGCTTTTAAAAATAACCTCTTTGGAAACCGGCTGGATCTTCCTTATTGACGAACGGGGCAATTACAAATTAGCCGCTTCTGAGGGACTGCCGCCCGCTTTAAAAATTTCAGACTATGAACCCATGTGTACAGGTGACTGTTGGTGTGTGAATAAATTTTTAAAAGATAATCTACATAAAGCTTCGAACATTATGGAATGCAAGCGGTTGGAAAATGCAAGATTGAATCAATGGGGCGATACGTATGGCCTTGTTTACCATGCTACTGTTCCCTTATCAGCTGGGGATGAAAAATTCGGCGTATTAAACGTAGCCGTAACGAATAAAGAAAGATTCGAAGCAGAAGAGTTGGGTCTCTTAGAATCCGTTGCCTATCAAATCGGCAATGCCCTGAGACGAATCCATTTAACAAAACGGGAGCAGGAACTGAAAGTTGCAGAGGAACGAAATCGCTTGGCACGGGACCTGCATGATTCTGTAAATCAATTACTTTACTCTATTAATGTGACATCAAAGGCCGGAATCAATCTATCAAAAGAGGATTCAATCAAACAGATTTTTGCTGATATTGGGAGGATGTCACAGTATGCACAGGCTGAAATGAAGGCATTGATCTGGCAATTACGGCCAGATGGACTAAAGAACGGACTCGTTTGTGCCCTCAAATCATATGCTGAAATACTCGGTTTACAAGTTATTGTTCAGGTGAAAGGGACAGGATCTCTCCCTTCAAAAATCGAAGGAAATTTATGGAGGATTGGGCAGGAAGCCTTCAATAATGCCATTAAATATTCCGGTCAAAAAGAAGTCTTACTTTCTCTTGAATACAAACAAAATCATATTATCATGTCGGTTGAAGATGGTGGAGTAGGATTCGATATTTCATCAGTAAAGGGATTGCCGAGTCTTGGGCTTAAGAGTATAGAAGAACGCGTAACAGCCCTGCAAGGGAAATTAAGCATAATTAGCAAAAAGAACTCCGGCACAAGTTTAACGGTTGAATTGCCATACTAAAGGAGAATTTTAATGACGATAAAAATTGTTTTAGTGGATGATCACCATGTCGTTAGGAAAGGACTGGCATTATTATTAAATAGCCATCCTGATATGAGCGTAATTGGAGAAGGAACAAACGGTAAGGAAGCAATTGAACTGGCCAAAAAACTGACTCCCGAGATTATGATAATGGACTTACTAATGCCTGTAATGGACGGAATCGATGCAACAAAACACATTGTGGAAACCATACCGAATATGAAAGTTTTAATCCTCACCAGCATGTCAGATCAAGACCATGCCATTCCTGCCTTGGATGCGGGAGCCAGTGGCTATCTATTAAAGGAAAGCGACCCAGAGGAACTAATCCTAGCTATTAAAAAGGCAGTAAACGGAGAAATCTATATTCATTCCAAAATTACCGCAGAATTAATGACAGTTCTGCAAACGAATAAATCCAAGCAGAATTCGTTAGAATCATTGACTCAAAGAGAAAAGGAAGTTCTCAAGGAAATCACCCACGGCAAAAGCAATAAAGAGATTGCTTCAGCACTTTACATAACCGAAAAAACGGTAAAAACTCATGTATCCAATATCCTGTCTAAGCTAGAGCTGCAGGACCGTACTCAGGCTGCTCTTTTTGCGATACGAAATGGTTTTTAATTGATTTGGATTCGCTGTTATTTTATTGGGGATTTATGTACTCTTCCATTCAATTCATCCGGTAAAAAAAGTGAATAGAAAATCTATATAAAAAACCAGGTGAGTCATGACTCACCTGGTTTTTTATACGTAATTAAGCAATTAGCGAACTGCTTTCTCACGGGTTATAAGTACGTAAATAATCATCGACATGAATACGGACACAGCCGCTGTCATATAAATGCTGCTGTAGCCAAATGAATGTCCAATCTGTCCGAAGATCATGGCTCCTATCCCTATACCTAAGTCAAAGAACGAGTAAAATGTAGCATTAGCCATTCCTTTTCTATTTTGGGGTGCCTGATCAATTGCCCATGCCTGTAAGGCTGGCTGAACACTACCAAAGCCAAATCCATAAAGGAAAGCCGCAAACAACATCATGCTCGTACTAGGCAACCAGGATAGTAATAGCATAGCAATAAAAATTAATAATGTCCCCGGTATAAATACAGCCTTGTGCCCTTTACGGTCATATAATTGTCCGGCAAACGTTCTTGTCAACATAACAGATAATGCATAGATAACAAAATACCACTGGATTCCATCGATTCCCTTTTGTGCTGTATATAAAGGAAGAAAAGTAGCTATTCCACCAAAAGTAAATGTGATGAAAAATGCCAGTATGGATGGTTTTAACGAGCTTTTTTCATATAGATCCAGTATCTTCTTACCAGTTGGCTGCACAGTCACTTTCTCAGCTTTCTTGAACTTAATCTGCGTTGCTACCAGAAGAGCAATAATTCCTAGAATAGCACAAATTAAGAAAAACTGATTAAATGGTATCATAACAACCAAAGCAAGACCAAGAGATGGCCCAATAGCCATCGCAATATTTCCGGACAGCCCAAAGTAACCCATTCCTTCACCCCGTCTTGATGCCGGAACCAAGTCTGAAGCAACCGTACCAGTAGCTGTAGTTAATGCTCCCCAACCCAATCCTTGAATAATCCGCATCATGAACAGCAAAGCAATACTTGCCATAAAACCAAATGACCCGAGGGTAAGGATAACAACAATTAAACCTCCGAAATAGACAATTCGTCTTCCCTTCGTTTCCAATGCCTTGCCGGCAAAGGGCCTAATCAGCAAAGCTGAAAATGTAAATATCCCCACAACTGCTCCTATTAGCTGGTCACTTCCACCGAGATGTTTAACGTACAACGAAATTGTCGGCAAGGTCATTTGAAAACCTAAAAAGATCAGGAAGTTTGTAATACAAATGAAGACAAAATCTCTTGTCCATATTTTTTCCTTCTTTATTTTTTGTTTAACTCCTTGTTGTGCTTGATCAATCATTTTATACCTTCTTTCTGCTCCTTTACATTATTTATATTACCCGAATACGAAACTATCTTTCTATGGAAATTTAAAAAATACACAAAAAATCCCTTCTTTTGTAGGCAAGGGAGTAATATATTGTTATTCCCATTTGATAGTATCCTACACCTTTCTGTATTAAAGACTACTTGCTTAAAATGTATTTATAAATTAACTTCCTATAATGTTGAAAGGTTCCACATCTGAATCTACCAGCATACTATCAAACAATTTTTATAATATCATTTTTATTTGAAATGACAGATACTTATGATAGCTCATGCTTGTAAAAGTCCAGTGTGTAGTCTTTATTCTATTAAATTTATTAATAAATTTTTATTAGGAGGTTGTAAATGAGAAAAATAGGAGCGACTGTATTAATTTTGTTAACTTTTATCGGAATTGGATTAGGCTATATTCAATATAAAAAGTCAACTGTTGAACAACGTGTAATTGAGTATCTGACAACTGAAGAGAACATTTCAAAGAATGACATTATTTCCAGTGAACCATTTATTGCAAATTTACGAGGAGATAAGAATTGGATGGTTAGTATTCGACTAAAAGATGATAATAAAACCTACTATTATTACAAAAATAAAAATGAAGTAATTTTAGAATCGTATGTAGAAAACGGAGTAGAATACGTTCAATAAAAGGTAGTAAGGGGAAAATCCTTCATAAATAGGATTTTCTAAATTAATTGGATATAATCAACACTTAAGTTTAACATATCCATAAATAAAAGAGCTCAAATCCATTTGAATTAGAACAGTCGGAGTTGAGCTTCACTTTATTATTAAAATTATAATGATAATTATCTTAACAAAAGTGATTACCATACTCATTCAATCGGTAATCTATTTTGTTAATTTATGATGGAAAGCATAAATTACTGCTTGGGTACGATCCTGAACTTGAAGTTTACCTAAAATATTGCTCACATGTGTTTTAACCGTTTTAAGTGCAATAAATAATTGATCTGCTATCTCTTGGTTCGTCTTTCCTTCCGCCATTAATAATAAAATTTCCATTTCTCGTGATGTTAAATCTTCGTGCAAATCTCTTTTATTTGCGTTCCTAAATTTAGACATGAGTTTATCTGTCACTTCCGGTACCAGAACGGATTGCCCTTTATAGGTTTCGCGTATCGAATCTGCTATTTCACTTGCTTTCGAGGTTTTTAACATATAGCTGATTGCACCTGCTTCAAGAGCCGGGTACACTTTTTCATCATCAACAAAACTCGTCACAATGATTATTTTTGCCTCCGGCCACTCCGCTAGAATCTGCTTGGTTGCCTCAATCCCATCCATTTCAGGCATTACCAAATCCATCAATATTACATCAGGCTTTAGGCTCAATGCCATTTCGACACCCTTAAGTCCATTTTCCGCTTCCCCTACCACTTCAATGTCGGATAAAGAAGATAAATAAGCAGAAACACCTATACGAACCATTTCATGGTCATCTACAAACAATACTCTTATCATACTTTCTCACCTACATTCACTAATGGTACTCTTACTTCGATTCGCGTGCCTTGCTTTGGTACCGAAACCACCTTTAGAATGCCGCCAATTTCTATCGCCCGCTCTTTCATATTTTGTAACCCGTAAGAGCCAGCCTTCGCTTCATCTGCGGTAAATCCAACACCATCATCAATCACTCTCATAATTAAAGAACGTTCATGCTGAATAATATACACTTCCAATAATTGTGCTTTAGCGTGCCGTAATGTATTCGAAACGGATTCCTGGAGGATTCTAAATAAATGATCCTCAATCCCTTTCTCCAATTCCAAATCTTCCACCTTCCATTTTACTGTAAAAGGGATTTTTTGTTTGAGTTCACTTAAAAGATTATCTACGCCTTCCTTCAAGCTTTTATCCTTTAAATGCACAGGACGGAGATGCAAAAGTAAGGCTCGCATTTCTAATTGGGACTGTTGAATCATACTTTCAACCATCCTAAGCTGTTTTTTCTCAGTTGTCTCTTCATTCCCACCTGATTCATTGATGGCTGACATAAGCATGGAAGCAGCAAAAAGCTGTTGACTGACAGAATCATGGAGTTCTCGGGCCAATCTATTTCTCTCCTCCTTAACCATCTCCTGAACTCGTTTTTCCTGTTCCACAGAATTTTCAGTAGCCAGAGCCTGAGAACGTTTTGCCTGATCAAGAAGGACTGTCTGGATTTGTTTTATTTTCTCGAGAGACTCAGATAACTCCTTTGTCTTAATCTCTTTTTCCGAAAGGTTTTCCCCGAGGTTTACACTTCGTAATGTGTCATTTAACTGATTTATTTCAGATTTATAAAATAACCCGCTTGCAATTCCGAAAAAGACACCAAACAACAAGGCAATACTTAGCGCAAATAACAGAAATGGCACATTAAAGATTTTCTTCTCATATAAAGGAGTCCAATCAGAGGAGAAAAAGATTACATAATAACATAAAAATATAGTTAGAAATAGCAGTAGAGAGATTGATATACAGATCAGTAATTGGCGTTTTAGTATACTCATATCCACTTCACCACCAAATTGCCGGCACCGATCGAAGTAACGACCTTTATTTTATAGCTAGCCTCGTTATATCCTTCTGATCTATACATAATTTGCTGATTCCTAAGCTCATTTTCCTTTTCTTCAAATAAACGTACTTTTCCATATAAACAGGTATGGGATATTTGTACACCCACATCGTACGGAACAAATATTTCAATGTCCCCAATACCATTCCGAATCGAAATGACTGATATTTCCTTCGGTAAGACTGTATTGCTCAAATTGATATGAGTATCTCCGTATACGCTTATCACATTCAGATCATTCCATTCGTATACATACTCAGGAGTTTGCTGACTTCCAAAAATTCTATTCGTAATTACAGGCTTGGATATTTCACCATTCCCATTCTGTTTTTCCTGCTGTTCAAACGATTCTTTAGGTTTGATTTGAATAGGTTCACGTCTCTTTTGAAGATGTTGTGAAATATAATAGAGAAGAATAATAAAGAGTAGGAGCCTGACAATGAATAGATTAATTAAGCCTATAAGACCTGATATTATACCAATCCAAAATATCATTTTCCCAAATAGTTTAGAATAACGGGAATAGCCGTAATAAATACAAATTCCCGAAAACAATACGGTATAAAGAATTTCATGAAAGCGAAAAAAGATAATTTCAATTAAAGCAACAATTAAAATAGCAATTAATATTTTTTCTGCCCAATGCCCTTCTTTATATCTCTGCATATTCCTACCCCCCTATCCGTAATTCATCATAGATGATCACCTGCTGATTACTAATCTAAAACAGACGCAGCAAAATACTGCGTCCTACATACTAGAATACCATTTTTTTAATTCACTGTTTCCTTCCTTTTTAAATCTTTTTCAATTTCTGCAATGCGGGTATCAATCGTTGCTTCATAATAATTAGCTTTCACTCGATTTTCTATTTGCATCATATAATCGTCAATTTCTAAGGATTGTTGCCCTTCACCCTCTACAGCGTCTTTACCGGACTCCATTAACTTATCCATTTTATGATGAACCTTTGCAATATTTTCCCGCCCCATCAGCTCAAGTCTCTTTATATGCATATCTTTCAGCTTTTGCTTCATTAAAGTAAACTTCTCTTCAAGCTGTTTTAAATCAAGACCAATTTGCACAAGCAGATGTTCAATTTTGGCTGAACGGTCCTCATAAACCGCCTGTTCCTTAATGGCAAATTCGTATAATTCACTCACATCGCCTGCTTCTTTAGCAATATAAGCCTGATGTTTACGTTTATCGGCCATTTCCTTAGCAACCGCTAATTCACGCTTTATTTCCTCTTTCAATCGATATTGACGTTGTATTAATTGTTGAACCTGTTCAACTTCTCTTTCGGATTGTCTCAAATATTGATTCAATTTTGAAATTGGATTCCTCTCCTCCTGCTTATCGATTAAATCATGAAGATCTGCTTCTACCGAATTTTTCATACGAGTAAATAAATTTGCCATGTTTCCTGCACACTCCTCATTTAAAATTTTTATTTAATTGTTCCCATTCTTTTTCAAAGTTTGTAAATGGATCATCATGACTCACATAGTCCTTTTCCTTCTTATGCTCCTTATATAGATAATAAAGAACATACATAGCCACCAAGCCAATTAACGCAGGTATATTACCAACTGAAGCCAATAATGTAATAACCGCAATTGCTCCCCAAACCACTTTCGACAAATTTATATCCGACTTCATGAATCCTTTCACGGCAAAATACAAAATAGCTAATGTAATGGCCAATGTAATAATGGAACCAATATTACCGATAACGATTAGACCAGCCACCAGCACAATCAAGATCAATCCGAGATTTTTCATTGATATTCCCTCCTTATGTCTTTAGTTTAACTTGGAAGAATATTCTTTATAACGACCCTGAGCTTGATTTCCACCTAGGTCTTGAGGCGTAGCTAAACTAAGACTATTAAAAAGCTCTGCAGTACTGCTTCCAAAAAAATAGCGCAAAAAATAATTAGAGAATCGAGTATTGCACTAGGAGAAGAAAATCCTATCCAGCTAGTGCTGAGGTGACTTTTTCAAGGAACAACGGCTAAGAACGCACTTCATGTGGCAACATCTTTGTGACCTACATCCTGTAGGCCTCCGACAAGCATAAAGAGAGGCGATAGGAAGACGATTTCTCTTCCCCTTAGTGGCTTTGACTATGACCTCGAGGTACTGGAAAAATGAAGCCGGATCACACACGTAAGAACCGTTAAAAGACCCCAGCATAAGCCAGTCAAAATGTATCTGATTATCTGGCAAAGAAGTATAATAAGCTATTAGTAGTATGCAAACAAAGGAGGATATTATGGAGACCGGAATTGAAATTATACATAACCCACCCAGCCCTCAGGAATATATAGATTTGCGAATAGCTGCGGGATTAAGTCCGAAAGAAAAACAGGCCGCTGATATCGCACTGAAGAATTCAATCTTCGCCGTATCTCTTAGAGAAAGCGGAAGGCTAATTGGGATGGGCAGAATTATAGGAGATGGAGGGTGTTTCTACCAGGTTGTCGATGTAGCAGTCAGCCCCGATAGGCAAGGAAGGGGATTAGGTAAAGTAATAATGGAAAATCTGACAGACTATCTAAATAATCATGTGCCCGCTGGAGCATACATCAGTTTAATAGCGGATATTCCAGCCGACAAGCTTTATCAGAAATTTGGTTTTGAATATACTGCTCCCCATTCTGTCGGGATGTATCGAAAAATAATATAGTTTTAAAGGATACTTACTCAGAGCCCATAAAACTCTGAGTTTTTTAGTTGCCATTCAGTTTTTTTAAATATATGTCGATATATTCTCTAATTTGCCTTTCAGCAGTTAAACTGGCCTTGTACACTTAAAAAAACAGTACTTTTCTACCTATCTTCCTCCTGTGTGTATCTACCCACTCTTCTCTTTTTTTCGTGTATATACCCTATAATAAGCTAAGACATTTTAACTATTTTTAGAAAAATCTAAAAATTCAAAAGACTATTTATAATCATGGTGGTAAATTAATAGTGTGGTAGATAGTAGGTTATTTACCTTATATTCCATTATTGATAACAAAGGGGAGGGATTTTGTAGATTTATCGTTTTTGACAAATGAAGGGGAGGTTGGAGCTTTGCATTTCAAAAATACTAAGAATGCAGTTTTTGTTTTACTATCACTGGTATTACTCTTATCTAACTTATTAATCGGTATAGGTACAGCGAGCGCTAATACATATGAAAACACTAAACTAAAGCCCTTTAGTAACTCAGTAAAAAAGAAACTGGATGTAAGTAAATATGACCCAGATGAAAAGGTACGTGTTATTGTAGAACTAGAAGGTACCCCTGCAATTGATTACGCCACTAAACAAGGTGTTATGTTTAAAGAACTCTCCAAATCAAAACAATCGGAATTACAAGCAAACGTTAAAGACCAACAATCCGATTTCCTATCATCTATTAATAAAAAACGTGTAAAATTCGACGTTGAAAACTCCTTTACAGTAGTCGCAAATGGGGTCAGTGGTGAAGTAAAGGCTTCAGACATTTCAAAAATTGAAAGTATCTCTACTGTTTCATCTGTATATATCGCTAATGAATATAAGCGACCGGAAGTAAAACCTGAAATGGTATCCAGTGGGGATATTGTTAAGGCCGAAGAAACATGGGTCAGAGGATACAATGGTACGGGTACAGTTGTTGGTATTATCGATACTGGAATTGATCCTAGCCATAAAGATATGATTTTGACCGATGAAAGTAAAGCTAAATTAAAAAAGTCTGATGTAGACTCAGTTGTATCTAAGAATAATCTCCCAGGAAAGTATCACACTACAAAAGTTCCATATGGATATAACTATTACGATAAAAACCAGGAAATTTTAGATTTAGGGCCTGATGCATCCATGCATGGAATGCACGTAGGCGGGACAGTTGGGTCCAATGGCTCTAAAGATGCTGGTGGTATAAAAGGAATTGCTCCTGAAACTCAGTTATTGGCTTTAAAAGTTTTTGGTAATGATGCTGCTATGCCTTCTACTTGGGGCGATATTTATATTAAAGCAATTGATGATGCCATCCTGCTTGGTGCAGATGTGCTTAATATGAGTCTTGGATCAACCGCAGGATTCCAAAGTCCGGAAGATCCAGAACAAAAAGCTGTGGAAAGAGCAGTAAATAATGGTGTGCTGATGTCAATCTCAGCAGGGAATTCTGCACAAATCTCTGATGGATATGCAGATCCTCTTGCAATCAATCCTGATATCGGACTTGTCGGTTCACCAAGCGTTTCCAAAGATTCAATTTCTGTCGCATCTCTAGAAAACACGCATGTATTTGTAGACAAATTCGAATTAACAATAGGCGGAACGACTTATCCGGCTGGATATAAAACACAGTCCTCTCCTCTGCCACTAGATGTTTTTGGCACAAATGAACAGGATGTCGTTTATGTAGGAGATGGACACCCAGATCGATATAAGGACAAGGATGTAAAGGGTAAAATTGTCTTTGCTGTCAGAACTGGCGCTGCTCCAAACTATGGAGAAATCCAAAAGCAAGCAGAAACTGCAGGTGCAATCGGTGTTATTGTTAGAGGAACTCCAGCACATGGGGATTTTGTGAGCATGGCCTTGAACAATCCTACCATTCCTCTTGTATCATTGAGAATAAGTGATGGAACGATGTTTGAAGAGAAACTCAAAGCTGCTGGGGAAGTAGGAAAAGTTAAATTCACAGGAGACATGATCCAACTTGAAAATGGTACGGCCGGTCAATTGTCGACCTTCACTTCATGGGGGGTTACGCCAAACTTAGATTTTAAACCTGAAATCACTGCACCAGGTGGAAAAATCTATTCAACTTTAAATGATAATAAGTATGGGGTTATGAGTGGTACATCTATGGCTGCACCTCATGTATCCGGCGGGTCCGCCCTTGTATTGGAATACGTTGAAAAGACTTTCCCAAGTCTAACAGGCAAGGATAAAGTCGAACGTGCCAAAACATTATTGATGAATACATCTGAAACTATTAAAGACCCACTTGGTACAACATATTACTCACCACGCCGTCAGGGCGCAGGAGTAATGAATTTAAATTCAGCAGTCACTTCATCCGTTTATGTTGTAGCTAAAGGAACTAATGAAGGAAAAGTCACATTAAAAGAAATTTCTAAGGATAAGTTCTCTTTTGCATTGACAGCTACCAACTTCAGTAAGAAAGATGCAACTTATACAATAGATACCACTGTGCTGTCCGATGCACTCTATGAGTCAAATGGACATACTTTTAATAATTTGACTCCTCAAGAAATTAAAAAAGCGATTGTTACATCCGACAGTGAAATTACCGTTGGAGCTGGAAAATCAAAAGATTTCACAATCACAATCGATTTGAAAAATGCCAAAGCTGATCTAGAAAAAGCAATGAAAAACGGATACTTTATCGAAGGATTTGTTTTCTTAAAAGCCAAAAATGTAGAAGATTCACTACCTACCTTATCCGTGCCATTTGTTGGTTTTAAAGGTGATTGGAATAAACCAAACATTATCGACCCAATGAATAATGATGCGAACTCCTTCTATGGAATGACAGGACTTGTCGATCCATATACCGGGGAATTCTACGGAATCAGTCCATTTGATAAAAATCAAATTGTCGATCCAGGTAAAATAGCCTTTTCACCAAATGAAGATAGTCATAATGATTCAATAGCACCAGCTCTATCATTTTTACGAAATAGTAAGACGGTAGAATACAGTATTACTGACACAGATGGTAACACGATACGTAAAATAACGACGGATAAGTATCAAAGAAAGAATTATGCAGCAGACTCTGACGTCACATTTGATCCATATACTACGGAATGGGATGGCAAAGTAAATAACAAGCAGGTTCAAGAAGGATTATACTATTACGAAATTAAAGCAACAATTGATTATGAAAATAAAGAAGCACAAGTATTTAAGATGCCTATCTTGGTTGATAACACAGAGCCAGCTGTATCTGATCTTAAATATGACGATGCAACCAAAACTGTCACATTTAAGGCAGAGGATACAAAAACAGGTGCTGGTCTTAAATACATTGAGTTATCCATCAATGGCAAAACACTCAAGAATTATGTTGCACCAAATACCAACAATACTTACAGTGTTAATTTAACAGATCAAAAGTATAGTGATGATACTCCTGTCGAAGTGAAAAACGGAGATAATATCAATGTTATTGCACATGATTATGCCGGTAATCGCGGAGCTAAATCATTATTGGATAAGAAGGTCCCTTACATTGTCTCTGAATCACCAGCACCACTTGGAGTCTATGACTATTTAGATATTGAGGTCGAAGGCTATGTAACGGACGATTCCAACATGGATTATGTTTTAGTAGAGTATGAAGGTAAACGTCAAAATCTTGAGCTTGAATGGGATGAAGAAACTAAACAATATTACTTCTGGGATGTTCTCGATTTCTCTAAAGAAGGTAAGAAAGATATCCGTTTCTACGGAGCTGATGTCGCTGGTAACAAAATCGATTTTAACAGAGAAATATTTATAGATACGAAAAAACCAACCATTGATGTTGATTATAAAGTTTTCTCAGCAGGTGATAGCCAAAAGGTTAAAGTCAAGGTTGGCGACAACTATAATGCATTACGCTTAGTCGTTAATGGCAATGAAGAAATAAACACATTTAATGATTTAGGAGATTTACCTGTATATGCACCTTACTCAATATCTCAAGATCTAGAACTACAATTAGTGGATGGTATAAATGAATATGAATTTGTCCTCGAGGACCTCGCTGGACATCAGGTAACGAAACGAATTGAGATTAATAAGGTTCCTATACCTGTTAAACCATCTATTAATCAAGTATCAGATGCCAGCACTAAAATCACAGGTACTGCACCAACTGATTCAAAAGTAACCATTACAGACAAAAAGAACCTAACACTTTCTACAACAGCTAAAAATGGTAAGTTCTCAGTAGATTTAAAAACTAAACTAAAAGCTGGTACTAAATTATACGCCACTGTTACAGATCCGAAAACTGGATTAGTGAGCGAAGCAACAGCAATCACAGTAACAGACAAGACCGCTCCTTCTACCCCTTCTGTCAATGCTGTTTCAGATAAATCAACATCTGTAACAGGTAAAACAGAAACAGGAGCGAAAGTTACGGTGAAAGCCGGTTCCAAAACTCTTGGTACAGCTACTGCCAATAGCAAAGGAAACTATGCCGTTAAAATCAAAAAACAAAAAGCTGGTACTTCCCTATCCGTAAGTGCGACAGATAAGGCTGGCAATGCAAGCAAGGCGAAAACGGTTAAAGTGGCAGATAAAACAGCTCCTTCTGCTCCTTCTGTCAATACGGTATCTGACAAGTCAACAACCGTAGCAGGGAAGACAGAAGCAGGTGCGAAGGTGACGGTGAAATCTGGTTCCAAAACTCTTGGCACAGCTACTGCCAACAGCAAAGGAAACTACACCGTTAAAATCAAAAAACAAAAAGCTGGTACTTCCCTATCCGTAACTGCGACAGATAAGGCTGGCAATACAAGCAAAGCTAAAAACGTTAAAGTCGCAGATAAAACAGCTCCTTCTGCTCCTTCTGTTAATACGGTAAAGTCAAGTTCTACAAAGGTTACCGGTAAAACAGAATCAAGTGCGAAAGTAACTGTGAAAGTAGGATCAAAAACTCTTGGTACTGCGACAGCCAACAGCAAAGGGAACTACACGGTCAAAATCAAAAAACAAAAAGCCGGCACTTCCCTATCTGTAACGGCTAAGGATAAAGCAGGAAACACAAGCAAAGCAAAAACAATCAAAGTGAAAAAATAATTACCCAAAAAGGTGTCCTGGCAGGAAATCCAGGACACTTCTTCTTTACAGAGATAGATAATTACTGTACAAGAGTAACTTTAGTATTCTCACTTTGGAGTTATGTGTTGAATATTAGACTTATAACAGAAAAACGTTTTCGGATGAGGAGGACTGATAGTATGCTTCAAATGTTCTTATACAATTGGCAAGTTAGAGAAGACTGGTTTAAATGGTGTCAAAACGTTTCTAGTGAGGAATTGATGAAAAAACATATCGGTGGAATGGGCAGTATATTACATAATTTATATCATGTCATTGATTGTGAACAAATATGGATTAATCAAATGAAAGGATCAGAAGTTATGGTTAGAGATCTCTTCACTATTACTAACTTGACAGATGTCATAGACTTTTCTAATGAAATTAAAAAACTTACTACAGAATTTATAAGCCCCTGGGATCCACAATTGGACAATAAGATACTGAATATAACGAATAGGAATGGGCATACATTTTCCTTTACGTACGGGAAAATCCTCCGCCACATCATCACTCATGAAATCCACCATGTTGGACAACTATCTGTTTGGTCAAGAGAATTAGATATAAAGCCTGTATCTTCAGATTTACTATTCAGAGACTAATCCCCCTCTTCTATTAAGAAGGGAACTCCGAACTTGGTTTCTCGTTCCCTTCAAGTGTATCTGAATGTACTATTAAAGTTCAGGGCACCTTATTTAGGAGGTGATATTTTTTTCTCTCCTCACAAAAATTCCATACACCGCCTGACATAAAACAGAGACACTCCATATAGTTTTCTGTTATTGATTCCGAAATACTACTATTTCAGTATACTCTGCTTGCAATATAAACATTAGATTGTTATATTAACAATTTGTATAATAGTAACAATTTTCTTTTTTTATGTAAAAAATACAATCATGGGGTGACATAATGAATTATCTTTGGGGTTTGTTAGGAATTATCTGTATTTTAGGCATTGCCTTTCTTCTCTCCACTAACAAACGAAATATTAACATCCGTACAGTTGTCGTGGCACTAATTATCCAAATTTCTTTTGCATTCATTGTTTTAAAATGGCCACTTGGACGGGCAGCCTTTCAAAAAGTAACCGATGTTGTGAACAATACGATTGGTTATGCTAATGAAGGAATCAGCTTCCTGGTTGGTGGGCTTTATACACCAGAATCCGGAATTACACATGTTTTCTTATTTAATGTTTTAGGAATCATCATATTCTTCTCTGCTTTAATCTCTGTTTTATATTACTTAGGAATTATGCAATTCGTAATCAAATATGTTGGTGGTGCTCTTTCAAAACTATTGGGTACTAAAAATGCAGAAACATTTAATGCAACCGCCAATATATTCGTAGGTTGTACGGAAGCCCCTCTCGTAATAAAACCGTTCATTGAGAAATTGACGAAATCAGAATTGTTTTCTGTCATGGTATGTGGGTTAGCCTCTGTCTCTGGAAGTGTATTAGTAGGATATTCTTTACTAGGTGTTCCATTGGATTATTTACTTGCTGCCAGTATTATGTCAGCACCTGCGGGACTATTACTTTCTAAAATCATGATTCCGGAAACGGAAGAAAGCCAGGAAGATGCGGAAGGCTTTGAGATGACAAAAGATGATGAGTCAACAAACGTAATCGATGCAGCTGCAAGCGGAGCCTCAACAGGTCTTCAATTAGCTTTGAATGTTGGAGCTATGCTGCTTGCTTTTATCGCATTGATCGCATTGTTAAATGGTATATTGGGATATATTGGCGGTTGGTTTGGTTTTGATCAATTATCTATCGAGCTAATTTTAAGCTACATATTCGCACCATTAGCTTTTGTAATTGGCGTTCCGTGGAATGAAGCTCTGCAGGCTGGAAACTTCATTGGTCAAAAACTCGTAATTAATGAATTTGTTGCCTACAGTAATTTTGCACCAATGATTGATACAATGTCAGATAAAGCCGTTGTCATTATCAGCTTTGCATTATGCGGGTTTGCTAATCTTTCTTCTCTTGGAATCTTACTCGGTGGACTTGGCAAACTAGCACCAAATCGCAGACCAGACATTGCCCGTTTAGGCATAAAGGCGATTATTGCAGGTGCATTGGCATCTTGTTTAAGCGCCGCTATTGCAGGTATGATAATTGGATAATAACCATACTCCTATAAGAATTAAGTTATAAAGCAAAAAATGAGGCTGCCTCGTAAGCAATTAATTGGCTTACTGGCGCCTCTCTTTTTTCTGTTGAATAATTTAGTCCTTTCATCGGCTATTAAAGCTAGAGTATTTATTTCTATTGTTTCCTACTCTTAAGCCCATAATCGCAAATTAATTGATTATAAAGGAAAAAGAGACGTCACTTTAATCATGACGTCTCTTTCCTATCAAGCTTTTTATCGATTAATGAACGCGTACTACACGTCCGTTGAATTTTTTACCCCAGTATCCGCTTTTAAGGCTGGCAATTGCTACACCAGTAGAGCTTTGGGAACCGATGAATTTTCCACCGCCAACATAAATGCCAACATGGCCATCTTTTTTATACGTATCGAAGAAAACCATATCTCCAGGTTGCATTTGGCTTGTTGGAATCTGTCTTCCAGCATGTTTCAGAGCATCTGTGCTCGCTGGTACAGAGTATCCACCTTGTTTAAATGCCCAGCTAACAAAACCGGAGCAATCAAAGCGTCCTGCTGCAATATCAGCTTGAGTTCTTCCGCCGCCGAATACATATACGGAGTTCCCAATATATTTATTGCCTGCAGTTATAACGGTTTGAATATTTTTATTTTGGGTAGAACTATTAGTAGAACTTGGCTTCTTATTAGAAGAGTTTGAATTAGCTGGTTTAGAGCTAGTTTGTTCGTTCTTCGAAGTGTTTACAGCTTCTTCTTTAGAGCTGGAATTCACTTTATTTGTTGTTTCATTCTTAGTTGAAGAGTTTGTTTCTTCTTTTTGAGTATCAGCGATCTTTTCAACTTTCTCTTTTACATTGGAAGTTTCTTTTACAACAACTGGCTCTACCACAATATCGATATTTCTTGCTTTAGCATCTGCTAATTGACGTTGACTTTCTTCTTCCTTAACTTTAAGCTCTTTCTTCAAAGAGTTTGTTTGATCTTGTTGTTGCTTAATATCCTGCTGCATACCAACAAGCTCAGTTTTCATATCCTTTAAACCAGTAAGCTTTTCTTCTACTGTTGCTTGTTTATCCTCAAGTTTAGTCTGATCCTCTTGAATTTCATCGATCAATTGACGGTCCGCTTTAACAATTGTTGAAACGGCTCCGATTCGTTCAATAAAATCTCCAAAACTAGTAGATCCAAAAATGACTTCTAAATAGCTGACGTTACCATTTGTTTGTTGGTATGTAACAGCACGCTTCTTTAAAATTTCTTGGCGCTTTTCATTTTTTTCTTCCAGTTCGGTAATTTCATTATCTAAAGTCTCTACTTGTTTTTCCGTTTTGACAATATCATCTTCTGTTTTATTAATCATGTTCTGATTATCTTTAACAGCCTGGTTGATTTGATCAATACGAGTATTCAGAGTAGAAATTTCAGCTTGTACCTCATTTAAAGCAGCTTGAGCTTTATCAACCTCAGCTTGCCTGGCCGGGTCTTTTGCAGCACTTGCTGATGGAATGCCTATGTAACTGCTGAACCCAAGCAATAAAGCCGTACTTAGCGCAATAATTCTTTTATTCATCATTAAGATATTACCTGCTTCCTAGTTTTTTTAATTTATCGGGTCTTTCATACCATTTCTATTTATCTATTTATCTAACATGGATAAGTATATCATGCTAATTTAACAAATAAGTTATAGTAATATTACAATTATGTTTCAAAAACATGTTACAAGTTTTTATTTTGTAATAATAGGGTATAAATAACTTCGATTCTATAAAAAAACTTACAAAAAGTAATTTATTTAGTAAAATAAATGTAAATTACTTTTAACAGAAGAAGAAAATTAAGCTAAAATCCACTTAAAAATCCCGTGATTATTGGCGAATCAAATCTAACTTATTATTTTAATAAAACATCTAAACTATCTAAGTATTTTCTATTAATCCTCTTATTTCCAGATTTCTAATCTATAATTCCCATTCTAATAACCTTTACAGCTACTTCTGTTCGATTTTTGGCATCCAGCCTTCTCATAATGATTGAAATATAGTCTCTGACTGTATACTCACTTAAATAAAGCTGAACAGCTGCCTCTGTTGTAGACGCTCCTGCAGCCAATAACTTAATAATATCAACCTCACAAGGAGAAAATGATAGTTTACGATTTAAATCATTCTGTGTTACAGAATTTTCAGGGTTCGTAAACCTAAGCAACAGCTCTCCTGCACTTTGCCCAAATTTCATTAATGCGGGATACAAGCTCCTATCTCGCTCAAATTTCCGCCCTGGCCCTTTATCTAGTAAAATGCCGCCAATCATCTTACCTTCTTCCGGAACATAAATAGGGACAATTAACATGGATACGAGATTAAATTGCTTAATAAATTTTTCAGGAAAACCGTATGTGGCATCCTCTATAAAAATAGGCTGAAAATTACGCAGCTCATTTCCTGCTGGTTTTAATTTATTCAAATAATGTGTCAGTGCAGGAATGTTTATGATTTGTTCCTGATTATCTATATGGTGGGCGTATACTCCTATTGCTCAGGTGTAGGTGGTCAGATGGAAGATAGCAGTGAAGAGGAATTAAAGGATATTATTAAGAGTTTACAAGAGGGGACTAAGAAGAAACAAACAAGTCAGAGGAGCAAGATAAAGAAGAAACCAATAAAGAGGAAGAATCGGACAAACCTTCGGGCGATCAGCCTGCAGCTGAACCTGAAACACCGGAAGCTGAGACACCGGCTATCGAACCTGCCCCAGATCCTATGTACCAACTGAACCAGAAGAGGAAGAAGACAGTGAAAATCCGGATGATGGTGTAGAAGAACCTGATCCTCCTGTGGACGATGGCACAGACGAAACTGAAATACCAACTCCGCCACCTGCTTCATAAACTACTTATCTATCTAAAAAGGAGCTGTCGAAATGAATCGACAGCTCCTTTGTCATGACGGTTTAAACGAACTTACATTTGGAAAGAGATAGGGTTGAACGGTCGTATCACTTCTTACAAACAACGGATGCAGGGGATGCCCCTCTCTTGTTGTACCCAGGCAGTTAGGATCATATCCCTTAAACCAGTCCGATAATAACTGATAATCTTTGTGATGGATGGTACAGTTTTCTCCCCAGCCAACGATAATTTCAGAACCGCTGTGTAAGGCATTTTCTAAATAGAAGCGGTTTTCAGGACCTGTAGCCTCCTCCAAGGACAGATTCCTGAGATCTCTCCATTCCCTGCTCCGATAGGCAAATACATTCACCAATTCCACAGAACCGCAATCTAATTTCTTAGCAAACGAAACACAACGCATGGTCGTCCGGTCATCCACTCTGTCATCAGCCTCGCTTGGGTGTAAAAGAACAAAGACAGCTTTTCTTAAATTGTAATCATCCCATTCCCTCTTTAGGGAATATCGATAATTTCCTTTTATAATGGCACTCCTTTTCAATCGATTTCCCCCTTTCCGTTCCTATTATTATGTATAAGCTCCTCAGGTGACTTTTATGATAAAACCGGCCAACAATCATTGAGAACAATTTTGTTCCATTATTTTATTTGGAGCTTGACTTGCTTTTTGTGGGTAAGTGGGTAGGTGTCTAATTCAATATTAAGAGGACCCTTAATGATTTCTTCTGGTTTATAGTAGAAGCTTATAGCGTCTAAACCGTCTATTTCCCAGTACTCCGCTTCCCCTGTTGAAATTTCTTTACCTGTTCCATCATTTATCATTCCACCGCCAGAAACAGTATCTTTACTCTTGGGGATTTTCATGAAAATATACACCTTATTTTCTTCTATCTTAGAAGATTTCACTAATCCATCCGATGGATATTTCAATAGCCTGCCTGTTTTTTCATCAACTTCAATGATTAACTCATCCTTATCTAGAGCATGAATACCATCGAATAGTAGGTACAGCTTCTCGGGTTTCCGAAAATAATTACTTTCTATATAGATTTCACTTTCTTCCTCATTAAAATGACTGCCAGTAGATCCCCATATCTCACCTTTATCATCCATTAGCCTAACATGATTCAAATGAAATATTTTTTTTGTATTATTCGGATCATATTTTACGTCAACCCTGACACTTAGTGGATCAATTTCTACTTTTCCAAACGTAATCCGCTGATTGTCTATGGTCACTGTTTCATCAATGGCCATCTGTTTATGCTGACCTTTATACAAGGAATGATCTATTTTCAAAGGGAACTTAAATGGACCTATTAAGCTAGTGTCATTTTTCAGATGGACTTTTAGTTCTATTTCTTCTCTATCTTCAAGCTGATGCACTAGATTAAAATCTAAGGAGCCGAACCCATTTTCATGAACTGAATAGGATATGGATTGCTCGACACCGTCTCCGTCAATCAATAGATCGGGAAATTCTATTTGTATATCATCCCCTGCTCCCTCTATATGATAAAAAACAACCATCCTATGCCTATCAACAATTAAGGATTCAATCGTTACCTTATACCCATCCTTCTCTTGCGTCTGTCCAACTGACTGTAAAAAATCATTCTCCACTGCAGACATATAGCCTTTATCGTTTCGGATTAGATTGATAATTTTTTCTGCGCCCGGTATAGAAGAAAGGGCATTTGCAAAGGACGGTGACACTCGTACCAGGCTAATGCAAAACAGGAGTACAATAGCAGCCGCTGCTAATCCTGTATATTTTATAAGTCTTTTTCTCTTCTTGTGTTTGGCTTTACTAAAGCCTGACTGAATGGCTGCGGAAACTTTTTCGTTTGGTACAGGCACATATTCCATTTGTTTTTTTAAATCCAATAATTCTTGTCTCTCTTTTTCATACATGGCGGGTACCTCCCGATTCCTTCATTAGTTCCTTGAGCTTCCGAAGGCCTTTGTAAAGTCTTGTTTTAACCGTACTTTGTGGGCATTCACATATATCCGCAATCTCACTTATGGATAGGTCCCGTAAATACTTTAATACGATGATTTCACGTGATGGTTCATCCAGGAACATGAGCGCCTCTTCTATTTCAAGCTGACCATAATCATCCGTATGGACCATTTCCTGTCCAATGAAATGATGGTGTATTTTTTTGGCCTTCAATTCATTTGAACAAACGTTTAATAAAATTCTTACAAGCCATGTAGAGAAATAGGATGGCTCTCGCAGCTTTTTAATTGAACGGTATGCTCGAAAAGTCGTTTCCTGGATAGCTTCCAGAGCTTCTCCTTCATTTTTTAAATAGACAATGGCCGTTCGATACAGCTGTTCCTTATGAAGATCTAATAAAGTTAAAAATGCTGTATCATCCCCTTTTATAGCCCTTTGTACTAAAGAAGCATCTTCATGCATGCGGCTCCCCCCTGTTTTCTCTCTACTTATTAGACTGTTTATCCTAGAAAAAAGTTTCAATATATTATAAAAAATACCATAATTTTATAGTTTTAAGATTTATAGCATAAATAAAAGACCTCAAAATCAAGAGGTCAATAATTAAGAATCTAATTAGAGGACATAAAGTATAGAAGTGTTATCAATGGAAATATCATAAATAGTATATTTAATATCTGAGTGAACCATAGAAACAAAGTCTTTTTTTGGGCGGTTTTATTGATATATAGAAAAGAAGCTGCACCTATAACACAGGGGATCAAGCCTAATAATGGATATTTTTGAGGAGTTGAGTTGATCGATTGGATAAGGGCCATTATACATACCACCAAGCTTACCCCCATTAAAAGCGCTGGAATCCATACTTTGTTTCTTTTCATTCCCAATACCATCCTTTCTGCGGAACAACTAATATTTCATATAAATTGATTCGTTTAATCCCATTTTATGTACTTCACTTTCTAATAAATCCTTCTCACTATAAAACAAAATAAAAAATGATTGGTAAAGTGATTAAGCTAAGTACTGTACTTATAAATGTACAAACCGAAACAAATTCCGGCTTTGTATTAAACTGAATGGCATACATCGTCGTATTTGCAGCAGCAGGCATTCCGGCCATGATAATCATTAATTGTTTAAGCAAGGTATCGATTGGCAAAAGGGCTGAAATTCCCCACGCTACAAGGGGCGCCACTGCCAATTTAATGATTAGTGCATACGTAACCTTTTTATATTCAATATTCTTAAGACTGATTTTGGCTAATTGCATACCTAAAACAAGCATGATTGTCGGAATAGCCGCGCTTCCAACTAAATCAATGGTAGTCATTAAGGAATGGCTGATGGTAATACCCGTGTACTGAAATAACAGTCCAAAAATCGCTCCATATGCAACAGGCATACGTAATACAATTGCAAGTGTATCTCTAATCCCTCCGCCTATATCACTTCCTCGCGCCGCTACATATACCCCAATTGTAGCCATCACGATACTTTGGGTGACCATTAAGATGATGGCGTAATCAAATCCGGCAGCGCCAAACAATAATAACGCAACAGGTGTTCCATAATTACCATTGTTCATAAAAACCGAACCAAGAATGAGCCCACAGGTTTCCTTTATGTTGTATTTATTTATAAAAGCGATAAAACATACAAAGATCATAAGTGCTAAACAAAGCCCAAACGCGTAAATAACAATATAAAGATAATCTAAGGTCAGTTCATTAGTATAAAACGTTTGAAACACCAGTAATGGTGTCATTAAATAAAGGGACATCGTTGAGATCGTTTTTGGATCAAATCCTATCTTCTTCTCGCCTATATATCCTAAAGCAAATATAACAAATACCGGAATCAATACATTAAAAAACTCCATCTGCTTACCTTCTCTCTGGTTGAAACTATCATCTTTCACACACCATTATACCAATTCCTTCCTTTAAAACTTCAAAATATTTTAAATTTTTTAAACAATATTCTCTTTTACCTATTTATCTATTAAAATAGAAATTATTGGAACTTAATTAAAGGAATCAGGAGGCATTATGCAGTCTTTTAAAAATTTGTTTAGTCCATATCGAGGCTTACCCAAAGAAATTTATATTATATTTTTTGCTCGAATTATTAATAGTCTGGGAGGGTTTGTACATCCGCTGCTTGTTTTAATCCTCACTCAGAAGATTGGCATGGATAGTGCCCAAGCAGGACTATATGTAACTTTAGTCAGTGTTATTTCTGCACCAAGTATGATTTTAGGCGGAAAGCTGGCTGATACCTTGGGAAGAAAATTTATTATTGTTGTTTCGCAAGGTCTAGGAGGCATAACCGTTATATCCATAGGTTTAATAGAGCCTTCGATGACCATGGCCTATTTGCTCATGCTATCATCACTCTTCTTTGCTTTGTGCTCACCTGCCTACGATGCACTATTGGCGGATTTAACTACCCCCGAGAATCGGAAAGGTGCTTATTCATTAACCTATATGGGTTTTAATTTAGGTTTTGCGGTTGGTCCAATCATGGCCGGTCTACTATATAAAAATCATTTAGATCTTGTTTTCATCATTGATGGGATCGCTACGCTCTTAGCTACAACATTAATTTTTATTTTTATAAAAGAGACAAAAACCAAACATATTTCGGTAACAGAGAAAACGGAAAGAAAGCTTGAGGAGCATGTAGAAGGATCTGTTTTTAAAGTACTGAGGGCAAGACCAATATTAATTATGTTCGCTTTTATTCTATTATGTATTGAATTTGAATACGCACAATGGGCATTTACCATACCTCTGCACTTAGAAGAGTTATTTAATGATTCTGGCGCAGCTTATTACGGAACACTTGCCGCATTTAACGGTATATTGGTTATCTCGTTTACGCCGATTATTACGAAACTGACAAATAAGATAAGACCTATAAAAGTGATAGCTACCGGAGCCTTATGCTATGCTTTTGCCTTTGGTATGCTCGCCTTCACCACGATTCTTCCCTTCTTCTATGTATCTATTTTCATCATGACCATTGGAGAAATCATGATTGCGATCAATGCTTCGACCTTTATAGCTAATCAAACACCAGCTTCGCACAGAGGCAGAGTCAGCAGTATTCTCCCACTGATAATTGGCGCCGGATATGCAACAAGCCCAATGATTATGGGAAGCTTTATTGCAGCATACTCGATTACATCTGCCTGGATGGTAATTGGATCCCTCGGATTCATTTCAGCAGGACTCATGTGGCTGCTTCAGAAGAAAGATTTAACCAATCAGCCTGACACCGACCATGTGAAGGTTGGTGCTTAATCTAATCTAATAACAGAGAGGGGGCAATCACATTCTCTTTTCATGATGTGATTGCCCCCTTAAATGAATAATAGTTTCTCCCCCATTACCGGATTCTCTTCCTGAACTGACGTTTAATTTTACAGACCATCAAACTCCTTTCAAAAGAAAACCAACAGGCCCTGAGATAAAAATTAGATTATAAATGATTAAAGGACCAATCGCGGTCCTTTGATTCAAGATGTCATAATATGTATAAAGATCATAGTTGAGATTGAGATTTAGCCATTGATATATCCTCTTTTGAAACGATTTCCCATCCATTGGCTGTAAGCTTACCTATATAATCATCGAATCTAATTTCCTCTAATTCAATTGCCATCGGACTAAGAGATACATAGCATTCATTCTTCTCATAATTAACCGTCACCTTCACAACCTCATATCCGTTGTGAAATCCCTGATCAAATCCAGGATCTTCAATAATGTCTCCTATTACCGGACGGAAAGATGACTCAACTGTTTTCATCATCATTTCGCTTCTACTATTTTCTTTATCCTTGGTAGATGTTAAAAAGACGTATAATTTAATTTTCATTTCTTCTCTCCTTCCAAATTTGGTTTAAAAAACTTTAAAGGCATATTCAATGGTGATTTCATTGCACGATTGGTACTTTTACAATCACTCCCTACGAATTGTAAATTTAATGATAAACTTGTGTACTGAATGGATCGATTTGTTGCTCACTTACTCTTGCGCGAACTTTTGAGGTCTCAATAATTTTATAATTACCATGTCTTACAACTGTTCTCGTTGTGTTGAGTTTCAATTCGTCTGCATATTCTTTAGAAATTTCCACAATACACGAAGCTTCCCTCAGTATTATAATTTCTCCAAAGATAAATATATTTCCTCTTTTAAAATAAATCACATCACCTATTTCTCCCTGTACATATTGATCCCTATACTCGAAATCCATTTCACTACTCACCGTCCATGTTTTTATAATCAATCAATTAAAGATATATGTCATTGTTACTATCGACATTTTATTATGTATTTTTACACTTTTTTTATTTCTATAATATGGCTAAAAATATACAATCGTACATATCTTTAATTTATAATAAACATATCGAGTTTTAACAGTTAACAAGGTAGGTGCAAGTATGGATCAGCAACAATTATATTTTTCAAGTACAATTGGCAGTCAAAAGCCTGAAACTATCCGTAATAAAACAGCAGCCTGCCCCTTTTGCCAAAGAGATGAGCTTACCGATATTCTTGAGACAAAGGGAGATATTATTTGGTTGATGAATAAATATCCCACTCTTCTGGATACCTATCAAACGGTCATTATTGAAACCAATCAATGTCACGAAGATATAAGGGGATATGAACAGAAGCATATGCGTGAATTAATTCGCTTCAGTATTGCTAAATGGCTTGAAGTGGAGAAGACTGGTGAGTATGAGTCCGTTATCTTATTTAAGAATCATGGTCCCTTTTCAGGCGGCAGCATTCAGCATGCCCATATGCAAGTGATTGGAATGAAACATGTAGATTACCATAAGAATATGGCAATGATTGATTTTGAAGGCACAGAGGTATACAAGAAATCCGGTATTGAGTTAAATGTATCAAAGTATCCAGTTATCGGTTTTACTGAATTCAATTTAATATTGAACACATTAGATGAGATTGATGATTTTGCTGATAAACTTCAAATCCTGGTCCGTTATATTTTGGATGGTTTCCATAAGGGATGCACCAGCTATAACCTTTTCTTTTACCATTTTCATGACTTGATTATTTGCAAGGCCATCCCACGCTTTGTTGTATCTCCCTTGTTTGTCGGCTATAAAATTCCACAGGTACTTATGGAAGATCGGCTTGATATCATTAGGAAAGATTTATCCAGATTACTCACCCAGACTTAGGCTATCGCAAGGCTCCCTCCCGTCATAACCGGGAGGCTTTTTGAATTCCATCATTCATTACTGATATAGCAACCAAAATACGACCTGGAAATTTGGCTTTTTCAATCCTAAACCTCCCACAGAATGAGTTAGATGACGACAAACGTAAAAGCACTCTTCCAGAGCCAACTCCCGTATTTATAATGCATGTAATCCAATTTCCACAGCAAATAAGGTCGAGTCTCAAGCCTATGGCCATCAACAGCGACCGGCCACTGATTATCACCGATTTTTAACTGATCTATACTATGCATTCCATCCTGCGTATAACCATAAATTCTGATCCATCATTGGCTAGGATGATTTCGATATTTTGGTAGGGTTGGGCAATTATTTTACTTTGCTTTTCCACATAATATACTCAATTAATGCCCGATACTCATCCATTTGTTCTTTATCAATTACGGTTGTCTTTAATTCCTCGATTAGGTTGATTAATTCCTGATTCATATTTTGATTGGTTTCAACACCTTCTTGTACGCGCAATAAAGTTTTTAAATCTGCATTTAAAACAAACGCTAGCCTTTTCAATACTTCAATTGAAGGATTTTGATTCACTCCCCTTTCAATATTGCTTAAATAGGATTTAGATATTCCGGCATTTGCAGCTAGCTGGGTCAGTGTCATTCCTTTACGTTTACGTATTTCCTGTATATTTCTTCCTATCATTTTCTCTCCTCTTTAGCTCAGATTATTTACTTCTTAAGACCATCTGCAAACAGTTAATTACTTTTTCCATATCCTCTTCTGCCATGTTGGTACCTTGCTCAAGGCGAACATTAGGTTCAGCTCTTTGGAAAAACCGGTCACGTGCAAAGGTTGTCTATCCATCATTTTTTCTCCTTCTGATCCCCCATTCTTTTAGCAAAGGTTCCCACCACTGTGTATCCTTCCTTCCCATTGGCTCCAGTTACAAAATATAATCCACTCCGCAGCCAGGCATGAGCCTTCATCTTTCCTTCCTTATCTCTTGCTGTTGCCATATAAAGAGTACTTTCAATGCCACGCCGCTCGAGCATTCTCATTCCTGCAATCGCCATAACAAGACATTTACTTTCCCAAAACGTATATCTACTCATCGTCTCCAAACTTTTGGACACTAACTCCAGGATTTCAGTATGGGCTGGCACATAAGTTAATGAGGTCTCTTCCATCTTTCTGCCCAATTTAGGCGCAATTTTAGAAAAGGGCAGACTCTTTTGTATCCGGGCCACTCCCAAGGAACAATAAGCTTCTGCATACATCATGAAGGTTTTACTATCTATGGACAGCAAGGTTCGAGCTTTCTGAATGAGGTTCATAAACATAACTCCTTAGGAAGTAATGGTTTAGTCAATTAATTCTTCTTTTTTCAACATATCCAGGAAATGAACGAACCTGACTTTCACATTCTTCAGGGCTTCCGTCATACTCTTCTGTTAATCGATCCACAAGCTCATCGATACTTAGGTTCATTCATTAGTTCCCAGGTTAAGCCTCCGACTTCACCGAGATTATAATATTTAACATTATGGACGCTTAACATCACTTTCTCCCCATCCATATCACTGACTACATTCCTTTTGGACATAATAAAAGTTGATATATTAAGATTTCTATCCTTCAAGCTAAATTAACTCTGGCAACTTCACTTTTGATTGCAAATCCAAACGCCTGGTACACCATCTGCTTCAATACCTGAATCAACTTCATCACTCCAATTTTAAAAAAAGCCCTATACGATAAATTTGTATAAGGGCTTTTTCCTTCTCTACACAATCAACTTCCTCTGTGACCACCGTTAACTTGCCCACCATCAAAAGTTATTTTCACATGAAGAACCTCAACTCAAGATTCGTTTTTGACATACTTTTTTCTCCTTCACCCCTGATGTATCGTTCTTTATTTAGAACACACGGAGCAAAGCAGGCCCTTTTCATCCTATTATTGTATTGAGTTTATCTATCTTTTATAGATATAATCCTAAACTACAATCAGTTCTCTCAAACTTATAGATATAATTCATAGATCAATAGTCACTAGTTCTCTATAAAGAACTGATGTATACTAAAAATATCATTTTTAGTAAATTATGTCAAACAAATTTACTAAAGATTTTATAATTTTTAGTATGCGCAAAAAGATCAACTGAATGATAAATTTGCTTTCAAAATCGCCAATTATTAGACAGATCTTGGTGATGATTATTACAGACTTTACTCTGAAGAATGTCAGACAGATTCATGAGGACTAAAAAGGCTATGTTCCTTCTCTAATTTAAAGGATCGCTTTGTGTATTTATATAGAAGAAAGATCCTACAACAAAAATTCATCTTGACTTTAACTGACTTACCCTTTATATTAAATATTGTTAATTACATAGTATTCTGATTCCGTAGCTCAGCTGGGAGAGCACCACCTTGACAGGGTGGGGGTCGCTGGTTCGAACCCAGTCGGGATCATACTTTTCAAGAAGGCTTAAACCTAAGAGTATCAAGGGTTTGAGCCTTTTTTCTGTTTTTCGTTAAATGTCCGATTTTTCCTGTATATTTATACATTGCCCAAAGACTGCACAAAAGCTGCACACGACACTGCACGATCCCCGTCTTTCCATGGGTTCAGCTGTCTCCATTATTTCCGTTAAATCCAAAATGTTCACCAAACCGATCCGCTGTCCGCTTCTGCATTTCCTCATTGTATGGGAATAGATATCGAGTGTTATCCCAACTCTGGCATGTCCCAGACGCTCACTAACCACTTTCGGATTCTCACCCATCCTCATTCATATCGTTGCATGAGTATGTCTGAAATTGTGGAATGGCATATAAGGAACCTTCGCTAGTTTGATTAGACGTTCTTTGCCTTGGTCTGTGCTATTATTGATGGTATGTTAAATACAAACCTATTTTTATAAAAGTATACTATTATATGTCTTTTTATGAGCTCTGGTATAAAGAATTACTTCGGAATCACTTAGCCATTCTAATTTTTTCATATAATAACCTAATTCATCCAAATCAGGCTTTGTTACGGCAATCTCTTTAGTCGCTATTATTTGCTTTCTTCTATCTTCTACAATAAGTGATACTTTAAATTCATTTAAATCTAAGTGAACTAATGGATAAGCTAATTTCCTTTTATCAGGTGATAGCTTTCCTTTCCACGCTTGAAAAGTATGTGTTAATTTTTTTTCATACATTCTTTCTATTGATTGATCAACCTTCTTTATATCCCAATCCTTAGATTCAGCTAAATAAGTCATCCCCCTCTGCAAAGCTAACGTTAATATCTTCTTTTTACCAAAGTCAGTTGCTTTATTATACTTTGATAAGTCTAAAGGTAATTGAACATCATAACTATTTTTAGGGACCAGAACATCGTAGCCTTCTTGTTCTTCTTTAATGACCCGGACATTTTCATAATCACCACAGTGAAAGAAAATGGCTTTACAATCTTCTGTTTTAAATTTCTTACCTAGATACCATAAAAACATTTCAGTTATACATATTGCATCTGTATATATATTTGTTTTATCACTCTCATCTAATAACTGAATATCATTTAAAAACAAGTACATCCACCTCTTTATACAAAAAATAATTTAATTTACATTTTCCCATGGTCTGGAATGCTTAGACATACGCTTGTTTTTACTAGCTTTCTTAACAGCCCTTACTTTTCCTCTTTCCCATTCATAAGTTAAACCTTTAATTGCATTAATTTTGGCTATTTCATTTTTATCTGATGTCATTATATAGCACTCTGATTCATGAGAATTAGTTGCCAGCCAGTCCTCACCTTCTTTAAAAAATGATAAATCTTCAGGTAAGTCAGGGAAAACCCAACCAAATAAAGAATTGGATAGTTCCAAGACTGTTTTTTTTGCATATTCATCTGTGGAAAAATAATATACTTTTGCAGTTTGATTATCTCCTAAAATGTTACTTGCCCATTCAGATTGCTCTTTCATAAGCTTAAATGATGGATCAAACTTTCGTTGAATGGGGGCAAACTTAGTTAAGTCTCCCATATCCTTTCTAAGAACTAAATGCCAATTCAATAAGCTCACGGTATGTATTTCCAGACGGATTCTTTGTAATTTTGAACATAGATATTACCCCTCACTATTTTTTGAAAAGAAGAATATACCTAACCCCTTCTTCCATTTATTTAACCACATATTTACATTAAATTTCACTACTTCTCTATGATTCTTAACTAGTTGTTATACACTGGTGATTCTCTCAAAGAATCAGTTTATTAGTAATATTTTGTCTCTATACAAAACGATTAAGCAGAAGGTAAAGTAAATATATAACCTTTCTTTTTTGATACATACTTATAAAACAAATTTACAATATAGCTGCTATCCTATCCAAAACCTACATGAAAGAAGGAATGCAAGATGGAGAAGCTTGAAGTGATAGTGGAAATGAAAGAGGGAAACCTGATTCGTCTCTATGCCAATAAAGTATATGATACTTTAGGAGAGACCTATCACGGGGATATCTTCACGACAAAAAATGAATTGTTAAAGCATTACCCAGATTGCGAAGTGATGAATGGATATGGGTTAGCAGACCCGCAAACCAGCCTTTTAATCTCCGGAATAAATGATTGGTTTGATACGATTGAAGAAGCGGTGACAACACTCCAAGCATTACATCACAAACAAGAGCTGGACGCTTTATACGAGGCAACAGCAAGCTATTATAACCTGCTCAAATCAAACACTAATTTAGCAAGGATAATAGAAGAACTGGACAATCGTGATACAACATCATTCCCCGAAAAAGTAATTTCATTATATATGATTACAGGGTTCGCAAATGATTGGTTCCCAGATGAAATCGCAGAAGATAAACGGCAAGAGGTCAAGAATGTACTAGATCAAGCTTATATGAAATGCTCAAACATTGTAATGGCACATCAACAAGCAAAGAAAGCTCAAATGATGATCACGGCAACAGAATACCTGGGTCTACGCAGAAAATTTTATTCAAAACATTAAAGAAAGCAACTACAAATTATGATGTAGTTGCTTTTTTTGCGTTAAAACTCATTTAAAACTAAAATATTTATCACTTCTTCTGTTGTTCGATGCTTTTCTAGCATCTACATAAATAGTTTCATTAAATATCCTAAGAAAATACCCACGATCGCGAAATCGGTATCGCCAAATGTTGTACCTTCAAAACCTAAGTCTCCTAAGACCGGTAGTAATAATGCTGGCAAGAAGCTGATCAGAATACCGTTAACAAATGCACCTAACATAGCTCCTCTTCTGCCGCCTGTAGCGTTTCCGAATACACCAGCTGTTGCTCCGCAAAAGAAGTGTGGTACTAGACCAGGAACAATTACTTTCAAGCCAAATAACGGAAGTAAAAACATACTTATAATACCTCCGAGAAAGCTAAAAATAAAACCAATAATGACTGCATTTGGGGCGAAAGGGAACACCACTGGTACATCCAATGCCGGTTTAGCATGAGGAACAACTTTGTCCGCTACCCCTTTGAAGGCAGGAATGATTTCTGCTAATAATAATCGAACACCCGCTAAAACGATATAAACACCTGCAGCGAACGTGATTGCTTGGATAAGGCAAAATACAATAAAGTTTTGACCGCCGCTCAACTCATTTTCAATGTAAGCTGGACCAGCAGCAATCGAAACGATAAAGAACATAACTAACATAGTTAAGGAGATTGCTACGGATGTATCTCTAAGGAATCCTAAACTTCTTGGCACTCGAATATCTTCTGTTGACTTAGCTCTATTCCCTGCTCCTTTACCTACTAATCCAGCAACCCAATATCCGAATGAACCAAAGTGACCGATCGCAATGTCATCATTACCTGTAATCCTTCTAACAAAGGGCTGTAGCAGGGCTGGACTTAAAACCATTAATAATCCTAGAATAATAGACCCAATTATAATTAAAGCTGCTCCATCTAGTCCGCCTGTCGATAATACGACTGCTAACAAACAAGCCATAAACATAATATGGTGTCCTGTTAAGAATATATATTTAAATGGAGTGAAGCGAGCTAAGAGGATATTAATAATCATACCTAACAACATGATTAAAGCTGTTTCAGTACCAAAAGCATTTTGAGCCATCGCAACGATCGCTTCGTTGTTCGGGATAACACCATCTATATCGAAGCCCTTCTCTAACATTTTTCCAAAGAAATAGAGTGAACCCGTAATGACAGTTGCACCAGCACCAATAATCAGGAAGCCCATAATTGTCTTTAATGTTCCAGATACAACCTCAGTAGCTGCTCTTTTCTGCAGCAATAAACCAATCAGAGCGAATAAACCAACCAAAATCGCCGGAGTACTTAATATGTCTACTATCAAATCCATGTTATATATCCTCCAGATGTTTTTCTAAAACAGTTTTGATTTCTTCGACATTGAATAAATTAATGAGCGGAATGACTTTCCTTCCATCTCCCTCTAACTGCTCCATGATTTCAGGTGAACCAATATAGTAATCTACTGTCTCCGCTTTGGCGGATGTTAAATCGGTATGCCCTACTTCTGCCTCCCGATTCATTTCACGCAAAGCTTTCTTTACATTCATTTCTGCAATAAAACTACTTCCTAAACCGTTCCCACATACAACTAATATTTTCATCTTGCTGCCTCCTATTGTATAAATGAAAATAATTGCTCTAAAAAATCATCTTTGGATTTGGAATGGATTAGTTGTTTCACATTCAATTCTTCACCTAAGACAGCTGCCAATTCAGATAGTGCTTCTAGATGTGATTGATTATCCACCGCTGCCAGTACAATAATCAGCTGAACCTTATGGTGGTCCTTATCCGAAAACCATACAGGTTCTTTCATAACTAGAAAGCTTAATCCCATCTGTTTTACACCAAATTCCGGTCTTGCATGAGGCAAAGCAATGTTTGGGCCAAGTACATAATAAGGACCTAGTTCCTTCGTATTACTGATTATTTTATCTACATAAGTCTGTTCAATAGAATCATTTTCTATCAAGGGAGCAGCCGCTAATTGAATAGCTTCTTCCCATGTATTCAATTGATCCTTGAACTGGATTAGCTGTGTATTTAAAATCTGATCTAACAAGACCCACCCTCTCTCTAAACTTTCCTTCATTTATAATTCATTCATATAAATCTACTTGTAGATTTATTCCCTCTATCTTTTTGAAATTTATTTTTAGGACATCATGTTAATACTCCATATAATCATCTACTACCTGAAAATTAACGATAATGCAGACATAAGTTTCATCTTTTTCTTTCAAATGTCTTGGAAAAATAGAGAATGATATTTTTGCTTCATAAATAAAAAAAGCCAGTCTTAGACCGGCTTTTAATTTAATGATATTCATATTATTAATAGTTTACTACTTAGCAAAAATGCTTATTCTACTTCTCCTTCAAAACGAATCAATCGGCAAGTAGTCCAATCATAGTTCTGCACTTCTTCCCACGTTTTAAAATAAGCTTGCAATGATTCTGTGATCATTAAGTTGCAATATTCTTCTTTCTCGTGGAAGACAAAGATGGGTTTACCAATTGAATAAGCTAACCCAATCTCAAACATTGTCCCAGAATCTGTTTCATCATATATCGCGAAAATGAGATCTGCATCTTTTACATGGTCTACATCATTCTTAAAAACTACATCTCGCCAAGGCTGTGTATTATACACATATTCCTTAAATTGATGCTCTCTTGGACTAAATACGTCAAAGCCCATATTTCGCAGAACTTCTTCTGCTTTGGAAAGTCGCTGTGCCTGATTATCGTTAAACCAACCACTTGCTAAATAAATCTTCTTGCCTTTTAAATTCATGTTGTCCTCCGCAAAACTTATTTTTTAACAGAGGAATTATAGTTGAATATGAATCAAATGACAAGCATTGATCAACTACTAATTCATATATATATATTGGAAAAATCACTCTACTATTCATAGATTGTCCTGAAAAAACTTCTAATCGGCACTGGCTTGGTCGAAGATATGATCAGCTAATTGAGTAATAATTACCGTTGTTCAATGAGTTTTTATTTATTAATAGTAAATAAAACTCGCTATAATATAGTAAATATAAAATAAAAAACTAATTGTAATTAAGAATATAGAACAAATATTTATAAAAGTTGAATGTCCTCTCCTTTTAACTGAACGAGAGATAAGATAGAAAAGAACTTGAATCATCAGCTGTGCACAAAATGTTATAGAGATATAAGTTTTTAATAATCCTTCTCCTGGCAATCCAACATCACTCTATCCGGTTGAAACAGTAAAATTTAAGAGTCCTACCACCATTAAGCATATCAAAATATGTAATAATGTGATAAAAAAGCTACCCCTCTCCTTCAATTTAAAACTCCCCTATTCACCATTTAAACAACTTAGTTCATGTTTATACCACTTACCCTTTTAATATTCTCTCTACCACATAGTCCAAAAGACATATTCCGATGGTTCTATTGTTCTTATCCCACTATTGATAAGGTTGGAGTTTTGCATTCTAGAAACATAATAAATTATTTTTTTCACAAATTAGACAAATAACTTGAAATAATTAGAATTATCGGTGATAATCAATTTATTGATAGTGTCACTATCAAAAATGGCAAAGGGGATGATTTTTTGTCTAGTAAAATACCTACTAATTGGGACAAAGAAGTAGATGTAATCGTTTTAGGGACTGGTGGCGCCGCTTTGACAGCTGCTGTGGCCGCTTCTGAAAGCGGTTCCAAGGTTCTTGTGTTAGAAAAGACCCATCAAATCGGTGGAACAACTGCTTTTTCAGGTGGAGTTCCTTGGATTCCACTTAATCATTATATGAAAGAAAAAGGGTATGAAGATAATCGTGAAGATGCTATTAATTTCATAAAACGCTTAGCACTTGGCCGAGCAGAAGATTCTATGATTGAAACTTTTGTAGATAAAGGACATGAAATCATTAAGTTTTTAGATGATCATACTCCTGTCAAATTTGTTTCTCCAAAATCTTATCCAGAATATTATGCACGTATGGATGAGGCATTAAAACATGGGACACGTTCATTAGACCCTGCTCCATTTGATTTAAATGAAATTGGAGAATGGGGTTCATTAGTCCGTCAAAACCCAATTTTCCCTCCTCTGACATTAGAAGAAGGCGGAGCCGTTGGAGGAATTGACTTCCAGTTAGTGGCTGAGCGTATGCAAAATAATATTGTTACTATGGGTCGCTCATTAGTCGCTTCTTTATTTAAAGCATGCTTGGATCGCGGCGTCGAAACCTTAATCGAAACAGCCTGGTAAAGAGCTAATTATGGACGAGGATGGACAAGTAGTCGGAATTGTCGCTGAAACAAAAGATGGAGAAATTTTACGTTTCGCTGCACGCAAAGGAGTAATTCTAGCATCAGGCGGATTTGAATGGAATAAACAATTAGTCAAAGCCTTCTTAAAAGCTGAGTTCACTCATCCAGTTACCCCTCCTGGTAATGAAGGAGACGCACTCTTAATGGCTATGAAGGCTGGCGCTGCACTTGAAAATATGAGTGAAGCATGGTGGTATCCAGCAATGGTGGATCCAACATTTGAATATGAAGATAATGTAATGGCGCAGCTAGGTGGTGGCCGTAATGGTCCAAACTCTATCATCGTGAATAAATACGGACGCCGATTCGTCCATGAAGGAACAACCTATAACGATATGCCAAGAGCCTTCTTTAATTATGATCCAGTAAAAGTAGAGTTTCCAAACAAAGGACCAAACTGGATGATTTTTGACCAACAGCTAAAAGATAGCGAACTCATTATTACTATGGCACCTGGTGATCCTGCACCTGAATGGGTAGATCAAGCTGATACTATTCGCGAGCTAGCTGAAAAAATTGGTGTTGATCCAGACGGTTTGGAAATGGAGATTCAAAAATGGAACGAATATTGTGAGCAAGGTGAAGACCCTGATTTCCACCGCGGTACGATACAGTTTGAAGCCTTAACAAATGGCGGCGGAAGTCCTGAGAAAAACCTAGGCAAAATTGAAAAAGGTCCATTTTACGCATTACCTATCTATTTAGGTGCACTCGGTACGAATGGCGGACCAAAAATCAATGAAAATGGACAAGTTGTTAACTTTAATGGTGAACCAATTAAAGGTTTATACGCTGCCGGAAATGCTTCAGGAAATCCACTTGGCCCAATTTATCCAAGTGCCGGCGGAACAATCGGGCCTGCTATGGTATTTGGCTTCTTAGCTGGACAGCACGCAGCCAATTCATAATAAAAAAACAAAGACTTTCTTAGATAATGACTCATTTGCGTCAATAACCATATAAAACAACCATACAGAAACGGGAAGGTGCAGATCATGCCACAAGGAACACATACAGTTGAAGTACCATTAGATATTCAAACAATTTGGGAATTTGTTCATGACATGAACAAATGGGCTCCACTTGTTCCAGGATATATCGACCATGAAATTTTAAGTGAACGCCAATCTACTTGGGCATTCAAGGGTGACTTAGGGTTTATGAAAAAGACAGTTAAGCTCCAAATCGATATTAAAGAATGGAATGAACCATCCGAAGTAATTTTTGATCTAAAAGGTTTGTCTGATAACTTTAATGGCGGAGGCTATTTCCGTGCCGAAGTCATTGACGAAAAGACAACTAAAATGTCAGGACATCTTGATATCACTGCTGGCGGTATGATGGGTGCAATGGTCAATCAAATACTAACCAAATTTGTTCCACAGACAGCACAGGAACTAACAGATGCAATTGTAGATAAATTACTTGAAATTAATACAGTAAAAAAATAATAGAAGCGATCTACCCATATATAAAGTTCTATTTAGGATTGTTTATCATAAAAAGATAGAAAAAAAGACGTGTAAATTACGCGTCTTTTTTTCTTCTTTCATAGTTTGAAACCATGATGACAATATTTATTGTGCAGTATTTTATAAGAGGCTGTGTTAAATTTCAATGTTGATATTAGGTGAGATTAAAGGGAAGTCTTATCAATAAGGTTTCCCACCATCTGTTTATCACGAACGATTTTACAACCAACCCACAGATATTATGTCATCGTGGAAAAACTCAATCACATATTTTGATAAAGGGCAGTAAATCCACTGGTCTGGTCCCATACTCATAATCTCTTCAATATTGTCCAAAGCTGTCGTTAATGAAGTCTTGACCACAGGGTATTTGTATAATCCGACAATTATATAGACTGGTAACGTATTTTCCAAACTTTGTTGTGATAGGAAAAACGGTATATTTGAAATATCTTCGTTCGGGATAACTATTTTGTTACTCAACCTATCCCAATCAAGTCTTCCGTACCACGCAATCGGAAAGCATTCTGTCATTTCAGTTTCAACCTTATCACTTTCTTTTTCATCTAATATTTCCACTTTATCTTTATCAGGGAATAGTTCTAACATCTCCGTAATTCGTCGTTCGGTTTCTAATTTTTCCTCATTCTTTTTTCTTTCTCTCAGTATTTCTTCCAAACGCTTTTTTCTTTCTTCTCTTTTCATAAGTTAATTCTCCCTTTCAGATAGCTGTGCTAAATAAACAGTTTTTTCAAAATAGAGAAGAAACTAAGCTCTGAATTTTGATAAACGTAAACTATCATAAGTATCAGTCATTTCAAATACAAATGATGTGAGTAAGAACTCTTTAATGTTGTGTTTTGTGCTTTCGTTACTCCTGCTATCTACAAACAAGAACCACGCAAGGTAGTTATCTAAATACTTTGTAGCCACACCTTTAAATCGGTCTATCCATTGTTTCATACGAGAATGGAGACCATTTACATTTTGAATGTGATACAAGCCCTTGATAACGTGCTTACCATCGTTTGATTTAATTCTGTAATGTTCAATTCCTTTCTCTTTAGCATAGGTTTTGTAGGCTCTCCAAGCGTCTGTAACAAGTACATTATTCGGTGTCAGTTTAGAACCTATCATACTTTCTACCTTGGTTTTAACAACACGCCCCATACAAGCTACTTTTGATACAGTTGCTTTGGTGCGGTCTCTTGCGACAAGAACACAAACTTGTTCGTGGCTTATTCCTCTATGCTTAGATTTGCCACCTCGCTTACGAGGTTTTCGTTCTGTAATGCCACGTTGACCTTTTTGAGAGTATAGGAAATAGGTCTCGTCAACTTCGACAATACCTTCGAATTGCTCAAAATCCAATTGTTTTAATGCACTTAACAATTTGTGTCTCCAATAAAAAAGTGTAACCCAAGTAACCCCTACAATTTCGGCAGATTTTCGCAGGGAATAGCCTTTAAACATACAGTCAACAAACGTAATCCATTCATCACCTTTACGAGTACGATATAGAACAGTGTTTGTTGTATCAGTAAATGTTTTACTACAACACTTGCAACGATAGCGTTGACGACCATTGTGTTTTCCAAATCGAACAATATGTTCAGATGCACAATGAGGGCATTGAAATCCTTCTTTAAAACGAGTTTCTCGCATTTCATTGATTAGGCGACCATCAACAGAGGAAGAAGGTTCAACGTAGCGTTTTACCCATTGAAACACTCGTTCTTTTTCTGTATGTGACAAATTGCCGATATGTTTTAATAGATTACTGAACGCTTTGCTCAACCTTGCCGCCTCCCGAACGTTTGTTCTTATGGTAATTATACAAACTTTTCGGTAAGGTTTCAAATATCAACATTTACCTTTAACAGAGCCTTATAAGAAAAACTAATAAATCATACATCTCAAATAACGGAACCCTTATTACTTCCCTTTTTGTAAGTATGATAGAATTATATCCTTTACTATAATTAAATTTTCCTTTTTAGGAGCAGAGATAAAAACATCCTCTGGTATTAAAGAATATAATGAATATTTCTTTACAGCAGTTCCGAACATATTCATGATCGTACTTATAATCACTTCATTGGTTTGTGAAAGCTGTATGCTTCCATCCTTCTTACCTTCATTAATAATTTTTAAAATGATGCCGCTAATTTTCCCGTAGGCCTTATGTATTTCTTCTAGCAATCCAACTTCAATTTGGATAAATGCAATATAAACTTCGAAAGCTTCCAAAAGTTTTGATGATATGCTATTTTCTTCGTTTATATACATAATATAAGCAGTTAGCACGTCATCCATTTTTTCTATACCCGTTTTGTTAGATTCTATAATTTTCTCAAAAATTGGTACCTGTTGTTCTATGACTTCTTTTATAACTTCAATAATTAAATGCTCTTTTTTCGGAAAATAACGAAATAGAGTTGCCACACCTACACCAGATTCATCTGCAATTTTCTGCATGGTTGTTTTTTCAAAACCATGCTCTGCAAATAATTCTTTAGCAGCTTTAACCATCCTCTTGCGTCTCTCCAATTTTTTATCCATTTCATCACCCACCAAACAATATTATACTACTTTTATTAAAAGAAGGCCGTTAGTAGGTTATATACACTCCATAACACTATGCCATAAAGTGTAATAACAACTAGCTTGAAATGTTTAATTAAATGTTGAAACAAGCAGTTCAGAAATAGTCGAAAGTGATGAGCAAAACATCCCCTAACTGAATAACGTATTTTCAGAAGGAGGAATATAGCTTGAAAAAACTGATTCTTTTTGCTGGTCTTGTTGGTCTGTTGGTTGCTTGTGGTGAAGAAGAGGTAGTTAAGCCGAAGGGAGAGCCTAAAGAAGAAGTTCCTGCAGCAGTGGAACCTAAAGAGGAAGCTCCCTCAGTAGAAGAGCCTAAAGAAGAGGCACCTGCAATTGAGGAACCTAAAGAAGAAGCTCCCCCAGCCGTGGAGCCTAAAGAGGAAGCCCCTCCCCCAGTACAAAAGGGGTCCATTGACCCTCAAGTCGCTCTGTCAATCCTTCAAGACGCATACCAAGGAATTGCCAAGGTGGAGTACAACGCAGAATTAAAAGCCTTCCTGATTCTGCCGACCGATCCGAACTTTATTGTGGAAATGGAAATGATTTTAACCGGTAAAATGTCGAAGGACGACTGGAACTATCTGGCTGACTCAATAGCTAAACTTAGTGGTGAACTGGGACCAGAATACCTTGTGTTCCTGCTCAACCCTGCAAATCCAGATAATTATATTCTAATGGCAGAGAACGGAGTCATCAAATACGATGCACTTAATGAGGATGTAAAGAGTCAGGATAAAGCCCTTTAACTCTTTAGGACATAGCAACAGATTACTGCATAGTAATTGGTATACAGTGCTTGAAGATATACCGAATATACACACCAGTTAAGAACCTGTTTTTCTGATATTCCACGTTTTATACTGAATTACCGTGAGTAACCGCAACATATAACTTCTGGTTTAAGTTACTTCACAGATCTTACATGATGATACAAGATAGTAGAAGAAGACCTCTCCAAAAAAATGACCCCCAAAAGTTAGAATCCAACTTTAACTTTTGGGGAGATCCATCAAATAGCAATATAATTTCATTTTTATAAATTCTTTATTGTTCTACATTTTAGTTGTTTGATTATACCGTTTATCTCTTCAAGTTTATTCCCCAAAATAATGACGTGCTTTATTTCTACTCCCCCTGCATAATTCGCTGCAGGACCTTATCCTCCAATAACGTTAACTTATTGTCTGTAAATTGTCGCGGTCTAGGTGCATCGACTTTTACATTCATTGATACATAACCATCCTGTATAAGGATTATCCGGTCTGCCAGACGAATTGCTTCTCTTACGTCATGAGTGACGAGTAAAGCATTAAATCCAGTTCGTTGCCAGAGGGTTTCGATTAAATTTTGCATTTCCATCCTTGTAAATGCATCAAGAGCGCTTAATGGTTCATCCAGCATGAGCAAAGATGGTTCATGAATGAGCGCACGCGCTAAAGCGACACGTTGTTTTTGTCCTCCTGATAATGTAGACGGCCATTGATCCTTGAACGATAATAAGCCAACTGCGTCCAACACTTCCTCTGCTTTTGCTTGCCAATTCCCATCAAGACCGAGCCCTACATTATCAACAACGTTTTTCCATGGCAACAATCTTGAATCCTGGTACATCATCGTCACATTGGCAGTTGATTGATTGGATGCTACTCCATTAAATAGCAGTTCTCCGCTTGTTAAAGTCTCTAGTCCTGCGACAAGTCTTAAAAGCGTACTTTTCCCACTTCCACTTTTCCCAATGATGGCTACAAACTCTCCTTTTTCAATGGTTAGCTGTATATTTTTTAATACCTCTTTGTCACCGAATTGCTTGCTAACATCATTGATTTCAATCTGAATCGCCTGATCATTAACTATTTCTTTCTGACTCTCCCACTTTACAGCTGCCAGCTTACTCACTCTTACCACCTCCTCCTTCATTTGTTGTAGCTTACGTTCCACTTCAGCGCTTTTTTCTCACCTAATTGGGCAATGATATCTGCCAGTTTACCCAGTAACGCATAGATTACAATACTTAATATAATGATATCCGTTTGCATAAATTCCCTTGCATTCGTTGCTAAATAGCCAATTCCTACTTGTGTTGGAATTGTTTCAGCAACGATTAAGGTTAACCACATTACACCGAGAGCATATCGTAAACCAACGAAGATGGAAGGAAGTGCACCAGGCAGAAGAATTTCCTTAAATAATCTCCATCCCTTTAATTTATACATTTTCCCCATTTCAACTAGTCCTGGATCCACATTACGAATGCCGTGGAATGTATTAACATAGACAGGGAACAACACACCTAATACAACCAGAAATATTTTTGCACCTTCGTCAATTCCCAACCAAACAATGACGAGCGGCAATAATGCTAAGTGCGGTATATTGCGTAGCATTTGAATGCTCGTATCTGTTAAACGATAGGAGCGATCTGAAAGGCCATTAAATATACCAAGTGCAAAACCGATTAGTCCGCCAATCACCATCCCAACAACAGCGCGCCCTAAGCTTGCCCCAATATGAGTGACCAATTCACCGCTCGCGAGTAACTCCCAACCACTAATTAATACACTGATAGGGGCAGGAAAAAGGGAAGCATTAACAATTTCTAATCTGGCGACGACTTCCCAGACAATCAGGATGATAACTGGAATAATCCAGGGCTCAATATTCCTAACTATTTTATGATTCATTGTCTTCATTCCTTTTTAGTTGATTGGCATATCTTTAGAAACATCGAGTTCTTTCGGTATCAAACCAATTTCAAAATATTTATCAGCTTGTTTTTGCTGTGTATCCACAATCTCCTGAGTTAATTTCGTTGCTCCGAATGTTCGACGATCCAACTGCTTTTTCACGATCTTTTCGTCAATCCCCAATGCCTTGGACATAATCTTGACTACTTCATCTTTATTTTCATTTGCCCATTGGTCTGATTTATCCGTAGTTTCTAAAATAAGATCAACTAAATCTGAATGCTCTTTCGCAAAGTCTGGCGTTGCATAGTAGAACGTACGATTGGGATATTGATAATCCACGTTTTCTGTAAATGTGATCGTATCTAATTCAACTTCAGCAGCAGCAAAGAATGGGTCATAGGATGCCAAAGCATCCACTTTTTTCGTTTCAAAAATGGATCTTCCCTGCGCAGCATCCTCCGGATATACCCACTCCACATCATCAACCGACAGACCGGCCTTTTCAATTGCCAGTACCGCTAAATAATGATGATTACCACCTTTTAAAACCCCTATCTTTTTTCCTTTTAACTGTTCAATCGAAGTAATCCCTGATTCCTTTAAAACCATCAATCCAACACCTTCAGGATTTGGTGCATCTGCCCCTACATATACAAGTGGTTTACCGGAGGCTTGAGCAAAGATTCCGGATCCGTCAGCAGCGTGTCCATAGTCAATGGCACCGGCATATAATCCTTCTAACAATGTTCCGCCATGTGTAAACATTTCCCATTTCACTTTGTACCCTTTTTCTTTCAAGGTATCTTCCAGATAGCCAGATTCTTTTAAAATATGTAGTGTATTCCCTTTTTGATAGCCAATCGTAATCTCTTTATCTCCATTTTTTGAAGCGTTACTTGAACTTTCTTTTCCGCATCCAGTGATGAATAATACACCAACCAGTAATAGAATTCCGATTAAGTAGTTTGATGTACGCTTTTTCATAGGTCCCCACCCTTATCTTCATTTATTTTGAAAATCTATAGATTGCTTTTGAAATTTGGACCTCTTCATCCTGTCCGGCACCGCTAAATTGGACTAAAAATGGCTTTTCTCCTCTTTTATTTAAAATGTCGGATACACGGCCTTCTCCATTCGGGCTAAATAAAACAATATCTCCACCCATTACATGCAGCCTTTTTCCAGTAGCATTCAATGAAGAATCGATAAAGGTTTCTCCTTCCTGCAAATCTAAATATTCAGCCCATTTTTTCGCTGTTTCATCATGCTTTTGAACAGCAAATCCTACGTATGATAAATGAATGTCACCTTTTTCATGCTTTGCGATGACAGATCGATCTTTTAAATCCTGTTTGCGTTCTTCGTCTTTTTGATCCCATTCAATAAAGAATGGTAAATCTAGTTTTGCTCCCTGTTTCCCTGCGTATAATAGCTTCCAGCTGACCACACTTCCATCGGGTCTTTTTCGACTCATCGGGTGCGGCCCATATACATCCAATCCATGTTGACGAAACCTCTCCGCAACACTTTCTAAATCATTGGAACGCAGCGCGATCCTTGATAATCCTTCTACGAATTGATCGTTCTTCAATGTTTCCCTTAAGCTATATTTCATACCAGAGGAAGATACTACTGCCTCTTTGTCATAAACACCGATCAATTCTATGTAACTTAAATCAAAATAACTAAGAGAATTATATGTACCTAAACTCTCATGCTTACCGCCTTCAACAGCGTGTAAGCCAACATCGCGAAACTGCTCTATTGCCTCTACTGGGCTATTAACAAAGTGAACAAGATGGTCAAATTGAAACATAAATCTTCCCCCTAGTCTGTTACTAAATAATGATTAGCTAATTGTAGAAAAATACGGCTTAACTGCAGCAATGCCTTTTCATCAAAATCAAATCGCGGATGATGGTGAGGGAACTGTGTTTCTGCCTGTTCATTATGTGCTCCAACATGGAAGTATGCCCCTGGTCTCTCTTCCAGATAATAAGCAAAATCCTCAGCTCCAAGGACGATGTCTTTTTCAACAAAGGCATCCAAAGAAATCGTTTCTTTTACTAATTTTTCAATTAATAAGGCTTCCTCTTTATGATTGACCAGGACTGGATATCCGTGGATATACTCTAATGAATACTCAATTCTATCAGCAACCTTCATCCCATCCAGAATAGCACGAATTTCGGACTCGATTTGTTGGCGAACATTCGAGTTCATAGCGCGAACAGTTCCTTCCAAAATGGCCGAATCTGCAATAATATTAAAGGCGTTTCCGGCATGGAAGCTTCCAACCGTTACAACAGCCGGTTCAACTGGATCAACACGGCGGCTGACTATCTCCTGCAGATGAGTAACCAACCTGCTCCCAATTGCTACAGTATCAATGGTTTGATGCGGTCTTGCACCATGTCCTCCTATCCCCTGCAAGGTGATTTTAAATGCGTCAACAGATGCCATGACAGGACCCGGTCTTGTTGCAATCTTCCCCACAGGCAAATCAGTCGCAAGATGCCCACCAAAGATGAAATCCACACCGTCCAAAGCACCCTCTTCTATCATAAATTTTGCACCGCCTGGTGGCTTCTCCTCCGCATGTTGAAATAATAAAACTACTTTCCCCTTTAATTGATTGCGATGATTGTTTAATACTTTCGCTACCGCAAGTAAAGCCGATGTATGTCCATCGTGACCGCAAGCGTGCATGACTCCGTCAACACTTGATTTATACTTAACGTTCTTTTCATCATGGATTGGTAAAGCATCAAAATCAGCTCGGAAAGCAATGGTTTTTCCCGGATGATTGCCCTCAATAACACCGATCACTCCATTTCCTCCAACCTGCTCCTTCACGTTGATTCCAAAGCTTCGCAGCTTATCTGCAATGAATTTAGCAGTGTTTGACTCTTGAAATGACAATTCCGGATTTTGATGTAAATATCTCCTCCAGGAAACCATTTCCTCAAAATCTTTACTTAATTGGTCATAAAATCGTTCTGTCATTTGAACACCTCAAATACTGCTTAATTTTTTTAAATCCGAGCTATCAAATTAATGATTAAGAATAATCTTACAATTTATCCAAACATTACGTCAATAGTTAATTCCAACTAATTAGCTATGTTTTGTATGGATTATTGTTATTACTAATAATCGAAGAATTAATAATTTATAACCTAAAGCTCACTCTTCTGTATAATTAAGGTAATATGCGTTCTGATTATAAAGGGGTAGGTGCAAAATATGAATATAAAAATAAACGAATTAATTGATTCTACCAGAGCTAAATTTGGTTTGGATAATTATTATTTGAAACGACATTCATTATCTCGCAAGTTAAATATCTTAAATGAGACGGTATATTTTCTTGAAATGGAGTGGTTTCCTAATCATGTGGAGGAACAAGAGGAAGAAGAACTTAACCCTGAGGGCACAGCAGTTATTGAATTAGATATTAATAGCCTAAGATATGAGAGAGTAATTTTTGTAGGCGACATTTCTTATGCAAACGGCTTTAGATTTACTGAAGTTAATAGAGACACCGTTGTAAACTGGATTGAACAAGAAACTGGTTTGTCATATGGGAAGCACTTTAAATTGCATAAAGAAGAAAATGGGGAATTTAACTTTGAAGCATGCTTTGAAGATATATATTTTTCTCCCTCGGGTCATATTAAAGTGATTGTAGATCATAATGGTAACCTCACCCTCTACTCTAAACATGGTCTATTTCCACCCAATGAAATGATAAAGAAAGAAGTATACACACTATCTCTTGAATCAATAGAACACCTTGCATGGAAACAATTAAAGTTACTCAATTTTCCATCCTTTGAATCGGAACAACTCATCCCCGTTTATGGCGTGGAGGAAATTTATGTTACAAATGAACAGAAATCTGTAATCCCATTAGATTTCAACAAAGATATGAGACCCTTAGAAATAAATAAACCTATATATTGGGATGAACCCAACCTTAAACCATTTGAAAGACAGGAACTTAAATTGAGTTGGGATGTAACAATCGAGCAAGCAATATCCAATGAGCAGAGCCCGGATTCATTCCCAATTAGTAAAGCTGAGGAAGAAAAATGTATAGTAGGGGTCACTGAATTTTTGCGCCAGGTATACTCAAATGAAACAGGAAATTGGACACTGAAAACTCTACACCGTGATCAAGGATACATCCACGCAATATTACGATTAAATCAAGAAGACACTAAATGTGTTTTTCATAGAAAGCTTATGATTATTTTTGATGCGAAGAGTTTGCAAGCTATTAATTACATGGATAATCAGCCTTTTATTGATCAATTTGGTCATTTTTCTTGCTCAGAAGAAGTTTTGGTCAATAAAAACGAAGCTTATCAAAAAATTAAAGATCATTTTGAGCTGACACCTCGTTATGTCTTTGATTCTCAGCAAAATAAATATATATTATGCGGACTATTAGATTGTCATTATGGAGTACGCGCCTCGAGCGGGGATATTATCTCGTTAAATGATTTGTAAGCACAGTAACCAAATAGATAAATCATTGATATAAAAAATCCGCCATCGTTTAAATTGGCGGATTTTACTTTTGCTTATGGGGTGGAATCTTTGTAGATTTTTTTTGAATTTTTGTTGTAATTCCCAATTTATTTCCTTTAGTTCACTCTCTACTTTTATATTTGTATAGATAAAAAAATCAGCGGATAGTTAATCTCAAACATATTTCTGAATAGACACCTATATTAATTGCATTGTAGTAATGCAGGTATTGTCGTCCTTATAGGTAGAAATCGTCGTTTCAGATGTTTTTTCTCCATAGTTAATTCTTACCTGATATGTTTTCTCCCGTGGTAACCATATATCTATAAACCCATTTTCCAAGGAAGTCATGGTTTCATCAACAATGACCTTGCCATCTTCATCTTGAATATATACATTGAAATCCTTATTAACCAGTTCCCCCTGGCAGCCTGTTAAACTGTGGATTTCACATGGATGAGTCTCTTTAACATAGGGTGCAATGGAAACAAAAAACTCTTCCGCAGGAAGATCATAAGACTTCTCCTTATCATCCTTCACAATTAACTTATGTGATGTAATGGACGCAGAGACATTATCAAAACTCCCCGTACTATAATCTTGAACCATTTCCCTTATATCCTGTCCTTCTTCTTTACTTTCCTCTTCCGAATTACATCCCATCAACAAAAAAATGGACCATAAACTGATCATGATAAATAAAGCTTTTTTCATCTTTTCAACTCCTGTACACTAATTCTATACAGGAATATTTTAACATACTAATAGATTTATATTTCTGTAATTGTTAACATTTATAGTCATTTAAAAAATGAAAGAGCCCTCACAAGGTTTTGCAAGCCAGCGTATACCAACAATTCTTTTACAATTTTATAATGCTATCTATTTTAGTTAAATATTTTCCAAAATATTGATTGATTTTCGTAGATTCTCTTTATCTTTGATTTCTCAGATGTCAAAATATTACATATATTAACAAATAAGAATACAAATCTTAGCAATCTTGCTCTGCTAGACTGTACTCCTTGAGGATCTTACATAAGTTTGCCAATCAATTTAAAATACATACTACATCACTAAAAAAGTCATTCCTTCCTATCCCATGAAATGACGTTTATTTAGGTTAGTTTTTAGCTTTTTAAAGATGAGCTAGAGATAAACACCTCAGTAGTTTTAATTTGTTGCCAAACACATGTTCAATATTTTCTATGATTAGCACGCTGGAAAAAGGGATAAACGAACAAATTACAAAGGAGTGGAAGGCTAATGAAAAGAGCGATGATTAAAACTGGGCAAGGAAATTCTGTTAGTGGAAAACTGGCTGAAGAGATCAGTTATGAAGATCTAGTAAGCTATGGGAAAAGAGCTAAGCAAACATATTTTCATTTTGAGGAAGTACCCGATTTTCCCTTTCCAGGATTATCACCTACCCTGTATCCAATCTGGGAAGAAGGTGAAGGAGACGGTTGTTTAGTACTCTATGCTGATTATAATTTCCTTCCGCAAGCTGCCCTCTATTTAAGCGTCAATATTGATTATTTAATGGAGGAAATGGAAAAAGTGGCAGAACAAGCTAATAATGATGCTGGTCACCAAATGTTTGAAATCGCTTATGCTGCAGAAGAAGATTATGATTATATGATTTCAACAGGGGTGGCTATAGATCCCGAAGAGGCCAGTAATCTCAATGATTATCTAGAATTTATCAGCCTCACTTATATTTATCCTCTATTTGTATCTTCTTTGCGTTTTGCTGCATTGAGACATCAGGAAGACTTGAAGCAATTGATTGAAGATATGAACGAAATCATGTATGAAGATTCTGAAAACCAAAGTTCCTAATTATCATATTGGGAAGGCGATTTAATAAAGGGAATCCTCTCTTTCTATCATTTATCTCTAACTACTTCTATTGCTTCAATAACAAATCGTCATTAAAAAACTGCCAGTCAAATTGACTGGCAGTTTCTTTTAGTCCATCTATTAATATGGATCAGCCTCATGGCTTTTCTTCACAGCATCTTTTGTTGCTTCCATTGCTGCTGCCGTACCTTGACCGAATCTGGATTTACCTGCTTCACGGCCTGGTACTGCAGATTCTTCCTTCATTTCTGCTAATTCTTTCATTTTCATTTCGATGCCTTCTCTTACACGGCGTCCATATTCTTCATCTGCTTGAGTGAAGTATTCCACCATGGCATCTTGAATACGTTTATCACAAATTGCAAGAGCATTGGATAGGTTGTTAATTAACTCATCACGTTCCCAATCCTCAAAGCTGCGATATGTTTCACCTGCTTGACCAAAGTTGTTAGGACGGTCAATTGGTTCACTCATGACTGCAGCATTGTATGTTGGACGGTGTTGCGGACGTTCTTCTTTACTTGCTTCCTGGAATCCGCCAACCATAGATGGCTCATAGTTAATATGCGGATTATCTCCGGATTCTTTTGGATCGCGAACATCCATTTGGCCGCGATGCTGATTAGTGCGAACTGGCACTTTTGGTGCATTCACTGGCAATTTAAGATAGTTCGGTCCTACACGATAACGTTGTGTATCAGAGTAGGAGAATGTACGTCCTTGCAGCATTTTATCGTCTGAGAAATCCATACCATCAACAAGAACTCCAGTACCGAAGGCAGCTTGTTCAATTTCAGCATGATAATCGACCGGATTACGATCTAATACCATTTTACCAACTGGCAACCATGGGAATTTGTCCTCTGGCCATAGTTTAGTATCATCAAGAGGATCAAAATCAAGTTCAGGATGATAATCATCCTCCATAATTTGTACATATAACTCCCATTCAGGGTATTCTCCACGTTCAATCGCTTCATATAAATCCTGTGTTGCATGGGCAGTTGTTTTAGCCTGGATAGAATCTGCATCTTCTTGTGTCAAGTTACGAATTCCTTGTTTTGGCTCCCAGTGATATTTAACCAACACTGCTTCGCCTTTATCATTTACCCATTTATACGTATTTACACCAGATCCCTGCATGTGGCGGTATGTTGCTGGAATACCCCATGGAGAGAATAGGAATGTAATCATATGTGTTGCTTCAGGTGTGCGGGAAACAAAATCAAACATCCTTCTAGGATCTGCCACGTTTGAAGCTGGATCCACTTTAAATGCATGAATCATATCAGGGAATTTCATTGCATCACGGATAAAGAAAATTTTAAGGTTGTTCCCAACCAAATCCCAGTTACCGTCTTCTGTATACATTTTAACAGCAAATCCACGTGGATCACGTGCTGTTTCAGATGAATCTTTTGCACCTGCCACTGTAGAGAAACGAACCATTAATGGGGTACGTTTTCCAGCACCGGAAAATACTTTTGCACGAGTATATTTTTCTACTGGCTCATCGCCAACTTTTCCATATGTTTCGAAATATCCAAATGCTCCTGCACCACGAGCATGAACGACACGCTCAGGTACTTCCTCACGGTCAAAGTGGGAAATCTTTTCAATAAAGTGATAGTTCTCAAGTGTTGCCGGTCCACGATTTCCAACTGTGCGGATATTTTGGTTATCCGTTACTGGATGGCCCTGACGAGTTGTCAAAGTCTCGCGTTTCATTTCTTCTTTCTTTGAACCATTATGATCTTTGTTCTCTGCCATACTGAAAACCTCCTCTTTTAATAGCTCTCCTTATAACCCCTGTATGATGAATATACAGTATTAAGGAGTACCATCTTTGGAATTAATTTCAATCTATAATAATTATAAACAACTTCTATTATTACTATAAATTACAGGTTAAAAAGATTGCAAATGATATGGTATTTCTAAGTTTTAAACCTCTTTTTTCAAAAAAAATACATGAAATTTATCCTATATTTCTACCAGAATTTTAAATAACAGCAGTTATCTAATGTTGTATGGTGAATGATAATTCTGTGAAGTAGATAAAAGAACCATAAATATATGTACCTTTATAAATGAGAAAATCTTTGTGTCCAATTCTAGTAGAAATAAAATATAGGAGTTTATTGGTGAGAAGCTGACCAATCTATATTTCATTTTTATAGAACACCTCTCCTTCTAGATAGGTATCGCCAACACTTTATTAGGCAGCATATAAAAGGCACCACAATTGTTAGTAGACTCTAACATTTGTGGTGCCTTAAAATCTCCAAATCTTTTGTAATTTTTCAAAAAAATATAGTTCCTGTTAATTTATATTTTCCTCTGTTTGATCTGTTTGATTAACTCTTCCAACCAGTAAATAGTATGATCTACTCTAGCAGTCACATACTCCCCTATAAACTCTACAAGGTTCTTGTTTTCCTCGTCTACTTCAACCTTTTTTTCAAAATCTTTAATATGCATCCATTGAGCACGGATATGCTCTGATTTCTTGTTAAGAATAGTTAGAACCCGATCACGATCGACATACCTGATATTAGCAATACCTACTACCATATCACTGATATCCTCGGCATTTTCCAACAGTTTGTATATTTTCTTAGGAAGCTCTTCACGTCCCTTATCCGTAATCGCAAAAACTTGTTTATCTGGACGATGTTCCTCTTTTATAACTTCAACTTGTTCAACCAATCCCTGTTTAGCCAACGATTCAAAGTGATAGTACAGTTTGCTTTCTGTTAATCCACCTAATTGATCCAATGGAATTGGCTCTGAAAGCTGCTTTTTTAATTTATAAGGATAATTATTATCCTCCATTAGTTTGCTTAATATAAAGATTTGGATAGCCATTTCTAAGCTCCTTCAGCATAATTATCTTTATTTTAGCAAAATTAAGCAGGCATTTCAGCAGTCTTCTCATTTTCGGTTTCATTTATTGCTTCATCATTCTCAACTGGAACTGATTTGTGGAAGGTACTCAAATAAATAGATTCAGGGAACTTCAGCCAGTCTGTTGTTCCCTTTTTTATTGCTAAAAATTTTAATGCATTTTCTTTAAACGATCGCCGCTCCGCTATTCTTACTAATTTATCTCTCTTTACTAGTCCAAATGACCACTTCAAACCATCCTGTTCATCATAGTCTAATGTATATTGTGAAAAAGGAGACCGACAACATGAGTCCAAAACTGGAAAAGTTCGTGGATCCACTCCAAATTATGAAAACCCTGAATCCCAAGGAGAATGGTCGAGGCGGAACATATTATGAAGTAAGAATGCAGGAGTTTCAACAAAAGCTACACCGAGATTTACCGCCAACTCGCTTATGGGGTTATAACAGCCAATATCCCGGGCCTACTATAGAAGCCAAGCAGGGGGAGGTTGTAAAGGTTAAATGGAAGAATAATCTTCCTGACAAGCATTTTCTCCCTGTCGATAAAACATTCCATCATCTAGAACATATGCCGGAGGTTCGAACAGTTACACATTTACATGGCAGCGAAACCCGTCCCGATAGTGATGGATACCCGGATGCCTGGTTTACAAATAATTTCAAGGAAGTTGGCGAAGCTTTCACAAGAAAAGTATATGAATATCCAAACAATCAGCGTGGAGCTACCCTCTGGTATCATGATCACGCCATGGGCATTACCAGACTGAATGTATATGCCGGTCTTGCCGGAATGTATATTATTCGGGATGAACAGGAAAAATCGCTGAAACTGCCAAGCGGTTCTTTTGAAATTCCCCTATTGATACAGGACCGGACATTCAACGATGACGGCTCTTTATTTTATCCAAGCCAGCCGGATAATCCCGCAGAAGGTTTACCAAACCCTTCCATCAGACCGTTCTTTCTTGGAGATACTATTCTTGTAAATGGGAAGGTATGGCCGTTTTTAGAAGTGGAGCCACGCAAATATCGTTTTCGTATTTTGAATGGTTCGAATACACGCGGTTACCAAATGGAACTTGATTCCGGACAATCTTTTTATCAAATTGGATCTGATGGCGGTTTATTGCCAAAAACAGTAATGATGGACAGCATTCTAATTGAACCTGCAGAAAGAATGGATGTCATCGTCGATTTTAGCCAATATGAAGGCAAAACCATCACGCTAAAAAATAATCTTGGAACTAATACAGACCCAGCTGATCAAACAGGTGATATCCTTCAATTCAGGGTAAATCAGCCACTTTCCAGCCAGGACAATAGCCATATTCCCAACAGATTATCCTATGTACCCTCTTTAAAACACAACAATATATCGGCCATTCGCAACCTCAAATTAGTAAGTACAACCGACCAATACAGCCGTACTCTGCTTTTACTCGATAATAAAATGTGGATGGATCCAGTGACAGAAAAACCACGATTAGATACGACTGAGATTTGGAGCTTAATGAATCTTACAAACGTTACTCATCCAATTCATATCCATTTAATCCAATTCCAAATACTCGATCGCCGGCCATTTGATTTGGATCGTTATAACGAGGATCGAACCATTATCTTTACTGGACCTGCACAGCCTCCAAAGCCAAATGAATACGGTTGGAAAGACACAGTTGCTGTCCCTCCTGGAGAGATTACCCGCTTGATCATGCGCTTCTCTCCATATAGCGGCTCGTATGTTTGGCATTGTCACGTTCTGGAACATGAAGATTATGACATGATGAGGCCTTACATGATTATAGATCCACATAAAGAAGATTAATGGATTCCTTCCCATTAAATTTCAGGACCACACTCACAACCATTTAAAAAGCGCCTGCCTGCATCTTAACTTGATGCGGACAGACGCTTCTTATTATTTTGCCAACAAGTAATCTACTAATTTAGCTTTTGGTTTTCCGAAGATTTCTTCTTCCAATCTGCGGCCTGTTGGAGTGGCTGCAAGTCCGCCTTCTGCTGTTTCCCGTAATGCAGATGGCATGGACTTTCCGATTTCATACATCGCACTGATTACTTCATCACATGGGATACGGCTTGTTACACCTGCCAACGCCATGTCAGCTGCTGTTATTGCATTTGAAGCTCCCATCGCATTTCGTTTAACACACGGAACTTCCACAAGCCCGGCGACTGGGTCACATACAAGCCCAAGCATATTTTTCATAGTAATTGCAAAAGCTTCTGCGGATTGCTGCGGTGTTCCACCAGCCATCTCCACTATGGCAGCTGCCGCCATGGCACTAGCTGATCCAACTTCTGCCTGGCAACCCCCAGCTGCACCAGAGATGGATGCATTATTTGCTACTACAAAACCGAACGCTGCTGTCGTAAATAAGAATTCAATCATTTCCATTCTAGTCGGATTCAACTGTTCTTTAACGGCAAATAATGTACCAGGAACAACACCGGCTGAACCTGCTGTTGGTGTGGCACAAATAACTCCCATTGCTGCATTTACTTCATTGGTTGCCACTGCTTTGCTGACAGCATCTAATAAAAGTTTACCAGATAGAGATTTACCTGAATTAATATAGTTTTGTAATAACACCGCATCTCCTCCGGTTAATCCCGAATGAGATTTAACACCATTAAGACCTCTCTCTACCGCCCGTTCCATAACTGCGAGGTTCTCATCCATTTGAGCAATAATATCTTCTCTTGATCGCTCGGACACTTCCATTTCCTGCCTAATCATAATTTCGGAAATTTTAACATTATTGGATTGTGCCAGCTCTACAAGCTCGGCCACATTTCGAAACATATTCTTTCCTCCTCTTGCTGTCAGTATTTAATTTTACATACGGATTACATGGTTTACGTTTGGCAATGAACTAAGCTCTTCTATGATTTCTTCTCCGAGCTTTTGATCCATTTCAATTACCATAATTGCGATGTCTCCCCGTTCTTTACGCGAAACCTCCATATGGCTGATATTAATCTCATTTTTAGCTAATACACTTGTAACGGATGATATCAGCCCAAATTGATCTCTGTGAATAACCAATATAGCTGGCTGCCCACCTGACAGCTTTAATTTAAACGAATTTATTTCAGTTATCTCAATCGTTCCACCACCAATGGAAATGCCGACTAATTCTAACTTTTTATCTCCATCATCAAACAAATTTATTTTAACCGTATTAGGATGTTCAACTACAGCCTCTTCAACCAGAAATTGAACTTCCATTCCTGCCTGTTCAGCGAATTTATATGCATCTGGAATACGCTCATCAAAGGTATCAAAATCCAGTAAACCAGCAATTAAGGCTAAGTCTGTTCCATGACCTTTATAGGTTTTTGCAAAAGAACCGTATAACGAAATGATTGCTCGCTTTGGTTGTTTGCTAAATATAGTTCTGGCTGCTCTTCCTATTTTGGCAGCTCCTGCTGTATGTGAACTGGATGGGCCAATCATAACCGGACCAATTATATCAAATGCTGATCGATACTTCATTATGTTTTTCTCCTTTTTTCAATCTGCTTTTTAGATAGCTTACTTTTCTTCAGATACTTCCAGCCAAAGCCCCATCGCTTTCATTCTATTAGAAGCTTAGCTAAATAGTGCAAAAATCCTTAATCGACAAGTAATAGATTCCTTTATTTCACCTGATATTCTAATTGGTAATCTATTTGTGTGCGTATTTTTTGCAAATAATTATAGATTGTAAACTTCGATACTCCTAAAACGGATGCTAAATAGTCTGTTGAACCTTTAATTAGGAAAGCACCTTTTTCCTGTAATAATCTTACACATTCTATTTTCTCTTCTAGACTCAACATGGATGGCGGTTTCTTAAAACCGGATAAAACTTGATCAACCATATCTTGAATGACTTCCTGTACGGTCGAATAAAAGTTTTCAGACTTCTCTTCTGTTTCAGTAAAAGAAATGAAATCCTGAATTTCTGCCTCGTATTGAATCATCATTGAAATATCATAATTAATGCAAATAGCCCCAATAACATGATTTTCCACATCCCGCAGAAAAATGGTCGATGATTTCATTGTGATTCCATTTATCAATCTGGTTTTATAGTTTGGAATATCCTCTATGTCAGATACAGGTTTAGTCAATTCGTTTAATACTAAATCCGTACATGGACTACCTATTTCTCTTCCTGTAACATTGCCGGCTAAATAGACAAGAGATTTTTTTAAATCTGCAAAATCATGTACCGCCACTTCACAGCGCGGCCCAAACATTTTAACAATCATATCTGCTGTGCGTATCGCCATATTAAAAATCGGTGCATTCGGATCTATCGCCATACTCTCACTCCCTAAACGCAAACGGTTTCAAATCATTCTAAAATAAATAAAATTTAATCAAAAATGGCTTTATTTGTTAACTCAGATATCATAACATGAATTTGGTATAATTTAAATAAAATTGTAATAGTTACAAAAATATTGTAACAATTTTCAAATAATCTATCTTCCTTATATAGAAAACTAGATTCACTATTAAAGATAAAAGGGCTAATCGAAATTTACGATTAGCCCTGAAATAGTATCTTAGTTTTCAATCTCATCTTAGTTGCTTATAATGAATTGCCGATTATGTTGTTCTTACTCTTTACAAGTATTCTTTTTCAAACGTTAAGGTACTGCGAACCGTATTAATGGATCGAACTATACTTTCAATTTGTTCTCGTTTTTCTTCTAAAAATGGCGGCAAGGATAATTTTTCTCCAAGAGTTTCATATGGTTCATCCTCCATAAATCCAGGACCGTCCGTTGCAAATTCAAATAAAATATGCGGTGCCAATCTTGCATAGAGTGAACCAAAATAATAACGTTCTACATAACCTGAATTGGGTATATTAAATGCCTGCAAACGTTTTTGCCAATCCTTCAGCTCTGAGCGGTCATTCACGCGAAATGCCACATGGTGAACTGTACCAAAGCCTTGCTGTGCCTGTGGAAGAGTTGTATTGTGTTCTACAATAACCTGTGCTCCATTGCCTCCTTCGCCCATTTCAAACAAATGATAAGATTCATGGCTGTCTAACACTCTAAACAACAAAACCTCTTCCATAAGTTTTTTTAAATAATCGAAATTAGAGGTACGAATAAATATTGGACCCAATCCTGTAATAGCATATTCCAATGGGACAGGCCCCTTTTGCCAAGGCGTTCCGGAAGCTACTCCCTCATTACTCTGATCAGAAATTAGTTGATATGACTGATCATCAAAATCAGTAAAGGACACTGTTTTTTTGCCGAACCATTCTTGAATTCCTGTATGTTTAACTTCGTATTTATCAAACCGTTTAATCCAATAGTCTAGAGCTGCGTCACTTGGAACTCGGAAAGATGTTTTCGAAATTTCATTGTTCCCGTGAATTCCCTTTGAAATACTAGGGAAATCAAAGAAAGTCATATCTGTACCCGGGGAGCCGACATCATCTGAAAAAAATAAATGATACGTTTTAATATCATCCTGGTTGACGGTTTTCTTCACTAAGCGTATACCAAGAACCCCTGTAAAGAATTCATAAATTTTTTCTGCACTGCTCGTAATCGCAGTCACATGGTGCAATCCTTTTAATTCATTCAATATCATATCTATACCTCCGTTAACTATTTATCTCGAATTCGAGATAATGGATAAAAAAAGAGCGGAATCACTCATAAATTACCCTCTTTAGAAGACATTATCCTTCTTTATTTCCCCTTAGAAGAACGATTAAACTTATGCTGCCGGGTTAATCTCTAATTCTATTTCTATTTTAATATCTTTACCAATTAAAACGCCGCCCGTTTCAAGTGCTGCATTATAAGTAAGACCAAAATCTTCTCGGTTAATCTTCGCGTCCCCTTCAAAACCGTATACTTCAACTCCCCAAGGATTTTTGCCTTTTCCGCCAAATTCGACATCGAATGTAACTGACTTTGTTATATCCTTAATAGTCAGATCACCAGTTACTTTATAGTCATCCCCAGATCTTGTAATGCTTGTAGATTTAAATTCGATTGTAGGATATTCTTCCACATCAAAAAATTCAGCAGATTTCAAGTGTGTATCACGATCTTCTGAAAAAGTGTTAATACTTGCTGGATCAAATTGAAATGCAATTTGAGCTGTTGTCAAATCTGTTAAATCCGCAGCTTCAATATCTGCTGTATACGAATCAAATTTTCCTTTTACCTTTGATACCATCATATGTTTCACTGCAAAGCCAATTGTTGAATGAGACTGGTCAACTATCCATTTCGCCATTTTTTATTCCTCCAATACTTTTATTTCGAATTCGAGACTTTATGTAAAATGCAATATATCTCGAATTCAAAATTCTTTAATTAAGGATAAATTTAACACGAGTACATTTTCTTGTCAATTTATTCAGGATTTTTTACCAATGTGGATATGGATCAGTTTATGCCAGATCTCTAAACAATATGATTACTCACAATGTAATCTGAAATGTAAGATGTGATCACATATTGATCATAAATCTGAAAGCGCCAAAAAGATCCTACTGCAGATTGTTAATTCAGTATAAAACCTTCAATTGCTACATACATGGCAAACAAAAATCCACCTAGACTCACCCAACTAATCAGTTTTCGTCCTTTTTGATATTCTTCTAATCCAATGATTAACATCATTAACCCTAAGAAAAAAATCATAAATGGTTGGTACGCAAAGCTTCTAGTAATAAATCCGTATAATACAAATATTAAAACTACCGTTGAAAAAACATAGCGTAAAATTTTCAGCATGATTCCATACTCCTTATATCCTAGTAACAACCTATTACTATAGCTTTTCGACTCCTAATGCCGTTAATCCTTTTTTATTCTATACAGTTCTTAAAGATGTAAAACTTTATTTAATCAGAAAGCAGAACCTTTTCATTTTCAAATATTTCACATCTTAAATAATTATGTATCACAGGATGATTTTATTTACTATTTTCTTGGTGGCCAGTAGTGAAATAGGTATTCAGAGGATAATAAATCGGGAACTGCCTATCAATGAATATTTATCAATAGTTGAATTTAGATAGAATAAACTACCCCGCTGTATGAAACCATCACTAATAACCAGTTAATCTAACCACCGCTTTATATTATTTTGAAATAATAAAATTCGGTATATGAATTACTTAAAAAATACAATCCACTTCCCAATTTAGTGCATGTTTACCCTGCTATAAATGTAAGGGGATACATTTTTAATAGATTTATATACTGATTCATCCTTGATATAGCAAGGTTTCATTTTTACCCCCATGCATAAAACTCCTAATACATAAAAAGATCAATTATAAAAATATTGTCACAAAAAAAACAAATTACTTACACAAGAAGAAATATTTTGTTATAGTGAAAAACAGACTGACTGGTTAGTATGGTGGAGGTGTACTAACAGGAGGGATACAAAATTGCTGATTATTTACGAATGCAATGGACTATCCCGCCAAAAGGATATACAGGTGTTGGATCCTACGAAACAAGCATAAAAATAGCAAAGTTTCGTTCTCTCACCATTTGAAAGAAGTATGATTCTACTTGCGAATACTGGATTTATCTCAAATTATCAATAATTAATGCCCAAGTGGAATGATTAAAAACGAATCAATGACTAAAAAAACATAGAGACAATGACTTGCTTTACAGTTAGCAAATATAGGTGAGTGAAAATTCTCCCTAATATAGTTTTAGTATGTATGTTTATAAGAGTCTGGTTTTAATTGAGAAAATTTTATAATCAAAGGTTTTATCGAATCTTTTTTCGGAAGATTCTGTATTCTTCTATTTCTTTAGTGATTAGGCTTCCAATGAAGATGGATTTTTGCTCTACAAATGCGTTTCTCCCTGAGAGCAATCTCGAATTTACAAATAATTTATTTTTAGAGGAGTTATAACAAGTGAATAAACAAATACAAATCAAAACGGGACCGATAATGGCTGCCCTCTTGGTAGCAGGATTTGTCGGGCTTTTTAGTGAAACAGCTTTAAATATAGCATTAGGACAATTAAGCCAAATTTTTAGTGTGGATGCAACAACCATTCAGTGGTTGGCAACAGGCTACTTTTTAACACTTGGTATTTTAGTACCAGTTACAGGTATTTTAATGCAAAAATTCACGACACGCCAAATGTTCATGGCAGCTTTATTTTTCTCTCTTATAGGGACAGTTTTAGCTGCTTTAGCACCCACATTTAGCGTACTTTTAACAGCACGTATTATTCAAGCCGCTGGGTTGGCTATCATTTTACCTTTAACACAAAGTGTTATTTTCACGATTTTCCCGCCAAATAAACGTGGAGCTGCAATGGGAACAATGGGATTAGTTATTTTAGCTGGACCAGCTTTTGGACCAACCTTAGCAGGCATGATTTTAGACACCTTATCTTGGCATTGGATTTTCTGGTTCACCATTCCATTCTTATTAATTTCACTAATCATTGGCTATATCTATATACCGAATGTTAATGAAATCCGTAATGTCTCAATTGATATTTTATCTGTAGTATTATCTACAATTGGTTTTGGTGGTGTTGTATACGGTGTAAGTGTCGGTGGAGAGCTTGGCTGGACAAATGCAACAGTATTAGGAACAATTATTATCGGCTTAATCGCATTACTATTCTTCTGTATCCGTCAAAATAAGATGGAACACCCAATGTTAAACTTAAAAGCATTTAGATACCCAATGTTCGTTTTAGGTCTTGCTATGAATATTATTACCTTCCTCAACATGCTTTCCATGCTTGTTGTTTTACCAATGTATATGCAAATGGCCCTTATCGTTTCAGCATTTGTAACAGGATTAATGATGCTTCCGGGGAGTTTAATCAACTGTGTACTTGCGCCGATAATTGGTAAATTATTTGACAAATATGGACCACGTGCCGTGATTACTCCAGGTACAATTCTTGTTGTCATTGGATATGGACTTTATGCATCATACGGAACAGATACCGCTCTTTGGATTATGGTATTGACACATATCGTGATGATGTTAGGTGTTGGTATGGTCTTAGCATCCGTACAAACAAATACACTGAATGCATTACCTAGACAATATTATCCAGATGGTATTGCAATTACACAAACGTCTCAGCAAGTAGCCGGAGCTATAGGTATTGCGGTAATGGTATCTCTATTCTCTATGAAACAAGCTGATTACTTATCCGGTGCAGCCAATGATTTAACTGCAGCTGCAGCTACTGGTTCAGCATTTGTATTTAAGATCAGTTTAATTTTAGCTATCATAAATGTCGTTCTTTCATTCTTCTTGAAAAAAACACAGTAAACTGGGAAGATTGAGAGAAAACGAAACCAAATAGAGTGAAATAAATAAAGCTAACACCCTAAATCCTCTGCGATTCTAGTTGGTGTTAGCTTTGTTTTTATTTATCTATGCCCCTCTTTACGGGCTTGTATATATCCATAATAGACGCACGTTCCATTTTGGGACAAGTCTTTGACTTCAAATCCGCACTTTTCATAGAAACTGAAATTATCAGCGGACGTATGCGCGAACCAATCTCCATGAGGAAGCTTTTGTACACATAGTTCAACTAATTTTTTACCGATCCCCTTTCCTCGATATTCGGTTAAAACGACTAAATCCATTATAGTAGCGGCCATTATTTTGTCTGAAATAACCCGAACCATTCCAATCATTCGGCTAGAATCCCATACAGTATAAGCCCAGGTGGAGTTTTCAAATATTAATGAAAACTTTTCTTTCTGCCAATCTGGTGTGTTTCTCGCCCATCCTGCATCTGTAAAAAGAGTTTCTACACTTTCAGCTGGAACTCCTTCTGTCCCTTCCCGGATGACTAAGCCGTTAAAATATTGGTACATATCGTCTCCTCCTTGTATCCAGATATCTTTTATATCATAATACCAGAATTTAACTTATCCATATCCATAAAAAAGAGACTCCCAAAAAGAGATAAATCTTTTGGCGGAGTCTCCTGATTATTAAATCCATTTAATTCAATTAGACATGTTCTTCCTCTTATGTTGGTTGTACTTATGAAATTTTCATGAATTTAATTTTTATCATCAAATTCGGAACGGGAAATATGATCATCGTCAAAATCATCATCTATTTCTATAGTACCTGTTCTACCTTTTACAGTGATTGTTTTCAAAAGATTTTCTGAAGTTTTAATTTCAACATCGTATTCGTATTCAGAACGGGAAATACGGTCATCCTCCAAATTGAATTCTTTTTGAACACTGATAACTTCTCCATCAATTTGCTTCAAAGCTATTTCTTTAATTTGTGCTTCTGTATAGTTGTCATTCTTATTTGCATAGTAATAACCCATTCCAACATAACCGCCTACAATGGCGATTCCAAGAACAATTATGGCAATAAAGCCACCGATTATTTTCTTTTTATTTTCTACTACCATGTTTTTGTATTTTGTTAACATAGCTATCTCTCCTTTTTATCGTTTATATACAATTTCCTTTTCTAGTTAATCTTCAAACTGGTCTAATTGGTCAATAAAATTGATTAGAATTTTTAATTTACGAAGAACATAAGACCATTTGACCAGAACAGGAACCAATTATCATTCCATTAATTTTGACGCCTCTCCTCCTGTCTTTTATTCTTTTCCTTGATCTTGACTTCATCATAATGGGTAAACATTAAAGGAACATTAATGAATAAAAATGATTTTCTCATCTTTTTTTAATAAACGTGAATTATAGTAAAATATATTAAATAAGAAGAAAAGGAGACTAAACATGCGGATTCTCATAGTCGAAGATGAAAAAGATTTACAAAACGTTCTTGCAAACCGTTTAAAAGTGGAAAATTACAGTGTGGACGCATGTGGAAATGGGTCTGATGCACTCGATTATATTTCCATGGCTTCTTATGATTTGATTGTGTTAGATATAATGATTCCAGAAGTAAATGGACTGGAAGTTTTGCAGCATATAAGAGAAGAAGGGAATCGTACTCCTGTTTTATTGTTAACCGCAAAAGATACGATTGAAGATCGGGTCAAAGGACTGGATTTAGGCGCAGATGATTATTTAATCAAACCATTTGCCTTCGATGAACTACTGGCCAGGATACGGGTGTTAATGCGCCGGCAATCAGGTAACACATCCAACGTTTATGAAATAGGCGATTTAGTAGTGGACTGTAATACCCATAAGGTAACGCGACAGGGTAAAAATATTGACCTTTCCAGCAAGGAGTTTGCAATTTTGGAATATATGATTCGCAATAAAGATATTGTATTGTCTCGAGATAATATTGAACAGCATGTTTGGAATTATGATTATGAAGGCGGCTCAAATATCGTTGATGTTTATATTCGTTATCTAAGAAAGAAGATAGACAATGATTTTGAAATCAAGCTTATCCATACCATAAGAGGATCTGGCTACGTATTGAGGATAGAGTCATGAAAAAATTATCTATTAAAATGAAGATCACTCTCTGGTATACGGGCCTGATTGTGATTATTATGGCTATGGTATTAAGTATTATTTTGGCCTCTTCCGATAAAATTCTTCTGTTAAATATCCAGGACCAACTCGAGGAATCAGTAAAAGAAGGTTTTAGAGATATAGATTATGAAAACGGACATTTAGAGGTAGATAATGATTTTGAGTATTATGATGATGGGGTCACTCTTTTAATTTACGATAAAAATGGTGCTTTACTGGAAGGCAATGTTCCATCTGGATTTAACGGGGACACACCAATGAATAAGGATGGACTTCAAACCATTGAACAGAATGGACAGGAATGGCTATTATATGATCACCCATATAAAAAATTTAATGATGAGATATGGATTCGAGGCGTTTATCAATTAAATCAATTATCGTCAGCCATGAACACCATTTTACTTGTGACGCTAATTGCTTTTCCATTCCTTATTATTGTAGCAGCTACCGGCGGATATTCTATTACAAAAAGAGCGTTTCGTCCCGTACAAAAAATGATTGATACAGTCAGCGAAATTAACGACGGACAAGATTTATCAAAACGTATCAACCTTAAAGGATCAAATGATGAAATTCATGCTTTGGCACAGACCTTTGATCGAATGTTCGATAGATTACAATCTTCATTTGAGAATGAAAAACAATTTACTTCTGATGCCTCTCATGAATTAAGGACACCTACTTCTGTCATCATCTCTCAATCTGAATACGCCTTATCTCAAATTGATGATTCAAAAGAAGTAAAGAAATCCCTTGAGGTCATTCTAAAACAATCCCAAAAAATGTCCTCTCTCATTTCGCAATTACTTTTACTGGCCAGAGTTGATCAGCAGAATATGGACCATTTTCTATTTGAAAGGCTTAATATTAGTGAGTTAACAGAAATGATAGCAGAAGAATTAACCTATATGGCTGATAAAGCTGATATTGAGATAATTACAGACCTAGAGGATAATCTTTTTATAAAAGCAGATCAAACGTTAATCATGAGATTACTTATGAACCTGATTACGAATGCGGTTGCCTATGGAAGGCCTGGCGGATATGTAAAGATTAAATCATATCAGCAGGGTAATCATGTGATAGGTGAGATTTCGGATAATGGAATTGGCATTAGTGCAGAACATATAAATAAAATATGGGATCGTTTTTATCGCGTCGATCCTTCTCGCACCTCAACTGCTAACGGCAATACAGGTCTTGGCTTGTCGATCGTAAAATGGATTGTCAGTCTGCACGGCGGCACCATTGATGTATCAAGTGAATTAGATAAAGGAAGTACCTTTAAGTTTCGTTTACCTATAGGCTATTAAAGAGCTTAATTAGAGGATATTATTCTAGGCACCTCCCAGTATGATAGGTGCCTTTTAAGGTTTAACAAACAAAACGAATGGCACGGCAATGCGAGTAATTATTCAACAAGCATCAATTCGTCATCTGTCACCCATTTGTGATTAGTTACTTCTTCCCCACCTGTTGTTGGTTTGTAATCAATCATATAAACAGTCGTTTCTTGTGCTGATTCAATTTTTACAGTGGTACCCTTCATTCCATCCATATGAGAGGCAGTCGTAATGGCTTCTGCACCAGGCTGCAAAGATTCCTCTCCACTATCTTTTATCTCTTCATGAATAATCCACTTATGATTTTTCACCCTTTCCCCACCTGTAGCTGGATTGTAAGAAATGCGGTATGCGGTTGTGTCATAAGCTCCAATGATGGTGGCTTCAGCACTTTTCATACCTTCCATATGTCCATCTTTAAGGATTGCATGGCTTCCAACTTTAAAAGTAGGATTTTCAGCCACTTTTAAATCTTCCGGAACCTCACCAGAACCTGAATGATTCATTCCCTTCATATCATGAGATTGTGTATCATGTTGCAATTCTTTATTATTAGTATCCTCAGTTTGGTCTTCCTCAGTTGTTTGAGAGCAAGCACCCAGCACAAGAATACATACCGTTAGCAGAGATAAGAGAGAAAGTCTTTTTAACATATCTTGTCCTCCTTTTATGATAAACAGCAATTGTGTTCTTTATTGCATTACCCTTTTGTTGTATGGTCTACCATATTTTTATATTTACCTTTACCTCTTCTATCATATTATCTGCTAATTTTTATGGTTTAAATGACTAATAGATTCATAAATCTGCTCATACATTTAGAAGACTGTTTAAAAATAAACAAATTAACCCTCTATTTTTTCTCGTATCTTAATTGAATTTTTATATAAAACGTTAACCAACTATAATGGTTGTCACATCCCCTATATCATTCACAATTTTTTCATTTTTAAAGGAAATTATTACGGGAATTTAAATAATGAAGCACCTTAGACTAATACGGAGGAGTTGAGCTAGCATGAATACCATACAACATTACTTCCTGATCTTTCGACTTATTCTTTTTTCCCCGTTTTATTGGATTGCTGCAGGAATTACACGTATCCTTTCATGGATCTGTCAATTCATTGCCTATTTCCCCATGATATATATTGTATTAATATGGCTCATTACTATTATTGGTGCAATTTATGAACGTTCATTTTCTATTGAAATGTTAATGGAAGGTATTTTAATATCAGCAATCGTCTACTTCATTCTTAGTATATTCAGTGGCTTGATTAATATAGTGCTGAATGCATTCTTTACCGTTTTCTTATCTATTAGTAACATTTTTGCGAAGTTAAGCGGTCGGACAATAGAGACTATATAACTTATTCAACCTTGCTCAAACTCCTGACTGGGTTTGAGCTTTTCATTCTTTTAGATTATCTATACTCAACATGCTCCTTTGCTCATTCCGTTTCAGTATTTCAGCCATTACAAAAGCTCCTATTCCAAGGATGCTAAACAAAATTGCTAACGTAAAATAAGCTGTAGCCATTCCGGCATTCACCGATAAATTCTGCACATCAAATAAATTATATGCATTAACTGCCTTCTTCTCATTGAATATTTCTTCATATCCTTGGTCTATCATTTCCTCTTTACTATAGGGACTTTCATACACATATAATTTATACAACCCTGCACCTAAAGTAATAACGGTAAATAATAGTGCAATAATCCCAACAATCTTTAATATAAATGGAAAATTCATTTTACTATTACTTCGTTCCTCAATCATGATAACCTCATTTTTTTCCATTTCGTCTCACCCCTTACTAGTTTTCAGTTTTTATTCATTCAAAGTAATTCTACAAAAGTATTAAAAACACCTTTAACAATCAGAGATATCCGTCTTTAATCAAATCGTAGAAAACTTAATATACGAGTTTCTTCTATATATAATACCTATCTATAGAAGAAAGCCAGATTCACATTGGAATCTGGCTTTTTCATTAAGATAGTCTATTTTTAAAATCCATATAATTAAATTTATGCAAAATGCGGCATTCACCATTCTTGTCCTGTACAGCAATTGTCGGCAGGGCCATTCCGTTAAATGTATTGTTTTTAACCATCGAATAAATCGCCATATCCCCAAAAACCAATCGGTCATTACTTTTTAACGGCTGATCGAATGAATAATCTCCAATAATATCCCCTGTTAAGCAGGTTGGACCGCCTAATCTGTACGTATGGGCCTTTTCACCGGGTTCACCACTACCAAGAAGCGGAGGGCGATATGGCATTTCCAACACATCCGGCATATGACAGGAAGCCGAAGTATCGAGGATAGCAATTTCCAAATCATTCTTTAATGTATCAAGAACCGTTGTCACAAGAAATCCGGCATTAAGAGCAATTGCTTCACCCGGCTCAAGATAAACCTCCAAATCATATGTCTTCTGAATACGGGTAATACAGTCCTCCAGCAGGCCTATATTATACCCATCTCTTGTAATATGGTGGCCACCGCCAAAATTAATCCATTTCATTTGCGGCAGCCATTTTCCAAATTTCTCTTCGACAGCATTGAGGGTTTGTGCCAAGGCATCCGAATCCTGTTCACAAAGCGTATGGAAATGTAATCCCGATACACCTTCCAGCAAATCTGGACGAAATTCATCAGCCGTTATACCAAATCTGGATCCTCTAGTGCATGGATCATAGATTTCATGGCCCTCTTGAGTCGAACATTCTGGATTAATACGGAGGCCTATGCTTTTACCTGCCTGGAGTACTTTATCCCCAAATCTCTCAAGCTGTGAAAAAGAATTGAAGATAATATGATCACAAATAGAGATAATTTCATCTATCTCATCTTCGCGGTAGGCTGGGGAAAACACATGATTTTCCTTTCCCATCTCCTCATAGCCAAGCTTAGCTTCATACAATCCGCTCGCAGCAGTCCCACTCAAATACTGACCGATTAACGGATACATTGCATGCATAGAAAATGCTTTTTGTGCCAGGATAATTTTACATCCGGTTCGACCCATTACACCCTTTAAAATTTTTAGGTTTTTCTCGAGTAGACCTTCATCTACCACATAAGATGGTGTTGGTAATTGATCAAAGCGCATCTTAGTCTACTAACTCCGGATCAAAGCTTTCTTTCCAAGGAAGTCCCCATTTATTCAATGCTTCCATGAACGGATCTGGATCAAATTCCTCAATATTGTAAACACCAGGCTTGTTCCAATTTCCGTTCATAACCATCATCGCACCAATCATTGCAGGAACCCCTGTTGTATAAGCAACCGCCTGTGATCCCACTTCTTTGTAACACGCTTCATGATCACAAACATTGTATACATAATAAGTTTTATCTTTTCCATCTTTTTTACCGCGGAAAATACAGCCAATATTCGTTTTTCCTTTTGTACGCGGACCAAGTGAAGAAGGGTCTGGAAGTACTGCTTTTAAAAATTGAAGAGGTATGATTTCTTTCCCTTCAAATTCGATTGGCTCAATAGATGTCATCCCAACATTTTCTAGACATTTTAAATGAGTGAGATAACTTTGCCCAAATGTCATAAAGAAACGAATCCGCTTAATGCCAGGAATATTCAAAGCAAGTGATTCAATTTCTTCATGATGTAATAGATACATATCTTTGTCACCGATCTCAGGGAAATTGTACGTACGTTTAATTTCCATTGGCTCTGTTTCTACCCATTGGCCATTTTCCCAATAGGAGCCATTTGCTGTTACTTCACGGATATTTATTTCAGGATTAAAGTTTGTTGCAAAAGGATAACCATGGTCACCTGCATTACAGTCTAAAATATCAATGTATTCAATTTCATCAAAATGATGTTTTAAGGCATGGGCTGAGAATACTCCTGTAACGCCAGGATCAAATCCGCTTCCTAATAATGCAGTAATACCCACTTCTTCAAAGCGCTCACGGTAATCCCATTGCCATTTATATTCAAACTTCGCTGTATCTTCAGGCTCATAATTAGCTGTATCCATATAATGAATTTTAGTTGCAAGACAGGCATCCATAATCGTTAAATCCTGATATGGTAAGGCAAGGTTCATGACTATATCTGGTTTCACTTCTTCTATTAAAGCAATTAGCTCATCCACATTGTTTGCATCCACCTGAGCCGTTGTAATTTTTGTCTTACCGCCGTCAAGCTTAGCTTTTAAATCATCACATTTGGACTTAGTACGACTTGCAATACAAATCTCTTCAAATACCTCACTGTTTTGTACACATTTGTTTATTGCCACAGAGGCTACTCCGCCACAACCAATAATCAGTGCTTTTCCCATTTTTCATATCTCCAATCCATTATTTATTTATCTAACAAACTTCTTTCTGCTTGTTTTAAACACTAGAAGATTTTCATGGAATATCTTCCACGTCCCTCAGCAGCTCCTCCACATACGTTGGCAAAGCAAAGGAACCACGGTGTAAATTAGGATTGTAATAGCGTGTTTTAATACCTAACTGTTTCCAAGCCTCTTGATTTAAATCTGCAAGAGGTTGATATTTTTTGGATGCAAATCCAAACAACCAGTGGCCGGACGGGTAGGATGGAATATGTGCCTGATATACCCTGCTAATTGGGAAACAGTCGATAATCCGTTGGTGCGCCCTCTGCATCGCTGCCCTGTCTTCTGCATAAAACGGACTCTCATGCTGATTTACCATAATTCCATCTTCATGTAAGGCCTTGTAGCAATTACCGTAAAATTCTTTCGTAAACAAGCCTTCACCCGGTCCGAATGGGTCGGTTGAATCCACGATGATCAAATCATATTGATTTTCACAGGAGCGAACAAATTTCAGCCCATCCTCATAATGAATATGAACCCGTTCGTCATCAAGCTTGGAAGCTGTTAACGGCAAATAATTCTTACAGGCTTCAACTACCTTTTCGTCAATTTCCACCATGTCAATATGTTCAATCTGTTGATAACGGGTTAGCTCACGTACAACACCGCCATCCCCTGCACCAATAACCAAAACCTTCCGTGGATTTGGATGAACAGCCATAGGTACATGGGTAATCATCTCATGATAAATAAACTCATCTTTTTCAGTCATCATCATATAGCCATCCAGGGTCAAAAATCTCCCAAACTCGTTCGATTCAAAGATATCAATCCTCTGAAATTCGCTCTGTTCACTGTATAAATGCTTGTCCACCTTGATGGAAAGCTTTACTTCTGCCGTGCTACGTTCATGAAACCACAACTCCATGCTGTCACACTCCCTTTAGTACATTCAGACGTTCAATAGCAAGGTCTTCCGGTCCTGTCATGGAACAGCCTTTTGCTTTTGCATAGTCAATATACTCAATGATTTCTTTCGTGATTCTTTCACCTGGTGCGAGGATTGGAATTCCAGGAGGATAGCACATCACAAACTCACTGCACACTCGACCCTCTGTATCTCGCAGACTCAATGATTCTTTATCTGCATAGAATGCCTCCTGCGGTGTAATCACAACCTCCGGGTCAATATATTCTTGTGTAATCAGACCTGATTTATCAGTCGAATAACGACGACGTATTTCTGATAGGGCACTGATCAGACGTTCGACATCTCTTTTCCGATCACCAACAGATACATAGGCCAAAATATTGCCTATATCTCCAAATTCAATTTGGATATCATACTCATCTCGCAATAAGTCATATACCTCAATTCCCGCTAGTCCAATATCTAATGTATGTACCGAGAGCTTAGTTACATCAAAATCAAATATGCTATCTCCATTCACCAATTCTCTTGAAAAGGCATAATAGTTACCAATTTGATTGATTTCGTTCCGAACATATTCTGCAAGATTAATAACATCATCGAAAATCCGCTCTCCATTTAACGCTAGATTTCTTCGAGAAAGATCTAAGCTTGAAAGCAGCAAATACGATCCGCTTGTCGTTTGTGTCAGATTAACAATTTGCCTTGCATAACCGACATTCACAGAAGGTCCCATTAACATAAATGAGCTTTGCGTTAAACTCCCCCCGGATTTATGCATGCTGACTGAAGCCATATCTGCACCAGCAGCCATGGCAGTCACGGGAAGGTTTTTTCCAAAGTATAAATGTGCTCCGTGTGCTTCATCTGCAAGAACAAGCATATTATGCTGATGGGCAAGTTTCACAATCCCTCGTAAATCTGAGCAGATTCCGTAATAGGTTGGATTATTGACCAAAATGGCTTTAGCCTCTGGGTTTTCTTTAATCGCTTTTTCCACCTGGTTGAGAGACATACCAAGCGCAATTCCTAGATTTTTATCCATTTCCGGATTTACATATACCGGCACGGCACCACATAGAACAAGTGCGTTAATGACACTGCGATGAACATTTCGGGGAAGAATAATTTTATCTCCCGCTTTACAAGCTGTCAGGACCATCCCCTGTACGGCAGATGTCGTTCCATTCACCATAAAAAATGCATGTGCAGCACCAAATGCCTCAGCTGCTAATTCTTCTGCTTCTTTAATGACGGATACCGGATGACAGAGATTATCTAGCGGCTTCATCGAGTTAACATCCACACTAACCGCTTGCTCACCCAAAAAAGCTGTCAATTCAGGATTACCTCTCCCGCGTTTATGGCCGGGTACATCAAAAGGAACAATTCGTTTTTTCTTGAACTCTTCCAAAGCTTCATAAATAGGAGCCCGCCCCTGCGAAAGACGAAATAATCTTTCTTGTTCAATCATCACAAAACTTCCTCTCGCTGAAAATTCTCCCACTTCCCTTTCCATCTGGTTTAAATCGTAAGAATTTATGGGGTGATTTTTATTAATTGATAAAGTTAAAAGACAACAAAAAAGCAAGTGTACGCGCATTTCATTGCACATCACTTGCTTGTAGATATTATTATCCTATTAAAAAGCATATACAAATACAGACATATTGCCACGCATAAAATCAAATGAATTTTATGTCTGAAAAGCTTCTTAATATTCAACATACCTAAAAAGGAGATCAGAGTCTATATAGCAAATAAATACTTTTACCACTCTTATTGACCGTTTCACAAGTTTTGCACGATTTATGTCGTACTGGTTATAAAGTAACCAACTTATAAAATTTGAGCTTCTAACTCAATCAATAGGGCAACTAATGTTGCCTGTCGGCATTTGACCCGGCTGTCCGTATGGCCTTAACTTCCCGTGGGCAAGTGGTCAATTTTTATCTGCTTGGAAAGACTCTAACTATTTGAATATTTGCTTTCCAAAATAACAACGTCCTAATATTATCAGTTTATGGAAAAATTAGCAATAGATACATTTACTTTTTATACCTTTAAAACCTAAATAAACCATTCTATCTATGTATAATTATTTATTTTTATCAAAAATATTCATGATTCTCTATGGGTCATTGGAATGATTTTACACAAAAAACGACCATTTATCATTTAATAAGAGGAGATCGTGAGGGATGGAATATCATGATTAGATCAAACTGTTGAGGATCTAGACGATGAAGTAAACTAAATTGATGAGAAAAAAAGTTACAGCCCCTATTAAATATGGTTTTCCCAATATATCAAATTCTTTATTGTCGAGTGTCCAGTATAACTCTTGTCTAACCCAATAATTATTAGTGGTTGGTTCAGTATATTCCTTTGGGCCCACTCCTATCATTAAGAAAAAACACAAAACAAAGATACTGAATATAAAACTAAATTCGTTAATCTCTACTTTAAAATAACCCGACAGATAATAAACCAAGATATACTCAATTAAAATAGTAATGATAGCTAAAACTGCGCCATAAGCCATTCTCTTAATAAGAGAAATTTTCATATCTTCAGAGGTAATCGCATTTCCTTTTAGGCTTTCAACATACTCGGCTTGCTTTGTAAAAAGGACCACAAAACAAAAAATCCCAATAATAATGAAGATATTAACTATAATCTTGCTTAACTGAAACTCCAGAATTCCTAGCATATATCTCCTCCATTCATACACACAATCACTCATTATTTAAAGTCAGTAAACAGAAGAATAAATAGAGAATGATTATATATCTCCAATCAATTATATCATTATATGGAAATATATTGAATTTAAAACGTTTTCTCTGCTCCCCTATAGCTTTTTCATTTATATGATTTAACCAATATGTATATCCCAAATTTAAGAGATTTAACTTCAACCACCAACCAAAAATATTATTTTATTCTTTTTAAGCAGAAAGGTTACTTTTTAATTCATTTTTCTGTATAATCCACATATAGAGTACAACTGTATTTATAAGGAGGACACCATGAAACAATTCGGTATATTACCCAAAATTATATTCGCTATTATTCTCGGTATTGGTATAGGAATGATTGCTCCAGCCTGGATGCTTCGTATTTTCACTACTTTCAACGGGCTTTTTAGCAGCTTTTTAGAATTTATCATTCCCTTTATTATCATTGGTTTTATTGCTTCAGGAATTGGAATGATGGGCAAAGGTGCCGGTAAAATGCTCGGTATCACAACTGGCTTAGCGTATGCTTCTACAATAATGGCTGGCTTAATTGCTTTTTTCGTTGCCAAAGCATTGTATCCAATTATATTAAAAAACCAGACTGCTCAAAGCTTTGCAAATCCTGAGGAAGCTTTACTCTCTCCATATTTTACAATTGAGATGCCTGCTGTAATGGGTGTTATGACGGCTTTGCTTGTAGCCTTCACAATTGGTGTAGGGATGGCGTCTATCAAAGGAGAAGCACTTCTTAATGTAATGGAAGAATTCAAAGAGATTGTCGTGAAGGTAATTAATACGATTATTATCCCTCTTTTACCATTTCACATCTTTGGTATATTCGCAAACATGACTCAGGGCGGTCAAATTGCGTCTATCTTAAGCGTATTTGCTAAAGTATTTGTGATGATCATTGCTTTACATTTGTTTATGTTAGTCATACAGTATACAGTTGCGGGTGCAGCTTCTAAGAAAAATCCATTTAAAATGCTTAAGACTATGTTACCAGCGTATTTTACAGCTTTAGGCACTCAGTCTTCCGCATCAACGATTCCTGTTACTGTGGATCGGACTAAAAAAATGGGTGTGAAAGAAAAGATAGCAAACTTCACTGTTCCACTATTAGCAACTATCCATTTATCTGGAAGTACAATTACCCTCGTCAGCTGTACGATGGCAGTTATGCTGTTACAGGGTACGGATGCTAGCATCACACAAATGCTACCATTTATTTTAATGCTTGGTGTCACAATGATCGCCGCGCCAGGAGTTCCAGGAGGAGCTGTTATGGCTGCACTTGGTTTATTAGAATCCATGCTCGGTTTCTCTGATAACATGCTTTCCCTCATGATCGCATTATACCTAGCTCAGGATAGCTTCGGAACAGCATGCAATGTAACAGGCGATGGCGCTATCTCAGCACTTACGGAGCGATTTGTTCCTAAAACCAGCAAAGAAATAATTCAAAATAAACAAATAGAAAATTTAATTTAAATACAAAAATAAGATAGATATACAAAAATGGTGTCCGTATAGAGATTTCAGTCAAAAAACAATAAATCAAAAAGGGAGACATGTTGTTAACTCAACATGTCTCCCTTTTTTGATTAAATATAACCAGTTCAACAAGGACCTATGTGTCAGTCCATATCTTGTTATTTTCACAGAAAAATATCTGCAAACCTCATACTTTTTTCACTTTAGTTCAATGATTTTAATAAACAACTCACCTTATCTAAAAAAACACAAATACATCCTCATTTATAATTTACTTCTGTCCTTATTAAGAATCCTTTATTTATTCCTTATTAATTATATAAAAATAATAAAATAGCTAATTTTTTGTTTATTTCTATAAGTAAATATATTAATATTTTTATATTATTATAACTACCACAACAAATTATTTATCACAAATATTAGGAGAAAGTCTTGCATGAGAAACTCATTGACACAAAAAATCGTATTAATTTTTATTACATTTGGTTTGGTTTTATTTGGAACAACTGATTTATACACAAAAGTAGACGCAGCAACCGTTTCTTCTTCCACACTCTATCAAACGACAGCTAATGTCAATTTAAGAGCCGGTTCGTCCAATAAGCATAAAGTAATCCTAACCATTCCGAAAGGGAAAAATGTGACCTATCTCTCCAAATCCGGAAGTTGGTTTAAGGTTAAATACGCTAATAAGACAGGCTTTGTGAGCTCTTCTTATTTAAAGAAGCTAACAGCTAATTCTCAGACTAGTACCCAAGCTACCGTTACATATCAAACAACGGCTAATATCAATTTAAGGACTGGTGCTTCTAATAAGCATAAAGTAATCCTAACCATTCCGAAAGGGAAAAATGTGACCTATCTCTCCAAATCCGGAAGTTGGTTTAAGGTTAAATATGCTAATAAGACAGGCTTTGTGAGCTCTTCTTATTTAAAGAAACCAACTGCTAATTCACAGGCTAGTACCCAGGCTACCGTTACATATCAAACAACGGCTAATGTCAATTTAAGGACTGGTGCTTCTAATAAGCATAAAGTAATCCTAACCATTCCGAAAGGAAAAAATGTGACTTATCTCTCCAAATCTGGAAGTTGGTTTAAGGTTAAATATGCTAATAAGACAGGCTTTGTGAGCTCTTCTTATTTAAAGAAACCAACAGCTAATTCCCAGACTAATTCACAGGCTACCGTTACATATCAAACAACGGCTAATGTCAATTTAAGGACTGGTGCTTCTAATAAACATAAAGTAATCCTAACCATTCCGAAAGGGAAAAATGTGACCTATCTCTCCAAATCCGGAAGTTGGTTTAAAGTTAAATATGCTAATAAGACAGGCTTTGTCAACTCGACATACATGAAGAAGTCTGTCATCAAAGAGACAGTACCTAATTATAAAAATGTAAGATATTATAATACGAATATTCATATCTATACAAGTAATCCTAATGCTAATTTAACAGTTTCCAAAGGAAAACCTAATGTTCTTGAACCATTGTCATCTATTAAGCTACCAAATGAACTAGCAAAGATAAACTTAGGCTTTTTTAACTCAAAAATGGAACATGGTGGTTTATTTATGGTAAATGGACAAGTAACCAGTAACCATAATCCTAAATACGTAATTATGGAATATAAAAAGACAGGGAAAATAGATATTCGTAGTATCGCAACACCATTAATAAATCTTCAAGAATTAGAAGATATGAAGGAAAATAATTATTTTGCTGTTGGTACTTCATATTCTTTAGTACAGAACGGCAAAATAAATTTAGCGCATAGTGAGTATTTCTCACACAGTAAAAGCAGGAACCCTCGAACATTGTTTGGTCAGACTAAAGATGGACGGTTTATCATGGCAGTTACAGATGGCCGAATTAATGGGAGTAGTGGTTTAACAGCAAGCCAAAGCGCTGATGTTATGATGAAATTAGGGGCAGTTGAAGCTGTAAATTTAGATGGCGGAGGATCCAGCACCCTATATATCAATGGTAATTTAATTAATAAATTAGGCGAAAGCCCCAGAAAAATTGGCAGTGCTCTCTTTATTACAAAGTAAATAGAATATACAATTATAAGATAAACTCCTAATTGAAAAATTAGGAGTTTATTTTCACCATGCTGCACACTCCCATCTATCCGTATATTAAGGATTTTAAAAGGATGTATACAAAATAAAGACTTCTATCTCTTAAACAGATAGAAGTCTTTATTTTTCTCTTTTATAGTCATTGGTGTTAAACAAGTTCAGCCTAGGTAATTTAAATTACAACAGAACTGCATTCTATCACGGTTATCTCTTTAAACGTAAAGCCATATATATAAATCCTGTAAATATAATAAAAATCCCAAAAGGATATAAGCTACTAATAACATGTTCGCTAGTCTGAGAAATTTCTTCAACAACCATACCCTTCCCTGTTAAACACTTACTTGGTACTATACGACCAATAATATCTTCGGAAGTAATAGGGTCGAATACTTGTATTGTTGAATCAATATTATTTGAGGTTTTAGAAAGTGAATTATGTGCAAACTGCACCTTATCCATTTCACTAGTCATCCCTAAATTAGCAGAAGCAACAGCGATTGTCTGTTTTTTTAATTCTGGTATCAAAGAAATAACTAAAGAAAATATGATTGCTAATATAAATAACCTGGAATTCATTAAAATCACCCAAATACTCTAAATAATATTTCCCGTTCCATCTGTTTTATTTTTATAAAATAAAAAAACTAATAGTAATTTCAATTTCAAATATTAAGATAAGTTATATTAATATTTTAATAAATACAAAATAAACAATCAACAACTGATTTCATTTTAGCCTTTGTATTTATTACTGTCTGTCATTTTTTATGGGTAAATATAAAAAACCAATTCCGAAATGGAATTGGTTTATAAGCCACTTTTGCCGTTACATATAAGAAAGTTTTAAACCACCACTTCTCCAAGTGGGTGTTCGCAAAAGCTTTCCTGCTTGTCCTCCAGGTCATATAGACAGAGGCTTGTCATTCCAGCCTTTATAATAAAACTCCCTATTACAGCTTAAAGGTTAAAACTTAAATTATGCATCACGTACAATGTAGCTCGTATTAAATATAATACTCCTCTAATCATTTAAATGCAATGGAGATGACTTCCATAATAAATATATAATTTCCATTAAAACGGAAGTTTATCAAGAGGACCAACACAAAATACAGAGGGTTAATCAAACTATCTCATTTAAATATATCTTTTAAAGCATCTTTCAAATTTTTATATTTAAACGTATATCCCGCTTGTTCAAGCCTTTCAGGGAGTACCCAGCGACTTTTTAAAACAAGCTCCGGCTCAGTTCTGATTAGAATTGCACCTGCCTTAAGCATCCACGCTGGTGTGGGGAGGCCAATTTTTCTGTTCATACTGTTACGAAGGTGAGTCATTAATTCACGATTGGTGAGTGGATGGGGTGAGGAGCAATTAAATACCCCCTCCAAGTCTTCTCTGTTCTTAAGAAAGAGAACAATTTGAAATAAATCTTCAATATGTATCCAGCTAAACATTTGTCGTCCAGATCCCTGATAACCTCCAAGGCCAAACGTAACGAGATTTTTATACGGAGTCATTACTCCGCCGCTTTCCCCTAATACAATTGCAATTCTTAAGGCAACTTTTCTTGTATGCGGTAATTCAAAGTTAAAAAATGTTTCTTCCCACGCTTTAGCAACATCAACTGAAAAGCCGCTTCCGATCTCACCCTTTTTCTCTGTCATAGGTCGATCTTCCGCATGTCTGTATATTGTGGCAGTACTTGAATTAATCCACAGAGGCGGTGGAGTCGTGCACTCAAGGAGAGCACTACCCAATATAGCTGTTGTTTCAGTTCTAGACATGACAATTTCCTGCTTATTACTGGTATTATAGCGGCAATTTACCGATTTTCCAGCCAAATTAACCAATAACTCGGCCCCTTCAAGCGCTTTCCTTATTTCACCATTATTATCCCAGTTAATATGTTCGTTACTTCTGGAAATGATAAGCACATCATATCCCATTGAATGAAACTGCTTCTCAAAATACTGACCAATAAAACCTGTCCCCCCAGTAATCACGACCTTCTTTCTCATCCACTCATCCCTTTACCTCTCATATTTGTGAAGTATATCACTATTATTTTATCAAATATTTTACATTTTTTTTAAATGAAAGGATTATTTTGCGCACATATCAACCATTTGTTTATTAATATATTTCAGATACATATGTACAACATCAAAGTCATATTGTTGGTAAAGTGTACGGGTACCTACTGCATCTTCTATTTCGTTGAACAGGAATTCTCCGTCCTGGCCGATGAGAAAATCGATACCTACAAAGTCAAAATCAAATATCATACTTATTTTATTTACTAAATTCTCTTGGTTCTCAGATAAAGTATAACGCTCTGCCTTTCCGCCAAGTGAAAAATTGGACTTAAAGCTGTTGCTGGAATAACGTTTAACCGCTCCAATAATCTCTCTGCCCAGTACGAAGACTCGCACATCAACACCGGGATTATCACACATTTCCTGTAGGATAACATCCCCCTTATTAAGCTCCCCCATCTGCTTAGTTAATTCTGTTTTGCAATCTACTTTAAAAACATCCGTCCCACCATGGCCGCTGTTGGTCTTCAAGATAAGTGGATAATTTAATAGCGACTGTCCCTCAGTGAATGAGATTGCCGTCTTCACAGATTTTATTCCATGGCTGTTAATCATTTGATGTGTTTTAGCTTTATGATTACAAATATCCGTCACTTGAGAATTGTTAAAAACTCTGCACCCCATTAATTCAAAATGAAGACTTATTTGACTGTCTCGGGTGCGGTTAATGACGAAATCCGGTTGAAGTGAATTCCCCTCCTCCATATAAACGGACAATTTTCCATTATCAATTATTAAACTCAATTCCTCGGCAAATACAAGCTGGATATTTAGATTGTGCTGATTACTATTTTATTAATAAACTGATTGGCAAACCATTTATTTTTGTCATAATCCTCGCGCTTATAGATCAGTAAGCCTTTAAACATGTCACACCATCCGCAAAATATAATCGAAGATATGCTCAGTTACATCAATACCTGTACAATCATAGATATTTTTTATATGAGCATTTGAATTTACTTCACAAAGAATCGGTTCTTCCTCTTCGCCAAACAAAAGATCCACTCCACTAAAATCAGCTCCGATAATCTTACTTGCCTTAATTGCCAGTTCTTCAAATTCTTTCGGAAGAACATATTCATGCATGACCCCACCATTTGTCACGTTTGCTCTAAAATCTGTTTCGGAAGTTCGCAGCATAGACGCCACCACTTTGTCACCTACCACATGAACTCTTACGTCTCTGCCTTTACTGTTTTTAATGAATTCCTGATAAAGATGTGGGATTTGAAGTAGTTCTTTTCTCTTTTTCTCCAATTCTTCACGGGTTTGTACCAGATACACCTGCTCACCAAAAGATCCGTAGGCCTCTTTAATAACAATCGGATAGGATAATTCCCTTTCAATAAACTCAATAAATGAATGATCCTTTTCCAATGTATTTGTAAAAGTCAACGGGGAAAATATAGTTTTCGGTAATTTAATTGAATGATCAGCCAGTGCCTGGAATGTCATGATTTTGCTATCACACACTTCAATCACGGAAGCCTTGTTAAACAGTCGATAACCCATCTGTTCCAACTGATTTGCCAGACGAATATCCTTATCCAAGAACAAAATAAAATCCGGCCGTGCATGCTGTCTTTCACTTTTAATAATGGTTTGATTTCCTTCAATAACAGAGAATAATTCTGTATTTTTAACTAAGTCGAGAATGATTCCTTTTTTTGAAGCTGACTCTTTATACCAATCATGGATTTCCATAAATTTTGGAGACAGCAAACTCCCATTATAGATTAACCATCCATACTTTCTTTCCATATTGAGGATGCTCCTTACTATTTATTCGTTTGTTTTATTATATCAAACCAGTGAGAGCTGAAGAATTTCATCATTAATCTAATCGAACAAAGCAACCATTCCAATCATTTTCATATGATGAAATTATCCCTAATTGTCCCGTACGTAAAAATACGTCAAGGAGTTTAATTTATGAACCATTTACTGATTAAATCTGACTTTAAAAAGGGGAATCTTCTTCCGAGGTGGCTGAATGAGGCCTATAACTATTGGAGTTCTACTGTCAGTGACAATCAATTCCCATGTCACTTTGGCATGAAAGCAGAGCGAGATGGCCTCCTCCGCTATACGTATTGTGAGAATCATAATTTTTCTGCGCTTCCACATACACTTAGCGAATTTCTCAAACTTTCAAGGAAGAATCCATCTATTCGGTATGCATTGGTTCTTTTCGTAGAGCCTGAACTTAATTATCAGCACCTTGATTATGATTATTATAATGCCAATTTTTGGAGTATTTTATCCTATTTGCACGAACAGGATGATAAAGAATGGTCCAATGATATTCCCCTTGATCCAGATGATCCCCATTGGGAATTTGTTTTCAACGGGGAACCTATCTTTGTATCTGGCAATGCTCCTTTTTACCAAAATCGTATTACCCGAAATCTAGGTGATTGCCTAATCATGATTTTTCAGCCAAGAAGAATTTTTGCTGATACGTCTTATACTACTCCACATGGCAGAAAAGCAATTGAGGTTATTAGAAAAAAAGTTGAGAAGATTGAAAACATGCCGTATCATCCAGATTTAGGCGGCTATGAGGATTTATCCAAGAGAGAATGGAAACAGTATTTAATTACGGATGATTGCAATCCAATTAAAGGAACTTGTCCAATGAGGAATACTCTATTATCATCTGGTAAAGGTAATCAGAAAAAGGAAAAACCATGCTAAGTCAGCATGGTTTTTCCTTGATTGCTTATAGTATTTTTTTTAATTTCTGAAGAAGGTTTAATCGTTGTTTGCGCGGGCTTTACCGCCTTTTTCACCAATCTCTTTATAGAAGTCTTTATCATGATTTTTCTTGGTGGCTTCTCCACCCTTTTCGCCAATTTCTTGGTAGAAGTCCTTATCATGATTTTTAGCTGTAGCTTCTCCGCCTTTGCGTCCTGCTTCTTCTCTAGACATTTTGTCTGCCATAAATAATCGCTCCTTTTTAAGAAATTATTTTGTTGCTTACACTACTATATTTATCCTCTTTTAAAAGATAAAAACATAATTACACGCATTTAACCTTTTTGTTATTCTCTTGTTATTCGAACTTAATGTTTAAATTCGAAATAATAGTTTCAGTCGTTGAAATCATACTAGCATTTCATAGTATCTCTCTTACTACCATTTTGTAATCAATATGTTGCCTTTCCTACTTCTCATATTCTAATTTTTACCATACAGTAGTATGATTGTACTGTAGTTTACTATATTGAATGAAAAAGTTAATCAACCTATTTGAAGGAGGTCAGGGAAACATGATAGTAGTCATTATTCTTTTTTTATTTTTACTAATGTTGTTAATTGAAAAATCGAAGTATGAAAATAGCACCTATTAACAAGAAACGAATAACTCCTTTTTAAAAGTAAGGTTTAATACGGGATTATACGGCGAATACCTAATCGTCAGAGTTTTAGATAATCTGAAGGATTTCCACAGAAAACGAAAATTTCCGTTAATAAATGCCGAGAAAAATAATAATCAACATATTCTTTGAATTACGTGTTCCGAATTATTTTTGGGTGAATTCACATCAGCACTTACTTCAAAAGCTTCCATTAATTCAGGATTAAACGGACGTAAATATTGTTTTAGTAAATGCGAATCATGAATCTTTGGATTCAGCCACTTTTGTTCATCTTCCGGGTTAAGAATAACTGGCATCCGGTCATGTATGGAAGACATCAATTCATTGGAGGACGTTGTAATAATGGTACACGTGCATACGGCCTGTCCTTCTGGTGAATTCCATGATTCCCATAAACCTGCCAATCCAAATGGTTCTCCGCTTTTCAATTTAATCCGCATCGGTATTTTTCTTTCAGGCGTTTGCTTCCATTCATAATAGGAATCAGCCACAATTAAACAGCGTTTATTTTGGTATGCCTTCCGAAAACTTGGTTTTTCCGCAAGCGTTTCTGATCGAGCATTGATCAGCTTATATCCGATTTTTTCATCCTTTGCCCACGATGGAATCAATCCCCACCTCAAATAACCTAAGCGATTTTTGGATCCATCATTAATAACGGCAACAATTCTCTGAGACGGTGCAATATTATAACTAACTTGATAATCTGCCTCATCAAAGGCTGCCTCTATATGAAATCGTTCAATAATCGTTTCAAACGTTGAAAATAACGTAAATCTACCACACATATGTATCACCTCATGGCCATTATAACAGTTTTATTTCAGGAACCAAAAAGGCACCCATCTAGGTGCCAGAGCCTTCAATATTTTTTTGCAATTGCTCTATTAGCGTTGTTTACATCGTTTTTAATCAAAGCACTTAAATCATATGCGGGATACATATTATTCTTATACATATAGTTAAATACCTGGCTATGCAAATCAATCATTCCGTTTAGTTGGTTTGTTAATGTCTTTTTCAAAACAGGAGTAGCCGTTTCAGTGATGGCTATCGAATAATTCCGGATTAATGTTTTTGTTAATCCCAATAAATTCCCTGCAAAAAAGCTGGCGTCCGGTTGTTCTCTTTCATCCTCTTCCCTTTGCGGTGCTCTTGGAAAGTATTGCAGCAACTCTTTAATATATCTTTCCAAAACTTTAATTGTAGTCAAATATAGATTTTTCAACTCCTGATTTGGTACATCTCTGACCTTCATTTTCAAGCCTACTAATGCATTTGATGCAAATGCTACTAATTCATGCAATTCCAGTGTTTCATGATATGCAAGTGTATTAGCCAAACAACTTCCCCTCCTTCATTCCTTCACAAAGAGTATATGATTGCTAGGCTTGTCTCTTTCCTTCTTTTTATCTTGGTAAATATCTTCTACTATCAAGGTTCATTAAACGGATGATTATTTAATGATGATTAACAACTTCAACAAAAACAAACATCGAACATACGTTTCTTTTTTGTTGAATAAGAAACGTATGTTCGTATATAATGAAAATAGGAGGTGAAGATAAATGAATGATTTACTTAGGAGCATGAGAGAACAAATTCCCATCGATATCATCTATGTCTCGAATAAAAATATTTTTACAAAACGCCGTATTCTGGTTAAATCAATGGGTGAGCAACTGATTCGTGCCTATTGTTTTAACCGCAAACTCTATCGAACATTTAAGAAGGAACAAATCTTATCTACCCAACTCGTTTATCAATCCCAGCGGTCATCATAAAAAGAAAAAGAAGAGGTTCCCCCCCTTCCCTTAGCCAATCATTTCTTCATGATCTATATCTTCAATTTCATCCTCGGACAGGGATTCCTCTTTATCACGCAGACGATGAGCTAATCTGGAAGCAGCACTTGCTGCAATTGCAGCGACCAAATCATCAAGGAATGTATTTACGCCTCTTCCCTCTTTCTTCGTATCTAAATATCGGATAATCCCCACTTTATTCTTATCCAGGTGACCAAATGTTGTCACACCAATACTTCCATAACCGAGCACAGCTCCTAAGGCAATGGTTTCATCCACACCAAATAAGGACTCATCAGACTCAACAATAGACTGCAATGGCTCTGACAGCATGCCCTTTTCAGCTAATCGATCTAATTCAATACCTACAAGAAGGGCATGCTGAATTTCACGTTTCATCAGGACACGTTCTATACTATATATGCATTCATCCAGAGTTAAATTATCATTATAAGGAAATTGCATTTCATAAACAATTTCAGCGATTGCTTCAAGTGTAACACCTCGACTTTGCAAGGCAAGTTTAGCAGCATTTGTCACTGTTTTACTATGTACACGTTTTTTAATCATATCTCTATTACTCCTTTTTACACTTTCATCCATTATACCATCAGAATCTTCATAATATCACAAATCTCCTGATTATTATATACAAGTTAGAGTATGCTAAAATATACCTGAAAAGAATAACAGGGGGTGAGCTCATTGGCATTAAAAGCCGGAACAATTAAGGGTATATCTTTTAACAGCAAGGAATTAAATGAGGAAATCGAACTCCTTGTATATTTACCTTCAGCCTTTTCCCATCTGTATAAGTATTCCGTCCTGATTGCACAGGATGGTAAAGATTATTTCCAATTAGGCAAAATTGGACGAGCTGCAGATGAGCTTTTAGAAAGACAAGAAATAGAAAATATAATCATTATAGGTGTCCCTTATAAAAATGTTGAAGATCGCTGGAATAAATATCATCCTGACGGCCTGAAGCATACTGCCTATAAAAGGTTTCTTGCACATGAACTTGTTCCATATATTGATGCCGAATATCCGACCTACCAAATGGGGCTGAGCCGCGCCCTAATCGGAGACTCCCTGGCAGCTACTGTTTCATTAATGGCAGCTATGGATTATCCCAATACATTCGGCAAGATTGCATTGCATTCCCCACTTGTAAACGAGTCCGTACTATCAGCAGTGGAGTCTTTTCAGTTCCCGCATTTAACGCAAATCTACCATACGATTGGAAAGAATGAAACAACAGTACAAACATCTAAAGATGGGATCATAGATTTTGTACAACCTAATCAGGAACTTAACTCGATTATTGAAAGCAAAGGCTTTCCGGTCTTTTACGAAGAGATTGATGGAGACCATACCTGGAGGGCATGGCAGTCAGATATGAAGAGGACACTTACCTGGCTCTTTCACAGGACATAATTAGCAAGGAAATTTTTTTGAATATTTGCTATAATGAAGTAATATCTAATTTTACAAAATAAGTCAGGGGGTTCTTACATGAATTTTGGAATTGCTATTTTCCCTTCAAAAAATTTGCAAGACATTGTAAACTCATATAGAAAGCGTTATGACTCACATTACTCTCGTATATCTCCTCATGTCACATTAAAATCTGAATTCACAGCCACAGATGAGCAAATCAAGGAAATTTCAGCTAAACTCGAGGAGATTGCAAACCAACACCAGCCTTTTACATTAAAGGTCTTAAAAGTTAGCACCTTCCAACCAGTCAATAATGTGATTTATTTAAAAATTGACCCTACTGCCGAATTAAGTGCACTTCACGAAGATTTCCATAATGATATTCTGGGCAAAGATAAAAAATACAAATTTGTTCCGCATATTACTATTGGTCAAGATTTATCTGACAAGGAACATAACGATATTCTCGGACAACTGCGTCTCATGAAATTCGAACACGAAGAAGTAGTTGATCACTTCCATTTACTCTATCAAACTGAAAATGGGGCATGGAAAGTATATGAAACATACCAATTAAGAAAGGACAACTGATCACGATGAACATCAAGATTGTATCAGAAAAAGAAGAATTGGATCAGGTATTTTCGGTACGTACTAAAGTTTTTGTAGATGAACAAAATGTACCTGAAGAAGAAGAAATTGATCATTTAGAAGAGGAATCTACACATTTTCTCGTAATAGATGAGGAAAGTAATCCAATAGGTGCCGGACGCTTCAGGGTGGTTGATAGCTATGGAAAAGTCGAAAGGATTTGTATCTTACCAGATTTCCGCTCAAAAGGGGTGGGCAAAGATTTAATGAATGCCATAGAACAATATGCCCTATCTAAACAAATTGAGATCCTTAAATTAAACGCTCAAAACCAGGCGATCCCTTTTTATGAAAAACTCGGTTACTCAGTTATATCCGATGAATTTTTAGATGCCGGCATCCCTCATCACACTATGAAGAAACATATTTAAGACTGCAGCCGACTGCAGTCTTAAGTGTTTATACTCATAAACATTAAAGGAAAGCAGCGTATTAAAATACGCTGCTTTCCATATGTATAGAGTGATTTTAAATGTATGGTTTAAATACTTTCATTAATAAATTGACCGACCCCAGTCATTTCAGTAGCGGTTTTTTTGACTATTTCTGTCGGCACATAATTTTTGTAAATGCGATTAGATGAACCTCTAAAATCGTCTGAATTGATTTCCCTGTCAAATGAATCCCGTTCTTCATTCTTGCGATGGAATCTGATTGGCTGTACAGGCTGAAAGCACGAGATCATATTTTTAGTCAGCTTCTCCGCTGCAATCGTTCTGTTCGTGTACTGTATGTATTCGTATTGCGTGATTGGACTTATGTACCCCATTCCTTTTCCACCTCACTTTTTTATCCTTTTTTTACTTTTATTACCCGCTTTTTAAGGGAATAAAACTACTATCCTCTTTTGTAATATATGATTCGATTTGATAAGATGATATTTGTCTGTCGTTTTTAAAATTTTTTATATAAATGAGGAATATGATGAAAACAGCTAATTGGAAAAACGAATCTATCTCTTTACTCACATGGCCCAAGGAGGCATTTGCTCGTATTCATGAAGCTGGAAAAAATGGTGAACTTCAATGTAATCATTGTGGTCAACCTGTTTATATGTATCTTGGAATCCATGAAGAACCATATTTTATTCATCGTGATTCTTCACGTCCTCCTTGTGTGGACAAAACTGAGAAAACGAATCCGGCAGTGAATGAAGCTTCAGTGGAATACGGAGGATTTCGCTTACCGCAATCCAGGTCCATTACCAATTGCTCTGATGAAACTATCTGGCAAGGACCAAAGTCCATTACAAGTCTGCCATCCTATAATGAAAAACATCTGCCTGGGGTGAATAGCAATCATCCATTCATCGACATTCTGAGTGCCCACGGCTGGTTATTGGACGATCAACAAGCAAATGCTGTCGTAACTGATGCAAGACATTTACTCGTTCTTGCAGGAGCAGGCAGTGGAAAAACCCGTGTTTTGACTGCTCGGACAGCCTTTTTACTATTAGAAAAACAAACGGATCCTAAATCGGTGATGCTCGTTACGTTTACATCTAAAGCAGCTGCTGAGATGAAAAGCAGGCTACAGCAAATGCCCGGTGTAACTCCCTTTATGCTGCAGCATGTATTTACCGGTACCTTCCATTCCATTTTTTATCGAATTCTTTTACAACATGAACCTCAAAAATGGCATTCAAGTAAATTGATAAAATTTGATGGGGAGAAAGAATATGTCCTAAAAATAGCAGCTTCAGAATTAGGAATCGATGAACGGGAATTTGCATTTGATCAAGCCTTACAGCAAATCAGCAGATGGAAAAACGATTTATTATCTCCTCAGGATATTCATCCTGCTGACGATTGGGAAGTCAATTGCCAGGAGCTTTATAAAAAATACGAATCATATAAAGAAATAAATAATAAATTCGATTTTGATGATATGCAAACAGGCTGTTATCAACTTTTAAAAGAGAATGAACAGATTCTTAATTTTTATCGAAACCGGTTCAAACACTTTCTAATCGATGAGTTTCAAGATATTAATAAGGTACAATATGAGATTGTTAGACTGCTTGCTTCAAATGCAGAATCTGCATGTTTTGTAGGCGACGATGATCAGGCCATTTATTCATTCCGTGGCAGTGATTCTGCCTTTTTACAAAACCTGAAGCTTGACTACGATTATCTCGAAACCATAATCTTGTCAGCTAATTACCGTTCTGGGCATAAAATCATTCAAACAGCCAACAAGATTGTTTCTCAAAATAAAACAAGAACACCAAAAAAAATGGTGGCTACACATGATCAATCACCTTCTCCGGTTTTATTTTATCCATTTGATGAAGAATCTGAGGCAATCATGATTATGACCGACATAACCGAAAAAATAAGGCATGGAGCAAACCCAGAGGATTTTGCGATTCTTTATCGTACCAATACAATGAGCCGTGCTATTTTTGAAAAGCTTGCATCTTCAAGTCTTCCATTTCGGGTGGATTCTGACTATGATTCCTTTTATACAAGAAAGACTGTGCGCAGTATTTTGGCCTTTATGAAAGCAAGTATAAATCCAGATGATCCGGGAATGCTACAGGATTTATTACCGCCGCTATATTTGAAAAAGTCGGCAGTCCAGGATGCTAAAGCTCTATCCATCCTGAATGATTGCACTTTGCTCGAGGCACTTCGATTCCTCAATAATTTAAAACCGTTCCAAATGCGAGCAATAGATAAAGCTGTCTCCGTCATCCATTCACTTAAGGATTTGTCTCCATCAACTGCTATCGAGATGATAGAAAAAGAACTCGGTTTTGGGGCCTACCTCAAAAAGCGGGGGAATGAAGGCAATAAAATGGACAAAGGGTCGGACGATATCAAGGATGTGAAAATTGCTGCAAGACGCTTTGATACAGTGCTGGAATTTATTCTTCATGCGGATCATATGACAGCCATGTCAAAAGAGATTAAATCAATGTCTAAAAAAACAATAAATGCTATTCAGCTGAGCACCATCCATCGTTCAAAAGGACTTGAATATAAATATGTTTATATTCTTGGCTGCGTAGACGGAAACATGCCTCATGATTATGCTCTGGAATCTTGGCGTGACGGTGACAGGAAACCTATGGAGGAAGAAAGACGGTTATTATATGTAGCGGTAACACGCGCATGCTCGGGATTATATATTTCCATACCGGAAAATAGACGTTCAAAACGGGCAAGATCTTCCCGTTTCTTAACGATTTTAAAAGGGGAGCCCTCTTACAAAGAAGAACTGATTACCAAATAACCGAGTAATACAGATCGGCAGTTTGAGTCAAATCAAATGTTCTTCATATGTAAAGGTGGCTCCTTTACTCATTTTTTATTATTCATCATATTGGCAATTGTATTAAAATCTAATGATTTCCCATCCTTAATGATTGATTGTACCAACTGGTCCTCTACATCCTTCGGTACAGGCTTGTTTGCAATTTGCGAAACCCTCTTAATGACGTTCCGGACTGTTTTTTCATCTTTAAAATTTGCATTTTGTAAGGAATTAGCCAGCTCCATTACATCTTTCATATTTACGCCTGTTTTCTTTTCCATATTTTTAAAGAATCCATTATCCATAATTCAGCCTCCTTATCGTTACTGCTATCATATGAAAGAAAATAGGAAAGGTGAGACTCATTTCTCCATGCAAAAAAGGGATTCAGTATAGACTGAAATCCCTTTCTTTCATTTACTAATTGTAAATACTTAATTAACAGTAGGGCATAGAAGAGGTTTTAGGTCTCTTCTATGCATTTCAATTATTATTAGCAGAAGCTAGCGCCAACAATAATTAACAAGATAAATAGTACAACGATTAGTACGAAAGTAGAACCGTAGCCACCGCCGTAGCTACCACCACCGCCGTATCCATAGCCGCCACCGCAGCTGCTTCCGCCGCCGCCGTATCCATAACAACCAAACATGTAAGTCACCTCGCTTTCGCTTAGTACACTCATAACATATGTTAAAAGTGTTTCCTCGGTTTGGGCTAATCTCCATATAAGAATACCCAAATATTAAAATCGGCAATAATACCTTGAATTACTGTAAATATATCTTTTACACTAAAAGAAAACAGTAAGGAGTCATACACATGGCTATAGAGTGGAAAGAAGTAACAGAATTAGAGGATGAACTATTAAGGAAAGCATTATCTTTATATCATGATTGTTTTCCTGAATACGTGCGTGAAGATGAATGCGTATTTTACGAGTCCATCAGACAACGTGAGAAAAACACACCAAATAATTTCCATTTTTTAGTTGGAATCGTAGACGATAAAGTAATCTGTTTCTCAACTGCCCATTATTTAGCTCAAGTAAATAGCGGTTATATTGTTTATATAGCAGCCGATCCGAAAGAACGCGGGAAAGGCTTAGGGAAACAAACACTTTTAAAAATGGAGAAACTACTTAAAGAAGATGCCGTACATGCTGGGTACCCATCCTTAAAGGGAATCTTCCTCGAAACTGAAAGAGAAATTGATGCGCAAAACGAAGAAGAATACAAAGAAACCATAAATCGCCTTCAATTCTTTAACCATCTTGGCTTTTCACCTATAAAAGGATACCAGTATGTCCAACCACCACTATATACTGGACAAACTCCGGTGCCTTTATATCTCGCATTTAAAAAGTTCACTCGCGGAGAAGATATTAATTATGATCAAGTTGTTACAGCAATCTATCATGAAAAATATCATAAAATGAATAAAATTTCCTTAGCTGTACTTGATGAATGCATAACGTCTCAGAGGAATATTTCGGAAACCATCCAATAGCGGAAACCAAAAAAAAGTTTCTTTGGGGGCACAGGTCCCTGAAAGGTGGTCGGTAGGTGTTTGATAGTAGAACTTTCCACTGGACTTCACCCACCTTTACCCCGGTATGTCCCGGGCATAGGTGCCTCATAGGTGGGGTATAGCTGCTTTTCCCAGGACTTCACCTACCTTTCACCCGCCTATCCCCCGGTATAGCCCGGGCATAGGTGCCTCATAGGTGGGGTATAGCTGCTTTTCCCAGGACTTCACCTACCTTTCACCCACCTATCCCCCGGTATAGCCCGGGCATAGGTGCCTCATAGGTGGTGGGGCATAGCTGCTTTCTCCTGGACTTCACACACCTATCGCACACCTTTGGAGCACCTTTGGCGCATACACAAATACCCCGGCTATCGCCGGGGTATTGCTATTCAATATTTAACTCATTAATGCCAGCCTTTTCATCTGTTATCAATGATTCGCAGCAAAATAAGCAACCTGGATTAATCAGATTGCATTAACTTTCTTTTTTAATTCTTCGTTTCTTAATAGTTCTTTCACCTTTTGATCCATTCTTTCGATTTCTTGAGCAGGGGTTTTCCACCAGTTTCTACTCCAGATTCTTTCGATTGTCCATCCTCGGCTTTCAAGGAATCTTTGACGATAGATATCCCGTTCTTTTGCATTGGCCGAGCTATGGTACATCGCTCCATCACATTCAATCCCTAAAATATATTTGGAAGAATCATTAGGATGGACGATGGCCATATCGATTCTGTACCCGGACATTCCTACTTGTGTGTGGACTTCATACCCTAAATTTCTTAATTGAGTATAGACCTGTTCTTCAAAGGGGGAATCAAAATGCAGTGCCAGTTCTTGTACATGTGTATTTACATTATCATTAATTTCCTGGACAACCGACTGTATTTCCTCCCTGTTAGTACGTGAAACAGCTCTTACATATTTTAAATATGATTTAAGAAGCTTTGGTCCAATTTGTGCTGTGCCCGCAACATTCAGTTCTTCCGGCTCGATACTAGATACTACAATAATACGTTCCTTGGCTCTTGATACGGCTACATTCAATCTATTTTCTCCACCATATTGGTTAAGCATTCCGAAGCGATTATAGACCTTTCCTTCTTCATTTTTAGCATATCCTATGGAGAAAATAATGATATCTCGTTCATCACCCTGAACATTTTCAATATTTTTTACAAATACTCTTTCATCCAGTTCTTTTGCCATCACTTGATTATAAGCAACATTGAATTCTTGATCGCTTGCAGCTGATTTTTCAATGATATCCAGTATTTTTGTTTGCTGTTTGGCATTAAAAGTTATAATACCAACAGTTTTATCGGGCTGCTTAATCAATGTTTCTTTTAATAGTCTATAGACCTCAAGTGCTTCTACTTCGTTTGATTGATTGATCCATCTGCCATTCACTTTTTTCCATTGGATAGCTGGAGGATCTTTTAAAGGCTCGACATTGGGAGCAATCTGAACATGTCCATTATAAAAAGCATGATTAGAAAAGTTAATGAGTTCCTCAAATTTCGAACGATAGTGCCACTGAAGAATTTTTTCTGGGAACCTTCTTTTCGCTAGATTTAATAAACTTTGCGATTCATCAACATCATATTCTTCTTCATCATCTTCATTTACAAAAGATGACTGGAACATATTAAATGGCGGCAATTGCTTTTCGTCTCCAGCGACAATTAATTGTTTTGCTCTAAAAACTGCTGGTAGACCGCTCTCCACTGTACATTGAGAAGCTTCATCGAAAATCACCAAATCAAATAAATCATCATTTAACGGGAAAATCGAAGAAACTATTTCGGGTGATGCCAACCAAACCGGCATTAAATCCACAAGACCCTTCTCAGCAAATTCATTCACCAATTTGCGCAGTGGCCAAATCATTCTCTTTTTCCCTGCCTGGTGTTTAAGATCTCTTATTTCCCTCGGGTAAGCTTTCTTAAGCTCCTCGACTGATTGTGTCAATTGATGAATTAAATATTGGTTAGCAACCTCTCTTTTTCGGTCAACCAGTTGACTAAACTTTTCCCGTATCCTTGAAAATTCGTTTGTTGAAATCTTCTTAACCTCGGGATATTTATTTTCCGTTTCATCAATCCAATGAATATATGCCGAGTTTTTAAATAAATGGACCCAGTACTCCGGTAGAGCTTGTTCAGAAGCAGGACTTTTCACGCTGAGTTCTTGAATGATTTTCTTCGTGACCTCTGAACACTCTTCCCAATATGAATCCATTTGCTGTAAGTCCTCAAAATCTTGATGAATATACTCTAATAATTGATCTAATTCCTGTAATGGAATATCTCCATCCGCAATTCTGCTTTGATAATTTTCGATCATTTTCTCATCGAAATATTTTTTTAGCTGGTTGATTTCATTAGACATTTTCTTTGTTTCTTTACCTAATTGATTCATGATTATAAGGGCTTGCTTAATTTTGACCCAGTCCGCAGAACTTGTTCCTTTAAATTTTCCGCCCTCTAATAACTCCTCGATAATTGCTTTACCTGAAAAAGAGGTCCACCACCATATTCTCAAGCCTTGTAGTGTCTTTTTACCAGTACCCTCTAAATCAGGATAGATACTATCTAACTTGCCACCTACTAGCCATGTATACGCAGGTGTAATTTTTTTGTAATCCAAGGAATCCAAATAATCAGAGGCGTTCTTCGCTTTCACAATTAAATCATTTAGAAGTTCTACTAGGTTAAGCTTATCTTTAATGGAAAATTGAGCGAATGATTTACGCTTTTTCAATTCGTAAGACTCGCTGCCGAATCGCTCGTACCATTCAGCATAACTGTAGATTTTTCCGCCAATCTCATCTAGTACATCTTTATTTAACTCACTTAACACAGGTTTTAAATTTAGCATTTTGTCCATATGATCTAATGGTGTTGCTTTTCCGTATAAATCATATAAACGATACCCAAAATCCTGGTACTCATAAAGCCCTTTAGCAATATCATTTAACAGCTTTTCATGAGTAAACAAGCTATTTGATGTGGATTTCAAATCTTCAAGTGACCGATCAAATAATACTTTATTAGTCTCAAGAACCGCACTAATTTTATTATAAAGCGGCTTTCGATCTGTTTTTTCATCATGCACCAAAGCTATATGATTGGATAATCTCAGCCCGTCTAAGCGTTGGTATACTACATCTAGAGCAGCCCTTTTCTGACAAACTACTAATATTTTCTTTCCCTGACTAAGTGCGTCTGTAATTAAATTAACTATAACCTGAGATTTCCCTGTTCCAGGCGGTCCGTGAACAACAATCCCTTTCTTATATCTCGCTTCTTTTAATATTTCCTCCTGTGACCCATCCGTAACAAGCAAATTCATTATATCCGGTTCTTTAGTCTGATTATCTTCATTGTCATTGTTTAAATCTACTGCTGACTCAAACTCTTGTGGTTCTATCAATTCACTGACTAACGATGATAGATTAGCGTCCTCTGAAAGGTCTATCAAGGCATCAAAGTCTTTAACTAGTGAAGAACCGCCTTGTGGAAAGTTTCCGATAATCGCATTTTCCAATAGTACGATTCCAGTGGATTCAGGAATTTCATCCCTTTTATATTCTTTTAACTTTGTGAGTCCTTCATTAGAAAATGAAAGATTAATATCATGTGCTTGGAAGAAAGTATCCCATTTTTCCCTCTCATAAGACTTAGCGATTTCTGCAGCCTCTTCGAAAAATTCTTCGGTAAACTGGACACTATTTAATTTCTTAAACGCCAAAAATAAAGTGCGATTGATTTGCGGACCACCTTCTTCCACACGAATGATCCATCTCTGTGTATTTACCTTACTTTTTTCTAAACGGATTGGATATAAGAATAGGGGAGCCTGAAAAAAAGTCCCATCAGAGAGGCTTCCTGATATAAAGGGGTAGCCTAAATAAAAGTCGTGAATACCTGTTTCTTCTTCAATTCCTTTTATATTTCGCAATAAATCTGTGAGTTTTTTCGAAATGACCATCGAATCTTCATTCTCTATTGTCGGCTTAAGTAACGTAATTTCACCTTTAGACTGCATGACGATTTTCTTTACAATAGCTTCACTGATTTTTTCATTACTGTTTGATAACTTATCTAGTTCAGTTAAATCAAAACTCCATTTATTGTAGATTTTCAATAATCGAATAGAGCGATTACGACGACTAATATCATTCAATTTATCTCTCATATGAATTAGTTTTTCTTTCACCGTTTTACCTTCTTTCCAGATAAAAAATTCTACACCTCAAAAAGGAAGAGCATGCGCCCTCCCCATAACTTATTGTTTTAATACAGAATATATTCAACGGAATTGGAGTGTTAGATCTTCTAAACAGGTATCAATTATCGGCTTTTTCAATTTTATAATACCATGAAAATGGAATTTTTCTTCCAAGTTACACAAATTACCAATCATACATTCCACATGCTGTTACTAGCCCTCTCCAGCCCTCTTACAACCGCTTTTGCATCCATCCATTTAAATTTTAGAATACAATTAATGGGTTCTCTTTCATTAACCTTTTGGTTTAAAAATCAAGGCTGCGATAAATCCAAAGACTATCGCTGCCGTTATGCCTGATGATGTAATTTTAAACATTCCGGTTAACACGCCAACGATGCCATGCTTCTCTGCTTCCTCTAAAGCACCGTTTACAAGCGAATTCCCAAAGCTTACTATCGGAATAGATGCCCCAGCACCTGCAAAATCCAATAATGGTTCATACCATCCAAAACCACCCAATATAGCGCCAATGACAACAAATGTCGAAAGAGTATGGGCAGGCGTTAATTTTGCTACATCAAATAGAAGCTGTCCAATCACACAAATAATGCCTCCTACAACAAAGGCCCAAAAAAACATTGCCAGCATATATGCTCCTCACCTTTCAACGCTATAGTCTTTCAATAGCAACTGCGTGTGCTATACATGGAATGGACTCCCCTTGCTGGAAGGTCAGCGGAGAAAGAAGCGCTCCGGTTGCTGCCAGTAAGATGCGTTTATATGTACCCTTTCTCATTTCATTAAGTAAATGGCCATATAGAACAGTCGCGGAGCATCCTGCACCGCTTCCACCTGATCTTACTGGTTGATCGTCTTTATAAATCATTAAACCGCAATCCCTAAATTTTTCTTTATTTAGCTTTAAGCCCTTCTGCTCCAGTAAGTCAATCGCAGTGTCATGACCAATTTTCCCAAGGTCACCTGTAACAACAAGGTCATAATAGTCCTCGTCAAGGTTTAAATCCCTGAAGTGATGATAAATCGTATCTGCTGCAGCAGGTGCCATCGCACCTCCCATATTAAATGGATCCTTCAATCCCATATCAACAACTTTACCGATGGTTGCACTGGTTACAACGAGCTTACTTTCAGATGAGTTATCATTCTTCTCCACCAAGGCAACTCCCGCCCCCGTTACGGTCCATTGGGCAGTTGGCGGTTTTTGACCGCCATATTCTGTTGGATACCTGAATTGCTTTTCTACGGTTGTATTATGGCTTGAGGCACCAGTCAATATCTTGTTGGCACCGTCATAATTAATAATAAAGGATGCCAGTGCAAGGCCTTCCATAGATGTTGAGCATGCACCAAACAGCCCAAAATATGGGATGGCCAATGTCCGGGCTGCAAAGCTAGTAGGTGTGATTTGGTTAATTAAATCTCCCGCAAAGAAAAATTGAATATCACGAGTTTGCAATTTCTTTTTATCCAAAGCTTTTTGAACCGCTTCCTCAATTAATACACGGTTCGCTTTCTCATATGTTTTCTGATTTAGCCAAAGATCATCATGAATAATATCAAAATCATCAGCCAAACGGCCATTGCCTTCAAAAGGACCGACAGCTACGCCTGTAGAGGAAATGACAGGATGATTATGCAGCACCCAGGTTTGTTTACCAGTTAGCATATTAACCTCCTATAACCATTAGATAGATTTGCTTTACTAATGCAACGACAAATGCTGAAAAAACACCATATAGGATTACAGTTCCAGCCAATTTAAATATATTTCCTCCTACCCCAAGCACAAATCCTTCTGTTCTATGCTCAATCGCTGCTGAAATGACGGAATTACCAAATCCCGTAACTGGAACAGCACTTCCCGCTCCAGCAAATTGGCCAATTCGATCGTAAACCCCAAAGCCTGTTAATAACATAGCTAAAAATATCATCGTTGCTACAGTTGGGTTACTGGCTGTTTGCTCAGTAAAATTAAAATAAAATATATACATATACGTAATAACTTGTCCTAGTAGACAAAATAGCCCACCTACAAAAAATGCCTTAATACAATTCTTTACAACAGGTCGTTTTGCTTCATATTTTTGTTCCAGCTCTTTATATTTTTGTTGTTCAGGGGTTAGTTTTTCATTCTTTTTATTTGCCATATGTACACCTGCCTATGCCATATCCTTCTGTAGTTTCATTATTTTATCAAACCATTTTCCAGCTTTTTTCTTGGAGTAACCTTTATCCTTCACATTCACGATTAACTCGACTGTTTCAAGAAATATTTTCATATCACTTGATACAGTAAAATCAAAGGATTTAAAGTTTTTCTTTAACTCCTTATCTAATTTACTTTCGATACTTTTCATTCGAAAGCGTTGCATATGCTTAACCTTGTACGCAACCAAAATATCTTTATCCTTTTGGACAACAGCCACATCGTAGATTTCTTTATGGGAAGCTACTTTCTCTTTTATTTTCTCTAATGGTGCCTTTGAATGATCACCAAGATAAACGGGATCTTGATCCACGGATTGAATAAGTGACATCTTGGCTTCTTTACTGCTTGAGTCACCGGAACATCCGCTTACTATTGTGAAAAACATAGCTATAATTAAAAATACAGAAATCCTTTTATTCATAGCACCATCACCCCCTCATTACAAATTGAAATTATTATCCTGTATTGTTTGTTAAACACGGCATTTTATCCAATTTATTTGGAATAACATTAGATGTAGCTTAATTGCTGCATAACAACCTAAAATAAAAAAAACTGCTGACTAAACAGCAGGTTATGGTTGTAAACGACCTTTTTTATTATTTTTTGTACATCCACAGTTTTTTTTCTTTTGCTTGGAAGGCGTTCTCTTGATTTGGCTTGCTTTTTGTTTTGGTATCTTCATAAAAGGGGTCCTCCTTCCCTGATTAGGACTCATACAGTATAAGTATGTAGGAAGGTTTGGTTTGTCTAATACAGATAACCAGATCCGATACAGAAGTATTTTAAAAACGAACTATTTTTATTTCTTTTATTTGCTGCAATGTATATTTAATCCATTTCTTCCCAAACGCAACTTTAATATAGACATAATCCCCCTTTACTTTTTCAATCGTTCCCCTCAGCCGCTTCCCATCTTCCACTATAAAATCGCAGACCGGGCTCGACATGAGCGACGGCATTTTGGAGAGATAGGTGACTAATTCCTCCTTCGTCATATCCTCTATACGTTTACGCTTTGTTTTTCCATTCGCTTCACTTACATCCAATAAATCAGGCTCCCGTTCTTTCAGCAAATCAGTATATTGTTTCTTTTCTATCTCAAAGCTTAATAATGGGGGCTGCTGCTGCAAACTATCATCACTATTTCCCTCTTCAAGTCCTTCACGCGAATTATCTTTATCAGCAATATGTTGTTCCCATTCCTGTTGCTGATTAATTTTATGCATCAATTCTTTAGTCGCAGCATTTGTAAAAAAGTCATCTATTTCCACTATTTCTTCTTCACGCAATCGTCTCATTATTTGCTCCTTATCAAGCCAAGCATTTGCTGGCAGTGCACTATTAATCTCATTATGGCTCATATAGTTACCTCCTTAGCTTCTATCTGCTATATATATGTGCAAAAGACTGTAGATATATCTGAGCTCCCCTCTTTGCTGAAAGCGTTAATTATGGTTTATCATGACATTGCCTGCCCATAGCCAATTTTTCACAAAAAAACCACTCTCTAACAATCGCAGAGGAGCGGTTCATACTATTTTTATTTTCTTATTTAACGCTGTTTCATTTTTGGATCAAGGGCATCTCTCAGTCCATCACCCAATAAATTAAATCCTAGGACAGTTAACATGATAGCCAATCCTGGGAAAAAGAGCGTTCCGGGAGCCTGTACTAAAAAACCCTTCGAATCCGCCAGCATTTTTCCCCATTCAGGTGTCGGTGCCTGTGCTCCCAAACCGAGGAATCCAAGCGCCGCTGCTTCTATAATTGCTGTTGCAATTGCCAATGTTGCCTGAACAATAATTGGTGTCATACTGTTTGGAAGGATATGACGAAAGAGAATTCTTGAATCCTTCATACCAATTGCGTTGGCTGCCATAATATATTCCTCTTGTTTAACACTCAGTACTCTAGACCTTATGAGGCGGCCAAAATTCGGAATATTTATAATGGCGATTGCAATCAGGGCATTTTGCAGAGATGGCCCTAAAATAGAAATAATCGCGATTGCCAATAAGATACTTGGAAAGGCAAGAAGGATGTCAAAAAAACGTGAAATAATTGTATCAATCCATCCGCCATAATATCCAGCTACAAGCCCCATTATTGAACCTACTATAACAGAACCCAGTACAGAGAAAAATCCAACGGATAAGGATATACGCGCACCATATAATATTCGTGAAAGAATATCCCTCCCAAAGTCATCTGTTCCAAACCAATGTTCAGCAGATGGCGGTTTTAAACGGTCTGTCAAACTAACCTCCTTATATCCATAAGGAGCAATAATCGGAGCTAATAATGCCAATAATATAAAGAATAAGACGATACCAAGGCCCACCATTGCCAAACGATTACGTTTAAAGGCAGCCCATGATTCCCCCCATGGAGAAACCACTTTTTCATCCATTACCAATGGTGTCTCTTCTGTATTTCGTACTAATTCCCCCAATGTCTACACCACCCTTTATTTGGAGTATTTAATTCGTGGATCGACCAATGCATAAAGGAGGTCGACAACTAAGTTAATGAATACAAAAGCAGCCGCAATCAGTAAAATACCAGATTGAATAACCGGATAGTCACGATAGCCGATTGCTTCATATAAATAACGCCCTATGCCCGGCCAAGCAAAAATAGTTTCTGTCAGAATAGCCCCTCCAAGAAGTAATCCTGTTTGCAGCCCTATGACAGTTAAAACCGGAATAAATGCATTTTTCAAAGAGTGCTTGTACACCACCCAAAACATACTGACACCTTTTGCACGTGCTGTACGAATAAAATCTGATTTCATAACTTCAAGCATAGTCGATCTTGTCATCCTAGCAATAATGGCCATTGGAATAGTTGCTAAAGCGATACTTGGCATAATCAAATGCTTAACCGCCACAAAAAATTGATCGAAATCACCTTGCAGCAACGTATCCACCAAATACAAATTAGTTATCGCATTGATTGGATCTCTGATATCTTCACGTCCCGTTGTCGGTAACCAACCCAGCTGAAGGGAAAAAGCCCATTGCTCCATTAACCCCAGCCAAAAAATAGGCATGGATACTCCAATTAAGGCTAAGATCATAGCTAAATAATCAAACCAGGAATTTGAAAACCACGCACTGATGATGCCGGCATTTACACCAATAACGATGGCAATAATCATCGCAACTAGCGTTAATTCTAGCGTAGCAGCAATATATGGCCATATCTCACTAGTAATCTCTGCATTCGTTCTAATGGATGTACCCAAATCACCGGTAAACAAATTCTTAATATAATCTATGTATTGAACATACCAGGCTTTGTCCAATCCAAGCTCTTGAGTTAAAACTGCAATGGACTCTTTTGTTGCCCTTTGCCCTAAAATAACCTGTGCCGGATCTCCAGGAATGGCTCTGACAATGGCAAATACAATCAGCGTCATTCCAAACAGAACCGGTATAACAGACAGAATCCTTTTCATTGTATAAGAAAACATCTGTATGCACCTCCATAATAAACAGGCGCCCCTATATGAATCATCCATGTAAAGGCGCCCTTACTTAACACAGTTTTACTTGAATTCTACATTCTTTAAAATATCTGATCCGGTCGGATGCGGTACAAGTCCTGTTAAATCAGCTGATGCTGCCAACAAAGGCGTTGAGTGAACGAGCGGAATCCACGGTGCATCTTCATGGATAATTTCTTGAGCCTGTTTATATAGCTCATTCCGTTTGTCTTGATCAACAATTGTTTGCGCTTCAATTAAAATGTCGTGGAGCTTATCATTCGCGTAATAGGAATAGTTGTTAGATCCGATTGAATCTTTATCAAGCAATGTATAGATAAAGTTATCAGGGTCTCCATTATCACCTGTCCAGCCCAGCATATAGGCCGGGAACTCGCCAGCTGCTGCCTTTTCAAGGTATGTAGCCCATTCTACAGTTTGAATTTCTGCCTTAACTCCAATTTTTTCAAAATTTGCCTGAATCGCTTCTGCAATTTTCTTTCCTTCTGGTATATATGGACGCGGAACTGGCATAGCCCAAAGATCCATTTTAAATCCATCCGGATAACCAGCTTCTTTTAATAATTCTTTTGCTTTATCTAAATCAAATTCATAATCCTGAATTTCATCGTTATAGCCTTCCACTGAATCCGGCAGAGGATTTTTCGCTGGTTTTGCCATTCCTAAATAGAAAGCATCAATGATAGCTTGCTTATCAACGGCATGGCTTAAAGCCTGACGGACTTTTGGATTATCAAATGGTTTTTTCGTTACATTAAAGCCAAGATACCCAACGTTCATGGAAGGACGTTCAATAGCCTGTAAATTTGCATCTCCTTTAATTGTTTCAAGGTCTGATGGGTTTACACCGTCCATCACATCAATCTCACCGATCTTTAATGAATTCAAACGTGCCGAGTTATCAGGAATCGTACGGAAAATAATTGTTTTTAATTTTGGCTCTCCGTCTACATAATAATCTTCATTCTTTTCAATAACGATTTTGTCATTTGCTTTTTCTTTAAATTTATACGGACCGGTACCAACTGGATTTTCCCGGAACTTATCACCATCTTTTTCAACTGCAGTAGGGCTGGCTATTCCAAAACAGCTCATTGCAATATTTTTAAGGAAGGTCGCCTGAGGTCTTTTCAAGGTAAATTGAACAGTCGATTCATCAACCGCTTTTACTTCCTTAATGACATGCCCTTCATCTTTTTTATAGCCGCCAAACATGCTGTAATATGGAAACTGATCAGCATCGCCATTCATCCATCTGTTAAAGTTGAATACTACTGCTTCTGCGTTAAAATCAGTACCATCATGAAACTTAACGCCTTTTTTCAATGTAAATGTATATGAAAGACCATCATCAGAAGCCTCCCATTTTTCAGCCAATCCAGGTTGCAGCGTCGTATCCTGTTTACCGTAAGTTAGCAGTGTATCAAAAATATTAATCGTGACTTTAAATGACTCTCCTTCGGTTGTCGTGATTGGATCTAACGAAGTGGAATCACCGCCACGCCCAAAAACAAGTGTATCCTTTGTATTTCCTTTCTCTTCACTGCCTCCACCTTCAGTCTCCTTGTCGCCAGAATTACATGCTGCCAGTACAACGCTTAGCATTAGAATACTGACCATAGCCAATAAAAGCTTTTTCATATGAAACCCCCTCTTATATTTGTTTATTATCATTGCTGTCATGTTCACCATGGAGATGACATGCAGCATAATGATCCCCTTTTATTTCTTGGTATACTGGATTAATAGTCTTACAAACTTCCATTGCATGCTGACATCTAGTATGGAATGCACAACCACTCGGTGGATTGGATGCGCTTGGGATGTCTCCAGTTAAGATGATGGATTCACGTTTAATATCAGGGTCTGGTATTGGTACTGAAGATAATAAAGCTTGTGTGTACGGGTGAAGAGGGTATTCGTATAACTCTTCGCTGCCCGACAATTCTACCATTCTCCCCAAATACATGACTCCAACGCGATCACTAATATGCCTGACAACCCCCAGATCATGTGCTATAAAAATATAAGTAAGTCCAAATTCTTTTTGGATATCCTTTAACAGGTTTAGTACCTGGGCCTGTATGGATACATCAAGCGCAGAAACAGGCTCATCTGCAATAATTAATTTAGGTTTTGTCATTAGGGCTCGGGCAATACCGATCCGCTGACGCTGACCGCCACTGAATTGATGGGGATAACGTTTTAAATGATAGGAACTGAGTCCCACAACATCTATCATTTCTGCTACCCTATTTGCCCGCTCCTTCTTATTGCCAATGCCATGAACAATTAAAGGTTCTTCTAATATTTGCTGGACGGAATGCCTCGGATTTAATGACGCATAAGGATCCTGAAAAACCATTTGAATATCACGTCGCACTTGTCTAAGCTGCTTTTTTGACATAGACATGATTTCGTTATCTTCGAAGACAATACTTCCTTCTGTTGGGTCAATCAATCTCATTAATAATCTGCCGGTTGTTGACTTTCCACAGCCACTTTCCCCAACAATCCCAAGAGTTTCCCCTTTTTTCACATGAAAGGATATATCATTGACGGCTTTTACTTCACCAATCTTCCTGCTCAAAACTCCTCCATTAATAGGGAAAAATTTCTTCAGGCCTTCAACTTTTAATAGCTCCGTCATGATGGATGCCTCCTTCCTGTCCCTGATATAATAGGCACCTTACCCATTGATATTGGGGAGACACCTTTTGTAATTCCGGAGTCATTGTGGCACAGGCAGGCATGGCATATTCACAACGCGGAGCAAATACACAGCCATTTTGAATCATTCCTGGTTTCGGAACATTACCTGGAATGGAATATAATTTACTATCTTTCTGCCGGATGTCGGGTACAGATTTCAGTAATCCTTTTGTGTATGGATGTTTAGGATTTTTAAATATATCCCTGACCGTTCCTTTCTCAACAATTTTTCCTGCGTACATAACAAGAACGCGATCGCATATTTCAGCCACCACTCCAAGATCATGAGTAATGAGAATGATTGATGTTTCAGTTTGATTATTTAAATCTTTCATCAGCTTAAGAATTTGGGCTTGAATGGTAACATCAAGTGCCGTAGTCGGTTCATCTGCAATCAATATGTTTGGTTTGCAAACCATGGCCATCGCTATCATAACCCTCTGTCTCATACCGCCTGATAACTCATGTGGATAATTTTTCATTAAATCAGCAGCCCGAGGCAGCCCTACCTGCTTTAACATTTCCATACATTCAGTACGCGCCTTAACTTTATTACTGTTTCTATGCAGCCTGTATGCTTCAATCATTTGTTGGCCGATTGTAAACAAAGGATTAAGAGAAGTCATCGGTTCCTGAAAGATCATAGATATCCGATCCCCGCGAATTTTCCTCATTTTTGATTCGGATTTTTTTAATAAATTGTCTCCCTCAAAATTAATGACTGCCTGGGGATCAACAATAGCCGGCGGTTGTGGAAGCAGTCCCATAATGGATAAAGAGGTCAAACTCTTCCCACTTCCTGATTCACCAACAATACCAAGAATTTCTCCTTTATGAAGTTGGAAATCGATATTCTCAACTGCAGGAACCAATTTTCCATCATCCATAAAAGAAACGGTTAAATGGTTTACATCTAAAACCACAGTGTCATCCAAGCCATTCCCTCCTGCGTAATATTATTATGTAATTTATTAAAATATTTAAAATATTATGATTTATTATGTCACAGCTTTTCCCAATTGACTATCATTTTATTAGAAATTTATAACATTTTTATTGTATAGGAGAATAATATTGGATCTTAACACAATAATGAAGGGGGAACAGTTCCACTTTATTTAGGTGATTGATTGACTGATTTACACAGTAACACTTTTCATAAAAAAAACTCTCTATTTCAAAAGCGGTTATCAAAGCCACCTTGCAATAGAGAGTCATTTTATTTATAAGCTTAAGATGTGATACCCTGAATCCACATGGATATTTTCCCCCGTAATTCCCCGGGACAATGGACTGAACAGGAATAGGGCTGTATCTCCCACTTCCTCCTGGGTTACTTGTCTGCGCAAAGGTGCACGCTCTTCAAATACTTTTCGAATTTCATTAAAATCGCCGACTCCTTTGGCCGACAAGGTTCTGATTGCTCCTGCTGAAATAGAATTTACTCTTACGCCGTTAGGCCCAAGATCATTAGCCAAATATTTCACACTTGCTTCAAGTGAGGCCTTGGCCACACCCATGACATTATAGTTTTGGACTACTCGTTCACCGCCAAGATAAGTAAGAGTAACGATACTAGCCCCTTCATTCAGGATTTCTTTTGCTGCTTTTGCAACAGCTGTTAATGAATAAGAGCTAATATTTTGGGCCAATAGGAACCCGTCCCTCGTCGTGTTCATATACTCACCTTTAAGCTCTTCCTTATTGGCAAAAGCAATACAGTGCGCAATCCCGTCTATCTTTCCATATTTTTCTCTAATCGTAGCAAAACATCCTTCGATTTCATCATCTTTTGTAACATCACATGGCAGGACGAAGGTCTCTTCTCCACCCTCTAAGCTGTTTACAAGGTCATAAACACTCTTTTCCATTCGTTCCCCTGCATATGTAAAAATTAATCTAGCACCAGCCTGGTAAAGTGAATTAGCTATACCCCAAGCTATACTTCTTTTATTTGCCACACCCATTACAACAATGGTTTTCCCATCCATACTTAAGTTCATAGGAAGGATTCCTCCTTAAATAATTAACACAAGTTATTAGTACCTACTACTAATTTAAACTAAGTAAAGAAGAATCGCAACCATTTTCTGTTTTTTCAGCTAAATATATCATGTGAGATAACCCATAAAGAGAGTAGCCATTCCAAAGTAAATAAGAATACTTATTAAGTCATTAATGGTCGTAATAAATGGTCCTGAGGCTACAGCAGGATCAATATTCATCTTATGCATCAATAAAGGCACAAGGCTACCCGCTAATGTGGCGACAATTAATGTTACCAGTATGGAAATACCAACGAGGGCAGCAAGAATTAGTTCACCTTTCCAAACATAAACGATAATGGTAACCACGATTCCACATGATATTCCGGTTATAAGTCCTGTTCCCGCTTCACGCCAAAGGAGCTTTAGCTTGTTTTCATCCTCAATTTGCCCTGTAGCAATTCCTCTCACTATAACAGCCAAGCTTTGTGTACCTGTATTCCCAGCCATCCCTGCAATTAAGGGGATGAACACCGCCAGAATTGCCTTTTTCGATAAAGTTTCTTCAAATTGACCGATTAAATTAGCGGTAATCATGCCTAGAAATAATAATATAATCAACCACGGGAGTCTTTTACGGGCAGATGAAAAAGGACTTTTATCTATGTATTCCATATCGGATACCCCTGCTAATTTGGAATAATCATCGGAAGCTATTTCATACATAACATCAATCATATCGTCAAATGTTATAATGCCGACCAGATGATGCTGAAAATCAACAACCGGCATCGCAACGAAATCATAGTCTCTCATTTTTCGAGCTATTTCTTCCTGATCATCGCTTACTTTCACCGAATAGACCTGTTTGTTCATTAATTCAAAGACCATTGTATCATCATCTGCCACAATCAAATCACGCAGGGATAGTACCCCTGTTAATTTTTGCTTTTCATCCATAACATAAATATAATAAATTAATTCAGCATCCTGTGCTTCCTTCCTCACTAGTTTCATGGCAGATCCTACTGTTTGATTCTCTGCAATGCTTATAAATTCAGTCGTCATGATACTTCCTGCAGTTGATTCCTCATAGTGAAGCAAATGCATGATATTTTGCGATTGTTCTTCATCCATTAAAGACAAATAACTGATTATTTGTTCCTTATCCAAATTACTGAGCAAATCAACAGCATCATCCGGATGCATTTCAGCTAAAATAGAGGCGGCATATCGAGGATCCATTTCTGCTAAAATTCTCTCTACAATCTCTTCTTCATATTCATAAGCAAGATTCCCTATTAGCTCTGCCATTTCATCCGGTGAGAGAAAGTGATGAACAGTTGCCCGTTCTTTTTCTTCTAAATTCGCATAAAACTTTGCCTGATCATAGGGGTGAATATCTAAAAATATAATCCGAAACTGTTGGAGGTTCTCTTCTTTTAATAAACGCAGTAAATCTCTTTGCTTGCTTTCCTGAATTTCCATTTTAGAGGTCACCATACCTTTTTTTATGTCGTTTAAGGCGTATCTATCATACCCTTTACAATTTCCTAAATAGATATAATTGAAACCCTTTAAAAAAGGGTAATATAGAGGTAATAGAAGGAAGTGATGCAAATGATCTATGATTGTATAGGCGATGTACATGGTTGTTATGGGGAATGTATCGAATTATTCCACAAACTGGGTTATCAATTTAATGAGGATAATATTCCTGTCCATCCAAACGGAAATACCCCTGTCTTTATAGGCGATATTACTGATCGAGGACCTAATTCTATAGAGATGATTAACCTTGTATGGTCATTAACCATACAACGGAAAACTGCCTTATATATACCGGGTAATCATTGCAATAAACTATATCGTTATTTCCTAGGCAATAAAGTAAAGGCTGTACATGGCTTAGAGACAACGATTGCTGAACTTGAGGCTTTATCTAAACCAGTAAGAAAGAAGGTGCGCGACCATTTTATGCAATTATACGAGTCAGCTCCTCTTTATCTTGTCTTAGATCAAGGTAAGCTTGTCCTTGCACATGCCGGTATCAAAAAAGAATTTATAGGAGCAACACATAAGGGTGTTAAAACATTTGTTTTATATGGGGATATAACCGGAAAAACACTGCCGGATGGAAGACCAGAACGAAGGGACTGGGCACTTCGACATCCAGGTGATCCGATTATTGTCTATGGGCATACGCCTGTCCGCGAACCAAGAATTAAAAATAATACGTACAATATCGATACAGGAGCTGTATTTGGAGGAAAATTAACTGCTTTGCGTTACCCAGATATGGCCCTTTTCTCAGTAACCTCCTCTCAACAGCTTGTTCCAGAAAAATTTCATACTTATGACAATTAATTCTAGTAATTAAAGGTGTCTGATTGTCCTATTATGCGACATTCAGCACCTTTTTATTTTCCAAGAAAACTTTTGGTTAAAAAAATCGAATTATCCTCGATCCAGAAGTAACTCATTACATAGGTCAACACATACTCCTTGTGAAAGGTATTGATTGAGCATGGTCTCCAAATCAATTGATATGTCATTGTCTATCAGGATTTTCTCAAGTTTTTGGTATGTTATTTTTGGAGTTATTTCAGCTCTTTTATCAGGAAACATGGTCCTGATCGCCTCATTCATAGCTGTCTTTTTATGTTGGAGATGCCTTACTGTAGAAGCAAAGGTAAGGATTGTTTCAATAAAACCAACTTCGGTTGGATTCAAATGATTATCAGCAATCCATTCATCTATTGTTTTGATGTTATTTACCATTATTTTCACTCCTTTTAAAATACTTATTTGCAAAACTTTATTTATCCTCAGTTTATTTATTTTAAAAATAGATATATCTGCTCAAATACTCATAAGCCCTATATTAATTGCATCATATCTTCTGGTAATTCACTCTCAAACGAAAGTTCTTTCCCCGTTATTGGATGAAGAAATTTCAACGAATAACAATGTAATGCCTGCCGCTTAATCAGTTGTCTGCTTTCCCCATATAAATCATCACCTATTAGCGGATGCCCCAAATGTGCCATATGTACTCGTATTTGATGCGTTCTTCCGGTTTGCAGCTTTAATTCCACAAGTGAATACCGTTCAAATAATTGCAGCGTTTTATATTCCGTGCATGCATATTGGCCATCTTCCCGTACCTCACGTTTAATAATGCTGGTATCCATACGGCCAATAGGTTCTTCCACTGTTCCAGCCAAGGGTGTAATCACACCGGTGACGATTGCTTTATATTTTCTCTCCACCGTTTTTATAGATTTAGACAAACTTAATAAATGGTGTATATGGCGATGCTTGGCTATTAAGACCAAGCCAGACGTATCCCGGTCCAATCTTGTGACAATATGAACGGTCGCTGAATGGCCAATTTGTTCATAATGGCCAATGATTGCATTGGCTAAGCTACCGGCTGGATGCTCTCTAGATGGAATTGTAGACATGCCGGCCGGTTTTTCGACGACCATTACATAGTTATCCTCATAGATAATAGAAAGAGGTATCTTCTCACCTATCAGCTGCTCACTTCCCACCTCTTTCGGGAAGATTACGGTAACCTGATCACCAGTTTTTAATATGTATCGCACCGTCACTTCTTGCTGATTAACAAAAATATAACCACCCTTAAATTTAATATCTGCCAACGCTGATTTTGATATTTTTTTATCCGCCAAATATTCTCTCAAAACTTTATTGCTTTCCTGATTTTCTACTGTCCACTCTAATGTAAATGGCTTCACCATGGAGACCTTCCTTTTCATTATTCATATTTATAGCTTTTTAAGCTAAAGGATTATTTATTCAGTAAAAAAGGTGACCAAAAGACAATTGCATTCTTTTAGGTCACCTACTATAACTTTCTTTTTATTCTGTAACAAAAGAATCACGAACTCTTTTCCAAAATGGGAAAGGTCTAAAACGAGCAAAACGAATTCGTTCATCTGCCACTCTGAATTGAATCGATTTTACCTCTTTATGCAAAAGACTTAAATGGTCAATTGTAATTTGAAAATCATCATTTGTTACTGGTTTCATCATACAGGTATGATGACCTGGCAGTATTAGAGGAGATCCAATTGTACGGAACACTCTATTATTGATTGAAGCCATTTCCGTCAATTGCACAGCAGGGATGGAAGGATGAATAATAGCACCACCAAGGGCTTTATTATAAGCAGTACTGCCTGAAGGAGTAGATACGCACAAACCATCTCCTCTAAACCTCTCAAAGGATTGCCCTCTAATTTCTACGTCCATCACCAATGTGCTCCCCACACTTTTAACAGTTGATTCATTCAAGGCTAAATATTTTGACTCTCTGCCACCGTGACTGTATCGAACAGTAACCTCCAGCAGTGGGTACTCAACAGTTTGGTAAGGCGTCTTAGCTATAGCATTAGCTAGCTTTGTAATCTCTTCAGGTCTCCAGTCAGCGTAAAAACCTAAATGACCCGTATGTACACCTATAAATGCTGTTTTATCAAGACGTGAGCTATAACGATGAAAGGCATATAACAATGTTCCATCACCGCCGACAGATATAACAACATCAGGTTGATCCTCATCATAAATAACACCCAGACTATCCAATTGATCCTTCACTTGCTCCATAAAATGATTGGATTTGGTATCTCCTTTAGACGTAACTGCATATTTCATCATAATCCCCACCTGTAAAGTGTTATTTCCCCCTCTTCTTAAAGACATATTGCTGCGCTTCCTGGATTTCCATTTTGATCTGTGTCATTTCTTCATCCATATGGAAAGCTGCTTCAGCTAATCTCTCTAAGCGATTGCGTAATGTTTCCGGGAACTGTCCGTTATACTTATAATTAAGTGAATGCTCTATCGTAGCCCAGAAATTCATGGCAAGGGTACGAATTTGTATTTCCGCTAATATTTTTTTCTCTCCGTGAATCGTTTGAACCGGATATTCAATAACTACATGATACGAACGGTATCCACTTGCTTTTTTATTTGTAATATAGTCTCTTTCTTCAATAATTACAAAGTCAGTTCTTTGTCGTAACAGCATAACTACCTGTTTTATATCATCCACAAATTGGCACATAATTCGAAGACCGGCTATATCCTGTAATTCCATTTCAAGTCTTTCCTCAGGAATTTGCTTTTGGTAAGCCTTATCCAGGATACTCGCGATCGGTTTAACGCGACCTGTAACAAACTCTATTGGTGAATGTTCTTTTTCTAAGTCACATTGGGTTCTTATACCCCTTAATTTGATCTTTAACTCATCAACCGCCTGTTTATAGGGGGCTAAAAATTCATCCCATTTTCTACTCATGGATTCCACCACCTGAAATACTTTTCAATATTCTTGTTATTGAGAGCAAGGGAAAACTCAGAATCGAAGACATTATCATGTATTAGTATGTATTTTATGAATTAATCGTCTTTATTCAACCATGCTAATGAATACATTTAGTACTAATTATTACCCTAAATTGCTCAAACCCATTTTAACACAAAGATTATACGGATATCTAAGATTGATGTTATCTATTCAAAAAGTCATAATAGTTATACATAAGTTTATCATGGAGGAATGTACATATGAGCGAACAAATCGAAATTGAATTCAAAAATTTGCTGACATTTGAGGAATTTAACCACCTCATGCAACGTTTTAAAATAAAGCCAGAACATTTTACAGTACAAAAAAATCATTACTTTGACACAGTTACATTTGACTTAAAAAAATATACCTCAGCTTTACGTATACGTGAAAAAAATTCATCCTATGAGATGACCCTTAAACAGCCTCTTGAAAATCAAAAAGGCTTATTGGAAACTAACTGGGATATAGACTCTGATACAGCTAATAAAATCATAAAAGATGGTGGTATCCCTGATAGCAAAATCTCTGAAAGAATTAAAAATCTAAAAATCAACCCACAAGAAATTCGTTATTTTGGTACCTTGACAACGAAACGGGTTGAGCTTCCTTATAAGAGCGGCCTGCTCGTTTTAGATAATAGCTCCTATTTCCAAATAGAGGATTATGAGGTAGAATTTGAAGTGGACAACTTTGATCAAGGAAAGAAAGAATTTGACCTGCTTTTATCAGAATCTGGCATTCCGTTTCGTCCAACTGAAAATAAAGTTCAACGTTTTTATAATCAAATGATACTATACCTTACTAAGGAGTGAACATAATGAACGTAGGAGACATCAATACGATTATTCAGCTTCAAGCTCTCGGATCCCTGAGGCCAACAGATAGTAATTCTGTAACTCAGGCACCTTCTTCTGCCAATTTATTTCAGGCTCTGCTGAATGAAGTTCTTTCATCCGTCAGCCATCCTACGAATAATGCACTTGCTGCCAATCCGGGATTAGGTACATTGGCTACTATAATCAACAGCAGCATTCCGTCTTCTCCGTCCATTGCGTACAATCCAGTCCCAATTACTAATCAATCAACTACTGGTACAGCAATTATGAATCAGAATACAGAATACGATGACATTATAAAAGAAGCTTCCAATAAATATCACGTCCCTGAAAAATTAATCAGATCCGTCATACAGCAGGAAAGCGGCTATAATTCAAATGCCATTAGCTCAGCCGGGGCATCAGGCTTAATGCAGCTAATGCCCAAAACGGCTTCATCTCTTGGCGTAAACAATATCATGGACCCCTATGATAATATTATGGGTGGAACCAAGTATCTTAAATCCATGATGACTAAATATAATGGAAATATCGAATTGACCTTAGCTTCTTATAATGCAGGTCCAGGAAATGTTGATAAATACGGTGGTGTACCGCCTTTTAAAGAAACGCAAAACTATGTAAATAAAGTCATGACTTCCTATTACGCATAAAATAACCAAACCTGCAAAACTGTTCATAAAATGAACAGTTTTTTATTTCCCCTTATATATGCAAATTGAAGAACTATCAATAACCTTCTACTAAGCTTCTCTGCTAGCATCTACCCTTCAAAATCTTATAAAATCAGGAAAAAAAGCAGTATATTGGATAATTCAAGTCTTGCTTGTTAAAATTATTCTTATCAACTCATGGAGGGAGAATAATGTATGGCAGAAAATCCAACTCCATATGATGCATTAGGGAAAGAGCGGTTATCTGAATTAATAGATGCATTTTATGATCATGTGGGTTCGCATCCGCTGCTAGCTCCTATTTTTCCAGATGATCTTACAGAGACAGCTCGTAAACAGAAACAATTTCTTACTCAGTTTCTTGGTGGACCTTCTTTGTATACTAAGGAACATGGTCATCCCATGCTGAGAGCAAGACATCTTGCTTTTGAAATTACACCTATGCGTGCAAAAGCCTGGCTGAGCTGTATGGAGAAGGCTATGGATAGTATTCAGTTAGATTCTCCTTTAAGAGAGTATCTGCTGGGCAGACTTACCTTAACAGCTGAGCATATGATAAATACAAACGATATCCAGCAAAAAGGTGATAGTTATGAATAAGCATGACTCTTCAATTCCAAAATGGCAGGATTGGCTGTCTGTCCATCAATATTTTAAACCGTTGGAAAAACCATTAGAAATCTATTTATTTATAGATCCTACTTGTTCAATTTGCTTTGAGCTGGAACGAATTATAAAACGACTGAAATTAGAATATGGACATTACTTTGCTTTAAAGTATGTGTTTAGCAAAAAAGTGGAAAGAAAGCATACAAATGCTAAGCACCCATTTCCATCATTCCTTTCAGCTGCAAACAGGTCGGGTATTTCCTGTGATGATAATATCTGGATCAACAATCCTGAAAGCTCGTTATATATCACCCCTATCGCGATTAAAGCTGCAGAAATGCAAGGAAAGAAGGCTGGATATCGTTTTTTTAAGAAAATTCAGGAGGCTTTATTTCTTGATCAAAAAAGTGTATCGAATTGGCATACATTGTTAGCCTGCGCTCATAAAGCCAAGATAGATTGTGATGAGTTTTCACGTGATATCAATTCAGAAAGTGCCATAAAAGCTTTTCAATGTGATTTAAAAATCTCATCAGAAATGGATGTCACTGACCTGCCTAGCCTGGTCTTCTTTAATCAAAAGATGGAAGATGAAGGTATAAAGGTAACAGGGGCTTACCCTTATGAAGTTTATGTTCAAATACTTGAGGAGATGTTAGGATTTCCGCCTAAAGCACAATCACTCCCCTCTTTAGAGGACTGTATTAAGGATTTTCAAATTATTAATACTCATGAGATTACATTTATTTACCGAATGGATAAGCAAGAAGTTGAAAGGGAAATGAAAAAATTACTCTTGAAGCGTACGGTTGAGAGGATACCATCATCCAACATAACGTATTGGAGATATGCAGAAAACGATTAAAAACCGTCATTATAATTATTATCCTAGAATATTTTTCCGTATAAATAAGAATAAGACTCTGTAATCGGACAGAGTCTTATTCTTCATACGAACAAAGGGGATGGGAGAAATTTTTCACGGTCAAACAAAGGGGTAAATGTTTGCTAGTGATCAACTTCACAATAGTAATATAACAAATTCTCTTCACATATGCAAGCACTTTGTTCATTAATTCACATTTCTGACATTTTTACTGCATACTTGGTTATCCTCTGCCATATTCTTTAGAAATCAGTACAAATTATCTTATGTAATAAAGGATGATTTCTATGAAAAAAATTTATATTTGCAGTTTAATCCTATTAGTTTTATTTTCTATTCCCCTGCAGCTGTTTGGGATTATGCGGATCATTCCTCTCTATGTATCGTCACCTATTTTGTTTCTCTCTTTTTTCATCTTTATCTATAGTCTTGGTTATCAAAAAAAATTCAAGGGATTCTAAAAGCCTTAAGTTGGCCTAAAACTACCGGTTATAGTTATAAATTAAAGTGAGAGCTCGCAGAAAATTGGCGAGTTCTCTTGATTGGCCTGCACTTACTTTTAGAGTTTAAGATTCTGTAATAGTATCCAATAACTCAATAATTAGATTATCTTTATTATTCCAACTATGATACCTCTCTAAATGCCATTTATCTAATTGTCTTTCATATCCGTTTTTTTCAATCCAAGCGTGTAATCTTGCATATGTATCTCTAATACTATAATTAGCTCCATTATGTTTGCCTACAGCATATCTTTGAGGCGGAATCGTTAAGTAAACCATATCATCCGGTATATCCTCGTACTCGTTAACTTGAACACATATCCAATAACCATCTTCAGTTTCTGAATAGTTATCAACAACAAATGCCCCATATTGTACAGATGAATTGGTAACCTGTTGAATTTCATTCATACGTTCATTAAGAAGTTGTGCTGCTTTTGGAATTTCATTTAGATATTGTTCGCTATCGCATAAAACTCGAAAACCTACTAATTTAGTTTCACTAAGATCCTCAATTTTTGAATTGTGTAAAACTTTTTCCTCCAAGGGTTATTTCCCTCCTCTAGAGTTACTAGTACTGGAATCATTAAGTTTAATTTCAGCATTTAATTCCATTTTAAAAAAACCGCCCCTTAAAAGTTAAATTGGTGTCTAACTTCTAAGGGGTGGTTTAAAAAATCCTCGAATTATTTTTATTTATCTAAAAGAGCTTCCAGCTCATTTAATTTATCCTCAAAAACTTTACAAGCTTCTTCAACCGGATTCGGTGAAGTCATGTCTACACCTGCTTTTTTAAGAACCTCAATTGGGAAATCACTTGAGCCTGCTTTTAGGAATTCAATATAGCGCGTAACAGCCGGCTGCCCTTCCTCTAAAATCTGTTTACTTAACGCTGCTGCTGCACTGAATCCAGTTGCATATTGGTATACATAATAATTGTAGTAGAAATGAGGGATTCTTGACCATTCCAAACCAATCTCCTCATCAATAACAATATCATCACCAAAGTATTTTTTATTAAGCTCATAATATTTTTGTGTTAGGCTTTCAGCAGTCAGAGCTTCTCCATCCTGTGCCATCTTATGAATAATGTGTTCATACTCCGCAAACATCGTCTGACGGAATACTGTTCCTCTAAAACCTTCAAGATAATGATTTAATAAATAAATTTTCTTGCTCTCATCATCTATTGTTTTAAGCAAATAATCATTCAACAGGGCTTCGTTTGTAGTAGATGCTACTTCAGCTACGAAAATCGAATAATTACCATATGGATATGGCTGATTTTTGCGTGTGTAAAAACTGTGTACAGAATGGCCGAATTCATGAGCTAATGTGAAAAGATTATTCACATTATCCTGCCAGTTCATTAGAATATATGGATTAGTTCCATATGAACCTGAGGAGTATGCGCCGCTTCGTTTACCGCGATTTTCGTGAACATCTACCCAACGGTTTTCGAACCCTTCTTTTAATACATTGATGTATTCCTCACCTAAAGGCTCAAGCCCTTTTAGAATATATTCTTTAGCCTCATCATAGGAAATATCCATCTTCACGTCTTTCACTAAAGGTGTATATAAATCATACATATGCAATTCATCCACACCTAAAAGTTTTTTACGAAGCTTCACATAACGGTGTAGTAAATGCAGATTGTTGTGAATGGAATTGATTAGATTTTCGTATACGGTTTCCGGAATATTATTATTGCTTAAAGCTGCATGTCTTGCAGAATCATAATGACGTACCTTTGCATAGAAATTATCTTTCTTCACTGTCCCGGATAATGTACTTGCGAACGTATTTCGGTACTGTCCATATGTCTTATACATCGCTTTAAAGGCTTCCTCACGAACTCTACGATCACTGCTCTCCAAAAATCTGCTGTACCTTCCATGAGTCAGTTCAACCTCTTCCCCGTTCTCATCTTTAATTGTAGGAAAACGAAGGTCGGCATTATTTAACATGCCAAAAGTATTGGATGCAGTTCCCATCACTTCTGATGCCTGAGCCAATAAAGCCTCTGCCTCTGCTGATAGAACGTGGGGTCTTTGCAGATTGATCTCTTTTAAAGTTTGTTCATATAAGGAAAGCTCCTTTTTCTCTTGCATGAACCGATTAATTGTTTCTTCTTTAATTGCAAGGATTTCAGGTAAAATATACGAAAAAGCACTGGCAGCCTGAGAATATAAATTCCGGGCGCGGTCGTCCATTCCCTGATAAAATGTATTACCGGTATCCTGGTCATATCTCATGTGAGAATATGTATATAAACGTCCAAGTCTTTCAGTAATCATATCCTGAAATTGCAAAGCCTGCCATAAGGTATCAGCACTCTCATCTAATTTCCCTCTATATTGATCGCCTTTTGGCAATTCAGCCAAAATGCCCTTGAACTCCTTCTCCCATGCTTCATCGCTTGGGAAGATATCCTCCAGTCTCCAAGTATCTTCTACAGGTATATCTTTTCTTTCAGGTAATTGTTTAATATCTGCAGCCATGCAGTTCCCTCCAATCATTTGCTTCTTTCATAAAGTTCTTCATAATACCTTTAATTCCCTTCATAAAAATCGAATAACCTCAATTTGATTATCTCTTCAAAATGATCGTCTAAAATGAAGTCTTCTCTTATTATATAATGATTTACATCTATTTTTTCCAAATAATCAATTTTTTCAAGGAATCTCAGATATTCTTTCAATGCGGTAAATATATCCTGGCTCATTAAAGGGCATTGATTTAAAATTATATCCTTCTTCTTTATTCTTTCCAAAAATCTTGACCGAATCCATGCTTCACTGATTCTTCCATGCAGGTTAAAGCAATTCAGTAAATCGATATAGATTAATCCTTGCCAGACAGTCGCCGGCATTCCATACATACAGCCGCTTAACAATGGAACACCAACAAATTCAGGGATTTTAAACGGAGATATCCCAACCTGATATAATTCTTTAATCAGCTTACTTTGCAAGCCTTTAAAACGGATTTCATTCATAAGTTGCAGAGTACGTTTTTTAAACCAATCGTTTAAATAAGGGATTTCTTGCTTGGGTGGAGATAAGATACTTTCCAGATCCATTCCCTCAGATAACAATACCATCTGACCGAAGCATTGTTCTATTGAGACAGGTATAATATTCACAAATGCCAGTATGGAATTTGCTTGCTTGGGGTTGTGAAAGAGGAGAAAAGGTGATGAAGATTTTCTAAGAGCAGATTTAAGGAGTGAATTTAGCCTCCACAGATAAACTCCGTTTCTTTTAATGAAGTGGCTGTGAAAAATCCAGATAGGCACAACATCTGCATCCAAGTATCCTTTTGTTCTTTTCAAAAATAACTCTTCATGAATAGATGAACATTGATATTCGATTGCATAATATTGATTTTTCCTCTTTACATAAATGTCAGGTCTTTGCTTTATGATAGCTATATATTTCTCCAGTTCAACATCCAACTGACAGCTTCTTAACCAACGGTATAAATTATTTTTCCCTGATAGATGATCTGCTGTTTCAGATTCAGTTGCTGCTTGGCAATTCCCCTTTGTTTGATGAGCAAAATGGGGAATCGTCCGCGGGCCGGAACGGTATATCACACGTTTCCGGCAAGCAGGACAGCGATACTCTTCCTCGTGTCTCTTTATAATTTGGTTGGCATGAATTTGTTTATCTTCTTTATTAATTGCAACCAGCATGTACAGGCTCCTTTTCCTATAGGATACCTATCAAATTCTCGTTATCTATTTAATAAACCTTCATTCTAAATGAACTCTATATGTCCATCTGTTGAACTTTTCAACTAGGCGGAGCTTTTTCATCATAGCATCGGTGATAGTAGTCTAAATAATGATTCCATCATTCTCATACCGAAATGTCTACCTTTAAATACCTCAATATGCAGCTCATTCGAAACTAATAAGTCATGTAGATAATCATTTACTAATGTCTGTACACTATCGGTCTTATAGAGAAACGCATTGACTTCAAAGTTCAAGTGAAAGCTTCTCATATCCATATTTGAGGTACCTATAGATGCAAGTTCTCCATCTACAATGATGATTTTTGAATGCAAGAAACCCTCACGATATTCATAGACTTTAACTCCTGTCTCCAATAAATCAGGATAATAGGACCTCGAAGCATGGAAGACAATTCTCTTATCCGGATTACTAGGTACTAATAAGCGAACATCAATACCACTTAGAGCAGCAATTTTCAAGGCAGAAAATATGTCTTCATCTGGGATAAAATAAGGGGAGGCAATCCAAACTGATTTTTTTGCAGAAACAATCATAGAAAAGAATATATTTTTAATGGTACTGTATTCATTATCAGGCCCACCTGCAATTATTTGTACTCCCCCATGATGCCCTTTTTCATGATCTGTTGTTACAGGAGCAAGATACTCATCTGTTAAGAAACTGTGATTGGTCATGTAATACCAATCCTGCAAAAAGATTAATTGTAAACTGCGGACTCCTTCTCCATTTAACCTCAAATGGGTATCACGCCAAAATCCAAAGTTCTCATCTTTACCCAAATATTCATTACCGATATTTAAACCACCAACAAAGCCAATATCTCCGTCCACTACAACAATTTTTCGATGGTTTCTAAAGTTAAATTTATTATTTAAAAAGGGGAGCTTAACAGGGCCAAACGCCACTACCTCAATCCCCCATTTTCTCATTTCCTTAATATATTCCCCTGAAAGAGTCCATGATCCGACTGCATCATAAAGAAATCTAACTTTCACCCCGTTTTTCGCTTTATTAATAAGTATGTCTTTAATTTCATTCCCCAAGGTATCATGGCGAACAATATAATATTCCATATGTATGTGATGTTTTGCTTGCAATAAAGCTTCTTTAATAGAATTAAATGTTTCTTTTCCATTTGTAAGAACTTTAGTCTCCGTAGATAAAGAGATAGGGGTGTTGGCAATCTGATCAGCTAGATTAAACAATTGGCTATAATCATGATTCTCATTATCTAATCTTAATAATCTTTTCTCACTTTCCCCTGTAATATCCATATACTTTTGCTTATCTAAAAAATATTTTTTCTTAAATATCTTTTCTTTTCTAAAATTCCTTCCAAATAACAAATAAAACAAGAATCCAACTACCGGAAAAGCACCCAAAACGATTAACCATGCTAGTGTCTGTGCAGGATGACGATTTTCCAGGAATATAATAAATCCAATAAAAACAACAGTTATTGTAAATAATATACTTCCATATTGAATATAATCCCCATCGAAATTTTTCTGATATATAAATCCCACAATCCCTAAAATTGAGATAAATAAAAGAACATTAATAAAATTCTTCATAATCCTCACCTTATCCATTTTTCATTGAAAACTTTCATTATCTATACCCCAATATGGTCTGAATGACGCAAACCCTCGATTAGTTTTTCAATCACACTTTCTAAATAGGGGGTCCTCAATGTGGTGATTCCAGACCAATTTAAGAACTAAAAAGCCGACTTCCAAGTGGAAATCAGCTTTCAATTAATGAGTATTAAGAAAAGTATTGGCTTACAGTCGAGAATACATCTTTAGGTATAATGACTTTTCCATATTCTTCAAGACGATGGATTGTAACAGGAGATTCATCAGCATATTCAAGTATAATTGATAGCTTATTATCAATCTCTTCTTCCACAAACTCTCCATCTGGAAATTCTACATACAAATAATATATATTTTCAAAGGAGTATAACTTGGTCACAACTCCTTGAATTCCGTTCGTTTTACTTAATGCAATGACATCTTCAAAGTCTTTAAATGAAAGGACAAATTCCAATGTATCATCCTCTGTTATTTGCTCATCTATTGCTTGGTTAGTTTGAAAATGCTCTTCAAGCATAGACTCTATCTTCACATCAACGGAATTGGCGGGATCATCAATTGGCAAATCGAATTTATGGCCATCCTTGGATAGATGCGCTCGAGTAACTAAAATCTCCAACCCTTTTTCAAGTGCTTGGATTTGAATCCAAAGTGGGCCTTCAACAGTAAAATCCTCTTCTTCATGCACTTCATCCATCATTTCCCAGAAAAGTTCCTCACTTCGATCACGATTATACCAGATCTCTTCTCGATCGAAGCCTCGCTTTTCAATATCCCCATATGAAATGTAGAATTTTACAGTATTCTCATTAATACGTTCGATTTCCATGATTCACTCTCTCCCTTCTGGTTTGAGGTAATTGAAGGGATATACCCCCAAACTAGGTTGTTATATCTTTTCCCTGTTTTTAAAAATGTTAATCATGGATGTTCTTTTTATAAAGCAGGTGGTAGTTATATTTTATGATAAATAGTAAATAGTGGGAAACAAAAAGCCTATATTTCATAAAATAATTATGTCTAATAATTTAAGATACACCAAAACCCCCTTCGCTGTCCAGGAAGGGGGTTTATGAACAATATAAAAATTAATTAACTAAGCGCTGTGCTTCTCGAAGTTGAAATGTTCTTACTTTACGAGGTAAAAATCGTCTGATTTCATCTTCGTTGTAACCAACTTGCAGACGTTTTTCATCAATGATAATTGGTCTTCTTAATAATCCGGGATTCTGTTGGATGATATTAAACAATTCCTGTAAAGGTAAATTATCAAGATTTACATTTAACTTTTGAAAAGTTTTCGAGCGTGTTGAAATGATTTCATCGGTACCATCTTCAGTCATACGTAAAATCTCTTTTATTTCATCAAGACTTAATGATTCAGAAAAAATATTACGTTCTTTATATGGAATATCATGTTCTTCTAACCAAGCTTTTGCTTTTCTACATGACGTACAGCTAGGTGATGTGTAAAGTGTAACCATTCCCTGTCACTCTCCCTATTCTTTAAGTTCCCTTATCCCGTTAGAGCTATATATTTAACATTTCACAATGCTTATGATACTATCTAAATTAAAATAATTATAATTAAGGAACATATAAAATTATTATACATGATTAATAATGGAATGTGTAGAGATTTTTTAGAAAATGTTTCCGGGTTTACTAAACATTAACCTTACTATCATATTATTGAAATAATTGTTATATTACTCCATTCCTTTGCCCTATTTCATTTGGCCTGTGTCTCTTTTTTTAAATAATTTCTATTATTTATATACCCTAGAGCGAAGCCGTTAAACATTTGAGGTAAAAAGAAAACAAGCTGAAGTTAAATCTTCAGCTTGTTATTTCATCTAAAATATCAGATTTATTTTCTTTTATTTTCAAGGCTTTCTCAGTTGGCCGGTATTTCCCTCCATATAATTCTTCATCCTTATAAGTATGCAAATCACGATAGATTTCTTTCATTCCATCTAATACCTCTTGATCCATATGCTTATCTGCTTCCGGACTCCAATAAAGAATCTCCAATTCTACATCTTTATTTGTAGCGAGTGAATTTTTAACATAGGAGACGGTATTCGCATGCTTAAAACCCTCTCGTTTATAAAATCGTAATCTTTTCTCTGAATCCTCTTCCGACTCATTTATCGGCTCTACTTCTAAAAAGATTGGTTTTCCCTTCAATTTCAGTTTGTCCAAAACCTTTTTTCCTGTACCATTTCCTCTTGCATTACCCATCACATATAAGTAATCAACAAAGATAAAGTTCTCTTTCTCTGCATATAATAAAATATGATTTTTCCCATTATCAAGGAAGTAGTCCTTTTGGCCATGATTTAACAGCATGTTTATATGTTCTTCTGATTTCATTTCCTCTTCCGGAAAATATTCACGCAATCTTTTATACCAACTCATCTGATGTATCTGCTCCTTTGTTTATCTAGTTCGTATCTAGTAATTTTGATTTTACATTCATACATATTCTTATAGGTTGTTAAATGATAGGTGTTACCTATCTCATGGATTAATAGTTTAGAACAAGCATCCTGCCTATTCGCATGATTTTTTCTATCTTCTAAGGTGATATATTTTATTAAATGTATAAAATTTAGCAACCAAGTTACCTTTTCCCTTTTCTCCCACTTCTTAATCTATTACAATAAAAATGTAAAGAAATTTACACAGTCGAAATATAAAAGGAGGAACGAATGAGCGAATATATCCTTGATTTTATATTGGTATCCTTTTTAATTATTGGTCTAACTGCTTTTATGGGTCCATTAACAAATGGTATTGGAAATCTGATTTTCGGCAGGCACAAGCGTTCTGAGTTTGTGATACAAACGAACAGATCAACAACCGGATTTAATAAGGTTGGCGGCAAGAAAAACAAATAACCATTTCAATTTCTTAACCTTCCTAACAGAGCTGTATTCGCGTAGCGAAATAAACTGCATAATCATCACTGGCTTTAAACATTATTATAAATGGCGGATGCAGCCAGTATTCTACTTCTTAAGAACCTGTTGATAAAATTCCCCAAATTATACATTACTAATAAAAATTCTCACCCGATTGGAGTATGAAATAAGCTAAAGAAAAGGATTGGCTTTTTTTAGCCAATCCTTTGTTTCAGCTTATATGATTTTATTATTGTTTATAGTCTACTCCGGAGGTATAACGGTTTCCTGAGTTCCATAATAAATACTCATTGATTCCTTCTTCTTTTAACGCTCTAATTTGATCTTCTACTTCTTTTTTTCCGTATTGCTTATAATTTCCTTTACCTAGCCATGGTGCCGTAAAATCCTGAATCCAAGGCCTGGAGATTGGCGGACTCTCTAAACTGCTCAATTTTTTATTCTCTAGTTTTGCGTATTCTTTTACAAGTTTATATGGTTCTAAATCTGGCTTGGCAATTCCAAAATAGGATGTCCAATGACTCGGATAGATCATAGAAGAAATGACATCAACATGCTCAGATATCTTAGAGAAGTTTTGTCCTATCCCAGGCGCTTCTGGAAGAGTAGCAGAGTAGCCAAAAATATCAACTGATACCTTTACTCCATATGGCTCTAATTCACTCTTAGCATACTCTACAAAGTCTGTAACAGCATTTACTCGATGCTGAACATTATCTACAGCTTTATCTCCGTAATTACCCACTGAGTATTTCAATTCTTTATCGCGATTCTCAAATCCTTCGGGAAAGCGAACATAATCAAATTGAATTTCCTGAAAACCCATTTCAGCTGCTTCTTTTGCAATCTCAACGTTATATTCCCATACATCTTTTACAAATGGGTTAACAAATGATTCTCCTCTGCCATTTTTCCATACTTCTTTTCCATCTAAAAATGACCATTCAGGTTTTTTATTTGCCAAATAACTATCCTTAAAAACCGTCACTCTGGCAATCGGATAGATTTCTCTTTTTTCCATATCCTTTAATAATTTATCTGGATCTTTAATTAGATTTGTTCCAGCTTCAGCATATGGCTTAGATGCATCTGGTTTATAGGTTAATTTACCGAAGTCATCTTTTATATCAATCACCATCGCATTCAAATCTGTTGTATCCACTAATTTTGCCAGTTCTTTATATTTACTGCCCCCTGCAGAATTTCCTGTCACATAAATGCCTCTTACTGCATCAGGATATGTAAATGAATATTTCGATTCTTTTATAAATCGTTGCATCCCCTCAGGAAGTTCCTTGTTTTCTAGAACAATACTCTGTCCACTATGTAGTAAAAACTCTTTTTCAGCCTCCGTAGCAGCATATGATACCTCTGTAAACAGTGTCCCTATCATTAGGATTGACATTAACACTGCCATATTTTTAACCAATTTCATCCCCCACATCACTCCTTCATGTCACTATTATTATACCTCCTATAAATATGAAAAAACATCTCACTTCCCTCTTTTTCCAAAAATACATCAAAAAGGCTATCCACAGAAGGATAACCTTTTTGCTACATATTCCAAATAAGACTCGTGAACCACAAACGGTTCATACTAATTTTTTTTGATATATGTTTTTTTATATTGCTCAAATTCATTTAATGAACACAATACATGATGTCCTGGTGCAATCTCACGCATTTCTAGTTGTTCATTTTCATCATAACCATGAACGTCCGGATTATACGGTTTTCTTCTACGCGTGCGTTCACTTTCCGGATCCGGCAGAGGAATCGCAGAAAGTAGAGATTGTGTATATGGATGCATTGGGTTTTTATATAGATCTTCACTGTCTGCAACTTCTACCAATTTACCATAATACATAACACCAATACGGTCACTGATGTATTTCACCATTGACAAGTCATGCGCGATGAACAAATATGTTAACCCTTTTTCTTTTTGAAGCTTTTTCAGAAGGTTAACAACCTGTGCCTGAATGGAAACATCAAGCGCTGAGATTGGCTCATCGGCAATAATAAATTCAGGATCCACTGCGAGTGCACGGGCAATCCCAATCCTTTGACGCTGACCACCAGAGAATTCATGCGGATAACGACTCGCATGCTCACGGTTAAGTCCAACCGTTTCAAGAAGATCGTATACGCGTTTCATACGTTCTTCCTTATTTTTCGCTAATCCGTGTATATCAATGCCTTCAGCAATAATATCGCCCACAGTCATACGAGGATTTAATGAAGCATAAGGATCCTGAAAGATCATTTGCATACCTCGGTTAAATTGCTTTAGATCCTTACCTGATTTTCTGCCATGGACTTCTTTCCCTTTAAAAATGACTTCTCCGCCACTCAAATCATATAAACGGATAATGGATCGCCCTGTTGTAGATTTGCCACATCCAGATTCTCCCACCAGACCGAATGTTTCACCTTTATAGATTTCAAAAGATACATCGTCCACCGCTTTAACCATATTCGGTTTACCAACATTAAAATATTGTTTAAGTCCTTTGACTTCGATAATTTTTTCTTTTGTAGCCATATTAGTTAACCCCTCCTACTTGTACAGGTTTTTCAAAATTGGAGGCCATATGGCGAATACGCTGTTGGACTAGCTCCGGTGGATTTACTTTTGGTGCATCAGGATGTAGGAGCCAAGTTTTTGCAAAATGAGTATCTGAAATCTGGAACATAGGCGGTTCCTTTTCATAATCAATTGCTAAAGCATAGGGATTCCTTGGTGCAAATGGACACCCCTTCGGTGGATGAATCAAATCCGGAGGAGTACCAGGAATCGCTGTAAGCTCAACATCCCCACTATTATCTAGGCTAGGCATTGAGGATAATAGCCCCCATGTATACGGATGGCGCGGATCATAGAAAATTTCATCTACCGTTCCAGTCTCAACAATTTGTCCTCCGTACATAACCGCTACACGATCAGCTACGTTCGCAACAACTCCTAAATCATGTGTAATAAAGATAATGGATGTATCAATTTTATTTTGTAAATCCTTCATTAATTCTAGTATTTGGGCCTGAATGGTAACATCCAAGGCTGTTGTTGGTTCGTCTGCAATCAGCACTTTTGGATTGCATGAAAGAGCAATCGCTACAACTACACGCTGTCTCATTCCGCCTGAGAATTGGTGAGGATATTGGTTCATACGAATTTCAGGCTGGGCAATCCCTACTAATCTTAAAAGCTCGATAGCTCGCTCACGGGCAGCTGCTTTGCTTAAATTTTGATGCTTGATTAACCCTTCCATAATTTGCTTACCGACTTTCATGGTTGGGTTTAAAGAAGTCATCGGATCCTGGAATATCATTGACATTTCTTTACCGCGAATTCGTTGCATTTCTCTTTCAGTCATTTTAACAAGGTCACGATTTTCTCCAAAAAGTATTTGTCCCTCTTTTATACGTCCTGGAGGATTCGGAATTAATCTCATTAATGCCTTTGTTGTAACGGATTTTCCGGAACCGGATTCTCCAACAATTGCCAATGTTTCTCCTTTGAACAAGTCAAAACTAACTCCACGTACAGCTTTAACCTCACCACCATAGGTATCGAAGGAGACATGCAAATTTTTTACTTCAAGTAATTTCTCCATTATAATTCTCCTTCCCTATTATTTTCGCATTTTTGGATCAAGCGCATCACGGAGACCATCAGCCAATAAGTTAAAGCTTAAGATTAGTATACTGATAGCTAAGGATGGAATGATCAATAAATATGGATATGATTTTATATATCTAAAACCGTCATTTACTAAAGAACCCAAAGAAGCTTCAGGTGCAGCAATTCCCAGACCAATAAAGCTTAGGAATGCCTCGGTGAATATGGCTCCCGGAATTGTAAACATCGATGTAACAATAATGGGTCCTAATACATTTGGTAGTAAATGCTTGAATATTAAGCTTCTATTTGAAGCACCTAGCGTTTTCGAAGCCAAAACATACTCCTGATCTCTTAATTTCAGGAATTGCCCCCTAACCATCCGAGCCATTCCTATCCAACCGGTTATAACCATGGCGAGTGTAATCGAAATTACCCCAGGTTTTTCGAAAATTAGGATCATTAAAATAACAACAATTAGATATGGAATACCGACGAGCACTTCAATAATACGCTGCATGACAGCGTCAATTCTGCCTCCAAAGAAACCGGATATCCCTCCATAGGTTACACCAATGAAAAACTCAATTACGGCTGCCAATATAGCGATATACAAGGAAATCCTTGCGCCGTACCAAACCCTTGTCCATTGGTCACGCCCTAAATCATCTGTACCAAACCAGTGATATCTGTCTTCAATACCATTTTTTTCATAGACATTCACACCATTTTTATCTGTACCATCAAATGGAAGCCAGCTGATATTTTCCAACCCCTGAACACGAGGCGGCAATTTAGAATTTGCTATGTCCTGTTGCTTATATGTGTAACCAGACGTCATTGGTGCAAAGATTGCTAAAAGACCGAAGATCACAACCATGACAAGTCCAAAAATTGCACCTTTATTTTTAAGTAAATGTCTCCATGCATCCTGCCAAAATGTTAGGCTGGGGCGAACGATTTTCTCTGCTTCATGAGATTCTTGCCCTACAACCTTAAATAATTCTGGAGAAAGGTTTTCTGTCTTTAGATTATTTTCCATTATTTTTTCCCCCCAGCAAGGCGGATACGAGGATCAACAATTCCATACATGATGTCCACCAAGAAGATTACAAGAATAAATAGTGCACTATAAAAAATCGTAGTACCCATAATGGTTGGATAATCATTCATATTAATAGAGTTAACAAATTGTTCCCCTAATCCAGGAATAGCAAAGATTCGTTCAATTATTAGTGTTCCAGTCATAATATTGACAGCCATTGGTCCAAGAATCGTAATAATTGGAATCAATGCATTTCTTATACCATGCTTAAATACTACAGCTACACCAGATAAACCCTTTGCTTTTGCAAGAGTAATATAATCCGATCCCATAACTTCTAGCATTTCAGACCTCATAAAACGAGCGATGCTTGCTATAACCCCAGCGGAAAGCGCCAGTGTTGGCAAAATCGTATATTCGAATCCATCCCAGAAAGCAACCGGGAAGATTTGATTTTCAACGGCTAAGAAATACTGTAAAAATCCTGCAAAAACGAAGGATGGGATCGAAACACCCAGGACAGCAATAACAGTGGCACCATAATCTATCCATGTATTATGACGCAGTGCAGCAGCTATTCCTAACATTAGGCCAACAATCGTTCCAAACAGCAAAGCTTGAAAACCCAGATGGGCAGAATTTGGAATCCGTGTAGCAATTAATTCTGTAACCGGTCTGTTGTCATATTGGAAAGAAGTACCTAAGTCCCCTTTAACTAAATTTGTCATATAAGTGACATACTGCTTCGGCACTGGGTCATTCAGTCCATATTTTTCATAAATAATCTCTTTTTGTTCAGCAGTAAGCTTTTCCTGATTTTTCAGCGGAGATCCCGGCAGCATTTTCATCAAGAAAAAGGTAGCAGTTGTAATAACAAATAAAGTAATAATCATATAGAATATCCGTTGTAATGTATATCGCAGCATTATTAGCCCCCCTTTTTCAGTTTTTGGCAATTGTTTTTCTATTCTGAATTTTCTCCCATAACTAGGGAAAAGGAGAGCACATGGCCATTTCAGGCATGCACTCTCCCATTCAGGCACACGAGCTATTATTCCTCGATTGATACCCACTTGTAACTGTAATCTCCGCCAAAGGCGTGGTTGTATAGATTTTTAACTTTATCCTTCGATAGGAATGAAAGTCCGCGTTGATAAAGTGGGCTGATGGCCGCATCTTCTTCAATTAGGATTTTTTCTGCTTTTTGAAGAGCTTCCCAACGTGCTGGCAAATCACTTAATAATGTAGATCCAGCTTCTTCGACCAATTTGTCATACTCAGGATTTGAGTATCCCATTTGGTTATGAGCTCCATCAGTTACGAACATATCGATGAAAGTCATAGGATCTTGATAATCTGGACCCCAACCAGCATAAGAGAAGTCATAATCACCTTTAGATTCTAATTCAAGTTTTTGCTTGAATGGTTGTTGCTTAAGGCCAACTGTAAGTCCTGGAAGAGTAGTTTCAAGCTGTTCTTTGATATACTCACCAGTTTTCTTAGCAGAGTCACCATCATAATTCAGCAATTCGAGCTCAACTTTGGATTCGCCGATTTCTTTCAAGCCTTGTTCCCAAAGCTTTTTAGCTTCATCTTTATTTGTAACGTTCATATCTCCGTTAGCTTCACGGAAATCTTTTCCGTCCGGACCTTTAACAAAATCACTTGGTACCAAGTAGTATGCAGGTACAGATCCATTATTTAAGATTGTTTTTACAAAAGCATCTTTGTCATAAGCCATATCAATTGCTTTACGGATATTAACATTTGCTAATGCTTTGTTCTTTTGGTTATAACGAAGGAAGTATACAGAAGTATCTTTTTCCGTACCGAATTCTTCGCTATCTTTGTAGTTATCAACGTTTTCAGCAGTCAATCCTACACGATCAATTTTACCTGTTTCATATAAGTTTACGGCTGTGTTAGTATCTTTTACGATTTTAAAATTGATTGTTTCGAGCTTTACAGTATCTTTATCCCAGTATTGATCATTTTTAGAAAGTGTGAAACTTTCTTCATGTTTCCACTCAGACATCGTGAATGGTCCATTATAAAGTGTTGTATCTGCTTCAAGACCAAATTTTTCGCCTTGTTCTTCAACAAATTTTTGATTTTGTGGCATGAATGTTCCGAAAGAAAGTAGAGATTGGAAATAAGGGATAGCATTTGTTAGTTTAATTTCAAGAGTGTAATCATCAAGCGCTTTAGCACCTAACTCTTCCACTTTCTTTTTACCAGTGTTGATTTCTTCAGCATTTTCAATTACATACATCATGTATGCATATTCAGCAGCAGTATCAGGATTTACAGCTTTTTGCCAAGCATAAATGAAATCGTGAGCTGTTACAGGATCACCATTTGACCATTTAGCATCTTGGCGCAGTTTGATAGTGAAAGTTTTTCCATCTTCACTTACTGTTGGATCTCCCTCAGCAACACCTGCAACAACTTTATCTCCCTCACCTAAACGGTAAAGACCTTCCATCGTATTGTTCATAACGTTGAAAGAAACAGAGTCAGTAGCCATTACAGTGTCCATAGACGGAATTTCAGAAGTTTCCACTAAGTTAAGTACTTGTTCAACGTCTTTCTTGCCTTCACCTTTATCATTGCTACCTGTCTCTTCGTCTCCGCCGGAACAAGCTGCAAGGAAAGTGCTCAAAGCAAGAATCATTACAAGAAATAATGAGATTTTTTTTGCTTTCATACTAGTAAATGACCTCCCTATTTTTTACTCTTCTAATTTTCAGAAGATTTCGTAACCAATCATAAAACGTTTCAGAATTTTTTGCAATCATTTTTTTACATTTTGTTTACGAACATATGTCATTTCGAATACAAAAATTAACAACAAACCTTGATACACCAATGTCTGGGTAAAATATCCTATAAAAACAAAAAAATTATATTTTTCAGATAATTCCAACCAGAAAAGCATATTTAATTAAAATGAAACGTTATGAATATAATAAAATTTTATAAATAAACTTGCAACTTTTAATTTTTAAATTATTGGTATAAAATTTAAATACACTTTATAAAACAACTTATATTCGGAGGAAACCCATGAAGTCTTCACCAAAAAAATTTCTTTTATTAAACGGTATCAGCCTTCTAATTTCAATTATCTATTCAATTAATATAAAAAGTCCCTTTCTGCTTTCATTGATTGATAGCTATTTTATGATAGGCCTCTTTTATGTTTGTGCCGGCGCTCTCCTATATGTAATAGGAGGAGGTTTCTTTTCTTTCTTTTCCTACTCGTTTAAAAAATTCTGGAAAATCAATTCAAAAAAAGAAGAATATATATCTGAACTAGAAGGCGATTCTAAAGATAAAGGCCCGAATATGGAGGTACTTACCTTTTCCTGGACTAGCCCTTTACTTTATGCAGGTATCTTTTCATGTGTCATTACCTTTATTTGCTCAATTATTTTCTTTGGATAGTTGCTTTTCTAATCAGGTTTAAGTAGAATATCATTACTTAATATTTATTATAGGCTATGACAAAGAGTAGTAAGGTAGTACAAGGTTTTCAGAGAGTTTGTGGTTGCTGCGAACAAACAGCCCGTATACCTGAATGGACTTTTAAGCCTCCTGTAGGAAAAATGACAGTATGACAGGACGTTTGCCCGCGTTACTGGGCAAGAATATCTTTTTGGATATTCCTGAGTGGTTTATGTATAGAACGTAAACAATTAGGGTGGTACCGCGAATCCCATTCGTCCCTTTTAATAGTGGAGACGAATGGGATTTTTTATATTGAAAGGAGAATGAAAATGAGTATTATTTTTTCTGGCATTCAGCCAACCGGTCTGGTGACCCTTGGTAATTATATAGGAGCATTACGGCAGTTCGTAGAATTGCAAAATGATTCCCATTGTTACTTTTGCATAGTTGATCACCATGCGATTACGGTTCCGCAGGATCGCCTCGAACTAAGAAAGAACATTCGAAATCTTGCAGCCCTTTATCTGGCTGTTGGGATTGATCCTGAGAAAGCGACAATTTTTATCCAATCTGAGGTTCCCGCTCATACAGAAGCCGGATGGATTATGCAATGTAATACTTCTATTGGTGAACTTGAGCGAATGACTCAATATAAAGATAAATCTAAATCACAGGTATCTGTTTCAGCCGGTCTTCTGACTTATCCTCCATTGATGGCTGCTGATATCCTTTTATATCAAACCAACATTGTTCCAGTAGGCGATGATCAAAAACAGCATGTTGAATTGACACGTGATATTGCTGAACGCTTCAATAAAAAATATGGAGATGTCTTTACAATCCCTGATATCCAACTACCTGCTTCAGGGGCGCGAATCATGGCTTTACAGGAGCCAATCAAAAAAATGAGCAAATCCGATCCAAATAAAAAATCAACTATTTCTTTATTAGATGATCTAAAGCAGGTTGAGAAGAAAATCAAGAGTGCGGTTACGGATTCAGAAGGAATCGTGAAATTCGACAAGGAAAATAAACCAGGTATTTCAAACCTTCTATCCATTCACTCTGCACTAAGCGGTGAAAGCATAGAATCCATTGAAAAACGCTTTGTAGGTAAGGGATATGGAGATTTTAAAGCAGAGGTTGCCAATGTAGTGGTTGAAACACTACGACCTATTCAGGAACGTCATCAGGAATTACTGAATTCCCCTGAATTGGATGAAATCCTCGACAAAGGAGCTCTCGAGGCAAATAAAGCTGCTAATAAAACATTACGAAAAATGAAAAACGCAATTGGTTTAGGTCGTAAAAGAAGATAAAGATTGTTCTAAATTAAAGTGCTGAAGCTAGATTTGTATTGAATCTAGCTTCAGCACTTTTTTATTATATTCGACTTCAGGGCCTAGGAACTCGAGTCATAAGCAAATACTCTGCGGAGGCCAACAGGATGTTGGTCACAAAGACGTTGCCACACGATGTGGCGCTTTTAGTCTTCGTTCCTTAAGTTAGTTTCAGCTTTTATTCAATCTAGCTTCGGCTCCTAGCTCCTCGAGGTCATAAGTGTAGCCACTACGGAGGCCAACAGCATGTTGGTCACAAAGACGTTGCCACACGATGTGGCGCTTTTAGTTTTCGTTCCTTAAGTTAGTTTCAGGTTTTTATTCAATCTAGCTTCGGCTCCTAGCTCCTCGAGGTCATAAGTGTAGCCACTACGGGAGGAAAGAGCGCCTCCCTACGTGCCTCCTCTTATGCTTGTCGGAGCTGAACAGTCGCCTCAGCTTTTTACTTAATCTAGCTTCGGCTCCTAGGAGCTTGAGTCATAAGCTTTTTATATAAAAAAACCATCCATTACAGCATGGATGGTCGATCTCCTACTTCTATTTCCCAGAGCTTTTCGAAAAATGGTTGGCCTTTTATTAAACGTTCACATAACATGGCGTGTTTTTCTGACCAGCCTATCTTCATTTCCGAGTATAGCTTGTGCCATATTTCATCAAAATCCATTTTTAAAACTGTTGAATATTGTTCAGGCGCCCATTCTGTATACCAATAACGAATTTCAGCTGTATTGCTTGAACTTTTTAATTGATCAAGTACCATGAACAATAATTGCTTTAATTGACGTTCCTTGCGTGTTAACCCCAGCATAAAATCAGGAGATGGGGAAAGGATATGATACTCTTTCTTCTGATAATCTGTAATCATTGACTGATAGTCATACTGATGCGCATCCACATTACGTACCATATCATAAGCCAATTGCTCCTGCCTTGGAATTAATCTACTCTTTCGGATTGGTATGGTGTATCCTATCGTATCAATAGCAATGATGCCTGTCCCATCTGTAGCAACAAAACAATAATCCATCGGAAGTCTTTCATGATTCTTCCGAATATACGCCTTCTTATAAACATCCTGTAGAAGACTTGAAGGCAATTCCAATAAATCATTTTCAATGTAGTGAAAAAGAACCGGCTCCAACTTCAAAAGCGGAACCTGGTCAAGTAACTCAACCGTATCCTCTTTCCTCCACTCGTGAAAGCTGCAAATGTTATAACTGTTTTCTTCACCTTCAAACCAATTTACCCAAACATCATGGAGATACAACATTCCCGAATATCCCTCACTTCTATCCTATTTGTCAATCATTATAGGCAAGTTTCCTGTAAAATATTCCTTGTATGAGTGGCAAATTGATTTTCTTTGCATAGTGAATTATCCATTGATTATTTTATCAGTAGAAAGACCAATCATATCCCTAGTCTTCATGGAATGAAGATCTGCATAATCCTTTACAAGTTTGTAACCTGCCGCATATCCGGCCATTTTTGGCATTGTACCATGCCCAAATAACAACTTATCATGAAGGGGATCAGATCGCTTCATATCAAAGTTCGGTTTGAATTTTTCTGTAATCAGTTCTTCGATTTCCTTCGTTTGATAATTGGTTATCCAAGGCGCCAAATACGATTCACCGCAATATTCTGATACCGCAAATTCTGCAAGACCCTCCATAATAATAGAGTCTGCCAATCTATGCTTAACCTGCCCCCCCAGGGATTCCAATCTCGTTGTATGATGATATTCATGGACAAATAGAGCTTCCAGTTCTTTATCCTTCACCTTCTCCGATATAAATAAAAACAATTTATCAATGAAAGCAATCCCTGATTTATGTTTATTGGGAGAGCGAAATAAGCTGAACACTTCACTTGCCATCGGAAATAGGAAAATAGGAATATCCGGACCATCCCATGCTTTTTTATATTTTTTATGATAAAGTGCGATTCTATGCCACACCTTCCGTTCCTTCATATTTTGATATGTCTTGTTTGTTTTTAGGTTGGGCTGGTATAGGCCAATTCTATTTAAAACTTCAATTAGAACATGTTCTCGCATATTTACTGTGTCTAAAATATTCTCTTCTATTTTTAACCGATCATTAAAGGACTCCTCCAACCATTTATCCGTTCTGATAACTCCCATCCCATTCACCTATCCTGTTTATATTTGAATAGAGCATTATATGAAAGGATATATTTTATGGGAATCAAAATAGCCTCCCTTTTTGGTAGATGAACCAAAAAGAGAGGCCGCTTGAAGTTTTCTATCCGTTATATTTTTTAAAAACGATTGTGGCATTGTGGCCGCCAAATCCAAGTGAATTACTCATCGCACAGTCAACTTGGCGTTTTCTTGCTTCACCCGGGACATAATCAAGATCACACACGGGATCCGGTGTTTCAAGATTAATAGTCGGTGGAATGATACCATTCTTGATTGCCAAAACCGTATAGACTGCTTCAACGCCACCTGCTGCTCCCAATAAATGACCGGTCATCGATTTTGTTGAACTTACTGCCAGTTTATAAGCGTGATCACCAAAGACTGTTTTAATGGCCATCGTTTCATAGGAATCATTGTATTCTGTGCTTGTTCCATGAGCATTAATATAATCAATCTGTTCCGGATCAAGACCTGCATCATCAATAGCCATTTTCATCGCTCTTGCGCCACCTTCTCCTTCAGGGGCTGGAGCGGTTATATGATGGGCATCCCCTGTTGATCCATATCCGACAATTTCAGCATATATCGGCGCATTTCTCGCAATTGCATGTGATAATTCCTCAAGTACGAGAATGCCTGAACCTTCTCCAATAACAAATCCATCTCGATTTTTATCAAATGGACGGCTTGATGTTTTAGGATCTGGGTTAGAGGATAAAGCAGTATTCGCACAGAAACCAGCTACAGACATTTTCGTGATAGGGGCTTCCGCACCTCCTGTAATCATCACATCCGCATCACCGCGCTGGATAACTTTAAACGCATCTCCGATTGAATTCGTTCCTGTAGCACATGCTGTCACCGTACAGGAATTTACCCCTTTAGCTCCGAGAAGTATGGATACTTGTCCTGCAGCCATGTCCGGAATAAGCATCGGCACAAAAAATGGACTGACCCTACGATAGCCTCTTTTTTGAAATGTTTCATATTGCTGTTCGAATGTCTCCATGCCGCCAATTCCGGAACCAATCCATACACCAACACGATTTGCGTTCTCAGGAGTAATCTCCAATTTAGCATCCTCAACTGCCATTTTTGATGCTGCAATCGCATAATGGGTGAACCGGTCCATTTTTCTAGCTTCTTTCCGATCAATAATATCTGTTATCTCAAAGTTTTTTACTTCCCCCGCTGTCTTAGCAGGGTACTCATCCGCATTAACTCTGGTTAATGGCCCGATTCCTGAAACTCCGGCCACTAAGTTTTCCCAGTTCTCCCGGATAGTATTGCCTAAAGGTGATATGGTCCCCATACCTGTCACAACTACACGTTTACTCTCCATTACAATCTCTCCTTGAGTTAATCTCGGCTTTTCTTATTTGCCCCATCGCATCGCAACTGCTCCCCATGTTAAACCGGCTCCAAAACCAACTAATACTAGCAAATCACCGTCTTTTATTTTTCCTGCTTCCACTTCTTCAGCAAGCGCAATCGGAATAGTAGATGACGATGTGTTGCCATATTTATGAATCGTTTTGGACATCTTTTCAATTGGAAGCTCCAATCTTTGTCTCGCAGCTTCCATAATTCGTATATTTGCTTGATGCGGAATTAAAAAGTCTACATCCTCTTTTGTCAAACCTGCTTTATTTAAAACATTGATGGATGATTCACCCATTTGTCTAACTGCAAACTTATACACTTCCCGGCCATTCATCGTGAGATAATCTTGCTTTTTCTCTAAATGAATGCCACCAGAACCGTCCGCTCCAAGCTCGAAAGATAGAATGCCCTTTCCATCACTGACAGGACCCAATACTGCTGCTCCTGCTCCGTCTCCGAATAGTACAGCCGTATTACGGTCATTCCAATCCGTAATTTTTGAAAGCTTTTCCACACCTACTACCAAGATTGTGCGATAGCTGCCTGTCCTAATAAATTGACTTGCAGTTACAATTCCATAGGTAAATCCTGCACAGGCTGCACTAATATCCATAGCTGCTGCATTAACTGCGCCCAATCTTTCTTGAATCATACAGGAAACTGTAGGAAAGGATTGGTCCGGTGTGACAGTTGCCACTAGAATTAATTCAATTTCCTCAGCAGTCACTCCAGCATTCTCCATCGCCCTGACTGCTGCCTCGTAGGCCATATGTGAAGAATCAACGGTATCATCGGCAATTCTTCTTTCTTCTATTCCAGTGCGTGTTCGGATCCATTCATCTGACGTATCAATCTTTTTTTCCAAATCAAAGTTTGTTACCACGTTTTCAGGAAGATATTTGCCAATTCCGATTATGCCAGCATTCATCCTTACACCCCTCTTGCTATATTCATCTGATTATATTATTTGATATTATGACTTGGTACTAATTCTAAAAGAAATCAATCCTTATTGCAACAAATTTTCCGAAAAAGATGAATGAATGTCCATACAAGCCAGCAATATCAACATACATTAATTAGTAAGAATATGTGAAAAACGAGGTGAATGTCTTGAACAATGATCATAGAAACAGGTCAGACAATCAGGAGGCTTTTAATCGATTTATGTTTGGTGATCGTCATACGAAAAATCAGGCGAAGGAAGATCCTCCCCCTGAAGAACAGCAAGCATCCAATATTGATTTCACTAGACTGATGGAACAATCTGATGTTCTAATGTCCACTATCAGCGAATTGAGTCCTTATTTCAAAAAGATTCCATCCCTTATAAGTAAATTTACAAATTTAATCAAGTGAAGGACTTTCACTCACCTTTTTTTAAACGACCATCTTTATATCCTTTTTCATAAGCCTCATCCATAACCGTAAAGAAAATGTCCATAAATGGCTGTAATTGTTGACGATCTATATCTAAGCCCGCTTCACTTAATTTCTTTTTGATTTCTGAATAGTGTTTCATGCCCATTGCCATATATTCAAGCTTCCTCTTCATGTTAACCACCGCCTTTCCAAATAATTGTAAAAACCCCTTAATAATGATAGAAAGGGGCGATTATATAAAAAGTATTCTAATAGCTCATGAGGTTCCTAATCCTTATATGCTGCTTAACTAAATTGATCCCCACATGCGGGGATATTTTTGTTACCGCTAAATATTCCCTAATGTTCAGCTTTTGAAGGTCAGGATTTCGCTTTTCACCAGTTTCTGCGATAATCCGATAACCAAGCTCTTTTAATAAAAGGTGCCAATGTTCTTTTATATCAGATTGAACCTGGTAGATTCCATGCTCAAATTTTGATATTTCAAAAATAGCTGTAATGGCATCGCTTATATAGATAGCATCTCTTTTGTTTTCTAAATCATATAGCTCAAAAGGAAATTGAGATTGACTAAGACAATTGTAAAAGACGGTATTTTCCGGCTGCCATGGACCGTATACGGTTGGCAATATGATAGTGGTATCCACTCGATTAGGAATATCCTTGTTAACCAATCCCTCTTTATCCATACCTACATAAATAAACGTATCCTCAATTTTTTTAGGGATTTTTTCTACATATTCAAGCCATTTTTCACACTCATTATCCATATCAGTAATATAAAAAAAATAGCCATCCTTTATTTCATTAATAACCTGATCATGTTTCTTTACTTTGAAATTTGAATTTCTACCTAAAAATAATTCTTTTTCTTCCTTTTCTTTTGGATCGACCAAAACAGGTAGATCCACCCCAATAACCTCTACACCCTCTTCCATTAACCTATTGCATATCTCAAATCCAACAAAGGAATACGGAGACAGAACAATATGTTCAGGCATATAAAAACCCCCTGTCGGTTTATATAAATGTATTAAACCAACCCGAGGGTTATTCAGATTTATAAATCTTTTTCATGGTTTTTAAAAAAGGAATTGATTTGATAAGGAATAATATATCTTTTTTCCGGTGTAATATACTTAATTTCTGATGAAGGATGATTGTTAATGAATGAGCTATATTTAACCGGCAGGTTGCTTTCCAGCCTATCGAGGACGTGCACGATTAAGACCGGCATATCTTTTCCTAATGTCGTATCCGGCTTCTTCTCCATCCATTCTTTAAATGTATGATCATCCAAATGGTAGGCTTGGTACAATTCTTTTTTCATTTTCTTAAAGAAAAATTTATTTATTTCTTCTTTTTCATAGCTCTGTTTTACGGATAATATGGGATTTAGTAATACAACAGATCGTACTTTTTCTTTTAATTTATGACAAATTGTATCTAACACCAACGCGCCAGTTCCTTCCGCTATGATATGAATTCTTTCGTTTACGATTTCCTTGCGGATAAAAAATGCATACATTTCCATAGCTAAATCTGCAGCTTCAGCATTACCCCAATGCGCACCGGATAAATAAGAGCTAAAAACCGTATACCCTCTCTTCAACAGATACTCAAGCATTTGTTTTTTGCCTGGATGATCCAGCCAAAAATTAGCTTTTTCATTTATATAATGCTTATCTCCACCGAGTAACATAATGGCAAAGCCACTCGGTTGTTCCGGGTAAAAAATGGTTGTCCATTCTTTATTCAGTTGAAACGTTTTGTGATTTATCATAGCTTTCCCCTCAAATAACCTTAGTCCATGTTAATGTATGTCACTATAAATCAATTTGTCCGGGCTATTTATCTCTCTGATTGCTTAGAATAACCATTTATTTTTTAACTTGTATTCATAATCAATTGCATTTTGGGCTATGTTATGATAAAACCCAAAGTAATAAAGTACAAACCATATTTACCTAAATAATTTAAATTGTTTCCAGTGTTACGTATGGTATGATAAAATAATAACGGATTGTAGATGAACGGGGTGAGAAAATTGAAATATATTTTGACATTTATATGGACATTTGCATTAACACATATGGTGATTTATGTAACAAGCTCAATGGTTGAAGGCGGTAAATACGATTTCAATACAGCTTCCATTCTTAGTGTGGTCATTACCCTATTAATTTTAGTGGTTTCAGCTGTAATACCAAATGATCCGGTACAGGAATCCGGACATTAATTCATTTTCAAAAAAGGGCCGCTAATTAGCGGCCCTTTTTTGATACATATGTCCAATGACGATCATCATTGGTTGTCTCAGGAAAATACTCTCCTGCTTTCAGCTTAATCTTCTTTGGGTTAACGACATTGCTGCCAGTCTCCCCTATTTCGATATATTCACCATTATTTGGTGCCTTTTGTCCATGTTTAAAATGACGATTCTGTCCCAAAAAAATCCCTCCTTTTGTTCTAGAATCCCCAATTATTGTTCAACTATTAGTTAGGTTTGACCATTAAATCAACCAAAAGTGCTTTTTGAGCATGTAAACGATTTCCCGCCTGTTTAATGACAATGGAATTAGATGAGTCAATAATGGAAGATGTCACCTCTTCACCGCGATGTGCTGGTAAGCAGTGCATAAATAAATAATCGAGTTTGGCGCCAGCAGCCAATTGCTCATTTACCTGAAATTTTTTAAAATCTTCCAGCCTTTTTTCATTTTCTTTTTCTTGGCCCATGCTGGTCCAAACATCACAATAAATAACATCAGCTTCCTTAACAGCAGCCTCTGGATCGTGAAACAGTTCTATTTTCCCTCCATTGATTATTGCTTCAGTCATAGCTTTCTCGACCAAAAGAGGATCTGGTTCATAACCAGGAGGCGTTGCAATCGCAATTTGCATACCCGATTTAACAGCAGCCATCATCAAAGAATTGGCAACATTATTCCCATCACCGATATAAGCGAGCTTGATTCCCTGGAGAGTTCCTTTCTCTTCCTTAATAGTTAACAAGTCAGCCAATGCCTGGCATGGATGCTCAAGGTCAGTCAATCCGTTAATAACCGGCACACTGGAGCTTGTTGCCAATGTTTCCGCTCTATCATGGCCAGTAGTACGTATCATGATTGCATCCACATATTCTGATAACACTTGTGCTGTGTCTGAAATCGGTTCACCTCTGCCAAGCTGCGTGTCATTTCTACTTAAGAAAATGGCATGACCCCCTAGCTGAAGCATGCCTGCTTCGAAAGAAACCCGTGTCCTTGTTGAATTTTTTTCAAAGATCATCCCCAATATTTTCCCCTTTAATGGGGTATCCAAATATCCTTTATTTAGCCTTTCTTTTAAATCCATTGCGAGCTCCAATAATTCATTCAATTGCTGCGCCGTAATGGCTTCCATGGATAAAAAATCTTTTTGACTGATTATTCGTTTAGTTCCATACAGTAGTTTCATATCTGCCTTTCCTCTCACTTGAAATTTATAGACTATACGAACGAGGCATCAGATAACTTAGGCCTTCGTCATTGTTAGATTGGTTTTGCATACTTCCTTTAAAATGGCTAAAGCTAATAAAAGCTCATCTCGTGAAACAGTCAACGGAGGAAGCAAACGAATCACATGCGAGCCGGCTGGTAAGACAAATAATTGATGTTCAATTATTTGTTTAATATAGGGAGCTACTTCTTCCTTTAATTCAATCCCGATCATCAGGCCCTCTCCCCTGATCTCTTTTATAACCGGGATATCCTCGGCTGCTATCTTCAGTTCACTAATAAACCACTCAGCTTTATCTCTGATTTCTGCTAAAAATTGAGGATTGCTTATTTGATTCAACACCACTTTGCTTGCCGCCAATGATACTGGATTTCCGCCAAAGGTAGAACCATGAACACCTTTGCCGAATGATTCTTTCAGCTCTTTTTTGGCTACCATCGCACCTATGGGCAGACCATTAGCAAGACCCTTAGCTGTGGTCACAATATCCGGTTTGATTCCCTTATACTTTAAATAAGCATAAGGATAGCCTGTTCTCCCATTTCCCGTTTGAACTTCATCAATAATCAGCAATATATTGTTCTCATTGCATAGTTGGTTAATACTCTTTAAAAAGCCCTCATCAATAAGAATAATCCCGCCTTCACCTTGAATGATCTCTACCATAATAGCCGCCACATCTTCATCTATAGCCTTATGGACTGCATCAATATCATTAAATGGAACATAAACAAAGCCTTCCAGTAATGGGCCAAATCCATCATGGATACTACTTTGTCCAGTAGCAGCCATTGCTCCAAATGTACGACCGTGAAAAGATTGTTGGAATGTAATAATTTTCGTTTTTCCAGTTGCTCTTCTGGCCAGCTTTAGTGCCGCTTCATTTGCTTCTGCACCGCTATTGCAAAAGAAAACACCATCCAATCCGGTAAGCTCGTTCAGCTTTAATGCCACTTCTTCCTGGATGGGAAGCTGAAACAAATTGGACGTATGCCAGAACAGTTCCATTTGTGCCTCGACAGATTTTTTGACTTCATCATTTTTATGCCCGAGATTAACCACACCAATACCGGATGTAAAATCAAGATATTTCTTTCCGCCCTCTGCTTCAATCCATGAGCCATCCGCTTTTATTGGTGTGATATCCCATTTTTTGTAGACCGGTAATAGCGCAGACATCACATCACCCTCTCCTCAGCTCCAAGGAATGTACCCTGCCATTTTTCATCAGCAAAGAATCTGGATACACCGCTTGTAATTAATATTGTTGACGCACCTTGCTTTTTAGCAGATAAAGCAGCCTGCACTTTTGGAATCATCCCACCATATATCGTTCCCTGATCAATCATTTGGGTGATTTCTGATTCTGTTATATGCTCAATGGTTTTTGTACCATTCCTTATTCCATTGACATCCGTTATAAAAATGCACATTTCAGCTCTTAGGGCTGCCGCAACAGCACCAGCAGCGGAATCTGCATTTACATTAAGCTTTCGTCCTTCTTTTGACATGGAAATCGGGGTGAGTACGGGATAGACCCCATTCGATAACAGACTCTCTAAAAGATGGCTGTTTACCTTTTTAATCATTCCTACCTCACCAAGCTCTGCTTTATTAATATACTCCGCCTCTAATATGAATCCGTCCGACCCATTTATTCCGATTGTTTGAAACCCTTTTGATTGTAATTTATGCACAAGCTGCCTATTCGTCTTCCCAGCAAGGACAAGCTCTGCTATCTCAAGGACCTTGACAGATGTTTTTCTTAAACCCTTTTCAAACTGAACAGGGATCTCAAATTTAGCGAGCATATCATTTATATCTGGTCCGCCCCCATGGACGAATACAAAGGAATATCCTTTATCCTCCAGTTCCCTTAAACTATTGAAAAAATGATCGGTTAATTGATCAATAATGCTTCCCCCGCATTTGACAACAATTATCTTCATCCAAACATCTCCCCTTAAGTTCGATAGCTTGCATTAATTTTTACATAATCATACGTAAGGTCGCATCCCCATGCAGTTCCGGTGCCGAGTCCATCTGTCAATTCGATTCTGATTTGGACTTCATTGCCTAGTAAATAATCACGAGCTTTTTCCTCATCAAAAATAATGGGTGCACCAAAATGGAGAACCTCCACCGGTCCGAAAAAAATGCTTACCCGGTCCTGATTAAAAGGGATATTGCTTCTCCCCATCGCTCCGACAATCCTGCCCCAATTGGCATCGGCCCCATAAACAGCTGTTTTCACTAAATTTGATCCTATGACTGTTTTTGCAAGTGCTTGAGCCTCTTGGTCTGTTTCTGCTCCTTTTACAACCACTTCAACCAGCTTGGTGGCACCTTCACCATCACGCGCGATTTGTTTTGCCAACGATTCGGAAACCTCTTTTAATAAATATACAAAGCGATTCCACTCCGGATGCTTTTCAGAGAGCATTTGATTTTCTGCCATTCCATTTGCCATAACAACAACCATATCATTGGTTGAAGTATCTCCATCGACTGTAATTTGATTAAACGAAACATTTGTCACAGTTCTTAATGCTCTTTGCAAGGAACTCTGTTCCACATTTGCATCCGTTGTAATAAACCCAAGCATCGTTGCCATATTAGGATGAATCATGCCAGATCCCTTTGCCGCTCCTCCCATTGAAACGACAACCCCATCGATTATAGTTTGAAAAGCACAGCTCTTGGTCTTTGTATCCGTTGTCAGAATAGCCTCTTCAAAATGTTCAGCTCCCGCCTCCTGATCTGTCAAATGAATATTTTCAATTCCAGTGCATATCTTATCAATCTCTAAAAATTCACCAATCACTCCAGTAGAAGCAACCGCCACGTAGGACGGAGGTATGTGTAATTTATCCGCTACATGTGATCGCATACAATAGGCATCCTTCAATCCACGTTCTCCGGTACAAGCGTTAGCGCACGCACTATTTACTACGACTGCCTGCAGTTTTCCATCTATTTTCAAACTTTCCTTAGTAACAAGGATTGGAGCTGCCTGGTAAGTGTTTAACGTATATACGGCTGCTGCATTCGCTGGAACAGTCGAATATAAAATAGCTAGATCATTACGCGCGTAGCGTAAGCCTGCGTGGATTCCTTCTGCCTGATACCCTTTTGGTATAAGAATACCTCCTTTTACTGCCTTAATGTCCCCATTCATTAGCACCTTCATAGATTATCTCCACTCCCTTTGTTCCTTAAGGATAGACTGGATAAAAACGTAAACCTTCTGTTTCTTCAAGTCCCATCATAATATTTGCGTTGTGAATCGCTTGGCCTGCTGCTCCTTTGACGAGATTATCAATTACAGAAACGACGGTGACTCTTCCTGTCCTCTCATCCATTCTGAAACCTATATCGCAAAAATTGGAGCCATACACTTCCTTTGTCGATGAAAAGCTATTTTCACCCCTATAACGAATAAAGAATTCATTTTGGTAAGCTGTTAGAAAAGCATTATGAATATGTTCAGCTGTTACTTCAGGCTTTACCTTTGCATGCATCGTCACCATTATTCCACGTGTCATAGGAATGAGATGAGTAGTAAACATAATAGGCGCCAGCTCAGAGTCCCATTCTGATAATTGTTGCTCTATTTCAGGTATATGCTGATGTTGATGTACTTTATAGATTGATAGGTTATCATTTACATGGGCATAATGTTTCGAATCATTACTCTTTTTACCTGCTCCTGAAACACCTGATTTAGCATCAATAATAATGTCAGATGATTCAATTAATTCATTTGATAAAAGCGGAACCAATCCTAACAAAGTAGCTGTCGGGTAACAGCCAGGATTTGCGATTAAACGGCTCTCACGGATTGCTGCCCGATTCCATTCAGATAGTCCATACACACTATTTTGTAATAAATCGTTTGATGGCGGTGATCCTTTATACCACTTTTCATATAATTCTCCGCTTTTCAACCTATGATCTCCGGATAAATCTATAATTTTCAAGCCTTTCTTATACAGTTCCGGAACAAGTTCCTTTGATACGCCACTGGGCATTGCCAAAAATACAAGTTCACTTTGTTTAGCAATTAGCCCTGGATCCACTTCACTTAAAACATGGGGAATCAGTCCAAAATGCTGTCTATTTTCATGATCAAGTCGATTACCTGCACTCGAAGATGAATATACAGCCGTTAAATGGAATGTTGGATGACTCGAAAGTAAACGTATTAATTCCATTCCACTATATCCTGTAGCCCCTACAACAGATACATTCATGTTTCCACCCCATCCATTGATTGTATATTCTGTAATATCTATCTATTATAGTATGTATATTTATAAAATCAAATGTATTTTTATTTATTTTCAGAAAAATAGTCATCTGCCTAATGTATATAGTTCAAAATATATAACTTCATCATCATTAAACTATGTCAAAGGTAGTATTATGACCTTGATTACTTTTCCATAAATTTTTCAAACAATTACCCCTTACCTTTCATTTTATAGTCTACAAATGCTGTTATTCACTGCCAGACAGGTTAAATAATGACCTAATTATTTATTCGTCGCTTTAAAAGCTATTCATTTAACAAAAAAAATAAAAACATTTTGAAAAAAGATTCAAAATGGAGTTTCCTTTATACATAGTTATATAAAAAGATTGTCTTTTACTACTATATCCTCATTACCGTGTACTCTATATATTGCTGCATCTTTGGGCACTACTCTAGGAAGAAACTAAAAACCACCCCTGCCTGCAAAATAAAGGGTGGTTTATCATAGTACTTTTTAATTTTTATGAAACATTAAGGATTTGGCGTTTTCTCAATATTGACCTTATTGTTCTTTTTAACTTCATCATCATCTTCTATTATATCTTTTGTAGCATTTTTAAACTCTTTTAATGTTTTCCCAAATGCCCTTCCTATTTCAGGAAGCTTTGATGGCCCAAATATCATTAATGCGAGAACTAATATAAGAATAAGCCCAGGTACTCCAATATTTGAAAACATATTATTCTCTCCCATCTCAATCTATCTCTACTAAACATTAGCATGTTCACATAGCTATCCTACCATTCTCTTCATTGAAAAACAAATAATGGAATTTCCTTATTATTAGTTTGCCAGGTATACTTTTCCCTAAGGGTATGGCACTATTTTTAATTTTGTAATAAGTTGCGTCTATGCGGAATAGACTGTCTTTATTTTTGCTATTATTAAAGAAATGGCTCTGTTAAATGTAAATGTTGATTTTTGATACCTGTCCGAATCCTTGATATAATCAATATAAGAACGAATATTCGGGGAGGTTGTCAAGGTGGGCAAAGCGTTTAGCAACTTGTTAAAGTATATTGACAAATTACCACACACCCAAAAAGAACAAGTCTATCAATGGGTTAAACGCTATGTTGACCCTTCTTCCTCTGCTGGTGGTCGATTAATTGATGAAATGAGGGAAACTCGCTTCAAGGAAGGATTCGAGTGTCCTCATTGTTCATCGGAACACGTTGTTCGGTTCGGAAAATATAAGGGACGGCAACGGTATCAATGTAAATGTTGTAGCAAAACCTTTACTGACACAACCAACACCGTCTTGTACCGCACTCGAAAGGCTAACGAATGGATTACATTTGTTGATTGTATGTTCAAAGGCTATTCTCTGCGAAAATCTGCTGAAATCGTAGGGGTCACTTGGGTTACTCTTTTTTATTGGAGACACAAACTATTAAACGCCTTAAAACAAATGGATTTTGACCACTTTGAGGGAATCGTTGAAATGGACGAGACCTATTTCCTATACTCTCAAAAAGGACAACGTAGCATTATTGAACGCAAACCACGCAAACGTGGCGGGAAATCCAAGCAGAGAGGAATCAGCCACGAACAGGTTTGTGTCCTCGTTGCCAGAGACCGAACAAAAGCAACGGTCTCCAAAGTTGCTTGTATGGGGCGTATTATAAAACTGAAAGTCGATGCCTTAATTGGTTCTAAACTTTCCAAAGACAACGTGATTGTAACCGATGCTTGGAGGGCTTACAAAACCTATGCGAAAGAAAAAGGTTTAGAGCATTACCGTATTAAATCAGACGGTGGCAAACACGTTATCAAGGGTTTGTATCACATCCAAAATGTCAACGGTCTTCATTCTCGTCTAAAACAGTGGATAGGCCGCTTTAAAGGTGTGGCTACAAAGTATCTGGATAATTACCTTTCCTGGTTTTTGTTTGTCGATAGTCGTAGCAACGAAAGCACTAAACAGCATATTAAAGAATTTTTATTAACTTCATTTGTATTTGAAATGACGGACACATATGACAGTTTACGGTTAGCCAAATTTAGCGTGAAATAACCATATAACTTACGAAATCAGGTGACGATTCTTTGACTGAAAAAAAGGTTTACAAACCGCTTGAGGATTTATCAAACCAACAATTAAATGAAATTTTAGATAGGAACAGAATCTATGAACTTATTCCTCTTCCTCTTTCTGTCGGAGAGTATCATATAAATTGGAAGTATGCACAGGATTTATGTGCCAAGTTATCTGAACACGAGAATCCTCTAATAAGGGCGAATGCGATTTTAGGTTTTGCCTACATCGCAAGAACAAAAGGTATGTTGGAAAAACATATAGTTAAACCAATAGTGTTGAAAGAACTCCGAGATAATCAAGAATACAATTGGAGAATAATTGACGCTATACACGACATAAATCTTTTTATGAAATGGAAAATTGGAGCCAATGCAATAAAAGAATAGATTTTAAACATTTGAAAACATAGGGAAACTTTTATTCGAGTGAGTTTCCCTAACTTTATTGAAAAAATCAACATTAAAATTTAACAGAGCCAAAGAAATAAAGATGAGAGAGGGGATTAGCTTGATCAGCGGAACAATCGAGTCAATACGTGTAGGAAAACCTGCATCTCTGCATTATAAGAGTAAAATTGTACAATCTGCTATCTATAAAGATGAAGTCCACCATCCCATACATGTTTCAAAGACCAACTTAGAAGGTGATAAACAAAGTGACCTTAATCATCACGGAGGTCCTGATAAAGCAATATGTGTATATCCCTCAGAACATTACCCTTACTGGTCAGAGAAAATCGGACAATTATTTAAAGCAGGGGATTTTGGAGAAAATTTAACTATATTTGGATTAACGGAGGATAAGGTTAGGATTGGCGACATTCTTAAGGCAGATGGCTGCCTATTTCAAGTTACCCAACCACGGGAACCCTGTTATAAAATTGCCGCTCGGCATAATATAGACCAATTACCTTTTTGGATTAGAGCAAGTGGCTATTCGGGCTATTATTTACGAGTTTTGGAGGAGGGTATCCTTACTAAAGGTTCTGTCATTGAAATTATCGATCGAGCCCCACAGAGCATTACGATTGCATATGCCAATCAAATTATGCATCATGACTCCAGCAATAGAGAGGCCATCCAAAGTATCCTTTCCGTCGATGCTTTATCAGAAAGCTGGAAAGAGAAATTTAGTAGGGTCTTAGCTTCGGCTAAATAATATACATCTTTTATGGAGACTGGCCGTCACATTCATATGCCCAGTCTCTAATTCTTCATTTTATAGATAAACTGCAAATATGAAATCACTTCCCAAAATGATATGCGCTACTACCTACTACTTATTTAATTGAAGTTTTCTTTCTAAACGAATCATGTCCCGGCATAACATACCATTTTCATAGATTGGCTCAGGATAATTCCTACTAAAATAATCATGATCGATACCCATAATTCTAAAACCAACCTTTTGATAGAGTGCAAGTTGATAGATACTGGAATTTCCAGTACCTATTTCTGCGATGCGATACCCTTTGGCAGCTGAAAACGAACAAGCATACTCAATCAGTGCCTTCGCATATCCTCTGCCCCGCCATTTTTCATCTACGGATAGATTCATAATTTCTACTCGTTCCGTTGTTTTTGGAGTTACAATAATAATTCCTGCTATATCATCATCACTAAGAAGTTCAAAGGTATAGCCTGTATCGCTATATTTTTCGATTTGCTGTCTTGAAGGATCTGCCTCCATTAACAACCGCCAGTGTTTTTCGGTAATTTCCGTACATATGCGAATATTCCCTATCACTCTTCTCTATCCCTTCTTCTATCCTTCTCTTCTGTGCATGGTTTTAGGATTCATAAATACCTATATTAACTGTAAACCATCTATCTATAATCTTCCTATATTCTTGATCAATTCACCAAATCTTTTTTCTAATATGTAAAAAGGCGATTCATTGCTATATAGCTGATCGCCTTTTTACAGGAATTAAATGCTTTCCTCCTCATCATGATAAGCAATCAGAATAATATCTTGGCCTAATTGCTCGCTGAGTTTTTCCTGGTACTCATTTAATTGCCTTACCTGTTCTTCATTTAATTGGACTAGGTCATATTCACGCATGTTTGTTATGCCTCCTATCAAGAATAATAGCGGAAGAGATTCTCACTCTTTCACTTTTATCCTTCCCATAAACCCTAATTCATTTCATGATACTTAACATACAAACTGCTGCTTAAACGATTCGACCGCTTGAAGTGGATAATCACTTAAAGCAATAGCAGAAACAACAGCCACTCCATCTGCACCAGGTATTTCCTATACTAAAAAAGGGTCTCGCATCAACAAAGTGATGTTATCGCTCCCTACGTCAGTATTAACTGTACAGGTTCAAAGGGTCAGGTTTTAACCTTCTCAACTCGCAATTTGAGTCCCCCCGCAATCAACTATTTAATTGGAAACAAAAAAGCTCTTCTATACATCTTAAAAGAGCTTTTCGCACATATCGAGTAGACTTATGTACTTCATGCTCCCTGCGCCAGTATTAACTGACAGGTTCAAAGGGTCAGGTTTTAACCTTCTCAACTCGTAACAAGAGTCCCCCTGCAAATAATTTGATTATTTTAACTTTATCAGAAATAAAAACCAATTCCAATAGGACCAACCGATTCTATTAACCCAGTTGATATTTGAATATCTTAAAGATATTTTTTTCATAAAAAAGAGAGCCTTAAACTCAGCTCTCCAAATATATTCAATCTTTATTATTGTATACCCAAGGCAATTTTCGCATAACGTGACATACGATCCTTTGTCCATGCCGGTGTCCAAACAATGTCTACTTCTACGTTTTTCACTTCAGGCAATTCCTTTAATGCATAACGTACTTGATCGACAATGGTACCTGCCAATGGACAGCCCATCGCGGTTAAGGTCATCGTTACTGTCACATCGCCTTCGTCGGTCATATCGACATTATAGACTAGGCCTAGGTTTACTATATCAATTCCCAATTCAGGGTCCAAAACTTCTTCCAATGCACTCATAAGGCTATCTTTCATATCTTGATCCATGTTAAATCTCCTTCCTCAACGTTCTTGTTTCAATCCTACCAAATTTCACTTAATCTGACCATTCTTAATCCTTATACAAGATTCTCTTCTATCCAGTTAACGGCCTGCAGTAATCCACTTCTAGTAACAGCATGACCGGCCGTCTTATCAGATATGTAAGTAATTCTGCCAGAATCTACTTTTTCCTGGAGGTTTTCAACAAACGCACGGCCACCTGCAATCGGTACAATAGGATCCTTTTCCCCATGCCAGAAGAAAAGAGGGCGATTATTTAGTTTATCGGGCTGCAAGGATAAATCAAGTTCTTCAAGAGTACTGAATACTTTCAATTTCTCTTCCTCCGTAAACCCTAAATCAATCCCCTGTTTTTCAAATTCCTCCACTTGATACTGCGCAAACTCTTTATATTCCGGGTTTCCCATCAGACTGACTCCCACACGAATCCAATCATATTGAGTTAGTGCGCCAAGTGTCGTGATTGCACCCATAGATGTACCGCCAAGACCAATACAATCATAAATCGCTAATCCATGCTCTGTAATATATTTTTTGATCATATGCAATTCTTTTATAGAGGAAATAACAATTTTCCAAAATGAACTCGATAAATCCTTCTTCATGTCCCGTTCCTCTCGTTCACCGTGCAAGTATGCTTCAGGCAAAAATACTCTAAACCCCTTTTCCGCCAGAAGATAAGCATAGTGCAGATTATGCTCTTTTGCACTGGTAAAACCGTGAAGAAAAATAAATCCGGGGAGAGGTACATTATTCATATCCTGCTTACCTACTATAAGCATTGGAATATGTTCAACATATACTTTCTCTACTTGTATCATTATTATTCCCCTTCTCTATATATTTTTTTACAAACCAAACGATACCATTAAACGGCTATACTTGTTATGATATATAAAATAGGAATCTAAATGGAATTAATTCAACTTATAATTTTAGAAGGAGAGCCATATGTCAGATAAACATTTAATTGTACTTGATCTAGATGGAACATTATTGAAAGATGATAAAACCATTTCTCCACGTACTAAAAAAGTATTGCAAACATTACAAAATAATGGTCATGAAGTGATGATTGCTACTGGGAGACCATACCGATCCAGTGAACCTTATTATCGTGAAATGCAATTTAAAACCCCGATTGTGAATTTTAATGGAGCTTTTATTCACCATCCCCTCCATACAGGCTGGGGCATGCATCATTCGCCGCTAGATATAAAAGTGGCAAAAGACATTGTGGAAGCTATGGACGATTATCGTTTACACAATATTATTGCCGAGGTAAAGGATGATGTGTATTTCCATTACCATGATGAAAAATTAATTGATATTTTGCATCACGGCAGCAGCAATATAACTACAGGTGATCTACGCCAATTTCTACAGGCTTCCCCTACTTCGATGCTTATTCATTCCGATGAAAATGATGTCGCCGGAATCAGGAAACACCTTTCGGATGTCCATGCTGAAGTCATTGATCACAGACGCTGGGCAGATCCATGGCATGTCATCGAAATCGTTAGAAATGGAATGAGCAAAGCAGTTGGTGTTGATTTGGTATCAAAAGATTTAGGAATTTCCAGAAAAAATATTATCGCATTTGGCGATGAAGATAATGATCTAGAAATGCTTGATTATGTAGGAACCGGCGTAGCCATGGGAAATGGTATTGAACAGCTGAAAAATGTTGCTAATCACATTACATTATCAAATGAGGAAGATGGAATTGCAGTCTTCCTTGAAGAGAAATTTAATATAAAATCTGCGTGACTAACATAATCTCCGTCTGGTTATGATAGATATGACTCTTCCTTTCGAGTCACACCTTGAATGCAGGAGGTACTTCCATGGGAAAAAGAAATAAATCAAAGCGCTTTGTTCAACAAGGTAAAACGGCTGTGTCTAAACATAGTGAGCGATTCCCATATCGTTTAACGATGGCTGAGGCTGAAGAGAATCAAGATTCTTCTACCTGTGGAGGACTGTAAATGCGCAATGAATTATTTAGTCGGGCTCAAAAAGCTGTGGAATTGGCACAGATAGAAAGCTCTAATCAACAGGAACTAATCACTAAAGCACGCAATGAGCTATCTTCTGCATTTGCGAATTCAACACTGGCTGAGCAGGCGCAACTCCATCAAATGCAAGATGTGCTTGACTCCCTAGAAAACAGCATTCAATAATAAAAAGAGAGGGCACCAAGGTACACTCCTTGCGCCCTCTCTTTATTTCACTTGCTTGCCAATTTTGAATGGGTATCATTTGCCTCTTTATGAATAGATTCATACAAATCAATGAACCTTTCCACTACTGCTCCCCAAGAATTTTGCCTAGCCTTCTCTACTCCTGCCCGCCTGACTTTTTCCATATCTTTGTTGAATAAAACTTCCTTAACCTTTTGTTCAACAGAATCGACATCATCGAAAGACAACAAATAGCCATTCTTGCCATCCTGAATCATTTTTTCAAAGGAGGGGATATTGTTCAGCAATGCTACCCTTCCCGCTGCCATCGCCTCTAATGAAGATAACCCAAAACCTTCATATTCGGAAGCGGATATAAAATAGGACGCCTTGGCCATTTCCTCGAGGAGTTCCTCTTCAGATAATGCCTCACAAATAGCCACATGATTTCCAATTTCATATTCATCGATAAGTTTCTCTAACTCTCCCTTTAAGTTATCATAATCCCTTCCCACAATGGATAGGTGCACATCTGGGAATTCTACCTTCAGCTTCTTAATCAAAAGCAGAAGCTTGTCTATTCGTTTGTTCTTCGAGAATCTTCCAACAAAGATAAACCGATTCGGGTACCCATTTTCCTCTGCAATCGTATGATAATGGTCAAAGTTTATTCCGCATTCAATCAAATCTAGCCTCTCAGGACAGATTGGTCGAAATGATTTATAATCATTTTCACTGACAGCGACAATCCATTTCATATTCTTCAAACTATACTTCGTTACAGTATGGAAGTGAAGCTTTTTATAAAGGTAAAACTTCTTCGTGTGAAAGAACCCGCCATGTGTAGAGAGAATCATCGTTTTTTTATGAAATGGTTTTAATCCAGCTAAGTAATCGAGCAGGAAATCAACCCCATGGATATGAATTAAATCAAATTCAGAGATATAGTTGACAGCAGATAACGCAATAGGATATCTCCGCGAACCGAAATAAGGAATTCTCTTGATTTTAATCCCATTTATAATGGCAGAATCGGAAAATTTTTCACCATTTGAAAAATCTGCATTTAACGTTAATACTTCCGAATAAATCCCTCTTTCTTTTAGGTGGACGGCCAAGTTTTCCACATAATTTTCCATACCGCCAATAACTGGTTTGTATTGTCTGATGACATGGAGAACTCTCATGATGATTCACATCCTCTCATATATTCATTAAATTTCCTGCAATAATATGGACTGTTCTTTTATTTCCATCCATGCCCTATAGGCCAGACTATCGTCTATTTCAACATGTGAGAAGGTCAGTATTTCCCCTTCTTCTACAGGTTTTATAATCCTTACCGAATCTAAGAGTCCAATTGGTATATGGTTAGGCTCATCTTCAATCTTTAACGCTTTCCCTCTCACTTCAAAACTTCCAATGCCTCTATTGATGACAGTTCCAATATTCAGCTTCTTCTTAGCAATCGATCCCATGCTATAGGATGGAAAACAGCTATTATTTAATAATACTTCTTTCTTTTCAAAAACCCTTCTTATTGTTTTGACCACTTCAAGATGGCATAAATGAAAAGGCTGGATAATCGTATAATAAGGACCATCCCCTAGCTTCATATATTGAAGTGCATTACGCTGCCCCTGCATATCCAAATGCTTAGCCGTAATAAATACCCCAGCAGGAGCCTTTGACGACAGAACATAATCGCTGATTGGATATCCTAATTGATCGGCTTCTAATGCGAGTGCATTAGCCCCCTCCTGTAAATCTTCCGCGCTTATTCCCATTATCCCTGATGGCAAAAACTTTGTATTAAGCCCATTTGCCACAAGTGTTTGTTCAAACTCCACTTTCGTTCCATCAGTAAACGAGGTAACCATCTCTAAGCTGATTTTATTTCTATTCGACCAATAAAGCATATCCTTGGGTGAAGGATTAGGATTTAAAAATCCTTTTATATTGCCAAAAACCATTGGTTCAAATCCCATCTGAAGAACATTTTCTCTTAAAGCCGCCAAACAACCAGGCTGGTCTCCTTCTGCTTCTGTAATGTAACCTCGTTTGGCAAAATAGGAGCCTGTTGTAACTTGCAGCTCCGTATTCATTGTCACGACAGGAATTCCTGCTTCCATCACCTTAGCAATCATATCGGTGCCAAACAAAACATCCCCTGTACACTCAACAATTACATCTGAATGCTCAATCACCTCATCGACTGAATGGGTCAGTAAATCAGGATATCGGTAATCTCCTCGAGTATCTACCCTACTTCTTGTTAATACCTTTGTCACTTCTATATCATTAAATAAATGTAGTGCATTTACTAAACCTTTCCCAATAAACCCGCTTCCGATAATGCCCACTCTTTGTTTCATCATCTATCCAATTCTCCCCCCGGTATGGTATTAAGTCTTCTCTTTTCTTTTCTTATGAGAAGGAAATAGCTTGCAATTAAAGCAGCATGAAACCACACGAATCCCATTCTAAATCCATTATTGAAATTGAAATCAACTAAGATAAAAATACTAGCTGCTAAAAAGCCAAGAGGTATGAAATTAGATTTATGATAAACAGACAGAATCATCCAGGCGGCCCTTCCAAGAATCAGCAGGAAAATAATCAGACCAATGATACCCGTATCAAACAATACGGTTAAAAAAATATTGGCATTCCCTTTCCCAGCGTTTAATTCCCCTCCATAAATATACTCCTGCCTAATATCATCTCTCATTGATAATTCCGACATTCCGCCGCTGCCATTGCCGACTAGCGGATGCTTCGGGATATAATCAAGCATCAGCTGGATTGATGCAAACCGGCTGTCTGCTGCTCCCTGGTCGGTTTCAAGACTTGTGCTTGGATTGAAGCGATCATATACCTTCATGAAAATGTCCTGGTTTATGATGAAGAGTACCATCGCCCCCACAATCATAATAATGGCTGAACTGGCAAGCAGTTTAATCGCTCTCATATTTTTTGTGATAATTAAAATAAAGAGTATTGCTACAATTAAGGATAGAATGCTTGCTCTGGCCATACTGATAAATACACCTACAAAACACATAAACATGCCAATCAAAATAAAGAGCTGTGAAAATAAACGGGAATCCTTTCTTAAATACATCACGACAAACCAGACAGCGGAATATCCGGCAAATAAGCCATACCAGTCAGGTTCATGGGCAAATGATGAAGGTCTAGGAATTCCTATCTCTTCATAATGGCTGAGCCCAAATTCAAATCCAAAAAAGAATCCAATCCATTGCAGGATTCCGACAAAAGTTACAATAACACCCGAAATAATGGTGTATTTCAAAATCTTGTCAAAGTAAGAAAGTCCTTTACTATAGATGCATTGCACAGAAATAAAATAGAATAGGTTCAAAAATAGTTGCCCAACGACAGATTCCCAGAAATCCCCCACACTGATTAAATGGCCAATACTAAAAAAATAGCTGAAGACCCATAAATTAATCAGGATAAATAAGGGGGCATGTACAATTTCCCGTCTAGAGAGCAAATATTCAATCGCAAACTTTAAAAATAATGCTAGAAACAATATTTGAAAGATCCGTATATATGATCCCTGAAAGGTAATAAACGATCGGTCAATAAAAATGGACAGGGCAATGAAGGTGAAAATTCTCTCAACTGATAATGGAAAGAAAAAAATGACCGCTATAATCAATATGATGATAGGTAAATAGACAAGCGGTAAGGCAGCAAAGACTCCAACGACCATCGCAAGAATGACCGCCATTGCTATTTGAATAAACTGCCGATTATTGGTGTTCATGAGCAAGCTGTTCACCGATCCCCCTCCTTTTAGGAACTCCACCGTTATGATTTCCAATGACTATTCTAAGTAATGGGCCGTACTATTTCTTAATCTTGGATTAGTACCAATGAAGTCCATATTTTCTTGACTGACTGTTGCTGTAGCTTCTGCTATCTGTAAATAATATTTCTGCGTCGGCAATTTTTGGTCATCTTCATATGTATTTTGATTAAGATTGCCATTTCCAACATGAGAGAGAACGACTGCAGATCGGTTCTTCAGTTCCTCGGATTTTTTTCCATTATTTTTTAAATAATTCCCTTCAAGGAGAAAATCCTCCTGGCTATACATTTCAATCCCAGCCAGCCCATTTTCACTTATTTGATTTTTTCTTACTTCAAGACCAGAGCTCATTACGTTTAAATTTGCAATGAAGAGTCCCGTCGACTGGTTATGGCTGATTTCGTTATCAGAAATGCTGATTCCGTGCGCCTTATAACCTTGGATGTGGATTCCTTCCTTACGCCCATCAGCAATCCGATTACCCTGAACAGTAATGTCATTGAATTGCCTGATTCCATCTGGAAAATCTCCTGTCTGCTTTCCAATCTTGGATGCTTGAATGAATAAACCTTTCCCTCTGCTGGCGATGATTTCATTATTTTCAATGATTGTATTGTCCATTCCTGTCACGTAAATAGCATTGGCATCACCAGTGTTATATGTTTGCTCAACCCTATTATTCAAAACTTTGACATTTACGGACTTATTCTTCCAGCCTTCTACAAAGATGCCATCTCCACCGTATCCGCCTGTTTTTCCATAGCCTTTAATTGTATTGTTTTCAATTACCCCATCGCTGACTGTGCGAAAGGCAATCCCTGAATTCCGTGAGCCAGTCACTTCATTATTTCGAACAACAATATTTTCATGCTGCTCATGGCCGTCTTCAACAAGATGCCCGACTTCAATCCCAAAATCACCGGCATCATCGACCTTATTTCCCTCAATGGTGATATTATGACTGGACTTTCCTTCCTGATAACTGATGAATATACCATTTTGATGATCGGTGTGGTTGATGATATTATTCATGATTTGGACATTTTCCGTACTCTGCAACCCGATTATTCCATTTGAGCCCCCATCAATGATTCTTGAATCTCTGACCTTTCCGTTTTTCGTATTAAAGAGCATGATAGAGGCACTAGGAGAACGAACAACTTCAACCTCGCTAATATCAAAGCCATCCACAAATTGCAAAACAACTGTATGAGAATATCCGTCATTAATTTGCTTTTCCCGTTTTTCCTTCTCCCCATTAAATGTTAAAGCACTGATTTTAATATTTTGAGCATTCGATTCTGATACGAGAATAGAAGAATCATCCGGTGTACCTTTACTCTTTTCTAGATTTAGCTTAAGAATGGTTTTTCCTATCCCTTCACCTTTTAAGTGGACATTTGACTTTAAAATAATTTTTGTATCGACTTCGTAAACGCCTTTAGGCACGTTAACAATCCCTCCCCCATTGGCACTCACCTGGTCGATCTCCTCTTGAAGGTCGATTGACTTGGCCACCTCATCAACTGATGATTCTGGCAATCCATCTGTCTTATCAGGGGGCTTGATTTGGACAGCTAGAAAAAAAAGAGCACTCATAACAATCAAGATAACTAACCAAAATTTCGTATCCTTCAATAGTGAAGTCAAACGAACTTGTATAAGTATGGGCATCATTTAGTCTACTCCCTTTTAGTGGATTGCCATTTAATAAATTCAGTCAAATCTTTGTATTCTTAAATTATTGATTTCGTCTTAGTGACTTCCTTATTTAGCAATTCTTCCGGTGTAATGGCACCGCATAAATTTTCCTTAAGCCATTCTTCACTTCTTTGGTATAATCGTAACTCTAGCAACTGTTCAATCGTATTGGCATCAAAGCGATATTTTAATACTTTTGCAGGTATTCCTCCCACTATGGAATAAGGTGGAACATCCTTTGTAATGACAGAACCTGCGGCACAAATCGCTCCTTCACCTATCTCGATATCATTCATAATAAAGACATTTGCCCCAATCCAGACGTTATCTCTAATATTCACTTTCTTAAATTCCACATGGTAATCCCGATCTACCCAATTGATATTATTAACCACTTTTGAGGTGGAATAAAAAATGGGAGATGTCGATATGAAGTCAGTCGGATGACTGCCGAGACCGATTTTACTGTCTGGACCTATCGAACAAAAGGAACCTATATTGGCATGCATGATACTACAGTTAGCAGAAAAATAGGTGTAATCACCAATAGTTGTCTTCGAAATACTTGTGTATAAATTTATTGCGCAATTTTTTCCGACCTTTGTTGTTGCCGGATCTATTTCAACATAAGGACCAATAAATACTGACTTATTATTCTTCTTAAATATATAGACTCTCAATCCCCTTTTCAGCGAATGGGGGATCAGACCATATAAAAATTTGATAATGAGCTCCTCCTTTATTTATTACATAAAAGGATATTCACGTTTTCCGCTTGCTGACGCAGCAAAATCGGAGAATGCTTTTTGGATGGCAAACGCAACCTTTTTAAATTGTTTGCCCCTTAAAATATACCAACAGTATTTAACAAAATTTTTGCCGATAAAGAACATTAAAAATAGAAGAAAATTTAACTTGTTGGCATAAATGGACATAAACAGCAAATTATTTCTTGTTCCGTAATAATTGGAGAGAGGTGAACGATAGCCGGTAGTTGCTGAGATTTTGTGAAAAACAAGTGAATCAGGGACATATCGTAATTTATATCCAGCCTTTCTTATTTCAAGACTATAGGCTGCATCCTCATAATAAAGAAAATAATCTTCATTCAAGTACCCAACTTTATCAAGAATGTCCACCGGAAATAAAAACACACAACCAGTTAGAAAATTCTCATCACTAGCTATTTTTCCATTCCTCTCCAATGTTTTATGCAGTACTCGTCCTGTTAACCACTTTATATCTCCGCCCCCATACCATGTTTTATTGCGTTTACTGTGGTAATTGATATGGGAACAACAAGCACCAACTTCTTTATCCTTCTCACATTCAGCTACAAGCGGTTCAAGAAAATAGGGATCAACTTCTGTATCATTGTTTAGTAAGAGAAAGTAGTCAATATCAGCAATATGGCTAAGCGCATAGTGAATCCCTTTGTTATTCCCAGCGGCGAATCCGTGATTCCCACCCAGTTCAAGAAAATGGAACCTGGACTCTTCTATAAATTCTTTTAAACTAGCATTCTCTTTTGAAGCATTATCTACGACAACTACTTCATGATTGGCATATGTTATATTGTTCAGTGATTTCAAACAAGCAATCGTATCTTGCGTACCATTAAAATTCACAATTATCGTACAAACCTTTGGCTTCATACGCACCATATTCCTTCCTCTATTAGCGTTGGATCTCCGCTTCCTGATTAACTAACAACTTATTTTTGACGGTGTAATAAAAAAACTGGAAATTGCCAATCAAATATCTCCTCCACATGCGTCTCGGTTCTAACATAAGACGGAACACCCATTCCATCTTCAAGGTCCTTATAAGCTTAGGAGCACGCGGGATCCGACCTGATGCAAAATCAATATAAGCGCCAACGCCAAGTATGACTCTAGCATCAAGTGCATCTTTATTCCGGTCAATCCATTTTTCTTGGATAGGCACTCCTCTGCCAACAATTAAGATATCTGGCGATACATCGTTAATCTGCTGAATAACTTCTTGATTCTCTTCATCACTAAAATATCCACTCCGATGTCCAACAATCTTAATATTCGGCATTACTGCCTGTATATTTTGTTTAGCTAGTTCAGCAACGCCAGGACCTGCTCCAAGCAAAAACACACTGTACTCTTTTTCGCTCGCTAATTGCAACAGCATTGGGATAAAATCAGTTCCATTCAAATTTTCCTTAAGCTGGATACCGAACAACTTAGCTCCTAATCTAATCCCAAAGCCGTCATTCAGCAAAAAGTCAGCTCTATTGATGATTTCCCTGTAATCATTGTCCCTTTGCGCGATATTATAACAATGGGCATTTAAGAAATAGATTGCTGCTTTCTTTTTGTTTATGAGACGGGATTCTATCACACATAAGCCTTCCTTTATATTAAAGATATCCATTGCAACATTGCCCAAATGGGACTTTTTCATTTGGATCAGTCTCCTTAACCCCTATTTTCAGTCCATTTATCTGCTCATTATAAACTCAATGAATCTATCTATGATTGCTGAATTTTATTTCATGAGCACTGCTTCTTTTTCAAATAAATTGCTGAAATCCATATTTTGAGCCATTATATTAGCCTGTGCATAAGAAGAATGTGTACCAGCATCTGTCCACCGCCCTCTCAGCACATCAAATTTCAGTAAACCCTCCTTAATATAGTGATTATTGACATCTGTAATTTCCATTTCACCTCGCGCTGATGGGGTAAGCTGGTCAATTATCCTATAAACGGTCGAATCGTACATATAAATGCCCGTCACTGCATAGTTCGATTTTGGTACCATTGGTTTTTCTTCTATCGCGATGATTCTGCCGTCATATATAACCGGAACACCGAAACGTTTTGGATCCTCAACCTCTTTAATTAAAATTTTCGCGCCACTCTCCTGTTGCGCAAAATGCTGCACATAAGGTCGAATTGTATCTGTGAAAATATTGTCTCCAAGAATGACGACCATTTTCTCACTTTCAGTGAAATCGCGAGCAAGTCCAAGAGCCTCTGCTATACCGCCGGCCTTTTCCTGCACCTTATAAGAAAATTCAACTCCAAATTCAAAGCCGCTGCCAAGCAAATCAACTACATCCCCCATATGTTCTCTGCCCGTTACAATTAATATTTCTTCAATTCCGGACTCCTTCAGTTTATAAACTGAATGATAAATCATTGGATATTTTCCGATTGGAAGCAGATTTTTATTGGTGACCTTTGTTAAAGGATAAAGCCGCGATCCGGTACCTCCAGCAAGGATAATTCCTTTCATTTACAACACTCCCTATTAAGTTTTTTATCTCCTAACCTTTAAAACAATCGGTTTATTGAATAAGAAGGGAATAGATACTTCTTTTCTCACTAGCGCGATCCCTATGCATAACAGCATGGTGATTATGCCGCCAGAAAAAAAATGGATAAATTGATGACCAGGCAAAAAGGAGATAATTAAATAGACCACTCCTGCGGTGAAACCTGAGGTTCCAAATGTCATCAAAATTGACCTGTAGGGTAGAAGCTCCCTTTGCCGAATTTCAAATACTTTGCATACATCTCTTTGCTGCAGGTAAATACTAATAAAACATGAGATAACAGAAGCTATAGCTACCCCGATGTACCCAAATAACCCCATCAATGCTAGTCCTAGAACGATATTGCAAATAACCGTGATAAGCGCGTTTTTTAAAACTAGCTTTTGATTACCGGATATAAGTAAAGGCGTGTAAAAAACTGTAAAGCGAAGCGGGAATTTCATTAAATATATTAAAAAGATGATGGATCCGCTTAAATAAGTATCAGAGTATAAAAGATCGATAAACTCTTTATGATAGAAAAATAGAATCCAAAAAATAGGGAACATGACTAATGATAGTAATCGGCTTGATTCTGACCAGAGATTTAAGGCTTCTAGCTTCCGCCTTTGTATGCTGTATAAACGACCTAGTCTTGGTAGCATCGCTGTTATAACAGCTACAGTAATAATAGACATGAAAGGAATCTCTTTTGATGATATTGAATAAATTGCAAACAATTCTATTGAGTAGAATAACCAAATGATGACTTTATCACTTGTCTGTGTAATCACATCGATGGCTGTTACTGCTCCAACTGCCGCTGTATATTTAAGCTGCTGTTTTAATAATGGCAGATCTCCTTTTAAAGACATGCCATGAATCTTATGGAAAAACAGATGCAAAATGATGACTCTAACGATTTCAAACAGGGCAATCAGTTTAATTGTTAAGAGTAGCTCCTTTGTCGCATATAATGTATAGCCAATAATCAGGAAATAGGCAAAATAATAAGATAAATTAATAAAGCTATAAATTTTAGCCCTCTTAATAGAAACAAACAAATTTTCTAAATAACAGCCCATTATGGTTGCAAAGCTCCAAAATCCAATCCAAATCTCATATTTGCGCAATGGGCTATCCTTTAATAAAAACTCAATATTGTATAGAGTATACAGGCCGAAAATCATCAGTACACCAAGAATGAACAAAACCCAGAACGTATTGGTTATCACTAATGATTTTTCACGTTCATTATCCGTTTTGTTAAAGAAATAACTGAACGTTGTATGCATCTCAAACGGAATAAAAGCACCTACCATTACTGCAATCAAAAAGATTTGCTGATAAAGGCCCATTTCTGTTAAGGTCAGTAATCTGGCTATAAGAATAGTTAAAAAAACTTGGACAATTGATTTGGCAAATCGATTAATTGATAACAACATTGATTCTTTAATCATCAGTAACTCCCACCGTACGATTTAGAATAAGTCGATATAAAACATAAATATTATTTATGACTATCACTTCTTTCTTATTGTTCTTTCCTAATAAGCATTATTAGGAAAGAACATTACGATAAACGTTTTGCAAATGATTTTTATATCATAAAAGAAATGGCGCTTACGAATATAATAAAGGTCCAGCTCAACCATTTTTTCAAAGCCGACACTGCTTCTACCAGTAACCTGCCATAATCCTGTACAGCCGGGAATAACGGACAAACGCTGTTTATGATAGTCAGAGTAACTTTCTACCTCTCTCGGCAATGGCGGCCTGGGACCGACCAAACTCATCTCTCCTTTCAAAACATTCCACAGTTGTGGCAATTCATCAATACTCGTCTTGCGAATAAAACGTCCTATTTTTGTAACCCTAGGATCCTCTTTCATTTTAAAAATAGCCCCACTGGACTCATTTTGATTGAGCAGTGTCTCTATCAGTTGCTCTGCGTTCATCACCATAGATCTGAACTTATACATACAGAATGTTTTTCCATCCTTGCCTACACGTATTTGTTTAAAGAACACAGAAGCCTTAGGATCTTCAATTTTTATCAAGACGGCTACAATAAAAAATACAGGAATTAACAGCAGAAGACCCACTACAGCTAGAATAATGTCTAAGTATCTTTTAGATACTAGATATAATTTCTTGTTATCAAGCTCATTCGGTTCTGCGAACGCTTCCTGTGCAGTCCCTGCCTTAGAAGAAATCAATGAATTCACTCCTTTTTCCCCTGATATATGGTGGCTTTTACTTTTGGTTTGAGTTGTTCCAGTCCTTTAATTATTTTTCCATTCCAGCCCCTTTTGTTCTCAATAACGAATTTTATAGGTATACTAAAGAGTGATTGAATTAATCAGAGAAAGAATTTCATTCACTCTTTTTCCCATGAATATGCTTACTTTTACTTTTGGCTTGAATATTCAGTCCTTCTATTACGTTTCTATATAGCTCTCTTTGTTCTTAATAACGAACTATAAATGTACTAAAGAGTCACTGAGCTAATCATAGGAAGAATTTCATCCCATTCCATGCTAATTCTATGCACATCTTCCTCCGTCAGCGAACTACCTTTTTGAACTTCAATTAATTCCAAGTCGGAAATAGCTTTCAATGCATGTCTTGTGCCAGCTGGAATTTCAATTACGCTTCCCGGCTTCACATCGTATATATATTCATTCAGTACCAAAGAACCCTCACCTTTGAGAATAGTCCAAACTTCCTTTCTCTTATTATGCTCCTGATAGCTTAAATTGCTGCCGGCATGAATGGTTATTCTTTTTGTGAGCACTTCTGTCCCATTATCATAGACGGTTTGATCAAGGACTTTATACGACCCCCATCGTCTCTCTTCATACATCGGCCTTTGATTAAAATGAAATATGAATTTCTTAAGATCATGACTCAAACCTTTATTGGCAACTAAGATGCCATCGGGGCTCGCGACAACCACCGCATCTGGCATACCAAGAACCGCAACTGGAATGTCCAGCTCATTGATGATATGGGTATTATGAGATTTTGGGCAAATAACACCTAAGCCTTGAACAGTCTCGATCATTTGCTCAGTTAAGGTGCTCCAAATCCCCAGGTCCCTCCATATTCCTTTATAGGGGAGAGCGACAATATTCTTCGTTTTCTCGACAACTTCAAAATCAAAACTAATACTAGGCAGGAGTTCATAGACATTTTGTAGCTGTTCGTACTCTATAGGCAAATTCATTTCTTCTAAAATCGAAATCATAAAACCTAACTTAAATGCAAATACACCACAATTCCATAATGCCTCTTCCTTTATCAATCTTTGTGCATACTCTTCTGTCGGCTTTTCTACAAAATGGCTAACAAGAACTAGCCCATCATTTTTCTTTTCTGGAACGATGTAGCCAAAACTAGTAGAAGGATAGCTTGGTTCCACTCCCATTAAAGCAATACTGCAATCTGTTGTGTTTAGCGTATCCTCCAATTTTTTCACAGATTCATAGAAATCATTTTCCACGTAAGAATCAATGGGCAAAACGGAAACTACTTCATCTAGGCTGATTCCTTTGATCGAATATAGGTAGGAGGCAGCAAGAGCAATTGCCGGAAAAGTATCCCGCCGCTCTGGCTCAATAATAAGGGGAACGTTTGAGCCGAGCTGATTTTTCAGGATATCCACTTGTTTCTTACTCGTCGCAATAACTGCCGACTTCATTAGTCCTACTTCATCCATTTGTCGCCATACTCTCTGAGACATTGATTCGTTTGTCTTATCATGCCCTTCCAATACTTTCAGAAATTGCTTTGAACGTGAATCATTAGATAAAGGCCATAATCTTTGCCCCGATCCTCCAGATAAAAGGATAACCTGCATTTAACCACTCCTTAATAATCAGTTATATTGATAAGCCTTTGGTTTTATTGGATTTCCATTTAATGAAGCTCCCAATAATTCCGCTTTGGAATCTTGTAAAACATTTACTGCCTTTCTTGCATCTTCTTTTAATGTCTGACCGCTTTTCACGACCAGCATGGAAGCTTCACAAAGATTAGCAAGTATTTGCGTTTCAGCGGTATACAAGATAGGTGAAGTATCAAATATTATGGTGTCATATTGCTGGCTTAGAATCGAGATAATGTCCTCTATTCGATTTGCTGTTAAGAGCTCGTACGATGTTTTGGTTACGGGACCGCTCTGGATGATATGGAGATTTGGTATATCTGAAATGCATATAGCTTCATCCACAGTCGCTTTGCCAGCAAGAATAGCTGTTAAGCCATCAGATTGTTTAAGGTCAAATAATTTATGAATCTTCGGTCTTCTTAAATCAGCATCAATGACGATGACTTTTTTATCATGCTGGGCCAGCACGATACCCAGATTTGCGGCGGTGGTCGTTTTGCCGTCCCCGTGGTTTGGAGATGTGACAAGCAGAGTCTGGATGTCTTTACCAATTCGAGAAAACGTTATGCTTGAGCGCAGCAATCTGTACTGCTCACTCACAATCGATTGTTTATAAATTTGTGCATATTTCGCTCTTTCCTTGCTCACCAGCAAGTCTTTATTTCTATTACGACTCAAATGTACGTCCTCCTATTTTCACCCGGCTGTCCTCCATCTGCCTTTCCATGCTTTTGCTGCTAACTTTAATTTCCGGGATATTTCCGATAACCGGTATACCTAATTCATAAAGGATATCTTTTTCATCTCTGATTGTAGGGTCGAGGTACTCCAACAAGAAAGCTACCCCAATAGCACAAAATAAGCCTAATGAAAAACCAATCAGTACATTTCTAATCATATCTGGATTAAATATCCCATAAGGCTCTTCAACATTTGCATTCGCGAGAATATGAATATTATCAATATTCATTAATGTAGTAACCTCTTGCTGGAATACTGTCGCAATACTATCGGCCATTTTCGCTGCCAGAACAGGGTCCTGATCCTTGACGACTATTTCAACAACTTGAGAATTTTGAGTCGTGTTTACTGTGACTTGCTCATTTAATTTATCGATGCTTCTGTCAAGGCTGAGCTCACTAATTACATCTGCTAGAATAGCCTGGCTCTTGATCAACATACTGTATGTATGAATCAATTCAATATTCGCACGGACTTGATTAGGGTCGATTAAATTAGTTTCATTGCTATCAGTTTTGGCGTCCTCTTTTTTTGTTTTCTTATCCTGATTTTGTTGTTCGTTCGTGTTCATAGTGTCGTTGACAAGAATTTGTGTGGATGATTCATACGAAGGAGATAAAAAGAGATAGGAAATAATGCCACTGGCCAGAGCCGCTATTAACGTCATCAAAATAATAAGTACTAACCGTCTCTTTAATACACTTAAAATATCCTTAAAACTTACTGTATCTTCCATCCCAACCTCCATACATTTCTTTTTTTGTTCTCAAAAGAGAACTTATTGTTGATTGTAGTATAGAACCTAGAATTAGAAAAGGGTTTAAATTGTCAAAATTTGTATTTTGGTAAAATTTATTTATTTTAGGGTATTTCAGTTTATATTGATTCTAAATAATGAATGTAAGCCTTTTCGTATTTTTATATACTTATCCACCAGTCGATTTAATAATCAAAGGTAATAATTTATAATGAACAGCCCTTGGCCATGTTTTCTTAACACCATTTCAAAATAATTTAAATTACTTTACCTTCGCTTTTTTATAAGATAAATGTTTTTCGCAAAAAAAAGCATTTATTGTAAGCGCTTTTTATATTGAGGATAGTTAGTTCTCTATGCATCTTCATTCTTATCCTACATTCAAAAATAAACCCTTTCCGTTCGCTCTAAAGCACACGGAAAGGGTTTATTCCTTGTCAATCTTTCCGGAAAGAACCGATAACTCCGGTAGATTGAACGATATTTGTAAATGCATGTGGGTCTACTTCCTGAATAACACTCTGTAAATCATATAGCTCATAACGGCTTATCACAATCATTAGCATATTTTTATCTTCGCCCGTAAAGGCTCCAACAGCAGGAATCATTGTTATTCCGCGTACCAGCTTGGAATGAATCGCCTGCTTCAATTCATCTGCATGTCTTGTTACAATCATAGCTGTAACTTTTATATGTCTTGTATGAATAGCATCAATTACTCTCGTAGAAACATATAATGAAATTAATGTATAAAGTGCCTGTTCTTCTGAATACATAAGCCCCGCAATGGCTACAATAGCTCCATTCAGCATTAAAAAGTAAATGCCGATTGGCTTATCATTGATTCTAGAAAGAATCATTGCCACGATATCCATACCACCAGTGGAAGCACCGAATCGCAGTGTGATTCCCACACCGGCCGCTCCAATTACACCGCCGAAAACAGCATTTAGGATAATATCATCTGAATAGGATTGTACCGGTAATATTTCTAAGAATAATGACATTAATACAACAGCTAAAAAGCTGTACACTGTGAAAGACCTTCCAACCTTAAACCATGCAAGAATAGCAATCGGAATATTAAGAGCAAGTAATAATATACCTGTAGATAAATTAATATTCGTAAACATGTCCAATGCTGCTGATATAATTTGGGCTGTACCCGTGAACCCACTCGCAAACACGTTTGCAGGTATCAAGAAATAATTCATTGCGATTGCATTTAATAAAGCTCCAACCACAACAGCCAGTATTTTTTTTGTTTCATTCCAAACCAAATTTAGCTCCTCCTTAAGTTGACAACTGAAAATAAATTCCCCATGATAGATAGATATGTGAACAATTTTTGTTTTCTATAAAAGATAATAGACTTATAATTAAACTAAGTAAATTTTAAAAAAGTAGGTGTCTATATGAGTGTACAAATTTTGGCTGATAGTGCAAGCGATTTGCCATTAGAATACTTCCAGGATAACAACATCATTCTTTTTCCATTAAAAGTACATCTTGATGACAATGAATATGATGATCAAGTTACAATCAAACCAAAAGTAGTCTACGATGCCATGCGCGAAGGAAAAGCACCCAAAACATCACAGGTGTCTCCACAAAGTTTTTACGAAAAATTCGAAGAGCTGGCAAAAAATAAACAACCCGGACTTTATGTCGCATTTTCTTCCGAATTAAGCGGTACCTATCAAACAGCTGTTATGATGAGAGACGAAGTTAAAGCTGAGTACCCGGATCTTCAATTAGAAATTGTCGACAGTAAATGCGCGTCTTTAGGCTATGGCCTAGTCGTCATGGAAGCCGTACGCAAAGCCGCTAAAGGAGCCAGTCTTGAAGAACTGAAAGAAACAGCACAGTTTTCAGCCTCCCATATGGAACATTTATTTACGGTAGACAATTTGGAATACCTGGCTCGAGGTGGCCGAATTTCCAAAACATCTGCTTTTTTCGGCGGTTTATTAAATATCAAGCCACTGCTAAATGTTGAAGATGGCAAACTGGTTCCACTGGATAAATTCCGCGGCCGCAAAAAACTGATGCAAGCCGTCATCGATGTAATGAAAGAACGAGGAGACCAATTAGATAAACAAATAATTGGAATCAGTCATGGCGATGATATCGAAAAAGCTATGGAATTCAAGCAATTAATTGAAGAAAATTTCCAACCAAAATCAGTATATATTTCATCAGTCGGTGCAACTGTTGGCGCTCATGCCGGTCCAGGTACCATTGCGATATTTTTCTTAAATAAACTATCCTGAAATACATTCTGATGTATACATATTTTCCCCTACTTGCAGCATACTACACATATGCGTAGTAAATAAATTGCAAAGGGGCAAGCACACATGGGATATCATACTTCAGATAATGATAAAAAAGCCAGAGATAACCAAGCTAAAAATGAAATTAAAAATATTCAGGAAGAGAAAAACCGAAAAGCCGGAAAAAAATCTTTTTCAAAAAAGACTGATCACTTATAAGTAAAATCTCCATTTCAACATATTAACTGTGTATAAAGAGGATTTCAATAAAAAATCCTCTTTTTTACTTGTAATTGAACTTATATAGTGCTTTTTTTATAATAAAGTTAAAAAACGGAGGGATAGTATGGCTAAAGAAAGCTCATTTGATGTGGTTTCAAAAATTGACTTATCCGAAGTAACAAATGCTGTAACGATGGCAATGAAGGAAGTAAAAACACGTTATGATTTTAAAGGTAGCAAAAGTGATATTAAGCTGGAAAATGAGGAACTCGTGCTTGTTTCTGACGATGATTACAAAATGGGGCAATTAAAGGATGTTTTAATGAGCAAGCTCATTAAACGGGGCGTTCCCGTTAAGAACCTTGATTACGGAAAAATGGAAGGCGCTTCAGGCGGCACAGTTCGCCAACGTGCTAAATTGGTTCAAGGTATAGACAAAGACAACGCAAAGAAAATTAATTTAATTGTTAAAAATGTGGGTAACAAAGTTAAATCCCAAATACAGGACGATCAAATCCGTGTGACCGGAAAAAGCAAGGATGATCTTCAGCAAGTTATTGCAGCCATTCGAGACGCAGATCTCTCTATCGAAGTTCAATTTATAAACTTCCGCTAGTAGTTACATAGGTTTGAAGAGCTACTTATAGAGGCATATTGAATTGCATCTAAAAAGCCATCGGCTACACGATGGCTTTTTTCTATTTTTCAGGTTTAATATAGGGAACTATTTGTGCAGTGATGCCCACTGAAGCCCAGGAATAAAACTCTTATTCTCTAATGCTTTAAAATTTTCAGTCCATCCAGTGAGCATTACCCTTAATAGCCCAACCTTCTCAAAGGGTTTATTTTTAATTCGGTTAAAAAATCCTGAATTTCTTCACTATCACTACTTGGATCCTATTGTTTTGAGCATTAACAAAACGACATTAAAATCAGCAAATCATCACATTTTTTTACATACACCTTATTTTCCAGTGCTTTTTTTGTAAGTAATAAAACATCCTTAACTTTAATCCTATTTCCATGTTTCTTTTTCCATAAATGAGGAATAACAATAGGGAAACATTAATTGGAAAGGATGTTGTGAAATGAATGAAGATATAAAAATCGGTAAAGATGGATTTCCAGCCCAAGAACAGGATACTCAACCTGGTGTAACAAACGAAATGCATCCTGAACCAAAAGAAGTCGATGAAAATTATAAAGGCAGCGATAAATTAAAAGGAAAAGTAGCGATTATCACAGGCGGAGACAGTGGGATTGGCCGATCTGTTGCCCACTATTATGCTAAAGAAGGCGCCAATGTTGCGATTGTGTATTTGAATGAACACGAGGATGCGAATAAAGCAAAAGATTTAGTGGAAAACGAAGGCGTACAATGCATGCTATTGGCTGGAGATATAGGTGACAGTGCTTTTTGCCGCGAAGTCGCCGAAAAAGTTAAAAGTGAATTCGGCAAAATTGATATCTTAGTCAATAACGCAGCTGAACAGCATCCTCAGGAGAGCCTGTTGGATATCAGTGATGAACAATTAGAAAAAACATTTAGAACCAATATCTTTTCACAATTCTATTTAACAAAAGCTGTCCTTCCTCACTTATCTAAAGGAAGCTCCATCATTAATACAACTTCTGTAACAGCCTATCAAGGTAATGCACAATTGATTGATTATTCTTCAACGAAAGGTGCCATTGTATCCTTTACACGTGCGCTTTCCAATAGTATTGCCAGCAAAGGAATCCGCGTGAATGCAGTAGCACCGGGACCAATTTGGACACCATTAATTCCTGCTACATTCGAGGCTGATAAAGTGGCTGAATTTGGTAAAAACGTTCCACTTGGACGTGCTGGACAACCATCCGAATTAGCCCCAACTTATGTTTATTTGGCAAGTGATGATTCCAGCTATGTCAGCGGACAGGTCCTTCATGTCAATGGCGGCTCTGTTGTGAATGGGTAATTAACGATTCTAGATCATATACACAAAGACAGGGTAACACTCTCAATTGAGGGTGTTACCCTTTTTGATTTTCTTTCTATATAGTTTATCGCCCCTCACTTGACGCCGACTATATAATCTTATTCAGCGACCTTCATGACGAAAAATGTTTTGTTTCAACAAACAGTGGAAAAGTATACACATAGATGAAAAATATAGGAGGTATTCAGTTATGAGTGAAAGATTTAATAATGCGCCAGGACAAGAGCAAGAAGTACAACCGGGATTGCAGTATAAAATGGATCCCGAACCTATTACCGTTACTTCTTCCTATAAAGGCAGTGGGAAATTAAAAGATAAAGTGGCTATTATTACTGGCGGTGACAGCGGAATTGGCCGATCAGTTGCAGTCTACTTTGCCAAAGAAGGCGCCGATGTAGCTATTCTTTATGTCGATAGAGAACAAGAAGATGCCGAAAAAACAAAAGAGCTTGTAGAAGCGGAAGGCCGAAAATGCCTGTTAATCACAGGCGATGTTGGATATGAAGATGTTTGCATAAATGCTGTAGAAAAGACCGTTGAAACATTCGGTAAACTCGATATTCTTGTCAATAACGCTGCAGAACAGCATGTTCAAAAAGAATTTACTGACATAACGTCAGAACAATTGGAACGCACATTCCGAACCAATATATTCGGATATTTTTATATGGCAAAAGCAGCCATGAAACATCTTCCGAAGGGCGGCAAGATTATCAATTCTGCCAGTGTAACAGCCTACCAGGGTAATCCATTGTTAATTGATTACTCATCTACAAAGGGAGCGATCGTATCCTTTACCCGTGCCCTTTCCAATAGTGTTGCTCCTAAGGGAATCTATGTGAATGCCGTTGCACCGGGCCCTATTTGGACACCGTTAATTCCCGCATCCTTCTCTGCTGAGCAAATTGAAGAAAGCTGGGGTCAAAATACACCGCTTGGCCGTATTGGGCAGCCTGATGAATTGGCTCCTACTTATGTTTACCTGGCAAGTGATGACTCGTCCTATGTTTCTGGACAAACCTTGCATGTAAATGGCGGCAGTGTCGTTAATGGATAATGGATAAAGATAGAAAACGGTGAAGACACCTTTAAGATGTCTTCACCGTTTCTTTATAAAAGTACCTTATTTTTTTGTAACAGATGATCGAATAATGAATTGATGCGGAATAATCATACGCATTGTTGGTCCCTGAGGGTTCTTTATTTTGGAAATCAGCAATTTGACTGCCTGATACCCCAATTTCTCTATATTGATATCCACAGAGGAAAGAGGAGGCTTTGACAATTGAGAAATTAAGACATTATTAAAGCTTACTACTGAGATATCCTCTGGAACACTGATATCCATTTCATCAAGCATGTTCAGTACACCAAGTGCCATAAAATCATCAGCAACTATCAATGCTGAAGGAGGTTTTTCAAGATTCATTAATTGCTTGACTGCTTCTTTACCGCCTTCAAGCATGAAATCTTCATGAATCGCATATTCTTTTAAAATAGGTATTCCAGCTTCCTTCAATGCTTCCTCGTACCCTCTCATCCGTTCAATCGTGACGACCAGATGGGCACTCCCTCCAATAAAGGCGATATCCTTATGCCCGTTCGCAAGTAAATAATCGGCTACATCCTTGCCGGCCTGAAAATTATCGTTATCCACATACGTAATACTGCTGTCATGCATTGGTGGTTTTCCAATAACAACAAATGGGAAATTTATTTTATATAGATAGTTCAATACGGTATCGTCAACTTTAGAGTAAAGCAAAATAACTCCGTCCACTCTGCCGCCATGTACCATTTTTTCAACTTCATTAAATATTCCTTCATCCGATATCCCCGTAGTAATATGTAAGCCATACAAGTCTTCATGCGCAGCCTGGCTTAAACCCTTCATAACCGTAGAGAAAAATGGATTTAAAAAAGATCCATCTCCAGACTTGGGCATAACGATTCCTAAAACCTCACTTGACTTGTTTGCCAAGCTTCTCGCTATAAAATTTGGATGATAGCCGAGTTCTTCCATTGCTTCTCTTACTTTTCTTTTTGTCTTCTCGCTTATTCTTGGATTGTTGGCAATTACTCTGGAAACTGTCGAAGGTGCCACATTTGCCAATTTCGCTACGTCTTTTATCGTTATCGCCATACGATTGTTCCCCATTTCCTATTCAGCGATCTGTTTGAAGAGATAGACTCTTGATTCATATGGTGATAAATAGATATTACCCTGTTCGTCTGTTTCTTCACTATGATTATTATAATTACTAAGGATTAGCTCCCCTGTCAACCCATTGAACACCGGTAAAGTAATAGCTTCACTATCTTTATTGAAATTACAGATTACTAAAGCGGTTTGTTCATCTGTAAATCTGGAGTACATGTACACATTAGGATCATCTTCAAGGTAAAGCTTATATTCACCATAAACAAGACAATCATACTGCTTGCGCAAGCGAATCATTTTTTTATAAAAGGAAAGAATCGAATTGGAATCCTGACGCTGATGCTTTACATTAATCTCCTGGTAATTTGGATTCACCTTCATCCAAGGTATTCCTAATGTAAAACCACCGTTTAACGAATCATCCCATTGCATTGGTGTTCTGGAATTATCACGTCCGTTTTTCCATATTACCTTCATAATTTCAAGATAGTCTCTTCCTTTGGCAGTTTCTAACTGATAGTAATTCTTCATGCTAATATCATCGTAATCATTAATAGAAGGAAAGGCTACATTTGTCATGCCAATTTCCTGCCCTTGATAAATAAAAGGGGTACCCTGCATGAAGAAATACATAGTTCCTAGCATCTTAGCGCTTTCTTGCCAATACTCCTGATCATTTCCCAGTACGGATACAATACGTGGTTTATCATGATTTTCAATGAACAACGCATTCCAGCCTTTACCATGTAATACAGTTTGCCATTTTGACAGGATTCTTTTTAATGATACAAGGTCGAGATCAACTTCAGTTTCTTTTTCCCATAGGCTCAAATGCTCGAATTGAAATACCATATCAAAAGCACCTTTTTGCTCTTCTACCCAGGGGTCTGCATCTTCGGCTCTTACCCCACTTGCTTCTCCCACCGTCATAATGTCATAGTTTGAGTATGTTTTCATCTTTAATTCTTGAAGGAAATCATGAATCCCATCCTGGTCCGTATACATCTTGAAACCTTTTATCCCGTTATCATCTAATCCTGCTGCATCTGGAAAACCAGCCTTCTTTTTTATATGGCTAATAGCGTCAATACGGAATCCGTCAATCCCTTTATCTAACCACCAATTGACCATATTATAAACGGCCTCTCTCATATCCTTGTTCTCCCAATTCAAATCAGGCTGTTTTGTTGCAAATACATGCAAATAATATTGCCCACTTTCCACATCATATTCCCATGCACTGCCGGAGAAAATACTCTCCCAATTATTCGGTGGGCCACTAGGGCTTCCATCATTCCATATGTACCAATCTCTTTTAGGTGAATCTACTGATGTTTTGGATTCTAAAAACCACGGGTGCTCATCACTTGTATGGTTAACAACCAGATCCATTATTAATTTCATACCCCGTTTATGAACTTTCTCCAGTAATTCGTCAAAATCCTTCATCGTTCCAAACTCGTCCATGATTGCTTGGTAATCACTGATATCATAACCATTATCCGCATTGGGGGATTGATAAATAGGGCAAATCCAGATAACATCTATCCCCAGTTCGGTTAAATAATCAAGTTTATTAATTACCCCTCGTAAATCTCCAATCCCATCTCCATTGGAATCTTTAAAACTCTTTGGATATATTTGATAACAAACTGCTTCCTTCCACCATTTCTTATTCAAGCACTTTCATCCTCACTTATGCTAGTCTATGATTATTATTAAAAAAAAGGAGAGAAATAACATCCCTCCATTTTCGTTCAATTATGATTGTTTTGCCGTTTGCCTTTTCTTCGTGCCAAATAAAGGAACCCAAAGAACAAGATATTAACTAAAACGATTACAGCAATGAATACATAATTTACGCCGCTTTTTTCTGCTGCCAAATAGACTTCTGATGTTTCACGATCCAAAGTAATTGAATAGGTATCATTACTTTTTCTGACCATATCTGCATTAAGCCTGCCACGTAACTCTTCACTTGCTGGAAGATTAGCTGCATCAAGTTGAATGGTTTTTGTTTTCGAGCTATTATTAATCGCAACTATCATTATTTGGTCTTCATACTCTCTTTTGTAGACGGCCATTCCATCCTGCTCGTTCAAAAGTTCAAGAGTTCCTTTCCTTAAAGCAGGATATTCTTTACGCAGTGCAGCTATTTTACCAATATATTCAATTAAATCCTTATCTGTTCTGAAATCCATCATACGGCGATTATCAGGTATCTCATTACCATTCATGGCTATTTCGGATCCGTAATAAACCATTGGGATACCAGGCATGGTATACATATGGGTCATTAGTAATTCCCATCTCGTTCCAGGGAATTGATTATGATCCTGCATTGACTTAGTGAATCTAGGTATATCTTCTGTATCAACCATAACTCCCAACTGATGTGGCTGACTCATCGTTTGCATTCGTTCATTCCAGATAGTGAATAATGAATTCATCTTCTGATCCGGTTTAGCAAATACCTCTCTCAACGCTTCCATTTGTTGTTTATCTAGTACACCATCAATGCCTGATTCCTGAAGGCCAACCAAATCAGATGTATTTTCTATAGTACCATTACCAAGTAGAAAGAAATCATTTTTAACCGATTTCATTTCTTTACTGAAATTACTCCAAAAATCAACAGAAACATACTCCAAATCATTCAAGCGATAGCCGTCAATATTGGTTTCTGTAATCCACCACTTCGCAGCATCCAGCAAGTAAGCAGATACTTCAGGATTTTCCTGTGCTAAATCTGGTAATCCATCTATCCATCCAGCCTGCTTCCCTTCCTGGTTACTTGCAGAGGTCACATCTTTTCTTTCATGAAACCAATCTTCTTTTGCCGAATCCTTAAGCCATGGATGATTAGGTCCGACATGATTCGCATTAAAGTCAACGATCACTTTCATATTACGTTTATGAGCTTCTTGCACTAACTGTTTAAATTCCTTTAATGTTCCATAATTCGCATTGATCTTTCTATAATCCAGAGCCCAATCTCCATGATAGCCTGATTCTGTGTTTTCAACGATTGAATTCAGTGCAATAGTGGTAAAGCCCATTTCCTGCAAATAATCTAACTTTTGCATAATACCGGCAAAATCCCCGCCTTGGTATGTATTAAGATTATCAAGGTCCACACTATGATCGTTTTTCGTATTACCATTATAAAATCTGTCCACCATGATGAAGTAGATGGACTCATCCTGCCAATCTCTTCCCTCTATTTCCTCCGCAGATACTGGAATTGTCGAAAGTAAGATAAACGGCGCCAGCAGAATGGCCATTACTTTTTTTAACATACTAATTTCCCCCTTATTTCTCCCATCAAAATAACCTTATCCCTTTGTACCGCCAGCCGTCAATCCGGAAACAAAGTATTTTTGGAAGAATAGGAAAAGGGTAGCAATTGGAATAGCAATTAAAACCGAACCTGCTGCAAACTTGGTGAATTCTGCTCCAAATTTCTTACCAACCAGTTCATATAAACCAACTGCAATCGTATACTGATCACTTGAGCTAATTAATATTTTCGCTAAAATAAAATCTCCGAAAGGAGCAACAAAAGCGAATAACGCTACAACCGCTATGATTGGTTTTGCCAAAGGCAGGACGATTTGGAAGAAGATACGTAAATGACCAGCTCCATCCATCTTCGCACTTTCATCGAGTTCACGTGGAATGGTATCAAGATACCCCTTCATCAACCACGTATTCATCGGAATTTGTCCACCCACATACAGTAAAATTAAGCCGATATGTGTATCCAGCAATCCTGTCCGAACGGCCAATACATAAATGGCAATCAAGGCTGCAAAGTTCGGGATCATTTGTAAAATCAAAAAGGTCATTAATCCATTTTTTCTCCCAACAAACCGATATCGTGAAAACGCATAGGCTGTAAAAGAAACCGTAATAACCGTTAAAATCATTGTCATAATACTAATTTTAAGAGAGTTAAAGTACCAAATCAGATAATCACTGTTTTTCATATCAAATAGCTCTTTATAATGGTCGAGCGTTGGATTTTTGGGAAACATCGTTGAACCGGACAAACTGTTCCCCGGATTAAAGGATGAGCCTATAATCCAAAGAATTGGATAGATGACAATGGCAAACATGATGGCTATGACTATATAAGATAAGGTTAAGCGGATCATTTTATTCTTTTTTGAACTCTTCATTACATCATATCCTCCTCTTGGAAAGACTTAGTCCGTTTGAATTGCCATAATGCTACAGACATGACAATTAGTGAAAGAATCATCGTAACTGCGGCAGCTTTTCCATATTGAGCCGATGTCATTGTCAATCTATAAATCCACGAAATTAATATATCCGTACCCCACGCATTTTGACCCGGTATGGCAGGGCCTCCGTTATTAAATAAAAAGATTAAATTAAAGTTATTAAAATTAAACGTATACTGTGTGATTAGTATAGGCGCAGTGGCAAACAAAACGAGCGGTAAAGTAATTTTTCTGAATTTCTGCATCAAGCTAGCCCCATCTATCGTGGCCGCTTCATATAAATCCTCCGGTATAGATTGAAGGACTCCTGTTGTCATGGCAAAAATAAACGGAAATCCTAACCAGCCCTGTATGAGAATTAAAGCAAGTCTTGTCCAGTTTGCTTCCGTCATCCAATCCACTGGAGGTAATCCAAGAGCCGGAAGAATCGTCGTATTGATAATACCAAATGATTCATTAAACATACCTGAAAATACAAGGATGGATACAAAGGCAGGAACGGCCCAAGGCAAAATCAGGACGGTTCTAATGATAGCCTTGCCCTTTAAATCTTTCTGATTAACCAATACTGCCAGAAAGACTCCGAGTGCAATTTGTAAAGTCGTTGCTGTAAATGTCCATACAATAGTCCAGCCAAACACTTTAAAGAATGTGGTTCTCCATATTTCTATTTTAAAAATATCAATAAAGTTCTGAAATCCAATCCAATCGACCAGATTTGCAGGCGGGGAATGATACAAATCATAGTTTGTGAATGCCAAAAGGAAAGAGAAGATAATCGGAAATATAACAACGAAAATTAATAACAAAAATCCCGGAGAAACAATTAGATAGGGGAATCCATTATCAATTAAATTTTGATATTGCTCGCGTATAGAATTTAATGCAATCTCTTGGTCTCTCTTTTTACCATTGTTATAAGCATCGTAAATATTAAAAGCGTAAATACCTAAACCAATAATCGTTACAATTAACGTTAGAATGCCGTCTATCAATAAAATAACAGAATGATCAAGCTTCGGAATTTCACCTAAAGTGACCAATCCCCAAAATCCAATATTTAACATATCTGCAAAAGCAATAAAAAAAGAGGCTGTCAAAATAAGAAAGATAATTCCTTTTATGTATTGTTTATTAAAAAACTGTCCAAACCCTGGAATAATCGAAAATAAAGCAGCCTTTTTAGCATAGTTGGTTTTTGTTTGAGCAGGAATTATATCCATCGTGGGTTTTTCCCCTTTCTACGAAAAGAATTGGCTATATTCTGTGAAAGCCCAGAAACAAACTTTCTAAAGGGAAGATGAACAAAGAGAAAGTCTCTTCCCGAGTTTTCACTAAAATGCAATATAACCAATACCTTGTTATAAAAGGATAGGCCATATCCAGAATAATTGGATACCGCCTAACCCTTACCTAGCATTATTTTTTATGGTTGGTATCAATATTTGTTTTGATTGTCTTCGCTGCCTCATCCATTGCAGATTTAGCATCTGCTTTACCAGTTGCGATTGTCTCTAAAGCCGCTGCCATCGGGGACCAAACTTCTCCCATTTCTGGTATATTAGGCATTGGAATCGCATATTGGGATTGCTCTGCTACTGCTTTAGAAAATTCATTGTCAGCAATAATTGGATCTTCAATCAATTTTTTAACCGGAGGAATCTCCTGTGTTTTTTCATAACGAACTTTCGCGCTATCATAATTAGTTAAGTGTTCAACCAATTTAGTAGCCCAATCTGTATTTTTAGAGTAAGCTGACACGTGCCATCCTTTAACACCCATGAAGGTTTTCATGTGTTCTCCATTTGGAAGTGTCGGCAATGCAGTTGCTCCAATATCTATACCTGCATCTTTATATCCTTGGAAAGCCCAAGGTCCATTTTGTACGGAAGCCAGTTTTCCTTCATTAAATAAACCATCCTGTGCTGAACCGCCGCTTTCTCCAATAATCCCTTTAGGGAACAGGCCTTCTTTATACCATTTAGCAATAAATTCAGCGCCTTCAATTGCACCTTCATTATTTAGTCCTAAATCATCACGGTTTAGAGATCCATCTTTTTCTCCAAACACATAACCACCCATACCGCCAATTACACCATATGCATGATAAAAATCATCCCATTTAGCTGTAAATCCATATGTTTTGCCTTTTGTGTTCTCTTTTGCAAATGTATATAATTCATCCATTGTTGCAGGCGGTTTTTCCATAAGTTTCTTGTTATAAATAAAGACTGGTGTTTCAGTAGCTTTTGGCAAGCCATATAATTTACCATCATAGGTTTGTGCCTGAACAGAAGATTCTGTAAAAGTATCGATTACACTTTGGTCTACTTTTAGTTCAGCTAATACACCTTCAATAGCTAATTGACCAATTTGATCATGCGGCAATGTGATAACATCCGGACCTTTTCCAGCTGGTCCATCCAATCTGATTTGTTCACGAATCTTATCTGCCATACCCATTTCTTTATATTCAACTTTAATTCCATGCTCTTTTTCAAATGCTTTTATAGCCGGCTCTAAGCCAGGTCCTTTATCTGTATCTTCCCAAATGACTAGTTTTTCAGGTTTATCCGTATTCGTATCTTCCTTACTGCCTGTTTCTTTCTCTCTGTCTGGTCCACAAGCAGCCAGTACGCCAATTACGAGCATGAGCACCATTAACATGGAGTATGCTTTTTTCATGGGTCAACCCCTCCTCTTATAATATCGCTAAGTAAACAAACGTTTGCACATAAGAATGCACTTGATGTTCAAATATAATAATTTTTGTATTAATTTTCTAATGAAAACGATTGCAGACTCAACACCTTTATTATACTTATTTATCAAAATTTAACAATAATAAAATTGTGAATTATTTATTAAGTTATTTTACATCGTTTTATGGGTAAAAACACATTGTTATTATCTGAAATTTTCGATATTGAAAATTTATCATTAACTGATATAGTTAATGAATAGAAGGCGCAAGCGTTTGCATTAATATTCACTTGTATATTGAGAGGAGAAAGGTTACATGGAAAAAGCATCTGTTATTCACTTTGCAAGAGATCAATTTATGTATAGTTCATCATTAAACTCCATTACGATTATGATCATGAGTAAAAAAGATGATATTGAAAAGATGGAGTTACTATATGGTGATCCCTATGATTTTCAGGGCAGTGAATGGATTTACAAAGCAAAAAATATGGACTATACCGGCAGTGATGAACTGTATGATTATTGGCGTTCTACCATTGATCTTCCCCACCGCCGAGCTCGCTATACTTTCCGTTTAACAGATAAGAATGCTAAAACAGCCTATTATTCTGAAAAAGGTTTTTACGAGGAACTTCCTAAAGTCGGCCTTCTCTTTGCTTTACCATATCTTCATCATACAGAAGTATTCAGCGCACCAGAGTGGGTTAAAGATACTGTTTGGTACCAAATCTTCCCCGAACGGTTTGCAAACGGGGATGCAAAATTAAATCCTAAAGGTACTTTGCCATGGGGAAGTGCCGCACCGACACCAACCAATTTCTTTGGCGGTGACTTGGCAGGGGTCATCGATCATTTAGATTATCTCAAGGATTTAGGCATTACTGGAATTTATTTCACCCCTGTATTTCATGCTTATTCCAACCATAAATATGACACCATTGATTATATGGAGCTTGACCCACAATTTGGAACGAAGGAAACATTAAAACGACTCGTTGAAGAAAGCCACAAGCGCGGTATAAGGGTCATGCTTGATGCGGTATTTAATCATAGCGGCTATCATTTCAAGCCATTCCAGGATGTATTAGAAAAAGGAGAAGATTCCAAGTATAAGGATTGGTTCCATACGCGCAGCCTTCCAATGGTTGAAGAAAATCTCAACTATGATGCCTTTGGTTTTGTAGAAACAATGCCAAAATTAAATACAAAGAATCCAGAAGTAAAAGAATACTTGCTAAATGTGGCTAAGTATTGGATCCGTGAATGCAATATTGATGGCTGGAGACTAGATGTAGCCAATGAAGTAGATTTTGATTTCTGGCGTGATTTCCGTAAAGCAGTCAGATCTGAAAAAGAGGATGCATACATACTCGGCGAAATTTGGCATGATTCCATGCCGTGGCTGCGTGGAGACCAATTTGATGCTGTAATGAACTATCCATTCTTAACTGCAATCTTGGAAATTTTCGCCAAAAACACCATCACACCTACACAGTTTGCTGAAAAAATGACGAAGGTTTATCATATGTATCCACATATTGTGAATATGGCGGCCTTCAATTTAATCGGAAGCCATGACACACCTAGGATTTTAACAGAATGTGAAGGTAATCTTGATAAAATCAAACAAATTTTCACGATATTACTTACCTTTACGGGAACGCCATGCATTTATTATGGCGATGAAATTGGACTAGATGGTGAAGATGATCCGGGCTGCCGTAAATGTATGCCTTGGGAGGACAAAAATCAAGACCTCGAGCTTCGTAAGCATGTGCAATCCTTAATTAACTTACGTAAAGATCATAAGGTCCTCGCCAATGAAGGTGATCTTCTCTTTGTAGCTCATGATCCTGATGTAGTTATGTATAAAAGAGAAAGCTCTGAATCTCTTGCCTATGTGTGCATTAATCTTGGCAAACAATCAAAGTCTATTTCTTTGAAAGAATGGAAGAGTGCTAAGCCACTTTACATGGATTCTAAAAGTCAATGGAATGATAAAGGTCAGCTTACACTTTCTGAAGACGGATATACGATTCTTTCTGTTTCTAAATAAAGTATCTATAAAGCCGCCTGTTTTTGGGCGGCTTTTTTCAACAAAATGCTTTCCATTCTTCAGCAATTATCTCCATAAAACTTACCATAGATACAAATAATCCACTTAAGGACTGTTTTTATCTTAATTTTTTCCTCATGATAATATCCGTTTCTATATATCCTAATTTCTCATATAAATCTCGTGCCCACTTATTGTGACCAAAGACGTGAAGCCCTATATAGTTAAGACCCTGATTTTGGGCGAAGATTTTAATTTCTTACATTGCCTCTTTTCCATAACCAAGTCCTTGATTATCCTTCCAAATATTAATCGTTGAAAGCTGAGCAAGCCAAATCATACCTACTTCTCTCTCTTCCTCACGAATAGAGAATAGGTGATGATTAGCGGTATCTTTTCCATCAGGTAATAACCTTTTAAATTCTGCAGCAGCCTGATCAATTGCTTCTGCCTCCTTCCAATTACCAGCCTTTACGTGTTCATTTGCATAGTTTTTAATTGCATAACTTGATAATTTTGAAACTCATCTGATTTCATTTCTTCCAATCTAACCATTGCCTTCCTCCTATTAAATGAAACTTATCTATAACTTACCTGCTTTAACTCACACCTAAATATTTACTATATTACCAATAAAATAACAAGTTATGTATAACAGTCATCCATATCGCTTGTTAAAGAGCACTTTTTTTGAAAAGAAGATTACAAATTTTTTTCTTTTGGGCAATTTCTGTCGTAAATGCTATTTTTATATGTATAATAAATAGAGGATTTTTATAGGAGGATATAAACAAATGAATATAGCTTTAATTATCTTATTTAGTACAGCTGTCGTTTTACTTCTTATTGCATTTATGAAAATGAAGAAGCAAACGAAAGAGGAAAAAAGGCAGTTAGAAAGTTATTATGCAGTCATGCTCGATGAAACGAACAAACTGCAGGAGCAAATCAATAGACTAGAATTAAATGCAGAGGTTACTGCTCAGGAAGCTGGTATCATGACTCATCACTCTGAAGAACGCCAAGCTATGGTGAAAATGCTAGACTTATATAAGCGCGGCTATTCCACTAAAAGTATTGCCTCTATGCACAAACTTACGGAGGAAGAAGTAGTAGAATTGCTTGCTCCATACGAAGGCCCTAGCCAAAGAAGGAGGAAAGTAGCCAATGACGCCTAAAGTTCTAAGTAGCTTTGCTGCTGGGATCATTGTGGCAGCAGGTGTATGCGGCGCCGTATATTTTTCCTCCTCTGAGGAAGAAACGGTTACTCAAGCTGCAGAATCTCCAAAAAATACCGTTACTAAAGAAATGACAGAAGATGAAATGAAAAATGAGCTATCTTCTTTGGGATATGTTATAAAAACAGAGGACGAATACTCCACTGAACTGCAAAAAGCAGAGCAAACTGCAAAAGAAAACTCTAATCAGCAGGATCAACAAGTTGTCTACAAAACAGTAATCAATGTAGCTAGCGGAATGACTAGTATTGATGTTGCTCAAGCGTTGGTTAAAGGAAAAATCATTAAAGACGCTTCTAGCTTTACGAAAACGATCGAAAGCAGGAAGTTGGAAAACAAACTGAAACCTGGCGTATTTGAAGTGGATAGTACAATGTCTATGGATGAAGTCATTAACCATATATTCAAGTAATATAATGGCCGGGAGCCTTGGAGACTAAATTTACTCTGAAGGTTTCCGGCTTTATATATATTGTTTCATTCTGTTTTTCTTCTAGTATAATGGATTAATCCTCCAATAACTTTCTATTTAGTTCAGAGATTTAAAGAGCAGCTATTCAACACAGCTTCTGCTAATATAATATCTTTCTTAACACTTGAATATTCTCCACCATCCTCTATACACCAACACACGCTCATAAGAGTTTCGACATATAGGCATTGTCTTATAATAGAATCTGGGATAGTAAGCTCTTTTTCTAAAACTCCAATGATATAGTTTATTTTCTTATACGTTTTCCTATCTTTTTCATTATCAAATTCATTTAATATAAAACGCGGAACATCAAACACTGGGTCACCGATGACACCTTTAGGATCAATAATTATATATTCTCCATCCATACCAAGAAGGATATTGTCATGATGTAAATCACCATGAAGCAACGCCTTTTCAGAATACATAGTTGAAATCGTTAAATAAATATTTCTCGCTTTTTTCATACATAAATATAGCTCTCTACAATCTTTTTGTTTGCTCATGTAATTTGTTATTCGATCGAGCCATTGCATATAACTAGGATAAACCACAGATTTAGATGGGAAGATATGAAGTCCTTTGTAAAGGTGACAAAAAACAGATAATCTTTTTCCAAGTGAATTCTCTTCTCTCAAAGATGTTCCAGGCTGTATACAGGCTTCAAGAATGACACCATTTTCAATGTCCGCTTCAATTACTCCACAAAATCCCTGCGCATGATATTGACATAATGTATGATATTCTGTAACAATCTCTCCTAAAGAAGGATCACCTAGTTTCAGGACCACATCACCATATTTTTTAGACTGACATTTAAACACTACCTTTGCGGAATAAGACGGAATGAATTGCATAGCTGTTAAATCCCACTTGTCAGCATAATATACAAGATCTAACAAGACTTTCTTATAAAAATCCAGCCCAAAGCGATTAATTATCTTCTCACTTTCGGTTTGACTGAAGCAAAAAGAGAAATCGATCAATATACTACCTCCGTCTCATGTTTTTTTATGTAGAATCACTTTTTTCTTAGACCTTATAAAGCTGCTAAACCATATCTCTATATACTTATTCATCTACAAAATTATTTCCTTATTTCATTCTTAACCGGTAAACATAATACAAAGGTGTAAGACCACAGATAAAAATAACACCTCCTACAAGCAGACCTTCCCCCCATCCATAGCCAGGTGTAATTGAAATGAGAGAGGCAGAAATGACTACAATAGCTGTCAATACTGTTAAACTTATCATAAATGATTTTTTAGGATTAATGTTTTCTTTCTCATGTTCGATACTTACACTCATTGATAAATAAGCAGACACAACAGAAGTTAATATAAATAAAAACCAAAAAGGATTTGAACGCATTTGTTCAAGGCCGCCCTGAAAAAAATCGTATCCAAGTATACATAGAATACCAAGTGTTTGTATGGTATAAGCTATTTTAATATTTTGTAAATTTTTGAAGATAAGCCTCTCATCTGTAATCTTTTTCATTCAATATCCTCCTTTTCAATCCAAAAGATTTCATCTAATTTTGTATTTACTGTATAGCAAATTTGCAAGCATAGCTTTAATGATGGGTTGTATTTCCCTTTCTCAATAAGACTAACCGTTTGCCTTGTAATACCAACAGCTTCAGCCAATTGCTGTTGCGTCAAACCTACTCTTACACGAGCAACTTTTACTAAATTTTCCATAATACACCTCGATGTTAAAGTAACATATATATTCCATAATGTAAAATATAAATTACATAACGAGATTCTTCAGTTATACCGTATTTTGCACGAGAAAAGGCTGCCATGATATAGGCAGCCTTAGTTTTACTTATGAATCCTCCAAAGTAATATTGTAATGCTTAAACCATAAATGTACTTGAATCAAATAAGCAAGTAATTGCGGACCGGACATCAATTGCCCAAACCATGGCTTTTTAAATGAAGATCCTCCAGTATCAACAAGGGCTTTCAGCTGATCTTTATCGAAGAATTCGAATAGGGGGGAATCCCCATCCTCTAATAATTCCTCAAGCCAATCCTTCACAAGCTTTGTATAAAGAGGATTATGCGTTTTCGGATATGGGCTTTTCTTTCTGTATAAAACATCTTCTGGCAGGATCCCCTTCAAGGCTTTCCTTAGAATTCCCTTTTCCCGGTTACCGGCCATTTTCATATCCCACGGTATATTCCAAGCATATTCCACTAGACGATGATCTGCAAATGGAACACGTACCTCTAAACTTGCTCCCATACTCATTCGGTCTTTACGATCCAATAGATTGGTCATAAACCAGGTCATATTCAAATAAAATAACTGCCTTCTTTTTGTTTCCAAGTCGGATTCTCCCGAAAGCAAAGGTGTCTCCTGTAGGCTTTCTTGATATTTATGCTTTACATACTCTTCAAGAGATAGCTTTTTTCTCCATTCTTGTCTAAGTAATTGATTTCGTTCATGGATAGAGCGCATCCATGGAAAAGTATCGTTTGATAATTGTTCAGGATTATGAAACCATGGATAGCCTCCAAAAATCTCATCCGCACATTCTCCAGAAAGACCGACGACATAGTCCTCTTTGATTTTTCTGCAAAACCAAAGCAAGGAAGAATCGATATCTGCCATTCCCGGTAAATCTTTTACAATTACGGCCTCTCCCAAATTATTTATCAGTTCTTCCTGACTGATGACACAATAGTGATGTTTCGTACCAAATTCCTGATTCATTAGTTCAATCCAATGTCCATCCGCATTGGGCTGGAATTCATTCGCTTGAAAATGGGCAGCATTATCCTCATAATCAATCGAATACGTATTAAGAGCAGGTTTCCCATCCATCTGATATTGCTTGGCTGCGATTGCTGTAATGGCACTTGAATCAAGTCCGCCTGATAGGAATGTACATAACGGAACATCTGAAACCAATTGTCTTTTTACAGCATCCGTCACTAGAAAACGGACCTTTTCTACGGTTTCATCCAGACTCTCCTGATGTGTTTCACTCTTCACATTCCAATATCGGTTAATTTTAAGTCCTTCTCTATTAAAGGTTAAGGTATGTCCTGGGCGGAGTTCGTGAATATTTTTAAAAACCCCTGAACCAGGTGATCGAGATGGACCAAGTCCGAATATTTCTGCAAGTCCTTCTCTTGTCAAAACCGGCTTGACTGCCGGGTGAGCCATAATAGCTTTTATTTCAGAACCAAACAAAAATTGGCCATTTTTCAGGGAATAAAAAAAAGGTTTCACCCCTAATCGATCCCTTGCCACAAATAATTGTTGTTTGGCTTCATCCCAAATCGCAAAGGCAAATATCCCATTAAAAAAATCCACGCATTTTTCTTGCCATTCTATATAGGCAGTTAACAGAACTTCGGTGTCCGAATGGCCAGTAAATGAATATCCTTTTAATAGTAGTTCTTTTCGAATATCCTCAGTATTGTAAAGTTCACCATTGTAGCATAGTACAAATTGATTCCCATTTTTTTCACGGATCATAGGTTGTTTTCCACAGAGCGGATCCACCACAATGAGCCTTTTATGTCCCAAACCGACATGTTGGCTATCCCAAATATTCGTGTCATCCGGTCCACGTTTTGAGAGTGTATTTGTCATTTTAATGAGAATCTCTTTCTCTTGATCAATAGATCGATTAAATTCAACCCAGCCAGTAATACCGCACAAAATGCATCATCCTTTCAAACAAGCAAATGGCCCATTCCTGCTAACATGATATGCATCTTACACAAAGTTGTTAATTGTCCAACTTTAAGGGGTGGGGTTATAAAAGAAGATGCTTATGTTAAGAAATAGAAAACAGTGCCATAAATTTTATCATTACAAAACGGATATGCAGTAATTTGAGTTCTACATAGACTCTTTTATCTGCACTTGGAGGCGCACAAATGAAAAATCAACTTAGAAATCAACTATTAAGTAAACAGCTGCGAGCATATACAGAAGGAATCTTTGAAAACATCAATGATCAATGGGTCTTCTTCGATGAAGAAACAGATGAGGCATACCCACTTGAGGAATATATGAATAATGAGATATCCATTTATCGTAATAATCGTTGGAGAAAAGGGACATTAGTAGAAGACGGGAAGCTTTTATCGGGCAAAGAGCTTATTTTTATAAAAGATGAAGACCAGGTTCGTATTAAAAAAAATTTACAATACTCTTTGGAACGATTACTGGAGGAATTAAGGGATGATGCTTTCTTTCAATTCATCACGACGTTAAACAGCATGGATTTCTCTGCTTATGACTGTATCTATGGCTATAACCAATTATCCTTTTCATCTACAGCCCAGTCATCAGGCACGAACTTTTTCATTTTTGATAATGGTGATTATATCTGCTCTGTCCACCACCATTTTAACGAGCACAACAAAGAACAAAACCGCTTTGAATTTACCCTAAATACTGGAAAACGAATGATCATTGAAAAATTAGTAAAGAACAAGGATTAAGGACACTGGCAGCTCATTTCATTTTCACACATCTCCAATCCATTTTAAATCGTGATAACCTAAAGTACTTTCAGCTCGTGAGCACTTTAGGTTATATACTGTTTACTTCAAGTGACAGGCTGTCTGCTATAGGCAAATTACTTTTTAGAGGGGTTTTATTAGGAGGATACCCTATTTCAGGATTGATGTTTTTTCAGCATTTGCTGCAAATAAGCTTCTGATTGGCCTTTTGGTATACTAAGACTTTCCCACTCTTTACTCTTTATTTGTTTACCTATATAGACGATTTGTCCAATGTGATACGCATAATGAGCTAATTGTCTCTCAATAGCGTCTATTACCAAATGGCTTTCCGCACGTATATATACTTTCTTTAATAAATCTTCACCGCCTAAATTATGTAATGCTTTAAAGAGAGTATTCCATCCGTCTTCTAAAATACCGATCATTTCATCCTTTGTTAAAAGATGAGTTATAAATTCCTGTTCCCGATTCCGATTAGGCTTCTCTCCATCCGAATTCAAGAAATCGGTCCATCTAGATACCATATTGCCGCTTAAATGCTGTACGATAACAGCTACACTATTGGATTCCTCATTTAAAGCCCAATGTATATCTTCTTCTGATAATTGTGAAACTGCTTTATCTCCAAGACTTTTAACACTTTTAAATCGTTCCTTAATAATCCTTAAATACTCAGTCTCCATACTCATCAGTATCCTCCCACATCATAAGTCAGGAAATTTTCTTTCATTAACCGTAAGCATATTCTTGTTTAAAATCTACTTTGAACAATTTAACCAATATCAATAAAAAAGTTTTCTATGCTGCGGAAAGAGAATAGACACCATCCCATCCATCCAACTTTTACATATAAGCTATTCATTATCATCTTAATTACTGCACTTACAGATACCGTTTTGGTTTTTTGCTTTTTTGGATATTCCCAGATCCATTTTAAAAACTCGAAAGAAAATCTCTCCTCACAGCCTTCTCCCATATCTGGTCTTGTTTTATTTTGATATTGGAACATTCTTTTAAATGCTCTGTAAATGCAGATTGTTCTCGGTATATCAAGAAAGATTATCGTATCGGCTGCATTTATCCTTATATCCATCGTGCTACTGTAATTACCATCAATAATCCAATATTCTTTTGTTACTAACTCATATTGAACCTGTATTTGTTCCTCTTTAGGAACGCCTACCCATTTAGGTTTCCAAAATAATGAATCAAGATGATAGACATTTATATTCAACTTTTCACCTAGTTGTCTTGCTAAAGTTGATTTCCCTGAACCTCCAGAACCAATAAGCATGATTTTTTTCATATGATTCCCCTGTCAAAATAAAAGGTTTTAATTCTAAAAACTAAAGACAATATCCTTCTTCTATTACCGAACCTCAATATTATAATTTCAACATAATTAGTGTTAATCCTTCTTAAATCAACGTATCTAATGAACTCAAGCGAGTATTCCAAAATAGTAAAAATGCCGGCCACAATCATGCGGCCGACTTCATTTATTATTTTCTGATGATAAGGTAAAAAACTGCGCTAATAATCCCACCAATCAATCCATCCATCATATCAAACATCGTATCCTTATGATCTCGCCCTTGAGCGGTAAAATGAAATAATTGATCGCCCGCAAACTCGAGCAGCTCCCATGCACCAGCTAGACAAAGCGCAAAGATAACCATGAGACTAGCCAGAAACGCTTTCGGCAATTTTTGTGTAAGCTCCTCACCAATTATCTGCCTAGTTAGTACCAATGCTGCATACCCAAGCCAAATCCCGGAGGTAACATGAAGGAAATCATCAAAGTGCTTAATCGCGTACCCTCCGCCAAATGTACCAATTCCAACTGAAATGAAAATAAATATATACGTCATCATCATAAGCGGCCCGTCAAGCGGCTTTTTTGCTTTCCATTGCCAACCTCCTAAGACTACTAAGCTCATACAAGTTAAAATACCCATAAATCCTTTCGTACTGTCACCTTCTATGAACATTATTATCGTTGCAGCCCCCATTAACAGTGTAACTATCCAAAACGTGATTGTTTCGATTTTAATTCTATGCATCACTGTTTCTCCTCTCGCTGTCAAAAAAGTATATTTAGTAATAAAATATGCTGTATGTATGGATGCGTTTTATATTCTAATAAATAAAAAATGCCGCACATTTGGCGGCAGCATCAAGTATGATCCATCTGAACAACTAGCTCAATTAACATTACTCATTGTTTTGGTAAGAAAATTAATATGAACACCGCTATGCTACATGATATTCACACACTTCACTAACATAGCAAAATGCTTCTATCCTATTAAATAGATATGAAACTACCATTTGATGAAAAGAACACTTTATAATTTGAAGTGTTTTTTTATCTTTTGGGCAACTTGTTCTGCACTTAAATCTGTATTGTTAATTCTCAGGTAATTTTTCTTGTTTATCTCACCTTCAAGCGAATTTAATCGTAAGTTTTCCATTTAAAACCGGTCTTTTCTCCCATCACTTTCTTCCAAATAACTCGAGTAAGTACTCTATTTTTTCGGTGTCGAACCCATTGGCAAAAGAACGGTCTTTTCGGACCCCTGACCCAAAATGGTATTCCTTTGCATTCAGGAATGAATGCAATTCCTGAATATGCTCCTTAACCAGGCCACCGCCGATTAATATCTCAGGACCCGACCATACATCTGTTAAAGTAATCAGCTGCTGTAGTGTTTCCCTGCCTTCATAGGCTCTTCTTTCACCGCCGGAAGTTAGAATCCGCTTTACATGCTGGGAGTACTGACAAAGCACTTCGAGTCCCTCTACATAAGACTTTAGTTCATCGAACGCCCTATGGAACGTAATATCAAAATGCGGTACTTCCTTTATCACTTTCTCCAGTAGATCCTGGTCGATTTTCCCATTCCTCAAGCAGCCAAATACAATCCCTTGTACACCCAAATCTGAAAAGGCTTGAAGCTCTTCTTTCATCGACATCCAATCGAACTCATCATATTCAAAAGAATAGCTATGCGGTCGCAGCATCACCTGAACAGGTATCTTCACATTTTCGATTACACGTTTTATTGTTCCATAACTTGGGGTTAGTCCGCCTTCCGACATGGCAGACACTAATTCCAAACGGTTAAATCCAAGCTGCTCTGCTTTAATGGCATCTTTTTCATTTTCCACTATACATTCCAAAATCATATTATCACCTGCTGCTAGTTCACATTATTTAATCCACGGGATGATATCCCTATAGAGAAAATTATTATTTTATAAACTTCATTATAACAAAACGAACCGAGCGTTATTTTATAAAACAATCAAAATATAACCATTGGTCTAAATAGTAAGATTGAATACTATAAGGGTTTTCACCTTACAAATATAGGTTTAACCCCTTCCCTCTGTAAGTATCTGTAAGTTCAAAATCACAGTCACTAATTCCTTGGAATCACGACAGCATTGCACGCTTTTTCATAAAATTCCAGTGGTCCAGCCTGCCCGATGATTGCATATTCATAGCCTATTTCCTGCATCTCTCTTAAACAATGATGAAGGAGAATGAATCCTATTCCTTGGACTCGATTTGATAGAGTAGTACCCATCGGACCGAACAATCCCTTCCTTTTTCTTACTACATCAAAGCAAGCGAATCCAATAATTTGGTTATCGTCTAAAGCGATGAAAATAGGAATATTATCTTTTAAAAACCCATTTTCAATTGAGTCTAGCCACCTAGCTCCAAATTCACTTTCCACAAAGACTTTTAACGATGCGGCATCATTTGGCTCCGCTTTCCGATAATTTATATTACTTGTTAAAATACTTAGGAATTCATAATCCTTCAGAGGAACAGCCATATCTCTCGGGGAAGACATTATTCCAAGTATGCTGGAAACATCTAAGCCATCCAATATGGAATAGGTTGAAAAATCCTTACTTTTAAATATTGCATCAGAAAGATGTCCTTCATTTAAATAAATCTGGTTAAAGCGTTTCATTCGGTTACTTGCATGTATTAACACCTGATTAGTCGATAAAGAAATGTTCATTTTAAAGGGCTCATAACTGATTCCATGTTCGTAAGTATTCGAGTACACTTCTTTAATCCGCTTAACTAATAGCTCCCGAAGTTCTGGATTCTTAATAGATAGCTCAGCACAGACACCTGTCCTTTCAAGCAACATTCCTAATACTAAATGAACTGGATAAATGATATTAGTTGTCCTTTTGGCTTCTATTTCTGCATATTTAAAAATTCTCAAGGTACGTTCCGTAAATCTCAAGAACTTCATCTCCCTTCTGAATTTAAATTAATTCTAGAAGTAAAATGAAAAAACCTTTTATTATAATAAATTAGGAATTAGATTAAATAAAAAAAGCCCAGTCTCTATCGACTGAGCCACTGCTTATCCGAATAATTGAATACCAATAGGTAATCTAAAGCCTAGCAATAACACTAAAACAAACGCAATCCAAAACTGGATGAAGAAAGATTTGTGATTCTTTCCTTTTGATCGCTTCACGTTTGTCATTTCCATTGCAGCGATTACCCAAACACCAATAATCGTCTTGGCGATGTATTCACCACTAATATTGGAAACATTCATTAACATCATGATACCTGTTGCAATAATTAATATGTATAGTACCCTATTAATCATCATCATTATTTTTAAATTTTTACCTGTCATTTTTAAAGATACTAAGAACACAACAATAGATAATACCCACATAAAAATATGTTCATAAGTAGACCCGCTCATAAAATCCCCCCACTTTCAGCAATATTCAACATAATAGTAGCATACTAGGTTGTATTCTACGAACATTATGTATTTACAATTTATTTAGAAATGATAGATTTTAAAGTCCCAACCGATTCTATAGTTATTTCAATCACATCCCCGTCTTTTAAATAACGCGGTGGTTTAAACCCTTTTCCTACTCCTGCCGGTGTACCGGTCGCAATAATGTCGCCAGGCTCCAGCGTAATTCCCTTCGAAATAGTAGCGATGATTTCGTCAATTGGAAACAAAAATAATGACGTTCTGGCATGCTGCCTTGTTTCCCCGTTTACTTTTGTTTTAATTTCCAGATCATACGGATGTGGCACATGATCTTTTGAAACAATCCATGGACCCATTGGACACGTACCATCCAGGCTTTTTCCCAGGAAATATTGCTGATGCTTTGATTGCAAATCTCTTGCTGTAATATCGTTTAAGATGGTATATCCAAAAACATGATCATAAGCTTTTTCACGGGAAATAGAGGTTCCCTTTTTGCCAATTACAATAGCCAATTCCCCTTCATAGTCCAGCTCATTCGTTACTTCTGTATGAAGAGGCACAACTTGTTTATGGGCATTGACTGCGGTTGGAGCCTTCGTAAATACAATCATATCCTCCGGTGGAACCCCGCCATCAAATTCAGTAGCATGTGCAGCGTAATTTTTACCTACACAAAAAATATTTTTGTGCGGACGCGGAAGAGGAGCCAGCCATATTAAAGAGTCGATTGATTTACCTTCTGTTTTCTCTGCAGCTTGTACCCATCCCTGAAGCTTTGGCAGCCATGTTTCAGATTCTTCAATCAAAGCCTGTAAAGAAGTTGGCAATCCTTTCAGTACCTCACTGGATTGCCTAATTACTTCTAAAGAATAAAATAAATCCTGATCAATCAGTCCTGCTACTGCTTGTCCATTATCATTGACGGTTGAAAATTTCATCCTTCCCACATTCCTTTCATATTGGTTTAAAACCATTTATGCAGCTCTTCCCTGCTACTAAAATGATAAATTACGTATCTCTATCCTTTTAAGCTATACTCTTATTAAACTGCGTTCCACCTTTATTAAAATGTATCATATACCTTTTCCCGCTTGAATGATGCTTTGTCCCAGTAAGTAACGATTCTCCAGCCATATTCAATTGGTCCCATTCTAAAAGAGCGTAACCAATATTTTGTATATACCATTTGAAACAGGATAATCAATACAGCTAATAAAGTACCCATAAAAGCTCCCACTTCGCCATATAGCCCTAGTCCATATGAATAAAAGATCAGCGTACATAGAATGGAGTGCATAAGGTAATTTGTAAGCGACATTCTTCCCAGTCTGACAAAAGGAACAGCCATTTTTCTAACCTTTGGAGATTGCTCATAAATAAGAGTAATCCCTGTTATAATGGCCAGTGTCAGGAGGGGCCCACCAAAAATATCCTGCCAAAATTCAGTAGCATAATTTTGGCTCGACAGATACGGATACATTTTCAAAAGCAGTCCTATAGGCAATGATACAAGGAACATGATCTGTAACTTTTTCTGATGAACCTTCAGATTGGTGAGCCATTCCAATTTGGCAAATGCCATTCCTGCCAAAATACATGGAAAAACGGATAAAAATAAAAAAAACATATTTGCCGGTCCATTGACAGCAGCCCAGTCATTAAATCTCAGTGAAAAAATCTCAGTGAACGTCCCGCTTGAATAGATTTCAATGGCTTTATTTATTTTTGAAAAATCGGTATTTAACAATCCAGATGTTGGGGTCAATAATTCGAGCAGTAGAATGAGCAGCCCAAATATTCCATAAGGAATGGTATATAACCATACTGATAAACGAAGCAATGTTTTACCCTTTAATCGATAAACAAGCAGCAAAAGTAATCCACAGACGGCATATGTGATTAAAATATCACCATGCCAAATTAAAAATGCATGAATTATGCCCAGCAATAGTAAAAAGATCATCCGCCTTGTAAATAAAACAGGAAACGATATCCCCTTTTGTTCTGCCCTAGTCATTAAAATAATCGTACCGAACCCAAACAAAAAGGCAAAAAGCGGATAAAAATTCCCCTGTGCCAAAATATCAATGAGTGCATATGTATAGAGATCTAGATTGTTATCCCAATAATCTAATTCAAGATACAAAAAAGGCGAATGAAAATCGAGCATATTGACCAATAAAATTCCTACAATTGAAATCCCACGCAGAAAATCAACCACATGTATCCTTTGTTTATCCGTTATGGATTGCAATAGAACACCCCATCTCTCCTAAAAATTTCTTATAAAACCAGTTTAGCAGTTTCTGCTAAAATCCCCTACATAATTATCTGTTTTTTCTGAAGCACAGAGGTTCCCTCACCTTTCAGCCCATTCCTCATATACTGTTAAAGAACGTTAAGATGGTAGATATAGGTATACCCAAGGAAGGTGTTAAATGTGCCAGGTATTGTAGGTGTTGTCCAAATTCTCAGTGTAGGGAGCAGCGGTGTATTTAATGTGGGGGATATTTACAAGGTCACTCCCTACTCTAATGCTAAAACATTTTCCGGAGCGGGTTCATTTAATACGGGTGATTATGTGGCTGTAAACAATCCTTACAGTGCTACGAATACGTTTGATGCAGATGTTGTCGATCAACCAATTGCATTTACGTTATAGAGGTGAAAAAAATTGAACATCTTTGTTAAGCAAACGATTATGATTAATACCATTAAAATTAACGCAATCGCCAATGCATCCGTCCTGCAAATCGGCAGTGCCGGTATCATCAAGTCCAAGTCACTCATGACCAATTCCGGTGGCTTTGAGGCACCTGCTCCGGAAGCGCACCATCCCCTTTTTGAGACTGAAGAAGATTCTCCGCAGGTTCAAGTCCAGAATAGGAAAGGATGAGTCATGTGCAGCAGGATTTAACCCAATTCCTACACTACTTACAAAATACGCTGGAATATCAACAGCAGGCTATCCGCAAACTGGAAGAAGACGTAAAGAGATTAAAAGAAGAATTAACAGAGGCAAAACATCAGGCACCGATTCGAGTCGATCGGATAGAATATAAATTTGACCAACTGAAAGTGGAAAGATTGGAGGGTACCTTAAATATTGGGCTAACCCCATCAGATTTAGAAAAAATCGATGAGTTGGCCATCAATAATCACACTCCTCCCGGTCCATTTCTCTTTCCATCCAGGGATGAATTTGTCCATCAACTAACGAGCGAGGTTTTACTTGACCTAAATAATCAGAAGGATGAAATCTTTAAAAGAGCCGAACATATCTGCGAACAAAAAGCGGATGAAACCATGCGCTCCTTTATCATGGAGGATCTAGCCCGGCAGCTTCCTCAGCGCATTCATCATTATTTGGACCAAACGCCACCTCATAACCGGACTGAGCAAAAAATCCCGGCAATTCGGGAGCAAATATTAGAAGTACTCAAAACAGATATCGAAAACGCCATCATCAGATTTATAGAGGTTTATCCTGATTCAATGAAGGAGCAGTGAGCAATGTGATGAATTTCCATGTCGTAAACGAACAAATTAAGGTTGGCTGTATAAAGTTGATATCTGTATCGAGCGCCTCTGCTATTAAAGTCGGCGATACAGAAACCATGCAGCTATTTGCTGCCTCTGACACGCCATTAAACGCATTAGAATTTGGACCCTTGCAGCCTATTGTTAATCGTTAAAGAGGACCATGCCATGTGGGAAAGAACATCGATAGTCGATCATATTCATGTATCCATTTTATCAAGGGGATCTACATTTGATATAGGAGAACTTCAATATAGTTACTCAGTTGACAATGTCCTTGCCTATCAGCGGGAACAGGAAATTTTTTACGGACAGGAAGGTGATTTCGGAGATTACAAAGTATTTTACACAGTTCCTGACTTTGAACCAATTGAAGAAATGGTCCATATCAATTTTGAGAATGTTAATCCATACCTTTTTGTTGATTGCATCCGAACACAGGCCATCTCTGCTTCCTCTTTATTACAGGTAGGAAACGGCCGGTTTATCCGATCCGAAACTAGAGTCATGAATGTAAGACAGCTTCTTAATCGGCCCAAAAATGAAAGAAGGGAGGAAACTTAATGCCTGCTCTTGTAGGTTCCGTTCAAGTCCTTAATGCAGGAAGCGGAATTATTCAATTCGGCGACTCTCTGGTTATCTCCCCAAAATATGCAACTAAAAGTGTGAATGGATCAGGTTCTGGAATTACCGGTGGAATTATTTTTGATACAAATGGACTTAGCGGAAACTCCGTTATTGGTATAAATGGGGTTGATCAGCCCATCTCTGCGAATAATTAATCAATCACCTTTTTCCGGCCTTATAGCCGGATTTTTTTATACGCGGTAATTTACCTGCCGGCTGCTTTACAATCCACTTTAAATATTTCTTGATTTCAGGATCATCTCTCAGTTTCTCAATCGTATTAAGTCTGACAGCCAAATCCAAATTTGGATAAAGAGCATGTATCTGTTTATGGCATGGAATGCATAGCTTGGAGGTATCATTGGGGCCCCCACCATATTCGCGTGGAATTAAATGGTGAATCGTCCGTTCGACATCATTTCGTAGACAGAGTTCACATACACCGCTCCTTGCTTTACTCATATAATCCCCTCCTTTTCATACCTTTTCCTAAATTAGCACAATGATCGTATTCATTTATATTTCCATTATTAAGTGACATCCATTCCTGTTTTACTCCTATCTATATCGTTTTATTTCACTTGAACAAGTCTAAAGTCTTACTATTTTTATTTTTAACAATATAGTAGTATATTTTCCTTGAAGGGTATGGATATTTACTGGTAAGAACTTAATATCCAATTTACAGATTGGGGGAACTTATTCATGAATTATAAAAATGTGACAGTTGCAGGCAGTGGGGTTTTAGGGAGTCAAATCGCTTTTCAAACAGCCTTTAAAGGCTTTAATGTCACCATTTATGATATTAATGAGAGCGCCATTGAACAAGCAAAGAATCGTATCACCGATTTAGAAGATACCTACATTGCCTATTTTAAAAATGAACAGGAAGCAGCCCGGTCTGCTCAATCACGTATTCAATATGCAACAGACTTAAAAATCGCAACAGCTAATGCCGACTTGGTCATCGAAGCTATTCCAGAGTTAAAAGAAATCAAAATTAACTTTTACACTGAGTTGAGTAAAGTTGCACCTGAACATACGGTGTTTGCAACAAACTCTTCTACGATGCTTCCTAGTGATTTTGCCGAATATACCGGACGTCCGGAGAAATTCCTGGCCCTGCACTTCGCAAACCGCGTTTGGATGAATAATACTGGAGAAGTCATGCCACATCCTCAAACTGATGACCAAGTGGTTGAAGATGTATTGCAATTCGCAGCCGCAATTGGAATGGTTCCGCTCCATATAAAAAAAGAGCAACCTGGCTATATTCTAAACAGCTTACTCGTTCCATTACTGGATGCAGCCCAAAATCTATGGGGAAATGGAGTAGCGGATCCATATACAATCGATAAAACATGGATGATTGCTACAGGTGCACCTCTTGGACCATTTGCGATTATTGATGTAGTCGGTTTGGAAACAGTTTATAACATCGTCAGTACTAAAGCAGCAAAGCATCCAAATCCAGAGCAAAATCCATTCAAGGACATTGCAGATTTAGTCAAAACAGAATTTATTAACAAAGGCAAATTGGGTATGAAAACAGGGGAAGGATTCTATAAATATCCGAATCCAGCCTATAAGAAAAAAGACTTTCTACAGCCTTAAACCAGATCACTGATACTTCTAAGATAAATCCTATTGGCATAAATGCTAATAGGATTTCTTTAGGTCCACTGAAGAAGGATTTTAAAAATATATCAAGAATCTTTATATAAGATTAAAAGGGAGGTTATGTATTAAATGAATGATATTGTCGATTTGCTTGATACAAAAAAACCTGGAGTTACAGATTTAGATATAAAATTAGCAGAAGAACACTTAGATGAAATTTCCCCAAACAGTATAAAGATCTCTTTAAACTATCTAACCAAGCACAGATTGATGAATGGATCCTTTTCCCAATTAAAGATCCTAGAAATTTAAAAAGAACATGGGATGATATTGTAAGACAAAATAAAGATATGCGAGACGAAGAAATGGATAAAAATCTCATATCTATTGGCGAGGATGGTACAGGGGACAAATTATGCTATAAGATTGTAGATACAAACCTGGATGATAAAATTTATATTTGGTATCACGAAACCGGCGAACTAGAAGAAGTAGCTTCTAACTTGAAAAAATTTATCGTATCGGTCCAATAATAAATGATATAGCGATTCCTGTTGGCCATTTATTTTCCCAAATTAGACAGTATCGAAAGAGAAAATATAAAAAAAGACGACACAACTGCACGGTTTCCCGTCCAAATGTGCCGCCTTCAGCAGTTAAAGCTTCAATACGTGTGTACCGTCAAAGAACATCAGATATCTTTCTGAAACTTCTCTTTTCAGGATTTGTTCAATCGCTCTTGTATATAGCTGAATCTGCTTTTCATATCTTTCTTTTAATACAGGCTCAGCTTCTTCAAATCCATTTTTAAATCGATCTGTTATCGCGTCTGTTTTATAGTCAAGCAGTACAAGCCCATTCTCATCTTCAAATAGGCAATCCACTATCCCCTGAACAAGAATGTTCTCGTCGCCATCCTGCCAATCCTGATACGCTTCATGTGCAGGAAGTGCCATTGTAAATGGAATTTCCTTGCGTATTTTATTTGCTTGCTGCAAGCGTTGACCCAATTCACTTTCAAAAAAGCTCAAAATCTGGTCAGTTCTTATCTCACTGACTTGTTCCTTCGTAGCGTATTCCTTCATCACCAAATACCCCAGTAACGTCTGAACAGACTCTTCCGTGACTGGCTTTGTAAAGTCCAAATGCTGCATTACTAAATGCATCATCGTTCCCTTTTCAGCAGGTGACATTGTTTTTTGCTGCATAAAAGCCGGTCTCTTTAAATTCATCCGTTTAAAGGTCGCCCGAACCAAATCAGTTGCACTATATTCATCCTTTGATTCATTTAATCGTTTCAATTCGGACACAGACTGCTTAGAACGCCCAGTTGTCGAGCTTTTAAATCGATAATCCCATTCCATTTGGTCCCTGACCCGTTCTTTAAACTCAGACTCTACCTCAATTGGTTCCATTTGTTCAATTGATTTAAATAATCGTTTACTTTCCATGTTTTCTTCCTCTGTAACTGATTGCAACGTATTCGATTTCCGGACATGTACCTGCCATTCTGATGGATGACTAGCAATCTCAGCAAGTGAATCACTGGCGATTGCCCCTTCTTTAAAGATACGATGCCTCACTAGAGACGGACCAATCCAATCCATATAGGAAGTGGCATTTGCCCTTGTATAATCAGGTAGAAGCCAGCCTTCTTTATTCTCGTAGGCAGACCACTTCTTAAACGATTTTTCAGCATCCGAGAGTGTTCCGATTAAGTACAGCTTCTCTTTTGCACGGGTTAACGCAACATACAGAACGCGCATCTCTTCCGCAATATTTTCAAGGAGCTGCTTCTTTTTAAAAGCAATCTGCGGTAAGGATGGATAGGTTATCCTTAACTCCGGATTCACATATCGAAATGCAAGGCCCAGATCCTTATCCACTAAATAGGAACGCTTTAGATCCATCTGATTAAACTTCTTAGACAAACCGCCCAAAATCACGACAGGGAATTCCAGTCCCTTACTCTTATGAATGGTCATAATCCGGACAACATCTTCCTGTTCACCGAGGGCACGTGCCGCACCCAAATCACTGCCCCTTTCTCTCATCCGATCGATAAAACGGAGAAAGCGGAATATTCCTCTGAATGAACTTTCCTCATATTGTCTGGCCCGGTTATATAGTGCCAATAAATTGGCCTGCCTTTGTTTGCCGCCAGGCATACCGCCAACAAAATCGTAATAGCCCGTGTCCCGGTAGAGCTGCCAAATTAAACTGGATAGTGCCCCCTCACGTGCCTGGTTTCTCCATTCGTGAAGATAATCAAAGAATCGCTTCACTTTTAAATAGACAGTCCCGTATTTTTCAAATGAACCATACTGGCAATAGGCCTTTAACGCATCATAGAATTGCCCCTTTGGCAGGGTAATCCGGATATCTGACAAGTTTTCTTCATCCAGCCCCACAATAGGAGAACGCAGCACGGATGCAAGCGGAATATCCTGATATGGATTATCAATAATTTGCAGGAGAGAGATCATAATAGCTACTTCTGTCGCCTCAAAGTATCCTGTTGAGAGATCGGCATAAACCGGGATACCCTGCGCTCTGAATTCATCCATAATTTGAGGAGCCCATGGCATGGAACGCAGCAAGATGACAATATCCCGATAGGTAATGTTTCGGTATGTTTTCGTTTTGGCATCATACACTTTACGGCGTTCATTAATCATTTGTTTAATTAATTCAGCCATTTGCCTAGCTTCTAACAGTACCGTTTCAAGATCTTCGTCTGCCTCGTCATCATCCTCAGATCCGTAACCAGCTCCTTCTGCCGATTTATCAATCAAATAAAGTTCCACCGGGTACTCTTCATCCTCAGGATAGGCTGCTCCTTTTTTCAATTCAGCGGGTTCATCATATTCTATTTCACCAACCGTTTTTCCCATCAATTGTTTAAATAAAAAGTTCGTACCTGCCAATACTTCACTTCGGCTGCGGAAATTTTTATTCAAATCAATCTTCATTCCGGTATCTGTCGGCTCTGTTAAAAATCTGCTGTATTTCCCCATGAAAAGATTAGGCTCAGCCAGGCGGAATCGATAGATAGATTGCTTAACATCCCCAACCATAAACATATTGCCGGTTGACTCACCGTCCTGTGTAACAAGCTGAAGGATTGTTTCCTGCACCATATTAGTATCCTGATATTCATCGACAAGTACCTCTTTGAATTTATCACGGTACTCCAACGCAACATCTGTTGGCTTTAATGTTCCATACTCATAAGTCCCAAGAATTTCTAACGCCATATGCTCCAAGTCGGAAAAATCAACAATCCCGCGTTCAAGCTTTTCTGCCAGGAATCGTTTTTGGAACGCTGTGACCAACCCGGCAAGCGTCACTACATACGGCTTCATATCTGATATATCCTTTAAAAAACTATCTGCTTTCCGGAAGAATAAATCGCTCGTAATTCCATTCAGCAATTTCTTAACATCATCTCTCATTTTCTTGGCTTGCTTTGCCAAGTCTTCATCACAGGTTCCCTTGCGAATCGTTTTTGCTTTTGCAAAGCTAACCGCTGAAAATGCATCTGCCATCGACTGCCAATCTGCTTCAAGCGACTCGGATAACTTGTTAATAAGCTCTTCATCTAATTTAAATGTTTCACCCAGGGCAGCTGGACCATCAGGTAGCAAGGTTAATTGATAGCCTTCATGGATCATTTCTTTAGCTGCAGCGAGGCGCATCATGATATCAAATTTCAAGACTGGATAAAATGGCAGATCCTCAATCCTGGTATGTTCCCCTATCTCATACATATCCGCAAGGCTTTCCAGCCATTCTTTAGGATTGGGATTTGATCTTGAAAAATCATCAAGCACTCGGATAATTTCGAGAATCGTACGATCACTGCGGTCATCCGTAAATGCATCGATAAGCCTGAAAAACGGCTCATTATCAGATATTCCATACTGTGTTTCCAATACTTCTTCAAGAATTTCATCTTTAATTAATTCGATTTCCGTTGAGTCCCCAATTCGGAATCCAGGATCAATGTCCAGCAAATAATAATGACTCCGGACTACATCCAAGCAGAAGGAATGAAGGGTTGAGATATTCGCCTTATTCAGCAAGCTGAGCTGCTTACGTAAATGTCTGGAGTCCGGATTCTTTTTAATTTCCTTCTCCAGCGCCTCCGCAATACGGTGGCGCATTTCAGCAGCTGAAGCATTGGTAAAGGTGGCTATCAATAAACGATCCACATCAAGAGGGTTATCCTCTGAAATAATCTTCCTGATAATCCTCTCAACCAGTACAGCTGTTTTACCACTTCCGGCCGCAGCCGCTACTAGAATATCATTTCCATCCGCAGTGATAGCTTTCCATTGGTCATCTGTCCATAAGGCATCTGCCGGTTTTACGGGAATTTGTTTACGGTTATTCATCATCTTCTTCCTCCTCCCGTATAGCCTCAAAGATTTCTTCTTTTTTAGCCGGTTTAAATACTCTGTACTCGTTGCTCTCAAGAGAAGGATCAAACTGGCAAACTGTTTTATAATTACAGAAGGTACATGGTAATTTATTTTGCAAACGATAAGGTTTGATATCAGCTACACCGCTCGTAATTGCATTACCCGTATCGGCATACATTCTCTTCACATGCCGGCTTAAAAGAGAGAACTCTCCTTCACTTGCGATTCGTGAAGCCGCCGTAAAATGCCCATCCTTCTTAAATCCAGCAGGTACAATCAGGGATTCCCCATTTTCCAAATCACTGTCCATCATTTTAACAACCTGGTCATCCCCTAAAAGCAATCCCTTCATCTTAAAGCTTTTAAAGACTTCACGTTCAATCTGGTCTAACGTATAAACTCCATTGTTTTTAATTAATGGATTGTGAACATGGAAATACAGGACACCTGCAGGCTTAGCCTGTTCCCCAACCAACAGTGGTGAGTGTGTGACCACGATATCGAGGTAAGTCAGCATTTGCAAGGCGATTCCATAATAGATTTCCGTGAAGTTTAAATCCTTCGAGCTCGATTTATAATCAATGATTCTCAAATAGGTTCCATCATCTGTCTTCGCCTGATCAATCCGATCAATTCGCCCAGCCAGTTCCATCTTTGTTCCATTTTTAAGCTCAAAGGTCAGAGGCGGCAAAGAACCTCTCCGGCCAAATCCAAGCTCTAGCCCAATCGGTGAAAATTGGCTGTTTTTCGCTTGTCCGCTTAAAGTGATTGAGGCTCTCGCCACAATTTGTTCCAGTTTCCTTTTTAAATAATGGAATCGATTGGAAGATAATAAGATTTCATTCTGCAGTTTCGGTGCCATTACCTCTACAGCCGTTCTGGCTAATTGGATACATTGCTCCCGTGATAAAGCTCCCCAGCTTGTCCCACGTTCGATAATTTGTTCCGTCATCCATTGCAGAGCACCATGGAACATTTCTCCGATATCAGGAGCTTCTAAACGGTAGATATCCCGTTCCCTAAGCTTTAAGCCGTGTGAGGAAAAATGCGCAAATGGGCAGCTATTGAATAGCTCCATTCTTGACACACTTCCCTGGATTGTATCTCCATACAATTCAACCGCTTTTTGGTCAGGGATTTTCTTCGCTTTATTTTGATACGAAAGCGCTGAAAGAACAAAGGCCGCCTGATCCTTCATCGGACCGTCTTTAACATATTCGTTATATACATCCCACCAAACAGGCGATACCGGATAATTCCTTTTTTTCTGTTGAAGCTGGCTTGCCAGGAATGACAGCGTTGCTCTCGTCTGAACCACATACTCCAGTTGCAGCTCATCACTCATTTCAGCCGGATCATGCACAAAGAAAGTTTCTTTCACCGAACCAAATAAATCCTTCACTCGTTTCATATAAGAGGAAGCCAATAATTGCTTTCCTTCGTCATCAGCCAGTGGATAAGAAAAATATACATAGTCGGATGCAAGCAGGAATGCCTTGTATGCAGCAAACTCTTCATCTAATAATTTGGTACTTGATGTCGGTGCCATCTTTATTCCGGTAGACTTCAGTGTTTCTCGATCCGTATCTGAAAGGATTCCCCCTTCACTTACTTTTGAAGGAATCACCCCTTCATTTAGGCCTGCTATGAAAGCAATCTTTACATTTTGAGGACGTGATAAATCCATATTGGTCACGACTACTTGGTCAAGGGAAGGTGGAATTAAGGAGAAGTTCAGTGTTTCAATCCCGCTTTCTAGGATTGCACCAAAATTCTTTAACGTAACCGGCCTGTCCCCAACAATTTCTACAAATTGATCCAACAAATCCATGACACCATTCCATGCCTGGTCGTGCTCGGTTGCATGGATGAGTCGGCCTTCCTGCTCATCGCTTCGAGCCATTTTTTCAAGCTTTTCCGGTATGTTAAGCTCATCTAAATACATATATAAAGCCTGAGCATAATCCGTTCCGGATGTTGCTTTTTTAAAACGATTTGCAAGTCGACGGATGGGCTCTGCCACTTGTTCCTTCGTTTCATTCAGCAACAATTCCATTTTCAATTCTTCATCTGTCTGGACACTGGCAACCAGTTCAAGACCGCGATTTCTTTTATACTTCCAGCCCTGCTTCTTACTCCAACGGTCACCATAATAGCCTCTGGATAATACATAATTTTCTAGCAGAGCAGCACTCTCACGCTCTTTTGGTATATAGGCATTCTTATCAAACAAAAGGTCTGTTTTTATAGCACGGAACATCGGTTCATAACGCCAATTATTCGTTAAGGCTTCAAGTGTAGAACGAATAAGCTCGATCAAAGGGTGATTAAGCATAGGTCTCTTTTGATCGATAAAGACAGGAATACCATAGTCCATAAAGACGGTTTCCACCACTTCAGCATATTCCTGGCTATTTCTCATTAACACAAAGATATCTCTGTATCGATATCCTTCCCTAACACTCTTTAGAATCTTACGTGCGATTCCTTCCACCTCAGCCCTTCTGTTACCAGCTGGGCAAAATTCAAAATTCGGCTCCTGATCATAAACTGGTGCCGGTCTGTTGGCAAACCATTTATCCAAATGCTGCATGGATTCATTTTGAATAAATCGATGCGGTTCCTTAAATAAACGATCCTCCTCCACCTTTACTCCGTTTTGGAGCGCAATCTGGTATAGATCAAAATAAGTTTCCCCTGTCATCCTGAATAAATGAAGTGGATCAGGCGCCCATTCTTTAAAGGGCTGATCTAATGTCAACGAAACCGTCACATTCCTACAGTGTTGCATTAGAGCTGCCATAATGCCGTATTCCTGGGCTGTAAAGCTGTAAAATCCATCTATATAAATTTCAGCATCGCGAAGGTAAGCTGATTCAGGCATCTTTTCTACTAATAAAGTAAAGTAATCCTCTGAATCCACGTACTGACCCTCTAATTCACGCTCAAATCCATTGTATAAAAGGGATAGATCATCAAGCTTTGATCGTAAAATCGGTGATACCTTTCCATCTGATTGGTTTAGCATTTCCTCAGGAGTCAGGCAATATCGCTTACATTCCTTCAGTAAATCACTCAGCTGGGTAATAAAGCCCTGCTTATCACTGGAACGTTGAAAGGTCTTTAACTCGTCCTTATTTTCCTCCATGATTTTGCGAATCACCATGTTGACACCGACATTATTTAAATGCCGTCTGCCCATACCGCCTGTTTCCTGCAAAACCTTCCATGCCAGACGGCTGAAGCTAAACACTTGAGCACGTATCATCCCGCCCAGATTAGGCGTATTAATTAATTCCAGCTCAGCCTGAAAAGTCATCTGATCTGGAACAATATATATAATCGAAGAACCTTCCGGATCACTCTCCAGCTTGGTCCTAATGTCATTTAAAATAGTCTCTGTCTTACCTGTACCTGTTTTTCCAATATAAAATTGCAAAGACATTAAATGTGCCTCCCCCCTTTATATCTATCTCTCTATTTTATCATAATTAATGGCGTTTTCTCCTCAATTGACTCTATATCCCAGCATTGTAAAAAATGGTTTATTTCAATGGTGAATAGAAGATTCGTTTTTGTTATATCACAGGAAACGAGAGAAAGAGGAGAAGTCAAAATAGGCACTAATATGAAAATGACAATCGGCAAGTGGAAAACTTTCACTGCAAAAATAAAACAATGACCATCTGGATTGTGATCATTGTTTTGGTTAGTTTCTTTATTGAATTCTAAGCCACTATTAATTAGCGATATATGGATAAAAGGGTTGTCATTTAATGAAATACTTTAGACCATTTTAAGTTTTAAATGATGTACGACTTTAGAAGTATCTACTGTTACTTACATACGTTGGGATATCTCACTTTATATTTGTTTCTTATTAGGCGCTATCCTTACTTTAAACTTTTCAAAAAAACGAAAACAGATGACTAAAATTACTCACCAAATGTTTTTCTAAATCCATAAAAAGGTCTGTAACCAATTTGGTTATAAAAGGATTGAGATTCACTGCTTGCCAGCATCTCTATTCTCGTAGAGGGATACAATCCATGTACAAACTTTAGCAGATACTGACCAATCCCTAGCCCCCGGTATCTTTTGTCGATTAAAAGTTCGCAAATATAGAGAGTGACATGTTTATCAGTAAAGCCCCTTATATATCCGATAACTTCCTCTTTTGAAAGTACAACAAATGCTATATTAGAATTGTTCCAGGCTTGCTTTGTTTTATCTTTCCCCGCAACCAAGTTTGTCCATTGTTCTTCCGCATTCAGCTTATTTACAGAAACAAAGTCTTGCTCACTATATTTGCGGATTTGTATGGGCTGCCCATGCTCTATGTGAATCATGATATCCCCCAATGCCTTTTTTATCGTTACTCCTAATGATTAGTATCCCTATCTAATGTGACCTTTTCTCTCAGAATAACCTTGAATCTTTCTGGTTCATCCACTCGAATCGCAACTTGTTCATATTCTTTCTTTATGCCCATTATGAGAGTGGCTTGAACGGGGTGTTTTAATTTTAAAATAACATTTGGATAAACTTCTTCTAAATCTCGGTAAATGAATTCAATCGTCTTTTCAGTAACCTTTTGCTTAAGTTGTTCTTGTTCATCAATTATGGATTCAATATCTGTCCACTTTATTTCCATACGTTTCATTAATCCAAGAGATATATACATATGGTCCTCCGTAATCTTTAAGGGATTCAAACGGACAGCCTGTATATCTGCCACAAATAGAATGACCGAGTATAAATTTAGAAGGAGTAAGATCATGGACAATAGAAAATATTTTTCATGCAGCCACCAATGAATTGCTGCTGTTTCAAAAACAATCGCGTGAATCAACATCACTTGGAAAGCAATATAGCTTGATTTTTGATGCAAGGTATATTGATTTTCGCTCAGCTTCATCTTTTTGTTCCAGCTTGCAAAAGCATAATAAAGAATCAGCATTTCTGAACAAATCATTTGAATAATAACAGGCGTTTTTTTCATTTTTTGCTCAACGGCATTCGAGAATGAATAGTGGACTATTTTTAACAGCACGGATAATGTACGGCATATATTTGAACAATGAGACGATGAGCAGCACTTCAAAACATACTAATAAACCCTCAATCAGAAAGCCGACCCAAGTGATTGATTCAAATGGCGCCAAATATTCCATTGGAATTAGGAAGCGGACTAAAACGAGACCGCTGGCCGCCAATAAAATCATATTTTTCCATCCCCAGCTTCTCTTCCATGCCATAAATAAAACCGGCAAAACCAATGCCAAATCAATTATGGAGCCTACCACTGCACCATTTGGATTGTATTGTAAAATTTCAACTCCAAACGCTGTACGATATAAACAAACATTAGAGATTAGAACAAGCAGAAACAGCATAATCAATAAAAACTCTCGATATAAGAATCTTTTCACAATCACCATTTTCACACCTTTCTCCGAAACAATTCGACTTTTTTCTGTCTATATGTGTTAAAAAATAAGGCTGTTTTCGTATAGATTGTTGCTTTCTTGCCCATACTTTTAAAGGTTATAATGGGGTTTAGGGAGGCGTTCGGATATGTGGACAGATGTGTATGAAGACTTCAGCGAATTAACTAAATCAGAGCAAATGGCGTTGTTTAACGCTATGAAGCAGGACTTGTTTCCAGATGAACCAGATAAAATTACGAGACTACTTAAAAGCATTCGTGAAGCCCGATTTGCGTCTGGTTTGGGTTGTGTTCATTGTGGTAGCACATCGGTTAAACGAAACGGTAAATATCGTTCAAGACAACGCTATCTATGTAATGATTGCGGAAAATCTTTCAATGATATGACGAATACGCCATTTTCAGGCTCTCGCTACCCCGAAAAATGGGTGAAATACATTGAACTAATGGTAGAAGGATACACCCTACCAAAAATCGCTGAAAAACTTCATATACACATCTCTACTGCATTCTATTGGAGACATAAAATCTTGAACGCATTAGGAAGTCTTGGATTTAATCAATTGCAAGGTATCGTTGAGAGTGACGAAACCTTCTTTCGTGAGTCTATGAAAGGTAACGAAATCACCCATAGAAAACCCAAGAAGCGTGGAGAAAAAGACGAAAAAAGAGGGGTTTCTAACCTTAAAATTGCTGTTGTTGTTGCACAAGACCGTAATGGTAGTGTAATTGCTCGTAAAGCAGGAACAGGGCGTGTAAAAGCCGAAGAAATTGACGCTGTGATAGGTGAGTATATTCACCCGTCTGCTTTGTTATGTACAGATACCGCAACCAATTATAAAAAGTTTGCAAAGGTAAAGGGATTACAGCACGAAACGGTCAATGAGCGACAAAAACAGCGTGTAAAGAAAGGCATATACCACATTCAGCACGTCAATAACTTTCATAATCGCCTAAAAATTTGGATGGAACGTTTTCAAGGTGTTGCAACGAAATATCTGGACAACTATCTCTATTGGTTCCGATGGCTTGAAATTGGCAAAAAAATAGCACTTGATGAACGAGTCAATCAAATGCTTATTTCTGCCTGTCAGAAATCTGATAAAACAACTGTAAATACATTAAGAGGGATAATGTAACTTCAATTTTTATTAAGTTTCTGTACCGAACGTGAAGGAATAAACCTATTGCACTTGTAATATTCAGTATCCCTGAATGAGGTATTAAAAAACAGCCATTCCTATGTCGGAACGACTGTATTTCTTATTCAGTTAAAGCTGGCTTTAACTCAATTTTTCAGGATTTAAAGCGTAAAGTTCTATAAAGCCACAGTTAGAACAAACATAGCAAGGAGAGACCTCACTCATAGTTTTTGAGTTCGCCTTCTCTGTTGATTTATAAACCCTGATTGGGTAGCTATCTAATTTAGCTTCAACCATTGCCGACTCGCATTTAATACATTTTTCCCTCATAATTCTCAACCTCCTATTATTTACTCACCTATTTCATTTATATTATAATATACCATAAAAAGAAAATAATTCCTTTTTGTACCTAAAAGCAACAATCTATACGAAAAGAGCCAAAAATAAAAATATCAATCACTTCGCCTACAACAATCTCATTCGACAAATTCCACTTTTTCCCTGCACAATTTCTTTTTCAAAAGCAAGAAAAAGACGGCAATCATTAGCTTGCCGTCTCTTCAGCCTTTATTTGATTTATTTTAGGTGATCTACTCTCCACAATCCAACCTATCCAATTCTTCATAAAGGTCTTCACGTACTTCTTCTGCTTCTTTCTTTTTTACATATAGTAGTTGAAGTGCTTCTACCGCTGTCTCCTTCTCCATATCACGAATGATTTCTGATAAGCGATGTTCCACTTTATCAATTTTTTTCTCCAGTGATTCGTAAGTCTCATTCGAAATTACATGGTGTACAAGCTTCACATTACTCTGACTCTGAGTCACCAATTGACTTGCTTGCTTTACTTGTAACATATCTGCAAGCATATGCTCTCTCGCCCAAGAGTAATTTCCTAAATAAACCTGTAATATTCGATTTTGTAGCCAATATGTTTTTTGAAATAGCTTATTCAGCAAGTATCGATCATGGCTGACCACAATAATGGTCCCCGAAAATTCACTTAATGCTTCTTCCAGCACTTCTCTCGAATCAATATCCAAATGATTCGTTGGTTCATCCAGTATCAATAAATTAATATCCTGGTACATTAGCTGAGCGAGTCGTAATCTCATACGCTCACCCCCGCTTAATTTTTCTACCTTTTGAAAGACTTGAAAACCATAGAAAAGGAACCGGGCCAGAATATGACGGGCTTCCCCTTCTGTAACATGGACCTCTTGGCGGAAGGCCTCCAAAACGGTCATGTCTTTTCCTTCTTGAAATAGCTGTTGAGACAAGTATCCAATCTTCACATTGCTGCCCAGTTTGACCTCTCCAACGTCAGGTGTAAACTCATTCAGAACCAGTTTAAGAATGGTTGATTTCCCGGTGCCGTTAGCACCAACAATCGCAATTCGTTCACCGTATTGAACAAGCAGGTTCATATTCTCAAACAGTGTTTGCGTACCAAATCGCTTCGTAATTCCATGAAGCTGCAGGACATCTTTACCGCTTCGCTCAGATTGGTCGAAGTCTAGATCCATTTTACGTCTTTCTAAAATGGGCCGTTTAATTTTCTCCATTCTCTCTAAGGCACGTTCCATATTGCGGGCACGTTTATGCAATCCTTCACTCGGTGGATTCGCCTGATTGGCCCATTCCCGCAATCGTTTTATCGCTTCCTTCATTTTTTTGATTTTCTTCTGCTGTTCCTTATATTGATTAAATTCTTCCAAAAGCCGCTTTTCTTTTGCTTGCACGAATTCAGAGTAGTTTCCTTCGTATACGAATACCTCTCCATCGTCCAAATCTAAAATCCTCTTAACTGTTCGATCCAGGAAAAATCGATCATGCGAGACAATCAGAACTGTCCCATCATAGTCTTCGAGGAATCCTTCAAGCCATTCAACTGCACCAATATCCAGGTGATTGGTTGGTTCATCCAACAATAGGAGATCTGGCTTTTGCAGAAGCAGCACTCCTAAACAAACTTTTGTTTTCTCACCTCCGCTTAAGGAAACAAAACGTTTATCGAGCATCAAATCGAGCATCAGCCCATTGGCTATCTTCATAATCGTGCTATCCATCTCATAGCCACCAAGCCGTTCAAACTGCTCCTGAACTTCTCCATACTGTTCTATACTGCGAGCCAATGAGCTATCATTGGTCTCAGTAGCCATACTATGTTCTAATTTATCCAGTCTCTCCTTCAGCTCAATCATATGGCCAAAAGCAGATTGCAAGCATTCATATACCGTGATGCCGTCAGTAAAGTCAGGGATTTGTGACAGCAAGCCTATTGCTGCACCCTTTTTAATGTGAATAGCCCCCTCATCAATTGTTTCGACGCCTGCTATCATTTTTAGAATTGTTGATTTCCCACAGCCATTCCGACCGACGAATCCAACTCGTTCTCCTTCCTTGATCTCAAACGTAATATTTTCAAATAGCTTTGTTCCGCCATAGTTTTTTTCAATTTGCTGTACACTGCATACAATCATGTGTATGAACCCCTCTCATGCTCATACCCTGTACATGAAAAAAAGCCATAGGAAAGTCGATATAAGACTTCCCCATGGCTTTTGAATTCCTATTTTATCAAGGGTATAGAGACTTATTATCGTTCTTTTTCATATGAAATTTCCTGAAAAGGGCAGACTACCCCCTTGGCGAAATTGCACATGAAAAATGGCACGGATCAATGACAAGTTTTCAAGCCATTGCAAACATACCTTCACAGAACGATTCATCTCTACACCTCCTTTAATGGAATAATTTAGTTATAATTATAAACTTTCAGTCAACTATTAACAACTGCTTTTTTCACTCTTCACAGATATCCTTCCATTCTACGAATGGTCCTTCTGTTCCACCCGATTCAAACGGATTTCTACTTGTTTGCCTACTAGCCATAAAAGGAAAATGACGATACCAACAATAATACTTTTTACTGGTTCGCGAATTAAAGACATAATGTCATGGCCAATATAACTAATAGTAAAGATCATGACCAATTTCCCTGCAAAGACAGCAAGCATATATTGTTTTGGACTAATGTCAGATAATCCGCAAACTATATTTACGATCGCGGAAGGAGTGAATGGGAAACAAAGCAAGATAAACAACGGGCCAAATCCATGATGATTGATCCAGAGCATCGCTTTTTGCACAGCCGAATGTCTATGTAAAAATGAAAGGGCTTTTTTCTTTCCATATTTTCTGGACAAATAAAACACAACCATCGCACCAGCGACAGCACCTGTCCAGGAGAGAAGAAATCCAATCCATAAGCCAAAAGCATTGGCATTAGCCGTCACAAAAACAAACAAAGGCAAAAAAGGAAGGAACGCTTCAACAAACGGGAGCAACAATCCCGGAATGGGACCTAAGTTTCTATAATCACTTATTAATTCGGCTAAATGCTCCAATGTTAGCCATTCTGTTAACCAATTAAGATCCATAGTCTCTCCTCACAAACAAATAACAAATTCAGTCCATACTATATAAATATCCCCATATACATTAGATTGAAACAATCCTTACCCCTATTATATCAGATTGCTGTAAGGAGAGAATTAGTTAGAAAATAAACTTGTCAAAAATGTGAAAAGCGATTATTCTATATAGGAACATACGTTCGTTTTTTTTTTACAGACATTGAAAGGACGCGATTTACATGACCCGCATCCCTACAGAAGAGCGCAATATAATGGAAAAAGCGATCTATCTACCCATGGTCCTCACCGTACTTGCCCGAGACCTTCAAGTGGTAAAAGCATCGCCCCTTAAATTAAAACAACCATACATATTATTAATTGATGAAACCATGAAACAGGTCCAAGCAGAATTGAAGCAAGCAAGCCACTATATGAGGACACATCAACTCAAAGTGGAAGAAACAAAAAGAGACGAATCATTCACCTCCTTTTTATTTCTGTATAAAGGCTATGAGGAATACCATAATTATTTCAATCCCCGTATTCGAAATAAAGTACAGGAATTACTGGAGTATTATTTTTTGAAGCAGTGGACTGACCAACTGAAAAATTAACAGCAATAAGTTTCATCGACCTTCCTTATAACTATTTGATGAATGCATTAAACCATGCTTTGCTTGGAAATCCGAATTCCTATCATTAACTTGCATGGCGTTATATAAATAATGTGTCTTTCGCTCCGTCTCTGCTAAGGTTTGAAGCAGCTTCGACTTCAGCATTGCAGTTCTGAGCATCTGGTTTTCAATGATACTATATGAAACTGGAACAACGATAGATTGCTTATTATGAAAATTAATTTGGGTTTTAGTCGCGTCAATCTTAACTCTGGATACAATGTGTTCATAAGAAAGCCAAATACATGATTCTTTTGCAGGAGATGTAGTAGGAAAAAAGAATAATCGATTAGCCGCTTCTAACGATATCGGCACTTTATGCGAGATACCGAGGAGCTTTTTCGTCGACTGGCACCTCCCAGGATAATCAGCCCCAAAATAATCACAGCTGGATTTTACTACTTCCGATGGCCTAAAAGGTACTAAAATTTCTTCATCAAATTCAATCACTTTAGAATACGTTTTCGATCCGTATTCTACTGGAACAACAGCAAATGTAAATGGACTTATTTCGTAATCCTCTCTCCTGGTAATCACGTTCTTTTCCATAGCTTCCTCCTTATAAATCCTGCAATTAAACTACAATTTCAATATAACATAATATTTTAAAATAATTGGTTTATTCACCAAAATTTCAATTTTAACCCAGAACCCCCATGATTGTTACGGTTAATTCATTTTATATTCTGGGTATATGATAAATAACTATTTCAAACTACCAAAGTAAATTTTCTGAATAATTTAAATATTTAGTTGATTTTTCTTTTCATCTGACTTATAATAAAAAAAAGCAACGGGGGGATATCCATGAATCACGAAAAAGCAAATACAGATATCGTAAAAGCTGTTGATGTGACTGTTGACCAGGGGACCATGGAAGATCTACTGATGGATATGATGATTTACGAAGCTCAACTAACCCATGCACATAGGAAACTGAAAGAAGAAATCGATCATGCCTTGGACAATAAGGACAAAGAAGCATTTATGAAACTTTCCGCCGAGCTAATTGAATTGGAGAAAAACTTTGGGAATTAATTCAAACAACTTGTAACGAATAAATACGGTGTATAAACAAAATCACAGAGCGAGGATCATTTAATCCCGCCCTGTGATTTTCTTGTTTTCACTCTTTAATCACGGTATTTCCCTAAATAAAATGAAAACGTTGACAGTATTTAATCAAATACTTTGAAAATGTTAGGGTCGAATCCAAACGTTCCTTGTTTGAACTATATAAAGTCTCCTTATCAGTTGTGCGAGCAAGAACAGCTTCATTAATAATCTGATGATACTCTTTTGGCATATGGCTTAAACCATATCTCCCTGCCCCTGTCTTGGAAATGATATCGTCTTCCGCTAACGTATAGTATTGACAAAGCAGCCCAAGAACTGTCCATTCTATTTCCTCCCGTATATCGTGAGCAGGCATGTTCAGCAATTCATCGAATGAGGATTCCAACCACTGAACTCGATCGCCCCAGTATGTATTCATATTCGCGAATACATAGGATTGTAATTGTTTCGAGCGGAATTCCAGTTCAAAATCCGAGGAAGCAGGCCCAAGAACAGTAATTCCTTTTTTAGCAAAAAGTGTCCATGTCACAGGATTGAAATTAAAATAGGGGCCAAAGCTTAAATTTCCGCTATTATAATAAAAATGATTTTGATGATTATTGTTCACTTTCCCTAAGTCTCCCCAAGTAATATAGACACCGTCCATCTCTGGAGTCTTATATTTTTGAGCGATCATTCTATGAATCTTTGAGAGAATACCAGCTTCATCTTCTGTGAAATGCCGACTTGTGACAGAAATAAAATCGATATCACTTTTACCTTTTTCAAAGGCATCCAGTGCAATGGAGCCATGTAAATACAAGCCCTCCAACTCATTTGGCAGATATTCATTGAATAATCCTTCGTATTCATTCAAAATAGTTTCTACGATTTTTGGTATTTTCAACATACCTATCCCTCTATTACTATAGTTAGTATAATTCTATTGTCATAAACACACTGTTCGGGTTCTCTTTGTAATCTGCAAACGGCTTACAATATTGAAATCCAACACTCTCTAAAGCCTTTGGGCTGGTTTAAAGGCAGCCATTGATCCGGTTTCCAGACTTAGTTTCTTATAGTTACGTTCCTTCGCTATATTGATAATGTCCTCTAGCAGCTTTCTAGCTACCCCTTTTCTTAAATGATTCAGTGAAGTTTTCATCGATTTAATCTCTCCATGAGTCATATCAAGTTCTTTCAGGGCCCCACAGCCAACTAACTCCTCATTCTCCCAGACACTCCAAACCGTGATATTTGTTTTTTTCAACTCTTCCAGATTTAAAGCATGTATACTCTCAGGTGGAGAATGCTCGGCCATACTGTAAAGATGGCTACTAATTAAAGCAGCCACTTCAGTTCCTCTTAAATCATCCAATTTAATCTTCATTCAATCATCCCTCACCTTTGACGCCCCAAAAAGAATATACAAATCTTTAATTTATGTCTCCTAAATAGACGGGAACCTTATCACCTTTGTGATAGTTGATTACCTGTTTTCTCATTGCTTGAGGATAGAGTCTGTATGCTAATAAATCACTTAACGGCAGCCATTCTACTCCGATTTGTCCCTCATCAGGATTTAGTCCATTTTGAATCACTGTATTCCTTCCTTTAATCGTACATAAAAACATATATTCAATTTGATGGGTTTCCATATCAAAAGCAGCATGTTCATGATTTTGTCCGATATATTCACGAATCAGGATTAAATCACCAATTTCAACCTCCTGTCCTATTTCTTCTATACATTCTCTTATTAACGCTTGATGAAAGGTTTCTCCATGCTCTTGCCCGCCACCAGGCAATATATAATAGACACCTTCCTGATCTTCTTTTTTTATCGCAAGTAATTGATCATCCTGAATAATAATGGCTTTAGCAGAATTTCGAATCGGCATCATCGTTCATCCCTTTATCTATGTATTTTAAATTACAAAAAGAGCTGAAAATCCAGCTCATATGGTTATTGATTTGGAATTGAGTCAGCGTTCATATATCGTTCACTGATGATACTGCGATGATGTAATTCATGCCCGGCAATGATAACAGCCAGAGCCCGAACCGTTATATCGCAATCATTAGCTGTGCCTCGGCGCAGCCACTCTTCACTGCGGAGACTTTTTAATAATATAATCGTTGACTGACGGACGATAGAAAAGTTTTGTAGGAGCTCTTCTACTGTTTGTTTTGTAAAGGATGCTTGCTGAACATATTCTTCTTCATTAAAACCTGGCAAGTTTCTGCGTTCTCCTCGCGCGATTGCAAGAAGCCTGTATGCCATGATTCTCTCTGTATCAATCATATGCCCAATAACTTCCTTGATACTCCATTTTCCTTCGGCATAACGGAATTCCGCCTGAGTATCAGTTGTTTTTTCCAGATTGGCAATCGTCTGTTTTATTTGTTCGGATAAAATTTGGATCAAATCACCTTCCGGAACTAATTCTACATATGGTTGATAATAAGGAGCATATTCATTTTGTTTTAATTGTTTTCGCATATTCCCTCTCCTTTTATGTATTTCCTCTATTTATTCCACCTTCATTGCTTAAATTCCTTTATTGCACGATAGCAAAAACAGAGCCACTCCGTCTAACGAAGGGCTCTTCATTTTATTCATTATAACTTTTTATTTTTTATACTTCTCTGCCATTTCAATCCGTTCAAGCATGGTTGGATGACTGTTCCGGAATATTTTAATCAGTAAAGGCGGATTCACTTGGCTTAGCCCCTTTTCAGAAAGTTTCTGAAAGGAGGAAATAGCTGCTTCAGGATTATCGGTCATGTTTAATGCATAGGTGTCTGCTCTTGTTTCCTGCACACGGGATACATAATTTGTAACGGGACTTGCTGCGAACAACAGAATGGACGTAATCAGTAAAAAGAGCGGCAATGACCGAATATCACTCATGGATTCTAAGTGATACAATTCCCCTCTGTTCCGTATGGCTCTTTTCATCCATTTATCTGTCAGCCATAAACCAACCAACATGAGAACCAAATACCCGGCAATACCGAGGTATATATGTTTTTCCACATAATGAGCCATTTCATGAGCCATGATAAATAAAATCTCATCATCCTCTAGGCTGTTCAATGTGGTGTCCCAGAGTACAATTCTGGAATTTGAGCCAACCCCTGTTACATAAGCATTTAAAGAATTGGTTTTCTCTGACATATTTACTTCATACACATGCTCAGCCGGAATATTGGCTTTTGCTGCCAAATCAAGGATTTGTTCTTCCAATACTTTATCTTTCAGCGGGTAAAAATCATTGTAAAGCGGATCGATGACAACCGGCTGAATAAACATGACGAATATCGTGAATGGAATGCATAAAAGCCAGCTATACAGCCACCAGCGAGCGGGACTTTTCCGAATGAGCCAATACAAGACAAGAACAACAATTAAAGTCATTCCTAGATCCACCCAAAACTCAATAAAATTATCCTTCATCCAGGAGGAAAAAACCTGAGAGGATATGCCATAGGCAAGCGATATTTTATATCGAATGTATGAAAGCGGCAGGAAGACAATAAATAAAAGGAGTGAAAGCCAAAAGACATAGGCGCTAATTTGAACGGAACGTCTTTTCCAGGATTGCTTCCCCCATTTCTCTAGCCCTTTGGACAATCCAGATATCAGAACAATCGCATAGAATAGCCACTCAAGCGGTGTACTGATAAAAAAGAAAAAGTTTCGTATTTTAGAATACGTTTCACTCTTTTCTAACAATTCCTTATTCATAAACGTAGAGGGATCTGCATTGGTTCCCCTCATCGATTCAGGAATAGCTGTATTGGCACCATGAAAAAGATAAACATATATCGCCAATGCATAAATTAGAAAAAGGCCTAATATGATTAAAATCCATTTTCTCCGCAAATATACCCCTCCTCAAACATTCCATCTATATAGTTTACCGGCATTTGTACAAGTTAGAACCTTAATTCATTCTTTCTCCATACGACACAAAATAGACACTCATTTCTCACAAGTTTCCAACAACTTTACCATAACCACTATCTATATAATGGTAAAATAGGGGAGGAATAACAAACAGAGGGGAACTGTTAAACGATATGAAAAAGTTATATATAGGTTTTACTATCTTATTAATTTTAAGTATCGGTGCTGGTATATACTACTTCACTGGTTATAGGCAGTCACAAATGGAGTTTCCTAATGAAGTTACAATGGAATCCACTACCGGTACGGATTATTCATTCAAGGAAATTCCACAAAAAATACGCCTATTGGAATTTATGTATACAAACTGTCCTGATGTCTGTCCAAATACAACCTATCAAATGGTCGATATACGCGATCGGCTTGTGAAAGACGGTCTGTTTGGCGATAAAGTCGAATTCCTGACAGTCACAATTGATCCAGCTCGGGATACACTCCCGATTATGAAAGAGTACGGTGAGACCTTTAAAACAACTGCTGCAGACGGATGGTATGTATTGCGTGGAGATGCAGAGGATACAAGAAAGCTCGCAGATGCATTCCGTTTCCAATATAAAGACCCCGGTTCAGGATTCCTAATCCACACAAATGCCACTTATCTTATTAATGAAAAAAACCGTGTCATTGAAGTATTTGGAATGGGAGAAAAGGATTTTGACCGAGAAGAAGTTTACAAGAAAATTGTTAAGAATGCTGAAAAGATGTAGCTGATTCCAGAAGATTTGTATATAAAGGTGTAGGCAAAAAAAGACAGCTTTTTTAATTATCAAACCAATCAACCTTCTCCATCCACTCTAAGAGTATAAGAAAAGACTGTCCATTGACAGTCTTGTTCTTATGCGGAAATACTATCCCTCGCACAATTAGAGAAACCTATATTTCCAAGAGAGAAGCTTCAGCTTTGCAGCCTGCATAATCAGCTCCAAGAAAATCTAGTAATTCCTGATTTCGGTCATGAAATTGTTCTAACCCTTTATTATGTGATTTCCACATAATCTCTGTGTTTTTTTCAAAACTCTTAAGTTCAAACGGCGGTCGATAAACGAATGCTTTCCCTTCTTGCTCCAGCTTTTCTATCAAATCCATGGTTTGATTATAATGATGTGCACGGTTCTCCATGGCTTGAACCAGTTGCGGATATTTCTTACGCAATAGCTTCACTGCCCATTTTGTCTGACTGTCGAGCTTCTTCCTGTAGCCCCGCGGCCTGGTCAAGATGATGACATGCTTTTCATAGCCATCTGCTATCGCCTTTTGGATTGGTACCGAATCAGCTAATCCTCCATCATAATAAGGAACATTATTTATTTTAATTTCAGGAAACAGGACTGGAATAGCACATGTGGCCCGCAAAATTGTAGCCCCTTTGTCCATTGTTTTACCATCCATGTATTCTACCTGTCCGGTATAGGCATTTGTCACGCCAAACAAAACTTGACCTTGATAGTTTTGATATGTCTCCCAATCAAAGAAATCCAACTGATTAGGAACCGTATCATAGGCAAACGTCAGCCCAAACAGACTTCGCTCCGTTAGAAAATTGCGCACTCCGACATAGCGCTTATCATTCCGGTAAGTAGATATAAAGCGAATCGTCCTGTTTTTTTGCTCAGAAATATAGGAACAAGCACTAATAGCGCCCGCAGAGATTCCCAATATGTAAGGAAACATCATCTCTTTCTCTAAAAAACCGTCTAAGACACCCGCTGTATATACCATGCGGAATGTTCCGCCCTCTAAGATCAAGCTCGTATTTTTTATATTGATAGGAATCATCAAAAAGTCTCCTTTATTCATGCTCATTATAGATGTTTATAGATGTTGTTTAAGCCATAAGCCTCTCTTCATCCACAATCAATTGTAACGTATCAAAACTTCTATAACGCTGGTTAATCTATACTATTTTTCCTAGTAAAAAGGAGCTGTCCCGAAAGCCAGGGAAGTATGGCTAATAAGAGGACAGCTCTTACATTCTATTTAAATGGTAGGATAGTAATAAACTTATTCTTCCACTACAATCCGGTCACATAACACCATAATACAAGGACGTTGTTGATATATCTATTGATACCACTAAATAAGTTGAACAACTAATCCTCAACAAGGAAGTTATGCTATGACCCTTTACATTTATTATAAGGCAAATAATATATATTTTTCTAACTGTAATGACTGCCAAAGTGGTGACTGAAAAAAATACTATTTCAATCTTAGTAAATACAAAATTATAAATCAGGAAGTACATCCCCATTTTTATTTTTATTTTAGTATTTCCATATTATCCAAAACAATATATAATGTTATAAATCCATAATAAGGAAAAAGCGATGAAAAGAAGAGTAAGCGCGCTTAAGCATAACAGAGAACTCCAGTAGCTGAGAATGGAGGATGTAATAGCCCGCCGAACCAAGTCTCGGAGCTTCGTATAGGATATTTCATCTGATATTGATTATGCGTCGGTTTCTCCCGTTAAAGAGATAGAGTATAACCAGGCCTTGTCCTGCGTACTCGAAAAGATTTCTGTGGCGACACAGGAATAAACTGGGGTGGCACCGCGAACTACTAAATTCCAAAAGTCTCGTCCCCAAGGTTGTTAACCTTGGAGGTGAGACTTTTTTATTGGCCTAAAAATCAATGTCTGGGAGTGGATTAAATGAAGTGGAAATACCCCCTTTTACTCTTACTTGGAATTGGAGTATCGAATGTTGGTGCATGGATTTATTTGATTGCATTAAATTTAATTATTTTGGATAAGACAGAATCACCCTTAGCCGTTTCTATCCTATATATCCTATTGCCTATTGCATCCTTATGTACAAATTTCTGGTCTGGGACTTTAATTGATCGGTTCAATAAAAGAAAGCTCATGATTTATCTAGATATTATAAGAGCCATTTTTATTTTTATCTTACCGTTTTTAGATTCACTTCCATTTATTTACTTCATTGTATTTATCATCAATATTGCCAGGTCTATTTTTGAACCAACCTCAATGGTCTACATGACAAAATTAATTCCAAAAACAAATCGACAACGATTTAATGCCATGCGAAATTTTATTAATTCCTGTGGTTTTATACTAGGGCCTTCCATAGCGGGCTTCCTTTTTATCATTGGTTCTCCTAATTTAGCAATCCAAATAAATTCTTTCGCTTTGTTCTTTTCAGTAATCATTATTTTGTTTCTTCCAAATGTAGAATTTGGGAGTGAAGATCGTATATATGAAAAAATTAAACCTTCATTAATGGTGAATGATTGGAGAATCATCCTTCAATTCAATAAAACAAATAAACATATAACATTAATATATATTCTGTTTAGCGGAATGTCTGTATGTATGTCTGCCTTAGATTCATTAGAGGCTGCATTTGCAACCAAAGTTCTCTTTTTATCCGAAAGTACCTATGGATTTCTTGTTAGTATTGCCGGTGCAGGAATCATTGGGGGTTCACTAGTAAATACAATCTTTGCGAATCAATTGAAAATAAATGTACTAATGGGACTTGGAGCGTTCTTCACTCCGATTGGTTATCTAATCTTTGCCTTTTCAAACGATTTTATATGGGCTTCAATAGGATTTTTCGTTTTAACATTTTCTTTATCATTTGCAAATACAGGCTTTTTAACCTTCTACCAAAACAATGTGCCTGTAGATATTATGGGCAGATTCTCCAGTGTCTTAGGGATGCTAGAGGCAGTTTTAATCATCATATGTACAGCCTTAATTGGATTATCTGCCGAACTATTTGATATTCGCCCTGTTTATATCATGGGTTCCTTTATTTTTTTCCTGTTGGGGCTGGTCATTAATTTTGTTATATCTGATCATTCGAAAAGAAGTTATTATATTCAAGTATAAAAAACAATAATAATACAGGTACTTTCTAGAAAAGAGAAAGTACCTGTTTTTTGTATTATTTAATAATCTATCATAATCCTTCAATTCGATCCAACCATTCATTTATTAGAACGTTAAAAATTTCGGGCTGTTCAATTTGTAAATTATGGCCTGCTTTATCCAAAATAGCGAAAGTTGCTCTAGGATACTTTTTAATTAATTCGAGTGCGTCCTGATAGCCAACAGACGAATCTTGTCTGCTCAGCAGGAAAACGCTTGGCTTAATAAAATTTGTTTGGTCAATCTCGAAGGAAAATCCATATTGGTCTATGTACGCCATCAAAAATTTTTCATCACCTAGTTTACTGCCGCTTACAATCTCTCGTTTATACCTCAACCATGTGTATTCATCAAGTATGACATTATTTTTGCTGAAATTCTCTACATCTTCCGTTGTTAATGTGGCTAAAAATTCTTCATCCGTCTTAAATATTTGATGTTTCTCCACTCTTCTGTTTTCTAAATAGGGGAAGATAACCGGACAGATAAAAGCAGCACCTAATAAACTATCATATTGATTTTGAATAACTCCTCTTGCTATATATCCCCCATAGGACTCACCTGCAATGATATATTCTTGGTCAGGCAGGATGGCTTGAATAAAATCTTGAACGGTATTCAGCATATCATCAGCATTTGTAATGTCATCATAGTTTTTCGTCAAACCCATGCCAGGAAGGTCAAAATAAATACGGCGATACCCATTTCTATCAGTAAATATGGGTTCCATACACCCTTTCATTAATCGATGATCGAGGGAATACCCGTGTAACATTAAAATGGGTTTACCTTCACCTATGTCTTCATAATATATTTCTGCCTGGCAGACTTTGCAATATGGCATCCTATTAACCTCATTTCTAAGCAGTAAATCCTACATTCAATATTCTCTATAATTCGTTCCATGGCCTTCTTGCCCAGTTTATAGAATTAGAAAAAAAGAGCTGGTCACATCATATGAAGCGGACTGCTCGGAGTATCACTCTCACCTATACATATCAATCAGTAAGACTAAAGCCCATAATATGATCCGTATAAAGTGCATAGGATTCTAATTCAATGAAGTTATCAGGTGCTGAAAATGGAATTATTTTTACATTTCTAAGCAATATCATTCCAGATAAATTGGTAGTATTGCCTTCATTAATAATGCTGTGTATATCATCTTCTGCTTCAAGGATTGATTGTTCCAATAAAGACATCTCACCCATAATAGGTTCTTTTGTATTGATTTTGTCGGCAATGATTAAACAATGAGAAGTCGTTATTTGGATTTTTTTATTTTCTTCTTTATGTAGCTCATCTAAGGTTGCTTGAGTTAATAATAAAGTTATTTTTTTCATATCATGTACCGTATTCAACTCATGACCTGTGACAGTGAAACGCATCATATTTCCCCCTTTATCACGAGCATACTCTTCCAAAAAGTCACTCTAAACAAGTAAATTCTCTATTAGGTTTAAGAAATCCTTCTTCAGCTAACTGTTTCTACACCACATAAGAGGTTCAACAGAAAAAAGCGTTAATCCTTTTGAATCAACGCAACATTTGGTTCATTATACATATTCAAAGTCAAAGCACCAGTAATGTAAAATATCTCTTTTTATTTACCGTTTTTACCCCGTAAATTCAGTAAGGTAAATAAAACTATTTAGAACTCCATCCACCATCAATGATTAATTCTTCACCAGTAACAAATTTGGATTCATCAGAGGCTAAATATAAATAACCGTTAGCAATATCAATCGCTTCACCTGCGAATGGTGGTAATGGTATTGTACCTTCAAATGCTTTCCCCAATACTTCTCGGGATGTCACACCATGACGCTCGGCAGCACCTGTTAAAATGGCTCCTGGATAAATAGAATTTACTCGGATATTATCTTTAGCAAAGTTGATAGCTGCATGTTTTGATAGGGCACGGACACCACCTTTTGCTGCAGCATACGCAGCTGCACCATTGTCAGCGCTTCCAATAATCGCTGCTAAAGATACACAATTGACGATTGATCCACCGCTATTTTCCTGCATATAAGGAATAACGGATTGCATTCCTAGGAACACGGAGGTTAAATTTAAGTTAATAGTACGATTCCATCCATCTAATGTTTCTTCCAAAAGTGTTTTATGAAACGATACACCGGCATTATTAATTAAAATATCAATTTTACCAAATGCCTCTTTTGTTTGTTCCATTACAGTTTTCCAATCTTCATCAGAAGTGACATCTAAACGAGCACATAGTATATCGCCTTCTATTACAGCAGTTACTTCTTCTAACTTATCAAATGCGATATCTGTTGCTACAACCTTTGCGCCTTCACTTATGAATAATTGAACTGCAGTTAACCCCATACCTGACGCAGCACCCGTGATAATTGCTACTTTATTATCTAAACGTCCCATCAAAATCCCTCCATTCGATTAAATGTGATTTTTTATCACACTTAAAACTTAACAATCCATCCATTTAAGGTCAATCATTTTATCTTTAATTTCAAACAATTCATTGCTAAAATAGTAACAGATTGGACGTGAATGTATGGAAGACCTCTTACAATTAAGCTACTTAGGTAAAACGAACTTCATCGTTGCCATTAAGTCCTTAGCAATACTTGCAAACGAAAAAAAGCTTGTAACTAGCAGCACTTTAACTGAAAAACTAAATGTTGAATCGAGCTTTATTAGGAAGGTATTAGCTAAATTAATGCAGGAAAAAATGGTTGAAGGTTTTGAAGGGCGCTACGGTGGTTATAAGCTGGTTGTTAATCCCGAAAAGACAACTCTTTATGATGTGTATGTTGCCATTGTGAAAGACGCACATCCGACTAAAATGGATAAAGAAATCGATGAAATGGACAAAAATATTTTAGATATTCTACTAGAAGCACAACATAAAATAAAAGATGTCTTGAGCCAATATTCTATTAATGATCTTGCAAATAGTTCTTTAAAAAAGAATCTTTTTTGATTTTACCTTTATATTTTACAATAAAACACCTCTACACTATCAAATTGAGGCCGTTTAGTATTGCCATATCTTTTAATCAAAAAAAGCATGCTTCTTGATACAGAAACATGCTTTTTACTATTATTCTACATCTAAAATTAAGGACTCAATATCTATATCATTTTCGATCATATTATTCTCTTTCATGAATTTCACTGTTTTTTCCATACTCTCGATATCTGATGGTTTGATTTCCATATTGAAGTCATACATTTCATACATTTCTTTTACACCATCTAGAGGTAGTTCGGTTTCCTTTGCTGTAATTTCCATGACTTCCTCATAATTTTCATCGATATATTGCAGTGTCTCTTCTTGTACTTGTAAAAATTTCTTTACTAAGCCAGGATTCTTCGAGTAGAAATCTTCACTAGTTGCAACTACAATTGTTCCATCGACCAGCCCTTCACCATTTGTAACCACCTGGTACCCATCTTGAATCATATTATATGCGGTAGGGCCAGCTAGTAACGCAAAGTCGACTTCCTCTGCTACTAACGCTGCTTGTGCAGAAGGTATATCCATTTGAACAAATTCAATATCCTTTTCTGTTAAGCCTTCAGTTGCTAAATAATTGATAAGCAGTTCATGTAAAATTGTTCCCTTTGGACCAGCAACTTTTTTCCCTGCTAGATCTTCAGGTGATTTAATATCTTTCAGGTTTGTAAATAACATGAAAGCCTCAGGAGAACGGCTATACATGCTCATAATTTTGATATCCGCTCCATTCGATGCAGATAAAATGACAGATGTGGCACCGACTGCATTCAGGAATTGGATATCACCTGAAGCCAAAGCCTGAGTTTGTTCAGGGCCGGTTGTTAAATTGGAATAGCCGAATTCAATCCCTTCTTCCGCAAAAGAATTGGCCAACAATCCTTTTTCCTTTTCTACAATAGAAGGAATATTTAAAGGAGATTGCACATAAGTTGTCTGCACCTTATCAACAGTATACGTGTTCTCCTCGTTATTTTTTGTACTGTTCTTATCAGAATCGGTATCTTTTCCACAAGCAACGATAACTGATATGCTCAGTAAAGCAAGTAAAGATAATAACCATTTTTTCATTTTATGTCCCACTCTCACGCTAGTTTTTCTATGATGTTTTTCTTTATTTCTATTAGAGAAGGCGATAATACATCTCTTGGATATTCATATTGCTCTAAGTTAAATTGAGCATGAATCCTTCCTTCATTAACTACAAAGATATTTTGTCCTATTGCTATGGCTTCTTCGATACTATGGGTAACAAAGATTATACTTTTCTTTTTTAGTTGGTTAATTCTTATTAATTCTTTCTGCATTGCCTCACGTGTGAAATAATCGAGTGCAGCAAATGGTTCATCCATTAAGATAAAGGATGGGTCATAGGCTAATGCTCTTGCTAATGCGACTCTTTGTTGCATGCCTCCGGATAATTGGTGTGGATAGGCTTTTTCAAACTTTTTTAATCCTATCAAATTCATTAACTCTTCTATTTCCACATCATTAATCTTTTGTTTTTCTAAACCGAATGTAATGTTCTTAGATACGGGTAACCATGGCATCAAACGGGGTTCTTGAAATACAAAGCTAATTTTTTCATTGCTATTAATGGACACTTCTCCTGCATCGCATTGCTCCAGATTGGCTAATATGCGCAGGAGTGTCGTCTTCCCACATCCGCTTTTTCCGAGAATGACACTGATGCTATTCTGAGGGAATTCGACATTAACATTTTTTAAAACATCATGCTTTTTTCCATCTACCATAAAACTTTTATAAAGTTGATTTATTTTAATCCCAGCTATTGTCTATACCTCCAATACGAGTGAATTTCTTGCTAAAGAACGAGAAAATTTTATCGCAGATGACTCCCAGGAGGCCGATCACCAGAATTCCCACAATCACTTTATCAGAGCGAGACATCGTCTGCGCATCCAATATGAAGTACCCCAAACCGCTTGCAGCGGCAATCATTTCAGCACCAATAATAGCTCTCCAGCTATATCCCAGGCCAACCTTCATTCCTAAAAGAATATCTGGGACAGCAGACGGAAGAATTATTTTCAGAAAACGTTGCCTTGGATTTAATCCTAAAACTTTTCCGACCTCCAAAAGCTTATAATCACAAGAACCAAAGCCCTTTTTTATATTTAAAAACATTGGAAAAAAGGAAGCTAAAATGATTATGATTGTTTTGGATTCTTCTCCGATACCAACCCATAAAATTAGCAAGGGAATCAGGCTAAGTGGAGGTACATTTCTGAAGAACTCCACAATATGATTGTAATAAGGAGAAAGGGCAGGCTTTAAACCAGCAATGATGCCTAGAAAAAAGGCGAATACAAAGGCAATCGAAAAGCCGACTAGTACTCTATATAAACTTGCAAAGATATGAATAAATAATTCTCCGTTTTGTACCATTGATACAAAGGTATTCCATACTTGCATTGGACTAGGCAGAATATAGGCACTCCAAACTTCGAAATAGCTGCATAAATACCATGCGATTAAAATACAAGCAATCGGTATCAATCTTTTTATAAGATTATTCATTTGTTATCCTAACTCCATCTCCATTATGGCAGCCACCTTGGCAATATAACATTTCTATTAATTGTTTTTCTTGCTTAGGAGTACTCTGGAAAAAGCAATCAATATCATCCTTCGATGCAAGGCTGACTACATTAGGGATATTATCAAAAAAGCCTGGTGGAATCGGACTGTTTTCAGTTGGTTTACTATTAAGCTTGATTTGGTGATCTCTGCAAAATTCAGTCCATGTTTGAAATATCGTATTTTTCAATGCCAAGCTAGTTCCTAGGTCTTTTAAATCTGTACAAGGAGTGATGATATATAGTTCTGCATCATCATCTTTATATCTATTAGCCAGTTCTTCAGCACAATGAATTAAGATTGGTTGGATAGTAGCGTACTCCTGGCCAATTTGATCATAATGAGTTTTTACATAGGAAATTGCTTTAGGACATCTATTATCACAAAGGAGCTGATTACATCCTTCGTATCGCTCTTTGTATTTATTTTTCACAGTCATCAAGTGATTTTCCTCACAAGTAACAACCTGAAAATCTAAGCATTCTAAGGTAGAATATAATTCTTCCTGTTCATACATTTTTAAAACAACAGGATTTAGCCAAATATATTTTTTCACTTCCTTCTCCTTTCTAATTAGAAGTGATAAAGATTAACAAAATTATTTCTGAATAATATTATCATAAATGATAATGGTTATCAATGAAGTTCATATTCATTTATATCATTGCCAAAGAAAGTAAAATCTGTTAAACCTTAAAATATCTACTGTCCTTACAGTTAGCTTTAATTTATCATCACCAAATTTAAAATAGATATATAAATTAAGGACATAACCTATTAGGATAATAGATTATGTCCTTTGTTATTTCTAGAAAGACTTCATTTGTTTAAATACTTTTATCCATAAAAACTTATTATTTCGCTAATAGAGAATCTGTCCCATTAGCCTCCATAATTACTACTCAGTAGCAGTCTTGGTCTTCAACTTTTAACTGCTTCAACCATTTTCTAACTCGTTATATTGTTGTGCTGAACTAGATGGGACAAATACGATTGGATATTTTCCGCGTAATTGTTTCTTCACTTCCTGGAACAGCCGCAATCCTTTTTCATTGTGCCATTCCTCTAGCTTTACTCCATTTTCCTTTAATAGGTCGGTTTCTAACTCAATCCAATTGCCATATTCCGATATCCATTCCAATAGTTCTTCCTGTAATTTATCTGATATAGGGAAATTATCTATCTCCAAATTTACTCCACAATCATTACACCAAATTGGGTCACTCATAAAATCAGCTTCAAATTTATATGAAGTATGGTTGCAATTTCTATTTTGTTTCCAAATCATTAGTTAATCCCCATTTCAACTTTATAAATGAAGCTTGCAAATATACAATACTATGATTATATCTGTTATATACATATTATTACAAAACATCCCCTTTTTGCTGCATAAAAAATAGAGCTGTTCACAGCTCTGGATAGTATTGTAATATCCCGTTTTTTAAATTTGTATGAATTAAATGATCTTCTGTTTCCTACTTAGTTTAAAAAATCCTTTTTATATTGAACAGCTAGAAATATTCCTGAAGCAATGAATGCAAGAGAATATTTAAATAAGAAGAAAATTTGCCACATATATTCTTTCGGGAAAATTACGTCACATAAAATTACTACGCTTAACATAATGAAGGTACTTTTTAAGTGTATTTGATTTGTTCTTTCGTCAGCCTTACCTATTTTTCTATAAAATACGTACAACAGAATTACTCCGACTATAAGCAATAAAATACCGATGCCAATAAGCATATTCCAATTACCAGTTGATGCTTCCGCCCAAGTTTTTAATGGATAAAAAGTTGTATTTGATATTTCCTCACTTTTCATTTTGATCGCACCCTTTCACATAAGTAAAAATATGGTTAATATCTACGTTAAAGAACTCAGCAATTCGAAAAGCTAAAACAAGGGAAGGAGAGTAATTATTCTTCTCCATCACATATATGGTTTGTTTGGATACTCCCACAGCGTCAGCCAGCTCTTTTTGGGACAATCTTTTTAAAACTCGATGCTCATATACTTTATTTTCAACGTAATCCTCCATTTTTTCTTTCAAGGTCAACACCTTCCTTTTTTTACCATAAATATATAATAAACTACACTTTTATAAAAGTAAAGTAAACTTATACAAAGGATAAATATTATTATGCAAATTAAAAAGGGTTAGAATCCTATCATCGATTCTCACCCTTTTTATATTTATAAAAAAACAGCCTAGAGATGTTCTTTCAACAATCAGGTTTATTACCCTTTAAACGAATAAGATGGACTTCCCTTTACATCCATTTTGATCCTGAAAAGTCCTCCTGATAATGGGTAATTCTTAAGTTGTTCTTCACTAAGTCCCGATTTTGCTGTAGTTATATATAATTCATTTAAATCTTTCCCTCCGAAAGTACAAGATGTAACATTTAGTGCTGGGACCTCTATGGAGCCTATCTGTTCACCTGTTTTAGGGTTCCACCTAGATACTTTTGAACCACCCCAATGGGCAATCCACAACATTCCTTCTTCATCTATAGTCATACCATCAGGCATTCCTTCTTCTTCTTTGAAACTGATAATTTCCACGGGATTTTCAATATCACCCGTAACAAGATTAAAATTAAAACAACTAACCTTTTTAGATAGAGTATCTATGTGATACATAAATTTATTATCAGGTGACCATGCCATGCCATTGGATAAGCCAATCTTACTCAGCTTCTTCTCTACTTTTCTATTTGTATCTAAGCAATAAAGGGAACCTTGTTCTCTAATATAAGATTTGTCCATTGTACCTGCCCAAAAGCGTCCATAAGCATCACATTTTCCATCATTAAACCGATTATTAATCAAGTGACTCTCCGGTTCATTTATCAGGGTTACTTTTTCCGTGGAGTAATTCAAAAAATAAAAACCATTTTCTAATGCCACTACTGCTTCGTCTATATTTCGAGGTACTATTGCCCCAATATATTGTTCTAACTGAATTCCGTGGTTTTCATTTGTATTTGGATTAAAGATGTATATCTTTTTTTCTAAAATATCAATCCAATATAACAATTGTCTTTGCCTATCCCAGCATGGACCTTCTCCCAGTGTCGCTTTTACATCTAGAACCAATTCTAAAACTCCTACCAAGCCAAACACCTCGTTTAGTATTATTTTCTCTATGTCCTTTATTCTATAACGATAAGAAGTAATCCTTCTTTCGCTAAACTGGCTCATTTTACTAACTAGAAATTGGCCCGGCAATAAAAATAGGCACGGATTTCATTCATTTAAAGATGAAATCTGTGCCTATTTTGGGTATCTCCTTCAGAGCTTGAAATTGAATGAATGAAATACTTCTCCAATAATTCCTTTCAGCTGGCGGACACCTATATCTGTGTTTGTCATGATGATTAATCCTGTTTCTTTATAATTCTTTAAAAGGTAAAAGTTGCTTGGACTTTCTGTAAGTAAATCAAAAGAAATGATAACCCCGCAAGGTTGTAAAGATTCTCCTTAATGTTCAGATCAGTAAGCACTCATACACCCCAGAGTTTTTTACAACTGTTTAGATAAAGTATCAAACTCAGTTGCTCTTTTCCTCTTTTCAATAATAATGGTTGCCCCAAGTAACGTAAGAGCAAAAATTACTAAAACGACCGGAAATAGATTCATTGTATAATTCTGAAACAGGATTCCTACTAACGGAGGTAAAATGGTTACCCCAACAGAGCCAAAAGCTACTTGAAGCCCAATAATTGCACTTGCACTCCTTTTCCCAAACCTTCTTGGAGTTTCATGTATCATGGTTGGAAAAATTGCCGCACATCCAAGACCAATTAATATGAATCCACCGTACAAAACGCTGCCTGTTCCAAAAGCAACCGTAATAATTCCTATGAGTAGTGCAATTTCGCTAAACAGTAACAATTTCTGATTAGATAGCCAAAACGTAATAAAACCAGAAATAAACCTTCCCATGGTTAAACTTGCAAAGAATACTGATATTATGAAACTAGCAGTAGCTACTGATAATGACTTCATTTCTATTAAATAACTACTTCCCCACAAAAATATTGTACCTTCTAAACCAACATAAAATACAAAAGATAATAGCGCAAAAACAACTCCCTTTTCTTTCAAAACCGAGCCATTGGACACGGGACTCTCTTCAGACTTTTCGGATCCCTTTTGTTGATTTGTCTTCCAGAGAGGAATAGATAGGAAGAGAATAATAGCTAATACAATTTGAATACCGCCAATAATAAAATAACCGTTTCTCCAGGAAAATTGATTATTTAAAACGACACCCATAATAACTGGGCCGAGAGTTGCTCCTACTCCCCAAAAAGCATGTAACCAATTCATATGATGTGCTTTGAAGTTAGCAGCCACGTAGTCATTTACAGAGGTGTCAATAGCGCCAGCTCCAAAACCTAAAGGTAATGCACAGACAATTAATAATAAGAAATTTTGTGTAAACGCAAACCCTATCAATCCAATCACAGTAAGCAATACACTACCTAGAACTAGTCTTCCCGTTCCGATTTTTTTATTAATTCGCATAGTCGACAAGCTAGAAATAACAGTACAAATTGCAATAGTCATTGAGATTAAGCCTGCCGCACTATGTGCTACATTAAATTCTCCCACCATCTCAGGCCAAGCTATCCCTAAAAGGGGATCGGGTAACCCTAAACTAATATAAGTGGCATAGATGATAAATATAAAAATTATCTTCCGCAAAAAGCAGTCCTCCATTATTCGCTTATGTATAAAGTTTTAGCACAGTGAGCGCCTGATTTAGTCTGGTATCAATATAGCGTGTCTCACCATTGTTCTCTATCTTTAATCAGAACCTGATAGTAGTTAACTACATATCGTTAAACTAATATATCTTCATTTATTAACCTATGCACTAAATTCATGTTGAATCAACAATACACATTGTTCATCTTTTTAATAATCACAGGAATTTCAGATAAATCATCCACAATAAAATCTGCATCGGCTTCAGACCAAAAAAGAAAATTAGCAATAGTACACAAAAACATCTTTTCCATTTAATAGTAGTTCTTTTTCTATTCGCATACCAATCTTTTGAGCAACTTTTTGAGAGGCAGTGTTGTCTTTTTGAATAAGGGCAATCATTTTTTCAAGCTTCAGCTTATTCTTCCCATATTCCATTACCCCTCTGGCTGCTTCAGTTGCAAATCCCCTACCCCAATATTCCTGTGAAATCCAGTAACCAATTTCAATCTCTTTTTTTCCATCTATCAATTGGGGTACCAATCCTGCATGACCTATTCTGTTGTTGCTTTCTTTTTCTAAAATGAGCTTCAATCCATAATTAGGATTAATGGCATATGTATCAATAATCCAATTCAAAAATTTTTGAATTCCTTCTTGATCTCTTATTTGTCCGTTTCCTATATATCGCACAATATTAGGATTCGTTAAAAGTGATTCAAGAAAATCTAAATCATGATTATTATATGGTCTCAGCAATAAACGGTCTGATAGTGTTTCCATCATAAACTCCTCTTCAATTGTAACTTATGGGAACATTGCGGTTCCTTTTCGTTCATTTCAAAAAAATTATCAATCTCTCTTAGATTCATACCAAGCAAGTTTAACAAATACTTTCATTTCTAAATTCACATTGAAATCGTTCCACACCCGGATATTTTTCTCCTAAACTTGTTATCATGAAGCCATATTTACGATAAAAATCCACCCCATCCTTATCCGTTTCAGCAGAGATAAGACAGAATTGATTGGACAGGAAATTTATCATTTTTCTGCCAATCCCTTTTTCTCTTTGTTCCGGAAATACAGCAATATGTGAAATGACACATTCTTTTGGACTAATCATTTCAAATCCTATGCACCCAACATATTTCCCATTGCATTCTAAACCAAATAATTTTCGATTTGGAGATTTTAAATATTTATTGTATTCCTCGTCAATCCTAAATTCTGATGTCGCATAGGAAAGAAGATTCCGTATTAATGGATGGATTTTTTCGGTATTAATTTCTTTCATATCATTATCCTTCAAATGTGTGATGATTAAATAATTCTTCAATTACACGCAATATCCTTCTTGTATTAACCTGGACCATTAGATATATAAATCACATAAAAATCCTTCCTGCAAACAAACAAAAAGACACTAACTCAACACACTCCTAAGTGTTGAATTAGTGTCTCTAGCCATCTATTTGAACCTATATTAACCTCAAGCAACAAAATTGAATCATTCAGCCTTAAACTTCATATTATTACTATTTGTTTACATACTGTAGAAAGTATGAAGTAACATAATTTCCCAAATAATATATAATTAAATTATGGAGGTGAATATAATCAGAAAATATATTATTTTTATAGGTACCTTTTTAATCATTGGAATTATTAACTTTGCATTAACCTCATCGCTTGATGCTTCTTTCTTTGATTACAGTGTGTTTGTTGGCTTCTTTTCTACAATAATTATTTATTTTTTTACTTCAACTGGCGGCTACACAAGTCGCAGTCTTGATGTTCAAATTCAAGGCAGTACTGGCCTACGACCAGAAGGAACTCAAAGTAAGTTTAATCCTTCCTATGTTTTCTTTGGCTCTCTTGCATACTTTTTAACCTCACTTATTGTAACGATTTTCATTTATTTATAATTCTATTGTATATTTGTATCTCTTTACCTAATACAATCTATTCTTAGCGTTTATGAGATTCATATACACCGTTGTCTTGAGGAGAATATAAATATGAGTTTTCTTGACACTATGGATCCTTTTTTATTGCAGCTAGTTATTGTCCCAACCATTGTGATTGGATTAGGCGTATTAGTCTCAGCCATAACCAATAAAATTTTTATTGGCCCGCTAGTGACTTTAATAGCCAACCTGATCTTTGAAGTTTGGCATTCTAAATACTATTATCAATATCCTGATATTTCATTTTCAGAATGGAACATCATATTTCCTAGTATTTCCTTGTTCCTATCAGCAATTATTGTAGCTTATATTAGAACCAAAAATTAAAGATCCTATCAAATCCATTATTAATAAGAGAAATCTTTTGTCCAAATAAAAAGCATTAATCCATATGGACAAATGCTCTCTAAGAAAATCAAATTTTCCCACTATTACCTTCAGTCAATTGTTAATTAAATTTCTCTTTATTAAAGCTGCGATTTGTTTATCATTTTGATCCGGATTGTTTTCCAAATGTTTAATAATTAACTCTTGTCTCTCCACAGGATGATTTTGACTCAGCTTTGCCTGTGCTTCTATTTTGGTAATAATAATCTTAAAGGCGACAAGCTCTCTTATCATACCTTCGATTATACTGGAATCTAAGTCTAGATAATGGTATGAGCTATCTGCCTTTTCATACTTATTAACCAGGCTATTTAAGGTGTGATGGATGACATTCTTTTCACTCACAATCTCCATTCTGCCATATACATGAATAGAAACATAATCCCAAGTAGGTACTGATTTAATAGTTTCATAATAAATAGGAGAAATATAACAATGAGGGCCATGGAAAACAGCAAGGACCTGCTGTTTTCCTGCTTCTTCCCACTGTTTGTTTGCACGCGCCATATGGCCATATAAGGCAAATTGATCTTTATCTAATATTAGGGGTAAATGCGTAGCATATGGTTCGCCGTTATGCTGTGAAAAAAGAGTAGCGAAGCTGTATTTTTCAATAAAATCATAAATGGTTTCTTTGTCATCGATAGTAAAGCACTCAGGTATGAACATCGTGATATTCCTCCTTAAGTTCGTCTATGAAAAGAACAAAGAAGAGTTAAAAAGATATGATTCAAGATATGTAAAAATATTAAAATTCAAAAGCTGAATCTTTTGCCGTCAATATCATATCCGTACTTATAGTGTTGAAATACGAATCAATCAATTGCTTCAATTCATTCATGGCTAGATTAGCACGTTCAGCTTGTTCTTTGTTAATGGATTCAATGAATAGGACAGCATCCGTTGTGTCATCAGTTAGCATCGTTCTTTGAGCTTCTCTCCAGTTTAAGCATCTGCAAATAGCTCCGTCCTGATCATAATAGATGATTTCCTCCGGTAAAGCAGGGGAATCTTGATCAGCACCAAGTGGCAAGAATGGTTCTCCTCCTTTTGCTTTCCCAAGACGTAAGTCCCCAGTGATACAATTTAAATCTTCTCCGCCACAGGGAACAGCATATTTTAGAGAAACACTATTATAGATGTCCACCAAAGGATTAATTGGTGTAAACTCTCTACCTTGATTGGCTCTCTTTAGCAATGCTTCAATCGATGAACGAGTACCCTTTTTCGTTTTAAATTTACCAAATGCTTTACGCCATTCATCAACAACTTGATTTTGGCTAAATGTATCTTCTGTCAGAAACTGAGTAGCCTCCTTAGCCGCTCTGTTAAGTAGTTCAGAGAAATCATCATGGTTTTCTTCCGAACCTCGATTATTAATATTTCTAACAATTAACATATTAATTTGAGCATCCGGGAAAACATCCCAAAATTCAGTATCGACAATAAATTTCACCATCACACAACACTCCACTTCATCGTTTTTAATCATGAAAGGATCTATAAATAGTTATATCAATGATTTACTCATGATAAAGTCGACTTGTTCTTCATCACCCATATAGAAGGAGTGAGCTCCTATTTGAACAAATCCTCTTTTTTTATAAAAATTAAGAGCAATCTCATTCTTTTCCCAAACGCCCAGCCACATAAGCTTCTTCTTTTGTCCAATGGCTATTTCCTCTGCCTTATCCATCAGATAGTTGCCCAATCCGCTTCTTTTAAATTTTGACTTTATATAAATCCGCTCAATTTCTAGTGCCTCATCAGCTATTCTTTCAGTTTGAGCATCATTGAAATTGACCTTTAAATAGCCTGCGAGTTCTTCACAGAAATAGATGAAATAAAATTCAGAGGAAGCATTGGATAATTCCGTCTCTAACTGTTCGCGATTAAATGCCCTTTCTAAATAGGCCTTTAAATTTTCAGGCGAATTCTGATCCTTAAATGTATCAGTGAATGTCTGAATACTAATTTCTTGGAGGATCTGTATATCTTCATGATTGCACTTTTGTATATTTACATTCATTTTATGGATGTCTCCTTTATGTAATCAATACGTTCTCTTATTTCCTTTTTTCACAAATTCCCAATCTACTTCAATATTTTTTCTAACTCTTTGAAGGAGATCAAAAATAATATCTATCTCTGTTTCAGATAATCCAGCTAATGCTACTTTATTAGAATAATCATTCTCTCGTTTTATAAATGGGTAAACCTTTGCCCCTTTTTCCGTTGGAAAGAGCTTTTTTATTTTTTTGTTTTGATGATCAGCTTTCTTTTCAATAAAACCATTCAGTTCAAGTTTTTTTATAGCTCGTGCAGCCGTGGTTCGATCCACTTTTATCATCTCAGCTAACTTCTCTTGAATGATACCAGGATTCTCACAAATGCGGACCAGGTACAAATATTGCCCTTTAGTAAGGTCATATTCCTTAAATTCTATATTACTAATCGAATCTAAAACCCTGGCAATCATGCCTATTTCCCGTAGAATTTCCTTCATAAATACATCTCCATTACTTTAAGCACTTAAATTATGCTATTACTTTTATTATAGTATATTTTGTTGTATATGCAACAAAACGCATGATAAAAAGACTGCAATTGATGTACGCCCTAAAAGTTAGAGTCAAAAGTCAACTTTTGGGTTCACCTTCAATTTAGCAGCCTTTTCATTACATCTTATTTTGTTAGATAGTCTGTTACCACATCACAGAATTCATCTGCAGCTTCATAATGAGGTGTATGCCCGCTATATTTCACCGTATATATTTCACCTTGTTTAACCTCGGTTATATACGTTTGAACTTGAATCGGGCAGGTCACAGCATCATGCTCTCCTAAAATTAAGAGACAGGGGATATTGATTTTTTTCAACAAAGGAAAAACTGACTCAAATATCTTTCCTTCATCTCTTAAGCGGTCGAAATGGATTGCTGATTTATTATAGAAGTTATCCCACTGACCATCTGAATATACGCCTGTATCAGTTGGATTATTAAAATTATGAGTATATATTTCCATCCTATTTTCTTCTAGAAGTTCACCAATCTCCATATACCCCTCTACCAGTTCTCGTGCTGAAAGAGTGGCGTCATTATAAAGTTTTATACACTTCAATTCATGCTCGACCATCTTATATTTTTCAAATAAACTAGCCGTTTTTTTAAGAAGTGCTTTAGCTGTTAGTCTAAAATCAAATGTTGGTCCTTCAAAAATTACTTTTTCTACGGAGTTAGGATACCGTGATGCATAAAGTACTGCCAGGTAACCTCCAAAAGAATGCCCTATTATAGACCATTTCTTTATTCTAAGTAATTGCCGAAGCCCCTCACAATCGTCAACCAAGTCATCAAGACAAAATGTTTCTCCAATACTTATGCCTTCAGACCTGCATACCCCTCTTTGATCAGATGCTATTAGTTTGAATTTATCTCCTAAACGAGTCTTTTGGTGATAGGTGAAATCGAAGCAGCCTTCTCCGGGGCCTCCGTGTAAATATAAAATCGCTTTATCACATTTTTTATGGCTGATTTCCACATATATCTTTTTCCCTTTAATATCAATTAATTGTCCATTCTCCATTTAGTTATCCTCCTTATATTCAATGATTAGATTATCTACTACCTATATAAGGAGGAGCTCTTGTAGAGAAGCATAGAATACAGTGTTAATGAAACGGCTTATTACAGTACCTCACAATTTACCTCCAATCAAGTTTTTAAAAATCCTTTTAGGTTTAAAGAGAAAACTAAGTTATTCTATTGAGAAGCAACTATCCTAATTCGGATTAGGGTTTTTAAGAACCTCACTTAATTGTAAAGGAGAGATAGTTCCTTGATGAAAATATAATTGCCATCTGCCACCAATCAATTTCCATATTGAACTTCGATAGGTATTACGATTACGAGTGCTATCAACAATGAAATAAGTAGATAAAACAACATCTTGCGCTAACGGATAAATATTATAGTTATAGAGTGACATCTCAGTTAAAACCACTCCATCTTCCAGACAGGCTTTTTTATCAAACATAAACCCTGAACTGCCAATCTCAAAGAAATCGTCTGCCAGTATGTTATCCAGCTTGTCCCGACTTTTACGAACTTCAAATCCAATATGGCTTTCTTCTAATTCCTTTAATTGTTCCTTTAATTTCACATCCATTTAATCAGTCCCTTTACTAACGCATTATTATTTTAATCCGCTTATTTTATAGCCCTTTATCTACTAATTGTGTTTTTACTATCTAATATTTATTTTCAAATTAGGTGTAGCATTCTCATTTCTGGTGAGGTATCTTAACATTTTGCGCTTGAAATTGAATATTTTTCTGTATTTCTTCAAATGTTAGACAATGGAGGTGAGAGTAAATGAAGAATAATCAAGATCAATCTAAATTCCGGGTACGAAATCAGGAAACGACATCAAAAAACGGTGATACTCCCTTAAAACATATACCCACTGTAAATAGCCGTCACGGTTCAAATATCAAGACGAATGATGAGTGATCTAATGATATCAGCCAAATGAAAGGAGCAATTGGATGACTAACTCTAGCAAGGATTCTATTCAAATAAAAATGGAGCAAATTTTATCTCATACCTGCGGCTCCTTTGAAAATTGTACAGAAACCAATATCCAGACTTTTTTAACCCAATGCTATGAAGAAAATATCGATCCCCAATATTGCTTAAGCTGGATCGCAGAGCATAATGCAAAAATCCCTAATTGGGCTAATGTATCTAAAATCTCACAGGAATGGATTAATGGACATACCTCTACTGGCTCTACGTTTTTTAATAATGAGGGAGATGTACTTCGGTAAAAGCAAAGCTGTCCATAGGGCAGCTTTTTATTACTTACCTTCACTTCTATTTGATGGTAAAAGTTTTTTCAAAATCGCTAAATTTTCTACAAGAAATGCAGCGTTTTTTTCCATTCCACGCTTCTTACACCACCCAATGCTATTGAAGGCATCTGTAAATCGATAAAAGGGCAATACAATATCTAAATCAATTAAAGGTCGGATACTTTTATAGCCCTCTTTATATGCCTGGTAGAGGGTATGATCGCAGCTTAAAATATCACGATAAATTTTAGTGAAATCGATTTCTGTTGAACCAAATCGTACGGATTCAAAATCGATGATTCCTGAGACTTGATTGTCGTCCACTATAATATTGGCGGGGCGAAAATCCATATGTACTAAGCTTGGTCCGTCTGGGGCAGGGAGTTGCCGTTTCATGATTTCAAACTTTTCTATAGCCTGTTCATATAAATGTTCATCCAATACATCTCTTACATCCACAGCAAAACTATAGAATTTTGATTCAAGAAAGTCGGACCAATTCGGGAATTCATTTTGTATGGCAGTCAACTCTTTCTTGGGAGATAGCTGAATAGAATGTATCGAAGCATGAATAGCTCCAACTTCATACATAGCTCCCGCTGAAGCCTCAGCTGTTAGCGTTTGACCTTTTAATTCGGAAAGCAAAAAAGCACCGGGATACTTCTCATCTCCAAACCAACAATTTAGCATATCAGGAATCGCAATTCTTCCTTTTAAAAGCTCATAAGCTTCCAATTCCCGCTGAAACTTTAATTTTGTATACGGAATTTTAATAAAAACCGTTGCACCCCTAAGCAACTTACATTTATAGACATTTGAACTAAAGGAGTCTTCAACTTCATTCATTGATATTACCTGCAATCCAAAATGTTCAATGATACGTTTTATAATAAAAATCTCCTCCCCCTCGACCTTAACTCTATCTGAAAGCTCAAAGACAACGCTCTTTACGATACTCGTTTCTCAATATAAAACAACAAAATTTAACATATGTATTCCATCTTTAAAAACTCGAAAGTGCTGCCATTTGTATCTTGCATAAAAATCTCAACATCTTTAAATCCAACTTTTCTATATACATTAATTGCTCTTTGATTAAATGTAGCAACTGATAAGGTGATTTTTTGAGGGTTCGCTTCAAATTTAATAAACTCCATACCTTCCTTTAAAAATTCTAATCCCATCCCTTTTCCAGTTAAATCAGGCCTCATCCCTAAACCGATATCAACCGTGTTATCGTCAATTCTGTGAATACTCAAGAAAGCTATTAATTCTTCATCTTTTGATACAGCGAACATAGAGTTACCTCGTTTATCAACATCTAAAAATTCCTCTAAATCATCTTTATCCGCTTCCAAATCATAAAAAGAATATTCACTATCATAATGCCAGGTGAAAGCAATTGTTTCTGCTTGTTCTTGTGCCATACTATATATTTCAAATGACATTCTATCTTTCACTCCTCATTATTTTTATTCACCTTAGCTGTAAAAAAGAAAGCAAGATAACTTGCCCTCTTGAAAGAATTTACACCTGTTTTTCCTTTTGAAAAGTAACTATTACAACACCAGCAATAATTAAAATGGCACCTACAAAGAAATTAATGCCCAACTTTTCATTTAGTATGAGCCACCCTAAGAAAGAACCAACCAGTGGCTGAAAAAAGAAAAATAATGAGCCGATTCCTGCATCCATCATTTCTAATCCTTTGTTCCAAAGGAAAAACGCTCCCGCAGTTGAAACTACCCCCAGATAGATAACCCCCATGATAACTAAAGCACTATCATAGTCAGCAGCATTTGATTGAAGTTCCCATATCATTACAGGTGTTGTAAACACAAGCGCAAACATGACCGCATAGGTAGTGATTGTTAATGACGTAAAACGCGCAGAGGCAATTTTTACATAGACGGATAATAAAGCCCAGGTAATGGCAGCTCCCACTAATATCATGCTACCTAAAAAATAATCTCCAGCCTTTGTATCCCATCCAATAACAATGGTGACTCCGATTGATGCGAGTATGACCGAGATAACTTTTCTGCCCGTTAGCTTTTCCTTCAGAATAAGCGTTGCAAAAACAACCATAAAAGCTGGTGTAGCTGATGTTATTAAAGATCCCGTATGGGCATCGGATAATTTAGTACCAATGAATTGAAAAGCAATTGATACAAAGTAACCTATAAACCCAATCCACCCCAGCAGCAGCCAATCTTTCATCTGTATCGTTTCACGAGTTTTACTTTTGACTTGAATGGTCTTTAAAATAGCGTACAAAACAACAAATGCAACTACATACCTTAGCCATACTAGCGTCAATGGCGGAATAAAATCCAAAACATATTTGCTCACTACGTACATACCGCCCCACAAACTGGCGGCCAAGGATAAACAAACAGCTCCGAGTAAACTTTGTTTCATTTTGAAAATACCTCCGTCTACAAAAATAGGATTATTAAAAATCATCTTCAGCTAAGACGAGGTATGACTTTTTTGACTGTTCATTCCTCAACTTATGAATGAACAGCTGGTTGGTCATTTTCTAATAGATTTAATTACAATCTCATTACCGATTACACCACAAATTGCCATTTTGTATTCATCTAAAGTATAAACTATCTCTTCTACTATACGTTTTTAATCTCCAGCCATTCATTTTCTAAAATACTCATTTCCCATAAACTCCAGTATTCATCGCCATTTTTACTTGCATCTCTATGTAAACCCTCTTTTACAAATCCTGCCTTTTCGTAACAATCAATGGCAGAGTCATTAAAGTCAAATACTCCAAGACTAACCCTATGTAAGTGAAGTTCTTCAAATGCGATTTTAAGTATTTCTTTAATCATTTGCTGACCGATCCCTTTACCTCTTGTGTTTTTATCACCGATTAGGACTTTTCCAACTCTTGCAGATTCGTTTTTTCTATCAATTCTCCCCAAAGAGATATGTCCAATAACGTTGCCTGTTTCTTGATCAACCACTTTATAAATCAGAGCTTCTGAGTTAGCATGATTGGCATTCTCCATGTACTTTTCTAATTGAGTATCATTCAAGGGATAGTTAAACCCAGGGCCACCCCATTGAAGTAAAAATGCAGGCGAATCAATCCAATTGATAAGCTGTTTAAAATCAGAGCGTTCAAAATACTTTAGTTCTATCATGATTACCACCTCCCCTTAATACTGGTCTAGATATATAGAACATCTCTAATTTAAAGACTTCTTAAATACATAACTTACTTTGTCATAGTTCATCCGCTCTTCATAAAAACGATGGGTATCTTTACGCTGCAATCCTGATGATAAGGATATCGTTTCATAATTGTTTTCCTTAGCCCATTGATGAACATATGTAAGTAATTGTTCACCATATCCTTTGGAACGTTTATTTATATCCGTAACCAAATCACATACCCAAACAAATCGTCCATAATAAAGAGTGATCATCGTTTTAAAACCAATTACCGCAACTATTTCACCCGCATCAACCAAAGCAAACATTTTGTATCTATCGCTTTCTTGTGCATCCAAGACGAGTTCAAGATAGGAGTTTTCATCGAGATGAATACGCAGCTGCTTCATCACAGGGAATGCTTCAACTATTTCATTTACTGATTTAATTTCTTTAATCGTGAACGGATCCATAATCCACCTCTTATTTCTGAATATTTAGTCATTTTATCTTGCAATTTGCCTGTTCTACTCTATTCTTTAGTAATTCCGACTTCCTTTATTTTTCCCCCAGTAAAAAGCCATGGAATAACTCCCCTCCAAAAGGTTCTAATATATTTTCAACTAAATGGATTACTTGATCCTTTTCTCCTGTCTTATAAAAACAATCAAATGCTTCTACAAATTGGTTTGCAAATAATTCATCATATTGCTTGAGAGAACGAACTACCCATTTTGATGTGCCAATCCATTGACGGTTTGCTCTTAAGATAAATTCACTTACCAATTCAGCAAGTGTATTGGCTATAAAGAGTTCCTCTGCCCGATTCGTACAGCCTTTGAAATCATCGAGTGCATCCGTAATAAAATAACGCTTCGTATTGATTATTTCGGCTGTCCATTCTTCTGGACCTTTAGCCAGTATTTCTTTAGCCTCTTTTTTAATCGAATCGATTATTCCGCAATCTTTTAAGATTATCCCTTCAGAAATCATTCTTGACAGTGAAGGTCTTGCCCTTTCACAGTCACTTTCAACAAACAGTTTATAAGAGGTTAAATTATATACGAACATTTCAATAGGCCATCCAAATTCAACTAATGACTCTCGATAGGATGAACTGATATTTTTATCGAAAATAACGATATCCAAGTCAGATGTTTCAGTTGCTTCACCCCGAACAACGCTCCCTGCCAATAGAGCACCCTGACAGTTTGGAAAATAAATTTTAATAAACCGTTGCCCGGCTTCAATTGGACTTATTTTATTAAATCCACCCATTGACTCACCTCTGATTCGACAAATTTCTCAATTATTTGATTCTACATTGAGATATGAAATACCTTCCAAAAACCAAAGCTTTATCGAAAACAAAAAAGAACTGGTTGACAGCTCTTGATTTTATTTAATAGTTTCCCATTCTTCTCGCAATAAGCCCATTCTAATTGAATCGTAATATTCGTTATCATAGAAACGGCATTTTCTTAACCTTGCTTCCATTTGCATACCTAATTTTTCTCCAACTTTGATCATTCGCTGATTACCAGACCAGGTTGTGTACCCTACACGAACTAAAGGCATCGTTTTAAATAAATGGTCAATCCATAATTTTAAAGCTCTCGTACCATATCCCCCATTCCAATATTGAGGATTATATATACCAATGCCCATTTCTAGCCACTTTGACGGCTCATGCTCCCAGTAATAACTGACTGTACCAATTATTTTTCCATCTACTTCTATTCCCCAGTAGTAATCTTGATTGATAATCTTATCCCTTTTCTTCAAGTAATCATCATAGGATATAGACTTATGTTCAAAATAGGGGGCATCCCACTTTTTCCATTCAGGAGATTCTTCTTTATAAACTAATTCCCATAAAGAATATAAATCTTCTTCTCTGATTGGCCGAATAATTAACTCATGATTCTTATACATATGTATAATTGAGCCCCTTTCTCTTTTTAAAACTTAATAAGATTAAGCTATTTGAATGGTATTCCTGTTTATTTATTTTCATCTATATCTCCAATATGAATCTACTATTTCTTTTCAACCTCGTATAAATCCTCCCTCTGAATGTATAATCTGACCGGTTATCCACTCTCCTTCTTGAGAAGCAAGGAAGCCAATCATACGGGCTACATCTTCAGGTACACCTATACGTCCCATTGGAAACTTAGGTAAAAGATGTTCCCGAATCTCATCTGTCATCCATGTTGAATCAGTAGGACCAGGGTTTACAGCATTGACTGTAATTCCTAATGATGCCAGTTCAGCGGACAATGACCGAGTGAACGCTGAAATAGCTCCTTTTGTGGCTGCATAAGCTAATTCGTCAGGCATCGCACCCAAGTCCTGACCTGATGTCATATTAATAATTCTGCCTGATTTATATCCAGCATTCTTAAAACATCGAGCAAATTCTGTACATAACAGAAAAGTAGTCCTCATATTAACGGCATAATGGTCATCCAAAGTTTTAGCGTCCAGATTTAGATACCCATCTCTTGTTGAATGGGCTGCATTATTAATCAATATGGAAGGTACACCTAATTCCTCTGAAATACGCTTAATTGTTTCGGAGGCTGCATTTGCATCTGACAGGTCAATTTCCATGCTTTTGCAACGGACTCCGTTAGTTTGTATTTCATTAAAAAAGATTTCAGGCCATTCTTGTTCTGCTTTCCAGTATGTAAAAAATATATCAGCTCCCTGTGAAGCTAGTTTTCTGCAAATGGCCGTCCCAATATCCCTTGAACCACTCGCACCTGTTACTAAAGCTATTTTCCCATGCAAAAAAGTCATGTATTTTCCCTTCCCTAAAGCAATTTGATATTTATACTAGGTATTGTGATTAATCATAATTAAAAACCCATAATTTAACAATAAAAACCCAACCATACATATACTGGAATAAATCTTAATCTGACAAACTAATAATTGAAAATAAAGAAAAAAAGGGGAGAGAGAGTCCCCCTTTTAGGTACGCGAATAAAATTATAAAAAGATAGACAAGACTGTTAAAATACTAATCGATCCCACCACTACAAGCATGACATTGGCTCCAAGCAAAGAAAGAATGATAGCTGACATCCCACCGATTAATCCTATCCAAATGTTTTCCTGTATAAAAAGCACACCAGGAAAAATCAATGCACCCAGCGTTGCATAGGGGATGTTTTGTAAAAAACCTTCCCAAAATGGAGAGAGCTTCATTTCTTTAAACAAAACAAAAGGCAGCATTCTTGGTATGTATGTAACGAGGGCCATCCCTAATATAAGTATAAAACTAGATGCCGTCATTCACTTGTCCTCCTTTTGCCAATCAACGTATACATCCATTCAACCAGAAAGGCTGATAAAAGCGTTGCCACAATAATTGACCAGCCGGTGGATAAAAGACCCGTTACAGATAATATTGTGTTAAAGATTGCTCCCATACCAGCAAGGAGGAGGATTTTACGGCTTTTCGCCAATGCTGGCATTAACAGAGCAATAAACATCGCATAGAGGGCAATACTCATACTTTCCTGTAAGGCATGGGGCAAACTGGCTCCGAACAAATAACCAACTCCCGTACAGAGAACCCAGCTTACATAAGCAATTCCTCCAAGGCCGAACATATAGCCCGCTGTTATTTTCCCCTTTTTAAAGGATGCGACCGAAAACGTTTCATCTGTAATACCAAATGAATAAATAATCTTTTTCCATAAAGGATCATTCACAGATTTTAACTGAATGGATGTCGCCATTAATAAATGCCGTATATTTAAAATAAATGTAGCGACAATAATACCAATTACACCTGTACCGAGTGACAGCAAATTTAATGCTGTGTACTGAGAAGCACCTGCATATACCAATATACTCATAGCTAAGGCTTCCCCAAATGTTAGTCCCGATGATTTGGCAAGCAGACCAAATGTTAGCGCGATTGGAAAATATCCTATCGCAATACTGATTCCTGCCTGAATCCCCTCCTTAAAATCCGATACACTGCGCTCGGCAACCTGCACCTCCATGACATACTCCTTTCTTAGTCTCTTACGTCAAGATAAAATAAGCTATTCCTAATAATTCAAGGGTTTTTACTCTTATCTACCAAGCTTCTGTAAGAGATTTACGTATTTTACTTATTCTTTTAATGGTTATACCAAAAGTCTGTCTTATCGAACTTATCTTTTGTATTGGAATTTTTTGAATATTGTAGAATTACATTCATCCCTCATATAATGGATTTATGATGAAGATGAAAGTAGGGATACTTATGCAAGGTAATGAAAAAACATTAGGATATGTACGAGTAGTTATTGATGAAGTTGGCAAAGTAGCACATATTTGTCCAAACACTCTGCATCATCCTGATCCAGACGAACAAGAACGTTTACAAAAAATAATTTCAGTTAATCACTTAGATGAAGTTTTCTCTAAAATGGGCCATTCCTATAAAGATTGCCAGGTTTTAGTCGTATTCCACGAAAACAATAACCATGTATGTGTAGAGCATTCTATGACGATTCAACCAAATTTCAAAAGCTTCTGGAGAGAGAGAATCACCAAAAAAATCGAAAAGCATCATGAAAGCATGCGCGATGAAATCCATATCCAGAGCCGAATTGATTTGTGGGAAGATACATACAAAGAAACATTTGTTCCAACAAGAAAGGTTGGCTAAAATAGATGGAAACAGCAAGCATAATGCTTGCTGTTTCTGTTTGTTTACTCCTATACATCTATTATCCCAACAAGCTCCTATCAGAAATTTGCGTATTCCGTTTTAGTTTTTGGAATTCATTCAATAACTGATCAATGGTTAACGTTTGTTTAGAGTTTTGATCTGCTTCATAAATAATTTCACCGCTATCCATCATGATTAATCGATTGCCCAAATCAAGGGCCTGCTGCATATTGTGGGTTACCATTAAGGTTGTCAATTTATGTTCTTTTACGATTTTTTTCGTAAGCTCGGTTATAAGCTGAGCCCGTGATGGATCGAGTGCTGCAGTATGCTCATCAAGGAGGAGTATATCCGGCTCTGTAAAAGTAGCCATTAATAAGGATAGCGCCTGTCTTTCCCCTCCTGATAACAAGCCGACCTTCGCAGATAATCGGTTCTCCAAACCTAAATGAAGCTCCTCTAGTTTTTCTTTAAAAAACAGTCTGCGCTTATTTGTAACTCCGAAACTGAGCCCTGCTCTTTTTGTTCTTGCATAGGCAATGGCCAGGTTTTCTTCGATTGTCATCGTCGGAGCAGTACCTGCCAGCGGATCCTGAAAGACCCTTCCTATTTTTCGGGCACGGCGGTGTTCCCCCGCATACGTCAAATCGGTTCCGTTAAGGATGATTTTTCCTGAATCGGGCAGGATTTTCCCTGAAATTAAATTCATAAGTGTGGATTTACCCGCTCCATTACTTCCAATTACCGTCACAAAATCCCCTTGCTTCAATTCAAGATTAATCTGATTTAATGCCATTTTTTCATCAGGAGAGCCTTCATTAAACACTTTTAATATCTGACTTAGTTGCAGCAAGCTGCTCTCCTCCATTCTCATTTATACTAGGTTTAACCGTTTCTGCATTCAATTCTTTCATTCGATTGCGTCTTTTCCGGGATTTTTTCGTACTGTCTATCCATTTTGGAATAAGCAAAGCAATAATAACAATTACAGCCGTAATTAGTTTCATATCTCCCGCTTCAAGAAACTCCACTTTAAGCGCAAAGGCTACAACCAATCGATATAAAATCGCTCCGCCAATAACCGCTAAGGTCGCTCTGGCAATGGATTTAGAACCGAAGACTGCTTCCCCGATAATAACGGATGCAAGCCCAATGACGATCATTCCAATCCCCATTCCGACATCAGCAGACCCAATATACTGTGCGACAAAAGCTCCTGATAAAGCGACCAGCGCATTGGCGATTCCAAGTCCCAGCATTTTCGTCATATCTGTATGAACCGAAAAGCTGCGCACCATTTGCTCATTATCTCCAGTTCCTCGAATGGCAAGGCCTATTTCTGTTTTCAAAAATGCATCCAGTAACATCTTGCCTACGATAACAAATAAAATCATCGGCAATACAATGGACCATGTATGCGGAATATAGCCTTCTAATCCAATGTTTGTGAAAAGTGATGCAATCCAGTTATCAATTCCAAGACTCGCCCACCATGTACCAAGCTGAGTAAAAATTGTATCCTCTGATAATAAGGATACATTTGGCTTACCTAGAATTCTTAGATTAATAGAATATAAGGCAATCATCATTAAAATTCCCGATAACAGTGGATTAATCTTCCCTTTTGTGTGCAGTAACCCCGTAATTATTCCTACAAAGAACCCTACAAATATCGCCGAAAATGTAGCAAGGATAGGACTTGTTCCGCCTGTAATTAAAATGGAAGCGACGGCCGCCCCTGTTACAAAGCTTCCGTCCACTGTCATATCAGGAAAGTTAAGAATTCGAAATGATAAGTAAACACCTAAGGCCATAATGCTATAAATAATGCCGGCTTCCACCGAACCAAAAACAGATGCAAACACGTATTAACCTTCCTTTCTGTTTGGATTAATTACGGCTGAAGAACCTTATTCCAGAAATTCAGCTTCCTCTTTAATTTTAGTAAGATCTATCTTCATTTTTTCAGCGGCTGATTTATTAATAACTAATTTCAAATCATTCGGTGCTTCAACAGGCAAGTCCTTCACCTCTTTTTCACCCTTCAGTAATTGCACAGCTTGTTCCCCCGCCTGATAGCCGATATCATAATAATTGAAGCCATATGCTGCAAAGCCACCTCTTTTGACTGAATCCAATTCTCCAACAAATAAAGGAATACTTTCTTTTTCTGCAACCTGGATCACAGACTCGAGTGCGGATACAACTGTATTATCTGTAATGATATAAATAGCATCTACTCTACCCACCAAAGAATCTGCAGCTTGCTTTACTTCAGAAGTGTTTGCAACAGAAACCTTTTCAACAGACACTCCATTTTTCTTTGCTTCATCTTCAACAGTTTTGACCTGAACCTCCGAATTTTGCTCACCGGCATTATAAATCGTTCCTATTTTCGTATAGCCCATTTCTTTTATCAACTTCACTGTATTAGGGATCGCTTCAGGGTGAGTATCTGTTGTTCCCGTCACATTTTTATCCGGTGCTTCCATGCTGGATACCAATTTTGCCCCTACTGGATCTGTAACAGATGTAAATACAATCGGTATATCCTTTGTAACATTGGCTGCAGTTTGAGCACTTGGAGTAGCATTAGCAAAGATTAAATCGACTTTTTCACTCACTAAATTAGTAGCAATCGTTTGATTATTATTTAACTCCCCCTGAGCATTCTGTTCATCATATTTAATGGACAACCCAGAATCCTCAAGAGCCTTTTTAAAGCCCTTTGTGGCCTCATCAAGCGATGGATGTTCAACAAATTGAGAAATCCCTACTGTATACTGTTTTCCTTCTCCATTTTTCTCACCTTCGCCGGACGATTTTTCATCCGAACCACAGCCTGCAAGTGCAATGGTTGATATTACAGCTATACTTGCCAATAAACTTTTCCATTTCATGATATGCTCCCCCACCCTTTATCGCTTTTATGCTTTTATTCGTTAAATTATAGCCTGAAAATTTTAGAATTGCAATAAATAATATAGAATATTCAGACAACAAAGCAGTGGCATATCTGTAAAAATTGAAACTTAAACTATAATATGCTGTTTTTTAGCTGGGTGAGTAGGTTGATTAGTTTTAGCAGGATAAGACCCATAAAAATGATAGATAAATACGGATTAAGCAAAAAAAATTCCCGCATCACTGCGGGTCCAAAGTTCGTTTTTCTATTTTGTTTGCTGCAGCACAGTATTTCTTAAAGCTCTGCGTAAAATCTTACCTGTCGTATTTTTAGGAAGCTCCTCCATAAATTCAATCGATGTAGGTACTTTATATTTTGCTAAATGCTCATGGCAATAGTTGATTAATTGCTCTTCCGTTAAATCTAGGCTTTTGGATACTACAAAACATCGGATGACTTCTCCAAGATTCGGATCCGGAGCCCCTATTACAGCTACCTCCGATACTTCGGGGTGTGCAAATAAAACTTCTTCAACTTCCCTAGGATAAACATTAAAGCCACCGACAATAACCATGTCTTTTTTCCGATCAACAATATAAAAATATTCTTCATCATCTGCACGAGCTAAGTCACCAGTATATAACCAACCATCCTTAATGGTAGCTGCAGTTTCTTCTGGCATTTTATAATAGCCCTTCATGACATTTGGACCTTTAACAATCAATTCCCCAACTTCACCCGCTGGAACCTCTTCACCCAATTCATTTACGACTTTATTCTCAACATGAATGATGGATTTTCCAATAGAGCCAGGCTTTCTAGGGCGATCAATTGGGTTAAAACAGGTAACTGGAGATGCTTCTGAAAGACCATATCCCTCTGACACAATAACATTAAATTTCTTCTCGAAATTTGTTAATAACGCAACCGGCATAGCTGAACCTCCGGAAATACAGAACCTGAGAGTTTTAAAGCTATCTTGATTAGCCTCGGGATATTGCAATAGATAATTGAACATAGTAGGCACACCTGCGAAAAGGGTTACTTCATATTTCTCGGCCACTCTGAACACTTCTTGTGGACTGAATTTAGGCAGGATGATTAATGTACCTCCATTTATTAGTGGCGCATTTAAAGAAACCGTTAAACAAAATACATGGAACATTGGCAGCACCGTAATAACACGGTCATCTTCATTGATCTGTAAGTAATCTGCTACATCCCGGGCATTACTATAGAGATTTTTATGCGTAAGCATAGCACCCTTTGGTTTACCGGTCGTCCCTGAGGTGTACAAAATAAGGGCGGTGTCATCTTCCTCCACTTTCGGGGCAGAAAATTGTCCGGTAGCAATTTTGAGTATATCTGTAAACGGTTTCATTTTGTCGCTGATAGATAGGTTCTGAGGCAATTCATCTGGTCCTGTACCGGACGGACAAACAATCACATGATTAATATCTGGCAGTATCTTTCTCATCTTATCAAACATAGGAATCAGCAAATCCAATGTGATTACTGCTTTTACATCACCATTTTTCAATATGTAGGCTATTTCATCTGGTGTATACGTTGGATTAATCGGGATAGCCGTTGCACCCAATCTCATTAATCCATATAAACCAATTATGAAATGCGGTGAATTACCCAATAATAGAGCAACATTATCTCCTTTGTTTACCCCTAAACTCTGAAGACCATCAGCAAACCGTGTAACAGCTGCATTCAATTCAGCATAACTCGTTTCCTGATCCATAAAAATATAAGCTGGTTTTGTTTTAAACTTTTCTGCCGTTTCTAGAAGTTGGGTTGATAAATTCATATTATTCCCTCCCCTGTTAGAAAGGTGTAAGTTTTGTTAAAATATTCTAAATACACCCAATTTTTATTATAGAAAAAGAACTAGGTATAAGCAACTATTTAATCGAAATCATAGATTAAGCAATCCCTACATTCACAATATTCATAAACAGGATAATTTACCTATAACCTTTATGTTTTCACAAAAATATCGTATTTTTATTGATATAGTTATTTGTATAAATAAAAAGCTTCAAACGGATTTAACCCATTAGAAGCTTTTTGATAGAAAGTATTTTCACTTTTTATTTAATATAAAAGATTAACAAAATCCTCTTTTGTGATATTTCCAAAATAATGACTGATATTCACATCTTTCAATGCATTTTCTAGTTCAGATTTTGAAAATCTAACACCAACTAATCGTTTTTGGATTTCTTCTACATCACCCACTCCAAAGAAGTCACCAAATATTTTGCATTCCTCAATTTTACCTTTAGCTACCTCTAAGCGAACATCTATTTGTCCAACTGGGAAACGATGAGAATGCTGAATATTAAACTTAGGTGATTTTCCATAATTCCAATCCCATTGTTGATAACGTTCTTCAGAGATTTCCATAATTTTTTTCCAGTCTTCATCAGTCCATTGATATTCTTGTACATTCTCCATTCCACCAAAAATATGTTCAAGTAGCTTTTGGCGGAATTCTTCCATAGTCAATGGTTCAGACAGGAACTCGGAAATATTGGCAACTCTTGAGCGAATGGATTTTATTCCTTTTGATTTAATTTTATCTTCTTTCACCTTTAAGGCCGAAACCACATTTTCAATTTCACTGGAAAGCATTAATGTTCCATGGCTGAACATTCTTCCCTTAGTGGCAAATTGAGCATTTCCTGAAATTTTGCGTTCTCCAACTACTAAATCATTACGACCACTTAATTCAGCATTTACGCCTAGTTCCTTCAATGCTTCCACCACAGGTTCAGTGAACTTCTTATAATTATGGAAGCTTTCACCATCATCTTTAGTGATAAAGCTATAGTTCAAATTACCGAGATCATGGTAAACCGCACCGCCGCCGGAAAGTCTGCGGACAACAATAATATCGTTCTCTTCTACATAATCACTGTTGATTTCCTCAATTGTATTTTGGTTCTTTCCAATAATAATGGATGGCTGATTAATATAAAATAATAAATATGATTCATCAATATCCAAATGTTTTAATGCATACTCCTCAATTGCCAAATTAATACGTGGATCTGTTATTCCTCTATTATCTAAAAATAGCATTACTCAATCCCCCTAAAATTAAATATAAATTTGTAAACCAGTCTTGGCTAAATCAATCTCACCCTTATAGACTTTTGCGGCTTGCTTTACCAGATCATTCTGATTCCCGAAGTGCGGCAAATGGGTCAAGATTAAGGTTTGAACTGCTGCATCCCTGGCTATTTCTCCGGCTTGAATGCTGGTTAAATGACCGGCCCTTTCAGCCATATCCATGCCCTCATAAAAATTGCACTCGCATAGTAAAACATTCGCATCCCTGAAAAAAGACACGAGTTCAGGAAAATAGGCTGTATCTGCCGTATAAGCCAATCTTTTGCCCCCTGCTTCAATAACATAAGCATAGCATGGAACGGAATGCTTCGTCTTAAGTGCCTTAACATGGAAAGGACCAATTTGAACAGATTTCCCTTCCACAATAGGTTCCCATACAGTCTGGCTTTTATATGTCAGAGTAACAGCTGTAGCTTTATCTTCCGTATGAGCATATATAGGCAATGGCTCTTTTTCAATTCCTACCATTTGATCGATTAATAATGCATGCTGCAGGACCCCTATATCTGCAATATGATCTGTATGAAAATGTGATAAAAGAACGGCGTCCAAATCGCCTGGTCTTATGTATTCCTGTAACTGAGATAATACTCCGCTTCCACAATCAAGCAGCAATTTAAATCCTTCATGCTCAATCAGATAACCCGAACTGGCTTCTTTCTTCCCAGGATAGCCGCCCCAAAACCCGATAACTGTTAAACGCATTTTATCCCCCCATTAAAAATCAATCTAACTTTATATTGTTTGTTGGCAAATGGCTGTAACGAAATCTATAAGCTATAAAATTCCTATCGTTCTTTCTCATAATCTGTCCTTTTCCATTAATTGCATGCAATTATAACCAATTTCATGGTTATGACTTCGCAAAATCTAATATAGCTTCACACTCAATATATAACAATTAGCCTATTTTTTCATCTTTTTCAAAATTGTCTTAAAACAGCGTTGACTTTCCATATCTGTTATAATACAATGACATTATCAAGCAGTTATATAACAGATTCGAAAATGGACTATCTGTTATAAATCAATTAAAAAAACGGAGGTTTTAAACATGGTACGAAACGTTATGGAATTCTTCAGAAATTTGCCCCCTAAGAAATGTTCAGAATGCGGTGAAAACATTGAAGAACAGCACGAATGCTACGGAATCGTCTGTGATAAATGCCTGCGTCATGTATCTGAATAGTCTTTAAATAATGTTAGCAGCAATCCCCTTTAATCCTGGGGTGCTCATATCGACTGTATTCATACAGTCCCTGATTTTTTAAATTCCCTCTATTTTGCGATTTGCAAAAAACCAGCCAATTATATATGGCTGGTTATTTTTTAGGTTATTTTTAAAGAAAACATAAATAAATCATTCATTTATAAATTCACTTGATAAGAGTTCCTATAGTAAGAAATCCTTTATTGATGTTAACTTTTCAACATATAGCTAAACAATGGTCTGCTTCTACTTTAAACCCTTTATCAATTCGAATTTCGGTTCTATAGAAGAAAGAATTGTTAATCTCCCCTTTGAAAAAAGACAATAATCCATCTTATAATTCCAATCAACACTATAAGAATTCCATTTGCTATTGTAATAAGTCCTAAAAACGCTCCAAGAATAATAAAGATAGCTCCGAAAAATTAGCATCCTATCTACTATGGATTAGCTCTAATAATGAAAATATAGAGATAGTTACCGATAGCGATAAATATATAAAATTATCAAAGCAAGATTCAACAGACCTATATAAAATTTTAACAGGGGAAACATTAATGAAATAATTCTATATCTTTTATTCCTATCATGGATGTAGCGTTTGTTGATAACAAGTATAGCCCTTCCTTTACATCTCAGATTAATAGTAACAATAACAGCAATCTCTATGAAAACAGTCTTTATAAAGAAACGCTCAAACGGTGGTTCACATCATTTGAGCGTTTCTTCGTTATTAGACTGTCTTCATTGTATTTAGATAAGAAATAACTAGGTTCTAAAATGCAATCCCTTCTAAATAATAGATAGCCTATGTTTTTACACAGCTATCTGTTCTCCCCCGTTGCCGCTAGGGATTGAATCATCGTCATATCTCCAATTTTATTATTCAAGGTGATTGCCTCCTTCTGAATGTGGGTATAAAGCTGTAATAGGACTCATATATAGTACTTCAGAAGCTAAGGAGTGATTGAATATGATAACCTGGATGCTGGCCTTTATATTTTTTATCATACTATTAATAATCGGTGAAACGGCAGGTAATATCTATTTAACAAAATTAATACAATCTTCACATGATCTTGAGGATGCAGCATTGAAAGAGAATTAAATATTTTTCAGCTGATTCTTTTTTATAAAACAAAATGCTGTTCGTAGAGGTTATTACTAATAGCTTAATAAAAAGAGACTATTTTGGTGCCATATCCGAAAAGTTAGAGTAAAACTAACTCCTAGGGTGCGACACCTTATTTGCAATCGCCTGCGTTATCTCTATTTTAATTAACCACTATAGAATTATCTAATGTATTCACTGATATTAATAAAATCCCCTTTGAACTAAACTGTCCTTCGTATTATAAAAAGGGCGTTAATCCGTCTTGGGTTAATACCCCACATAGTTGAAGGGGAAAATTATTTATGGTACTCCATTAACCAACAGTCCTGAAATTCCCCTTCGTGCAATTCATTCTTAGTCAGTATTTTAACCTTTTTAAATCCACATTTTTCATAGCATCTGATAGCCCTTGTATTTCTTAATTGAGGGGCCATCACTACTCTTTCAGCTCCTTTTTCTTCAGTTAAAAAATAAACCATAGATGATACAAGTAATGTTCCAATCCCTTTATTCCAATAATCTATTTCCCCAATAAATTGGTCAGTACCAAAAACATTTTCTTGAAAAAATCCATAGTCATTTTTTGTGTCATCATCCAATTGGTAAAATTGAATATATCCAATTTCGGTATCTCGATTTCCACAATACATCTCACTTCACTATCTTCAGGTGGATAAAAAGCTTTTTCAACTTTTTCTAAATTAAATGGGTTGTCTCTACCCTCATAAAATTCGAGAACCGTTGGGTGTGATAGCCATTTTACCAATAGATATTTATCCTTTTTTTCTAATCTTCGAACCTTTAGATTACCATTTTGAAACAGCATAAATATTCCTCACTTATTATTTATAATAGATAGGTAATTCGTTTCCTTATAGGCAAATTCCTGCAATTAGCTAGCTATCCAGCTAATCCTTCCCCCGATAGTTAAATAAGAAGTAAGTTTAATTGGCAAACAATATCTACGAACAGAGCCCAATAAAAAGATATAAAAAATCCGATTAATTCTTCTCCATAATAAGAGGAATTAATCGGATTTGTTTATTTTGTAAAGTTATAGATTTTTTTCTTTAATAAATGTAAGGACCTGATTCATGGCAGCAATCCCCTGATCAATACAGTCAGGCATTCCAATACCATGATAGGATGCTCCGGCCAGATAAATTCCCGGAAGCTCCTTGTCCATTCTTTCTTTAATCATTTTTAAACGATCTAAATGACCGACTTCGTACTGAGGCATCCCTTCATTCCAACGAGTGACGATGGTGAAATCCGGTTTTTCAGTAATTTGCATGATTCTGTTTAAATCATCCAATACAATTTGTTCAATTTCACCGTCTGATAAGTCTACGACTACCTCATCACCGGCTCTTCCTACATAACAGCGCAGTAAAACCTTGCCATGAGGCGTAGTATGCGGCCATTTTTTATGAGTCCATGTACAAGCCGTAATCGTATAATCACTGTTTCTTGATACAAGGAATCCTGTTCCATCAATATCCTCTTTAATCGCGCTTGCATCAAATGCCATTGATACCGTTGCAACCGATGTGGAAGGTATTACCTTAAACGGCTCAAACATCCCATAATCCGGCAGCATTTGCGGAACAGCCTGATGGGGAGTAGCCAATATAGCTGAAATGACAGGTAACCGATCCCCATTATTTAATGTCAGCATATATCCTTCACCTGTTTTAATAATCCCATCAACTCTCGTCCCTTTAAGGATTTGATTTGCTGGAAGCTTTGCTTCAATGGCATCCGTCAATGATTGCAGCCCTTTATTAAAGGTTCGGAACATACCAATTTTGCTATCTCCTGCTGATTTATTGTCTTGTGATACTGGTTTTTTAGGACGGTTCTTTTTTGTACCCAATACAATGCTTCTGTATTTCTTCTCCAATTTTAGCATATCAGGAAACGTGGACATTGTGCTTAACTTGTCGAGATCGCCTGCATAAATTCCTGAAAGAAGAGGCTCAACCAGATTCTCCACTATCTCATCCCCAAGACGGCGCCTTAAAAATTTCCCTAATGGCTGATCGCCTGGCTCTTTAGAACGCGGCAGGATAAAATCCATAGCTGCTCTCATTTTACCTGATAGAGAAAACAGCCCCGTTGTAATAAACGGCCCTATCTCCGTAGGAATCCCCATAACCGATCCACCCGGAATTGGATGAAGGTTATCCTTTACGAGAATATAAGATTTCCCTGTTGAATTTGGAACAATCGTGCTTTCAAGACCCACTTCTTTCGCCAATTCTGTCATGCTCTTCTTTCGAGCCAAGAATGAATCTGGGCCTCTTTCAATGACAAAACCGTCACGTTCTACCGTTTGCATTTTACCGCCAAGCCTAGTTGTAGACTCTATTAGAATTACATTATATGGAAGATTGTCTTCCTTTACTTTTTTATCAAGGTAATAGGCTGCCGTCAGACCCGCGATTCCACCACCAATGATTGCAATATTTTGTTTCGTTGAATCCAATTTTATCGCCTTCTTTTCATTGTTGGTTATCAGTTAAGCTCCATTTTTTTCATAACTGCATCAACCATGGCATTGATGAAATCAGGATGCGTATTCGGCATGGCAGGGCGATAGTATGTTGCGCCTATCTCATCCGTAACCACCTTACATTCATAATCATTGTCATAAAGAACTTCCAAATGCTCAGCCACAAAGCCAACCGGTGTATAGACAAACGCTTTATATCCATGTTGTTCATAAAGATCTCTTGTCAAATCCTGAACATCCGGTCCAAGCCATGGATCAGGTGTATTTCCGGCACTTTGCCAACCAACCGCATAGTTTTCAACGCCTGCTCCTTCAGCAACCAGTTTTGCTGTTTCTTCTAATTGCTGTTCATATGGATCGCCTAGCTGTTTAATTTTTTCAGGTAAGCTATGTGCAGATACGATTAATACCGCTGCTGATCTTTCCTCCGGAGTCATTTGATTAAATGCTTCTTTTACATGGTCAACCCAATATTTAATGAAGTTTGGTTCTTTGTACCAGCTTTCAACTGAAGTAATTTTCATGCCATATTTATCAGCAACATCTTTTGCACGTCCATTGTATGATTTAATGCTGAAAGTGGAATAATGAGGTGCAAGCACAATGCTAACTGCCTCCGTGATTCCGTCAGCATGCATTTTTTCAACAGTATCTTCAATAAATGGCTCAATATGTTTCAAACCTAGATAAGCTACAAATTCATATTGATCCTGTACTTTATTTAGCGCTGCTTCCAAATGAGCTGCCTGATCTTCCGTTGTCTTTCCAAGCGGTGAAATCCCGCCAATCGCACGATATCTTGAAGTCAAGTCTTCAAGCATTTCTTCAGACGGCTTTCTTCCGTGACGAATATGTGTATAATAACGCTCAATATCTTCTTCCTTATAAGGTGTACCGTATGCCATTACTAATAAACCGATTTTTTTCTTTGTATGTGCCATTATTCAGCCTCTCCTTTTGATGTGATGATAGTTGCAGAATACTCATGTATAAATGCAGTCAGGCGTTTTAGAACTTCAGGATTCACCTCTGGGAAGACCCCATGTCCAAGGTTAAATACATGACCCGGTTCCTGTAATCCCTGTTCAATAATCTCTTTTGCTTTCTTCTCAATGGCATCCCAGGATGAGGTAAGCAATGCCGGATCAAGATTTCCCATTACTGTTTTGTTTATTCCGATATTTCTTGCTTCAGTAATGGACAGCCTCCAGTCAAGACCGACAACATCAAGTGGAAGGCTATTCCATTCCTTAGCCAAATGGCTTGCTCCCACACCGAACATAATCAAAGGAACTCGCACTTCCCTAAGTTCTGTGAATATCCGATTCATAATTGGTTTAATATAGTATTGGTAGTCTTGAACATTTAAGGCACCGACCCATGAATCAAATATTTGGATTGCTTTTGCGCCTGCTTTTACTTGAGCTTTCACATAGATAATAATGGTATCTGCCAGCTTATCCATTAATGCAAACCATGCCTTTGGTTCGGTATACATAAATGCTTTTGTTTTTGTATAATTCTTAGAAGGACCGCCTTCAATCATGTAACTTGCGATTGTGAAAGGAGCTCCTGAAAATCCGATTAACGGGACGGATAATTGTTCTTCAGTCAACAGTTTAATCGTATCGAGAATATAAGGAACATCTTCTTCTGGATTTAATTCACCAAGCTTTTCGACATCGGCTAATGATTGAATTGGATTGTCGATAACCGGACCAATTCCTGATTTAATGTCAACCTGTACACCAATTCCAGGCAGCGGAGACATAATATCTTTATATAGAATAGCTGCATCTACATCGTATTGTTCAACCGGTAGTCGAGTTACATAGGCTGCTAATTCAGGTTGATGAGTAATTTCAAATAAGGAATATTTTTCTTTAATTTTTCGGTATTCAGGCTGAGATCTTCCCGCCTGTCTCATATACCATACTGGAGTGTGATTTACCTTCTCTTTATTAATTGCTTTTAGGAAGGTATCATTGAATTTTTGTCTCAAAGCCGCTCCGCCCCTCTTTTTTACTATATATTTTATATTTTTTTCCTGAATTACATCGTTTAGGCATCAATAACAACTATATCCTTTCAGCCTTTCCTTGTATATAATCGTGAAAAAATTGTCAAAAAATAGACTTAATTTAAACCATTATAGTTAAATGCTCCTTACCTAACAGCAATGTAGGTTATGACTTAACTAATAATGGGTAAATAAAATGTTACAAATTAGAATAATTACTATTAACTAACGACTCCATTATACTAAAATATCTAATCAGGGGGCAAATAATGAACTTCTATATAACGACAGGAACCTTCAGCTTTTTAAAAAGGATACAAGATAAACGAGCAAATTTACCTCTTATTTTATTGAACAATCCTAAAACTGCCGCTCTGATTCATGAAACGGATCAGAAAACAATCTTTTCTTCAGCAAGAAAGTTCGAAGTTTTGGATGGATTCGGTCCACTTAAACAAGAAGGATTTTATGCTCTACATAATATACCTGTTTCTATTGAAGATCGGCCTGCATTTGAATTTGACCTTAAAAATAAATTAGTGTCTATCAAAAATGAAACTGGGATCCATGCGATGCGTATACTTAGCCCTATCAAATCTGATACCTATGTTGTTTTGACAAACTGGAAGAACGAACAGGCCTATGCAAAAGGGGATACAAGTGCACTAGTCCCAAATAAGTCCAGCCTTTTTAACACACAGGTATTGTTTACAGGCAGTCCTTACACTGTCACCTTTCATGCTTACAAAGAAGAAAACAAGTAGGGGAAGGCAATTATCATATTTGAAAACCGTCTACAATGATAACCATACTGACATATCATCTATTTGGCTCCTTAATCATTGTTTATCCTTTTTTTAAAATGTCAATCTACTAAACTTATAGAAGTTTTACTAAATTTAGTTTAATAATGGTTAATTATGTAAATAAGGATACTAGGAAACCATGTCATTTAATTAGGGGGATTATATGGAAAAGGAGCTATTTCAAAGATTAGAAGATGATTTCAAAGAAATGGTGGCCATTCGCCGTTATTTGCATAAGCACCCTGAGCTTTCCTTTCATGAAAAGAAAACAGTACAATTCATAAAAAATTTTTATAAAGAATTAAATGTCCCTATCCGAAGCAATGTTGGAGGTGGCGGGATTGTGGCGACCATACATGGTAAATCCCCTGGCAGAACAGTTGCCCTGCGTGCAGATTTTGATGCCCTCCCCATCCAGGATGGAAAAAATGTCTCTTACCGCTCAACAGTCCCTGGAGTCATGCATGCCTGTGGCCATGACGGACACACAGCTTTATTGCTAATATTGGCCAAAGCGATTAAAGAAATGCAGCATCTGTTGGAAGGAACATATGTCTTTATACATCAGCATGCAGAAGAACTTGCTCCCGGTGGGGCAAAATTTATGATTGAAGATGGCTGCCTTGATGGTGTAGATGCCATTTTTGGAACACATCTTTGGTCTCCATTCCCTACTGGATCTATTTATATAAGCCCTGGCCCAATAACCGCCACTGCCGATCGGTTTAAAGTGACCATATACGGTCAGGGTGGTCATGGGGCAGAGCCTCATACTTCAAAAGACTCATTGGTCATTGCGTCAGAAATCGTATCTCTCCTGCAAACTATAACGAGCAGAAGAATTGATCCAATGGAAGCAGCCGTTTTAACAATCGGGAAATTTAAAGCTGGGGAAGCATTTAATATCATACCTGATAAAGCCTTTTTAGAAGGTACTGTCCGAACCTTTGAATCAGAAGTTCAAGAACAAATTATTGAGGAAATTGAACGAATTGTTCAAGGTGTCTGCCTGGCAAATAACTGCCAATATGAACTGAGATACTTCAGAGGATATCCTCCAACCATTAATCATCCATCAGAGACTGACTATATTGAATATAAGGCAACCGAAATCGTCGGATGCGAAAACATAAAAAAACTTACACCCCTGTTGGTAGGAGAGGATTTCTCGTACTATCTTCAACAGGTCAGAGGATCTATGTTTTTTACAGGCGCTGCTCCCGAGAACACAGATCACCCTTATCCACACCACCATCCTTTATTCGATTTTAATGAGAAAGCCATGTTAATTGCCGCAAAGACCTTGGGCAGTGCAGCCATCGGTTTTCAGGAATGGCGCTATTTCTAATCCCCTTACTTCCACCAGCAAATTTTATCTTCGACATTTTAATATGAAAAACAGAAAAAACTGGCATATCTTTAATCGATGCCAGTTTTTAAGCCTAATAATTTTATTTTCAGCCCATTTCCTCTTCAGTAAACCATCTCATTTGATAAGCGTGTTTTGCCGTTTCACCCAATTGTTCAAGCAGCTGATGATTGGCCCAGGCTCCTACAATTGCGCCGATTCCCGGCACCAACTGCATCATTTTTATAAAGTCAATCGAATCCCGGTACTCCTGCTGAAAGCTTTGCCAATCAATTTCCTGGTACAATCCTTTTTTGTTTTCCCAGTCTTCAATCACTGGGAGAAGCTCTTTCCTTTTTTCTAAAGAAGAAAAAGCAAGCTGGAATACTAACAGGATAAATACTCTTTCCTCCCATTTTCTTGGGTCAAAACCATAAAGCTGAGAGATACTAAATAGATACTTTATTTTTATAGATAGAAGCAGTGGAAAGTCCGATAGACCAAGCAATATTCCTCCTGCCCCTGTTCCCGCTCCTTCAATGACTGCTGTTCTTCTATATATATTCAGCATAGATTGAGCCAGCTCTTCCTTTTCCTCGAGCGTATTCCCAACATGGTCTACTTTCTTAAAATAGGTTGAACCGTATAATACGCCGTCCACCATTGTTTTAATAGAAGAGCTAATTATATCATGTACTTTTTGAGGTATCTTTTGATTAATTGCCGTTTGGGCCTGTTTGGAGATACGCATTGCCATACTTGGCTTAGCGCTGATTTTCTTCTTCCATAACATCAAATCCTGCTTGGCTCTTTCCTCGTACCGTTCAGATGACATACAAAACCTCCAATGCCACTCACATTTTTTTCATTGCATACGGTCTGAAAATGAAAATGAACGCAAAACCACTCACTAATGTTACAATTGCCAATTTAACTCCTGCACCAATCAGAACCGTCATAAAGAAAATTAAATTTTGAATAACTAGAACGGTAATGAGCAGTCTAAGAACAGCCTTCCTTCTATAATCTGTATGCAATGGATAAAGATCCATCACCATTTTTTGATCATGATGATGCCAGATTGGCAGGAGCTGTAAACCTGTTATATATAAAAAGAGAATCGCAATAAATAATGTTCCCCATCCCAGATCTGTAAACAGGAATAAAACAGCCGCAATGAAAGTTAACCTCACAAATAAACCTAGATAGTCATTCGCTCTTACAAATGTTCTGGCATATAAATAGCTGAATGGATTGTTAGACTTACCCGAAAGAAGAGTCATAACACCACCAAGCCATCTTCTCTCTGAGATTTTTTCACGTAATTTTGGAACATCCGTAAACAAATTTGCTACTCGATAAAAAGCAGCCATTCTTCCATTCTCTAGCTCAATCAGCTTTTCCCAATGTAAACTTTCCTCTCTTGTGCTTTTCCAATAATAGAAGCAAAGCCCTCCTAAAAGAAGGAGGACAATTCCCATAAAAAGAAAAGACTCATTCTTAACAAGAAAATACACAAAAGCCGCATTTAGGACGAAACGGACTAATCCATCAACGAAAGATGCACTTTTTTCCCTATAGTACAAAACGAACCAGCGCGAACAAAGATTAATCCCCTTTACAATCAACAAAGATAGGAGCATCCACAAGAAGGATACCGTTTGTTCTTGCATTGTTTGCATATACATTGGCATTAATACAGCCAGAACCATGATAAGAATATAGCCCTGCATGACTAAGCTAAATATGATCGATTTTTTTATATAGGATGATAATTTTGACTCGATTGGCAGTAAGAACACTATGTCCGGATCGCGGAAAAACGTTGAAACCGGGCTAATTGTTGTAACTAATCCTAAGAGAATCGCCATAATCCATACGGTTGGAAAATCAGGACTTAATGTTTTAAGCCATTCACTGTAATAGAACCCCGCTCCTCCCAGCAGAATAATCATTACAAAGACCAGATGTCCATTAAATATGAACCGCAAGTATTTAGTTGTCTCCTTCAGATAATTATTAAAACGGTCCTTCCACAATGTTTCCCTATTCATGGCGATCTTCCTTTGTCAATTGCAGATAAATATCATCCAGGGAAGCTCCAGGCATGTTAAATTGATTGCGTAAATCTTCAATATTTCCTTTAGCCCGTACCTCACCTTCATGAAGAATGATAAAGGAGTCACAATATTTTTCAGCCGTAGCCAAGATGTGGGTAGACATTAAGATTCCTGCCCCCTGATTTTTCATATCCTTCATCATATCCAATAAGGATTGGATGGCAATCGGATCAAGCCCAACAAATGGTTCGTCAACAATATATAAAGAAGGCTCAGCAAGAAATGCACACATGATCATTACTTTTTGCTTCATCCCTTTGGAAAAGTGAGCTGGAAACCATTTCAGCCTTTTTTCCATTCGATATTCCTTTAATAGCTTTTCGACTCTTTCTTGATAAACAGACTCTTCTATACCATAGGCCATAGCAGTCAATTTTAAATGCTCTTCCAAAGTCAGTTCTTCATATAAGATAGGGGTTTCAGGCACAAATGAAAATTGTTTGCGATAGTTGTCTTTATCATCCTTAAACTGGCTTCCATTTATCTTGATTTCGCCATTTTTCGGTGTCATTAAACCAATAATATGTTTGATGATCGTTGATTTCCCTGCCCCATTTAATCCAATCAATGCGACAAGTTCATTGGGTTTCACTTCAAAACTCACGTCTTTTAATACAGGTGTTTTTGTGTAACCGCCTGTTATATGATTAATTTCAAGCAATGACATAGAGACAGTCTCCTTTTCTTTTTCTCCCTATCATTGTAACAAACGGTTCCTAAAACGGAAAACGCTAAAAGTAAATGTGGAACTTTTTTGGACATTTAATATGTATATTAGGAAAAAACATGGGCAATCTATAATCAGAGGGGAACAACATTCACTTTACTTCATTGATAAATGGGGTGTTGGTTCGCGATAACGTAAGGCTTTAACCTAGGGTTTGATCAGTGTACTTCTTTCGAAAATGGGGTGTTCGCTAAAGGCCTAGAACCTGAAATTGGGATCAATAATTCCAAGTGTTAAGGGGATGGTTGCATTGGACATAACATGGGAAAACGACAAAATTGCTTCATCTAAACGATTGGAGTAATTGTCAGAGAAGATTCTGTAAGAATATCCAGGAATTAAGCTTCCCCTCGAGGACTTAGGGGCGTAACATTATATGTTGCGTCCCTTTCCTTTTTTCCCGTTTTTGTCTGTGCTACACTAATACATAATGAATCAATAAATAGAAAGGATGTTAACCATGGAAGATTGTATATTTTGTAAAATTATTAAAGGTGATATCCCCTCTGCAAAAGTATACGAAGATGAGCATGTGATGGCATTTTTAGATATAAGCCAGGTCACTAAGGGACATACTCTCGTCATCCCAAAAGTACATAAAGAAAATGTTTATGAATTAACTCCTGAAATAGCAAGCCATGTGTTCCAGGTAGTTCCAAAAATAACTCGTGCCTTGAAGCAGGAATATCAACCGATCGGAATGAATGTTCTAAATAATAATGGTGAACATGCTGGACAATCCGTATTCCACTTCCACATCCACTTGATTCCACGCTATGGACAAAACGATGGGTTTGGCGCTGTTTGGAAAACACATACAAGTGAATATACGGGCGAAGACCTCGCTAATATTGCTGCATCAATCAATCAGCATATACAATAATAAGAAAAATGGCTTCCTTTCAATAGGGGAGCCATTTTTTAATTTTACAGCTAAGAAGGCTGTCTGTCTTATTAGTATACATTCAAACAACCAATGTTCATTTTAAGATACAGGTGTTTTTTGAAAATAACTGTTAACTCAATTGTTAGAATTACAATAAAACGGTATAGTAAGTCGAAATAATGATTTGAGAAATATTTTAAAAATATACTATACTATTTTTATATTATTTATTTATTATTAGATGTAGATGTTACATAATCGTTCAGATAAAAAAGGTGTATTTCTTACAAGCCTATATAAATGCAATTGGAAGGATGATTTACAGTGATTAATATACTGGTAACGCTAAATTCCACTTATTTAAAACCACTTAAAGTAATGCTTCAGTCCTTGTTCCTAAATAACTCACATAAAACCTTTAAAATTTTTATTATGCATACGGATATTAAAACAGAAGAGATTCATTCCTTAGAACAATTTGTCCATAGAAATGGAAGTGAGCTTATAAGTGTTCAGGTGGATGATGGACATTTTCAAGATGCACCGGTTTTAATGCATTATACAAAAGAAATGTACTATCGATTATTGGCCTTCAAGTTCCTACCGAAAAATTTGGACCGAATCCTGTACCTGGATCCGGATATTCTTGTTCTAAACTCTGTTGATGACCTTTATGAGATGGACCTAGGCAATAATTTATTTGCTGCTGCCTGTCATAATAAAATATCAGTAAAAGGAATTAATCAAATCCGTTTATCCCCTTATGAAATAGATGCTTATTACAATTCAGGTGTATTGTTAATGAATTTAAAAGAACAGCGAAAAGTAATAAACGAGGATGAGATTTTTAAATTTGTAGAAGAAAATAAGAAAAAATTAATTTTGCCTGATCAGGATATATTAAACGCACTTTACTCCAAATATATTAAAAATTTAGAAGAAACGATTTATAACTATGACGCCAGATACTACAATTATTATAAATTAATGTCCAATCATAAGATGGATATGGATTATGTAATCCATCACACCGTGTTTCTCCACTTTTGCGGAAAGAAAAAGCCATGGAAACAAAACTACAACGGTAGATTCCATGCTTTATATAAACACTATGATAAAATGGCATTTCGTGGAGCATACGCTATTGGTCAAGAAATCATGCAGCCTTCTCTAAGGAGTAAGCCAATATAAGGCTGTTATTTAAAAGGCTGTTTCGTAAGAATTGTTGCTATTGTTTAATATTTTTTCTGAGTGTGAAAACAGCCACCTCCATACAGGAAGTGGCTGTACTTGTTATTGAACTAAAATGCCCAGATAGTTTAAGGACAAGAAATCAAATGCTCCTCATTGCTTGTCTAAATTCAAACATTACTATCAATTTCCTACGCGAGGTATAAAAACAGCCACCCCTATATAGAACGACTGTATTCCTTATTCAGTTAAAGCCCCTTCAATGGCCTTCGCATGTTGTTATTGCTCAACAGAAAATGAACTTGTGAATTCATTAATTTCTTTGTTCATTTCCTTAGAACGTGTCCAATGAAGATAGTGATGACCCTGTAAGACTACAACTTTACTAGCAGGATGATTAGTTAATTGTGTCTGATAAAAAGACACGTTATTCTTGCCATCCTCTAATCCCTTTTCTTCTTTCGTTGTAAAGAATAAGACTGGAATAGTAGATGGTAACTTCATATCAACGGTTTTATCAATATTTTCTTTTATTTCATTGGCTTCAGCAACAACGTTTTTGTTGTAACCCTTCCATGCGGAAAGTGCCTTGGTCATTTTTAATTTTTTTTCGGAATAGGTGCCGTCATCTGCAATAGGTAAAAAAACTTGAGAATTAATATACAATGCTAATCTAGCGATTCCGGTTGGTGCCAGATATTTTAAAAACTTAGGCATTTTAGGTGCATCCTCACTAAAATATTCTAAAGCATGTGGTAATGTCGGGTCGATTCCTATGATACCTTTAACTTCCCCTGGGTATGTATTAGCAAAATACATACTGTAAATTCCTGAAACTGAATGAGGCATCAGAATATACGGGCCTTGTATGTTTGATTTTTTTAAGGCTACTCTTATTTCCTCTACAATGTTTTCAACTGTCCGTTCTTTTTTGGTTATATCACTCCATCCGTATCCAAACGGCTCTACCACTACTACTTTATTATTTTTTGAGATTTCATTTATTAAAGGGTCAAAATCCAATGCTGGTGCTGCTGTTCCGAGCCCGCTTAATAAAACGATTGTGTCAGCGCCCTCACCCTTTGTATAAATGTGTATATTTTCACCATCCACTTCAACTACTTCCCCTATGGGTTGGTATTTTGTTTGTTCATATACTGTCATAATATTACTAAAGGTAATCCAAATAACAAACGCTGCTAGAATGGAGAATAAAATATTTCTTAAAACTATCCAAATTCGATATCTTTTTTTAGTTTTCTTCATTACTTTTTATGACCCACTTTCTTTTTATCTATCATAAGTTAGCAACAAGATAATAGAAATGAGCCTCAGAAGTATTTTAAGATAAGTCTTAAGCCTTATAAAACTCTACATCTAATTTCATAAAACCCTCAAGATAGAATCTCCCATATTAGAGTTTTAATTTATTCCATTAACCTGTGTTGATCCTAACAAGTTATCTCCACGCCCCCTGCAATTAACCTAATAGTCTGATTATTTATTTATTTTTATCTCCTTTTGTTGTAGAATATGGTGGAATTCACTCACTTTAGTACTGAAAAGTATTATAGGGAATTAAGTAAAGAATCGCGATATCGGAAGGGGAATAATCATGACACGTGCTTACAATTTTAATGCCGGTCCTGCTGCATTACCGGAAGAAGTATTATTGAAGGCTAAACAGGAGTGGATGAACTTTGAAGGCAGCCATATGTCTGTTATGGAATTGAGCCATCGCAGCAAAGAATATGACAAAGTGCATTCAAAAGCTACCCATTTATTGAAAGAGCTATTAGATATTCCTGATAATTATGAAGTACTATTTTTACAAGGCGGAGCTAGTCTTCAATTTTCTATGGTACCTATGAATCTTCTTTCACCCGATAAATGCGCAAGCTATATTTTGACTGGATCCTGGTCTGAAAAAGCTTTAAAAGAGGCTCGTAAAATTGGACACACAGAAATTGCCGCTTCCACTAAGGATATAAATTATAAGCGTATTCCTGAACATAACAATATTTCTTTGAAACCTGATGCTGCCTATCTGCATATCACCAGTAATAATACCATTTACGGCACTCAGTGGCAGGAATTCCCCAAAACAAATACAGTTCCTCTGATTGCAGATATGTCCAGCGACATTTTAAGCAGGCGAATTAACATAACTGATTTTGGACTGATTTATGCAGGTGCTCAAAAAAACCTAGGTCCATCTGGCGTCACAGTCGTGATTATCCGGGATGACTTAATTAAAGAACATCAGCAATTACCAACCATGCTCTCTTATGATACTTATGCGGCTTCAAAGTCTTTATATAACACACCGCCGACTTTGGCCATCTATTTATTGGCCTTAGTCCTTGAGTGGACAAAAGATAAAGGCGGTGTTGACGAAATAGAAAAAATAAATTCACAAAAAGCCCAGATCATTTATCAGACAATAGACGAGAGTAACGGATTTTACAGTGGCCATGCCGAGAAAGATAGCCGCTCAACCATGAACATCACCTTTACTCTTCCTACTAAAGAATTATCCGACCTATTCATTCAAGAGTCCAAGAATGCTGGCTTCGTCGGTTTGGCGGGCCACCGTTCCATTGGAGGATGCAGGGCATCTATCTATAATGCAGTTCCGATTGAGCACTGCCAAAAGCTGGCCGACTTCATGAATAATTTTAAAAATAAGCATTAACATGTGTTAAATATTGCTAATGGGTGATATACTCTATATAACCTTTTCGCGGTTGGCAACGAGTGCACAATCGGAGAAGAAAATGAGATAAGCTTAGAATAGGAGAGATGAGAAGTGAATACGAAGAATTTGGTGACTTTATCACTGCTAGTTGGAATTGGTACTGTATTGCACACTGTCATGCCGGGAATTGTGTTTGGGATGAAGCCAGACCTTATGCTGATTATGATGTTCCTAGGGATATTTTTATTCCCTGATTTGAAAAGCACGGTACTGTTAGGCAGCGTAACCGGGGTCATATCCGGATTGACCACTACTTTCCCTGGAGGATTAATTCCAAATCTGATTGATAAATTTTTCACTGCTTTACTTATATATGCTATTTTTAGTATCGTTCAAAAGTTAGGCAAAACCTTTGCCTTTTCACTTGTACTGACTTTTATAGGTACACTGGTATCCGGCATGCTATTTCTTGGATCGGCCTATCTGATCGTTGGATTACCTGGACCATTTCTAGCTTTGGCAGCTGGCGTAGTCTTACCTGCAACAGTTGTTAATACTGTCGTAATGGCCCTTATACACCCCATTGCCAGCGGCATTTTAAAACGCTCGAATATAGCAGTTAACTAATAGAACAAGAGGATGCAAACCATAAAAGGTTAACATCCTCTTTTTACGTTCCTCTACTATCTACAACTTCCATATTAAGATTAATACCAAAAGAAGAACTGAAGCCCATATTCCACTCATATGAATCCTCTTCTTTAGTACACGTCTAGCTGGATATACGCCTCCTTTTCCCAGAGAAATGATTGAGTAAAACAATATACTTATAAACCCACTGAAGAGAATTAATATGAGTAAAAATAATGACACTTCCTCCTCCTCCTTTTCATCTACATATCTAATTGTATGCACATTCAATATTTATATGAAATAACATAATACTGGATGAAAAATAAGGTATAACCTAAAAACAAATGAATTTTTTTCCAAAAATAGTTTCCGAAAATAGCTTTTTACGTTTAAAATAATATAAAAAAAGGAATTGTTAAATATAAGGAATAATTTTAAAGGGTATTTTAACTTTATGTAGAAATCTGTTATGGAAAGATAAAATTGAGGTGAATAGCAATGAAAGGAAAATCATTATTAATTGGTTTTATTTCCGGGTTTACAGTAGCTGGAGTCTCAGTATTGTTAAGCACTCCTTCATCCGGACAAGAGCTCAGATTGAAGCTTAAACAATCGAAAGATGAGACTATGGACCTTCTTCAGGATGTAAAAAGAAGTATCGTCCAGTTAAAGAACGAATCCGTATCTGCAACCGCGGTCAGCAAGACACAGATTCAAGTGTTCGTAAAAGGTGTAAAAGAAGCATTGGAAGAATGGAAACAAGACAGCCAGGCACACACAAGTGCTATTCAAGTCCAAATTAATGATGTTGAAACAGCCATCCAGGAGCTTGAAACAGCTATATCTCCGCTCACTACAAAATAACTCAGCGCCAAGAAAATCTCGGTAAAAAAACTAAAAATTTGGCAAATTACCATTTTTGTTATTTAATATTTTATAAGGATAATAAATCAGTAAGATAAATTGAGAAAAGTAGGTGAGCGTATTATGACTGAAAATTTAAATTCCATCAAAGAAGCCATGCTATTTACCCAGCGGGTTGCTCAGCTTAGCAAAGCTCTCTGGAAAGCAATTGAAAAAGACTGGCAGCAGTGGATTAAACCCTATAATTTAAATATCAATGAACATCATATTCTATGGATTGCTTATCATCTTAAGGGAGCATCCATATCTGATGTGGCCAAGTTCGGTGTTATGCATGTATCTACAGCCTTTAACTTTTCAAAAAAGCTGGAAGAACGTGGTCTTCTCAGATTTTCAAAAAAGGAAAATGACAAACGTAACACCTATATTGAGCTTACAGATGAAGGGAACGAACTATTGCTTGAAATCGTAAGCGTATTCGATTCATCCAAGAACTCCGTCTATTTAGGTGCTCAACCCTTAAAAGACTTATACGGAAAATTCCCTGATATGATGGAAATGATGGCGATTGTTAAAAATATCTATGGTGACGACTTTATGAATATATTCGAAAAATCATTTGCAAATCTTGAGAATGAATTCACAGACGAAAATGGAATTCTCGAAAAAATTGAAAATCAAAAAGAGCCCATTCAATAATAATAGATAAAAGCGGACACTAATCTATCATACCTCCGCTTTTATCTTGAATGGGCTTGTGTATTTAATCACAATGTTTTATATATCCCTCGTTTTCTTCCCCCTCTTAATTTCCTGAGTAATTAATGTTCTAACGATTCATATTCTTTACAGAATTGATACTTTTTTGATAATGTTAGAGAGATACTAGCGTCAAGGAGGATAACAGGATGATACCTCTCATTTGGTTTTCATTATTTGCACTTTTTATTTTGTATTATATCAATAAATTATCAGACAGCTTCTGTACTAAAAAGGAATTGCCAGAAGCTAAACAGGCCAAATTTTTTCGAACAATCAATATCCTTATTACCATCCTGTTAATCTCTACTTATATTGAAATATTCTACACCATATAAAAGACGAGTGTTACTCACACTCGTCTTTCGTTCAACCTATAGATCATAGGTGACCTTTATGAGGATTTTGCAAATCTTGAATTAGTTAATCCAAGATGCTCCAATGATAACCAACAAGATAAATAAAACTACTAATAAAGCGAAACCTCCGCCGTATCCACCAGACATGTTGTATCCTCCCTTCAGTTACATACTTACTTAGTTAGTACACATATGACGCACCAACAATCACGAGTAGAATAAACAGAACTACGATGAAAGCAAATCCTCCACCAAATCCTTGACTCATGATCACACCTCCTTTTGAGCTGCTACCGTATCATATTCAATTTCCACAAAAAGGAATGGGCCTTTTGCTTAAATAAATGATTTTTAATGAAGACCCTAAACAGACTTAAAAACACATGAGATTCCATGAAAACGCTGATTAGAATTTAAGTAAGATTGTTCCAATTATTATAATTATCAAATAACATTTGTGCTTATCCTTTTTTTAACAGAATTTTTGTGTTATAGTTAGGCTTGTTATGAAATACTTTTACTTGGCAACACGCTAAAAGGAGTGTAATGGATGAAGAAATGGTTAATTACGTTGGCATCAGCAGCTTTACTTGTCAGTCTTGCAGCCTGCAATAATGAATCTGATGAAGCAGTGGTAGAAACGAAAGCAGGAAATGTTACTAAAGAGGAGCTTTATCAACAACTAAAAGATCAATACGGGGATCAAGCAGTAAAAGAACTCGTATATAAAAAAGTTCTCTCTGATAAATATAAAGTAACAGATAAAGAAGTGAATAAACAGGTTGAAGAAGCCAAAGAAAATCTTGGCGAAAATTTTGAAGCAGCTTTGGCACAGTCTGGCTTTAAAGATGAAGAAGCTTTTAAAGAATCTGTGAAATTCAATCTTTTACAGGAAAAAGCCGCTCTTGATACAATCAAAGTAACAGATAAAGAACTTAAGGATTACTATAATAACAAATATAAAATCGACTTAAAAGCTCGCCATATTCTTGTAGCAGATGAGGAAACAGCGAAAGAAGTAAAGGCTAAGCTTGATAAAGGTGAAAAATTCGAGGATTTGGCAAAAGAATATTCAACAGATACAGCCAATAAAGATAAAGGTGGAGACCTTGGTTGGTTTGGGGTTGGACAAATGGTAACTGCATTTGAAGATGCTGCATACGGCCTTGAAGTCAACAAAATTTCTGATCCTGTACAAACTGAGCATGGATTCCATATCATTCAAGTAACAGAGAAGAAAGAAAATGACAATCCTTCTTTTGAAGAATCCAAAGATGAAGTAACTAGAAACGTTAAAATGACCAAGCTAGATTCCGCAAAAGCTCAAGAAGCTATTCAAAAAGTGATTGATGATGCTGATGTTGAAGTAAAAGATAAAGATTTAAAAGATGCATTCTAATAGGTGAAACAGAAAACTCGACCGGTTTGGTCGAGTTTTTATTGTGCCATTGCTCTTTTTCTTTTTTCTTCTTCCATTCTTTCTATATAAACATTCCCCTCCTGTTCAATCCACGATTCATCAACTTTTTGCTCTTCCCTGATTGATTTTATGGTCATAAAGGCACTAAAGAAGATACCAGCTATGATTACTCCAATAAAAATTGACAAGCTTGTCCTCCCCCTCCTTAAGGATTAAGCATCCTTTTTAAAACTATATGCTTAAAAAAAAAAAATATGCTTTCCACTTAAAGGAAAGCATATTTTTAAAATCGATAATCTATTTGATATTCGGTTTATAAAGGCTGCGATTATCGAGAGGGAAGATTCGCTCTGTAAATTCTCCCGGTTTTACCCGATCAAGCGCACGATCCATCATATTCATTTTCGCATCCAAATTATCAATATAATGCAGAACCTCTGCCTCTTTAACCAATGGCGGTTTCGGACTTCCCCATTCCGCTTTTCCATGATGGCTTAAAACGATATGCTGAAGAATAAGAACTTCTTCCCCCTGAATATTTAATTCATCAGCAGCTTTACCGATTTCATTCACCATAATGGAAATATGGCCAAGCAAGTTGCCCTCCACTGTGTAAGTAGTCGCAATTGGTCCTGATAGTTCCTTCACTTTTCCGAGATCATGAAGGATGACTCCCGCATATAATAAATCTTTATTTAATGATGGGTATAGCTCAGCAATTGATTTTGCTAAGTTTAACATCGATACAACATGATATGCCAGACCAGAGAAAAATTCATGGTGATTTTTCGTGGCAGCAGGATATTCCAAAAACTCATTAAAATATTTTTTAACCAAATGTCTAGTAATCCGCTGTATATTAGGATTCGTCATCTCGAATATATATTTTGTAATCGTTTCAGACATTTCATTTTTTCCAAGAGGAGCAGTCGGCAATAAATCAGCAATATTAACCGTCTCATTATCGTACTTTAGGCGAATTGATCGAATCCGAAGCTGAAGCTTACCTTTATAATTTTGTATATCTCCTGTTACCCGTACGATTGCTTCCGGCATATACAGCTGTTCATCCTCAGGTTTTACATCCCAAAGCTTTGCTTCTATTTCTCCGCTTTTATCCTGGAAAATTAAAGATAAAAAAGGTTTTCCATTACTTGCTGTTCCTTTTATAGCATTCTTTATGAATAGATGAAGATCTATCGTATCTCCAACTTCATGATGGGCAATTCCCTTCATGTATATCCCTCCCCGGTCCATTCCAATATTTATTATATCATGCGAAGGCAAATTAATATTAAAAATCATCTTGTTAATTGGATGATATTCTGCCCATTAAACATCGCAGCAATATGATCATGGCAGGTAAAAAAGAGAACCTGATTCCCCTCTTTACTAATATGCTTTAATAGAGAAATCATTCTTTCCGTTCGCTTATCATCAAAATTGACAAACGTATCATCCATGATCAGCGGCCATTCTTTTCTTCCATCAATCGTACCCGCTAAAGCAAGCCTTATAGATACATAAGTAAGTTCTGCCGTCCCTCTGCTCAAATTTTTCGAATGAACCTCTAATCCCCTATGGTCCAATAAAGAGAGTCCCTCACCATTTTCTGAGAATAGGATTTTTTCATATCTTCCATTCGTAAGGTTACGTAGATACCCATTAGCTTGTTCAATAATTGCAGGCAGTTTTTCTTCTTTATACGTCGTTATAGACTCAGCCAGAGTCCCCTTCATGAGGCTGAGCGTTGTCCACTTCTTAGCCAACACTTGAAATTCCTGTTTTAAAAGCTGATGGTTATGAAGCAACGCCTCTACTGTTCCATCCTCCTCAAGCCTATTTATCTCGTACTTTACCTCTGCAAGTCTTTTTCGTAACCGATTTAATGTTGATTCATAGGAAGACTGCTCAGCCTCTTGTTCCTCAATTCTATCCTTTAAAACCAAGTCTGTAACAGAATGGTACTGATCGAGATTTGCATAACGTCCCAGCTGCCCAATCAATTGTCTCTTTGCTATGCTGAGCTGACTTCTTTCTTCGGCATCTCTACCGCGCTGATAGAACCCTTCCACTTCATGACAATCTGCTTCCTGAAGCAATTGCTGCTTTTCTTGATTTAGCTGTCTGCACAAGTCCTTTAAAGGTATAATTTCTTCCTCGAGCTCCTGTATTTTTTCGAGCATATTATTTTTTTGCCTATTGACCAATTCATTCTCTTTGTACTTCTGAACAATAGAGTAGTTTATTTGCTCGATACTTTGAGTGCCCGTAACACCAAATTCCTCTGAAAGCTTCCCTATATAGCGGATATACTCATCCTTTTTCTCCTCTGTATAAGCAAGCAATGAAATGAGTTTGCTCTTCTCCAACATAAGGTTTTTAATTTGTTCAATTCGCTCAAAAGCATCTGAAAGCATCGTACATGACACCTCATTAGGCAATGACCATTCATTTCCGAGCGTAATCAATTTATGTTTACAAAGCGCCAACTCTTTTTCCCATTCTTCAAAGGAATCAATTAAACTGTCAAATATTGCTTCCTGTTGTTCTTTGCGCAGTGATTCCAGCTTGTATTTTTCTCGATTTGCCGTATCCTCTTCAAGCATACTTTTTTGCATTCTGTAGCTTTGTTCATCAATTGAAATCGAAGATGATTTTTTTACAATTTCCTCATAGTAGTTAATTTCTTTCGCTAATTCCTCAGATTGCAATTGATTGCCATTCATCGAATTTATATATATAACGAGTACGATACCAACAACCGCCACAATCAATGCAACGCCAAGCTGTCCGCCTAAGATTAATAAAAGAACCGCCAAAATGGAAGCCAGTAAGACCGAGCCCAGAATAACTTTCTGTTTTTTCTTACCCTTTTTCTCTGATTCCAACGCTTGATTCCTTCGTTGCTTTAATCGCTGGATGACTTCCTTGGCTGACTTCTCTTCCTGTGCTGCCTTGTCAGCATGTTCATACTGCTCTACTATTCTTTTAAGCCTTTCTCTTTCATTTTCAGGCAGCAATTTTCTCTCATAAATTTCAGTGATTTGCTCGATTTGTTCCAATTTGACTCGTTCTTTTTCAAGCTGAGCATCAAGCTCCATCTTCTTCTTGGCAAGTGTATGCTTCTCTAATTCTATCTGTTTAATTTCTTCTTTCCGAAAGATACTTGTATCAAAACTTTCAACCATAACAGGATCAAATTGTGTATGTAATTCTCCCTGAAGCTTAATGATTTTATCCTCTATATGCTTTAATTCGATCGATTGAGTCCTAATTTCTTCGAGTAGGATGATCAATTTATCACTATAAAGCTCGGCTTGACATACCCTCTCCCCACTTGCCAGCCACTGTTCATTGACTTGGAGGGAATCCTTTTCATTTTGGAGTACTTTCAATTTATTTAACTGAGTTTGCAGAAATGTTTCCTTTGCCGACCTTTCAGCCTCTATCTTTCCCATGCGCCCCATCCCATTTACCGGAAAAGGAGATTCTTCTAATTCTGACAGGCGCACTTCAATGGAAGCAAGCTCCTGAATGGATGGCAACAGTCTCTTCCAGTCCTTTAAATGAATTAAGTTCGTTTTTATTCGCTCTATTTGTTCTTGAGTGAGCGAAATTTCTTTACTTAGTTCCCTTTCTTCGCTCAAAAAGGTATTATAGCTTTTCTCTTTCTCCCTTGCTTTTTGAATTGCCTGGGAGCTTTGCTTTAATTCAGCCAGCTTTTGATTCAGAATAGGCTTCTTTCCACCTGGCTTAAATAGACTGTCCATTTGCTTTTGCAAGCCTGCTTCCATCTCCCAAAGCCTTTCACTGCCACTCATGCCAGCAAAAAAGAGATATTTGCCCAATTGATCTTCTTCCAGACGATAGATATCCTGCAAGCCGTCTAGATTAAAGGAGTATATAGATTCATAGAAGTTTCGGTCGACTCCCTTCAACCATTCTTTTATTTTCTCCTCCCCCCCTATTCTCCCAAACCTGTTATAAACTCCACATTCTGTACCCTGGTGCCCTTTAACTCTTTCAATCGTTATTTCACCTATTTCAGGGAGCTCAATGACCAGTTTTCCACCATACCGGCCGCTCCCCGACGGTTCGTAGGAGGCTGTTGTTTGGTTCTTAGCAGGGAATCCAAATAACATGGCATGGATAAAGGAAAAAATCGTTGATTTACCAGCCTCATTTTCTCCGTAGAATACATTTATATCTGATGTTAATTCTTGTTTGTAGTCTACAAATTTACCAAATCCATATATATGTATTTTCTTTATAATCAAAGCATTTTCTCCTCATTTTTAACGATTCAGGCGCTTTACTAATTCAAGCGTTGCCTCGTCCAAGATTTGCTGCCACTCGTTTTCCTCCCATGGCTCTATATATTTCCTTGCCGCAGAATGAGTAAAGAGAGCTTCCCCGTATTTCAGATACTGTTCAGAATTCATATTGACAGTTGTCCTCAAAAGTTCATCTATAAATGTATCAGACAGCTCTCCGCCTCCGCTTGCATAGCGGGGTGGAATCAGTGTACAGGAATGAATCCATACAGAAATCTCATCCATCTCCTCATCCTGTAGACCTTCAAGTAAATGATCCATATCCACAAACAGCCATTCAGGATTCATTTTGCAATCAGATGCATCGATCATGATATTCAGCAGAATAGACTTATCCGGCTCATACGCACCCTCTTTTATTTTATCCAGTTCAGCAATAAGTTCGTTTACAGATGAAATATGATCTGCCTGAATGGTTTCCGTTTTCCATTCAACTGTCGATACAGGTACAAATTCTAAAGAAGTATCTGACCCTGACATGGAGACTAGATAGAAGCCTTTTTCACCTGTCTCTTTTTTATTTCTCCCCTGCAAGCAGCCTGGATAAATGGCTGGTGGTTCCTGCAGAATTTCCATTCGTTTATGGATATGCCCGAGAGCCCAGTAATCAAATTGCTTACTAAGCAGCTCACTTCTGGTAAAAGGAGCATAGTTTCCATGAGCACTCTCTCCATCTAAATTACCGTGTAATATACCAATATGATAATCAGCATCGTCTGCCTTTTTATACTCCTGAATAACCCGATCATGTATATGGCGCTTATCATAACTGAATCCATAAAGATTTACGGTAGTTGCATCATTTTCTTTAATAAATTGTTTAACTTCTACTTCGCGTCCAAACAGATGAACATTCGCTGGTAAGCTTATATCAAAGTAATTCCCATTCATGTAATCATGATTTCCATGAATTAAATAGACAGGAATCGAATAGGTTTCCAATCTTTCCATTTCAGCCTTAAATTTCAATTGTGCTTTCAAGTTTCGTTCTTCATTATCATAAATATCTCCAGCAAAAATAACAAAATCAATTCTTTCCTGAATTGCCGTGTCCACGAGCCTTGTTAATGCTGAATATCCGCTGTTTTTTATTTTTTCATAAATGGCACTATGCATATGCTGAAATCCTGAAAAAACGCTGCCCAAATGCAAATCAGCTGCATGTATAAATTTTACGCCTCGCACTGTACCACACTCCTTCCATGCCATTTTACTACAAACGATTGTTCTTTTAATCAAAAAAAACGTAAATTTAATTATCTCATATACAAATATTATTAGATAATTGTTACCTCCCCGTAATCAGCCAGGTGATTGCAAAGGATGCCTTTATTTAAGCAAATCAAATATCCTACTAAGAACCATAAAAAACTCACTTCCCATTTGGAAGTGAGTCCTTGTTTACTTATTGCTGTTTGTTAAATCAAGTGCTTTTTTAATATCTTTAAATGAGCTTGAATTTCCATACATTAAAACTCCGCCTTTATAGACTTTAGCTCCAAAATAGGCTAATAATCCAATCGTCACAAGCAGAATACCAATGCTTATCGCAATTTCGATATTGGATATTTCAAGCATTCCTATACGCATAAACATAAGCATAGGTGTGAAGAACGGAATATAGGAAGAGACCTTTATAAATGTTGCTTCCGGATTGCCAAGCCCAGTCATGGCAAGCATGAAAGCCAGGACAACCAGCATGGTCATTGGCATGATCATTTGTTGCAAATCTTCAATCTTACTTACTAAAGAACCAAGGAACGCTGCCATTGTGGCATATAATAAATAACCTAAGAAGGTAAATATAACCGCATAAACAATCGTCTTCGCTTTCATATTGTCAAAGCCAAAAGCCTCGAAAATTTCTCCCATCCCACTGCTGCTTTTAAATGATAAATATCCAACCAGCACAAATATGGCAAGCTGTGTCAATGTCAGCAGAGCAATTCCAGTGATTTTCGCGAACATTTGCTGAATTGGTGACACACTTGAAATTAAAATCTCCATCACACGAGATGATTTTTCAATGGCCACTTCGTTAGCAATCATACCGGCATACACAACAACAGAGAAATAAATTACAAAGATCATCACATAGACTAGGCCGCGAGCCTGATTAAGCTCTTCCTCTGATTTCGCCCGATTATTTAATGGAACAACCTCAAAGGAGACAGGCTTGTAGATAGCTGCCAACTGTTCATCCGTTATATTAACCTGCTTTGTTAAAATACTTGTTTGTATTTGCTGCAGAGCATTTTGAATTTCTGTACTCTCATTTGAATTGGCGATGGATTGGGCCTTATAGACACCTATTGGAATACCGTCTTGCTCTTCAAGCAATAAATATCCTTCCAAATCTCCCTCTTCTTCAGCTTTCTTTGCTTCACTTTCCGATTTATATGTTTTCAGGCTTAATTCGCTTCCACTGCTGTCAAGCTGCTTTTCTAGTGCAGAGTAAAAATCACCTGACTTTTCCACTATCCCAATTGTTGTATCACCTTTATCAAACCAACCGACTATTCGATCCAGGTTTGTAAAGGCGAGAACCATTAATAAAATAACTGCAGTCGAAATGACAAATGACTTACTTTTAACCTTTGACATATACGTCTGAAATGTCATAATCCAAAACTTATTCATATTGAGCACCAACCTTTTCAATAAAGATATCCTTCAAGGATGGTTCTTCCAATTCGAATTTACGTATGAAACCACGCTTAACTGTATCCTGTAAGATTAATTCGGCATTCTTCTCATCTGCAATTTGCAAATGAATTCCTTCCGTGACTTCTACTGCTTTTGTCACACCAGGATAATCAGTCAGGAATTTAAGATCAAAATCAGCATGTACCACTACATTCTTTTTGCCATACGATCGTTTGATATCCTTTAGTGAACCATTAACGACTGCCTCTCCTTGCTTAAGTATGCAGAGCTGTTCACATAATTCCTCTACGTGTTCCATACGGTGGCTGGAAAAGACGATAGTCGTCCCATTCTTCCTTAAATCATGGACTGCCTTTTTTAATAATTCAACATTTACAGGGTCCAAACCGCTAAATGGTTCATCCAAAATTAACAATTCAGGTTTATGTATAACTGACGCAATAAATTGTATTTTTTGTTGATTACCTTTGGAAAGATCACCAACTTTTTTATCGAAATATTCCGGAACGTTAAAGCGGTCCAACCAGACTTTTGCTTCATGCATGGCATCGGATCGGTTCATTCCCCGCAACCGAGCCAGATAAATTAATTGTTCACCCGTTTTAATCTTTGGATACAACCCTCGCTCTTCAGGAAGATAACCGATCGTCGAGCTTGTGGAATAGTCAATTTTCTTCCCCTTCCAACTGATGCTCCCTTCTGTAGGATCCAATAAACCAAGAATCATTCGAAAAGTTGTAGTTTTACCAGCCCCGTTTGCCCCAAGCATACCAAACATCGTTCCCTCTTCCACATCAAGAGAAAGATGATTTACAGCTGTGAATTCACCAAATTGCTTCACTACGTTATTTACCAATAAAGTCAAAAAGCATTTCCCCCTTTTATCAATTTTTATGTCTATATATATTCTAATATATCCACCTGATAAATTGAAAGGTAATTCTAAACTTTACAAATTTTAACTCTTTATGCGAAAATAATATCAACTGCTGATCAGCTAAATTTAGGAGGAATAAAGATGAAAATCTATAAATTAACCGTATTTGAAGCAGATGGTGAAAAGATTTTAGAAGAATCGATTCAGGCAGAGAATGATGAAAGCGCAAAAGAACTGGGACAAAAGCTTGTAGCTGAAAAAGAATACGAAGAAAAGACACATCGGTTCACCTCACCGCTTGGCAAGCTACTATTATTCCATAGATAAGAAAAGGTTTGTATGATCCTTTTATAACGGGATCATACAAACCTTTTTATTTTCCTTTGAAATTAGGCTTCCTTTTCTCAACAAACGCCTTGATACCTTCTTCATGATCCTCTGTTTGTCTCATCACATACTGCGAGTATTTCTCCAATTCAAGCATCTTCAATAGCTTAGGACGATTTGTTTCAGCAAGAATTTTCTTCGTCCGGATCATAGACAAAATTGGTTTTGCCTGCCATTCTTTTATCTTTTTCTGAACCTCATCCTCAAGGCTGTTCGTTGTTACCAGATCAACCAATCCAATTTCTGATGCCTGCTCAGCGCTCATCACTTTACCTTCCCAGATTACTTCCTGAGCTTTCAATTCTCCCAGTCTTCGTTCTAGAAAGAAGTGCCCTCCGCCATCAGGAATCAAGCCGATCCCAATGAAATTCATGGCTAATTTACTCTCCTGCTCTGCAATAATGCAGTCAGTGGCCAAGGCAAGGCTGAATCCAAGTCCCGCTGCTGCCCCGTGAACTGCTGCAATTGTTAATTTTGGCATCGTATACATGGCCATGGCTAGTTCGTTAATACAATCCATTATTCCATAAAAATCTTTTTCACTGCCTAAATTAAACATCGATTTTATATCGCCGCCTGAGCAAAATCCGTTGCCATTTCCTTTAAGAATAATAATTGTAATTTCCTCATCAAGACTCAATGCTTTTAATTCCTTGTTTAATTCAACAAGCATCTCTTTATTAAGAGCATTTAATACTTCAGGACGGTTTAATGACACGGTAGCTACAGTGCCTTCCTTTTCCACAAGCACGCTCTTGATAATAGAGGCAGGTTTCACTGGCAAAATCCCCTTTCAAATTTGATATATATTTATTATAAAGGTTTATGTAAGCGTTTTAACACAAAAAAGGTGTAATTTATTAGAATTATTTGTATATTAGAAGAAAAAATAACCGAGTTCTTCATCCAAACAACTCGGTTTGTTAATTTCAGCGCAAAAATAATTCTTTTAAGTAATCAATTTTTTTAGTTGTATAATGCTCATAACTATCATTATAGGATTTTGGATCTTTTGGGTTGGCAAAGTGCGTGATTTTTCCAGTATCAGGATCAATGAATTTACTTGCTGCCCCACATCCAAGTCCTATGATCGTTTGCTGCTCCTCCATAATCAGGATATTATACAAGCTCTCCATTCCAGGTAATGAATATCCGACATTCTCCAGGTTACCCAGTATATTCTTTTGTCTGTATAAATAGTATGGATGGTATCCATGGGCTGCAGTCCACTTTTCAGCTTCATTCATCATTTGTTCTACTTCCGTACGATCCGCAACCTTATAGCGCATTTTATTTCTCGTCATCTCAGAAGCCCGTTTAAAGGATAACGTATGAACAGTCAATGATTCCGGCATCAATTTTTCTGTTTCGTGTAAACTATTCTTTAATTCAGGGACACCTTCACCCGGAAGCCCTATAATTAAATCCATATTCACATTATTCATACCGGCCTCTTTAGCCAGTTTATATTTTTCAATTGTTTCCTCTACCGTGTGATGTCGCCCAATCGCCTTCAATGTTTCCTGTGTATAGGACTGTGGATTAATACTGATTCGATCAATATTCCATTTTTTTAAGACCTTCAATTTTTCCGGTGTAATCGTATCCGGCCGACCTGCTTCCACCGTAATTTCCCGTACATTTTTAATATCAGGGAATGATTCATATAGTTCCTCGTAAAGAATGTCCATTTCTTCAGCTGATATACTCGTAGGTGTACCGCCGCCAAAGTAAATAGTAGTAATTTTTATATGATTGTCCTTCAGCCATTTACCGATTTCTCGCATTTCATAATGCAGTCCACCCAGAAATGATGTTACATTTCCCTGACGTCCATTAATTGCATAAGCGGGGAATGTACAATAGGCGCATTTAGTAGGGCAGAAAGGAATTCCTATATAAATGCTCACTTCCCTTTTCAAATCATATAAATCTGGAATGACTTCTAATTGACGGTCAGCAATTTCCTCCAGTAAATTTAATTTCTCGTCTGTAATGGAGTAGGAGGCGCTCAGCTCTCTCTTGGCAACAGATGCATCTATATTCTTTTTCACATATTGATGCCACAATTTTGTGGGACGAACACCTGTCAACAATCCCCACTTCTGAATCATTCCTGTATGTTGTTCCAAAACCTTTAAAAAAACATAAGAATAGGAATGCTTTTTTTGCTTAAAAAGAGCCTTTTCATCCGTCTGATTCAAGACATCTCTTTCAAATGTGGATTCATGTACTTTATTAGATGTAGAATCCTCTAGTATCGCTTTTGTATATAATGTATGATTAATCATTTCTTGTTTTAATGTAATTGATAAATCCGATGGTGATTCATCGCTATTAAGCAGTGTTGCCTCTTCAAAAAATAAGTCCGCAATTAAAGATAAGGGCCGATACAGCCTTTCATCCTCAATGCCATTTATTAAAATACGCATGCCTATCCCCTTTTCAAAAATTCAATCCATATCAGTTTACTGAACATCAAGACAGCGGTCAATCACAAATAAACCATCTCTTCCTTATCATGACTATTTGGGAATGAAGCTATTCAGCCAATAAAAAAGCTTAGGAGACTGCCTAGGAGCGACAAGCATAAGAAGAGTACTGAGAGGAAGGGTCCTATTGAGCAAAGACTAAGAAGCACCACATCGCGTAGAAAGATCATTGTGAACTAAATCCTGCAGGCCTCCGCTGAGTATTTACTGATGACTTGAGTTCCTAGAAGCCGAAGCTGGATTCCATCAAAAGAGTAAAGGAATGGCCCCATTTAGGCGTTTGGCTCGATTATTGTTTGAATCGGCTGGATTATTACGGAGTTTGGCTGGATTTTCAGCTGAATCGGCCGGATTATTACGAAGTTAAGCTGAATCTATGCTCAATTCGGCTGGATTCATCCTCGTTGGGCTGAATATCCTACATCTCTTGCCAAGAATTAATAATTTAATTGCCAAGAAAACTGTTTCAGCCCTACATAGCACCTTTATCATCATAACGAAACCCTAAACCGACAATATTTATTACCGAAGCCCAATAAAAAAGGATAACCCCAGAGGAGCCATCCTTTTGGTAGGTGGTAAAAAACACCTTCAACACCTATTTAGTCAGTTTTGATATTCATCTTTTTTAAGAAGCCAATTGGATGCTGTCTTCTGAATACCTCTTTAATGAGATAGGCCACACCCAGTTCATCATTACTGCGGGTAATCCATTTGGCTGAGCGCTTTACCGCTGCATCAGCATTTGCCACAGCTACACCAAGTCCCACATTTCTTACCAGCTCCGATTCATCTTGATCACTGCCAATTAAGACCACTTCATTTGCTGCTATACCCCTGTTTTTTAATAAGTAGTTAAAAGCCTTCTCTTTTGTGACTTGTTCTGGTAAAATCACAAGTTTATTCGGATGACTCTCCTGGATCATTACGTTTTCAAACATCGCTTCAAGACCAGACTTTGCATCTATTCTGTCCTGTTTCTTATCTATATATATATCAATTTGCAATGGAGACATCGGATGGGTGCGTAAATACTCATCTAGAGAATCTACAAATTGCTGGGCATATATATTGGTCTCTCCCGGCGTCCATTTGATTCTTGCAAAGAGCGGTGTTGGAAGATCCATTCTATTTCCGATTGTCATATCCTCATGAATTAAACGGATGTGCCCGCTTAATTTTTCTAAAAAACGAATGATATCGAGGGTAGTGTTCTCAGGTATTCGCTTAACAAAAATCGGATTATGAAGATTCTCCAAAATAAAGCCACCCTGATGCGCAATAATATGCGGATTACATCTAAGAGCTTTTCCGGTTCTTTGTGTATAGTCATAATTTTCAGAGGTCATCAGAGCTACTTCTACTCCCTTTTTAGCAACGTATTCAATTGATTCTCTTGTATGAGTGTGGAGTTTTCCTTTTGAAGATAATAGTGCACCATCCATATTAATCATTAACAGTTTATATACCATGATGTCCAATCCACCTTTCATGATGCCCATATACATTCTGTATGAGGATTTTGGCAGAAATAGAACAGTTATAAAGAAAAAAGAACCGATTTAGCGCCCTGAACTTCCCTTCACCAATTAAATAAATCTAACTGGCAGAGAAGATTCGACACTAATCGGTTCCATATATGCTTAGGATTGTGTTCCGTACAAGTCTTCCAATGGTTTTGTGATAATACGATTGAGATCTGTAAGGATGACGCTCATTTTTTGTTCAGCATCCATTAATTTAGAAATCGCTTCATGTTGTTGCACAAGCGCAACAGTTTTTTGAGCCTGCATTACTTCTTCTTCAGTAATTTCCTGACCCATCATTTGTTTTTGCTGAAGATTTAGCTGAATATCTCTGAAATTGTTAAACATCGTTCTTGCTTGCTCATCAGCCATTATCGCATTGTATTGATTCTTTAGTTCTTGGTATTCTGCACTTTCACGTATTCCTTTTTCTACTGTATACGCTAAATCATATAAATTAACTGACATCATATACCTCCTGTTTTCTATTACACTGAAGTCTCTCTTACTATACCATTATCGAAAGCATTATACATCCATTGTATGTTTACTGGAATGGTTTTAATTCATCAAAATCATAAAGATTCCCTGGAAAACTCCAATCAAGCCTCCTAATAGGGCTCCTAAATACGTAATCATTTTCAATTCACTTTTTGTGATAGACAGTACCATTTCTTCCAGACGAGCCACCGGAAAAGAAGCAACCTGATCACGGACAATTTCCTTTAGTTTCAATTTTTCCATTATGCTTGGTACTTTTTCAATTAAAATCGCTGCAACCTCTTCAATAACATTTGGCAGCAATCTTCCCTTGATGGTCTCATTCCATTCACCAGTTATCTGATTAAGTGTCAGATTCGATAAATCCACTTTTTTATAGCCGGTTATAATTCCTTTATAGAGTAAACTTCTCATTTCATCCAATGAATAGAATTCCTCCACGTCTGAAATCTGCTTATGTTTTATTTTATGCCACTCACTATGCAGGAGTTGTGTCAGCGTATCCCTAGTCCCAGGATTTGAGAGAAATTTAATAATCTCCGGCTGAAGTTTCTCGCCAAGATTTACATTTCCTAATAGCATCTGCATAATTCCACCGAGTTTTCCCCGTTCCCTCATGAAATCATCTGCCATTTTTTGAAGTCTTTCCTTACCTTGATTGCTGGCAAAAAAAGCGATTCCCTTATCCAAGATATAATGAGATACATCCGGTATTTTGTTCTCTATTTTCTCCTCAACACTTGCTGGTATAAAGGTTGCTATAGGTTTATTTTTATGCTGCAAATACCAATCCTCTAACCAATTTGTTGAATGCGATTCAATTTTTCTTACGATTAAATCCGGAATGTCAGCCAACCCAGCTTTTTCAAGCGCCTTTTCTATAGAGATCTCAGAAAAAATTGTTTTATCTAATATATTTTCTCCAATTCTCTTAGCTTCCACTTTGACAGTACCAGTAAGCAGTTTATTTTTAATACTCTCTGGAGTGATTAAGTGTTCTACAACCATCTTCCCCATCTGCTCAGCCAATTCGTCTCGTCTTTTCGGTATTAACCCAGGCGTAAATGGCAAGCGTTTACCAAAGATATAAATAGCCTCGTAGGGGTGGAATAGCATTTTTATGGCCAAGGCGTTTGTAATACCGCCTATTAAGGCCCCTACTACAACCACTGTGATAATCGTTATAAATGTACCCATAAGTAGCTCCTTTTTAAAACTTCCTGTTTGTAAGAAATAGTTTAGTCTTTTCTACTATTAAATTGCAACCATCGGTGTCCATTTTTCAAAGATTTTGATGCTAGCTTTCCTTATACGAGGTTGTAATTGGATATAAATGCTTATTTAAAGTGTATAATTATGATTATTGCTATTAAATTTAGATTTGAGGTGCAATCTATTGATTAATCATTTTGAATGGAAATCATTATATGAAACAGAAAAAATACCTGGTTGGAAGTTTTCCTTCTACTTTGAAAAAAAACGGTATAAAGGAGTTTACCATAAAGATGGTTCTATTACCTGGATTGAAACACAACCATCTGACTATGCTAAAGCAGAATTAGAATCTAGAGTACACGAATTGATGCTTTATCATGTATATGATAATCAATAGACTATGATACAAAATATTTGGAGGATTACTCATGAACACTGACTTACTTATACTCTTTCCCAACGCAATCCGTGTTTCATATCCGTTGGAGGATCAATCCTATTATTGGTACATAGAAAATGCGAATCAATATATCGGTATTCCAAAAAGGTCTGTATCATCTGATCAATTGGCTCTATTAAATATTTTTTTAGAACCCTTTTTGCTTCATACTGAAGAACTTAATAGATCTGCCCAGCAAATGCATTGGCACAAATTATTATACCAACAGGATTCTGCACCATTGCCGAAAATTGAAGATGGGTCATACCGCTTTATTCATTATAATCTTCCAAACAATGATATTAATATTACAGACTTCTCCGATGCTATAAATGGCTTTTTTCATGACCCGGTCATTTGCTGGAAGGACCCATCTAGCGGAGTCATTATAGAAAACACCAAATCCACTTTGCTCACAAATCAAGATTTTAATGCTGTCATTCATACCCTTGAAAGCGATTTATACGCACATTTCCGTTTATTTATAGGAAATAATTATCCGCTTTCGAATGAAATCATAACGTATTTTTCTTCAGAAGATACTTGCTTTAAAACCATACGTCTGTATAACTCAAAAGATAAAGTCATTACTTTTTCTTCAGCTTTTTTGGATCTTTTATTACTAGGTAAAAATCAAACTTTATGTATAACTCTAGCTAAAAATCTACTCGGCACTTTAGAAAATGAAAAAGATCTACTCCAAACTATTATGATTTACATTAAAGCTAATGCCAATGCTACTGTTGCTGCAAAACAGCTTTTTCTTCACCGTAACAGTCTAAAATATCGTCTTGATAAATTTTATGAAATTACCAATCTCGATGTTCGAAAATTCGAAGACAGCTTATGTGCCTATTTAGCCATCCGGTTACTGGAGAATACAAATTAACTATAAGTGCAACCAGCCCATTTCATAATCATTTTATTTGTGCAAATTGAACATATATTTTTAACTATTAGACTAGTAAAATTATTTGTGAAAAGGGTTTCATTATTACATAGTTATCAAGGAGGACATTTAAAGATGGCTCAGTTAAAATTAGAAAATATTTATAAAGTTTATGATAATAAGGTAACTGCAGTAACCGATTTTAATTTACACATAAAAGATAAAGAGTTTATCGTTTTCGTAGGTCCATCTGGATGTGGTAAATCCACAACCTTACGTATGATCGCCGGATTAGAAGAAATCTCTAAAGGTGACTTCTATATTGATGATAAACGCGTGAATGATGTACCTCCAAAAGACCGTGATATTGCAATGGTTTTCCAAAACTATGCATTATATCCTCATATGAGTGTATATGATAATATGGCTTTTGGACTAAAGCTTCGTAAATTTGATAAAGCTGAAATCGATCGCCGCGTTAAAGATGCAGCACGTATTCTTGGTCTCGAGGAATATTTAAATCGTAAACCAAAAGCTCTTTCCGGCGGTCAACGTCAGCGTGTTGCATTGGGCCGTGCTATCGTTCGTGACGCAAAAGTTTTCCTTATGGATGAGCCTTTGTCTAACCTGGATGCTAAATTGCGCGTACAAATGCGTGCTGAAATCGCTAAGCTTCATCAAAGATTAAATACAACTACAATTTATGTAACACATGACCAAACAGAAGCAATGACAATGGCTACTCGTCTGGTAGTTATGAAAGACGGCTTCATCCAACAAGTCGGTGCACCGAAAGACGTTTATGAAAATCCAGAAAACATCTTTGTAGGTGGATTTATCGGATCTCCTGCCATGAACTTTATTAATGGAAAATTAGAAGATGGATATTTTGTAACCGGCAGCACTCGCATCGCCGTACCTGAAGGTAAATTAAGCTATTTGCGTAAACAAGACTATATAGGTAAAGACGTTGTCCTTGGCATTCGTCCTGAGGATATCCATGATGAACCTATATTCATGGATGCATCCCCAGAAACTACAGTCAGCTGCATAATTGAAGTGGCAGAATTAATGGGTGCTGAAACGATGCTCTATACTCAAATTGAAGGTCAATCCATCGTAGCACGTATCGATTCACGTTCTGATATCAGTCCAATGGATACCATTAAATTAGGATTAGATATCAACAAAGCACACTTCTTTGATAAAGACACTGAGTTAAGAATTCGCCCATAATTAATTATAAAAACTCAAAGCCAAATCTCTCGGGATTTTGGCTTTTTTGTTTCCTGATATGGCTTTAATTCAGTTTTCAGGAATTATAATTATTCTCAAATATACATTTCGTGAATAGATACTACCTCGTCGTTTCCACATTGACTGCAGGATAAAAGATGTTTGCATATATTTTGTCTTACCGATTGAGGATCTCCGTCCGTTTGTTTTTGTATATTGGTTTCCAGGTATGCACTATAGTCGTCATAGTAATCCATTACCTTCCCAAAGTCCTCCATATTTATATCACAATTTTTACATAAGTATTCTATAGAAGTTAGACCATTACATAAAGGACATTCCATATTATCCTCTCCAAACCTTTTCTTTTCCTTAGCGTTTCACCCATGAGATTTTTTATGTTCATGGAATCCAGATAATATTTTCCTGCTTGTACACCCTTACGAATCTTATCAACTCCAGCTTTTACCTTTTTATATCTATGTATAAATTAAAGTGTGACCTTCCATACTAGCTAGTAGAAAGACGCACTCACATCAATGGGTCAAGCCGTTTAGGGCTTAGGAGATTTCATACGATAATCTCCTGTATGTCGGTTCAAATCCGACTGACCCAGCCAAATAAATCATTTTTTTAAAGGAGATTAACATCATGGCTCAAAACAGCTCAAACAATAACTCTAATCAATTGGTTGCTCCAGGTGCAGCAGAAGCAATCAATCAAATGAAATACGAAATATCTACTGAGTTTGGAGTACAACTTGGTGCTGAAACAACAGCTCGCGCAAACGGATCTGTTGGAGGGGAAATCACAAAAAGACTTGTTCGTATGGGTGAACAACAAATCAGCGGCAGATCTCAATCTTAATTAAAAATTTCATATAAAATGGCTAAAACCCCCTTCCGAACAATTCGGAAGGGGGTTACGAATGTTTTTAGGATTTTTGTTTGACCATATCTTTTGGATTTACCCATTGATCAAATTCTTCCTCAGTTAAATAACCCAATTTCAAGGCTGTTTCTTTTAACGTACTGTTATCTTTAAAGGCAAGCTTAGCAATTTCAGCTGCTTTCTCATAGCCTATATGCGGGTTTAGTGCCGTTACGAGCATAAGGGAGGACTCTACATTTTTTTGAATGCTTTCAATATTAGCCTCAAGTCCAACCAGGCAATTAACCCTGAAGGATTTAAGCGAATCTGACAATAATCTGGCAGATTGCAGGAAATTATAAGCAATCACGGGTTTAAATACATTTAATTCGAAATTCCCCTGGCTTGCAGCAAATCCAATGGATGTATCATTTCCCAATACTTGAACAGCTACCATTGTTAAAGCTTCACTTTGCGTCGGATTTACTTTACCAGGCATAATCGAACTCCCAGGTTCATTTGCAGGAATGGTAATCTCCCCAATACCACTGCGAGGGCCGCTTGCCAACCAGCGTATATCATTGGCCACCTTCATCGCATCCATAGCCAAAGCTTTTAATGCACCATGCGCATAAACAATCTCATCATGGCTGGTCAATGCATGAAATTTGTTTGGTGAAGAAATGAAGTTATAACCGGTTTGTTCAGATATATATCCCGCTGTTTTATCCCCAAATTCGAGATGGGCATTAATGCCTGTACCAACAGCAGTACCTCCTATCGCAAGGCTAAGCAGCTTCTCGGCACTTTCCCTAATCATCTGTTCTGAACGTTCAAAACTGAATCTCCATCCGCTTATTTCCTGGCCAAGTGTTAATGGTGTAGCATCCTGCAGGTGAGTACGTCCAATTTTAACAATTCCCATAAACTCCTGCTCTTTTTCTTGAAGTACTTTCCTAAAAGCAATAATTTCAGGCAAAACATTTTTATGTATAGTTTCATAAGCTGCAATATGTAAAGCCGTTGGGTATGTATCATTGGAGCTTTGAGACATGTTTACATCATCATTAGGGTGCAGCGTTGCTTCAAACCCATTATTCTCCAGCCATTCATTCCCTTTACGTGCTACTACTTCATTCACATTCATATTGCTTTGGGTTCCACTTCCAGTTTGCCAAACTTTTAGAGGAAATTGACTATTTAAATTTCCTGCGATAATCTCATCACATACGTATGATATCGCATTCTTTTTTTCTTCCGATAAATTACCTAAATCAAAATTGGAATAAGCAGCGGCTTTTTTTAGGTGGGCAAAGGCATATACAATCTCAATTGGCATTAATTCTTGTCCAATTTTAAAATTGTTGCGGCTACGCTCTGTTTGAGCCCCCCAATAGCTATCAGCTGGAACACGCACTTCTCCCATCGTATCTTTTTCAATCCGATATTCCACCTTCATCATCCCCTATAAAGTATTATCTTACTATTAAGAACATACTCTCTATTATAGCAGATGGTCAAATGATAGCGCTTAAATCTAATCCCCTTGACTGTTAGCTTTTAGGAGATATTAGGTTTACGCATCCCAAAGCATGTGCCCGATAAAAAAGCCTAAAGTCATGATACTAGCTATAGCAAGCGTTACAGTATAATCAATCATTTTCCCTACCTCCTCATATCCTTATAATGATAAAAATAGCACATTTAACTCTGGGCTGACCGGTTAAAAAATGAAAATATTTTACAATTCTATGACTATCACTCATGTTGATTCCAATCCATCATTAATTTCCCACGTTATCTATATTTTGTTTAATTAATTTAACACAGGGTAAATAGTATATAAATTAGCTCAATAACAGAGGAAAAGGTGAGACAAAATGCAAAAATATGAAATCGGTTCTTCTGAACTTTCCATTCAAAAACAAATAACACTTCCACAATTAATGTGTATAGCACAATATGCGAAAAACTTTAATGGAACAATCAAATTGGTAAGGAATACACAAGAAATTAACGTAAAGGATATTTCTTCTTTAACAGCTTTTTTCCTAACATTAGGTACGGATGCACATGTTAAAGTCCTTGTTAAAGGCGAAAATGCTCAAGGGGCAATTGAGCAAATCGAAACAATATGTCTGACAGAAAATACTGAGTTAACACCCTCTATGTCTTAATTACAGCATAGTAGAAAAGCCCATTTGAGACCGTAAAATTTACGATTTCAAATGGGCTTTTTTCATTCCTATTGAATATGGAAGGCAACTTATTTTTTAATTAATTTTTCCAGCGATTGATCCATTCATCAAAGTTTTTCTGAATCTTTTCCTTTTGCTCAATCCAATAGTTTTTAAAACGGTTCTTTTCTACTTCCTTTTCCATATCATCTATTGTTGGAACATCAAATGTTTGATTTTCGACATTTTGTAAGGCTTTTGTCATAATTTCCTGAAAAACAATATTTGCACCGCTTATTTTATCTTTGTAAAGATACTGATTGGCTGTTGTTTTATCATAGCCCATCCACACGGCACCAACGAGGTTGGGAGAATAACCGACAAACCATTGGTCCTTTACCGCGTCCTGTCTAGACACATTATCTACCTGAGTTGAACCTGTTTTTCCAGCGATATCTCTATTTTCAACCTTTGCATTTGTTCCAGTTCCACCTTCATAATCAACCACACCCTTTAGCATGGCAGTCATATTTTTTGCTACTTCCTTGGTCGTTACTTTAATTTTTTTCCCTTTAAAGACAGCAACTTCTTTGCCGCTCGCATCTACAATCTTCCGGATAAGGTGTGCTTCCTGACGTACACCTCCATTTGCAAATACAGAATAGGCTGAAGCCATCTGCAGTGGAGATACTCCCTCGTTTAGCCCACCTAAAGCAAGACCCAGTGTTCGGTCATTCTTTCCAAGTTTAATGCCAAATTTCTCTGCATAATCCATTCCAGCTTGTATGCCTATTTCATTCAAAAGCCAGACTGCAGGGATATTTTTCGATTTATACACAGCCTCGAACATCGGAACTTCTCCTTCATACTGATCATTATAATTCTTCGGTGAATAACCTCCTGCAAATTCCATCTCCGTATCTTTAATCAAATCTGTAGGTTTATATCCTTTTTCAAGGGCAGGTGTATAAACTGCGAGGGGCTTCATCACTGAACCTGGCTGGGCTTTTAATTGTGTCGCTCTGTTATATCCAAGAAAAACATGCTCTCCCCTTCCCCCAATAAGGGCTCTGACACCGCCAGTCTTTGGATCAAGCAAAACGGCACTGCTTTGTACTAATTCATCTGCATTTGAACCTTTTGCAAACAAATCATCTTGTTTATATACTTCTTCCATATCTTCCTGCATACCTTGATCTAGTTCTGTGTATATTTTATATCCACCTGTTAACAACTCGTCCTGCTTTATTCCATATGTTTTGTCAGCTTCCATAATCACCTGGTCAACATAGTAGGGAAACATTCCTTTTAAGGGATCGCTTAACTCTGTGAAACTTATTTCTTCTTCAGCTGCTGATTCCCTCTCTTCACTCGTAATAAACCCACTATTTTCCATCTGAACCAACACTACTTCTTGCCTTTTTTTTGCCGCCTCAAAGTTTTTATAAGGATCCAGAACAGAGGGAGCATGTATTAAACCAGCTAACAAAGCTGCCTCAGATAGATTGACCTTTTCGATTTCTTTTCCAAAATATACTTTGCTGGCATTTTGAATTCCCCAAGCGCCATGCCCAAAATAAATTTGATTTAAATACATCTCCATGATTTCATCTTTTGAGTATTCACGTTCAATCTGGCTGGCTATCGAAACCTCCTTCAGCTTTCTCTTCAAGGTTTGTTCAGGCGTTAAAAGTGTTATTTTTGCTAGTTGCTGCGTGATAGTACTTCCACCCTGAACAACAGTTCCTGCAGTGAAATTCTCATATGCTGCTCGAATAATCCCTATATAATCAATCCCACTATGTTCATAAAAACGTCGGTCTTCTATTGATATAACAGCATCAATCACATGCTCTGGAATCTGATTAATTGAAACCCCTTCTGTCTTATTTGCTGAAATTTTACTAGCCTCTTCTCCATCCATATCATAAATGATGGTTGGCTGCATAAGCTCAGTTTTCAGATGAGACAAATCAACTTCCTGATTTAAGAGCAGATAAAGGAATGAACTTATGATAAGGGCTATGAACGATAGACCAAGCAGAAGAATGTGTACTAAACGAGAATGGTCAAATATTTTTAAAAACTTATAACCCATCCAATTCTCATCCTCTCTAAAAATCAACTAAATTTCTATCCATTGTTACATATTATACACAAAAAATAAAAAACAACTGATAGACAGTTGTTTTAGGTTTACCTATATCTTTCACTTGTTAATCTCATTATTCGAGTTTCCAATTTCTTTATGCAATGTTTCCATATACATATAAACAATTTGCTTTAATTTTACATCTGCTCCCAAAACATCCAAGTGAGTTAAGCATTTTTTAATAATTGGGTGAATATCCTGGGGTTGTTTTTCATCTAACATCCTCATCACCTCTTTTTTCTATAATACAAGAATACAAGATATTTGCTGGTATGACCATTGGTCTTTTGGCATATTTATCTATTTTTCGAACTTCTAAATAGGTAATCTTGATTTGACCCTATTTCACAACAAATTAAGACTAATTTTCCAAATTATCCCAAAAATAACATACCTACTCTTTTAAGGCATAAGGTCACTATATAGGATATTGGATTGACAGGTTCCCTTGCCTGATGTTTCCAAAAGCCAAATAAAGGATAAATAATAACGAGTGCAAATAAAATGAAGGGACTGAGTTATATGTTTAACCATATATTGGTGGCGTTCGACGGCTCAGATTCGGCTAAATTGGGTTTATCAATGGGATTAAATTTTTGTAAGAGTAAAGAGAACTCCTTATTATCAGTAGTTTATGTTTATGAAGAAAATAATGAAGGATTAATTCCTGAGAATACATTTGTAGCCTCAACCAATAGCACATTTTACGCAGACTCCAGCCAGGGGCAGGCAATCGTTCCAGAAACTAATTCTTTAATAAACAATAACTCTGCGAATAACAATCGACTTGAGGAAATTGAACGCTATGTAAACAGCTTGGAAGGTAATAATCTTATCCATTCACATTTTGTAGTACTTGAAGGGACAATTGATGATATGATTCTTCAATATGCTGAAAAAGAGGGAGTCGATTTAATTATTGTCGGCAATAGCAGCACTACCGGTCTTCGTAAATTGTTTCTCGGCAATATCTCTGAAAAAATCATTAAAAATGCCTCATGTCCTGTGTTAGTGGCAAAATAATTAATTGTTCCTTAACTATATAAGGCCTCCTGCCTCATAGAGAGCAAAAGGAGGCCATTTATTTTGCTAGAAAATCCAAATCTAAAAAAAGAGACATTCCAGGCAACTTCATACACACGTACGTTCAACAGGAATCTCTCAATATCAGAGTATTATTGCAACACTTTATTAACCAATTCTTTATATTTATTATGTGCATCATTCTCGTTTAATGAACTATAGATTCGATACTGATCCCCATCTAAAATACGATAGTGCTCACTAATCATATTTTGCTGCAGAACATACCCGCCATCATTAAGAATATCTTTCCACCATACCTTACCGCCAAGCATTTTTTCTTTCCTGTAATCAATTCTTTCTCTTGAAACCGTTTCAATGACCTCGAGAGGGTCCCCGCCAAATAAAGTCTGCACTGTTAATGTTTCACGAAATAATGAAACGACAGCCACGACAGTAGTCCAACTTGCTTCATTACGCTCTTTTTCAATTTGTACCAATGTTTTTTTAGAAATACCGATTATTTCGGCCATCTTGTCTTGTGTATAATCAACTTCCACACGGATTAATCGCATACGTTCAGATATTAGACGAATAATTTCATCCTTACTCATAATCATCCCACTTCCCATCAATATAAAATATAATATTTATACTCCAAATTTAATGTTCACTACTATCATTATAATAGAAATAAATGGAAGATAGGTATTATTATGTATAAATTTACTAATTTTTTTATATTCTCTTCTTCTTTTTACAATAAACTGCTTTCTATTAATTAAAAAGGACGATAGAACTATAACTCTTTCAGGAGCGAAGCCAAGATGGGTCGGGTTCAAGTACATGGAATTAGAAAAACTCAAAAAGACTTTCGACTATGTCGAGAGCCCTAAATTCAAATTATTAATCTTTTTAGGAATGATGTACAGATTTCCGCAAGATAACCCGTGGTGCTGCTGCAAATAATAGCATCATTACCATTCCGCTTACAATAACACTTGGCAGCATATAGGATAAATTATAAAACAATGAGAAAACTGCGACTGATTGGCCATCTGCTGCGCCAGTTCCAAAGAAAACCATTCCAGCAATAAAGTGTGCAAAAAAACGCATCGTACTTCCCAGTAGTATTCCTAAAACAATAATACCTGATGTTTTAATATCCTTTTTGCCAATTCGTTCTCTATCTGCATATTTAAATACAATCCCAGCTAAGCCAACAACCGTATAAGCGACAATATAATCGAGAAAACCTTGTACAGGATGCATGATATAAGCAGTTCCTGATAGAATTTGTAGCAAACCCAACAGTAATCCTGTGGTTACGCCACCTTTAACACCCCATCGATAAGCCATTAAAAAAACAGGTACCATAGCGATTGACACGCTGCCACCCTGCGGCCATAAACTAAAAGATACAACAGTGGCCAACAAATCAAAAATAAATGCCAAAGCAGAAAAAACAGCAATCTCCACCATAAATAATAATCGTTTGTTTCTCATCTTACTTCCCCTTTCTAATCAAGAGCTCCTGAATCGTAACCTCCATCTTGATCGGGCATCCAAAAATGCAAAAAAGCAATGCTCGCACAAAAATGGCTCGCATTGCTTACATTACATTCATTCAGCCACATTCCTACGCTAGTGCTAACTAACAGGTTCGAAGGGTCAGAACTCGATCGTTCACTCTCAGCCATAGGCTCCCCTTGTGGAATACTATTCATTTCTTACATCGTACTAATTTTTCCATACATTAGCAAGTATTATTAATCCAAATCTAACTAAGCAGTCATTTCTTCTATTTTTATTGTATCTGCTTTATCTTCTTTTTCTTCACGTTTCTTTTCAGATTCGGCAATAATTACAGCACAAGATGCATCTCCAGTAATATTAACTGCTGTTCTCGTCATATCAAGTAAGCGATCAATACCGAGGATCAAGCCTACACCCTCAACTGGAAGGCCAACCTGGCCAAGAACCATAGTCAACATGATTAATCCTACACCCGGCACACCTGCTGTTCCAATACTTGCAAGAACAGCTGTCAGGATGACAGTAATTAATTGCGTCATTGTAAGGTCCACACTATATGCCTGGGCAATAAATACAGTAGCAACCCCTTGCATAATAGCAGTTCCATCCATATTAATGGTAGCGCCAAGCGGCTGCACAAAGCTGCTGATACTTTTTGGTACATTCAGCTCTTTTTGTGTAAGCTCCATAGCTACCGGCAAAGTTGCACTGCTCGACGAAGTACTAAACCCGACTGTCATAGCTGGGAAAAACTTTTTGAAAAACTCTATTGGATTACGTTTCGCGAATATTGCAATCGCTCCCCCGTATATGACAATTGTATGAGCCAATAATGCCAAAAGAACTACGATCATATAAAGACCCATATTTTTAATAGCCGGAAGACCTTGGCTTCCGACAGCAGTTGCTATTAAGGCAAATGTTGCATAAGGTGCTGCCTTCATAATTAGGTTAACTAAATACATCAGTACTTCATTACCTTGCTCCAAAAGGTTGATAATACCTTTTGTTTTTTCTCCAAGAGCCGTAATTGCGATCCCAAAGAAAATAGACATTACAATTACCTGAAGCATATTTCCATCCGCCATTGCCTGAATTGGATTCTTTGGAATGATATTAATGAGAGTTTCAGTTATAGAAGGGGCTGTAGTGGCTGTATATTCAGCTGAGGCAATATCAAAATTACCTCCGTTCCCTGGTTTAATGACTAAGGCCAGGAATATACCAATTGTGATAGCAAATGCAGTCGTTGAAAGAAAATAAAGAATGGTTTTACCACCAATTCTGCCGAGTTTTTTAGGATCCCCTAAACCCGCCGTACCTAGAGTAATTGAGATAAGTACAATAGGAACAACCAGCATGGTAATAGCGTTAATGAACAGACTGCCGATTGGTGAAAATACTAAAGCATTTAAGATTTCAAATGATTGAGGTGAAAAAATGTTAAGCATCAATCCAACAATCGCACCAAAAAACAATCCTAATATAATTTTAACTGTAAGGTTCATAGATGCCCTCCTTCAATTATCTATTAGAAAAAATCTACTATACTCCACATAAAAGGAGAATTTAACGAAAAAACACCCCACAAATTAGAATGGTTTTTCTTATTTCTATATAATAATAGTAGATTATTCCTAAGATGACAATGGAAAGAATTACAGGGAGGTGTGTACAATCTTACTCTTAGCTTGAGTGAGGGCCTGTTTTTCCTCGTTTTGTCCCTTGATCACATAAATATAAATTTTTATATTTCCGTCTTTTCTGCATATCCTCATACAACAGCAAAAAAAGACGCATACATGCGTCTTCTGTGAAATGATCGTATTTTTAACTAATATGTATGTATGAGATTGATTAATGACTTTTTAGTTCTACTTCCTTCTTGGACTCAGATGCTTCCTCAGCCATTAATTCATGACCCAAATCAGAGAACCCTGAAATAAATACATTTGAAAATATTTCATTACGTGATTTTGTCTTTTCAATGATAACTCCCTGCACCTTAAATTTAGATACGATATCCATACACACTATCTCCACCTCTAATTTATACTAATCCATACAAATATACCCTTATATTAATCCCTCAAACCAAAATACAAGCATTTTATTTGACATTTATATCTGTTTTATTTACTAACTGATTTTATGTAAATAACACTATAATTATGTTACTTATGTAAATAATTCCACAACTTAAATTTTACTAAATTGCTGAAAAAAAGATAGTCCCAAATTTCATATTTATTGAAAATATAGTCAAATTATTAAATTAGGAATAAAAACAAATGCTATTCATTTATAAATTTAATATAATGGATAGTAATAACTCTTTTTCAAATACTTCTCTTTTATAATCCAAGGGGTGATTCACATGGGAAGTTGATGACCAAAAACATTCATATAGTCGATCTTTTATATTTAAACCATTTAGCTGATAGCAGCTTATTACTACAGGAGGTGACTCCTTGACCGTCATAAACGGTTAAAGGAAATTTATTGGACATATGGAATTTGGTTTTTATAGCCATTTTGATTGCATTAACCGCATTTTTTGTTGCATCGGAGTTCGCAATTGTTAAAATTCGTTCTTCACGGATAGATCAATTACTTGAAGAAGGAAATAAAAAGGCAATAAGTACAAAAAAAATCATCACAAATCTGGATGAATACTTGTCTGCCTGTCAGCTTGGCATAACGATGACAGCACTGGCACTTGGCTGGATCGGAGAAGAAACCTTTGCCACTATCATATCTCCAGTAATATCATTCTTGACATTACCGGATGCTGTTGCCAAAACACTGACCATCATTCTCTCTTTTATGTTAATTACATTTATTCACGTAGTCATTGGTGAATTGGCACCAAAGACTGTTGCCATTCAAAAAGCGGAATCAATTGCTCTTCTTACTTCAAAGCCACTTATGACTTTCTATAAAATCATGTATCCTTTTATATGGGCTCTTAACGGGTCAGCAAGGCTGATTGCCAAATCAGTCGGAGTTGAACCCGCATCAAAATATGAGATTGCACATACAGAAGAAGAACTGCAAATTATTTTGTCTGAGAGTTTGAAGAGCGGCGAAATTAATCAATCTGAGTTTAAATATGTGAACAATATATTTGAATTTGATAACCGAATTGCAAAAGAAATTATGGTACCACGAACAGAAATGATTTCCTTATCAAAAGATGACCTCGTAAAGGAATTTATTGATGTATTTCATGCTGAGAAATTCACTCGTTATCCTATTATTGATGGAGATAAGGATCACATCATTGGATTAGTAAATGTAAAAGAAATACTGACAGATATCGTCCAGCATAAACAGGTGACAACTGTCACTCTTGATCCCTACATTAGGCCGATAATCCGTGTCTTAGATACCATGCCGATTCATGACTTATTAGTCAAGATGCAAACTGAACGCATTCACATGGCTGTTCTGATGGATGAGTATGGCGGAACTTCAGGTTTAGTCACTATTGAAGATATAGTTGAAGAAATTGTTGGAGAAATCCGCGACGAATTCGATGCTGACGAGATACCTGAGATTCGTAAAAATCCAGACGGCTCCTATATCGTTGATTCAAAAGTACTTATCAGTGAAATTAATGACTTGCTTGGAACTAATTTGGATGACTCAGATATTGATACAATCGGCGGATGGGTTCTAACCGAAAATTATGATGCCAAGTTGGGGGATACGATTGACCTCGAAGGATATGAAGTAACCATCATCGATATGGAAGACCATCATATCCATTATGTTGAAATTAAGCAAAAGGTTAAAGAATATCAGATAATCGGTATACCACAAAAAAACGTCGCTGAAGAAGATAATGTCCTCTTCTCTTAATATTTAAATTATTTATAGAACACCAACCAACAAACCGCTTCTCCAAATTGGAATTTAATTTCCTTAGAGAAGCGGTTTTTATAATGTATGCCTCTTTTCCTGATTAGCTACAAGATCCTTTCGAGCTAGCTTATTTACTTCAGGAAAACAAAATTAAGCAGAACCTTAACAGGTCCTGCTCAATCATTACTCGGTTATAACAGTCGTTTTCGTCTTATACAATCTATAGAGCCTTACAATATTTTTGGTGATCGTTTTTACAACAGCATAGGTCGGCACGGCTAATATCATCCCCATTATACCAGCTAAACTTCCTGCAACCAATAATATCAAGATAATGGTCAATGGATGAATATTAAGTGATTTCCCAATAATCAACGGAGAAATCAGATTACCATCAATTTGTTGAACTATTACAATCACTAAGATGACCAAAATAGCTGTTAGCGGCGATTGGAATAGACCGACTACCACTGCCGGTGCAGCCCCAATAAACGGGCCTACATAAGGAATAATGTTTGTAATTGCAATTACTAATCCCAGCGTCAGTGCATATGGTAAATCCAGTATTAAGAAACCGATAAAACAACACGTACCGACAAAAATACAGACAATAATTTGTCCCTGTATATAGCTTGCCAATGTCTCAGAGGTTTCCTGAATAATAACCATTCCTTCTTTCCTAAAAGAAGATGGTAAAAATCTCATGATTGCATTGGGAAGTTTATTCCCATCCTTCAACATATAAAACAAGATGAACGGAACTGTTATGATAATTAATGTCAGATTTGTGATAAAGGAGAAGACGGCCGAGACTCCAGTCGTTATATTCTTTGTCACAGTGGTTGTGAATTCAAGCAATCTGTCCTTCAGTTCGTCTATTTTAACTATATCCTGTTGAATTACATAATTAACCAAAGGGGAATCAGATGCATCCTCAATGATTCTTCCAATATCATCAATGATTTTAGGCGTATTCTCGACTATATCTGTTATTTGATTCGAAACGATTGGCCCAACTGTTGCTCCACCAAATATAAATAAACCAATCAGGGCTATGTATACGATCAAGATTCCAATGATTTTTGGTACTTTCCGCTTTATCATAAATTTTAAAAGTGGATTTAATAAATAAAACAGAAATCCTGAAATCAAAATTGGGAAAAAAAGCGTAGATATGAAGATCCCAATCGGATTAAATAAGAAGGAAATTTTTGTACTTACGAATATAATCAATAACAGTAACAAGATTTCCAATGTCCAAAAATGTAATTTTGATTTCAATTGTATCCTCCTCTCCTCATATTCGGTTATTCCCCATTATATCGTATTTATTCGTTAGAAAAAACATTCCCATTAATATAATGTTTTAATACATTAGATGTCATACTTTTTATAAAAATCTGTTTTCCTACTGATTGTTGTATAATATTGGTAAGGCGGTGTTTAAATTGAAGAACTACACAGTGATGTTTCTGTTGCTATTTGTTGCAAGTATCGCAGGTGGTATGGCGCTAAAAAACATTTTCGGATATTCAATGTTAGTTGGAGTTGGGTTAGCATTCATATTTTTGCTTTGTTCAGCTTTTTCACTAAGCATAAACAACCATAAGAACCAAAACACAGAAATGGGAGATGAAATTAGAAGATTGTCTTAATATTCAATTCCCGAACTTTGAAAAGGGTATAACAATTCACCAGCTATTACGGAGTATGGATAGAGAAACATAATGATGAGATTTTCAAATATCATATTATGAGTTATGACCCGGGAGTTAGTTTCCATTCGGCATTTTATCCTAAGATGTCAATCACAGCCGTAATATGTTCTAACAAATCTAAAGGTGCATATGATATTACGCAGGAAATTGAGAAAGAAATTTTAACCCTTTGGGATCATAGAAAGAGTAACTCAGGTTGAAGTGAGGTTAATCCATAACAATGTTTAATGTAGAATTAATGGACTTATAGAAAAATACTATGTAAAGGAGTGACACTATAGTGGAAACAGTAAAGCCAGAGGTGGAAACATCGAATTTTGTAGATATCTTTACGAATGTTTTACCTTTTTTTCTATTGGCGGTAATGATTTTAATTATTATCGCTATTATATATATTGTTAAGATTTTTAAGCGTTATCTAACTAACAGTAAAATAGTTGAGCAAAAACTAAAGCTGATAGAAACAGATATACAGGAGACTAAACAACGTCTTGACCGAATTGAAAAAAATCTTAAATAAAATTTAATATATTTTTTTAGTATGCTAGCTAGGGGCTTCAAACAAAGTAATGACAGCACAAAAGCTGTCTTTTTTTATTGAGATATCAGCAATATACTATTAGAAAAGAACTAATACAAATAAACCGGAACTTTTATGTTCCGGCTCTATCTCCAGCTTTGTTTAGAACGCCCAATTCCCTTTTCGGAAAATAGGTTCTTTTGTTCCATCCGCCAATTCTCCATCAATGTCCATTTCAGCAGAACCAATCATAAAATCAACATGATTAATACTTATATTGACACCATCATTCGCTAATTGATCTTCATTCATCTCTTTGCCTCCTTCAAGACAAAAAGCATAGCCTGAGCCAATAGCCAAGTGATTGGATGCATTTTCATCAAAGAGAGTATTATAGAATAAAATATTTGTATCAGAGATTGGTGACTGATGAGGTACTAGGGCAACTTCACCAAGATAGCGAGATCCTTCATCAGAGTCAAGAAGATTCTTAAGAACATTCTCACCTGTTTCTGCCTTTACATCTACAACTTTTCCTTTTTCAAATGTTAACGTGAAATTGTTAATGACATTTCCGCCATAGCTTAAAGGCTTCGTGCTTGTAACAGTTCCATTCACGCCTTCTTTATAAGGAACCGTAAAGACTTCCTCTGTTGGCATATTAGCCATAAACGATATACCTTTTGAATTCACACTACCGGCTCCGCACCATATATGTTTATCAGACAGCTCAATGGATAAATCTGTTCCTGGCGCTTTATAATGAAGAACTTTATATTTTTTTGAATTTAAATAGTCTGCTTTTGTACGCAGGGTTTCATCGTGTTCCTTCCAAGCAGCAACTGGATCCTCACTATCTACTCGGACTGCTTTAAAAATCGCATCCCAAAGTAATTCCACACTGTTTTCGGAATCAGGGAAAATCTTGTCAGCCCAGGCCTTCCCTGCAGCAGCTGTTACACACCAGCTCACTTTATCAGATTGTGTAGCTTGTCTAAATTTATTTAATGCAGTGCCTGCCGCTTTTTGAAAGCTAGCAATTCGATTCGGATCGATTCCTTTTAATAGGTCAGGACTCTGAGAAACAATTGATAGGAAAGCACCACCTTTTTCTACCAACTCCTCTCGTTGAGCCACTATCCATTGCGGAAATTCATTAAAGGCTTCATCTGGAGCCAATTCATATTTGATTCTGCTAACCTCTTCATCAGCCCAATCCACGTATACATGCTTTGCACCGGCTTCATAAGCTTTTTTAACAACTTGGCGTGTAAACGATGCTGATTCAATTGAGGATGAGATTACCAAAATTTGCCCTTCTTGAATATTGACTCCCACTTTAACAACCAATTCTGCATATTTGTTTAATTTTTGTTCAAAATTCATTCTTTCAGCTCCTTTAAAACATCATTCCCATTCGTTACTATTTTACCACTCCTTGTTGGAATACACAGTTGAACGAATTGGTTTTTTTGAAAATTATAAAAAAAAGAGAATACCTTTATCAATACTGGTTATTATCACTTGATTCAGTAACTGGACTTCCCGCTGTTCTTTGTTTAATCATACTCAGGAAATTTTCCACTGTCTTTGCCAGATATCTTTCTTTGGACCAAATAACACCCACCGTAGATGTTAAATCTTTTTCTTGAAGCTGATAACTGTATAATTGGTGTGTATCATATGTCTTTACAACTGATTCCGGTACAACAGTGACCCCAAATCCCTGCTTTACCAATTGAAGTAATAGCTTGATGTCTGAGCATTCGCTTTTCACTAACGGTTTTATGTGCAGCCTTGAGAATTCACTGACAATCATTTTGTAGATTCCTAATCCTTCATTGCTTGGTAGAATTAATGGTTTTTTACTAATGCTTTTTAAAGAAACGATTGTTTCAGAGCTCTCTATTTTTTCATTTGTTAAATAAACAAATGGCTCTGTTTTAATGGGCAGTATATTCACCTCATGAGACTCAATTGGAAAGATGACATATCCAATGTCAAGCAGCCCCTCCTTAATCATTTTCGTCAATTCCACTGAATTCCCTTGATAAACGGTGTAATAAACATTAGGATATTTTTGATGAAAGTCATTTAGATAACCTGCTAATTGATAATCAGAAAATGTATTTACTCCAATGCGGAGATTACCACTTAATCCTTCCACCATTTCTTTCGTTTCAGTTATCATTTCTTCAAATACTCTAATGATATCCACTGCTTTTTGATAGAGAGAGGCTCCTGCCTGAGTTAATTCAAGAGTGTTTCCTTTCCTATTAAAAAGGACAACTTCTAATTCATCTTCCATTCTCTTTAATTGTTGACTGAGCGGCGGCTGAGCCATATGCAATCGTTTTGCCGCTCTAGTAATTTGTTTTTCTTCTGCAATGGCTACAAAATAGCGTAACTGTTTTATATCCATATCCTGTCCTCATTTCCGTTATATCAAAAAGATATACTTATCATACAAAATAAATATTTTTCATATATTACACACAATGATAGCATGGGAAGGTAGCTTTTTAAAAAGGAGAACGACACATCATGGAAAAATTATTTAAATTGGATGCGCACGGTACTACCATAAAACGTGAAATCCTCGCTGGCTTTATTTCTTTTATCACCATTGTTTATATCGTAATTGTCAATTCCAAAATCCTATCAGAAGCCGGAATACCATATGACGCAGCTATGATTGGAACTATACTTACCTGTGTATTCGGTTGCATGATTATGGGACTTTGGAGTAATACTCCCATCATCGTCGTCCCGGGCATGGGAATTAACGCAATGTTCACATATACAATCGTTATCAATGGTAACTATAGCTGGCAGGAAGCACTTGGAATTGTTTTTCTTTCAGGTGTGCTTTTCATGCTTATTGCGTTCACACCGTTAGCTAAAAAAATTACTGAAGCAATCCCGCATTCCTTAAAAGCAGGAATTACAGTTGGGATTGGAATTTTATTAATGTTTATAGGGTTTGAGCAAAGCGGAATTATCGTTTCCTCACCTGAAACTATTGTTGCTCTTGGTGACTTAACAAATGCGGAAACCTTGTTAACCATTCTTGGTCTTATAATTACCTTTATTCTATTTACTCGTAATATTCCTGGAAATCTCCTAATCAGTGTCGCTATCATCACCATCCTGGCCATCTTTCTTGGAGTGGTAAACCTTGATGGGTTTGAATGGACTCAACCATCATTTAACTCGTATGGAGAAGTTTTTGGAGCCATGTCATTTACCAATATCTTCTCAATCGGTTTTCTGTTAACTTCTTTTTCAATGGCCATGGTTGTAACCTTTGAAAATATTGGTTTAATTCATGCGCATACCGCATCAATTAAGCAACCAGAAAAAAATAATAAAGCACTTAAAGCGAATGCTATATCTGTCCTGACATGCGGTATATTTGGATCTAGCCCAACTGTTGCCACTGTCGAAACAGCTGCTGGAATTACAGCAGGCGGACGTACCGGTTTAACTGCAGTGACTACAGGTTTGTTTTTTTTAGCTTCATTGTTTTTATTACCTATAATTAAAATCATTCCAAATGCAGCTATATCCCCTATTTTGATTTTAATTGGGGCATTAATGATTCAAAATATCGCAGAAATCGATTTAAATGACTTAACTGAAAGCTTCCCTGCTTTATTGGTAATTGTTTTAATACCATTGACATTCAGCATTGCCAACGGAATGGCTATTGGTTTCATAGCTTATCCATTAATTAAGCTATTTATAGGGAAAAAGCGCGATGTTTCAGTACCACTTTATATTATCGCTCTTTTATTTACGCTCAATTTTGTCTTTCAATATACTTCGATATAACAAAAAAACCGGACAGGTGTGAGATGGCTGTCCGGTTTTTTAATGTTAATTAAATTTTGAACGTTGGATAACTAAAATATGCGGTGGGACAGAACGAAAAAAGGCCAATTTACAATTAACATGTAAATTGGCCTTCGTTTATTCCGGAAAGTATGGATTTAAATGAATGAGCACTTCTTCAATATGGTCAAATTTCTCCTTTAGAGAGTTCTTAATCTCTCTTGATAGGTCATGACCTTCTTTAATTGTTTTATCTTGATCAATTGAGATACGAATATCCATTATTATGTAGTGACCGTGTTCTCTTGCCCTTATTCGGTCAATACGTCTGACTTCATCAAAACTAAGGATAACAGCCTCAAATTGCTCCATCATTTCCGGCTGTACATTGCGTTCGATTAGAATATGGAAGGCTTCTGTCAGCATTTCCCTTGCAATTTTGAAAATCAAATAGGCTACAAATATACTTGCCACTTTATCCCCATACAAGAGAAAGGTGATTCCTAATTGATCCCCAAGATAAGATAAAAGTATACCTATTGCTGCAGCCAATGATGCCACTATATCCGCCTGATGATCATATGCTACCGCTTCAATCGCTTTACTGTTTACCCGTTTACCGACATTCATGGAATAACGGAATAAGCATTCTTTCGCTACATAAGAAAATAAAGCAATCCAGAAGGCAATCATACTTGGGGTTTCAATAGGATGGAAAAATCCCGCTACACCTTCATACACAATATAAAGGGATACTAATAATAACAAGATTCCAATTACCCCGGAAACAATTACTTCAGCTTTGCCATGTCCGTATGGATGCTCAAGATCCGCAGGTTTATTTGAAACTTTAAGTACCAATAATACGATAACCGCTGCAAAAACATCTGCTGCTGAGTGTATCCCATCCGCGAATAAGGCATCACTGCTTGCGATTATTCCGATTACGATTTTTCCAACCGTAAGAATTATATTGCTCCAAATACTAATCCAGGCTACCCTTTTTGCCATTGACTCTCTAAGTTCCAAAATAATTCACCCCATACTTTTACACCTTTATGAAATAGTCCATACATTAGTGCAGAAAAATGTTATATCACTTTTTTATCGAACTGTACAGAACATGTTACCAAACAAATCAATTATGAACACAAAACAATATTTTATCTTTTTCACGAAAGAGACTCAACATATTTAGCTTACCCCAAAAAAAGAGATAGCTTTTGCTATCTTCAAAAGTATCTCTTTTTCCAAAATATTATAGTTGTAATGGATGATAACAATAGGGCAACACAAATAACACCTATAAACGCATACGGGTTATTTTGAAATGGTAAATTAACGTTCATCCCATATATACTTGCTACAATGGTCGGGAATGATAAAATAATTGTAATGGAAGTTAAAAATTTCATTACGATATTCAGGTTATTAGAAATAACTGAAGCAAATGTGTTCATCATACTCGTTAAAATGGAATGATACGTCTCAGCCATCTCAATCGCCTGGGTGTTTTCAATAATGACATCTTCTAAAAGATCCTTATCCTCTTCATACATTTTCAAATGATTCAACCGCAAAAGTTTTTGCAATACGATTTTATTGGATTTTAGCGATGTCGTAAAATACACCAAACTCTTTTCTAATGAAAGGAATGCATAGAGCTCTTCATTTTTCATAGATTGGTGTAATTCTTTTTCGATGTCATCTGTTTTACGATTGATTTGTTTTAAATATCTTAAGTAATAGCTAGAGATATTAAACAGTATTTGAAGAGCAAATCTTGTCTTTTTATACGTAAAAAATCCCTTCATTTTCTTACTCACAAAATCAGTAATAATGGGATTTTCAATGAGTGAGATTGTAATAAAGCATTCGTCCGTTACAATCAGACCAATTGGGAGAGTTTCATAAAGCGGGAATCCCCCATCATCATACGTAATGTATGGAAAGTCTACAATGATTAATATATGATTATCTTCTCTTTCAAGCCGAGACCTTTCTTCATCATCCAATGGGTCTTTAATGAAATCTTCCGGTATATCCAAACGATCCGAAATTAACTTGATTTCAGCTTCACTTGGCGCAACCATATTGACCCAGCACCCTTTTTTCAGTTCATCAATTTTCTGTAATTTACTATCTGTATCTGAGATATAATATTCTAACATTGATTTAACCTCCTCTCATTATGAGGAAGCAACAACTCTTTTTAATGGAATGACAATTATCTTTCCCCACCTTTTATAAAAAGCACTGTTGGTTTCCTCAGGCAAGCTCGTGTCTGGGTCACTCGAATCGTAGTTACTCAATAATTTCAACTCCTTTGAAGATAGTTTTGCCTCTTACATCTTATACCTAACATTCAAAGCTGTGCAATGGGAAATTAACTATTCATAAAAAGATTACCTTAGTCTGACTGTCATACTCCCTTTTTTTATAATAGCCTTTGCTCTTTCGTTCTCTAAAAAGACAATTAACCCCCTTACTTATCCCAACTGATTGGAAAAAGCATTTCTTACACCCTAAATAATAAAAAATAAAATCTACATAAAAACAAAGCATCCCCTTTTAATCTTAAGGGATGCTCTGATTGCGTATATCAATTACTTATTATTTCTATATTCTTTTTCTGTTCCGTCATTAAATGAAATATCTATATCAATCGCCTGATAATTATCATCTAATTCAAATGCTGAAATAACTTTGGATATAACATCATCCTGTGATGTATTAGAATCAATATCTAATTTTTTAAATATAGGATTTAAGCGGTCAACTGCATCATTACCATTTACTCGCTCATTATTTCGATCATCTTCAATCGAAGCTTCTACTCCATCGTTATCATTTTCGTAGCTAACCTCATAATCCTTATTATTTTCGTATTTCACTTCAAGATCAAAATCTCTAAAAGAATAAGCTGAATCATTTGTATTAGTACCCGTATTATTGTCTGTTGCTTGATTGTTTGCGTTGTTATTGTCTGTCGCTGTATCATTCGCATTGTTATTTTCTGTTGTTTGATTGTCATTTGCTTGATTATCTTTTTGTGCATCATCATTATTATTGCACCCTGCTGCAAATACTGTTAAAACGCACATACACATGATTAATGATAATTTCTTCATAATGTCTCCTCCTAAGTTTGTTATGTAACTGTTGTTTTAGTATTTCCCCACTTAGCTTCTAAATACACTATCTTTTCATATTTATAGTGATAATTATTTCATTATACTTACCGGGTAAAACCTATGATAAACTGCTTTTAAAGTTTAAAATGTTATATAGCGGGAGGATATATCTTGTATACATGGGTATAGAGAATTGTGGCACATAGAGCTAAAAGAGGAGGTTTATTGAATGATGTATACATATCGTAAAATAATCTTAGTGATTTGGATTATTTTCACATTGGTAATGGGATTCTTCGCTCTAAAAATGCCTGGTATTCTGCAAGGCAGCGGCTTTGAGATGGAAGAGTCCTCCTATGATAAAACAAATGAGCTATTAGAGGATCGGTTCGGCCAATCAGCCTCACCTTATATCATTTTATTTGAAAATAAGGATAATTTAGAGGAAAAGGATTTTAAACAAAAGATAAACTCAGTATTGAATGATGTGAAAAAAATCGACGGGTTTAGCTCAGTAGAATCCCCCTTAGAAAATGATTCACAATATAAAAAGGAGATTGCCTATGCCTCTATCTCTTTTGACGAAGACACACAAGAACCTGCAGATTATATTAAAGCTTTAAACCAAGAGATTGCTGGCCAGGATATATCCGCTTCTCTGACTGGTAGCCATGTCATTGAAGAAGATATGAGCAAAGCATCTCAAACTGATTTAAAAAATGCCGAAATGATTGGGATTCCAATCGCCATGATTGTATTGTTATTAGCTTTTGGAGGATTGGTTGCTGCTTCCATTCCCCTGATGACCGGGATTGTAGCCGTTGTATCCTCGATGGGGATTATTTATTTTATTGGTCAGAGTATTAATCTTTCCGTGTTTGTTTTAAATGTTGTTCCCATGATTGGGTTAGCAGTCAGCATTGATTTTGCCCTTCTCTACATCCATCGATTCAGAGAAGAACTGCAGCATCATGAAGTCAGTAAAGCCGTGAGCATTACAAACAAAACTGCCGGGAAAGCAATTGCTTTTTCTGGAACCTGTGTTGTTCTTGGTCTTGCAGGGATGTTTTTCATTAATATTGATATATTCCGAAGTATAGCTGTCGGCGGTATAGTCGCTGTTTTCATTTCTGTCATTTCTGCCCTTACCTTCCTGCCGGCCTTATTAGGCATTATCGGTAAAAACATTAACAAAGCTATGATTCTAAAAACTAAAGAAAACTCGGACAGTAAATGGAGAAGTTTCGCAAACTTCGTAATGAAACGCCCTATAATTATGGCCTTAGCCGCTTTACTCATTTTAATGATTGCAGCCACCCCTATTCGCAATATTGATTTAGAAATACCTAATGCTGATTCTTTGCCGGCTGACAGTCAAACAAGAATTGCATATGAAAAATTTGAAGACTCTTTCCTTCCAAGCAATCAGTCAAACGTACCGATTGTTTTAGAAACAAAAAATCAAGAGGACATATTATCAAAGGAATCCCTTGAGAACATAGAAGCATTTATAAATGAGCTTAAGGAAGATGAGCTTGTCGATCAAGTTGATTCAATATTTACGTATACAAACACAAACTCCGCTGAAGAGTTATATCAAACCTTACAATCTGATGCGGCTAGAGAAAAAATGGCTCCTGTCCTCGAAAAGCTAGTGAACGAAGATACAACCCACATAACGGTTAAACTCGATGCAGCATACAAAACCGCGAAAGCAAAAGATTGGGTTCGAGAGGCTGAGAATCAAGACATACATCCAGAGCTGACTCACACTATTGGCGGTCAGGCAAAATTCACACAAGAAATTTTTGATGAAATCCTGGAGCAGGTCCCAAAAGGTTTATTACTGATTATCGGGGCTACTTATTTGATTTTATTAGTTGCATTCCGGTCTGTACTCATTCCGGTGAAAGCTATTCTGATGAATATCCTTTCCCTTGGAGCTGCCTTTGGTATCATTGTATGGATTTTCCAGCACGGGAATTTAGGAGTTGATCCTAACCCAATTGCACTAATGATACCTATCTTAACCTTTGCAATTGTTTTTGGATTAAGTATGGATTATGAAGTTTTCTTAATCTCCCGTATCCAAGAGATTTATCTCGAAACTGGAGATAACGATAAAGCTACCCTTGAAGGCTTAACTACAACAAGCAAAATTATCACCTCGGCAGCCGCCATAATGATTGCTGTTACAGGTGCCTTTGCTTTTACAGATATTGTACCGGTAAAGCAAATCGGGGTTGGTGTGGCCTTAGCTATTTTTATAGATGCCACCCTTGTCCGTATGGTCCTTGTTCCTTCTCTAATGAAATTGCTGGGCAAATGGAATTGGTGGTTCCCTGGACAAAAAAGGGCGAAAAAAAGCAATAATTGATTGTATACCAAACTCGCATCCTCAATTGTTTTGGATTACACTTTAACTGAAGAGATTTATCAATTTGGAGGTGTTTGGCAATGAACAACCATGAAATTGATTACAAGATATACGGAGACGATATGCAATTTGTAGAAGTGGAATTAGATCCGAAAGAAACAGTCGTGGCCGAGGCCGGAAGCTTAATGATGATGGATGAGCAGATTCAAATGGAAACCATTTTCGGTGACGGTTCTTCTTCCCAATCTGGAATGATGGGCAAATTATTCAGTGCCGGAAAAAGAGTCCTGACTGGAGAAAGTTTATTTATGACCACCTTTACAAATGAAGGAACTCAAAAAAAGCATGTATCTTTTGCTTCTCCATATCCGGGAAAGATCGTTCCTTTGGATTTAAGTGAATTGGATGGAAAGGTAATCTGCCAGAAGGACTCCTTTTTAGCAGCTGCGAAGGGTGTATCAGTAGGTATAGAATTCCAGAAAAAAATTGGGGCTGGCTTTTTTGGCGGTGAGGGATTTATCATGCAAAAACTCGAGGGTGATGGGATGGCTTTCGTGCATGCCGGAGGGACATTACATCAAAAAGTATTAGCTCCAGGAGAAAAAATACGAGTAGATACCGGCTGTATCGTTGCAATGACCAGAAATGTCGATTACGATATTGAATTTGCCAAAGGTATTAAAACCGCGTTATTTGGCGGAGAGGGTCTGTTTTTTGCTACATTGCAGGGTCCTGGAACAGTCTGGGTTCAATCACTCCCCTTCAGCCGCCTTGCAAGCAGAGTGTTTTCCGCTATGCCGTCTAGAGGCGGGTCAAGCGATGAAGGCAGTGTAGCCAAAGGTCTTTTCGATATGTTTGGTGGAAAATAGAAGAATAGCAAATTAGTAGCCCAATAGAAAAGTCTATTGGGCTTTTTTTGTTTTATCCCCTATTCATTTGAATTATATGGTAATTTAAAGTAAAGGGAATATTTTCATAGTCTCTAATCCATAAATTGCTTCCAAAAAATACGCACTTCAATCCCTTTACAATCACGTTTTTAAGTCCTTATTTTCGGGACAACTCCTCTCCCACATAGGAGGTGTTATAACTTCTGTAATTTTACCTGTCATAATTCTTGAGCAAACCCGTTCTATAGCAATGGGTAGAGTAATCTCCATTAATTCCTTACTCTTTATCAGTATCCTTTCTTTTTTCAGTATCCTTGTTAATAGATTGAATCGTGTCTAACTTATCCTGCTTGTCGGTTTGGCTGTGAAACGATTCATATGGCTCTAAGTATAGCTATTTTAAAATCGTGTTTCTTACATTCCAGCACAATGAAGTTCGCATTTTTAATTAAATTAGGAAAGATGAAAACAGGAATAACATGTTATAATTATATTAATATAATAAATTTTCTGAAAGGTGATGCTATATGAGTATCTTGAATAAGTTTCACCATACCAACCCAACTGAAGAACTTTTATATAAAGCACTTAATGCTGATGAAAACACAGAAACGGATACAATTATTAAGCTTTTAGAAACCGCCCTGCAATCCATCTCGGGTAAAATGCCAAAGAGGGTCAGTAAAATGGTGTTTCCTGCTACAATCCTTTTGGCTGATCAATATGTAAAAGTGAATAACCTGCAAAAAGCTAGAGATACATATGAAGCAGCCTTATCACTGGGTAAAACAGACATGGATAAAATGCGTGTTCATGAATCAATCGGGAAGATGAATTACTTACTTAATGATTTTGAAAAATCAGCAAGCCATTATCTTAAGTCCCTGCACTATGCCGCTAAGTACACACCTAAAGATGCGATAAAAAATGTCCACTCCCATTTATTGCATCAACTAGGTCACGTATTACTCGATAACCATCGTTCTGTTACGGAGGAACAAAAAAAGCAAGCTGATGAGTTTCAAAAATATTTACTGAATCAACCTAACTCCTATAACTTAACAAAATTAAATTTTTATCGGGATATTGGAATGGATTGGTGGAAAGAGTTTCATCTATTTAACCAGTAACTAAGTAAGACCGCGAATGACCATTTCCGGTCTTACTTCTTTTTATATCCATATAGTAATCAGTCATTTACTTCGCATCTATCACTAATAACCCTTATCCATTTTTATGGAATATTTTAGCTGACTGTTAAATTGAGTATAATAAGAGAACCTAGAAAAAAAGCGAAGAAAGCTGGTTGTACTCGATGATTTTATTTGAAAAGGAATTTTGGAAATTTAATATGGTTGGCATTGTAAATACAATCAACTATTATATTTTGTATTTACTTTTTAAAGAAGTGTTTCAGATGAACTATATGACTGCCCATTTACTTGGTTTTTTTATCAGTATGATTGGCTCCTTTTATCTGAATTCCTATTTTACCTATCGAACGAAACCAACTTTAAAAAAATTCCTTCAATTCCCATTAACCTATGTCGTTAATATCTTAGTGTCCACGCTTGCCATTTATATTTTAGTCCAGTTGCTTTCCATACATGATAATATAGCACCTATAATCGCTACTATTATTGCGATTCCTTTTACCTTTTTACTCTCAAAAATGATTCTTGCAAAGGATTAATTTAATTCGGGATTAAGATTTGAAAGTATTGATCAACCTTGAAATAAAAAAATCCTATAAAAGCATATCATCACTGCTTTTATAGGATTTTATTTTTAGAAAGCATTAATGGTGGTGTGTATGGATAAATTTTGTATTTCTTGTATTTGCGCCTACCAGTAACAAGGAGTGGGTACTCATTTTCCCGCTTGGTAACTTCCTGACTCCATTCAAAAACATACCGTCGGTGATTGCTGTTGCAGAAAATAAACAATCATCTGTACGAATAATTTCATCCAGCTCGAAAATTTTAGTTGGATTTTCAATACCCATTTGTACACATCGGTTATATTCTTCCTGATTCATAGGAACTAGCTGCCCCTGAAAATCTCCTCCCAGACATTTTAGTGCAGTTGCAGTGATGACACCCTCTGGAGCTCCGCCTGTACCGACAAGCATATCAATATCCATTCCATCGATTCCAGTTGCTATAGCGCCCGTTATATCAACATCAGAGAATAACTTCAACTTCGCTCCCAGTTCGAGAACCTGTGCCATTAAAGTACTATGCCTGTCGCGGTCCTGAATCATAATGGTCAATTCTCTTACATCTTTTCCAAGGGCCTTCGCAACTGATTGCATATTCTCTTTTAAGGAGGCATTTATATTAATACATCCTTTTGCATTTGGCCCAACTGCGATCTTTTTCATATACATATCAGGAGCATGAAGCATGCTTCCACTTTTCGCAGCAGCCAACACAGCCATTGAATGATTTTTCCCTTTAGACATTAACGTAGTACCTTCCACCGGATCAACAGCTATATCAATTGCCGGACCGTTCCCATTTCCCAGCATTTCATTGATATAAAGCATTGGCGCTTCATCCATTTCTCCTTCACCAATTACGACTCTTCCACACATATCGATTGTATTTAAATGATGCCTCATAGCCCTTGTCCCTGCACCATCTGCTTCAATCTTATTTCCCTTTCCTATCCAGGGATATGAAGCAATAGCTGCCTGTTGAGTAACATGTAGCAGATCTTCTGCAATTTGCTGTACGGTGTGTTTCTTACTCGCATACTTGGTGAATTCCATAATCAACTTCCTTCGTTTAATAGTAAATTTCCCTATCCATTTTAGGGTTCATTTATACAAATAAACAAGTTTATAATTTTGGTAATAAACTATGCAGCCAGATAAGCATTTTAATTAGGAAAAAACAACTTTATTTACATGTAAAGATAAGGCTGTTTTCATAAACATTATTGCTAACGACTAATAAAAAAAGTAGACAGCTTTTTAACTGTCTACTAAGAAACCTGCACAATCAACTAATCCTAAAACACCTTCTAATTCCTAGAGTGGATGATGACCGTTTATGTAAACAACTTTAGCAAGATTTCTCACTCTCACAAACAAATTGCTCCAACTTCTGAATTGCTTCCACTACCCTCTCAGCTGTAACCAATCCAATTGACATTACATGAATCGACTCACCCGTAACTGTTGCTTTTTCAGCAACCTCAGCAATCAGCGCTTCCGTTATATCTTCCACACCTAAATCTGTTAAGGATAATGGAAGGCCCAACTCCTCATAAAACAGTCGAAGCTCTTCAATTTCTGTCCATTTGTCTTCCAGCACTAGCTGAACTAAAATGCCATATGCCACCTTATCACCATGCAAGGCGTGATGAGTTTCTTCAAGTACCGTTAAACCATTGTGAATCGAATGAGCGCCAGCAATTCGACCGTAATAATCACCATAGCCCCCAACCATGCCACCAAACATAATAATTGTTTCCACTACTTTGACGAAATCATCATTTACTTCCCCAGCCTTTGCAGCTTCAACAGCTCCACGGGCGAATTTTAGCAATAAATCCTTACATTCTCTTGCAGCAAAATGAGCAATTTGCAGTGGAACAGTCTTATTATCAATTACAGCCATCTGTACATCCGCTTCGTACCATTTCGCAAGAGTATCTCCAATACCGGCAATTAACATTTCTATTGGAGCATCAACTAAAATTTGCGGCTCCACTAGCACCAGACTGGTACAAACCGGATATATATCATAACGAATGAAAGCTCCGGAATCATCATATATAACGCTTAAAGGCGTCCATGGCGAACAATTAGATGCCAATGTCGGAATGAGAATGGACTGCCTTTCAGTCGCATCGCAAACCGCCTTAACAAGATCGAGTATCTTTCCGCCTCCGACACCTATTACCGCATCCAATGAATGATGCTTGACCAGCTTAGTAACCGCCTCGATTTCGGCAAATGAGCACTCGCCTCCGTACGTATATTCTTCCAATTCTACCTCTGCCATTTGCGGCCAATACGGCTTTACTGCCTCCCAGGACTTTTTGCCACGAACCACAAGAACTCTGCGGAGATTACGTTCCAGCAGCTTAGCTTCCAATAAATCTAAAGCGTTATCTTTCAAAATATATTCACTTGGAGCACCATGAACTGAAAAAACAGTCATTTTCATCACTCATTTCTATTTGCTGTTAAAAACATTAATAAAGTGGGAAGTGTTATCTTTATATATTCTGTATGTCTAACCTTACACCCGCCATGCTCCTTCTATGGTTTTGTATTGTTTACGAATTAGTTGTTTAATCTAAGGGATATACAGCCTTAGTATTTATACATAAAACAAAGAGAGAACTGAGGACATTTTTTCTTATTATTTCATCCATTCAGGCTTGCCGAAGCCGACAAATTCTTCATCGATTATTTTTTCGAATTCATCAGATTCTACCACTGATAAAATATCCTTAGCTAGCTGTGAATCATCATTATTAGCCTTTACAGCCACTACATTTCGATACGGATCAAGCATATTCTCAAGCGCTAATGCACTTAATAAGTCCATATCTGCAGCTAATGCGAAGTTTCCTGGTACTGCTGATAAATCTGCACTGTCAATAGATCGAGGTAGCTGTCCTGACTCTAGCGGCTGGAATTTTAAGTTTTTCTTGTTTTCGATTATGTCCTTTTCAGAAACTTTAAGGGGTTCTGCATTTTCATCTACTACAATTAATCCTTCATCTTGAAGTGTATTGAATGCGCGAGCTGCATTTACCGGATCATTCGGAATTGTAATCGTCGCTCCGTCCTTCACTTCATCCAAAGATTTATACGTGTTTGAATAAATACCCATCGGCGCAGTCGGTACTTTAATTAACCCTGTCAAATCCATGCTGTTCTCTTTTTCAAAGTTTTCCAAGTAAATAGTATGCTGAAAAAGGTTCGCATCAATATCTCCACCATCTAACGCTTTATTCGGTTGAATATAATCACTGAACTCCACCACTTCTACTTTGTATCCCAATTCTTCCAAGCCTGGCTTGATTGCTTTCGTTGCCATATCACTATAAGGACCAGAAGTAGCTCCAATTTTAATATCCTTTGACTCTGAGCTTGCATCCTCAATGCTTTCATTGCCGCTGCAAGCTGCCAATGTACCTACCACTAAGAATAAAATAAATGCTGTTAACCCCTTTTTCATGAAATAATTCCCCTTTTCTATTATCTTTTATCTATAACTTTTGCGATGAAATCACCGGCAAGTTGGATAACCTGAACCAATACGATTAAAATAATAACAGTTGCAATCATAATGGTATTATCATAGCGATAATACCCATATCGAATCGCTAAATCACCAATACCGCCACCACCGACCGTTCCTGCCATAGCAGAAAACCCAATCAAGCTAATTAATGTAAGTGTAATACCCGAAATGATACCTGATCTCGCTTCGAGCAATAGTACTTCCTTAATAATCATCCACGGTGTCGCACCAGCTGCTATCGCGGCTTCAATAACACCTTTATCAATTTCTCGTAAAGACGTTTCAACGATTCTCGCAAAAAACGGAATAGCTGCGACTGACAGCGATACGCTAGCAGCTGTTGGTCCAATCGTTGTCTTTACAACAAATTCGGTCAATGGCATAAGAGCAACCAATAAAATAATAAATGGTATTGATCGGACCAAATTGACGACAAATCCTAATATCCTCTGAACCGTTTTGTTTTCCCAAAATAAACCCTTTTCTGTCACATATAATAGAATTCCAACTGGTAAACCAATCACGATTGCGACAGCTAAAGAAATGGAAATCATGTAAATCGTCTGCAAAAATGCTGTGTTAATTTCAGGAATAAGCTCTATAAAGTGGTTGAAATCAAAGCCCATGTTGGAACACCTCCACTTCTGCCTCTCGACTTTCTATATAAGATATCGCTTTATTAATCTCTTCCTTCTGTCCGCGAAGCTCCATGATAAAAATACCTAAAGGCAATTCCTGAATATATTCAATTGAGCCATGAAGAAAATTGCCTTTTACATTAAATTGCTGAAGCGTATCCGATATGACTCCCTCACCGGCAACCGTTCCCCTAAACGTCACCTTGACAATCGGACCCTTGCAACTTTGGTAAATAGCGTCAGGTATATCGAACGAAACAACACTGTTAATGAATTCCTTCGTAAGATCGGCATGGGGTTTAGCAAAAATATCATACACCGAGCCTTCCTCAATGACCTTTCCATCCTGCATAATCGCCATTCGATTACAAATTTCCTTTACTACATTCATCTCATGTGTAATCAACACAATCGTAATATTGAGCTCCTTATTGATTTTTTTCAACAAATTCAATATTGATTTCGTTGTCGTCGGATCTAGTGCTGAGGTCGCCTCATCACAAAGGAGTACTGTCGGGTTATTCGCCAACGCCCTTGCAATCGCTACACGCTGCTTCTGTCCCCCACTTAGCTGCGAAGGATACACTTCACGCTTTTCAGCTAATCCGACCATTTTCAACAGTTCTTCTACTCGGTCTTGTATTTGAGTCTGCGGCACTTTTGCTGCCTTTAAAGAAAAAGCTATATTTTCAAAAACTGTTTTCTGGCTAATAAGATAAAAGTGCTGAAAAATCATCCCGATTTTTAAGCGTGCATGACGCAATTGCTTGCTTCTCAACTTAGCCAGATCAATTCCATCAACTGTGATATTTCCCGATGTTGGACGCTCCAACAAATTAATACAGCGTAGCAGCGAGCTTTTACCTGCTCCTGAGTACCCGACAATCCCGAATATCTCGCCTTTTTTAATTGTTAAGGAAACGTTGTCAACTCCATTTACTATACCGCTTTTAGTTTTGTAAATCTTATTAACATTCTGAATTTTTATCATATGCCAACCTCTATCTCTTCACATTTTTTGAAACAAAAATGCCCCTCTCATCTGAAAGGGGCATCGAAATACATCTATCTCGACTTATCTTTCAGAATGTAATACATTCTGCAGGAATTGGCACCTTCCCTATTAAGGGGGTTGCCGGACGTCATAGGGCCTAGTCCCTCGGTCGCTCTCGATAAGCTATAGCTTTATTTGATTTGTTTATGATATTACAGACTTCAGAATAGTCTGTCAACAAAAACCTTTTTGACGTAAACTGTTGAACCGCTTTCATCATTGCAATTTCAATAAAATATTCCAATCCACATACATCGGATTAAAAAACTCCCCATTCTTCTTCGTAGGGCTGAACTGACGATAATGTAAAACTCTACATTTTCGCAAGCCGACTGAATAACACTTTCATCGTTCACTATTTTCATCTGCCAAACAAGCTCATTTAATGTATAGTCTCCACATTTCATATTTTCCGAAAAACAATCATTTCTGAAAAAGCTACCACACCCACTTCATCAAACGTTCCCCTATAATCTATGACTCAGCAAATCTAATAACCATTTACTACCGCTATATTCAAATTCTTTCAGCTCACTATAGACATTTCTAAATAAAGGTTATAGAATTTTATCTATTATTTAAATATTCAAAACTATATTCTCTTCGTAAAGGTGAATTATATGACATATTCAGAACGCTTAAAAAAACTGCCAGTCCAATTTTTTGCAACACTTGTCCTAAAAGTTAACAGCGCTATAGCTGAAGGCAGAGACATTATTAATCTCGGACAAGGAAATCCTGATCAACCTACTCCTGCGCATATCGTCAAAGCCCTGCAAGTGGCGGCTGAAGATGCACAAACTCATAAATATTCTCCATTTCGGGGTTTGGAAGAGTTGAAAGAAGCGGCAGCACAATTTTATCACAAGCAATATGGCGTCGAGGTTGACCCTAAAACTGAAGTTGCCATCCTTTTTGGAACGAAGGCCGGACTAGTTGAGCTACCAATGTGCTTGCTCAACGATGGAGAGCTAATGCTCTTGCCAGACCCAGGCTATCCCGACTATTTATCTGGAGCTGTATTAGCAAACGTAAACTATGAAACTTTTCCACTAACAAAAGATAATCAATTTTTGCCGGATTATGAAAGCATCCCTTTAGAACAAAGGACCCATGCAAAGCTAATGTATTTAAACTACCCAAATAATCCTACCGGAGCTACCGCAGATCATGCTTTTTTTGAAAAAACAGTATCATTTGCAAAAGAAAATAACATTACCGTACTTCATGATTTTGCCTATGGAGCTATTGGCTTTGATGGACAAAAACCTATCAGTTTTCTTGAAACGGAGGGTGCAAAAGAAGTCGGCATTGAAATGTACACACTCTCGAAAACTTACAATATGGCAGGCTGGCGTGTTGGCTTTGCTATCGGAAACCCAGCTATCATCGAAGCACTCAATCTCATTCAAGATCATCTTTACGTCAGCCTCTTCCCTGCTGTACAAAAAGCGGCAATCGCAGCCTTGACAGGGGAGCAATCCTGCGTAGAAGAGCTTATCGAACGCTATGAACGACGACGAAATTCCCTCATTGGCGCTTGCAATAAAATCGGCTGGAAAGTCGAAGCCCCAACTGGTTCATTCTTTGCTTGGCTTCCTGTCCCTGCCGGTTTCAAGAGCGAGAGCTTTGCTGATTATTTGCTTGAAAAAGCAGATGTAGCCGTTGCAGCAGGAAAAGGCTTTGGTGAATACGGAGAAGGCTACATTCGTGTCGGCTTATTAGTAGACGAAGACCGGCTAATAGAAGCTATTGAACGTATTGGAAAGCTAGGAATATTCACTTAAACAACTGCGGTATTGAACTGCTCCCTGTCTAGTAAACAATGAATATAATAAAAGCAGAACCCTGAATTCTAAGGGGTTCTGCCGCTCAATCTCTATTGATAACGTTGTTACAGATGCTATTAACGCCTCTTTTAAAATTCGTTTTTTTAATAATACTATTCTATTTTACTGTGCCCCAAAATGAATCGCCCCATGTGATCAATACAGCGTTCTTTTTTTTGAGCACAGAAAAACTCCCCATTAGGTAAGCCAGATTTTTCAAACTGTCTTACCTAATGGGGAGCATAAAAAAAGACCGTCAACATGACAGCCTTGATTTTCTGCTATTGACCTGTTAATACAATAGCTACGGTTTACTTATAACTGGATATAGAGAGATTATATTCTCTAATTCTTTAATCAAATCATCTAAATATGATTGATTTGATACAAATTCAAAGGATAATACAGCACCACTTCCTGTCGGATAACAAGTCTCTCCAGACCATTCTATATGCCCCAACTTATCCATTTCACATTCAAAATAAATAAAGCTATCTAAATTTTTCAATATAACTTTACCCGATAAATCCTTATTCATTAACTTCAAATCATTTAAAAAATCCCTAATGTCATCAGTTCTTAAACTAGCAATAAAATCAACATAATATCCAGGGATTTCAACTTTGTTTCCATCCCAATAATCAAAGCTATTCGGATATTCACGAGCTATGATATCTATTTCTACTTTAGCTTTTTCTCCCAATAGATGGAATTTCATTTTACCACCTCATATTTTATAACTTATTAGCTTTGGTCATCTTGTACTAATCTGTTCCTTTAACCGAATAGCAAAAAAGAGCTGATCAACCAGCCCTTGATATGAAAGTAATACCCTCGTTAGGGAATAAGACTATTTTTCTATAATTATATAATCTTTCGTTTTAGAATATGGAATACCATGTTTGTTAGCAAAATCAACTAATTCTTTGAAAACGTCGTTGGGATTCAAATTTACAATTCGGATGGTAAGTCCTTTTTTAACTTGCATAAAAGCACCTTTGGTATACCAATTGACTCGTTTAAATTTAATCTGTTTTATTTGATGGGGAAATATACTTGTTTTATATAAAGGCCATTTAAAAAACAATATTTGATACGTCAAATAGTCATTATTTATCACAAATTTATATCTGATACATAATAAAACAAGAATAACTAAAGAAAATATCATTTGGAAGTATAATAACCAATCGAAAAAGTCATTTATTGAAATTGTCAATATCATTAATAGCATTATATACCATAATGCTACTCTTTGAGTCTTTGCGAAATAAACCAACTATCTCTCCTCCCTACATGTTCACTTTAACATAAATATCCATACTCCATTGAAATATACTGCCCCTAGCTGCATAGCAAAAAAAGAGCTGATCAGTATTACACCCCAAAAGTCAGATTTCTAACTTATTGGGGTCACTACATCACAGCTCTGATATTGGAGCGGGTACTCCCGATAGTTTCAGTTTAATCTTTCACAAAGAGAGTTAGCATTAGCTAAGTGCTTCTTTTTCCTCAAAGTTTTACTTCAGCTGAGGATTAGCTCTCCCTTTTTCTTAAAAGTTGCAAAGTCCCTTTTTTCTGTTCTTTAAAGTCCTCTAATTGTCTAGGAACATTAGTTACTCCATGATATATTGCATAAAACTCTTCCCACGGTTTTCCATCCAAGCGATAATATTTTTCTAATATATCTATATAAGTAAACAAAGCCTGTTCCACCACAATTTCAGATAGCTCATACTCGCTTGGCAATTCCATATCCAATCTTTCGCATAACAATTTTTGTATTCTCTTTGCATACTTTATCTGTCCCATGGAAACATCTAGCTTCTCATATTCCTCTTTAATGCTCACTTTCATTTGGTTCCCTTCCGATAAAAAGTCGTTACAAATTATACTCTAATTATTAATTAAAAACAGATAATTTACAATACCTACTATTATATTAAGATAATAATCAATTTAGTTTCTAATCGATTTGCAAGTCATCCCACTAATTACTAAATGTTACAAAAATCAGCTATTTTCCACAAAATCATCAATTTTATTCCATGTATGGATTAATGTAGACTTGTTGATGTGCAAAAACACAAAAAATAAAGACAGCTATCATTATCCGATAACTGTCCTCCCTCTTAGTATTCGGTTAAAAATTGATCAATTAATTTAACATATTTTTCTTTTGGGTAACTCATATAGAGCCCTGAAGCCAATCTGACTGCGTCGCCAAAAAAGAATCGTTCATACAGGGATTGCCGCGATCCGAAAGCACTCATGGATATATCCCATGCCAACCGAAAAATCTTCACTTTTTCTTCTGCTCCAACGATGGCTCCCTGCATATACAAATCAAGATCCGCACCGATTTCTGATGAAAAATCAGCTTCTGTTGGAATGGCCATAAGCCCACTCGCTCCGATTAATTGAAGAATTTCCGTACATCTTGGATACAAACGAGCAAACAATAAAATGGATGCCTGTAACGGATTTGCATCCGGTACCATTGTTCCCCACTTATCCGCCTTGGCATTTACTTCAGATGCAAGCAACAAAGCCTTTAATGATTCCAATCCGACATATATTTCACTTATTTTTTCATGTATATGCTGATACTCCCCCACCTGTATGGAATCAATTAGCTTTTGGGCAATTCCCAATACCATCTCCAGCTTGATGATTCTTCTGCATGTAACCTGATGTGCAGCTAGTAAATGGAAGCTGCTTTCCTGATAAATTTTTTGAGCTATAAGAGGATTCTCATAAAAGAGCACTCTATCCCAGGGAACCAATACCTGATCAAACACGACAATGGAATCCACTTCATCAAAACGGGAACCAAGCGGATGATCAAATGCCGAATCACGGTAGCTAAATGGTTCTCTGCATATAAATCTCAATCCAGGCGTGTTGCTTGGAATGGAAAAGCCATAAGCCAAATCTTTATTATGCCCAGCGGCATTGGCAGGGAACACTAGTATTTCATCCGTAATTCCTCCCTGTGTGGCTAAAAGCCTGGCTCCATTTATAACAATCCCATCATCCTTTATTTCTGTCGTCTGTGCTGATATTGTCTGGGTGAAATTTTCAACATAATAGGATGAGCGATTAACCTGTGGATTAATAAATGTATGGGTGAAAGATAAATCTTGCTCGCGGGCATTCTCAAATATCGTCAGCATGTTTTTAGTGAAGCGTTCATCCTGCTCAGAAAAAATGGCCGCGGCAGACGCAAAGGACATCATCACAGTATTCATGTAGTCTGGTGATCTGCCCAAAAACCCTCCGCTTGATTTAGCCCATACTTGTGTCATCAGTCTTCTTTTTTCTAAATCCTCTTTTGTTTTTGGTTCCAAAAAAGAGGTCCCAACCAGATTGCCAGTAACAGGTGAACGAAATGTCATGATATTTCGGTTGGATTCCTTTAATTGCAAATCATATAATGCCGCCTGACTCTTTATGACTCCTTTAAAAGCTTGATGTTCAGAAATTTTACCATTCACTTTTTGTCCATCTATCCATATCGATGAATGAAGATTATCTATTTTTTCGATGTATTCCGATCCAGATCTTGTCGGCATAAAACTCCACCCTTATATATTCAGATACAGTAGACTATGTACATACCATCATAATGTATGTACGAATGTCTAATAATTATCCAAAGGGCTTGGACTTTTTAGGAATGTTTATCCTCTGCCTGCCTGGAAACCCGGATATTGTGTCATTCCACCATCTACAAATAAGCTTAATCCTGTCACATAGCTTGATTCCTTCGAAGCAAGCCAAACTGCACACGCCGCAACCTCTTCAGGCTTACCGATATATCCCATTGGAATAAGATCAAGAACTTGCTTCTTCGCTTCAGGATCATTGAATTTTTCTTCATTGATAGGTGTATTGATTGCGCCCGGACATATATTATTTACGCGAATTCCTTTCGGAGCATACTCCAAGGCAAGCGTTTCACTCATTAGTTTAACCCCACCTTTACTTGCCGCATAGTGGACAAAATGGGGCCATGGAATTTGCTCATGTACAGATGACATATTAATGACGGAACCTTTTATCTTATGTTCAACCATATACTTAATGGCTTCTCTGCTTCCTAAAAAACATCCTGTTAAATTCGTGGAAATAACCTTATTCCAATCTTCAAGGCTTAATTCGTGTGAAGGCATTTCATTTTCAACTCCAGCATTATTAACCATGACATCAAGTGTACCAAATGTCTCAACTGCCTCATTTATTAACCTTTTAACGTCCTCTTCTTTCGAAATATCCGCCTGAACAGTGATGGCGTCCCCACCACAGGCTTTAATGATTCGAACAATCTCATCTAGATCTTTTTCAGTTGAACGATAATTAATAACTACTTTTGCTTTCTCTTCCCCAAAACGAAGGGCCATGGCCTTTCCAAGCCCTTTACTTGCTCCAGTTATAACAACAACTTTACCTTCTAAATCTTTATACATAGTACGTTTCTCCTCTCGACTATTTATTTCTTGGTATATCCCAATATAACGCCTCCGGCAATAACAAGGAGACAGCCTGCGATGACCATTATCAACCTTTTCTTATCCTTTTTCTCACCCAATAAGAAAATCCCCCCAAGCGTGGAAATCACAATACCTGTTTGAGAAAGAGAATAACTTGTGGCTACTCCGATTTTTGGAACTGACAGAAGAAGTGCAATATTACCCGTTGCCCAAACAAGCCCCGAAAGCATATTTCTCACTGTATATTTATCAAACGCATGCTTCCAAAAGCCTATTACAAGACCAACAATTAGCATTCCGGTAGCCTGCGGAAGAATAGCTGACCAGCCATCAATTTCATACCATCTGATAATAACAACATAGCCTATATACCCTAATGACGATAATGTCAGAGTGATTAAGCCTTTTTTTAACTGACTTCCTTCTTCATCGCTATCATTTCCGACTGAATTAAGAATCACGCCTGCAATCAAACAGCAAAGAGCCAGTATCCCCATAATAATTTGAGCCTTCGTGCTCCATTCATTAAAAACAATCAAACCAAATAAAGAAGTTCCGATTAATTGCATGCCCGTTGAAATGGGTACTGTTTTCGATACACCTATATACTTGACGCTAATAAACTGCCCTGTTTGCCCAATTGCCCACAGTCCTCCTGAAATCAACCCTACAATCCAAACTGTAGGATTAAATACAGGTTCAGAAAAAAACAACATAATTACAGCAAAGAGAAATGCACCCAATGTGATTCCCAATGTTTGGCTATAAGCATTTCCACCAAGTTTTACGCTAATTAATACCAAGCTGCCCCAGCATACAGCAGCTAATAATGCTAGTAATATTCCCGACATACATATCCCACTTTCTACCCTTATAGAATCTTTTTACTTTTATATGGCTGTAAAATACCCTTATTTACCTATCCGGAAACGTTAGCCTGAATTTCCTATTTATATTTAATTCATAATTTTTCACTTGCTTATTATGTAAGCGCTAACATATAGTAATAATTGACAGAATTATCAAAATACTCCTTCGCAAGAACTCGAACCCCGTCGCTTTGTCATGGACTACTTTTTATTTTAAGGAGGAATTGGTTTGAAATCGAAAGTAACAAATCTTATTTTGGTCACAGGATTAATCATTAGCTTTTTTGCTTTTTTGCCACAGACAAAGGCGAGTGCCGCTGAAAACCAAGGCAATGATTATCCTATCGTGTTGGTCCATGGTTTAGGTGGATGGGGAGAAGGCGAATTTTTAGGTTACAATTATTGGGGCGGACTAAAGGATGTTCCGGAGTACTTAGAAAGCATGGGCCATCAAACATTTGTAGCAAGTGTCAGTCCAGTAGCCAGCAACTATGATCGTTCAGTAGAACTCTATTATTATATTAAAGGCGGCACGGTAGATTACGGAGCGTCCCATGCCAAACAGCATGGACATTCACGTTATGGGCGCACCTATGAAGGGGTCTACCCTGAGTGGGATGCTGATCATCCGGTTCACCTTGTAGGCCACAGCATGGGAGGATTAACAACACGCAGTTTAGTTGATCTTCTAGAAGACGGCAGTGCAGAAGAACGTGACTATCATCAGGTCCACCCGAATGAAAGTATGTCCTCTCTTTTTGAAGGCAATAAATCGTGGGTGCACAGTGTGAGCAGCATTGCTACCCCACATAACGGTACAACATATGCAGATGATGAAAATAGAATAATTTCTTTTGTTAAAGATCTAATCATTAATGTCGCCAGTGTTACAGGGATCAGCCAAGAAAACTTAGTATATGATTTTAAATTGGACCATTGGGGAATTCGCAGAGAACCCAGGGAGTCTTTTAAATCGTATCTCTCCAAAGTCATTAACAGTAAGATTTGGGAGAGTACTGATATAAGTGCATATGATTTAAGTACACCAGGGGCTGCTGTACTTAATCAAAAGGTAGAGACAAAATCAGATGTTTATTATTTCTCCTACACCGGTCAAACCTCCAAAAAGAGTATTTTGACAGGTCAGCATATACCATCTGCTTACACACATCTGTTTCTCCATCAACCTACCAGTTTCTTAGGGAAATTTAGTAGAACTAATCCACAAGATGGACCCATTATAGATAAAAGCTGGTGGCCAAACGATGGATTAGTCAGTACGGTTTCGTCTTTTTCGCCATTTGGACAACCAGCAAAAGCCTATAATGGGGTAGCAGAAAAAGGGAAATGGAACTACTACCCTATCATGAGCAATTGGGATCATATTGATTTTATCGGTATTCTCAGCCTTAGCAGCAAAACGCCAGCCTTTAACGTTTATCCGCTTTATAAAGATATAGCTGAAAATGTACACTCATTGGATGAATAACTGCACTTTGCTTGAAAAAAGGAAGTAAAAAAATGCTTATGCCAAGTTCACTTATTTGTGAATTTGGCTTTTTTATGCTCCATCGAAAGTTGTAGATTCTATCCGTAAAATTACGGATGTAATCTTCCATTTTTAAAAATAGAATAAGAAATAGAAACAATATTCCATGTTTTCTTAATTTATATTGAAATATTATCAGAATGTTATAAAATTACATAATGGGAAAAGGGGAGGGTCAACCATGGGTTTTAAACAGTTTCACCGTACAATTAAAATACGTATTATAGAGTCATTTTTAAGTTCCGCCATTGGAGGTATGATATTTCCATTCATGGCGATTTATTTATCTTCACATTTCGGGGTAAAAATGGCGGGACTTTTATTGCTGATTAATGTGTTTGTCGGCATAGCGATAAATTTCTTTGGAGGATATTTTTCAGATAGCTTCGGCAGAAAAAAATTAATCGTATTTGCTGAATCGCTTCGATTTTTAGCATTCGTTACCATGATGATTTGCAATTCACCATGGTTTACAGAACCGCTGATTACATTCTTTATGATGACTGTTAACAGTATATGCTGGGGCTTAGCAGGGCCTGCAAATCAGGCAATGCTGATTGATGTCAGCCGTCCTGAGGAACGAAAATCGATGTATACCATTATGTATTGGGCAAATAATCTATCCATCGCTTTTGGCGGTGCCATCGGCGGATTTATGTTTAGAGAATACTTCTTTGAATTACTCCTCGCTCTTTCAATTACTTCATTGATTGCATGGACCTTAATTACATTTTTTATTGAAGAAAGCTACATACCAAATAAAACAGAGAAAAAAACACCACCCCAACATGTCAAACAATTATTTTCAAATTATCATTCTGTTTTTAAAGATAAACTCTTTGTCTTATACGTATTAGCAGGAATCTTTGTTCTATCAATGGAATTCCAATTAACAAGCTATATGAGTATTAGACTGTCAGAGGATCTATCCATTCAGAATCTATTAGGAATCGAATTTGGCGGGATTGAGATGGTCGGGTTCTTACGTACAGAAAATACGATTTTGGTTGTAATTTTAGCCCTGTTTGCGACAAAGCTTGTTTCTAATTTGAACGACCGAAATGTATTAATCACCAGCTGCATTGTCTTTGTAGCCGGCTATGCTGTGATTTCTTACTCTAATAATATCTGGTTCTTATTCGGAGCAATGTTCATCGCAACTGTTGCTGAAGTATTGCGTGTGCCCGTCCAGCAAAATTATATGGCTAATTTGCCCCCTGAACATGCGAGGAGCTCTTATTTAGCTGTAAACGGATTAACCTATAATGTGGCCAATTTAATTTGTTCTCTAACGATTACATTAAGTGCGTATCTATCCAATTTAGCTACATCCATTTTTATTACTGGTATCGGTGTAGCTGGGATTGTTATTTTTATCAAGATCGTTCCTGCTCTCGACAGAAGGATACATCCTGAAACTGAGGCAGAGATTGAGACTCCAATGAGCATAACCGATTAATCGATGAAGTAAGCTGGTTTTAAGGTAAATGGAGAATTAACCCCATTCCTCATCTGTTTTATATTGAGTTTAGGGAATCCTCTTTAGCAGAGTAAATATGTAGTTGTACACGAAAATAAAGCTCAAAGCAAAATGCTTTGAGCTTTTTTCGGCGTAAGATAGTGAAATAGGTATTTATTCAAATAAGTCTTCCAAAAGATCTTGTACACGTTTTTTCCTTCTTTCAGTCTGCGTTAAATCAAGCTTATAGTTACCATCCTTTTCAATAAGGATATCTCCTTCCCTTACATCAACAGGCAATTTGCTCAACTCAACATCCACCATACTTTTATCAGTTTTCTCACAGACTGCCAAATTACCTTCTATTCGATTAACAATTAATATCATCGTTTGTTCCTCCTTATTGCTTTGTAAAAGATATTTGCATGTTATATGTCCTCATTTGTCTTTAAAAAAGGACTCTCTCTTTTCCCTCGGCGAGTAGTAATTGGCTGGATTTGTTGCGACTTTTCCGTATCCACCCAAATATCCCCTCAATTGGTTCAACGAAAAATAGACAATATCAGTTAGAGCCATTGCATAAAACAATTAATTATGATTAAATAACAAATCCTTTTACACTAATAATGATTAACGAAAAAAAGGTAATAAGAAAGAGGGATAGTATATCATCTTCCCTCTTTTTAACATTTATTACGCATTAATTTAGTATAATCATTTTTCCTTTTATTTCTTATCTTGGAGAACAAGTAGGATGCAGACATGAGTAAAATGATTATTGCCACTATCACGTATTCATTGATTCCACTAGAATATAAACCTGCTGGAATAAGGGCCAAGATAAAAAAATAAATAAAGTTTCCAACGGCCGTACCTAATATAAACTTTTGCAATGTAATTGAACTTAATCCTGCAATTATATTAATGATGCTGGTTGGTATAAAAGGAGTAACTCTAGCAACCAATATATAAGAAACACCTTTATCTTCAATTTTTTGTAATTGTTCAGGAGAAATTTTCGACGAAAAACGATCAGTGAATAGATACCTAATGAAGATAAAAATGATCATTGCCGCCAGAACACTTGTAAGCCAGCTCCAAATAAAGCCTTTAAAAAATCCAAATACAGTAATGTTGATAGTAATCACGAGAATCAGGGGAATAATTGTAAATGAGTTCTGGATAATCATGATAAACAGCATGAAAACGTAGACATATAGAATGGAGTCCAATACAGCTGTTTTTATATATTCGTAATTACCATTTATAATGGCCTTATAAAGGGTACTTTCCTGTATTTGAACAAAAAAGAAAATAGCAAATAGGAGTAAAAGAGTAATAAAGATTTTTCTGCCATTTAAATGATTATAAATGTTTTTCTTCATCTCTCACCATCTTCTCTTTTGCCTTTTTCTTTCCAGTTTGCACTGGAAAGACAGCATATTACCCTATACCCTAAAATTTAAACTTATAGACTATTTATTCATACATTCAATCCATATTCTTCAAAAAATATTATAATAACATTTCCCGGGTAATAAAAAAAGAAGGCTCAAATTTGTGCCTCCAATATAGCTTATGATTGATGAGTCCATACTGACTTTGTATAGGCTATTTTCAACCCTGCTCTTCCCATATTATTTTGACTGATACCGCCGAAGCTCGCCTGACCAACTATTACCTTACAATTATTTCGTTTTGCCTCTATAATCCGTCGTTGTATTAAAGCTCCCTGAACTCCTTTATTTCTATACTGCGGTATAGTTCCTGCTGCAGCTAAGTATGCCCCCCTCTCTCCCATAAATAGTACACCTATGCCCGCAGGTTTATCTTTATAATTAGCTAAATAAAATTTCCATCCAGGCATACCATACAGTATTTCATTATTGCGGGCGATATTTTCTTTTAAAAATAACGGCATATCGAAAGCGTCTATATACAGCTCTGCAAATAAATCAAATTCGTTTGATTTAAACTCGCGTATTGAAACTGATGAATTTTCATCTCCATCTATTAATAACTTTTGTGGATCAGCATACAGATTGGTTAAAAAATCGGTGTGTAAATAGCCAAGGTTTGCAAGGGCCGAATAAAGAATGGATGTTGCATGTGCAGGGGTAATTTCAAATCTCGCTTGAACCCCTTTATCGTTGTATAATTGGATCAATTCATTCAATAAAGGAATATCTTTATCCATTATTCCTTTTATTTTGTTAAATGCTGGACCTGGGATATTTTGAGCCACAAAAGCTATCGCATTACCGAACTTCCGTATTTCTATACCCATAGGATTATCCGGAATTTTTTCTATTCTTGATAATCTCGAATAGAATGCGTCAGTTTCAACTTCTTCAATCCACTTTGCTAATTCGTTAGTTACTACTTGCATCATTACCCTCCCCCTTCACATTTATTGTAAAATATATCAAAAATAAAACAAGGGACTTCCGTTTTGGATGTCCCTTGTCCTTAATGCTTTAATATATAGGCGACCTTTTTAACTGCTTTCTGCATTTTTTTTCTATTTTTTAGATACATCTGTTTTGCTTCATTGTCATCTGATGATAGTGCTAATAATTCTAAATCTGCCTGGCATTTTTTCATCGTGGCATATAATAGGGGTCTTTCCTGAGGAGATGGAACACGAATCTTATCGTCGAACAAATCGACTGTTAGTTCACCATATGTATTTACTTGTCCGATGAATACATTATCCAATGTCACATTCATTTTAGCTAATTCATTGTTCAGCCATGACTGATTTTTGCCAATCCGTATAAGTGGTTCAGATAAGATTACTCCATCCATTATAACCGTTTGTGGCTCTCTTTCTTTTGGAACCTTCATATTCAAGTCTTTTGCTGTTAATGGTCTATTTTCTTTTTTCAATAGGACATTCAATACTCCGTTTGCCTCTAATACAGCATAATCTACTTCTGAAATATCAAAAACACCATTCTTACGACACATCTCTAGTAATTCATCAGTAGTAACTTTCTCTTTCTTTAAATTACCTTCCAAAACCTTACCATCCTGCATTAAAACAGTACCATTGCCATCAACAAAGTCACGCAACTTCTTGCTTTTTAGAGTGATCCGGCCTGATACATAAGGAACAGCTGCTGTTGCAACAATCGCAATGATTCCCAGATGGATTTTTTGATCCAGGCCTGTCACAACTTCAGCTCCAATATTTCCTATTGTTATTCCTGTGACATATTCAAACATGGATAACTGGGCTATTTGCTTTTTCCCGAGTATTTTGGTGATGAAGAATAAAATTAGTAAAAAAAGAACGGATCTTACTATGACATCTAACCATTCTGGCATTTCCAATACACATCCTCCGAATGATAAAGAGTTTAGCTTGTTAATATTTCGACTCTTTTTTTAATATCTGTAACAATCTCTCCAACAAGCAACATTGCCTGATGCAAATCCGCAGCAGTCTCTTTTTGTTCTGTATTTAACGCTAAAATTGATAGACTAGCTTCAATTCCTTCAAGATTTGCCAGGCATATCCTTACTGTTGCTTTAACAGTCATCATTCCTACCTCCACTACATAAGGTAATTACCCATTTTATTTTAGTATGTGCTCTAATATTTCTTCTATACTGTCCTTGATGCAGAAGGGCCGGCTTTATTAGCCGTTCGAATATATGAGTATTCATTTGTGGCCTATTAAATCTTCCTCTTCCATTAAATCGGTTAGTATTACGGCGTTTTTTGCTATTGCTTCCTGGAAAAATGTTCGGTATTATACACACGATCTTTACTTAACGCTAAAGCTTCAAGGTTTCCCTGTTTATGTTTATGTATGCTTTTCAAAAATAAAAAAGAGTATATTTCATTTGAATATACTCTTCACTTATTATTCATAAATATTATTTTTTGCTATTTCCTTTAGCCTATTGAGATCCTTAACAAATAATTTACCATTCGATCTACTGATTATATCCTCATTGCAAAGGGTTTTTATTATACGGTTTAAATGTCGGTAGCTTGTTCCAACCATATCCGCAATATCCTTTAAACTTGAACCTACAGCTTCTTCATGATAAACCGGACGCTCACCATCTGTAGTTGTTGATAATAAAAAACTAGCTAATCTCACTTCAACAGGATATAAAAGATTTAATGTTGCTGCATCAGTTTTAGCACGAAATCTACGTGTAACCACGTCTAGTAAAAATGACAGAAACCTTGCGTCATTACCTACAGTATGTCTAATGGTATGAAACGGTATTTTTAACACCAGACAATCAGTACTAGCTTCAATCGTATGAAGTACAAGCGTACCTTGTATATATTCAATATCGCCAATAATTCCTAATGATTTTTGGAACCGCAATATTAAGCGTTTATCATCAGGGGTTATGGTATATATTTTAACTTTTCCTTCAACGAGAAAATACATATCATTGATTTCATCGCCTTTAGAACAAATCAACTGTCCTTTTTTTATTTGCACAACATCAATATCATTTAAATCAATGCCAGAAAAAATCTCGCACATATCATATTTTTTTAGATACTTTAAAATGAACTTCTCTCTTTCAGCTTTTTGCATCAGATGTTTCACCTTCAATTATTTAACCTTCGTTTGTCAGTAATCTTCCCTATTCCATCACGAATTACGAGTAGAAGTATAGCTTTTATATTTGAGATGGTAAATATATAATCATTTCCAACCAAAATAAGAGTGACCTTTTCTACCAAAGTCACTCTACTTTAAATCTATCAAATTATTATGCAATCAGTATATGTTCTTTAATCGTTTCGATCACGCCTGACTGATTATTTGTTTTTGTTTCAAATCTGGCTATGTCCTTTATTTGATCATGGGCATTTCCCATCGCAAAGCTATAATAAGCACTTTGCATCATTTCAAGGTCATTTAAATAATCACCGAATACCATTGTTTCATTATGGTGTATATTTAAAAGCTCTTGTACTCGCTTTATGGCGATGCCTTTATTGGCACCCGCATTCATAATATCCATCCAAAAATAGCCACCGATCGTCACTTGATAATCCTTTTTAAATGAAGTAAAGAAGGTTGCACTGTTTTGCTCAGCCCCCTTGAAATCAAGAAGGCTTACCTTTAAAATCTCATCTTCTACAAGCATTAAATCTTCAACCAAATCACATCGGGCATAATATTTATTTACTTCTGCAAGTGCCTCTGGTTCCGACCTTTCAATATAGGCTGCTTTTTTCCCACAAAGGACGATATGTACTCCCTCAATGGTTCTTGCTATTTTTATAAATTTTCTTGCCTCTTCAAGGTTTAGTGTATGAGAATATAACTCTTCCCCTTTATATACAACATATGTTCCATTCTCAGCAATAAATAGCATTTGTTCTTTTATATCATGAAATCTCTCTACAAGATTATAATATTGACGCCCACTGGCTGCTCCAAAAATAATCCCTTTCTTTTTTAATTTATAAAAAACTTCATAAAAATCCTCAGGGAATTGGTTATGATCATCTAAAAATGTGCCGTCCATATCTGTTGCTATTAATTTAATCATGTAATGCCCTCTCTCCTCGATGCTATTTATAAATTTATTATAAATGACTTCTACCTCTTTTACATGATTCAAAGCATTTTCCATCATCGGTCTCACTTTTTAGAAAATTTTTATATTTATTTTAAAGTCATTATTGGGACATATGTCCTTGTAAGTCAGTTTGTTATATAAGTATAATTCTTCAAGGCTGATGGTTATTTTTATTGCCATTGAGCAAAATGATTGTAAATAAATAAAAAGATTGAGAGGTTTTTTTAATGAGCATTATTCTCGGTATTCTCGGAATCGCATTGCTAATAGGAATTTCCTATTTATTTTCCAATGATAAAAAGAATATCAATTTTAAAGCTGTTGCCATCATGATTGGCTTCCAGTTAGTTCTAACTTTCTTATTACTAGGTACAACTGTCGGTTTAAAGGTAGTTGATGCAGTGGCTGGAGCGTTCAATAAATTATTAAGTTACTCCCAGGAAGGTATCGAATTCGTAATTGGTGGATGGATTCCTGAAGGAGGTTCTCCATTCTTTGTAAATGTCTTAATGCCTGTTATTTTTACATCTGCATTATTATCTGTACTTACACATTACAAAATTCTTCCTTATATTATCAAATATATTGGCGGACTTATTTCAAAAATCACTGGTTTACCTCAAGTAGAAAGCTTCAATGCTGTTAACTCTATATTTTTCGGTCAATCAGAAGCAATTCTTGCAATTAAAAGTCAAATTGGTAAGCTAAATTCAAACAGACTATTTATTGTTTCAACATCAGCAATGGCAAGCGTATCTGCAGCGTTGATTGCATCCTATATGACAATGCTGCCTGCGAAATTTGTATTAATCGCTATTTTCCTTAATATGTTCAGTGCATTAATCATTACTTCCATCATGACACCAGTTAAAGCAACGAAGGAAGATACTGAAATCGATATTAACGATATGGTTCAAACAAAAAATGTATTTGAAGCCATTGGTGCCGGAGCATTAGACGGTGGAAAAGTAGTCGTAATTGTTGCTGTAATGCTAGTTGCATATTTAGCAATCCTAGGACTTTTAAATGGTATTGTTGGCGGAATTGTTGGAGTTGATTTAACTACAATTGTAGGATATCTCTTATCTCCAATCGCTTTCATTATGGGTATTCCAGCAAGCGAAATGATCACAGCTGGATCTGTAATGGGTACAAAATTGTTAGCAAACGAATTTGCTGCGATTTTACAATTCCAACCTTTAATGGCTGACATGTCTGAGAAAGCAGTTGCTGTTATTTCCACATTCTTAATTTCATTTGCTAACTTCTCTTCTATTGGTATCATTAGCGGATCTATCCAAGCGATCAATGGTGCAAAAGCAAAAGAAGTAAGCGCATTTGGTTTCAAACTATTCATCGTAGCTACAATGGCATCTATCTTGTCTGCTACAATTGTAGGATTATTTATTTAATAATTACCTCGGATAGGATTCTTGGAGATAACCCAAGAATCCTATCTTTTTTTATAAAAATTAGCGATCCCTATTCCTACGATTTCTCCTAACTTGTACTTGTATATTTTCCCTTTAAAAATAGTAATGAAAAATCAAAGAAAGGTTACCCTAAGCTTAATCCACGAAAAGGAGTGAGTAATATGGGTAAAGACCGACAAGAAAAGAAGCTGAGAAACAGCAAGCGCGTTGAATCTGATCGTGATCAAGCACTACATAATAATGGTTCTACGCGTTTGGACACAGCTGATGAAGCACGAAAAGACCAATAATCTTGTAGCTTATATAAACTTCTTCACAGGAGGCGTCCAAATGTTTTTTACTCTCATGAAAACCTTACACCTTGGGATTATTGGCGGCGCTCTTTATTTGTTAGTAGAGCTAATATGGAGGGGACATACTCATTGGACAATGGGGGTGCTTGGTGGTATTTGCTTCACTCTGTTTGGGTTCCTGACTCTAATTAAGATCCCGCTGTATCTGAAAGCTTTGGCAGGTACTCTTTTAGTGACCTTCCTAGAGCTATGCGCCGGTCTTATTTTAAATATATGGCTAAAGCTATCTATATGGGATTATAGTGCCCTTCCTTTTAATCTTTATGGACAAATTTGTGTACCCTATGCTCTATTATGGTTGCCTTTATCAATAGCTGGAATTATCCTATATCCGCGTTTACACTCTTGGTTATTCCAGAAAAATCACTCAAACCTTCGCATAAATTAATAAAGGAGACCAATGAGCTTCATTGGTCCCTCACCTATTCAATCATCAATCTAAATTGTTCTTCCGTTATGATAGGCACTTTAAGAGATTTTGCCTTTCTATATTTGACTGTCCCTACCCCTTTTGACCCCATTAATAAGTAATCTGTTTGGTTCGTAACCGCTCCCGCCAGTACTCCACCAGCTTGTTCAATTAATTTCCTGAAATCATATCTTCTTATTGAAAGTGTACCAGTTATAACCACAGTCTTACCTTTTATTCCATGCTGCTCTCGATTGAATACCGGTTTATTCCTGCAATCGCTATTTGTACAATATAGTTGCTCACCATCATTCTTTACTTTATCCCCACAATTAGGGCAAAATTCAGGTAGGACAAAGCAAGTTTCTGTACCTGTCCGTTTTTCTATTTCCACCCCTATAATAGTTTGTACATCCGACATCAAAACCTGGTCGCCAATTCGAATATCCATTAACTTGATTAAAGAGAATCCATGCATCCGAAGGGAATAATAACGTTCTCCTGCTAGATCAATCGCTTTTATTCTGACAATAGGCTCAATCCTTCCAGATGGAATTACCTCAGGACAAATATCATCAACTGTTAAAATTGCTTCATCAGATGAAAAAGGTAATATGAACCCTTCGTTGCAGTCATGTGAATCAGCAGAAAGTATTTGCAGACCTGATACGGAATAGCCTATCTCTTGACGGTGATACTCCATAAAAGTCTCGTAAAATAAATGAATTCCTTCAATACTATTTTCAATTTGCTCATAATAGACCACGTGAAATCCTTGATTCTTTAGAAACTCTACCTGTTCAATCTCATTATAACCACTGTCATTATCCAAGCCGAATATATCAACAATATTTGAAACAATGACCCTTAGCTTTCTTTGCTCATAATCCATCTGCTGCTGGAGTATTTTTTTCGTTAAATCTTTATGATGTAAATACAGGCCATTTCGATTCAACTTTTCAAAATCCGAGAAGGTGTGAATGACATGTGCCCTCACCTTTAATAATCCCTTAAACAAAATCTTGTCAGGGACATCTACACTGATTCGAACCACTTGAGTTACATCCACTTCAAAATGGTTTTGATCAACCATGATTACCTTATTAAGAAGTCCATTTTGATATGTCATTTCTACTGTTAAACCATTGATGAGTAATTTGATAAGCAAAGGATTGCCAGCTTGCTTTAAGTATTCTTTAAGTCGTAGTTGGTATTTATCTGTATGAGTCATTGTCAGTTCCTTTATAAAATCCTATTTGACTTGTAAATTGTATATCTATATTTTAACAGGTTGTTTGAACATTTTATTTATGGAAAATTTAACATCTACTATCTGTGATAACGTTCAATTTTTTCCTTCAAACAGGTCTTCCACTTATTCAGTCGCGCACTGGTACATAATCCTTACTGCATTATAGATAATTGAGGTAATTATAGATAAAGAAACCTTATACCAAAAAGTCATCTTTCGATGTATGATAGTTGTTATGACAACTTAGAAGAAGGTGTGGACTATGAAAAAGTGGATTGCGATTATCACCATACTCATACTAGCCATTCTGACTGCAGCCAGCTTCTACTTTTATAAAGTAGCCGTTTATCGTTCTGATAAGGATTTTCTAGATGATAATCCAGATTTAGATGTCTCAACCGACAACTCTCTACTGGAACAGGCACTTTCATGGATGAGCAAATCAAACTTTGAGACTGTATCAATCACTTCTATGGATGGTCTGAAATTAAAAGGCTATTATTTGGAAGCTAATGAACCAACCAATCAAACCGTTATTATTGCGCATGGATACGCAGGCAAGGCTAAGAATATGGCTGCATACGCAAAATATTATCATGAAACTTTAAATTATAATGTGCTTATGCCGGATGCGCGTGGACATGGTGCTAGCGAAGGGGATTATATTGGTTTTGGTTGGCCAGAGCGCAAGGATTATCTTCAATGGATTGATTATATAATCGATCGTAAAGGAGAAGATTCAAACATCGCCCTGCATGGTGTTTCGATGGGGGCATCTACTGTCTTAATGACAAGCGGCGAAGAGCTGACAAATCAAGTAAAAGCAATTATTGCCGATTGCGGATATACGTCTGCCAAAGATGTTCTATCCTATCAATTGAAAAGAATGTATCATCTTCCAAGCTTCCCAATTATCCAAACTACTAGTTTGTTAACAAAAATCCGGGCAGGGTACTCTTTTGGAGAAGCTTCAGCTATCGAGCAGGTCAAGAAGACAAATTTACCCATCCTCTATATCCATGGTGAAGCTGATACCTTTGTTCCAGTTGAAATGGTACATGAGCTTTATGAGGCTACTCCATCAGAAAAAGACCTCTATTCAGTACCGAAAGCAGAGCATGGCAATGCCTATGATATAAATCCAGCATTGTATGAAGAAAAAGTTAGTTCATTTTTAACAAACTATATGCCAAACAAATAATAAAAGCCCTTGTCCTCCATTTCATCTGGAGAATATGGGCTTTTCAAGTTTACTTCCGTTCTTTTCTTTTTCGAATATACCAAACAATACACAGGATAAATAGCACAATGAGTATGACATAGATTACATTTGAGAAAGTGTCCATATAGTTTACAATCTCATGCCAATTTTCTCCCACACTTGCTCCCAGGTTGACCAGGATGGTATTCCAGACAACTGTCCCTATTGTTGTAAACAAAATGAATAATGGAAAATTCATATTGGACATCCCTGCAGGAATAGAAATTAGGCTCCGAATTAAGGGAATTAGACGGCAGAATAAGACTGTCCAAATACCATACTTATCAAACCAGGCATCAGCCTTATAAATGTCTTCTTTTGTAAGACGAAGGATCTTCCCATACCGATCAATTATTTTTTCCAAACGACTGACATCAAGCAATCGGCCAATGAAATATAAAATGATTGCACCGGAAACCGAACCTATTGTAGATACCAATATGACACCAACTACCGTTAACTGAGTTTCATGTGTCATATATCCTCCAAACGTTAAAATCACTTCAGACGGAATAGGAGGAAATACATTTTCTAAAGCAATTAGGAGAAACACTCCCCAATAACCAAATTGATTCATCAAGTCCATTATCCAAGACTCCAATTGGACCATCCTTTCTATGTATCAGTTATGTGTTATGACCAATCAGAAATACCTTTAAAGCACTATCATAATATTCCTTCTTTGGACAATCATAGTAATCTTCATTATACAATATCAACATAAAGCTAGGAGAAAGTAAAATAAATGCCCTTAGCCTCTCCTATAATATAGGCTAGGAAGAAAAACATATAGATGTATATTTCCAAATTACTGCTGGTGTCTATCATTATTATCATTATAGGATGTCAACTCAGCAGATATAAATCCAAGGAAATTTATGCAACCTATGAGTAAATCACGATACGTATTTGACTCCCTTTCTTTCCTGACTTGTCGGTATCATCTATGGAATATCGAAGAGAAGTGATTCTGCTGTTAAGGGGGCATAATAATTATGTTTTCAATCCTATTATTTATTGGTGCCCTTCTTTTTCTATATCTGTTTATGTATAGATTATTGTATGTAGTATATAACGAAATAGCTTTAAATTGGTTTCAAAAATCTATTGAAGTAATGTTTTCGATATTATATTATATTGAAATAATAATTACCAAGTTATACGAGGAGGATTAAATTATGCTTAAAAATCCAATCCTATGGACAAGCATCACTGCCATACTTACTGTTCTAGTTTATATCGATACTTTTTTTCTTGGCGTATTTTTATTCACTATTCCTATGGCAGTGGTAGTTGCTATTATTTCAACAATTATATCTGTACTACAAAAAAAATATAAATACATATTCTATAACTTAGTTTTAGCTATAATTGCATGTTTGTGTTATCTCATATTTCCGTGGTAGTAATAACTTTTCAAAGGATGCCTATTTGGGTGTCCTTTTTTAGTTGGCTAGTTTCCAGAAAAATGTCTTATTAATACGTTCACTCATTACTTAACATTTCTATATTCCGTAACCATTTCTTCAAACATTTGATACTTAAACTTTTTTAAATCTAAATATCTTTTATTATCAATCCTTTTTACTGCTTCCTCTTGATTTACCTTTTTAAATACATTTTTCATATTTATTAAATTCTTCGGTGGATCCAGCCAATTTGAATCTACAATCCTGATAAAACTGGTTAAGTCTGGGGTTATTGGACACACAATCTAGTCTTAAATACATATATCGACCGGAAAATATCTCTTCAATCCACCGAATTATTTCACACCCCAGTCCCTGCCCTCTATATTCATTATTTACAGCAAGGCGATGTAAATATATGGAACTATCCTCTTGATTCCCCCATAAATCGAGATTCCATTCACTTTGAACAGATGATAAAGTAAAGGTCCCTATCAGATTATTTTCATACTTTGCTACATAGGTCTCATTGTTGAGAATAGCACGCTCTATATCGAGATCCTCTCCTCCGGACAATAAATAAGACCATTGATCAATTTCCTCAGATTTGAGCCATGACGCAGCCCCTTTTAATAGTTCGATAATCTCCATGGTTTCTGAATCCTTGGCTAATCGAATTTTTAGTTTCATCTATCGCTTACTCCTTTGCGAATTTAATAAATCTGGTTACAGGTTAATAGACAGGGTATAGCTTTTATTCAGGGACAAACTCTCTGTGAATCACGTTTGAAAAAGTTTATATCTTAATCTTACGATTGAACTGAAACGTCGATTACTATCTATGTCTCTTTATAATACCTCAAAAATGCTTGTCCGATTATTGGACGGACCTCCTTCACTACACGATTATATGCTGAAGGAGATAGAAAAATGAGTTTTAAGAAAATCAATACAGTGATATTGCCAATAAGTACTTTAAAAATAAAACCAGCCGCGCAAAAAAACACAGCTGGTTTGCCTCTAATACAATCAATCTATGACTGGACTTCCGTTGTCCTTTCACGCCATACAAAGGAAATCAGCAAGCTAATTCCCAATAATATAGCCGCAAAAATATATGGGTAGATCAGATCAATAACAAATAAAATCCCGCCAATTGCCGGTCCGATAATATTCCCAACACTCGTGAATGCTGAGTTCATACCACTGACAAATCCCTGATCTTTTCCGGCTATACGAGATAGATAAGTCGTTATTGCCGGTCTGATTAAGTCAAAAGCAAGGAATACCAAAAACGTTACCGCCAACACGCTCCAATAAGCGGATGCTCTTGTTAAAAGGAACGCAAAAACAGCTCCTACCAGTAAACATAGCTTAACCAGCCATATTTCCCCGATTACTCTTGTAATTCTCTCGAATAAAAATACTTGTGCGATGACTCCTAATATGGCACTAACCGTAATGAGCATCGCTATATCTTTAGCAGTGAAGCCATATTTTTGATCAACGAATAAGCTATACATAGATTCAAAGGTAGATAGACCAAGTGAAGATGATAAGATAATTAGGAACGGAATAAGGTAAATAATCGTAAATAGCTTATGATATCCTTTCTTGCCAGGTACTTCTTTTGAAGAATTCGTTTCTACTGTGCGCTCAGGTTCCTTCAACATTAAAATGGAGAAGATTCCCGCGAAAATCCCTAGTCCAGCGGCGAAATAAAAAGGCACTCGCGTACCTATATCCGCTAAGAAACCACCAATTCCCGGTCCAATGATAAAGCCTGTATTAATTGCTGCTGATAAATACCCCAATGCTCTTGGACGTTCCTTCATTGTGGTAATATCTGCGATAAATGCTGTTACTGCAGGCATAATAAATGCCGCACTAACTCCACCTAAAATTCTGGACAGGAACAGTACCCATACCTGTTCTCCCAAACCGAATATCAACTCTGATATGCCAAATAAAAACATACCGATTATAATCATACGCTTACGTCCGTATAAATCCACCCATTTCCCTGCAAATGGTGAGAAAATGAGCTGTGCGACCGCAAACGCTGAAACGAGGTAGCCCATAATCGTGCCATCGAGGTTAAGTTCTCGCATAAGTGTAGGCATAACTGGTATTACAAGGCCAATCCCTAAAAATGCAATAAACATATTACTTAATAAAAGGATAAGTACTTTATTCTGATTCTTGCTGCCTGACATCGTTTTACTCCTTTTCTTGTATACTAGTTTATAATTCCTACTAATAAAAATAAACCCTATAGTTACTATAGGGTCAAGTAGATTTTATTCGTACTTTCAATTCAACGATAAAATCATCTTCATTGACTGCCGTATCGGTAAAAGGCATATACAACTCATAGACGATTTTTTCAGTTGGTATTTTTCTGTTTATAATATAAGAATAAAGCGTCTCATAAGAGGATTCATATACTCCTTCTGCTGAATGGAAGGCAATACATACGTATTCACCGGCAGGTAATTCACCAATCTCCATATATTTATTTGAGACCGTGATTTCCTCGTCCGTGAGAACTGGTGTAAAGATAGATGTATATTGCCAATCTAGCATAGAATCATATTTTTTTAATGGATACGTCGCACAATAGACACTATCAAATACCGTCCCATGGTCTTCTAATACTTTCATTAAATGGCCGTATTCTTTTACTGGAATAATAGTGGCAGATGAAGGTGCCTGATTATAAGTAAGAATACGCTGTTTATCATATTTTTTTATATACACTTTTTCTAATTGTTCAGGAGAGGGTTGATTTAGTATTTGCTTCTTCTTATAACGCAGAATGGCCTTAACATCCTCCAGCCGACGCAGCTGCTGCTCAATTTTACTTTCCTGCGCATCTAAAAATTCAGCCATCTCCCCCGCTGATAACTGTAATACAGATTTTATCTCACTCAACGGGACTCCGACATGCTTCAGTGATTTAATGATATCCAAATAAAACAGCTGCGTATTGCTATAATATCGGTATTGGTTATCAGGATCGGTATAGGAAGGTTTAAATAAGCCAATCTTATCGTAAAACCGTAGTGTTTGAACGGATGTATTTGTAAGCTTTGACACTTCACCAATCAAAAAATATTGTTTCTCCATTTCTGACTCCTTATTGTCTCTTTCATGCAATTAGATATACTTCATTATAGACTATCAAAGACCGTTTATAAGCCAAAATAAAACTGATTCTAAACGAATCAATGCGATCTGCTCGAATCACCTTTAATTTGTAATCCGTTCAAACTCCAGTCCCAAAAGCTTCTCTTTTATATCAAGTCCACCCCCATAACCGACCAATTTTCCAGTAGCACCGATGACACGGTGGCATGGAACGATAATGAAAATCGGATTCTTATTATTTGCCATCCCTACTGCTCGAGAAGCACTAGGATTCCCTATCCTCTCTGCCACCTGTTTATAGCTTCTCGTCTCTCCATAAGGAATCTGCACCAATTCCTTCCAAACACTCTGTTGAAATGGAGTACCACGAGGGTTCAGTTTTAGAGTAAATTGCTCCCGCTCCCCTTTAAAATATTCCTCTAGTTGCTTGGCGGTTTCTTTGATTAACTGAGTTTCCTTCTCCTCAGCTTCTATTGGCTTTTCACCTAAAAACACATCTGTAATCCCGATCCCATCTTCTGCGATTCCTACTTTACCTATTAGCGTCGTATAATAATAGGCATATTTATTCCCCACCTAAAATATCCTCCTTTACATTAATCATTCTGTTCATTATTATCTAAAATACCTAATAAATGAGTCATACTCATTATCTAAAGTAAAACCATTATTTTTATACAGTCTTCGCGCTTGTTCATTGTCAGGTGCTGTTTGAAGGGATAATGATTTTGCCCCCGTTTCCGTGCATAAGTTAATAGCTGCATCCATTAACAGCTGTCCAATTCCCTCTCGTCTTGCTTCTTGTATAACATACAAATCATTAAGTATCCAAGTTCGTTTCATGGCAATAGAGGAGAACGACGGGTAAAGCTGTATAAATCCCACATACCTTTTATGATTCACAGCCACAAAAATAATTGAATCCCTCTTTTCTAAGCGCTCACTAATAAAAGTCATTGCACCATCAAAATCACTTGGTTGATGATAAAATTCTCGATACGAATTAAATAATTGGCTAACCCCTTCACGATTCTTTAGAGTGGCCTGATAAATTTCCAACTATTTTATCCTCCTCTTGATTAATTAGTGATTGGAAAATCCATTGCACAGCATCCTTTAAATCTTCAGCAATATACTCTATTGTCATTCTCTTAATTTTTTTCTGATGTTTCAATAATGTTGCATGTCCTGATCCCGTTTTTACAAGTATTTTTAAACAATTTGCCTGTTTAGCTGCTGCCATATCACTCCATCTATCCCCAATCACAATGCAATTTTCTAAGTTTAATAGATGTTTAGAAGCAGCCTTCAATAACATTCCTATCCCTGGCTTTCTGCACTTACATCCATCTTCCGGAGAATGAGGACATATTAAAACATTATCGAAACCAAAGCCTTTTAACTCATCGATAAAATCTTGCTCGGTTGCCATTCCTCTAGAAATCCCTGGCTGATTTGTAAATGCGAAAATTTTTATATTATTTTCTTTAATCTGCTCGATACAAGAATGCGTAAAGGGAAAACACTCAAATTTACCCGGATAATGAATCGTATCATCTCCACCTATTGTTCCGTCTCGATCAATAAAAACTGCTTCAATTTTATTTATCTTATTCATAATATATAATCCCCTTCTTCTTACAATTTCTATATATCAATTACAAAATCCTTTTATATAAAAAACAGGAAGCAAATTGCTTCCTGTATCGTCTCTATTCTTTCACTCTCAACAATCTTAAACTATTTAATGTCACGATTAACGTCGCACCCATATCAGCAAAGATAGCAATCCATAATGTTAACCAGCCTGGAATGACTAATAATAGGGCAATCGCTTTAATTGCCAATGAGAAGGTGATGTTTTGTTTGATGATGGTCAGCGCCTTACGACTTAACTTAATTGTATATGGCAATTTACTTAAATCATCAGACATTAAAGCTATATCAGCTGTTTCCAAGGCTGTGTCTGTTCCAGCACCGCCCATGGCAACACCAAGATTAGCTGCAGCCAGCGCAGGAGCATCATTAATTCCATCTCCAATCATAGCTACACGCAAATTACTTTTACGGAGATTTTTAATATAGTTTAATTTATCCTCTGGTAGTAAGTCAGCCTTTATATCTGAAACACCAACTTCATGACCAATTGCTGCTGCTGTTCCTTCATTATCTCCTGTGAGCATAATCGTTTTTTGTATTCCAATTTGATGAAGCTTCTTAATAACCTCTTTAGAGGATTCCCTCACTTCATCAGCCACTGCAATGATAGCTAATATTTCTTTTTCCGTACCAAGAATCATCATCGTTTTACCTTGGGTTTGAAGTGACTGAATCTGATTCCTTTGCTCTGTTTTAATCTGATCCATTAACAAATCTTCAAATAAGTGCAAGCTTCCTACATAATACGTTTCTTTATTAACGCTAGCCTTTATTCCCTTACCTGTAATGGATTGAAATTCATCCAGGATTATATCTTTATAACTCAGACCCATTTCTTCAGCTTTTTTTGTTACCGCTGAGGCCAATGGATGCTGTGAACCATTTTCTATTGCAGCAGCAATCATGAATAACTCATTTTTATTTTCAGCAAAGGCGATATAATCTGTTACAGTAGGGATACCTTTTGTAAGGGTACCTGTTTTATCGAAGGCTATTGCATTTAAATGTCCAGCTTCTTCAAGATGAATACCACCTTTAATCAAAACACCATTTTTAGCAGCATTCCCTATGGCTGTTACAATAGCAACCGGTGTAGATACAACCAAAGCACATGGACAGCCTACCACTAAAGCAGCCAACCCTTGATAAATCCAAGCACTCCACTCCGCACCGAAAAATAATGGAGGTACAATGGCAATTAAGAACGCAATCACGATGATTGCAGGGGTGTAATACTTAGCAAATTTATCTACAAAAGCTTGTGAAGGAGCTTTTTCCGCTTGAGCCTCTTCTACTAAATGAATGATTTTAGATAATGTTGTATCTTCTACTCGTTTTGTAACCTCTACTTCGAGCAATCCCTCTTCATTTAATGTACCCGCATACACATCATCATCGATGGCTTTAAAAACCGGAACACTTTCACCCGTAATGGCTGCCTGATTTAAAGTTGACGTTCCTTTTATCACTTTACCGTCCATTGCTATTTTTTGTCCCGGCTTTACAATCATGACGTCACCGATCACAATATTTTCGACATCCACCATAATTTCATGATGCCCACGCCTAATCAAGGCTTCTTTCGGAGCAATATCCATTAAAGATTCAATCGATTGTCGCGCTTTATCCATTGAATAACGCTCCAATGCTTCACTAATGGCAAAAAGGACAACTACAGTAGCTCCTTCACTCCACTCCCCAATCAACGCTGCACCAATAATGGCAATGGTCATCAAGGTATTCATGTCAAAGGTTAATTTCCCTAAATTTTTCAGGCCGTTTATAAAAAGGGTATAACCACCTATTAAAATCGCTGCTCCATATCCAATTGTAGGAATTATCTGATCTTCACCATATATCTGGCCTAAAAACCAGCTAATCACTATTAATATAGCTGAGATATAAACTTTGTAGGTTTCTTTCTGTTTCCAAAACGGAGTCTTTTCGATTTTTTTCTCTTTTTCATCTCGTATTTTTAAATGCTCAAAAGCACCCGCTTTTTCTATATCTTCAATTGTAGCTGAGCCTTGCACATAAATCTTGGATGCTCCGAAATTCACCTTAGCTTCTTTGACTCCATCTAGATTTTTTACATTGTTCTCAAATATATTGGCACAATTAGCACAACTCAACCCTTCAATACGGTATGTTTTTTGATCTGTTTTTACATGTTCATTCATTTCATTTCACCTCTTTCTTGTGCGTTAAGGCAATCATGATGATTTGTTTAATATGTTCATCATCCAATGAATATAGAGCTAATTTGCCCTCTTTTCGATATTTAACAATGTCTTGTTTATAAAGAGTCCTTAGATGGTGAGAAGCAGTCGCAACTGATGAACCAATAATATTCGCTATATCACAAACACATAGCTCTTCATCCTGGCATAAAGCATACGTTATTTTCGCTCTATTCTCATCAGCTAGCGCTTTGAATAATTGAGCAACGCTGGACAAATTTTCTCTTTGTATATCTGTCCTTATGCGATCAACCTTAGTTTGATCAAACCCGTATACATCACATGTATCCTTTTTACTCATTATTTCACCCTCTTCATTCAAACCTTCGTTTGATTATATTATATATCCCTTCTACTTATCATTCAAATATATGTTTGAATATTGAAAAAGGTTTGGGTTATTTTATTATTTGAGCAAAAGTCTATTTCCTTTACTTTCTCGCAGGTATAATCTTATACGGTTATTTTCTAACCTTCCTACTTTCCCAATAATTTTGATTTGATGGTAAAATGAAATACAGAAATCCCCTGTAATCCAACAAAGAATAGAGATGGGGTTGATGGATTGTTGGCAAGGTGTACACACTGTAATTTCAAGTGGAAAGTTAAAGACATTTGGTCACTCGGCTTTACTAAGGAAGGAAAGGATTGTCCAAGCTGCAAAAACAAGCAATATGTATCTTTTAAAGATAGAGGTTTTATATTGGGGTTGGGTTATTTAAGCGGAACAATTGCTATACTAATTATTATTTTTTTCCCTTTTTTTATTAAATTAAGCAATCAGGATGAAACCATATTTTAATTGACGACACCGAGGAAGTTCTCCTGCTTTAAAGTCCCGGAAGTTTTCGTGCTAAGCGATATCTACAAAAAAAAAGACTGTCGACATTGTCGGCAGCCTCTAAATTGAACTAAGTAAATCTTTATTGTACAAAAAATTAATATTACAATTCAATCGGTTCATTTTGAACTTCACGGTTCCACCGCATCCTCATATTCGGATAAGCAATTCCGCATAAAATAATAATTACGCCTATCCATTGTGCTCCAGTTACTACTTCATTAAGCACAAGAGCAGACATTAATACAGCCATAGGCAATTCTGAAGCACTTAAGATAGTCCCGAGCCCACTTCCTATCTTAGGCATACCTATATTAAAGAATATAGGAGGAATTAAGGAAGCACATAAACCTGCAACTATACTATATATAAATAAGCCATCCATCAATGTACCATTTAGAAGGAATACTGGCGGGAATACGATTAAAATGAGTAACGCTGCCCCCGTTGTCATAAATGCACTCTTATAAATAGGATGAATTTCGATATTGCTGCGTCCACTTACTACAATGAAAGAGGCAAATGATGTCGCAGATAGGAGTCCCCAAACTATACCCACTAATGAAACTTCGCCATTACTTGCCAAGATACCTGATGCAAGAATGGATCCTAATAAAATGATCACAGTGGCAATAATATTTTTCTTACCAGGAGCCTTTTTATCGAAAATATATTGTAATACAAAACTAATCCATGTAAATTGCAAAAGCAAAATGATGGCAAACGATGCATCTACATAGGTCAGCGATTTATTATAAAAAATTCCCGTCAGTCCCATTGGGAAACCACTTATTAATAAAATTATTATTTGCTTACCTGACAACTTAACCTTAGGTACAAATAATGCTACAATCCACAGCATAACAGCACCCAACAAATACTGACTACCTGTAATTTCACCCTGAGTGAACCCTTCCCCATAGGCAAGTTTCACAAAAGTAGAAACCACCCCATACGAACAACCGCCTAAAAAAACAAGTAAAGCATATCTCCAAATCCCCATAAAAACCTCCTAAAATAAAAAGCTGAAACGGCTCGCTCAGAAACGAGGAGCATAAGACAGAGACTCGAAGGGGAGGTTCATCCCCCGTAGAGGCTATGCTTATGTCCTGAGTTTCTAGCCGTTGAAGCTAGATTGCATATAAAGCTAAAACTCAAGGAACGAAGACTAAGAACGCCACGTCCTGTGGCAACGTCTTCATGACCTACATCCTGTAGGCCCGCGAGGAGTATAAGACAAAGGCACAGAGGGAGTTTCATCCCCGTAGTGGCTTTGCTTATGTCCCGAGCTCCTAGGCCCTGAAGCTGGATTAAATATAAAGCTGAAGCGACTGCCCAGGTCCGACAAGCATAAGAGGAGGTGCGTAAGGAGAGCGTTTTTTTCTCTCCTGCAGCAGCTACACTTATGTCTCGAGGACCTAGGAGCTGAAGCTGGCCAAAATAAAAAACACCCACCCCTTATAAAGGGATGGGTGGCGAAAACAAAACATTCAAAAATCCACCTGCCACACACTTGCTCTGCAGCTTTTAAAAAATTAGCATTCCATTTAGATTATAATGACTATTTCTTTGAATGTAAAATATAAACTCTAATCTTCTTTTGAGAATTCTCCTTTTAATAATTTTTCTTTTAACCAACTAATTAAACGCTAATATAAAAACATTCCTAAAAACAAGAAAGACATTGCACAAAATCGCAATGTCTTTTTTGTAATTATTTTACGAGTAATTTAACAACCTTGCTGCTTTTATCTTTATTCTTCGCTAATACTGTTAATTCTTTACCAGCCTTTTGATTCTTGATATTAATTATAAATTCTCCATTTTCATTAGCTTTTCCAGAACCAATTGTCTCTTTTCCTACTTTAACAGAAATGGTAGCTCCAGGTGCAGTCATTCCTTTTATTTTGGTAGACTTACTGGATACATCTTCGATTGTCAGCGGTAGGTATGGACTGTTTTCTTCTAGAATATCAAAAATAAATTTTGCTTGGTCTGTGTTATCTATTAAACCACTAAATCTATCTTTTTTAGGTCCATATGCAAAGACTGCCACATCGTCCCCAGTGTGTCCGCTTGTTGTCCAACCTGAATTTGAACGTGCATTATAAATGTTCTCAATCGCATTATCAATTTTTGTAACGTCTTTTACACCGTCAATCGGTTCAGCGGCTATCACTACCGTATCTAGCTCTTCACTCGTTAGTTCTAAGCCACTATACTTATTTAGTGTTTCTTCAACAGATTTACCGGCTGCTATTTCTGCTGCCATGAAGTCTGGGGTTCTTTTTGCGCTTTGGACCGGTTCAGGAAACCAATTATATTCTCCGTTTGCTCCCATAGTATATCCACCAGTTGAATGGTCTGAAGTAAGGACAACCAAAGTTTCCTTATCTTTTTTAGCAAATTCTATTACAGCTTTAAATGCTTGTTCAAAATCCTCCATTTCGCTCATTGTACCTACAATATCGTTATCATGCGCAGCCCAGTCAATTTGCGACCCTTCTACCAATAAGAAAAATCCATCTTTATTTTTATTTAATTTATTTATTGCAACATTTGTCATTTCTTTTAATGATGGGATTTCTTTAGTACGATCGATCATTTTTGGAAGGCCACCATCCGCAAACAACCCTAGAATCTGTTTATTTTTATCCGAACTCATTTCGTTTTTATTTGTAACGTAACTATATCCTTTATTTTGGAATTCTTCTGTTAGATCACGATCAGTGCGTACAAAATTCTTTAGTCCGCCACCTAACATAACATCCACTTTATGTTTTCCATTAATCATTTCATCAAAATAATCATCGGCAATCTGATCCATATTATGTCTGGAAATATCATGGGCACCAAAAGATGCTGGTGTTGCATGTGTTAATTCAGATGTAGCTACAAGTCCGGTTGATTTCCCAAGCGCTTTAGCTTCTTCCAGGACCGTTTTAACTTCATTTTGATGAACATCTACAGCGATTGCTGCATTGTATGTTTTAACACCCGAAGACATCGCTGTTGCTGCTGAAGCAGAGTCAGTAATGTTTTGCTCCTCATCATCAGCATATGTAGTTTGCATGCCTACCAAATATGAATCAAATGTTGTGTTTTCGATTATTTTTGTGGTTGGATTATCTTTCATATATCTGTGAGCAGCTAAAAATGGGACTCCCATTCCATCCCCCACCATAAAAATGATATTTTTAACTTCTGTTTTTTTCTTTCCTGCCGCTTCGGCATGTTCTTTTTTTTCAAGAGATAGAAAACCGGTACTTAAACCAATAAGCAAACATAGCGCTATAAATACAGATAAAACCTTTTTGTTAACCGCTTTCAATTCATCCACTCCCTAAAATAGTTTAACTATTATAAAGTATACATGTTAATTATTGGAATAAAGTTACAGAATATATAATATTATGTTAAAATTTGTTATCTATATATTTTTATTTACATTTTTTGCTACTAAATTCATAAGTATCTTTATGAATATTACATTTACATGACATAACGTGTTAAAAGACCTACTATTTTCTCACTTTTCAACATTAATCACAGCAAAAAGGCGTTCAACAAATATTTTGTTGAACGCCTTTTTAAAAAGATTATTTAGATTTTCTTAACAAATTCTGATTTTAATTTCATTGGTCCGAAGCCATCGATTTTACAATCAATGTCATGATCAGCATCCACGAGACGAATATTCTTCACCTTAGTACCTTGTTTCAAAACCGAGGAGCTTCCTTTTACTTTTAAATCTTTGATAACAGTAACAGTGTCACCATCATTTAAAATATTCCCGTTAGCATCTTTATACACTTTCACATCTTCACTTTCAGATTCTAACGTCCACTCATGCCCGCATTCCGGACAAACTAAAAGCGGACCATCTTCATATGTGTATTCAGAATTACATTTAGGGCAATTTGGCAATGTTGTCATATTATTAACCTCCGAGCAATTAATACTATCTATACACTAATAGTATTCGCATTTTACATATTTTCATGTTTATCCATAAAGTAGATTATAACCATGACAACCAGCCTTTTAAAAGTAGTGTTTTATTGGTAAATAGCCACAATATATTTAGGTTGAGTTGAAATAAGGTTTCTATTTAACATTTTTGCTTCATGACTCTCCCTTTCAACTGTACGCACAAAATATCTACTCGGTAGAATCAAATAAAACCCGTATTGGCTTTGGGAGAAATCTTCTTTTATAAATGAATGACGTCAAATTGAGGATGAAGGTTGGAACTTTTTTAGGGAAATATTTTTTTGAGTACATCTGAAAATACGCTCTCTTCAAATCTTTCCACTGGTTATCTTTTTCCTGTTGCATGAAACGAGCAACATCAATCACTTTTACTCCTCCATCAGAAGTAATGATAATATTTTTAAGATGTATATCAGCGGGATTTAATCCAACTTCCTCCGCCATTTTTAAAGCTTTGCTTATCTCTTTAACTTTCTCTTCAGGTACAAAAATACCTTTTTGTAGACATTGAAACAATGTATAGCCCTCAATAAAATCAATGATAATATAATTATTACCATCATCATATAACGACGGATAATAATCTATATGCTGCAATTTACGGTAAATGGTCGCTTCTTCAAGGGCTATTCTCTTTTTATGAGGAAAATATATTTTTAAAGCCAAATCCTTATCTTTAATTTTAAATACAAAAGCACTCCTGCCTGTACCTATTAGTATTAGATTCTGGCTATATTTAATTAATCTTGGTTTAGATCCATTCATTTCAATCTCTACACTATCTGCTAAAGCTTTATAGGATATAGTAAACACCTCATTTTAAAATAAAAACCCCATATCATATAAGTCCAAAACTATCTAGGCTTATTTGAAATGGGGACTTCCTTTATTAATATTAAGAATTAGTATCATTATACTATATACCTTTGAAGTAATTAAAATTTCTGCTTTATATTATTTATTGGGTAAAAAAAACTATTCATTTAGAGATGTCCAAATTAACAATATCCATTTTTTCTTCAGCACTGGTAAACAGTTTATAAGATAGGTGAAAAGATTTGAAAATCTGTATATTAGAATATTCCAGATTACTTTTTGATAATGTCATTTTGTTTTAACAACAAGAAGTTTTAAAGCCTTACAGCATATCAATTATTCGTATATTTCTATTAAAGAGATATACGAACTCCTAAAATACCTAAAGGGGATTAGTATATCCTATCCTACACTAAGTTCCATTTGTACATTTTACTTGTTGAGCATATGGCTGAATAAAGGCCCTATTCCATATGGAATAGAGCCTTTCAGAATGCCTATTTCGTTATTAAATCAAAGAAAGACTCTCAAGGGAGAGTCTTTCTTAATAGCTTTGGCTATTATGCTTTTTGAACATTAGTAGCTTGGGGTCCACGTTGACCTTGTTCTACTTCAAATGTTACACTTTGACCTTCGTCTAAAGATTTGAAACCTTCGCCTTGGATTGCTGAGAAATGTACAAATACATCTTCTCCGCCTTCGCGTTCGATAAATCCAAAACCTTTTTCTGCATTAAACCATTTAACTTTACCTTGTTCCATGTTTGTTGCCTCCCAGTGTGTATATCACACAATGTATTAATATCCTTGCTCAAATTACCTTAGACGAAAAACAAAATCTTTTCTCAATCTGCTTAGAACAAAAATAATTCTTCTTAAGAATAACATGCTTTATAAAAATTAGCAAATTTTAGAATCTAAATGATAGAAACTACTTAAAATTATTTCAAGACAAATATAAAAAATCCTGCTTTAATACTCCTCATACTAGAGAATGGGTAATTATCTTTATTTATTCACAGTTTCATCTGCTCCTGTTCTAGATTATATCCATAAATCAAGGCTGATATATTCCCCATTTTCTTTATTATCATTTCTGTATTTTCAGAAAATAACAAATTGATTGGAAGTTAACAAGAAGACCATAAGTATCTAACAGGTATGTTAGATATACAGAATCAAAAAAATATTATGCTAGTATAAAATCAAGAAAACTATGAGGTGACTATTATGAAGGAAACTATCGTAAATACAAGCTTAAAAAGCATGATTAATATAGAAATCTTAAAGGCTGCAAAGGCGGTTGACTCGGCTACAGATTCCTCTGAATACTATTATAAAATCAAGGAATATAAAAGAGCGAGAAAATTAAAAGAACTAATATCCGAATTAAATAAAGGTAATGATTATGTCTTACAAAGATTAAATGAACTATCCAACAGAAAATCAGCTTCTATATAAAAGTCAGCAGACAGGCTGACTTTTATCTTTTTTTATAAATTGGTATCCTATAAAGACCAGTAAAAAGGACCTTTCCACTGTAGATCTAAATCTCGTAAAATTAACAACCAAAGATTTAGTTCTTTACTTGAGTAAAATTCTTTAGATATTCGCTTTCATTTACAGATATCACTTTTTTTAAATCCGTCGTTCTTAATACAAACTCCTTAACACCAATAAATTCAGATTCTGCAATCAAATAAAACTCTGTTTCTTTTTTAAATCCCTTAAACGGTCTGTTTAATCTAAATAACTTCATTAAATAACTCCTGGCGATCAATTAAAATTCGATAAATAATTCCTGTCCATCTTCTGTTTCATAAAATTATTGCAACAATTTATTATACTTTACTAAGAGCTGCAGTACACTTCGAATTCAAGCTTCTTAAGTCAAATACAAAGTACCATATTTAAAAAAATGTTGGTTACAAAGGTATTGGTGAACAATGGACTAATTTCCCCCTTGATTCTAATACATTCTTCCTCTATTTTGCATTTAGGACACCCTGAATATTTTTCCATATTTATAGTCTACTAGAACGGGTAAATTAATTATAACAATATAATAATATCTGGAGGTGTGCAAAATGTTGGTTTTTCTTGTACTAGCCTTAATTATTGCCTTTATAGCCTTTTTGATATTATCCATTATTGGCTTTATCAAGAAGAATGGGAAAGGTAAAAAGAATTTAATTCTAGCGGGTGGCTGCTTTCTAGCTTCCTTTGTTTTTCTTATCATTGAATCCATTGTAAACCCTATTCCTATGGAAATCAGCCTGAATGTAACAAGTGAAATACCTGAAGAAGTGAAAACTACTCAGGATACTATCACTATTAAAGGTACTGTAGAACATGCTGATCAATTAAAGGTTAATGGTAAAACTGTAACTATCAAAGAAGACAGCTTTTCTACTGATGTGGTACTTGAGGAAGGAGAAAACCCAATTGTCATTTATGCCAATAACGAAGAGTATAGTAAAGAGTTAAAGTATGAAGTAATGAGAGCGTATCCACCTATCGATTTGAATATTTCATATGATAGTCATATAGAAGTGCCTTCTTATACTTTAAAAGGCACCGTACAACCTGGGGCAACCGTCATATTAAATAAAGATGGCACAAAAAATGGAGAAGTTACCGCTGATGCAAATGGCACATTTTCCTTCAAACTTGATACAAAAGCTGAAGGTACCTACAACTATGTTGTAGATGCTAATAAAGAGGGATATACAGAAGAACATTTGAACATTTCCATAAACAGAACAATCCCTAATATTCCTCTTACTGTTACAAATGATAGCCAGATACAAGCACCTTCCTATACGATTAAAGGTAAAACAGAACCTGGTGCAACAGTAACGATTATGAAGGATGAAAAAAAGCTGGATCAAGCTACTGCCGGAAAAGATGGGACTTTCTCCTTTAATGTAAATACAAAAGAAAAAGGTGAATATAAATACACCATAAAAGCTACTAAAGAAAATTTCAAGGAACAAACAAAAGAAGTGGCTTTTACAAGAACCTTATCAGCAAAAGAAGAAGCACAAGCTAAGAGAGCAAATGCTAAAACCATTAGTTTTGACAAGCTGAATAAAAACCCTGACCGCTACAAAGGTGAATATGTAAAATATAGAGGTGAAATTGTTCAAATAATGGAAAGTGATGGAATGACTGCAATTCGTCTTTCTATTACTCCAACCTCTTACGGCTGGTCTGTATCTGATATTATTTATGTAGCTTACCTCGGTTATACAGATTTTGTTGATGAAGACGTTGTCACTATTTATGGTGAAGTAAACGGTTCCTTTACTTATACATCTCAAGCAGGATGGGATATTACACTCCCATTAGTAATTGCAGATTCCATTGAATAAATAAGAGAGAGCCAGGTGGCTCTCTCTTGTCATTGCATTCATTACATATCTAATTCTGTAAAAGCATATGGCACTAATTCTTTTAAAGTCAATTCTTTACATTCTTTCTTTGCATTCGTTAAATAAACTGGCATGTCAGGAGAACAAAATTCAACTAAAACCTGTCTGCAAATACTGCAAGGCGGTAAATAATCCTCTGTGGCCCCTGAAATAGCTATCGCCTGAAAATCACCTTTTTGATAACCTTTTGTAATTGCCGTAAAAATGGCTGTTCTTTCTGCACAGTTTGTTGCACCAAAAGATACGTTTTCAACATTTACACCATTGATAATACTTCCATCTTTAAGTAAAAGGGCAGCCCCAACAGGAAATTGAGAATACGGCATATAAGCATTTGATTTTACAGCACGGGCACTTTCCAATAATGTTTCTTTATTTACCATCTAGATCATCTCCAATTACAATAAATTGAAAAGACACTCATTTATACGATTGTACCAAATTAATAACGATATTTTCTTCTTGTCACTAAAATGATTATAATTGCTGGCAATGTAAAAATAGCCATTCCGGCAAAAGAGAGTCCTGGAGAAATATCATATAAAAATCCTCCTGCCAGTGTCAATATCGCTGTGCTAAAACTCATAGCAAAAGCCGAGTATACACCTTGTGCATTGGAATTTTGCTCTTTTGGCAGCGAGTTTGTTATATAAAGGATAAATGCATAATGTGCCAAAGCAAAGGATAGTGCATGCAAACTCTGCGATAACATGAAAATCCAAACATTCGGGAATACAGCTACCAATAACCAGCGCAGAGTTGATCCAGCAGCAGCTACCAATAATAAAGAAGATGGCTGCCATTTTCTAAACAGATGATCAGCCTTCGCAAAACAGATGATCTCAAAAATAACAGCAATATTAATGATCATACCGATATAGTATGTGTTTACACCTAAATCCTGTAAATAAATATAGCCATAATTATAATAAGATGCGTGAGCACCCTGAAGTAAAAATACGATTAGCAAAACAATTGAGAAGCTTTTAATCTTCCATAAGCTGCTCATTTTCATTGTATTTTTACTTTCATTTTTGATCGGTTTTTCAGTTAGTATATCCGGGCTAGGTAAAATATACTTGATAAGCATTAAAACAAGCATGAACATCATTGCCCATAAAATCCCACTATCCCCAAAATACCCAGTAACCATACTAATTACTAGCACAGAGACAATGAATCCAAGAGAGCCATATGAGCGAGCTTTTCCATATGCCCCATCCCCCTGTCTCATTAAAATACTAGCAGTACCTTCCACTGCGGGAAGTAAAGTTGGATAAAAGGCACTAAAAATAAGAGTGACAACAAATAGGGAAGTAAATGATGTCGATGGTATATATAGGATTGTCACTGCTAATGAGCAGATAATTAAAAGGAAAGCGACTTTATGAGCACTCCAGTATCTGGAGGCGATTGGATAAACAAAGAGCGCTGATAGCCCTCGTACCACCAATCCAAATCCCATAATTAAGCTTGCTTCTGATACTGTCAATCCTTTTCCTTGTACAAGATAACCTGTCCAATAAGGTAAAAATATACCCCATGTCATAAAAAATAAAAAAAAGTTCTGTGAAAACCAACGCGGATTGTTCATTCTTTCTCCCTCCATACTTATTGCATCATAGCATGTTTCACGCTTACAATAATGTGAGATATCTCATATTTTTTTAATAATTTGGAGGAAAAAAGTGCAGATTTTATCTGAACCATTGCGCAGCCAATATATTGATTTAAACAGTATCCAACCCTTTTCCAGTGTCTCGATAAAACCATTTATTCAAGTCCATGAATTTGAGCGTGGTGAATTCATTTACAAAGAAGGTTCTATACCAGAGTATCTATACCTTATTGTTGAAGGGAAAGCGAAACTATATATCACGCTTGAAAACGGAAAAGTATCTCTCCTTAATTTTATTGAAGCACCGTCACTTATTGGCGAACTCGAATTATTGGGAGTAGAGCAATATTCTATAGGGGTCCAAACATCAACAAAAACGGTCTGTTTAGCTATTCCCATGCATATATGTAAAAATCAATTATTAGAAGATCCGGTTTTCCTGAGGCATTTGTCCATATTTTTAAGCAAAAAAACACATTATCTTTCATTTAAATCTGTCCAAACTCAAATTTATCCGCTCGAAAATCGGTTAGCTTCATTTATTTTAATGTCAGCTGAAAATGATTTTTACAAAGAAAAACACACAGAAGTCAGTGAATATTTAGGAGTTTCCTACCGTCACTTATTACATGTTATCTCACAATTCTGTAAGGGAAATCTTATAAAAAAATATGATCGTGGCTATATCATTTTGGATAGGGAGCGGCTTCAGGAATTAGCTAAAATTGATTAATGATACATATGTTGTCCAATTCACTGCCTAAGTAAAAAAAGCTAATCTAAATGATTAGCTTTTTTCATTACATTATCTTTAATAATTAACAGGCTTATTCCCCAGTTTTAGCAAACCAATCAATCCGATCCCTTATCTCATCGCGTACCCTTTGGAAGAATGCCCATTTTTCTTCCTCACTTCCTTCCGCTTTTGCCGGATCATCAAATCCCCAATGAACTCGTTTTACTCTGGGCGGTGTTACTGGGCAATGTTCATCTGCATGCCCACATAAAGTTACGACCAAATCTGCATGATTTAAAATATCCGGATCAATCACATCTGAAGTGTGATTAGTTATGTCTATATTTACTTCCTGCATCGCTTTCACTGCATTCGGATTTAATCCATGGGCTTCAAGTCCAGCACTTTTGACATTCCAGTCAGGCAGGATTTCCTTTGCCCACCCTTCCGCCATCTGACTGCGACACGAATTACCTGTACATAAAAAATAAAGTGTTTTTTTCTTTGGCATTAAATTATTCCCCCTGATTGAACTTTTGTTCAGACGTTTCTACTTTGTTCCTATGGAAGTATTTCTTTTCCCAGCGCAGTGCTACACTTACAAGTGCAATCAAAACAGGAACTTCCACCAATGGACCGATAACAGCTGCAAAAGCTACGCCGCTATTAATCCCAAACATAGCAACCGCAACTGCAATTGCCAATTCAAAGTTATTACTCGCTGCTGTAAAGGATAACGATGCCGTTACAGGATAGGATGCTCCTGCTTTTCTTGAAGCAAAAAATGATACAGCAAACATGATTAAAAAGTAAATGAGCAATGGTATAGCAATTCGAATGGCATCCAATGGGAGTTCAACAATTTTATCTCCTTTTAAGGAGAACATCATCACAATCGTAAATAATAAAGCAATAAGTGTAAGAGGAGAGATTTTAGGTAAAAAAGATTCTTGATACCACTTTTCCCCTTTTAATTTTAATCCAATGAATCGTGTTGCCATTCCTGCTATAAAAGGAATACCTAAATAAATGAGAACGCTTTTTGTAACTTCCCACATCGAAATGACAACAGTAAAATTCTCCAACCCAAATACGCCTGGCAAGATATTTAAGAAAAAGTAGGCAAATGCCGAATAAAATAGAATCTGAAATACAGAGTTAAAAGCGACAAGTCCAGCTACATATTCTCGGTCCCCGCGAGCCAGATCATTCCAAACAATAACCATAGCTATACAACGCGCAAGACCAATCATAATCAGGCCGGCCATATACTCAGGATAATCATGTAAAAAGATAATTGCTAAGAAGAACATTAGAACCGGACCGAGCAACCAGTTTTGGAATAAGGATAGCAATAATACCTTCCAATCCTTAAATACACGCCACATCTCTTCATACTTCACTTTTGCCAATGGCGGATACATCATTACAATCAATCCAATAGCAATTGGAATGGATGTCGTCCCTACGGACATAGTATCTAACATTGTTTTAAAATCAGGTACTAACAGCGCAATTAAAATACCCACTGCCATGGCTGCAAAGATCCATACCGTTAAATATCGATCTAAAAAAGACAGCCTTTTCGTCACACTTTTTTCTGCCATCTGGTTCTCCCCCACTCTTTGTTGATTTAACAATCTGATGAACAGCATTTCACACTAATTGGCTCCAGCTGGTCAATGATTGCCTGAATATACGGCTGTTGAGTTTCATTTAGGCGAAAATGTTTCCATGTGCCTTTTTTTCTTTCCAGAATAATTCCTGCATCTTTCAACTTTTTCACTTGTTGGCTGACTGCAGGCTGGGAAATTTGAAGAACATCCACAAAATCACAAACACATACCTCTCCCTTTTTCAGACAAGCCAATAATTTTAACCGATTCGGGTCACTGACTGCTTTTAATTGCTGAGCCATTTGCTCAATTGTATTCATATATACCTCCTTTATATAACCAAACGCTTATATAAGACATTACTTATATTATATGACTTAATAATTAAAATCAAGAAAATAAAAAACAGTAAGCTAAAGTATCACCAGCTTACTGCTTCAACTTTCCAAAACCATAAGTAAAATCTCTTCTCGACTAGCAGTATTCTTATTAAAAATATCCACCTATACCAATAACCAGGTAAAACACAATGATTCCTGCTATCTTTGCCTTTGACTCTCTACTTTTAATAAGCAAAGCTGCACAAAGAATAGTAAACAGTATATAGGCGATTAATCTTAACTGCCCCGTATAGGGACCCATATTATGTAATAGAAAAACAATGATTGATATAAAGGCAAGTAGCCAATAAAACCATTTTTGTAATAAACTCAAATTACCGTCCCCTTATATGTTATTAGAAATACTCCTCAATCACGATATTATGAGTTCCGTCTTTTTCTTATCTTTACTATAGATCTTTTAGTATCATTTAACCCTTTCTTCAAGAGGTAGTTTAATATTTTGATTCTCTGTTTACCCTATTAGACTTTTTTCTCATAACCACTGCCCTAGTTGTCCTTATAATATATAAAACCAGAAACAAAGATTTCCATCTACAATCTTTATAACTACTAACCCATCCGTTTGCTTTTTTGACGAAGACTTCTACCATCAAAACTCATTTATTCGATTTTCCACTTTAATAAATAGCATATAACTAAAATATCTACTAATAAAACAAAAATAGTACGAGTAAAAGAATGATAAAAAAAATATAATTTACACATTGAAACCAAATCATAAAAGAGAATTCCGCAGATCTAACAAAGGAAGTCTCATTTGCTTTACTTAGGATTTTATAGAATTATCTGGTTATCTTAAATATGTAAGCGGTTTAGACTATCAGATAAAAAGTATTAGAAATAATACGTTTATTTTTATAAAAATATTGTGTTAGGAGTGTTCAACATGAATAATCAACATACTACTGATACAGAAAAGAATGGACAGTTTCCATGGATGGACAAGTCATTGTCACCACGTGAGCGTGCTGAAAAGCTTGTAGCTGCAATGACATTAGAGCAAAAAATTGCCCAACTTCACGGCGCCATGAATACGATTAATATTTATGATATGCCATCTATGGATGAAATGAATGCCATGAGCCCTGAGGAACAAGATCGACTTATGGCCCAAATCCAGGTACAGCGCCATGTAAAAGGTATTGAAGAGTTAGGAATTCCACGTTTTCGTATTACCAACGGCCCTGTAGGCGTAGGTATGGGTGACGGACACCCAAGTCCACCAGCTACAGCATTGCCAATGTCCATCGGTGTTGCGGCTGGCTTCGATCCTGAGCTCGCACGTGAGTACGGTAATATCATTGGTTCTGAAACTGCAACACTTGGCCAGCATGTACTTGAGGGCCCAGGGGTTTGTTTACACAGAACACCAATTGCCGGACGTAACTTTGAATATTTTTCAGAAGATCCATATCTATCCGGAGTGATGGGCGTCGAGATTACAAAAGCTATCCAAGAACACGATGTTATCGCCATGGGTAAACATTATGTAGTTAACGACCAGGAGTACGAACGTTTCCGTACGAGTGTTGAGTTGGATGAGCACGTATTGCGCGAGCTTTACCTACTACCGTTCGAAATGTTGGTAAAAGACGGTGATATCGCTGCAATCATGAGCGCATACAACCGTGTTCGTGGTGTATACGCAACCGAAAACCGCTATATCCTTAACGATATTCTGCGTGACGAGTGGGGCTTCCAAGGTTACGTACAATCAGACTTCTGGTCATGCCGCTCTGCTGCCGCATCATTGAACGCTGGTATGGACCATGAAATGCCTGACGCTAAATGGTTAAACGAGACGAACGTCAAGAATGCACTCCAGGATACTAGCCTCGAGATTGAAACTGTTGACCGTGCATTGGTTCGCCGCTATACGCAAATGTTCCGTTTCGGTCAATTCGAGCGTCCTTACAATCCTGGTGAGATTGATGCAAAAGGCCATGGCGCCATTTCTCGTAAAATCGGCTCGCAGGCTGCTGTCCTTCTGAAAAATGAAGGTGAAATGCTTCCACTTGATCCGAAAGCTTATGACTCCATCGTAATCATTGGTCAATCTGAGTACGTGGATGACGCCTGCAACGGTGGTGGCGGTTCATCCAAGGTTACTCCGCTCTACACGGTACCACCGGTAGAAGGCATGCAAAATGTCCTTAAAGGTCTTGGTTCACACACGTCAGTCAGCAAGGTTACTGTCGCTAAAGATCTTTCAAATCTTGACGAAGCCAAAGAAGCTGCTGCTAAAGCTGATATGGTTATTCTAATGGCCGGCTTAGTTGCCTCTGAAGGTTTTGATTTACCTAGTCCAAACATGCTAAATGATCAGAATCGTATGATCGAAGAACTATTGGATATCAACCCGCAAACGGTTGTAGTCATGAAAGACAGCAGCCCTGTCATGATGCCATGGATCCAAAAGGCTAAAGCTGTTCTTGAGGCATGGAACCAAGGTACTGAAGATGGTCACGTCGTTGCCGATTTACTCTTTGGCGTTGTAAATCCATCCGGTAAAGTTCCTACCACATACGCAGCTTCTGAGGATGATCTTTTGTACGCAGGCAGACCTGAGCGCTATCCTGGTACAGATGAAGGCAATGGCTTCCCGGTTATCCGATATTCTGAGGGCCTTAACATGGGTTATCGTTGGTTCCAATCCCAAGGAATTAAGCCATTATTCCCGTTTGGATACGGTCTATCCTACACATCCTTTGAGCTTTCCGAATTCTCAGTAACACCATCACAAACAGATGGCAAATCCCCGATTACGGTAAAGGTGACCGTAACCAACACAGGAAAAGTTGCTGGAGCTGAGGTTGTTCAAGTATATCTAGGTATTCCTGTCCAAGGACAGCCACCTAAGCGTCTTGTTGGTTTCCAAAAAGTTTACCTAGAGCCTAATGAGTCACGTGAAGTTAGCATCACGATTGACCCAACTGCTACGAACCATCCAATGGGTGTATGGGACTACTACGAACACGATTTCGTGGTGAAACCTGGCGAGTACACTGTATATCTTGGTACATCCAGCGAAGATACTCCATACAAAGAAACAGTAGTCGTTGAATAAATAATATTAATTAATAGTTAGAAGGATTGAATCAACAATAAGATTCAATCCTTTTTTCTTGCTCTTAAAATAAGTTTTCCAAATGGAAGTACTCTATTAAAGGCTTTTTTCTTCCCTCGTTATGCCATTTATGATATTCTTTCAAAACTTGTTTGGGGTCATTATTAGCAACCTCTTCAACCAAATACTTTACTGCAAGAAAGCTTCGCCAGTAATCGAACATAATACTTGTTAAACTCCCTTGATAACTGTCACTTCCGAACTCCTCTAACGAATGGTTACCATATTTGTGCTTAAACAGACCCATCAATTCTATCTCAATATTTGTAATCTGCTTATTTTCTGTATCAGTTAGTAAGTATTTTCTTGATAAGTACTCACACATTCCTTCCTCAAACCAAATACTGTTCTCTCTCTCATCATCAAATTCATCCAAAAACAAATCGGAGTGATGGGTTAATTCGTGTCCAAGTATAGTTAATATATGGTTTTCAGACATATTAGTATAGAAGTCTTCTATTTTAGAATGTTTCTTTCCCTCTAATTGTGTAAGAAATAACCTCCTCCAGCTTACCAAATCAGGAGAAAGATAAATGAGATCTTTATTTGTAAAGGCTGGGATCGGTATATTGGAAAAAACAGTTGTGGCTAGTTCATCTGTTGTCCATACAACTCCTTTTGGCAATTCTTTGAGCTCATAATGATTTACTAATTCAAGCTGATAGCCTTTTATGTTTTTTGGAAAACCTCTCAATCAAATATTTGTATTCCTGAAAATCCTCTTCTTTCTCAAATGCAAATATATGCTTCAACACCAAAGACTCCCTCTACTATAAAATTCAAGTTAAACCTTGATATTATTTTAAATGAATTTTCTGTAAATAAATAGAAATAAGAAATCCTCTTATTAAATTATTTTGTTGAGGGAAAATCAGGCGCTATGATTATAATGTGTAAGAAGGAGTTGCCTTTTCCGTATTCAGAGCATAATAATTCGGTTGGAAGTCCCTTTATTCACTGGATGAGGAAACATTAGAAGATGTCCACGTGACTAATAAATAGAGCCAAAAGTGGGATAGAAGATTTGATAAAAAACCCCTTGCAAGTAAGCAGGTTTAAATTAGGGATTATTCAATCACTGTGCTATACTTAGCCTACCATTTGCTATACAGTTTCGTTCTTTTGTTGTCTAAGCTCTATTCATTTCTTGAATAGGGCTTTTTTATTGCGCAAATTGATTTAAAAACAAAAAAAGACCCTGCATATGCAGGGTCTTTCATTAGCTCTTATTAAGCTTTTTGAACGTTTGTAGCTTGTGGGCCACGTTGTCCTTGTTCTACTTCAAACGTTACACTTTGACCTTCGTCTAAAGATTTGAAACCTTCGCTTTGGATAGCTGAGAAATGTACGAATACGTCTTCTCCGCCTTCACGTTCGATAAATCCAAAACCTTTTTCTGCATTAAACCATTTCACTTTACCTTGTTCCATAATTGTTGCCTCCTAGTGTGGATGTCCACACAATGTGTTACTATCCCTGCTCAAATACCTTAGACGAAAATCAAAATCTCTTCTCAATCTGAAACCGAACAAAAATAATTCTTCTTAAGAATAACAGGTAATTCCAATAATAGCAAACTATACGACCTCACCTTTTATAATTGGATATTTATCTATGATGCAATATATACTCTGAAACATTCAAGATGAACAACCACATGATATAACCCGTTTCGCAGAAAAATATAATTTGCCTGCGACGGAGAGAGGTTATCCTAAAAATAAGTGGTGATACCTCCTCGACCAATGGTAAGGGGGTATTCTCTAATGGTTAAGACACCAATAACGAGGGAAAAAGCCACATTTCCTTCGGCTAAGATAATGGTTTACTCTCATTCTAAGGGAATTTAAACAGATTCATCCCCTAGTCTGACTTAATCTTGAGATTCAAAGTAATCCTGTATAAAATATATTCTCACCAATGATCATTCCCATGTAGAGTATATATAGACATCTTGTTCATTAATAGGAAAGGTAGATATTGAAAGAATTAGAAAATTCCAACCGATTGTTTGTCGTGCCGATTATTGCTATTTTAATATTAGGGATTATTTTTATGACAGCCGTATTGCCAATGGTGAAAATGGAGACTTATTCTTTAGCCATGAAGTCATTAATAGTTTATAGTGTTGTTCTTCTTAGGGTGCTATTCGTGGCACTTATATTAGTTTGGATATCAATAATTTAGTAGAAAAAACAGATACGAAATATTCATCATAATAAATCCAGCCATTTTGCGCTTTTGCCAAAATGGTTCCTTCATGAAATAAAAAGGAAGGTAGAAAAATGGGATTTTCATTATTTGGACCATATCATATTGCATGGCTCATTATAATAACGTTGACCGTTATCAAGGTTAGTAAGCATTTCAATAAATTAGATGCCAAAAGTCAGAGTATTGTACAACAAAGAATCGCATGGTTTATTTTATTATTTGAGATAATTAAGAATATCTATTTGATTAACAGAAATGAATTTACAGTTGACTATCTACCGTTTGAATTATGTAGTTTTGCGATTTTTGCGATTTTATATCATGCCTATACAAATAGCTTAATAATTGGTGAAAAGCTCTATAACTTATTCTTACCTGGTGCAATTGCAGCTTTATTATTTTGTAACTGGACACATCGCCCGATTTATGAATTTATGAGTTTATTTAGCTTTATTTTTCATTTTGCACTTGTTATGTATTGTGTCATGGTGTTATACGCTGGGATTGTAAAACCAAATAAAAAAAGAATAGTAGGTTCAGTCCTATTTTTAGCTGTGACAGGATCAATTATCTATCCATTAAATAAAATATGGGATACAAACTTTATGTTCTTAAATGTCCCCTCACCTGGTTCCCCACTTGTTCCGCTTGAAAAGGTACTTGGGAATCCCGGGTACATATTTGGTTTAGCTTGTATGATTGTTATTTTATGGGTTTTGATGTATTTACCATGGAATAAGCTTCAACGATTAAAAGAGACTAATGATTTCTCAACTCATTAAAATCGTTACTTCTTTTACTAGGTAATTTTTTTATTACTCGTTAAATTCATATAAAATTTGGAGAGTTGGAAATATGCCCGTGATTAGGGATTTTTGTTGACCAAATTGAATAAAAAACAAAAAAAGATCCTGCATATGCAGGATCTTTCATTAGCTTTATTAAGCTTTTTGAACGTTTGTAGCTTGTGGGCCACGTTGTCCTTGTTCTACTTCAAACGTTACACTTTGACCTTCGTCTAAAGATTTGAAACCTTCGCTTTGGATAGCTGAGAAATGTACGAATACGTCTTCTCCGCCTTCACGTTCGATAAATCCAAAACCTTTTTCTGCATTAAACCATTTCACTTTACCTTGTTCCATAATTGTTGCCTCCTAGTGTGGATGTCCACACAATGTGTTACTATCCCTGCTCAAATACCTTAGACGAAAATCAAAATCGCTTCTCAATCTGAAACCGAACAAAAATAATTCTTCTTAAGAATAACAGGTATATTTAAAAATAGCAAATAATACGACGCTCAACATTAATAATAAGATGTTTATCCGTGTGCAATATACTGCTTGGAAATGTTCTAAAGCTAAAAAGCCAGTGGTCTCTCGCTCTGACTCCTGATTGGTTAGCTGCTCATCACTAGAGGATAGTTGGACCTATATGGGATGTCGACTAAATATATAAATAGTGGCGATCGGCCATCGGAAGAAGTGATGAAGGAAATTCTATTAAATATGTTTAAAGAAGGATTTTCAGTAGATTAGTGACTGCATCGTAAAAAAATAATACAAACAATCCCTTTACAATTAAGTAGGTTTAAATTAGGGATTATTCAAGCACTGTGCTATACTTAGCCTACCATTTGCTATACTAGTTTCATTCGTTTGTTGTCTAAGCTCTATTCATTTCTTGAATAGGGCTTTTTTATGGACCAAATTTTTTATAAACAAAAAAAGATCCTGCATATGCAGGATCTTTCATTAGCTCTTATTAAGCTTTTTGAACGTTTGTAGCTTGTGGGCCACGTTGTCCTTGTTCTACTTCAAACGTTACGCTTTGACCTTCGTCTAAAGATTTGAATCCTTCGCTTTGGATAGCTGAGAAATGTACGAATACGTCTTCTCCGCCTTCACGTTCGATAAATCCAAAACCTTTTTCTGCATTAAACCATTTCACTTTACCTTGTTCCATAATTGTTGCCTCCTAGTGTGGATATCCACACAATGTGTTACTATCCTTGCTCAAATACCTTAGACGAAAATCAAAATCGCTTCTCAATCTGAAACCGAACAAAAATAATTCTTCTTAAGAATAACAGGTAATTCCAATAATAGCAAACCATACGATCTCACCTTTCATAATAGGATGGTTATCCTTGTGCAATATACTGCTTCGAAATGTCTAAAGAATTATGGAATCATTTATGGAGTTAGTAATTGAGAAGGATTTCAAGGATATTACTATAAAAGACATTACGCAACGAGCAACTGTTAATCGCGCAAATTGGAAACAGTCATCAGTGAAGATGTGTTGCAGGGAATATTAAAAGATGTAACTTCACATGAAGCATTTACACCCAAAATTGAAACTATCATAAAAGAAGAACTCGCAAGGGTATTTAAAGATTTATTAAAGAAAAAGTACCCCTCTTCGTCAAATGAAAAAGCAGACTTGCATAGCATTATGATTAGTTGGAGCCTATATGGAATGTCAACTAAATATGTAAAAAGTGGAGACCGTCCATCTGAAGAAGTGATGAAGGAAACTTTTGTTACCTTATTAAATGTTTAATGAAGGATTTTTAAGGAAGCTAGCAGTTATTGTATTCATAAAAAAGATTAGAAAAATACTCCCTTTGCAAGTAAGCAAGTTTAAATTAGGGATTATTCAAGCACTGTGCTATACTTAGCCTACCATTTGCTATACAGTTTCATTCTTTTGTTGTCTAAGCTCTATTCATTTCTTGAATAGGGCTTTTTTATTGCCCAAATTGAATAAAAAACAAAAAAAGACCCTGCATATTCAGGATCTTTCATTAGCTCTTATTAAGCTTTTTGAACGTTTGTAGCTTGTGGGCCACGTTGTCCTTGTTCTACTTCAAACGTTACGCTTTGACCTTCGTCTAAAGATTTGAATCCTTCGCTTTGGATAGCTGAGAAATGTACGAATACGTCTTCTCCGCCTTCACGTTCGATAAATCCAAAACCTTTTTCTGCATTAAACCATTTCACTTTACCTTGTTCCATAATATGTTGCCTCCTAGTGTGGTTGTCCACACAATGTGTTACTATCCTTGCTCAAATACCTTAGACGAAAATCAAAATCGCTTCTCAATCTGAAACCGAACAAAAATAATTCTTCTTAAGAATAACAGGTAATTCCAATAATAGCAAACCATACGACCTCACCTTTCATAATAGGATGTTTATTCGTGCGTAATAGTAGCAGAACCATCACCACAACCTATCGTCATATAGTAGCATCCTCTAATACCTCGTTCACATTCCCTATCCTCATCCTCTAAAAAAGACATCAAATATAAAGCACAGCTCAAATACCATCCGTTTTCCTAACAAAAATAGCTAATGATTGAGTAAACCTATTAATAAAAAATAAGCTTGGGATATCCCAAGCTTATAGATCTTTAACGAAGAACTATTCTCTCGTTCATCTAGTTTGTCTCAGAGTTAAAAGTGTTACTCCCCTACCATTCCATCATTATCGTTATCGCGCATATAAGGATATAACCAATGGTCACTCGTTATGGGCATACTGAAACCTGCATCTTTTGCTTCTTTAATTGTCACTTGTCCATTACCATTCACATCAACACTAGAAATATCACCTTTCGTGTTTGAACTAGTTGAACTACTAGAATTACTTGAACTAGTTGAATCAGAAGGCTTACTTTCTGTTAAACCGAGCGATGCGTTTACTTCATCAGGGTTTACATTGTCAAATTTATCCACAATCTCGTTACCCCTTATAGTATAGGAATACTGGTAATGGGAAGGGACCTGTGTTTTCGTATTCGGATAGGTGATAATTGCTTCGAAATTAGTAGCTCCACCCGCACGACGAATCGCATCTTCCATATAAGCTTGGTCACCATGTCGGTTGAGTGTACTATCCTGCGGGGTAATATTATAAGCATTCGATACCCCGCCGAGAGAATCAGCGATGATATGTCCTTCATCTAAATTATCACTCTCAACACCAGGAACTTTCGCCTCATCAGAGTAGTATCTTCCAGATGATGTTACAGGTTCGCTACGATCATCTTGCAGAATAATTTCGTCAGCAATGACCCGCACTAATTGGCCGTATTCATTCGTAAATGCCCAATATTCACGATCCCCAAAGCCAATGTCAACGACAACGTTAGCTTCACGATATCCAGACAAATCGCCACCATCAACTTCAATCCGTTTGTATCCTGAGAACCGTTCATCCTTTGATTGGTTTTTTGTTTCCTCTATTACCGGTTCATCAACTACTTGTTCCTCTACTGCTGGTTCATCACTAACCGTAGGGGTAGTTTCTTCTTTTTCTTCTTTTTGACTATTTTCTTCTGTATTAACTGTGGTTACTTCTTGTGATTCTTTTTCTACATCTGTAATAGATGTATCATCAGCATTCGAACAACTCACCAAAAAGATAATCGTTAAAAGTGAGATTATATAGTTTATTTTCTTTTTCATTCTAGGACTCCCCTATAATTAACGTTAATAACATGTAAGTAAATATTTTATCACATAATACTATTCTATTTTTACTTTCGTTTTCATTTGCCTTTCATTTCCACGATTTTTGATTTAGGATTCGCTGCATATAAATTAAATAAAGAAAAATAAATCACAACAAAAAAACGCACGCAGATTTCATATGCGAAATATTGTGCGTTTTGGCTGGATATTTACTAATATGTGGCTCACGAGTAATCCCAGCAAGAGAAGTCCAATTAACAAAATGTTCTTCATCTATCTCTTCCTATTGAATGGCATTTTTAAGAATGCAGCTCCATTTTCCAGATTTATCTATTAAAATAATTATAAAGCCTGCTTGAAATAAAGCAATATAAAAACAACCACCTCAAAATTTTAAATAATATTCTTTATAAATAACAAATTTACGGTAAGGTTATTTCGAAATACCAGTTGAATTAAAGTTATGTGGATTATAAGAGGAGGATGAGCAGTATGAACAGTTGGCTAAAGGATTTGGATTGGTTCTGTTCCTTCTGCTAGGGAGCCTGTCCTTTCCCACTACGGGAGAGGCTTTGAGCTGCGCGAAACCTGAACGTGCGGAAAAAGCTTTCAAGAACGCCGATTTCGTATTTAAAGGGATGGTAAAGGAGCAAAAAGGAGACAGTTACATTATTCAAGTGGACATGGTCTATAAAGGGGACCTGAAACCAAGGGCTAAAGTGAAAGACATGATTGGAGATTGGTTACAAGAAACCCTCAAAGAAGGCGGAAACTACCTCATCTACGGACATAAAAAAGGATTACACATTGAGGTTGATCCGTGCGGACGAACAGATGAATGGCCGAAGCTGACAACGGACGTGGAAAAGTTTACAAACGGGGAACTGGCAGATTATGATGCAGATGACTTTTTAGAATATACCCGAAGCCGCGATCAAAGAATTGCTGGTACCATTGCAGGATTACTTCTCTTGTCAAACGTGTGGATTTGGCGAAGGAAACGAAGATAAACCAGCAATAGCTGGTTTTACTTGCTCAACCCTCCTGTAATGTTCCATTGAAATCTTTAGACAAAACAACTCCAGTCTCCCTTCTTCTAAGAATCTTCCTTGCTTAATTGATACAGCCACAATCTCACCAAGAAGAAGGAGATATTAAATGTAAAGAAATATCCTCTAAGCGGATTAACTTCCTTGATGACCAAACAGAGCAGTAGATTTTAATATGATGTGAAACCTGTAAGGTTTAGCATTAACCATGTAGGGGGAAATGTTGATGAACAAATGGTTGAAATGGATTATCGGAATCTTATTGATTTTTACCGTTTCAGGGTGTTTTGCAGAGGATTATGATGTGGGGCTTCCAAGCGCTCGTTTAGAAGTAGGCGAGATGGATGGCCTCCTAGCATACCCGTTAACCGAAGCCAATATCAGCTGGAGCTCGTCGAGTGGCGAAGTAAAGAACGTTGTGTTAGATATTGAAGAATTCGGTCCTAATCAGAATAAAATATTTGCACATCCCAACCAGGAAGCCAGGATTGACATTATTGAAAATGAGGAAAATAGCGGAAGCAGTGGGGCCAGCTGGCCAAACTCCATTGCCGTCACATTGTGGAAAAATGGGGAAGATACCGATCTCGATGTGAATGAAGACGGGGAATTCACCTTCCCTAATACCGAAGGAACCTTCGTAATGGAATTAATTACCAGAAACTCATCAAATAAGGCTCAGTATGTCGGATATGTCGAAATAAAAAAATAGATACCGAAACCATTTAAGTTAAAAGGTCAAAAAATCGTTTTATTACCATTAGATAACTCATTCAATTTCGAAATATTATACTTAACAATAAAAAGGAAGCCAATCGCTGATTGGCTTCTACTTTAACACACATATGAACACTAGAAATTACTCTCATGAAACGGCATCGTTTTTTTCGTGATCTACCTGGCGAATTGGAACCAGGTCACGCAGAACCCACCGAGTCTGCTTTGACCATGAACTGGTTTTTCCCTGTTTGATCAATGGCGTACCATATCCAGGTTCACCTCACCCCGCTCCTCATAGTCGGGTTTACCGGCCAAACCTGCAATACAGGATCATTCGTAGCAAACATTATCCATAAAATTAACAGAAATGAAGTTTTCACCTTTTATTTTTCACACTTTATCTATAATTAGTTTCATAATCTTATGCAAATCATCTTCTGCTATGGATGGATAATGCCTGTAACACCTAACAAAAAGAGTAGCAAAACTGCTACTCTAGTCAAAAAAATTATTCTATTACTCTAGATTATCTATTGCATATTGAGCTTCTTCTGGAGTGAATTTTTCTCCATATTCAGAAACTAATTGGTCATATATAGCGCTTTTTGACATATCCATATCATCAGCATAAGAGTTTGCTTTCTTTAATGCATTTGCATTCCAATCAAATTCAAGATTATTAATAGCATATTGAGCAGCATCAGCAGGGAACTGTTCTCCATATTCAGAAACTAATTGGTCATATATAGCGTTCTTTGACATATGCATGCTCTCAGCATACTGTTCTGCTTTTTTCAATGCAGAACTAAATTCTCTTGAAACACTTACTTTTTCAGTTTTTGCTTCTTCTTTCGGTTCTTCTTTTGCTACTTCTTTAGTAGTTGTTTCTTCTTTTTCTTGTTCTTTGTTTTTAGTGTCATTAACTACACTTGTTTCTTTTACATCAGAAGAATCAACGGCCTTACTCTCCTCATTTTCTTCAGAAGTACCCACTGCTATAATCAATATGATCGCAATTAACCAAACCCACCATTTTTTATAAAATGGCTTTTTCTTCTTTTCTACTGCCCCCACTATATACACTCCTTTATACTTTCTATATAAACCACTTTAGCATATTTTTACTTTATTTACCGATGTTTGTGCTATTTTTCACAATTTATCCATTTGTTTTATCACAAGTATGGTGGCGTACTGGAATACAAGCTTTCTTATGTCACAAATGGAGAGCAGCACTCCTATATTAAAAGAAAAATAATATGAAAAAGTTTATGGCTGTGAATGAATATTTTTAAATAAAGCAAAATTAGGAAAGAGAAATACTGGTTATCCCTAACTGCAAAAAAAGCCAATCTTGGATTGGCTTCTTCTCATCACTCACACATACTTCCGACTCACACTCTTCCCATCATAACTAAACAAAATTCCCTTACCTTCCAACACCGTTTCCATATGAACCGTTCGTCCCCATAAATAATGCATATGCGGCAAAACTTTCTCTAGATATTTTACATCCAGCTCAATATCCTCAAACCAATGCTTCAGGTAAAGTTCCCCATTTTTTAAATAGTCCCCGTCATTCACCGTAATATACGGGAACCCTCCATTGACCCGCATGCCGACAAGCTGATCTCGTACCGCTTTCCATTGCTTATCGACAATCTTATAGTCGCGCCCTTTTTTCTGAAATAGATACATATCCTCGCGCATGACTAAATCCTTTGTGAGGTAATTACGGAGAAAGGAGATATCCGATTCAATCTCCCGCACTTCAAACATTTTCTCACGGCCTGAATTTGGTTTAACCCCTCGCCTTTTCATCTCTTCGTCTGGGTTGTTATACCTCTCTTCAATATCCTCAAACATCTTGATGCCCAAGTAATAAGGGTTAATGCCTGTTCTTGACGGCTGCACCACACCTGCATTGAGCTTCGCAAATTCGATCGATTCCCCGCTTGTTAAATCAAGTTCACGGAGAATGCGTTGGTGCCAGTAGCTCGCCCAGCCTTCGTTCTCCTAAGGATCTTCATTAATGGCGCTATTTATAAACATTATTTCTAATAAAAGAAGGTGCTTTTAAACTGTCTCTGTTATTCCACTAACGCCCCCTATAGTTTAAGTGTACTTGTTCACAAGCTTTTTATTATTTCTGGAATGCTGCTCTTTGGCGGTATAATCCTTAATCACAATGAGACATTCGCCAAAACAAACATAATCTTACTTTCTAAATAACTTATTGGTCCCAGATAACAATTACTTAAACAAGAATAGTGTTATTCCTTCTTCAATTAATGCACTCGTTAATTTAATAAAAGATGATTGAAATGTTTAATGATAATAGAGTTATTTAAAAATGAAACTGTCCCGCCTACCATTTATCGTGTACAGTTATAATAAAAAACTACAAGAAATAAGTCGATTGACTACAGTTACAGTTTTAAAATAGAATTATTTACGCTACTGCATTTACCGCGGCAAAATTAAATAAGGATGGTAATGCATATGATTGAAATGAACGATTGGCTTGAGCAATTTAGTCAAAAACTTATTCAACAATTTGGCGAGGAGATTGTCTTTATAGGATTGCAAGGAAGTAGAGCGAGGGAAGAGGCAAAGCTAGACAGTGATATTGATGTAGTGGTCATTTTTAAAGAACTGACGATTGATCGATTATTATCGTATGAAGTCGTTACCCATACGATGCCAAACCGTCATTTACTTTGTGGTTTTATTTCGGGTGTAGACGAACTCCAAGCTTGGGATAAATCGGATTTATTTACCTTTGTCTATGATACAAAAGCAGTTTACGGTAGCTTGGAATTTTTAAAGAAACATATTCAACCGGAAGATATCAAGCGATTTGTTCGAACAGGTGCAGGAAATAGTTATCATATGACTTTGCACAATTATTTGCACACAAAATCAGTAGAGGCAATTAAAGCTATATTTAAAAATGCACGTTTCGTAATACAAGGAAAGCAATTTTTAAAATCAGAAATATTTCAATCAGATATAGGGGAGCTTATTCTAAATGCAGAAGAGCTTGATCGACAAGTATTAAGCCGTTTTTTAGAGATTCAACAAGGTATGCCTGTTCATTTACAACAAGATACAACGTTAATTTTTCATTGGGCAAAGGAAACGTTACAAGCAATGAAATGATAAAGTCAAAATTGTGCGTTTTTGAACAAATTTTAAAAGCCTTATTACATTTTATGTGTAGTAAGGCTTTTATTTTTCTGTATTAAAATTAAACGACTTTATTATCTTTGTACATATAGTTGCTTAATTCATAATAAAGTCGTTTGGTAATGGTAACATTCACTAGTGGTTTTCTCTTATTGAGCTAGACTGCCCCTTTACTTCCATAAGAAATTCAACACAAAAAGGCATTAATCCTTCTTGGACCAATGTCTTTGTTAGTGGAGTAAGCTATATTTTTATTAATCCTCATCATTTAGAAATAACTCTTCTAAGTACCTTTCCTTTCTATCTAAAAAACCCTTTGTTATTTGATAATGTTCTGTGTCTTCATATCTGACACTTTCGATTACATTGGAATCAAAACTAAAGATGTGTGCGTTTGGATACCCCAGAAGAATAGGCGAATGTGTGGCGATGATAAATTGAGCGTTTCCGCTACTCACCAATTGATAAATAACTCTCATAAATGCTAATAGGCGAGCTGGCGATAATGCTGCCTCGGGCTCATCCAATATATAAATGCCCTTACCCGAAAAACGGTTTAAAAATAGCGATAAAAAGGATTCTCCGTGAGACTGATGGTGTAATGATTTACCTCCATATGCTTGATAAATAGTCGGGTCTTCCTTAGCTAGTTGATCCAGATGAGACGCGAAATGATAAAAACTTTCAGCCCTTAAAAAGAAACCTTGATTGATTTTTGGCAACCAAGACAAACGAATGTATTTTCCCAAAGCAGCGTGGGATGAATCTACATCGTATATATTGTTTATTCCTCCGCCTGCTGTATTAAACCCACATTTGTAAGCAATTGCCTCAAGCAAAGTAGATTTTCCTGAACCATTCTCCCCTACAAAAAATGTTACTTCACTTTTTAAGTCCAATGTATTCATTCCTCTAATTGCAGGTACAGTGAATGGGTATGTATTTAAATCAGGTACTTCTTCTCGTAAAAAAGTAATTCTACGTAAAAACAACATTAGTTACACTCCACTTTTAAATTTAATGGGTATTGAGGTAATTCTAAAGCAACCTGTCCCGATAGTTCAATAATGAGGAAGAGCAATCGCAGTGTTCTTTATTTATTTTTATTCCAGGATAAATATTCAAAAACTATTTATCTTTTAAGAATTACCAATAATTCCTATGTTATAATATTTGAAAAATGATGGAGGTTTTACGTTGACAACATCAACCTGGGTGTCTGTTCTACCAATTTTATCTTTGTTATATTACATAATTCCAATCGTATTTGTAATTTGGTTTGTAACTAAATTTTTCAAATTACAACAGGAAAAAAATCAAATTCTTAAAAATATATCTGACAATCTAGAGAAACTAAATAATAATGATGCTTAATATACATTTGAGAGAGTATTTACTCTCTCTTTTTTTACTATAAAACTAAATAATACTTATATTTAGCCAACTACATTAAAGCCTATTGAACTAACCTGCCCCTTTACTTTAAGTGGCAGTCTTCACAAATTCTACTTTTTTCAAACAATTAAACACTAATTTCACCAGTTAACCAACCTTTAATAAAGTCTTTTAATGAAGCGGCAACCCAGGTTCGACTATCATCTTCGTGATTCCAGACGTAAATATCGCTTTTTTCAATCTTTCCGTTTTTTAATATTGCATAACAAAATAAATCACCATTACCTGCGTCTGAAAAAAAGAAAAGGTTATCTAATGGCATATAATTATCTCTATAATCTTCAAAGTTTCTAAAAAATAAATTATCCTTAATAATCACAGATGTAGGCCAAATCAATGATCCATAATCGTCAGACACACCATTTGTTTCCGTTAAAAGGGCAGCTAACTCATCTGGTAATACAACATCTAGTTTTCGTTGAATTTCTTCAATCTCGCTCTTTGTAGCAGGATCTTTAAAGTGTTGTTCTTTCGTAATTGAATTGATAAATTCTTTCCACATTTCATTCCCACCGATATATATAGATTCAACTTATCTATGTAATATTCCTTCTTCGGCTAACCTGCTCCGTTACTTCCATAAGAGTTTCAACACAAAAGGGATTAATCCTTCTTAGATCAATGCCCACCGTCAGTCGTATACCTCAATCATATTGATGTGCTATTATTAGAATTTTTACGTGAAAAAAAATATGAAATAAAATATGAAGTCAAAAATAAGATAATCCCCACTTTATTAAATTGGAGATACACATCAAATACATCTTTAAATGAATCTAACGGATAAAAACCACTTAATAGCAACGTTGGAAAAACAGTAATCAGCATCGCCATATAATGAGCAAAAATTTGCTTTAAAAAACTCCATTGTTCAATTTGATATATGACGCTTGTCACCCCAAGGAAAAAGGCTATAAGGCCATAAAAAAAATAAACACTCGAATCATCTGATTGCCCTTGCAACTTATACGACAGTGAAATTATTAGTAAGATACCAAATGAGATAGACCCTCTATATAATCCCTTTAAAAACAACTGCAACATAAAATCCCCTTTCCTGGTATTTCCTGTTATTAATTATATACGATGGATACTAGTTTGAAGTTTCAGAAAATTTTTCGTTCCGCTAACCTACCCCGTTTTTACAATAAGAAATTCAACACAAAAAGGCATTAATCCTTCTTGGATCAACGCCCCCGTTATTTCTATAAGGAAAAGTGAACCTTTTTAAACAATCGTGCCCGTTTTTTGCATCGGCTTTTTATTTTTAATCATTTAAACCAACCCTTACGCCAAAACCATAACAACATTACAGAGCCAACTGATACCATAACTCCCAGCACTCCAAAATATCCCCATTGCAAGGTAAGTTCTGGCATATATTTAAAATTCATCCCATATATACTGGCAATAAACGTTAAGGGAATGAAAACTGATGTCATAACAGTTAGTGTTTTCATAATTCTGTTCATTCGGTTTGAATTTAGTGAAATATAATTGTCTCGTATATCTGCCGTCATTTCTCGATTAGACTCAATCATTTCAGAAAGTCTCAATAAATGGTCGTATATATCCATAAAATAGACTCGATCATCTTTTGGGACTATCACTCTCTCCGAATTTAAAATTCTATACAGCAATTCTCTCATCGGAAAAATTGTGCGTCTTAACTTAAGTAACTGGTTTCTTATTTCATAAACATTTTCAATTAAATCTTGATTTGTTTTATTCATTTCTATTTCATTCAATTTATCTTCACATTTATAAATACTTGGAAAATACTCATCTACAATTTTATCCATTATTGAATAAAAAATGTGGAGAACCCCTTTATTAATAGTATTTTTATCCTCCATTACCCTTTTTCGAACCATTCCTATTTCACTTAAAGGTGATGAATGGAAAGTAACTATAAAATTGTGTCCGACAAATATATCTAATTCTTCAGGTACAAGGGAGTATTGGTTTAAAGTGTGTAGAACAAAAAAATTATACCCATCATAATAATCAAGTTTTGGACGTTGTAGAGAATGTAAGCAGTCTTCAATTGCAAGTGGATGCAAATCAAAATGAGTTTGTAAAAGGAGTGCTTCTCTATCACTAGGTGTATCGAAATCTACCCAAAACCATTTAATATCAGAATCATCTAAACGTTTTAATGGTATATCAGTTATTAGTTTTAAATCGTTTGTTACGGCAAAAGTATGAATCATATGTATCGCTTCCTCTTTTATTTGTAAATTAAACACTACCACTTTGTGTCAGATACAAATTATTAATAACATAAAGAATGGGTCTAATATATTATAACTCCTTATGCAACTATCCTGCCCTTCGTATTATTAGGTTGACCAAGTTAATTGGTTGACCTTTTTCTTTGAGGTCTAGAATACTAGAGGTAGCTGGGGTAGAACGAAAGCCCCCCGTGGGAAAGTTAATCCCGACAACTAAACCGTTCCCCCCCACTTATAGAAACATGAATGAAGCTGGTTGGGACCCAGATCTCGCATAACAAGCGAAGCTATGACACTATAAGGAGCCATTTAGGGGTTACCAGCTAATTCATTGATGAGGAGGAGATACTCATGAATCCAGTCATTGGTCTGGATGTCGCAAAAGGTGAAAGTCAGGTTCAAGCATTCTTGGAGAAAAAGAAGCCTTACAAAAAGAGCTTTAAAGTCGCACATACACTGGATGGCTTAGATGAACTTCATACATTTATTAAAGAGGTAGAAGAATTAACAGAAACAAGACCTCCCATAGTTTTAGAGTCTACTGGCATTATGTGCCTGTTGTACAGTATTTTGAAAAACTAGGGTATCTGTTAATCGTTGTGAATTCATCAATTCATACAAAGCGAAAAGTTCGAGTTTACGTAAAGTAAAAACAGATATAATCGATGCCGTTTGTCTTTTTCCGTTAACCTTCCCCTTTAATAAAAAAGCGATTGCCCTCATTTTGCAATCTACCCTGAGAGTATAAGTTTATTAACGATTAATTTGTGAAAAATATGATAATATGATTATAAAATATAGTTTGGAGGGGTTAATTTATGGAAATATTAGATTTCTTAGGGATTATTCCTATCATAATATATTTAGGAATTCTCATTTTTGCTATTTATGTTACAAGTACTTTCATAAAGTTAATGAAACAAAAAAATGATTATCTAAAGGACATTCGTGACGAAATCAGGAAGAATAATAGTGTCAATTAGTTTCAACCATTGTTCCACTCCCAATTTTAAAAGTAGAAGATTGAATACCGTCAATGGCGGTATTTTTTATCTTATGCGATGCCTCTCAAGGTGTTTATAGATGATTCTGCTATTGCCATTGATAGTTTAAATTACGTTGTTTCACATATTTAACCACACTGTTCATTTATTGCAGGAATGGTGCCCCCGTTAGCAGCATAAAAAGATACCATCCATTTGACAATCTTGATCTTCTGCTATTGCTTCCATTTGTTTGTGGACAGAGGAATTTAGAAAATTGGTAACCAAATTATATTCCCGTTCTTCAATTATCGAGCACGACCTTATATTCAAAAAGTAACACTTCTCAAATAAAAGAAGCCAATCCCTGATTGGCTTCTTCACATTACTCATACATACTTCCGACTCACACTCTTCCCATCATAACTAAACAAAATTCCCTTACCTTCCAACACCGTTTCCATATGAACCGTTCGTCCCCATAAATAATGCATATGCGGCAAAACTTTCTCTAGGTATTTTACATCCAGCTCAATATCCTCAAACCAATGCTTCAGGTAAAGCTCCCCATTTTTTAAATAGTCCCCGTCATTCACCGTAATATACGGGAACCCTCCATTGACCCGCATGCCGACAAGCTGATCTCGTACCGCTTTCCATTGCTTATCGACAATCTTATAGTCGCGTCCTTTTTTCTGGAATAGATACATATCCTCACGCATAACCAAATCCTTTGTGAGGTAATTGCGGAGGAAGGAGATATCCGATTCGATTTCCCGCACTTCAAACATTTTTTCACGACCTGAATTTGGTTTAACCCCGCGCCTTTTCATCTCTTCGTCTGGGTTGTTATACCGCTCTTCAATATCCTCAAACATTTTGATGCCTAAGTAATAAGGGTTAATGCCTGTTCTTGACGGCTGCACCACACCTGCATTAAGTTTTGCAAATTCGATTGATTCTCCGCTGGTTAAATCAAGCTCGCGTAGGATGCGCTGGTGCCAATAACTCGCCCAGCCTTCGTTCTTCTAAGGATCTTTATTAATTGCGCTATTCATAAACAGTATCGCTAAAAAAAGAGGGCACTTTTCAGCTTCGTTATTCCGTTAACGCCCCTATTTGTTTAAGAACATCTTTTCACAAACTTTCCCACACATTTCATTGAATGTAGGAATGCTGCTACCCCTTTTGTAGCATAAAAAGAAGCTACCCTCTTAATCGTGGATAGCTTCTTTGATTAAATGATAAGTTCTCCACCAGTGATAAATATCGCCTCATCTGAAGCAATGAATAATGGTGTTAGTGGGTACCTTTTCTAAACAAGACTTGAAACAAGGCAAAGACAAAACAGCCGTAAAAAAGGCGATGAACAAGCATCAATTACACTATATCGAAACGAAATACATCAAAGAAAGGAGGCAAATCGTCGGGTTACGCATTTGGATATGTGATGCAGAGACTTTCACAGTATAAGACAGAACTAAGCAAAAAAAGCAGCTGACATTTAGTTGCTTATTCTATTTTCTTAAACAGGAATCCTTTTCGAAGATAGCACTACTCGATAATTTCGGTAATTTCTCCTTCTAAGGATACTTTGGCTTTTACACTGTTTTTGACTTTTGCTCCAAATGCATTGTTGCCTCGGAAGGTTGTGCGCACGACCAAATGATCTTTCATGTCCCAGTAGACCGTTTCCACATGTTCGTAACTATCCTCATCATTCATTTGGCTCTTGATATATTTCGTTACATTTTTATGCGATCCATCCCAACTGCTGAACTGCTTTTCAATTAAACTTTTTCTTTCCGCCGCCAGGTGTTTTTCTCGTTCACCTTTGTTCTTAACCAATAATTTGATGAATTTTTGATTAAGCGTTTCATTATCCATATATGATTTTTCCAGTTTGTTTGCTTGCAGGAGTTCGAACTCCTTATCCGTCATTTTAACAAGTGTCTCTTTTGCCCGTTTTGTTGACTTGGATTTATTGATCTCTTTTTCCAGCGCATAGGCTTTGTTCTCTTTCTGGTCATCGTGCAATGTTTTTGATTGGTTGATTTCTTTGATGGCTTCATCGATTTTATTTTGGTTCACGAGCGAAAGAGCGTTCTTGTAATGTTCTTCAGCCATGGATTTGTTTACTTTTTTCATCAATTCTCTCGCTGGATTATTCTCGGCACCGTTCAGTTCGATGGATTGATTTAATTCCTGTAACGATTCTTCATATTTTTCTTCTTTCATCAATTTTTCAGCTTTTTCAACATGCTGTGCGGCTTCATCTTCTGCTTGTAGATTTACAACGATGACCGCGATGAACATGAGTACAACTAATCCATATAGAAAACTTGAAACAACCATTTTTGGTTTCGATTGAGAACGGTATCCTACAATTTTACGGGAGAACTTTCGCTCTAGAACAGTGACCTTCAGATTGAGTTGGTTTTTCAATAGGCTCTCTAAATCCTTGCCTTTTTCCGTCACAATAATTTTGAATTCATTCGTGTTTGTTTTAAAAAGAAACACGCTCTTAACGAAGTAATGATCCACCACTACTTCATTAATTCCATCGAACGCATGCTGTTCGATGAGTTCCATTTTTTCGGTTAAATTATCGTTGTATGAATACATATACCAATATTTTTCAGTTACCGCTAAGACCGTGTCAGGCTTACCTTTTATTACGGCCGAAGCTGTTAACAAAAGTCTTTCGTTTTTTCGTAACATTTCTTTTTTGATGTGCCTATTCAATTTCTTTTTTTTATTAGTTTCACTCACTTCTCCCATCGTTTCCACCTCTCATCGTGATTGATTTGTTTCCTTTATTATACAGGGCGAAGGAGCCGTTATAGGAAATATTTCTATGTCATTTATGAGTTTTTTCGTAACTTTGCTACGGCATAAGGTTGATGCCCCAAAATGATAAACAAATTCATCCAATTCGTGGAATAGGGGATATAATGAAGACAATAAGGAAAAAAAAGGGTTGTTCGCATGCAAATCACAAAGGAATTAGCAAAGTATGCAGATTAGCGAAAACTTTCATCCAGTGGAAACTTAGATTCTGATTCCATCATAGAGTATAAAGAACAAATTGTGTGAAGATGGCTCCTGTCCAATCAGGATGTTCCCTAGCATGTCCTACTAGCCTGTACGGATCAAATCATGTGGGAGGAATTCTCCATTCACCAAAAGTTCGAAAACTATTCGGATTCGTTCATCGACAAGCACAAAAGCAAAATCAAGTGGAAAGAGGTTTCGTTGCAAACTGAGGATGGTGACGATTGAAAAATGGAGCAGCTATCTAGACTGGAACCTCATTGTGGGAATGGGAAGATGTAAACTCGATGAATCCTTCCTCCACCAACATATAGTAAAAATTCAGGGTCTCAGGCATCGGACTTAGGCTTGTATCGAACGATTTTATCCGATTAAATTTCAAAAAGATGAAACCTATTGCTGCGATTTCACACACACCCTCTTTGGATTCTGCAACTAAACCAGCTAATAGGTTGTCAATATCTCTCTGTATATTTCATTTTTTTATATGCTATACTGTTTTTGGGTATGCCAAATAACCCTCCAGTTTCTTTTTGGAAGGTTTTTCTTATGTTGGATAAATACCATTTCCTAAGCTATATCTAGGAAATTCTGGTTCTTTTTCAATAAAGCATAAATCCAATGAAGCAGCTTATTGATACAAGCTACAATGGCAACTTTCGAAGGTTCTCCTTCTGAACGTTTTCTATCATAGAACTCTTTAAGCTTTTTATTTCTAGATCTTCTAATTCCGCATAAAACAGCTAAATATAAGCTACGCCTTAGCCTACTGGAACCTCGTTTGGTTATGCGATTTATGTTCGCAGTAAACTTTCCAGATGAATGGACACTAGGATCGACTCCAGCGAAGGCCACTAGCTTCTTAGGGTGATTAAACCGATCAATTTCCCCAATCTCTGAAATAATTGTTGCCGCAATCTTTTCACCGATACCAGGAATCGATTGGATAATCTTATATTCTTCTATTTCATTTGCCAGGGATACCATTTGGCTCTCTAAATCCGTTAGGTGTCCTTGGTAGTGAAATAAAATATCGATATACATACTAAGATTGATAAGATGGCTTTCATATTGCACTTTCTGAAAAGGATTCTGAGAAGCTGAATGAATTAACTTTCTTGCTTTTTCTTTAGCCCACTGTACAGACCGACTTGGACAATGTTCTCGTATTTTATCTTCTAGTTCTTCCTTGCCAGCCTTTAGAACCTTCTCCGAGGTAGGATATTCCTTTAATACCGATAAAGATACTTTCGAAAAAAGATCTCCAAAAACCTTTCTGTATTCAGGGAAAACCTGATCTAAAATCGTATGAAAATGCAATTTTGCCTCCACATACATATTCGTCATTATTTCTTGTTGTCTCGATAGATTTCGAAGATTTAAGAGCTGAATTCCTCTCCTCTTTTGAGGTTCAAACTCTTCTTTATAATAGAGAACACACAGTTGATATGCATCATATGCGTCAGTTTTCACCTTTCTTAAACTGGCCTTCTTCGCTTGATGAGAAATGATTGGATTCAATAAGATATAAAGTATGTCATTCTCTTCTAAGCATTGCACAACGGGTGTATGATAATGTCCTGTTGATTCCAATATAATGACAGGCATCTGCCCAGTCTTTGCCTTCATCTCTCCTAAGAAATAGATAAACTCCTCCAACTCTTCACGGTTATGCTTAATCGAAAAACTTGTTCCATATGGCTTTCCTTTATCTAAAAAAGCCTGTACTTCACTTTCTTCTTTGGCTATATCTATACCCACAACTGGGTTCATTCTTTCTCCTCCTCTGATAAATTCACCAGTACCCCTATTTCCTCCAAGTAGTATTATAGCTTCGCTTGTTATACGAGATCTCAGTCCCAACCAGCCTCAAACATATTTCTACAAGTAGGGGGTGAACAGTTTAGCGGACGGGATCATTTGTCCCACTGCCCCTTACGTTCTACCCTGGCTACTGATAGATTAAATTCATATGAAAAAAGTTCAACCAGAAAGTTCTGGCTGAACTATATAATACGAACCTGCCCCTTCGTATCAGTGCTGTATTATTTAATAATGCAACAACATTTATTAAAGTAATGTTGTTGAGAGAAGAATGGTAAGTTGTTTCCGACGTTGGAATATACACCCAGTTTTATTGATTAAAAAAGAGAGAATATAAAATATTGAATCTAACTTTTACATAAAAAAATAGTCTAAAAGGAGGTTATAGAACTTAGAACCTTTTGAAGGAAGGCTTCAAAACAATCTAATGCACAATTGGCATCGTTCTGTTCAATGTTGGTACCAATGTCGCGTTGGTGCCATTGGTTGCAATAGGAGCAACAGACATATTCAAATACACTGGGGGTATAAACATGAATAATGCAGATAGGTTTGTAGCGGCTTACAACAGAATACATAATTATATGAAAGATAAAGACCCTAAATATCAAAACGACAAAGGATTCGCAGATTTCAAAACCTTACTACGAAGAAGCACCAATCCAGTCATCAAAAATATGCGTAATAACTCGCGCTTATTGAAATTCCATGAGTTGCGCAATGTCCTGGTCCATGAAAAAGGCAATAATGGATTAGAATATATTGCGACACCGCACTCCAGCATAGTGGAAGAAATCGAGAAGTTTGCTGAAGAATTGGAAAGTCCTCGTTCGGCAGAATCAATCTGCACGAAAGAAATGGCGATCATTCATTCTGCGGACAACATTAAAACAGCTTTGGACTTGATGAAGAACGAAGGCAAAGGCGAATATTCACAAATTCCTATTTATGATGAGAACCGCTTCGTAGCGCTTTTGACAGACGGCGGCATCTCTCGTTGGATAGCGCACGCTTTCAATGATGACGGCCTGTTGATGGAAAATATGAGCGTCCAAGAAGTTATTCAATACGAAAATCCAAGAAATGTCGCTTTTGTTGGTAGACACGACAGTGTATTTAAGGTTAAAGAGATTTTCGAAAACCGTATATCCAACAATCAATTGAATCTTCAAGCTATTATTGTCACTGAACACGGTAAACCCCATGAAAAAGCTTTGGGTATCATCACGGCTTGGGATATTGTCGGCATCGAGATGTAATATAGGCTTTATTAAACAATTGCCTTGTCGGAACAGGCTGGATAAGTTATTGACACCAGCGTATTCTCCGAGAGCTTCATTTTACAAGCTTTTAAAACCTGAAAGGAAGACTCAGAGATATTAATCCTTGAGTTCTTCTTTTTAGAATGGATTGATATAGAGTTAAAAAAAGGATAATTCTATAAAATTTTCAACTTTTAAGATGTTGCACGAATTACATTTCCTGAGATAGTTCTCACCATATTCTTTAATCGAATTAACAGAAATAGTTTATCACTTATTCAAATCATTTTACAATTCAAATAACATTAAAATGGATATGTATACGTTTTTGTGTATGCGTAAGTAAATAAAAACACCGCTAAAAAAAGCGATGTTTTTTCCTAAACTCATTTGAAAGTTTCTTTTAAAGCCGTTTCATAGTCAGCCGCCTGGTCAGGGGTTAAACTTTTAGATAATCGAAGAAGAACGTTTTTCTCCACATACGAATATTCCGTCAGAAGTCCGCCCATTTCTTTCGTTACAGTTTCAATATATTCTTTACGTTTCTCAGCATCTTCATTAATTTCGAACACTTCTACACTTCCACCGTTTTCCACTCCAAATGACTCCCGAATGGATTGTTTTACTTCCGCTTTGCTGGTATATCGCCAGGGTGACCCAATAATTCATTCGGATCATTGTCAGCTGTATATACGTTAATTTCACCAATTGGCAACTCTTCATTTTCTTTCAATAGGTTCACTACGTCCTCAGCCTTTTCGTACGAAACGGCTGGTTTCTCTTTCTCATCAGTTACGCTCTCATTCGTTTGAGAATCTTTTTGTTTCGACTCATGGGACGTGTCTGAACAAGCTGTTATCCCAACCAGCAAAAACAAGAAACCTATGACCATCCATCTCTTCATCCGTGTTCCTCCTCTATTTTTATGGATTTAATTTGAAAATCGGGTTTTATTACCCTATAACATGATTCTAGATTGAATAAACAAAGAATCGGATACCGAATACTGAGGAACCGTTTCGATGGTATCCTTCTACAAAGTTGGATTTATATACTATCTTCCTTCCATTTAAATCAGGGTAAAGAAGAACAAATACAATTGAAGAATCAATGAAACGATTTTTGGAAATCATGCCTGTTTTTTGCCTTCATTATGGAAAAAATGAAAAGCAGATCCATCCAAAGCAGCAGCAGAGGAAGAAATAACATACAAGAACTCATCACGTTTGCCAGCGTGAAGGACCAGAGGAAGTGGAGATTATGACAAATTTAACAGAAGGAAATGATAAATTTAGATCCATTATTATTGATGCTTTAAAAATGCCTGGTGTAAAAGTAGATCGTGTTGAATTTTTAACCAATCTTTTTTCTGAAAAAGTGGATTCCAAACAACTGTCACTTATCCTTGAAAAAGGTCCAGTCAAAGCAGGTATACCAATTACCAAACTCGACACCATGGCGAAAAGGTTGGTAAATAAAAGAAAACTGGAATCCGCTAGCATCTCTGCGATAGCTGGTTTTCCTGGGGGTTTAGCTATTGCAACCACCATACCAGCCGATACACTTCAGTTTTATGCGTTGAACCTAAGATTGGCACAGGAATTAAGGTATCTCTTTGGTTATAAGGATTTATGGAGTGATAATGAGCTCGATACAGAACTCGTCCAAGGGGAACTTATTATTTATATAGGGGTAATGTTCGGAGTTAGCGGGGCATCTTCTGCCATGAAAGTTTTGAGTTCGAAAATTGCAGAACAGATTATGAAGAAGTTGCCACGAAAAGCATTAACGAAAACATTTTACTATCCAATAATCAAGAAGAGTGCCCAAATGATTGGAGTAAAAATCACAAAGGATACGTTCGCAAAAGGCGTAGCCAAAGGTGTCCCTATATTAGGTGGTATTGTCGCGGGTACAATTACTTGGACTACAATAAAAACAATGGGTATTCGGTTAAAAAATGCTCTTTATGATTCTGTTGTAGATTACTCAGTTAACGATTGGAAGAAAGATTTAGATGAGGTTAAAAAGGAAATGCAAGATATCATTGATGCAGATTTTATTGAATTAGAAAAGGATATCATAGATGAATTTAATGAAGATAAAGAACATATTTACCAGTGATGTTCCAAATGAGCGTTATCTTCTATATCACACAGGAGAAAAAGACAGGTTTCGTTCAAAGCATCTATCTGTACTGATTTAATAGTCTTAATATTAGGCTAAAAAACCAACCTTTCGCTAGGTTGGTTTTTGTGCTTGTTCTCATCCCTTATACATACTTCCGACTTATACTCTTCCCATCATAACTAAACAAAATTCCCTTACCTTCCAACACCGTTTCCATATGAACCGTTCGTCCCCATAAATAATGCATATGCGGCAAAACTTTCTCTAGGTATTTTACATCCAGCTCAATATCCTCAAACCAATGCTTCAGGTAAAGTTCCCCATTTTTTAAATAGTCCCCGTCATTCACCGTAATATACGGGAACCCTCCATTGACCCGCATGCCGACAAGCTGATCCCGTACCGCTTTCCATTGCTTATCGACAATCTTATAATCGCGGCCTTTCTTTTGGAACAGATACATATCCTCACGCATGACCAAATCCCTGGTGAGGTAGTTGCGTAGGAAAGAAATATCCGACTCTATCTCCCGCACTTCAAACATTTTCTCACGGCCTGAATTTGGTTTAACCCCGCGCCTTCTCATCTCTTCGTCTGGATTGTTATATCTTTCTTCGATATCCTCAAACATCTTGATGCCTAAGTAATATGGATTAATGCCTGTTCTTGACGGCTGCACCACACCTGCATTTAGTTTTGCAAATTCGATTGACTCACCGCTGGTTAAATCAAGTTCACGTAGGATGCGTTGGTGCCAGTAACTCGCCCAGCCTTCGTTCATGATTTTAGTTTCAAGCTGCGGCCAAAAGTAGAGCATCTCTTCACGCATCATCGTCAGTATGTCTCGCTGCCAATCCTCTAGGTTACGGCTATACTGTTCAATGAATAAAAGAATATCCTTTTCTGGACGAGGGGGAAATTTCTTGACCTTTGTTTTTTTCTTTTGCCCCTTTTCCTTGCTTTCCAAGTTCCATAAATCATCGTACGGTGTAGTAAATTGCGGAGAATCATCCTCTATCTCCTCTTCATCCATGGACCAATTCAATTGTGGACGAATAAGCGATGGGTCAATATGTTCCTCAATCGCCAAGACCGAATCAAGAAACTTCTCAACCTCCAGCTTCCCATGCTCAATCTCGTATTGCCTAACTCTTTCCGCAGTGGCAGACATACTTTCCACCATATCTCGCTTCGTATTTTTAAAACGAACATTATTCTTAAAGAAATCACAATGTGCCAGTACATGAGCCACAATTAATTTGTTTTGAATCAAGGAATTGGAATCTAATAAAAAAGCATAGCAAGGATCAGAATTAATAACCAGCTCGTAAATTTTGCTTAATCCAACGTCATACTGAAGCTTCATCTTGTGAAATTGTTTTCCGAAACTCCAATGAGAATATCGAGTTGGCATTCCATATGCTCCAAAAGTATATATTATTTCGCTTGGGCAGATCTCATATCTCATTGGGTAAAAATCGAGCCCAAATCCAACAGCGATTTCCGTTATTTCATCAATGGCATACTCCAAGTCTTTTTGCTCGTCTGCTCTCACCCATTCACCCCCTCATTCTCTTACCTCATTAATATGAAGGGATAGGAAAATCATGTATAAAAGTCCTCAAATGAGTCTAAAAACAACCTGAAAAATGGGTTAGAAACAGAATAATTATTCGACCTGCCCTTGATTTATATTTACTTACTTCCTTAACTGCCTTTATGTAATAGTCTCCCCTAAAATCTAGCCCATATCTTACACATACTCGTCACTGAGTACATTAAATATAGAATAGAAACGTCAAATACGGATATTAGGATAACCGTTCCTCTAACAATTAAGCCATGGAAAGTTTCATTTTTACTATTTACAAACTGACCAACTTTTACAGGGTGATAAAATGATGACTTTGAACAAACTAATTTTAACTCCTCACTAGAAGGAGAGTGAAGCAAATGGATAAGGTTGATTATGATCGTGCTTTGTACTACACGCATCGTTCAGAATGGGATAACCTCCTACTTCTGATGGTAAGGACAAAAGACCACTTTTTGTCCAAAAAAATTGAACATTTTCTGCACGCCTATCATTTCTCTAAGGATAATGCGTCCGTTGAAAAGACCCTAAATGCCCTTCTTCAATATATAGACCATGCAACATTCCTGCCTTATGATCAGGAAGAAGGATGGGCGATGCAGACTTTTTAATATCTTTATTTTTTTCTGTGGTGGGAAAAATATACGGCTAAATGCAAACAGCGAAACCAAGGGTGTAAACAAACAGAGAGCTGACTTTTAGTCAGCTCTCTGTTTTGTATTTTATATTTCTGATACTTTTTGCATCATTTCATTCATGAAGGACTGAAGCTTTTGTTCACTTGCTTGTTTTTGGCTATCCTTAACGGCAAAGTAGAACTTAATTTTAGGCTCAGTTCCGGATGGTCTTAAACAAACCCAAGACTCATCTTCAAAGAAATATTTAAGAACATTGGATTTTGGTAAATGAATTGCTTCCTCTTCATTCGTAAGTAAATCCATTCGTGTGCTTTCTTTATAATCTTCAACAGCCACTACTTTTACACCTGCAAGAGAGGCTAGCGGCTCCTTACGGAATGTAGCAAGAATTTGCTGGATTTGAGCAGCTCCTTCTTTTCCTTTTAAAGTCAGGGAACGCATTCCTTCTAAGTAATAACCATGCTTCTCATATAAATCCTCTAATGCCTGATATAAGGTTTTTCCAAGGCGTTTGTAATGGGCACAAATTTCTACCGCCATTACTGCAGCTTGAACCGCATCTTTATCACGGGCAAAATCTTTAATTAATGAACCATAGCTTTCTTCATATCCAAATAGGAAAGAATACTCTCCAGACTCTTCATACTGCTTGATTTTTTCCCCGATAAATTTAAACCCAGTCAGAACATCTTCTGTTTCTACTCCATAACTGGAGGCAATGGAACGTCCAAATTCTGATGTTACGATTGTTTTGAACATTATTCCATTTTTAGGCATTGTTCCTTTTTCCTTCTTCTGAGACAGAATATAGTCTAAGAATAACGCACCTGTTTGGTTACCTGTTAAAACCGTATATTCTCCCTCTGCATTCTTAACAGCAATACCTACACGGTCAGCATCTGGATCTGTACCAATTAAAATATCCGCACCGATCTCTTTGCCTTTAGCGATTGCCAATTCAAATGCAGCATGCTCTTCTGGGTTAGGAGATTTTACAGTTGAGAATTCAGGATCAGGTAATTCTTGTTCTTTTACAACTTCTACATGTTCATAACCTAAATCCTTCAATGCTCGGCGAACAGAAAGATTAGCTGTACCATGAAGCGGTGTGAAAACGACTTTTACATCTACTTCTTTTGCTAAATTAGGCTGTTCAGAAATAGTAAGGACTTTTTCATTGTATGCATCGTCCACTTCTTTACCGATGATTTTAATTAATCCTTTATCACGTAATACAGACTCTTCTTCCACTTTAATTTCAAGTTCATTTTCAATAGCATTAACCATCTCAATCAGAACATCTGCATCAGCAGGAGGCAGTTGTCCACCATCTTCGTTATACACTTTATATCCATTATATTCTGGAGGATTATGGCTTGCTGTAATTACAATACCACCGATTGCACGTAAGTATCGAACTGCAAAAGAAAGCTCCGGAGTTGGACGAAGGCTATCAAATACATAAGCTTGAATTCCGTTGGTTGCCAGTGTTTTTGCTGCTTCCATCGCAAACTCAGGTGATTTATGTCTGGAATCATAAGCAATAACAACTCCACGCTGTTTTGCTTCTTCTCCTAATTTCTCAATATAGGATGCAAAGCCTTGTGTTGCTTTACGGATTGTATAAACATTCATGCGGTTTGTTCCTACACCAATTTCTCCACGCATACCGCCTGTACCGAATTCTAAATTCTTATAGAAACAATCTTCTAACGCAACTTCATCATCCACAAGAGAAGTCAGTTTCTCATGAAGCTCTGGTTCAAGCGTTAAGTGATCATTCCATTTATTAAAAGTTGTTTTCCAATCCATTTATTTTATTCCTCCTAAATAAATTGCTAACTAAATAAGATCTTCTTTATTTTACTAAATATTTAATATTTCTTGAATATTTTCATTTAGAGAAATATTTACCAATCAATACTTTTTGTAATGAAGTTCATATAAATCCCTTCTCCGATCCTTTAGTTGGCGTACGGTCCCGGATAATCTTTGACGTCGCAAAATTTCAAGGTCGACATCTCCAATCAGCACCATTTCTATATTAGCATTCGTTTCTCCCACAATGCCATCACGCGGATATTCAAAATCAGAGGGGGTAAAGATCGCCGATTGCGCATATTGAATGTCCATATTTTCTGTTTGCGGCAAATTGCCTACTGTTCCAGATATGACGGTGTATACCTGATTTTCGACTGCACGTGCCTGAGCACAGTATCTAACCCTTAAATATCCCTGTCGATCTTCTGTACAGAATGGAGTGAAAATAATATTTGCTCCTTTATCTGTTGCAATCCTGGATAATTCAGGAAACTCTATATCGTAGCAAATCAGCATGGAGATTTTTCCGCAATCTGTATCGAATACATTTACCTCATCACCTTCATTAATCCCCCACCACTTTTTCTCATTCGGTGTAATATGGAGTTTATATTGCTTCTCGATTGTTCCATCTCTCCTAAAGAGATAAGCAATATTATAAATATTATCATCCTCTTCTTTCACAAAATGGGAACCGCCAATAATATTTACATTATAGCGGACCGCCAAGTTTGTAAACAACTCAATATATTGCTCTGTAAAATCTGTCACTTTTCGCACTGCCTTACTTGGAACCTTTTCATCTAAAAAGGACATCAATTGAGAGGTTAAAATTTCTGGAAATACCACAAAATCAGAATCTGCATCCGCTGCCACATCAACAAAGTATTCAACTTGATTCGCGAAATCCTCGAATGAGTTGATCTTTCTCATCATATATTGCACAACACATATTCTTACAGGATATGCGGTTTTATAATACCGTTTAGATTTAGGACGATAATCTACATTATTCCATTCCATCAGTGTTGCATATTTTCCTGATGCTCGGTCATCCTCCAAATAGTTTTGATTAATACGTGTGAGCGTAAATTCATTCAGAAATTGGAAGGATAAGACCGGATCATATATTTTATGTAAGCGTACTTCTTCCACATATTCACGTGCAGTCATTTGATCTGCATATTTATGGTAGTTTGGAATCCTTCCACCGATAATAATACTTTTTAGATTTAATTTACGGGCTAATTCCTTACGTTCCTCATACAAACGATGCCCAACCTTCATTTTTCTATACTTAGGATGGACCATAACTTCTATACCATAAAGATTTAAACCATCAGGATTATGGTTGGTGATATATCCGTCATCTGTTATTTCAGACCAAGTATGACGATCATCATATTCATCAAAATTAATGATTAAACTAGAGCATGAACCAATCACTTCATCATTTAATTCTGCTACAAATTGTCCTTCCGGAAAAATGGATAAATGGCTTTCCAAATGCTCGCGTTTCCACGGATCCATCCCGGGAAAACAAAGCTTTTGAAGCTCCATAATATCATCTATATCGCGGATCTCCATTCGCCTAATTTCCATTTTATGTTCATATTTAGTTAAATCCAATTCCTCTGTCACGGACACGACACTCCTTTTTCATACCCATTCTCTCTATCCTCTGTTTTTTCCCATTTATCTGTTTTTTTAAACAATAGTCAAGACCAAATGGAAAGAAAACTCGATACAGCTGCCGTCACATAAAGAAAAGCTGTTGGCTTTATCTCTAACAGCTCATTAGTGCTTTATCTTTCTATTAAATAAACAATAGCTTCCCATGGTCTCAAAATTGTCTCAGCAGCAGCTTCTTGCTTAGTACTACGATCAGGGTAATTACTTATTACCTTTTGTCCTGGATAATCTTTTACACTATCCGGCCAAGCTACTGATTGTTCCCCACCTGTAAAGTTGGTTAACACAAGCAATGTTTGATTATCAAGATGTCTCATATAGGCAAAGACATATTCGTGTTCTGCTTCAATCAATTCAAAACTTCCTTCTACTATAATCCGCATTTCCTTACGCAGGGCGATTAGCTTCTTATAATAGTAGAAAATCGAATCGGAATCCTTTAATGCATTCTTAGCGTTTATATCCACATAGTTTGGATTTACGTTAATCCACGGTTTCCCGGTTGAAAAACCAGCTTGCTCAGAGTTATCCCACTGCATTGGGGTACGTGCATTGTCACGGCCTTTTGCAAAAATACCCTTCATGATCTGCTCTGGCTCCATGCCTTTTTCTATTTTTTCATTGTACATATTTATACTCTCGATATCCCGGTAATACTCAATATCAGGAAATTGTACATTTGTCATTCCGATTTCCTCACCTTGATATATATAAGGAGTACCCTGCAGGAAATGCAAACATGTACCCAACATTTTGGCAGATTCTATACGATATGTGCCATCATCTCCAAAACGGGAAACGATTCTTGGCTGGTCATGATTATTCCAATAAAGGCTATTCCACCCTTTTCCATGGAGTTCTGTTTGCCATTTTGATAAGATTTTTTTTAATTTCACCAAGTCCAGGGGCTTAACGTCCCATTTTCCTGATGGACCGGAATCTACGTCCATATGTTCAAATTGAAAAATCATATCTAACTCATGACGATCTTCACCCGTATATAAAATACCTTCATTTGGTGTTACACCAGGGGTTTCTCCAACAGACATGACATCGTAATGCGAAAGCATCTCTTTATTCATTTCCTGTAAATACTCATGTATTTTAGGGCCGTTCATATAATAATCCGCACCAGATGCATAATCTTTGCCTTCCACAACCGGACCATCAGGAAGAGAAGGGTCCTTGGAAATTAGATTGATTACATCCATTCGGAATCCATCTACCCCTTTATCAAGCCAAAACTTCATGAGATCATATACTTCTTTACGAACCTTTTCATTTTCCCAGTTAAGATCCGGCTGTTTTTTAGAGAATAAATGTAAGTAATAATCATCAGTTTCTTCATTATATTGCCAAGCTGATCCACTAAAAAAGGATTCCCAGTTATTCGGCTCTTTTCCATCTTTACCTGGACGCCATATGTAATAATCTCTATAGGGATTGTCTTTAGATTTTTCCGACTCCATAAACCATGCATGTTCATCAGATGAATGATTGACGACAAGGTCCATCACAAGCCTTATGCCTCTTTTATGCATTTCCTCAAGCATCATTTCCCAATCCTGCATGGTTCCAAACTCATTCATAATATCGCGATAATCACTAATATCGTAACCGTTATCATCATTTGGTGACTTATATACCGGAGAAAGCCAGACTACATCTATACCAAGCTCTTTTAAATAGTCCAGGCGTGAGACGATTCCCTGAATATCACCCACTCCATCTCCATTGGAATCCATAAAGCTTCGTGGGTAAATTTGATAAACAACTGCTTCTTTCCACCACTGTTTCTTCATTATTCAGCACCTTCCTAACGATGTGTACATTGGTATGAATACTAAAAATCTAATCCCTACTGCTCTGCTATGAGCCTTAAAGCCAATATACTCCAATTATGTGTTGGTAAGCGATTTCTTTTTACAATATTATGATAACATACTATAATTTTAATGTAGGTAATAAAATGAAAAGGGGGAATTTTCATGCAAAAGAAAATTATAAATCGTGACAACGCCCTTTTTCTGGCATTTGCTGCAGCCTTTATAGCGATGGCCGGCAGTCTGTATTTTTCAGAAATAAAAGGCTATGAGCCATGTGTTTTATGTTGGTATCAGCGAATTGTGATGTATCCTTTTACTGTAATCCTTGTGCTGGCAATCTGGAAAAAAGATTATCATATTGCTTTTTATACAATGATTTTATCTGCCATCGGAGCGTGCATTTCAACCTATCACGTGCTTATTCAGAAGGTACCGTTTTTTACGGATCGTGCTGTTACATGCGGCCGAATTCCGTGTACAGGCGACTATATTAACTGGCTTGGCTTCATAACTATACCAATGCTTGCATTAATTGCTTTTATCATCATATTTGTATGCAGCTTGTATATATTTAAAGTGACAAAGGGGGAAACAAAATGAAGAAAGTCATTATTTTCGTCGCAGCGGTTGTTTTAATTTTTGCCGCAATAGCGTATTTATCTAATAAACAGCAAACAGAAAAAACGTCAGGTATTAATCCATATGGAAAAGAAAATTTAAGACCTGCCACTGTTGATCAATTAGATGATCCACTGTATCAAAACATCATTACACCGGATGAATTAGATGAAAAGCTTGAAAAAGAAGAAGCGATGACTGTTTATTATTTCAGTCCTGAATGTTCACATTGTGTAAAAACCACTCCAATTCTAATGCCCGTAGCAGAAGAATTGGACGAGCATATTTATCAATATAATGTGCTGGAGTTTGAGCAAGGCTGGGACGAAATTGAAGGATCAGGGACACCGACTCTTATCCATTATAAAAATGGTAAAGAAACAAGCCGTATTTCGGGAGAACATACCGCTGAAGAATTTAAACAGTGGTTTGACAATTTATAAAAAACACGCCGGGCACTGCTCGGCGTGTTTCTTTAAATTAAATAGGTGTTTGCTGCTTTTGTTTGGTACAATGGAAGCTCAATCTGTCTATCCTCACTAAAAAAGTGTTTATGCTCAAAAGGAAAAAAGATACCAAGTTCATTCAAGAGCCGTGCATTGTGATTAAATAATTCAACAGCCTTGGAATCTTCACTTCGATTTTCTAGAATGATCATCAAGGTTTGTATACAGGATAATGCTTGAAAGGCACCTTTTAACGTACCGATATGAGAATTTGAACCTGGTACAGACAGTACTTCATTTAAAGTGAACAAATCAATTTGTTCTTTAGTAAAGTACATTGGGAACAGTTCTAAATAAAATTTCTCTACAGCCTTATCTATTTCTATATCCTGTAAATGAAGAGAGCCTTCTACAATTTTCATATTGATCACCCTCACTTTCTGCAATCTTCCTCTATTGGCATTTATAGGATAGCACATGATAATGTATTGATAATACTAATTAACTTTGCTAAAAACGAGGTATTTACATGTTAAACGTAATTAAATCAGGTCCATATGCTCTAATTACCTGCCCTCCTGACTGGATAGGAAAATCAGTAGAAATTATTTTAAGAGATCACCTGCATATACCAAAGAAAATGTTACATCAATGGCGAATGGAAAAAATCGTTTTATTAAATGGTGAGGTGATTTCCTGGTCAACTAAAATAGAATCTTCTTCTATTATGTATATACCCATTTATGCAGAAGATTTAAATGTGTTAGTACCATTAAAAATGAAATTAGATATCCTTTATGAGGATGATGATATTATGGTCGTGAACAAACCACCATTTCTTAATACACATCCAATCTCAGAAAATGATAACCATTCCTTAATGAATGCTGTCACCGCATATATTGATAATAATAAAATTAAGCCTCGCCATATCCATCGCTTAGATAAGGATACTTCGGGTGCCATTCTCTTTGCTAAGCATGCTTATGCAGGAGCGATACTGGATCAGGCTTTGAGTCAAGGGAAAATAAAAAGAACTTATGCAGCCCTAGTTCAGGGAATCGTAAAAAAAGAGCAAGGTACCATAAATGCTCCGATTGCCAGAGACCGGCATACATCAGGGAGAATGCGAGTATCCACTTCCGGTAAACATGCAGTAACAAAATATAAAGTTTTACAAAGATTTAAATCTAAAAATCAATCTCTTGTAGCCTGTATATTGGAAACTGGCCGTACTCATCAAATACGAGTCCATATGAGCTCTATTGGCCATCCGCTTATTGGTGATACCTTATATGGAGGAACAAAAAGTGCCTCTCTCAATAGACAGGCCCTTCATGCATACAAATTAGAGTTTATACAGCCGCTTACAGGAGAAGAATTATCGGTCGAAAGCGAAATTCCATTTATATAGAAGATTTCCTTCGAAATAATAATGCAAAAAAAGACAAATCCTTTACTACCTATGGCAGAAAGGATTTGTCTTTTACTTTTTAAGCTATAGTAAGATTTTCAATTGATAGTTAGGCTGTTTTTCTTACAGCTTTCATAATCATGCTTACGATGAAGATTAAAATAATCGCACCGATTAATGCCGGTATAATTGCATATCCTGCAACTGTTGGTCCCATATCTCCAAAAATAGCTGTACCTAACCAAGAACCAATAATACCTGCAATAATGTTACCGATAATACCACCTGGTACATCTTTACCTACGATTAAACTTGCAACCCAACCTAAAATTCCACCTACGATTAATGATATAATAAAACTCATGTTATTTTCCTCCTTTTATTTGTTCAATTGGCCTGACTATGTCAGTTACCTGATTAGGGATAATTGCGTTATAACTTCAAAACATATTTCAATATATAGAGTAGCCAACAGACTCAAGTTTATCCCTAATCTGATTGAAAAAAAGTTTATTCAGATGTTTACTTAACAAGATCTGTGGTTACTCACAAATAATTTCTTATTCAGACCAATTATGGACTGTTTTGTTTTATTCAACGGCGCCGTTAATACTCTATACATTCCCGTTCATTTTTATAATAAACATCTATGTCCATTATTTATATTAAATTTAATTTAGACGATTAAACGTTCGTTACTAAGGGTAATAATAATTCTTGCTTTTTATTGCGTACTAATCAATAACTAACAAATACTATAGAAAAGTTGATTAAACGGTTTAAATCTTGTATTGGGTCTGATTATGAGCATATTTAAATCCGCTAATAAGATAGGAAAACAAGTCCAAAGAATCTGTTTATAAAGATTTTTATACTATATAATGGATCATTATAGGGTTTATCTTCCAATAGAGATTTAATTTTTAATTTAGATAGATAAATCTGCTGTAATAATATTTTTGGTTTAGTATGGTTAACCTTACTATATAGATAAGAGGATCATACAAATGGTTTTGATAATATTTTCGATATATAATGGATGTAAACTTCTTTTGTATTTAAGTAATCCGAGTAATTACCTTTAGATGAAAGAATCCACTTTGCAAATTATTTATGACTCCAATCTTTAAAAGAAAATGTCTATATAAATTTGTTTTGCATAGCTTGTTCTCGTTCCAGACCTAGAGCATACAATACAGAACTGGCTATTAACCCGCCATTTGAAAATATCTAAATCATAGAATACTTTTCCATTTTTATATAGACACACCTCTGACTAGAAACAGTTGATTAAGCTCACCTCGAATTGTCAATAAAACCATATAAAAACTTAGCCTGAATCAAAATATAAAATCCTTATATATCAGGGATTCATTGGTATTTTGTCGAAAGGATTCCATTTGACTTTTTCCAGATTCAGTTTATAATTCAATATTGTTATCCCTTTTGGAGTCAGACAAAAAATAAGCATAAAAATTTGAAACTACTAATAAATCTAAAATTAAATATTGAGGTGAAACAATGAGTGCATTTACGAGCAAAGCGAAGAAGAGCTTAAGTGGACCTGTTGGTTTCCTTATAGTCGCTGTTGTTCTCTTTTGGATTAAAATCTATACAAGTTATATAGTAGAATTTGATCTTGGTATCACGAATACGATGCAAGAATTTTTACTTTTCATTAATCCAATCAGTTCAGCCGTTATTTTCTTCAGTCTTGCTTTATTAGCAAAGGGCAAACGTGCATTTAAATGGTTAGTTTTTATAAACATTATTCTATCCTTTGTACAGTATGCCAATATCGTTTATTATCGATTCTTTAACGACTTTATTACATGGCAAACATTAAAGCAGACAGAAAATCTCAATGTGGGCGATGGCGGTGGATTGCTCGGAAGTGTAATGGAGCTTTTACGCATTTATGATCCACTGTATTTCCTTGATACAATCATTCTTATTTTATTCATCGTTTATAAGAAATTCCAACCAAGTGAAGGCCGCTTGAAATTCCGTAAAACAGGGGCAGTTTTCGCATTTGGTGTAGGAATGCTTGTATTAAATGTTGTATTAGCCGAGATTGACCGTCCTCAGTTATTAACTAGAACATTCGACCGTAACTACTTGGTCAAATATCTGGGAACCTACAATTACACAATTTATGATGGATTAAAAACGATGAAGGTGAATGCCCAAAAAGCGTCAGCTGATTCCAGTGACCTAACAGAGGTTCAAAACTTTGTACAGGCAAACTATGCAGAACCAAATAAAAAGTACTTTGGAGCGGCTGAAGGAATGAATGTGATTTATATTCATTTAGAATCCTTCCAAAACTTCCTGATTGATTACAAGCTGCATGGAGAAGAAGTAACACCTTTTATCAACTCGCTTACAAAAGATAAGAATACACTTTACTTTGATAATTTTTATCACCAAACAGGGCAAGGAAAAACATCTGACTCAGAGATGCTGCTAGAAAACTCCTTGTTTGGCCTATCTCAAGGTTCAGCAATGACTACAAATGGTAATAATACGTATCAGTCAGCTGCTTCTATCCTTGAACAAGAAAAAGGGTATTCCTCTGCTGTATTCCACGGTAACTATAAATCATTCTGGAACCGTGATGAAGTTTATAAACATTGGGGTGTTCAAAACTTCTTTGACGCCAGCTATTATGACATGAAGGATGAAGATGTATTAAACTATGGCTTAAAAGACAAACCGTTCTTCGAGCAGTCTAAGCCTTTACTTGAATCCTTACCAGAACCGTTCTATACAAAGTTCATAACAGTATCTCACCACTTCCCTTATCCAATTTCTGAAGAGGATGCTACTATTGAAGCAGCAACTACAGGTGATGGATCTGTAGACCGTTATTTCCAAACGGCTCGTTATTTGGATGAATCAGTGGAAGAATTCGTGAATTATTTAAAAGAAACAGGTCTTTATGATCGTTCTGTCCTTGTATTTTATGGCGATCACTATGGTATATCTGATAACCATAATGAAGCGATGGCACAAGTACTCAATAAAGAGGAAATTACTAAGTATGACTCAGCCGAACTTCAAGAAGTACCATTAATTATTCGAGTTCCTGGTATGGAAGGCGGCGTCCAACATCAGTATGGTGGGCAGATCGATTTACTTCCTACACTTTTACACTTACTAGGTGTTGATTCAAAGAATTACATTCAACTTGGAACTGATTTACTATCAGAAGACCATACTGAAATAGTACCTTTTAGAAATGGTAACTTTATGAGTCCGAATGTAAAATATATTGATGGCAAGTACTATGATTCCACTGGAACACTTATTGAAGAAACTGAAGAGTATGCTCAAATGGGCGAATATGCCTCAACCATGCTCGCTATGTCCGATAAAATTATTTACGGAGATTTACTCAGATTCTATACTCCAGAAGGTTTCAAACCTGTAGACCCATCAAAATACAACTATAATATTAACGCTGCTGATGGTGAAACTACATCAACGAAGAGCGAAGAGTAAGCTAAAAGCCTCCAATTCCTAAAGAATTGGGGGCTTTCTTTTTTAATTAAATCTTACAATGTATATCTTGTTTCGCAGACCACGCTTACAGACTACATATCTGAATAACTTAAATGTCCCTAATTTGGGTACTATACACTCATATCTCCTTAAAGTCCAAGGTGATATAACTTATCTTTTATTCCAACTGAATTGTCAATAATACCAGCCTTTTCCCCCTACAATGAGTTAGTTAAATCGGAAAGTAATTCAGAACTGAAATCATTCTGCTTGTTATTATTTTGTAAATTCTATTTCTAAATATTACAGCTTTGTAAATATAACGTAAATATTAAATAAGTTGTATACGCTTTTATGTAAATATTACCTCTAAAGAAAGGTTTTTTCTTTTCATGTCTAAATAAAAGGTTTAGAATTAATTTTGCATTGTTAATCTTAATTATTATTATTATTTTCCGAAAGTGGAGGTCACTATGGTATTCAAATCAAAGAAAGATAAATTTGCGGTTATGCTTTTAAATATTTCGTCGAATTTAAAAGAAAGCTCTGATTACTTCGCAGATTATAAATTAAAAAATATCAGCGATTTAAAAATCTTCTCCGACACAATGAAGCAATATGAAACAACTGGAGATGATTATGTACATGAAGTGATCAAAGAGCTTAATAATGCTTTTATCACACCGATTGAGCGTGAAGATATATTGATGCTTGCCATGACAATGGATGATGTTCTCGATGGTCTTGAGCATTGTTCTGCGCTCTTTGAAATGTACTCTATTGTCAATGCAAATGAATATATGTTGAAATTTGTCGATGAAATTCGCAATGCCGCTCATGAAATTGACCGCGCTGTAGAATTACTAATGACTAAAAAATTAAATGACATTCGTCCTATTGCAATTAAAATAAAAGAACATGAATCTGATTGTGATACTCTGCATCGTCAATCTGTTAAACATCTTTTCCTTGTGGAAAAAGATCCAATCCGTATTATTCAATATAAAGAAATCTACGAGAACCTAGAAGAAATTGCGGATTATTGTCAGTCTGTGGCGAATACATTAGAAACAATCGTTATGAAAAACGCTTGATGAAAGGTTCTTAAACAATTATGGATACATTACTTTTAATTACAGTATTGATTGTAATATTGGCCCTATCCTTTGATTTCATCAATGGGTTTCATGACACAGCCAATGCAATCGCAACAGCTGTGTCAACAAAAGCATTAAAACCTAGGCATGCCATTTTAATGGCAGCCATTATGAACTTTGTTGGAGCCATGACTTTTACTGGTGTGGCAAAAACAATCACGAAGGATATTGTTGACCCATTTACACTGGAAAATGGTTCAATTGTTATTATGGCAGCTTTAATCTCAGCGATTGCCTGGAATTTAATCACTTGGTATTACGGTATTCCGAGTAGTTCATCACATGCCATTATCGGTTCTATTGCCGGGGCTGCAATTGCAGCAGCTGGATTTGGTGCGATACACTTCGACGGATTCCTAAAAATTATCTATGCTTTATTATTCTCGCCAGTTATTGCCTTTGTTGCTGGTTATATTGTTTACAGTATCTTTAAAGTAATTTTTAAAAATAATAATTTAACAAAGACCAATAAGAATTTCCGTTTCATTCAAATTGGTACTGCTGCTTTGCAGGCATACTCTCACGGAACAAATGATGCCCAAAAGGCAATGGGGATTATCACCCTTGCTTTAATCGCAAATGGCTTTACGTCATCTACTGACATTCCATTATGGGTACAGATATCCTGTGCTGCCGCAATGGGGCTTGGAACGTCTATAGGCGGTTGGAGAATTATTAAAACAGTCGGCGGAAACATTATGAAGATTCGTCCTGTTAACGGTGTAGCAGCTGACATAACCTCTGCAGCTATTATCTTTGGAGCTACCTTTATTCATCTTCCTGTAAGTACCACTCATGTTATTTCATCATCTATTATGGGTGTAGGTGCTTCCCACCGTGTAAAAGGTGTTAAATGGAGTACAGCCAAGAAAATGGTCATAACCTGGGTTATTACGATGCCTATTTCGGCAGCATTAGCTGGTTTGATTTATCTTAGTTTAAATTTCTTTTTTTAAATAGAAATTTATTAATATAGAAAGAGATTGGAGAGTATTACGTTCGTAATCCCCTCCAATCTCTTTTTTGTTTTGTATTGAATCATCATATCATATGGATATTTCTTGTATAATGGAAGCAACAACCATTTTCGGTAAGGAGTCTTTCAATGGAGAATCAGTACTATTCCAAGGATTTTTTTAAAGGATTATATGGTAGCCTGCATGAATTTGCTGATCGAATCAGTTCTTTAATCAACTATCCAATCACCATCGAGGATGCCAATCATCGATTGCTGGCATATAGTGCTCATACCAATGTTACCGATCAAGCCCGTATTCTAACCATTATGGGCAGACGTGTACCTGAAAAAGTAATTAATGCTCTGTGGAAAAAAGGAATAATTCCCTTCCTACTTCAAAATGATAAGCCTATTATTGTTGACCCCCTTGATGATGTGGGACTTGGTAAAAGAATTGCTGTTTCAATACGTAAAAATGATGAGATTCTGGGGTTTATTTGGGCTCTTGAATCGGATACTGCCATCACGGATGAAAAACTATCCATACTGGCATTTGCAGCAAAGGAAGCAAAAAATCAGCTCTTACTTCTTCAGTCGCGCTTAAAAAGTCAGGAAGACAACTATCAGGAATTCTTTTGGAAACTTTTAACCGGACATTATCCTACTGAAAAGGAAATACTCGCAGATTCGGTTAAATTCCCATTTACATTATCGAAACATTATACGATTCTTGTATTTGAGTTCACATCCTCTATTGATATTGACTTGGATAAACAAATCGTCTATTTAATCAGTACAACACAAAAAGTATCTATTATCTTTCATACGATAGATCAAAATAAACTTATTCTTTTACTGAATACCAGTAAGAATCAATCTAAGGATTTGATATCATTCTTTATTCGATCCTTTAAGGCTGATATGAAGGAACGTTTTAACGTTACCATTTGTTCGGAAGGCTGCGGAAATGTATATTCTGACTATATTGATACCAGTAAGAGCTATTTAGAAGCTCTTGAGGTTATTAGTTTAAAAAAAAGATATACAGCTGAATTAACTAATGTTCAATGGTACGATGAACTTGGTCTTTATCAATACCTCCATATAATCAGTGAAAAACGAAGCAGCCAACCAAAACAACTCCCTACCGGTCTGAATATCCTAAAAAAATATGATGAACAACATCAAACACAGCTATATGAAACGTTAGAAATCTATTTAACAAATAATTCTAATCCTGCTTTTACTGCCAACACTCTGCATATACACCCTAATACTCTTTCTTACCGTTTAAAAAGAATAACAGAAATCAGCCAATATGATTTAAAGGATCATAAAATAACCTCTCATCTCTTAATCGAAATGAAATTAGCTAAATATTAATCATATATATAAGTTCATAACCAAAAATTTTTTGAACGTTTTGTGAATTATCACAAAACGTTATTTTTAAATTTTCTGTTTTTAACATACTATTCAGATAAAATACGGATTATAATAATTGTACATTAGATAAGACTGGAGGATAAAACATGCTGATAGGAATCCCAAAAGAAATTAAAAACAACGAAAATCGTGTTGCCATAACTCCAGCAGGCGTTTTGACTTTGGTATCTGCCGGACATAAAGTCATGATTGAATCCTCAGCTGGAATGGGCAGTGGCTTTACAGATTCAGATTATGAGTCTGCAGGAGCTATAATATACCCAACAGCAGCAGAGGTTTGGACAAAAGCAGACATGATTATGAAAGTTAAAGAACCACTACCTGAGGAATACACTTATTTTCGTCCTGGTTTGATTTTATTCACTTACCTTCACTTAGCTGCTTGTCCAGAATTAACAAAAGCATTAGTTGATTCTGAGGTTTTTTCCATCGCTTATGAAACAGTTTCATCTGGAAAATCATTGCCTTTATTAACTCCAATGAGTGAGGTAGCCGGCAGGATGGCTGTTCAGCTCGGTGCGCAATATTTAGAAAAGCCAGAGGGCGGCAAAGGAATCTTATTAGGCGGTGTTCCAGGGGTTAAAAGAGGAAAAGTAACCATTATTGGCGGTGGTGTAGTTGGTACGAATGCTGCCAAAATTGCCATCGGCTTAGGAGCAGAAGTTACCATTATCGATTTAAGCCCTGATCGTTTAAGGGAGCTTGATGATATTTTCGGCAACCAAGTGACTACCATTATCTCTAATCCATTTAATATTGCTGATGCTGTTGCTGAATCTGATTTGGTAATTGGTGCTGTTCTTATACCAGGTGCTAAGGCGCCAAAGCTTGTGACAGATTCAATGGTACAAGCTATGACTCCTGGTTCAGTGATTATAGACGTGGCAATCGATCAAGGCGGCATTTTTGAAACAGTCGACCATATTACCACACATGATTGTCCAACATATACAAAACATGGCGTGATTCATTATGCCGTAGCCAATATACCAGGTGCAGTACCAAGAACCTCTACGATAGCTTTAACAAATGTAACTATTCCATATGCCCTTGAGATTGCAAATAAAGGAGCAATCCAAGCTATTACGGATAATGCTGGCTTAGCTAAGGGGGTTAACACGCTTAACGGTTATGTTACCTATGAAGCGGTAGCCACAGATCTTGGATACACTTATAAGGCGATTAAAGATGCTATGAATCTGACAGCCGAAGAAAGCCTCAACTAAGAAACTGGATAATAAAAAACAGATGTAACGGTTTTAACCGTTACATCTGTTTTTTTGTTAGGTTCGTAAAAGGGGCATACTCATACAACGAGGACCTCCCCTGCCACGTGACAGCTCTGAACTTGGGATTTCGATAACTTCCACTCCAAAATCTTGAAGTAGCTTATTTGTTACTTGATTGCGATCATACGTAATTACAACTCCCGGCGCTATTGCCAGTGTATTGGATCCATCATTCCATTGTTCTCTCGGTGAAACGATATCATCTCCCCCACCACATGGAATTAAGGCCAGTTCCGATAAGTTCAATACTTCCTTCAAGGTATCTACTAAATTATATCTTCTTGATATTTGGATACCAGACTCATTTACCAGCTCCAAAATGAAGATATTCATCTGCCCATTTGTCCCTTCAATTTCCGGATGAATAGTGAACTTATCATAATCAACCATAGTAAACACTGTATCTAAATGCATAAATGCACGCTTTTTTGGAATCTCAACAGCCAGTACTTTTTTATAGGTCATAGAACTACTAAGCAGATTAAAGGCCATCCTTTCAATTGCCCGTGCTGATGTGCGCTCACTTACACCAATGGCCACAACCTCATCACTTAATACTAGAATGTCCCCTCCTTCAATTGCAAAAGGCTCGGAACGATCGGACCAGTGTTTATAATCCTGTTTTTGATAATCAGGATGATGTTTCATAATAAATTCCCAAAATAGAGATTCCCTTTTCCTGGCCGCTGTAGACATTTTATGAATGGTCATTCCATCCCCTATGATTGCTGCAGGGTCTCTTGTAAAGTACAGATTTGGAAGGGGATCAATATAAAAAGGATAATAGGTTGATAGAAAATCATCCAGATGAACTTTTTTACGATCATCCAGTTCTTTTTTTAATACACCCTCCATTAATTTTCTGACTAACTCTGTATCTGTTAAGGATTCAAGGTATTCTTTAACCATTTCATAGCTTCCAACAAGATGATGTTTACTTTCGCGTAAAAAAGTATCTATTAACTGCAACTTGATTTCTGGAGAAGTAAATGACTCTTTAACCAAACTTTCCAAATAGATGACCTCAACATTTCGTTTTTCCAGCTCAGTTGCAAATTGATCATGCTCCAATTGCATCCTGGGAAGGAAGGGAATATCATCAAATAGCAATCTCTCCATATTTGAAGGAATTACATGCTCAATTTCTTTACCCGGCCTATGTAATAGTACTTTTTTAAGTTGGCCTATTTCAGATGAAATATGTAATTTGTTTTCTGTTTTAAACACTCCACCAATCCCCTTTGAAATACCATATTATATTTTATCTAGATATTTCCCCTTTTATAGGAAAACGTAATCCTATTACACCAAATTATTTATATCACACATCCATTTCCCTAATAATACTTTATTTGTAAATTTATTTCCAATAGTTTTATTTTCCTGAATCCGATTAAACACTTTTTTAATATAGTTATTTATGTTAATATAGATTTACAAACCAATGTATTTATATACAAAAAAGTTATTCTCATATTCATATCTTCAGCTTACTATGTGTAAAAACATTATTTAAAAATTAATAATTATTGAATATTTATGAATCTTTTTACTTCGCTAAAGCGTTAAAAAAACTATTGTTATTTAGTTAAAATTTTTTTAAAATAATGTTTATGCGAAATGAAATAAGGAGAGGAAATAAAGATGTCAGTTAACACTCAAGCTCAGGAGCTTGGCAAGAAAAAGCATCCTCCTGGATTATATCTTTTATTCCTAACAGAAATGTGGGAAAGATTTAGTTATTACGGCATGCGTGCCATTTTAATCCTCTATTTAACTACTGAATTAGTCAGTGGCGGATTAGGGATTGATAATAAAACAGCTCTCAGTATCTATGGATTCTACACTGGTGCTGTTTACTTCACGCCGCTTGTCGGTGGATGGTTAGCAGACCGCTATTTAGGTCACCGTCTGTCCATCACGATTGGTGGGGTCTTGATGGCTTTAGGTAATATCGCGTTGTTCGCCCATCAAAGCCAAACATTCTTATACATTGGCTTAGCTCTATTAATCGCTGGTAATGGTTTCTTCAAACCAAATATTTCCACATTGCTTGGCCAATTATATGAAGGCAATGAATCTCGCCGTGACGCAGGTTATACAATTTTCTATATGGGTATAAATGTTGGTGCTTTCTTTGCTCCATTAGTCATCGGTTTTGTTTCGGAAGACTTATTTACTAAGACAATTGACGGTGTTATGACCTATGGCTACAAATATGGTTTCTTAATTTCAGCAATTGGTATGATCATTGGTCAATTACTATTTAACTTATTGGCTAACAAATATTTAGGTGATGCTGGTAAACGCCCAGCAGTTTCTGCAACAAAAGAATCTAAAGAAAAATCCAATGCTCCATTAACACGCAGTGAGAAACAACGTACATGGGTAATCATTATCATTACTTGCTTTGTTGTTTTCTTCTGGGCTGGTTTTGAACAAGCTGGAAGTTCGTTAACTCTATATACAAAAGACTTTGTAGATCGTGAAGTATTCGGTTGGACAGTGCCAGTATCCTGGTTCCAATCACTTAACCCATTATTCATCGTACTCTTGGCACCAATTGTATCTGCATTATGGGTTAAACTTGCAAGTTCCAAACGTGGTGACATCCCAGTTCCAACTAAAATGGCAATGGGTATGATTACGCTAGGTTTAGGTTATATCGTATTGTTATTTGCAATTTTCAAAACAGGTAATGATGCTGCAAGCATTCAACAAAAAGCAAGTATCATGTTCATCGTGGTAACATACTTCCTTCATACAATGGGTGAATTGTTCTTATCTCCAGTAGGACTTTCCCTTGTAAGTAGAATTGCTCCAGTTAAATTAGCGTCCTTGCTAATGGGTGTATGGTTAGCTTCTTCTGGTGTCGCTAACATTATTGCTGGACAATTAGCTGCTGTAACACAATCACTTGGATATTTTGAAGTATTCGCCCTTATCGGCGGTGTAGCAATTTTCTTCGGTCTAATTCTTTTAGCACTATCCAAGAAACTTGTTGCAATGATGGAAATAAAATAATTAACTTATAAAAAAGACTGACGCAAGGCACGATTTTCATCTGCCATAACGTCAGTCTTTTTTATTATATCAAACCTATACTCTCCATCTCTTTTTTAAAGAAACTTCTCTTTACATGAAATTCAGCCTTTTGTTTCAAACAAAAATGTTAAAACTGACCTAAGATCAATCGCTTCCTTCAATATACTCTTTATGAACGTTTATTATGAAAAGTTTTTTTGTTTGTGCTTATTTTGAATTGTCCACCCTGTTTTACTTTTAGCACGATGCCTTCATCGGTCACAATGTGAGGAACCACTTCAATTCCTTTTCGTCCTTCACGTAAAATGACTATTTTCTCAAGAGGAGCGGAAAGCTCTTCTTTAGGCAGACTAATGAATACATAGTTCGAGAAGTGAATGCTCTTACCATTTGTAGAAGCTCCAAAGATCAGTCGGTTTTTTTTCAATGAAAGACTCATTGTTAAAGTATTTGCATATTTTTCTTTAAACTCACTTGTATCAACCTGAATCTTTACACCGGTATTTGTGACTAATGTTACCTTTCCCACATCCGATGCCTTGATTGTATTCAACTGCTCTTCTGTAAAAGTAAACGAGAAACCATTTTTCTTCTTAGTCATAGTGGCTGTTAAATCTTCACTTGACCAGTTCCCGTTTGGTTTAGTGGTTGGAGGATATTTTTTCTTTGTAACCTTAAATAATCCCTCCTTCTCACTTGATGTTATTGGTCCCATGGGGCTTGCTGCCATCGCTAATTCAGCTCGATATCTGCCTGTATTCAATGATAATGGTAAGTCTTCAACAGATTGATAGAAATCCAGATTGGATTGTTCCACTACTATTTCACCTTTTTTATTATATATACGCAGTAATGGTTTTACACTTTCCGAACTGGCTTCAGTTACACCACTATGAGTTATCTGGTATTTCCCACTGTCTGTTGTCCCCACTTTTTCGACGATTTGCCCATTCGCCAAACGTTCATAAACAATCTCCTGATTTTCCGCGATGCTATAATCAGACGTCTTATTCACAATTACCGAACTAATGGTATTTCCATATTCATCTTGAATGGATGTATCGGCAGATAAAGGTTCACCTTGCTTCAGTTTGTTATCCTTTAAAGCAATGGAAGCCTTGAATTGGCCGCCTACCTTCCAGTTTACCTTTTCATCAGCGCTGAATGTTTGTGTACCTTTATATAAGAAGTAATTCCAGATATAATCAGTTGATTCTGGATCTCCATAACCAAGCTGTACCTGCAAGTCCATTTCCATATCAGCTGGCACATAGAATTTATGGCCAACTCGCAATGTTTTTGTAAATGCCGAGCTATATTGATTGTATGGATACAATATAGCTCCACGAACATCTTTGAAGTCTTCAGTATTTGCATCGATTTTAATTTCCGCTAATTCTTCCGTATTGAAGATAACTTGATTTTCATCGTCAGCTTTGATTTCTACATCGTTTTCTAAGAAATAATAGTTTGATTTTTCACCATCCGCATTTGGCAGGGTAACATAGCTGCCTTCGATGACAAATGAACCTGGCTCTAAGTAAACCGCTTCTTTTTTGTAACTTTGCAAGTTGTTTGCTGTGGGATATACGGTTACGCCATCTACTTCAACAGGCTTTTTAATCATCCAAAGCTTCGAAGAAACATTATCCAGTTTTTCACTGCCATCCATTGCAGAGATGGAGACTTTTTGCATATTGTCAGGGATGGTTATCGGAACAGAAAGTTCCTCAAGATCAGTAAATTGACGGAACAAATACGCAAACTCACCAGTCGATGTTGTGTACCGGATGATTGCAACGTTTCCATTTTCCTCTTGACTCAATTCAAGATTTGAAGGAACGGATAATACCTTCGTTGTAGAATCTGAATTCCGTCCAAATGCCTGTACCCACTGATATTCGCCATGTTCGTCTTTTTCCACTCGATTGATTGTCACGTATGTTGCTTTATTTTGATCTTGATCATCTTTTAATGTTACATTGACACCTGAATCTTGCATGTCGATGGTCATTGCCTTATTCAAACCATTCGGTGCAAGCGGGCTTGAATCCAATGTTAATGAAAGCTCATACTCACCGTTTGTCACTTTTGAACTATTCGGTACCCAGAAGGAATAAAAATAATAACTACGATTAGCTGGGTTTGTAGGGTTTTTCGTATAACTATTTAACATGATTTCGCCATCCGAAACCCTCTTTACTTGATAAACTGGATAAAGGTCACCAAAGTTTATAGCAGCTACGGTATTTTCCTCATCCATAATGACCGTTTCGCCAGTTTCAACATTCTTCTTGTACAATGCGTTTGTTGGGTCTACCGAACCACGGTACATCCCGACTAACATATTTCCGTATTCATCAGAGAATACTTGCTTAGTATAAATCGCACCATCTAACTTATAAGCCGTATATGGACTTGTACGCTCAATATATGTCAATCCGCGTTGTGCATAATACCGTTTTAATGACTCTTGATCCGGTAGGAATTCACTGATTTCAAGCGATCCACCAGCTTTAATGGATGTTTTTCCGCCTTTTTCAACCACAGCGGTTTGGTCATCATTCGTTAAAACATAAATCCAATTTTCACCGCCATCAGGATCTTTGACCTCTGCATCGACAATATAATCATATTCACCAGCTGTTACGAAAAATTTTTGGCCTGTTAATACTTCAGATGTACCAAAAATTTCAGACACATCTTCGTTATCCAAGTAAAGTACTGCATTTACAAGCTTTCCGTCTGAATTATCGATAGCGATTTCACCGGTTTCACGACTATCAAAGACCAATGACGATGTTTTACTCGTAATCGAAGCATCAGAGTTTGTTAAAAAGTACGTGTCTCCATCTTGTTTATAATAAGAGTAAAGACTGTATGCACCTTTATCCAAATACACAACAGGGGACTTTGTTGCATTTTCTTCATTGATTGCTGTATCGGCAGTAATATCCAATCCTTCTTCATCTTTCATCTTAATGAAGTATTGTGCCTCTTCAACGTTTTCACCATTTACACCAAGTGTTCTCAATGATACCGCTTGCGTTTTATCACTGGACAATTCCACTGTGCCGCTGCTGTTTACTTCACGTGAATACATGAACCATGCATTACCCTCTTCGGAATCAAATTTTCCTTGAACGACAACTGTAAGTTTTTTTAAATCTGTACCGACATGACTAGGTACACGAACAACTCCCTCAGAGTCTGTTGCACCGGACCAAAGTGATGAATAAGAATACTCGCCATCCTTCGCTTTCACTTTTTCGTACAACTGAACGGCCGCGCCTTTCGCGACAGTATCATTCGGTGTTTTCACACTGAACATATAACCGGATTGCGCTTCGTTAAGAACCTTTACAGAACGCTCAGCTTGAGTAATCTTATTTCCATTCTCATCATATGTAACAGCTATGATTTTATGTTCACCATCGGCAACCTGCGTTGTATCCCATTCTACAGAAACAGTAGTTGAGCCTGTATCGGAGACAGTGCCGATCAAGTTAGTTTCATCCGTTGTATCGATATAAAACCTTGTACTTACAACGTCTGTTACATTATTTAATTCTGCTTGAATAGCTGTTTTACCAATAACAATTGCATTCGCTTTTGGCAAGGTAAAGGATAAGGGAGAGATCGTTACATCATCAGATAAAGCAGCTAGTGCATCGACTTTTCCATAGCCTGTTTTTTCATCAAATCCTTCCACATTCATATCAACGGCTGTCGTTGTTAAAGCTTCTTCTACTGCCGTTGCAGTGGCTTCTGGATTTTCCAATTTATATAGTGCCGCTACTGCTGCTACATGCGGCGCTGCATAAGAAGTACCGGTACCTGTTTTGTAATAACCATTTTCATCGCCTAAATCCCCTGAAATCGATGTACTCAAAACACTTACACCAGGAGCCACAAGATCCAATGTACTACCATAGTTAGAACCCGCATACACTTGGTCTTTGGCGGCAATGGCACCAACTGAAATAACGTTCGGTAATGCTGCAGGATACGAAACATCTGCATTTCCGCCTCCGTTACCTGAAGCAGCTACAACAACAATTCCCGCTTCATGGGCTTGCTGTATAGCTTTATCGACCGATTCGCTATATTCTCCGCTAAAACTTAAGTTGATGACGTCTACCTTTTTCTCTATTGCATACTGGATTCCTCTCGCAATATTATAAGCATCACCAACACCCGATTTACTCATGACTTTAACCGGTAAAATTTTAACGTTGTTGTTGCCTGCTGCCCCAGCAATCCCCTTCTCATTATTGGAATTTGCTGCAACAATGCCGGAAACAAAGGTTCCATGGCCATTATCGTCCCCTGCGAATGTTTCTTCATATCCATCAACGAAAGTGGCAGCTTCTTCCGACACACGGCCTTCCAAGTCTTCATGAGAGCTTTGGACACCTGTATCCAAGACAGCCACTACTACGTCATCTCTATCTGTGTTCTCTACTGCTTCCCAAGCTTTTGGAGCATTGATTGCTTCTAAGTTCCACTGACTGTCAAAGTATGTATCATTAACTGTACCCTCAATTGAATAAATTGTGTTTTTTTCAACAAATTCCACATTATCCATTTCTTCTAGCTTTTCGATCGAAGTTTCAACATTTTCTTCCGACACTTTATAAAGAGCCATTTCATCCGTAGTCTCTACCACTTCTCCACCCAATTGTTCAACTTTCTCCACGGATTTGGCAGAACTTTTTTCATCTTTATATTTCACGATTATTTGTTCTTCACTAGCTTTCCCACCATAAGATACATTCGTTGCTGTATTCCCCTCTGATTCTATCAATTGGCCATTGTTGGCAGTGCCGATAGCAGGCACCTCAACTTGGGTCTTTTGCACTGTTTTAGCTGAAACTGTCCCAAGCGGCATAGCAAATGTGAACGCCACTGTAGCTGCTGTTAATCCTTTGAATAACTTTTTCCCCATCTTTAAACTCCTCTTTTCGTGTAAATAGATCTTAAGTCACAAAATTTTAAGTATTTTCAGAAAATTTTTCTTGAAACTAGATATCTTCCTCCTTTTACTTCTTCGATCTTACTCCCTAAAATTCCTAATCAACCTGATGACATGTACATCACTCAATACATAAATAACCATATATCAGTCATTTGCGGTTTAAATATTAGCAATACTGAGAATCATTGTCAATGATAATGATTCTCAGTTCGATAATTTTCTAATATATTTTTTAATGACGTTTGTCGAAAATATTTTTATGACATGTATAAAGTCCTATTTTTAAACTTTGAATTGACAATTGATAATGATTATCAATATCATATAGTTTGTATACTAGCAGATAATGACAATCATCCTTATTCTCCTACTTATCTATCACATTTAATTTTTGAATAGATAAAAAAGTATTATTAATAACTCGGTCTAATCAATCTAATATGTATATCAATTATTCATTACTTCAAAAATTGGCTGGGTAGGACACTAAGAAGGATTTTATTATCTCTACAATAACAATTTCTAGAGAGAAGGTTACAAATTATGAAATTTAAGTCTATAAAATTCAATATGATGTCAGCAGCTGTTTTATCAGCCTCCCTACTATTAGCTGGATGCGGTACAGAAGAAGAAACAGCTTCCACTGCAACACCGGCAGACCAAACAACATCGACTAAAACAACTGTTGCCGACTTGAAAACCGAAACGGATACTTATAAAACATTCGCTTTGGAACAAATGGATTCTTTTCTAGTCGAAACTGAAAAATTTGTTACTACGTTCCTGGATGGAGATATCGAAACCGCGAAAGCATTATATCCTGAAGCGCGCATGTTTTTTGAACGCTCTGAGCCAATCGCGGAAAGCTTCGGTGACTTAGATCCACGCATTGATGGCCGTCTGGCTGATATCCAGGAAGAAGGCAAAGGCGAAGAAGAATGGACTGGCTACCATAAACTTGAGTATGCATTATGGATTGAAAACACAACTAAGGGTTATGAAGAAGTCGCGAATCAATTATTAGCTGATACAAAGGAATTGCATGCATTAGTACAAACAGTCGAAGTAGAACCGGATTTAATGATTACTGGTGCTGTTGATTTATTGAACGAAGTATCCACTTCAAAAATTACAGGTGAAGAAGAAATTTACTCACATACAGACCTTTATGACTTTAAAGCAAATATTGAAGGGGCAGAAAAAATCTTCGAGATTTTACATGATAAAATCGAAGCAAAAGATGAAGCCTTGGTCACTACACTAGAAGAGAAATTCGCTAAGCTCGATGAATTATTATCAAAATATGAAACAGCTGATGGCGGCTATGTATCATACAATGAATTGACGAAAAAAGATACAAATGCATTAGCCACAGCCGTCAATCAACTAGGTGAACCATTGAGCCAAATGGGGATCATTTTAGAATAAGGGTGAGTATCGTTGTCTACTAACAAAATGACAAGACGCGAGATGTTGAAATTAACTAGCATCGGAGCAACAGGAATGGTTATCGGTGCAAGCGGATTGGGTTCCACGATGAATGCTTTAGGCTATGAGTTGCAACCTTCCTTGGATGATAACCAGTCTGTAAAAAACAAAATTGCATTTTATGGACGCCATCAATCCGGTATCACAAGCCCTTTACAAGGCCATATATACTTTGCCGCATTGGACGTTTTAGTAGAATCAAAAGAGGAATTGCGCCAATTATTTAAATTGTGGACATCTCTTACTGTTCGGTTAATGAATGGTGAACAAATCGTCGAACCTTCCACTAACGGTCACATCCCTCCCACTGATACTGGTGAAGCCATGGGAATCGATGCTTCTAACTTAACTATAACGTTTGGGGTTGGTCCTTCTCTATTCGATAATAAAAATCTTAACATTCAGCATTTAAGGCCGAAAGAATTGATGGATTTGCCGCATTTCCCAAAAGATCAATTAGATGAAGCATACAATGGCGGAGATATTTGCATACAAGCATGTGCCAATGATCCTCAAATAGCATTTCACGCCGTACGGAATTTGGTTCGTGCGGCAAACGGGAAGGTCAGAAGCAAATGGTCTCAATCTGGTTTTAATGCCATTCCACGCGATGGAAGTACACCGCGCAACTTATTTGCATTTAAAGATGGTACGGTTAATCCTGCCAAAAACAGTGAATATAATGATTCTGTATGGATTCAATCCGGTGAATCGAAAAGTTGGCTGGTAAATGGAACATATTTGGTTTATCGTCGCATTCAAATGCATTTGGAAACATGGGATCGGACCAGCTTACATCAGCAGGAGGCAACATTTGGCCGCTATCGTGAAAGCGGAGCGGCATTCGGTAAGAAAGATGAATTTGACGATTTTAATGAATTAGAGAAAGATGCAAATGGCAACTACATTGTTCCGGAAACATCCCATGTCCATCTTGCACGATTAGCAAAGCAAAAGATTCTCCGCCGTTCTTTTTCTTATTCTTCAGGCATTATGTCAAACACCGGGGCTTATGATGCTGGCTTACTGTTTATCTCGTTCCAAAAACATCCGCAACAATTTATCGACATTCAAAATAGTTTAGGCCGTAACGATAAATTAAATGAATATATTACACATCGAGGCAGCGCCATTTTTGCCTGCTTCCCTGGTGTTGAAAAAGGGAGTTATTTAGGTGAAGCGCTTTTTACAAATTTGTAGTTTTCTAGTTTGTATGCTTGTAGCCTTGCCAGCTTCAGCTGCTACATCCTACAGCTCTTTTTACATATCAATTAGTGATGCATTAATTAATGCAAAGCAAGGAAATGACGAACAAACCCAAAAAGCTATAGATAAGTTTGCAGAAAATTGGGCATCGGTGACTTCCGAACAGAAGGAAGCAAAAAGAGCTGTTGATGATGCACTAAACGCGGTACTTGAATCTTCAACACAAGAAGAACGGGTTAAGACAATCATGCAGCTATCAACAACTCTTTCTCAATTAGAAAAACTTGAAAATCCAGTTGATGAGGAAGCAGAACGGAAAGAGTTTGAAACGAAGTATACACCTTTTATGAGGCAATTTGAAGAAGCATTAGCCACGGACGACTATGAAAAGATTCTACCAGCATACAATGTTCTTAATGGAAAATGGAATCAATACGAACAGCCTGTACGTGATCAAAGTGTAGGTATGTATGGACAAATTGAAACACAGTTAGCTTTTATCCGCATCACATTGGCAAGCGAAGACCCAGACTTACCCCTTGTAGCAAGTCAATATGCAGCGTTTAAAGCGTCCATTGAACAATTTTTGGCAGGTGAAGATATTGCTGTTGAAGAAGGAAGTTACTCACTCCAAACGTTAATTAATCATATTGATGATGCCTTGCAGGCAATTGATATGGAAAAGTTTGACGAGGCCAGTGATGCTTTGACGGAATTCATTATTGTTTGGCCGAACATTGAAATGGAGGTTTCTACCCGCAACAGTTCCTTATATACAAACTTGGAAAGTGATTTACCAATTCTGGTCAGTGAATTAACGAAGGATACTATAGATACAGATTCGATCACTAACCAATTATCTAATTTCAAAACAGAAATCCAATTATTGCAGGAAGATAGCGATTATACTTTTTGGGATTCTGCATTGATCTTATTACGTGAAGGTTTGGAAGCACTTCTTATTATTATGGTACTCGTATCATTCCTGAAGAAATCGAATCAGGAGCACATGGCTCGATGGATTTATATGGGTGCTCTTTTAGGGGTCCTTGTATCTGCAGTAGCCGCTGTGGCATTATCGTTCATCTTTAATTCATTGACCGTTAATACGAGCCGCGAAATCTTGGAGGGCTATGTCGGACTAATTGCCGCTGCCATGATGATTGGGGTCGGGGGATGGCTTCATAACAAATCTAATGTTGCATCCTGGAACTCTTATTTATCGAAGCAAATGGGACAGGCCATCTCAAAACAATCTGTGTTTGCCATGGCTACTGTATCGTTTTTATCTGTTTTCCGTGAAGGAGCGGAAACTATTATTTTTTACGTGGGTATTGCCCCCAACATGCCGATGTTTGATTTTACCCTCGGTATTATCATTGCATTAGCCATTCTGGCTCTTGTTGCCTTTATATTATTCAAAATGAGTGTACGAATCCAAGTGCATAAATTTTTCTTTGTAGCCACCATTTTCATCTATGTATTGGCATTTAAAATCATCGGTTCAAGCATTCATACATTACAGCTCACCAATATATTGCCGACGACCGTCATTCACCAATTACCCGTGTTCAATCAAATTGGTTTTTATCCAACAGTTGAAACCATGGCCGGTCAACTCATTTTGATCCTTATTTATGTGACAATAGCAATTTATAATAAAACAAAAAATAGTAATACCAAGAAGTCCAGTTAAATCAGAAGACGCTAGAGGATAAATACCCTAGCGTCTTTATACTAAGCAATTTAATTATTTACTCCTTAAAGAGAAACATACTTTAATGAATCATACTTTCTGGTTTAAAGAATGACTGCAAAGCATGAAAGACATCTGCCTTTTGCTTCAATATATAGTGTTGAAACTTTTCATCTTTAATATTTTTATATGCGGACATTAATGTGGAATTACGATTGTATTGATTAACTTCACCATACCCAAACATATTAGATACTTCCATCAATTCTTCCACAAGTTTTATGCAACGAGGATTATCTGAAGTTAAGTTATCACCATCCGAAAAATGAAAAGGATAAATATTATAGCGTTCCATCGGATACTTTTGTTCAATTATTTCTAATGCTTTCCGATAGGCTGATGAACAAATCGTCCCACCGCTTTCACCTTTAGAAAAGAAATCCTCTTCGTCTACCACCTTTGCTTCTGTATGATGAGCAATAAATTCGATGTCAACTGTTTCATATTTCGTTCTCAAGAAACGTGTCATCCAAAAGAAAAAGCTACGTGCCATATATTTTTCCCAAAGCCCCATACTTCCAGAAGTATCCATCATAGCCAAAACGACTGCTTTAGATTCTGGCTTCACAACTGAATTCCATGTTTTAAACTTAAGATCATCTTGATAAATAGGTGTAAATCCAGGATTGCCACCCAGTGCATTTCTTTTAAATGCACTAATCATCGTTCGCTTCTTATCCACATTTCCCATTAAACCTGTTTTACGAATATCATTGAATTCGTAATGCTCAATGGTATGATCTCCCTGTTCCTTTTCTTTTAAGTTCGGTAATTCCAATTTTGCAAATAAGGCTTCCTCTATTTCCAATAAAGAAACTTCAGACTCAACATAATCCTCTCCTGCCTGATCTCCAGCTTCTCCTCCTTTTCCTGGCGCCTTTTGTCCACTTCCATCTCTTGCTACTACATCTCCAACCTGGGAATCTCCATCTCCCTGACCAACATGCTTGTTTTTATCATAATTATAACGAATCTTATATTCATCAAGAGAGCGTATCGGGATTTTTACAACATTCTTTCCATTGGACATAATAATGCTTTCCTCTGTTATTAGATCAGGTAGATTATTACGTATCGCTTCCTGTACTTTCTCCTGATGTCTTTGCTGATCATCAAAACCTTTTCGATGGAGGGCCCAATCTTCCTTTGAAATGGCGAACTGATGGCTATTGTTCTTATCCGACATCGTTTTTCCCCCTCCTATAACACATTTATCATAATACTCTAGATGTTAAATAGTCTTTTTTAGAATTTAATGTTTGATTACTCTATCCTATGCGTAAACTACAATTTATTGCCAAAATATTCTTAAAATAAGACAAAGTTTTGCTTATCCCCTTGTCATTTGGAATTATAGAATCTATAACCATCCTTATTACTGAGAATAGTTTAGTAAGTATTAACAAATGTAATATAGATTATGAGATTAAGGTTCAGATAAAGCCATTGAGAGTTATTAAAAGGGAAATTACTATCCTGAATATTATGGAGAAGTGCTAAATATGGAAGCTGAACGCAAAGAGTAATTTATCTTAAAAATTGACCAAGTATCCAGATTCCCTTCACCTCTATGTACCGAACCAACGATTTGGTGTTAGGCTATATATCTAATCAAAAGAAAAAAACGCTTAGTAATCTCCCCTACTGTCAAACAGAATATACAATGGGAGATGCCATTTACCAAGCGTTTTGTAAAACTACTACTATTTATTTATTTTCTGCCTCTTCTTCCTCATGTTGAACAGGATCAGGCTGCTTATTATATTCTTTGGATAATTCTTTATTTGTCCTTAGGTGCTCCATCTGTTTTCCAAGGTTTTTCATTTCTTCAAGATCCGGTGCCATCGAGCCATTTTCAGCAAGACTTTCAGCGATTGTATCTGCCTTTTCGTCTTTTTTCATCACTATCACCTCATAAGACCTATTCCCATCCTATCAACCTAATAAACATTTTTTCCCATTCTAAAGCCATAGAGAATACTTAGACTGAGCCTTCGTTCAGCCGTTTTAACTTTGTATCCGGCCAATCCTAGCCTTTATGCAGCCGATTCACGTCATAATCCAGCCAAACTAGTCTTTTATCCAGCCGATACCCTCGATATTTCAGCTAACCTAAGATAGGTGCCCTCATTAATCTTCAGAAAGCAACCTAAAAAGAACTATCCACAAGTCGAATACCTCGACATGTAAGATAGCTCTCCTTCGTCAATACTTATCTGTTCAACAAGCTGCCTACATAACGCAGAAGCTCATTTGCCGAGGTAGAATTATATCCATGTTCATCTATTAATCTGGCAACTACCTCGTTTACTTTCTTCAATTGACTTTCATCTGGAGTTTTAGAGGAGGTTGTAATTTTAACGACATCCTTCAAGTCAGCGAACAGTTTCTTCTGTATTGCTTCCCGTAAACGGTCATGAGAATTATAATCGAACCGCTTTCCTTTACGGGCATATGCAGAAATTCGAATTAAAATTTCTTCCCTAAACGCTTTCTTAGCATTCTCAGAAATTCCAATTTGCTCTTCAATAGATCGCATTAATTTTTCATCAGGATTGATTTCCTCACCTGTTAGGACATCACGAAGTTTTGACTTATTGCAGAATGCCTCCACATTATCCAAATAATTATTCATCAAGGTTTTGGCTGATTCCTCATAGGAATAAACGAATGCCTTCTGTACTTCCTTCTTCGCGATATCATCATATTCTTTTCGTGCAAGTGAGATATAATTCATATACCGTTCTTTCAACTCGGCTGTAATTGAAGCATGCTGATCCAATCCTTCTTTTAGGGAACGCAATACATCCAGTGCATTAATGGAAGGTGTTTCTTTTCTAATAATAGTTGAAGATATTCGGTTAATGACATAACGCGGATCGATGCCGCCCATCCCTTCATCCGAATGTTCCTTCTTCAATTCTTCTACATCTGCAGAATTAAAGCCTTCCACGTTTTCTCCATCATATAGCCTCATTTTCTTAACAAGATCAATATCGCCTTTTTTTGGATCTTTTAATCTGCTAAGAGTAGTAAACATGGCTGCAACCCTTAAAGTATGCGGAGCAATATGAACATTCGATACATCACTGTCATGAATCATTTTTTCATAGATTTTTTCTTCCTCGGATACTTTCAGGTTATAAGGGACTGGCATTACGATAATCCTAGAATGCAGGGCTTCATTCTTTTTATTGGAAATAAAGGAGCGATATTCCGTTTCATTCGTGTGCGCTATAATTAATTCATCGGCACTAATCAACGCAAATCGGCCAGCTTTAAAATTACCCTCCTGAGTCAAAGAAAGCAGGTGCCACAGGAATTTTTCATCACACTTCAGCATCTCCTGGAATTCCATCATCCCGCGGTTCGCTTTGTTTAATTCACCATCAAATCGATAGGCGCGCGGATCGGACTCAGACCCATACGTAGCAATCGTAGAAAAGTCGATGCTTCCAGTTAAATCTGCAATGTCCTGTGATTTCGGATCAGATGGACTAAATGTCCCTACTCCAATCCGCTTATCTTCTGAGAGGAATATCCTTTCTACCAGCATATCTTCAATACGGCCACCATATTCCTGTTCCAACCTCATCAAATTTAGAGGTGAAAGATTACCTTCAATCCTGATTCCATACTCCTCAAAGAAATCATTACGTAAATGTGCCGGTATTAAATGCAATGGATCTTCATGCATCGGGCAACCCTTTATCGCATAAATCGCTCCCCGATCCGTCCGTGAATATCGTTCTAATCCGCGTTTCAAAAGCGTTACTAAGGTCGATTTACCACCACTCACAGGCCCCATTAGTAGCAAAATACGTTTTCGCACATCTAATCGTTTAGCAGCTGGATGAAAATATTCCTCTACAAGGCGCTCAAGTGACTCCTCGAGGCCAAATAATTCATCTTTAAAAAAGCTGTATTTTTTCTTCCCATCAACAATTTCTACACCTGCATCCTTAATCATGTTGTAAACCCTGGAATGAGCTGATTGAGCTACTAAGGGTGTTTTCTTTAATAATTGCAAATAATCACCGAATGTCCCTTCCCACTTCAGCTTTTCCTCTTCTTCTCTAAATTGTTCTATTTTTTTAATGATATCCATTCAGTATTAATCCTCCCCTAGCTGTGATTCAGCTGCTACTAATACTGTATGCACGTATATAGTCAAACATGTGTAAGCCCCTTAAGAATCCATAATGAATTACCAATTTATAATTTTCTAAAATATTCTTAGTGGAGAAAAAATTAACTTATATGGTATACTTTTTCCAAAGCATTCATACAAGGAGGATCATCCAATGAAACTTGCCATTATTATTGCCGTATCCCTAGCATTCCTCGCAGCCATCTTCACCGGCGGCTACAATGATAAAACTAACTAAAAAGCTGAAGGGCCTTGATCAGCCGACAAGCATAAGATGAGGTGCGTAGGGAGAGCGCTTTTATCTCCCGTAGCAGCCACACTTATGTCTCGAGCGGCTAGGCCCTGAAGCTAGATTAACTAAAAGGCTGAGACGACTTGTCAGGCCTGACAAGCATAAGGATAGGCACGTAGGGAGGCGCTTTTCCCTCCCGCAGCGGCTATCCTTATGACTCGAGGGATTAGGAGTTGAAGCTAGATTAACTAAAAAGCTAAAACGGCTATATTAAGGAACGAAGACTAAATACGCCACGTCCTGTGGCAACGTCTTCATGACCTACATCGTGTAGGCCCGCGAGGAGCATAAGACAGGGGCTCGGAAGGAGGTGTTCTTCCTCCTGCAGAGACCATGCTTATGTCCTGAGCTTCTAGCCGTCGAAGCTGGATTAACTAAAAAGCTGAAACGACTGCATTAAGGAACAAAGACTAAAATAATCATGTCCCATAGCAACAAAACACAAAATACCCTTCACTTTGAGATAAAAGTGAGGGGTATTTTGTGTTTTTATTTATTTGAGCGCAAAGTGTTTAGATTTAACAAAATCCATCATAAATTCACGTTGTTTACTAGTTAACATACCAACGACTTGCTCTGTCCATTTATCTTTTCTCAATCCGTTTGTACGCTCATTATAGTAAGCAGAAATAATTTCGTTGTATTCTTCGAGTTCTGCTTGCTTGTCCTCGTATTCATTCTCATGAAAGACTGCTTTCAGCGGTAAGCGCGGTTTAAGATCAGATTCATGATCTGGATAGCCAATAGCCATTCCAAAGAGTGGAATAACACGATCAGGCAATTTTAAAAGCTCAGATACCTTTTCGATATTGTTCCGTATACCACCGATGTAACAAATACCAAGATCCATAGACTCAGCTGCAATAGCAGCATTTTGTGCAGCCAAGGCTGTATCAATTAACGCAATCATGAATGTTTCCATGCTTTCCAGATTGTGATCCATATTCATACCTTCCATATCAGCAGCCAACTTATGGCGATGATAATCGGCGCAAAACATTAGAAAATATCCATTGTGTTCAACATACGATTGTCCACCTGCCAGCTCCGCTAATTGTGTCTTCTTACTTTGATCACTGACCCCAATGATTGAATAAGCTTGAACAAAACTCGATGTGGATGCAGACTGGGCTGCACTTATAATTGTTTCAACCTGCTCCCTTGAGAGAGATTTTTCTTTAAATTTACGAATCGATCGGTGATTATTTAATAGGTTAATCGTTTCATTCACTGGACTCAGCTCCTTTATAACGTAGTACAAATATAACAAATTATAGAAGTGTTATCTAAAATTTTGTTTAACTCTTTATAAAACAAAAACTTCTCTAGAAAGAGAAGTTATGTCAAATGAATATAATTTTGTTGGCGTAAAGCTTCATAGATAACAATTGCTGCTGTATTCGATAAATTAAGCGAACGAACATGAGTATCATTCATAGGTAAACGCAATCCTCTTTCAGGATGTTCCTCTAATAAATGCTTTGGCAGACCTGTCGTTTCTCGGCCGAAGATAAAGTAGTAATCTTTATTGGTATCTTCATATGAGATATCACTATGATAATTCTTCGCAAATTTTGTGATATAAAAGAACTCCCCACCACTGTTCTTTTCAAAAAAATCTTCAATTGAATCATAATAAATAATAGTTACATGCTCCCAATAATCAAGGCCGGCACGCTTTAAAGCTTTATCGTCAGTGGAAAAGCCCAAAGGACGGATTAAATGCAGGGTTGTATCTGTAGCTGCACATGTACGGGCAATATTCCCCGTATTTGCCGGGATTAATGGTTGGTATAAAACAATATGTAAAGACACTTTTCCTCACCTCTGGTTAGTATAAGCAGCCTTCATTATAACACTATTTCTCTTTTTCCAAAAATGGAAGACCTAATTCGTTATTATATGAAAATATTTATATTGGATATTAGGCGTATAGGCAGTAGAATCTTCATAATTCCAGTATCTCATACGGCTGTTCGTTGTATGAGCATTCACCAAAGGGTAGCCATATTCATCCTTTCCGGTCACAATCGTATTATGATTAAACCTGCCATCCCCTTCAAAATCATAACAAATAATATCTCCAATCATTAATTGGGAAGGATTCTTTACTTCCTTCGTCCAAGAAGCTGCCTTTAACATGAGCATAAAAGCATGTGCCACTGTCCAACTAAAGCTCCAATTGCTTTTTCCTTCTATCCACCACCCCTTTGAACGATTAGGTTTACCCCACATCGGTATACCACCGGCATATAAACATTGAGATATAAAATTCGTACAATCATCGGTGAATTGTGGATAGGTGGGATTAAAGGAATTCCACCATCTCTCGGCGTATTGAACCGCCTTTAACCGATTATAGGCAATCTTGGCACGCGAGGAAGTAAGATCTAAACTCCTCAGGAGGTCTTGTTCCATTATTTGAGGCTTAACATTTAATTTCTGATCTATCAAGAGTTTAGTTTCTTTAAAGGAAGCTTTACGAAGCTCCACATGTTCTTCCATGTAAAATTGTGTCCCTTGCTTCATTACAAGCTTCCAATGAGTCTCATATATAGCATCGACGACATCTTCCCGCTCCTTGATTTTTTTCACATGCCCTTTTGCCATGACCTTCACTATTTCTCCATTGCGTTTACGCATGCCTTCCTGCTTCTTCAATAAGGTTTCCATATTATCTGTCTTATTTGAGGATGTATTCTCTTTGAGTTTTTGTATCCTCTCCTCGACCAGTTTTTGCAGTTTCTCTTTCATCCATTCATCCACTCCTTCTCTAAAAAGTATGATGAATGACTAAAATACATACAAAAAACCGGAGTGAAAAGCTACTCCGGTAACATAAGACGTTCTAAGGCATTATTTATTTCAGCCACTACCATCTGATCGGTCTCTTCTTTTAAACAATCCTTTAATACAGCCATTGCTTCCTCGGTACCTATTTTTCCAAGCGCCCATGCTGCTGTACCTCTGATAACAGGCCTAGGATCCTTTTGCAGCAATTCTTTAATTGAAGCAACACTTTCTGAATCCTTAAAATGTGCCAATGCGATAATCGCATTTCTTTGAATGGGCATCTTCCCACGCCAAGAACCTGAAACACTGCCAAACTTCTCTTTAAACTGGCGGTTGCTCAAGCTTAAAAGGGAGACCAGCTGAGGTTTTGCCAACTCAGGATCAGACTCACATTCAGGGTGATTATGAAAATCTATACGGCGATTATAAGGACATGATGTCTGACAGGAATCACATCCATATACTCTGTTACCCATTTTATCTCTGAATTCATAAGGAATCATATCCTTCGTTTGAGTCAGAAAGGATATACATCTCTTTGCATTAATCTGTCCTCCTTGAACCAACGCACCGGTAGGACAGGCATCCAAACATTTTGTACATGTTCCGCACAAATCCTCCATTGGAGTATCCGGAGGAAATGGAATGCTTGTAATCATTTCGCCAAGGTACATATATGAACCAAATTCTTCGTTTAAAATCGAACAATTTTTGCCGCTCCAGCCTATACCAGCCCGCTCTGCTACGGCCCGATCAACCAGCTCACCTGTATCTACCATAGAGGATAAATAAGAATTCGGCATGCGCTCTAAAATAAAAGCTTCAAGCTTCTTCAGGCGATCTTTCACCACATAGTGATAATCTTGCCCCCAAGAAGAGCGGCTAAAAATGCCACGTCTATCCCCCACTTTACTTTTAGGTGCATCTTTGAGTTTAGATGGATAAGCTACAGCAATAGCTATAATAGATTGTGCTTCTGGCATTAGCCTTCTTGGATTAGTCCTCTTATCTAAATCTGGCTCTTCAAAACCCGATGCAAAATTGAGGTTCTGTTGATCAATCAGTCGTTTCTTTAAAACCTGGAAAGGATCAGCTGATGTAAATCCAATTTGATCAATCCCTATTGTCTTGCTATATTCGATAAGCTCATCTTTGAGTATTTGAAAATCCATCTTAGCCTCTCCTTTCTCTGGAAAATGAATAACTTTTATATGTATGGTAAACTATATCCAATCATTTTGGAGGTGTAAATTTATGCAAATTCATGTAGATCGCCAGCTATTCGCAAAGGCCGGCGATGTAAAAATCGGTATTATCCGCTATCAAGGAATTGTTGCTGATGCCATTCCCCCGATGCTAGTAGGACGCCTTCAGCTCTATATTGAACATTTACATACTGAACTAGAGAGTAAATCCTTGAATGCATACGAAGGGATTGTATCATGGAGGAAAGTATTTAAACAAACTGGAAGTGATCCATCTCGTTACCGTCCCTCAGTAGAATCCTTACTTAGACGCGTCAAAAAAGAAGCATACACGCCGTCAGGCAACTCAGCGATTGCTCTCAATAATTTTTTCTCCCTGCAATATACTTGTCCATTAGGAATATATGATTTATCAGCTGTGAAAGGTGATGTAGAATTTCGAATTGGTGTTGCTGAGGATACCTATGAGGGATTAAATGGCCGTGTAAATAAATCGGAGGGTATTATAGGTTCTTTTGATCAAATAGGCCCTTTTGGTAGCCCGTATGTTGATTCTGTACGCACAAGTGTGGATGACCATACTTCAGATGCACTGCATATCATTTATTTTTATCCCGAAATCACCATTGAACAAGCACAGCAAATGATGGGCGCGATATCCAAGATGTTCATTCAAGTCCATGGAGGGGAATCTGCCATCCATCTACTGAGCCAAGAATGCAATACTATCAAAATATAAAAAACGCAATGCTTCGTACTCCTAAGTTACGAAACACTGCGTTGTTAACAATTCAAGAGCGGGTGAAGGGAATCGAACCCTCATCATCAGCTTGGAAGGCTGAGGTTTTACCACTAAACTACACCCGCAAAGAAGATAAATATTATACTAGCAGAAAGTTCACCTGATTTCAACCTTTTTTCGACAAAAATCGCATTTTTTTATTTACTTAAAAAGTGACGCCCTTATTTAGTAGGCGTCACTTTTCCCTTATTCTTTTAAGCTTCGATTTCTTTTCGTCTCGTGTTTTGCATAATTTACAAAACAGAAAGCAGATTCAAAAACACCTAATTTCTCTACTTGGCGATATAACGACCAGATTCTTGATGCCGTTTGGTAATTGTTTTTTTCCAAAACATCATTGCTTTTTCTAAGATAAACATAGACATTTTTTAGTCTCTTCGCTTTAAATCCTCTTTTCAATATAGAAAGCCAAAGGGCGAAGTCTTCAGGAATATCTCGGTTATGTACTAATTGAATTTTCCCAACCTTATATTTATCAATCATGACAGTCGAGCAGCCAATAGCTGTTGTATCTCTTAACAAATCTTGATATGTAAGATGAACCGGCATCTCAATAACAGGTTCATATGCTTGGTTCTCCTCATCAATAAACTGATAATCAGTGTAACTAAATGCCAAGTTATGCGCTTCCATGAATTCAAGCTGCTTTTCCAATTTATTCGGTGCCCATAAATCTTTGCTGTTTAGAAAGGCAATATAATGTCCTTTGGCTGCCTGAATAGCCATGTTTCTGGCTTTGCCCGGACCGACATTTTCCTGCAGGGTAATTAATTTAATTCTGGAATCATCCATTAGATACTCTTTTATCATATCCTTGCTATTGTCAGTCGAAGCATCATCAACAATAATTAATTCCCAGTTTTCATAGGTTTGTTTTTTAACTGATTCTATGGTTTGACGAATAAAAACCTTTGAATTATAGCTTGGCATGATAATAGATACCAATGACCTAAATGGAATACTGCTTCTCACGATTCCTCACCCTCCTGATAAAATTTATCCTAAAAGTTATAAAACTCTCCGAATAGTAAATTATTATATAAATATAATAATATTTATCCGTTTTATTCATGTATTAAACACTTCAGATGGGTTTTTCAGACTCTATCCAGACTTTATACATGTCCTATTTACTGAAATAACCAACATGGATTATAATGGAAATACAAGGTGCTTAAGGGTGTGTTTAATTGAAAACTATTATTCAATCATTGGTTGTTTCATTTGTGATTCATATAATCTATATTGGTGGATCCCTAATCGTAGGCTATATAACTATAAAGACTTATAAACCCGATATTAAAGATGAATGGGAAAATGTAAAAATGCTACAAAGTGAAGTGGCTTTTGGAACAGTTGGTTCTCCTTTGTTTTTTCTAATTACCTTCATCGCCGTTGCCTTGATATGCGGAATAATCATTACTACTATTAGGAAATTTGTGCGGATAAAATAAATCAATTCTTTACATGATAGTGAAAGGGGGAAACCCACAATTATCATGGGAGCTTTTTCAATTTTTTATCTTAGCTAATTTTTTACAAAGAAGAGAGTATAAAAATGAACCTTATTAAATATTTAGGTATACAATGTCTACTAATTGGCATGATTATCCTGACTAATTTTTATTTAGACAGTTATATTAGTAAGCCATTTACTTACACGGATTTACTAGCAATAATAATTGGAATTTCTATACTAATCCTTACTTTACATCTTTCTGATAAGTTAAAAAAACGTCTGAAATCTATTTCTTTATTTTATAAAATATCCCTTTCCATATTAGCCATTTTTATTGCAATTATTTATATAGGTCTTATAACAGGAGAAATACAATTTTAACCCTTTTCAACAAAAATTTAAGTAGAGCATTTTATGGTTCAAACATCACATTATTAGTTAAAGAGACAAAAAGAAAAGGATGGCCGGTATCCAGCCATCCTATCTATTAATGAATAATACTGTTTTCTAATTGCTCCTGCTTTTTGGGCTTAGATACCCATACAAAAGATGCCAGCAAGATAACGACCGTGATCAATCCCATCGGCGTACTTCCTGTAAATCCAAGGACAATATACCCTACCATAGCTATACCCGCACTGATTAAAGCATATGGGATTTGCGTCATCACGTGATCAATATGATTCGCACAGGCACCGGTAGAAGAAAGAATGGTTGTATCGGAAATCGGTGAGCAATGGTCACCAAATACCGCACCAGCCAATACAGCCGCCATCGCCGGCAATATCATCGTAATATCTGTTACAGCCGTAATTTCTCCTGCAATCGGAAGCAGGATACCAAATGATCCCCATGAAGTACCCGTTGCAAATGACATCAATCCTGCTATTAAAAATAAAAGTAATGGAAGGAAGGATACATTTAAGTTTAAATCCTGTACAAGTCCAGCCAAATACTGGCCAGTTCCTAGCCTTCCGATTAAATCAACGATTGTCCAGGCAAACAATAAAATATAAACCGCTGGCAGCATGGACCCTATTCCGTGTTTTACTCCTACTGTGAATACCTTTACAGATATTCCATGCAAAACAAAGACTTGTCGTAAAAACATAATGATTGTTACTATAATTCCGATTGTACCACCCAGAACCAATGATTTAGTGACATTAGTATTTTCAAAAATGGTTAGAAGTGTTGCATGTCCAGCAACTGCCTGATAACCTGTCCAAAGCATCGCAGCCACTGTGCCTACAATAAGAGTTACAATGGGGATTACCAAATCTCCAACCCTGCCAGTTGTACTTCTCGGTAAATCTTCTTTTAATTCACCTGGAACTGTCTTGGATGGATTATAAAGAATACCTTCTTTTACCGCTCTATCCTCATGTACTTTCATCGAACCAATATTCCAATTTCGATAGATCACAATGAATACCATCGCCAACGCTGCAATCGCATAAAAATTCATTGGGATCATTTGAATGAACGCTGATATGGAACTGTATTCTGTCACCTCATGAGTGATAAAAATTCCTCCTATCAGTGCAATAATATAAGCCCCCCAGCTGGATACAGGCATAATTACACAGATAGGCGCTGAGGTAGAGTCAATCAAATAGGCAAGCTTAGCTCTCGGTATTTGATGTCTATCTGTAATCGGACGTGCTACCTGGCCAACCGCCAAAGCATTGAAATAATCATCAATGAAAATGAGTATCCCAAGTAATGCAGCTACCAGCTGAGCTCCAACTCTGGTTTTAACATGCTTCATCGCCCATTCACCAAAGGCACGGCTCCCACCGGAAATGGAAATGAAAGCCGTAATGATGCCAAGGATGAGCAAGAATAAAATAATATATATATTGGATACATTCAGTGATCCATCTGATATAAAGATTCCTTTTACCGCATCCCATATAAGGATACACGTATTACTAATATTAAAATCAGTAAGCATTAAAGCTGATGCTACAATCCCCGCACCAAGTGAAAGCAAAACCTTCCTTGTTACAGCCACCATTAGAATTGCCAATAGTGGGGGAATAAGCGTATAAACTGTCGACTCCATTCCTTTTTTCCTCCTCCAAATAAATAAGGGGAACTCGTCGTGAGTGCTGACCCTTGCGCTCTTACCTTTTATGCAAAAGAAAATAAAGAAGGGCTGCAATAGAGAAATATCTACCGCAGCCCTGTATCAGCTTTTCTTTCTCCATCACGACCTGTAGCTCCTCATTATAAGAACCTCTTATAATGACAGTGTTGCTTTTATTTAAAACAACCCCAGCAAATTCATTTCTGACTAATCAACTTGCTTCGGCAGTTTCCCCTTTCGGCTATGCTCTCTGTTGTCATCCTCACATAGCTTACTCTTGAATCCTGCGCCTCTACCCCATCGGAATGATAAGGTACTATCTAATTGTTATTCTAATATAACAGATTACGTTCCTGTTCACAATGTGGAATAGATGCGTATTTTTTTACAATTATCTGATTAATTATTAGGATGAAGCCTGACTCAATTGCTTAACGAGTAACCCGATCGACAACATGTTAGGCTAATTAATCCAATCCTCTCGTTCCTGTAACCCACACAAAACTAAAACTCCCCTGTAAAAGTTTACAGAGGAGTGATTCACCTTTAATGTCCGCCAAGATAGGCCATCTTTACTTTTTCACTTGAGGTTAACTCATCTGCCGAACCCGAGAGGACGATTTTGCCGGTCTCCACTACATAGGCACGGTTGGCAATCGATAGTGCCAAATTAGCATTTTGTTCAACTAAAAGAATAGTTGTTCCCGCATTATTTATTTCTTCAATTATGCGGAAAATTGTTTTAACCAGTAGTGGAGCCAATCCCATGGAAGGTTCATCGAGTAAAAGCAATTTGGGCTTAGCCATTAATGCCCTTCCCATTGCGAGCATTTGTTGTTCTCCACCTGACAATGTTCCTGCCGGCTGTTTAAGACGTTCGTTCATCCTTGGAAAAAGATCAAATACCTTCTCCATATCCTCTTTAATCCCAGCTCGATCCCTACGTAAATAAGCACCAAGCTGTAAATTTTCTTCCACTGTCATATTGGCAAAAACCCGCCGTCCTTCTGGTACATGTGAGATTCCCTGCTTTACAATCACTTGAGCTGCTTTTCCACCTATGGATTTACCCTGATACATGATTTGACCCTGCTTCGGTTTAAGTAAACCTGAAACAGTTTTAAGTAGTGTACTTTTTCCAGCCCCATTTGCACCGATTAAGGTAACAATTTCCCCTTCGTCAATATGAAAAGAGACACCTTTTAATGCCTGAATATTTCCATAGTAAACGTTAATATCTTCAACCTTCAGCATCAGGAAACCTCCTCGCCAAGATAAGCCTCTATAACCTTAGGATTATTGCGGACTTCATCCGGTGTACCGTGTGCGATTAATTGTCCATGATCAAGTACATAAATACGTTCACATACCCCCATCACAAGCTGCATATCATGCTCAATCAAAAGTACAGTTAAATCAAATTTTTCACGTATTAAGCTGATTAACTCCATCAGCTGACTTGTTTCCTTCGGATTCATACCCGCTGCCGGTTCATCCAGCAGCAGTAACCGCGGACCCGTTGCTAGGGCTCTGGCTATTTCAAGTCTGCGTTGCATTCCATATGGAAGATTCTTGGCCTTTTCATCACGATAAGAATCCAGATTAAATATTTTCAGGAAATCTACAGCCTTTTGGTCCATTTCCAATTCTCCCGAAAAATGATTAGGCATTCGTATAATTGAACTGAGCATAGAATGTTTAGCCTGTGAATGATAAGCAACTTTGACATTATCTATGACAGATAAATCTCCAAACAAGCGAATATTTTGGAATGTCCTGCTAATTCCCTTTCTTGTAATTTTATAAGGCGGTAATTTGTTAAGCTTATCGTCGTTTAAATGAATGGTTCCTTCTGATGGTACGTACACACCAGTTAAAAGGTTGAAAAAGGTGGTTTTCCCTGCTCCATTCGGTCCTATTAAGCCGCACAGTTCACCGGGATACAGCTCCATAGATACATCTGCTACAGCCTTTAACCCTCCGAAATGAATTCCAATTTGGTCAACCTTAAGCAGTGGTTTGGTGGTTTGCATCCTTCATGCCTCCTTTTGTCTTCCTTTTGAAAAATGAGGTAATTTCCTTTGTACCCATCAATCCCTGCGGTCTGTACAGCATTGTCACAATTAGGATAATACTGTAAAGAATCATCCGCGTATCAGAATAATCTGATAGGAAGGAAGAAATTAATGTAAGGAGAATTGCTGCAATCACAGAACCTGACATACTGCCCAATCCCCCAAGCACGACGAATATTAAAATATCAAACGACCGAAGGAAACCAAAGGTTGACGGATTAATAATATAAAAGTTATGAGCATATAACCCACCGGCAATCCCAGCAAAAAAGGCACCAATGACAAAGGCAGCCACCTTATAATAGGTTGTGTTAATACCCATGGAATCAGCTGCTGTTTCATCTTCCCTCACAGATATACAAGCACGACCGTGAGTAGAATTAGTGAAATTCCGAATGACGATAATGGTCACTAGTAAGCAGGCAAAAACCCAAGGCCAGGTTGTCATTTGCGTGACCATCATCCCTCTTGCCCCACCAACGGAGTCCATATTAAGAAAAACAATACGAACTATTTCTCCAAACCCAAGAGTGGCAATCGCCAAATAATCTCCCTTTAAACGCAAGCTCGGGATCCCGATAAGCATGCCTACCAAGGCCGCTGCAATCCCTCCCATTAATAAGGCAGATAAGAATGAGACCTCTAGCATCATAGACATGACAGCAGAAGCATATGCCCCAATTGCCAGAAAGCCAGCATGTCCAATCGAGAACTGGCCCGTAATTCCAATAATTAGATGCAAACTAACTGCCAGAATAATATTAATTCCAATTGTCACAATAAGATTAGTATTAAAAGCATTTAAATATCCGCCTGAAATAAGAACCTGTACCACGATAAACAAGACGAATGAGAGTAAAATAGAGAGCCAAAAACCTTTAACCTTCTTAAGAATTGCCATCGCCATGTCTCCCTTACACTTTTTCTCTTCTGTTTTTTCCGAACAAGCCCTGCGGCATAAAAATTAATATCAAGATGAGGACAACAAATGCAGCTGCATCCCTCCATAAGGATAAACCGGAGGCACTTACCAACCCCTCTACTACACCAAGCAACAGACCGCCTACCATGGCACCTGGAATAATGCCAATCCCTCCAAGGACCGCGGCGACGAAAGCCTTAAGTCCCGGCATTACTCCCATTAATGGCTCTATTTTTGTATAGTAGGTCCCAAATATAACACCCGCTGCTCCCGCAAGTGCTGATCCGATTGCGAACGTAGCAGAAATTGTATTGTTTACGCTGATTCCCATTAATTTAGCAGCATCTGCATCAAATGAAACTGCACGCATCGCCCGGCCAATTTTAGTTTTATGAACAACAAATTGCAGAACGATCATCAAGAAGAGTGAAACACCCAAAATCATCAGCGATTGACTTTTTATCGTAACACCAAAGATATCTATTGAATCTGCTGGCAGAACATTATTTGGATATGCTTCAGGCTGCGCTCCCCTGATTTGGATCATCCCGTTTTCGATTAATAAGGAAACCCCAATGGCCGTAATGAGTGCCGCAATACGAGTCGCATTACGCAGAGGCTTGTACGCAATCCGTTCAATCAAAACTCCAAAGATAGCACAGGCAACCATGGCAAGAAGCAGTGCGGGAAAAAAAGATAATTCCATAAACGTAATCGCATAAAAGCCGATGAAGGCTCCAACCATAAATACATCGCCATGTGCAAAATTAATCAATTTTACAATTCCATACACCATCGTATAACCGAGCGCTATTAACGCGTAAATACTGCCAAGTGATATCCCATTTACAAGTTGCTGAATAAATTCCATAACCTTAGACTCCCCTCGGTCATTATTTCAAAAATAGGAAGCTTTATCACAAAGCTTCCTATTCCTCATTCTTATGGATTTACCTTTGTTTCAAAAACTTGCTCACCATTTTCATACTTTAAAATAGCCGCTGACTTAACTGGATTATGATTTTCATCTATCGTTAAATTACCTGATACAAGCTGTAAATCCTTTGTACTGGCCAGAGCGTCTTTAATTTTTTCAGGTGTCGCGTCATCACCTGCGCGTTTTATCGAATCTGCAATGAAGTAAGCTGTGTCATAACCAAGCGCCGCAAAGGCATCAGGTGATTTATCTTTATATTTCTTTTTAAATGCCGATACAAAATCCTGAATTTTTTTATCTGGATCTCCCGCAGAATAGTGGTTCGTAATAAAGGTATTATTTAGCGCTTCTTTACCGGCAATTTCTATTAACTTAGGAGAATCCCAACCGTCTCCTCCCATAACCGGAACATCAATTCCTGACTCACGTGCTTGTTTTAAAATTAAACCAACTTCTTCATAAAATGCCGGAACAAAAACAAAGTCTGGATTCGCTTTTTTGATTCTGGTCAACGTTGATTGGAAATCTGTGTCTTTTTGCAGAAACGCTTCTTCTGCTACAATTTGCCCACCCGCTTTTGTAAATGCATCTTTGAAAGCTGCAGCAAGACCTTTAGAATAGTCGCTTGAGCTATCAACATAAATAGCGGCTGTTTTTGCCCCTAATTCCTGCTGAGCAAAATTCGCTGCAACTGTTCCCTGGAACGGATCAATGAAACACGTTCTAAAAACATATTCATTAACCTTGCCATCCTTCGAAGTAATCGTTTCGTTCGTCCCTGTAGGTGTAATTAATGGAACTTTGTTATCATTGGCAACCTGGACCTGCGCCAATGTATTTGTACTTGTCGCCGCACCAATCATGACATCCACCTTATCCTGGCTGGCAAGCTTGATTGCTCCGGTCGTTGCTTCTGCTGCATCTGACTTGTTATCATATTTTACTATTTTCAGTTTTTTGCCACCGACACCTTCTTTGTTTATTTCTTCAAGTGCCAGATCCATCCCTTCCACAATGGATTGACCATAGGATGCCCCACCGCCAGTTAACTCAAGGTTGGCTCCAATTTTAATCGTATCTCCTTTTTCTCCGCCGCCTGATTTCTCTCCACCGCAGCCGGCCAAAACACCCATACCTAATGATAATGAAAGAATAATACCAGCTAGTTTCTTCTTTTTCATTACACATGCCCCCTATTTTTCTTATAGATAAAGATATGAAACGGTGATTTGATTGAAAGATTAAAATATTCTGAATATAGTTTAACCCCTACTGGAAAATATGTACATATATTTTTTTATTTTAAAATCTGCTAACTGTTATCCTATAAATTCACTTAAATCTATAGGGATAATCAGTAAAATATTAAATACGCTAGCTGGATAAAGATGTTTTCAGCTCAAGAATACAGGAATGAAAAATATAACCAACACGTTAGGAGGCGACAATATGACAGACAAAAATAACACTGAAGGATTACGAGAACTCGAAAGAAAAGTTCAAAACAGTCAGAAGAAGCCAGAAAACGCAATTGATAAAGGCCGTAAACCGGATCAACAAAATCGCCTAAAGAACCAAGAAACTAGACTGCCTTAAATTATATTAAAACTGAAGAAACCCAGTCTCTTGACTGGGTTCTCTTTTATGTATGAAATGCCTACTTTTTTTAATATTCCTTAAAATCATCCACAAATCATAATTTTCTTTTTAGAGTGCATATATTATTGGTAGTTCATCTCTTAAAAAAATGTTCAGGGATTATGTTATAAAGGAATGGCTGAACTATCTTTGTATGTTTTCTATTAATTTCAACACTACCTCTATTATAATATTGAATTACCTCAATCCATAACTCTTCCATTTAAAAAAACTACCCCACTAAAGTAACTCTTTTTTCCTAAACCTAACAAAATCCAAAACTAAATAGTAACCCAGGAATTGCATTCTTTTATAAACTTAATATACAGTTAAAATATAGAGAATTTATAGTACTTGTAAAAGAAAGGTTATTTTATGTATAAGATTAATGCTGTTTCTAAATTATTAGATATGCCAACTGTTACTATTCGATCATGGGAAACCCGTTATCATGCTATTACTCCGAAACGTACTGAATCGGGTCATAGAGTATATACAGAAGAAAATGTAAATGATTTAAAATGGCTCAAAAAACAGGTTCAGGATCATAAGATGAGCGTCAGCCAGGCAGTTCAGCTTCTGAAAATCCACAAAGGTGAAATTGAAAAGGAGCAATTAATCGACAACACGATTAATCATTCATTTGAAGCGCAAATTAATGAATTATTTGAAGCAACGCTACATTTTGATTCCGAGAGATGCAATCAGCTCTTTGATTTATATTTTTCTCAATTTCATTATAAAACGGTCTTTTATTCAATTGTCGTCCCACTTATGTATAAAGTTGGAGATGCTTGGGAAAAGGGAGAGTTGTCTGTTATTAAGGAGCATATGATCAGTAATATTGTGCTTCAGCGTGCCATTAATTTTTTTACGATTTTCCATTCATCCCCCATTCTACCCAAAGTGATTGCCATTTGTCCGGAAGGGGAGCATCATCAACTTGGATTAATCCTCTTTACTCTCTTTTTAAAAGAGCAGCATTATCCAGTCTATTATATAGGCGCCGATACACCACTTGATGGGTTGGATGAGTTGATTAAGGAAAAAGATATTGAGATAGTGGCCATTTCTATCTCCAGTGATGAACACGAACTGAAGGCCCAAAAATATATAGATATTCTTTATAAGCAAAATCCTAAGTTAAAATTCATCATCGGCGGTTTAGGAATTAAAGAAAGCAAAAAACAAGAACCTCGCTGGGATGTATCTCCGTTTGACAAAGACTGGCTGAACATCATGAGTCAGATTAATGATTATAAAAATTAAATACTTACTTCATGCCCCAATTCCTGTTGGGGCATTTTTCTTTTCATAATTAAAGTTACCTCAAATTCAATTATTTGCTATTATTATATTTTTCTTATACATTATCTATATATTAATTATATTTTAAATACAAATAATGTGAGGATGGGGTACATGTTTTTAGCCTGGAATGAAATAAAGAATAATAAACTTCGCTTTTTATTAATTGTCGGTGTTTTAACACTCGTTTCCTACCTAGTATTCTTTTTATCCGGATTAGCTAATGGGCTTGAAAACCTAAATAAAGAAGCCGTTGATAAATGGGAGGCAGATGGAGTCATACTGACGGATGAATCAGATATAAATCTCCCGCAATCAACTTTGGCAATCGGCGATTTTGAGGGGGACGGTACAGATGAATACGCCATTTTGTCTCAAGTAAACTCCATCGCAAAAACAGATGATATAAAAACAAATGTCTCACTTTTCGGTATCAATGAAGATGAATTTATTATGCCTGATGTAAGTGAAGGGAAGGCTTTTAGTAAAATGGGTGATGTAATAGCCGATGATTCTCTCAAAGATGAAGGGTTTAAAATTGGCGATGAATTGAGTCTTTCTTCTACGGACATCACTCTTACGATTACCGGATTCACTGAGGATGCAAAATTTAATGCTGCACCAGTATTGTATGGATCACTGGAAACGATACAGGAAGTTCGTTTTGGTGATGCAGCAGAGCAAAAAGATGATCAAATTAATGGTTATGTCATTCGTACAGATAACTTAGAAAGCGTCGCTGTCGACGATTCACTTAGTGTGGTTTCAACACAAACATTTATTGAAAACATGCCCGGATATTCCGAACAAAACTTGACATTAACCTTTATGATCTATTTTCTATTTATCATATCTGCCGTCATCCTGGCGATATTCCTTTATGTATTAACCATTCAAAAAATCAGTATTTTCGGAGTTATGAAAGCACAGGGAATTTCCAACAGCTATTTGTCCAAATCAGTGATTGCCCAAACATTTATCCTATCCTTAGCAGGAGTTATTGTTGGTTTCACCCTAACTCTTATAACCGGATATTTCTTACCAGCAGCTGTTCCTGTTGCCTTTAACTATATGGATATGCTGATATACGCTGCTGTCCTGGTTATTGTATCTATACTTGGAGCGCTATTCTCTGTACAGACTATTGTCAAAATCGATCCTTTAGACGCGATAGGAGGTTAACATAATGGCATTACTTGAATTAAAAGAGGTCAACAAAGTTTTCATGTCCGGCCGTACAGAAATCGAAGCATTAAAAACTACTAACTTTTCGGCAGATTCAGGAGAATTAATTGCCGTTATCGGTCCTTCCGGTTCTGGAAAAAGTACTTTTCTAACCATTGCGGGCGGTCTTCAAGCACCAAGCAACGGTGAAGTGATTGTAAATGATCAAAACCTGACTAACCTAAAGGAAAAAGAACGAGCATCCATTCGTTTAAAAGAAATAGGCTTTGTTTTGCAAGCCTCTAACCTTGTACCCTTTCTTACAGTAAATCAGCAAATGCATTTACTGGATAAAGTAAAGAAGGATAATATGGATAATACTCAAATTCAAAGCCTTTACAGGGCACTTGGAATTGAGGATTTGCTTACCAGTTTCCCATCAGATTTATCGGGTGGTGAGCGCCAACGTGTTGCATTAGCAAAAGCATTATATACAGATCCTAGTATCATTCTTGCTGATGAACCAACCGCCTCCCTTGATTCTGACCGCGCCTTTGAGGTAATGGAAATGTTGAAAAATGCAACTACCAATCATGGTAAAACAACCATTGTGGTCACACACGATACAAGACTAATAGATTATTGTGATAAAGTTTATAAAATTATTGATGGAACGCTAAACCTCGAATCTCATAAATAAATAGCTTACCCTCTGTTTTAATGAGCCTTTCTCTGTAAAGAAGAGAGGCTCTTTTCTCATTGCCCACGCTATTTTTATTATTCCCAAATTATAAATTTACTGTTTTTTCTAAAATATTAGATTGTTAACAAAAATGTTTAAGCTTGCTTGCTAAATTGGTATATAACACTACTAATTAATAAATGACATAAAGAAGGAAAGAGGCATAATAATGGAACCTGCCATTAAAGAAACATCACCTATATATAAACGTAAAAAGAAAAGAAAATTAAAAAGAGATTTAAAAACCAGGCATTTAACAATGATTTCTCTCGGCGGAACGATTGGTACGGGATTATTTCTGGCTAGTGGAAATACAGTTCATGCTGCCGGTCCTGGCGGTGCCCTTGTTGCCTTCGCAATTGTTGGTATAATGGTATATTTTTTAATGACAAGTCTGGGAGAGATGGCCGCACATATGCCCGTTGCGGGATCATTCAGTATCTATGGAGAAAAGTTCGTCGATCCTGCCTTTGGCTTCGCACTTGGCTGGAATTACTGGTATAGTTGGGCAGTCACGATTGCAGCAGAGCTATCAGCGATTGTGTTAATAATGAAGTTTTGGTTTCCTGATAGCCCTTCAGCATTATGGAGTGGATTATTTCTTCTCATTATTTTTCTACTAAACGCTCTCTCTGTTAAAAGCTTCGGAGAGTCAGAATATTGGTTCTCATTAATAAAAGTAATTGCCATTATTGTTTTTATTGGTACAGGTGTCTTGATGATATTTGGAATTATGGGCGGAGAAGCCATTGGATTCAAGAATTTCACAGTTGATGATGCACCTTTTAATGGAGGAATCATGGCTATATTAGGAGTCTTTATGGTCGTTGGTTTTTCATTTCAAGGGACAGAGCTTATTGGGATTACGGCCGGAGAAAGTAAGGAACCAGCAAAAACTATTCCTAAAGCTGTAAATTCAGTTTTTTGGAGGATTTTAATTTTCTTTATTCTTTCTATCTTAATCATCGGTTTAGTGATTCCCTATACTACTCCGGACCTTGCTGCTACCGATAGTGTCGTAAAAAGTCCTTTCACTCTTCTATTTGAGCGCGCTGGCATTGCCTTTGCTGCATCTGTTATGAACGCAATCATCCTGACCGCCATTCTTTCAGCAGGTAACTCAGGAATGTATGCAGCAGCCCGAATGCTATGGAACTTAGCAGAAAGAGGACATGCTCCAAAATTCCTTGGAAAATTGAGCAAAAAAGGTGTACCCATCAATGCCTTAATTGCTACTGGCCTGGTTGGCTGTCTGGCATTTTTAAGTTCATTTTTTGGAGATGGTGTGGTTTATGTCTGGCTCATTAATGCAGCCGGTTTATCTGGGTTTATTGCCTGGCTTGGCATCGCCATTAGCCACTATCGTTTTCGCAGAGCATATGTGGCTCAGGGATATGATGTAAATGATCTTCCTTATAAAGCAAAATGGTTCCCGTTCGCACCGCTCGCTGCTGCCACACTATGTACCCTGATCATACTTGGCCAAAATACCGATGCCTTATTTGGCGGTACTATAGATTGGTACGGTTTATTAGTATCCTATATCAGTCTTCCGCTATTTCTAATTTTGTGGTTTGGATATAAATATAGTAAGAAAACAAAAGTTGTTTCTCTAAAAGAAATGAATGTAAAGAAAATTAAAGCCTAAAAAGAATGAAGAACCTCTAGTTACTAATGGAGGTTCTTCATTCTTTGCAAAGATAACTCCCTCTATTTCATCTCCCCTCTTCCTCGAGCAAACGGTCTAATAGTGCGTAATAAATCATTTACATTCTTTAGTAGCAGTTAGCTTCTCCGTCCATCTAAAATGCAAAAAAATCGCATCCGTTTCCTCATCCACTTATTTTTCGGATAATGACATTCAAGATTTTTTGAATAATCTAAGTAGGTATGTGGAATCATTTTCATAAAAGCCACGTTCTCTTCCTTTTTGCTAAAAATGGGCTGGTCGTAAGGAGATATATATGGAACATAGAATAAGAAATTTTCTTTCATTATCAGCTAATTCCTTAGTTATGGGAATGATCCTGGCATTAGTAGGTGGGTTTTTAGATGCTTATACATACGTTACAAGGGACGGAGTTTTTGCAACTGCACAAACAGGAAATACCGTTTTATTTGCGGTGAGAGCAGCCAGCACAAAATACGGTGCAGCCATTCAGAATGTACCGCCTTTTTTAGCTTTTATTGCCGGCGTGTTAACAGCCGAATACATCAAAGACAAACACGATATGCATAGACGAGCAGTTTTAATACTGGAGTGTGTCATTTTATTTATTGTCGGTTGGTTACCAGGAAGTGTACCGAATATGATTGTCACTATGAGCATTGCCTTTGTATCCTCCCTGCAAATCGCTACCTTTAACAAATTGGAAAATTGGAGCTACAATTCAACCATCACAACCGGAAATCTGCGAACTGCCTCTTCAGCTTTTTACGGCGCCTTTATAGATCGTGATTCAGAATCAAAAAGAAAATTTAAAGGGTTTTCCGCCATTATACTCTCCTTTATTTTTGGTGCATTAGTTGGGACCTATTCCAGTATTCATATGGGGAACACAGCCATCTGGATAGCAGCCAGTATTATCCTGCTCACCGTTATTTTATATCATAAAAATAAAGGATTTATGGAGGACAATAATACCTCCTGACCTAATGAAAAATGCTAGTTTTCAACACCTTACCAAGAGATAGGGTTAGGTGAAATTCTTTAATTCCAGATCAAAAAACAAAAAAAGAAAAACAGCTGCTTTTACACAGCTGTTTAATACTCGGATTTCATTAGAAAGCTCAGCTATAAACATAGCTTTCTCGCATTTCTTCTTTAGCCATCCCGATTAAAATATTCTTATTTGGAGAAAGCTCTTTTTGTAAATTTCCACTTATCATGTATTCTTTCCAATCACCATGCGGAATATAAATGGTACTACTCTCAAAAATTGAATCTTTGTCTTTGTTATAGAAATAAACAAAACATTTTTCTTTTTGATGGGTATGAAGATTTTCTACTTCCAGCACTACTTTATGGTATTCATTTTCGGGATTATTTTCACTAATGTATCCCTCCATCTCATCCATTGCCTTCATTGTATCCTCGTAACAATCTTCTTTTATGACCATGATTTCTCCCCATACTACATCTTCACCAAATGTAATAGCAGGATAACCTTTATACGGCATATGATATAATTTCATATTTTCTAATTTGGCTTCTTTTTTCTCAATGACCTTATTAGCTAAATACTTATTATAATTGAAAAACCCTTCCCGTAAGCTTCCATAAACAAAAAGATTGATCCGACTCATTAACAAATCTCTCCGCCGATTGCTTTTATATCTTCGTCATAGATAACACAAGCTTCAATAGCCAGTTCCAAGCCCTTTACAATATCATTTAACGACATAAACGGAGTATTTTTCTTATCCATCACTTGAGAAGTCATATAAGGGATGTGAATAAATCCACCTTTTATATTTGGATACTTCTTATCAATCATGTAAAGAATTCCGTACATTACATGGTTACATACAAATGTTCCGGCTGTATTTGATAACGTTGCCGGGATTCCATTTTCACTCATATGTTTAACCATAGCTTTTACTGGTAAGTTTGAGAAATAAGCAGGTTGACCATCCGGTTGGATAACTGCATCAATTGGTTGATTACCTTCGTTATCTTTAATTCTATAATCATCCAGGTTAATAGCAACTCTTTCAGGAGTTATATCAAATCTTCCTCCTGCCTGCCCTACTGATATGACAATATCCGGCTTGTGCTGTTCTATTGCATTCTCTATTGCTTCAACAGATTTATTTTGAACTGTCGGTATAATGACCTTAATAACCTCTGCTCCTGCGATTTTGTTGTTTACCATTTTAACAGCTTCTTCAGCTGGGTTTACTGGCTCTCCTCCGAATGCATCAAATCCAGTTATTAATACTTTCATAATTTATTCTCCTATTGTAAGTTTTTTATCTTAAAATCCCCAAATATACATCATAAATATATGAACAACTAATAATGTTAAAGCGATTGGAGCTTGTGCCTTTATGACTGAATTCTTATCTTTTAGTTCAAGCAATGCAGCTGGTAACATATTGAAGTTTGCAGCCATAGGTGTAATTAATGTTCCACAGTATCCAGCTGTTAATGCCAGAGTTCCACAGATAAGGGGGTCTCCGCCTATAGCAAATACAAACGGAACACCGATTCCAGCCGTTATTACAGCAAATGCGGCAAATGCATTACCCATGATAGCTGTAAATAAAGCCATACCTACACAATAAGTTGCTACACCTACCAATGCATTACCTGTTGGGATCACATTCGAAATAATCGATGCAATCTTATCGCCTACACCCGCTGTCGTAAATAATACGCCTAATGAAGCTAATAATTGAGGCAGAATCGCAAATGCTCCAATTGATTGATACATTCTATTTGTATCCTCTAATAGCTCTTTAGAAGTAGCTTTAGTTAATATAAACGTTAATACTAATGCTATTGTTGATGCTATGCCAATCGCTACCGTTCCAGGGAAACTTGTAAATTGAGCCACAAGCATGGCTATAACTGCGATAGACAGTGATGGGATGAAAATTTTCAAGCCTAATTTTTCTGCTTTTAAGTTAGCGAATGTCTCATCTAATTGTTTTAACGTTCCAATATTTATTTGCTTAGTTGCCGATAATACAGCGATAACAACTACTAAAATACCTACTATCGTACTTGGAATATAGTTTCCAAGTATGAAAATTACGGCTAGTATTCCCCAAAACATAGCTGTACCGATTCTTGTTTTGTGGTTTTTATCCTTTAAAGTAAATACCATGGTAACTCCCATGAATAAACCGATTATAATATAAAAGAGTTCTAATAAAAGATTAGAGATTTGTGTTATATCCATTATTGTTCACCTCGTCCTTCTCCATTTTTACTAGAATATTTTTGCGTCATTTTTCTATCGAATAATAAATTTTGAGCAGTCCAGAATATGAATGCAATAACGGCAACTGGTACTGAAACTTTCGCTACTTCAAGTGTATCTACCTGCATGCCTAGCCCTTCCAGTGTAGATGCAATTAAAAGTACACCAGAATTTGCGATGAATACATTTTGCGCAAAGAAATTACCGATATTATCAGATGCTGCTGAGTATGATTTTATTTTTTCAATATCTTTTTCGTCGACCTTATCTCCGTATTTAGCAACGGCTGCACCTTCTGCCATTGGGCTTACTAAAGGTCTAACAAATTGTGGGTGTCCACCAAGTGTTACGCCCATACCAATCGTTACTTCTCTTATAAACGTATAACCACTCAGTAATTTTCCTACTGATAAACTGCTTGCTTTTTTAATAAGCATAACTGCCTTGGCTTTTAATCCGTATCTTTCACTCAACCCTATAACAGGAATGGTAATCAAAAATAAACAAGTTACTCTATTTGATACAAATGCTTCTCCAAGTGTATTAAGTATATCTACGATATTCATGTTTGCCACAAGTCCAGTCGAAATACCTGCTACAACAACTACTGCAATGGTATCTAACTTTAGTGCAAATCCTATTATTATAATCAAGATCCCTAATAGTTCCATTACTACTCTCCTATTCTAACATTTTAGTTATTCTACAATAATTTCTAATTATATAGTCATCTTTTAACATTGTAAATAACACGTACAACTATACTTCAACATTTTAATCTGGTAAAGGAGTAAAATATGGTTATTATCAATAGAGGAGATAAGCTATGAGATAACAGTATAATAAAGAACTTAAAAAGCCTTGCTACATAAATATCGTAGCAAGGCTTTGACTGTTATTATATAGGAATAATTAAATTCCAGCTAATGGAACCTGAAATCCCTGAGATTTAGGCACTTAAATTTAAATATGACCCATTTTCTTTTTCCATTCCATCACATAATTTTCTAGTACATTTTTTAGTTCTTGGCCAATTTGTAAGTAGTCTTCATCATTTAGATTAGCAAGAGATACACGAATGGACCATACTGGTGCTGAAAATCCTTCGCCGCTTAATAATACTATCGATGAGTTTTCTGCAAGGCGATATAAAATATCAACCGGGTTATAATTCTTTTTCAGGTAATCGGTGAACCCTTTATCAAAATGATGATTACACCAGATTTCCAAATCGATTTCTGTATAATAATCTGCATCATTGGGCAAATGTTTCTTAGGTAAACCAAGACCTTTGTATAATAAATTCATCCTCCGATGTAAAATGTCTATTGTTTTTTTCTTGTATTCATTATTGGTATCGAGCATTGCAAAAATTGAAAATAAAGCCATTTGTACTTGTTGCGGTGTCGATAATCCAGCTGTGTGATTCATCGCAACGGCTCTGCTATCTGCAACTATTCGATCGATAAACGTAAGACTTTCTGGATTCCGTGTAAGCGAAGCGTATCTTTTATGTAGAACCTCCTTCGTTTCTTCTGGTAAATCATCGACTAATTTATCAAAGACATTGGATCGATTTATGGAAATCGTCCCTAATCGCCAGCCTGTCACACCAAAATATTTAGAAAATGAATAGACCCCAATTGTATTGAATGGTAAATCCACCATTAAGGAACGGAACCCTTCAACAAAAGTACCATATACATCATCTGAAATTATCATAAGATTTGGATTATCTTGTTTCACGATTTGTATGATTTTTTCTGTGGATTTCTTTTCCAAAGAAACTGAAGGCGGATTGCTCGGATTTACTAAAAAAAGTGCTACAATGTCCGTATCTTTTAATTTTTCTATTTCTTCATCAGGGTATTGCCATGTATGCTGTCCTTCATTGTTTAATTCGGTTGCTTCAATTTTCACAAGTTCGTAATCATTGTTAGGAAGCTCTGGAATCTCTATATAAGGCGGAAAAATTGGAACCATCACCGCAATCTTAGATCCTTTGGGCAGCAAATAATTTTTAAATAACGTATCAAATATATAACACATCGCTGCCGTTGCTCCTTCAACAGCAAATAAATCAAACGGACCAGCCGACGAATCACCATTACATAGCTCTTTAATTAAAAAATCATGTACAACCTGTTCAGTTCTAACAAGCATTCGATCCGGAATCGGGTAATTATCACCAATAATTCCATCTACTAATTCATAGACCCATGTATCTGGCTCAAACTGTTTATTTTTGATACCGTATTGAATAATTTCTTTCAGCAAATGAATTCCTGGAACTTGCTGATTGGCCTCAACATATTTATTAAAACGTTCTGCAATTCCTATCCGACTTGGCATCCCCGCTAAATTGCCATCATCCCATACTTGCCTCGATTCTGTAACAGCGAATTGCCCTAAAGCAAAAAACGCTTCTCGAGGTGTCGCTGCAATCCAATTAGGATTCCCCCGTCCTGCATCCAGCATAGTTCTAGTGATTCTCATTTTTCCTTTTGCAAGATCAATGAGCTTATCTTTTAACTCAAACGGACTTATTTTCTCCAATTGATGACTTTCCTTTTTTAGTTCATCCATCAAGATCCTCCTAATAAACTGCTAAAACCATATAAAAAGTATTCCACAAGTACACGTGGAATATAATCGAACTCATTTATTTCTCTCATTAACAGAATATTGAGGGACCTATAAAAATTTAATAACGGTTAGAACTTTCTCTCTCATTACAAAAAAATCTGACCTATTAATCAAAAAAATAAGTCAGATTTAATAGTCCGACTTATTTTACGAATATTATTTACTTTTTACTAGCAGTTAGAAAAGGATTACAACATCACCTTTGGCACTTCAAAACCCAAATAACACCATTACCATTAATTATTTTCTATATTCTTCAAGTTGCTCATTAAGCCCCTTCGTTTGAGTATATACCTGTTGATATACCTTAAATAATCGCTTATACGTCTCGACATTTTCTTGAATCGGATCATAGGATTTTGCAACTTGAATAAAATGATTGGCACATTCGTTTAATGAAGCAAACCAACCGCATCCATACGCTGCAAGCATCGCCGCTCCCATTCCTGGACCTTGCTCGCTTGTCAGTCTTTCAATTTTCGTATTAAAAATATCCGCTTGCATCTGCAGCCATGTGTCATTTTTGGCACCGCCGCCAATAGAGATTATTGAATTAATTGTCTTACCATTTTCCCTGAAAATTTCAATTGATTCGTTTAGAGAGAACGTTATCCCTTCCAGAACCGCGCGGGCAAAATATTTCCGATCAAGAGATGCATCAATGCCAATAAAGCTACCGCGAATAGTGGAATCTGCATGTGGTGTTCTTTCACCGACAATATATGGGGTAAATAATAGACCATTGCTGCCTGCAGGTACTTCTTCCACTCCAGCCAAAACTTGATCAAAATCTTCTTGCTTCGCGAACGTTTCCTTAAACCAGCTTAAGCTATAGCCAGCCGCAAGCGTCACACCCATTGTATAGTAAGCATTTTCTTCACCATGATTAAAATAATGAACTTTCCCATTAAAATCTAGGTCATTTCTTTCTTCATAAGATAGTACGACACCAGAGGTACCAATGCTTGCTAACGTTTTTCCTGGTGTTAAAATTCCGGAACCAATCGCACCGCATGCATTATCAGCTCCGCCTGCAAACACTTTTACCGCTTCAGTCAATCCTGTTTTTTGGGCAAATTCAGCTGTTACTGTACCTACAAAATCATGTGATTCCACTAATGGCGGGCAAAAATCAGAGGATAGACCAAATGCCGCCAATACTTCCTTGCTCCATTCCCGTTCCGCCACATTTAGTAATAGCGTTCCTGCAGCATCAGAGTAGTCCATATGAATGTTTCCGGTTAGGCGGTAGCGTAAATAATCCTTTGGGAGCACAAACAATCTTGCACGCTTGAAAATATCTGGTTCATTTTCTTTTACCCAGAGGATTTTAGGCAAGGTAAAGCCCTCTAACGCAGGGTTTTTCGTTACTTCTAATAAACGTTTACTTCCCATAACATCGCATATTTCCTGGCATTGCCTTGTCGTTCTCGTGTCATTCCATAAAATCGCATTTCTTAAGACTTGATTATCTTCATCTAGTAAAACTAAACCATGCATCTGACCCGAGAAACTGATCCCCTCTATATCATTTATATCCCCATCGAACTGGTGAATTAATTCCGCTATTCCTGCTGTCGTTTTTTCAACCCATTCTTCTGGGTTTTGTTCACTGTAACTAGATTTTTCAATAATAAGCGGATATGACTTTGCTACTTCCATACATACGTCTCCATGCTGATTCACTAGTAAGATTTTCACTGCACTTGTTCCGAGGTCTACACCAATAACATATTTCATCCTTATCATCCTTTTCTAAAAAAAGTGCTGGAGGAAAGGCTTCCAGCACTTTGTATGATTAATAGATTAAACGTGTACACTTGATAGTGTTTCTAATAAATATTGGTTGATGATAGCTTTAAGGCGCTCTGTTCTTCCAGATGTGTTCTTAATTTCAGTTAATTGAAGAGCGTACTTTTCTAATTCACGGAAGTTGGTTCTGCCCTCAACGATATCTAAGCCAATCCCTTCTTGATAGCTGCTATAGCGTTCTTCAACAAAGCTATCTAAAGCTTTATCTTCAATAAGCCTGTTTGCTACTTTTAATCCAATAGCAAATGCATCCATACCAGCGATGTGGGCATGAAAAAGATCCTCTGGCTCAAATGAACCCCGTCGTACTTTTGCATCGAAGTTTAAACCACCTTTGCCTAAACCTCCATTTTTCAATATTTCATACATTGCTAATGTATTAGAATAAAGATCAGTCGGAAATTCATCTGTATCCCATCCAAGGAGTGTATCCCCCTGGTTTGCATCCACTGATCCAAGCATTCCATTGATACGAGCTGTTCTTAACTCATGCTCAAATGTATGGCCAGCAAGAGTTGCATGGTTAGCTTCAATATTGAACTTGAAATAATCTGTCAGATCATATTTTTGCAAGAAAGCCATACTAGTCGCCACATCAAAATCATATTGGTGTTTTGTAGGTTCTTTAGGTTTTGGCTCAATCAAGAAAGGAACATTCAAACCGATTTCTTTCGCATAGTCAACTGCCATATGGAAGAAGCGAGCCAAGTTATCTTGTTCAAGCTTCATGTCCGTATTTAGGAGTGTTTCGTAGCCTTCACGACCGCCCCAAAACACATAGTTTTCAGCGCCAAGTTCCTTCGCTACTTCTAAGCCTTTTTTTACTTTCGCAGCTGAATAGGCAAATACATCAGCATTTGGAGAAGTGGCAGCACCATGTACATAACGAGGATTTGTGAACATATTTGCTGTATTCCAAAGCAACTTTGTTTTACTTGTTTTCATGTATTCCTGAATCATTGCTACGATAATATCCTGATTTTCATTTGTTTCTTTTAATGTGCTTCCTTCTGGAGCGATATCTACATCATGGAAAGCAAAATAAGGAACATTTAATTTTTCAAAGAGTTCAAATGCCGCTTCCACACGGGCTTTTGCTAAATCTAAACCTTTGAGATTATTCCATGGGCGAATCGCTGTACCAACACCAAATGGATCTGTTCCATCTGCTGTGAACGTGTGCCAATAGGTAACTGAGAATCGGAGAATATCTTCCATTGTTTTTCCATTTATCATTTCTTCTGGATTATAATACTTAAATGCTAAAGGATTTTTAGATGAAGCGCCTTCATATTGGATTTTATTAACAGTTTCGAAATAAGCCATTGTGGCATGCCTCCCAAATTTTTTAGGTTTCAGATCGTTTATGTAAATGCTTACAAAATATGAGTCTCTAAATTCTTAATCTGCAACCTGTATTAATTAGCATTGTAGCACTTTATACTTTGTTTGTCTAATAGATAAACAAAGTATACAACAAAATTAGCTGTCTAATTGAGAAAATGTAGAAATACTTCTTTCTTCTATCGATCTTGTTTTAAATCCACAACTCTCACTCAATTGGTGAACAGCTATAAAGTACTTACTTGCTTCAAATAATACTAGATAAGCAGGCATATTTTCTATTATATTAAAAAAATATGCCATACTTATAATTATCTCTGTTTTGCTAAACGAATTACGTTCCATGACAAGTTCGGCAGAATGGTTATTACCTTACCATTCTCACATTTTGCATTCCCATTGGAATGTGGTTTTACTGTCTCTTTATGTGCTGAATTGGTTTGTTTAATATTTTCATTTTCTAGAACAATATGCTCGATTACTTCATATTCATTAAAATTACGTATATCTACCTCTAGCTCCAAAACTTCTTCAAGATGACGATTAACCGCAAAAATAGTTAATGTATCTTCCTCATCATTATAAACCGCTGTAGACTCTAAATATGGAACGTCCGTAAAATCTTTACTATCGTATTTATCACTAGTAATAATCGGATTTAACGAAATACCCCGTCCATAAACGGAAGTATGCATATAAGGATAGAATATAGTTTGCTTCCAAGCAGGTCCGTTATTTTCTGTCATAATCGGCGCAATGACATTCACTAACTGCGCAAGACAGGCAATTTTAACTCGATCCGCATGCTTCAGCAACGTAATCAACATGCATCCAACTAAGAGCGCATCTTCAAAAGTATATATATCCTCTAATTGAGGAGGCGCAATACTCCAAGGTTCAATCTGTTTATCCTGCTCATTACTGTGATACCAAACGTTCCATTCGTCAAAAGATAGATTTATAGTTTTCTTACCACGTTTTTTCGCCTTAATATAATCAGCAATGGCGACAACTGATTTTATGAAATCATCCATTTCTAAAGATAAAGCTAAATAATTGGATAGGTCATTGTCTCGATTCCCATAATACTGATGAAGAGAGATGAAATCAACATGGTCATATGTATAATCTAATACCGTTGCTTCCCAATCAGCAAATGTAGGCATCGCTCTATGCGAACTTCCACATGCTACCAATTCGATGCTTGGATCTACCCACTTCATCACCTTTGCTGCTTCCTGAGCTATTCTTCCATATTCAGCAGCGGTCTTATGTCCAATTTGCCAAGGACCATCCATTTCATTGCCAAGACACCATGTCTTTATATTATAGGGTTCTTTTACACCATGCGAGATGCGCAAATCACTATAATAAGAGCCTCCAGGATGATTGCAATATTCCACTAAATTTCTAGCTGCATCAATTCCCCTCGTACCTAAATTAACAGCCATATTTACATCTGCATTCACCAATTTAGCCCATTTCATAAATTCATTGGTACCCATTTCATTTGTTTCTGTAGTACTCCATGCAAGATCTAAGCGGTTTGGGCGTTTTTCTTTAGGACCCACACCATCCTCCCAATTATAGCCGGAGACAAAATTCCCTCCAGGATATCGGACTAACGGCACTTTTAGTTCTTTTACTAATTCTAGAACATCCTTTCTAAAGCCATTTTCATCTGCCTGAGGATGAGTAGGCTCATAAATACCTCCATATACAGCTCTGCCTAAATGTTCAATAAATGAACCATATATACGATTATCAATTTCAGCGATTTTAAAATCTTTCTCTAGAATCATTTTTGCTTTATTGGCTGCCATTTACAATCCCTCCATTTTGTTTGTACTAGCCTAACTTATATAAGTACAATATGTTCAAATCAGATCGTTATCATTGCCCATTTTGATTCCCTTGGGTACGGACAAGTCTGACTTTTAAATTTCGCTTGATAATGAATGATTGACCGGCTGTAAGAACAGGTTGTCCCATATTGAAAAGAAGAACATTGTTTGCATATTTCTACCCTTGCTTTATATAATTCATCGGATACAATATTGAACTTATTTAAATCTGCTTCCTTAATTAAAGATTGAATATGATCTTCACTGACTTTGATACTTCCTGAACAGCTTTTCAAATATTTCTCCTATTCATTCTTTCACCTCTTTCAATCTCTACCGTAACGATCGACATGAAATGTCAGTTGTGATAATTTTCGTATTCGCTCAATCCTCCTCCAATTTCTAAATGCTTTCTGGTTTTAAACGATAGATCGGATCATTTCACTTTTAACTCACATTCATAAATTGCCGAATCCCTCACTAAGAGCCATATTTCTTCAACAGATTTCTGTAATATGCATGATAGTATTCTTCAATCTATTTATTGAACATATTTCATTTCAATCTGTAGTAACACATTTCTCACTAACAAGACAGTACACGCTGCAAACATCGGGACTCCCCAAAATATCGCAAAGTTGCCAAAATATTTAAACGATTGATACAGGATAAAGATTAATATAACAATAGATAAAGATTGTACCGGGCGATTGATGACTAAATAAAGGGAGTATTTTATAATGTCTCTCATCCTGATAATGAAGCGGCTATATAGAATGAGTGAATAGACATAACTAATCATTGATAAAAGAAGGATTAAAAATAACATAGGTAACAAATATGCGCCTTTTTCGTTGGAGGCCAGAAAATCAATATCTGCACACAAAATCAGTATTAATACACTGTATGGAATCCATAGTTTTAAGGAATCTTTGAAATCTTTCTTATAGTAATAGAAATATTTTCTCACGACCCTAATTTCAGTTTCAAAAAGCATTTTAAAAATAGTTTGGAATATCGCCCCCATTGTTGGGCCAATTAACAAAAAAGCAATTAAATATAAGGGAAGTGTAATTAAGTGGAATTTTACAAATAGCAATAAAAAAATCAGAATACCACTCGTTAACAAAGCACAAATACCTACCACAAATAAACTCCAGACAATATTTGTAGTTTTGATTAAAAAGCTTTTATTTGCCATCAAAAAACACCTCATTTACTGACACTATCAACCTTTTACCCCACCAACAGTCATTCCTGATATAAAAGATTTTTGATTGAATAAGAATAATATAAGTATAGGAATAATAGACATGATCGAGCCCGAAAAGACGATATCATAGTTATTACCATATGGTGTCATTGCAGTTAATAACCCTGCAGGTATAACCAAATTCTCATCTGACCTCATAACAATCAATGGCCAAAGAAAATTATTCCAAGCTCCCATGGAAGTCATAATAGTCATTGCTCCAAAAGCCGGTTTCATCATCGGTACATATATTTGCGAGAAAATACGAAATTCTCCCGCCCCATCTATTCTAGCGGCCTCAGCATAATCATTTGGAATCCCAATTGCATATTGCCTAAAGAAAAACACTGTAGCAGGCGGAACTATTCCTGGTAATATCACCCCTGCGTAAGTATCCATTAAGCCTAAATTTGTAACTAGCTTATATAACGGAATTAATAAAATATCACCCGGAACCATCAACATAATCAAGACAAGCATAAAAATAAAATTTCGGCCTCTAAAACGATATTGCGCCAAACCATAACCTACCATTGAACAAAAAATCAGTACTAAAACTGTTTGTATAATTGTTATTAGTGCACTATTTTTAAACCAGGATAGAAATATACCATTATTATTAGTAAACAATTTTCCATAGTTACTAAAGTTGATACTGGATAAATCTATATGTATATTTAAACCCTGTGCAAAAATATCTGAGGATTCTTTAAAGGAGGAGACTAACATAAACCAAAAAGGAATCAGTATAATAAATCCGATAACACTAAGTATTAGGGTTGTGATCAAGGTTGATACTCTTTTTTTGGCCTTCATCATTAATCCTCCTTAAATAAGCCTCTTACTGAAACTTGAATCAAATTTATTGCAACCACAATCACAAACATTATTACTCCAAGCGTACATGCATACCCGAAATCCCCATCGCTAAAGGCTGTTTTGTAAATATATGTTAAGAAAGTTGTTCCAATATTATCTGGAGACTGTGCTCCCCAATACACATAAGTTTCATTAAATAATGAAAAGCCTGCGAGTATAGATATAGTTAAAACATAAGTAGTAATTGGTTTAATCATTGGCAATGTTATACTTTTAAATTTATCCCATTTACTTGCGCCATCAATTTCAGCGCATTCATACAACTCCCGTGGGATATTTTGTAACCCAGATAAAAAATAAATCATATTTACACCAAGCCACCTCCACACACATACTATTACAAGTGCAAACATAGCTGTCCCTGAATTATTAAGCCAATCAATCGGACCTATGTTAAGGTAACTAAGCCAACTGTTGAATACTCCAGTAGGTTCTTTGCTGAAAGCAAATTTAAACACCAGCCCTACAATTACCGTAGATGTTAATACTGGTATAAAGAAAATTGATCTAAAAAAATATTTATATTTAGTATTTTTATTATTCATCACTAAAGCCAGCAAGAGTGGTAATGGGATTAAAATTAAAATAGTCCAAAATGTATACCTGGTAACGTTCCATAAAGCTTTATAGAATACAGGATCTGCAAACAACCGCTTATAATTCTCTAAACCTATAAATGTCGTTTCATCGAAACCTGAAATTCTTTGGAAACTCATAATAATCGAATTTATAAAAGGGTATAAAGAAAACACTAAAAATACAATAATAAACGGGGAGACAAATAGATATGGAGCTATCTTCTGCATATTTATTTTCTTTTTTTCTCTTTTTAATGGACTTTTGCTCTTTGGACTTATTTGTGCCGTAATATCGTTCGTCATCTTCATTCCCCCCTTATCCCTCTTCATACCAAAATGTTATCCAACAAATTAAGAAGAGAATGTTCCCTCCTTAATTTGTTAGATTGCAAACATTATTTACCTGCTTTAATTCGTTTATTGGCAGATTTATCAACAGCATCCAAAGTTTTTTGTACGTCCGCCTGTTTAGTCATCATTTTTGGCATACCATTCGTGAGTAACTCATCAATAATAATCGGATAACTATTATGGGTAAAACTTAATGTTCCTACCTCATCCTTCAATACTGCCATTTGTTTAAAAATATCAGTTCCGAAATAATCTGTGTATTTGTTCGGTTTTTCCATTTCAGGACTCAGCCATACATCTGATCGAATTGGATCAAAACCAAGTATTGTCCAAGTCTTAATAGATCCTTCTTCACTGGCCTTGGATTCAACTACAAATTTCTTAAGTAAATCTTTATCATGCGCTTGATTTGTGACAACTGTAGCTGTTCCTCCAAGTCCCGCCGAACGGAGATCTCCCTCTTTAAATATTGGTAAACCCTGGATTTTTATTTTTCCGCTTAATTTAGGCATAAAGCTTACCATACGACTCATATACCACGCTGGCATGACCACTGAAGCATACTTACCTTTATTAAAGGCTGCATAATATTCTTCAACATCTTGATGGCCGCCTTCTGCCGTTTTAGCAATTTTATGTTTGTAGACCATATCTTGAAGAGTTTGTACAGCAGTTACACTGGCTTCCTCGGATAAAATAGACTTATCATCTCTTACCATATCTGCTTTCTGTTGAGCAACCATTGCCGTATATACAAATTGGGAACTTGTTTCTACAGAAGTCATATATATACCCGACTTTTCTTTAACCACTTTCCCTGCTTCCACATAGTCATCCCAAGTTTTAATAGTGGATGGATCTACCCCCGCTTTTTTCATGATATCCATATTGTAATAAACAAGAGTTGTCCCTACATGATAATCCAGACCATAGACTTTGCCATCTACCGTATAATTATCTGTGCGTCCTTTTACTAAGTTTTCATTATATGGTTCTACTTCATTTGTAATATCTTCAAATGGAGGCTTGTTTGTTTTTGTATATTTAGCGAATTGTCCAATTTCTACGTCCGCGATATCTGGAGCACCATTACCAGAATTTAATGCTACCTGTAACTTTTGATTCATCTGATCAAAAGGAAGAACATTTATTTTCAAATTAATTTGTTCATCAGGATGATTTTTATTCCAGGTTTCAGCTGCATCTTTCCAATAATCAGCATGTACTTGTACAAATGTCCACATGGTATATTGAGCTTTTCCATCTTTTGTTTTAGCATCAGAAGGGGAGTCACCTGAACTACAGCCAGCCAATGAAAAGGACAAAACCAGTATTAATGCCAAAACAAGAGTCATTATCTTACGTTTACCAGCACTTAACACGCTCATTCTATACACCTCAATTTTTATGGTTTATACTCATTTGAACCTAGTCAATCCTTTAAATTACAAGCTATTTATAACCTCCTTTAGTCTTCTACTCTTTTAAAACAAGCTCTATTATTGTAAGCGTATTCATTTTTTACCATCATATTCCACTCGTTTGTACAAGTCAACTTACTTTTTTAATATTTTGAATATTATACAAACAACTCGGTGAATAACGTTCCATTCGATTACTACTAATCATGCGAATAGTGAGTAAATGTCCAACATTCATATACCTTACTCATCGTCAATTAATCTGAATTCAGTTACGAACATCATTAAAACTATTATTTTCCATTTTCTAATGCGAGAGAATCCTTCATTTTGATAAAATATAATTATAAAATCGTTCATTAAGGAAGATATGAAAAACATAACTTCTATGAATCAATCTCAATTAGAAAGAAAATTACTAAGATCATCGATAAGAATTTTGATTATGGAGTCTTTTTCCCCTATGGACCTACAGGAAGTGGTGGATATCCCACTGTAGTTGCTTTTATAGAAATTGAAAGCGAACTAAGCAAAAGAATTATATATTTACTATTATGAAAATACATTACCAGAAAATGATGAGGTTAAATTTGAAATATATTTTGAGGATAATCAGAAAAAGAGAGAGGTTGATGGGAAAGTCTATTATGAACGTAGTGGAGGCCCTGGTTCTTTATCATCCGAGGTAACAAAAGGAGAAAAAACTAAAGCAATCATACAAATCAAAAAAGAATTCTCAGCCATCCATCCCACTCAATAATCGGAAAAAAAGCTAAGAATTTGCCCTTGGCTTTTTTATATTTCATTAAGATTAACCTACCTGCTTCGAGAATTTTCCACAATCCGGAAGATGGCACTACGTTTCATATATAAATTTCGTTTTTTGATAACTCCCGTGTTTAATTTCATTTTCGAACTTTCTCTTATGTTTCAGAGCCATTTATGTATCTTTTAACCGCTTCAATACGTTGTTCATCATATACATTCACTCAAAAAATCCCCTGAAGAGGTAAATCCGTGTCTACCGTTTCAGGGGCAGTTCATTAACTGATGATAGTCTTCACTTTTACTTACATAAAGGTAATGTTCTTTTGACCTTGCAGAAAAATGTTCGTCTCGCGAGGCTTCGTTTCAGCAATCACTTTACCGTTTCGAACAGAGTATAGAATCTCTGCTTGCAGGCGAAGGGCATGGTAACCATCTTCCGCATTCAGCACAACGAAGTTTGCTGGATTTCCTTCTGCAATACCGTAATTTTTAAGGTTCAATGCTTTAGCACTATTACCAGTCACAAAACGTAAACTGTTTGCAATATCACTATAGCCCATTAACTGTGAAGCATGTAAGCCCATATGCAATACTTGAAGCATATTCCCGTTTCCGATTGGATACCAAGGATCCATAATATCATCATGACCGAAGCAAACATTTAATCCGTTTTGATCAAGCTCTTTTACGCGTGTTAAGCCACGACGTTTTGGATACGTGTCAAAACGCCCCTGCAGATGAATATTCACTAATGGATTTGCTACGAAATTCAATTCGGCAAGTCTAAGTACACGCATTAATTTATATGCGTAGGCATCATTGTAAGATCCCATTGCCGTCGTATGACTTGCTGTAACACGACCTTGGTAATCATTCATAATCGTTTCACGTGCTACAACTTCCACATGGCGAGACTGCTCATCATCAATTTCATCACAATGAATATCAATCGGCTTGTCATATTTCATGGCCAATTTAAAAATCTCGCGAACCGATTGAACTCCGTCTTCACGCGTAAATTCAAAGTGAGGGATTCCCCCAACAATATCAGCACCCATTTTTAAGGCTTCCTCTACTAGCTCCAACCCATTTGGATAAGATATTAGACCTTCCTGCGGGAAAGCGACAATTTGTAAATCAACAAAGTCTTTCATTTCTGCTTTCACTTCAAGCATAGCTTCTAATGCTACTAAAGAAGGATCCGTTGTATCGACATGTGTACGCACAGCACCTATTCCGTTAGCAATTTGCCAGCTAAGGGCTTTCTTTGCACGCTCTTTTACATCCTCTTTTATTAAGGAATCTTTGCGTTCAGACCAACATTGAATACCTTCAAATAAAGTCCCACTTTCATTCCAACGTGGTTGGCCTGCCGTTAAAGTAGTATCTAGATGAATATGAGGTTCAATAAATGGCGCACAAACCAGCTTTCCACTTAGATCAATTGTTTCACAGCTGTCAAATTCACCTGTACCTGCCTCAACAATCTTTAAAAATGAACCATTTTCTATTAGTAAATCCCAAAGGCCTTCTCTTCCAAAGATTGCAGCATTAGCCCACTTTTTCATAATAGCATCCTACCTCCTCTTCCCTTACCGTAACAACTGTTGTTTTCATTAGCTTAACAGCAACTACATAAACAATTCCTGTAATCAATAATGTGTTTAGTGAAGCGATTCCCGGCAATGTTAACCCCGAGATGACACCAACAGCCCATGCAATGATGGCTGGAACATGTACTTTTGCAATGTTTGCCTGCTCATACTGAATATATTGTCTTTTTTGGATAAAGAAGAAATCCACAATAATAATTGATCCAATAGCCGGCAGAGTGGATCCTAGGAATGTCAGCCAGCTTGTGAAATTGTTATAAAGTACGATGGCAAATACCGTACCAATCGTACCGTTCATCATAACCATAAATACCTTTGGCTTCTTGAACATGGTTGCAAAACCAAGTCCAGATGCGTACAGGGAGTTATCGTTTGTTGTCCAAATGTTTAATCCGAGCACTAAAACAGCCGGCAATAGTAAGCCTTGTGAAATCATTACATCTGAAATATCATTGTGACCAGTTGCTATTACACCAATCGCACCAAATAGGAACATTAATGTATTTCCTAAGAAAAAGGCAATGACAGTTGTTGTTACAGCATGTTTTCCTGATTTTGCATAGCGTGCAAAGTCGGGTGTTAATGTACCACCACTAATGAATGAACCGATTGTAATCGTTAAAGCTGCTGCTAATGTTAATGAAGTTTCAGGTTTATAAGCAATGAGCGCTTCCATTCCTCCCATATCTGAAATGGCCATTCCTGCACTCGTTGATCCAAAAATCGCAATAGCCGGTACAGCGATAAAACTTAAGATTGTTAAAGCTTTCATACCGAAATAAGCAGTTGCTGTCATTAAAATCCCTGTAATGATGACAATCGGTACCAGTGGGAGGCCAGTTAATTTAGAAACCGGATAGGCAAACATTCCTAGCCCTACACCAAACCATCCGACTTGGGTTGCAGATAACATGAATGAAGAGATATATGCTCCTTTTTCACCAAAACTATATTGTGCCAGTAAGTGAGTCGATAATCCTGTTTTTGCTGCAATATAACTTAATGCACCGGTAAATGCTCCTAATATAAGGTTTCCTAATAAGATGACACCAATCAACTGCATAAATGTTAATCCTTCACCTAATGATCCACCAGCCCACATACTTGCTGAATAGAATGTGAAACCAAGCATAACAACAAGCATTTTCAGAAAGCTGTTACGTTTTGCTTCAGGTACTGATTGAAATGAAAAATCTTTGTCTTTTAATTGCATTTTGTTTCCTCCCAAGTTATTAGTCTTGGTGAGCAAAAAAAAACCACTTGCCATAAAGTGACAAGTGGAAGGTGTCAGAAATAACCGTATTATTCACACAATAATATATTATGTGTATAAATACGTTCTCCAAACAAAGTATCGCCCACCTTGTCAGCCTCTCTGGACTGCTCTTAAAGGTTCTCAATTTAAATTAAATCTATATTAACAGATTATCTCAGATAGTCCAATGGTAATAGATGGAGGGATTTGAAGGGAATGTATAAAGATTCCGGTATCTATTTCGATTTGCTACTCTTATACAAAAAAAGACTCCCAAATGTTTTAATTCAACATTTGGGAGTCTTTTTAATGATTAATCTTGGCAAGAATTAATCTGATGATACCGGTGGTCGGGGTCGAACCGACACTCCTCACGGAACACGATTTTGAGTCGTGCGCGTCTGCCAATTCCGCCACACCGGCAAGATTTTGGAGGCGGCAACCGGATTTGAACCGGTGATAAAGGTTTTGCAGACCTCTGCCTTACCACTTGGCTATGCCGCCAAATTTGTTGGAGCGGAAGACGGGGCTCGAACCCGCGACCCTCACCTTGGCAAGGTGATGTTCTACCACTGAACTACTTCCGCATTAAGTTGGCTGGGCTAGCAGGATTCGAACCTACGAATGACGGAGTCAAAGTCCGTTGCCTTACCACTTGGCTATAGCCCAACAATTAAATTTATTAGTTAGTATAAGCTATTATTCGAGTTTAATCTAAAAATGGGGCGACTGATGGGAATCGAACCCACGAATGTCGGAACCACAATCCGATGCGTTAACCACTTCGCCACAATCGCCATATTTATTGGCAGGGGCAGTAGGAATTGAACCCACACTGGAGGTTTTGGAGACCTCTGTTCTACCTTTAAACTATGCCCCTATAATGAATGGTGGAGGGGGGCAGATTCGAACTGCCGAACCCGAAGGAGCGGATTTACAGTCCGCCGCGTTTAGCCACTTCGCTACCCCTCCGATATTAAGAGTGCCGGCAAGAGGACTTGAACCCCCAACCTACTGATTACAAGTCAGTTGCTCTACCAATTGAGCTACACCGGCATAATATTTAGGAAAAATCATTATCTGTTAAATTTTAATTAATAATGGTGGCTCAGGACGGAATCGAACCGCCGACACAAGGATTTTCAGTCCTTTGCTCTACCGACTGAGCTACTGAGCCAACTTCATTATGTAAATGGCGGTCCGGACGGGACTCGAACCCGCGACCTCCTGCGTGACAGGCAGGCATTCTAACCAACTGAACTACCGGACCATTTATTGCGGGGACAGGATTTGAACCTGCGACCTTCGGGTTATGAGCCCGACGAGCTACCAGACTGCTCCACCCCGCGCCAATGTGAGTGTGATACTAGTTTTTATGGTGGAGGATGACGGGATCGAACCGCCGACCCTCTGCTTGTAAGGCAGATGCTCTCCCAGCTGAGCTAATCCTCCACATTAAATGGTGACCCCTACGGGATTCGAACCCGTGTTACCGCCGTGAAAGGGCGGTGTCTTAACCGCTTGACCAAGGGGCCAATTATTGTGAGTTATTATGGCGGAGAGCAAGGGATTCGAACCCTTGAGACAGCGTTGACCGTCTACACGATTTCCAATCGTGCTCCTTCGACCTCTCGGACAGCTCTCCATTTATGGCTCCGCAGGTAGGATTCGAACCTACGACCGTTCGGTTAACAGCCGAATGCTCTACCACTGAGCTACTGCGGAATAATTATAATGCCTGGCGACGTCCTACTCTCACAGGGACTCGCGTCCCAACTACCATCGGCGCTGAAGAGCTTAACTTCCGTGTTCGGAATGGGAACGGGTGTGGCCTCTTCGCCATCGTCACCAGACGATTTTGTCAGCGACATTTATTATTATATCGTATTTCTGACATTTTTCAAGAGAAATTTTAAAGAAATTTTATCTTTTTTTCGTTCTCTCAAAACTGGATAATGTAAGTTTGGCAAGTATGCTTGATTCATTTGGTTAAGTCCTCGAACGATTAGTATCCGTCAGCTCCATGTGTCACCACACTTCCACCTCGGACCTATCAACCTGATCATCTTTCAGGGTTCTTACTAGCTTGCGCTATGGGAAATCTCATCTCGAGGGGGGCTTCATGCTTAGATGCTTTCAGCACTTATCCCGTCCGCACGTAGCTACCCAGCTATGCTCTTGGCAGAACAACTGGTACACCAGCGGTGCGTCCATCCCGGTCCTCTCGTACTAAGGACAGCTCCTCTCAAATTTCCTGCGCCCACGACGGATAGGGACCGAACTGTCTCACGACGTTCTGAACCCAGCTCGCGTACCGCTTTAATGGGCGAACAGCCCAACCCTTGGGACCGACTACAGCCCCAGGATGCGATGAGCCGACATCGAGGTGCCAAACCTCCCCGTCGATGTGGACTCTTGGGGGAGATAAGCCTGTTATCCCCGGGGTAGCTTTTATCCGTTGAGCGATGGCCCTTCCATGCGGAACCACCGGATCACTAAGCCCGACTTTCGTCCCTGCTCGACTTGTAGGTCTCGCAGTCAAGCTCCCTTGTGCCTTTACACTCTGCGAATGATTTCCAACCATTCTGAGGGAACCTTTGGGCGCCTCCGTTACTCTTTAGGAGGCGACCGCCCCAGTCAAACTGCCCACCTGACACTGTCTCCCACCCCGATCAGGGGTGCGGGTTAGAATGTCAATACAGCCAGGGTAGTATCCCACCGATGCCTCCACCGAAGCTGGCGCTCCGGCTTCAAAGGCTCCTACCTATCCTGTACAAGCTGTACCAAAATTCAATATCAGGCTGCAGTAAAGCTCCACGGGGTCTTTCCGTCCTGTCGCGGGTAACCTGCATCTTCACAGGTACTATAATTTCACCGAGTCTCTCGTTGAGACAGTGCCCAGATCGTTACGCCTTTCGTGCGGGTCGGAACTTACCCGACAAGGAATTTCGCTACCTTAGGACCGTTATAGTTACGGCCGCCGTTTACTGGGGCTTCAATTCGCACCTTCGCTTGCGCTAAGCGCTCCTCTTAACCTTCCAGCACCGGGCAGGCGTCAGCCCCTATACTTCGCCTTGCGGCTTCGCAGAGACCTGTGTTTTTGCTAAACAGTCGCCTGGGCCTTTTCACTGCGGCTCTTCGAGGCTATAAACCTCTAATGAGCACCCCTTCTCCCGAAGTTACGGGGTCATTTTGCCGAGTTCCTTAACGAGAGTTCTCTCGATCACCTTAGGATTCTCTCCTCGCCTACCTGTGTCGGTTTGCGGTACGGGCACCTTCTTCCTCGCTAGAGGCTTTTCTTGGCAGTGTGGAATCAGGAACTTCGGTACTCTAGTTCCCTCGCCATCACAGCTCAGCCTTATGTGATGAGCGGATTTGCCTGCTCATCGGCCTAACTGCTTGGACGCGCATATCCAACAGCGCGCTTACCCTATCCTACTGCGTCCCCCCATCACTCAAATGGAAGAGAGGTGGTACAGGAATATCAACCTGTTGTCCATCGCCTACGCCTTTCGGCCTCGGCTTAGGTCCCGACTAACCCTGAGCGGACGAGCCTTCCTCAGGAAACCTTAGGCATTCGGTGGAAGGGATTCTCACCCTTCTTTCGCTACTCATACCGGCATTCTCACTTCTAAGCGCTCCACATGTCCTTCCGGTCATGCTTCACAGCCCTTAGAACGCTCTCCTACCACGCATACCATACGGTATGCATCCACAGCTTCGGTGATACGTTTAGCCCCGGTACATTTTCGGCGCAGAGTCACTCGACCAGTGAGCTATTACGCACTCTTTAAATGTGGCTGCTCTAAGCCAACATCTGGTTGTCTGGGCAACTCCACATCCTTTTCCACTTAACGTATACTTTGGGACCTTAGCTGGTGGTCTGGGCTGTTTCCCTTTTGACTACGGATCTTATCACTCGCAGTCTGACTCCCGAGTATAAGTCTTTGGCATTCGGAGTTTGTCTGAATTCGGTAACCCGATGAGGGCCCCTAGTCCAAACAGTGCTCTACCTCCAAGACTCTAAACTCGAGGCTAGCCCTAAAGCTATTTCGGAGAGAACCAGCTATCTCCAGGTTCGATTGGAATTTCTCCGCTACCCACACCTCATCCCCGCACTTTTCAACGTGCGTGGGTTCGGACCTCCATCCAGTGTTACCTGGACTTCATCCTGGACATGGGTAGATCACCTGGTTTCGGGTCTACGACCACATACTGCAAACGCCCTATTCAGACTCGCTTTCGCTGCGGCTCCGTCTCATCAACTTAACCTTGCATGGGATCGTAACTCGCCGGTTCATTCTACAAAAGGCACGCCATCACCCATAAAAGGGCTCTGACTACTTGTAGGCACACGGTTTCAGGATCTCTTTCACTCCCCTTCCGGGGTGCTTTTCACCTTTCCCTCACGGTACTGGTTCACTATCGGTCACTAGGGAGTATTTAGCCTTGGGAGATGGTCCTCCCGGATTCCGACGGGATTCCTCGTGTCCCGCCGTACTCAGGATCCACTCGGGAGGGAACGAAGTTTCGACTACAGGGTTGTTACCTTCTCTGACGGACCTTTCCAGGTCGCTTCATCTACCCCGTTCCTTTGTAACTCCACAATGAGTGTCCTACAACCCCAGATGGCAAGCCATCTGGTTTGGGCTGATTCCGTTTCGCTCGCCGCTACTCAGGAAATCGCATTTGCTTTCTCTTCCTCCGGGTACTTAGATGTTTCAGTTCCCCGGGTGTGCCTTCATACACCTATGAATTCAGTGTAAGATACTGCCCCATTACGGGCAGTGGGTTTCCCCATTCGGAAATCTCCGGATCAAAGCTTACTTACAGCTCCCCGAAGCATATCGGTGTTAGTCCCGTCCTTCATCGGCTCCTAGTGCCAAGGCATCCACCGTGCGCCCTTATTAACTTAACCGTTAAAAAACTCTTACTCGGTTTTTATTAAAACGCATTTACTTTGCCTTACATTACATTATCCAGTTTTCAAAGAACGATTATTGCGAAGGATTGCTCCTTCAAAACTAAACAAAACTACTGGCCAATAAGTCTATTTTCCTTAGAAAGGAGGTGATCCAGCCGCACCTTCCGATACGGCTACCTTGTTACGACTTCACCCCAATCATCTGTCCCACCTTCGGCGGCTGGCTCCCGTAAGGGTTACCCCACCGACTTCGGGTGTTACAAACTCTCGTGGTGTGACGGGCGGTGTGTACAAGGCCCGGGAACGTATTCACCGCGGCATGCTGATCCGCGATTACTAGCGATTCCAGCTTCATGCAGGCGAGTTGCAGCCTGCAATCCGAACTGAGAGTGGTTTTATGGGATTTGCTCGACCTCGCGGTTTTGCAGCCCTTTGTACCACCCATTGTAGCACGTGTGTAGCCCAGGTCATAAGGGGCATGATGATTTGACGTCATCCCCACCTTCCTCCGGTTTGTCACCGGCAGTCACCTTAGAGTGCCCAACTGAATGCTGGCAACTAAGATCAAGGGTTGCGCTCGTTGCGGGACTTAACCCAACATCTCACGACACGAGCTGACGACAACCATGCACCACCTGTCACTCTGTCCCCCGAAGGGGAACGCTCTGTCTCCAGAGTTATCAGAGGATGTCAAGACCTGGTAAGGTTCTTCGCGTTGCTTCGAATTAAACCACATGCTCCACCGCTTGTGCGGGCCCCCGTCAATTCCTTTGAGTTTCAACCTTGCGGTCGTACTCCCCAGGCGGAGTGCTTAATGCGTTAGCTGCAGCACTAAGGGGCGGAAACCCCCTAACACTTAGCACTCATCGTTTACGGCGTGGACTACCAGGGTATCTAATCCTGTTTGCTCCCCACGCTTTCGCGCCTCAGCGTCAGTTACAGACCAAAGAGTCGCCTTCGCCACTGGTGTTCCTCCACATCTCTACGCATTTCACCGCTACACGTGGAATTCCACTCTTCTCTTCTGCACTCAAGTCCCCCAGTTTCCAATGACCCTCCACGGTTGAGCCGTGGGCTTTCACATCAGACTTAAAGGACCGCCTGCGCGCGCTTTACGCCCAATAATTCCGGACAACGCTTGCCACCTACGTATTACCGCGGCTGCTGGCACGTAGTTAGCCGTGGCTTTCTGGTCAGGTACCGTCAAGGTACCGCCCTATTCGAACGGTACTTGTTCTTCCCTGACAACAGAGCTTTACGACCCGAAGGCCTTCTTCGCTCACGCGGCGTTGCTCCGTCAGACTTTCGTCCATTGCGGAAGATTCCCTACTGCTGCCTCCCGTAGGAGTCTGGGCCGTGTCTCAGTCCCAGTGTGGCCGATCACCCTCTCAGGTCGGCTACGCATCGTTGCCTTGGTGAGCCGTTACCTCACCAACTAGCTAATGCGCCGCGGGCCCATCCCTAAGTGTTAGCCGAAGCCAACTTTCCTTCTAACACCATGAGGTGTTAGAAACTATTCGGTATTAGCACCGGTTTCCCGGAGTTATCCCAATCTTAGGGGCAGGTTGCCCACGTGTTACTCACCCGTCCGCCGCTAATCTTCGGGAGCAAGCTCCCTCAGATTCGCTCGACTTGCATGTATTAGGCACGCCGCCAGCGTTCGTCCTGAGCCAGGATCAAACTCTCCGAAAGATGTTTGATCTAGCTAAATTTTAAAGCAAATTGACGAGATTTTAAAAATCTCTTTTTTAGACTTGCTTGGCGTTTCGTTTTGTTTAGTTTTCAAAGAACAATCTGTCGTGTTAGCGACTTTTACATTATATCAAGATAACTTTTTGTTGTCAAGCATTTCTTTTAATGTAATTTACTAACATTTCAAGCTCGTTTGTAAAAGAGCGACTTTCTTATCTTATCATCGTTAGAATCGTAAGTCAACAACTTTTTTCATTTTTTCTTTGCCGTCTCGCTTCGTTTTGTTTACCTCAGCGGCGACGTTTATTAATATACCACCCTAAAATCATTTGGTCAATATAATTTTTTAAATTTCTTTATGAATTTTATAAAACCTATGAAAAAGCTTTGCTCCCTTAGTGTTTTCTAGTACAACATCAATATAGCCACGATCAATCAAGTACTCAATTAATATCCTTAAGTCCTCTCCGTAATAGCATAACTCTTGATGTCCATACAGCTCATCAAATGACCAGTACTCTTCTCCTCTTTCACCTATAATTTCTAATATATGCCCAGACCCGGATTCTGTTCTTGTATGAATAAAAAAGTCACTAACAAGGAAAAGAAGTTCTAGTCTTTGATTAAGACTTTCTTCGCTAAAAACCAGCTCTTCATATAATTTATAAATATCAGGACCAATTTGCTTCACCTGATTCCATACAGTTACTTCTGGGTGAAACCCTTTTTCAATGATCTCTAATCTTGCAAGGTGGTGGAGTGCATGGATTATTTGATTATACGCATCTAGAGAGTTCCCTTGATCAAACAATTCTTTACCTTCCATATAACTTCTAATTAAACGCGCAAACTCTATACCTTTTTTTACTTTCCTTCCATAGAAAGGGAATTCATTTAATTCTCTTTTTAATGAGGCAAGATAATCATTACGGTCAAAAACAATTTTCCCATGGTATATCCAATCAATAATTTTTTTATTGGATCCTAATAACCTCCACTCGTTTAACTTTTCATCTGTTACGATGTGGAGTGCTGATTTTTTATTTTCGTAAGCATAATGTTTAATAAAGACCGGTTGCTTATCCTTACTATCTGTAATGATTAATAAAATGTAATCAAATGTATCTGTAATTGAACTCTCAGGAGAGTTCTTCTCAATTAATAAAACTCCTTTTGTATCCGGGTTGCTGGCTCTTTCTTGATAAACGGGTCTTAGGATATCCTCCATGTTCCATTCCTCCACAATTTAATTCGCTCTCCTTATCTATTCAACAATATTCGACAGACTCCTGCCACTATTTTAATATCTATTGTTATTAAATTCTTTGGATATTATGGTATATTATAGAAGATAAAAGGGGGAAAAACGGTGGCAAAGTATTCAAGTAAGATAAATAAAATACGAACATTTGCACTCAGCTTAATTTTTATAGGCTTTATCATAATGTACGGAGGTATTTTCTTTAGAAACTCACCACTGGTTATGACTATTTTTATGGTACTCGGGCTATTAGCTATTTTTGCAAGTATGGCCGTCTATTTCTGGATAGGTATGCTCTCCACAAAAGCTGTTCAAGTTGTTTGTCCAAATTGTAATAAATATACAAAAATATTAGGCAGAGTGGATATGTGTATGTACTGTAAAGAACCATTAACACTTGATAAAGACTTGGAAGGTAAAGAATTTAACGAGGATTACAATAAGAAAAAGTTAAAAAATAAATAAAAAGAAAAAGCTGGCAAACGTCCAGCTTTTTCTTTTTATTTAACTTCCCTATCTGGTTTAATGAACTTCTTTAGCAGAACATTCCGGACAATCACCATAAATCTCCATTCGGTGATGTGTTACTTTAAATCCCGCAACATGCGATGCAAGATGTTCCACTTCATCAAGACCTGGATAATGAAAATCAACTATTTTTCCGCACTTTTCACAAATTATATGATAGTGATCTGATGACACAAAATCAAATCGACTGGATGAGTCTCCGTACGTCAACTCTTTTACTAAGCCAACCTCTTTAAACACACGTAAATTATTATATACTGTCGCTACGCTCATATTAGGAAACTTGCCTTCCAACGCCTTATATATATCATCAGCTGTTGGATGCGCATGGGCAGTTATTATATACTCGAGTATGGCATGACGTTGCGGAGTCATGCGGACACCAGTTTGTTTCAAAGTATCTAACGCTTCTTTAAGTTGTGGTTGAGACACCGTCATGCACTCCTTTTTTATATTATTCTCACTTTGTAATTGTTACAATAAGTTTACTTGATGATTGGTTGAGTTGTCAATATTTCCAGCACCTCATTCAGATATATTATATCCAGGGTGTTGGAAACTCTTGTCTCAAGAATTATGTAAAGTTGGTTCCATTTTTCCTAATTTATAGTTTACATATCTGGCAACAATAAACAAGAAATCGGATAACCTATTCAAATATTTTATAACTAAAGGATTTACCTCTTCTCCGAGAGCAACTGAATTTCGTTCAGCTCTACGTATCACTGTTCTCGCCACATGAAAAGCTGCTCCAGCTGGGTGTCCACCTGGAAGTATAAAATTCTTGAATGGAGGTAATTCCTCATTAAGTTCATCAATATAGGCTTCCAATTCATCAATCGACTCTTCTTTTATAACCCAGCCAACTTTTTTGCCGTATGGAGTAGCTAGTTCTGCACCAACGTGAAATAAATCAGTTTGTATTTTATGGAACTCCTCTAATAACTTATCTTTCCCTGAGAACTCTACATCATTTAAATAGCTTATCCCAAGTCCAATCATAGAATTCCCTTCATCACATGTTCCATACGCCTCTACACGTTGGTCAGTTTTGGATACACGCGTACCATAAACAAGAGAGGTTTGACCCTTATCTCCGGTTTTTGTATAAATTTTCATTCTAATACCCCTTTCCTACATCAATTTTATTCACATAGTTATCATCCTTATGATTAACAAACCGCTGAAAATTCTGCTCAAATATATCAAATGCGCGTGGCAAGTAATTTTTTGAAACGCTAGAAATATGCGGTGTGATAGTCAAATTAGGATATAACCATAGCTTATTATCTTCATTTAACGGTTCATTCGGAAAAACATCAAGCACCATATGACCTATAACTTGATTTTCTAACACCTCATGTATCGTGTCTTCTTTAATTAAATCTCCACGACCAATATTGATAAACATAGCTATATTTTTCATCATTTCAAAATGTTTGTATTTCAAGAGGTCCTTAGTTTCTGATGTACTAGGTAGTACAGATATAATAAAATCTGCATTCGGGAGAGCATCCTCAATTTGAGACATCGTAATAATATCATCAAAATATGAACTGGCGGAAACCCCGCTGCGATTCATCCCAATCGTTTTCATCCGAAAGGCTTTTCCTAATCTAGCTATCTCTTCTCCAATTGCGCCAGTACCTAATATAAGAAGATTTTTCCCATTCAGCTCACCGAAAGGTAGCCTCTTGTCCCATATACGTTTATCTTTATTCTCTGCCATGATCGGGAATTGCTTTATATATGAAAGCATCATCCCCATGGCGTACTCTGCCATAGGTATCGCATGAATCCCTCTCGCATTTGTTACCAGGATATTTCTTTCTCTAATTTTTTCGAAAGGCAATTTTTCAATCCCAGCTGACATTACACTAATCCATTTCAAGCGTAACGCCTGGTCGATTGTTTCCTCATCCACATCTTCTCCATATGTTATGAGCACATCCATATCCTTAATAACAGAACCTGCATTTTTGATACCTTTACAAAAATGAAACTCATGCTCTTTGTATGACTCAATCAAACGTTTCCTAATTTCCCCCGGAGGATAAATTGCAGAAACAACCTTCATCCAAATACCCCCTTCATCCACACATCACTAACATAATAACATCTTTTACCAGTATAAAGTGCTGAGACGACTGTTCAGCTTCGAAAAGCATAAGAGGAGGCAAGAAGGGAGGCGTTCTTTCCTCTCGTAATGCCTACACTTATGTCTCGAGGAGCTAGGAGTCGAAGCCGGATTACATAAAAAGCTGAAACGGTTTAGTTCAATGAACGAAGACTAAATTCGCCACGTCCTGTGACAACGCCTTTGTGACCTACATCCTGTTGGCATCCGCAGCAACTCCACTTATGTCTCGAGCGTTTTAAGCTAGCTCACATAAAATCAGAAACTAAATAAAAAAACGGACAGCCAGTTCCGGCTGTCCTTCTAATAGTTGTATGAGGAGGTATTCCCTGATTCTATCTTATTCAAAATAGCTTGTTATGCTTGGTCTTTTGCCATAGATTTTAAAAACAATCACTATAAAAGTGATTCAGGATTTAATCCTTTTAACTCCGGTAGTACAAATAATCCATCCTTTCGAATCAATTGACCATCAAAATAGATTTCTCCTCCGCCAAATTCAGTTCGCTGGATAAGCACCATGTCCCAGTGAATAGAAGATATATTTCCATTGTCGGCTGCTTTATAGGCTAATCCCGGTGTGAAATGCAGGCTTCCACAGATTTTCTCATCGAATAAAATATCTCCCATTGGATTTGTTATTAACGGGTTTACGCCTAAGGCAAATTCTCCAATATAACGGGCACCTTCATCTATATCAAATATTTTATTGATTTTATCCGCTTGATCTGCTCTTGCATCAATTATTTTTCCATCTTTAAACGTTAAACTGACATCTCTGAAGGTAGTCCCTTGATAAGGACAAGGCGTATTAAAGGTAATCGTTCCGTTTACACTATTTTTAACGGGGGCTGTATATACTTCTCCATCAGGTAAATTTCTTTCTCCGAAACACATCACTGCCGGAATTCCCTTTATAGAAAAAGAAAGATCTGTTCCCGGTGACGTGATTCTGACCTGATCTGTTTGCTCCATTAGAGATTTCAATGGCTCCATTGCCTTCTGCACTTTGGCATAATCAATTGTACAAACATCAAGCAGAAAATCTTCAAATTGACTTGTGCTCATCCCTGCTTTTTGAGCAAGTGATTTAGTCGGATAGTTCAATAATACCCAACGGCAATTATTAATATAGTAATCAACGACTGGCTTCATTACTTCTCCGCTCAGCTGAAATTTCTCTGACGGAATCTCAGCAAATTCCGCATCATTCTCTTCTCCGATCACAATAATGACAGCATCCATGTCTTCAAATTTTTTCAAATCCCAATTAGCCATGATTTCCAACTGTTCCCGACTATACCCTTTTGCCATATATTTTTGAATCTCATCATCGAGCATTTGTACAAATGGGTATGCTCCTAGCTCATACGTTTGATTGACAAGTTCTACCAACAAAGGTTTCGTTATGTAGTGACCTTCAATCAACACTTTTTGCCCCTTCTCTAACCGTACAGAATGGGTTAGCAGTTGTCTTGCCATTTTTTTAATTCGTGGATCTTTCATACGTCATCTCCCCTGTTCTCTTTATTAAACACCTACTATCAATATACATATTTTTCCTCCGGAGAGCTTTTTATTTATAAAGAAAGCAGGCATTATTTCATGCCTGCTCACAATCTAAATTATGATAATTCATTTTTAATAAATGCTAAGGCATCTTCCACATGCCCTTTCACTCTCACCTTACGCCACTCTTTTACCACTATACCCTCTTTGTTGATAACGAATGTAGAACGTTCCGTACCCATATATTCATTTCCAAAATTGTTTTTTAATACCCATACTCCATACGCTTTTGACAATGTATGTTCTGGGTCTGACAACAAGATAAAAGGAAGATCATATTTCGTTTTAAATTTTTCATGCTTTTCAACCGGATCTGGACTAACGCCAACAATAATTGTATCCAATTCTGCAAATGATGTGTAATTTTCCTTGAAGTCACATGCTTCAGTCGTGCATCCCGGTGTCATATCCTTTGGATAAAAATAGAGAACTACATTTTTCCCCTTAAAATCAGCTAATGTAACCTCTTTTCCATTACTTGCCTGAAGCTTAAAATCCTGCGCCTTCTCACCAACTATACTACTCATAAAGCTCACTCCCCTGTTAGATAAAAATAATTAAGAACAGCTCGTTCTATTATTACTATACCTAATTTCGGGTTGTTTTTGCATGTTCAAAGTCTATGGCAGTCCTTACGACAAAAGCTGCCGGTAACGCATATCCAATTAAAGCTTCCATTGATGCAATCCATCTGCCAAATCCTACAGGTACCATATCTCCATACCCTACCGAGAGAAGAGTCATAGTACTGAAATAGAAGGAAGAGGCAAGCTTTTGAAACAAACCTCCCTCAATAGGTAAACCATTCAAATGAATAACCGTTCCAAATTTCATTTCAACCAATACGTATAGGATTCCGAAACCTATTAAAAAAGTGAAGTACACCGTAATGATCCAATAAAGATAATCGAGTGATATCCGTTCAGCCCGGGTTGGGTCTGTTGGCATCAATAATCCTCTCAAACTCATTAGTAACGTGATAACAACCGCAGCAAGGATAATATAAAACAAAGGTAACACCCCTTTTTATTACAACCGCATTTGTAATATATACGCTCTTACAGGCATACCTATGATTGCTTGTACACGAATCCATTGCTTAGGTGACCATGTTGTACAAACAAAGAATTCCAGTGCTAAAATGAAGCAGTTACATACGAAGGAGGAGAAATAAAATGAACCACGCTCAATCTGAAAGTTTGCATGCTGAAGCTATGCAGCACATCGTCGGCGGTGTCAATTCACCATCTAGATCATACAAAGCCGTTGGAGGGGGTTCTCCAGTTGCAATGGAAAGAGCAAAAGGCGCGTATTTTTGGGATGTTGACGGCAATCGATATATTGATTATCTTGCCGCTTACGGACCTATAATTACCGGGCATGCCCATCCGCATATTACCAAAGCAATTACAAAGGCAGCTGAAAACGGCGTTCTTTATGGAACACCTACTCCTTTTGAAGTTAAATTTGCCAAGATGCTTAAGGAAGCCATCCCATCCATGGACAAAGTACGGTTTACAAATTCCGGAACTGAATCGGTTATGACCACGATTCGTGTAGCACGAGCGTATACAGGACGGGATAAAATTATTAAGTTCGCTGGCTGTTATCACGGACATTCCGATCTTGTTTTAGTCGCTGCCGGATCAGGCCCTTCCACACTTGGAACTCCCGATTCCGCCGGTGTACCAAAAAGCATTGCTCAGGAAGTCATTACAGTGCCGTTCAATGATATAGATGCCTATAAGGAAGCAATCAATAAATGGGGAAATGAAATCGCGGCCGTTTTAGTTGAACCGATTGTCGGTAATTTCGGGATTGTTGAACCAAACCCTGGTTTTCTTGAAGCAATTAATGACATTACTCATGCAGCAGGGGCACTTGTTATCTATGATGAGGTAATTACAGCCTTCCGTTTTATGTACGGTGGTGCACAAAACCTTCTTGGTGTTGAGCCTGATATGACGGCGCTCGGAAAAATCATCGGCGGCGGCTTACCGATTGGTGCTTACGGTGGCAAAAAAGAGGTTATGGAAACAGTCGCACCCCTCGGCCCAGCCTATCAAGCAGGGACGATGGCCGGAAATCCCGCTTCCATGCTAGCTGGTATTGCTTGCCTTGAAGTATTGAAGGAAGAAGGAGTATATGAACGACTAGATCAACTTGGGGCGATGCTGGAACAAGGTATCCTTCAGGCAGCGGAAGACCATCATGTTTCTATTAAAGTAAATCGATTAAAAGGTGCATTAACGGTTTATTTTACTGATGCTAAGGAAGATATCAGTAACTATGCTCAAGCTGAAGCTACGAATGGCGAAGTGTTCGGCCGATTCTTTAAGCTTATGCTGGAACAAGGGATTAACTTGGCTCCATCAAAATATGAAGCCTGGTTCTTAACGACAGCCCATACAGAAGAAGACATAGAAACTACTATTAAAGCTGTAAATCAAGCATTCAAATTATTATAAATACAAATTTTTGAATATTTATGCATATCATCAATTCTACTAATCACGGTAGAATTGATGTTTTAACGTTGTTGAAAGCGTTTACATTAAGATATTTTGATTTTAATAACCAGATAATGTTTATTTTCCAAAAAAACTAAAATGTATATTTAATTGATTTCTGAAAATTCTAATGATAATATAAATCATACTAGTATTGATTATTTATTACCCTCAAAACTGTATTTCCTTCCTCGTTCGTTTTCCAAAGTAATCTAAAAAACCACAAGTTTAAAGCAGGAGGTGAACCGGCATCGAATAGGCGCAAGCTTATAGTTGCCCAACGTATGAACAAAAGATGGAATCCTAGTACGTTTATGAATTACCACGAATCAGAACATGATGCTTGCGGAATTATTGCATGTATTGAAAAGAAAAAAATACATACCCGTGATAATATTTTTGCGTGTATTGATGCCCTGGTTACCATGAACCATCGGGCCGGTTTTATTAACGGCGAAGGCGATGGTGTCGGCATTCACATAGATATCCCCCGTCAATTATGGAAGGAGAAGCTAAAGAACTCTGGTGCTGATACAGACCTTGCGGATCATAACCATTTTGTAGTGGGCCACTTTTTTATTAAACGTGAGGCTGAGAAACAACAAACTATTGAGGAAATAATCAAACTGGCAAACGAAAAAGACTTAAAAGAAATTTATGTATCTGATGAAGCTTATTCCACCGATGCATTGGGACCAATAGCATTACAGGAAAACCCTGTATTTCTTCAAGTTGCTTTTATAGCAAAAGAAGATTTAAAACAAACTGACCTTTCATCTCTGTTATTTGATCTCACAATTACAATTGAGAAAAATGACCACATCCACGTATCTTCGCTTAGCCAATATCATGCCATCTACAAAGTGATGGGAGCCGGCGATATTCTACCTAAGTACTATCCAGACCTTGCAAGTCCACTCGTCGCATCAACGATGACACTTGGACATAACCGCTATTGCACTAATACACTATCCAGCTTTTTTCGCGTACAACCATTTAGCGTCCTTGGACATAATGGTGAAATCAATACAATCGCCAAATTACGCGATGAAGCGCAAATGGTTGGTGTTCCATTAGTAAACGGCGGCAGTGACTCACAGGATTTAAGTCGTACATTGGAAACATTCATCTACCGTGAGGGGTATTCTCTATTTGAAGCACTTGATATTGTCTTCCCTCCAATCATTAATGAAATGAAGGAATATCCCGATCATCTTCAGGATCTATATACGTATTTGCGTGAAAGCTGGGGCCATTTCGCTCAAGGTCCGGCAGGAATCATTTCCCGCCACGGCAATGAAGCTGCTTTCTCTGTAGATGCACTTGGTCTACGTCCTTTATGGATGATGGAAACTTCAACCTCTTATTTGTTTGGCTCTGAACCAGGTGTTATTTCACCAACAGAATATGTAGCCAATCCTAAACCAATTGGTCCAGGAGAAAAGGTCGGATTAAAGTGGAATGGCGATTCAATAGAACTATATGAATATATCACTTATCAGGAAGAAGTATTCAAAAGATTTAACAAGAGACTTAACTTTACAGAATCTCGTAATCGCTTAAATCCTCCTGATGTAAAAGAGCATACTTTTGCACAGGAAGAGGACAAAATCCAAAACGGACAATATAAAGCTTTCGGATGGGAACGTGACCATATTCAACTAATTGAACAAATGGCTGAAAAAGGTGCAGAACCAATCCGTTCACTTGGTCACGATGCTCCACTGGCAGCACTCAATCCTGAGCGTAAGAATATTGCAGACTTTATTAAAGAAAGTGTTGCAGTTGTTACAAACCCTGCGATAGATCGCGACCGAGAAATGGAACATTTTTCGACCCGAACCATTATCGGTAAACGCCCTTCTCTGTTTACAGATGAAAAATCTGTAAACACAGTGATTGAGCTATTAACGCCTCTATTAGCTGAAGGAAAAGCTGGACACACTTGTGCACAGTTTGCAAAACAACCTTCTTATGAACAAATTCACCAATTATTTATGGATACAGAAGAATTGAAAACGATATCCATGACATTCACGGAGGGTGAAACGATTAAGGAAGCTCTAGATCGTATCAGTAAAGAGGCTCTTACCTTTGTTACTGACGGCTGTGGATTACTTTGCCTAGATGATGAACTATCCCATCAGGCTGAGCAATTATGGTTGGATCCTGCCCTTGTAGTCGCAGCAGTCGATAGAGCATTAGTAAAAGCAGAAAAACGAAGAGACTGTTCCATTTTAGTTCGCTCTGCTGCCATTCGTAACTTGCATGACATTGTGGTGATTTACGGATTAGGAGCTAATTTGATTAATCCATATTATATGTTCCGTACCGTATCAGATGAGCAGTCGAAACCAGTAATTAATTTATATAACTCTTTATCTAAAGGATTAGAAAAGGTCATTTCAACACTTGGAATTCATGAACTTCGCGGATATGGACGACTATTCTCTTCGATTGGACTACAGGAAGAAATAGCAGACATCCTTCAAATCGTGAACTTCTTTGGATCCAATCAATTAATCTATAATTTTGATAAATTGAAGGAAGATGCGAAACAGCGTGCAATTGATTATGCCAATGAAAAAGAACGTGTCGGCAAGACCTTTCATCTGTTCCCGCGAATCTGGAAAGCAATTGGTGAGGTGGCTTCAACTGGAGATTATCAGGCCTTTGGAGAAAAAATCTCTGAACAGGAAGAACAAAATCCCACAACTATTCGCCATTTAACAGATTTCAAGAAAACCGAACAAAAAGTTGATCCAGAAACAGTGAATATTGGTGTTGGCGATCACAGTCTACCATTTGTAATTGCATCAATGTCGTTCGGCTCACAAAATGAAACAGCCTTTCGCGCATATGCAGAAGGTGCCGATCGCCTTAATATGATTAGCATGAATGGTGAAGGCGGAGAAATTAAAGATATGCTTGGTAAATACCCGCGAACTCGCGGTCAGCAAATTGCCTCCGGTCGTTTTGGTGTAAATGCGGAATTGCTGAATTCCTCTAATTTACTTGAAATCAAAATCGGACAGGGCGCTAAACCGGGTGAAGGCGGTCATCTTCCTGGATCCAAAGTAACATCAAAAATTGCCGAAGCACGTAATGCAACGATTGGATCCGATTTAATATCACCTTCAAACAACCATGATATTTATTCTATTGAAGATTTAGCTCAAATGATCCATGAGTTAAAGACAGCCAATGATCAGGCAAGGGTGGCTGTTAAAGTACCTGTTGTTCCAAATATTGGGACAATTTCTGTCGGGATAGCAAAAGCTGGTGCTGATATTATCACGCTAAGTGGATTTGACGGCGGTACCGGAGCCGCTCGTATCCATGCCCTTCAAAACGTTGGATTACCAGTGGAGATTGGTGTTAAAGCTGCTCATAATGCCTTGCTTGAAGCCGGTCTAAGACAGGATGTTGAGCTTTGGGCTGACGGTGGCCTCAAAAGTGCAAAGGATGTACTGAAGGTTATGCTACTTGGAGCAAACCGTGTAGGTTTTGGAACCCTCTCTATGATTGCTATTGGCTGTACAACATGTCGAGGCTGCCACCTGGATACATGCCATGTAGGGATTGCTACTCAAATTGATTCTGAAGTGGAAGCAAAGGAACATGGGCTAAGGAGATTTGTTCCTAGACAATTTGATTTAGCCGTCCAGGGAATCATCAACCTATTCAGTGCTTTTGGCAATGAATTAAAAACACTTGCGGCTGAACTTGGAATCACAAATCTCCAGGAAGCTGTCGGGCGTTCCGATTTATTAGTACAAACAAAAGGAAAAGAAATGCTGGATTTAAAATACTTACTTAAAACGATTGAGCTTGGCCAAATCACACATCTCGAAGCTGCTGCTACAAAGGACGAATTAATCGTCCAAATGGCCGCAGTCGGTGCAGAATATCTGGATGCAAGTGTAAATGATCTGCTTCAATCCAGACAATTTAAAAATATCAATTCTATTCAGCGCGTACTTGGAAGCCGTGTTTCCTGCCACCGGGTAAGAGGCAGATTAGATGGTTCCTATGTCAAAATGGATCCTGTTAATCTAACCTATAAAGGTTCCATACCTGGAAATGGACTTGGTGCATACAATACAGAAGGCATTACGATAACAGTTGATGGCGGTTCTCAGGATGGCACCGGCAAAACCTCATTTGGAGGAACAATTGCAATTCTTAAAGGAATCGGCAAGGATGACAAATTCTATAATGGTTCCGTCGGAAAAGGCTTTGGATATGGTGCACAAAAAGGTCTATTAATTGCTCAGGGTGACGCTGATGCGCGCGCAGGTATCCGTCTGTCTGGTGCTGACATGATTGTCGGAGGTTCTTTAAAACGGGATATTCCTGTACAAGAACATGGAAACATTGGCGTTTATTCAAATATTAAGGGCTTTGCCTTCGAATATATGACAAACGGCCGAGGACTTGTTCTTGGAGACCCAGGTCCATGGATTTGCGCAGGAATGACAGGCGGTGTCATTTATCAACGTCATTTGCCTGAACGAGGCCTTACAAAAGATGCGCTCCAACGCAGAATTGCAAAAGGAGCCCTCGTCTCTGTTGAAAAATTAAATGAAACAGGTATAAATGATGTAACTGAACTACTTACACGCTATACAACTATTCTTAGAGAAAATGGTCAACAGGCTGAAGCGGAAGAACTGGCCCAATTGCTAGGCAACCCAAGCCAGCACTTCCTCCAAATCGTCCCAGTTAAAACCCAAGCCGACCCATCTGTATCTACAGAATAAGGCTGAAACGACTGCCCAGACCCGACAAGCATAAGAGAAGAGGCACGTAGGGAGTGCTTTTCTCCCGTAGTGACTATTCCTTATGACTCGAGGGGCTAGGAGTTGAAGCTAGAATACACGAGTAAAGCTGAGGCGACTGGTGGTCAGTTATGGGCCATATATCAATTTATATCAGGATGATACATTATTTTCGAACCTCAAGAGACCGTTTCGCTTTATTAAAGCGGCGGCCTCTTTTCTTTTCATTTCTTAACTTTCTATTAAGCCGTTCTCAATTCTTTTTTATATTTTATGAACACATAAACCTTTCATTGAAAAATCTATATATTCCTTCTCTCCATATAGCGTATACCTGATGAATCTTGAAAAAATCGTATTCAATGCATGCCTTTTAGTCTAAAGGGGAAAGTAAACAAAAGAAGTATTTTGCCTGTATATCTTGAACATGAAGACGAAACCCTGTATAGTACAGTCATGTTCGAGATAAAAATAGATAAATATTCGTAAACAACTATGAATAAAAGGAAGAGGTATTATTTATGAAGGTTGGTGCCCGAGTCTTTAAAACGGGAATAGCCATTGTGATAGCCATCTATGTTGCGACAGCATTTAATATACCGGCTCCCGTACTAGCCGGGATTTCGGCTGTATTTGCCGTTCAGCCTACCATATACCGTTCGTACAGGACATTAATTGATCAAATACAAGCGAATATTATCGGATTTCTAATCGCGATATCGTTTGTATTATTATTTGGTAATGATCCCTTATTAATTGGTTTGGCAGCCATTATAACAATTGTAATCAACTTACAGCTGAAAAATGAAAATCAACTGACAATTTCGCTTGTAACTTTAATCTTGATTATGGAGCAACAAGACGGTAATTTTACTGAATTCGCCTTTTGGAGAGTTGCTGCCATTTTAATCGGTATTCTATCAGCGTTTATTGTTAACCTTGTCTTTCTTCCTCCAAAGTATGAGACAAAGCTTTATAAACGAATTAGCACAACCACAGACGATATTCTACAATGGATCAGAATTGGTTCTAGAAGCTCAACTGAACATATTATGATGAAAAAGGACATTAATCGTATTAAAGAGAATGTCACAAAGGCCGATAGCTTGTACGCTCTATATAAAGAAGAGCGTGAAACTTTCAGGAAAAATACGGTTGCCAAATCCCGTAAACTCGTAATCTACCGTTATATGATAGCAACAAACAAACGATCATTGGATATCTTAAAAAGATTACATCGCTTTGAAAACGAATTCCATCAAATGCCTGAGGATTTTCAAATCCAGGTTCATCATCAACTGGATTTGTTGTTGAGAAAACATGAACATATTCATCTGAAATTTATAGGTAAAGTAAAGCCGGGACTAATGCTTGAGGAATCTACGGACACTTATAACAAACAATTGCTGATTGATATTGTTAAAGGTTTTCGATTAAATACAGACGAGGATTCTCCCGTCCACTACCATATGGTTACACTAATTTCATCTATGCTTGAATATGGTGACTACTTAGAGCATCTAGAAATGCTTGTTAACAGTTTTCACTCTTATCACAAATCAGAGAACAAATCGATCAAGATAAATGATGATGATCAATTATAAAAAATCGTTTAAAGGGTATTCTAAAGCCAGTAAAAAGGCTTTAGGATGCCCTTTCTTATTAAGTAAAAACCTGCTTGTTAATCTTTATTTCACCTACATTCTTCATTTCTCCCATTTCCTCTCCTTCTATAAAACCTTACTAGATCACTTTTCATCTATCCACTAATCACTTCTCTCATAAAAGCTTATTTGTTCTTGCATTCTTGATGACAGCACCTTACATGAAATTCAAAAAGGAGGTTCCTCGATTGAAGAAACCTCCTGTGTAACCTGTAAATATATTTTTGTCCAATTTCGTTAGCCCGCAAGCGATCAGTTTCCAACGAGCCGTTAGGCATCCAACTGTTGAACCTGAAAGAGTCTATAATAAGCTCCTTGTTTAGCCATTAATTCTTGGTGTGTTCCCACTTCTATTATACAGCCATGTTCAACCATAACAATTCGATCAGCATGTGTAATGGTAGATAATCTGTGAGCCACTATAAATGTAGTACGGTCACGGGAGAGCTTTTCAAGTGCTTCCTGAATAAGATGCTCACTTTCCAAATCAAGAGCAGAGGTTGCTTCATCCAACACAATAATGGATGGATTCTTCAAAAACACACGTGCAATAGAAATACGCTGCTTTTGACCTCCTGATAATTTGACGCCCCTCTCGCCTACTTTTGTCTCATATCCACTTGGTAATTTGCAGATAAAATCATGAGCATTTGCTGCTTTGGCAGCTTCATAGATTTCTTTATCTGTCGCATCTGGCCTACCCAGTAAAATATTTTCACGAACCGATTCACTAAATAAAATACTGTCTTGCATCACCATTCCAATATTGTCCCGAAGTGAGCGTACCTGAACATCTCGGATATCCACTCCGTCCAATAGTATACGCCCTTGTGTCACATCATAAAATCGTGGAATCAAGCTAACCAGAGTAGATTTACCTCCTCCGCTCATCCCGACAAGCGCAATTGTTTCTCCCCTTTTCACTTCAAGATTAATATCCTTCAGTGCCTGAGTCTCATCTTCTCCATAAGAGAATGATACATGATCAAACGTAATGGTCCCTTGTACATCTTTACATGGACGTGCATCAGGCTTGTCCTCAATATCATACGGAACATCCAAAAATTCAAACACACGGTCCATTGATGCCAGTGATTGCGTTAATGTGGTAGATGAGTTCATCAATCTACGCAAAGGTCCATACAATAAATCGATATAGCCGACAAAGGCAACCATAGTCCCTAATGTCATATTCCCATTAATGACCTGGTATCCGGCAAATAGGATGACAACTAGAGGAGCAATATCTGTAATTGTATTGACTGCTGCAAACGATTTAGCGTTCCAGCTTGTGTGAGCTAACGCTTTTTTTAAGAAGTTTCCATTCACTTTATTAAATTGCTTTTGCTCATGATCTTCAATCGCAAAGCTCTTAATCACGGCCATCCCTTGTACACGTTCATGCAAATAGCCCTGTACTTGAGCAAGCGCCTGTGATCTATCTCGGGTTAATTCTCTTAATTTACCAAAGAAATATTTAATGGAGAATGAGTAGAGCGGTAACAGAAGCAACGATACAATGGTCAATTTTACGTCAAAGGTAAGCATAATTCCAACTGCTATTAAAATTGTAACTAGATCCAACCAAACATTCATAAGGCCGGTTATAACAAAATTCTTAGTTTCTTCAACATCATTAATCACTCTGGAGATAATTTCTCCTGCTTTTGCATTAGAGTAATATTTAAAGCTTAACTTTTGTATATGACTGAACATTTTATCGCGGATATCAAATAAGATTTTACTTGCTGTCCATTGGGCAAAATATTGACGGTAATATTCTACTGGAGGCCGAACTACCACAAAAATGAAAAACATGATTGCCATTAACATATAGAGCTTCCTTAATTGCTCTCCTTTTTGCAAAGCATTGGCACCGATTATATCATCAATCACATATGCCAATAAGGCAGGAGTCAGCAAAGGAATCGCAAATTTAACTATCCCGATTAGGATTGTCACAATGATTTGCCACTTATAAGGCCTTACAAACCTCATATATCTTTTTATACTATTCATCAAATGTCTCTCCCATCAAGCATAAAAACCTGTCCATAAAAGAGACAGGCTTCTTTTCAACTTTTAATTGTTAAATATCGGTTATACCAATTATGAACGAACTCCTGAGAAAACGGCCCTTTTTTCGCTCGAATCATACTAATCAGCTTTTCCACATTTCTCCTGAGAATATGGTCAATGACATTCGGATAACCCATTTGAAGTTTATGCTCTTCGTACTCATCTTCATCTAACAGGTTATATGTCATATCGGGATATACCTTTATATCAAGATCATAATCGATATATTTAACCGCTTCCCCATCAAATACAAATGGAGAACTTAAATTACAGTAGTAGTAAATACCGTCATCACGAAGCATGCCGATGATATTAAACCAATACTGTGAGTGAAAGTAGGTAATAGCTGGCTCTCTTGTGAGCCATGTCCTACCATCAGATTCGGTTACAAGAGTCCGATCATTGCAACCAATTACAATAAATTGGGTACCCTTTAATATGGTCGTCTCTTGCCAAACCCGGTGTATATGTCCATTATGTTTGTAACTGTGTATTTGGATTTCTTCTCCTTCTCTCGGTACTCGCACGTTGTATTACCTACTTTCTCTCCCTATAGGGCAGGGCACTTATATACCGTCTCTGTGTTCAAATTGACAATATATTAACCGTTAAATTAAGATGCTTTTTTCCGTATTCTTCTATTATTATAACGATTCACATACAATTTTAAAACAAAGAGCCACCATGAAAAGCGGATAAGCTATAAATTGTTAAACAAATCGCCATTAACCAGCTCTTTTTTAGAGTGAAATATTAATCCTATAACCAAAATTAATCGTTTACAAACATGAGTCATAATGAATGAAGGAAACAGAAGCGGAGAATAAAAATAAAAGAACACCTATAGAGATGCCCTAAATAATGAAGAATTGTATTTATATTTTATAGTTTCGGGGCAGATTTTGACTGATAGCTTTCAATCACTTTTTCTGTTAATTGCATAAATATCGTTTGGATTGTATCTAATTCTCTTTTCATCTCACTTATATCGTCCTGGACACATAGTAAATCTTCATCATTCTTTCGATTCCTCAGTTCCTCCTCTAGCTCCATATAACGGTCAAGTTCTGTTTGCATATGTAAAAGCTTATCCATAATGACCATTTGTTCATTAACTAACTCTTCAAAACTCTTCATGCTCTACACCACCCAAAATCAGTATAATAATACATTTCTCTAATAAGCAGAAAATACCTTTGACTTTTTCTGTAGCCTTCTAAGAGGTTTTGTCGAGCCGTTAAAAAGCACTCGCCCGCTACGGGCAAGTGCTTTAATTAAAGGTTTTACATTATTGTTGTCCGGAGTTACCGGAGTTTTTAGCTTTGTTTTTCTCTGCTTTCGCGTTTGCTTGTTTCACAGATTGCACATCAGTTTCACTTGCAAATTCAGAACCAAATTGACCTTGGCTTTGACCTGCAGATTGTGCGTTTTGTTGTCTCACTTGATTTGCATTTGTTTTTGAACTGTTGTTAGCCATTAATATCACCTCCACACCTATTAATGTATCCAACAGAGGTTTTCATATACAAAAAGAGTGTTTCTATTTTTTTCCTTGTTTTTGCTTCACTATATAGCGGCATCCTATATAGAAATTTAAAACAGGAAAAGAGGAGGCTTTATTATGTTTGTAGGAAGAGATATGTCAGAGTTATCCATGATTCCTAAAAGTGAATGGAAGGAAGATGAACTGGAATTTTACCATCATTCATTTCAGCAGATTATGCCCTATTTAAATATAGAGGGACATACCATTCAAAGAGAAATTATTGAGGAAATTGAAAGAAGAGGCGGCCTGAAGAGACAGGAAGCAACCTGGACAAAAGGAACGCGTGTTTCCTACGATTAATTAAAATAGAACCGGCATCAGCTATACCTGAAGATTGTTATCTTTTCGCAGGTAGCTGATGCCGGGTTATTTTTTAACCATTAAATACATATGTTTCATAAATTTTTTGATGAGATACAGGTAAAGCATACTGTTGAAAATCATGATCTTTCACATATGCTAATTTATGTGTATTGCTTTTAAAGTTCTCCAAATTATTCACAGTGGCTGTATAGATATCAATTTCCCATGTCAAATGTGAAAATACATGATTGATATGACCGATTGGAGTTAATTGATTTAATTCAACTTGATTCTGTTCCGCAATCATTTCTTTAAGTTCTTTCACATCTCCTGTTGTTTCATAGCTTGGGAATTCCCACAACCCTGCGAGAAGACCTGTCTCCGGCCGCTTCCTAATCAGGATTCTTCCACTTTCATCGTTTATCACAAGTGCCGATAAATGAACAATTTTGGTCTTTTTAGCTTTAGTTTTTACCGGAAGCTCCTGCTGGATTCCTTTATCAAATGCCCAGCAGTGCTCTCTTACCGGACATAATAAGCATGCAGGTTTACCAGGAACACATATAAGAGCGCCAAGTTCCATCAATGCCTGATTAAATTCTGACGTATGTTCGGTATCAATTAATTCACGTACAGCTGAATCAAATAGTTTGCGGGTGGCAGGCTTCGCTATGTCATCATATATTTCTAATATCCTGGAAATGACTCTCATGACATTTCCATCAACTGCAGGCTCCGGAACACCATAAGCAATGCTTAATATCGCACCGGCAGTGTATGGACCGACACCTTTTAATTTTTTAATTTCTTCAGGAGTGTTTGGCACAATTCCACCGTAGTTTTCCTTTACCTCTTTAACTGCACTATGCAAATTACGAACCCGAGAATAGTAGCCTAGACCTTCCCATGCTTTTAAATATTTTTCCTCATCAGCATCAGCAAAATCATCAAGTGTCGGAAACCATTCCATAAAACGTTCGTAATAAGGAATAACGGTATCCACACGGGTTTGCTGAAGCATAATTTCAGAAACCCAGACACGATAGGGATCTTTATTTAATCGCCACGGGAGCTGTCTTTGTTCCTGAATAAACCAATCTATAAGATCTTTTCTGAATTGTTCTATATTGCAACTTACAAGTGTCTTCACGTTTCCTCCTGTTTATGTTAAAAATTAATGGAATAGGGAATAAATTAAGTAATCATACTGAATAGGTTTACCCTTGATTTTTTAATTCCCTTCATTTTAAAACAACATGACTGGTATGAAAAGTAATTAATATTGGATAAAAATAGTAGTTTCCTTTATAAGTCAGTAGAAAAGGAGGATGTATTATGGATACCGGTACTCATCTTGTAATGGGTATAGCACTTGGTGGATTAGCCACCCTGGATCCTCAGGTCGCCTCCCATACAGGAACAGCAACGGCCGTTATGATCGGTACAATCCTTGGTTCCCAGGCACCTGATATAGATACGGTTCTAAAAATGAAAAATAATGCAGTATATATACGCAATCATCGCGGAAGGACACATTCCATACCATTTGTAATTCTCTGGCCTATATTAATTACGGCTCTTATTGCCCTTATTATTCCGGAAGCGAATACCTTACATCTATGGTTGTGGACCTTTTTCGCTGTATTTTTGCATGTATTTGTAGATATATTTAATGCATATGGAACACAGGCTCTAAGCCCCCTGTCCTCAAAATGGGTCGCGCTCGGGATTATTAATACATTTGATCCCTTTATCTTCGGAATTCATATTGTAGGTCTTATTTTATGGACATTCGGCTTTGATCCAGGAACTTTATTCTTAATAATGTATGTAATTATTATCGGTTATTATATTGCTCGGATAACAGAATCCAGAAGCTTAAAGGCTCAGATTCGTTTACAAATCCCTGACGCTCGGCGAATTACACTTTCCCCAACCATGCGTTATCACCGCTGGAAGGTAGCTGTTACAACTCCTGATAAGTATTATGTTGGGGTAGCTGAAAATCGTGAAATACAATTTTACGATACATTTGATCGTATTCCTTTACCGGAAAGTCCAATACTGGATGCTGCTCTAAAGGATGTGAATCTCTCTGCCTTTGTATCTTTCTCTCCGGTATACCGATGGGAAATGGACTATCAGGAGGGCATGCATATTGTCCGATTCATTGATTTACGTTATCGGAGCAGAGGACGATATCCCTTTGTGGCTGTCGTTCATTTAGATGATGATTTAACTATTATCAACTCATTTACTGGATGGGTTTTTACAGAAGAAAAGCTTCAAAAGAAACTAAATATGATTACTGGATAATCAGGAAAGCTTTCTCATGAATGGGTGGGAGCCATTTTAGAATACTAATAAGGCATCCATCATCCCAGAATGAAAGGTGAGAGAATCTTGAGAAATAAAGCAAAAGGCTTTCCTTATGAGCATGATAATAAATTTAATGGGGAACCCCGATCCAAACCAGAGTATGCTTCAAAACGAGCAGATGGCACTACAAATACTCGTCCACAGGAGCGAATGCATGCCTCTGGAGAACGGGATTCTAAATAAATTCAAAAAGAGCTTTCTACAGAAAGCTCTTTTTTTCTCGTTTTATTTTAATTTCATTAGCAAGGAAATAGGCAGCCCTTCTTCTTCATTTTGTTGAAGACGATACCCCCAGGCAAACACACCTTTTAAATACTCCACCTTAAAATATTCTCCAGGCGCTCCATCTATACCATACATTTCACCGACTATAATATCAGCCGGGTCTAATGTATAAGCCTTTGCCATAACGGCTCTCCTTTTATGTACGGCAAACTCATTAACCATCCCAAGCTGCTCAGCCTTTCTTGCTTTTTCATTTAAATCTGCGATTGTTTGTCTAAGCTCATGCTCTGACATCTCACTGAATTTTTTCTCCTGCATTTCTTTACCCCTCTCAGTACAATTCAAAATCTCCGTTATCAATTCGCTCTTTGCCCAGTTCTACAAAACGAGAAATTAAGTCCATATCAAAACCTTTTCTAAATAGAGCTGTTTTCATTTTTTGACTATACGAATAGTCATCCAGTTGAGCATACTTTCTGTGAAATTTAGTCGCTGTTTTTACAAGACTTTCCCATTCAGCATTCTTATCATCAACCGCTAACTCTTCAGTCACCAATTTGGCCAGGCTCATTGAAAAACCCTTCCGTACAAGAAATTGGATTGTTTTCTGTTTTGCTTCTTTCATGGAACCCTTACTTTTTTTTAATGTCTTACTGGCCCATTCTTCAGCATTTTCTCTTTGCAAATCATTCGTATACTGACTTAATGCAGTCTGCTGATCCTTTTCTGAGATTCCCTTATTGAGCAGCTCTGTCCGGATGACATCAGGTCCTTTTTTACTGACATTCATTTGGGTTCGTACAAATGCATTCGCATATTCCTCATCGTCAACATATCTATACTCACGCAGTTTATGAATTACTTCATCAATAACCGCCTGTTCCCATTCCTTTTCACTCAAATAGGAAATAACCTCATGCTCTGAACGAATACGATAAGATAGATAATTGACAGCAGACTGAAATGCTTTTTGGATATGGTCACGGTACTGAATTTCCATAATGGATAATTCATCGACTTCCATCCCCTTCGATAGCCGCATGCGGACAAGTAAGTCATCATCCACACTAAATGCGTATCTTTCAGGCTGTCCTTCTTCTGTTATGTATATATTAAAACGATTTTTATTCTTTTTTTGTTGTTCAATTTTTGAGATAAGTGGCATCGTTAGCTCGCCTCCTCTTTTAATGTAGCATATATCCTTATCTTAGTCCTTTCTTTGATTTTAGAAAATGAATTAAAACATTTAATTATGGAAATTATAGGAATGACACTACTTTGAAAAGGAGAATGTTCATGGATAAGAAAAAGCGAGATCAAATGAAAAATCGCCTGACCTCTACTCAAGAAGTTCGTTACAAAAGGGAATTTAAAGCAGCAGATCGAGCGGCTGGGTTTACAGGATCTAAAGGAATTCGTCCATAAACTAACCTTTTATTTACCAGAATAATGGCTTGGATTTTGTTGCAATCTAATCAGGAAGATATTCTTCATTTGGGAGGTAATCAAAAATGGGCAGATATAACCATAACTTACTTCACGGCAGAAACAGGATGGCAAGTGGAAACACCACGCCGCCTTCCATAAAATCTGACGGATTAGATGTAGAATTTTCTGAGGCATTAGCTGATCATGATGATCTCGTTGCACAAGCCAGATCAAAAGCAGCTGATGCACGCGCTAAATCCAGGAAATAAACTGATTCGCTTGGGAATTTTCACTCCCAAGCGAATCAAAAAAACAACCGATTAAACAATCGACTGGGTGCCTGCGTTTATTAACCATTTACTTCAGCAGCTAAATTAGGCGCGATAAGATCCTCTGCTTTAAAAATATCGTTAACTTTTTCACTTCCAGCATTAAAGTGCTCATTTACTTTATCCATATTGGGTTCAGCTGTACCGGACAATTGAATTCCTTTTTCTCTATATGAATCAGAAATAGTCTTTATAGCCTTTTCAAAATCCTTGCTATATTTTTCTAAACTATCAGGAACTTTCACATCTTCCAAAGCATCCACAACAGAATTTGCTGAAGCAGCAGCTTTTTGTTTATCTTCCTCTGTTAAGACAGAAGGATTCTCTGCTCCCTCATAGGTATTTAAATCACGATCACTTCCATTAATCACATTCACTATGGAAAGATAGAAATCTAATAAGTCACTTTTTACATCCGCTGATTCTTTAGTGCCCACTTCCTCTTTTGTCTCTTCTTTTGATGAACAACCCATGACGATAACAAGCATCAAGGCCATAATACTGCATAACCACAATCCCTTTTTCATACTCTCTTACCCTCTTTTCGCTATTTTCGAATTATTCTAATTGTTGCATTAAACATCATACAACTTATGTGAGCATTCGTAAATACTGACCCTTCTAAGTATGAACCCATTAATTTTACAATTACTGTTAATCAATTGATTATCTATGCTTTTATCGTGAAATATTGTACTATTAAATGCGTATAGACCCATTAATTACAAACAATTAAGAGGCAGGAGTATAGATAAATGATATTATCCGTTAAAGATTTAAGCCATGGCTTTGGTGACCGAGCCATTTTTAACAAAGTTTCCTTCCGCTTATTAAAAGGCGAACATATTGGCCTTGTCGGAGCAAATGGGGAAGGAAAGTCTACATTTATGAATATTGTAACCGGACAGCTGGAGCCTGATGAGGGGAAAGTTGAATGGTCTAAGAAAGTTCGTACTGGTTACCTTGACCAGCATGCTGTTCTTGAAAAAGGTATGACCATACGCGATGTACTGAAAACAGCATTTCAGTATCTTTTTGATATGGAAAATGAAATGAACGAAATTTTTGCTAAGATGGGGGAAGCTTCTCCTGAGGAATTAGAAGTCTTACTTGAGGAATCAGGTGTACTGCAGGACGTCCTCACTAACAACGACTTTTATGTCATTGATGCAAAGGTTGAGGAAATAGCAAGAGGATTGGGCCTCGATGAAATTGGGCTTGAGCGCGATGTTCAGGACTTAAGCGGTGGCCAGCGTACAAAAGTCCTTCTCGCAAAATTATTACTTGAAAAACCCGATATATTACTTTTAGATGAGCCGACCAACTATCTTGACGAGCAGCATATCGAGTGGCTCAAACGTTATCTTCAAAATTATGAAAATGCCTTTATTTTAATTTCACATGATATTCCATTCTTAAACAGTGTTATCAATCTTGTTTATCATATGGAGAACCAGGAATTGACCCGTTATGTTGGAAATTATGATGATTTTATGAAAGTGTATGAGGTGAAAAAGCAACAGCTTGAAGCCGCCTATAAAAGACAGCAACAAGAGATTGCCGGCCTCAAGGATTTCGTTGCACGTAATAAAGCTCGTGTATCTACTCGAAACATGGCCATGTCCCGTCAGAAAAAGCTTGAAAAAATGGATATCATTGAACTGGCGAAAGAAAAACCGAAACCAGAATTCCATTTCCGCGAAGCACGTACATCCGGTAAACTTATATTCGAAACAAAGGATCTTGTCATTGGGTATAATGAGCCTCTATCCAGACCATTAAATTTACGTATGGAGCGTGGACAAAAAATTGCTTTCGTCGGTGCCAATGGGATTGGAAAAACTACCTTGCTCAGAAGTATTCTCGGTGAAATTAAACCAATCTCTGGCCAGGTTGAGCTTGGCGAACATTTGTATATGGGATATTTTGAACAAGAAGTAAAACAAACATCCAATAATACCTGTATCGAAGAAATTTGGCAGGAGTTCCCTTCCTATAATCAGGCAGAAATTCGTGCTGCTCTGGCGAAGTGCGGCCTTACTACCAAGCATATTGAAAGTAAAGTTGAAGTACTTAGCGGTGGAGAAAAAGCGAAGGTTCGTTTATGTAAACTAATCAATCGTGAAAACAATTTACTTGTTCTCGATGAACCAACCAACCACCTTGATGTGGATGCTAAAGAAGAATTAAAACGCGCATTAAAGGCCTTTAAGGGAAGTATTCTACTGATCAGCCATGAACCTGACTTCTATCAGGACATAGCTACAGATGTTTGGAACTGTGAATCTTGGACAACTAAAGTATTTTAATGTAACGACGCTATACCTTAAACACCCGTTAGCTTTGGATATTTACATCCTGGTTAACGGGTTTTTTATTTACTTTATACTCTTTACCCCCTGCCTTAGCCTTGGCATAGGCAAGGAATTAGTCGGAAATAATTCCAGTAACCTAGGATATAGAAATGGAGTTGTTTAATAATCTCAGATTAGCAATTAAGAGTTATTGTTTTAATTGATTGCCATGAAAAATTTTAAGAATAAAATCACGATCCGGGACCTGAAGCCGTTCATATGAAGCTAAATATTTTGTATTATCATAGGTAGCATCTTCGTTAGAGATAACCACCTTGTCTCCCGCTATATCTAGGCAGTAGGCTTTGAATTGCAACCTAAAGAGCCTGGATTTAGAAAGACAGTACGTTCACTTCTGAAGAAATGAAGTGGATGATGATGACCAAAACAGATTAACTTTTCTTCCCATCCTTTAAATAAAGTCCTTATATTCTTAAGACTTGGTTCAACAATTCTGCTAAAAGGGTCTTGGCTTATATGGTCATTTAGCTTCGTTGGCTCAATCTGATAATGAATAAACAAAATTGAATTCCCTTCGACAGTTAAATTGATTGCCCTAGGCAACCCTTCCAACTTCCGGATGAATTGCTTATCCATCCTCTCTGCTATCCATTGATGATGCTCTTTTACATGGGAGTGGCTTTGTGGATGTTCCTCTCCTTTTAGAAGTGCTAAAACCGCTTCATCATGGTTTCCCGTAATCATGGATACATCATTTCTTGTAAATAGAATATCCAAAACGTCATTGGTATTCGGTCCGATTCCAATCATATCTCCCAGACAATAGATATGTTCAATATCCCTCCTTCAATCAAGCTTAGATAGTACCGCTTTTAAGGCAGGCTCATTCCCGTGAATATCAGCAATCACTCCAATTTTCATGTCAGTCTCCCTTTTTATGTAAAATTATACCTTAAAATAAAACAAAGCATTCTATTACTGCTGGAGGAATGCTTTGTTTTATCTTAGTTATGGTTTTAATATAACCTTCGTACAATTATCTTCATGTTCATTAAATAACGAATACCCTTTCGCTGCGTCCAGAAGTGGTAACTTATGAGTTACAATTTCAGTAGGGTCGAGCTTTCCTTCTTCAATCATTTTATATAATCGAGGCATATAATGAACAACAGGAGCTTGTCCCATCTTCATCGTAATATTGCGTGAAAAAAATTTCTCTAGCGGGAACATATTATAAACAGATCCGTAAACACCGGTAAGCTGCAAAGTACCAAATTTCCTTATCGCCTTCGTGGCAATTTGAATAGCACTTAACGTTCCTCCCTGCAATTTTAGTTTTTGCTCAATTTTTTCAATAGCTGATTTCTTACCATCCATTCCAACACAATCGATGACCACATCAGCTCCACCCTGTGTAATTTCTTTTATATAGCTCCCTGTATCATCATAATTATTAAGATTAATCGTCTCTACTTTATTCATTTTCTCAGCTTGTTTTAATCGATAATCCAAGTGATCAACAGCTATAACCCTTTTAGCACCAGCCATATAAGCAAATTTTTGTGTCATTAAACCAATTGGGCCACAGCCAAGTACGACCACAGTATCATCCGGTTTTACCCCCGCATGCTCCACACTCCAAAGAGCTGTAGGCAAAACATCAGACATAAATAATAATGACTCATCCTCTAATTCACAGGATTCCGGTATGACAAACGGCATATAGTTCGCAAATGGAACCTTTAAATATTCTGCTTGTCCGCCGGGATGATTCCCATATCGCTCTGTATATCCAAAATATCCGCCTGTATCCTGATGTGGATTGGATTCGGTATGATCACATTGACTTTCCATCTCATGCTGACAGTAATAGCATTGCCCGCAGGATACGTTGAAAGGGATAACTACCCGGTCGCCTTTTTTGACTTTTGTCACCTCAGGACCGACTTCTTCTACGATTCCCATTGGTTCATGTCCAATTATATATCCTTCTCTAATCGGCATATTCCCTTGATAGATATGAAGATCAGAACCACATATGGCCGTAGAAGTAATTCTGACGATTATATCATCATTCTTTTCAAGCTTCGGATCTTCAACCTCTTTAACCTCAATTTTTTTGGCCCCTTGGTATGTGACTGCTTTCATATTTCATCCTCCCATTCAGTTTAGTACAGTTACCTTATTCCCGAATAGGAGGACTCTTATGCAGGACATTTTTAAATTATGTGTTCTAATTCCAATTTAGCCCTTTTCATTTATTCTTCATATAATAATAAAGAAACCATACTGCATGCTGTTGTTCATCCTTAGCTGCACGATTAAACAACTTCTTTGCCGCTAAATTAATGGTTCCGTCTGCAACTGAAAGATAAAAATCCACGGTACGCTGCTCATCTTTTAAAGCCGCTTCAAGCCCCCGTAAATAATCATCCTCACAAGGTTCTGTCTGTTTTGGCTTTGGATCTCTCCCTGTTATGCCTGTATATAGTAGTACCAGTTGTTTAAAATGTTTAATCTCATCCTCTCTGATTTCCAATATTCGCTGCCGTTCATCTTCTGTTGGTGCTAGTCGGGCTAATTTTTCATAACACTGTATAGCACTGTACTCTCCATTAATAGCCCTTTGGGTTTGTTTCACTAAATCATTCATCGATTGTTGTCTCAATTATGTAACCTCCCCATTTTTCCTTATGACCTATCCTATGCGTGTTTCCTTTGAACAATTTCTACCTAAGTAAGATAACCTACAGGTTTTTTATCATTTTTATTTGGGTATATGAGAAATAGCGGTTAAACAAGTATCGTGGTTATCTTCGGACGTCGTTCTGTAAAAAACATATTTGACAAACGAAATTATAAAGTATATACTTAGAAGATATAATTTTAAAGTAGTGACTTACACATAGATATGTAAATAAATATGGCATTCTGCAATTTATGTTTTTCGGAACACTTATTCACACTGGAACGGCTTCGGAGCCGTAAGGATATAAGAGAGGTAGGGCTTATATCGTCTAAGTAAAAACGTCCAAGTGGAATAGATAACCGCGGCAATTTACATCACACACATAAACGAATACTAATAAATGAGAAGTTGTTACTTACATTTCAAAATTATTTTAAAACGAATCAGGCAGATGCTTGGTTCGTTTTTCAATGCATAAAAAGAAAGAAGCCATCAAGGAATCGATGACTTCCACTTATAGATATATTATTTATAACTATCTTTTCCTCTTAAATTGGGATCTCCACCCGTGGCTGGATTTATTGTTACTTTCACTTCGCGCTGCGCTCCCACTAATGGATCATCAGATCTTTCATACGTATCGCGAGCTGCATATTTCTTTTGTGATTCGGAGTCGACTAATATAAGAATCTTCCCCTTTTCTACATCAGTAGCATATTTATCAGCTGTATCTTTAGGAATACCCAATCCAACCAGCGCACCGGTCAATCCACCAGCTCCAGCGCCTGCTGCAATTCCTCCCAATGTTGTAGCAATCGGCCCTGCTGCAACAATTGGCCCAATACCAGGGATTATCAGTGCACCGACACCTGCCAATAATCCTGTTAATCCTCCTAAGATTCCACCTGTAGTTGCCCCAGCTGCAAGACCACTGTCAACATTTGTATTAGTCTTAGATGTGATTTTATCTGCCTTTTCTTTGTCCTTCACTACTACGGAAATATCTTCTTTTTGATACCCTTGCTTCTGTAATCTTTCCACTTCCCGTACAGCATCCTGACCATTATCATAAACACCAATTACTTTTTTATCCATTCCCATCATCCCCTCTCTAAAAGTTAATATATGGGTTCAATACCCGCTTAAGCACTTATTAATCCTTTTTCTTTCTAAGTCATTAGTTACTAAACGCTCAATAATGGGTAAGATATAGTTATGATAAGGGAATATTTCAAAGGAGGACTGTGCATGATCATCGTTTGGATTAGTTTAGCTATTATCGTTGGATCAATTGTATATCTCGGTATATATGCTTTTCGAACGTTCAAAGAATCAACACCTACAATTAATGAGATACAAGCAACTGTTACGCGAATACAACAACAAACGGATAGCATTAAACATGAAACAGATCGTTTAACAGGAAAGCAACAAGCAATCATGAGTGATGTTGAATATAAAAAAAGCGCCATTAATTATCCAATCAATCAGGCAAAGGGAATTCTCCCTTCTGCAAAAAAATTATGGAAAAGTACACCTGTGGCAAAACTAATCTCAAATAAATAAAAAAGCTCATATTAGATTGACCATGAAACGCATTTGAATTCCATCCGAATTTCAATGCGTTTTTTAATATTTTTAGATTAGGAAGGCAAGACCTATAAAACATGAAGTAAAGCTTATCAGAAACGATAATGACTCCGAATTTCCAAGCTCGTAATTGAAGATATAAAATGAAAGGTGAAAAGTTTATTGCAAAAGGGGGACGATTTTATGATTTTGGGATTACACCATGCTCAGATTACCATTCCAAAAGGATATGAAACAGAAGGGAAACATTTTTATTGTAGGATTCTCGGTCTGGTTGAAAAAGAAAAGCCTGCTTCACTAAGGGGACGTGGGGGATTTTGGGTATCGGTTGGAGATCAGGATGTACATGTAGGTACGGAAGATGGAATTGACCGGTTAAAAACAAAAGCTCATTTAGCCTATATAGTCGAGGATTTATCATACTGGAAAACGGTTTTAGAAGAACAAAATATTCAATTAATAAAGGGTTTACCCATACCAGGATTTGAACGATTTGAATTTAGAGACCCATTTGGAAACAGGATTGAAATGATTCAAGAATTATTATGAGTTTAAATATACGAAAAGCTTAAAGTTTCTTAAGCTTTTCGTATCGAATGTATACTGCAAATTGTATTGTAATAAACTGCCCTTTATTTATATATGTTTAGTTGAATATCTCTAATAAATCTTTCAAACAATAAATATGGTAATCCGCATCCTCCAGTTCACCATCCTCAGCATATCCAAAGTGACAAGCTATAGCTGGTACATGATGCGCTTTTGCCGCCTCAATGTCAGACGAACGATCTCCTATCATAAAAGCATCAGATTTATTTAAATGTTGAAAGTGCGCTAACAAAATATCCTTTTTCTTACGGCCGCCGACCCTTTCAATACACAGAGGCTCATAAAATAAATCTTTAATTTGCTGTGAATTTAGTATTTCATTTAAATATGCAGTTGAACAATTACTTGCTGTTGATAAAATATGCCCTCTTCTTTTTAGTTCAGTTAACACTTCTCTGGCATAGGGAAGCAGTACATTTTCAGTTTTTAAGCTTTCCAGTAATTCTTTCTCTGAACGCTCAGAAATCATTCTTACTTCCTGTTCGGTGGCATCAGGTGTTAAAAGCTCCCAAAACTCTTTATGAGGTAAACCAAACGCAGATTGAATCTTTTTAGGATTAGGGACCTTTAGGTGTGGATAATTCTTGATTTCCGCATGAATAATAGGTATACTTAATCTCGTTGTCTCAACTAATGTACCATCGAGATCAAATAACAATACAGACAAAAAAATCCCTCCAATTTTTTTATTTTTATTTTTATTTATAAACAAAAAACATATGGAATTATTGCCAATTTTATTATATAATTCCTTTAACCTCTCAATTTATTCCAATTGCCAATTGCTAAGTTTATATTTTTCAAAAAACGGGAATAGTACATTCATCCTCTCAACAACATACCGTCCATTAGAAAAACATCACTTCACTTTTACTCTAAAACCTTGGAAAACCAATTTTAGATGAACAAAAATGATGCATTTAATGCGTCTATTAACTATTGATTAAACGAACAAAAGGAGTAGATTTATATGGTAAATGTTACAGTATTAATAGATTTCATGGGGAAAAACTATCAAACAAATGTCCTTGCACCAAGAGACACTGATGAATCAGAAATCAGACAGTTAGCCTATGAACAAGTCCGTAAGCAATGGACACCGGAAACTAAATAATTGACTCAATTATCCGAGCTACCGATTCCCGATTGGTAGCTTATTTTTTTGTTCTTTTTATATTTACCCATTTATTCTTTATCGGAATCAGCATTCACTTAAACACTCCAAGGCCAAAACCTACCTTTTAACCCTCTCTTTCCCATCACTATATCAAAAAAATATAATATTCTATATAACTTCTATTTCATATCAAAAATTCATATAAAAACTTATTAAAAACGAGGGTTATCAGTTGAATTTTCATTATTTTAAATTTTATCATAATAGTATAATACTTTATTTATATAATATAAATAATTTTCAAGAAAGGAGACTATCATGAAGAAGAAATGGACTTTATTCAGTATGTCTTTTGCTGCTATATTCGCACTGGCAGGTTGTAACCCTTTAATGGTACTGAATCCAAAAGGGCCACAAGCAAAAATTCAATCCGATACGATTATTTTTTCTATGATCGTGATGGCTTTTATTTTAGTGGTTGTTTACGCTCTTTTTATCTATATGATTGTGAAATATCGAGCATCTAAACAGCCCGTAGACTATGTACCGCCATATGAAAAAGGAAATAAGTGGCTTGAAATTATATGGACTGCCATCCCTATCATTATAGTAGTCGTACTTTCAGTTGTTACGGTCATCACCACTTTTCAGGTGGAAAGTACACCAGCTGGATATGAAGACGAAGAGCCTTTAGTGATTTATGCATCTTCTTCCAACTGGAAATGGCATTTCAGCTATCCCGAAGAAGGAATCGAAACAGTCAATTATGTCAACATTCCAACAGATCGGGAGATTGAATTCCGTTTATATTCTTTTGGACCAATCACTAGCTTTTGGGTTCCCCAGCTGGCAGGTCAAAAATACGCAATGAGCGATATGGTAACTACATTACGAATCGTTGCAGACGAACCAGGTTCCTATTTTGGAAGAAACGCCAACTTTAGTGGAGAAGGCTTTGCACAAATGGAGTTCGAAACATTAGCCATGTCTCCAGAAGAATTTGATAGCTGGGTAGATGAGGTCCAAAAAACTGCCGAACCTTTAACTGAGAAGGAATTTAACAAACTGCTTGATATGGAAGTAATGGGCAGAGCCACTTACTCTTCCACACACCTTGATTTCAGTCCGGCTCCTGTATGGCCATTCCATGAAAGCAATGATGATGCTACAGATGGAACAGATACAGAAACGAACGAACATAATCATGAATAAATCAGGAAAGGGGATTAGACCATGAAATGGGATGAATTCTTTGTTACAGGCGATCCGCTTATCTATGGTGCTATGGTTAGCATTGTTGTTGCCATGTTGGCAATCATTATCTATCTGACCTATACCAAAAGATATGGATGGCTGTGGCGTGAATGGTTAACTACAGTAGACCACAAACGTATTGGGATCATGTATATCCTTGCTGCGTTCCTTATGTTATTTCGCGGTGGCGTTGACGCATTAATGCTGCGTTTGCAGCTTGCAACTCCAAATATGACATTCCTGGAGTCACAGCATTACAATGAAGTTTTCTCTACTCACGGAGTTATTATGATTCTTTTTATGGCTATGCCATTTGTATTGGGAGTCATGAATATCGTTGTTCCTTTACAAATTGGAGCTCGTGACGTTGCCTTTCCGGCACTCAACGCTATCAGCTTTTGGTTATTCTTTGTCGGAGCTATGCTTTACAATCTATCGTTTGTTATTGGCGGATCTCCAGATGCAGGTTGGAGTGCCTACTTCCCTTTGGCAAGTAATGAATTCAGTCCGACTGTCGGACACAATTATTATGCAATTGCTCTTCAATTATCCGGTCTTGGTACATTAATGACGGGCATTAATTTTATCGTAACCATTATCAAAATGAGAGCTCCGGGTATGTCTATTTGGAAAATGCCAATGTTCACTTGGTCTGCATTAATCACATGTATCATTATTTTGTTTGCGTTCCCGACATTTACTGTGTCACTTGCACAAATGATGTTTGACCGACTTTTTGGAACACAATTTTTCTCAACCACCAATGGCGGTATGGATATGCTTTGGGCAAACAACTTTTGGATTTGGGGACATCCTGAAGTATACATTGTTATATTGCCAGCTTTCGGTATTTTCAGCGATGTCATTTCTACTTTCGCACGTAAAAATCTATACGGCTATAAATCAATGGTCTACAGTATGATTGCCATCTCATTGCTATCATTCCTTGTATGGACCCATCACTTCTATACAATGGGCCACAATGCAACGGTTAATAGCATATTTGCGATTGCTACGATGGCTATTTCTGTACCAACCGGTATTAAGATTTTCAACTGGCTGTTTACTCTACGAAAAGGGAAAATTGTATTCCCTACAGCCATGCTATTCTCGCTGGCCTTTATACCGATTTTTACAATCGGTGGTGTAACGGGCGTTATGCTCGCAATGTCAAGTGCGGATTACCAGTACCATAATACAATGTTCCTAGTCGCCCATTTCCATTATGTATTAATTCCGGGTACTGTCTTTGGAATGGTTGCAGGTACTTATTATTGGTTCCCGAAAGTTTTCGGTTTCCGCTTAAATGAAAAAATCGGAAAAATTAGTTTTTGGCTGATTGCGATATTCTTTAATGTAACATTCCTGCCTCTATTCTATTTAGGTCTGGATGGTATGGCGCGCCGGATGTATACCTATTCTGAAGCGACAGGCTATGGCCCACTGAATCTCACTGCAAGTATTGGAGCCGTAGGGTTAGCAATCGGCTTTGGATTAATTATCTATAATATCATCTATAGTGCATTCAAAAGTCCTCGTGACAAACATGCGGATCCATGGGATGCACGTACATTGGAATGGTCAATTCCAAGTCCGGCACCATTCTATAATTTTGCGGTTATGCCAAACGTTAAGGACGTCGACCCTTTATGGTATTCCAAAATTAATAATGAACCGCTTTACGAAGATGAAATAAAGCCTATTCACATGCCAAGCAATACAGGAAAACCAGCCATTATGGGTATATTCTTCTTTCTCTCTGGTTTTTGCCTAGTATTCAGTTGGTGGATTCCAGCTATTATATTTGGGATTGGTGTATTTATCACAATGGCTGCTAAATCCTTTGAACGAGATCCTGGCTATTATGTTTCTGTAGAGGAAATAGAAGGAACTGAAAAAGTACTGCGAGGTGAAAAACTATGAAGATAGACTCTTCCCTTCCACTGGAATACAGTACAGAACAAAATCAATTAAGAATCTTTGGTTTCTGGTTATTCCTTGGAGCTGAGATTGCATTGTTTTCTATGTTATTCGCAACCTATTATACCCTCTTTAATGGTACGGGCGATGGTCCTACAGCAAAAGAAATTTTTGAAATTAAAGGCGTCATTATTGAAACGATTGTCCTTTTAACAAGTAGCTTTACTTGCGGGCTAGCTATTCATAGTATGAGACTTAATTTGAAAAAACCGATGATTACATTTTTTATTATTACCATGCTGCTTGGTCTTGTCTTCCTAGGTGTAGAGATTTTTGAATTTATGACCTATATCGAAGAAGGCGCAACCATGCAAACAAGCGGATTTTTATCAAGCTTATTCATGCTGCTCGGTACGCATGGAGCCCACGTAACATTCGGGTTATTCTGGGGATTATGTATACTAATTCAAGTCATACGAGAAGGATTTACGGCAGAAACAGCCAATAAATCTTTTATCTATTCCCTATACTGGCATTTCCTTGACGTAATCTGGATTCTCATCTTTAGCTTCGTTTATTTGAAGGAGTTGATATAGGATGATAAAACAACTATTTCCACTTAAACATGTTTTGGGTTATGTCATATCATTAATTCTAACCATCATTGCGCTATCCGTAGCCTTTTATGATATTTCCTTTACGGCCGGAATGGTGATCCTATCCATAACCGCCATTATTCAAACAGCTGTACAACTCTTTTTATTCATGCATGTTAATGAATCTAAAGAAAAGAGAACAATCTATCTAAACATTATCTATGCTCTATTCGTCGCACACGCAGTCATCTTCGGAACCATCCTAACCATGATCTGGGGCCACGCCCACTAAAAAGCTGAAGGGCCTTGGTCAGGAGTGAGGAGCATAAGACAGAGGCTCGTAGGGGACGTTCCTCCCCCGCAGAGGCTATGCTTATGTCCCGAACTCCTAGGCCCTGAAGCTAGATTGATTAAAAAGGCTGAGACGACTGGTCAGGCCCGACAAGCATAAGGAAAGGCACGCAGGGAGGCGCCCTAACCTCCCGCAGTGGCTATCCTTATGACTCGAGGGACTAGGAGTTAAAGCTGGATTAACTAAAAGGCTGAAGGGCTCGATTAATGAACGAAGACTAAAATCGCCACGTCATGTGGCAACGTCTTCATGACCAACATCCTGTTGGCCCGTGAGGAGCATAAGACAGGGGCACGTAGGGAGGCGCTTTTTCCTCCCGAAGTGGTCATGCTTATGTCCTGAGCTTCTAGCCGTTGAAGCTGGATTGACTAAAAGGCTGAGGCGACTGTATTAAGGAACAAAGACTAAAGACGCCACGTCGTGTGGCAACGTCTTTGTGACCAACATCCTGTTGGCCTCAAGAAAAACCTGTGTTGTACAGCCAACACAGGTTTTTTTATTATTGATAAATCGTTTAAAATATCTTCTTCTTTTCCCTATCATCTGTAATAATTTGTACTGCCTCACGGAATCGCTGAGAATGAACGATTTCTCTTTCTCTTAAAAATCGTAAGCCATCATTTAAATCTGGATCATCTGACATATTGATAATCCATTGGTAGGTAGCCCTTGCTTTTTCCTCAGCGGCAATATCTTCATATAAATCTGCGATAGGATCTCCCTTTGTCTGAATGTATGCAGTTGTAAATGGTACACCTGCTGCATTATGGTAAAAAAGAGCAGAATCATGATCAACATAGTGGTCTGCCAAACCAGCGTCTCTCATCTGCTCTGGAGTAGCATCTTTTGTGAGTTTATATATCATCGTGGCAATCATTTCCAAATGCGCGAATTCTTCTGTGCCTATGTCATTTAGCAAGCCTACCACTTTATCAGGAATGGTATATCGTTGATTCAGGTATCTAAGAGCGGCTGCTAACTCTCCATCTGCCCCTCCATACTGTTCAATTAAATATTTGGCTAAAGTCGGGTTACAGGTACTGACTCTAACAGGGTATTGCAATTTCTTTTCATAAAACCACATTCTTTAATCACCTCATCTTTTATATTTGCCAAGGCCACGGAGTAGTTCCCCAACTCCAATTGGCATCTGTATAACTATTACCAAATTGTTGAAGTGGGCCGAATTTCTTTTCGAACTGCTGTTTAAGCTGCCTGCTCTGATGAGAGAATTCGTTAAATTGCTGCATGGCTTCTAAATCATTGGGATGAGTATCTAAATAAAGGGTTAGCTCCACTAAAGCAAAGTCGATTGCCTGAATTTCCTCTAATAGCTGATAATATTCATCAGGTAATTGGGGCTTCACTGAGAATCCCTCCTTTTATGTTCATAGGGGTTTTCATAAAAGTCATAAAATACAGGCCAGAGTGTGCCCTTGAATAATGCCTCCTTTGGTGAAAATTGAGGCAAATTAGGCGGTTGAAATCCGAGAAATAGATTAGGAGGAGTAGAATAATACTTCTTACCAATTGGTCTGCACGGATCAAATCGACTGTGAAAAGGTGTATAAGATTTCATGTGCGATTTTTCAGGCCGATTTTGCTCAGTCATAGCTACACCATCCTTTTTAAAATTCATTTTCCTTTCAGGCTATGAGCATACAAACTGATTTAGTACATTTAATTGTTTAACAGAGTTTTCAGTATCCAAAAAAATCAACAATCTAATTCTTTCAAATAATATTTCAGAATATCAGGTAGTGGGTAAAAAATGGAGGTTTCCAAAAAGAGCAGAACTACAGAATTTTTTCTTGGTTTACTTGATGGTATTTTGGGGATTTTCGCAGCTGGTATAGCATTATTTGTTGGGGTTTAGATTCTGTACAACCATCAATCTTGGATGGTTAACTGTTCTATTCTTGCGATCATTGGATTAGTTGTTGTCAAAAGCAACCCTAAATTAGGAAGCTCCTTTATGCTTATTGCGGCTATTGGTGGATTTATTTGCACTTCGGCTTTCTATATACTTCCGGGAATCCTTTTACTGATAGCAGGATTAATGGGTTTATTGAAAAAAAACAAAAAATTAACACCGGTGACATAATTATTTTTGAATAGAATCCTATCCATTGGCGATAAGTCCTTTTTTCTATTCATTCTTTAATTGCAGACTTTAATTTATCATTTTTAATAGTGTAATAACCTAACCATTTACTCCCTAGTTTCAACTATTTGTATTTTAAGTTAAAGTGACATACCATAATTAATATAAGATTTAGTATTTTAGAAGATGGGTGAAAGAAAGTATGTCAATACTTGTGGTAGATGATAATAAAGTGAATTTATTTGTAATTGAGACCATCTTAAAGCAGGCAGGATACAGGTCTATTAAGCTGGCTAAATCAGCAAATGAAATGATTCATATTTTAGAAGAAGATTTAAGTAAAAATCACGGCAGAAGCTCCTTTAATTTAATTCTTTTGGATATTATGATGCCAGAAATTGATGGAATCGAAGCCTGCAGGCGAATCACTGCAACGGAGGAATATAAAGATATACCTGTTATTTTTGTGACCGCATTAGGTGATACCCATAAACTCGCGGAAGCACTGGATGCCGGTGGATCAGATTATCTAATGAAGCCTATTAATAAGGTAGAGCTATTGGCTCGAATACGCGCTGCTCTCCGTTTAAAAGAGGAGAAAGATTGGCATAAAAATCAGGATGAAAAAATAAGCTATGAGCTTGATCTCGCTACAAAGGTGCAGAGAAGCTTGTTAAGTGAGCCCATATTAAATAATCAAATCAAAATAACGAGGTCCTATAAGCCATCCTCTAATCTCGCAGGTGATATGTATTATTGGCAGCAGATTGATCAGGATCGCTATGCCATATTTATGTTTGATATGATGGGGCATGGCATACCTGCATCATTAGTATGTATGTATATCTCCTCTATCCTTCGTGAAGCGGTACGGAATGTGGTTGATCCTGAAAAAGTCATTCTCGAATTGAATCGCTGTATGACTTTACTGGAGGAAAAAACAAAGTTAACATCCTACTACTTAACAGGTATTTATTTATTGGTAGATACGAAATCAAAGACGATTGAATATGTCAATGCCGGCCATCCACCGGGCTACCTTTATATCGATGGGAAAGACTTAATTGAAATGGGACAGCGAAATACAGCAATTGGATTTTTCGAGGAAATGCATATAAATAAAATAACTATTCCTTATACTGATAGTTTTCAGGCTTTAATATATACTGACGGTGTGGCGGAGGCTATTGATAATGATGAAACTAAAGCCTTGGCACATTTGCGAGAAATAGGAAAGTATCAATGGTCAGAAAAAGAAGCAGTGGCTCCTTTAAATGTTATCCTTCCTGAGGAGAAACAGGCAAATCAGCATGATGATATGTGTGTCATCCTTGTAAGGGGATAAAAATCAACTTTTCTAAAAAGATAAAGAACAGATTCTAATGGAGTCTGTTCTTTATCTTTTGTTTGATATAAGCATTCTCATCTGACAAAAGATCAAAATGTCCTCTTTTTGGATTGATGACAAGACCATATACAGGAATTGTTATTGCTTAATTGATGATTACGGACAACATCAACCTTTTTACACACTTGTTTTTAAATCACCAAGCTTTGAAGCCAACTATTAATGTCAATCGATAAATATATCAAGTGCTTCATCCGAAAATACCCCGTAAGAGAGAGGTAAAGAGTAGTAAATAAGCAGATATAGTATTTAGGGGAGATTAATATGTTAATGGTAAATAAAAATATAAAGGGCAAAGATTATAAGCAATAAATAGATTTACTCTCATTGATAATTTGGTAACCGACATTGAAGAACATATAATCGAAAAAAGAATACAAAAAGAATGAGAAATCACAAGACTTTCTGAAGATACAGCATACGTTTTTTATTTTAAAATGAATAATGCTACAAGACAATTTTTGAAAGAACGTTGTAATTCCCTTTTTGATTGGATTGGTCCTGAGCTACCAGAAGACTTTATGTTTTACCATAATGATAAATGTATATTAGCTGTATGCTCCCACGAAGAATACTTTACGGTGGAAAAAACCGTTTGGAAAAGTTTCTTATCGAACTAAAGGCAATAGCAGAAGATCACGGCTGTCAAAATAAAAGGATTTTTATATGCTGCTATATAGATAAAAAGGGGACCTTAAACCCGACTGACACTAAAAAACCTGTGTCAGAACAGTTTGAAGATCTCCTTTTCCTTTTATAAATCCTATTATGAATATAATTTTTTCCTATAAAGCCGCTGATTAATATCTAGTTCCATATACGTATCAGCCAACTCCATGATCTTTAGGGATTCTTTGTTACCAAGCCCCAAAAAGCCGCCAGGACTTAAACTTTCATCAAATAGTTGGAATACTTTCGCCTGCAATTCCAATGTGAAGTATATGATGACATTTCTGCAAATAATCACATGGAATTCATTAAATGATCCATCCGTCACTAAATTATGCTGGGCAAAAACTATATTTCTTGATAGGGATGGACGAAAATATGCATATTGCATATCGGTCTTATAATATTTAGAAAAAGCATCCAATCCGCCAGCCTGCAAATAATTCTTCGTATAAGATTGCATTCTTTTTAAGGGAAATGCCCCTTGGCGAGCTTTTTCAATAACTTTTTCATTCATATCCGTCGCATAAATCTTTGTTTTATCAGCCAATCCCTCTTCTTCCAACAGGATTGCCATCGAATATACTTCCTCACCGGTCGAACATCCCGCATGCCATATCCGTATTTCTGGGAGGTCCTTCAATCTAGGAACAATCTTCTTGCGAAAAGCATAAAAGAAATCTGGATCTCTAAACATGTCTGTAACATTAATCGAAAAGTCACTCAGAAGATTATTTACATACCCTTCTTCATGAATCACTCGTACTAGAAGCTCGGAAACAGTTGTCAGGTGATCCTTATTCAGTCGATTTTTTATGCGGCGAGCAATTGATGAACGCATATAACCACGGAAATCGTACCCTGTCATCCGGTAGATTGCCTCTAGCAATAAATCAATTTCTAAATTCTCGCGTTCTTCTATAGATGATGGATAACCCAACACTATGCAGCTCCCTTCTTCCTATTTCGTTAACCAAACAGACATCACTGAATATAGCTGTTCTAAATTGATTGGTTTGCTGATATAGTCTGTTGCACCAGCTTCCAAACATTTTTCTCGATCTCCCTTCATTGCTTTAGCTGTTAATGCAATGATAGGAATCGATGTAAATTCAGGATTTGCACGTATATGTCTCATCGTATCATAACCGTCGAGTTCAGGCATCATAATGTCCATAAGAATCATATCTAAATCATCTTGCTCCTTAATGATTTCAAGACATTCGATTCCATTTTGGGCAACAATGATTTGAACACCTTTACTTTCCAGGGCTTTTTGTAGAGCAAATATATTACGATGGTCATCATCCGTGATTAATACCTTTTTCCCATTAAAGACATCCAAAATTAATAATTCTTCTTCCTCAGGATCTATTACTTCTTTTTGAACAGCAATTTGCTCCATTACATCATTTGCAATTGGCAAATGAATAATGTCATCGTTCACTTTACTGTTCTTATTAGTCATTCCATCCGGCAGATTCGGCAAGTACACAGTAAATGTACTTCCCTTGCCCTCTTCACTTTCTAGAGTTACATATCCGCCAAGTAACTTTGAAAATTCTCGGCAAATCGATAATCCTAATCCAGTTCCGCCATACTTACGGGCTGTTGCTCCATCTGCTTGCTGGAAGGCCTCAAAAATAATTTGTTGTTTATCATCTGCAATACCAGGACCTGTATCGGTTACAACAATTTTCATCCAGAAGTCGGTTTCCGTAATACCATCAAGAAGTTCTTTCTCTCGAGTATTTCTCACTTTTTCCATCTTCATAGTAACCGAACCTTTTTCCGTAAACTTCACAGCGTTGGATAATAAATTCTTTAGTATTTGTTGCATTCTTTGTTCATCCGTATAAAAAATGGAAGGCAGGTCATCTTCTTTTCCAATAACCAGTTCCAGACCTTTTTGTTCTGCCTGAGGAGAAAAGACTCGTTCTAAGCTCTCAATAACCTCACAAACATTGGTTTCATTAAAGAAGACTTCCAGCTTACCAGCCTCAATTTTAGATAAATCCAAAATATCATTAATGAGTGCCATTAAATCATTACCTGATGTATGGATCACTTTTGCAAATTCTCTTTCATCCTCTGTATATTCACCAGGCTCTTTATCGGCCAGCATTTCAGATAATATTAAAATACTATTCAGAGGCGTTCTCAATTCATGAGACATATTCGCAAGAAACTCAGATTTGTATTTTGAACTTTGAAGGAGCTGTTCATTTTTAACCTCAAGCTCCTCTTTAGAAATCTCAAGTTCCCTCGATTTCTGCTCTGCTTCCTGATTGCGTTCTTCTAATTGTTCATTAATCATACGTAATTCTTCTGATTGCATCTGAAGTTCTTCAGATTGTGTTTGTAATTCTTCTGCCTGAACCTGTAATTCTTCTGTCATCGCCTGTGATTCATTTAGTAATTGTTCCACTTCCATCCGGCTCAGTACACTCTTAATAGCCATACCAAGATTATCAAGCATATGATTAATCGTTTTTAATTCTAAATCAGTAAAGCCTTTAATACTTGCAAATTCCAAAACAGCAATAACTTTATTCTCGTATAATACTGGAGCAATGACAATAGATTTGGGTTTAATTTCTCCAAGCCCTGTTGTAATAAGTTTATAATCTCCCGGAACATCATCAAGTAATACAACTTCTTTATTAGCAACCGCCTGGCCGATTACGCCTTCTCCAAAACTAAATCCATCACGTCCTCCGTCACCATAAGAAGCAGCCTTATAAAAATGGTCATCCTCAGTTTCACTTTTTAAATAAAAAGCACCCAGTTCTGCTCCCATGATTGGAGTAATTTTATTAATGAATTCATCTGCAAGCTGTCCAACTTTAAAGATACCCTGATACATCTCCGCAACTTCGGCAACTTGTGTTTGCACCCAGCTTTGATTCTCAATTTCCTGAGTATATTCTTTTTCGTTTCTACTAAATGTCTCCAATGAAGCTGACATCCTATTAAAAGCAGATGCAATTCGGCCAATTTCATCCTCTACTTTTACTTCAATCCTCGGCATAGTCGTGGTATCACTTAGATCGACATTAGTGATCACCTTTGTAATTCTATTTAATTCCCGTGAAGAGGTCATGATTACCCAATAAGCCAAAAATAACGTTAGAACAATTGTAACGATTAGAGAACTGATAATAATCGTCTGCATTTGTTCATATTTACCGTCGGCACGCACCAGTGCGTCATCCATAAGGTTTTCTTGAAAATCAACGAAATTTGCAATGACAGCAAGTACATTATCACTTGCTTTATCTTTTTCTGCCCTTACGACATCATAGTTTGATACCCCTTTTTGCATATCAGTGATTAATTGTGTTTCTAGCTTTGTATAGTTCTCATATGATGCACGGAACTCCGCCAACAAGGCCTCGCCTTTTTCCGTATTAGCAATGCTTTCTAATTTTCTAAAACGGTCTTCGATATATATATGATTTTGATCTATTGTTTCAGAGGCTGCGCTCAATTCTTCTTTACTTGGAGTACGCGAATCCTGTCCCAATAAATTAAGAGTACGCTCCGATTCCGCAAAATTTCTTTGAATATCATTAATATAACTAACCTTTTGGTAGCGATCATCCACTATTTCAAGTAAATCTTCTCTAGAGCTGCTCAATCTACCGTCAATTATGACCATCAATATAATTATAATCACTAGTATTGAGCCAAAACCCACTAAATTTTTTTGCTTAAATGTCATGTGTGTACCCCTCCCCCTGGTTCCAAACTCTCTACTATCTATTAATAAGGAGTATGATTAGAATGTTTTAAAAAACATACCAATATTATACTGCATTACCATAACAAAAAGACACTAACTCGCCCTAGTGTCTTTAAAAACAGTACATATTTACTTCTATTCATAAAACTGGAGACAATAATCTGGATAAAGACTCTTTAAACCGAATTAAAAGGGAACGATTATTATAAATTTCTGATGTAAGTTCATGGCTCTGTTTTAAATCATCTGCAAATGTATCCCTTAGGCGAACAGCTGTGTCTGCATGATATATAATTGCATTCACTTCAAAATTCAATCGAAAACTGCGTACATCTATATTGGCTGTTCCAACAGTTGCCAATCGATCATCTATCACCATAGTTTTCGCATGCAAAAACCCATTCTCATATAAAAACACCTTTGCACCAGCCTTTAATAATTCTCCAACGTATGAATAAGTGGCCCAATAAACAAATAAATGATCTGGTTTATTTGGTATCATTACTCTGACGTCCACCCCTGACATGGATGCAATCCTGATGGCGTCCAACAAACTGTCATCCGGTATAAAATAAGGCGTCTGCAGATATATATACTCTTTTGCATCCAAAATCATACGTATATAGCTTTTTTTAATTTGTTCCCTCTCAGAATCAGGCCCAGAGGTAACAATTTGAAGCCCAACCCCTTTTTCGTTGTGTTGCTTGCTATATTTAAAGTAATCTTCCGTCCATTCCATTTTATCTCCTGAAGCCTGAGCCCAATCGAGCATAAAACGAGACTGTAAATCATTCACAGCGTCTCCGATGATCCGTAAATGGGTATCTCTCCAATAACCAAACTTCGGATCAAGTCCTAAATACTCTTCACCTACATTGAATCCACCAAGATATCCTACTTTCCTGTCAATGATGACAAGCTTCCGATGGTTTCGGAAGTTGATTCTGAGATTAATAAGCGGTAATTTCCCAGGAAAGAACGCTTCTGCATTTCCGCCAGCTTCTCTTAATTTCTTTATTCGCTTTTTAGAGATTCTCCTGGAACCGGCGTCGTCATAAATCAGCCGTATCTCTACACCTTCTTTAGCCTTTTCAATCAACGCATCCAGAAGCCTGTTTCCATATGTATCGTTTTGGATAATGTAATATAAAACATGAATATGTTTTTTGGCACTAGCAATATCCTGAAATAAGGCATTGAATTTTTCCTTGCCATCTGTGAAAATTTCAACTTCATTATCATTGGTATATACAGCATGGTCTGTTTTCATATTCATTAAAATTAAATCCTTATACCTCTGTGTAATAGAAGTATTAAATGGTTCTTCCATATTTTTCATGTGCTCTTTTTGTTCAGCGATACGCTGCTCTAAGTAATCATAGCCCCGTTTATCCCATGTGAATATTTTCCTTTTACTTAAATTCTGCCCTAGAACAATATACAGAATAAAGCCTCCAATTGGAAAAAAGCTCAAAACCATTAACCACGCCCATGAAGCGCTGACATTACGCCTTTCTAAAAAGGTTATAGTAATAGCAAATATCAAATTGATTGCTATTAAAAATTGCCATACATAGCTATCAGTTATTCCCATTCATCTACAACTCCAACCGAAACATTATCTAACCTAATATAAATATTATAACGATAAAGTATTAAAAAACCTACTGAACTATATCAATTATCAAAAGGCAACCTAATTTTGAAGGTTGCCTTTCGCTTCTGAATATTTATCCAATAATATGCCAATAATCTGAGGTTATTATTCAGTTAATGGCATTAAATAACAACCTTGACTACTCCATAAAATTGTATGAATAAAAGAAGTTTAGGGAACTTATAGAATGAATACACAAAAAGAAGGGAATGTTCCTATTGCCCAGAAACAGTGATCAAATCCACGTTAACCCAGAACCAAATCCAGATGGCAGACAGGAATCCATCATAAATGATTCTAAAGCTACTAAAATGGGAGTTGTCACCGGCAGCCTGCAGCCCGGATTTAACCAAAGTCAAAACCCTTACCATGTGAGCAATAAAGATGAAACACCAGAATCAATGGAAGAATTCGAAAAATTAACCAAGGGTAGAAAGTTGGATGAGTTCTAATCTTGATGTTATGGCTTATTGGGGATATTATAAAGGAAATCCATTTAAGGAGTTCATTATAATATGTCTAAAAAAGTAAGTCTTCAAGAAGCGATTAAACAAAAACTTGCTTCTAAGCAACAATCAAATCAAGCCGGCAGCCATGTAAACGGACCTGTCAAAAAAACAAAAGAATTGCAAAGCCAACTGACAAAGAAACCAAACAACCAACGCAAACGTACAGGTGTATAACGACTCAGGGACTGCTATTGCAGTCCCTTTTTCATTATAAAACTTTACTCAAAAACAGCTTTGTTCGATTGTGCTGCGGATTTTCAAATAAACTGGTCGGTTCATTTTCTTCAACGATATATCCATCATCCATAAAAACAACCCGATCTCCCACCTCACGCGCAAATCCCATTTCGTGTGTAACAACCACCATTGTCATTCCTTCGTGCGCAAGCTCTTTCATAACCTCAAGGACCTCTCCAACCATTTCCGGATCAAGTGCTGAAGTTGGTTCATCGAATAACATGATTTCCGGCTCCATTGCCAATGCACGTGCAATGGCGACCCTTTGTTTCTGACCACCTGACAATGAATCTGGATAAGCATTTTCCTTATCTAATAGACCTACCTTTCGAAGGAGCTCCAAACAATGTTTTTTTGCTTCATCATCAGGAACCTTTTTCACCTTGGTAGGTGCCAGCATTAGATTTTCCAGTACCGTTTTATGAGGAAACAAATTGAAATGTTGAAATACCATTCCTGTTTTGGTTCGTACCTTATTAATATCAATTTTTTTATCGGCAAGATCTACTCCATTTATAATGACATGTCCGTCCGTTATTTGCTCCAGTAAATTTAAACAACGAAGAAAGGTGGATTTCCCTGAACCAGAGGGACCTATCACTACTACAACTTCCTGAGGTTCAATCCTAATAGATATATCTTTTAATACCTCATTGGATCCAAAGTTTTTTTTCAAATTCCTAACATCTATCATTTTGTCTCCATCCTTCTTTCCAATCGATTTAATAACAAGCTAAGAGAAAGCGTAAGGATGAGATAAATCACAGCGGATGTTAAATAAGGCTCCCACACCCGATAATATTCAGTCGCCATAGCTCTACCCCAATACGTTAATTCTGGAGCTGCGATAACAGCGGCTATAGATGACTCCTTAATCAATACAATAAACTCATTACCCAGAGGCGGAATAATGCGCTTAAATGCTTGTGGTAAAATAACGTACCTCATAGCCTGTCCATGAGACATCCCAAGCGACCTGGCTCCCTCCATTTGTCCCGAATCAATCGACTGAATGCCTCCTCGAAATATCTCAGCTATGTATGCAGCTGAATTTAATGAGAGGGCAAGAATAGTTGCGAGTATGGCATTTGTCTCTCCTGTCAATGCTGGTACAACACCAAAGTGAACTAATAGGAGTTGGACAAATATTGGAGTCCCACGAAAAAAAGCAATATAGCAATTTAGGGGAATAGATAACCATTTCCTTTTGGTCAATCTACCAAGACCGATTAATAACCCAAGAATCGAACCTATTAAAATACCAGCTATTGAGAGTCCAATTGTATATAGTGTTCCTTTCATTAACAATGGAGCATAAATTTCAATAATATCCCACCTGAAATCCACATCTGTTCCCCCTTAGACAAAGATTGCGTAGCACAGCAACACCTGTGATACGCAGTCCTCTCACACCTTTATTATTTCGATTGCTGAGCTTTTAATGTTTCAAGATCTGGATCGACTCCAAACCATTTTTTATAGATCTCAGTATATGTTCCATTTTCTATAATTGCTTTTAAAGCTTTATCCACGGTAGCCCTATCTTTACTGTCCTTCGGAAACATTAAGCCATAGTATTCATTGTCAAATGCATTTGGGTCTTTAACTACCACAAACTTATCCTTAGGATTATTTTTTGCGTATTCCTCGACAACTCCATTATCAGCTACAACAGCTTTTGCACCGCCTTTTTTCATATCCATAATCGCCAGTACAGTTGTTTCAAACTTCTTGATGTCTTTATTATTTTTGCCTACTACCTTTTCAACCGCAAATTGACCTGTCGTACCAGCCTGAACAGCAATTTTCTTCCCTTTTAAATCCTGTGCAGATTTAATATCGCTGCCTTCCGGGACAAGAATTTTATTGGTTGATAAAAAATATGGAACAGAGAAATCATATGTTTTTTTCCGTTCATCATTTATTGAGATTGCTGACATCCCAAACGCTGCCCTTTTGTTTTTAATCTCGACAAATAATGGATCCCATCCTACATGTTCAATATTCACTTTAAAACCGGCTTCCTTCGCCACAGCATTCACAATATCAACGTCAAAACCAACCAATTTACCTTCCTTCTGGAATTCAAATGGTGAATATGCCGCATCAGTCACGACTCTCAACGTCTTATCTGTACCGCCTTCACCGCCGGCACTCTCTTCCTCTTTCGAACCGCAAGCTGCAATGACAGTAATAATAGCTATCATAATAAACATAAATAATGATTTCTTTTTCAAAATGACGCCCCCTCTTGTTTTCTATTTTAAATATTCAGAAAAGTCTATGAATAACATTATAAGGTTGCTTACAAGAATACGCAATTTAATTTTGATTTTTTTGTATTTTATGACACTAAAAGTCAAAACTACAAATTCCTTTAAAATAAACCATGTTTTTCTTCCAAAAATAGTAATTAATTAATTGTGTTTTTCTCATAATACACGCAAAATATTGAATATAGAATGGTAAAGAAAAGAGGTCATTATGGAAACTAAATCAAAAGCCTTATATGATTATTTGATTACTCATTCAGATGAAATAATTGAAGATTGGTATTCACTAATGCCGAAGAGTACTGAAGCAGATTATTCTCTTAACGGATCTATCCATACAATTAATGCATTAAAGAAGCAGTTTAAAGAATATTTATTTTTAATAGCAAACAGCTTGTTTCAATCAGAAGAAGAGAGAGATTATATAATAAAAGAACGCACATTATCTATTGCAGAGGTACGCCTTGAATCCGGTACACCTCTAAGTAATTCTATTAATGCTGCCGGGCTTTTAAGAAGAGTTATATGGAAGTACACCCAAAAATTTATCGATATTACCAGCTTGGATATTACCTTTAAAGATATTTTTTTCTGGGAGGAAAAGTTTAATTCTACAATAGATCAACTTACACATAGCTATACAGAAAACTATACAAACATATTGATAAAGCGAATCCACTCACAATCCAACCTAATCAATGAGTTAAGTTCTCCTGTGATTAAATTGACTGAAAATATCGGATTACTGCCGATAGTGGGTGATATTGATTCCACCAGAGCCAGAGCTATAAACGAAAGTACCCTTCAGCAAAGTGCAGACAATCAAATCTCCAAATTAATTATTGATTTATCAGGGGTTTTTATCGTTGATACTTTGGTAGCACACCGCCTTTTTCAAATGATAGAAGCACTCAAATTAATCGGTGTAGAGGTAATCATGACAGGAATTCGTGCCGAGGTGGCACAAACAAGCATACAGCTTGGAATTGATTTTTCATGTATCCAAACAGAAAGCAGCGTAAATCAGGCATTTACTAAATTAGGTATTATAATTAAAGAACAATAATTTGTCATCATCGATGATGAAAGGTTCACCAAATTAATATATTAGAATATTAAACAGCGATTATCACTTTATTATTATGATAATCGCTGTTTGTTTTCTCAGGTTATGCGGTGCCATTTATTTACCTGACATTGGAGTATAACTAAACCAATTAAGGGTATAGATGTGAAGACATTAATTTAACATTTGGGGGTGCTCTATGTGGTTTAATAAACCTTTTTATAAGTATGCAACCGGCACTATTTTAATACTAATCATTATCTATTTATTAGGGAAGATTGATTACTTTATATGGCCATTCCAAAAACTGATTATAACCATCTTTTTTCCGATTTTAATAGCTGGTCTTCTATATTATATATTGAGGCCGGTCGTTCATTTTTTGAGTAAGTATATGCCGATTACTATCAGTATACTTCTCATTTATGCAGTAATTGGCGGAATGGGTTATGCTGGTGTCCATTTCTTGGGGCCCGTCATTGTTTCTCAGAGCGAAGAACTCATCGATAAAATACCGGACAGAATAGAAACAATCACATCCCAGTCAAAGGAAATTATAAATGAGAATGCCGCCTCAACCTATTTTTCCGTAGACAAGCTCACTCAATATGGGAAAGAATATGCGGATAGTTTTCCTAAAGTATTATCCGATCATGCTGTAACCATATTTTCGACAGTTACGAGCATAGTCACTGTACTTTTAATTGTTCCCTTTATTGTTTTTTATTTTCTTAAGGATGGGCATAAACTCAGACCCTTTTTATTAAAGCATATCCCTGCTAATGTAGAGGACGAGGGCAACAGAATTTTAATGGATGTTGATAAAACCTTATCCACTTATATCGTCGGTCAATTTATCGTTGCAATAGTCGATGGCATCCTTATGTATATTGGATATCTAATTATTGGGCTTGAGAACGCATTAATTTTAGCTATTTTTGCAACGTTACTGACCGTTGTACCCTTCCTTGGACCGTTCCTTGGAACCATCCCTGCGATTATATCAGGTCTATTAATCAGCCCATTTACAGCCTTTAAAGTTCTGATATTATTAGTCATTGTCCAGCAGCTTGAGGGTCATCTCGTTACACCTCAGGTAATGGGAAAACGTCTGGATATCCACCCGCTGACGGTCATATTATTGCTGCTTGTAGCGGGTTCCTTATACGGATTTATAGGAATTCTCATAGCTATACCTACTTATTCAGTAGTAAAGGTTATTGTTAAAAATTTCATTAAATTCTATAAACTGCGAACATCTTAAAGCTCCTAAACTTCACATAAAAAAGGTGATTCAGGATGGCTTAACCACCATCCTGAATCACCTTTTTTTACCTTGAAATAGTTTGAACTTCTTTTTGGCCAATTAAAATCCATTCGTATTGTCGTAATCGCAATTCGTATAGCTTTAATGGGTCACGATACAATTCTGGCTGAGAACGCATCTTCTCAAGTACGCCATTATGTTCAGCAATTTTCTCATTCGTATCTGACATTGCACCATTCATTACTTCTGTCGGATCTGCAAAGAACATTGAAACATCTCGAGTAATCGATTTTTCAAACATATCAAATTGCAGCAGGAATTTATCTGCAATCAATTGAGCAACCTCTGTATAATCCTGTGTTTCAATCAACGTTGTATATTTATTGTACATAACACTTTTATTCGCAATCGATCCGAATAACATGCCTGCACTCTTCAATAATAATTGTTGCGGTGTGTGGCGAAGCAGTATATTAATGGTCTCCATTTGTACACCGCTCGTCATTCGGTTTGCATCCCTGCGCCAGTCATCCAGCACTCTGAAATCACATTCCATTTTCATTCGTTCTTCCTGATAAATGGCATTGAAGCCTTCAGCCATTTCTTTTAAATAAGCCTGACTCTCTTTTAACTCTACTTCCGCTTCGGTAATCCAATCCTTTAAGGAATAAAAATACTTAGGCAAAATCGTATTCTCCAGGTATTCCTGAATCCGTACATTCATTTTCTCATTTAAGTCTATATGAATCTTGCGGAAATCACTGTCCTCTGTAATTAAATCTTTGCTGGCTCGGAGAATTTTAGGTACCGCCGCCTCCACATCAAGGCGAATGGCTTCCTTCCTTTGTTTAAACGTCTTACGCAACAATACTGCTTTTTCTTTCTCCAAATCCTCCATCTGATTCTTCGCACCATTTAGTTTTGCTAAAAGGTCCTCATTCCAATGAATGGATTCAATCAAGCTTTCTTCCCTTTCCAATCGTTGGTCCAGCAAGCTTGATATAGTCTCACGTACAAAGTGAAGCAGCTTAGCAGTACGAGCGCTTTCCTTATATTTGCTTGTTAGATTCATTTTAATAAATTCAGCAAAATCTGAAAGCTGCCTATTGCTTCTATAATGAGCAGAATGAGCAAAAATTGTAGCATTTGGCAGGTAAGGACTGATTCTGGACCAAGCTTCATCCACTATACGAATAGCCTCCTGATCATTGTGAACAAGATCCATTTTATTTAATAAGAAATGAATTGGCAGATCTGGCACTTGTTCATGAAGGGCCATAACAATTTCGCGTTCTTTGTTTGTAAATGGATCATTTACATCTAATACAAGTAAAAGACCATCTGCCATATTCAAATAACGGCGTACTTCCTGGATTTTATTATTTGCAATACTGAATCCGGGAGTATCGATGATTGCTATTTGATTTTCGGCCAAGAATTGACTCGGAAGATGGTATTCAATGATACTTGGCTTGTTATCAACAAAGTTTCTGTTTGAAACCTTATCTTCAAGTTCCTCTAAATTTAGTGGATTAATCGAAGAGTCTGTCACTTCCATTATGCTTTCTTCTTCGGCATTTTTAAACATGATAGCCGATGAAGTTGGTTTATCAAATAACTCTTCTCCTAAAATAGAATGAATTAAGGCAGATTTACCGCTACCGCTAGTTCCGGCAATCATAATATGCTGTACATTTACATCTAATAATTCATCAATAATCCATTTTTGTCTTTCGCTGACAGATAAATTATTTTGATTTGCCCATTGATCAATTTCCTCAAATAATCGAACGCTATCCTCCAAGCCATTCCGGTTATTTTCAGCCTGCATTAATACTCTCTCTGCATGATCAATATCTATTTGACCTATCATACCAGGAAAATTATCGTTCCATGCCAATATAGCAGAAGAAGCTAAAAGAGCATGCTTCCTATCTGTTATGCGAATCCAGTTACGTAATAAACTTGGTAATAAGCCCTTTAATGTTTTTAATAATTTATGTCCATTAATTAATTCGAAGTAACCCTCTTTAAATAAGAAAGATAAATCTGACCATGGTTCGGGATGAACAAGTTCCAGATCCTGCAGTAAATCATTAAATCCCTGAACCCATTGCAAATATGCCGGTTCGCCCTTATAGCTGTTCCAAAGAGATACTGCAAGTTGTTCAAATTGACCGCTATCTATGGAATAGAGCTTATGTAATACTTGGTAAAAATAGCCAGGTTCCATATTTTTCGTTACACCCTGATCAATATAGGACTGCAGAACATCATACCAAAGCAATGACTCCGTACGGATGGATTCATTTACTGCAAGTTCAACTGCACTATTCCAATCACGTTGCTCTTCAAAGAATGAACGTGCTATTTCTGTTACTTGAGAGTCATCTGGATTCAACTTAACTACCTTTTTAATCGTTTTATCAGCCAGTTCAGTTTTATCCAATTTCGTATATAGAGCAAATAATTGCAATCCAACTTCGGTATTCAATATAATCGAGTCTGATTCGATAGATTTATATAGCTCTTCAGCGTTTTTATACATAGCCATTGCAAAGTAAGCATCCGCCATATTCTTTATAGCCCAAGGCGCCAGGTCATTGCTAACCTTTTCCCATTTAAAAATGGATGTCTCATAGTCTTTATAATGGAAATAAAGCTCTCCCTGAGCAAATCTAAGCGTTGATAGCTCAGGCAATTCCTTTTGTTGTTCTGCCAAAAATTCTTCACTTATTATAAGCAACGGATTCGCCGCATTATCGTTTGTTAATAAGGTTTTATATAAGGACTTTTCAATCAAGTTATTTTCATTATTCATCATACGACCCCTCCCTGGTTCTCTCACACAAATTTGTTCAATAGAATAGTTTATAACTTATATAGTGTAATAAAATTTGATTGCAAAACGGTTTCGGTAAAGTTTCATCTTCAATACAATATGATAGCAAAATGGAACATTTGTCATATTTGAAATAAATATATTAATAGATTATATCCTATACCCTCAGAAAATTAACTAAAACAATTCGTGTTTTTTATTTTTCTCCAATTAATTATACCAGTATATCGTTATCTTAATCACGATTCATTTCACCTTACAATAGAATAAGCCCATGATTATGAAAATCACAGGCTTACTTTTTGGTTAGTTATTTCCACCAATTATCGTGAATGGATGCAGGCATTTGACGTTTGTGTTCTGTTTTTAAATATTGTTTTTCAATTTTTAATGCAGCTTCAGCATCGACTTTACGGCCTTCCAAATAGTCGTCAATCGTATCATATTTTAAGCCAAGCTCTGTTTCATCAGCTTGCTGCGGTTTATTATCCAGCAAATCGGCAGTCGGCTCTTTCATATAAAGTCTTTCCTCAGCTCCCAATTCTTTAAGCAATTCTCTGCCCTGGCGCTTAGAGAGACCCGATAAAGGAAGAACATCAGCTCCGCCGTCTCCATATTTTGTATAAAAACCTGTCACTGCCTCAGCAGCATGGTCTGTACCTATTACCAGAAGTCCATTTTGTCCACCAATGGCATATTGCGCAATCATACGAAGCCTTGCTTTCACATTCCCTTTATTAAAATCGGTTAATGCTTCATTAGTTGCTTCTTTGTATTGATCTGTAATGACATCGACAGTAGACTTGACATTAAAAGTAATACTTTCATCTGGTTTAATAAATTGCAGAGCACGCTGAGCATCATCTTCATCTTGCTGTACTCCATATGGAAGCCTGACAGCAATAAATTTAGCCGCAACCCCTTCCTCACGCAGTTCTTCCACAGCCATCTGAGCCAGACGTCCTGCCAATGTAGAATCCTGACCACCACTGATTCCTAGAACAAATCCTTTTGCTCCGCTCTTCTTTAAGTAACTTTTTAGGAACCCAACTCTGTCTTTGATTTCTTCTTTAGGGTTTATTTCCGGTTTAACATGTAATGCTTCAATAATAACTGATTGTAAGCTCATTCCCATTCCTCCTTCAAACACCTATACTATTATTTTCCTTAAATGTTCTCTTTCTAACCTTTTATCATTAAATATATTTTACTCTTATATATAAATTTTTAAATAGCTCATTTAATTAAGAGTGTTATTTTTCATTCTAATACAACACTAATTGGTTCATTATGTAAAAGTTTGTGAAGGAACGAACAATATCACGTTTGTAAAGTTGTTTTTAGTATTAACTTAAAAGGTTCACATATTTTTGTACAAAAAAAGAAACACAGGGATAATGCACCACATTATCAAGCATATGGTATATAAATAAGGTATAGAAAGTTACTGGAACTAAAAACCGCGGATTAGAGCCAGTTAAATCCATATGGGAGTGATTTAAAATGATGAATTGGTTACGAACTAATAAATATGCCTCCGGACTATTATTGATTATAAGACTGTATCTTGGTTATGAATGGATGATTCATGGATTTGAGAAAATTAAAGGCGGAGCATTTGATGCATCCGGATTCCTTGGAAATATTGTTGCTAATCCTGTAACTGGGCCAGACGGAGGGGCACTGTATCCGATTTATGGTTCATTCATTGAAAAATTTGCGATTCCTAACGTAGGGTTAATCAACATCTTAATTCCATGGGGAGAATTTCTAGTTGGGCTTGGGTTACTGCTTGGTGTCTTAACAACTACAGCTGCCTTCTTTGGATTATTAATGAATTTTATGTTTTTATTTGGCGGAACAGTATCTACTAACCCGCTCTACATCATACTGGGAATGGTTATTCTTGTAGCAGGTGCAAATGCCGGCCGATTCGGTGGAGACTATTACGTTCTTCCCTGGATTCGTAAAACTATCTTCAAAAAGGATGACATAAAACCAATCAATACAAAAAAAATTAACTCCAAGTCATTAAACTAACGATTAAATAAGAGACGACGCCGAGATTTCTCTCGGCGTCTTTTATTGATTTATGCCAGTCGATCATAACTATACGATGATGTTTTGGCCATGATCCAACTACAATCCTTTGTTGACTAGGCATCTTATTATGCTTATGATTATTTGGTGTCTTCGGAAATACTAAACGTGGTTCGTAACCATCCCACGATAAAAAACTAAGGGAGAGAAAAAAATGAATATTAGAACGCTTGCTGTAAATGGAGTTTTGGCAGCCTTATATATTGCTGTCACTATAATCGTACAGCCAATCGCATTTTCGAACATTCAGTTTCGAGTACCTGAAATGTTCAATCACTTGATTGTATTTAATAAAAAATACATGTATGGGATTGTGATAGGAGTATTTATCTCTAACCTCTTTTTCTCATCAATGGGTGCATATGATTTAATATTTGGTGTTGGCCAATCCATACTAGCATTAACAATCACCATTCTAACCTTCCGATTTGTCCGCAATATTTGGGCAAGGATGGCTATTAATACATTCGTTTTTACTTTTACCATGTTCTTAATTGCTATAGAGTTAAATATTGTTTTGAAACTTCCTTTCTGGTTTGCATGGGCAACAACCGCAGCTGGAGAATTAGCAGTCATGACAATTGGTGCTCCAATTATGTATGCTCTCAATAAACGTATTAATTTCTCAAAATTAATCTGACTTAATAATCCAAGCTTGGTCCTTTATCGGATCAGGCTTTTTATTATGTAAAAATATTCCCTGAACATTTCAAAATCCTGCCACAAAAAAAATGCTTAATATGTAGTAAAGTAGGGTACATTTGAATTATAGAATATAGAAGGAGTGGATTATAGAATGGAAAAAAAATTAAAAGAATTAATAGATGGTTTAAATGAAGATCTAGCAAACGAATATGCTGCATCAATCATGTATTCTAGCTATGCGGCAATGGTTTCTGGTTTATACAGACAAACACTGAAACCTTTCTTTGAAGGTGAAATAGCCGATGAACAGGGACATGCTTTATATCTTGCAGAAAAAATCAGTACATTGGGTGGAACACCAACTGTAACACCAGCAGAAGTTAAACAAACCACTGATGTTAAGGTAATGCTTGAATCTGCCTATCAGGCAGAAAAAGATACAATAGATCGCTACGAAACACGCAAGAAACAAGCTGAGGAATTAGGCTTAACTGAATTAGTTGTCAAACTAGAAGATCTTATCTCCGATGAAACAGGCCATATGGAAGAGATTGGCCGCATTCTTAGTGACTCCAGATTTGATTAATTCTTAACAATCTGCAACATGTTTAACACAGGGATAGAACCGTGATTCTGACAAGCAGAATTACGGTTCTTTTTATAGCTATTACTTCGGTAATGGGATTTCAAATTCTGTCTTTTTACCATTAAATAAATCTTTACCTTCACTGTTTAGGAATGGCCCAAACTCCAATTTTAAATTTCGTGTAATTAAGAACAAATCCTTGTCTATTAAAAAGACATGAAGCTTTTCACTAGATGTTCCGGCAGCAATTTCTCCTTGTTGGCTCGGCTCCAGATTTGTTTCTGGCAGATAGGTTATTTGATTATCGTTCCCTCTTAAAAAAGAACGAATGGATTTAAATATTAATGGTTGTTTGAAATTGTTCACAAGCTTTATTTTCATGGTAAGTATGATACTGTCTCTTTCATTTAAATTTTTGAACTTTGATTTAGTTTCCTCTGATGGGGTTATCTCAGCATACTGTATACCTTCTAACGTAATGATTACGTCCTCAATATTTTTAGTGTCATTCATTTTTAAATTTTCATATAGTATCTTTTTCACACCCATATTGCCAGAAGTAAATCGATCTTGATACACCTCAGAGGATACAGATGGCTCTTCTCCTTTTGATGCCACGCCATTTTTTGTTTCTTTATCTTCGGTACCTTCTTTATTATCCGTACTTACATCTTCTGTAGTTTGATTCTTTTTATTATCCTTATTTATCGTCTCTTCTTTTTCGCTTCCACATGCTGATACTCCTAAAATAAGACATGCCAAAAATATAAACCTCAGTCCCTTTTGCACGATTCAACCTCCAATACTTTTTATTGTAAAATTGTAGTTAATCTATACATTTGCTTATGTCTTAATATTCTAAGCATAAACGCCCTTTTCCTATCTATCCCACATAATTGTTTTAACAGTGCAGTCGAAACAAAATAAAAAAGGATTGTCCGAGACAATCCTTATACTTTCTAGTCAATTATTACTTCGTAAAAATTTTCGTTACCAAAAGACCTGCCACAAAAGTTATACAACATAGCAGTATAGTACCTATTCCTGTTGGCAATCCAGGAACGATTACAAATATAGATCCAATAATCAACCCCATTATGACTGCAAACGTCATATGTGGATATGCCCTCAGTAAAAAGCTAATTGCTTTACTGCTCACAATAAAGCCAACCACTGCTCCAGCCCCTACAAGTATAATAATTGTAAAGTTTAAATCTGATAAAGCAGAAATAACAGTTGAATAAACACCGAGCAACAATAATATAAACGAGCCACTAATACCTGGAAGCAGCATAGCCATACTTGCAAGCCAGCCGGAAAAGAATAATCCAAGCCCAGATAAAAGCGTTACATCAGATATAACAACAGATTCATTCGGCTTCAGGAAACCTAGTGCTGCCATCATGATCGCGACCAAAACGACAACCACAAAATGCTTTCCTGTAAAGTGTTTTTTCACCTCTGCCTGTCTTATAATAAATGGCAGTACACCGATGATTAACCCTACAAAAAAGAATTGTGTCGGTTCATGATGATGCTCTAGCAAATAATCAATCAATCGGCTAAACGTCAGTATAGTAAACCCCATACCGATTGCCAGTGGCAATAAAAAGCCCAGATACCTTCTCCAATCACGGCTAAAAAAGCCACTGATTGATAATAATAAGCGATCATAAATACCTAATATAAACGCTATGGTTCCTCCACTTACACCGGGAATTAAATCACTGATTCCCATTAACATACCACGATATATGTTTTTCCATTCCATTATCTTCAGTCCTTATTTTTTTATTTCACTATAATAGTTTACAAAATAAGAACTAGTAAAAACAATGGCACATAATACAAATTTAATGATGTTTCTTTATTCCATTAAAATGGATATAAGATAATATCAATATAACAATATCAAATAATGTCACATTTATACTTACTCTTATTATAATAAAAAACAAGCATGCTAGAACTGCATGCTTTGCGAGAATATCATCACCTTAACGACGAACCTGGAGTATTACCTTTCCTGTTGTTTTCCTCGATTGCAGTAGCTCATGTACTTTCGCTGCTTCCTCAATCGGATGGACTTCACCTATTATTAATTTTAATTTTCCCTCTTCTAGGAATGAAAAGAGATCACGCATGCTCGGCAACAGCAATTCTGGTTTTCTCATAATTTGCGGAAGAAAGAATCCAATGACCGACTGGTTTCTCGCCATTAAGGATGAGGGGTGCATCACGGCCTGTTCTCCGCTTGCGACACCATATATCACCAATCTCCCGAACGTAGCTAAGCATTTCAGTGTCTCCTTAAAAACATCACCGCCAGCCATTTCGAGCGCCACATTAACTCCACGGCCGTTTGTCGCTTCCAGCACGTCTTTATACCAACCCTCTTTTGTATAGTTGATACATACATCAGCTCCCAGAGAACGTGCAAGCTCCAGCTTTTCTTCCGTGCTGGCAGTTGCAATTACCTTACCGGCGCCCATTAATTTAGCCAATTGGACTGCTAAAGTCCCAACTCCTCCAGCTGCTGCATGAACGAGAACGGTTTCACCCTCTTGCAATTGCCCCATTGTTTTTAAAATATGGTAGGCACTCAAACCTTGAAGTGGGAGGGCGACCGCTTCTTTTAAATCCAGTTCTTCTTTCAGGAGAATTACGGACCGAGCCTCTGCAACAGCATACTCAGCATATCCTCCAGATTCAATCAGCGTGACCACTCTTGCTCCAATGTTTACGTTTGTCACTTCTGAGCCAGTTTCGACTACAACCCCGGCAACTTCTGCTCCTGGCACAAAAGGAAGTTTGGTTGGTACAACATATTGGCCTTCGCGTCTGGCAGTATCTGCATAATTCACACCAACTACATGTATTTCAATTAATACTTCATATGGACCAGGTTTCGGCCTATCTAATTCGACCATTTTTAATACTTCTGGTCCTCCGTACTCAGTAAATTGAATGGCTTTCATAATACATACTCCCTTTCTCTTATTTGCCGGTAAACTGCGGCTTTCTTTTTTCTTTAAATGCAGATACACCTTCTTGATGATCCTCCGTGGCTATCATCATCGTTTGAGTGATACGTTCTCTCTCTAGGACATCTTCGAGAGTAGCCGTAAAAGAATAATCAATCAGTTTTTTCATTTGCCCATATGCTTTTCCTGGACCATGGGATAACATAGTCGCATATTGAATCGCCTCATCACGCAAAGCTTCCAAAGGTACAAGTTTATTAATAACCCCAAGTTCATATAAACGTTCTGCTGGTATAGGTTCAGCTGAAAAGAAAAATTGTTTCGCCAAATGCGGACCAACTAAGCGTGGAAGAAAATAGGAACCTCCTGCATCCGAAATAAGGCCAACCTGTGAAAAACTTAAAACGAACTTACTTCCCTCAGCGGCCACAATCAAATCGGAGGCTAGCGCCAAATTAAAAGCGGCCCCTGCCGCAAAACCATGTACCGCAGCAATAATAGGAGTTTCAATCTCCTTCATCGTTAAAATACATTCATTTATGACTCCTAAATACTCGTAGGTAGTAGCTGCTGATTTGGTTCCCATCGTTTTTACATCTCCGCCGGCACTAAACGCCCGGCCTGCTCCGTTTAAAATAATCACTTTCACATTAGGATTTTTATCAGCTTTTTTTAATTCACTAATTAGTCCTGTTATCATTTCCGGACTAAAAGCATTCAAGCTTTCAGGTCTATTTAATGTTAATACTAATACTGAACCTATTTCTTTTATTAATAAGTGTTCCATCATCCATCTCCCTTTCTCTTTTAAGTGATCATCCATCCCCCATCGACCAGTACATCTGTACCAGTCATGTATGAAGCTTCACTCGATGCTAAAAAGGCAATAACATTGGCTATTTCCTCACTGGTTCCTACTCTTTTCAATGCTGTGTTGCGTTCTATTGATTTCACAAACCGTTCATTCGTTAAAGCCCATTCTGTCAACGGTGTTTCAACAAATCCAGGTGATACGGAGTTTGCACGGATACCATATGGGGCCATTTCAAAAGCAAGTGCCTTCGTAAAATTCAACACAGCTGCTTTTGCAGAACTATAATGAGGTATATGAGCAGCAGCCTTATGGCCAGATAGACTCGCTATATTGACAAATGCCCTATTACCTCCACGGTTAGCGTGCTCCATCATAAACTTTCCAAGTATTTTTGAAACTAAAAACACACTCTTCAAATTCACTTCCTGAACGATATCCCAAGCCTCTACGGCCGTATCCATTATTTTTGATTGCACTGAACCACCTGCATTATTGATGACCACATGCAAGTCCATAAAATGATCCTCAATAAAATCTAACAACGCTGTTACTTCCTCTTCTTTCGTAACGTCGGCCGCAAAACAGGTTGCCTGGATATGATGGCTTTGATTATTAATTTCATCAACAACACTTTCAAGCTTTTCTAAGGTTCTTCCAACTAGAATGACATTTGCTCCTTCTTTAGCCAAACGCAGAGCTGTAGCCTTTCCTATCCCGCTGCCACCGCCAGTGATCACGGCAACTTGCTCATGAAATCGCATCCTATACCTCCTTTTTTACCGTTAATATAAAGCGATTATTTTTAAACACAGGAACAATCTCATAACATCCACTTGTACTTGATAACAGAAGATCTTCCTTTAATCCGTATTTGGTTAATAGCAATCCAACTCTGGATGCCGCCAGAACTGAGTATGAATTAGATGAATGGCTGTCATAAAAAGCCAATGCAGCTTTTCCAGCGTCATTCAGCTCAATCCCTTGATTGGTTCTGCAGGTTATATTTGCAATTAAATGGCCGGCACCATAGAAATCCTCTAGGCTGAATTCTCCTGAATTTCCTGAACAAATCACGACAATAGTTTCATCCTTGCTATCATTCAGTATCGCCTGTGCCACGGCAGCATTATTAAGCAAGGAGGATATATACACTAGATTTGCATATGCCGCTTTATGTAGAGCCACTGTGCCGTTAGTAGTTGAAAGAATCAAGGTTTTACCATGGATACGCGTGCTAATTTTAACCGGTCCTGGATAAAAAAATCCATCGATTGGTTCTGCATGTAATTCCCCAGCCATCAAGGCTTGTCCGTTCTCAAATTGTCTGCTTACTTTAATAGCTTCGTCCTGATTTAGAACGGGAATAACCTCTGTTGCTCCATTCTGCAAAGCTGTTACAATCGTGGTTGTGGCCAGGAGAATATCTAGTACAACAGCTATCTTGTTGCCTGAGGCCAGTTTTTCTGGTGATATATCTTCCTTGGTCAGCAAGACATGAACTTTCAGCATCTTATTGATTCCTTGTAAGTGAATAAGCATGCTCAATCAATGTTTTTACATACTTATCAAAGCTGGCAAATCTCGGATCCTTTGTTTGGCCATTATGATAACGATAGTAGATTTGCTGACAAATCCCCGCTAATTTGAAATAGGCAAATGTTAAATAGAAATTCATATTGGAGACATCACGGCCGCTTTGTCTTGCATATTCTGAAATAAATTGTTCCCTTGTATAAAATCCATCCCAAATCGTAACAGATGGCTTCCCCAGTCCTTTCTTCAATACTTCAGAATCGTCCCCCTCTGCCCAATAGCTCATAGCTACTCCAAGATCAGCGAGCGGATCCCCAACCGTCGTCATTTCCCAGTCAAATAGACCGACCATTTCCGTTCCATCCTCATTAAAAATCGCATTGTTCAATTTATAGTCATAATGAATAATTGAAGCATCACATGAAGCTGGAATATGATCGACTAACCACTTTTCTAATTCTTGTATATTTGGAATATCATCTGTTTTTGCTCTTTCATAACGTGCTATCCATCCATTTGTCTGTCTTTCCATAAAACCATCAGGCTTGCTGATTTCCTTTAATCCAGTTTCCTGATATGAAATGCTATGAAGCTGAACAAGCCGTCCTACCATTTCCCGAGATAAGTTTTGAAAGAGTTCACGGGAAGGTTTAATGCCTTCAGGGACAGAAGTATCAAATACAATACCTTGCTTTCGTTCCATAATAAAAAACGGACTCCCTATAACATGTTCATCATCTGAGTAAAGGATTGGTTTTGGAGCCGGACTGAAAAGAGGATGTACTTCTGAGAGGATGCTGTATTCCCTTTGCATATCATGGGCTTTTGGAGCTACAGGACCTAGCGGTGGTTTCCTTAAAACAGCTTCCCATGTTCCTATTTTCAATTGATAGGTTAAATTTGAATGACCTGCCGAGAATTGTTCAATTTCCAGGTTTCCTTCTGGCAAATCGTTAATCTTACTCCGCAGAAATGCTTCAAGTACATGCTGCTGCAATTCTTCTCCGCTTCGTACGGGAATCGTATCTTTACTAACTCTTTGGGTCATGTCTATCCCACCTCTTTCAAAAATCGGACTCATTAAACAGCTTCGACCAGCCTCAACAGTTTCTCTTTTAGCAATTCAGGAATCGGTTCACTTTCCTGTTTGTCAAAATTAAACTGAACAAGGATGGCAGTCCCTTTGGCAATCGGGTTACCGGTTTGGGCACAGTAAATATCATGTTCAAGCTGAAAGCTCTTTGTCCCCACTCTGGATACAGTCGTGTTAATTTTTAATATTTGATCAAAATAGGCTTGAGAGAGGAAATCACATTTAGTCGAGGCCAAAATGAATGACCAATTTCTTATTTTCAAATCCAGTTCCATTTCTTTCAAAAAATGAAGACGAGCTTCCTCGAGATAAATGAAATAACTTGTATTATTCACATGACCAAGTGCATCTGTTTCCGAAAAACGGACGGTTACCATTGATTCCATAGTGGCCTCCTTTTACCCATTCACAGCATCCCGCCATATTTACACCCTGCTGTATAACTCGGAAGATATTCGTAATCTTTACACCAATCAGCTCCAATTAGGCAATTTTATTCAAAAAAGGAGAGTGTGATCCTACTCCCCTTTTTCAATTCCTTTCATGATCATCTCTACAAACATGTCTGCTAATTCATGTTCAGAAATAACACCTTCAGGGTTAAACCACTGATAGCTCCAGTTCAATATTCCAAGAATACCAAATGTGATAATGGTAGGATTTAGATCTGAACGTAACTCCTCTGTCTTTATCCCCTGCTTAATTAAATCTTCAATATTAAAGCGAAATTGATCACGCTTTGGCAAAATCTCTTCCAGCTTATCTTCGGATAATAGTTTCATTTCCCGGAAGTACACCTTTGCACTTAAACCTTGGGTTCGAATATCACTCACTAGTAAATACGCTATATCGTGTATTTTTTGTCTACAGGTTTTCTTCGAGGTATTTAGGATCGCTTCCTGTCTTTCAATTAATCCATTAATATAATCGAGATGAATATTCATCAATAATTCTTCTTTACTTGCAAAATAGTAATAAAAGGTTCCCTTTGTAACTCCCAAAGAATCAACAATATCCTGTATGGATGTTTCTGCAAAACCCTTTTGTTCAAATAAAGAAATGCTGGTGTTCTTAATTTTTTGTTTCATCATCAAGACCCCAGTTCGTGTGTATTCATGTCACCCTTACTTTGTTTCGACTTCTTCCCTCAGAGCCCGGCGAAGTATTTTTCCAACATTTGTTTTTGGTAATTCATCACGAAATTCTACAATTGTCGGCACTCGATAGGCTGCCATATTATTTTTACAATATTCCATAATCTCTTTATCCGTAGCTGACTCATTCGCTTTTAATACTAAAATTGCTTTGACTGTTTCTCCGCGATACTCATCCGGAACTCCTATTACAACAGCTTCCTGTACGGATGGATGTTCATACAGGACTTCTTCTACATCACGAGGGTAGATATTATAACCGCTTGCAATGATTAGATCCTTTTTACGGTCAACAATCGTTAGATATCCATCTTCATCGATCCTGGCAATATCCCCTGTATATAGCCATCCATTGCGGAGAGCAACAGCCGTTTCTTCAGGCATATTCCAATAGCCTTTCATAATCTGCGGACCTTTGACAATTAATTCTCCCAGTTCGCCAACCGGGACTTCCTCCACCCCTGTAGCTACATCCACGATTTTACAATCTGTAGATGGGAAGGCAATTCCGACTGTTCCAGGTTTACGAACACCAAAATCCGGATTACAATGCGTAACGGGTGATGCTTCCGAAAGACCATAACCCTCCAAAATCTTAGAATCCGTTTTTGATTCATATTCCTTCATTAATTCCATAGGCATAGGAGCACTTCCGCTATTGGAAATTTTTATGCTATCAATCCCATATTCCTTTGCTTTAGGATGAGCGTTGATCGCCACGTACATGGTTGGTACGCCAGGGAATATAGTTGGCTTCTCCTGTTTTATGGTTTGAAGGACCTCTTCTAAATCAAAACGGGGTAGCAATATGTTTTCACTCGCCATTAATATGCAATTATTCATACAGGCCGTCATACCAAATACGTGGAATAATGGGATGACAGTCAGATACCGTTCCTTCCCCTTATTTACCATCTTCTTGTAAAATTCCTTTGTTTGATAGATATTGGCAACTAAATTACGATGAGTGAGCATGGCTCCTTTCGATCTCCCCGTAGTGCCACCTGTATATTGGAGCACAGCAACATCATGACTCGGATCAATAACTACTGGCTCTACTGGCATGACTGTTTCAGAGATAAATCGCTCAAATGTCCAATCATCTCCAAATTCTGTCCCGGATGGCTGCAGGCTTACTACAATAATATTTTTGAGATTCGTAGTAGATTGAACCGCTTTAACAGTTTGATAGAATGCATCCATGACAACAATCGTTTCAGCATCGGAATCCTGCAATATATATTCCAGTTCTCTAGCTACTAACATGGGGTTGATTTGTGTGACAATTCCTCCCATCGATAGGGCCCCATAATAGGCAATCACATACTGAGGACAGTTTGGCAGCATTATTGCCACCCTATCACCCTTTTTAACATCATTATTCTGAAGTGCTGCGGCGAAGCGATTGGATGTCCCTAAAAGTTCCTGATAGGTCATTTTTCTTCCAAAAAAAGATAGGGCATTGTTTGTGGGGTAATGGATTGTCGTTTCATGAAGAATGTCTGGCAGTGATTTGTTCGGAATTTCGATTTCAGATGCAATACCTTCCGGATATTGCGTAAGCCAAGCTTTCTTTTTCATATTTTCCATAGTCAAATCTCCTTCATCTTTTATTTAAACCATGGCGTGTTTTCCGCCATCAACTACCAATACCTCACCTGTTATATAATTGGATGCAGCAGAGGCTAGGAATAAAGCAACTCCCTTGAGGTCTTCATCATTTCCAAGCCTTCCAAGCGGTGTCATATATTCAATTGCATCTTTTCCGCGTTCGAGTAAGACCTGAGACATTTTGGTTGGGAAAAAACCAGGTGCGATTGCATTAACATGAATATTATGTTTCCCCCATTTCACTGCCAAATCCTTTGTTAAAGTAAGGACAGCTCCTTTGCTGGCATTGTACCCAACAGTATCCATCATGTCAGCTTGAGTTCCACCGAGCCCCGCAACTGAAGCAATATTGATTATTTTTCCTCGCTTCTGTTCCATCATCACCTTTCCCACTGCCTGGGACATCAGGAAGGTACCTGTCAAATTAGTATTGATAACCTTATTCCAGGCTTCAAGCGGCATATCCAATGCAGAAGCTCCCCATGAGGCACCGCTATTGTTGACAAGAATATCAATATCTTCAAATTTATCTAGTGTTTCTGAGACGACACTATGAATATCTTCCGCATTCGTGATATCACATTTTAAGGCCAAGGTTTCAACTCCATATTCTTTATTCAGATGATCTGCTACCTCGGTGCAAGCCTCAATCTTGCGTGAACATAGAACAATATTTGCTCCCGCTTCTGCCAAACCCTGTGCAATATGGGCTCCAAGCCCACGTCCGCCTCCTGTGATAATCGCTGTCTTACCGGTTAAATCAAACATTTGTAAAACGTTCATGATCAGCTTGTTCCTCCCCTAGATATTTTTTAAGCTCTAGCTTGGCAATCTGTGCACGGTGAACTTCATCGGGTCCATCAGCTAATCGCAATGTTCTTGCATTTGCCCAATGAGCTGCCAAAGGATAATCCTCTGAAACTCCTGCTGCTCCAAGTCCCTGTATAGCCCTGTCGATAACCTTCAAAGCCATATTTGGAGCAACGACTTTGATCATCGCAATCTCGGCCTTCGCTTTTTTGTTCCCAACCGTATCCATCATGTAAGCTGCTTTTAAAGTTAATAATCTTGCCTGCTCAATTTCAATTCTTGAATTTGCAATCCACTCTTTTATTACACCTTGATTAGATAGCGGCTGCCCAAAGGCAGTTCTTGTTTGAATGCGCTTACATAATATTTCTAGTGAACGCTCTGCTGCCCCAATCAGCCTCATACAATGATGAATCCTTCCTGGACCCAGCCTTCCCTGTGCTATCGCAAATCCCTTTCCCTCTCCCCAAATTATGTTCTCAGCGGGTACTTTAACGTTTTCATATGTAATTTCTCCATGTCCATGAGGGGCATGATCATAACCAAAAACAGGAAGCATTCTTTCGATTTTTACTCCTTTTGAATCAAGAGGTACAAGAATCATAGATTGCTGTTCATGCCGATCTGCCATTTTGTTCGTCTTCCCCATCACAATTGCAATTTTACATCTTGGATCTCCTGCGCCTGAAGACCACCACTTGCGGCCATTGATGATATAGCCATCTCCATCTTTTTCAATACTTGCTTCAATATTCGTAGCATCTGATGAAGCGACATCTGGCTCGGTCATTGAAAAACAGGAACGTATTTCACCAGCTAATAAAGGCTTAAGCCATTCCTCTTTCTGTTCAGCAGACCCATACCTTTCTAATACTTCCATATTACCTGTGTCAGGAGCACTGCAATTAAACACTTCAGGGCCGATTAATGAGCGTCCCATTATTTCACATAAAGGTGCATATTCCAAATTGGTCAGACCAGCACCATATTCACTCTCAGGCAGAAATAAATTCCAAAGCCCCGCATTTTTAGCTTTTGATTTTAAGTCTTCCATAATCGGAGGCACCAGACTCCACCGTGATTCTTGCTCATTTAACTGAACCTCATATAATCCTTCATTAGGATATACATACTTATTCATAAAATCACTTAACTGTCTCTCCAAGTCAATCACCTTACTCGAATAGGAAAAATCCATTCCTTCACTCCTTTCACATACTGACCGGTAGGTATTGTTAATTACTCCCAATTATACTTGATGCTCTTTTAAATTCCAACTAATTATCTAAAAATTACAAATACTTATATAGTTTTACAAATTCAGTCAGATTATATTATTCTTATAAATAGTAATAAACACACAGGAAGAAGGAAAGAGTTGTAAAATGAATATCAAACTGATTAAAAACACAGCCAAACAAAAATTAACTGGCTACTGGGGAATTGCGATAGGAGTTTTTTTCATAACTCTCCTTGTTAGCAGAGTTGCTGAATCATTTCTTTTTATTCTTGCATTTTTCTTTATATCAAGCCCATTGGCTGTAGGATATCAATGGTTCCACTTAGCTATAAAGAGGCAGCAAAATCCTTCTATTGAAACACTATTTGATGGTTTTAAATTGAACTATTTCAGGAATGCCTTAACAAACTTTTTAATCTTTTTATTTACCTTACTCTGGTCAGTTTTATTAATTATACCCGGCATCATTAAAGCGTTAGCCTATTCTATGACTTTATTTATCTTGCGTGACCGTTCCGATTTAACCGCTCTTCAAGCGATTACAGAAAGCCGACGAATCATGAATGGTAAAAAGAAAGATTTATTTGTACTATACCTATCTTTTTTACCATGGTTTATTATCCCTATCGTATTAATTTTTATCGGAATCGTATCTATTGCTATTGGTGCTGATACTGTAAATGATGGAGTATATTTAAGCGGCATGGCAAGCCTGATTATCGGGTATATCACAATCTTTGGTATTGCTATATACCTTGCACCTTTTATAACTACTTCATTAGCTGTCTTCTATGATGATTATGTAAAGCCATCAGAAGGATCTCTTATACAGAATCCACTGCCTTCTACTCATAATTCTGCTGCCGATCATATCGACCTTGCTAAGCGTGTAGAATAAAAGATAATCCCAGCTCCATCATAGAGCCGGGATTATTTTCTTTATTGGTAAAAAAGTAAATTATAAAAGCCAGCGGTGTCTCACGCTGGCTTTACATGTACTAACTAGTCTTTCTGCATATCTGGAACTTCATTCATTATGGGAGCAGACTGTCTCATCATACCAATCGGATAACCAATAATAGCGCCCAATATGGCTGGTGCAATCCATCCTAATCCCACGGAGTAAAGCGGTAAATAAGCAAATAAATTATTGATTGCTTCTATTTGCAGACCCGCTGCATTAAAACCATCAAACAAACTAACAATAAAGGTTAATGCCAAACTGCAAATATATACTTCTGAAAAACCTTTAAATACATTGTGCATGAATGTAAGGAAAATCAAGCATATAGCCAAAGGATAAATAGCTGTCAGGACAGGTACTGAAATAGCCACTAAGTCGGCAAGTCCCACATTGGCAACTAATGCACTGAATACCGATAAAACAATAGCATATGTTTTATAGGACCATCTCGGAGCCAATGTATTAAAGTAGGCCGCACAAGCCGTCACAAGACCGATACTAGTCGTTAAACACGCTGCAATAACAGCAAGTCCTAAAATTAATCTTCCATAAGAACCAAAATAATAATGAGATGCTGCTGCTAATATCGCACCCCCATTATCAAATGCACCAATCTCTTCCACACCGGTAGCACCTAAATATGCTAGCCCTGCATAGATTACCGCAAGTAAACCGGCTGCAATGAAAGCAGATTTCATAACACTTGTCATCATTTCTTTTTTGCCATGAATCCCTGTTGAACGAACTGCATTAATAATGATAATTCCAAATACGAAGGATGCCAATGTATCCATTGTTAGGTAACCTTCCTGGAAACCCTTAAAGAATGCGTTTTCTGTATATTGTTCAGCCGGAGCTGTCAGGCTTCCCATTGGATTAAACAAAGCTGCTAGAATCAATAAAGCGATAAAAAATAATAATATTGGTGTTAACATTTTACCAACTATATCTATAATTTTTCCTGGTTTTAATGCAAAGAAACAAGTAATAGCAAAAAAGATTACAGTGAAAAGCGCCATTGCTACTGTGCTATTCATATCACCGATTAAAGGTTTAACACCAATTTCATATGAAACCGTTCCTGTCCTCGGCATCGCAAATAAAGGCCCGATTGCCAAGTAAAGAACTGTAGTAAATATAATAGCAAACATTGGGTGTACACGTTTAGCCATCGTATATAAATCGCTTTGGCCAGAATACCCAATTGCCAATACCCCTAACAGAGGCAATCCCACCCCAGTTATGATGAAGCCAAATGTAGCTTCCCAAACATTTGACCCTGACATTTGTCCCATTAATACTGGGAATATTAGATTTCCAGCCCCAAAAAATAAGGCAAAGAGCATAAAGCCAATCGCTAGTGTTGTAGATTTACTCTTCATATTACCCAATTAAAACCCTCCGTTTCTATCTGGTTGAACATTTTAAATTTTCTAATAATTCTAACATCTTTTAATATAACATTACCCATTTTAACACATTTGTCAAGATTATTCAGACATTTCGCCCTATTTCTCAACTTTCCCACTTTTCTTCTAACATTCACCGTTTTTCCTATATCGGTGATTATAGTAACTGTCCTCTATATTTGCAAGGGTATTAGAGAAACTAAAGTAACGGTAAATTTTATCAATCTATTATATTTAAAGGGGGGAAAACGTACATACATCCAATTTAAGTTTATATTACCCTTTTAAACAGTAAAAACCCTTATTCCATGAATAAGGGCTGATCGAATAATCCAATATACCATTGATGATAAGGACATACGAGATTATTCTACAAAGTATTCAGCATATTGGCTATCCGGTTCCAGCAAACTATTCCAATATTTCTCTGGTCCTAATATATGGTGACTAACAGCCTCATCTATTTGATCAACTTTTTTATTTTCAATAATATCAATAATGTTTTTATGTTGTTTAATAATATCTGTATAATCATATTCGATTTCAGATAGCAATCGGATTCGATTATAATGTGTACTTAACCGATTTATTGCATCCCAGATATGATCTTTTTCCTGATCTTTATAAAATAGGGAGTGAAATTCCTGATCCAATTCATGAAAAGTTCTTTCCATTCCTTTTTTTCCTATAAAATTTTCTTGTAAACTGATAACTTTCTTTAACTCTAATAATGTTTCATCAGAAATAGATTCGCAGGCTAACTTAAGAACCTCTTTTTCTAGTACAGAGCGCATAAAGGCCGCCTCTTTAACCAATTTATAATCAATTTTTGATATGTATGAACCGACCTGCGGCCATACTTCAACCAAATGTTCCTCTTTTAATTTTCCGATTACCTCCCTGATTGGAGTACGAGAAATCCTTAATTCATTAGCCAGCTCAATTTCACTGATTGCTTGTCCTGGTTTTAATTCTAGAGACATAATGCCATTCTTAATAATTCTGTACGAATAATGTTTATTATTTTCTCCAGGTAATTTGGGTGTCACTGTTAACATCATGATTTCTCCCTTATATAAAGCGTATAAATATTCTCTACCAACATCAGCATGTAGCCAGTATACATGTTTTATTTAATTATCATCAAATTTCATTAATTTTTCAAGCAATTCAAAACAAAAAAGCTGAAGGGCCTTGGTCAGGAGCGAGGAGCATAAGACAAAGGCACGTAGGGGATGTACTTCCCCCCGCAGTGGCTTTGCTTATGTCCCGAGCTCCTAGGCCCTGAAGCTAGATTGAATAAAAAGCTGAAACGACTGCATCAAGGAACAAAGACTAAATACGCCACATCGTGTGGCAACGTCTTTGTGACCAACATCCTGTTGGCCTCCGACAAGCATAAGACAAAAGCACATAAACCATATTCTACATCAGTTATGTCAGTATCCTCTAAATATCCTGCTATAGTTCGACATCTTCCAACAATAAACATAGCCTATTTCTTTATCTAAATAAATTAAAACTACCGATTCTGAATATTTTTCTGGGATAAAGGTGAGAGTTGGATTCACCTTATTTCATATAAGTAACAAAATATCCCACCTTAATCCCCAGTCTTTTTTTGAATAAGACAAAGAAAGACTAGTAATTAAATAGCTTAATAAGTCAGATGGCTTATTTTTATTATAATAGTATATTAAAATTCTTCCTCCCTCCTTTTTCATACAACTATCTCCATATGAAATCAGGTATAAGTATATTCTTTTCTAATCATTTCCTAATTAGAATGACACCTACAGCTGTAGCCAAACTACATCCAATGATTCATTTTCAATTTCCATAGTATACTTGCGACATTTAGTGACAGCATTTGTTTACTTCAATTCGTTATGGTAGAAATATCAGCAGGATTACATAATTCGATATTACTTAACAGGGAGGTGAAAAAATACTTGGCATATTGGCAATTTAATAATCTAGTATAGGGAGGAATACTTGTTGAAAACAAAGAGAAAAAAACTGTCGTCACTCATTCTAACATCTATGCTCATTCCATCATTGCTCTTAACTACAGGATTTACGTCTTCACCATCTTCTACTGCTTCCTCAGAATCCATCCATAGTTCAGCAAAATCTACGATTATACAGAATAGCAGTAACAAAATCTCCAAAGATCTTCAAAATGAGTTTAAGGAAGAAGAAAAAGTCACCTTCTTAATTAAACTTAAAGAGCAGGTCGACACTGCCAAGGTAGCAAAAGAAGCTACTGCTACTGCAAAAAAACAAAAGCTTTCATCAGCCAAGACGACCTTGACAAAACGATCTTCCATCGTTACAAATCTGCGCGCAACTGCTGAAGAAACTCAGCATGAGCTAAAAAACTATTTAGAGAAACAAGAAAAAGCCGGTAAGGTTAAAGATATTCAATCCTTCTACATCGTTAATGGTATGGCTGTTACGGCTACAAAAGAAGTCATGGAACAAATTGCCGCATTTCCTGAAGTAGAAAAACTTTTACCGAATGAAAAAGTACACCTTGTAGAACCTGTTAAACAATCCAAAGCTGAGAAACCACTAATCGAGTCCAATATTAAGGAGAAACCTTCTAAAACAGAGACAAAGGCAGAAGTCTCCTCGATTGAATGGAATATCGAAAAAATCAGCGCACCTCAAACATGGGCAATGGGAATTGATGGAGCTGGAACAGTCGTTGCCAGCATAGATACTGGTGTGCAATGGGATCACCCTACCCTAAAGACAAAATACCGTGGGTACAACCCTGCTAATCCAGACAACCCGACCCATGAGTTCAGCTGGTTTGATGCTACTTCTACAAACCGCCCTGCAGCATTTGATGATAATGGTCACGGTACACATACAATTGGAACAATGGTCGGATCAGATTCAAACGGTACTAACCAAATCGGCGTAGCACCCGGCGCTAAATTCATAGCGGTTAAAGCTCTCTCTGCATCAGGTGGAGGCTCGAGTGCTGATTTGTTAGAAGCAGGTGAATGGGTATTAGCTCCTAAAGATGCTAATGGAACTCCACATCCTGAATACGCACCAGATGTCGTAAACAACTCATGGGGTGGCGGACCAGGATTGGACGAATGGTTCCGTCCAATGGTTCAAGCATGGAAAAATGCGGATATCTTCCCTGAATTTTCAGCAGGAAATGACGGAGGAGGAGCAGGAACTATAGCAGCTCCATCCAATTATCCTGAATCTTACGCAACTGCCGCAACAGATATCAATAATGCTTTGGCAAGCTTTTCTTCAAGGGGACCTTCTCCATATGAAGGAGTCATGAAACCAAATATAGCTGCACCAGGTGTAAATATTCGCTCAGCTATACCTGGAAACGATTATGCTTCCTATAATGGAACATCAATGGCCGGGCCTCATGTGGCCGCAGTAGTTGCCCTGCTTAGACAAGCTGATTCGAGCTTAACTGTCGATCAAATGGAAGAGATTATGGACTTAACAGCAACACCATTAACTGACAGCGCTTATCCAGAGTCACCTAACTATGGATATGGTCACGGTTTGGTAAATGCTTTTGATGCTGTCTCTTCAGTTGTTAGTGGTTTAGGAAAAATTAAAGGAACTGTCTCCAAGGAAGGTGATGATACTCATGCACCTGAAATTGAAACAGAGCCTGTGACTACTTCTTATAAAGAAATGGACCTTCCTCTTAGCGCAACCGCTACGGACGATGTATCCGTAACATCTGTCGTTTTGAAATATAAAAAAGCAGATGGCAGCTGGACTGAAGTCGCTGCGGAACGTGTAAGCGGAAATTATAAATCCGGTGAATACGAAGCAACCATACCTGGTGTTGATTTAACCGGTGATTCAACAGAATACCAATTTATCGCATATGACTTTGGAGGCAATTCAAAAGAAACAGCTGTTTATCCAATAGAATTACTTCCGGGTATTACAGTTGGCTATGAAACAGATTTTGAACAAAACCCAATCGGATGGACATCTTACGGTACAAATAATTCATGGGAATGGGGAGTACCAACAACAGGCCCTGGCGCTGCATTCTCTGGTGAAAAGGTATATGCAACAAATCTGACAGGAAACTATGCAAACAGCTCTAATATGAGCCTGGAAATGCCACCAATTGATCTTCCTGAAGGAGCCAGCTACTTACAGTTCAAACAATGGTTTGATTTAGAAAGAAACTATGACTTTGGGCATGTATTTATTTCTACTGATGGTACCAACTGGACACAGGCAGCTCGTTTCAACCAAACATCCGATGGTTGGATTGATGGCGAAGTTGACTTAAGCGAATATGCAGGACAACGCATCTACATTTCCTTCAATGTTACAACTGATGGGTCTGTCCAGAAAGCTGGATGGTATTTGGATGATGTCAAATTATCGGCAACTCCTATCCAACCTTCGTCAAAAGCTAAACATGGTGTGAAGAAAGATACAAAAGCTACTGATACTAAAATCAAAGATACAAAAGCTAAAGACCCTAAAGACGACAAAAAAGCAGCAAAAGAAAAAGTAGACGCAGCAAAAATCAAACCAATATCTGAAAAAGATAGTTCAAAAAATGAAAAACCTAGCAATGAAAGCCCGGGACCACTGCTTTTACCAATTCAAGCAGAGGTAACCGTTCTTGAAACTGGCCGTTCTGTTTACACCAACCCACAGGATGGATCCTATGAATTAACGCACGCAACAGGTGATTACACTGTTCAAGCAGAAACATATGGATTCCAATCTCAAACACAAGCAGTACGTGTTGAAGATGGTGGAGTTGCTACCGCAAACTTTACACTACAGGAAATTCCTAAAGGTACTGTCAGCGGTACAATTACAAATAAAGTAACAGGAAATCCTGTTGCAGGCGCCACAGTTTACCTTGTGGAAGATGCTGCCATTACGCCTGTGACTACAAATGAAGATGGCGAGTATTCCCTTACTGCATACGAGGGTACCTACACACTAAAATTTGTTGCACCATCCTACTACAGTTCCGAAACAACTGTAACCATTGAAGCAGGCGAACCAGTCGTTAAAAATGTTGAGTTACGTCCATTCATTGGCTATGCAGGTGAGATTAAGTATGATGATGGAACAGCTGAAAATGCCAGATCCTTCAATGCGGCAGGCAATAGCTGGGCTGTTAAAATGTCATTAAAAGAAGGGGAAGATCAAGCTCTAGTAACTGGTGCACTCCTTCGCTTCTGGGATATGGAATGGCCAGTCCCAGGCGGTACTGAATTCCAAGTATCCGTTTATGATGCCAGTGGTGCAAACGGCGGTCCTGGTACTAAATTGGCAGGTCCTTTCAACGAGACAGCTTTACGTGACGGCACTTGGACACATGTTGACCTTGCCGAACACGGCATCATGGTAGAAGGAGACTTCTTCATTGTCTATACACAAACAAAAGCAAATCCTAATTCACCTGGCTTGGCAACTGATGAGGACGGTCCAAATGCTAAACGCAGCTGGCAAGGTGTAAGCGGTGCATGGTCTCAATCACCAGAGGCTGAAGGAAACTACATGATCCGTGCGACCGTCAACTATGAATTACAAGTACCATCCATCACTTCTCCTAAAGATGGAGCATTTACGAATAAAAAATCTGTGACAGTTGAGGGTAAATCTTCTCCTGAAACAACCATTGATTTATTCAATGATGGAGAACAAACTGCTACTACGGAAACGAATGCAAGTGGCGACTTCTCAGTTGCAGTCGAGTTGAAAAATGGTGCAAATACACTGACTGCTAAAGCAAAAACTGATGTCGGTTCAACAGACCCATCTGAACCAGTTACGATTACACTTGATCAGGATAAACCTGAACTGACTATTACTTCACCGACAGATGGTTCTAAAACAAATAAAGAAACCGTTACAGTTACAGGAACAATTGCTGATGCCAATCTGGATTGGGTTAAAGTAAATGGTCAAACTGCAACTGTAAGCGACGGGAAATTCAGCAAGCGTATCCTTCTTGATGAAGGTATAAATGAGATTACTGTTCAAGCTAAGGATAAAGCAGGCAACAGCATTAAAAAGATCATCACAATTGATGCCAATTATACGGCACCTGAACTTTCCAACATACTTCCTGCTGAGGACAAAGTATTGGAAAGCGGCGATTCTGTCAAAATCGAATTTGATAGTGAACCTGGGCTAGACGCTACCTTCTCAATCCTTGCTCCAGTCACAAACCTTGGCGTCTCAAATGCACTTGAGCTTCCAATGCGTGAGACATCGGAAGGACACTATGTCGGCTACTATACTGCCACTAAAAATATCAAAGCAAACGGGGCAGCCGTTCAAGTAACCGCAGAAGATGACTATGGCAATAAAACGATTGAAAGAGCGGAAGGATTATTATATATTAACGCTCCGCAGTAAACGATTAAAGCACAAGTGCCGATGCACTTGTGCTTTTCTTTTTTGAGCAGTTCTAAAATAGTTTATACTTAAACTGATGATTAAGATATAAAACACAATCTTATTTTTCATATACATTCTTCCCTTTTCATCAAAAATTACAGTTATATCTTACGAACATATCTTAATGAGATATAGTTTTCTTCCTTGGTATTTCCGTATCCTCTTTGTTCATTATTGAAAATGAATCCTCTTGCTTCATAGAAAGGAATTCCTTTTTGATTTCCCTTTGCTACAGATACCCATTGCTCAGTTGCATGAAATTCCTCTTTTTGTTGTTTTGTAAGAACATCTAATAACCTTGTCCCAATTCCTTCATTACGTCTATTGGGGTTAAGATATAAGACAAAGACCTCCCCAGAAGTCTTATCGATCATACCGCCTCCAATTGCCCCAATGACTTTGTTCTCCTCAACAGCAACAAAATAGCCACCCCATTCTACCCCAGTTTCACTTACTTCCTTCAGAATTCTTTCATGATTATAAAACTCTTTTATAACTCTCTTAATATATTCTTCAGATCGTAATTCGTTATAAGTTGCCCAGTACCCATCACTGCATACTTTCGCAATCCCCTCAACATGACTTGCATTCGCTTTTAAAATATTAACCACTTTCCACACCTCCAATTTCCCCTGTTCCGAAGATTCCCTCTACAAATTCGAGCTTTTACTACCATTTATAATTCAACATAAAAAGGTATTAATCCTTTTTGAATTAATACCTTTCATCTCACCTGTTGATATATCCCTATGAATCTAAATTAATTGTTCAATATCGCCTCAAATGGCCATTACTTAATAGTATCAGCTTTGGAAACCTGGATAATTACACGGTATCTTTCAACTCTCGGGAGCAACCTCCTTAACTGAAGCTTGTCAGCAGAACCATAATCCCATTAGTCAAACCGTGAATGATAACCGCTGGCCAAATTGAATTAGTTCGTTCATATGCCAGCGCAAAAATGATACCACTGAAGAAATTTACTGGCATCACATTATAGGTCGGAATATGTACGATCGTAAAAATGATTGAACTAAGTAAAATGGCTCCAACAAATCCTATCCGTGTACGCAGCCAGCGATATAAAAATCCTCGATAAAAGATTTCTTCATATATTGGAGATATAATAGCTGCGGAGATAAAAGCAATTAAAAAGGTGAATAAAGTTACATTTTGCTGTAAAGCCTCTGTTTTGTTATTCTCCCACGAATTACCTATAAGACTAGTAAACAAGATTATAATCACCGAACCAACTAATAAAATAGTTGAATACAGAATAATAAGCTTCCAAACTTTCACATTAAATGATTTTATCCCTACCTCGTTCCAAGATAATTTTTTCGGATTAAGAGCAATATAATAAACACCTGAAATTAAAATAATGGCTATTATTAGTCCAATTAATGTCCCTGAATATAAATCATTCTCGAGCCAATTGGTAATAATTGGTTTAAATATCAATTTCACAAAACCAATTACAAACACAAATTCCAAAAGGATTAATAATATGAATTCCTTTAGCCCCCAATCATCTTGTTCTTTCCAGTTCATTTTCATCCGATAGCCCTCTCCCTATATATGGTATAATCCAACTATATTAGATGACGTTACGTCACCTGCAAGTTTTTTTCAGGAGGAAATGAAATGAAACAATGGACGACAGGAGAGGTAGCTAAGCAGCGAAATATATCCGTTCGCACCCTGCGTTATTATGATCAGATTAATTTGCTTACCCCTAGTTATAAAGCAGATAACGGGAGGAGATCTTATTCAGAAGATGATTTATTCAAACTTGAAAAAATCATTATTCTCAAATCCCTTTCCCTTCCGTTAGAAACTATTCGCGATATATTAGACAGTCTATCCTTCCAACAAATTCTCATCTCACACTACAATTATCTACAAGATCAACTCACGAATATTCAAACAAGCATTTCTAATACTACATCATTAATTAATATGAGCGAGCTGCAAGAATCCTTATCATGGGAAGATGTTTTAAAACTGGTTCAAAATTCACAAAATAACTCAAAAAAATGGATTGATTACTTCCATCAGGATGAAAAGCTACTTTTACAGAAATCCATACCAAATCTAAGCAGCAATGATAAAACAACGCAACAGTATATGTTCTTACTAAAACAAATTGAGTATTGTATTCAAAACAAAGTTAAACCCGAATCTGAAATAGGAGCCCAAATTGCTTCTGATTTAATTAAACTATCAAATGATACATTTCAAGGGAATGAGGAATTAATGAATCAGTTTTGGGAAATCAGAAAAAAACCCGCAGAAGAAACAGGCTTATACCCAATTCCTAATCATGTACTAGAATTTGCAGAACGATGCATTGCTTATTTAACAGATTTAGAGACTAGCCATTAGGTTTGTCTCCCTCGCTTGTTTATTCAAGGCTTAGAGTAAACTCTATTTGCTATGCTGATAATTAATCTATGTTATTTTCGGCTTTTATATATAAAGTTAATCAAATCTAGAGACTCTTTAGATCTCTATTTATTTTCTTAACCCCTTTACTAAATTTATGAACTTTATTCCAATTTATATTGAAGAACGGTAATATAAACTGCCTGCAATGCACAAAATACGAAGAAACAAACTATGAAGGCATGCAGGAGGTATGTATGAATCAATTCTTAGAAAATGCACGGGCTATGAAAGAGGAATTAATCAAATATAGAAGACAAATTCATCAAAATCCTGAAGTAGGCGACCATCTTCCTCAAACCACGAAATACGTAATGGAGAAGTTAAAGGAATTTGGCTATGAACCAAAAGAAATCTGTGAAAGTGGGATTGTAGCACTGGCAGGGAAACCTGATGCAAAAAAAACATTTCTTTTGCGGGCTGATATGGATGCTCTGCCGATTAAAGAGGAGACAGATTACCCGTTTAAAGCAACAAATGGAAATATGCACGCCTGTGGGCATGATATGCACACAACTATGCTACTAGGAGCTGCCAAATTATTAAAACAATATGAGAACGAACTAGAAGGATCCGTTAAGCTCGTATTTCAGCCAAATGAAGAAGGCTTCAAGGGCGCAAAATTAATGTTGAAGTCGGGCGTTTTGGAGAATCCAAAAGTGGATGCAGCAATGGCCTTACATGTACATTCCGGTACACCAACTAATACGGTATTATATGGGCTTGGAACCGCAATCGCAGGTTGTACAATCTTTAGAATTACTGTTAAAGGTGTCGGGTGTCACGGAGCCATGCCTGAAACCGGCGTTGACCCAATTAATATTGCAGCGCATATCTATACCTCCATCCATGAAATCATAGCAAGAGAAATCTCAGCAACCGAATCGGTGGTTATCACGATTGGAAAGTTTCAGGCAGGAAGTACACATAATGTAATCCCTGACCAAGCCATCTTAGAAGGTACGATTCGTTACTTAAATGTGGATTTAGGAGATTTCATTTACAAAAGGATGGAGAAAATAGTAACATCAACAGCTGAAATGTTTAGAGGTGAAGCTAAAATAGAGATTGTTGCATCTGTTCCGCCCTTAACGAATGATAAAGACTTGGCCAATCAATTGTCCTCTTATGTGAGTGATGTAGTCGGTAAACAATCTGTCATCTCTTTTGAAGGCGGAGGCATGGGTTCTGAAGATTTCGCTTCGTACTGTTATGAAGTACCTACCGTTTATTTTTTGCTGGGAGCCGGCACAAAAGAAGAGGACCCTCATTATGGACTTCCCATGCACCATCCACAGGTAGTTTTTAATGAAGATATCCTACCAACCGGTGCCGCCATGCATGCTTATACGGCAATGATGTGGTTAAAAGCGCATCAATAGAGAACGCAGTAAGAGTGTGGCAAAGTTCTTTAAACGATGCCACACTCTTTTAAATCTATTATATTTTATAATATTTAAATTTACTTTTTAAATATAGCTGTTAAAAAACCTTCCTCAGCAAATACACCATTCATTGAATCTGTTTGTCTCATGTTTCTTATTTCGATTTCCTTCAGATCCTTAAATATGTCTCTTAATTTTTGATCTGTAAACCCCAAACCTCCCTTTAGGCTCCAAAATCTATACACATCCCAATCGGTTATATCTGATCCGCCATACTTCCCATTTTCAAGAAAACACGTAATGCCGAACAAGCCATCTGTTTTTAGTGCTCTTTTAACTAAATTATTATAGGTACCCCTCCGATGAGGTGCTATATGATGAAAGCATCCTGAATCAAACACAATATCATAGCTTCCTTCATCAATAGCTAATTCAAATATATTTTTATGTATAAAGTTAATTGTTAATCCACTCTCTTTAGCCCGCTCTTTTCCCCATTTCAAACTTTCTTCAGATGAATCTACGGCATCAACATGACAACCTTTTTCAGCAAAAAAGACTGCATTTCTCCCGGGACCACATCCCAACTCCAATACTTTACTCCCTGGAACAAACAAGCCCTTATCGAAATACTCTACCAAGTTTTCATCAGGCTGATTAGAAAAAAAAGGTACATTCCGATCACGATTTAAATAAAATTGATCCCAATCAAACCTGGTTTTTTCTTTTAATAATTGGTCCATCATCTTCAGCAAATCTTCATGGCTATAAATAGTTTCCACTACTTTTTCCTGCCTCTCTAAATTTATCAACCAATCACATATTACCATTTTATAACAATCCAGCATATTAGACTACATTACTATTAGCAGTCATTTGGAATGATACATCCATCTGTACGACGTTTTAAAATAGCATGTAAAAGCCAGGGATTATAGCGGCCTTTTAATGAATGTATAATTCATCTATATAACAATGCCATCTTCAGGAAGTGATGTTTCACCTAGAGTTGAATGGTTTTCTATTTTGAGTATAACAAAGAGCACCTTCTGGATTATAGGCGGATATATCGATATCCGTTTCTTGCCCGACTATTAACTTTGAGAGCTGTGAAGCGATAAATGGACCCATCGTCAGACCTGATGCCCCTAGGCCATTTATGACATAAAGATTAGAGTGATGCGGCATGCGGCCGAATACTGGAAGAAAGCCTGGCGTAAAAGGCCTGAAGCCAACCCTTGTTTCGACCAAACCCGCATTCGCAAGACCGGGAGCAAGCTTAGTTGCTTTAGTTAGTACTTCCAGTACACCGCCTGCCGTTACCCCGGTATTCATCTCTTCATCGTTTTCGTGCGTAGCACCAGCTATTATCCTTCCATCTGGAAAAGCAAGCAGGTATTGATCGTTAGGCGGAATAATTACCGGCCAATCATGTGTGTCAATATTGTGCAGCTGTAAATGACAAATCTGCGCTTTCTGAAAGCTGACTTGCATCTGATATCCTAAGGGTTCTAATAATTGACCTGCCCAAGCCCCAGCAGTAACTACGACCTGGTCAGGCATCCATTCTTCATTGCCAGCTGTCACAACGATTCGTTCTGCTTTCATAGAAAGCTGTGCTTCGGCTGATACGAATCGTGCATTGTATTTCCTAGCTGCCCTTTGCAAGGCATTTCGTAAAGCCCGTCCATCAACGCGCGCAGCACCGCTGATATGTACCGCTCCATATCCTTCAGTAAGCAAAGGAAATAACCGTTTTGCTTCGTTTTCGTTAAGAAAGCTTATCTTGCCCATCTCCGGTGCATCCGTTTTTCGCATTTCAGCACGTTGAAGCATCGCATCCAGTTTTTTCGGATCCTCATGCAGACTCAATGCACCTACACGGGCATAACCTGTTTCAGTTTCTCCATCTTGACGAAGTTCTTCAATTATTTCTGGATAATAGCGAGCACCACCTTTGGCCAGCTGGTACCAATCTTTATTTCGACGCTGGGAGAGCCATGGACAAACAATCCCTGCTGCAGCATCTGTCGCTTGTCCTTTATCAAAACGATCGATCACAGTTACCTGTAAGCCCGCCTTGGCAAGCTTATATGCGGTAACCGAACCTGCTATACCTGATCCAATTATTGTTATATGCATATATACCGAACATCCTTTTCTTCATTTAACTACAATATACCATAGCACAATCGGCCTTTTCTCAGTTTTATGAGTGAATGGGACGCAGTAAAAGTGACCTGAACATTCTCAAGACGGACCACATTGATGAGGATAGACTTACTTTGAATTTGAGAAGTGACAGGTTAGTTGCAGCTCACTCAATCAATAAAACAAATCATGAATTAACAGAAAAAAAGCCTAAAAAAACCTCTCATACGAGAGGTTTTTAAAAGCAATCCTTCTATCTTTTTATACTCAAAATCTCTTTATGGCATAAGTACCATGTTGAATTTTCCTTTATTGCTATCCCCTTCTATTCTTTCGTCGGAACCCAGCCTTTTGTCTGCAGGATGATGTTCCAAAGCGGTTCTGGAAGGCCATGACGATCTTCGCGAGTAGGATCAATCAAGCTGGTAATTTCGTCTTCGCGTCCTTCTTTGAGCTTTGTAACGAATTCCGGGTCGATTAACAATTCACGTCCCATGGCAATCAATGGTACTCCCGTATCTTTGGCTGCAGCCACGTCTTCGGCAGAGTACAAGGATCCAACGCCGATAAGAGGCATTCTATTATTGATGCGTTCCTGGATCAAATCAATGCGTTTGGCGCTCGCATCCGCACCGCGGCGAGCTGTGGAATGGAAGTCCATTAAAGAAACATGCAGGTAATCTAATGGCTTTTCCACTAGAGCATCAATCAGCTCAAGTGTTTCTTTCATCGTTAATCCAGGAGTTTCCGGTTCCTCAGGAGAGAAACGATAACCAACTATAAAGTCTTTGGAGCCGTGTTTATCAACAGCACTTCTGACTGAGTCGATGACAGCCAAGGGGAAACGCAAGCGCTCGCCCCATTCATCTTCACGGCGATTGGAAAATGGAGAGTAGAATTGTTGGATAATATACCCATTTGCACCATGAATTTCGACGCCATCAAAACCAGCTTCGATAGCACGTCGAGTTGCTTCGCCGAAATCAGCAACGATTTGCTGTACTTCTGCAGTTTCCAGTGCACGTGGTGTAGCTGCACCTTCTTTTTCTACAGCGCTTGGAGCAACTACATCCCCATTGGGTACAAGATCTGCTCCTGATTCCCGTCCACCGTGGTGAAGTTGGATGATTGCTTTAGCTCCTTCGCCTTTTATTGTATCTGCTAACTTCTTCAGACCTGCTATATATGTATCGCGTACAATGGATGGCTGTCCTGGGAACGCCTTTCCGTTATCGGATACATTTGTTGCAGCAGTGATGACTAAGCCGATATCCTTGGAACGCTGCGCGATATATGGAAGCTCCTGATCGGAAATCGTACCATCAGGATTAGAAGAGTAATGTGTCATTGGAGCGAGTATGAATCGGTTTTTCAGCGTAACGCCATTTGGCAGTGTAAAGCTTTCAAAAAGAGAAGCGTATTTTTCATTCATGAACTATTCCTCCTTTGTATGACCTTTATTCTAGTGAGTTACAAAAAGGGTAGCAAACATAACGCTCATTCGTAAGCAGGTTATGATTTGTAACAAGTAAACATGGAAGAAGCTAATCATTGGTTTGCTGGGTTCAGCAGTTAATGATTTCGGATTATGAATTCGTCCAAATTTATTGCTTTTATATTGATTCAAATTCCCCCTCGAAAATTTAGTTACTTATTCGTAATAAATTTAATATCTTTTTCATCTAAATGATATTGATAATCGTTATCATTTGAATTATACTAATGGTAGAACACATCATAAAAGCCATAGAACATAAATCCCCCCCTCTTGCATAAAGGCCCTAAGATTATCTCTTAGGGCCTTTAGCTATTTATCTATTTCTAAACCCTATCATTTCCATATACTTCCTTACCTTTGCTATGATTGAATCATTACATGTTAAGGGGGTTTTTTTATGAATAACAAAATTCAGCTAGGTAAAACAGACTTACTTGTAAATCCGATAGGTCTTGGAACTAATGCAGTTGGAGGCCACAATATCTACCCAAATCTCGATGAGGAAACAGGACGGGAAATCGTACGGACTGCCATCGATTATGGCGTGAATTTTATTGATACTGCCTATATTTATGGCCCGGAACGGTCAGAAGAATTAATTGGAGAAATTGTTAAAGAAAAAGGCAATCGTGAAAACCTTGTTATAGCTACAAAGGGGGCTCATAAATTCATTGAAAATGATGTTGTAGTTGATAACTCCCCTGCATTCCTTATTAAAACTGTGGAAGAAAGTCTAATGCGTTTACGTACAGATTATATAGATCTCTTCTACATTCATTTCCCAGATCAGGATACACCAAAGGACGAGGCAGTCGGCGCCTTAAAGAAACTAAAAGATGCCGGAAAAATCCGTGCGATCGGGGTATCCAATTTTTCATTGGAGCAATTAAAAGAAGCCAATAAAGATGGATACGTGGATGTAATCCAATCTGAGTACAATCTATTTAAAAGAGATGCTGAAAAAGAGCTTCTCCCCTATACCGCCCAACACAAAATTTCCTTTGTCCCATACTTCCCGCTGGCTTCTGGTCTTTTAACCGGAAAATTCACAAAGCATTCTACTTTTAATGATGGACGTTCCCGTAATCCATTATTTCAGGCAGAACTTTTTAAGCAAAACCTAGAAAAAGTAGAACAACTGCGAAAGATTTCGAAAGCTAAAGACGTTGAAATCGCTCATCTTGTCCTGGCATGGTACTTGGCGCAGGATTCAATTGATGTTGTTATCCCTGGCGCAAAACAGCCGGAACAAGTCGTTGATAATCTTAAAACACTGGAAGTTATGTTATCCCGTGAAGAAATCCAACAAATCAGTTCAATCTTTGAATAAGAAATTATGATACAAATGGTAAAGTGGAATCGAACAGATGATTTGCTTAAGCCAATCGTTTCTCTGTATCAACAAATATGGAATATTAATACCGACTGTACAGAACGATTCATGCGGCACATGGACTACGCTGGTTTCAGAGGATTTGTATGCCTGGATGAAGAGGAAATGCCTGTTGGATTTGCCTATGGTTATGCTTCTCTATCAGGCCAATATTATCGCGAACTATTGACAAGCCATTTGAAACCTGACTTATCCAATGAATGGCTGGCAAATTGTTTTGAGTTCGTTGAATTATGTGTTCATCCATCCGTGCGCCAAAAAGGAATCGGATCACTATTACATGATTCCCTAATGAAAGACATACCTTTTGATACAACTATATTAACAACCCAACAATCCAATCTGGCTGCACGGAATCTATATGTTAGAAAAGGATGGATTGTCATTGATGATTCCTTCTTCCCTAATGAAAAGACAAAAGAACGGTATCTAATATTAGGTAAAAAGCTATCTTAGCTTGCATCAAAAAAAGGAGAGTAGCCTACTCGGCACTCTCCTTCCATCTTTATATTAACCTTGTATTTGATTAATTTTTGCAAGCGCCTGGTCAGTACTCCAGAATATATTGTCTTCTCCAACAACATCCAGAATACCACCTCTTTCAAATCTGCTAAGAACTCTCCGCTGTACTCCGCTAAAGATGATTTTTACACCTTCTTGTTTCTTTAATTCACAGAATTCCACCATAGCTTGTACTCCTGAACCGTCAATGGAGGATACTCCACGCATAGAAAGGATCATAACTCCTTGATTAATGTCTTCAAGGCGCTCAGTCAAAGAGCTCACCGTTGCAAAGAATATAGGACCGGTGAGATAAACTACCCGAATATCTTCGTATGTCTGATTTGATTTTATCCCTTTTCCTTCCAATTTTTCGATATCAACTTTACTGACATTCATTTCTACGTCGGCACTGTTAATAACAAACAATATGGCTGAAAGGACAATTCCTGCAACAATGGCAACCGTTAAATCAAACACAACAGTAGCTAGCAATGTTAGCAAAAATTTAAAGATAGCGCCTTTGAATTTGTGAGAAAAGATATAATGAATACTTTCCCATTCATTCATCCGCCATGCCGTCACAATCAAAATACCTGCTAATGCAGACATCGGTATACTCGACATAATTGGGCTGAGGAGAAACATTGACAAAAGCAAACCAATCGCATGGAAAATCCCCGTCAATCTTGTTACCATACCAGCTTTAATCGCTACACTCGTACGGGCAATCGCAGCAGTAGCCGGAACACCGCCAAAGAATGGGATAATCATGTTCCCAATTCCCTGTGCAACTAGTTCCCGATCCCCATTCATTTTTTCTCCAACCATGCGACCGGCAGATGCTCCGCATAATAAACTTTCAATCATTCCTAATGCCGCAATACTGATTGCCGGCCATATCAAGGCTTCTATTTTAGCGAGGGATAAATCACTAAATACCAGTCGATTTTCCGGAAAAAATGTTTTCGGTATATCTCCCACGACCGCAACCGGTAATTTTAAAACGGTATTAATAATTAAAACAATCAGTAAGGCTGCTAAGGATGACGGGATTATGGCGTTCCATTTTTTCGGCCATACAATCATCGTGACAACTGTTATAATACCAATTAATAATGTAGCAAAATCAGGATTAAAACCATTCTCTATATAAGACATGATTTGGGCAATTGGATTCTCTCCGCTCGATTCGACTCCAAAAAAGTTATCTACTTGTCCCATCGCTATAATGATAGCAATTCCTGATGTAAACCCCGTTATAACTGGCATCGGTATGATAGAAACGACACGGCCAAATTTCAGTAGACCGGCAATCACCAGTAGGATACCCGCCAGCAAACAGGCAATAAATACTCCATCAAGTCCATACTGGGCAACAACAGCAATCAATATAGCAGACATCGCTCCCGTTGGTCCTGATATTTGATAGGATGCGCCTGATAGCATACTGATAATTAATCCTGCAAGAATCGCTGTAATTAATCCAGCAGCCGCATCCGCCCCACTGCTCACCCCGAACGCTAGAGATAAAGGAAGTGCAACAGCGGTTACTGTAATACCAGCCATAATATCTTTGCGTAGCTTTTCAGAATTATAGCCGGCAAATTCATTATGCAAATCGTGAATATATTGTTTAAGCATGCTGATTCTTCTCTCCATAATAATATGATAATAATCGCAACCTTATTATTATACTGACCTCAGATAATGAATTCTATTAACAATCAATTCCAAATTCACCTAGTATAAAAGAAAATGGTATATATCGAATATTAACGTATATTTATTCCCCAAATTTAGAGAATACTATATCGTAACTTCTATACAGCACTCCATTTAGGATATATAAATAAATCCAAAAGTTTACAAAATAACCTATAATTAAACTGTAAAATATTGTAGAAATAATTTTTAATCCCATTAGAAAGAGTGAGTTACTCTGTATAAAAAAGTCTTCAAATGGCAAATTGGCCATCGTTTCTTCTGGAGTTTATTATCAATTGGATTTATCTGGATATATTTAAACTTAGGTTCACTGTTCTATGTTAAAAGTGAATTTTCTTCATCGAACAAAGTGCTGAAACAGCTGGATTCTATGAATCAACATGTCCTCGTACTCTATCAGTCTTTAATTGACCAAGAGACCGGACAGCGTGGGATGCATCTCAACTCCCTCTCCATCTCTCCTTTTTATCTATTTTAATGCAAAAAACACTTCATTTTTAGAATGATTTCTTAAATATGAAGTGCTAATCTTAAATCTTGGTTCTCCGATTCTCGGATATCCCAAATACTGTTTAACATGCTAGTCCCCCTATCTAAAAAAGCCCAAACTAAAAAGCATTTCTATCCTCTTCTACTAAAAAGATAGAAATGCTTAAAAAACGTTCCCTAAAACTTAGGTTTACTACTTTTCACACCTCCCTATCTCCACGTAGGTGTTGTAGTGTTAAAAAAGAATGGTAGGTCTCCTGACTTAGGATCTTCACTTTTTCCATATTCGTATAGATTAGTCAAATACCCGTTTTAGGAATCAACCTGATGATGCGGTCATCCTTGTCTGATGGATTCCCCCTGCCATCCCTATTATTCGTCATCATATATAAGGTTCCATCCGGCGCTTCGATGATATTCCTGATGCGCCCATACTGATCTTTAAAGAGCGATTCTATGCTTTTCACCTGTTTTCCGGATTCATCAAGCTCTACCTTAAGAACCTGCACGCCACGCAGATTGGCAATCAGCAATTGGTTTTTCCATTCACCCTTCGAGACAAATGTCATTCCCGACGGGGCCCATGTTTCAGTTGCGCTATGAGCAATCGGCGTTTCCATTCCCTCTTTTGCTTCATCCCCCTGAATTATTGGCCATCCATAGTTTTTCCCTGCTTCAATCAAATTAATTTCGTCATGTGCTGATTGACCATGTTCCGAACTGAATAAATCTCCTGTAACAAGATGCCAGGCAAGTCCCTGCGGATTGCGATGCCCGTAGCTATAGACAGGCGACCCCTCAATTGGATTATCATCCGGAATGGAACCATCAAGATGGATTCTAAAAATTTTACCGCCCATACTTGTCTTATCCTGGGCTAAGTCAGGTTCATACCGATCTCCTGCTGTAATATAAAGCATCCCGTCTGGTCCAATCATAATTCTCCCACCATTATGATTTGTATCTCCAACAATTCCATCAAGGATCACTTTATCAATCCTTGCTTGATTGTCACCTACTACAAGACGAAGAATACGATTTTTGATTTCACCATTATCTTCATAGGAGTGATACGTATACATAAAATGATTCGTTTGGAATTCAGGATCCAGTGCCAGTCCAAGTAATCCTCCCTCCCCTTCACTGATAAAAGGCGCTGGCAAAGACAGGAGAGGTTCTTCCCTTACTTTCCCATTACGGATTTCTCTTATTTGGCCAGGCCGTTCCGTAAAAAATATTCGTCCATCATCGGCTATAACCATTTCCCATGGTACATTGAGACCTTCAGCAACGACTTCTATCTCATATGGCTGCTTTTCATCTGTCTCAGTCTGTTTAACAACCGTGTCATTTTTCTCTTCCTTTGAACAACCAAGCAGAGCCATCATAATCAAAAAGGGGGGTAACAAGCGAAATATTTTTTTCATATTGGCCTCCTATTTATATGGGCTTTTTCAATGATTCTTCTAAAGAGGGCATACAAGGGGATTACTACTTCTCAGGGCGAGTAGGAGGATATCCCTGCGTATTTCGATATGCCTTCCGCTCGTCCGTAAAATCAGACCATACTAACACACAATTCAATTCATTGGCATGATAAACAATACAGCGGATTTGATCTTCCACACATGGATCGACACGGCATCCAACCAATTCTTCATAGCGGTCGAATAATTCTGCAGGATTTTCATTTCTAACGTCGTTTACAGAATAGAATCCCAGTACTTGTACCATCATTTTAGATGCACCCAGCCCGATTGAAGGGATTTGCTGAAAGTCTAACAGACCTTTTAACTCCTTAGCCCGATCTGCAGAACAATTCAGTATGGTTTTTAATTCCTCTGTTGTTTTCGTTGGTATTTGGTCTATTCGAACCCTGTTTTTACGAAGATTACTCCGTTCCGTCCCCGATAAAGGCAGTTTCATTTTTAGCCTCCTCTTATTCTTAGTTTTGTTAAATTTTATCATAATCCTTTCATACAGCTAAACGATATCGTCTAGAATACAAATACTATATAGAATCTCTTGAAATATTTAAGTAAATTATCCATAATAGAATAACTTGGGAGGAAATGAAAAAATGACTAATTCTGAAGCAAATATCACATTATTTCGTGCAGTCAATGACATTGGTAAAGAGTATCCGGACATCAATCCACTTTTTATTTTTTTTGCTGAATATACAGTATACTGCTTAATACTGGTTCTGTTGTTTTACTGGCTAACTCGTAATACTAGAAATAAATTAATGGTTGTCAGTGCTGTTATTGCTTTTTTTATCGCCGAAGTAACGGGCAAGTTAATTGGTATGATTTATTCACATCATCAGCCATTTGCCGTTTGGTCCGATGTAAACAAGTTAATTGAAAAAGAGGTTGGAAATTCTTTTCCGAGTGATCATACAATTGTATTCTTCTCAGTTTGTATAACCATTGCTCTCTTTCGTAAACGATTTTGGTATTTATGGACAGCACTTGCACTCCTTCTTTCTATTTCCCGAATCTATGTAGGAGTCCATTACCCCGTTGATATTTTAGTAGGTGCCCTTCTTGGAATAGGTGCGGCTTTGCTCGTTCACAAAATTATTCCTAAACAAAAATGGATTAGACAATCCATCGCTCTATACGAAAAGGGCGAAAGCTATCTGTTTAACCGAAATAAAAGTATTTAATCAACGTTCATTACAGCAATACAGCCGCCGACTAGATCGGTGGCTTTTTTATTTTTGCGTATCTTTTTAAAAGAAGCTATGTTAAGGTTTAATTGTCTGAAAATTACATTTATTAATTTTTAGGCACTATATTATCAAGGAGGTTAATTATATGAATATGGGACTATATCACAACTCAAAAAAAACCAAGGGGAATACAGCTACATAAAAGAGCGCTTCCCCAAATTAGAAAGGGGAAAATCAGTTGAATCAACTATTATTAATTATTGATGCACAACAGGAACTAATAGATGGGAATCAAGACATGAGGGCTGTTTTTAAAAAAGAACAGCTTATTCAAAATATTAATTTAGTAATTAAAAAGGCAAAAGAGGCAAATGCCACGATAGTTTGTGTAAGAGATCTTGATATAGCCGGAGGTAAAGGGAAAGGATTTCAAGTTCATGATGAAATTCATCTACCTGTGGAAACAAAATTCTTTGACAAAGCAGCAACGAATTCCTTTCACGGAACTGGACTATTAAATTATTTAAAATCTAATGAAATTAATCATATTGTTATAATGGGCTGCGAAACACAGCATTGTATTGATAGTGCAGTCAGAACCGCTACTATTAATGGCTTCGATGTCACTTTAGTTGGTGATGGACATTCCACAATCGGCAATGACATTTTAAGCCCGGAACAAATCATAAACCATCATAATAAAACACTTCATGGCCATTACAATATAGAACATTTTTCTATTGTAAGAAACGCGGAAGATCATTTATTTCATCCCAGCCATGATTCGTACCGATAAACAGCAACAGGATCCCAATTCTTAAACAAATTGGGATCCTGTTTGTTTTACTCAATGATTATCACTGGATTTCTTCCCTGCCGGTTTATCAAAAAGGGCTAAAATGAAGACGGTACTGATAATACAGATTGTACCAAGCCACTCGGCTATTCCAAACGTAACATGCAGCCAAAGTATGGATACAACCGCTGCAGCAACTGGTTCCACAGATGCCAGCACACTTACCTCTGTAGCTCGAATATATTTCATACTTTCCAAATAGCATATAAACGGAACAATCGTACCAAATATAATCACAAAAATAACAGCAAGTATTGCATAAAAGCTCCAATCTCCCTGAAACTCCCATGGAGGATTATAAAATGAAAAGCAAATTCCTCCTATTAGCATTGCCCAGCCTAAAACGAGAGTTGAACCCCATTTAGGAAGCAGCTTACGCGGAAGCAAAGTATAAAATGCCAGAGCGAATGCCGAACCAATTCCCCACATCAAAGCACTAACCGAAATGGATAAACTATGCATATTTCCTTTAGTTGCAATCAAAAATGTCCCTAATATGGCCAAACCTACAACAAGGATTTCTTTATTTGTAGGCAACCTTTTTGAAATTAAGGCAAAATAACAGGTAATGATAACGGGTGTTAAGTACTGTAAAACGGTGGCTGTAGCCGCATTGGAATAATTGATAGCCATAAAAAATGTGTATTGCACAGCCAATAAACCTAAAATGCTGAACAATAAAAGACTTATTGCGTCTTTCCTGTCCTTCCAAATAGCACCTATCCTACTCTTTACTTTTAAAGAGGCTAGAATCAAGAGAACCACCCCAGATACAAGCAAGCGAATACCCACAACCCATTCCGGGGTAAATCCGGCATAATGAAATAAATACTGCGCTACTGTTCCGCATACTCCCCATAATATACCGGCAGTTAATACCAGTAAAATTCCTTTAACTCTTGTATTTTTCAATAAAATCATGCTGTTCCCTCATATATTTCATAGTTTACAGTGCTATTATACTTTTATTTTCACAAAAAAGGGGAGGTTAAGCAGGAAGGTAAGAAAGTAATATTTGAATCATAAAATGCTCTGCTCAATAATAAGATATCCTTGTGTCAAAAAAATCTTTGAAAGCAGGGATGTTAACGTTAGCTTTACATGCAAGAAAATCCTCTATTCTGTTTGCCGTCGTAACAGCCGTTCTTCTACTCTTTTCAACTTTCTTCAGCCCAATGCATGCTGATGCAGCACAGTCTAAAAGTCAAAAGGCGGTTGCTTATTCAAAAAAAATAACGAACAGTCCATATAAATGGGGCGGAACAACACCAAAAGGGTCCGATGCCTCCGGTTTCACACAGTATGTATTCTCAAAAAGCGTTGCAAAAAAATTACCACGTACCAGTGCCGATCAATATAAAACAGGTACTTCCGTTGCCAAAAACAAATTAAAAGCCGGGGATCTAGTATTTTATAAAACGGACGGGAAAAAGGTATCATTTGTTGCCATTTATATCGGCAATAATAAATTCATTGGCGCTACATCAAAAGGAGTTAAAACACAAGATATGAATCTCGATTATTGGAAGAAACGTTATGTAGGAGCAAAACGAGTAGTTAATTAAAGAATTGGATTAGCGAAGTAAAAACTCTTTTTCTTTAGAGAAAAAGAGTTTTTACTTTTGATCAACCTCTATACACTTATAGACTGAACCACTCAGTACAATTTCACCCACATCAGCCAGGTGTTCTGTTTCATACGTTTTTATTTTTTATACACGAAAATGCCAGCACAACTGGAATTCTAAGCCTTCTTTTATATTCTTTCTCATCGGTAAAGTTATCACGCACAGGTGTACCTTCTCGCAAATCAACCACTGAAAATCCAGAACTGATAAGCGCTCTAAAATACTGTTCGACTGTTCGATGATATTTCACCACGATTTGTTCAATCCAAGGTTCTTTTCTTTCCCCCTCCAGGAAATAGTCATCCACAATCCAATTTTCACGTCTATCACCTTTTTTTTTACTATTAAAAGATGCGGTCGTAAGAGGATGCTGAACACTGAAAACAAACTTACCTTCCTCTTTTAAAGACAAATCGATATTTTGAAACAAAGCATCAATATCAGCTACATAATGGATTGCAAATCTGGAAGTTACAATGTCAAACTTTTCTTCTCCGTATGTATATGATTCCATCGTATGAAGATGCACGCTTCCATTCACTTGTGATAGGTTCCTCTTAGCTGCTTCCACCATTTGTTCAGAGCCTTCTATTCCACTGTAGGACGCTGCACCGCGTTCTACTAAATCTTTGCCGAAGGAAGCGTCACCGCAGCCCAAATCTAGTATATCTTTATTTTGAAAATCTTGTATTAGCTCATACATGATTGGAGTTTCAATAGCATTATTGGGACTATCTTTCCTACTTCTTCTTTTCATATAATCCAAAAAAAAATCTTCCTGATCATAAACACTAGGTCCCCTATATTCCATACATTTCCCCCTATGAAGTTCTTAACCTACCCTCTAATGGCATATTTATCTGCTTTCAATGAAGAGCTATGGAATATTAAAAGGAAGGCTACTCAACCTCCCCCTTCTTAGAAGATTGACCTCTAAAACTCCTATTTCAGCTTTAGTTACCTTCATAGTCCCTGCTTCGGGAGTGTGTAAACCTCGAACCTTAATTCACACCCGCTTCAAGTATGCTAAATGTTTTTCTTTCACAATCCAATTCAGCCATAGCCCCGAGAGGAATAATACTCATTGGAGCCGTATGTCCAAAACTCATATTATATAGAATCGGCAAATCCGTTAACTTTAGCTCATCCCGTACCACACTAAGGATTGCTTCCTTATACTCATCGTAATAACAATCATCATATGGCTTGGAAAATAATAAACCCTTAGCATTTTGCAGAATTCCCTGCGCCGCGTAATTTCGCAGCCATCCAAGAAACAGATCCGGACTCACTTTCACTTCTGATGTCTCAAAAAATATCAGTTTATCCTTCCATTCATCAATTGCAGGCCACACTACAGTCCCTTTAAGCATTTCCAGCACATCCATGCATCCTCCTAATAATTTCCCCTTATGTATTCCCTCTCCCTGTAATAACTCATAACCGCTATGCGGTGATGTTTTTCTTTTACGTGTCCAGTTTTGCTTTTCCCAAGGGATAAATTCACTTGTCCATTCAGATGGCGGTCCAACTTCGCCAATAGGTTCACCAGAAAATAAAACCCGTTTCACCCAATGATTCGTATAATCAAAAGCCTCTACATTCTCTGCAAATTCAGCCAGAATCGAAGGACCATAATAACTCATTACCCCTGCCTTATAACAAATAAAATGCGTGACGGTAGAGTCAGAATAGCCAAGGAAAATCTTTGGATTATTTTTGATTACCTCATAATCAATGTATGGCAGCATTCGAATGCTGTCATCTCCGCCAATACAAGAGAATATCCCCTTAATCGATGGATTTTGAAAGGCATCCATCAAATCGCGTGCCCGTTCTTCTGGATGATTATATACATACTCTGATCCCTTTAATGTATGAGGCAGCTCAATAACTTCTAAACCAAACTCCTCCAACCGTTTTTTCCCTATCTGATAACGCCAGCGAATATCTGGATCTCCTGCCCCACCCCAAGAAAAACTGGCAGTAGCTATCCTGTCACCGCTACTTAGTCGATCTGACTTCTTCAAATCCATCTCATCCACCACTTTCTCTAACATTTCTTTAGCTTAGTTGAATTATATTATAAAAAATCCCAAATATATAAATAATTGTTTATTTATTATATTTCTAATAGTAACCTTCCATTTTCCTATAAGCTTAAATGTAGGAATAAAGTGTGACGAACGTATTGAAACTCTGAAAAATTACAATAATTGTACAATATTAACTCTCAAAGACCTGAAACAGCATTATAGTAAATAGCTCCTTTAATCTTCCATCAAAATCGTAGAGTAAGTTCCCTTTTAACGCATACAAAATACCCCCATATGTACACAAACCCAACTTGTACATACGGGGGCTAAAACCCATAAAGTGTATAAATCAAGATTTCCCACAGCATTTCTTATACTTTTTCCCGCTTCCGCATGGGCATGAATCATTTCTGCCCACTTTTATGCTTCTGGAAGCCTGTGAATTTCCGGGTTGATAATGACCAGCCCACCAAGTGAACTCTTCATGAACATTTGTAATGGGCCGGCAATCATCTGCATATAACGGATCATAGTTCCTAAATTGCTCCTCCACATCATCGAGCGACATATCAAGGGCATTCACTTTCTTTTGGGCAAAAACCTCTGCGATATCATCATATAAATCTCGGAAATTTAATACCATACATGAATCAATTAGAATGGTATACATATAACCTGATTCATCTACCAAATCCCCCTGCAGTAGATCATGAAAGTAATATTCAACCATTTCCCTTGATATACGTTTTTGCAGGACAAGGGATGTAATTGCTTGAATTCCAGTAGCACGAATACACTCATCCAAAGATTGATCATCAATTAAATCAAATAATGCATCCAAATCCGGCATGGAAGGGATATTTCCATCCATAACTATTTCACCGGGATATGTATCAGCAAGTATACGGCCAGCCGTTGTAACCAGGTAATCATCATATAATTCCAATGCATTATCATCCGGTAATTTTAATGTTTGTAAAAATGGATAAAATGCTTCTCTGATGTTTAACTGTCCCAACAAAACAGCTGCATAAATATGGTCAATTCGATCAGGTTCACTAAGAAACAATTCTGGTTCCTTGCGAACCAAATCTAATATACTCAATAGTTCAGGAATAGCATCCTCACGAATCAATAGAAGATCAAGTTCCTCTTTCGGATAGGTGTCGTCTATATAGCGAATTTTTTTTACTAATTCCTTGGTCGAAATAGTTGGATCATCCATCTTATTTCACCCCCGTACCTTTCTTATATAATTAGTTTATCAAACTCTTTCTCGATTCTTCTACTCGCAAACCAATTTTATAATTGCTAAAATGAACAACAGTACAAACAATCTGCTATATTGTTATATCACTAGGGAGTTGTTTTGATGAACAGACATTGGTTAAAGGTTATTATAGGGGCCTTCTTTGAAATCATCTGGGTAAGCGGTCTTAAAAATGCAGACAGTATATGGATGTGGCTGATTACACTTGCTGCAATCTGTATCAGCTTTTATATGATGATTGATGCAAGCCGCTACCTGCCGGTTGGGACGGTATACGCTGTCTTTGTCGGATTGGGAACAGCTGGAACGGTTATTGCGGAGATTCTCTTCTTTGATGAACCGTTAAAAATAGAGAAAATAGCATTAATTCTTCTCTTATTAATAGGTGTGATTGGTTTAAAAATAGTGACTGATGAAGACACCTCCAAAAAGGAGGCTAACTAATAATGGCCTGGTTTGCACTGGTTATCGCTGGATTTTTAGAAATATTTGGGGTCGGCATGATTAATAGATTGAATAAAAATAGGGATCTCTTATCTCTGCTTCTTTTGATTGTCGGTTTTTCGGGGAGCTTTTTCTGTCTATCATTCGCAATGAAGACACTTCCCATGGGTACTGCCTATGCTGTATGGACTGGTATTGGTGCCAGTGGAGGAGCATTAATTGGCATGCTTTTATTTGGAGAAGCGAAAAGCTTAAAACGAATTATTTTCATATTACTCATTTTAATCTCTGCCATTGGTCTTAAATTTGTATCAAAATAGCCCATAACAAAATGACTCGCCCAAAAAGAGCCATGCTATGGCAAACTACTTGCTAACATGGCTCTTCTATTATTTATTCAACCATTCCATGATGATTTCTCTAAACCTTCCATAGCAGGAAGTACCCCTCAAGATAGAATCATGATTTAATGAAGCAATCATATTTTTAACTAAGTAATGTCGCGGCTCTTTATTATGCAATAGTTCATCTTGCAGGAATTCGATTATTTGTAGCTTTTCCGCACGAAACTCAGCATCAACAACCTCTTGTTCAAGGTAAGTCTTTAGTTGGTTAACGGATTGGATTAAATCGTAGCAAAAATCCCTGTTTCCTTTTGGACCCTCCGGAATAAACATAGTTAACACTTCCGGTTCTATTAAAACAACATCATTCTTACTTACATCATCAACAATCACCTTTATGCGATCTAAATAATAACGAATTGCTTTTTTCGCATCAAGATCTCCTTTTGCAATACTATAAAAATGCATGTGGTGTTGGACCATGGCGGATAGAATAATTGCACAATCTAACAAATACGGTTTCTTCTCCACCCCAAAAATATCGACAAGGCGTTTGTGAATCCAATTTAAATATAACCATCTCGTTTGTTTCAAATAATCTTTTAGTTCAATATCATTAGATACCATTACATCTTCAATAAGGGCAAATAATTGATTATGCGAATGTGATTTCCTTTGTACATAAAGTTGCTCTATAAAGATGTCTATATTACTGAGATCCCTCCCAATAATTAATTCATCTCGCTGTTGGTGATACTCTTCAAGGAAGGAATCGTATACAGCTTTGAAAAGTTCACTTTTAGAAGGAAAATAATTATAAAATGTTCCTCTGGAGATCCCGCTATCTTCAATAATTTCTTGAATAGACGTATTTCTATATCCCTTTCCAATGAAAAGTTTCTTTGCATGGCTGATAACTTGCTTTTTTCTTACGTTCATAACAACTCAATCCATTCCTATGACTTCAGTTATTTGAGTGTATATTAGCTTATTTTTAGGGTAAATACAAATTTATATATTCTAAATTATTTTAATTGCTAAACGAAAAGAAAGAGAGTAATATAATCAACATGAATTATGAGTCTAATAATTAAACATATAGTATAAATCAAAAGGAGAGAAGTACATGACAGCAACAGAAAGACAACAAATGCGTCCCAATTATGGGATTATAGCCATTCTTTTAGCCGGTGCATTTGTATCTATATTGAATTCAACATTATTGAATGTTGCCCTTCCGTCCATGATGGCGGATTTTAAAGTTGAGCCAACAACGATTCAGTGGCTCGCAACAGGTTATATGCTGATAAACGGAATTATCATTCCATCAACAGCGTTTTTAATTCAGAAGTTCTCGGTTAGACACTTATTTATAACCGCGATGATTCTATTTACAATCGGAACAATCTTTTCCGGATTTGCACCGAGCTTCGCATTATTATTGGTTGGAAGAATGATTCAAGCAGCAGGCTCTGCCATTATGATGCCCCTCTTAATGAATGTTCTTTTAACGAGCTTCCCAATTGAAAAACGTGGTGGTGCGATGGGGATTTTAGGGCTTGTTATGATTTTTGCCCCTGCAATTGGTCCTACATTATCAGGGTGGATTATTGAACATTATGAATGGAGATATCTGTTCTATATGATCATCCCGTTTGCCGTTATTGTTTTACTACTATCGATTTTTAAATTAAAAGATAAGAAAGAAAAAAGTAACGCTTCATTGGATGTATTATCCGTTATTTTTTCAAGTGTCGGATTCGGAGGGTTATTATATGGATTCAGCTCGGCGGGTAGTAAAGGCTGGGATGATGTTGAAGTATTCGGTACACTGATTGCAGGTGTAATTGGCTTGATTTTGTTGATTGTTCGCCAATTTCAACTGGAAAAGCCGATGCTCGATTTCCGTGTCTATAAATATCCAATGTTCTCCTTATCTTCAGCTATATCGATTGTTTTGAATATGGCGATGTTTTCAGCCATGATTTTAATGCCAATTTACCTGCAAAATATACGTGGTATATCCCCATTAGATTCTGGTTTATTAATGCTTCCAGGTGCAATCATTATGGGAATTATGTCACCAATTACAGGTAAATTATTTGATAAATTTGGCGGTCGGATTCTTGCCATAATCGGTTTAACCATCACAGTCGCTACAACTTATTTCTTCAGTCAATTAACAACTGAAACTACTTATGGAACATTAATTGTGATGTACTCTGTTCGTATGTTCGGTATGTCAATGGTCATGATGCCGATTATGACCAACGGGATGAATTCATTGCCTGCCCGATTAAATCCACATGGTACAGCTATGAACAGTACACTTAATCAAGTATCCGGTGCAATTGGTTCCGCCTTACTTGTTTCCGTTATGACATCACGTACGAAAATACATGCGGAAGAATTGGCAGAAAAAGCAATGAGTAAGCTTACCGGTCAACCAAGTCCAGAAGAAATAGCTCAATTGGAGGCACAAATCTATACTCAAGCAACAGTAGATGGGATTAACGATGCATTCTTTATAGCGACATTTATTGCTGTATTGGCTCTTATCCTTGCCTTCTTTGTTAAACGACCAAAGAGAGCAGACGAACAAATCAACTTACAAAAAACACAAGACCTCTCCCAGTAACAGGAGAGGTTTTTCTTATTATTCCCAAGTCCATTCTTCTATATTGTTTAACAAAGATAGAGGCTGTTCATTTGATTGAAATGCCAGCTCCCCTAAATTTAATCCTTTCTTTGTATAGTATAAATGATCTGGATGGACCAACCATATCCATGGTAAATCCTTCGCGGTCTGCCTCAGAATTGATTGCCATATTTTAAAATCACCGCTAGCGAGCACTCCCTCAACCAACTGATTCACTTCAGCAGATATATGTAAATTCACCTTAGAATTATCTTTATGGAACCTATGATACAAATCAATCGGACTATGATTACCTACACGCATAATTAACGGATTATTAAACTTATTTGAATTGATTTCCTTCTCATTCTGACCAACCACTTCTACTGAGATTCCAATTTCAGCTAATTGTTGCATAAGTAATGTCCCCATGGACTGCGCTATGGGGTCAGACTCCAAAAATAAAAGCTTAAACTTCGCTTCTATTCCCTGTTTTTCCAATACACCATCCTCATCATTATCAATCCATCCCGCAATTTGCAAAATTTCTTTAGCTTTGTCGATATTATTATATTTAACCTCTGTATCTTTGTGGCCCCATGGAAGCCGCTCAGCATCATGATAGGCTGCTTCTCCATATCCATATAGAACTTCATTTATGAGGTAATCACGATTAACTGTTAAATTAATTGCCTGGCGGATGGGCCATTCACTCGTTACCTCGTTTCCAGTTTCTTTGGCAGAGACATCCGATTTCGTTGGGGCAGCAGTAAAGGAGATTCCATACTGATCACTACCTTTAAAAGCATTGATATCCATTCCATCTATTACGCCGACATTTGCAAATGCGGGAGATGTTTGAGCGACATCTACCAGATCCTTTTGCGCCGCTGCATAGGCTTCTTCCTCATTCATGAAAAGAATGATAATCCTTTTAAAGATAGGCTTTTTCCCATAATATTGCTCATTTCTGACAAAAACCGCCTGCTCTCCTGCATTCCAATCCTCCAGAATATAAGGACCTGAACCAATAGGATTCAATGTGAATAATTCATCATAATGATTCTCAGGGACTATTCCAAGCTGAGCAGCTGTATAACTAAAGGTTGACAAGGGTTTCTCCAATCGGAAATGGATAGTGTATTGATCTATCACCTTGACTTCTTTTAACAAAGATAAATCCTGCCATCCATTGTACTTAGCAGTATTAAAGGTAAAAGCTACATCACTCGCTTTCACTTGTTCCCCATTCGAAAAATATGCATCATCCCTAATTTTAAATTCCCAGGTCATTTTATCTTCACTGACCTGATATTCATCAGCTAAATCATATGTAATTCCCATATCCTTATCAAAGGATAATAAAGTACTTTGAATTAAAGGAGAACCGTTTGCCTGTGTATACAGAAAAGGGTCAAATCCTTTAATCGCATTCGGAGACAGCGCAACCGTTAATTCTTCCTGAATGGCTTCAGCTGTACCTATCCCTGCTCCCATATTAAAATATCCGGTAATCAAAATTATGATGATGATCCTTTTTATGATTTTCTCCATCTTAATCCCCCGTTAGATAACGGCATTACTTAAATAGATACCAAGTAGCCACAATAATAATATGTATTATGTACATACACCCCTAGTTAATTCTATTTATCCAAAAGAAAAGAAACAGGCTTTGAAACCTGCCTCTCCTCTAAATTCCTTTTATTTACCCCCTTAGAATCCAAATCAGTATAACTAATGAAATATACCTGATTATCTAACTAATATGAGTAGTCTAAGAAGTGCCAGGTATGTTTTGGATTCTATCGTCTTTATCTTCTTTTTGATTCTCGGAGCTCTCCTCCGAATGGTTCGGAACTACATTTTCACTTTCAGAACGACCTTCTGAATCATTCGGAGTCTTATTTTAATTATCTTTTGTTTGTTCTATATTGTTGCTTTTGGAATCAATTATCCCAGCTAAGCTTTTTTTAAATAAATACGTGCTTCATAGGCATTTAATTTTGTGCTTGTCGTTTCATTATAGTTAGAAATCAGAATAGATGTCCCCTCCAAATCCATTTCATTGTTCAGCTCAATTTGTGTAGGCTTTGATTGAACATTAGAGACAATGTAAATCGTCTCATCAGCGTAGCTTCTTTTGTATCCATAAAGATGAGGGTGTCCTTTAAATAATTCCTGATAATCCCCATATACGAAAACCTTGTGCTTTTTTCTTAATTCAATAAGCTTTTGATAAAAATAAAAGATTGATTCTGAATTACACAATTCATTGTTCACATTGATTAATTTATAGTTTGGATTAACTCGAATCCACGGTGTACCTGTTGTAAATCCCGCATGTTCTTCATTGGTCCATTGCATCGGTGTACGGCTATTGTCTCTGCTTAATGGCTGCAAATCTCTAAGAACCGTATTCGGGTCCCATCCCTTTGACACCAACTCAGCATACTGATTTTTCATCGCAATATCGTTATATTCGTCAATAGAAGAAAGGCGAATCCCTGTCATTCCTATTTCCTCTCCTTGATAAATATAAGGCATACCCGGCAAAGAATGCAGCAACGCAGCAAATAGTTTGGCTGATTGAACACGATACTCTTTATCATTACCATATCTGGTTACCACTCTTGTATGATCATGATTATTAATAAATTGTGAGTTCCAGCCTTTCTCTTTCAATCCTTCATACCAGCGCGCCTGAATCTCTTTAAATTTCTTTAAGTCCCAGGTTGGCATTTCATCACAAACTTCAAAATGAAACAAGGTATTCAGTTCATGGCGGTTTTTATCCACATATAATAACCCTTGCTCCGGCGTCACGAAGGCTACCTCCCCTACGGTTAACACATCATAATGACGGAATACCTGTTCATTCATCTCCTGCAAATAATCATGAACTTTGGGATGGTTGGCCAAATAACGAATATCATCCGGATCGTCTGCATCCGGAAAATCCTCCGGCTTCGCAAGCAGGGCAATTGCATCTAGCCTAAATCCATTAATCCCTTTCTTTAACCAAAAATTTAGAATTCGATATATTTCTTTACGGACTTCTTCATTCTCCCAATTCAAATCGGGCTGTTCAGCTGCGAATGAATGAAAATAATACTGACCAGTCCGTTGATCATATTCCCATGCTGACGGGGAAAAGTAAGAACGCCAATTATTGGGAGGGTTCACTTGGTCTCCATCTCTCCAAATATACCAATCTCTTTTTGGATTATCTTTGCTGGATCTGGATTCTTTAAACCAATCATGCTCATTTGAAGTATGATTTATGACTAAATCCATAATAATTTTTAGATCTCGTTTTTGTGCTTCCCTCATTAATTCCTCAAAATCCTCCATACTGCCCGCTTTCGGCATAATGGAATAATAATCGGAAATATCATATCCATTATCTTTATCAGGAGAAAGATAAAAAGGATTGAGCCAGATTACATCTGCACCCAACTCTTTTATATAATCAAGCTTCCTCGTTACCCCTCTTAAGTCTCCATATCCATCCCCATCACTATCATAAAAGCTTCTCCAATAAACCTGGTACACGACACTTTCTTTCCACCATTGTTTATCCATCTCTCCCACCTCATAAAATGAATTATGTGAAGCTTATCTTTCTATTATTTTTCATTAGTTAAAGTAGAACTTTTTCTCTACCATTTAAGAGCATACATCTCATGCTTCTTCTTGTTCCTCAGCAATTTAAATAAGAAAAGTTGAGCTTGTATGCCCTTTCATTTTTATTTTTAGGATATCGCAATATTTAATATAGAAGTTCTATTTGAAGTAAGCCTGCTTTCTAAATCCTTTTAATATTCGCAGTGCGTCCTTTAACAACACGTATTCTTCCAGGGAATTAGAAAGCTGAAGTCTGTCATATAATTGACCAGCCTGCTCATTTACACAATCCCCTTCTAAAGCCAGAATCGAATCGATCTTTACTAATATTTCTCTCATCAGATGGACATCTACATCCTCCCTTTGCATCCGCAAGAACATATCATAAATGGCATGATTCAAACGGCGCTGAGATGATAGAAAGTTTTCCATTTCTTCAAGCTGCAGCATTTGATTATTTAAAAGAATTCTTTCCTCCATTAAAGCGGAAACAGCAAATAAATGATTGATTGTATGCGCATTATTTCTTTGGTTTAAATAAGCGGACACTTCACGCTGTAATTCCTTGGATACTTGTTTGTAGCTTTTCATCAAATCTCTTGTACCCTTTTCCAGCGTATGTGGAAGTAATAAACGATTTGCAAGCATACCAATACCTATCCCTATCAGTACAAGCATAACTCTTCTCACTGACAGGAGCGTCGGGTCGCCCGTGAGAGCAGCTGTTCCAAGAGCAGATATCGTGACAGTCAATACGACATTTCTATACTTCACCGCATAGCCATTCAAATACCCAACCAGCAAGACCAGGAAGGAGCGTATAGTCGTTTCATGAAAAATACTAAATAATAGTACAAAGATAGCCGCTCCCATTAAAGTGCCGATCACGCGTTCCTTGAAGCGATATTTAGCTGTCTCATAATAAGGTTGCGTCACAGAAAATATAGTAAATAAAATCCAGCGTCCTTCATTGATGTTAAAATAATCAACGATTAAAGCAACAGCTGCAATAGTGATACCCAATCGCAGTGCATATGTGAAACGAGCTGAATGTCGATTAATGTCCTTTAAAAATTGATAGGTATTCCGGTAGCCTCTAGGAATCTCTACCACACTCTCAACCTTGTTCAGTTCAGATGATTCACTGGTATGAAGGTACCTCAATAATTCACGCAATAATTTCAACGTACTAATCATTTCGACTATGTATGCGGATTCATGTTTGTTAAGCGCTATGTTTAGATTATTCAATGAATCATCAGATAAGCTTGACCCTTTATTGGCGTAATCCCTCATCTGTCTCAATTCAAAATTCAGAGCATCCAAGACATCCTCTGGGTAGTCACTTGCAGCTTTGCGGTTTAACATCAAATGCAGTTTTTCAAGACAGACCGAAATCTTCAAACGAACTCTGCCTTCGTGAGTCAGATAATAACCCTTGACACTCCGAAAATAAATCACCTTCCTGAACTCGTTGATATCAGACAGAATGATGGAATCCAACTCTTGATCAGGCTGGTTATCTCGAATACGATTTAACTTTTCTTGCAAATGGCTACATACCTGCAAGAAATAATGATTGCCCCTTTTAGATAATTTCCTTCTATTAAATACCCATTGTACCATCATGATAATCAAAGCCCCTGCAACCAGAGACATTAGTCTCAATGGGAATTCCTCCAACGGAACTGGATCGGTCAAAATGAATAAATATTGCAAACCAACCGCAATTTGGATAGGTCCTTTTATGTTAGATGTGAAAAAGTATCCTACAATAAACATAGCGATAAAGTTTACTAAAATTCCTACCCAGGGATTGATCAAGGCCAGTTGACCAAATATTCCTTGGGACAAATTGACTGCCAAAATCAGCATGAAACTCTTCCATGGGGATACAGTAAAATCCCTCTCTAAATACATGAGCAGAGCAACCACAGTCGTGACCCCAATCAAAACATTATGCTGCCCAAACACAGCCTCAAAGCCTGTCACAAAAAGGATAACAAAGATAAATATCAATGTTTTTGATATGATCAGCTGCTTCATAGCTTCCCTTCCTTACCTATAAATTGCTATACCAGAATATTAAATCACAGTATAACATACTATGCTGCCAGGAAAAAAACACAGGAAAAGGCTTTCTAGCTTGGAACATTCATTAATGCTAATAAAAAAATGTCCCAAAAGATAAGTTTTCACTTCCTTTTGGGACAGTCTATATAAAATCTATATTTATAGTACTCTCTTATTTGCCTATAAACATTTGTGTCCAGTAGTTGCCGTTCTCCACATAACCAATTCCGATATGTGTATAGCTGGAGCTTAAGATATTTTTTCTATGACCGTCACTATTCATCCACGCATTTACTACTTCTTCTGGCGTGCGTTGACCCATAGCAATATTTTCAGCTGCCGCTCTATAAGAAATGCCAAATTGTTTCATCATATCAAATGGAGATCCGTAAGTTGGGCTTGTATGACTGAAATAGTTATTCTTCTGCATATCCTCTGATTTGATACGCGCTACTTTACTTAGCTCTGTATCTAGTGTTAAAGGTTTTAAGCCTTGTTTTTCACGTTCCGCGTTAGTAAGTTCTAGTACTTCCTGCTCATATGCACTTACTTCATAATCGTTTGATTCTGTATCATTGGAATCAGAATTATCTTCTTCCACAGTTGGAGCATCCGTACTTGGTTTATTTTGTTCCACGGCATTGTTTGAACCAGAATCCGTATCCTGACTTGGTTTATCAATAGTTGGAAGTTGAACAGATCCCCATGGGAATTTAATAATGCCTCCGCTGATCATCACTTTATATGAAGTTGTTGTATTCGGTTTAGAAGATACACTGGCTGCCTCCGCTCCTGTTATAGCTGTAATGGAAAGCGCTGCGGCTGCTGCAATTGTAACGATAAGTTTATGTTTCATTGGTAAATCTCCTCCTGTCATGATGTTTGTTTAATCGACAAAGACATCGTAACATGAGTTTTTTGTAACATTTGAACCATAAACTACCAGACAGCTCGAGATAGGATAATAGACATCCTTCTCATATAGCGCACACCTAACTTAATATATTGATATATCAACAGTCCTGCTTAAATCTCTCTTTTTTCCATATTCCGGATATCAAGTCCCTCTTTTTGTAAAATCCCCACTTTTATCCTATAAAATAATTATTGACAGGTATTTAATAATCGAGGATTCTTTACTGATACTACAGGTATGTTACAAGCATTGCAGTTATTTTTAAATAATGTTGAGTATACCCGTATTGCAGGCATGGTATGGGGAATTTAAATATATGAGGTTTCCTATACAGTGCTTTTATAAAACAGATGGAGAAAACAAATTGTTTTCTCCATCTCTGTTATTCTGACTTATTCGTTGAATATAGCAGGGGAATTTCTATATAGCAGACATCTAGTAAGCGACACCATAAACTTTACAATCAAATCCTTAAAGGTTAACTAACTACTTTAAAGAATAGTGACAGTTACTTAAATATACAGGAGACTGTCGCAGAATATCCCTTTATCATAGTCAATAGAAAAGGAGCAGGTTATTACCTGCCCCTACCATACACATTCATTTGTGACCTCTTTATTTCCATTCGACAACTTTGTCTACTGCAAGACGCATAGTCGGGAATCCATTATCAGCCGCCTTACCCATGGTCATAATCATGACCGGAGCATGTCGTTCTTGATCCAATCCAAACACATCATTAATACGGGTTTTATCGAATCCCGCAATAGGATTGGTATCATATCCGTGAGCACGAGCCACAAGCATCAATTGCATAGCTACATGGCCGCAGTCGGTCATGACGATATCTCTGCGATCCTGTTCAGTTAGTGAAGCAATCCATCCTAAAACACCTTCAAGCTGGCGTTCTTTATATTCAGCAGGCATATACCCAAGCTCTACATTTGCGCTATAAATCTCATCAGCTTTTAATGTATTGTGCAAGTCGCCAAAAATTGCAATCGTCACCGCTGATGTATCAATTTTTTTATGATTGGTCGGTGAGGCAATATCCATCAATTTTGCTTTTGCCTCATCGCTTTCTATAACAAGAAAAAATCAAGGCTGTAGATTCGTTGAAGATGGTGCGCTGGTTGCTTCACTGAATATTGCTGTCATCTCTTTATGACTGATTTTAACCATAGGATCGTAACTTTTTATGGAACGGCGTCCCATTAAGATTTTTCTGAAATCATTAGTTGGGATAACATGAGAACTATTGGACATGTTTATTCTCCTTTATGATTAGATTGGACTGGACGGTATTACATCAGGTCTTGATTAAAAAATTTATTCAGTTTCCGAATCACTATTAATATATAACTCTATTCTCGATTGCTTGATAGGCCTTGAATAATCCCTTACATTCTTCATGATCAACTCGCTGTAAATCATATGAACGCTTCCCATCAATCATTTTATAAAAGACATCATCTCTAAACCCTATTTTATCTGTATCCAATCGATCACATCCATAATAAACAGTCGTGATACCTGCCCAAAGGATGGCCCCTAAGCACATAGGACAAGGCTCAGCCGTTGTATAAAGCTCTGCTCCGGATAGGTCATAATGATTTTCATGAAGGCATGCTTCCTTAATCGCAACTATTTCTCCATGCATGGTTGGATCAAGCTCCTTAACCACCATATTATGGCCCTTTCCAATGATTTTACCATCCTTGACAATGACAGCTCCGAAAGGTCCGCCATGCCCTTGTTTAATTCCTTCATACGCTTCTTCAACAGCGGCTTTCATAAATGGATTCATACGCCTTAATACCCCCGATATTTGATTTATCAATAGGATGCTGTATCTTCGGTGTAGACTCATAATTCAAATCTATTGTATTACTTGACGGTTAGTCAATATTCCCGTTAGACCTTACTCATAATCATCAATTGCTTTATCACGCCATTTTTGTTCAGATGGATAAAACATTTCTAAATAACGATTTTTAATCTTTTCCTCAGTCCATTTACTATCTGATCCTTGCACGTATAATCAGTTCTCATCAACTGGCAACCATTCATTATCAAACGCAGGGATGGCACTCACGTCATTCATCAAAGATTTGAAAATGAATTGCATCAGCGTGAATTAATCGGGAAATAAAAAACAAAAGTATTCCAAATGATTAATTAATTGGAATGCTCTTTTTTATGGATTTATTCTATACTAATAAGTAATGGTGAATTCAATAAAAAACTTGAGGTGACCTTTTTGGAGAAACAAAAATACAGGGACCTTAAATTAGGTGAACGCGGAGCAATCCTAAGCATTGCTGCATACGTATTTCTTTCCATATTAAAGCTGATTGTTGGATATATAAGTGAGTCTGAAGCATTACGTGCAGATGGGCTGAACAATATAACTGACATCATTGCCTCAGTAGCTGTATTAATTGGTTTAAAAGTTTCCCAGCGGCCTCCCGATAGCGATCATGCATATGGGCACTGGAAAAGTGAGTCGATTGCCTCTCTCCTATCTTCTTTTATCATGATGACAGTAGGTATCCAAGTTCTAACGGATGGATTCCAATCCATTTTAAGCAGGGAAAAAAATATACCTGATATAACGGCAGCATACACGGCGATTTTTTCCGCCCTCGTCATGTACTTCGTCTATCGCTATAATATAAAGCTAGCAAAAAGAATCAACAGCCATTCCGTTAAAGCTGCTGCCAAAGACAATATTTCTGATGCGTATGTCAGTATTGGAGCAGCAATTGGCATATTCGGCTCCCAGCTAAATATGCCTTTCCTCGATACAATTACTGCCATACTCGTAGGGTTATTGATTTGCAAAACAGCCTGGGATATTTTTAGAGAAGCATCCCATTACTTATCAGATGGCTTTGATGAGTCTAAGATTAAAATCTATCAAAATTCCATTGACCAAATAGAAGGGGTTAAAGGAATTAAAAAAATTATGGGACGAAATTACGGAAATAATGAAGTCATTGATATCATTATTTTGGTAGACAACACGTTAAATATTAAAGAAGCCCATGATATTGCTACTCTTGTAGAAAAGGATTTAATGAAGGATCATGGAGTCTATCGTGTCCATGTTCATGTGGAACCATATGAAGAAAAAACAGAAAAAAGGCCAAGCCCAAATTAATGATAGGTATCCGGCTGTTTGCCCTAAAGAGCTACAAATTGGTTGTTTATATTACTGAATCTACCACTACTCCATAAACCTTCTGATATTTTATACGAAAAAAGGCATTCCAATGGGAACGCCTTTTTCAATTTAATAAGCTAGCCGGTAGATCAGTATTCTCTCAAACGGATTCGTTTCATTTAGAACAATCTCTTTGTGTAGTTCAAACACAGATTGATTTTCAAGAAAATATATATAATCCTCAGATGGATAATATAATATTAGGTGTACCTCGCGATATGTTTCTTCAACGGACAACAGAATGTTCGTTAGAACCTGGCGGAATATTTGTATCGTAAAAGGATTAAAGAAATAAAACCTATTATAAGTTGGTTGAATTTGAAACTCCTCTGCCAGACAACAGTGAAATTGAATTCGGTCTTTCCCCTTGTAATTATAGTTCTTGAGATTTTCCTCAGCTTCATTAATAAATTGTTCATTCATTTCTACCCCACTTACAAATGCCCCTGTTTTGTAATGAAGAAAAAAATTTAGTCTCCCCTTTCCGCATCCAAAATCGACCATATGATCATCACTATTAAGGTCATACTCATCCAATAACTTTTCTAAAACCCAATACGGAGTCGGCTCATATCGGTGATAATGCATAGAATTATAAAATCCAGTTTGATTACCGACTGTTTTTATATGTAATAAATCATCATAATCTTTTTCGTTCATTGTATAACTCCGTTTCACTTATCTAGATTATTCATAAGTTTAAGCCTTTTTGATACTGATCGAAAGCCTTTTTCTATATAATAGGCGTTTTCAGATTTCACATCCTAGTATTCACATAAAAATGCTACTTTAAAGCGACAATTTTACAATAAATTCTAAGAATATAATTAATTGTTAATTTGTTCACAACTTTGTCAAAATTGAAGATTTCCATGTCTTCTTTTAGTTTCATATATTTGTAATTTTGAAATTCAGTTATTATATTGAAAATCAGGGGCTATGGAAAAAGGAAGAATTATACCTAAATAGCAGCAATCAAGGGAAATTATAACTATTAAGGTGTGCAGATTTACATGAATTTCCCTTACATAGCTTAAATTTACTTATTACATTAGGAAGGGGAAAAATATGAATAAAAAATGGGCACTTTTGAGTTCCATGATGGCGTCTATTCTTATGTTAGCGGGATGTGACTGGGTTGTATTCGACACAAATGGTCCTGTTGCAAAAACACAATCCAATGCCATTCTTTTCTCAATGGCTTTAATGGCAGCTGTTGTGCTTGTAGTATATGTACTTTTTATCGTTATTTTATATAAATACCGAGCATCCAAAGCTCCAAAAGATTACGAGCCGCCACATATGGAAGGCAGCAAGGCGCTTGAAATAACATGGACAGTCATACCAATTATTATTGTAGCCATATTAGCTGTAGTCACAGTTAAAACTACATTTGAAGTAGAAGGAAAGCCAAAAGGCTATGAAGATCAAAAACCATTGGTTATCTACGCAGCTTCTTCAAACTGGAAATGGCATTTCAGTTATCCAGAGCAAGGTATTGAAACGGTTAACTATGTAAACATTCCAACTAATAGAGTAGTAGAATTCCGTCTATATTCATACGGACCAATTACAAGCTTCTGGATTCCACAGCTCGGTGGCCAGAAATACGCCATGAGTGACATGGTAACAAAATTAAATTTTGTAGCTGAAACACCTGCTTCCATGATGGGGAGAAATGCAAACTTCAGTGGTGAAGGTTACGCCCATATGGATTTTGAAGCACTGTCTATGACTCCAGATGATTTCGAAGAATGGGTTAGTGAAGTAAAAGCAAATGAAGGCAAGTTAACAGAAGAAAAATTTGAAAAGCTGCTTGATACAGCACACGTCGGCAGACAATCATATTCTTCTACTCACTTGGATTTCAGCCCTCCACCTGAAGGACATCATCATGGTTCTGAGCCATCTCCATCAAACGAGAGCGATGATGCAGACAACACGTTTGATGAAGATACAGAAAAAGGTAATACAGAGCACGAAGATCATTCAAATCATTAAAATTAAAGCTTTCATAAGAAAGGAGTTACAACCTTGGATTGGGATAAATTTATAGTACATGGTGGCCCGTTAATCTATGGCGCAATGGTAAGTATTGTCGCCGTTTCGCTGGCTATTGTTATCGGCCTGACTTATTTTAAGAAATGGCGCTGGCTTAAAGATGAATGGCTTACCACTGTTGATCATAAACGTATTGGGGTTATGTACATTCTCTGTGCTTTAGTTATGTTATTCCGCGGCGGTGTTGATGGTTTATTAATGCGTGGCCAGTTGGCTAGGCCTGAAAACGGACTGCTTGATGCACAGCATTATAACGAAATCTTTACAACGCATGGCGTGGTTATGATTTTATTTATGGCAATGCCATTTATCATTGGTTTAATGAATATTGTAGTGCCTCTTCAAATTGGGGCGCGTGACGTTGCTTTCCCTTATTTAAATGCAATCAGCTTCTGGTTATTTTTTGCCGGAGCAATGTTATTTAATATCTCGTTCGTTATTGGTGGATCACCGGATGCCGGATGGTCAGCCTACTTCCCGCTTGCAGGTATAGAATTCAGCCCTACTGTGGGGAATAACTACTACAGTATTGCGATTCAGATTGCCGGTATTGGGACGCTGCTAACGGGTGTTAATTTTATCGTTACAATTTTAAAAATGAGAGCACCTGGTATGACTCTATGGAAAATGCCAATGTTCACATGGTCTATTTTAATCACTAGCATCATTATCGTTTTTGCTTTCCCTGTTTTAACAGTAGCTCTTGCCTTAATGATGTTTGACCGTTTGTTTGGTACACAATTTTTCACTATGCAAGATGGCGGAATGGATATGCTTTGGGCTAACCTGTTCTGGGTATGGGGCCATCCTGAAGTATATATCGTTATTCTTCCTGCCTTTGGTATATTCAGTGAGGTTATTTCAACATTCGCGAGAAAAAATCTGTATGGATACAAATCAATGGTGTTCAGTATGCTTGCCATCTCTGCCCTATCCTTTACTGTATGGGTTCACCATTTCTATACGATGGGTCAAGGTGCCATGGCAAACAGCTTCTTCTCGATTACTACGATGTTAATCGCTGTACCTACAGGAGTTAAGATATTTAACTGGCTCCTTACGATGTATAAAGGAAAAATTGAAATTACCACGCCAATGCTGTATGCCCTGGCATTCATACCAATCTTCACCTTTGGTGGAGTCACAGGGGTTATGCTAGCGATGGCAAGTGCGGATTATCAATATCATAATACAATGTTCTTGGTAGCCCATTTCCACTATGTTTTAATACCGGGTACAGTGTTTGGGGTACTTGCGGGTATGTATTTCTGGTTCCCTAAAATCTTTGGATTTAAATTAGACGAGAAATTAGGAAAAATCGCATTCTGGATTATTTCTATTTCATTCAATGTCACATTCCTGCCTCTATTCGCATTGGGACTTAAAGGGATGAACCGAAGAATGTATACGTACTCTGAAGAAACTGGGTATGGACCATTGAACCTTATCGCATCATTAGGTGCTGTCGGTTTAGCAATTGGATTCATCGTTCTCGTTTATAGCTTCTACTGGAGCTTCCGTTATGCTCCAAGACTAAAAGGAGACTCAGATCCATGGGGTGGCCGTACATTGGAATGGGCAACGAAAACACCTGTTCCAGCCTATAACTTTGCCATTACTCCTGAAGTGGATTCTGTAGATTCCTGGTGGGATCACAAAAAAGGTACACATAATCTGTTCACACGAAAAATCGAAGAAATACACATGCCTAGCAGTGACTTTAAACCGTTTCTAATGGCAGTGGCCTTCTTCTTCTGGGGATTCTTTATGGTATTTAGTATGTGGATTCCAGCCATTATCGCTGCGGTTCCAATTATCTATTTGATGTTTGTACGTTCCTTCAATGATGATCATGGGTTCCATATATCTGTGAAAGAAATTGAAGAAGAAGAAAGAAAATTGCGAGGTGAGACAGAATGAAATTAGATGCCTCTCAACCATTGGAATATAGTACTGAACAAAATCAGCTTAAGATACTGGGCTTCTGGATTTTCCTTGGAGCAGAGATCGTATTATTCGCTACACTGTTTACTGTCTACTTTGTACTGGAAAATCGTACAGGTGATGGGCCTTCCGGGAGCGATATCTTCGCTCTTGGTGGGGTTTTAGCTGAAACCTTTATTCTTTTGGCAAGTAGTTTTACGATTGGGATCGCGATTCACGCTATGCGGATGGGCATGAAAAAAGCAATGATGGTTATGTTCTCGATTACGCTTGTCCTTGGATTAGCCTTCCTAGGCATTGAAATTTATGAGTTCTTCCATTATGTACACGAAGGAGCTTCCATCCAAACAAGCGGCTTCACTTCTGCATTACTTACATTGCTTGGAACACACGGAGCCCACGTAACCGGAGGCATTCTATGGGGAATCGCTATTCTGATTCAAGTGAGCAGACGCGGAATTAATCACCTTACTGCCAATAAAGCATTTATTTTTTCACTGTACTGGCACTTCCTGGACGTTGTTTGGATTTTCATCTTCAGCTTCGTCTACCTGAAAGGACTGATGTAAAATGGCTAAGTTATTCCCTAAAGAGCATATCATAGGATTTTTATCATCCATCGCTCTAACAGTGGCAGCATTATTAGTTCTTTTCCTGGAGATATCATTTGGATTTAAAATGGCTATTTTGCTTATCACAGCTGGCTTACAAGCAAGTTTGCAGATATTCCTGTTCATGCATATTAATGAATCCAAGGAAAGAAGAACACTCTATACCAATATCCTTTATGCATTATTTGTAGCCCTAGTTACCATCTTCGGTTCCATGTTCGTCTTGCTTTGGGATTGGTAAAAATCGATACAGCTATACGAAACGGACAGCGAGTTCTAGTCGCTGTCCGTTTTTCTTATTATGAGTTTGCCAAAGTAAGAGCTCCTATACCTACCATTCCCCTCATTCTGTTCGGCCCTTTATCCTATATGATAGATATTTCCCTATTACTCAAATTATCTGCATACCATACACATGCTTCTATAAACTACCATGTATTCATTTTAAAAATTCTTTTATGATGGAACTATATGAACCAGGAGTGATTGTATGAAAATATCTCTAATAAACAAGGATGGCATTATAAAAGAGGTCAAGCTTGGCTTCAGTTGGACTACTCTCTTTTTTGGAATATTCCCTGCTTTATTTCGCAAAGACTATAAATGGGCGATTATTATGCTTGGTATATCCATCACAATCAATCTTTTTCTATTTGGATTAGGCGCATTGCTAACAAGCGGCGTTTTCGCCTTTATCTATAATAAAATCTATATTAAAAACCTAATTACAAACGGCTATCGCCCTGTTTATGCTGCCGATCGAGAAATATTAATCAAGAAACAGCTATTAGCTGCTTAAAGTTATGATGGTCCCTTAGCCTTAAGGGACCATTTCTATTACAACCCCATCTACTCATCTCTTTTCATTGGAAGAACTAATTTATTACCTCAACCACCCTTTCTAATCTATCTACTCTCGAAAATATATACCTGCAACGAATGATTGACATAAAATACAGCCATCTTATAGAATAAAACAGTCACTCATTTATATAGACCAGTCATTATACTTGAAAAGAGGGATTTCATGTGAGTGCAAAAATGGACTCGCGTCAAAAAATTTTAGAGGCTGCTACTCGCCTTTTCAACATACAGGGATATCATGCAACAGGCTTAAATCAAATTCTGAAAGAAAGCGGTGCCCCTAAAGGGTCTTTATATTATCACTTCCCTGATGGTAAAGAACAACTGGCCGTAGAAGCAGTCAATAAAATGGCCGTTCAAATTGAAAATGATATTAAGCTGGCCATGAATCAGTATGATCATGCCTTAGAGGCATTCCAATATCATATTAAAAAAATCGCTCAACATTTCAATGAAAATGACCTTTTTGAAGGTTTACCAATTGGATTATTGGCAGCGGAAACTTCCTTAATGAGCGAACCTTTACGCAAAGCGTGCAAGGCAGCATTTGAAGGCTGGGAAACACTTTATTATGATAAAATGCTTCAAGATGGCTTTGAACCAGAAAAAGCGCACCGTTTAAGTCTATTGGTTAATTCAATGATAGAAGGAGCCATCACCCGGTCGCTAACCAATTTAAATGGACAGCCTTTACTAAACATCTCTAAATGTCTGCCCGATATAATAAAGAAATAAGCAAAGATGTATATCCTTAATCAGCATATTATATAGACTGGTCTAGTAATTATACATAATGAAAGGGGAATATTATTTGAGTAATAATCATGCTACAAACTTAGAAAATAAGCAGATTAAGCCACTTCCAATCGTGATTGCTATAATGATTGGTGCTTTTATCGGACTCTTTAGTGAAACTGCCTTAAATATGGCATTCACCAATATTATGGAGGACTTTCGCATTGAACCACATGTCGTTCAATGGTTAACAACCGGCTACTTACTAGTACTTGGTATTCTTGTGCCTGTAACAGCATTGCTTCTTCAATGGTTTACTACCAGACAACTATTCAGTGCCTCCCTCATTTTTTCTATTGCAGGAACATTAGTAGGAGCTTTGGCACCTAATTTTGAAATACTCCTTCTAGCCCGTGTCATCCAGGCTATAGGAACAGGTCTCTTACTTCCATTAATGACAAATGTTATTTTGGTTATTTTCCCACCTCATAGACGCGGAACAATTATGGGGATGATGGGGCTTGTCATTATGTTTGCACCTGCTGTTGGTCCAACCCTATCAGGATTAATCGTAGACAGTCTGGGTTGGCAATCAATTTTCTGGCTATGCTTACCTTTGCTAATTTTTACATTCGTATATGGTCTCATCTATATGCAAAATGTATCAACCATCACAAAACCCAAGATAGATATTCTTTCTATTATTCTTTCATCCATTGGTTTTGGAGGAATCGTCTTTGGTTTCAGCAGTGCCGGGGAGGGTGCTGGCTCATGGAGCGACCCAGCAGTTCTTTTACCGATCATTGTTGGGGTACTCAGCCTAATCCTATTCTCATTCCGCCAGTTTAAAATGGAACAGCCAATGCTGAATTTACGCGTATTTAAGTTCCCTATGTTCTCTATTGGACTTTTAATGGTATTCTTGGGTATGATGATCATCTTATCCTCATCAATCCTATTGCCTATGTACTTAAAGGGCGGAATGTTATTGTCAGCTTTTGCAGCCGGCCTTGTCTTATTGCCTGGCGGTATTGTGAATGGAATTATGTCACCAATTACGGGGAAATTATTTGATACCTTCGGGCCAAAATATTTGGTTATCCCAGGTTTTATATTAACAACCATATTTACTTACTTATTTACTAATATATCAACTGAAACTTCACAACTAACAGTTATCATCTTACACACATGTATGTTTATTGGGGTTGCCATGCTTATGATGCCTTCGCAAACAAATGGCTTAAACCAGTTGCCAAGACAGTATTACCCTGATGGAGCTGCGGTCATGAATACACTTCAACAAATTGCCGGAGCGATCGGTACGGCTATTGCTGTCAGCATCATGTCCGCTGGCCAGGCAAGCTATTTGGCTACGGCTGACCCCAATAATCCGCTTGCTGCCTCTGAAGCTTTGACAGCCGGTGTGCAAAACGCCTTTCTATTTGCGTTAATTGCCTCCATAATCGGACTGGTAGTTTCTTTCTTCGTTAAGCGTGTAGATGTTTAAAAGTATATAGAATAAGAGGGTGGCAAAATCGGTGCCACCCTCTTTTTTATTTATTAATCTAATTACATAACAAAATCTCTCTTGTAAACCCAATCTTCTTCGCTTGACATCGATCCTGTATAGTTAAGCCAGCTTCCTTAATCATGTCATCAATTCGTTCCCCGGTAACAACAACAATTCTGTCTGCAATGCGATTGGCATGCGTTAAAATGGATAATTGTTCCTCCGGGCTCGCTGTATGGCATAAATTATAGGGTAAATCAATAATAGCTGCATCGTAATAGTCGGTAACTTCCTCAATTGCCCCTATTGCAATATCACAGCTATATCCAAAATGAGCTACATTTTCTCTGGCGCCAATAGCTGGCAATGGCTTGATATCACGTCCACATATCGTAATCCCCATCGACAAGGCTTCTACCAATACATTCCCAATTCCACAGCATGGGTCAATCGCTTTCACACCAACAGGGTTGGGAACCGCGATATTAGCAACTGCTCTTGCCATTCTAGTACTGAGAGCTGTCGAATACTCTCGTGGTTTCTTCTGATGATGCAACCAGATCGCTTCATTTTTTTCATAAATACCTACATACCATTTACCGCCGCAAGTAATGATGCCAAGAACGATATCCGGCTTCTCCAAATCAGCTTCACCCTGGATTTTTAATCCGATTTCCCGTTCAATCTTTCTTCGTTGACTAAAGCTAACTTTATCCTCTAGATCATTCGTTTTCACAAAGATTGTTTTGAATGTCTGATCCGGGAAGGAAAGTTTGTCTGCCTTGTGATAAAGGGCCTCCAAACTATCCCCTTCGGTCAGTACTTCTATTCTTTCCCTAATAAAGGGACTTCGGCTTGGATCGACTTTTCTTGTACTTTTAAAAACAAAATCATCAGGATTCATATCAAACAACGCCCTGAATTCCATTTTGCATAAAGGTTCTTCCTCTGAACTGCATGCATATGTGTATATAAAAATTGGCTCCACCAATCCCATTCTGTTGTATTCTCTTCAACAATCTATAAAAAGCTTATATCACTCTATTATAATGCATTTTTATAGGAAACTAAAATCCCATCCATTATAGTTAAGAATATACCTCACTTGAAGGAGGCACCAAAAATGATTATTGAAATGGACGAAGAATCAAAAAAGTGGATTTCATCAAAAGGAGATCAAGTAACCATTAAAACGTTGGATGTTAAAGCCTGCTGCGGACCCGGTGTTCAAGAACTTGTAGCATTGCCTGGTAAACCTAAAACTCTGAATCATTATTATCAAATTACATCCGATCAAGTATTATTTTATATTCATAAAAATGTACGAAAAAAGGAAAAACTGATTCTTACATTATCGGGCATTCCTTTCCTAAAATCCCTCTCCGTTAAGCTTCAATAATTCGCTTTTAAACATAAAAAACAGGTAAAGAGACCATTTATTCGGACCCTTTACCTGCTAATTTTTCACATCGTTTTCATCAGTTCTTCCTCTGACTGTTTAACCAATTCTGCTTGTGGTATTTTGGATAGATTAATCCATTTCATGATGGAAGCCACCATAATCACTACACCTAACGCAAGCATGATAATGGATAGAACACCGTTCAATACATTATATCCACCTGCATCCGGATTCAAATAGACATTCTTAATCATCCAGAATCCACCCACATTAACCGTAACATATAGATACGCCAATGGGACTAAGCATGTCAGCATATACCAGCGTTTCTCTGCAATTTTCAAAACAACTGTAGCTCCGACAATCAATCCGATTGACGCCATCAACTGGTTGGATACTCCAAACAGTGCCCAGACGGAACTGATATCTCCAGAGAATAATAGATATCCCCAAATAAAGCAGGCTAATGCACTGGCAAAAATGTTAGCCCCAAGAGAATCTGTTCGTTTCAAAGGTTTAATAAAGTCTCCGAAGAAGTCCTGGATGAGATATCTGGCAACCCTGGTTCCTGAATCAATCGCTGTTAAAATAAATACCGCCTCAAACAGAATTACGAATTGATAGAAATAGGAAGCTAAGTGTTGGAAGAATGGTACACTGGTGAAGATTTCCGTCATACCAACAGCAAGTGTTACGGCTCCACCTGTTCTTCCTTCAAGGTCCATATCTACTGCTTCTTCCAATCTATCTAAATGGACTGTTTCCATTCCTAATGTTGAATAGACCTCAGGTGATGAGTTTATCGCAAAATAATCACCAGGCTGAAGAGCAACTGCAGCAATCAATGCCATAATAGCCACTAAACATTCTACTAACATCGCACCAAAGGCTATGCCTTTAATATCGCTCCAACGGCTGACCATTTTCGGAGTCGTACCTGAACCAACAAAAGCATGGAAACCTGAAATGGCACCACAGGCAATTGTGATTGAAATAAACGGCCATACTGGGCCGGCCACAATTGGTCCTCCACCGTTAATGAAATCTGGAATAATAGCAGGAAACTCAACTGAAGGGTTAACGATAAATACACCAATAATAAGTGCTGCGAAAACTCCTATTTTCATGAATGTACTTAAATAATCACGTGGTGCAAGCAATAACCAAACAGGAAGTGCAGCAGCGAAAAAGGCATAGACTGGTAAAATAATAGCAAGAGTGCTCTTTTCAAGCGTTAAGAAATCGCCTAACCATGTTCCCTGAATTTGTGGACCAAAGAAAATTGCTAGCATAATTAAGATAAATCCAACGGTCGTCGGGACTTTTAAATTCCCTGTCTTTTTATGATAGATTCCCACTAACATCGCAATCGGAATTGTAATCCCTACCGCAAATGTACCCCATGGGTTTCTTTCAAGTGCTCCAAGTACAACCAATGACAAACCTGCCATCGTAATTGTGATAATGAATAGCATGGCCAATCCAGTACAGAATCCCGCTACAGGCCCAAGTTCTTCTTTTGCTACCTCGGATAATGATTTACCATCGCGGCGCATAGAGGCAAAGAGCACAACTGTATCATGAACTGCTCCTCCAATTACTGCCCCAACCAATAGCCAAATCAGTCCGGGTAAATAACCAAACTGAGCTGCCAAAATCGGACCAACCAATGGGCCTGCAGCAGCAATGGCTGCAAAATGGTGTCCAAATACCACCCATTTATTTGTTGGCACATAGTCCTGACCATCCTCAAGCTTTTCAGCTGGTGTTGGTTTATCATTAGATAATTTCAACACCTTTGCCGCCATAAATGTCCCATACAAACGATAGGCTATTAAAAGGATACAAATCGAGCCGATAACAATTGTAATCGCATTCATTTTAGTGTTCCCCCTTTTTTTGCATACGTATTATACTATCATAGTATCAAATGAAAACACTTACACCTCATTTTCAAAATGAACCGCAAAATAAATGGGATGAATTACAACTTACAACTAATGAATAGCAAATCAATCCTATAATCCTAGTAATTGTTTCAGTTCCTTTACATAGGTTCGACTGACTGGAACCTCGGAACCATCCGACATACGTAAGTTATAGGTTGAATTAAACCATGGTAATATCTCCACGATATGATCGATATTCACAAGATAGCTCCGATGTACCCGAAAGAACTGTGTCCGGGGCAATTTTTTTTCCAATCCAATCAGTGCCTCACTTACTTTATAAAGATGATTAACAGCCCGGATTTTACACTTTCCTTCGTATGATTCTAGGAATACGATATCATTGCATGTAAGCAATATAATTTTTTCTTCTGTCATAACAGCTATTTTTCCCTTACATTGAAGATTACTGGTATCTACTTTTCCAGGCTCCTTTGTGTGTAAATGAAGCTTTTTAACTTTGTCCAGCATCTTATGAATACGTTCTTCACTGAAGGGTTTCAAAAGATAATCTACCGCATTTACGTCAAAAGCCTGAAGAGCATACTCGTCATAGGCAGTCGCAAAAACGATAGCTGGAACCGGGTTCAGTCCTTCTAGTTTAGCGGCTAAATGTAATCCGTTCTCTCCCGCTAATTCAATATCTAAGAAGACAATATCCGGCTTTAACAGTGGAATATCATGTAATGCATCTTCTATACAATCACTTTCACCCAAGACCTCCACTTCTCTGCTTCTTGCTAGTAAATATTTTAATTCGTCCCTGGCTAATGGTTCATCATCCACTACATAGGCTCGCAGCATCCTGCTCGTCACCTCCTTTACTTTCCAGCGGGATTAAGATATTAACAGTGGTGCCCTCACCCACTTTGCTATCAACCTTAAAATGGGCTTGGTTATTATAAATACCTTTTAAGCGTTCACTAATATTAAAAATGGCTGTACCGTTTCCACCGGCTGACGGTACAACCTGCTTGCTCAGACTTTTCAATCTTTCTTCCACAATCCCCTGTCCATTATCCGCAACAATCATTCTCATATAATTGCCATTTGAGCACACTTGTATATTAATTTTCCCAAACTGTTTTCTTTGTGGAAATGCATAATGAATCGCATTCTCTACCAAAGGCTGCAATAAAAATGGGGGAATCAATACATTTTCTAATCCATTCTCTATATCAAAATTAACTTCATATTTATGAGGAAAACGTGTTTGCTCTAAAGATAAATAGGCTTTTACATTTTCCAGCTCTTTTTCTAACGGGATCAGCAACTGTCTGGCTCCTTGTAAATTGCCTCGAAAAAATAAACTTAATTCCAATAGTAGTTTACGAGCTTTATCAGGATCAGTCCGGCATAAGGCAGATATCGTATTTAAACTATTAAATAAGAAGTGTGGATGAATCTGAGCCTGCAGGGCTTTAATCTCAGCATCCTTTAAAAGCCTCGCCTGCCGTTCCGCTTCTGCCAGCTCAAGCTGAGTTGAAAATAAATTAGCCAGCCCCTCTGCTAACTGCTGCTGAACTCTGTCTAATTTATCCGGCTTTGTATAATACAATTTTAAAGTTCCAGAGATTTCCCCCTTCACTTTTAAAGGGAGGACGATGGCAGCTACGAGCGGACAGTCCTTATGCCTGCACTCGATTTCCTCCTTCGATTTGGCTATTGAAACATATCCTGATTCAAGTACTTTTTTAGTCAGCCCAGTACTCGGCTTCACGCCAGGTTTATGATGATCGGAGGCTGCCCCCAAATGTGCAAGAACCAAATGTTCATCCGTGATAGAGACAGCATCTGCATCGGTTAAATTAAGCATAATTTTTGATATTTCTTTGCATGATTGGGTGTTTAAGCCCTGTCGAAAATGCGGAAGAGTCTGGTCCGCAATTAAAAATGCCTGATTGGTTTGATTCGCACGCGCTATCTCCCCATCACGTTTTATAGACTGAACGATCAGCATAAATAATAGTGTTCCGAATCCATTCATGGTGATCATTGGTAAACCGATAAACTGCACGAGGCTCCATGCATGCTCAAGAGGTTTGGCAGTCGCAAGGATAATCACCATTTGCAAAGCTTCGAGGGACATCCCAATTCCTGCAGCAAACAAAGGAGTTATCTGACCCCCGCTCCTTTTTCTTCTGTTGCCTATATACCCTGCCAATATTCCGGCCAGGATGGTAGAAAGGGCGCAGGAAAAGGCTGTAAACCCTCCCAATGTATAACGGTGTATACCGGCTATCAGACCAGCTCCTCCTCCAACAACGGGACCTCCCAATAATCCGCCTATCACAACACCCATCACTCTTGTATTAGCAATGGCACTATCTTCTCCAATAGCTGAAAGCCATCTATTCTCTTCAACCATAGAATGATAAACTTCTATTCCAGTATAATTACTAATAACCCCAAACATGCCGAATAATAGAAATAATTTCAACTGCTCATTTAGATTATGGTCTGGGTGAATGATTTGGCGAAAGGAATTCATTTTAGAAATTAAAAAGGCTACAATGACAATAATGCCTACCTTTTCAAGCATAATTGGGACTAAATCTAACATAGCCATCTCCCCTGGTTAGCGAACTTTCCATCCTCTTCTATAATTGTTAATTCTCCCTTTATTATATTTGAAAAATTAAGAAAAACAAAAAGATAGCCCTTTCATTACTATTGTTATATTAAATGCACACTTCTATTATAGTTTCATCCTTTAAATCCCTTGACACAGTTTACAATGAAATTATATTCTTGACTCTGTGACTCTATTAAAATTCATTTTTATTCACAGCTCTGCTCTCCGTTTTGCAATAGCAGCAGTAACGTCTTCTCACTTGAGTAAACGATTCTGTATGTCTTGTTATACGGGGTTCAGAAAGCTTATTAAACTTCAACAAGGAGAATCGTTATGTGGTTTATTTTTTCACTACTAACAGCTTTAGCATGGGGTGGTGCTGACCTATTTTATAAAAAGGGATCAGACAGCAACGACAAGTACAGCCATATTAAAATTATCATCATGGTTGGTCTTGTCATGGGAATTCATGCAACAGCCTATATGATTATAAAAGATATACAGTTCAATCCAATGGAGATGATTCATTATTTACCAGTATCTTCTTTATACATCCTTTCCATGGCATTTGGGTATATTGGTTTGCGCTATATTGAATTGTCTATCGCCTCACCAATACAGAATTCCTCAGGTGTCGTAACAAGCATTCTGCTCTTCATCTTTTTCACTCATGAGCTAAGTATCATTGAAGTACTTGGGATTATCATTATCACTCTTGGGATTGTGGGAATTGCCGTTCTGGAAAAAAGAGCAGAAGATGAAGTTCGTCGACTGAATTCCGAGCATATCGATAAAAAATACCAAATTGGTTTCTTGGCTATTATCTTCCCAATTTTATATTGCATTATTGATGGACTTGCTACATTTGCGGATGCCATCTATCTGGATGAATTGAATCTAATCAGCGAAAATTCAGCTTTACTTGCGTATGAATATACCTTTTTCCTATGCGCTGCCGTATGTTTTATCTATCTTCGCTTTATAAAGAAGGAATCCTTCCATGTATTTAAAGAGCGCGATAAAGGGATAGCAGCTATTTTGGAAACGATTGGTCAATTTTTCTACGTATTTGCCATGGCATCAGGCTATGCAATTATCGCAGCACCATTGATTGCTTCTTACAGTATCTTTTCAATTATCCTGTCACGAATCTTCCTAAAAGAGAAGCTGACTAAAAAACAATACATGATCATCGCAGTTGTTATCTTCGGTATTATCCTGCTGGGGATAGCGGATGAACTCTAAATTTGAATTTGCCTTTTAATAATGTAGATTAAAGACCAAATCCCTTATGGATTTGGTCTTTTTTTCAGAATGAATTGTGCTACTGCTAAGATAAACATGAAAAAGAGAGCTTTCGATTCTGGCCTTCCCCTTAACCTCACTGCCATGCTTATATATCTGAAGGAATACTCCTCAAGATGTTTAAATTAGTAAACAAAAAAAGAGAGAGACCTAGTACCTTTCTTTACTATTTAATACTTATTGTAATGGTTTATCAGAACTGAAGCTTGTTTAGTATCATTAATTGATTGTTCAAAAGCATATGGGTTAAATATATTTCAAGTAAATCTTGGTCTCTTCCATATGCTTCAACAAATCATTTAATTACATGTACTTAGTTTGACAACATAATAATTTAGTGATAGCATTTTTTCCATAACATTTTTTCAGAATTATGTTAATAAGGTAACATACTCTGATAATTGATAATTTAATATAGCACGCTTTGATCGCTGTGGATAAAACTATGGCGGGAGCAGCTTCTGGAGAGACTGTATTTATACAGCGCCGAAGGATTCACAATCTCAGGCAAAAGGACAGAATGGTAACGATTTTTGTTATTCTTGCCCTTTTAGAGATTGGAGACAACCAATCTCTTTTTTTATTTTCCAATATCAATAGTGAGGTGAGACATAGTATCTAAATCAAGCGAGAAAAATGATAAATATCTATTTTACTAGGTGCCTGTTTTAGACATCTAAGATTAAACGGGGGCATGCAACTTGGCTAAGCAAGAGTTAAAAAGGGATTTAAAAAATCGTCATGTACAATTAATAGCAATTGGGGGCACAATTGGAACCGGCTTATTTTTAGGCTCCGGAAAATCCATTCATTTAGCCGGTCCATCCATCTTATTTTCTTATCTGATTATCGGAGTAGCTCTATTTTTTGTTATGAGAGCACTGGGTGAATTACTTTTATCCAATACAAATCATACATCATTTATCGATTTCGCAGCTGAATATTTGGGTCCATGGGCTGGATTTGTGACTGGCTGGACGTATTGGTTCTGCTGGATTATGACAGCCATGGCTGATATTATCGCTGTTGGTTTATATACACAATACTGGTTTGATATCCCGCAATGGGTGCCTGCCATCATCTGTTTAGTAATTCTATTAGGATTAAATCTATTAACCGTCAAACTGTTTGGTGAGTTGGAATTCTGGTTTGCGATTATTAAAGTCGTCACTATTGTTGCACTAATTGTCGTAGGAATCGTACTGCTTGTGATTGGATTTGAAACAGATAGCGGAACTGTTTCTGTTTCTAACCTTTGGAATCATGGCGGCATGTTCCCGAATGGAATATCAGGGTTCTTACTATCACTGCAAATGGTTGTCTTCTCCTTCGTCGGAGTTGAACTTATTGGTGTATCTGCTGCTGAAACAGCTAATCCACGAAAAAACATTCCATCTGCTATCAACAAAATCCCGGTACGGATTTTACTGTTTTATGTAGGTGCCTTATTTGTTATTTTATGCATCAATCCTTGGGATCAATTAAGTGCGACAAGCAGCCCATTTGTAGGTGTCTTCGCCTTAATCGGGATTCCAATGGCGGCAGGTATTATCAACTTTGTTGTATTAACATCGGCAGCCTCTGCTGCAAACAGCGGTTTATTCTCAACCAGCCGGATAATGTACAACTTAAGCAATCATAATGAAGCACCAAAAAAACTTGGCAAATTAAATAAACACCATGTACCGAGCAATGCATTATTAACTTCTACTATTGTAGTTTCTGTCGGTGCACTGCTTAGCAAGCTGATACCAGAGCAGGCCTTTACAATCGTCACAACAATCAGCGCCATCTGTTTCATTTGGGTATGGAGCATTATTTTAATCTCGCATATCAAATATGTAAAAACAAGACCTGATTTAAGAGCTAAATCTACATTCAAAGCTCCATTAACACCAGCTATAAATTATGTAATCCTAGGTATGTTTGCTTTCATACTGATTGTAATGCTCATTGCTGCGGAAACACGCTTAGCAATGCTGCTTACACCATTATGGTTTGTCTTATTGTTCATTTTATATAACTATCATAAAAAGAAGAGATTATGATAATAGAGCAAAAGCAAAAATAATAATGCACTCCAGTTGTTAGATTACACTTAACAATTGGAGTGCATTTTTTTCTATAGTATTCTGCTTGAGGTTTATTACTTAAGGTTATTGATTGGAATTATTCGTGTTTGTGCATATCGATGACCATACGGCCCTGGATTTTACCTGCTTCCATTTCTTCAAAAATATCATTTACTTCATGCAAGCATCTTGTTTCAACGATTGGCACTACTTTGCCCTCTGCTCCAAATTGGAAAGCCTCTTCTAAATCCTTACGTGTACCAACTAAGGAACCAACGATTTGAATACCATCCAATACGGTTTTCACGATAGCCAAATCCATTGTTTCAGGAGGTAATCCTACTGCAACAACTTTAGCAGTGGCACGAACAGAGTTAACAGCCTGGTTAAAGGCAACTTTGGAAACAGCTGTAACAACTGCAGCATGAGCTCCTCCAACTTTCTCCTGAATCCACTCACCTGCATCTCCATCTGTTAATGGGTTACATACAAGATCTGCTCCTACTTCTTTGGACAATGCCAATTTATCATCATTAATATCCACTGCAATTACTTTTGCATTGAATACATTTTTCGCATATTGGATCGCAAGGTTACCTAATCCACCACAGCCATAGATAGCAATCCATTGACCAGGTTTAATATCAGAAACTTTAATTGCTTTGTAGCAAGTTACCCCTGCACATGTAATACTGCTCGCTTGAGCTGGATCAAGACCTTCAGGTACTTTAACTGCATAGTCCGCTTCTACGATACATTGCTCAGCCATTGCTCCATCAACCGTGAAGCCGGCGTTTTGTACGCTGCGGCAGAAGGTTTCATTTCCCGTCACACAGTATTCGCAAGTTCCGCATCCCTTAAAGAACCAGGCAATGCTGACACGATCTCCTACTTTTAAACTTGTAACGTCGTCTGCAATTTCTTTCACAATGCCGATTCCTTCATGTCCAGGAATTCTTCCCGGAACTGCACCGAAATCACCTTTTGCTACGTGCAAGTCTGTATGACATACTCCGCAATATTCTACATCAACTAAAGCTTGACCGGGTTTTAACTTAGGAAGCTCCTTTTCAACTAATTCTACTTTACCAGGATTCTTTGCACTCACTACAGCTGCTTTCATTCCAATCAATCCTCCGTATGCATATTAACTTGCTCAATGTTTCACATACTTATTATAATTATAATAGTTAGCAAAGTAAATACATATTGAACGATTTTATATATTCAGATTATTAAAATATATACATCTCCAACTAACTTCCACAAATACGACTAAATTACGTGTTTTAGCAGAATTGTATACTCAGAAATGTATAATACACCTCAAAATCCAATACACCACGTGTTGCTTTCTTACTAATAAATCCATAAACACTAAAATGGCCATTCCATTTGAAGAGAAGGCCATTTTAGTTTCTATATATGATTATCATATTTGCATTTGTACAATGATTATTCAGCTTTTACTAATATTTTAATATGATTTCGTTCGTTTAATAAACCTTCAAAGCCTTCTTCAATCACATCATCCAACTTAATTCGTTTGGTAACGAGTTTGTCAGCTGGGAAGTAGCCCTGAGCCATTAAATTGATAACAGCAGGAAATATATCACGGTATCCAATAATACCGTTGATTGTACGTTCTTTCATAACAATATCGTTTGGATGAATAGACGCTTCTTTTTCAAAAATACTAACAATCATCGTTTCACCATTAAATTTAGTTGAATGAATAGCTTGTTTTAAAACAATCGGTACTCCTGTTACTTCATATGAAACGTCAACACCGCCATTTGTCAATTTAGTTAATTGTTCAACGACATCACCCTGATTCGGATCGATAGCAATAGCACCAAGTTCTTCTGCTTTTTGCCTGCGTTGTTCTGATAATTCTACTGCATAAATTTCAGCCGCACCAGCTGCTTTTAACGCTTCAATAACTAATAAACCAATTGGTCCTGTTCCAAATACCGCTGCTTTATCGCCAACTTTAAGTTTACTTTGTTTAACAGCGTGTACAGCAACAGCTGAAGGTTCTACGAGTGCCCCTTGTTCAAATGAAACATTTTCAGGCAGCTTATGTAACATATGTTCCGGTATAGAAGCGTATTCAGAGAATCCTCCACCGCCTCCTGCTAAACCATAAAAGCCCATTAGCTCACATAGATTATATTTTCCTTGTTTACAAGCTTCGCATTTTCCACAGGAGTAGACGGGCTCAACTGTAACACGGTCACCAACTTGGACTCTGGTTACGCCTTCGCCAACCTCTACAACTTGTCCAGAAAATTCATGTCCCATTACAATCGGAGCTTTCTCCTTACTCAATGGGTGTGGCTCTTCGGTTGGGATAAAAATTGGACCGGCTGTATATTCGTGTAAGTCACTTCCACAAATACCGCACCATTCAACTTTAATTTTTGCTTCTCCCTTTTTGGCAGTAGGTTCCTCTAAATTGTCTAACCTTAAATCTTTAGCATTGTACCATCTGAGTGCTTTCATATTGGTCATCTCCTAAAATTTTGTTAGAAACGCATAATACAGAACACTTTTATTATATCATTATATCGATTGATAACAAATTTATTAACTGATTAATCTGAATTATATTTGTTTTTATGACAAACACTTGAACAATAGAAAGGTAATCTTAATAACCCCTAAAAATATCTTAGTCATATATTTGTGTAAAATAACTTAAATATTAAAGGATGACTCCATCACTAAGAGCCATCCTTTAATTCACTAAAAACCAAGTTTTAATTAAAATCCTGCTTACGCTTCAATTCTTTTGCTTAAAAACAACTTAACTTCATCCATACTTGGATAAGAATTCTGTGTACCACGTTTTGTGACACTTAATGCTGCAAAGGCATTAGCCATTTTTATCGATTGGACAATATCCCCATTCTGAATATAATTATAGGCGAAACAGCCGATGAATGCGTCTCCGGCCCCCGTTGTGTCTACAGCATCAACCTTGAATGAATCAACGATTTGCGTTCCTCTATCGGTTATCCACATCACGCCTCGGCTTCCCATCGTCACGATAACATTTTTAACTCCTTTATCTATCAGGCTGACTGCAGCAGCTTTAATTTGCTCAATCGTTGAAACAGGCATGCCAGTCAAGATATCCAGTTCACTTTCATTGGGAACAAAAAAGTCACATTTGCATACATAATTGAAATCCAAATTTTTGGTAGCAGGAGCAGGATTCAGAATAACAGGAATCCCATGCTCGTTCCCAAATTCTATCGCCCGATAAACGGTTTCGAGCGCGATTTCTAACTGAAGAATAATTAAAGAACATGTCTTGAGCTTTTCGGCCGCTTTATCGACATCCTCAGGTAAAAGGTACTGATTGGCCCCTTTAATGATTAAAATACGATTTTTGGAATCCGAATCTACAAAGATTGGTGCGACCCCGCTGCTGCTTCCGGGGACCTTATTCGTAAATTCTGTATCAATTCCATAGCGTTTAAGATTTTGAATGGTGTTATCTGCAAAAATGTCATCGCCTACCTTCGTAACCATCATGACCTTGGAGCCCAGTTTTGCAGCTGCCACTGCCTGGTTGGCCCCTTTTCCTCCACACCCCATTGAAAAGCTAGGTGCTTCAAGTGTTTCTCCCTCTTCTGGCATTCTATCAATATAGGAAATTAGATCGACCATATTGGATCCTATCACCGCAATATCCATGCTATTACCACCTTATTTTTCTCTTGCCGACTGAATTAAATATAGATCATTTTTTTTTGCAGCGCTGCATTTCGGCAGAATAAGAGCGCCCGTATCTGTTGGTTGCTGTTAGTAAAATTAAACAGCCTGTCTCCAATCTCTTGTTCCATTCATGGGTGAATAATTCTCTTTAGATGTAATAGATAACCTGCAAAATTTATCTATCTAGTAACGAGTAATGGAAGACACATTTTTTTCCTATTTCTATACTACACTTATACATCATATTTCTCCTATATTCACAGTCATATTATTTGAAATTTTATCAAATTAGACAAATAATAGTATAGAAAACGCTTTACTGGTGTATTTTTATTCCAAAATGGCATCAAAACTTTACATTTAAGAGTTTTCAATACGAACATAGGGGAGATATCAACATGATTTATGCAAATCCAAATACAGAAGGCGCAGTTGTGCATTTCAAAGAGAAATACGATAACTTTATTGGCGGAAAATGGGTTGCACCTGTTAAAGGTCAATACTTTGAAAATAAATCTCCGGTAACTGGAGAAGTTTTTACAAAGGCTGCTCGTTCTTCTGCTGAAGATATTGAATTAGCATTAGATGCGGCACATGCAGCAAAAGAAGCTTGGGGGAAAACTTCTACTGCTGAACGTGCACGTATTTTAAATAAAATTGCAGATCGTTTAGAAGAAAACCTGGAAATGCTCGCAGTAGCTGAGACTTGGGATAACGGGAAAGCAGTACGTGAAACATTGAATGCTGATGTTCCTTTGGCAATTGATCACTTCCGTTATTTCGCAAGTGCCATTCGTACACAAGAAGGAAGAACTACTCAATTAGATAATGATACAGTAGCTTACCACTTCCAAGAACCACTTGGTGTTGTTGGTCAAATCATTCCTTGGAATTTCCCAATTCTAATGGCTGTCTGGAAGATTGCCCCGGCATTAGCAGCAGGTAACTGCATCGTATTAAAACCAGCTGAACAAACTCCTGCATCCATTATGGTTCTTGTTGAGTTAATTCAGGATATACTCCCAGCGGGTGTTCTGAACATCGTAAATGGTTTTGGTATTGAAGTAGGGAAACCACTTGCAACAAATCCACGTATTGCGAAGATTGCCTTTACTGGCTCTACAGCAGTGGGACGCCAAATAATGCAATATGCTACTGAAAACATTATTCCTGTCACATTGGAGCTTGGCGGTAAATCACCTAACGTATTCTTTGAAGATGTAATAGACAAAGATGATGAATTTTTAAATAAAGCAATCGAAGGCTTAGTGATGTTTGCTCTAAACTCCGGTGAAATTTGCACATGCCCTTCCCGTGCATTAATCCAGGAATCAATCTATGATAAATTTATGGAACGTGCATTAGAGCGTGTGAAAGCTATTAAGATTGGCAACCCACTTGACACAGAAGTTATGATGGGCGCACAGGCTTCAAATGAACAAAAAGAAAAAATCTTATCCTACATTAAACTCGGCAAAGAAGAAGGTGCTGAATGTTTAATTGGCGGAGAAGAAAATGACCTTGGTGAAGACCTTAAAAATGGTAACTATATTAAACCGACTGTTTTCAAAGGTCATAACAAAATGCGTATATTCCAGGAAGAAATCTTTGGTCCAGTTCTTAGTGTAACGACTTTCAAAGATTTTGACGAAGCAATGGAAATTGCAAATGATACCTTGTACGGATTAGGTGCCGGTGTATGGTCCCGCAGTGGAGATCTTGCTTACCGTGCCGGCCGTGCGATACAAGCTGGTCGTGTATGGACAAACACATATCATCAATATCCAGCAGGTGCTGCTTTCGGCGGTTACAAATTATCCGGTATCGGCCGTGAAAACCATGCTATGATGTTAGATCATTACCAACAAACAAAATGTTTGTTAGTAAGCTATGATAAAAATGCTCAAGGTTTCTTCTAAAAGGAGTGACTCTAAAATGGTAGAACGTGTCGTAGCAACCGAAGAGGCACTTCAATTAATAGATTCATTAAAAAGAACTCACGGCTCTATTATGTTTTACCAATCCGGAGGCTGCTGTGATGGATCTGCTCCCATGTGTTATAAGGAAGATGATTTTAAAACGGGGGATTCTGATGTATACCTCGGTTCCATTGGAGGAGCACCGTTTTATATCCATAAGATGCAATATGAGTACTGGAAACATACTCAATTGATCCTAGATGCTACTGATGGAAGAGGAGCAGCCTTTTCACTTGATAGTATAGAAGATTGTCATTTCATTACGAAATCACGAGTATTCTCTGATGAAGAATATGCAAAACTAAAAAATCAAATAGAAGCCTAAATAAAAATGCCCCAAAGTTATCAATAACTTTGGGGCATTTTCTATTAAACATTATTTATTCTTCTTTATTTATCACACATAATCTAACATTTTTCGACATATTTCTATTAAATAAACAAAATTATAGTCTCTCAATTTTGATTTTTTAGTTAATCTAAAATAAAATGGTATATTGTACTACATCATGCTAAAGGAGAGAGAATTTTTGGTTAAATTAAACAAACAGTCGGGTGTTCCAGGCATTCCGAACACAGGTTTTTTCGGACACCCTAAAGGACTTTTCACATTATTTTTCACAGAGTTTTGGGAACGTTTTTCGTATTATGGAATGCGGGCCATCCTGGTCCTCTACTTATACGCTGAAGTTAGCAAGGGCGGACTGGGGTTTGATCAAACCACAGCCATGTCAATTGCTGCAATCTATGGATCTTTAGTCTATCTATCAGGTATTATCGGTGGATGGGTTGCAGACCGTTTACTTGGGACAAGCAGAACCGTATTCTACGGTGGAGTTTTTATTATGCTTGGTCATGTTGTTCTGGCATTACCGCTCGGGGCTGAAGCCTTTTTTGCCAGTATGTTCTTAATTATCATTGGTACCGGATTGCTAAAGCCGAACATTTCCAGTGTTGTTGGTGACTTATATACAAAGGCCGACAATCGCCGGGACTCAGGATTCAGTATCTTCTATATGGGGATTAATTTAGGTGCTTTTATAGCTCCATTTGTTGTAGAAGGATTACGCGGGCATTACGATAGCTACCATGCAGGTTTTTCAGCTGCTGCTGTAGGTATGTTTCTTGGATTAATCGTATTTGTTATTACGAAAAAGAAAAATCTGGGCACCATTGGAACACAGCCACCTAATCCATTAAGCCCTGAAGGCAAAAAGAAATTTGCTCTTTATTTTGGGGTAACAATTGCTCTATTAATTGTCCTTTTCTATGCTCTGATTACAATCGGTTGGCTAACCATTGATCGATTTGTTTTACTCGTAACTATTTTGGCAGTTATTATACCAGTCGTTTACTTTGTTTGGATGTACAAAAGCTCTAAAACAACTGCAGAAGAACAATCAAGATTACTTGCCTATATTCCATTATTCCTGTCAGCAGTTATCTTCTGGGCTATTTATGAACAAGGCTCTAATTTACTGAATATTTATGCTTTAGAGAGAACTAATTTAACTTTGTTAGGCTTTAAAATCGCACCGGGTGTGCTACAGGCAATGCCTGCCCTCTTCGTAATCATCTTTGCACCAGTTGCAGCTTGGTTATGGATGAAGCTAGGGGATAAGCAGCCTTCAACTTCCAGAAAATTTTCAATTGGCTTGCTATTAGCGGGTCTATCTTTTATCGTGATGCTTGTACCAGGATACCTAAGTGGCGGTGACTCACTTGTCAGTCCTTATTGGCTCATATTGAGCTATCTAATCGTCACACTTGGAGAGCTTTGTCTATCTCCTGTTGGTTTATCTGCTACAACTAAATTGGCACCTGCTGCATTCTCCGCTCAAACGATGAGCCTATGGTTCCTCGCTAGTGCTGTTGCACAGGCCATAAATGCACAGCTTGTAAAACTTTATAGTACGGAAACGGAACTCCTGTATTTTGGATTAATCGGTGGATTCGCAATTCTATGTTCAATTATTATTTACTTCATCTCACCAACCATCCAAAAATACATGAGAGGCGTTAAATAAGAAAAAAGATGCCCCTGGTTTTAAAACCGGGGGCATTTTTATGTTCTGGATGTTCTCTGCTATAAGGCAGCGAACAGATAACCACTTTAGCGCTGTCTGTTCACCATATAATTCAATAAGTGCTTTAAAAATGAACTCTTCGGTGAAATCTGTACAATAGCTTCCATAGCATAGCAGTAATGATCCCACATTACTTTACGAGCACCCTCCCTGCCAAGAACTGATACAAATGTAGAATTATTATTCTCTTTGTCCTGTCCGACTGGTTTTCCAAGTAAAAGGTCATCCCCCTCCAGATCAAGCAAGTCATCTTTAATTTGAAATGCGATTCCGGCATGATGGGCGAATTTTTTTAACTTCTCTATCTCGGATTCCCCTACTTGAGCAAGAATGGCAGGCATAATGAGTGATGCCTCAAATGCGATTCCTGTTTTGTAGAAGGAAAGCGTGTTTAATTCCTCTAAAGTCAGCATTTTCCCTTTCGATTCCAAGTCCATTGCCTGCCCTCTGCACATATCCATGGCTACCTGGGATGAATATCGAATTAACTGTAGAACAGACGCAGCATCAAACTGTTTCAGTGATGCTTGTTCCTTCATAGCATTCTGAATAAGATATACTGAAGTTATTTCTGCTATTCCTGTATTATGGACCGTATGCAAGGTAGCACGGCCTCTTCGAATAGGCGCATTATCCTGAGATGGCAGATCATCGAGAATAAGAGATGCCGTATGCATATATTCCAGGGATTTAAGAAGCGGCACAATCGCTGTAGAATCCAGCCCATACTCCCTGACTCCCATCATCCAGGTCACGATTGGCCTTAGCCTCTTTCCATCACCTTCAAGACTGTAATTTGCCGCATCAATGATTGGATCATTCGTCAAAAGTGTAGATTCTAGTTGATTAATAGGCAGATATTGATTAATCTCCTGACGAATGCTCTTTATTGTGTTAGCAAATTCGCTTTCCTCTTGACGATCCTTTCTCATATTGGAAAGGATATGATCTCGGAGCAATTTATCAAAGAAATCCACATCATCTGCTTTCTGAACCATCGTTTGGATAAGGCGATTAAATGTCGGCATATTTGCTGTTAATAAATTCATCAATTCATCATACTGCTTAGTACCTAATCGTTCTTTATTTCTTTTTAGGCCATTAATTGCTCGATCTAGTATGACCTCACAAGCATGTGGATCAGAATCATATACATGATGAATCAAGTTGAAAATAACCGTCCAATATAATTCGAATGGGTTAATAAGGTCAGGACGCTTATCATGATAGGTTAGATAATACGTATATGGAGTGACCGCTCCTGCATCCATATCATCAAATAAATCCGCAAAGTCATCTGCCAATTGATTGTATATTCCATAGTAAAACGTGCGTTTGTTAAACCCTTCATCCTCTGGTGCACTAATAACAGAACGAACGATCAATCGTGAAGATGATGATTTTAATATGATTGGAATAAACAAATCTTCATTGGTGTAATGTTCATTTGTTAACTCTTTAACTCGGTCTACTTCCTGTGAATGAAAAAACACATACGCCTGGTCGAAAAATATCCTGGAATTTTCAGGGCTTTGGCAACCTTTAATATACTCGAATGCTTCCTTCAGTTCTGAATGAATAAACCGGATAAGTTCTTCATTTTTACCAGACCACTCGTCTATTTCTGGGACTGTCCCATTTATAAGCGTCATTCTAATGATAGTTGAAAACTGCTTTTTCTCCTCATCGGATAAAACATTTGCATCTAGTAAATCATCTATAAAAGGATAGGTCAGACCATAGGAATATCCTAGCCGAATGGCTTCATCAAGTTTCTGTGCCCGTTCCTCCGGGGAAATATCAGAGCCCATCTCTTCCCTAACGTGCATCATAACTCCACCTATGATTTTGATTAATTTACGTTGGGCATTTTCGGCATCCATTCCATTCGGTATAGAGGATGACACGATTCTTAGCTTGTCGAATAGCCAGATGACTGTTGACTCGATATTCTCCTTTTGGCCCCATCTGTACAAACCGTGTGTACTAAACAAATCAAACTCACTAGCTTCTTCAAATTTATCTGTAACTAATTGAGAGATGAGCGTATCCACGACTTGTTTGATTTTAGTTTGTGTTTCAGGCTTGTCCAGGGCTTTGCCCAAATCTCTCAGATAGATATATGAAATACTTCGATGAAGATACTGCTCCAGTTTCCCTCTCTTATTCAACCAGCTTATATACTGATGATACTCCTTATTTGTTGTTTTTTTATTTTTATGAGCAAAAAGGGAAGCTAAGGATCGATGACGAATATGATTCTGCTTCCACGATTGAATATCTTTCGTTAATGCATCGATATAGCTCTTTTCAATCACCTGCGCACGCAAGGATTCAAAATACTTTTCAGCCTTCTCTTCAGCCAATACATAACATTTATCACTATTATTTATGACCTTCTCATTCATAAGTTCAACTACCTCTTGTTTTCTTTTGGTTATACAATTTCCTACTCACTTAATACAAAAGTACCATCTTTATAAGCATAAAGCTAAAATAAACAATGTGGTATTTTTGACCTATTTCTCAGTGAACGATTATCGCCCCTGACCAACGTCTTATTTATATACTCTTCAGGAAAACATACCTTTACTAACTATAAAAATCCCCCTTCAAACTTTGAAAGAGGATTTCTCATCCATGTTTTATAAATAACATTTAATTGATTTTTCAATCCAATAGGTAAATATCGTATTTGGACATCTTTTTTCAAATAACTTCATTTTTAAATACATATCAATTCCATCCGAAACATCATGCCATAAATCCGTAAAAACAAAATCAAATTGACCCTTGGCCATAGATTTTTGAGCATATTCAAAGGCATTAGCTTTAATGATCTTAATCTTTTGATGGTTTTTGAATTGCGGCAATATATACGTTTGGAACAAGTTAATCACGTCTTCATTCATTTCGACTACCGTGATGCTGTCAACATTCTCTTTTTCAGAAATCATATAGGTATAATAACCAAGTCCCAATCCATATGTAAGTACATTTCCAAACGCCTGCTCAATCGGTTCTTTCATGGTTTCGATTTCATTAGGCGTTACCGTCATCCATATTCTTTCGTTTTCTAAAATAGCTGGATACTCAAATTCTGTTTCAAAAAAACCGATTTGCGGGATTTGCCTGCCTTCTTTTGTTTTGACAATATCATTGCATACAAAACCCTCAAACGGTTTATACTTTTCATATTTTAGTTCACTATTACCAATCTTCAACGTTGGGATCTTGATATTCTTATAATAAGGGTTTTCGCAATATTCCTTTTCATCCAATTTAAAAAACATTCCATTAAAGTAATTGTTGAATAGATTCTTATCATCCATCTTATCCACAATATCCAATCCAAAAGCAGCCGCTAAAATGACCGCAAATGCATGCTCATAAGATACGCCATACTGAACAATCTCATTTATCTCTTCTCTATCAACAAAATCGGGCGCCTTATTTAAATAATTGCTTAGCAATGCGAACACTTTATAATTATCTTCTTTTACTCCACCATTCGGTTTCATTTCTTCACCTGTATTCATTGAGTTATAGTAAAATAATAGCGAAAAAATAGAGATGGAGCAATGAAACTGGAATTCCCCTTAAGTAAACACAGGCACTTCAGATAAATGAATGAATAAAAAAAGTCCCTGATTCCAGTATAGAAATCAGGGACTGCTTACTGTATAGCTTTACTGCATTTCGATAAGCAATTAATATGTTACTTTTTATGCACTTTTCGCCTTAGCCTGTTTACTTTCTCCAATTTTCTCTATATCCTCTAAACTGCGACCGCGAGTTTCAGGAACACATGTCCGTATAAATAGGACTCCCAGTAAACAAATACCACCGAAGATGGCAAAAACAGCTTCTTGAGGCATAAAAGCAATCATGATTGGGAAAAGCAATCCGACCAAGAAAGAACCAATCCAGTTAAATGATGAAGCTAATCCTGACGCACGTCCGCGAATGGCTAGCGGGAATATTTCTCCAACTATGACCCAAGTTAAAGGAGCCCATGTGAATGAATAAAACGCAACATAGATACTTAGAAAAACAACCATCATCATCGGATTCACATTAGGAATTAGTATGTTTAAGATGGCCGGAAAAATAAAGGAGAGTCCCATAATGGTTCCGCCAACTGTTAATAAAGTACGGCGCTTAAATTTATCAGCAATGACCAGGAATACTAATGAACCTATTACGAGGATAATCCCCTGAATGATTGGCCACATCAACGCGGAACTGGCTGCATGACCCGTAGCATTTTCCACAATCAAAGGAATGTAATAGAAGATGGCATTTGCACCCTGGAATTGTTGAAAAGCTGCTACACCTACACCCGCAAAGACCAAGTAACGGTATTTACCACTTAAGAGAGTTCCCCAAGACGTTTTCTGACTTACCGTTTTTTCTTCTTTTGCAGCTTCTTGAATTTGTTTTATTTCAGCATCAATATCTTTTTTATTTGAACGAATATAGCCCAATACCTTACGAGCTTCATCAAATTTATTATTCTTAATTAAAAATCTTGGTGATTCAGGTAACTTTAACATTCCAAAAAATAAGATGATAGCAGGTACTGCAGCCAAACCAAGCATCATCCGCCATGCCATAGTTTCTGGCAGGTCTTTCAATAGATAATCAACAATGTATGAGAGCAACATCCCAGAAACGATCATGGTTTGATTTATTCCTGACAGACGACCGCGCAATTTTGCAGGCGCCATTTCCGACATATAGGCTGGAACCAACGCAGAGGCAGCCCCAACAGCTAGTCCTAGAAACATCCGTGATACAATCAAAAATAGTATTCCATCATGGGGGGCTATGCCTGACAATATGGATCCCACAACAAAAATGACAGCAGATATTAAAATCATTTTGCGTCGTCCTAAACGGTCAGACAGCTGACCAGCTACGACACCTCCAAAAATAGCTCCAAACATTACCGAAGAGGTAATCCAACCAATAGCGGTAGCTCTTCCTTCGAGGCTCCAATCACTTTCTAAAAAAGGTAATGCTCCCGTCATAACACCTATATCATAACCAAAAAGAATGCCGGCAAAAGCTCCAAAGAAATAAATAAAGCGACTTGATATTTTCTTTTCATTAACCATGAATGTTCCCTCCACTAGGTGCAAAAATATATTGCTAGAAATCCTACCACTAAGACTATTAATAGCCTTAACATATATAAAAGCGTTTTCAAGTCCTGCAAAATTGCTATAATACCAGTAAGTTTTTAATAGAATATTTACGTTCATAGCTTGTCTTACATGATAGTAGGTGTTGCCTATTTAATAATAGAGATGCTCTGTTTAATTTAATGAATAACGCATTAGGGTACTTTTGAATCAAATATAATGAATCCAAAAACATTTAGTTTTATTTCTTCATCTTAAACGCTTTCATATATATAAACAAAGAACACGCTTACAAATAAAAGCATCTTATTCTACCTTCTGGGATAATCTATTATCCTCCAAGAAAGCATAAGCCCCCTCGGAGGATAAAGCCATTACCTAATAACTACATAATCTAAGTCAACAAGCTTTGCATACGTGATAATTTGATCTGTTGTCAGATTCAATGAAACAACTGTATGGTGACCGCCGCCATTCTCAATCCACGCTTTAACCCCATCCTGGAAGTTTGGCTTTACTTCCCATAGTACACGTGCTACTGGAAGATTAGGTGCTTTAACAGTTGGCTCAAAAGCAGAAACTTCATTAATCAAAAGCTTGTAATGTGTACCAAAGTCAGCCATTGAAACAACAACACCATCTCCTGCCTTACCATCGAAAACTAAACGAGCCGGATCTTCACGATCACCGATACCTAATGGAGATACGACAATTTTTGGCTTGTTGCAAGCTAATGTTGGATCTACTTCAAGCATATGTGATTGAAGAGCAGCTTCTTGCCCAACAGCTAGTTCATAAGTGTAATCCTCCATAAATCCAGTCGATTGGTTATGGCTCATCACTTTAAGTAAGCGATCTAGGGCTGCAGTCTTCCAATCCCCTTCACCAGCAAATCCATATCCTTGGGCCATCAAACGTTGCACTGCAAGGCCAGGAAGCTGTTTCATGCCATATAAGTCTTCAAAGTTAGTTGTGAATGCATTGTAACCACCATCATCAAGGAAACGCTTAATGGCAATTTCATAGCTTGCTTGCACCTTCACGCTCTTTTCCCAATCTTCTTTGCTGTATATGCCATAATCAAATTCATATAGTTCCGCATACTCAGCAATTAAATCGTTCACTTCTTCGTCCTTAACGTCATTCACATATTGAACAAGATCGCCTATACCAAAGTAGTCAACAGTCCATCCAAATTGAATTTGAGCCTCTACCTTATCCCCTTCGGTTACTCCAACATTACGCATGTTATCACCAAAACGAGCAACTTTTATATTGAAGCTTTCGTTATAAGCAACCGCTACATCCATCCATTCTGCTATTTGCTTTTGGACTTCAGCACGTTTCCAGTAACCTACTACAACTTTATTTTGCTTTTTCAAACGCGCATTGATAAATCCATATTCACGATCACCATGAGCTGATTGATTCAGATTCATGAAGTCCATATCAATGGTTTCCCATGGAATACTTTCGTTAAACTGCGTTGCTAAATGTAGCAATGGCTTTTGTAATAATTTTGTTCCGCGAATCCACATTTTTGCTGGTGAGAAGGTATGCATCCAAGTAATTACGCCCGCAACCTCATCACGATAGTTCACTTCTTTCATAATGCTTGTAATTTTATCTGCACTTACAGCTAAATCCTGCAATACAAGCGGGTAAGGTAATATACCGCTTTCATTTAAGGCATCCGTCATCGTTTGTGCGTGTGCTTTGACTTCCGCCAGTGCTTCTTCCCCATATAGATGCTGTGAACCTACGACAAACCAAAACTCTTTTACTTTAGACATAATAATCCTCTTTTCGTAGTTTGATAGTTTGTATTATTTTTGCCCATAGTAGGCATTTTTTCCATGTTTACGTAGATAGTGCTTATCTAAAATACGTTGTGGCAATTCTTCAGCAAAATGATTTAGTTCTCGTGTAAATAAATTCATTTTTGAGACCTCTTCTAATACCACACTGTTCATAACCGCTGATTTTGCATCTTTGCCCCAAGTAAATGGTCCGTGTCCATGAAGTAAAATACCGGGAACTGCCAATATATCTAATCCACGTTGTTCAAATGTTTCGATAATGACCTTTCCAGTTTCCACTTCGTACCCACGGTCAACTTCCTCTTGAGTTAAAAACCTTGCACATGGAATGGAACCATAGAATGTATCGGCATGAGTAGTTCCCATCGCCGGAACATCTAAACCTGCTTGAGCCCATATAGTCGCCCAGGTTGAGTGCGTATGCACAATGCCGCCAATCTCTGAATAATGCTTGTAAAGTACTGCATGAGTTGCTGTATCTGATGAAGGATTCAATTCCCCTTCAACCACCTGACCATCCAAATCAACAACCACCATATCACTTGGCTTCATCGTCTTATAATCAACACCGCTCGGTTTGATAACAAATAAGCCACTATCACGGTCAATTGCACTTACATTTCCCCATGTATATTTGACGAGTCCATGCTTGGGCAATTCTAAATTTGCTTCAAATACTTCCTCTTTTAACTTTTCTAACACTTGAACCCCTCCAAACTTGGACTCATAAAATCAAATGATCGACAGCTGCCTGCTCAATTACAAGACCTTTTTTATATCGCTCTATAAATTTCTCAAAACCTTTAACATCAAACTGATCCGGATATATTTCTTGACTATCAACCTCGAAAAAGACTTTTTGGTCAAGGAATTCTTCCAAGTATTCCTTCTCATTTTTGTTCATCATGTAAGAAGCCAGAATAGCCATCCCCCACGCACCGCCCTCTCCGGCTGTTGCCATAACGGATACTGGTGCATCAATGGCAGCTGCGACGATTTTTTGACCTACAATAGGTGTTTTGAATAATCCGCCGTGAGCCAAAATGCCGTCAATTTCAACACTTTCTTCTTTAGTCATAATGTCCATTCCAATTTTTAATGCGCCAAATGCAGTAAAAAGATGAGCTCGCATAAAGTTTGCTAAATTAAACTGACTACCAGGAGGTCGTACGAATAGCGGTCGCCCCTCATCTAATCCTGTAATATTCTCACCGGATAAATAGCCATAGCTTAGCAATCCGCCAGCATCCGGTTCAGCCTCCAAAGCTTTATTCAGCATCACTTCATATAATTGATCCGTTTCTATCTTTTGGCCCATTGCTTCAGAGAACTCACGGAATAATTTCAGCCAGGCATTTAAATCACTGGAGCAGTTATTAGCATGAACCATCGCTACAGGACTGCCATCAGGTGTTGTTACTAAATCAATTTCCGGATACACTTTTGAGAGTTCTTTTTCCAGTACAATCATGGCAAAGACTGATGTTCCTACTGAAATATTACCAGTACGCTTTCTCACACTATTTGTAGCAACCATTCCTGTACCCGCATCACCTTCCGGCGGACAAAGCGGAATACCTGGTTGTAAATTCTGTGATTGATCAAGAATTTTTGCCCCAACTTCAGTCAATTCACCAGCTTGTTCTCCTGAAAGATAAACTTTAGGAAGAATCTCCTCTAGGCTCAAAGGACAACCCTTCGTGGAAATTAGTTCATCAAATTGCTTAACCATTGATTCATTATAATTCTTTGTTGATTCATCGATTGGAAACATACCTGAAGCATCTCCAATACCGATCGCTTTATTACCAGTCAGTAACCAGTGGATATAACCTGCTAAAGTCGTAACATAATCAATACGCGGCAAATGTTTCTCTTCATTTAAGATAGCTTGATAAAGATGAGCAACGCTCCATCGTTCTGGGATATTGAATTTAAATGTATCAGTCAATTCTTTAGCTGCCGCACTCGTTGTTGAGTTACGCCAAGTACGAAACGGAACAAGTAATTCTCCTGTATGATCAAAGGCCATATATCCGTGCATCATGGCTGAGATTCCAATAGAACCAATCTTCCGAATCGTTATCCCATAGTTTCTTTCAACTTCTTGCTTCATCTCATGATACGCTGCTTGTAGTCCAGTAATAATATCGACTAGGCTGTATGTCCAAAAACCATCCTCCAAGCGGTTTTCCCACTCATAGCTTCCAGATGCAACCGTTTCAAAATTATGATCAATTAACACTGCCTTGATACGTGTAGAACCAAATTCAATTCCAAGAGAAGTCTCTCCCCTAGCAATTGCCTCTTGTATGTTTGCTTTGTTCTTTCTCATATAAACCCCCATCTGATAGCGGTTTCAATATCCGGAATGATTACGCTTTCTATTTGTTAACTTGATTATATTTATTTGTACGTACAAATGTCAACTAATGTGTAATTAGTACACACAAATTTAACATTCTCGATTTTAGTACAAATCAAACAAAGACCCACAAAACCATTTATTGGGTATACTATTAAAAGAACTAATGAAAGATGTTACTTATAAAATAGAATTAGATTGCTTATTTTATTTCTTACTAATTCAAAGTAAAATATGTACATACAACTATTTCGAATCAATCAATTAGTGCAAGAGCACCAATGAAGGAAGTGAGCTATAAATGAAACCAAAATATCAGGTCATCATTGATGATATAAAAAGCAAGATTCTTTCGGGAGATTATAAAGTTGGTGACCAAATCCCTACTGAAGCTTCCCTCCAAGAAAAATACGAAGTGAGCCGACAAACTGTTCGTAAAGCTATTTTAGAACTATCAAACGAAGGATTTTTAAGAAGTGAAAAAGGGTCTGGCACTTATGTCAGTAACCAATATCAAGCAAAATCTGGCGGTCAATCTAACACTAAAACAATCGGAGTCATTACAACCTACATTTCTGATTATATTTTCCCCTCCATTATTCGAGGGATTGAAGGCAGATTAAATGAAGAGAATTATTCGTTATTATTAGCCAGTACAAATAATGATGTCGAACAGGAAAAGAAAGCTTTGGAAATGATGCTGTCATTTGGAGTGGATGGTTTGATCATAGAGCCTACGAAAAGCAATCTATATAATCCAAACATCTCTTATTACCTGTCATTTAAAGAACAAGAGGTTCCATTCATTATGATTAATGCTTATTATGAAGAATTAAGTGTTCCCTTTCTTTGTCTTGATGACGTCCAGTCCAGTTATCTCGCAACAAAGGAATTAATTTCGAAGGGACATACACATATCGGGCTAATATCAAAATCAGATGACCTACAGGGAAAATATCGAATGAAGGGATATATAAAAGCGCTTGGAGAAGCCAAATTAGGATTTCGACCTGAGCATGTGCTTACATTCGATACAGAAACAAAGCCCAATTTATCAGCTAGCTTGAAGAAATTTTTAGAGGAAAATATTCACCTATTAACCGCGATTGTTTGCTATAACGATGAAGTCGGTTTAGAAGTAGTAAATGTGTGTAAACAGCTTAATATTTCCATTCCAGAGAAGTTATCAATAATCGGGCAGGACAATTCCTATATTGCCAAAAATGCTACTATTGCACTGACAACATTAACCCACCCACAGGAACAAATGGGACGTGATGCAGCTGATTGGCTCATTAAGAAATTGCAAGGAAAACGAGATTTACCAAACGAAACCTATTATCAGCCAGTGTTAGTTGAAGGAGAAACAGTAAAAGATTTAGAGATACATTAAGCAATAGTTATGAATATATTTTATTTCATATGGTGCTACTAAATTACTTAATGAAAAAGAAAAGCCCTGTTTATGCTCGTTATGATACCCGAGCATAAACAGGGCTTTACTCTATTTCTGCTATATATGGTATTTGACTGTGCACTAATCAAATCTTAACTACCAGTTAGCTACTTCCACCTCTGCTTTTAACCATTTTTCCCAAACAGAATCCGTTATTTTGAGTAAGCTTAATGAAATACCTTTCATATCTAAGGAAGTTAAATGGTTTCCAACCTTCACAAATCTAATATCCAAGCCTTCCAGCTCGCATAAACGTCGGATGTCATTGGTAAAGATATACTGTTCCATCAGCGGTGTAGCCCCTAACCCATTCACCAAAATGGCAAATCGATCTCCTTTTTTCCATCGATAAAGACTTTTAAGTTTATTCATAAGCTCTATGGCTAAAATTTCAGAGGAATGAAATTCTTCTTTCCGGTATCCCACTTCACCATGAATCCCAATTCCGTAAAATACTTCATTATCCTGTAGTATAAATGACCTTCTATCTGTCTCAGGATGGGTTACCGGTGAAAGTGCAACTCCCAATGTATGTAAATGATTGATGACAGACTGGCCAATTTCCGTTAGTTCGTTTAGAGAATATCCCTCACGTGCAGCAGCTCCAAGTATTTTATGGACAAACACAGTACCAGCCACACCACGTTTCCGCTTATTGAAGGAATTGTCGTCTTCAATGGAGACATCATCACTTACAATGACATGATCAACAGTCCAGCCTTCTTTTTGGGCGATGGATTCAGCCATCAAAAAACTCTCTAAATCTGCTTTAAAATTTTTGACTATGAGCAAGACACGCTTATTTTTATCAATCATCCGAATGGCGGCTACTATTTGCTCAGTTGTTGGCGGCGTGAAAATTTCTCCATTAACAGAAATGGAGAGCATTCCTTTCCCTACATATCCATAATGAGCCGGTTCGTGTCCGCTGCCGCCTCCGCTAATAATGACTACCTCCTCTCTTATATCTTTTAAATCTTTCCGATAAACAATATCATGCTTGGGCTCATAAGAAACCCTTTCTTTATGTTCAAAACAAAATCCAGCCAACATGTCTCTTACAACATGCTGAACATCATTAATTATTTTTTTCATTCTTATTCCCTCTCGCTGCTCACTCCTGCAGAAATGGCAGTAATTGATCATTTATCATATATTTCATCAAGGATGACATCGTGGAAGATTCGAGAGTGCAATCTTTCTCAATCCACTCTTTGATTATCCCTACAAACCCATAGCTATAAAAAGAAGCCATTAATTCTTTCCTTTCATTAGAAACCTTTAATCCGCTTCCGTCCAAACGGTTAGTAATAATCTCAAGATACAAATTCTTTGTGTGTTCATATAAGTATTCGTTAAAGGAATTTTGCTCTTCTACTTTAAATGCATTTTGATAGAATCGTCGATTCTGACTGAAGTATTCCAATAACAAATGAAAGATGTTCTCCCACTTTTCATATCCAATAAAGTCTGTAATATTTTCCTTCGTTTCTTCTTTATAAATCCAGCCAAGCAATTCATATTTATCTTGAAAATGGTAGTAAAATGTTTGCCTTCGCATCTTACAGTTTACCATAATGTCGCTTACTGAAATTTTATGAAAAGGTTCAGTTACCATTAAATCTTTTAATGATTTTGCAATTATTTTTTGTGTGATAATCGATGAGGTCATGGGTTACCTTCCCTATTAAAATTGTAATTTAATTATACAAAAATGATATAATTACGGCTATTTTGACAAATACGGTTATTTGTCCGTTTACTTTAAAACGCTTACATTATACTGTTAACAGTATGAATAAATTTAGCAAGACTACCAATTTTTAATAGAAACGGGAGGTAATACAAATGAAGAAGATTATAAATAAACCTGAGAACCTCGTAATGGAGATGGCTAATGGATTAATCATGGCACATCCGGAACTCGAGTTTCTGAAGAAATATAAAATTATTAAGAAACGAGTAATAAATGAAAACAAAGTGAGCTTAATTAGCGGGGGAGGCAGTGGGCATGAACCTGCACATGCGGGCTTTGTCGGAAAAGGTATGCTTGATGCTGCAGTATGCGGGGATGTGTTTGCTTCGCCATCACAAATACAAGTGTATCAGGGAATCAAAGCAGCTGCCGGTCAAAAAGGGGTCCTGATGATTATTAAAAATTACAGCGGTGACATCATGAACTTTAAAAATGGTGCCGCTTTAGCAATCGAGGATGGTATCCAGGTTGAATATGTTCGAGTAGCTGACGATATAGCCGTTGAAGACAGTCTGTATTCTGTAGGACGCCGCGGTGTTGCAGGAACTGTACTTGTTCATAAAATTGCCGGTGCAGCTGCCGAAGAAGGCAGAGACCTTATGCAGGTAAAAGCAATTGCAGAAAAAGCCGCAGAAAATGTAAAAAGCATCGGGGCAGCTCTTACATCCTGTACCGTTCCAGCTAAAGGAACTCCGACATTCAAATTAGAAGAAGATGAAATCGAATACGGTGTCGGCATTCATGGAGAACCAGGAATCAGAAGAGAAAAATTGATTTCTGCAAATGAGTTGGCTAAACAAATGATAGATGATCTTCTAAAGGATTTTGGACAAGATGGGGATGAAACATCTGATATTGCTATTCTTGTAAATGGCTTCGGAAGTACTCCACTTCAAGAACTCTATTTATTTAACAATTCGGTTATGAGAGAAATGAGTAACAGAAATATTCATGTTTATAGAACCTTTGTCGGCAATTATATGACAAGTATTGATATGGCTGGAGTATCCTTGACAATTATGAAGCTTGATGATGAGCTGAAATCATTATTATCAAGCGAATGTTCTGCTGCGGCATTTAAAGTGGATGCACCTGTTGAGGGTGTTCAGTATACCGACCCTGTTGATGAGATTGAAGAAAAGACCGTTTCATTCAATACAGCGACAAGTGAGGAATACGCTGTAATCCACGATGATGTCCTTTCCTTAGAGAACATCATCTATCTCATTGATAAAATGAGCGAAGTCATTATCCGCAATGAGATACCATTCTGCGAGCTTGACTCTCATGCCGGTGACGGAGACTTTGGTATGAGCGTTGCTAAAGGATTCAAGCAATTGAAACGAGAATGGAGTTCTATCTTAAATCAGGAACCATTATCTATTGGAACATTCCTTGATGCATGCTCGATGGTCATTATGGAATATTGTGGTGGAGCGTCCGGTCCAATTTGGGGTTCTGCATTCCGTGCAGCCGGCAAAGCCGCAGGCGATAAAAATGAATTAACGATCGAGGAGTTTGCAAACCTATTACAGGCAGCTGTTAAAGGAATACAAGTAACTGGAGAACGTTCATTTGGTAGAGGTGCAGTCGTCGGTGACAAAACTCTGATTGATGCTTTAGTTCCATGTGCTGACTCTTGGTCTGAGTGCGCAAAAGCTGGAATAGACTTTAAAACTGCCTTTGAAAATGGGGCAGCAGCTGCTGTTAAAGGCGCTAAATATACAGAAACAATCGTCGCCCGCATGGGACGTGCTGGTACGGTTGGAGAAAGAAGCCTGGGTTATCCTGATGCTGGAGCTTATGGACTTGGAGTTATCTTCACAGAGCTCTCCAGCAGCCTAAGATAACAGCATTGATTGCCAACCATACAACTCTTATAACCTAGCCACTCTAAGGAGCTGCAACTTTGCAGCTCTTTATTTATCATTTAGTCTTAGAATAATAAAGCAGCTTCAGTTGAGAGGGCTATTTTCGAAGGATTTTAACAATGTAAAAAGAAAAATTAAATGACCAACTTTTGATCATCCTTGTTCAACTTAGACATCTTTAATAAATATTATTTAAATAATAGGTATAGAACAATGGCACCGACTACGACTATTCCCCCTATTGTTGGACTTCCATAAACGGTTCTATTCCAACCATCCTCGGTGTCTATCTTATTTTTGTTACGCTTATCTTTGTCCTCATTCAACAATAACACCTCCATATAATTGCTATAACACTATTAAAGAACTACTACCTTAGGCGATGAAATTTTGAAAAAGATGGACGGTCAAAACTGTTGTTAACAAACACCCACAGGAAGTTAAGACTATTGTTTTTCTATTGTCTTGTTTTTCTTCAGGTTTATTGAACTCATTAATTTGTATAATCCATATTGTCATAGTTACAAGGGCAAGAATTCCGATGGACATATCAATCACTTCCTTTTTCCCTTTTATTTTTTTGAAGACTATCTCACTTCGAATTGTAACATTCTGTAAATCCGCAATAAATCCTTCTTAGCTAACTTGTCCCTTTAATACCATAAGAAATTCAACATAGAAAGACATCTTTTGGTCAACTTGGCCTTCTGCTCTTTCCCCTGTCAATTCCAACCTTTCCCCTTTTACATCCACTCTTTTCCGTGTTCACTAATGAACTTGATATCATTTTGATAATGTTCAAGGTGTCCTTCATCTATCATTTTTTGAAAATTACTATCGCCTTCTTTAGCTTTTCTTTCAATTGTTTTACATAGCCCTTGTAATCGCAACAATACCATCTCTAAAAAAACTTCTTCCACTTCCTTTCCATAGGATTCAAAAAACAATTTTACTCTGTGTTTTATTTTCATAGCGTGGTCTAAGAAATTATAAATAACTTCTTCACCTGTTTCAGATTGATAAGCTCTACTTAAAGGAATACAAGTATAAAGGGTATAGGCAATGTCCCAGAGTCTCGGTCCAGGGCCAGCAACATCAAAATCAATTATACCTACCGGTCGTTTACGATTAAAGATAATGTTATATATAGCGAAATCATTATGACAAAGCACCTCGAATGGTTGCGGAGTATTATCTATCGACTTCCAATCTTCTTCAATTAAAAAATCACTCACTGAATCGTGGTAGAGACTAAGCATCTGAGCTATTTCTTTTAAAACTTCATCAGACCACATATATCCCTTTAAAGGATAATTACCCGCTTCACCTTCTATATATGACAAAATCTCTCTACCTTTTTCATCAATACCAAAAAATTTAGGTGCATAAGTGAATCCTTTATTTTCTAAATGTATTAATAGCTTGTGAATTTTCGTACTGTCTGGCTTTAAATCTCTTCGAACGGTATCTCCTAAACGATATACGGTTGAGACATTTCCTCCAGTTAGAATTTCTTCTTTTTCGTATTTTGACATTTCACAAATACCCCTCAATATAAATTTGCCACCGTTTAGTTTCTGTCTATTGTTTAACATTCCTGCTTCTTTATCTCCATAAGAAATTCAACACGAAAAGGCATTAATCCTCCTAAGATCAACGCCCTGAAAATTTAAGTGAGAATTCCACTTACTATATGAATTATAAACATGGCTACTTACGTTTTTGGATTATTTGACGCACTGGAGATGCCAAAGCAAAAAATATAAGAGCTATAAAAATTGCTTTAATTAAAGAAACTTGCTCCATCATAGGTGTATGCGTTGAACGGCTCGAGGAAAAGATAGACCACCAACTTGGTTCGGCGTATGGTAGAGATACTCTGTACCAAATGATAAAAATTAAAAACACTAATAACCAGTAAATCTTCATAAAAACTCTCCTATACTTTTTAGATAAGTAAGGCTCGAATTAGTTACCATTATCTCTTATTTTCTAAACTTTTCAGCCAGTGTCTAAGTCCTTTGCCAGCATAGGGTTCATCACTAAATCGAGGAATAATATGTAGGTGAGAATGCATGATATGTTGACCTCCAATTGCATTGCAGTTCCAACCAATATTGTACCCATCAGGTCGATATGTTTCATCCAGGAGATCTTTCACTTCTTGCAGTAATGAATAGGTTGCAAACCATTCATCTTCTGTTAAGTCAAACACTGTTTCACGGTGTTTTATTGGAACTATTAATCCTGAGCCGACTAATACTTCTTGTGGCATTTGCAGAAACATACAATGTTCATTTTTTACAACAACTTCTTGCAGTTCTATTGTTTCAGGATTACAAAATGGGCATTCTTTCACTTCAATAACCTCCTCAGTTTCAGTTTTATTTTATATTATTTTACTCTTATTATAGTAACCTTTAAGAAAACAATTTTTAGAATAAACAAAAACGCAAAGGCAGTCATATAATCCTCCAAATTTAAAATTTGGTTAAATAATTCGATTAAAACATATAAATCCTTCTTAATCTAACCTGCATTCCTAGTTAACCGGCTTGTTATAGGAAATCAATTGAATAAGATAGGAAAGGGTCCTCCAGAAAGTCAGTAAAACTAACGTTCCGGATAACCCTCAAAAAACTTTTGTTATGATTTTGTTTTTCTCACTTCATAAAATAAATAAATTCCGATCAATATATATGTTATAGCTAAACCCATAATTAACTGCAATTCTTCATTTAAAGTTGTTCGAGCTAATACGATGGTCGGTAAGTGAAATGAAATTAAAAAAACGGGCAGGATTGCGGTTTTTGCCCAAATGGAGAATGTAACGATAAAGCAAAGAAAAAGTAAGCCGATGACTGTACTCCCTAAAACACCAAAGTTAATGGTTGGTGTAGGATAGATTGAATCAGCGACAAGCAAACCCATAAAGACGACCATACTAATGAAAATAGGGGCTAATAATATTAAAAACTCTCGAATTTTAGACACTTGATTCCTGGCTGTATAGCGAAATGCAATCATTACTCCGATAAAAAAGAGCACACAATACACAGCCGTTCCAATGATTTTTAATACACTATAGCTTAATGTACCTTTCAAAAGATCTCCGAAAATCGAAAATGACATTGCTCCAGCTATAATCAGGGGTATATATTTTACCCATGCTTTATAATCCGTCCTCATTTCATTGGAGATACTCTGCATATACTCTTTAGGAGAAGATCCAATAATCTGATCAATAGATTTACCATTTAGCTCGGCTTCATATAAATGCTCCTCAAGTTCTTTCGTAATATCATTAATCTCCTGATCATTTTTTCCACTTGAAAACAAGTATATCTTTAAATCATCAATAAACTTCTGACTTTTATCAGACAGTTGAAGTTGCTCCACTTTTGCATCACCTCATCCTTCAATTTCTTTCTTAATGACCGCGTTTACGCTGTTCTCAAGGTAACCCCATCTAACCAGAAAATTTTCTAAAGCTACCTGTCCTTCATCTGTTAATGAATAATATTTTCTCTTTGGTCCAGCAATTGAATCCCGGCGAACAGACGTAATAAGTCCTTCCCGTTGCATTCGGAGCAATAATGGATAAATGGTACCTTCGCTGATTGTCTCAAATCCATACTCACTTAAACGTTCTGCCATCTCATATCCATAACATTCTTTTCCTTTGATAATAGCCAAAAGGCAACCATCCAATATACCCTTCATCATCTGGGTTTGCGACATCTATAATCCACCACTCTTTTTATCTTGCATTGCAAGGTATATTACCAGTTTAAACCACACTACCTTGCAATACAAGATAATTGTTAATTACTTACAAATATCTTTCTCATATGAAGGTCAAAAAGAAAACACTAGGGCAAGATCCCCTATTAAATTCAAGTCTCTCCATCTCTCAAATAGAAAGAAGCAATGTAGCCCACTACATTGCTTCTTTAATGAATCCGCTCGATTAATTTATAAGCTTATCCTTCTATTTATTTTTTAATTGGTATCCATATTTCTGAATAATAATCCTTAGAAGATGGATCTCCATCACTTAAGTAAACCTCCATCTCAGGTCCACCCGAATGCTCATAGCCTGTTGCCGGAAACCATTCAGAGAAAATTCGATTCCACACCTTTGGCATGGCATCAGGCATAGCGCCATGAACAGGAAAAACAGCCCAGGTAGCAGCCGGAATCTGTCGTTCTTCCCAATCATTTGGGACATGTTCTATATGTTTCTCTGCCCCGATCAAGTAAGTTAGATTTTCTTGTAGTTTATCAAAGTCCATACAAACTCCAATTAATCCAAGAGATCCACTATTTTTAGCAAGTACAGCGGCGAATCCATTCTGATTAGATTCATCCCAGAAAGAGGCTATTTTCCGATTGTTCTCTCCCCCACTAGTACTCGTGCGTATGCTTTTCCCAACAACCTTAAATGCTTCCTTTTCGACAATCTTATAATCCATTCCCACATCACCCTTTAACTGAATTTGAAAAGAGAGCCTCGGATAAGCCTTCAAGGATTGAGTATTTTTCTTTGCAGATGACGGATTGATTCCATGAATTTTCCGGAATGCTTTTGTAAAGGATTCCGGAGTTTCATAGCCATATTTCAGTGCAACATCTATTACCTTCGACTTGGAATATACCAGTTCCTGCGCAGCAACTGTGAGACGGCGATTCCTAATATATTCACTTACGGTATATCCCGTCAGTATACTGAACATCCGCTGGAAATGAAATTTTGACATACAGGCAATTTCAGCAATATCTTCCATACAAAGATACTGTTCCAAATTATCTTCTATATACTCGATGCTGTCGAGCATCCTTTGAAGTCCCTCCATGTAAGCACTCTCCTTTCTAAACTCAGTCTACCAACACCGGTTTAGCAAATCCTGTTTATCCGTGCTCTTTTATGACAGTCTAGAATAGAATAAGAGCACCCAATTAGTTCATTAAGCTATCTCTATTTAACTGCCTGAATATCGCATAACAAAAGTTTTACTCAAACTATTTTCAGAGTTCACTTTCCCAATTCCAAAATTCTATTTCGTCTACTTCTAATTCACTTACTTTTCCTTCATCCTGTAATTTTAATACTTCTTTTCTTGGTCCTGTAATAACAGCCCCGTAATGCTTATAACCATGCTTCTCCATGTATTGAATACGTTTTGATAGATTTAGCTCTCCCATATAAAACTTTTCAGCTTTTCCTTCATATTTTTCCAGGAATTGCAGTGTTTTTCGGAATTGCTTATGCAGTGGTTCTCCTTCGCCTACCTCATATTCCGGTGAGGAAAACCCCTCAGAAACTATTTCAGTTCCAAAAAAAGCTTTTTCCTCTTGTCGAAAATCTATAATCATATCATCCTCATGCCAAGTTGGTTCACTTGGTCTCTTTCTTTTCAAAACCAGTATCCACTGCAAGCCATATTAATCTCATATCCTTAGTCTCGAATAATGAAAATACCTCTTCTGTCTCTAGTAAATCAGTAAATGAAACATAGGCTGAAACAACCGTCCCTTCCGGAACCTTTTTTAATCGTTCCCACCCTGAAAAACCTCGTGGGCTTGAGACCGGATAAATAAAAGCAGGACTGTTAATAGATATAGGGCTGAAATAGGTAACTTCGGGATATGACATCCTTGAGAAGAAAAAATCAGTTTCCATTTCACCTACTTTGATCGTATCATCTCCAATAACCTTATTTATATCTTTTGAGGCTGTCATTCCAAAATAGGCAGAAGTGCTCGTACTTGTACCATCCATATGACCATAAGGATTCATTACAGTCAGACTGTAATCAACGATATTACGTAATTTCTCTAGTCGGTCAGGAGTCCCGAACGAGTAATACATCAGAGTTAGGATGGAAGAAAAGAATGAGAATAGAAGAAATAAACCTATAGCCATAAGTGCTGTTTGAAATCTCGCCTTCCATTTTGCAAATTTCATAATTCGTTGTTGTTTTTTTATGCCAATATCAGAATCAGTTAACTTTCCCCTATTTTCTTCATCAGTTTCTTCCAAATATCTCTCCATGCTCTCCAGTTCTTTCTCAATCTCTTTTGCCTCTTCTGCAGAAAGTTCACCTTTTTCATATGATTCCAGGCGCTTTTTAAATTCATCACTCATATTCTTTACTCCTTCTTTTCCTTATTGCTTTTCTCCCGCGAAATAAAAGAACTTTTACATATGCCTTACTAACCTTCATTACTTCAGCAGCTTCCTCATATGATAGACTATTAAAGTCACAAAGCAGTACTGCCATCTTATGTTTTTCAGGTAATGCATTCACTTCACGTAATAGCTCTTCTATTTCCTCATGAATCACAATCGTTTCATCAATCGCTCTGTTCTTATCTAAAAATCTAGAAAAATAGCCTTCATCCTGAATTGTTACTCTTTTATGCTTTCTATGATGATCAATATATGCATGATATGCTACCGTAAAAAGCCATGCCTTTACACTTCCACTTTGATAATTCTCAATAAATAGGCACGAAAGAAGGTCTCTTGAACAAGGTCCTCCGCTGTATGATGATTATGACAAAGAGAGAAAAGGAAACGATATATATCAGAAAAATAAGTGCTATAGAGACTATCTATTGAATCAGCCTCATTACCCCCTCTCACTAATACCACGTATAAATATAAAAAAGGTTACAGAAAATAAAATATTTTCCAAACCACCAATCATTATGAGCATACCAAAAGAAGCGGAATAAAGTTTATTTTTGATTGGTTTGACGTTTATATAAACATCAAAAAGACATCAATAGATGCCTTCTTTCGTGCACAATAAATGTATATAACCACCAGGGGGGATGGATGATAAAAAAAAAAGACCCGAATTCGTATAATTCACGAAACAAGGATCGATCTGGCAAATGTATTTTTCGGAGTCTTCAGGTATACTACCTCATTACAAAAGTAATATCGATACTATAATTCCTTTTTAGACTTGGATGAATCAACTAATTAACTTATATTTACTTTCCTCGATTAACAAAACAATATTCTTTATATAACTTGATTAATTCTTGGACAATTCCAGGTCTCTGCTTCGTTATCTAAGCGTTCATTTAGAAAACCGAGAAAGAATACTGGATTAAATATGGAACCTAAAAGAAAGATTTATCATTTTTTTGTCGAATTCTATTATATATAGCTTAACTAAAATAGCCTCCAGCATTTTAGGAAGAGACAAAATTAGAATAGAGATAGGGTGACGAAGACATGGACAGTATTTCAAACAAAATAAAGTTTGAATACAATTTTGTAGTAGATAAAGAAATGATCTCAAAAAAGCATAAAAGGGATGTGCCTGCCATATTAGCCGTGGATGCCACATTTACAATAAAAATCAACAACGAATTATACTTTGAAACAGAACTAGCTATACTCGAATTCTATAAAGCATTGTATAGATGGAAAGAAGAGATTACGAAGAAGAATCCTACACCGGAATTCCATTATTACACGATTGAATATGCTGACTATGAGAATGGAGCTATCCTGTCATTAATCCCCTTTTCCAATAAGGCCAGAGTGAAATCAATCTGGGCAGAACAAGATCTATATAATGTTTTCGATCTAGACTATATTGTAATGGAATTCATTCTACTAGAAGAGATACTAAAACGGGATATAGAGGATTATTTTGATATAAGATTAAAAGATTTCATCAAACACATTCCTGTCCAAATTTCAAACCCGCTTTTGCTAAAGGGGAATTTGTAAATGGTTTAGGTAGCAGGACATGTTCAAAAAATTATATTAAATAGACAAACCTATCTGCTAATCGGATTCAATAAAAAAAGACCCAGTTTTCATAAAAGATTATTTATACGAAAACTGGGTCGATTAACAAATGTTTATTTAGTTAGCCAAGAGTATTTTTATTGGTTACACCTTCAACATAATCTCCACAACGCACTCAATATGAGAAGTTTGTGGGAACATGTCCACTGGTTGGATATATTTTGGTCTGTATTTTTTGCTTAGGTAGTCCAAATCCTTGGCCAGTGTGGATGGGTTACAGGATACATAGACGATTTTTCTTGGACGTGTGCGCAGGATGGCATCCATTAATTTATGATCCAAGCCGCTTCTTGGCGGATCGACGACAACGACATCTGGCTTCCAGCCTTCGCGCAGCCATTTAGGCATGAGAACTTCTGCTTTGCCTACTTCGAAGCTGACATTATCCATATGATGCTTTTTAGCATTCTGAATGGCATCTTCAATTGATTCCGGAATGACATCCATGCCTCTAACTTCTTTACAAAAATCCGCAAGCCACAATCCTATCGTTCCTACTCCGCAATAAGCATCTACTACTCGTTCATGACCGTGAAGGCGAGCTGCTTTTTTCACTTCATCATAGAGCTTCACGGTTTGTACTGGATTCAATTGGAAGAAGGTACGCGCTGATAGCTCATAGGATAAATCGCCAAGTTCTTCTTCAATTGCTTCTTCTCCCCACAGATGAATCGTCTTTTCGCCGAATATAAGCGGAGTCTGTTCTTTATTCACGTTTTGAACAATGGAAACGACTTCCGGTAAACGTTTGTTGATTTCTTCTATGATTTGGCGCTTCTTAGGAAGCTTTTCAGAAATGGTGATGATCACCACTTGGACCTGATCCGATGAGAAGCCGACACGGGTTACGACCGTTTTAACAATCCCGCTTTTCTTTTTCTCATCATAGGATGGCAATCCAAATTCCTGCAAAATATCCAATACTGTACGAGTAACCTTGTTCGTTGCTTCATGCTGAACGATACAATTTGGAATATCAATCAAGTTATGAGTATTTGCCGCATAAAGGCCGGCAATCAACTCTCCAGTCTCATTGGTGCCAACCTGGAATTGGTTTTTATTACGGTAATTCCATGGATTCTCCATCCCAATTGTTGGACGGATATCTACATTGCTGGCATCGTATTGGCTATGGCGCTCCAATGATTGAATAACGATATCACGTTTTTCCTTCAATTGTTGGCTGTATTCCAAATGCTGCAATTGGCATCCACCACATACGTCATAAACCGGACATGGTGCTTCGACTCGATGTGGCGATGCCTTTTTAATCTTTTTGACAAGACCTTCCGAATACTTCGGATGGACCTTCGTAATCTTTACTTCTACAATTTCATCCGGCAGAGCACCCGGTACAAATACAACCTGACGTTTATAGTAGCCGACTCCCTCACCATTTATGCCAAGGCGTTTAATAGTTAGTAAAATCTCTTGTCCTTCACGGACTAATGTTGCCTGTTGGTTCATCAATATTCCTCCGTTTTTCAATGCTTCTCCATAAGTAAAGTGAAGCGTAGCTTAAATAAGGATGCCACTCCTTACTGAATTGCTCCATCTCTTCCATTGTTGGCTTTCGTTCTAGGTTATATAGCAGCTTAATAGCATTCTGAATGCCGATGTCTGCTTTTGGAAATAAATTCGGGCGGCCAAGACCAAATAACAGGAAGTTTTCAGCCGTCCATCTGCCTACACCTCGAATTCTTGTTAATTCTTCTATAATTTCTTCATCTGTCTTTGTGCGCAACTCTTCCAACCTGAGTTCACCGCTTGCAATCTTTTCTGAAAGGCCAATGACATACTCTGCTTTTCTGCCGCTGAATTTCATTCCTTTTAACTCATCTACTGTGAGAGCAGCGGTTGTCTCTGGAGATGGATAAAACCATACTCCGTCCTTCTGATACCCATAGGCTGTGACAAAATCCTTCGTTAGTTTTTGAGCAAACGCCATATTCAGCTGTTGATGGATAATACTTTTCACGAGACAGCCATATAGGTCGAATTCTAAAATAAGCGGGGTACCGCGATGGCGAGTAAAAATATCATTGAGCTTCGTCTCTCCAAAGTGAGCATGTATATCTGAAAGTGGCAGATGCCACTGAAAAATCTCCATTAAACGATCCGTCGCCAATACTTGTTCTTCTTTGCCGCTAATCGTAAAGGCCGGCTTATCTACCGTACCGATCGCTTGGACGGTATAAACATTGGGCTTACCATTAATCAGTAAAGGGACCTGAATCAAGCGATTGCGGTAATCTATTTCATACAGAGGATCAAGACCGATCCTTTCCAATACCAGGTCAAAATCATAGGGAGCTTCTACATGAATGGTTTCTTTCCACATCATTATCACTCCTTTATGGACTAGTCCAGTTATTATAACAGGTTTTGCAGCTATATGGGTACATAGGAAAACGGCCCATTAAATTGGAGCCGTATCCATGTTCTTCTTCGTTATTACCGCTTTAATCGCACTGTAGCTGATTTCATTAGGAAGATGCTCTTTAATTGGCTTTAAAAAATCATTCCCCACTTCCTCAATCGCCTGTAGAATCTGGATTTCCTCCTCAGGTGAGAAGAAATACTCCCAATTCAGAGGCAATCCTTCTTCTGCACATCGGAATAGATGCCTTTCTACTGTTTGAGAAGATAAATCTCTTTCTTTTGCAATCTCCTTCAGCGTAAGCCCTTGTTTATATAATTCATACGTATCCATATGTGAGTTGGCAGTACCCGCCTTGGATTTTTTCATCGCAGGCATTTTCCCCTCTTGTTCTACAATTGGTGCTTCATAATCATTTTCCTTTATAAACGCTGTGATCACTTCCACAAATCGCTCACCATACTTATCTGTCTTTTGAGCTCCGACTCCCTTCACCTCAAGGAACTCATCTTTGGTTTGCGGTTGTTTAACGCACATATCGCGCAAAGCTTGGTCGGAGAATATCAAATATGGAGGCACTTTTTCCTCTCCTGCAATTTGTTTTCGCAAATTACGCAGCACTTCGAATAAAGGATCATCTGTTGAAATAGCGGTGATTCGCACAGCTTCTTTTCTCATTACCGCACGTTTCCCTAGCAACACTTCTTTGCCGGAAGCTGTGACATATAAGAGCGGATATTGCCCACCCGTAATCCCAATTAATTGCTCAGATGTTAGAAAATCAATCAGTTCAGCGATCTCTTTGGTTGATTGATTTTTCATTAACCCATACGTTGATAAGGATTGAAAGTTTTGTTCAAGCAATTTCTTATTGGATGAGCCAGTTAACACTTGGGCAATCATTGTTTTTCCAAAACGTTCGCCAGTTCGGATTATACAGGATAAGACCATTTGGGCATCTTTTGTCACATCCTTCGCACTTCGTTCATCCAGACAGTTAGAGCACCGCCCGCAGTCATCTGCCTCCTGCTCACCAAAATAATGCAGAATATAGGCCTGCAGACATCCTTGAGTATGGCAATAGTCACGCATTTGATAGAGCTTTTGCAACTCTTGATTTTTATGGTTTTCATCACCAAACGATTGATCAATCAAAAAGCGCTGGACCTGAACGTCCTGTTCAGATTGAAGCAATATACATTCACTCGGCAAGCCATCACGTCCGGCACGGCCTGCCTCCTGATAGTAACTTTCCATATTTTTAGGCATTTGAGCATGAATCACATATCGTACATTTGATTTATCTATCCCCATCCCAAACGCATTCGTTGCGACCATGACAGTAATTTCATCACTTAAAAATTTATTTTGCTCTGTTTCACGTTCTGTACTTGATAAACCCGCATGATATCTCCCAACTGATATACCTTTTTGTTGGAGACGTTCATATAGATGGTCCACTGTTTTTCGTGTGGCACAATAAATAATCCCGGATTCCTGTTTATTTTTTCCTACATACGCATCAATATATTTTTGTTTATTTTGCCCTTTCACGACCTGGAAGCTTAAATTTTCCCGTTCGAAGCCAGTTATAACCGTATGTGACTCTTCAATATTCAAGGACCGGCGAATATCTGCCTGCACTCGCGGAGTTGCTGTTGCTGTCAGGGCAAGGACAACCGGATTGGAATTCAATTGTTCGGCTAATGATTGGATGCGTAAATAACTCGGGCGGAAATCATGACCCCATTGTGATATACAGTGAGCTTCATCTACAGCAATTAATCCAACCGGCAATTGACGGATATCCTCAATAAAGCCATGGGATTCCAGTCTTTCAGGCGCCAAATATAAGAGCTTATAGGCCCCCTGCTGGATGTCATACAAACGATCATTCACTTCACTCGCGGTTAGGGAACTATTAATAAAGGTGGCGGGTATTCCGGCCTGATCCAGTGAATCTACCTGGTCCTTCATGAGAGAGATTAATGGAGAAATAACGAGGGTAACGCCCGGTATTATCATCGCCGGGATTTGATAACAAATTGATTTACCTCCGCCTGTCGGCATAATTCCTAGTGTATCGATTCCTTGTAGCACCTGCTCAATAATTTTGGCTTGTCCATTGCGAAAAGAATCATAACCAAAATACTTCTTTAAAAGAGAGCTTGCTTCTGTAAGCATGAATTCCCTCCTCCATTCATTGATCATTCTACCATCCATTATAGCTTATAGAGATTGATCTATACTAGTGAGACAAGATAGCTGGAGTCTTAAAAATCACCAAATATATCCTTCTTATATGATAAACTAATAGTAATCTATAACTGGAGGTTTTCCGATGCTGGCTGATTCCTTGAAATCATATCAAATAATAGATGAAACTCGTGAAATGGAAGATTTAAATAAACCAATTTTGATCAGTACTTTCACTCTTATGGTCGGATTGCTTATCCCCTATTGGTTCATTTGGAAAATCGGTGAGATTGACCTATTCTTTTTAATTGAACTGGCTGTTGGATACATCCTCCTAATTTTCATGCATGAAGTACTGCATCTAGTAGGCTACATATTTTTCGGGAAAGCCAAAATAAGTGAGGTTAAACTGGGTGTTTTATGGAAGTATCTTACTCCTTATGCCCATTGCAAAATACCAATCAGGATCAAAGCTTATCGGATCAGTGTTTTATTACCGATTGTCCTCGGAATCGTGCCATTAATTTATGCATTTTTAAACGGAAATGATTATTGGTTTTTTATTGGATTGTTTATGACTATCGGATCATTAGGGGACCTTATCATTCTTTGGATATTGCGCAAGTATTCAGTAGATGTCCTTGTTCAGGACCACTCCAGTAAAATTGGCTGTATTGTTTACACTCCTCAATCTTAAATGTTTTTCGATTCCATACTGTCAATGAAAATGAAAGTGAAAGGCTCCCAAATCGATTGACAGGAATCCAATCATCAAAAAGGGAACCCCACACAGGAATGCCCTTATCTTACCATTTTCTCAAGATAAATATGATGCCCGTTGTTTTTTCAATATTAATACTAAAAACCGCTTATTATTTGTAAGCGGTTTTTTGTTTAGGCACATTATATCTTTATGTCTATTTTCTGTTTTTGTGGTGTCTTCTGTGGTTTTTCACAATTCATATCATCCAAGCTTTTAAAGGTATACCCTCTCTTTTTTAAATCTGTAATCACCTGGCCAAGTGCTTCTGCATTGTCCTTAGACACAGAATGTAAGAGCAAAATGGCACCAGGATGAATTTGAGCCATAATTTGATCATAGGAATGCTTCCACCCCTGCTGACGATTCACATCCCAATCAAGAAAAGCAACCGACCATAAAATATGTTTATAGCCCAGATCATTTGCCACCTGTAAAGTTCGTTCACTAAATACTCCTCGTGGCGGTCTGATATAGGACATATCCTTTTGCCCTGTTAATTCCTCTGTCTTCTTCTTAACCCGTTCCAGTTCATCAGCTATTTTATCATCCGATACCTGTGTGAAATTGGGATGGCTCCATGAATGATTGCCAACTATATGCCCTTCCTTCACCATTCTTTTCACTAACGGTTCAGCTGTATTCAAATAATGACCTGTAACAAAAAAGGTAGCCGGAACTTTATGTTCTTTCAGTACATCCAGTACCTTCTCCGTATATCCATTTTCATAGCCATTATCAAACGTTAAGTAAATCTCTTTCTTTTTCGTGTTTACTTTATAAACAGCACCGTATTTTTCAACGATTGCATTATATTTAGGCCCTGCATCAGCAGGCTGTTCATTCTTTCCCTTATTAAAGCCCCAACCATACTGTACGTTTGAAATCGCCTCAGCAACGCCCAGGAATAATGTCCCCGAAAGCATGATGGCAGATAATCCGGTGATAAGCCATTTTTTCACTATTTTCCCTCCTGAATATACTTTTGATAAAGATAGTTTTAATCAGAGTAAGGGAATTTATGCAGCACAGCGAATGATTGCATTAACGATATAATATAAAAAAGACAAATCCGCTTATAACGGATTTGCCATATAATCTTATTCATTTATACCTCTTTATTAGGTTCTGTTTCCGGTCGATTTTGAAAGCTTTGAAACTTCTCCTCAATTGAATCCACGATTTCAATTAGGCGGTCAATATCTTCAATATCCGCTGTTTCAGGCTCAATCCGGTCTAAAACCTCCATAAATAACTCAAGTCGGTCTTTTAAGTATTTTACTTGTTCATCTTTATTATAAATCGGTGTTGTCAAACTAATCCGGCTCCTTTCATCATAAATATTATCCTAAACGATAGTAGCCTATTTCGCAACTGACCATTTTCTATTTTACCCAAAAGCAAGAAGCTTCAACCAAAACCGGCTGAAGCTTGCAGACTTAAACGGCAATCAATATGGTCGGTTGACCGCTCTGAACTGGAATGAAACATGATCTTGAATAGGAATCCAGGCTCCAATCCCTTGTGAGGTTACATTCCTTACTACAATCTCACGTTTGCTTCCTTTCAATACTAAATAGACCTCACCATATGTGACTTTACCCTTCTCGTTTATTGCCGGCGCATACCCATAGAGGTAGCCAAGTCTCATTGGCGGTATATTGTATACTCTGTCTTTTTTTGTACCGCTACCTATGATGGTCTCAAATGCCAGTGGCAGTTTAGATTTTTCTGATGCTCTCGCCAGCATCATTTTTTGAATATCCTGACTGGAAGGTACTTTTGCTGTCAATCCTCCGCGCACCACTTTTTGTGTCTCTTGGACATAATGAATTTGGAAATTCGTATCCCCGCCACGGTTATCATAAAAATTCGTATTGATTTTTTGATACTCCCAGTTTGGAGAGGTTTCCATCGATTCATAATTTAAAGCCCACTTACCTAAGTAAACAGTGGCTCTATACCAAAAGGCAACCGGATTGGTTCCGATATTGGTTTCATTAAGCATGTGAACTAATTCAGGATTTTCTATTTTAACGTTGCTGGACTTAAGCAATTGTTTGGATAACTCACTTGGCTCAAGCATTGGCGTGTCCTGACTGGAATTGGGATATGTGTTTTCTTTATTGATCGATAAAACGGACTCCGGAATTTTATACTTAGCTTCCTCAACCGTAGGGTCTGCTCCTTCTTTTGAGGCAGCCCAGTTATGCTGGGTTGGAATAATAACGAGCATGGCTATAACGATCATGATAAAAAAATTTCTTCTCATGCTTGAAGCTCCTTTCTTACATACAAAAAAGAATGATTGTTCCGTTATTTTCCCTCTTAAGCAAAAAAACTATTCAAAAATCAGGATTGTTTTATTACACCTTGCAGTTACTAGAATTAACAGATTGTTAAGCTATATTAACTGTTTATTTAGCACATTACAAACCAGTATTTTTTGTCACAGTTTTGTAAAATTCAGAATATTTACAAAACTACAGGAAGGTGCTATACTAAAACCAACATATCGTAAAGGAGGCGAAATCAACAGCCGGAATAACTGCAGGGAGGAATGCTTATCGAAACCATCCTCACACGGAAAACTTAATGTAGATTTCGTCACAAATCAGGACAATAAAGATAAAGGATGTGACCTATAGGGCTAACTAACATGACTGTTTAAAACAGAAATATCTACCTTTGAAAAGATACATTTATTTTTGGAAGGATTAGAATTTAGTTAGACATGACTTATGATGAAGCAAATTGGAAAAACATAAAAAAGACTCTGAATCCATAGTAGATCAGAGTCTTTTTTAATTTATTATTATAACAGAAAGAAACCTATCCCCATCACTAAATAAGCAGCAAGTAAGGTGAGTCCTTCAAACCAGTTTGTTTCCCCATCGTTCGTTATTACAATCATTAAAAAGACAGATAGCACCATCGCCACAAGTTCAGGCAATGTAAAGACAAGTGGCATTTGCGTTTCAAATAATAAAGATACCAGAACAAGTACCGGTGCTACAAACATGGCCACCTGTAGAGTAGAACCAACAGCAATTTCAACAGCAATGTCCATTTTATTTTTGTAAGCGAAAATAATGGCAGATGCATGCTCAGCTGCATTTCCGACAATTGCTACAATGATAACCCCGATAAATAATTCAGACCAGCCCAATTGATTCCCTACGTCTTCGAATGTATGTACCAAATTCTCAGATACATAGGCTACTGCCACTGTTGCCAAAGCTAGGACCATAATCGACCATTTTTTGCTCCACTCTGCTTCTTCAGTTTCTTCCTCTGCAAAAGACAAGTCTTCCTTACGTTGATAGACACCGCGATGGGTGACCAATTTAAAGAATAAAGCAGCCAAATATAAACAGATCAGGATAATGGATATGCCTGTACTCATGACCATTTGGTTACTTCTTTCCATCTCTCCGGCAAATACTTCAGGAATGATAAATGCAACTAATACACCGAATGTTAATAGCCCTGCATTGTGCCTGGCATCAAATACATTAAATTTTTGTCTTTTATACTTAATACCACCCAAGAAAAATGAAGCCCCACTAACTAATAATAAGTTACCGATGACACTTCCTGTTAAAGAAGCCAATACAATTCCCACCAGTCCCGCTTTAAGAGAAAAAATGGAGATGATCAGCTCAACAGCATTTCCAAATGTTGCATTTAGCAATCCTCCAATCCTCGGTCCGGATATGATTGCTAAGCTTTCTGTCGCCCTCCCCATAAAACTTGCCAGAGCAATAATCGTTAAACAATAAACAGCAAACATGAGCAGACTTGGCCAATGTAAAATGGAGCCGGCTATGGATACCGGTAGGCCAATCATTAGCATTGCAGAAAATATTTTTTGTCCCATCCCTTGAATTCCTTCTTTCTAATCTAAAATATATTCATTTATTCCCGAATTACCTTTAGATTAGTCTTCAAAATCTCCTTGCTAAAGTTTGTGAACAACTCTAATATTGATTCAGATAGATATAGGAGAGATAATTATGAACTATCAAAAAATTAGATTTTCTGCACTTATTATTCTAGTTGCTGTGTCAGGTTTCTCACAGGGAATGCTGTTACCCTTAATTGCCATTATTTTTGAACAGGATGGAGTAAGCTCCGGTCTAAACGGATTAAATGCTACAGGACTATATCTGGGAATACTATTAATCTCACCTTTCATGGAAATTCCTCTGCGAAAATTTGGTTATAAACCCCTGATTTTTTTCGGCGGACTGTCGGTGATTATTGCGTTTCTGTTATTTCCGATCCTAGATTCTTTCTGGTTTTGGTTCATTCTCCGTATGATTATCGGAATTGGAGATCATACCTTACATTTCACAACCCAAACCTGGATAACCGCTTTTACGCCAGTAAACAAGAGAGGCAGAAATATATCCATTTATGGCTTATCCTTCGGCATAGGTTTCGCAGTTGGGCCATTACTGACTAATTTAATTGAAGTTAATCGGGCATTACCCTTTATCGTTGCATCAGCAATCAGTCTTATTGCTTGGTTGACCGTCTTTTTATTAAAAAATGAATTTCCAGATGAAGATTTGGAAACAACCAATGTTTTCGGTACCTTACATCGTTTCAAAAAAGTTGCCAAGTATGCATGGGTTGCGTTCTTGCCTCCTTTTGGTTATGGATTTTTGGAAGCATCCCTAAATGGAAATTTCCCTATCTATGCTTTACGAATTAATATGGATGTTCAACAAGTCTCCATCATCTTGCCTGCTTTTGCAGCAGGCAGCATTATTACCCAGATCCCATTAGGAATTTTAAGTGATTCCTTAGGGAGGAAACGCGTTCTTCAATATGTTCTTTTTAGCGGTTTTTCCATCTTTTTAACAGCTGCCTTAATTGAACAAACCGTTACAGGTTTATTTATCTGTTTCTTTATTGCAGGTATGCTTGTCGGCTCCACCTTCTCTTTAGGAATCAGTTATATGACCGATCTATTGCCTACACAACTGCTTCCTGCCGGCAATATTATTTGTGGAATAGTCTTTAGCCTTGGAAGCATCTCTGGGCCATTTTTTGGCGGCTTGGCCATTCAATATCTGCCTAATGGGAATTTCCTTCTTGTAATCAGTGTTATCCTGTTACTGATTTTCATCGCTCTTAGCAGATTTAAAAGAAATCCAATTAATGACCAGATTCAAACCTCTGTGTAAGCAGAGGTTTTTTCATTCGACTTTATTACTGTAATTGTTGCTGTATTTATTCATCCACTCAATTTTATCTCATATTCACCTTCACGCATCTTCAGTTAAAATTTCCCCTATCCACAAATAAGCAAGGTAGAAAATTGCTATTTTTTCTTTTCCAAATAAATTCACTTAACTTCTTTAGCGACTCATGTTATACTAATATGTAGATAATAATTATTATAAATAAGAAAGAAAAATGTTGCTGTCACAGTATTTGTGGCAGCATCCGCTATTTTATAAGCCTAATGATTTTGAACATCATTCTCAATTAGAAAAGAAAAACAACGAGATCTATTCTCAATTACAAGGAGGTTATTCACATGGAAACAGCACTAAATAAATCAAGCTTGAAAAATTCACCTAGCCAATATAATAGATGGAAAGAATTCACCTCTAAACTTACGTCCAATTGGGAGCTCTTGGCTGCCGGTTTAAGCGGAATTCTGATTTTATGCGGCTGGCTATTATCAACAAAGGATTTGAATGCCTCATCTGCCTTCGTCTATATACTGGCATATGTAATTGGGGGTTATGCCAAGGCTAAAGAAGGCATCACTCAGACGATTGAAGAGAGAAAACTGAACGTAGAGCTTTTGATGATTCTGGCAGCGATTGGGTCAGCCATTATCGGATATTGGACTGAGGGAGCAATCCTGATTTTTATTTTCTCTTTGAGCGGTGCACTTGAAACGTATACGATGAATAAAAGTCACAAAGAAATTTCTTCATTAATGGATTTGCAGCCTGAACAGGCTTTGAGAATAGTCGATAACACTGAAGAAATAGTACCGGTTTCTTCCCTGCAAGTTGGAGATTTGATTTTAATTAAGCCTGGGGAACGCATCCCCTCAGATGGAGAAATCTTATTTGGAGAGACTGCTGTTGATGAAGCTGCAATTACCGGAGAATCGATTCCCGTCAGCAAATATATTCAAGACGAGGTATTTGCAGGGACGGTTAATGGACATGGAACCATAAAAGTTAAGGTTACAAAACCTAACAGTGAAACTTTATTCCAAAAAATTATCACACTTGTTCAAAATGCGCAAAGTGAAAAATCTCCTTCTCAATTATTTATTGAAAGATTTGAGGATACGTATGTAAAAGTTGTTCTTGTTGTCGTTGGAATTATGTTGTTTCTCCCACATTTTGTTCTGGGTTGGTCCTGGACAGAGACCTTCTACCGGGCAATGGTTTTGTTAGTGGTAGCTTCTCCATGTGCATTAGTTGCTTCTATCATGCCGGCTACTTTATCCGCGATTTCGAATGGCGCTAAAAGTGGGATTTTATTCAAAGGCGGTATCCATCTAGAAAACCTAGGCAATGTAAAGGCCATTGCTTTCGATAAAACAGGGACACTAACTCAGGGGAAACCCGTTGTGACGGATATTTTAATCCGCGATGACATCGATCAAAAAGAATTTTTATTAAGTGTAGCTTCCATTGAACAGAATTCGAATCATCCGCTGGGACAATCCATTGTTAAGCATGTTGAACAGCTTTATTCACAGACCATGCCGCGCGTAGAATCTGAAGAAATATCCGGATTTGGTGTTCAAGGACATGCAAATGGGCACTATTGGAAGATTGGGAAGAAGGGTTTTGTAGGCGAAGAAGCCGCCATGTCATTTAAAAATGGAGCGGCACTTGAATTAATGTCTGAAGGGAAAACATTGTCCTATGTAAAAGATGAGAAAGGTATTGCAGGAATAATTGCATTAAAAGATATCATTCGTAAAGAGACTGCCGATGCTCTCGAAGCATTGAAGGAACTGGATGTATATACATGCATGCTGACTGGAGATAACGAGCACACTGCCAAGGTAATCGCCAAAGAAAGCCATTTATCTGGGTTTGTTGCTGGATGTTTACCTGAACAAAAGGTAGAAGAAGTTAAAAAACTTAGAGAGAAATATACTACCGTTGCCATGGTTGGGGATGGCATTAATGATGCGCCTGCGTTAGCTACTGCTTCTGTCGGAATTGCCATGGGTGAAGGATCTGATGTGGCTCTTGATACAGCTGATATTGTTCTCATGAAAAACGACTTACCAAAAATAGCAGAAGCCATTCAATTATCCAAACGAATGAACCGAATCATTCGCCAAAATGTTATCTTTTCAATTTCCGTCATTATGATTTTAGTTGTATCAAACTTTTTTCAGGCTCTCGACCTACCATTCGGTGTAATCGGCCATGAAGGCAGCACCATATTAGTCATCCTAAACAGTCTCCGTTTATTAAAATCTAAATAGAATACAAATAGAGGCTATCCTGTAAGTCTGTTAATGACTTTCCGGACGGCCTCTATTTTCTTTATTCATGGGAAGTTAATCTGAAACACATCAAATCTTCCTAAAACTACGGTGGCTGTTCATTTAATAATCAATCACCGTTCGTCCGCACATTAGTTCTGAACCATTATAATTTGAATCCACGCTCTACTTATTTAATCGTCCAGTGCCTCTTATTTCTGGACAATACTGCATTAATTTCTCCGCCTACAATAATGACAAGACCTGATATATATAACCAAAGCATTAAAACAATCAAGCCTCCGAGACTGCCATATGTGGAAGAATAGTTACCAAATGTACTCACGTAAACTGAAAATGCCCACGATGATAGCGCCCATCCGACACTCGCGAAGATTGCCCCTGGTAAAACGTCTCTACATTTCATTTTAAGGTTGGGCCCAATCCAATACAAAATTAAAAATACAAAGGTAATGACAGCAATAGAAATCACCCAGCGCAGTAAATCATAAACAAAGGAAGGCTCGTATCCTAGGAAATCAAATACAATATTGAGAATATATTTCCCAAACACTGGCAATAGCAAAGAAACCACTACAACCAGGATTAATCCAATGGTTAAAATCAAAGCTAATCCTCTTGTTTTAATAAATGATCTGGTTTCCTCAACATCATATGCATGATTAAGAGCCTTTATAATGGCATTGGTCCCGTTGGATGCTGACCACATCGTTGCCAAGATACCAAAAGATAACAAGCCGCCGTTTTGGTTAGCCATGACATCCTTTAAACTCGATTCTAATAAATTTGCCGATTCTGCAGGAGCATACGTATGCAAAAGCTCCATCAAATCCGCTTGGGAAACCTGCAAAAAAGGCAATAACGTGATAACAAATATTAAGAGCGGAAAAATTGAAAGTAAGAAGTAATAGGCTAATTGCGCTGCCAAGCCTGTTACTTCATCACCTTGAATTTTATCGTATAAATGTTTAAATACGCTTTTATTTACATACTTCTTCCTACCTTCCATTCCAGTACCACCTCTATTCAGCTTGTTTGACTTTATTTGCGCGTAGAAGTGGTACTTATATCATCAGATACAGAGGAAGTATTACTGTTCTCTGTCGTAGAAGCCGAACCATCAGAAGATTTTTTGTCTACCAGTACTTCTTTTGTTTCCTTAATAACCCCTGCTACTTGCGGTGGCATTTCTTTCATTTCATCTACCTTTTCAGATATAAAAGATACATCCTGACCAATTTGATCTATGTTTGTACGAATTTTACCAGACATCTCCTTCACATTTTCCACTATAGAATTCGGATCTTTAGCCATCGATTTAACATTCGTTATCATTTTTTGGCCGCCTGTCATTACTGTTTTGCGAGTGTTCTTATCCAATAGGCTGATTGCAAAACCTGCTGCTGCTCCACCTAAAATTCCTAACCATAGCTTATTGCTCTTTTGACTGCTTCTACTCATTATTTATCCCTCCCGAATTAATTTTACTTGCTTATTCTTATATTTATTGATTTACCTATAATAGCGGAATTCTAAACATAAAATGTCAATTAAGTATTTTTTATCTTGACGCAAAATTGTTTCAAGAATATTCTTAATATTAACAACATACAGATAGGGTGAATTTACTTGATTGACTTTTTGAATAAGTTTTCAAAAGATTTGACTGTACTTTTAGAAACAATAAGTAATTTTCTTTGGGGGCCACCCCTCTTAATTTTAATTGTTGGTACAGGTATTTATTTAACATTTCGAATTGGATTTTTACAAATTAAATTATTGCCTTATTCATTAAAATTGGCCTTCACTAAAAGCCAGGATAAAAAATCGGACGGAGATATTTCCCATTTCCAGGCTTTAATGACTGCTCTTGCAGCAACAGTCGGAACTGGGAATATTGTTGGAGTGGCTACAGCAGTCGTCAGCGGTGGACCAGGGGCCGTCTTCTGGATGTGGGTTGCTGCCTTTTTTGGTATGGCGACGAAATACGGAGAAGCAGTACTTGCGGTTAAATACAGAATCGTAAATGCTAATGGTGAAATGTCAGGTGGACCTATGTATTATTTAGAAAAAGGGCTGAGAATGAAATGGCTTGGCGTCGCCTTTGCGATTTTCGGTGCGATTGCAGCTTTTGGAATCGGTAATATGGTCCAAGCTAATTCAGTAGCCAACACGATTCATGATACTTTCTCCATCCCAACCTGGGTAACCGGGATTGTCCTGACTATTTTTGCCGCTCTTGTGTTAGTCGGAGGCATTAAAAGCATCGGTAAAGTCACCTCCTATTTTGTACCGGTTATGGCCGCCTTTTATTTAATTTGTGGAATCTTAATTCTTATCTTAAATGCTGAACTCGTTCCAAATGCAATTAAACTGATTTTCACAGATGCCTTCACTGGACAGGCAGTAGCTGGCGGTGCAATCGGTACTGTAATCCGTTGGGGTGTGGCTAGAGGTGTCTTTTCGAATGAAGCTGGTTTAGGGTCAGCTCCGATTGCGGCAGCTGCGGCTAAAACGGATTTTCCTGCCCGACAAGCACTTGTATCAATGACGCAAGTATTTATTGATACAATCATTATTTGCTCAATAACAGGAATTTCACTTGTAATGGCAGACCAATATCATAGTGGATTAGAAGGAGCAGAACTGACATCCGTCTCCTTTGATTTATTATTAGGTCCTGTTGGTTCCTACATCGTTTCAATCGGGTTAATTTTCTTTGCTGCCTCCACAATTATTGGTTGGGCTTATTATGGTGAGAAATGCTATTCCTACTTATTTGGAGATAGGACCGTGATTAGCTATCGAATCGTTTTTGTTTTAGCTGTTTTTATTGGCTGCGTAAGCTCCCTTGATCTTGTTTGGAGCTTTGCTGATATTATGAATGCTTTAATGGCAATTCCTAACTTGATTGGCCTCCTCGGACTTTCAGCTGTGATTATAGCTGAAACAAAAATCATTATCAGAATTATTAATAGTGAAAAACAAAATAAGCACCGAAAGACATTTGAAACTTGAATTTGACAGATAGCGAATTCCATGGAATGATATTTCTATCTAGTGCGGAAGGGATGAATGAAGTGGCAGATTTATCGGTTAAATCCACTGAGAATATTAAAATTATGATTAATGGCATCCAAGAAAAATTACAAATGATCAACAGTTCAGCTATGCGTGCAGACAGCTTTAATGATAGCTCCTATGAGGATTTACTGGAGATATATGAAATGGTCATGTCCAAGGACCGCTTCAGCCCTAGTGAAATGCAAGCAATTGTCGAAGAGATTGGCAAATTGAGAAAGTAAATAGGCAATAAAAGCTCCTCTGTTCAATGAACAGAGGAGCTTCATTTTATTTGGACAGCAATGCAAGGGATTCCCTGTTGAAAGCTGGGATATCATCAGGCTGCCTGCTTGTTACTAATTGTTCTCCACATACAAATACCTCTTCATCATGATAAGTGGCACCTGCATTCTCGAGATCAACTTTAATTGATTTGTAACCTGTTGAATCTCTTCCTTCCAGCGCTTTTGCAGTAATCAACAATTGCGGACCATGGCAAATTGCGAATACTGGTTTCTTTGCATCCATGAATTCCTTGGCGAAAGAAACAAAACGATCGTCTCCTCTTAAAATGTCAGGAGAGAATCCACCCGGAATAAATAAAGCATCAAACTCATTCGCTTTTACCTCATCAATGCCCTTTTGAATTTCCACCGTTTCTTTTCCTTGCTTACCTTCAACATTTTGTCCACTTTCAAAGCCGATGGTTACTATTTCATGACCAGCTTCCTTATAAGCCTTAGCAGGGTCTGTATATTCTACATCTTCAAACATATCCGTTATGACACATGCAATTCTTTTTCTCATACTATCAATCTCCTTTTTTGAAAAATAATAGTTACAGTTTCATCTTTCCCTCGGCAAAATTTTCATAAACATTCTCTTTTATGTAATCAAGGAATATAAAAACAGTGTGAATGATATTCACACTGCCCAAGTCACTCGTTTAAAGATTTCCACATTTCCCTAATAGACTTCACTATTTTCCAATGTCTCCAAAATTTTTGAACTAAGCCTCATCCTATCTAAATTCAGATACCCCTTCTAAATTCATTAACCAACTTAACGGATAATCCACTACTCACCAATTAATGTTTTACGGGGCATGATGAGGATTTCTACGCGTCTATTTTTCTCCCGCCCACTGTCAGTGGTATTAGGCGATACTGGTTTAAATTCTCCAAAGCCTTTTGCACTAAACCATTCCGGTTTTAATTTTTTATTATCTTGAAGAAGCTTCATAAAGTTAACAGCTCTCATAACGCTTAATTCCCAATTTGACTCAAATTCTGCATTACGAATCGGAACATTATCCGTATGTCCGCTAATGATAATATTTCTGGGTGGTTCCATTACAAGCAGTTCAGATATTTCCTTAGCAATTATTTCATCTCTCTCTCTGACCATTGCGATCCCCGAGTCAAACAATACATTATCACGAATGGTTAACAGCAACCCTTCCTCTGTCAGAGATGTCTCTAAATTGGTTTTTAAATGACTGTCATTAATATAAGTATCTATTTTTTCCTGGACTACCTTTAATTCTTCCAATTCAGGACTGGCTTCCTCTGTTCCTTCTTCCTCTTTCCCATCAAATTTCTCTGGGTCTGTTTCTGTCATCATCCCTTCAGGCATTGGGCTCGGATGCTCAAAAACACCTGTTCCTCCATCTAATGCTTTATTAAAGGCTCGTGATAGTTCAGAGAACTTTTGGGCATCTACAGAACTCATAGCAAATAAGACAATAAATAACGCTAATAATAGGGTTAATAAGTCACTATATGGGAGCAGCCAGGACTCGGACATATGCTCCTCATGCTGAGATTTCTTTTTTCGCCTGGACATTGTTTCTCATCTCACCTTCCAACCACTTCTTCCTTTCCACAGCAGGTAAATAAGAAGATAGTTTTTGCTCTATAGTCCTTGGTGCTTCACCTTCTAATATAGATAGAATGCCTTCTACCATCATCTCTTTAATACGTACTTCCTGTTTAGATTTTCTCTTTAATTTATTCGCAAACGGGTGCCACAGTAAATATCCCGTAAAGATTCCCATCAATGTAGCAACAAATGCTGCACTTATGGCATGGCCCAGTACCTCTGTATCACTCATATTACCCAGGGCTGCAATTAACCCTACTACTGCACCTAGTACCCCGAGGGTCGGAGCATAGGTGCCAGCCTGTGTGAATATCTGAGCCCCAACAGCATGCCTTTCCTCCATGGCATCTATTTCTTCTGATAGGATGTCGCGAATATAATCTGCACTTTGTCCTTCAACCGCCAAATTCAAGCCGTTCCTTAAAAACGGATCTTCAACTGATTCTGAAATTTTTTCTAGTGCCAGCAAACCTTCTTTACGAGCTGTTTGTGCCCAATCACAAAATGTATGAATTAATTCTTCCGTTGAGACCATTGCTTTTTCTGAAAAAAGGATGCCAAATAGCTTAGGAAGCTTAATCAATTCATTAACTGGAAAAGCAACTAATATAGCAGCAGCCGTTCCTAAGAAAATGATTAATATAGCAGCTGGATTGACGAGAACTGCGATATCAACACCTTTTAGCACCATTCCAACACCTACTGAAACGATGGCCAACATAATCCCTATGATTGAAGACTTGTCCATATAATTCACCCGTTTTCTACTATTCTTTTATCTCTTCTAGTATCGACATTTCAATAAATTCCTTAACACTAATAAGCTTTTAAAAAGATATGAGAATCAATTTTAGGTAAAAAGACATAAAAAAAAGTGATGAAAACATCACTTTTTTTAATCGATTAAGAGTTGAATCAACAATTACAGATACCTTGCAATAGCAATTCTGAGGAGAATGACTTAACTTTATCCCCTCTATCATTTAATCTTCCATGAATATAATATGGGGTTTTTTAACAAATATGTCGAAGTAACCAAATTTCTGTAATATTTTTGTAAATTAAATTCAATAATGCTGTAACCATAGAAACTAGTATTTTAGTTATAGTAAAAAAGTAGAGAAAAAGGCGGTAAGATTTAACAATGCTGCCAAAAAAACATTTCGGGGGTCACTATGAAAAAAATAATTATTGCTCTTGCTATTTTTCTGTCATCCACGCTTGTGCCATTTGGACCATTTGAATCTAAAGCCTCAGCCGCTATTTCGACAAGTAAAGCTAACAAAGTTGTTTCAACCGGGAAAAAATATGTAGGAACGCCTTATCGATACGGCGGAACAACACCTAAAGGATTTGACTGTTCTGGTTTTGTGGGGTATACCTACAAAAAAGCGGCAGGAAAGAAACTTCCAAGGACCTCAACCAGTATGTATAAACAGGGGAAAAAGATCGCTAAATCTAAGTTAAAAAAAGGTGATTTAGTTTTCTTTAATACTTCTGGAAAAGGAGTTTCCCATGTAGCAATCTATATTGGCAGCAACAAAGTCATTCACTCTGTATCTAAAGGTGTAAAAATAGATTCATTAAGCTCTTCATATTGGAAGAAGCGTTATGTAGGTGCTAAAAGAATATAAACTCTATTTTCCAGGCGGACATCCTTCACCTTTTTATTTTGCCTTTTTTTTACCCACTTGTAAAAAGTGTAGACCTTTTCATCGAGTATAGCTTGCATACTGTCTTAACCAGTCAGCATCTTACTTGATGGTATTTCACTATAGACTCTGATCTCTCCTTTTCTTTTCAGGAAGGTTTTTAAAGCATCTATTTTTTTATTGGTCGCATTAATGCGTATAAGTCTTCTTCCAAGCGTGCAGCATATGCTTCAGCATGTTTCCCTGCATCCTTCACTCCAGCATTGTAAAAATGAGGTCCTAACGTTTCTGTGAAAAACTCCAAAATATTCTCAGCAGCCAGTTCTCCAATCTCTTCATCACGCTCTTTTTGAAAATATTGTTGAATTTGACCAATTATCCATCTTTTATCTTCTGCTTTCCAATTGATTAGCAATTGTACCCCTCCTTTGAAATTTACTTTATCTTTCATTTATAACAAAAAAATAGTAGGATATAAACCTTCATGTGGTTTATCCTACTATTTTTTAAGCGCAACACCTATTGTTTGTGCCTTTAATTATTTAATTTAGTCTTCGCTCTACTTTTCAAGCTGGCTTTTTCATATACTTGGTTAGCATTTTGTAGGCATGCTCTACTTGTTCATCACTAGGAGATTGGATTCCCGCCAGTGGATATTTGTAGCCAAGTGTTTCCCATTTATAAACACCTAATTGATGATATGGTAAGATTTCTACCTTTTCAATATTATTAAGTGTACCTAAGAATTGACCCATTCTTTCCAAGTATTCATCCTGGTCATTAACCGTTGGAACTAGTACGTGTCTAATCCAAACCGGTTGTCCTTTGTCAGAAAGATAACGGGCACAATCCAAAATATGTTCATTCGGTTTACCAGTTAGCTTAATATGGCGTTTACTATCTATATGTTTAATATCCAGTAGGATTAAGTCTGTATATTCAAGCAGTTCATCGAATTGCTCTAAAAATTCTGGTGATCTCGAAAAACAGCCAGCTGAGGAATCAATGGTCGTGTGAATTCCTCTTTCCTTACATAATTTAAACAGTTCTATAATAAAAGGAATTTGCAATAGCGGTTCTCCGCCGCTGACGGTAACTCCCCCGCCTGATGCATCCATGAATGGTTTATATAATTCAATATCTTTAACGATTTCTTCAGGACTCATTTGCTTGCCTGTTCCAATTGACCACGTATCGGCATTATGGCAATATTGGCAGCGCAACAAACAACCTTGCGTAAAGACAATGTAGCGGATCCCCGGGCCATCTACTGTGCCGCATGTTTCAACGGAATGTATATTTCCATATGTTGTCATGAGATCCCATCCTTTCTTTTCTAAAAATATCCAATTGGAAGTTAAAAGTTAGTCTCCCTGCTAATACAGGGAGACCTCCTAGTAACAAGTACTTCTATATTACATAGTTTCGTGGAACGTACGATTGATAACGTCAATTTGTTGCTCACGAGTCAACTTGATGAAGTTAACAGCGTATCCAGATACACGGATTGTTAATTGTGGATACTCTTCTGGATGTTCCATAGCAGCTAGCAATGTGTCACGATTGAATACGTTGATATTCAAGTGGTGACCTTCCTTGGAAGCATAACCATCCAAGATTGCAGCAAGGTTCGCTTCACGTTGCTCTTCTTCACGTCCAAGTGCTTTTGGCACCATAGAGAATGTGTTAGAAATACCGTCTAAAGAGCAATCGTATGGAAGCTTAGATACAGAAGATAGAGAAGCTAGAGCACCTTTTGTATCACGTCCGTGCATTGGGTTCGCACCTGGTGCGAATGGTTCGCCAGCGCGACGTCCATCTGGAGTGTTACCAGTTTTCTTACCATATACTACGTTAGAAGTAATTGTAAGAATGGATTGTGTGTGCACAGAGCTACGGTATGTTTTATGCTTTTTCAATTTAGTCATAAAGTTACGAACAAGCTCAACAGCCATGCTATCTACGCGATCATCATTGTTTCCGTATTTAGGGAAATCACCGATGATTTCAAAGTCAACTGCTACACCATTTTCATCACGGATTGGTTTAACTTGTGCATATTTAATCGCACTTAATGCGTCGGCTACTACAGACAATCCAGCAATTCCCGCTGCCATTGTGCGAAGGATTTCAACATCATGTAATGCCATTTCAATACGCTCATAGCTATACTTGTCGTGCATGTAGTGGATTACATTCAATGTATTGATGTATAGCTCTGCAAGCCATTCCATTGTGCTATCGAAGTTAGCCATAACTTCATCATAATCTAACACGTCAGAAGTAATTGCTTTGAAGTTCGGTCCAACTTGAATTTTAAGTTTTTCATCCACCCCACCGTTGATTGCATAAAGCAATGCTTTTGCAAGGTTTGCACGTGCTCCGAAGAATTGCATTTGTTTACCGATACGCATTGCGGATACACAGCAAGCAATACCGTAGTCATCGCCGTATTCTCTGATCATGATGTCATCGTTTTCGTACTGAATCGCACTTGTTTGGATAGACATTTTTGCACAGAAACGTTTGAACCCTTCTGGGAACTTCGTAGACCATAATACAGTCAAGTTTGGTTCTGGAGCTGGTCCAAGGTTTGTTAATGTATGCAAGAAACGGAAAGAGTTTTTCGTTACAAGTGTTCTTCCGTCTAATGCCATACCACCGATTGATTCTGTTACCCAAGTAGGGTCTCCACTGAACAATTGGTTGTAATCAGGTGTACGAGCAAATTTTACAAGACGAAGCTTCATAACAAAGTGATCGATGATCTCTTGTGCTTCTTGTTCAGTTAATGTGCCTTCACGAAGGTCACGTTCGATATAAATATCAAGGAAGGAAGATGTACGTCCTAGTGACATCGCTGCACCGTTTTGTTCTTTAATTGCAGCAAGGTAAGCAAAGTATAACCATTGTACTGCTTCTTTTGCATTTGTAGCTGGTTTAGAGATATCATAACCATAAATCTCAGCTAATTGTTTTAATTCACCTAAAGCACGGATTTGCTCGCTTAATTCTTCACGTTGACGAATAACTTCTTCGGACATTGTTCTTAATCCGTAGTTTTTCAAATCTTTCTTACGTTCAGCGATCAAGAAGTCTACACCGTATAATGCTACACGACGGTAGTCACCGATGATGCGTCCGCGTCCGTATGCATCTGGAAGACCAGTGATGATACCAGCCTTACGAGCAAGCTTCATTTCATCCGTATAAGCATCGAATACACCTTGGTTATGTGTTTTGCGGTAATCAGTGAAGATTTTTTGCACTTCTTCATCTACTGTGAATCCGTAAGATTCAGCTGCAGCTACCGCCATACGGATACCACCGAATGGTTGAAGAGAACGTTTGAATGGTTTATCTGTTTGGAAACCAACAATTGTTTCAAGTTCTTTATTTAAATATCCAGGACCATGTGATGTAATAGTAGAAACAATTTTAGAATCAAGATCAAGGACGCCGCCTGCTTCACGTTCTTGTTTAGTAAGTTCCATTACTTGCTTCCATAATTCTTTTGTAGCTTCTGTTGGGCCTTCTAAGAATTCATCGTTTCCTGTGTATGGAGTGATGTTTTTCATAATGAAGTCACGTGTGTTAACTTCATTCTGCCAATCTCCGCCAGCAAAGCCTCTCCATGCATCTTTTTTAGTTACATTATCCATAACCATTGCCATTTTATTTTACCTCCTAATATTACGTTCAGGAACATTATTTCAAATTTCTAGATGTTCAGCTTTTTTAAATTATATAACAGCTTTCTATACTCTTATAATACACATTATATGTGAAAAAGTGAACATGTAAATTATGACAATCTGGTGAAATCGAAAACAACGTTGTTAAATCAATCTTTTCTTTCTATTTTCGAATAATTCTAATATCAGGAACCCTTGACAGTAAATAAAACTGTTATAGTAAAATCCACTCTGAAAGCTAAACTGTACTATAAAAGGCATCTGTTCTTAAATACAGATGCCTTTATAGATACCATTATATAACAATTCTGTCATTTATGCACGTCTGATCTATTTTTAAAGGCTTCCTTCGTCACAATATATTGTTCGTGGTTTGTATGTTGTTCCTGATTTCCACCCGTTTCAGCATGGTGAGGAAAATTCCCAGGATGACTTTTACGTTTATGATTAAAACCTTTACCTCTCGCCATAATCCTACCTCCTTCCCTTATTATCATTTTCTACAGAAAGGCGAGAATTATGGCAGGTAAGTTGAGGCAATATAGTACAAAAAGAACATCATTATTGGCAGCCATAGACCACTTGTTTAAGCAATTTGGGAACAACCTCAGTGGAAAATGGAATATGCAGCCTTTCTGTACGTTTGTGTGCGTCCTTACCATATGGACCGATATTTACGGCTGGTATATCCAATTCCCCAATAATAGAAAGCGGAAGATTATACCCCTTCCCGTATAGAGGCATTTCATTTTCTAACACCGGCATCACTAAATCACGATCACGTAAACGGCAATAGCTTACATCGGAAAGCCCTGGAAAATAAGACATGATCTTTATTTCTTCATTAAATTTCTCTTTAGCGATCCTAACGCAGTGCTCTACTATACCTTTTGCTTTCTGATCCCTTTCATCATCTTCCAAATAAACGTGTGGATAATAAGGTGGAGCGAGCATGATCATATAAAAAGGGGCCTCTGATTTGAAAAACGCTGCCACTACATCTGCAATTTCAGCTGTTAATTTGGCCATATTCATGCCTGCGTCCTGTTCGAGCAATGCAATCTTTGCGTTTATTTCTTTCATAAACATATGGCCATATTCTCTACAGCCTTTATCAAATAACTCTTGATAAGTATATACACTGGGCTTAAGGTTAGGTTTTCTTGAACCATGTCTTCCATACCCAAGTAAATCATAAATATTTGATAACCGTCCTTCTATATACCTGCTGCTTTCTTCGCCAATATCTTTCAGCTTGTTTATGACTTCTTCCGGATTTTGCTTTAGCGTAAGGATATTAGCTAGTACATATGCTGCAGTTGGCGTTTGGACATTATATGCTTCTTTTAGATCCATTAATTTTAAGATCGTAGGCAGAGGATTCTGTTCCCCGCGTTCTTGTTCTAAAAAGGCTAAGGATAACTCCAGTCTTTCCGCTATCACACCTGCCATCCAGGCGGCATTCATGCCCTCAAGCGGTTCGCCTACATGTGTTTCAGTTCCTACACAAAAAATTAAGGGCAATAACTTACCCACAGATCCTGTATAAAAATATTTTGTACGGTCTCCTGGATATGCACCAAAACTCGGCTCCGAGCAAATGGCCACTTCCAAATCCAGTTGATATTGGTCCTTGAGTCCCTTAATCAACTCAACTCCCGCAAACATTCCGGCCGAATATCTCTCTTCATCCGGTGTAGCTAAAAATAATAAGTTATGTTTCAAATTGCCATGTTCGGCAGCTTCTGATAGTAAAGCCATCTGAATAGCAAGTCCGGCTTTCATATCCATAATTCCTCTTCCAAAGATCCACTCTCCAGACTTCAAATCCTGCTCGGCATCAACTGAAAGGTTTTCCTCTGCCATTGCACTTGTACATTCCAATGGTGAAAAAGCGAGCGGTGCAAGGCGTCCGTAATCTTCAACCCCAACTACATCATAATGGCTTAAAAGTATAATTGTTTTTTTACTCGTTTTACTACCTTGATAAAACGCAGCAACTGCTTTTCGATTTAATAGATCTCCTGTAATTTCTTTTCTGTATATTTGATCGGGGTAATTTTGAAAATAAGGCATTTCCTTAAGGATCGCAGAAATTTCGTCCTCCATACGCAGCTCACCTCTTGTTCCCGTTACACTTGGCACTTTTACAAGGCGGTATAATAACTCCAAAATCCCTTCCTTTGTATTCCAATGACCCATACCTTATCCCCCCACTTTTTCTATCTTTTTCTAAAATTATAGCAGTATTTGGTCGAATATTCAGTTAAATATTAATAGTATAGCTCTCTATTTTGCCGTTGCTAATTAGATATGTTACGGTATTCTTACAATTAAAGGAGCGGTTACAATGGATATTTCTATCAATATTAAAGAGATTACTCTCCACTATATTTCAATGGAACTAAAGAATTCCTTTACTACTAGCTTTGGAAGCTTGAAGGATAGAGAAATGATTATTATTGAAATGGTTGATTGCGACGGTATGGTTGGGTGGGGTGAATGTGTTGCCTTCCGAGAACCTTGGTATACGGAGGAAACACTCCAAACTGCTGCACATATTATGAAAGATTTTTTAATCCCCAAACTCATCCAGCAGCCAATCTATCATCCGGATGAACTTCAGCATCTTTTTTCTCCCGTTCGCAAAAATCCAATGGCTAAATCGGCTCTCGAAGGCGCAATTTGGGATTTATATGCGAAGAAAAATAATAAATCCTTATCGAGAGCTTTAGGTGGAACTAAAAATGAGATTGAAACAGGAGTTAGTATTGGACTGCAGACCTCAGATGAACATTTATTTCGCCTGATTGATCATAGCCTTGAGCAGGGATATAAGAGAATTAAGCTTAAAATCAAACCCGGTCAGGACATCTCTCTTATTCGGACAGTTCGTAGGAGATACCCACACTTACCCATTATGGCTGATGCAAATTCAGCCTATTGTTTAGCAGATATGGACCTCCTAAAAGCGCTGGATGAATTTGATTTAATGATGATTGAACAGCCGCTTCGTTTTGACGATTTTTATGAGCATGCCATTCTTCAGCAACATATCACAACACCGGTATGCCTGGATGAAAGCATTCAATCATTCGAGAACGCCAAACAAGCAATTGCTCTGGGTAGCTGCAAAGTGATTAATTTGAAAATTGGACGAGTCGGCGGTTTATCAGAAGCCATTAAAATTCTTCATCTTTGTGAAGCCAATAATATTTCCGTTTGGTGCGGCGGTATGCTTGAATCTGGAATTAGCCGAGCCCATACGATTGCACTGGCTTCCATGCCACAGGTTAATCTGCCTGGTGACATTTCGAGCTCCAGCCATTATTGGGAGCAAGATATCACGTCCCCTAGCGTGATTGTCGAGAACGGTGTCATTCAAGTTCCTGAACAAGCCGGAATGGGTTTTGAAGTTAATCGAAAATGGCTAGCCCATTACTCAACTCACAAAGAGTCCTTCACTTCCAAATAATGTGTATTCTTATTCTATAGGGGTATAGAATAAGAAACGAACAATGGGAGTGAATACACATGACAAAGGAAAAACCATTATCGAAGAAAAAAATGGACAATCCTGAAAACTCAATGACTGACAAAGAGCATATGCTCGATAGATTTGAAGATGAACAGCATGTAGACACCATTCCTATCGAAGATTTACGAGAAGAAAATCTTGAAGAAAAAGATAAGACTGCTACGAAGAGCACTTCTTCCAGCGAAAAGAAATACGAGCCCGAAAAACAGTAAGCATGGAGCCAGTTTATCTGGCTCTTATTTATTTCGCCTTTCCAAAAATCCCCTAGCTAATATCCCTCTGTAAACACCGTAATTAAATTCAAAAATATTCCTCAAAAAGTCATCCAAGACCCTCTATATTTCTTATACAAGGGGGGTTCTAAGTAGGCCAATAAAGTTCAAAACATACTCAATCCGCTTACAGCCAAATCTCAAAGGATTGCAACAGAGATTATCCGAATATCCAGCTTTACACAGGAAAGTTCTGCATCCTCACAGGAGATTCTCGCTAATATCAAAGAGCAAAACCAGCTAATAACCGGTATTTCTCATAGCTTTAATGAACTTGATAATCTAGTTGAAAAACTGGATGGATTAGTGCAGATTTAAATAAAAAACCCGCTATTCATGTTTACGCAGCACCTATTCGATGCGGATTCATGATTGACGAGTTTTTAAATTACATATTAATGTAACTCGTCGTATTTAGTCCCTATCGTTAAAGGACTTCAACAAATGTCTAATACTAACTATTCTTTAATATGTCGCAGTCCCTTTAATCAAAAAATGACGTGTCCCCACGTCATTCATTAATAAACTTATTCCGATTTCACTTTTTCATATCCATTGACGACAACAGATAATTCCCCGGTCGATGGATGAATAACCATTCCCGTTACTGGTATATATGCAGGCATTAACGGATGATTCTTAACCAGATTAACACTTTCCGTTACGCTTTCATGGACATTAGAGAAGCCCTTAACCCACTGCTTCACATCTATTCCTACATGCTCCAAAGTAGAAAAGGTCTCATTAGGTACTCCATTATCAGTCATTTGTCCAATCAATTGATTTGGATCCATGGCAGCCATACCGCAATCCTCATGGCCTACAATAAATACTTCTCTTGCTCCCAATGCATGAATTGCCACAATGATGGAACGCATCACACCGCCAAATGGATGATTTACGATTGCCCCGGCAGTCTTTATAATTTTGACATCTCCGTTAGCAATATTCATGGCCTTTGGTAACAACTCAACCAGCCTGGTGTCCATACAGCTTACTATAACCATTTTTTTATCGGGAAATTTAGTGGTCTCATATGGCAAGTATTCTTCCTTGTTTACAAATTCACGATTATAAGCAAGAATTTCATCTAATGTATTCATTTATTTCTCCCCTTCATACAGCCTTAAATCCATTGTACCTAAGTATTTATAATAGTTGAAATAATATACAATTTCATCCGAAGGAAACTTTCAACAAAAGATGCGTACACTATCATAACAGGTTACTAAACAGTATTGCCGGACAACTAATGAAAGGATCCATATACTTTGAAGACAAAACTTAGGCAACTTGAACCCTATATACATTCCATTTTTGAATATTTACACTCACATCCTGAGATAAGCTGGAAAGAGCATGAAACTGCAGCCTTTATTGAAAAGCGATTAATCGAAGAAGGGGTTAAGTGTAACGCTTTCCCCTCATTTCCCGGTTTAGCTGCTGAAATAGGCTCCGGCAAGCCAGTCATTGCTTTACGAGCGGATATGGATGCCCTTTGGCAGGAATGTGATGGAACCTTTAGAGCTAATCATTCATGCGGACATGATGCGCACATGTCAATCGTTTTGGGTGTAGCCTTGATGCTCAAAGAATTGACTGAGACTGAAAAAGAAAAAGGAACAGTTCGATTTATCTTTCAGCCGGCAGAAGAAACGGGTGAAGGTGCCAAGGCTGTAACGAATCTTGGAATTGTAGATGACGTTGATTATTTATACGGTCTCCATCTTCGTCCAATAGAAGAGCTGCCTCTTGGCATGGCAGCTCCTGCGATCAATCATGGGGCAACCTACCATCTTTCAGGAAAAATCATTGGAGAAGATGCACATGGAGCGCGGCCTCACTTAGGGACAAGTTCAATAGATGTCCTAATTATGATGCATCAGCTGCTTCAACAAATTAAACTGTCGCCGATGAAACCACATTCCATCAAAATCACCAGATTCGAAACAGGTAATGAAAATTTAAATGTTATACCAGGTACTGCTTTGTTTGGAATTGATGCCAGGGCTCAATCAAATGAAGACCTGAACATCATTAAAGAGCAAATAAAGCAAACCTTTGCTCAATTAGAATCAATCTTCCGCATTCATATCCAACTAGAACCATATCCAGATACACCGGCTTCCATCATCTCCGCCAAGGCGGCTCAGTTTATGGAAAAAGCTATTTTGGATACAATGGGGCATAAAGCATTAAGCCCTACAGTGTTAACTCCCGGAAGTGACGATTTTCACTTTTATACGAAACTTCGCCCTTCCATAAAAGCAACCATGCTGGCACTTGGTGCTGATTTAACTCCCGGACTTCATCACCCAAATATGACATTTGATCGTTCCTGTATAATAGAAGGCATCGAAATCCTAACAAGAGCTATTCTCCATACGTTAAAGGCTGAATCTCTATAATAAAGATTCAGCCCCTTTATAGTTATACCTAATCATTTCCCAGCGCTTGTTTTATATCCCCCCATAGATCTTGCCAGTTTTCCAATCCAACGGATACACGCAGCAATTGGTCTGTAACACCCATTTCCAATCGTTCAGATTCCGGAATAATAGCATGAGTCATTGAAGCCGGGTGACAAATCAATGTTTCAACATCACCTAAGCTGACTGCAATTTTAATAAGCTTCATCCTGTTAAGGAAGGCTTGTGCATCCTCTTTACTGCCTTTTATTTCGAAAGCGATAATCCCTCCTGGCTGACGCATTTGTTTCATAGCTGCCTCATATCCAACGTTTTGCTTATCTCCAGGATAATAAATCCGCTCAACTTTTGGATGTTCTTTAAGCTTCTCATAAATTTTTTGAGCATTTTCGCTATGACGGTCCATCCGAATTGGCAAGGTTTTGATTCCCCTTAACAATAGCCATGCATCAAAAGGCGCCATAATTCCCCCGACGTCCTTTAACATTGTTTTTCTAACTCGTGATATGAATTCACGGGAACCCGCAGCCAAGCCCGCTACAACATCCCCATGTCCGCAAATATATTTTGTTGCACTGTGTACAACTATGTCACATCCCAGCTGAAGGGGCTGTTGCAAGTATGGCGAAGGAAATGTATTGTCCACAATGACGGGGATCCCATTTCTTTTAGCCACCCGTGCCACCATTTCCAAGTCAATGACTCTCATAGTTGGGTTTATTGGCGTTTCAACAAATATACACGTTGTTTCAGGTTTAATTAACTCCTGTATTTGTTCCTCTGTTTCCATCGGACTAAAGTCATGATGGATGTTATACTTCTCTTTCATCATGACTAATAAATCGAATGTACAACCATAAATACCGAGTGAGCATAGAATATGGTCATTTGCCTTGGTAAGTTCCATTAAAACAGCTGATACAGCAGCCATACCAGACCCAAATGCAATTCCTTCCTCAGCTCCTTCCAATACTGCTATCTTCTCTTCTAATGAGCGTACGGTTGGATTGCCTAATCTCGAATAGATAAATCCATTATCTGTACCGGCAAATCGCTGTTCCCCCTGTTCAGCAGATTCAAATGTAAAGGTGGAAGTTTGATAGATTGGCATAGAAAGGCTTCCTTGATGTTCGTTTGATTCATATCCGGCATGGATAGCTGCAGTTTCAAAGTGGGTATATTTCTTATTCATATAGCTCCCCCTATTTCAAATGTAAAAAATTTCAATCCCCACTTTATCATATGGCATTCACCCAAAAATTGTAAACAGTCTTATCCAGATATTTCAAAACCCGACTTTCATTACATACAAACTACTGACCCAACATTAAATAGAACTCATCACTTCATACAGAGAAAAATAAGGACCCAATACTTATTAAATCCGGTGTATCTGTTTACTAATCTCCCTAAATTACAAGAAAAAAAGGCCCTAATCAGACCTTTCACCCATGTATAACGTCAGCAAAATCGCCATCTACTACTGATGTAAGTAAATCAGCAACCTTTACTTTCATTTGCACTCCTATTTTTCCTGCACTGACTATAATTTTTTCCTGAATTTCAGCTGATACATCTATGTATGTTTTATACTGCTTTTTCATCCCAACCGGTGAACAGCCACCGCGGATATACCCCGTATATTTTTGTATGTCTTTCATAGGCAGCATTTCAACTTTCTTTTCACCAGAAACTTTAGCTGCTTTTTTCAAATCTAGCTCTGAATCTACAGGAATCACAAATACATAAACAGAGCCAGTCCCTGAAATGGTAACGAGAGTCTTATAGACAAGACGATAATCCTGGCCTATCTTCTCTGCAACGGAAATACCATCAATTTTCCCATCGCGATTTTCGTATTGAAATATTTCATACTCAATTTCTTTTTGATCTAAAAGGCGCAGTGCATTCGTCTTTACGTTTCCCACTTAAAAACTTCCTCTCAAAATTTGCCCGATTTAAAAATTGAATAAAGTAAATACAGTACCATTAAGGTGGCGATAATCGATCCAATTTCAATAATAGGCACTTGCCATAATATAGAACCGCTCCCTCTAGATGATGATCCTATAATCAAGCCTGCCATAATAATACTAAAGGACAAGAGAATAATCGCATAGGAAAGCTGGTTCCCGACCTTATCCATTTTACCAAGGAACACATCTAGTTGCGGCACTTCTATTTGTACACGAAATTTACCTTCTTTCAGCTTATTCATCAATTCATTTATATTGCGAGGCATTTCGTCCAGGATATCCGAGTATTCCACTACTTTGTTCCACAAGGAGTCCGCCAGGTTTTTAGGCTTCAGTCTTTCTTTAATCAACTTCTCCCCAAACGGCTCAATTACATCAATAATATTGAATTCCGGATTCAATGTTTCTACAACACCTTCCACTGCAAGGAAGGTTTTACCCAGCATAGTCAAATCAGATGGGATACGGATATGATGTAAGTAGGTTAATGTAAAGAAGTCATTCACTGCTTCACTCATATTTAAAGTATTTAAAGGATGACCATAATACTTATCGATAATTTCTTCTACATCAGATCGCAGTTTATCATAATTGATATCATCAGGTGTGAAGCCCAGCTTCAGGATTGCACGCATGACACTATCCGTATTACCTCGTTTTAAGGCAATAATCAATGTTGCAAATGCATACTTTATCCGTGTATCCAGGTGTCCAATATTACCGAAATCAATCAAAACAATTCGATTTCCAGGTTGAATCAGGACATTGCCTGGATGTGGATCTGCATGAAACAGACCGTTGATTAAGATTTGATTCATCATCGCATCCGTAAAGCGCTCACTGATTAGTTGCCTGTCAAACCCAAGTTCATCTAGCATTTCGATTTCATTTATTTTAATACCTTCTACATATTCCATCGTTAATACTCGCTTAGTAGAGTAGTCCCAATAAATAGATGGTATCTTAATTATGTCATTATCGATAAATTGATTAGCTATTTTTTCGGAATTTCTTCCCTCAATTCCATAATCCAGTTCCTGATGTAAGGATTGAGAAAATTCATCCACTATATCACTTATGCCATAATCTCTAGCCCAGCTGAATCGCTTTTCTGCCAATCTAGCAATATTATGCAAGATTTCTAGATCTGTCTCAATATTACCCTGGATATTAGGGCGTTGCACCTTTACAGCGACCTCTTCCCCTGTATGAAGAACAGCCTTATGTACTTGACCAATAGAAGCCGCAGCCAATGCTTCTTCTGTAAAGTCGGAAAACAGTTCATCAATTGTTGCTTCCAGATTCGATTCGATAATCTTTTTGACTTCTTCAGGGGAGAAGGCAGGCACATGATTCTGCAGCTTTTCCAATTCCAAAATAACGGAAGGAGGAACGATATCAGGTCTTGTACTCAGCATCTGCCCAAGCTTTACAAAAGTCGGGCCCAATTCCTCAAGAATGGCACGAATCCGCTCGGCAGCCGGCCGATTTTTAACCTCCTTGCCTTCAAACGTCCACTGCCCTCCAAACGGTAGCATATCGGATAATCCCAGTTCTTTGGCAATGGATCCAAATCCATTATGAATCATTGCACGGATGATATCCTGGTACCGATTAAAGTGACGTATTCTCTTTTCAAGCATCTGCTTCCCCCCTAACCTGCTCATTCATAAACTTGTGTTGTTATTGATTTTTCTCCTCTAACAAAGCAATTCGATTTTCCAATCGTGCAATGTCTTCTTTTGTGGCAAGATCCATTTCTGCCAGACGTTGCTTAACCTTTAAATTAATTTGTTGTTCAAATTCTGTCCGGGCTTCATTACCCTTTTTCACTAGATCTTCCACCATTGATTTAGATTCTGCCTGAGTTACTTCACCCTTTTTCACCAATTCATCCACTAATTTTTCAATTTGTTCCTTGCTTGTTACAGCTGCTCCAATTCCCATAGAAAACGTTTTGTTTATAATGTCCCTAATCATGCTCACTTCTCCTCCTTGAACTTATGATTAATAGAATAAAGCAAAGTTTTTCCCACTATTACCTTTCCACCCCTTAATTAAAACAAACCTATAAATTGTGTATTTTTTTTGAATTAATAAACATCTCTGCTTATAAAAAATAGAAGACCGCCCTGCCGGCAGCCTTCTATTAAAAAATTATTCAGATTCTCTTTCTGTACTAAATACAATTCCACTTTCTTTTCGGGAGTACTCTGTAATTTCCAGTACCCCTCTACTAATCTCAATTAGCTTTTGATAATCTGGCTGTTTATCATGGTTGATAATATCGATAAAGGTATCAATTTCATACACCATATCATTCTCTTTTTGAGGAATTGAAAAGGGTTCGCACACTTTTGTTTCTCTATCAATATACTCAAGCTTTTGAATGGTTCCTGATCCAGGAAAGATAATATTCCCCGTCTCCCCATGAATTTCATTTGACCCATAGGAATTAACTATTTTCGAGCAAACAATTGTACATACAAAATCAGAATACTTGAGGATTAGTGTTCCTCCTCCATCAACGCCACTATCAAGCATAACTGGAGTATAGCTGGTCGAGATAGGTTTTCCGAAAAGGGCGAAGGCCATGGCAAGAGGATAAACACCTAGGTCCACCAAAGCACCACCTGAATAATCAGCTGAGAAAATATTAGGAATCTCCCCCTCCAGTAGTTGATCATATCTGGAAGAGTATTTCATATATTGTAAGTTTATATTACGAATTCTCCCCACTCGTCTAATATTATCCTGCAGTAACTTGAAGTTGGGTGTATGAAGGGTTCTGATGGCTTCAAAAAGATAGACGTTATTCCTTTTAGCGATTTGATATGCCTGATCCAGCTCTGCCACATTAGAGAATAACGGTTTTTCACATATGACATGTTTCCCGTTTTCTAACATTAAAACCGCTTGTTCAAAATGACATGAGTTCGGAGAAGCGATATAGACAATATCGATTTCCTTACATTTAGCTAGTTCCTCCAGCTGATTAAAAACAAGATCGACCTCATGCTTATTCGCAAAACGAGACGCCTTATCCAAATTTCTTGAATAAATCGCCTTTAGATAAAGACCATCGCTTTCTAAAACTGCATCTATAAATTGTTCTGTAATGCTACTAGTACCAATTGTTGCTAGATTCATAAGTAACCTCTCCCTCGCCTACCAAAATAAAAATCATAATTTCAAAAGTGCCATTATATTCTTACTAGTACCCCAATAAAGGAGCATGCTTACCTATAATAAGAATTTTTTATAATTACGAACGCTACATAAATCATATCAAAAAATGAGTGCAGACATTACAATTAGATGCAAAGATTGGTTGTTACTAACTGTTTAATTGGCAATGAAGATGGGATAAGGATTTAAGCAAAAAAAAGAAGGCAAAATTTGCCCCCCCTGTTTTATTAATCCTCATCTTTTGCATCCCAATCTTCAGGAATCAGTTCAGTTAACCATTCCTGGAAAAGCTTTTTATATTCCTGCAGCTGCTCTTGATAATTGGAGAATTGATCATTGTTAATCAAATACTGCTCCCCGTCAAATATAGCCCGGATTTTCTTTTGCTTGATAAGAGTTTCAAGATAGGATTCCGGCAATGATAAGTATTCTGCTGTTTCTTTCACGGAAAGGTACACCAATCATCCCCCTCTTCTCCCGAAAATATTGTTTATTAAGTCTATCATATTTTCTACTGTTCTTCATTCAGTTGAGGATTTAGAGTATACATATCTTTCATATCTGGTACTGTTATCTATTATAGAAATCATTAATTCTATCCAGAATTCAATGTAACCATACACTGTTTTTCTTCAAAAACCTATATTTTAAAATAATATATTTTTTTAATTTATTGATAAATTACACGAACGTAAAGGAACCGTAAAGTTATAGTTAAATATGACTGTTTAGTATTTACTTTCAACTTCTTGTCAATAATAATGATAATCGAAAATATTTTTCTAAAATAATGTTGAGGTGTAAACAGTGGATGTAAGTATTCAAGAAATGCTTTTTCAATTTCTCGGCGGATTGGGTATCTTCCTATTCGGTATCAAATACATGGGGGATGGACTCCAAAAATCCGCAGGTGATCGACTAAGAGATCTATTGGATAAATATACAACCAACCCTATTATGGGGATTCTGGTTGGTATTCTAGTTACAGTTTTAATTCAAAGTAGTTCAGGTACAACAGTTATCACGGTTGGATTGGTAAGTGCCGGATTTATGACACTCCGCCAGGCTATTGGTGTCATCATGGGGGCAAATATCGGTACAACCATTACTGCCTTCATTATCGGTATTGATGTTGGCGAATATGCATTACCAATTATCTTTGTCGGTGCATTTTTATTATTCTTCTTTAAAAACCAAAAGCTGCACAACTTCGGTCAAATCCTATTTGGATTCGGATTATTATTCTATGGCCTAGAGCTTATGAGCAGTGGAATGAAGCCTCTACGTACCTTCGAATGGTTTCATGATCTAACTGTCAGCTTAAGTGATTATTCCATACTCGGTGTTGTAGTAGGAACAGTCTTTACATTATTAGTACAAAGCTCCAGTGCTACAATCGGAATCCTTCAGGGATTATTTGGTGAAGGGCTTATTGACCTGCAAGGTGCCTTACCGGTACTATTCGGAGATAACATCGGAACAACTATCACTGCCCTTCTTGCATCGATTGGTGCATCAGTTGCCGCTAGACGTGCTGCTTGTGTACACATACTTTTCAATGTGTTCGGTACAATCATTTTTATGATTTTGCTCGTTCCATTTACGTCCCTTATTGGCTGGTTCCAACAAACACTTGGACTAAATCCGGAAATGACCATTGCCTTTGCACATGGAACATTCAACATTACAAACACACTGATCATGATTCCATTCATTGGTGTATATGCGTGGATTGTTACTAAACTCATTCCAGGAAAAGATACTGTTATTGAGTATAAACCAGAGCATCTGGATGAACGAATCATCGACCAATCTCCTTCTATTGCACTTGGACAGGCGAAAAAGGAAACTTTGCGAATGGGCGAGTTTGCTATTAAAGGATTGGAAGAAACGTATAACTACCTGTTAACTAATGAAACTGCTTCATTGAATACAGGTAATCAAATTGAAGAGGCTCTTAATAATTTAGATCACAAAATAACAGATTATCTTGTTAAAGTCTCCACAAGTTCACTGTCTGCTAATGAATCTGACGAACATAATATTCTAATGCATACCATTACAGATATCGAACGCATTGGCGATCATTTCGAAAATATTCTGGAATTTGCAGAGTATAAAAATACAAATAAAGCAACATTTACAGATGAGGCCACAGAAGGCATGTCTCAAATGTTCACACTAACTATAGAAGCGGTCAAAGAAGCGATGGCGGCAATAGAGAATCAAGATAAGGAAAGTGCATATAAGGTGCTTGAATTGGAACGTAAAATCGATAAGATGGAGCGCCAATTAAGAAAGCAGCATGTCATCCGCTTAAATAATGGATCCTGCTCTGCACAAGCAAGCCTCGTTTACGTTGATATTTTAAGTAATCTTGAACGTATCGGCGATCATGCCAAAAACATTGCCGAAACGATTATTGGTGAACAAGAATAATCAGGAAGTAGACTCTCCTCGGAGGGTCTATTTTTTTATTCCTTCATTATTTCACTATTATAAAATGCCCTAAACACACTCTCTCCCCATTAACTATTTTAGATTTACACATATTTATCATCCTCAAAAATCCTCCTGTTTTCATTATTTATAAATCAAAATTACAACGGTAACTATTGATGAATGAAATATTTCACTATCAATATAGTGTAAATAGTATTCTTTTTGTTATGAAAGCGCTTTTTTCGAGCAAAAAGTTTTGTGAATTTATACACAAGGAGTATGCTTAAAGTAGAGGATTTATGGTTATATAAATATAACTAATTTAATTTTTCGCTATAACAAACAGAAATGGGGTATTTGCTATGTCAGACACAATGAAACAGCAATCAGAGACACAATCCTCTCCGGTTGCTTCACAAGAAGAATTGTTAAAACAATTATCAAAACCAGAGGTTCAGGAATCATTAGTTACACTATTAAATCAATTACCACAATTAACTGAAGTTGTAATAGCACTGAACAAATCATATGAATTCGCTCAATCCGTCGCTACTGATAAAGTATTAGTAAACGATTTTGCCAGTACAGCGAAGGAATTTGCAGAGCCTGTTACGAAAACAGCCAAACATATAGCTGTCAATGCTATGGAAGCAAAGGAAAGAGCTGAACAAAGCAAAGAAGTGATCAGTGTATTCGGTTTGATGAAAATGCTAAAAGATCCTCAAATCCAAAAGGTTCTTCGTTTTGCCAGCGCTTATCTTCAAGTAAGCAACGAACGTTCTAAATAAAAGCTTATTCATTTATACAAAAAGCACTTATTAAATGATTTTAATAAAATACTAGATTAAAAATATTACAAACAAGGGTGGAACATATCATGGCACAAGAAATTGTTATTTTAGGAGCAGGGTATGGCGGTCTTCTTTCAGCATTATCAGCACGTCAGCATTTAACATCTGAAGAAGCTACTATTACAGTTGTTAACCAATATCCGACACATCAAATCATTACTGAACTGCATCGTTTGGCAGCAGGCAATATTAGCGAAGGCAGAATTGCTATGCCATTAGATCGTTTGTTTAAAGGAAAAGATATTAATCTAATCATCTCTAAAGTTGAATCTATATCAGCAGATGAAAGAAAGGTAACCCTTTCAAGCGGAAAAATCTTAACCTATGATAAATTAGTCGTTGGATTAGGCAGCCAAACTGCTTATTTTGGCATTCCTGGACTTGAAGAAAATAGTATGGTCTTAAAATCAGCAGAGGATGCTAATAAAATTAACAAGCATATCGAAGATCGAATTAAAGAATATGCACAAACTAAAAATCCAGCCGATGCAACCATTGTAATCGGTGGCGGCGGACTAACCGGTGTTGAATTAGTTGGAGAAATTGCAGATACAACCCCTAAAGTAGCTAAAAAATATATGGTTGATCCTTCTGAGCTTAAATTTATCTTAGTTGAAGCAGGTCCAAAAATTTTACCTATGCTTCCTGATCATTTAATTGAACGTTCAATGACAAGCTTAGAGAATCGTGGAGTTCAATTCTTGACTGGACTTCCTGTCACAGGTGTAAACGGAAATGTGATTGAATTAAAAGATGGCCAACAAATTATCGCCAACACATTTGTATGGACTGGCGGTGTACAAGGCCTTCCTGTTATCGGCGAATCTGGTTTAGCAGTAGATCGTAACCGTGCTACTGTTAATGAATATCTACAATCTACTTCACATCCTGATGTTTATATTGCTGGTGACAGTGCAGTTGTCTTCCCTGCTCCTGGTGCGAGACCATACCCGCCAACTGCACAAATGGCTTGGCAAATGGGTGAATTGATTGGTTATAATATTGCGGCATCCATTAAGGGTACTCTTCCTGAAGTATTTGCTCCAGTAAACTCAGGAACATTAGCAAGTCTTGGACGTAAAGATGGCGTAGCCATTATTGGCGGGAACTCAACACCATTAAAAGGCTTACCGGCTACAATGATGAAAGAAGCAAGTAATATCCGTTATCTTTCACACATTAAAGGTTTATTCAGCATAGCCTATTAATAAATGTTAAATCCTGTCCGCTAAACCAGCGGACAGGATTTTTTATTGGCTTTATACACCTCTCTCTTGTCCTATTAACCTTTTCCATGGATAAGTAGCTGGCGGACCAATCAACTACTTGCGGCCAAAGATTATTTCTACAGATTGCCCTCTATCTCTAAAACCTAATGTCAGATAATATTAGAAGTTTCTGATATTTCCCCTTGGTAGGATGACAAAAAGGGTATATGCTTTATATAGACACGTCATCTTAGAAGGGAGCCATATTAGTCATGAACATATTGATTGCTTATGCTTCAAAAAGCGGAACTACAGAAACATGCGTACATATCCTTGAACAAGACTTTAATGGGCATGCAAAATTAGTTGATCTTACGCACACTGATCCTTCGCTGGATGCCTATGATACTGTTTTGATTGGCGGTCCCATCCGTTATGGGAAACTTCATTCGTCGGTTAAAAAATTCGTAAAAAACCATCTTAAAGATTTTAAACAGAAAGAGGTCGGTCTATTTATTTGCTGCGCTGATGTCGGAAATGCTGAAAAATACTTTCAAACCAACTTTCCAGATGAGTTACTTGAGCAAGCAACAGCAATTGACTGCTTCGGTGGAGAAATTCGTTCTCACGCATTGGGAATTTTCGAGAAATTCATTGCCAAAATAGCATTAAAATCGTACCCGGCAGACCAACAGCCTTCTATTCTTAAAGATAATATTCATATATTTGCAGATCGAGTGGAAGCTACCTGACTATAATAAAAAGCCTTGAACCTGTTTAGAACACACGTTCAAGGCTTTTACTTTGTTTATTTCAGTACACCATATTTAATAAAATGAAATTGACGCTCCATGTCTTTTCTTTTTTGGCTTACAGTCGAAAGATCATTTAACGCCAGGATAATTTGATTGAATGTGATAGTTCTCAATATCTCAATAACTTGAAACAATTCCTCTTTTATTTCAACCTTTAGTAAATGAGTGTCAGTAACTAGATTCAGAAACTTCTCTTGTTTCTCTTCCATTTCACGTACATCCGTAAAGCTCATTAAATGTTCAGCTAGCTTACTATCCGTCCGCGTAAATACATTGACCAAAAACTTGGAATGAGCAGGATCCATCGCTTTCTTAGTTATATAATCAAATAGCAGAAAGTGAATTGAAAAGAGGTTTACCCCGGCGTTAATCTTGCTGTTAATCTGATCCAAGAGGTCACTTTTATATTCATTTAATAAATACAGAAACAGATCTTCTTTATTTTCAAAGTAACGATAGAAGCTTCCCCGAGGAATTTGCGCTTCTTTAATAATTCGATTAATTGATGCATCATAGAAGGAATATTGGCTAAATTCCTCCTTAGCAGCCTGAATAATCCTGATTCTCTTTTCCGCTGGTAAATTCACAAATGTTTGACTCGGCATATACTTTCCTACTCTCTGCGTAAAGAGTCAACTGGATCCAATTTAGCCGCTTTATTGGCGGGCATAAGTCCAGAAAGCATGCTAATAATGATGCTAGCAGCAACACCGAAAACAAGATATGCTGGGGTTATTTGTACAATTTCAAAATCAATTAATTTAGTTGAAAGGCTATTAGCTACAAAGGTTAATAAAGAGGCTGCCAGAACACCGATAATTCCACTCGATAATCCAATCAGGAATGCTTCAGATACAAAAATTCTTCTAATATCCATGCGTCTTGCACCAATCGCTTTTAGGACCCCGATTTCCTTCGTACGCTCAACAACACTAATATGGAGAACAACCAAAATCATGATTGCTGAAACAAAAAGTGAAATGCCTGAAATCCCGGTTAATACATATGTCAAAACATCCAGCATTTCGTTCATCATAGCTGTCATTGTTTCTTGCGATGAACCATTGTAGCCCATATCCTTGATTTTTGCTTTTATATCTTCCGTAAACTCTTCATTATCTGCAACTAAATAGATACTTGTAGGATCCAATGTCTGACCGTTATCCTCTGCAAGCTGTACCAGATCCTCATAATTGGCATAGATTAAATCCATCGCTGCAAATTGACTGCCTAATGAAATAATTCCACTAACCGTATAGGTTTTTTCATATAACTGTTCATTAAGCATTAGCGTTACGTTAACATCTTTACCGATCATATCTCCGCCTAATTTTTCAGCGGTACCCTCCGCAAGGAGAATTTCTTGTTTTCCAGGTAAAGTGCCTTCCTTAATACTCGTATCTGTTATGTTAGATGAAATGGTTGTAATCATCATCAAATCAACCTTTTTGTCTCCATATTTAACCGCATTGGAGCCAAATGAGATGAGATTAAATCCCTTTTCCACTGAAGAAACATGCTCGATTTCGGATAATTTCTCGATATCCTTTTCCTCAAATGGTGTCTGTTCTCCCATCATCGATAGCATCATTGCCTGATTTTCATCCACTGATGGCGGAAGTTCCTCTTCCTCAGAAGGCATATTAACTTCTACGACAAGCGGATTCACCATACTGTTCATAGAGTCATTCATATAGGTCTTCACACCATTTCCTAATGAAAGGAAAAAGATGACACTCATGATTCCTATGCTTGCTCCTAATGAAACCCAAACATTTCTACCAAGCTTCTCTTTCATATTCAGAAATGCAAGTTTCACGGCCGCCACAAAGCTAAGGTTTTCACCAACCTTCTTTTCCACTTGATTGGATTGAGGTTCCATTTGTTCTAGAGGTTCTCCTCTGTCATCACGGATAATTTTCCCATCTGCAATTTGGATTACCCTTGAGGAATGGTTCGCTACTCGCTCAGAGTGAGTAACCATAATAACCAGCTTACCTTGCTTAGCAATATCTTTTATGATCGCCAATACTTGTTCCGTTGTTTCAGAATCAAGTGCTCCGGTTGGTTCATCGGCAATGATGATTTCAGGATCATTAATTAATGCACGCGCAATCGCAACCCTTTGCTTTTGACCGCCGGATAATTGATTTGGCTTTTTATAAATATGATTTTTCAAACCAACCTGAGTTAGAATCTCCTCCGCTCTTTTAATGCGTTCCTCTTTCCCTACATTCGATAAAGTCATCGCAATCGTGACATTATCGAGGACAGACAAATGCGGAATCAGATTAAAGCTTTGAAAAATAAAGCCTATTTTATTTTTTCGATATTCATCCATTTCTTTTTCATTAAACTCACCAATATTCTTCCCTTCAAACTGAACGGAACCGGTAAAATCAGAATCCAACCCGCCAATCAGATTCATTAGAGTGGATTTACCACTTCCTGATTCACCAATGATGGAGACCAATTCTCCCTTCTCAAAGGAAACATTAACATCTTTAAGAGCAGGGAAGTATTGACCATCTGCAATCGGGTATTGTTTGTTCACATGATGCAACTCAAGTACTTTCATATACGTTTGATGACACCCTTTACTTATTAGTCTCTTGATGTAATTAGTCTGGTCAGTTTCATGACAGTTTATCAAGTAAGACTACTATAAGTGACAACCTGTCACCTGTCAATTAATTATATTAAAATAATATTTATTAACTGAATATATTTTATTTAAAGTGATTATGTGAAATTTTGTTATTTAAATATATATTTTCTTATTCAAAAGAAAAGCAGCTTGTCCCTCTAAATCAGAGAAACAAGCTGCCTAATTGTAATCAATTATTTAATATTTATTAGAATGCTGAAGTCCAACCACCATCAACTACTAAAACTGTACCATTTACAAAGCTGGAATCCTCAGAAGCAAGGAATAAGGCAGCTGCTGCAATTTCTTCCGGCTGTCCCACTTTAGGAATCGCAGCTTGTGCTAATCTAGAACGTCCCATTCCAAATTCATTAACTTTTCCCATCGATGCAGAAATATTGGTCTCAACCGCACCTGGTGCGATTGCATTACAGCGAATGCCTTCTTTTGCATACATAAAGGCTGTGTTCTTAGTAAGACCAACCACCGCATGCTTGGAAGCACCATAGGCTGCACCTGCATGAGCACCGTTTAATCCACCAGTAGAAGCAATATTTATAATTATGCCTTGGCCTTTTTCCTGGAATAATGGAACGACCTTACGCATGGAACGCATAACACCTTTTGTATTTACATCAAAAATTAAATCCCATCTTTCATCTTGTATATCCGCAACAGGTTCGAAACCATCCATAATGCCTGCATTGTTAACAAGTATATCTAATGTACCAAATTCACTAACAGCTGTATCAATCATTCCCTCGATATCTTCAAGCTTTGCAACGTTCACTTGCAATGCTTTCGCTGTACCACCATTGTTTGTAATCCCTTCGACTACATTTTCGGCACCCTCAAGGTTAAGATCTGTTACAAGGACTTTAGCTCCTTCTTTTGCATAAAGCTCTGCAATCGCTTTCCCCATTCCGGATGCTGCACCTGTTACAACCGCTACTTTTCCCTCTAATTTCATTTTGAACTACCTCCTCATTAAAGTATAGGCTCTGTTTATCCATACGGATTTTAAAATTTATACTTGGATTTGTCTGTGACACTTCGTATTAATCCAGCATAAAAGCGAGACATACCCAATGTCCTCAGATCCATTTCAAGTAAAACCTGCTTAGCCAACATAACGGACTTTAACATAGCCTAATTTTGCCTAGACATAAAAGAAAGTAAGTTTACCCGAAAAAAATGATATTCTTGCTTCAGGAATATTTTAACTTATATTTAAATTTAAATAAAACTAAAACACCTAACCTACTAGATCAAAAGTTGGACACAATGTGACAATTAGTAGTTAAAGAGAAAAAAGAGTGAAAGTATATTAATTAAACTTCCATCCCCCACTTTTTCTGTTCAGCTTCCTTCATCTGTTTTTCTGTTTGCTCTGGATAAACTGTACGGAATTTATGGTGTTCTGCCGGGATAATTTCTATCATTTTTTCAATCATATCCTCTGGATCCATTTGATTTTTCAATCCCTCTTCCATTGCTTTCATATCTTCTTTACGGGTAAAGTGTTCTTCCTCATTAAACCATTTCCATTTTTCTTCTACAGCCCGATCGTTGAAACCCGTATCAAATGAACCCGGGTTAATAGTCGCCACCTGTATGCCAAACTCTTTTAATTCATCCTTTAATGTCAAAGCCATTGCTTCAATGGCATGCTTGGTCGCTGCGTATGGACCTGCATAAGGAGTTGTCATAATGCCTGCCATTGAACTTAAGAAAACAATTTTGCCCATACCTTTGTTAACCAGCTTTCTTGCAGCGATTTGAGCTGTCTCAAGCGTGGCAAAAACGTTCACTTCAAAGATAGCGCGGAACCGTTCCATTGGTATTTCAGCGAGCGGTCCACCTTCATTAATCGCGGCATTCGCCACAAAAATATCAAAATCATATTTATCAATTTCTCTTAAATCAATAGGATTGGTAATATCGAGCTTAAAAACTTCCATATTTATTCCCAAGTCTCTCGTTTCCCGCATAAGCGCTGTTTTCTGAGATGTCGTCTCAGTCGTCGCTATGACATGATGACCTTTTTTCGCCAGACCAATAGCCGATCCTTTGCCGAGTCCGCTCCCTGCTCCAGTAATAAAAATTGTTTTTTCCATTTTATATTTCCTCCTTTCCCCTTCTATCACTTCTTTTTTCTTCTTCCCGATGGCAATTAGCATAAACATTCATCCATTGGCTGAAAATTATTACTTGAGATCTGCTATATTGGTAAACCATGTATTAATTTTAAAAATATTTCATTAAATATTCGTAAAATTCATAGAACAATAGAACGAAATTGGGCAGGACCACATGATTAAAAAATTTAAATCTAGTAAAATAAGAAGAGCTCGTTTACGACTACATTTAGAAGTAAATAGAATAAGGAAGTACATAAATTATTAAGGAGAAGTGAATACATGATCAAAAAGGGGATTGCAATCATAATCGCACTGTTCGTGATTCTTTCAGGTCTTCCCGTGGAAAATAACGTTCAAGCTGCATCATCCAAATATGTAACGGCCAGTACACTAAATGTACGAAGTGGTCCAGGAACTACATACAAAGTTGTTACAACTGTTAAAAAGAATACCTCAGTCAAAGTAGCTCAAACGAAAGGCTCATGGGAAAAAGTAACGGTTGGAAGCAAGACTGGCTGGGTTTCCAGCAAATATTTAACATCTAAAAAACCTGTTGCAGAAGTAACTTCTAAAACGATGTATGTCACAGCAAGTACATTAAATATTCGCAGTGGAGCCGGAACTAAGTACAAAGTAGTTACAACTGTTAAAAAGAACAGCTCAGTTAAAGTAACTCAAACGAAAGGCTCTTGGAGCAAAGTAATCATTGGCAGCAAAACCGGTTGGGCTTCCAGTAACTATTTAACTTCCAAAAAGCCCGCAGCTCCGAAAAATTTAGCTGAAGGCTTAAAGACAGTCGAAAGCAACAAGCAACTCATTCTCGTTACTTCAAGTGGATATAATACATCGAAAGCTGAAATCCGCACATTCGAGAGGAACTCTAAAGGAAAATGGGTACCTGTATTAATAACCAAAGGTTATATTGGGAAGTATGGATTTGCAAAGGAAAAGGACATGAAAGAAAGTGGCAAGAGGTCTCCGATTGGGAAGTATACAATCGGTACAGCTTTTGGCCGAAAAGCAAATCCCGGAACAAAGCTGAATTATCGTAAAATCACAGCGGATGACGTATGGGTTGATGATCCGAAATCGAAACTATACAACACTTGGCAGTCCAAAAAGAAAACCAAGGGTCAATGGAAAAGTGCAGAAAATATGAATATATCAGCCTACACATATGGGTTTGTAATCAACTACAATACGAAGCGAACACCTTATAAGGGAAGCGCAATCTTCTTCCACATTGGCAACAGCTATACTTTAGGCTGCACCGCAACATCTGAAGCAAACGTGAAAAAGATTTTGAAATGGTTAGACCCTAAAAAGAAACCAGTCATTATTCAGACTCCAATTAATGAACTTAATACGTACTAATAAAACAACCCTGCATTGGTAAGTCTAGTGCAGGGTTGTTTCTACTGTTCATAAAATAAAGATAGGGCAACCCGCTTAGTATAGTGAGTTGCCCTTATTTATAATTAAGCTATGCTTAGTTACAGATCATTTCTTTTGTACAAAGTCCCAGTGTTTCTGTAGTTGATTGATTAATTTCTTTGAAAAGATCAGGATTTTCCATTAAAGATAGACCATAAGATGGAATCATTTCTTTTATTTTAGGTTCCCACTCCTTCATATTTTGAGGGAAACATTTATCCAATACTTTAAGCATAACGTGAACAGCAGTAGAGGCTCCAGGAGAGGCTCCGAGCAATGCAGCAACCGAACCATCTTCAGCACTGACCACTTCTGTACCAAATTGAAGTGTTCCCTTTCCTTTTTCTGTATCTTTGATTACTTGCACACGTTGGCCTGCCACAACTGTATGCCAATCTTCGCTGTTGGCGTTTGGAATAAATTCACGTAATTCCTCCATACGCTTCTCATTCGATAGCATGACTTGCTGAACCAAATATTTAGTCAATGCCATTTCTTTAACTCCCGCCGCCAGCATCGTAATAACATTATTCGGTTTTACGGACCCAAATAAATCAAAGTTGGAACCAGTTTTTAAGAACTTGGGCGAAAAACCGGCAAATGGCCCAAATAATAACGTTTTCTTATTATCGATATATCGTGTGTCTAAATGAGGAACAGACATTGGTGGTGCACCAACCTTAGCCTTTCCGTATACTTTTGCATAATGCTTTTCAGCGATTTCCGGATTGTTACAAACCATAAACAGTCCGCTTACAGGGAAACCTCCGATATGCTTGGACTCCGGAATGCCTGTTTTTTGAAGTAAAGGGAGACTTCCGCCTCCTCCACCGATAAAGACGAAATGTGCCGTATGGTACTCAAGTTTACCATCTTCTAAATCATGCACCTTCACCTGCCATAGACCATCAGTGGTACGTTTAATATCTTCTACACTATGACTATAATTGACTTCTACACCGCTACTATGTAAATGTTCAAACAGCATACGTGTTAACGCACCGAAGTTAACATCGGTTCCTGAATCAATTTTTGTGGCTGCAATCGGTTCATCCGTTGAGCGTCCCTCCATTATAAGAGGAATCCATTCTTCTAGTTTCTCTGGATTCTCTGTAAATTCCATTCCTTCAAACAAAGGATTTTTAGAAAGCGCTTTAAAACGCTTTTTCAAAAAAGTTATATTATCCTCTCCCTGCACTAAACTTATATGAGGAATTGGCATGATAAAATCCTGTGGATTTTGAATCAAATTGCTGTTAACCAAATATGACCAAAACTGCTTCGATTGCTGAAACTGCTCATTAATATTGATAGCCTTGCTAATATCTAAAGATCCATCAGCTTTTTCAGATGTATAGTTAAGCTCACACAGTGCAGAATGACCCGTCCCTGCATTATTCCATTCATTTGAGCTTTCTTCCCCTGCACTTGCAAGTTTTTCAAATACTTTGATGTTCCATTCAGGTGCTAACTCTTTAAGTATTGCCCCCAATGTCGCGCTCATAATCCCGGCACCAATTAAGATAACGTCTGTTTTCTTCTGCATGTTGCTCATTATAACCATCCTCATCCCCTAATTTGTAAAAAAGAGCAAGCTCTCCTGTTTAAACAAAGCAAAAAGAAAGGCTCTACTTAAGAAACCCTTTCATCTCATTTTTTACCATATCTCATACCATTATAATGATTCTTCGACTAAAATTTCTACTATTTACAGATAATTATAAACTATTTGTCGTTTTTAATGAAGATGGAAGCTTTTATTTAAAGAGAGGCAGACAAAACACCTTATACCCTTATTCAGATTGGTTAAGGGTTTTGCCTCTTATAATGAAATCAGCTTCTTGTGTCCTGCCTAGGAAATCTATTTTCTTGAAGTTTTAACAATCTGTCCCTTAATTCCGGATCATGTGCATATATGTACAGGCCATGTATGCCCCTCTTCATCAGTATGTTAAGTGAATTTAAAATAATTCTTTCCATAATTTCTTCACTGTTTTTATACTCATTCCTTCCCCTAAAGGCCTCTGTATCCTTATAGTTTTCAGGAATGATTTTTAACATATCTGTTTCCTTATCATAGCCGATTGATGGACCTAGAATAACCCCAACATAATTTAAGTCAAAGCCCTGAATTGTATAAATGGATCCTACTTCCTTTATGGTATTTGCTTCTTCTGCCCATGTATGATTTCCATAATCATTATTCCATGGAAGTTTAAAACCATCCTCTTCCACATAATAGGTTTGTCCATCTTTCTTATGTATATAATCGAAGGTGGACACAATTCTCGCCAAACCAAATTTGTTATTCTGCTCTTGGATTACTTTATACATTTCTGCTGCCGATTCGAAAATCCGAAAATCATATGCGTCTTCAATCGGCATCGGTGTAATTTTCTTTTCCACAAAATAATTAATCCAATTGACCATATTATCGGAGGCACGCATTCGAAATTGATTTGTCAGTACATAATTCCCTGTATTACAGCTCTTTGTGATTGAGTATAGCTTTTCTTCGTCCCAGTAACTTTTCATTTTCAAGACTTGCTTGTCATCATAGACGATAATGGCTACCTTGCTATGTCTAATGATCTCTTCCAATTGATTTTCTTCATTGAAATTATTGTAACTATCAGGTTTTGTTAACAATAAATGAGCTTCATCTACTAGAACGATATCAGCCTTTTTCCCCAATTTCTTTCGCTTGTTGATAAATGTTGTCGGCTTTTCAAAATTCTTTTTAGAAAGTACTTTAACATTTCCAGCTATTTTTCTATAGGTCTTTAACATCTCAGAATGATTAACTAATAAATAGTTTTCAGTTTTGGATAAATCGTTATCTTTTTCCTTGGCGAGCTCTTGTATTTTATTAAAAACCGAACTTAAGACAACACTCTTTCCGACACCCGCTTCCCCTTTAATAAGAAAAACAAACGGTTTTTCATCCTTTATATGTTCTTTGCATACCTTAAAGGGGGATAACTTAAAGATATCTTTATTTTCAATTGCTTGTGCTGAATGATCGACAATTTTTCTTTTTAAAAGTTCAGTCCAAATTTCATCAAAAATTTGTTCGTCATAGTATTGTTTTTCATAATAATTATGCATTACATTCTTTGCAGTTTGACTCTTGTTCTGCAGCTTATAACGCTCATCCGCCAAGAAATAATTGATTAGCTTCGTTTCTATATTATATGTAGCAGAACGATTAAATTTATTATGGATAATTAAGGACATCTTACTTAATGATTTTCGTTCATTATTATTCAGATGGTCCCTCATCCGATTTTTGACTGCCACTGTTTCGCCTATATAGACCGTAGTTTCATTGTTCAGAAAATACACGACAGGATAATCAATATAATACCCGCTCAGGCGATTTATTGATGCCTTGTTAAAAGGCAGTGTCTGTATTTTTACTGTACTTGTACTCATACCGCACCTCCACATCACACATGATTGTAAGCTGAATATGATTCATAATATGACTATTTCTTTGCCGGAGCCGGGTATTTTATGGCGTTCTTCTTCAGTTTCTTGAGTGCTTCCTCTTCCAGATTGATATCCAATTTATCCGCTAACTGCAAGAGATAGATAAATACATCGGCCATTTCTTCTTTTATATTGTCTATTGAATCAGCCGCTGCCTCTTCGCTATCTCTCCACTGGAAATTCTCCAATAATTCATTCGCTTCCAATGAAATCGAAATCGCTAAATCTTTCTCATTATGATATTGTCCCCAATTCCGCTCATCCCTGAACTCTAAAACCTTTTGTATGACTTCTTTCATTTTTTATTACCACCTAGTCTTTTATTCGATATATTCTACTTTACCATTTTTAATATAAAATATATAAAAACATTATCCAGTAGAGTTTTCGGTTAAGAACTAGTTAGAAATAGAGTAAATACACTATTGAAAGGAAGGCTTTGTTGATTCGCTATTGATTTCTAAGCCTGCCCTTCACTTTCCTTAATTTACTAACTTTACAATTATCCACTGCTTTTATCCGCCTAATTTATTCATCATAGGAAATTGATTGTTTTAAACAAATGCGCAGTAAAGTTAACAAGATACTGGTTTCTCCTATTTATTGCATAAGGAAAAGACCCTATATTACGAAAAAAAGCTCTATGAAAAAATTTAGGGCCAGTAGAATATCTTTTACTTTTTTTGATTCAGGTATCTTTACTTACTTCCCATAAATAATCTTCGCCAGACCGTAGTGACTTATATTTTCAATCAGATTGGCAATCTCTGAGGGAGACTCCTTGTAATCATTTTGAATCCATTCATTCAGGATACCTATTGTCCCAGCAGTTATGAACGTTGATAGATACCCCACTTGTGTTTGCGGTACATTTTTCCCGTAACGATTCCACTTTTCTATACATTTCATATGGGCAATATCTAACACATCATCAAGAAAGTCTTTTCCGTTCTTCAAAGTAAAGAGAATTCTGCTCAGTTCCTTATTTCTTAGAATCACCTCAAGAATTTCACTTGTAAATCCCGAGATCGTGTAGTCGTCCTTTGAAATGGAGATAGCTGCCTTCAGTTCATCCACATATTGACTCTTTAGCTTCTCCATCAAATCATATACATCCTCATAGTACCGATAAAAGGTAGCCCGATTGATTTCAGACTTTGCACATAGCTCGGTTACGGTAATTTTATTGATTGGCTTTTGTTCTAACAATTCAATAAATGTGTCTTTAATTACTTTTTTGGTATATCTTATTCTGCGATCTTCCATCCATTCTGACTCCTATTCTTAAACAAATCGTCCCATTCTGTTTAATAACTTTCATTCTGATTAAAATTGATGATTGATGCTTCCGGGGCAACATTATACAATGATAACAAATTTTATACAACACAGTGTTTAATAACTAACGGAGGTTTTCATGAAGAATATATCAATTATTACCGATGGAAGTTGCGATATCCCAGCAGAGGTAATCGAAAAATATGGAATAAAATTAATTCCTCTTCATTTTCAGTTTGAGGATCAAATAGAGTACGGTTCCGAACGTAAAATGGAAATTACGGAGTTTTATAATAGATTAGCAAATGGCGAGGTTGCCAAGACCAGTGCCAGCTCTCCTTCAGCCGCAATTCAAGTATTAAAAGAAGAATTGGAAAAAGGAAATGATATCATTTGTGTAACTCTTTCCAGCGCATTAAGCTGCACGTTTAATAATATTAGATTGGCAAGTCTGGAATTACTAGATTCATATCCGGAAAGTCGCATCGCCGTAATCGATTCCTTGACCGGTTCTATGGCTATGGGTATGTTAGTGGTTAAAGCTTGCATGATGAGAGATGAGAAGTATTCCTACGACCAAATTGTTGAATATCTGGAAGAAAACAAACAATCCTTCCACGTGGAATTTTACGTGAATGACTTACAATACTTAGCCAGAGGTGGCAGACTAAATCCGGCTATTGCGAAGATTGGTGGACTAATCGGAATCAAGCCAATCCTTTCTGTTACAGATAATGGAGTCATTGAATCTGTCTGCAAAGCTCGAAAAACATCCGGTGCAACCAAGCAAATCAAAGAAAGATTCCTAGCTTCAAATGTTGAGAGAGAAATGATTTGTATTTTACACTCTAATAATCTTGATCATGCATTATCCTTAAAAGCTGATCTTGAATTAGAACAATCCTTCGCGCAAGTATTCATCACCGAAATCGGCCCATCCATTGGCAGCCATACCGGTCCAGGGTGTCTAGGACTTGCTTATATAAAACAATAAATGAGAATAGAAAGGATATCTCCGACTGGGCGACAGGAGATTATCACCTAACTAAACTCAATGAGCCAATTAGAGTATCAGACATTGATATTATTGCCTCAATAAGAGACGAAAAGAGATTGGGACAAAAGGTCTCCAGCATCTATAAAAGCCGAACTATTATATAATGCAGTGTTAACATCAATTATTAATAATAGTTCGGCTTTTTCTATTTAGATTAATAAAAATCAAATACATCATTCGGTTTTAGACATAGTAAATTTAGTTATGTCCCAGCCTCTTTTTAATGTAGAAATTTCCTACTCTAGATCGCTAATAGTTTATATATGCACATAAAAAATCCCTTAAACTCATCGTCTAAGGGAGCAAATAAATATAAACTAACCTTCCTTCAAGTCATCTGGATGAATTAATAGATTCCCACCGCATCAAAACCAGATTGTACGGCCGCCTCTTCCTCGCTGCCTTCACCATACAAATCAATAGCAGACTGCACAATTGCGTTCCGAGCATCGCTAAAATTGGAATTAGAGGTTAAATAAACCGTTAAAGCTCGATAGTAGATTTTCCCCAATTTTTCTCTTCCAAGTTCTTGACCGATCAGGTATGCAGCATGGTTTGTAATAGATGAATTAACATGGACACCACCGCCATCTACGGAAGTCGGCATATGATAAAACTCATCCATATGGTCTGGATAGACACCACCATTTGTGCTATATTCTCTTCTTTGCTCGTTGCTGACGATTACACTGTTAGGATTACTTAAACTGCGCAATACCGTCACCCCTTCAGCTTTGGCAGCTGGTGCCATAATATCCTCTCCCATTTCCCAGTCACCATCATCAACTAGTACACCAAACACGTCAGCAAAAGACTCGTTTAGTGCTCCTGATTGATTCCGGTAAACCAGATTAGCTGAGTGAGAAATTACACCATGGGTCATTTCATGAGCAGCTACATCAAGACCTGCTGCCAGAGAAATCATAAACTCTCCATCTCCATCACCGTAGGTCATCCAACGTCCGTTCCAGGAAGCATTATTATAATTGGTACCATAGTGGACTTTAGATATAATTGCCATTCCCTCTCCATCTAGAGAATTACGGCCATGCTTGTTTAGAAAATACTCGTATACTTTTTCGGAATTATAGTGCGCATCGACAGCAGCACGATCGTAGTCTTTGATAAATGAAGCTGAATTCCCTACATAAAGCGTATCATTACTGGAAGTGTTATCGTTTTTGGCATCGTATGTTTCAATTCCACCAAGGTTAGCATGAGCATAATCCGCTAAAGAAAACTTAGTACCAGAATTCGCTTCCTTTACACGGGTAATGTGTAATTCTCTGCGTTCTCCATGCACACCGATTCCTGTACCTTTTTGTGTTTTTCTTTCAGCGGCATGCATGATGGCATTATACTGATCAATTATCTCACCCGTTTGTGCATCTACAAAGACAAACCAGTTTCCAGGTTCCACACCCATAAAGTTAACATTTACTTTATAGACTGTATGGTTTTCTCCTTTAAAAGGATAGACAACCAATTCAGTAGTAGGTTCATATGTCAGCTCTTCAGGGGCTTTAACAGAGGATAAGGCTTCTTTTACTGCTCTTTCACTGCTTAAAGAGACAGCTGTATTCACTTTTGATTCACTAAGTGTCTGATTCATCCTACCATTAACGGATTCAACTTCATTATCCTTATTAAAATGAACGATAATGTCTGAACCTTCAACATTTACTCCATTTACCGTCTGATTAAAGCGGATATGCGTCATGCCCAGTTCATCCTTTTGTACATCTTTCACCTTCAAGTTTTTCTCCGGATTACTGATTCCAGTCTTTCCTTGACTATTCTTCAAATAATTCAAAGCATTGGAAGGGGTACTAGAAGAGTATTTTTCAGCAGACCGCTCCTTCACGAATAAAGGAACGCTAGCCCTCTCATTCCACTCCTTACTAACTGCTTTCGAATTAACTGGCTGTGCAATTACACTTCCGGCCGGAATCGAGCCTACTAATATAGCGGATGTTAAAAGTACTGGTACTATCAATTTTTTCTTCAATGTATTCCCTCCACTAAACCCTATTTTATTCATTATAAATCGGAGGAAGAATAATATCATGAATAATTTGAATTATTAAAATATTTAAATCGATAGATAGTTAATCCTACAATACTAGAAGCAGCAATAGATTATTCTAAAGGAAAAACCCTTAGACATGCGGAAAACACGCAGTTCCAAGGGTTATTTTAAGATTAGGATTACTTCATAACATACCATACAGATTTGAAATCCGTTCTACTATAGAGAAGTAGCAACAATTTTCTCATTCGATTGCTTCTTACTTTTCGTCCATCCCATTAAGCTCTTCAAATTTATCGATCAATGCACGCGCTTCATCTGAGGACTTCGTATTCATCAACTCATTTCTTAATTCACCAGCCCCATGGAATCCACGGACATAGATTTTAAAGAAACGATGAAGATGTGTATACTTGCGAGCTACTACTTCTAAATATTTATCATGGAGATCTAAATGCAGCCTCAAGAGATCCAGCAATTCCTTACTGCTATGTTCCTTTGGCTCATGCTCAAAGGCAAATGGATTTTTGAAAATACCACGCCCAATCATAATCCCATCTACACCGTATTGTTCAGCCAGTTTCAATCCCATTTCACGGTCAAGGATATCTCCATTGATCGTTAAAAGTGTATCGGGTGCGACCTGATCACGAAGTTTCTTAATCTCCGGAATAAGCTCCCAATGAGCATCTACTTTACTCATTTCATCTCTTGTACGCAAATGAATAGAAAGATTAGCAATGTCTTGCTTCAATATATGTGTCAGCCAATCACGCCATTCGTCTATATCCGCGAAACCAAGCCGCGTCTTCACACTTACCGGCAATCCCCCAGCTTTAGCTGCTTGTATTAAATCGGCTGCAACTTCGGGACGGCAGATCAGACCACTTCCCTTCCCATTGTCAGCTACATTAGGTACGGGACATCCCATATTGATATCTATGCCTTTAAACCCTAACTCCGCCATACCAATACTCATTTTTCGGAAGTTTTCAGGCCTGTCACCCCAAATATGGGCTACCAACGGTTGTTCATCCTCTGTATAGGCTAAACGTCCACGCACACTCTCTTTTCCCTGAGGGTGACAATAGCTTTCCGAATTTGTAAACTCTGTAAAAAACACATCAGGTCTCCCAGCTTCACTCACGACATGACGAAAAACAACATCCGTCACATCTTCCATTGGTGCCAGTACAAAAAAAGGTCGTGGTAGATCACGCCAAAAATTTTCTTTCATATTCAAATTCCAATCCTCTCATTAAATGGGATATCATATAAAAATCTATCCCAAAACTAAACAGAAATAATCTTCTTTTACACTTATAGCATGCTTGGGCACTTTTTATCAAACTATAGAAATTTTGAACATATTATCCCTTATTATGAACAAAAAGTACAAAGAAAACCAGGAAAATTAGGTCCAGTCTGGTCAATGGTAAAGTACATCATCCATGTTCATATTCATTACTTACTTATTTCCAAATTATTTTACTAAGATATTGAATTGCTAATCTGAATAATTCCTAGTAAGAGAACCAATATATTAATGGAATGGAACAGAAGAAATCAAATAGACGATATTTCACTTGATTGTCTTCCTCATCAGTCTTAGCTTATAGATGTTATAATTATTTTTATATAATATATCCCTAACTATAAGAGGAAAAGAAATGAAGGAGGGAAACTCAATGACGGAAAAGAGGATAGATTCATCTAAGGTTAAAAAGATACCTGAAGTCGAAAAGGCAGATGAAGAGTGTACACTATATACGCCAAATACGTGGTTCGGAAATGCCATCCTGCATCGAGCAATTCTCTTTGCAACGAAAGCACATCAAGGACAGACTCGTAAAGGAACCGATATTCCGTATATTTCTCATCCATTCGAGGTTGCCCAGATTCTAACCTCTGCCGGCTGTAATACTGCGCTGATTATTGCAGGCCTGCTACATGACGTTCTGGAAGATACAGACGAGACTTCTGATGCAATTGAAAACGAGTTTGGTCCTTTAGTTTTATCCCTTATTCAGTCAAACAGCGAGGACAAGTCACGCAGCTGGGAAGAGCGAAAGCAGCATACCATCGACTACATGACAGAGTCAGCTAGCTTTGAAGAGCTCTTACTTGCCTGCGCGGACAAACTATCCAATCTCCGCAGTATTAAAGCAGACTATATTGAATGCGGAGACGAACTATGGACCAGGTTCAACCGTGGAAAAGAGCAGCAGAGCTGGTATTACAGTAGGCTAATTGATGCATTTGCACCCCTGCATGAATATGATATGTATTGGGAAATTTCCAATCTGTATACGGATATTTTCGTAACCTATTATCGTGAATTTAACGAAGGTGCAGAAATTATTTATCAGACCAATGGTCAGGAGACTTACTTCTACCATGAGGACAATTGCCAATGGATACCCATTATGCTCGATGAGTGGGAAAAAATTCAACCGACACTGACTGCCATTTCGAAAAGAGAAGCTCTTGAGATGGAAAATAGACTTCGTGAAGACTATCCGTCTCCGATGTGCTTGCTACGTCATCAACGCGATCCGAATATGATAGTCTTATACGCCAAAAAGCTACTGCGTGAAGGTCATAGTCCTAGACTATTCGCTGATCTGTGGAATAATATGGGCGGCGGAATTCCAGCCCATACTTTGCGCGCAATAGAATGTGCATTTCTGGCTCTCTACGAGCAAAAAGATCAATAAGATATGTGAGGCTGGTTAGCATCACATACAACTGTGTTTTCCTAAAAAAGTGGACAGCCCTCAATACCATGCATAGTGTGCCGTATTGGGGGCTGTCTCTATCATTTAATTTTATTTTATTTTATTTTAAATTCTTAATGCCAGTTTCTAATATTTCCATTTGCAGCAGTGTCTGTTCATCTGTAATAGTTTTATCTTTACCATTCATAATGGCTTCATATAAATCATCATACACTAACCCATAATCACCATTGATGGATTTCACTTTTTCTTCATGGATGGTACCTTCTTCATCAACATATGTCAGTACACCATAATGTTCTAGCGTATCTACTCCAAAATCCTTGTTATCCGGCATGTAAAATAATTTTAGGTGTTCTTCCTGGCGGTCCTTCGTTGCTTTCACAAAGCATCCCTTTTTACCGTAAACTACAAAGCTAGGCCTTTCTTTAATTCTAAAATAACTGGATTTTACAGTAACCTTCAATTCAGCATAATATAGATCTAAATCAAAATAATCATTCATTTTGCCTTGCCCCAATAATTGCCTAACATCATAGTGGATGTGATCCGGCTTGCCGAAATAGCTGATAACCTGATCCAATGTATGGCATGCATGTCCATATAAAAATGACATAGCAGGATCGAAAGTAGTAGTGGATTCTGGTACTTCGGGGCGGAAATAGTCAAAATGCATTTCTACTTCCAGCAGTTCTCCTAGCTTCCCTTCTTCGATAACCTTTTGAACAGTTAAAAAATCACTATCAAAGCGTCTGTTTTGGTAAGCTTGAACAATTAGTCCCTTCTCACGCGCGATTGCAAATATTTCTTTTGCCTGCTCGGAGGTTTCCATAAAAGGCTTCTCAACTAAACAATGTTTATTATGTTCTAATACCAATTTGGCGTATTCATAATGACTGTCATGTTTTGTACAAACTACAATGAGTTGTATATCTTTATCATTTAACAGTTGATCTAAGTCAGATGTATAAGTGACCCCTGGAATCCGATCCCAGCTTTCATGTTTAGGATTCCTTTGATAAATTGTCTTTACCTTTATATTCTTTCTTTGCAGGACGAACGGTAAATGGTATCTGTTCGTGCTTTTCCCATTTCCAATATAGCCAATTGTAAGCATGGCAGCCTCCTAAAATATAAATTTATACTTTTTCTTCTATTAAGCAATAGTTTAATTCAAAATGGTTTCCATTGATATGTATATAGTAGTAATGATCAAGTTTCTGGCGGTATATAAAGAGCACCCCCTGAAAATGATTCGCTCAATTTCAGGAGGTGCTTCCCTATTTGTTTAACAGTCTTATAATCTATCTTTGTATAAGTCTGAACAAGCTTTATAAATTTATTTTTACATGATGCCTAATACATGGAAGACAACACCAACGACGAACAATCCAAGGATCATTACGATTGGTGATACTTTCTTCCTAAGCAGCCACATACAAAGAAGTGTTAATAGCAATCCAGATAAGCCTGGGATTAAACTATCTAAATTTTGTTGTAGAGTTGTTACTTTAACATCACTTAATGATAGACCAGCAGCTTGTTGTTCCAACGCTGTTTTAATTCCCTCTGCTCCTGCAGGTAACTTATCCCAATCAATATAGGCACCTTCATCAAGCTGAACGGTAGATACAGTTGGCGTAAACTTAACAGAAACCCAACGGTTAACTAATGCACCAAGGATAAACATCCCGAGTATCGATGCACCTTTAGTAATATCTCGAAGTAACCCGCCAGATAAGTCATCTGTAATTTTAGATCCTGCTTTGTAACCAAATTCCTGTGTATACCAAGTGAATCCCATACGAATAAGATTCCATAAAACGAAGTAAAGAATCGGTCCAAGTATATTACCAGTCATGGCAAGAGAAGCTGCTAACGCACCAAGGATTGGCTTAACCGTGAACCAGAAAACTGGATCTCCGATACCCGCTAAAGGTCCCATCATACCAACTTTAACACCTTGAATAGCTACGTCATCAACCGGTGCACCATTTGCACGTTCTTCCTCAAGCGCTAAAGTTACCCCGAGTATAGGTGAAGCTACATATGGATGAGTGTTAAAGAACTCTAAGTGACGTTTTAGTGCAGCAGAGCGGTCTTCTTTTGTTTTATATAATCTTTTAATAGCTGGAATCATTGCATACGCCCAACCACCGTTTTGCATTCGTTCATAGTTCCAAGAACCTTGAATGAAGGTTGAACGCCACCAAACAGAAATACGATCTTTTTTCGATAATCTCAATTCTTTTTCCACTTTCTGTCCTCCTCCTTCTTAGTAATTATCAATAATAGCGCCTATTGGATCACCTGTATTACCATTTCCGCCATTACCTGAACCGCCTTGTTTAGAAAGAGCTAAATAGATGAGTGCTAGAGCCACACCGATAGCACCTAAACCAATAAGTGTAATTTCTGTAACAGTTGCTAATACGAATCCAATTGCAAAGAATGGCCATACTTCTTTTGTAGCCATCATATTAATAACCATTGCATAACCAACAGCTACAACCATTCCACCACCGATAGCTAAACCATTTGTCAGCCACATTGGCATAGATTCAAGCAAGCTACGAACCGGACCTGCACCAATGGCTAAAATTAATCCAGCTGGGATTGCAATACGTAATCCTTGCATACAGATTGCAGCAATGTGCCAAAATTCTACTACTCTGATATTTCCTTCTGCAGCTGCAGCATCCATAAAGTGAACAAATGCAGTCGCAATCGTACGACAGATAATTGTTAATAAAAGGCCAGCAACTGCAAGCGGAACTGCAATCGCGATTGCAGAAGATACTCCATCTTGACCTTGTCCACTTAAAACTAAAATAATAGCAGATGCAACTGATGCTAACGCAGCATCCGGTGCTACGGCTGCTCCAATATTTGCCCATCCTAAAGCAATCATTTGAAGCGTACCGCCTAAGATAAGACAAGGTACAAGTTCTCCTGTAACTAAGCCGATTAACGTACATGCAATAATTGGCTGATGGAAATGGAATTCATCCAAAATTCCTTCTACACCGGCTAAGAATGCTACGAAAAGGACTAATATTATTTGAATAATAGTCAAATCCATAATGATTTATCCTCCCTTTTTTTCGTGATAATCATGATTATTTTTGTTTGTTTAACTCTTCTTGAGCCTTCTTGATAATCTCGTCCATGTTGCCTTTTGAATCGTTCGGAACTTTACGTACATCAAATTTCAAACCACGCTCTTTTAAACTAGCAAAAGCCTCAATATCCTCTTGATTGAATGCCAATACCTTATTCGGTTGAACTTTACCAGGTGAGTGTGCCATAGAACCAACATTGATTGTCTCTAATGGAACGCCACCTTCAACCGCCCTAAGTGCATCCTGCGGGTTTTCGAAAAGAAGCAATGCGCGCTGACCGCCAAAGTGTTGATCATCTTTTGCAAGTTCAATCATTTTATGTACAGGAACAACATGTGCCCTTACACCTGGTGGAGCAGCTTGTTGGATTAATTTCTTACGAAGATCGTCCTTAGCTACTGTATCAGATACAACAATGATACGAGTAGGATTTGTTGCTTTAGTCCAACCAGTCGCTACTTGTCCGTGAAGCAAACGAGAGTCGATGCGAGCTAACACGTACTCAAATTTACCAGGCGCACCTGCAGTTGACGGTTTATCAGCAGGTTTAACCTCTGTAACGGGTTCTAACTCTTCTGGTTTAACTTTAACTCCTTCTTTAGCAGTGCCCAAAATATGAGCGGCAATTTCATGTGCTTTGTTCATTGAAAAACGAGATGCAAAAGCTTCAATCAACATTGGCAAGTTCATACCAGCAACGATTGCCCATTTGTCTTGGTGATCTTCAAGCAAGCTATTGGCTTGGTTGAAAGGAGTACCACCCCAAAGATCGACTAAGAATAAGACTTCATCTTGGTTATCGAAAGAGGCAATTGCTTCTTTCATTTTTGCCTTTACATCATCAGGTCCTTCGCTCGGCATCAATGTAACAGCTTTTACATTTTCTTGTACTCCGAAGATCATTTCTCCAGATTGCAAGAGACCATTCGCAAATTCACCATGACTAGCAATGATAATCCCTACCATCTTTTTACCTCCTATTATTATTGTTACAAGCAAACTAATACGGTAAAACACGTCTATTTCTATATTTCTATAGATGTGTTTTCCAACCATCTGAAAACGACTATATTCGACAAAAAAAGACATAAAAAAAAGTGATTAAATGAAGTTATAGGTACAAAGACTCCCCTTTTTCTCTTCATCAATCAATACTTTTTACTTACATCTAATCGAAGTAGTATCGCGTAAAAAATAAAGGAGATGGTTATTTAGACTAGCTTTTCGAAAATTTCAATAAACTTTCTTAGTGATTATAGCACGCTATATAATCCGCTTTCAAGCAGGATTAAAATTTTCTATGTCCAAAGCCTCTTTGCCAAGGACATTTACATACCGTGCAATTTTTGTTTTTTTTTGACAAAAAAAAGACAAGTACTAACTTATCTTTTTTTAAAACTATTACTTTTTAAATATACTACTCATACCGCGTTTGACCACATCAAAGAAACTTAATGATTGCACCATATGAGCGGGATCAACATGTTCACGAATGACTCGCAAAACTTTTTTTGAATCCTTCGAGGAGAATGTAAATGTCCCATTTCGTTTAGTTTGAATAGCATAACGCGGAATCCATTTCCCTTTAAACATGATAGAAGCAATCACATAATCAACTTCCTCCCAAGGAATTTGAATAAATTTACGAGCATCACGTTCATTAAAGAATTCAAATCCTTTGTCACCAATCATAATTTTTCCGTATTCAGGAAGCCCGTTATGTGAGGTCGCATCAATAACTAACTCGACTTTTGTATTGATTGATTGAACCATTTGATATACTACTCCATTTCTCTCTTTTAATATTCATTATTATACGCATTTTCTCACTTTAAGTGAATAGAGTTAATAAACATAGAAAAACCAGCATCATAGATAATACTAAACAAGTAGATGCTTGCCAGTGGATATTACTACTAACTGAGCTTACCTAGAATAATGAAAGATATTAATCAACTTAATGAAGATCCTTTCAATCCGAAGACAATATCTGCTCAACTCCTTCACTCACTTGCCGAGAAAATGCCTGCATTTCCGGAGTCTATACATATTGATAAATCCAATACTGGAAAAATCAAAAGGCAGCGTCCCATTAGCTAAGGACGGAGTGCCTTTTAATATAAGTTACGAAATATTTTTCGCTTATGTAAACTCTTAGGTAAACCTAATTCTGATAATTAAAATCCTGGTTTGTGAGGTATTTAAAGATTTTAAGATTTGTCCCCTCTAATTGTTCCTTATGCATATCTATCGCATTGATACGATTATTTTCATACGTTTTATAGTAATAAACACCTTTTTCTTGATCCATACAAGAAGAATAGGTTGTACCATCCTCTAACCCATCATCTGTAAGGACCCCTCCTTTAACCATTTTTACATAATCCAGCATATGAAAAAATTGTGTAATAGAATGTATATCTCCTTCAATTTTAGGCATATGTGTACGAATATAAGCTATCCTTACAAATCTGGAAACGGAAGCAAAGTCTCCGGGTATCCCTAATGTTCCAGCTCCAATGCCTAGTGCTTTTAATGTTTGCTTGCCCCATTTTGTTTCTTTTGGTGAAATTGGTGTCAGATGTAAATACTCATTCAAGTTAGTTAAATGCCAATCAAAGGTAGGATTGTTGGTCAAAACTCCTATCAGATTGTCATGTACAGTCAATCGGTCTTTTGTCTTTTCTACCACAATAGCCTTTCCTGTCTTATCTGTAACCATCCAGTGAAGCATTGAAACAGGTGTATTTTCATTGATTGGGCAATCCACAAGTTCTAAATGCTCAATTCCACGTTTAACTTCTTCTACTGTTTCGTGATTTGATAAAACCCATTGTATAAAGTCGTAGGGTGCAATATTATTTTTCCCTTCAATCGGTTCTTTCTCAAAGTACGCGTACCCTTCAAAATTTAATCCTGCGCAGGCTAGGCCAACTTCGTTCATAGCATCCGCCAGAAGAGGATGGTTATCAATTACCGTCCCCATTCCAATGATAGCGCGTTTATTGGTTACCATATTACCTGAGACTCTATCTTGATATTGATAATTTCTTGGGATAATCATAACTGCTTGATTGAAGTAATAGGCTAAATCCATATTCCTTCCAAAAAACCACTTACCCTCTTGAGATTGAATACTTAATCCTGTACAAATATCGGTCACCTCATTTTTATATTACAAAAGATCAGATATGCAAAAATAACCATCTATCATCCACTATATTTTTCTGCATTTTTTAATTTTTATACAAGCTATGTTCACATCGTAATCATTATTGAATCAGTTTTGTTTAAAGACTCTAGATTAGGCTCTCATTAGTATCAGTCAACAATAGACCAATTTCTTCTTCTGATGGTTCTTATAGCATATCTTTTATTTATCTATTAGACGTTTTAATAATACGTTAACATTTCGTAAACAATCACATGCTATAATGTCAAAAATACAACGAGGAGAATACATATGTTTCAAATATTAGTAGTAGAAGATAATGAAAATTTAAATCAGACAGTCTGTACTTATTTGAACCTAAACGGCTATCAAGCTAAAGGTGTTCAAAATGTCAATGATGCCTATGATGCGATGACTGACCATATATTTGATTTAATTATTTCTGACATAATGATGCCGGGGATTGATGGATTTGAATTTGCTAAGTCTGTTAGGGAATTGAACAATGATATCCCTATGTTATTTATGACAGCAAAGGAAGATCTCGAATCAAAAAGAAAAGGATTCCATGCCGGTGTGGATGATTACATGGTTAAACCTGTAGATTTGGATGAATTACTCCTTCGACTGGAAGCATTGCTCCGCAGGGCAAAAATTGCATCCAATAAAAAAATCGAAATTGGCCAGCTGAGGCTTGATATCGAAGAGCATACAGCTTATTTGAACGAGGAAGAAATCAATCTGACAGTAAGAGAATTCAAGTTATTGTATAAGCTGTTGTCATACCCAAAGAAAACATTTACAAGAACTCAATTGATGGATGAGTTCTGGGATGCCGAATCCCAGTCCGGACCACGTGTAGTGGATGTTTATATTACAAAATTGAGAGATAAGTTTTCTGCGTGCAAGGATTTTGAAATTGTCACCGTGCATGGATTAGGATATAAAACGGTGCTCAAATGAAAATTACAACAGATGAACGAAATAGGAAAAAGTTTTTATTTAATTTTGGGAGATTCCTAATATTTTTTATACTGATGGCATTTGTAGTTACCTGCAATCTGGTACTGTTTTTACATTGGGTTGATTTGACGACGGAAGAAATGAAAGCTGCTGTTCCCATTACCTTCTTAAACGTTATCATTCTCACATTTATTTTCAGTATGATTGATGAAATTCGCCGTACCTTGATGGTAAGAAAACCAATAGCACGGATTCAGGCAGGTCTGGATGAAATAATGTCCGGCAATTTCAAGACACAGATTCCCTATATTAGAAATGAAAAAAGTAGCAATGAATTCGATGCAATTATCAAAGGGATTAATGAGCTGGCTGTAGAGTTGTCTGGAGTAGAAACTCTCCGAACAGATTTCATTTCAAATGTCTCTCATGAAATTAAGACTCCCCTTGCGGCTATCCAAAATTATGGAACACTGCTTCAGGGACATTCCCTTTCAGAAAAACAGAAGGTAGAATATGCAAAGGCCATTACCGAGCAGACAAGAAGATTATCTGGTCTGATTACAAATATATTGAAATTAAATCGCCTGGAAAATCAACAAATCTTTCCTGAGAGAAAATACTATAATTTAACAGAACAGATTCGCGAATGTTTACTTCTATATGAACAGTCATGGGCAAGTAAGAACATTAATATTGAAACCGATCTAGAGGAAGATATTTTCATACACGAAGATGCCGAACTGTTAAGTCTAGTATGGAACAATCTGTTTTCAAATGCGATAAAGTTTACAGATAATGGCGGAGCTGTTGGTGTTAAGGTGAAAAAAGAAGGACTTACCGCATTTGTAGAAGTCAGCGACAGCGGTTGTGGCATTAGCCCGGAAACAGGGAAGCATATTTTCGAAAAATTTTATCAGGGGGATACTTCCCATGCTGTGCAGGGAAACGGTTTGGGACTAGCTTTGGTAAAGAAAGTGATTGATATAGTTGGTGGCGATATTCATGTACAAAGTACATTAGGAGAAGGAAGTACGTTTACTGTCTACTTAAGGGAGAGCGTCATCAAATAAAATTATAGAAATATTGTCTTATGCGTAAATATAAATCAGAAATGGAGGACAATGATGGAAAATAGTAAATTTGAGTATATATATTCTGCAAAAAGGCAGGCAGAAATAGAAGCTATTAAAAAGAAATATATGAAAAAGGAAGATGATCCATTCGAACAGTTACGAAATTTGGATAAAAGTGCAGAAAGACCAGGAACAATCTTGGCCATTATGTCAGGCCTTATAGGAACATTATTGTTTGGAATAGGTATGAGCTGCTGTCTAGTATGGGGTGAACAGCTTTTAATACCAGGAATAATCATAGGTTTTTTAGGACTTGTGCTAATAAGCGTTGCCTATCCCATATATGTGAAAATAACAAAAAGAAAACGAGAGAAACTAGCACCAAAGATACTGTCTTTAAGCGAGGAATTATTAAAATAGATTTCATAAGGGAAGTAGAACATCCTATAAACGGTAATCGTTTATAGGATTCTTTTATATATAGATAATATTTTTTCATTTTAACATTTAGTAAACATTTCTTTTGCAATTCACAAACATCAAATAGGTAAGATAAAACTATCAAATGAAGTATACAAAGGAGATATTACAAGATGGAAAACAAAAAGACTTTTATTACATTATTGATTGATGCTGCAGAAGGGTATGTGCTTACACTAGGTTTGTCGAATCCACCTTATAAAGTTATCCAATAATCACTGCATTCTCAAATATAAAAAGGTAGCGCCCTTATTACGCAGGGATACTGCCTCATTTCAATAAGCTTTGCGACACTTTTTCACTGAATTAGTTATACATACAGGTGCTCCATCCAATGGATATTTTTAAACAAATTTACTGGGGAGGATTCATACGCACTAGCACAAACAAAGAAGGGCCTCTCAAAAATCATTGATGACTTTAGAGAGGCCCCTCTGATTAATTTATACACTTACATCTACAAACGTAAATGTATCAACATCAAACAATCCTTGATTCGTAAGCTTTAACGAAGGAATAACTGGCAAGGCCAAAAAGGATAATGTTAGTAAAGGTGAGAATTCATCCGTAATTCCAAGTGATGACAGTGCAATCAGCAACTGGCTGTATTGCTTATTTAATTCTTCAGGTGAGATAGTTGTCATTAATCCTGCCACAGGCAATGATAATGAAGCGATTGTCTCTCCATTGCAAGCAATTGAAATACCTCCGCCAATTTTCTCAAGCTCCCTGATTGCGACATCCATATCTTCATCATTCTTTCCGATGCAGATAATATTATGCGAATCATGAGCAATCGTTGTAGCAATAGCTCCTTTTTGCAGACGGAAGCCCTTTACAATACCGACTCCTACACTTCCTGTACCTTTATGTCTTTCGACTACAGCCATTTTCACGAAATCCTCTTCTTCACTTGGCACAAACAGGCCATTGACAACCGGTACCTTGTATTGCGCTTTTTTCGTCACAATCGAATTAGGAATAATTTCAATTACCCTCGCTATATCAGTAGTCAATGACAGACGCAAAAGCTCTTTTGAGTAGCTTCCCAATATAACGGTATTTTCAAAAGACGCTTCTTTCTCTTGTTCGTTATCTTCTTCGTAACGGATTCCGTTTACCCAAACAGAATGTATATCAAAGCCTTCAATGGCATTCAATAAAATAAAATCAGCATCATAGCCAGGCGCAATTGCCCCTTTTCCTTTTAGATTATAGCATTGAGATGCATTAAGAGATGCCATTCTCATAATAGAATATACATCGATTCCAGCCTTTAAGCATTCACGTACATGATAATCAATGCTTCCCTCTTCCAATAGATCATCTATATGCTTATCATCTGTACAAAACATTAAACGATGTGAAAGCTCTTTACTATAGCCGGCTAACAAATCATGAAGATTGCGGGCAGCAGAGCCTTCGCGAAGCATCACATACATACCTCGTCTGACGCGTTCAATCATTTCCTCTGGTTTTACGCATTCGTGATCCGTTGTAATACCCGCTGTCAAATAGGCATTAATATCTTTTCCGCTTAAACCGGCACCATGTCCGTCAATCGGAACATTGTTGATCATTGCCCCTGACAGCTTTGCCATTATATCTTCCTGACCAGATAATACTGCAGGGAAATCCATCACTTCCGCCAAGCCAAGCACAAGCTTATGATTATAAAACGGCGCAAGATCCTCAGCCGTCAGAGTCCCTCCATTGTCCTCAAAGGAAGTTGCCGGGACACAGGACGGCAGTTGATAGCGATAATTCAATAGACAGTTTTCACTGTCCTGCAACATCCATTCTATTCCTTTTAATCCTTGGACATTAGCTATTTCATGAGGATCTGTGATAATAGTTGTAATCCCTCGCGGTAAAACAGCTTTTTGAAATTGAGAAGGAGAAAGCATACTAGATTCGATGTGGACGTGTGAATCAATTAAACCCGGAACCATTGTATATGGAGTGCCATCGATTTCCTTTTTACCATTATAGTGGCCGATACCTACGAACTTACCATTATGAATGGCAACATCTGCACGCTCCATTTCATCCGTAAACACATTTACTAATTGAACATTTTTAATAACTAACTCAGGTAAACTGATATTTCTTGCCGCTAGTATTTGGGATTTGATTTGTTTTGGGGTTTTCATCTTATTCCTCCTCATTTTTTGCTCGGCGGGAAAAATAAGAAAGTAGAAGGATGTATAAATAAAATATAGCAGTTTACTATACATTCTGTACGTATCTATTCCCGTAGACGAACTAATTAAAGTGGTTAGTTTGTAGAAACTCTTGGACCATATTTCCAAGATTATACGAGTTTATTTTTATAATTTAGTTGTTTTTATTTCGTAAACCTTTTTTGCATTCTAACAACGCATGCAGTGATAGTCAATGAAAATATTTTTACTAAATTTATTTTTGTGAAAAGAAGCATTTACCTTATTATTTTAATCTTAAACTTCCTGGTATGGGATCAATAGCTTTTATCACCAGGAATAATCGTAGGTTTATGAGGAATTTGTTAAGCATAGCCTACCTATCCCATATATAAGAACTTTATTTGTTATGTGGAAGGAATACATGCTGGATGCGCCGAATAAAGTCAGAGTATTATAGTTTGGTTGTATTCTCAATATAAATGTATAGAGCATTTTATTGAGAATATATTCGTCCTTATATAGCCAACAGTCCAAAATGATGGTTATTTTATGCGTATGAGTGGCTTTTTGTTAAATAGATTATAGGATTATTATTGTCAGATTTTTACTTTAAATTATCCCAAACAGAGAGGAGATTGGTTGTATGCAAGTTGTAACTAAAGTGTTTTTAGAACAACTCGACATGCACTGCCATGAGAATGAATGGTTTGCTTCCATGAATCAGGCACTTCATGGAGTCACTGCAGCTGAGGCGGCATGGAGAAGTTCGGAAAACAGCAATTCGATTTGGCAAATTGTCAATCACTTGATATTTTGGAATGAAGATGTAATCCACCGAATTAAGGGAACTGAGAATCCGCATAAGCCAGAAAACAATGAAGAAACCTTTGGAAATCCAGGGGATCCAGAAGACGAAATCAGATGGGCCCAGACAGTGCAGCGCCTTAATGAAGTCATGAGTAAATTAAAAACGGTCATTGCGGCGGACCTTGAGGATGAAAAGCTAAAAACTTTGTATGCAGCTAACAGGTACTCTATTGAGCGTTTACTCAGCAATATCATGATGCACGATTCGTATCATATCGGCCAAATTGTTCTATTGCGAAAGTTGCAATCCTCTTGGGATAGCATTTGGTAGGTAACCTGACAATCAGATAAGACAATTCACATTAAATCCAGCTTTGTAAATTCATTGTAAGAAACCTAAAAAGGCAGCGCCCCAATGAGGGCTGCTGCCTTTTTCATTATAAGCTTTGCTACACTATCCACATGTGGACTGTATGTCCACACACTAGGTATATTTCCACCTTATGTCGACGCACGATAAGAGTGTGCATTATCTTAGACCGTAATTTATCGATACTCACACGTTGCGTCAACCAAATTTAACATGTTAGCCCATGGAAACTGCTTAGTAAATTTATTTATCTCTTTCCTTTGTCATAAATCTCACCTAACGCTTTCGGAGCACGGTTTGATTTAGAAAAGAAGATTAATAACAATAATGTTAATACATACGGCAATATCATAAATAAATCAGTATAACTGCTTGGCAATGCCATTGATTGAGCAATAAAAGCTCCACCAGATTTCGCAAAACCAAACAAAAGACACGCAGCTAGCGTCGGGACAATCTTCCAATTACCGAAAATTAATGCGGCAATGGCTAAGAACCCATATCCCATATAAATGCTGGAAGAAAAGTTAGCTGAAATGGAATAGGCAAAACACATGCCGCCCAGACCAGATAATAGACCTGATATTAAGACTGCTGTAAACCTGAGTTTCGCAACATCTACACCTGCTGCATCAACGGAATGAGGATTTTCCCCACACGCTCTTAAGCGCATGCCGAACTTTGTTTTATATAAAAGATACCAAGCAAAAATGGCAATCGCGATGATAATTACTTCAAACGGATACACATTCGTAAAGATTGCACCTATTACTGGTATATCGGCTAAACCAGCAATAGTAAACCGCTCCATGACACCTAACTGGAACTTGTCCGAAGCAGTTCCGAAGACAAGCGCATTGATCTGTGTCGTTAAGAATGTTGTTAAAGCCAACGCCAGTATATTAATGACGACACCACTGATAACTTGGTTTGCCTTAAACTTAATGCATAGTACAGCGTGAATAACTGCGAAAACCATTCCGCCGATCATGGCAAATAGTAACGCTACGTAAAACAAATCTTGAATATCTGTACCAAAGGCATTTGCGATTAATACAGCTGACAGCGCCCCGATGAATGCCCCAAAACCTTGAAATCCTTCAAGTGCTAAGTTGGTAATACCACTCTTTTCACTGTATATACCGCCAATTGCTATAATAAAAAGAGGCAAAGCAAAGGATAGACCATCAATAAGTACTGTATCCATTATGATTTACTCTCCTTTCGTTCCGCTGCTTTTTCATTCATGCGGCTAATTTTATACTTCAGATATACACCACATGCACTAAACAATAGGATCAACCCGATGATCACAGAAGAAATTTCTTGTCTGATTCCTGCCTGTGAACTCATATATGTGCTTCCCTGATCAATGATTGATATGAGTGAGGAAGAAAAAATAACACCAATTGGATGAGAGTTTCCTAATAGGGCTACAGCAATGGAATCAAAGCCGATGTCTGATAATACCTTTGGTTGTATAGAAGCGTAATAACCTAAATAATATGTGACACCTGCAAGTCCAGCCAAACTACCCGATATAACCATTGCCAGGACTGTATTTCTTCCCACATTAATTCCCACATATTTTGCAGCATTACGATTGGAGCCTACCGCTTTAATATCAAATCCAACAACCGTTTTGTCCATGAGAATCTTTATTAGAATAGCGGTAATGATGGCCAAAACAAAGCCTAACGGAATATCCATTTTCAGATTTCCTATTTCAACATTCGCCAATGTTAATCTTGCTGCTTCAGAAATATATTTAGATTGCCTTGAGACTGGATCAATATAATACATTTGAATAAAAAAGCTGATGACATATTGAGCAATATAATTCAACATAATCGTAGATACGACTTCATTGATGTTAAATTTATATTTGAGCCACCCAACTAATCCTCCCATTAGTCCCCCGGTGACTATACCAATCAGTAAAACAAGCGGCTTTGCGATTACCGCATCCAAGCCACTGTAGCCGACAATAATCGTCGCAAAAAAACCAGAGACGAGCATTTGACCGGCAACCCCAATATTAAATAGACCCGCTCTAAATGCGACAGCAACTGCCAAGCTCGCAAATAACAGCGGCGTCATCGCGTTCAGCAAACTCATGAAATCAGTCAGCATGCTTTTATAGCCAGCATAAAATGGCTTCGGTAAAATTCCTGCCCCTTGGAATAAGTTGTAGAACGCCTGCAAAGGATTTTTACCCATTAAAAGTATGACAATAGCTGCCGCAATAAAACTTATAATTATGGCGACTAATGGAATGGAGATTGATTGCCACTTCTCATTATTTATTAGCCGAATAAGACTACTACGTAAGTTATTACTCTTTCTATCTTTACTCATGCTTTGCCCCCATCATATATTCACCGACTTCATTGGTCGTTAATGACTCTCTGCTAGCAATCTTTTGAAGTTGGCCATTATAGATAACTCCTATCGTATCTGCTACATTCATAATTTCATCTAGCTCCAATGATATAAGGAGAATCGCTTTTCCACGATCACGTTCCTGAATGATCATCTTATGGATATTTTCGATTGCGCCAATATCTACTCCCCGTGTTGGTTGAACGAAGATCATAAGAGGTGATTGTAATTCGATTTCTCGAGCAATAATGGCTTTTTGCTGATTACCGCCGCTCATCGAACGAACTTGCGTTTTGACGCCTTGTCCGCTTCTAATATCATATTTATCAATCAACTCACTGCCAGATCGCTCGAATTCCTCTTTATTTAGCATCCACTTACTAGAAAAAGGCTCCTTATAATACTGCTTTAATGCTAGGTTAGTAGCTAAATCGAAATCCAAAAATAAGCCAAAGCTTTGTCTATCTTCAGGGATATACGATATACCTGCTTCTGTTCTGCTTCTTATTGTTTCATTCGTGATATCCTTGCCATTAAGATGTATAGTTCCGTTGCTGACTTTTGTTAGTCCAGCTATTGCATCCGCTATTTCAACCTGTCCATTATCTGCAACCCCTGCAATGGCAAAGATTTCACCGCTGCGAATGGTAAAGGATACATCTTTCACTACTTCAAACCCATCTTCATTTTTAACGGTTAGATGCTCTACCTTTAATACTTCCTCTTTAAACTCAGCAGGTAGTTTCTCAGCTTCAAAGTTTACCTCTCTGCCTACCATTAATTGAGCCATATGATTAACTGATGTTGTCTCTACATCCAGGACATCGACCAATCTGCCTTTGTTCAATACGGCGCATCGATCAGCCACCTTCTTGATCTCTTCTAGCTTATGTGTAATCAATATGATTGTTTTCCCGCCGTCTCGTAGACCTTTGATAATATCCAGCAAGAATTCAATTTCCTGCGGCGTTAAGACTGCAGTCGGTTCATCAAAAATAAGGATATCCGCTTCACGATAAAGTACCTTAAGAATTTCCACTCGTTGTTGCATGGAAACGTTCAGATCTGCTATTTTTTTCGTAGGATCCACTTCTAAGCCAAAGCTTTTGGACAGTTCTTCAATTTTTCGATTGGCATTTCGAATATCCACATATGGAAAGAGACCTGCAAATTTTCTGATTGGCTCGATTCCCAAAATAATATTCTCTGTAATCGTGTAATCTGATACCAGTTTGAAATGCTGATGGACCATCCCTATGTTGAGCTTCGCCGCATGGTTAGGTGAGCTGATATTCACTTTCTCACCCCGGATATAGATTTCGCCTTCATCCGGCTCATACATGCCACCCAGCATACTCATCAACGTTGATTTACCAGCACCATTTTCTCCAAGTAAGGCGAAGATTTCTCCCTTTTTTATGCCGATAGAGACATCATCATTCGCTACTATTCCAGGAAATCGTTTGGTTATATGTTTCATCTCTACAATATAATCAGACATCTTTCTTCTCCTTTATCACATTAAATGGAAAGGAAAAAATTAGAAGTTCACCCTCCCCCTGATCCAGTAAATCAGGAAGGGATAAACTTCTAACGATTATTCCATCATGCTTTTCTAATGAATATTACAACCCTGGGAATTTTTCTGGCGTATAACCATTAAAGTTAGATGCCGGCACGATTTCGCCTTCTTTCACTAACTCGTACGCTTCATTCATTTTCGTAAGGGTATCTTCTGATAATTGGTGACGTCCTTCTTCTTTTATAAATCCAGTAGAATTTGAATCTGCATGAAGAACTACGTTTCCGCTTTTAAAGCTTCCGTCAACAATTGCATTCAATTGCTTTTCAACGTTCATGCCCATAAATTTAGCTGCAGATGTTAATACAATGTTCTCAGAACCATTTACACCATCATCAAATTGGTCAACGTCACAACCAATTACTTTAACATCGCCTTTCGCTTCCTTAACAGCAGTGAACACACCGTTACCCGTTCCACCTGCTGCAACAAAGATTTGGTCTACACCTTTTTTAATCAATGCATTACCAATTACTTTTCCTGTTGCTTCATCTCCAAAAGATCCTGCATAGTTACCGCCAACATCCACTCCGTTGACATCAGTTCCTGCATATCCAGATAACTCAACAACCTCAACATTTTTTTCATACTTTTTATTAACAAACTCTACGCCAGATTCAAAACCAAATTGATAGTTTACATTTGATGGATAAGCAATTCCATTTACGACTGCAACTTTATTTGATTTTGTTTCAAGTGCTGCTGCCATTCCGGCAAAAAAGCCACCTTCTTGTTCGGCAAAAGTCATAGAGTAAATATTATCGAACGTTTTTTGGTCACCTACAGGTGTAGGCTCAGAATCAATTAAAATAAATTTCTTATCAGGATTTTCTAAAGCAACACTGGAAACTCCAGCAAATTGGAAGCCAGGTGTTACAATCACGTCATAATCTGCCACGATATCAGCAACGGCTTGTACTCCCGCAGCAGGATCACCCGTTTCTTCTTTAATAGCTTTTACAGTAGCTGTTGGATGGTTTTCGATGAATTTTAAAATACCATTGTAGTTATTTTCGTTAAAGTTGCCATCGTCAACACCAGTTAGGCTTGTTACAATCGCAATTTTTAACCCATCTTTATTACTTCCGGATTCTTTATCTTCACTTTTCCCGCATGCTGCCATAGCAAAAGTCAGTAGGGCAATACATACTAACATAACCAATTTCTTTGCATTTCGCTTCAAGATATTATCCTCCTATATCATCTTTACTATTAATTTTTTCTTCTGGCTATAGAACATATCCAATTCCAACTGAAAAAATCTATTTACACTATTCTTAATGCCCCAGCAGAAATATTTAAGTCATAGCCTTTATATTATATTAAAATAACATTAATCAGTACAAACCAATCATATCAACAAGAGGTAAGTTCGTCAATAAAAAATCCGTACGATTTTTAAAAAATAACGATTAATATTCGCTATTAATACAACAAACACGAATATTACAGAAGAATACATGCATAAGATTGACAAAAAAACGAAATATCCCTAATAAGAGGGGGGCAATGTGATTTGTATTTTATGGATAGGGATGAAGGAGTTTGATTCATACTTCATATGGACTTGAATAGCATTTGACCTTCCTTTGATCAGGGATAGGCCAGGCATAGCCCGAGTATGTCCAGGCCATAAACCCTTTTCCTCCGAATTTCCCCGGACTTGTCACGCATTTCACCGAGGATACTAGATTCAATGTGGACATGTGAATCAATTAGACCTGGAACCAATGTGTATGAAGTCCCATCAATTTCTTTTTGGCCATTTATAAAAAATCATTAGTATAGGCCGGTTGCTTATTATGTATCGATTTATTCAAAATAGGATATGTAGTTCCCCTACAAGAATGGAATGCAAACCCCTAAGATGCCTAACACCCCGCTAACTATATAAAGCTAGCAGGGTGCTGTATTTTAAAGAGCATCTTCCAATTCTTCTTCAGTATAACCAAACATATAATCTTCATCTTTCCCGTGAGAAGCCCATATCTCCGCTGCTTCGTAAACACTTAATGACTCATCTAATTCTTCAATATCGTCTATATCTTCAATATCATTGATACCATCATACTCGCCTAATTCTTTAGATTTATCAGATTCATTATTAAGTACACCGAATGGAACAAATCGTCCACTTCTTGGAAATTTTAAATTAGCCATTGCTTACCCTCCTTTATATTTATAAAGCAGTCTACTCAAGAAATCCCAAGCCAATTGTACTTAACCGTCATAATTTCTGAAATCATCCTTAGATTCATAGATTGTATCCGAAGAAATGCTATTCTTATGACCACACTCTGTACATTTCCAAACATAGTGATGGTCATCAAAACCCGGCTGCTCGCTCAGGCAAGCATTGCAGCGATCGCAAAACCACACGATACCCGGAAATCTCTCCTGCATAATGTCCACCTCCTTGTTCTGAATTTGCCCCAAGTAATTAATATGCTCCTAATGCCATATGGTGTAATAGCATGGCGCATGGAGCACCTATGAATTAAGCAACACAGTATAAATCATACTAATATATTATATAATTATAGTAATATTTCTCTGAATATTTTATCAAATAATTTCAATTCAATTCGTTCTATCCTATAGTTCATTAATATATTTTCATTAGCAAAAATACTTCTCTACAATGGCATACATCTTCCTTTCCCTGAACAACTGGCAATATTGTGGCGATTTGGCGCAAAACCGGGCAACCTTGTAAAGTCGAAAGACACATTGAAGTCCACCCCTAAAGTTAGAGTTAAAAAAACTAACTTTAGGGGTGTTTTATTTTGACTAAATACAGCGAATCATTTAAATACAAAGTTGTACAGAAGTACCTTCATGGACAAGTATTCCAAAGTATGTCCCATATGGGCAACTGCCTGGACAATTCACCGACGGAAAACTTTTTTGGCGTACTGAAACAAGAGATGTATTATGGAGAACCTTTATGTACCTATGAAGAATTAAAGAATAAGATTAACAAATACATTAACTATTACAATACAAAACGCATCAAGCAAGAATTGGTTGGTATGATTCCGGTTGAATACCGTCTTCATACCAGCCAACCAGTTGCTTCATTATAACTCTAACTTTTTGAGGTCACCTCACGTCTTTAATACGATAAGACCAGCTATTCGAGCTTTAGCAGTATGGTGATGTACCATTGCGTTTAAACACAATGTAGCAGGACAATTTATTTACCAGAACCTTGCATCTATGACTGTACTATTAATGCACACCTTACTATCCTGCCAATACCGGAGAAGACCCGATTATTAAAGAATTTCCCACTAACTTAACTACATATGTAGATACCGCATTCGATGGATTGTTGAACAAATTTACGTGAATGATTCATACGCATTTAGCTACAAACAAGTGGAAACAGACCTCTCAAGCATGATTGAAGACTTTCGAGAGGCCTCTTCGTTTAATTTACACACTTACATCCACAAACGTAAATGTATCAACATCTAACAATCCTTGATTTGTAAGCTTTAACGAAGGAATAACTGGCAAGAACAAAAAGGATAATGTCAGCAATGAATCAAAAAAACTCCCCTAGATTCAGATTGTTGCTGAATCTAAGGGAGTTTTTATGAAATCATTTATTAAGCTCTAATAAGCTGTTTTTTTTTCTAATCCCCAAGTCCAATTTATAACTTCCGGAATATCTACTCCATGCTCACGAATGTAGCTATGATGGAAGCTGATTGTTTCATCCATTTGTTTTGCGAAATCTGCTGCTCCCATACCATATACTGCATTAGCTGCATCTTTTGCAACATGGAAACGATCCATTTCAGAATAAACACGCATATCAAATGGTGTTGTAATGTCACCATTTTCACGATAACCATGAATATATAGTTTATGATTATGACGATCAAAGAAAATATCACGAATCATTCCTTCATAACCATGGTAACAGAATATAACAGGCTTATCTTTCGTGAAATACTGATCAAATTCTTCATCCGTTAGACCTCTTGGATCAATATCAGGATGGCGTAATCTTAAAATATCTACAATATTGATAAAACGAATTTTAAGTTCAGGGAATGCTTTATTTAGTATTGTAACAGCAGCTAAGGCTTCTAAATTAGGCTCTGTTCCTGCCGCTGCAATAATAACATCTGGATCTTCACCATCAATTTCAGTGGATGCCCAGTCAATTATTTTTAAGCCGTCCTTCACTAAAATTTCCGCTTCTTCGGCAGAATAGAATTGCGGACGTGGATGCTTTGAGCAAACAACCAGATTAATTAGTTCTTCTGAACTCAAAACCTCTGCCATGACAGCCATCATTGTATTAGTGTCCGCTGGCAAATATTCTCGAATGAATTCCGGTTTCTTTTCCGCTAAATGCGTTAACAATCCTGGATCTTGATGTGTATAACCATTATGATCCTGTTGGAAAACAGTTGAAGTGGCAATCAAGTTTAATGATGGATAGTTCTTACGCCATGATTGTTCCTTAGCCTTACGCAACCATTTAAAATGTTGGGTAATCATTGAATCTACTACACGCAAAAATGCCTCATAGCTTACAAAGAACCCATGTCGCCCAGTTAAAACATACCCTTCCAAGAAACCTTCACATTGATGTTCAGACAACTGTGAATCGATTACACGACCAGCCGGAGCGATCCATTCATCATAATCATTATGTTTGGCTTCTAACCATTGACGATTCGTTACTTCAAAAACTTTGTTTAAGCGATTCGATTTGGATTCATCAGGCCCAAATATCCGGAAATTATCTGGATTTGCCAGAACTAGATCTCTTGCAAAATTGCCGAATTCCACCATATCCTGTGCGACTACTGCTCCAGGTTTCGTCGTATCAATCGCATATTGCTTCCAATCCGTAATCTTCATTGGTTTTGGATCAATGCCGCCATTTGTAATTGGATTAGCAGACATTCTGCGATCGCCTTTTGGTGAAATCTCACGAATTTCCTCAACAATTGCACCTTTTTCATCAAATAACTCTTCTGGACGATAGGATTTCAACCAATCAATCAACGCATCAATGTGCTGCATATGATGAGCGTCTACTGGAATTGGCACTTGATGGGCACGAAATCCGCCTTCAATTGGTTCTCCATCCCACTCTTTAGGGCCTGTCCATCCCTTTGGTGTACGAACGATGAGAACTGGCCAGTTAGGGAGTTGGGCTACCTCAGCCTTTTCTTGGCGAGCTTCGGTTTGTATAGCTTTAATCTGCTCAATAGCTTTATCTAATTGCTCAGCCATTAATGGGTGGACTACTTCCGGGTCTGTTCCAGAAACAAAAATAGGATCCCAGCCTAAACCTTTAAAGTATTGCGCTAACTCTTCATCTGATTTACGCTCTAAGATAGTCGGATTTGAAATTTTCCCGCCATTTAGGTAAAGAATTGGCAAGACAGCTCCATCATTGACTGGATTAATAAATACATTTGAAAACCAGCCTGCTGCTAACGGGCCTGTTTCCGCTTCTCCATCACCAATAACAGTTGCTGCAATTACATCCGGATTATCTAAAATGGCACCTGTCGCATGTGCTAATGAATATCCAAGTTCTCCACCTTCATGAATAGATCCAGGTGTTTCAGGTGCTGCGTGTGATGCTATACCTCCTGGAAAAGAGAAGATTTTACATAACTCTTTTAAACCCGCTTCGTCCTGTGTAATTTCCGGGTATATTTCAGTGTAGCTGCCATCAATATACGAATTCGCTACCATCACTTGACCGCCATGTCCGGGGCCTTCTATGTAAAACATATTTAAATCATATTTATTGATAACACGGTTTAAATGTGCATAAATAAAGTTTTGACCAGAAATTGTCCCCCAATGCCCAATTGGGTGGGTTTTTATATCCTTTTCTTGAATTGATTCTCTAAGCAGTGGGTTATCTTTTAAATACATTTGTGCTACTGAAATATAGTTAGCAGCACGCCACCACGCGTCAACTTTTGCTAAATAATCTTTCGAATCAAAGTTTGTCATTTATAAGATCTCCTTCCAATTCCCATCAAACGTTAAACCAGTTCATCTTACTTGTTATACCTCAGACCTTATTTGCCAAAGTAACTATGACAAATCTCTTTTGTTCCTTCATATACTTTGCGATAACGCGCATAAACTTCTTTATATTTTTCTACATTCTCTGCTTTAGGTATGATTTCTTCTTTATAAGAAACAAAACGCGCTGCACAATCATTTAAATCAGAGAACCATCCACAGCCAACTGCTGCCAGCATTACAGCTCCTAAACCTGGCCCTTGTTCTGTCGTTAAGTTAACAACGGCTGTATCAAAAATATCCGCCTGCATTTGTAACCAGTCATTATTTTTGGCTCCACCGCCCACTGACACAATACGATCGAATTTCTTATCTGCAATTTCCTCCATGATTATTTTTGAGTCCATCAAAGAGAAAGTAATACCTTCTAATACACTTCTTGCAAAATGTTTTAATTGATGATGTGTATCGATTCCAATAAAGCTTCCGCGAATCTGACTATCACTATACGGTGTTCTTTCACCAACAATATATGGAGCAAAAAGAAGCCCATCACTGCCAATAGCCACAGAATTAATATCAGCTAAAAGTTCCCCAAATGATTGATTTGGTGCAAAATTTTGTTTAAACCAGTTTAAACTATTTCCTGCAGCTAAGGTGACACCCATTGAATAGTTTGCATCATCCATAGCATGATGAAACATATGCAATTTTCCTTGATAATTCTTTTTGGCATCTTCTTCATATGAGAGAAAAACACCACTGGTTCCAATAGAGCACATACCAATACCCTCTTGCAAAATACCAGCTCCAACTGCAGCACATGCATTATCTGCTCCACCCGTAATAATCTTGACGTCACGAGAAAAACCATAATATTCTTGCAGCTCGGGCTTCAAGAAACCAACGACTTTAGTTGAAGGTACGACATCTGGTAAAATTGACTTTGGAATATCAAATCTGCTTAAAATATCATGATCCCATTCCTTTGTATCCTGATTTAACATCAAGGTACCAGCGGCATCTGAAAAGTCCATATGATATTGATTAGTTAACCAGAAACGTAAATAGTCTTTAGGTAACTGTATGCGTTTAACTTTTGACCAAATTTCCGGCTCATGCTTTTGAACCCATAGGATCTTAGGCAAAGTAAACCCTTCTAATGCAATGTTTTTAGTATGGGAAAGAATCAGTTCCCCTGCTTTTTCTTTAATTTCCTTACATTGTTCGGTGGTACGAACATCATTCCATAGAATGGCCGGACGTAGTGGCTTATCTTTCTCATCTAACAATACCAAACTGTGCATTTGCCCAGAAAAGCTAATTCCCTCTAACAACTCTTTCATATCAGGAACCTTTTCTAAAAGCTCAAGCATTACATGATTGGCAGCTTCTATCCAATGCTTTGGATTTTGCTCACTAAATCCTATTTGCGGGGTATCCAATGGATATGTTGCCGTCGCTTCTGCAACCAGATTTCCATCTTTGTTTACTAATAATCCCTTTATTGCACTAGTACCTAAATCTAGCCCTAAGACGTATGCCATTTTTTCACCTCTAAACGATCATTCTAATACATGAGAGATAAACAGTCTGTTTATCTCTCATTCTATTTATCTTCCAAATGACGAACTATGCTTATTATTCTGCATCGTCAGTAGAGCTAGTTTTTACTTTACTTTTTCCTTCTCCATATTCTTTCAAATCATCAGCTTTAACATATTTAACGTCAATTGGAATTGTAGAATCAATTTCTTCACCATCGATTACTTTTACTAGGTTTTCAATTACTTGATAACCAATTTGATAGGCATCCTGATCAACAATAGCAGTAATACGGCCATCTTCAATACCTTTTAACCAAGTATCAGTATAGTCAAATCCATAATGAAGAATTTTTCCAGCTTTTCCTTGTGATTGAATTGCACTCATAACACCTACATCTGGACCTTCAGAACCAAGTGAGAATACAGTTACTAAATCTTTATTCGCAGAAATATAACCTTCTAATTGCTTCTTAGATTCAGATGGTTGGTCATTATCCTGGATAGTAGCTAAGAATTTGAAATTCTTCGCGTCAGCTCCATAAACTTCTTCAAAGCCTTCTTTTATCCCTTTTTCACGGTCAATCATCGTCGGCTGTGCCACGTCTACACAAACAATTGCAATTGAACCGCTTGTAATCCCTTTTTCCTTCATTTCTGTAGCTGCTTGAACCCCTAATTCTTTACCGGCAGATACGTTATCTGTTCCAACATAAGCTGTACGATCTGCCTCATTTTCTAAATCTGCATCAAAAGTGATTACAGGGATATCTTTATCCATTGCTGCTTTGATTGGAGAAACAAATGCTTTCTTTTCAATAGGCGCAACTGCAATACCTGCAACGTCTTTTGCTGTTGCTTCCTTAATAAATCCAATATGTTTTTCTTTCTTACTTGGCTCAGCGGATGGGGAGGTTTTCGTTACTAATGTGTAACCGTATTCTTTCGCTGCATCCTCTGCTCCTTTTTTCATCGGATTCCAATAGGCACCCGTATCTACGATAGGAACAAAATACAAGGACTTATCCTCAGCTCCACTCGCAGTGTTTTCTTCTTTCCCACATCCAGCTAATAACAATGTTGCAATAGTGAGTCCAGTAACTAGTTTTTTCCCTTTTTTCAACATGATAGACTATCTCCTTTACCTTATCTATTTGAGTAGAAATAAACTCCAATTCTTATTTGTTACCCTTTTGCTCAAAACAAGATCAGCGACTTGCTTTGCGTTTGAAGTAATCTATGATGATTGCCAGGATGATTACAAGACCTGTTACCGTATCCTGCAAGAAAGAATTCACTCCCATAAGAGTTAATCCGTTTTTGAATACCTGCAAAGTCATGATCCCAGCTACAGCTCCGCCAATAGTACCAATACCGCCACTAAATGATGTACCGCCCATTATCGCAGCTGCCATGGCGAATAAATCCAAACCATTGGCATCTTTTGAAGCACCGCCATCTAAATTAGACACAATCAATAGACCGGCAATTGCTGCTAGAATACCCTCAATAATGAAGACCTTGACAATATGAAGGTCCGTATTGATACCAGATAGGCGTGCTGCCTCCTGATTAGAACCAACAGCATATGTATTTTTTCCAAGACGTGTCTTTTTCATGATAAAGACAAATAATACGATTATCACAATGAATATCAATGTGTTACTTTTTACAGTTTCAGTACCAATAGGTGTTTTGGCTAATCCACTTAACCACTCTGCTTCTGAACCAATAAATTGTTCGTTCGTGAAAAATCCAAGCATACCTTTAATTACATAGCATGAACCTAAAGTCAAAATAAATGAAGGTAAGTCGAACTTTTTGATTAACAAAGCATTCATCGTTCCTAATATTGCACCTGTCATCAATGCAAGGAGGATCACAACAGGCGCTGGAAGCCCGCTATTAGCAGCATATAAACCTACCATACCAGAGGCCATTGCTACATAACCAATCGATAAATCAACATAACCACAAATCAGAATCATGGCATATGCAACAGTTAAGATTCCTACAGGTGGTATTTGTTGCAAGAAATTCTCAATATTGTATGAACTAAGAAAATCACTATTTGCGATTGAAAAGTATACCAGTAGAACGATTAAAACTATATACACTGAATAATTCATAAATAGGGATTTTAAGTCTATTCTTTTTCCCGCTTTTTCCATGTTTTTGCTCCTATCATTCATAGTAAGTATGATTTGATGAACGACTCCCTAGGATAAGAAATTTATCATTGACTCCCAGTTGCATATTTCATAATCAATTCTTGTGCTTCATCTTTTCTATTCTTATAATCAGAAACAATTAACTCACCGGTTATCTTTCCTTCATGGAAGACATGAATGCGATCGCAAGTACCCAATAATTCAGGAATTTCCGATGAAACAATCAAAATGGTTTTCCCTCGAAGAGCAAGCTGATTAATAATTGCATAGATTTCTGATTTTGCACCTACATCAATTCCTTTTGTCGGTTCATCAAAAATATAAATTTGATTATCCGCATTTAACCATTTAGCCAGTACGACTTTTTGTTGATTTCCCCCTGATAAACTAGAAACTGGATTATCGATGTCACTAACTTTTATATTCACCTCTTCAACGGAATCATTGGTGATTTTGACTAATTGCTTCTGATTGAGAAGGAATTGTTTCAAGCTAGTAATTGTGATATTGTCCTTAATTGATAGTCCCAAGAAAAGCCCTTGGTGCTTCCTATCCTCCGTCAATAATCCAATCCCATTCTTAATTGCATCTACTGGAGATTTTATGGTTACTTTACGGTTATCAATAGTGATTTCTCCCGATTTTAGGCGATCAGCTCCAAAAAGCAATCGCATCGTTTCAGTTCTACCACTACCAACCAACCCCGCAAATCCTACTACTTCTCCACGCTTTGCTTCGAAGCTCACATCATTTACTTTCCCGGCCTTACATGTGAAGTTTTTCACATGTAAGCGCACAGGTCCAATATCGGTAGGTTGTTTGGGATATAAATCCTTTATTTCCCTACCAACAAGCATGGATATAATTTGGTCTTCTGATAAACTCTTTACTTCCTCCGTCGCAATGTAATTTCCATCACGCATGATTGTAATCCGTTCACATAATTCAAAGATCTCTCTCATGCGGTGAGAGATATAGATACTCGAAAAGCCTTTCTCTTTTAGGCGACGGATAATAATAAATAATACTTCTACATCTTTATCAGAAAGAGACGTTGTTGGTTCATCAAAAATAATTACTTTAGCATTCAAGCTCAAAGCTTTTGTAATTTCAATCAACTGCTTATTTGCCGTAGAAAGAGAGCTTACAAGATCTGTAGGTTTCACCTTAGCTCCAACCATATTCAGCCAGTACTGTGTATCTTCATATAATTTTTTAAAATCAATTATCCCAAGAAACTTATTGATATACGGCAAACGTCCGATGAAGACATTTTCTGCAACTGATAAATCCTCTGCTAAGTTTAATTCCTGATGTACAAAAGCAATTCCTAATTCGGATGCAAGATCTGGTGTCATTTTGCTTATCTGTTTTCCTTCAAAAGTAATTTCACCAGCATCCTTATCTAATAGTCCCGCTAGAATATTCATCAAGGTAGACTTGCCAGCACCATTTTCACCCATCAATGCATGAATTTCGCCCTTACGGACTTCAAATTGAGTATTCTTTAATACATGAACCTTGCCAAAACTTTTTTCAATACCAGTCATTGAAAATAAAATCTCATCTTTCATGGTATCTTAATCCTCCTTTCTCAGAAAATAAGTAACTAAGAGCTACAATTTATTTATTTTTCTTGATACTTGAAGTAATCAAATTTAGCTTCTAGCTCATAACCAGAATAGTCTACGTTCACCATTCCTACAAATGCACCTGTAAAGAAACCGCCATAGCTTTGATTCACATAATCATCAGATAGGATCTTGGCATCCAATTGGACAGGAATATCTATCCACGTTAATCCGTCAAATGAATAAGCATATGTATAATAGCTCTTCTTCACAACCGTCTTAAAGTAAACATATTGAACTTCTTCTGGAATGGCAATTGCCCTTTCCTTTAAATAGCTAGTGAGTACACCACGATTATTCTCAGTCACTTCAATTACACGACCATTAAGCTCGTTCCAGGTTACTTGAACCATGGACCAATGCTGACTATTGTAGTAATTAGTCAGTCCAGCCATTTGTTGAAAAGTTGTTGGGTGATAGCTTAATTTTGTTTCTGCTTCAAATTCAAATGCCTGCCATCTTCTAGCCACAAGTGAATTTTCATGCAGATTAGTTAAGCTTCCAGAGCCCATCAATACAAGATGACCATCTTTGATTTTTCCAATTTGTTCTGTAAATGGTACACGTAGAGTGTTAAAGTGAATGTTTAACTCTGGTTGATCAAAATCATCCATCACCAAATAGTTAGAAGGATAACTATTTGGCACCACATTTTTAGGCGGTTCCACTTCAACGCATCCTTGTTTTCCACCAACAATCATTGGCCATAAATCTTTCGACCATTCAACTTTTTGAATCGCAGTTTCTCTTCCTAACGTACACCAGCCACGAGGATCATGGCTAGATTCGTAAGAATGGTGCCATGGACGTCCCGTTAAATGGGCGAAATACCATTCTCCATCCGGTGTATCCACTAAAGACCCATGCCCACATTTTTGCAAAGGATGATCAGGATGATTAAAAGCGGTCAGGAACGTATCTGGTTGACTTTCATATTCACCATAAATCGAAGAAGATCTAGCTACAACTTCTTGGTGTGTATAAGTTGTTCCGCCTTCGGCACAGAAAAGATAGTACTTTCCGAATAATTTATACAGATGTGGACCTTCAACCAGTTTTACATCCGTACCCTTCCATATAATCTTTGCGGTTTCTGGAAGTAAGCGTTCATCCTGCACAGAATACTCCGTGCACTTAATACCATTAAATGGATGATGGTATTCTCGATGATCCCATTCCATTTGCAGCAGATATTTCCGCCCGTCATCATCATGAAAAAGGGAAGCATCAAAGCCTACTCCATTTAATTTGATTGGTTTACTCCAAGGGCCATGGATATTTTCTGAGGTGGTCAGATAGTTTGTACAATCCTTAAACGCACCGTTTACCACTTTCACATCAGTATAAACTAACCAAAATTTCCCGTCAGCGTAAGATAGATCCGGCGCCCATATTCCCCCAGAATCCGCATTTCCTTTCATATCCAGCAATTCAGTAGTTGATAATGGATGCGAAACTAATTGCCAATGAATCAAATCCTTTGATTCATGAATCCTTACACCTGGAAACCACTCAAAAGTAGAAGTCGCAATATAATAGGTATCTTCTACGCGAATAATAGAAGGGTCTGCATTAAAGCCTTTTAAAATAGGATTTGTAATTTTCATGATAAACTCCATTCTTAAGTTCTTTATACGCTATTCCATAAAGACGGTACCCTGTTAAATCAATACTATATAATAGGTTTAAAAGATTAAGTAGCTTATACACTGTGACTGGAGATGTAAATCCTTTTTAGTATAGATAGTCATTTAAGCGAGATTTCACGTATTCAATATGACTGGATTCCAATTTGATGTCATCTAATTTTAATGCGTATTCTGTCAGGCTTTCTAAGTCTTCCTTGCCATTAACAATGGAAGCTCCAATTCCTTCATAGAAAGAGGCATAGCGTTTTTCTTTCAAACTATCAAAGAAGCGATCTTCTTTTAATTTAGCCGCTGCTTTTAGTCCTCTAGCAAATGTGTCCATACCGGCAATATGGGCTAAGAACAAATCTTCCATTTCAAAGCTGGAACGACGCACTTTAGAGTCAAAGTTAATACCACCTGGTGCAATTCCTCCATTTTCTAGTACACCATACATGGCCATCGTAACATCATAAACATTTGTTGGGAATTCGTCTGTGTCCCAACCTAGCAGAACATCACCTTGGTTCGCATCGAGAGATCCTAAGGCATTATTTATGCGTGCAACTTCAATCTCATGTTCAAATGTGTGGCCAGCAAGTGTAGCATGGTTTGCTTCAAGGTTCAGCTTAAATTCACCAGTAAGATCATATTTTTGGATAAACTGTAATGCGGTAGCAGCATCAAAATCATATTGGTGTTTAGATGGCTCTTTTGGTTTAGGTTCAATCAAAAATTGTGGTTTATGATTAATCTTTTCTCCATAAGCTACAGCCATCTTGAATAAACGCGCAATATTATCTTGTTCAAGAGCCATGTCTGTATTCAATAGTGTTTCATAGCCTTCACGGCCGCCCCAGAACACATAATTTTCGCCGTTCAACTTTTTGGAAATATCAAGCCCTTTTTTGACTTGTGCCGCTGCATAAGCAAATACATCTGCATTATTAGTAGAAGCTGCTCCATTTACATATCTTGGATGACTAAACATATTTGCGGTATTCCACAGTAATCTGATTCCAGTTCTATCCATTTGTTCTTTTATCAAATCAGTAATTTCATCTAGATTTCTATAGAACTCTTCTAAAGAATTACCTTCCGGCGCAATATCCACATCATGGAAGCAAAAATATTCAACGCCTAGTTTCTCTAAAATTTCAAAGAAAGCGACCACACGGTTTCTAGCTGTATCCATTGCTGTTTCACCAAACCAAGTTCGTTGATTTGTAGGCAAACCAAATGGATCACTACCATCTTGTGTCATTGTATGCCAGTATGCGACCGCAAATCTCAAATGTTCTTTCATTGTTTTGCCGGCCACAACCTCTTCTGGATTGTAATAACGGAAAGCAAACGGGTTATCTGAGTTTTTTCCCTCATACTTGATTTTTCCTACATTCGGAAAATAAGTCATCTGAAATCCTCCTCCCAAACTAAGCAAGTTAGTTTGTTTATATGTTTTACTAACTTGATTGTAGTCGCTTTCATTTTAGTAGTCAAGTAATTTTCGCACTATAATAAATTTATACTAAATTACTACTTTTCCAACAAATGACTAGTAAATTACTACTTTTCCAACAAATGACTAGTAAATTCATGAAAAATCTATTAGTATATTAGTTAGTATGTTTAATAAATAAATTAACAAAGGAGGTGTTTATGATATGGAAAACTCTCATTATATTATACGTACTCAAAATGAATCCCTTTGTCTGGAGACGATTATTAATAATCTAGGTGTGTCACGAGCTGAACTGGCTACCATAACTGGTTTAACTAAAGCTACTGTCTCTAGCATCGTTAAGAAATTACTGGATGACAATTTAGTCACTGAAACAGGCAGTGGTCAAAGCAGTAATTTAGGCGGACGTAAACCCATCAAGCTACAATACAATGGAAAATCCGGTCTCTCTATCTCTATTGATGTTGGATATAATTACATTCGCGCCTTATTAACTTATCTTGATGGTGAAGAAATTTCCTACATTGAGAAGAAACCAATTACCTTAAATGAAGACACCGTCAGATCTTATTTTTCTGAGATATTCTCTTCTTTTGATAAGATAAAGCCTAAATCGCTCTACGATATTATTGGTGTAGTAATCGCTGTTCATGGACCTGTTTTTAATGGAAATATTATTTTTACTCCACATTACAATTTAGATAAGATTCGATTCCGTGAAATAACTGAAAGCCTAATTGATTACCCTATATTTCTAGAAAACGAAGCTAACTTATCAGCGCTAGGTGAGTATACTTTTACATCTGAATCCTCTAGTTTAATCAGTATTAATATTCATGGAGGTATAGGTGCCGGTATCGTCCGAGACGGAATTATACAAACTGGTTCGCATGGGTTCGCTGGAGAGATTGGCCACCAAATTATCTCTGCTGGCGGTAAGAAGTGCAAATGCGGGAATCTCGGGTGTTTAGAAGCCTATGCCTCAAATAAAGCTTCCTTTGAATATTTTGCACAATTAAAAGATATGGATTATGTCAATGCAATTATTTTAAGAGAATACTATAACAATGGGGATACTGATGCCAAAAAAGTCGTCAAGGAGAATACACGCTATTTAAGTTTCGGTATAAATAATATGATTGCCCATTACGACCCTGAGGTTATCGTTTTAAATAGTTCTCTTTACCGCGAAATTCCTGAAATGATGACAATGTTAAAAAATAATCTATATAGCACTTTTTCTAAATGTATAATTGTTCGAAACAGCAAACTTAATGAACGAGCTACTCTTCTAGGAGGCTTAGCCTTAAATCTCCAAAATTTCCTTGGTATTAAACATATGAAATTCAATACAAAGGCTTAGTGGAATTTTCAGATGGACCTAATGGATTTCTTTGCGTTTGCTCTCGTTCAAATGATTTTCCATAGGTAAAAATGCCCAAGTAGTCAACTATGCAGACTTGTTTGGGCATTTTCAATTAGATTCCCAGAACTTGCATGCATCAAGGCTCAAGCGACTTTACCATGTTCATTAGGCCACACAATGGATAACCAGATAAAAGAGCTGAAAATGCTATGAGGGCATAAATAAAACGTTCGCTTCCGATCCCTGTTAGCCATAAATTCCATGTACCGCAATTTTCATAGTAATTGCCCTCGAATTTACTGACAAATCGTAAAGTTAATCTCATTTCACCCCTCTCTTCACTTCAATTTCAAATATTATATATAGCAAGGCCTTTCTTTTCACGTTTTCGCATGCAAAAAAGCCGGTGAAATTTTACTTATCGTAAACACTTCACCGGCTTGCCTTTTTGCTAAAACACAGTTACTCTCCGCTTTATATGTCCATTCATATCCCTTCGTTTCGAATTTACCAATCGAATAGTTTATAGCCACTTTTTCATAAGTTTGGATGGCACATTATTACAATCACAAACGAATGAAGGCAAAATTAAAAGACCTAAACCCGGTTGAATAACGGACTCAGGTCCTCAAAGCAGCATGACTATTTATTTCTAACTTTCTTGGGTCAGATCAAAAAAGGGCTGACTTCCTTATTTTAATATAAGCTTCGCTACACTTTCCACGTGTGTGGAGTGTAATTGACAACACATGGGATGTTGGTGATGTTTTTAAATAACCTAAAAGAATATATAGAAAGCGTAAGTTGGCTTCTAACAGCCAAATTATTTGCAAGTCCCAAATGTCTCTTATGTTGCTTCACCTTTAAATTGCCAATCTTACTTTCTATTGATCTTATTGATATAGCCGATTCAACAATATACTGAGTAAAATCTTTGAACTTTTCATTAGCTATATTAAAAACAGGTGTTAATCCTACTAAGCTTCGATAAAGGTATTATGTGAGTATATAAAAAAGAGGAAGGTCAAAATTGTAACTCTCCTTTTTTATAAGGTAAAATAAATATAGAACATACTGATATATTTTTTTGCGAAAGCAAAGGGTTATGGAAAGAAAAAATTATACAGGGACAGGAGGGGTAGAACATGCAACAGAAAAAGAAAAAAATTCATTTTGCTTGGTGGGTATTGTTTGGGTTAGCCATTATGATGGGTGTTGCACGTGGTGGCATAAATAATGCTGCTAGTTTATTTTTAACACCTGTGTCAGAAGATTTAGGCGTTGGTATGGGACAACTTACCCTATACTTGAGTGTCTCTTCCATTGCGATGATGGTATTCTTGCCGTTTGCCGGAAAGATAATGGGTAAATACGATATTCGTATGGTCTTGATTGTATCCATTCTGTTACAAGGTGGTGCATTTGCGTTATTTGGAATGATGAATTCGGTATGGGGCTGGTATTTATTAGCGATTCCGCTGTCTGTCGGTAGTGTTCTTGTGACACAATTGGCAGGTCCCGTTCTTATAAACCAATGGTTTAAAAAACGAAACGGACTAGCCCTTGGTATTATGATGGCAGCGAGCGGTATGTTTGGGGCGATCATTCAACCGAATGTAGGAACGTTAATTGCCTCACAAGGTTGGAGAACTTCTTACATCATTGTTGGGATTGCGGCGATTGTCATTGTAATACCAGTGGTTTTACTGTTCATTCGTATGTCACCACTACAAAAAGGTCTATTACCTTATGGCTTAGACAAGGTAGAAGCTAACGATTCGAAACAAGATGCACAAACGGTAGAAAACAAAGGTGTCACAGCCGCAGTGGCGAAAAAGTCATTGGCCTTTTATGCTCTATTATTCTTTTTATTCTTAATTACCGCGGTTGCAAGTTTTGCTCAATTTATTGCCCCTTACGCACAAAGCATTGGGTATGATGTCCAGTTTGCCGGAAATGTCATGGGTGTGTTCATGTTTGGTGTTTTAGTTGGATCATTGGTGTTCGGTTTCTTGACCGATAAAATGGGTGCAAAGAAAACCACCTTTTTCTCCATGTTCGTCGGATTGATTTCCGTTTTCTTATTGATCTTCATACCAGACAATCCAATGGTATTTTCAGTGGCAATCGGATTATTTGGATTTGTTTCTTCATCAGTTGGAACGCTAGGACCGTTATTGACTACTTCTATCTTCGGCACGAAAGAATATGGCGCCATTTATGGAACGGCAGCATTAGGATTAGCATTAGCAGGTATTACGGCGCTCCCTGCTTATGGGTTTGTATTTGATGCAACGGGCAGCTATCTATACGTGTTATATGCTGTTGCAGGGATGATTCTGTTAAGTGTCTTGTTAATCATCATTGCGTTCAAAGGTAAAGAAAAATTAGAAAAAGCGGGTCAATGGAATTAAGCGATATAGTTAAGGAGTAAGCGAAATCACATCTGTGGTTTCGCTCTTTTTGATACCCTCCTTTTTCACTTGTCTATTAGCAGTTTGCTTTAAACCCAAAGGGAACGTTTTCTTTAGAGCAAGGAAAACGGAAATATTCCCGAATAGAAATCAGCAAAGGGGAGCTAAGAATGAGAGTAGATATAAATACATAGAAAAATATAGCTTGCTTTTATGGGTCTGTATTGGACTTGAAAGGCGAAAGAATTATGAGGATACGACTACCAAATTTTTTTAAATAGTATTACCGATTGAAATCATTAAGAAAATTTTCTACTGCTATATATTGAAAAAGTACAGTACTTAAATCTAATTACAGGGAAAAGAAAAAAGCAGCGCCAAAGGGCAACTGCCTTATTTCAATACTAATTTTGCTACACTTTCCACGTGTGTGGAATGTATGTGGCAACACAATGGGATGTTGGTGGGTTTATCAACATCTTTACCTGTTTTCGTAAGGATTGTTGCTTTTGTCTAATATTTATTCGAGATATGAAAACAGGCACCTTCAGAAAGAAAGTCGGTATACTTGCTCTTAAACAAACGCCCCCGTTAGTTCAATAAGGAAAAGAGAAGCAATCTTATTCAACAATTGCGCCTTTTAATTGAATAACAATCAGCTTTTAAGCTCATTTTCTAATTTGTCTAAGAAAGTATTTTTTTATTTTCAGCAACGTAACGGAGGCTAGCGCTTTCTATTTCAATAATCAACTTTAACAGAGCTATTAATTTTAATAAAAAAACCTACGTTTAAGTAACGTAAGTTTGATTAACAATTAATTTTGCTGAATTTTATATTTGAAAATAAAAATCGAAAGACTAAAAAGGACAGCTGCATAAACTACCACAACATATAAATGGGGAAACATTGCGCTAAAGTCTTCTGCCACAATTGCTCGAACTAAATCAACAGCGTGGACGAATGGCAGGGCATAAGCGACTTTTTCAAAAGCTCCTCCAACTAACGATAAATCTAACCATGCGCCAGATAAAAATGCTGTTAAGTTAGTTAATAAAGCTCCGCATAAGCCTACTGCTGCCTTTTCGTTAAATAAGGAGCCACATAACAGTCCGATTCCTATGAAAATAGTAGATGTAATGAGTAAGGCAATAAATGCAAATACATGGTTGAAAGATAGCTCCAAACCTAAAAAGTAAGCGGTTATAAAACAAGTAATACTTTGAAGCACAGCAAATATCCCTAAAGGAAGCGTATATCCAATAATAAAATCACTTGCTTTCATAGGAGTAGTTAGCAATCTTATTAAATAAGAAGTAGAACGGTCTTTTCCTAACGTTTGTGCTGCAAAGAAAGCAATGAAAGAAAGGCTAAATACTGCGATGCCAGGTGTCAAATGTTCAATATTAAAAAGTGCTTCTGGAACATTGCGATTAATCGCAGTTAAAATCATAAGTAAAATGATTGGAAAGACTATACCAAAAAATAATGAAATCGGGTCACGTACAATTTCTTTCGTACAACGTCCAGCAAATGCCAATGCCCTCATTATAATTCGCCTCCTGTTACGAAATGCACAAATGCATCCTCAAAGTTTTCTTTACTTGCTGTTGTAAGGAGCTCGTCTACTGTACCTAGTGCCTTTATTTCGCCATCCCTCATAATACAAATGCGATCACACAATGCTTCCGCTTCTTCTAAATAGTGCGTCGTAAGTACAATTGTAGTCGTCTCTCTCAGTTTATTAATCATTGCCCATAGTTCCTGGCGGCTAATAATATCTAACCCTAATGTAGGTTCATCTAAAAATAAAATTTTTGGATCTGCAATGAGAGCCATTGCAATACTTAACTTTCGTTGCCAACCACCGGATAATTTTTTACCACGTTGATGTTCGTAAGGCTGTAGTGAAAACTGGCTAATTAAAGCCTCCGTTTTTTCAATGGACTCATCCTTCGAAAAGCCGTGAATGCGTGCCATTAATAATAAATTTTCGCGCACAGATAAATTTGGTGCAATGGACGTTTCCTGAGGTGAGACAGCGAGTAATCCCCGAATACTTGGCAACTCTTTACTAAGCGAATGCCCAAGTACAAGCGCATCTCCTGAAGTCGGTTTGGCAAGGCCACTTAACATATTGATAACTGTCGTTTTACCAGCACCATTTACTCCAAGGAGTCCGAATAGTTCACCTTGGTTAATCGTAAGTGTCATCGGAGAAACGGCAACTTTTTCTTTAAAGCGTTTTGATAAACCTTGAAGTTCAATTGCAGCACTCATTAATTTATTCCTCCTCTTTTTGATGATTTTTCACCATATTTAAAAACTGTTTAATCATTTTTTCAGGTGCTAACGCCAACCCACGATCCTCATCCCCTATAATAACGACTGAATCACCTGGGGTAATTTGAAAAATTTCACGGGCTTTTTTGGGAATTACAATTTGACCACGTTCCCCTACTGTTGCTGTCCCAAAAAAATGCTGGCCTTTGGGTGGAATATCTATACCCATTTCTTCTGGGTTATGGTTTACTAACGCATCTAAGGTTACTCCGAAGAAATTGGCAATATTCATACTATGGTGTAAATCTGGTGTCGATTCGCCTTTTTCCCATTTTGCAATTACTTGACGTGAAACATTTAATTCTTGGGCTAATTGCTCCTGAGTTAGATTATGACGTTTTCTCATCGAGCATAAATTCATATTAATCATACTTTTCATCCTCTCATATGTAATTATAAATACTATTTTAGTAGTAAATCTACCAACGGAGTATAACATTAATGTTATTATTCGTAGCAAAATGTAAAATGAAAATAGATGTGAATGATAAACCCCACATTCTAACAAACCGTAAAATTTTTAAGACTTTAGCTCTGTTAAAATTGAATGTTAAGAAAAAGAGGGATAGCCTCCTTTACGGCTATCTACAATTATTTAATAAGAAAATTAAATCTACTACTAATTACCACTTAAAATCTTCTCTCATTTTTCAACGTTGAAATTTAACATATCCTAATTAAAATATCTACCTGAGATGCTGACTAAACAGCATCTCAGGTAGATATTTTATAATTCCGTACTTACTTACGATACGGTCTTACCTGATGTAATGCTATACAAGTAAATATTTACTTGACAATATGGACCGATTGTTGAACATAAGTTTAATATCGATCTTCAACTAACCTGCCCCTTTAGCAGCATAGAAAAAGACTCAATCGACCAATTATATAAATTGATTGAGCCAATGAAATTAAACAAGTCATTAATCCTTTTCTTTGTTTAATGACTTGTTTAATTTTCTTATTTCTTTTGTTTGATCAATAATATTGTTATTCAAAACTCTTAAGGCATTATATATCGCAAAAATCCCAGCGAACAATAAACAAAACATCAATAAATCCAAATTCCACACCTTCTTAAATCAATGATATTTCAATGGTAATGCAAGTGGTTAAATATGTAAATAACAATGAGCATTTAAAGCTAACCTGCCCCGATACTTCTATAAGAAGTTCAACAGAAAAGAGCACCAATCCTCCTTGATCAATGCCCCTGTTAGTTTAAGTGTATTTATTAACAATAATTCAATAGAGAAACTCTCTAATCACTAAAAAACCACCTATAATTTGATATTTCATTTCCCAATCAATTTCATACTCCTAACATCTAAACCGATAAAATAGTATATTTAAAAAAAATGAAACCTTTTAACATATATCCACCTCTAATGAGTGAAAGGAGGGAAAAAAGTTGGATGAGTTGATTTTAATCAGAAAAGCGATTCAGGGTGATTCAGAAGCATTTGAACAATTGCTAATTGTACATAGCGATCGCTTATATAGAACAGCATATCTGTATGTTGGAAATCGAGATGATGCTCTAGATGTCATACAAGAGACAGCTTATAAGGCATTCTCCTCCATAAAGCAATTAAGGCACGAAGAATTTTTCTTAACTTGGATAACAAGAATTCTCATTCACTGTGCGTATGATGTTCAAAAGAAAAGGCAAAATGTAGTTGCTTTAGCAGAACAATTCACCTTACCGAGAGAAAAAATTGATGAAAAGATAGACCTTACTGAAGCGATAGGGAAATTACCAGAAAAATATCGGACGAGTATTATCCTTTTCTATTATAACGATATGAGTTTGAAGGAAATTTCCAAAACCTTAGACACACCTGAGAATACCATTAAAACATATTTGAGCCGTGGAAAAAAACTGTTACGAAAGTTATTAGGAGGGGATTATTTTAATGGACAAAAACACATTCTCTAACAAAGTTAACGAAGTCGATGTACCAAAAGAAGATGTTTTACAATCAATAAAAATGGGGATTAGTCGATCGGTAGAAGAACAACGACCTAAGAAAAGGAAAAAATCTATTTTAAAGACTTGGCTTATGACAACTGCTGCTGCGGTAACCCTAATGTCTTCTAGCTTCATCGTCCCTTCTTTTTCAAGAGTGTTGGCGGATGCACCAATAATCGGAGGTTTGTATGCAACCTTTAACGATATGGTTGGGAGGAACTTAGAAAAGCAAAATCTAGTGAAGGAGCTCAATCAGACCTTTACAAGCAATGGTGTGGATGTTGCGTTAACAAGTGCATACTATGACGGATATCTAATTGGAATTACGTTTGATGTGAAAGGGAATCTCCAGGAGAAAGATGGATATTATTATGCATTATATGAATTGTTTAATGGCGACCCATTGGCGGATGAGACAAAGGAACTGACTACTTTGACAAAAACGAGAGATGGATATACTGGACATATCCGAATTGTTTATCCATATAAGGACCTGCCTAAGAATGATACCATTCCCATTTCCTTTGAAGAAATAGGGATGAACAAAGGCAATTGGCAATTTGATGTACCTGTGCAACAAAACCCAGTCGAGGAATACGTGTTTGAAAACAAAGAAAGCACGAATCCAGAGGGCGATGTGGTATTTAAAGTGGATTCTGTTATAACTGGTAAAGCTTCTACTGCCATCATTTATAGCGTAACTTATCCAAAGGGGAAATTAGATTCCTCTTTTGCAATGCTGAATGTTGACAGTAATGCTAAATTAACAGAGGAAGGAACAAGTGATGGGAAAATCGATCAACTAACAAATGGAGATGAGACAACTATTGTTAGAAAATTAGTTATTCCTAAATTGCTGCGAAATACAACTTTAACTGTTTGGCCATCATATGCTGAAACACATTCACCTGTAGAACCAATAATAATAGATATCCCTTAAACAAAAGGCGTGCATAGAATAATCTATCGCACGCTTCCTCATTTTCTTCTTTAACTAAACTGCCCCGTTTGTCTAATAATGACTAGAACATACTGACATCTATTTACTGTTTATTTTTCTTTTTGGCATTCACATACCCAACTGTTCCGACTATTGTAATTAAAATCAAAACATACATATCCGTAGTCAGTATGCCTTCCTTTACCAATGACAGTTCATCGTATGTTCTAATCAAGAGACCAATTGGCGGGAAAATAAGAAGCGACAAAAAGAACTTTTTCCTGACTTCTAAATCTTGCATAGTAATCCCCCTTAAAGTATTACATTCCTTCTTCCGCTAAACTGCCCAGTTTCTACAATAAGGAATTCAACAAAAAAGAGCATTAATCCTCCTTTGGATCAACACCCCCGTAGTTAAATAAGAACCTTTACTTGCTGTTTCTTCTTAAGTGATTTTTTGCTTCGTTCACGATAGTTCTAATTAAGGCGACCTTACTTAATTTAGAATGATTATCTCCATATTTAAAATCATCTAAAAATTCGCTGATGTTGTACCATTCTTCTAGGTCTTCGGGATAATCTAGGTCTTGAACTATCTCATAAATCTGATATGCTATATCAATCGCATTATTTTCATTTTCTAGTATCTTTTTTGATAATTGATGAATGTAAAATTCTGCACATTCTGTATATGTTGGTTCCTTTATGCTTAGCTCACTTACAGCATTTCTAAAATAACCTTCCACCTCAAAGATATTAAGAGGTTCTCTTAGAGAAGAAAGGATATTCAAAGAAAAAGATGAATAATCATTTTCCAACATCCTCAAAGCCCAATTAATATAGTCATTAGGTTTAACATTGCTTTGATGTATTTTATAATACAAAATAGAAGTTTCTATATCATTCTCCCCTGTCATTTTATTAACCAATTGTTCCAGACTATATGCCTTAACAATTCTTTGTTATCTTCTTCCACTAACCTGCCCCGTTTGTTCAATAAGAAATTCAACACAAAAAGGCATTAATCCTTCTTCTTGGATCAACGCCCCTGTTAGTTTAAGTACAAACATTCACAATGTTTATTATGTGAATTGGCATAATTCCATCATTTTTCTGTATAAAAAGGAAAGGCAGCTAAAATATAGCTGCCTTTAAATGAAAAGAGAGGTTATCCATAATCTTCAAAGAAAAATCCCTCTATTGAGGAGATTGTCCAAGACCATTCAGTATAAAAAATATGGCTTCCTCAATTTCATTTTCGCTAACCGAATGTTTATTTAACAATGCAAAATTAGAAATAAATAATCCACCTATTACAGTGCCTAGCATTTTTAAAATTATTTCATTCGGTATATCTCTAATTTCGCCCCGTTGTTTAAACGCTTCAATCACTTTTATTAAGTGATTGGATCCAACTTCTAAAACAAAGGGAAGGAATTCGTTTCTAAGTTCCTCTTTATAAAATATTTCCTTAATGAACACCTGAAATATTTCTCTATTTTCCGCAAGAAAAGCACTACGATTTGTTAAAAGAACTCTTAAGAATTCCTCAAAAGAACGCTTATCATTCATTAATTCCCCAATGAGTTCATCTGCCATCGTAGGAAAAAAATCTTTTAGAAAAGGAACCATAATAGATAACAATAAATTTTCCTTTGTTCCATAATGTTTGAAAATTGTTCCTTCTGCTACGCCTGCTTTTTTAGCTATTTCAGATGTTGATGTATTTGAATATCCTTTTTCCGCAAAAGAGGTGATAGCAACCTCAATAATTTTCTTTTGCTTAACCGTTTGTTTATTGGATTTTTCAAGTATTTTAGCCATTTCATCCAGTAGATTATTATTAACCATTTAAATCACCATCTTTGCGTAAAGCTGTATCGCTTCCGTATTATAGCTTACGATACTTTTTCAAAGCAAACAAATTTAAAACGATAAATACTGCTGCAAAAGCCAATAGAATATATAGATTACTACTAATTTCAGATAAACTTAAGCCCTCGTACATTACTCCTTTTAATGCATCTGCTGCATAATACAACGGCATAAAGTTTGCGAATACTTGTAGCCAATCCGCCATTCCCTCAATGGAGAAAATACCTGAGAAGAATATTTGTGGCACAATAATAATTGGTATGAACTGAATCATCTGAAACTCGGAACTTGCGAAAGAAGATAATAATATTCCAAGTGACAAGGCTACAAGGGCGATGATGACATTGATTAACATAACAGTCCAAATGGAACCAACTAAAACCATATCTAATACATTTATCGCAAACAAAACGATTATAACTGTCTGTATCAATGCCAGTAAACCATAGCCAACAAGGTATCCTGCGACAATCTCTCCTCTTTTAATAGGGGTTGCTAATAGTCGTTCCAACGTGCCAGTTGTTCTTTCGTTTAATAAGCCTATGCCAGAGATTAAGAAGACGAAGAAGAAGACAAAGAACCCGACTAAAATAGGACTAAAGGTATCAAAAAGCTCTGTTTCACTGCTGCCATAAACATAATTTGTGTTCAAGGAATCTTGTGAGAGCAATTCACTCTGTATTGCGTTAGTCCCCATCAATTTTAATTGCTTTGCTTGAGTATCAATTTGCTTTACTTTCATTTCTAAGCTTTTTGCTATTGTCGGATCATCATTCAGTAAAGTTAAGGTTGTTTGATCGCCTTCCACTTGTAAAAAACCATCTAAATCTTTATCAAGTATCATATCCTTAACATTAGAAACTTTGTTATATTCTTTTACTACAATATCTGCGTCTTCTAATTTTTCGATGATTTGCTGATTCCCATTAGCAACTCCTAAAACAGGATCAACGGTATTTCCATTAAAGACTAGGTTCATTAGTGTTAATACTAATAATGGAGCAACAAAGAGAAGAGCCAATGTACGCTTATCTCTAAGTATTTGCAATAAAATCCTCTTAATAAGTGCTACTGTTCTCATTGTACTTTCCTCCCAGCATCCAAAAATACCTCATCTAAACTATTGACATTATATTGTTCTTTCAATTGGCGAGGTGTGCCAGATGCTATGAATGAACCATCTCTAACCATTGCGATATAATCACATTTTTCGGCTTCATCCATTACGTGAGTCGTTACAATAATCGTTTTGCCTTCCTCGTTTTTCAATCTTAACAGCTCATTCCAAATACTTAATCTTAATTCAGGATCTATTCCCACAGTAGGTTCGTCTAATATCAAAACTTGGGGATCCTGAATTAAAGCGATTGCAAGAGATAATCGACGTTTCATACCACCTGAGTACGCTGACACTCTTTTATTAAGATCTGCGGTCAAGTTAACTAATTGTGCTGCATAGGCAATCCGTTTCTGTTTTTCAGTTTTGTTTAATTTAAAGAGCGATGCGAAAAACATAAGATTTTCTTTACCAGTAAGTGCTTCATATAAGGCATCTGATTGTGCCATATAGCCAATTTTTTGCAAGATGTTTAAATTAGGCATTTTTTCACCTAATAAATGGACGTAACCTTCATCAGGAAAATCCATTCCAACAATCAACTTTATCAAGGTTGTTTTTCCTGCTCCTGAAGGCCCTATAAAACCATAGATACTACCTTGTTTAATATCTAAGTTGATATCTTTTAATACCACTTTTTTGCCGAAACTTTTCGTTACTGCTTGTATTTGAATAGTATTAGTTTCATTCATTATGTAATCCTCCTTTCAAAAGTGAGCGTTTACTCACTTAGGTTGATTATAATTCCAAGTTAACTGGTTTTCAATAAAAAAAAGTGAGTAATTACTCACTTTTTTTTAAAAGGGTTTATATATTATATTTCTTATGCAACTAACCTGCCCCGTTACTTCCATAAGAAATTCATTACAAAAGGGATTAATCAGGCTTTTTTAATTCATTGGCTAAGAATTCTTTATGATGATGAGATAAATCAATCAATTCAAAGCTTTTATTTTTTATTAACTCAGTAAGGGTTTGTGCCTCATCCCAAGCTATATCGTAAAGAGGTTTGTCAATAATTCCATTAAAAAAAGCCTCTTCAAGCTCATCAGCATCTTTTTGAATTACTTCTCCAGAAGGCAACAAAATGATATCTAAATACAAATCATCCAAATAGGGAATATCATTATCTACACCATTCTCAAGGCAAACATCAATATACCATTGCACTATATTCCCGTTATTATCAAACATTGTCGTTACTGAATGCTTTTTTTCTAAGGGGAATTGTTGAAGCCACATATAACCATCATCAACAATACATATATTCTGTGCCTTATATCGAAAGAATAATGGTTCAGCAACTTTAATTATTTGTAATAGGGATATATAGCCCTTAAATTCTTTAGTATCTAAAAACACTTGTGCATATTTTTTATCCAAGACACGTTTCCATTTTGAACAGTTTGCATATTTTCTCTTTAGCATTTTCATCCCCCAAACTAAAAAAACAATTTCCTAATTATAACATTTGATTTAGGGTGTATTGCTATAAAATGGTTGTTTCTTATTGAACTAAACTGCCCTTTAGCTCTATAAGAGGTTCAACATAAAAAGGCATTAATCCTTCTTGGATCAATGCCCTTGATCGTATCAGAAAAACTTTTTATATAACTCCCTTCGCAATGCCCCACTTAAATAAGCGTAAATTTTAGTCGTTTCGCTCTTTTCGTGTCCCATCAAATTTTGAATGACTTCTAAAGCTGCCCCATTATTCAATAAAGTAGTGGCATAACTATGTCTCAACTGATGGGGGTGAATACTTTTATTGATGCCAGATCTTTTCGATATCTGTTTTATGATATATCTCATTTGAGCTATGCTCATACGATGAGGAGCACGTACGGTTACAAATAAAGCTTCTTGATCATCTGTTCTCTCATCCAGGTACCTCTTCAACCAGATATCACACCTAGTATTAAAGTAAACTTCTCTTTCTTTATTTCCCTTACCTAAGACAATTACGGACTGGTTAGAAAAATTAATAGATTGTCGATTCAAATTAACGGCTTCCCCAATTCGACAACCGGTTGAATACATAAACTCGAACAATGCATTTTCTAATGTTGTATCACAAGCTTCTCTTAAATGCTCAATTTCTACTTCAGTTAAAAACTTTGGTATGCGGACATCTAGTTTCGGTTCCTTAATTTTCGCGGCTGGATTACCATTCAGGACATTTACATCTTGAGCCCATCTAAACAACGACTTTATAAAACGTATCCTATGACTCAGGCTAGCAGCCTTTAATTGATCAGCAACATTCCCAAGATAAAGCTTTAATGAATCGGTGGTTATTTCATCAAGGGATCGATCACCGAGATTCCGGATTAACAAGTTTAATTGGACATTATAGGCTTTTAAAGTCTGAAATGAATATCCTTGGATCTGTTTATCAGCTTTATATAAATCCCACGCTTCAGATAGTATCATCCTATTACTCTCCTAATCTATTTTTATCAGTATAGACAAATAGAAAGGAAGTAATACTCCAATTTTATTAAATGATTTCTTATGAAACTTTTTTATAAAAGATAAGATTTATAAGGTTTTATTTAAAAACCACGAGGGCAATTCTATTACTTAACTCCACAGGTACTACAAATTTTTGTAGAAAAAATTACTTGTAAATCTAGTGAGGAAATTAGGATTAAGTATCACTTCGTAATTCCTTTGTAAGAAACGAAAAAAGGCAGTGCCCCCTATTTAGAGGGCTTACTGCCTTATTTTAAAATAAGTTGCGAGACACACTCTACGTGCATCGTTTGCGGGAACATATCCACAGGCTGCACTTCCACCGTTTGATATCCATGCTCCTCCAAATACATTAAGTCACGTGCCAATGTTGCTGGGTTGCAGGAAACATAGACGACTTTTTTCGGCTTCATTTCTGCGATGGTGTTTAAGAGATTTTCGTCACAGCCTTTACGTGGTGGATCGACAACTAATACGTCTGCTGTGATTCCTTCTTCATACCAGGCCGGGATGACGGTTTCAGCACTGCCTACCGAAAAGTCGACATTGGTGATGCCGTTTAGTTCTGCGTTCTTTTTGGCGTCTTCGATTGCTTCTGGGACGATTTCGACTCCATATACCTTTTTGGCTTTTTGTGCTAAAAATAAGGAAATTGTACCGATTCCGCAATAAGCATCAATAACCGTTTCGTTACCTGATAGATTCGCATACTCCAGCGTCTTATCATAGAGAACCTTCGTCTGAGTAGGATTCACTTGATAGAAGGAACGCGGAGAGATGGCAAATTTAACATCACCGATATAATCATAGATCACTTCTGCTCCCCATAATACTGTTGTTTTCGACCCAAGAATAACATTTGTCTTCAAGGAATTCACATTCTGAATAATGGATTTAACCCCAGGAACTGCATCAATAATCTCTTTGATGATTTCTCTCGCATGCGGGAGCTCAGGTGTTCTTGTTACAAGGACAACCATAATTTCACCAGTCACTTGTCCATGACGTACCATAATATGACGAAGCAATCCTTTATGATTCCGTTCATCATAGGCACGGACACGGTACTTTTCGCAAATATTCTTCACTGTGCGGATCGTATCGTCGTTTTCTGAAACCTGAATCAGACATTCATCCATATTAATAATTTCATGTGAACGTTTAGCATAAAAGCCGGCAACTAAGCCGCCTTCCATTTCTCCAACAGGTACTTGGGCTTTATTACGATAGTTCCATGGCTGTTCCATACCAAGTACTGGATGGACCGGTACATCAGGCAGTTTTCCGATTCTCGCCATAATTTCCCGAACCATTTTTTCCTTTGCTTTCAGCTGGCCTTCATAGGATAAATGCTGAAGCTGGCAGCCTCCGCACTGACGATAAATTGGACAGGGAGGCTCTACTCGATCAGGACTTTCTTCCAATAGCTCCATCAAGCGGCCAAAGGCATAGCCTTTATTAATTTTGGTCACTTTAATGCGGGCTTTTTCTCCCGGTAAACCAAACGGAACAAAAATAGGATACCCTTCCACTTTTGCAACTCCGGAGCCTTCATGAGTCAGATCTTCAAATACAACATCTATATAATCATTTTTTTGAATTGGCGCTTTTTTCTTTTCAGTCATTCTTTGCTAACCTCGATTTTTTATTGAGTACTCATGATTGTATCATAAAACAGGACAGACAGATAATCCATGGATTTTACCATAAAGTGAAACTTTGCTCAAACGGGTTTTCATTCATCTCCCATTGAGGAGTAATTGACTACTCAGGTTCTGCTGGCGCTTATCTTCCAATTTAACTTCTGCTTACGTTTAATATAGAGGTGTCTATGCTAGTTTGAACGGGATAAAAAAACCAACCTCTTAAAGAAGTTGGTCTAAATCTGGCTTCTCAAATACGGCATCGTCTGAAACAAGTATATGCCGATCTGTTATTTTCTGCTTTTCGTGTACGCTTTCCGGCACGAATACATCCAAATGACGATAGAGGTTAACAAATTCAGCAGGTGCCAAACCGCCAAACTCTCCATCTAAATTTAACTGCAGCTTTTCGGATGAATGTACTTTAATGCGGTTCGCCTTCACATATATCACAGACGGATCATGAATATGCTCTCCTCGTAAAGCCAACGCTGCGATCCGTACAAAATCTGGCAGGTTAATTTTCTTTAGAATTAAAAGCGTAAACATACCATCATTGAGGGAAGCATCTGGTGCTAAGCGTTCAAAACCAGCAACTGAGTTCGTGTTAGCAACAAGGAAAAGCATTGCATCACCTTCAAACAGTTTACCGTCATATTCTATTGACACCGGAGTCGCCTTAAGAGACGGAAGCAACATTTCCAACCCTTTCATATAATAGGCCAGCTGTCCCAGTCTGGTTTTCAGCTTGCTTGGCACTTCATATGAAAGCTCGGTTAAGCGGCCACCAGCTGCTATATTGATGAAATAACGATTATCCATTTTTCCAATATCAATTGGAATCGTAAGCCCTTCTGCAATAGTTTCAGCAGCTTCAAGTATCGATTTCGTTGATATACGTAAAGCGCGAGCAAAATCATTTGTGGTACCTACTGGGATAATTCCCAATTTAGGTCGGTATTCCTGTTCGGCCAATCCATTTACCACTTCATATATCGTTCCATCTCCACCCGCTGCAATAACCACGTCATAGCGCCTTTCCACAGCAATTTGTGCCGCTCTTGTCGCGTCGCCCGCTCCAGTAGTTGCATGACAGGAAGCTTCATATCCAGCCTTCTCTAAAATTTCCAAAACCTCAGGTAACTGTCTTTTAAATGCTTCTTTCCCGGAGGTAGGATTGTATATTATCCTTGCCTTTTTCATAATCAATCATCATCCTATATTACAAATTCGGAGTTAATATATCTGTCAAAAAAAATACCTCTACTATTATACATCCGTGATAAAACAATTGCTAATTTTACTTATCTTCGGGCAGATTTGATGATACACTGATCAAAATGGCATCCCCATTACTGCCGACTTTTATATTTGCATATTTAGCATTCTGTTCTACTTCTATCCCCGTGCCTTCTTCAATGAAAAAATTCTCAATGCCATAGGTAATCGTATTTCCATTTGCTTTTCCTGTAACAATCACTTGATGGTCATCTGTTCTTTCTTTTTTAGCTTCTTCTATAGTATCATATATCCCTTTCATTTGATAAATCCCTTTTGAATTCTTTTCCACAAGCACATATACACGATCATAACGTTCATCGGAATCTATCTGGCTAATATTATAGGATAATTGAACATAATCCCCCTGTATAATAGAACGCGGGTCAACCGGCTCTACTTTTAAGATAATATCTGTCCCATTCCGTAAGATCGTTTCCTTCTGAAAAATAATCACGATCAGGATGATTAGCTGAACGAATACAATTGGTACCCATTTACGCACACTCCTTAGGACAAATTCGAATCGCCCCGTGCTATTGTTTCTTTCTGTTTTCTTATCCAGATAAATTGCTATAAAGAAGAATATTGCTCCTACAATCGCAAAGGTAATCGACTTATGGAGCAGTGTCCAAAATAAATCATAGTATTTATAAGCGAGGTATCCGATCAGATAAAGAATAGCGGCATACTCTAACCAGTGATTTCTTTTATGTACAACACGGTATGTAAAATAAACCAGGAAGAAAAGATAACTGAAATTGTAAAGGTAGTAAAGCACACTGTTTTCCGAGAAAAATGTAAGAATGAGCCAAAGTGTCAGAATCGCAACCAGGTTCCATCCTTTTGTATATGGATTTTTTAGCCAAAAGTAAAGTCCAAAGGCTAATGCAATCAGTAGTATGACGACCAACTCACCTGATATTCCTGAGAATAATTCATAGAGCAGAAGTACCACTGCATAAATCGTCCCACCTAAACCCAATGGGTATATGATTCTCTCTCTTTCACGCCAGGTTGTATAGCCAATCAGGAGTAAATAGATGATTAGAACAACGCTTGAGTGATACCACAGAATCGAAGATGAAATAAGCCAGCCCGTCAACATCACTGTGTATCGAAGAATGGATTGCTCCCTGCCAATATGACTGCCAATTGGAACGAGAATGACCATACTCACCATTAACCATGCGATATCCTCACCTAATCCAATCAAATAAAGCATACCGATTAAAGAGGAGGATAAAAGTAAAACTGCCAGGAAAACAAAGACTAGCTTAATAAGTGTTGGGAGAAAGTTATTTTCATCATTTGTTTTGGAAGCAGTGAATTTAGCCAGCCATTTAGAGCCCAAAATAATGAGGGTGATTGCAATAAGTAACCCAACAAAATATGCTAAGAATCCATTTATCCATGATGAAACCATGATAAACTGCGCTATGAGATTAATTGAAATTCCTAAAGAAACAATGACAATAACTACTTTATTCTGTCTGTTATTCATATAGTCATAGAAAATCCAGCCCGAAATGAGGGCAACTGCCAGATAGACAAAGATCCCGATATAAGAAAAAGCATGCTCCTCATTAAATAAATAGATAGATGTCCACCGGATAGTCAGTTCAATAGATAATAACTGAATCCAGGCGCTGGATAAATAAGAAATAAGCCTTGGTCCTCTTTTTGAGAAGCCATACAGACAAGCAATGTTTAACATAATGACTCCCAGAAGAATTAATGTGTGCTCTGTATTACTTCTATCAATCCAGCTATTTAAAGGAAAGAAATACGTGTATACCGTTATATTCAAAAGTATGTAGGATTGAACAAAAAATATCGGATATTGGGTAAACACAGCTAACAGGACAGAGGGAATCAGCCACACTAAAAATAATGTATAGCTATCAGCGTGTGAATTATATACCTGCCCCAAAAGTGCTACCACTACTCCAAATGCGATTGATCCTCCCCAGAATATCCAGGCTCCTACGTCCTGCTGATGCTGCTTCCATTTTGAAAAGCCATAGCTTACTCCGTAAAATAAAAGCATTAAAATTACGATTAATGCTATTTTCACATAGCGGTCCATTCCTCCCCAGTTGGCCGCAAAAAAATAAATGATCGCGCTCAACCCAAAGAGCAGCCCAATCAGGTAACTTGTTTTCGTCATCTTTTCATACTTCAATCCTTTCACCCCTTTTCTCTATCATGTATATTCTTTCTACTCATCAAAAAAACCTCCACCTTACCAAAGTTGTTAACACCTAAATAACTGACTAATCTGAAAATATGTATATATCTACCATATCAAACTTTCCGACAGAGAGGAACCTAAAAAAAGCCGACAAAGACTGTTGGCTTTCCAGTGATACTTAAAAAGCCTCCCATACATATAGGGAGGCTGTCAGTTACCATTTATCTTTTTTGAAGCTCTTCCATGATCAATTTATTGACCATTTGCGGATTGGCTTGCCCTTTTGTTGCTTTCATCATTTGTCCAACAAGGAATCCAACCGCTTTTTGCTTACCATTTTTAAAGTCCTCAATGGATTGAGGATTCTTATCCAATATTTCTGTGACGATTGTACGTAAGGCTCCCTCATCAGAAATCTGTACAAGACCTTTTTCCTTTACAATCGTTTCAGGATTTCCACCATGCTCCACTAATTCTTTAAATACAGTTTTAGCAATTTTCGAAGAGATTGTACCATCCGTAATCAATTTGATTAAGCCAGCTAATCCTTCTGGAGTAAGAGCCGTGTCATGCAGTTCTTTTTGAGACGTTTTTAAGTAAGCTGAAAGCTCACCCATAATCCAGTTGGAAGCCTGCTTAGGTTCAGCACCGGCAGCCGTTGTTGCTTCAAAGAAATTGGCTGTTTCCCTTGTAACAGTTAGCACACCCGCATCATATGCCGGCAGTCCGAAATCTTCTGTATAACGCTTGATCCTTGCATCCGGCAATTCAGGAATTTCCGCACGCACACGGCTTTTCCATTCATCATCGATATATAATTCAACTAAATCTGGTTCAGGGAAATAACGATAATCATCAGAGCCCTCTTTAACACGCATCAAAAGGGTAGCACCTGTCGCTTCATCAAACCTGCGAGTTTCCTGCTGGATTTCTCCGCCTTCATTCAGTACTTCCGCTTGTCTTTGTTGTTCAAACTCAAGTCCTTTACGAACAAAGTTGAAGGAGTTTAAGTTCTTCAATTCCGTCTTCGTACCAAACTCTTCCTGACCATATGGGCGTAAGGAAATATTCGCATCACAGCGTAAGCTTCCTTCTTCCATCTTACAATCAGACACACCTGTGTATTGAATTATCGTTTTTAGTTTATCAAGGTAAGCATACGCCTCCTCAGGTGTACGAATATCCGGCTCAGAAACAATCTCGATAAGCGGTGTTCCCTGTCTGTTATAATCACACAAAGAATAGCCATCAGCAGTGTGTGTCAATTTCCCGGCATCTTCTTCTAAATGAAGACGAGTAATTCCGATTTTTTTCTTCTCACCATTTACCTCAATTTCAATCCAACCATTTTCACCAATCGGTTTATCAAACTGTGAAATTTGATAAGCTTTCGGATTATCCGGATAGAAATAGTTTTTACGATCAAATTTTGTATCAGTCGCCACTTCACAGTTCAGTGCCATTGCTGCTTTCATAGCATATTCAACTGCTTTTTTATTCAACACCGGTAAAACACCTGGATATCCTAAGTCGATAACGGATGTATTCGTATTAGGCTCCGCTCCAAATTGGTTCGGAGAGGAGGAGAATATTTTTGATTCGGTTTTTAATTCAACATGGACCTCAAGCCCAATGACTGTTTCGTATTTCAAATTACTCCACCTCCTGTAGAGACGGTTTTTGTTTATGAAAATCTGTTGCCTGTTCATAGGCATGGGCAACTTTATAAACCGTACTTTCGTCAAAATGCTTCCCAATAATTTGTAAACCAAGCGGTAAGCCTTTACTAAATCCATTAGGAACGGAAATTCCCGGCACTCCAGCAAGATTGACAGGGATAGTTAAAATATCATTCATATACATCGTCATCGGATCATTTGTGTTTTCACCCAATTTAAATGCAGGTGTCGGTGTAGTTGGTCCTACAATGACATCATACTGATCAAATACGTTTTCAAAATCCCGTTTAATTAATGTACGTACTTTTTGTGCTTTCTTGTAGTATGCATCATAGTAACCGGAGCTTAATGCAAAGGTACCAAGCATAATCCGTCTTTTTACTTCATCCCCAAAGCCCTCGGCTCTCGATTGTTTATACATTTCAAGCAAGTTCTGTGGGTTTTCCGTTCTATGTCCATAACGAACACCGTCAAAACGAGAAAGGTTTGCAGATGCTTCAGAAGAAGACAATAAATAATACGTTGATAGAGCATATTTAGAATGCGGCAGAGATACCTCTTCATATGTTGCTCCCAATTTCTCCAGAACTGCCAATGAATCGAGGACTGACTGACGTACTTCCTCAGTCACGCCTTCGCCAAGATATTCTTTCGGAACAGCAATCCTAAGCCCCTTTACATCACCAGTTAATGCCCTTGTAAAATCTGGCACCTCAATATGCGCTGAAGTTCCGTCCATTGGATCCAGTCCGGCTATGGCATTTAATAAATAAGCATTATCCTCTACATTACGTGTAATCGGCCCAATTTGGTCCAATGAAGAAGCAAATGCTACTAAACCATAACGGGATACACGTCCGTATGTCGGCTTCATCCCTACAACCCCACAGAAGGAAGCCGGTTGACGGATAGAACCGCCTGTATCTGACCCCAGGCTAAATGGGACTTCACCAGCCGCAACCGCAGCCGCTGATCCACCTGAAGAACCTCCAGGCACACGTTCTAAATCCCATGGATTAGCTGTTTTTTTGTAACCTGAATTTTCTGTGGAAGAACCCATCGCGAATTCATCCATGTTCAACTTACCAATTGTGATGGTTTGCTCTTGTTTTAACTTTTCCACAACTGTTGCGTCATAAATCGGGTTAAAATTGTCCAATATTTTGCTGGCACAGGTCGTGCGAAGATTCTTAGTTACAATATTATCTTTAATTCCAATTGGCATTCCAAATAAAGGACCGCCGATTTCTCCGGAAACTAGCTGTTCATCCAGTTTTTCAGCTTCTTTGTATGCATTTTCCTCATTTAATGTTAGAAATGCATTTACATTGTCTTCAACTTTTTTTATTTTAGAAAAGGATTCTGAAACTAGATCTGTTACTGATAATTCCTTTTTACGAAGCGACTCATGCAAGTCCGCTATTTTACGATCAAATAAAGACATGATTTTCCCTCCCTGACTACTCCATTATTCCCGGTACACGTATTTGTCCATCTTGATGGTCAGGAGCATTTTTCAGTACTTCTTCCCTAGGCAATCCTTTAGATGCCTTGTCTTCTCTCAAGACATTCTTCATATGTAAAACATGTGTAGTAGGTTCGATATTTTCAGTATCTAACTCATTCAATTGTTCAGCAAACGTAATAATTGAATCCAACTGTTTTTGTAACCTTTCAGTTTCTTCTTCTGTAATAGCTAATCTTGACAAATTAGCAACATGATTTACTTCTTCTTTTGAAATGCGAGTCATTTCATACACCTCCATTTTGCTACGTGCTCCAAATACAATTATTATGATAATACCAAACTTTCGCGCGTTAAAGCAATCGGAATTAACCACAGAAACTAGCTTATAGACAATTAAATAAAGAAAGATGGAATTATTCCCCTGATCACCGAATTATTGCCCGGGAAAAGTTTGTCGTGATTTGAAAAATCCATTAATCTCAATTGTTGATAAAATACGACATACTACACCTTTTTATAAATCAATCTTCCTTCTTTGACCAGTCACTTATACATTTCTTTCAAAGACCCGATAGATAACTCAACCTTTTTCCACCTATGACCTGTTTTTTGTCAGCAGAATAGCTCGAAAATACTTCGGTTATTCAAATAGTTTGGAGATTCATTTTCCAAATATAAAAAAAGGAATCTGAATAAGTTTCAGATTCCTTTTGTATATTAGGCTTCTTGGAATTGCTCTTCTTCCGTAGAACCTTTTAGGGCCGTTGTAGAAGAAGTTCCTCCAGTAATAACCTGTGCTACTTCATCAAAATAGCCAGTTCCTACTTCACGTTGGTGTCTTGTTGCTGTGTAGCCGTATTGTTCGCTTGCAAATTCATTCTGTTGCAGCTCAGAATAGGCAGCCATTCCGCGCTCTTTGTATCCTCTTGCTAATTCAAACATGCTATGATTCAGGGCATGGAATCCGGCAAGTGTAACGAATTGGAATTTGTAGCCCATTTTCGCGATTTCCTTTTGGAAGTTTGCAATGGTATCATCATCCAATTTTTTCTTCCAGTTGAAGGATGGTGAACAGTTATAGGCTAATATTTTATTTGGATATTTTTCATGGATGGCATCGGCAAATTTCTTCGCATCCTCAAGATTAGGCTCAGATGTTTCACACCAGATTAAATCTGCGTATGGTGCATAAGAAAGTCCCCTTGCAATTGCTTGATCAATGCCTGCCTTCGTACGATAGAATCCTTCAGGAGTTCTTTCACCTGTGATAAATTCCTTATCAGTAGGATCAATATCACTTGTGATTAAGTCAGCTGCATCCGCATCCGTGCGGGCAATCAGAATAGTTGGGACACCCATTACGTCTGCAGCAAGACGAGCTGCAATTAGGTTTCTCACTGCTGTTTGCGTTGGAAGAAGTACTTTACCGCCCAAATGGCCGCATTTCTTTTCAGAAGATAGCTGATCTTCAAAGTGAACACCTGCTGCACCTGCTTCAATCATGCCTTTCATCAGTTCAAAACAATTCAACTGACCGCCAAAGCCTGCTTCAGCATCAGCAACAATCGGTTGGAACCAATCGATATCTTCTTTACCTTCTGAGTAGTGGATTTGATCCGCACGTTGAAGCGCCTGGTTTATACGTTTTACGACAGCCGGTACGCTATTGGCTGGGTATAAAGATTGGTCAGGATACATATTTCCGGAAAGGTTCGCATCTGCAGCAACTTGCCATCCGCTTAAGTAAATCGCTTTTAATCCTGCTTTTACCTGTTGGACAGCCTGATTACCTGTTAATGCACCTAGCGCATTAATATAATCCTCTGTTTTAAGGTAATTCCAAAGCTTTTCGGAACCTCTTCTTGCTAAAGTGTGTTCAATTTGCATGGAACCACGCAGTTTTAATACATCTTCTGCTGTATAAGAACGTTCAATTCCTTCCCATCTTTCATCTTTCCACTCAGCCTCTATTTGTTTAATCAGTTCTTCTCTCATCTTTTGTACTTCCTCCTTTTATATGAAACCTAATGATTTGTTTTATAGAATTTCGTAGGCAGGTAAAGTCAAGAAGTCATAATACTCATCACTGATAATCAATTTATCAAAAAGCTCTGCTGCTTCGGTGAAACGCCCATTCTCAAAACGTTCTTCACCAAGATCCTGTTTAATCTTTTGCAGCTCTTCTTCTTTTAATGTTTTGTACATCTCCATATCAATCTTGCGTCCATCATCCAATACACCTTTAGGATGACGTAACCATTGCCACACTTGAGCTCGGGAGATTTCAGCAGTAGCTGCATCCTCCATCAGATTATTAATCGGTGCTGCACCTCTTCCATTAAGCCAGGATTCTATATATTGAATTCCAACATTAATATTAGTCCGAACACCTTGCTCTGTGATGGAGCCCTCTGGCACCTCGAGGAGATCAGTTGCTGTAACCTGAACATCGTCACGCTTTTTATCGATTTGATTCGGCTTCGGCATATAGTGGTCAAATACTTCCTTTGCCACTGGTACAAGAGCAGGATGGGCGACCCATGTTCCATCATGGCCATTTTTCGCTTCGCGTTCCTTATCAGCCTTTACCTTGGCAAAGGCCTCTTCATTTGCTTTTTCATCATTTTTAACCGGGATTTGTGCAGCCATGCCGCCAATAGCTGGTGCATTCCGTTTATGGCAGGTTTTAATGGCCAACTGGGAATAGGCAGACATGAATGGCACAGCCATTGTGACAACAGATCGATCCGGTAGAATGATAGAATCATGGTTTCTGAATTTCTTCAGATAGCTGAAAATATAATCCCATCTTCCACAGTTTAAACCGGCTGAATGATCCTTCAATTCATACAGAATTTCATCCATTTCAAATGCTGCAAGGATGGTTTCAATGAGGACAGTTGCTTTAATGGAACCTTGTGGAATACCTAGGTGATTTTGTGCATAAACGAAGACGTCATTCCATAAGCGTGCTTCCAGATGACTCTCTATTTTAGGCAAGTAAAAGTAGGGACCGCTTCCATTTTCGAGTAAGGTCTTTGCATTATGGAAGAAGTAAAGTCCAAAGTCAAAAAGTCCACCGGAGATCGGCTGTCCTTCCAACGTGACATTTTTTTCTTCCAAATGAAAACCTCTTGGTCGAATGATGGGAACAGCAGTTTCTTCATTTAATTTATATTTTTTACCGTTTGGATTTTCAAAAGTAATTGTACGGTTTACAGCATCGCGGAGATTAATATGGCCTTCAATATTGTTTTTCCATGTTGGGGAGTTGGCGTCTTCAAAATCAGCCATAAAGCATTTAGCGCCTGAATTTAAAGCATTAATCACCATTTTCCGATCTACAGGTCCTGTAATTTCAACTCTTCTATCCTGCAGGTCCTGTGGTAAAGGTGCAATTGTCCAATCACCTTCACGAACACTTTTTGTCTCCGGCAAAAAGTCTGGAAGTTTACCATTATCAATTTCTTCTTGGCGCTTGGTACGCTGCTCAAGCAATTCCTTTCGCCTTGATCCAAAGTGCCTTTCCAGATTCTCAATGAATTCAAGAGCTTCCGGAGTCAATATCTCATCAAAACCATTCTCCATTTTTCCAAGAATATTGATTCCATTCGTTTGTACTGCCATGTAAGACATTCACTTCCTTTACCTGTATGTTTTGTTATAAAACAGAAAAATTATTATATTTTGTATTATATAACAGTTTGTGGTTTTTGCAAACTATTTTGCAGTAAAATTTTGCATATTTTATAAAATAGGGTAAAACATCTCACAAACTAAGGAGAAATGTAATATTTAGAGATTACAGGTATAGTATGAATTTCATAGACAATAACCATTTTGATATTCTTAACTTTATCTTGAACACAAGACGACTGATTGATAATCTCGCTCAATCAAAGTAACAATCGCTAAAAAACTATGATTATCACTCATTAGGATCTATTTCCGCTCAATTCCTACCAAAATCCGCCCAATAAAGTGCTCTTTCGCTCATTTCTCCATTAAAAGTCTTAGTTTTCTTACCCAAGAAACTCAAAAGCTTATTATTTTTGATAGTTTGCTTAAAAAATTTGATTTCCCCCTCAATCAAATTTTTTATGTTAATAGACTCTTATTCCCCCTGTTAATAAAAAAGATCCCCACCGAAAACAATCGGAGAGGAGCTTTAATATAGCCATATATATTAATAGGTTTCAGATGTAGTTTTAGCTTGCATATGCAATGTTAAGTAGTCAGGACCGCCTGCTTTTGAATCCGTACCGGACATATTGAAGCCGCCAAATGGTTGGTAGCCGACTATCGCACCTGTACAGCCTCTATTAAAGTATAGGTTTCCAACATGGAAATCTTCACGGGCTTTTTCTTGGTGTGCACGATTTCTAGTAATTACAGCGCCTGTCAATCCGTAATCTGTATTATTAGCTATTTCAATTGCTTCATCAAAGTTACGGGCTTTGCTGAATGCTACAACAGGACCGAAGATTTCTTCTTTCATAATTCGAGCATCAGGTGCCAAATCGGCTATAATGGTCGGTTGAACAAAGAATCCTTTGGAATCATCCGATTCTCCGCCTGTCATGAGGCGACCCTCATTTTTGCCAATCTCAATGTACTCGGTTATTTTCTTGAATGCAGAAGCATCCACGACTGGTCCCATAAATGTAGCAGAATCGGTCGGATCTCCTACAGTCAATTCTTTTGTCAATTCAATCGCTCTGTCCAGTACTCTATCATACACATCTTCTACAATAACAGCTCTTGAACAAGCAGAGCATTTTTGTCCGGCAAATCCAAACGCTGACGCAACGATTGACTTGGCAGCCAATTCAAGATCAGCATCTGAATCTACGACAATTGTATCTTTACCGCCCATTTCAGCGATAACACGCTTCAGCCAAATTTGGCCTTCCTGTACCTTAGAAGCTCTCTCGTAAATCCTGGTTCCAACTTCACGGGAACCTGTGAAGCTGACAAAACGAGTTTGCGGATGATCAACAAGATAGTCTCCCACTTCACTTCCATTTCCAGGTACAAAGTTAATAACGCCTGCAGGAAGACCGGCCTCTTCCATAACCTCTACGAACTTAGCAGCCACGACCGGTGTTGTGGAAGCTGGTTTTAGCAATACTGTATTACCCGTAACAACAGCTGCTACGCATGTACCGGCCATAATCGCAAATGGGAAGTTCCATGGGGAAATAATAATTCCCACTCCCAGTGGTATGTAGTCATATCTATTATATTCATTAGGACGGCTTTGTACCGGCTGCCCATTCTTTAATTTCAACATTTGTCTAGCATAGTACTCAAGGAAATCAATTGCTTCAGCTGTATCCGCATCCGCTTCAACCCATGGTTTTCCCGCTTCTCTTACCATAATGGCAGAAAATTCATGCTTTCTGCGGCGAATAATGGCAGCTGCTTTAAATAAAACATCTGCACGCACTTCAGGTTTCGTTTTACTCCAAGTCTTGTAAGCTTTTAGTGCCTCCTGCATTGCCTTTTCTGCTAAATCTTTATTTGCCTTGGAAACGCGGCCTACTACTACTTTTTTATCTGATGGGCTAATGGAAACAATTTTATCATCTGTAGATACTCTTTCTCCACCGATAATCAAATCATAGTCCTTGCCAAGATAGCTATCTACTAATCCCAAAGCATCCTCAAACGCTTTTTTGTTTTCGCTTACAGAAAAATCAGTAAGTGGTTCGTGCTTATATGCTTGTACCATTTGATTCCCTCCCTATATTTCTGTAGTAACCCCTTTTTATTCTACTCTATTGGAAGCTTGTAAGTCATCTAATATAGTTTATATTCAAAATCTTCACAAGAAACTAACTACATATCTATATCCACAAAAAAGCTACCACAATGGGTAGCTCTGTTTATTCATTATATATATACACATCTGGTTCTTTGGAATTTGCCTTTTTCACAATGAGTGATTCCTGTCCATTGGAAGATGCAATTTTTGTCTCCACCGATAAATATTCAGGGAAACTCGATTTCACCAATCCAGCCACATATTGTGTAAATCCAATAACCTCTGTTTTTCCGTAAAACTGCATATCTATGGAGATGGTCAGCTTTTGCAATTCTTTATTCACATAAAAGGCTTTTCCAATTACTCCATTAAAATTAGGGAAGTATTCTTCAACATCCTGCTTAAAATTAGCAAAGGTCGTTGCATCATCACGGAAATCCTTTGTTGCTTTATTGGATGGGAACAAATAATACTCTTCTTGTACGTTTGTCCATTTGGAAATCTTATTACTTTTCTCTCCTACTTTTGTATAAGAAATAAAATTCCCAGGCACAACCGCATCCTTGCTTCCTTGTTCAAATAAAGCAACCATAATCGGAACGGTTTCTCCGCCTTCCATTGTTCTAATTCGTTTCACAACTTCAGCTGCAATTTTTTGACCTTCTTCAAGCAGTTTATCTTCTTCAATTTTTATTTCGTACGTTTCCCCATACTTTTCCTTTTGATAATAAAATACTGAATTCAAGGCAAGCCCTATCGAAATGCCGCCCAACTCAACTTTATTATCATCTGTTTTGATCAGATAATCATGCTCTAAAATATGGGCAAGATATTCTGGATTTTTCTCATATCTTTCCTCAATATCACCCTTCCCATCATCTAAAGGGTTTAAGCCGACGTTGTCCTCAGCAGTCAGTTTGTTCTCTTTCAACTGCCCTTTTGTATATTTACGATTCAGCCAGCTTTTAATCGTTTTCGTGTCCAATAACTGACCTTCTCTAAAAATATATTCCTCCGTTGAGAATGGGTCATGAGACAATCTCATCAGCCCTGTTTCAAACTCTTCCAAATCAAGTCGCGTATTAATGTTTGAAACCACAAGACCTCTGGAACTGCTTATCTGATAAGGCAGCATCGTTTGATAATAATTGTCGGAGATTTGATATTCGGGAATAATGGAAGACTCTTTCTTGGAATCTTTCTCGGTATTATCCTCTACTACCTCATCCTTATCAAATTGTGGTGCGCAGCCTACAAGCATAAGTGCCAGTACCATGGTTATTGCTATCAAACGCTTCATCCCTACACCTCTATCCCTGCTTGCCCAGTTCTTCCAGTAAATTGCTTTCATCCCATATTTCAATTCCTAAATCCTGGGCTTTTTTTAATTTTGATCCGGCATCTTCTCCGGCTATTACTAAATCTGTCTTTTTACTTACGCTACCCGTTACAGTTCCACCTAAAGCTTCAATCAACTCTTTTGCTTCAGTTCGTCCGTACTTTTCCATCTTTCCTGTAAGTACAATGGTTTTTCCAGAAAAATAACTATCTGTAGCTTCAGCGATATTTTTCTTTTTACCTTTATAGAGCATATTAACCCCAGCATTTTTTAATTCATCGATCAATTGCTGGCATTCTTCCTGATTAAAATAAGTCACAACCGCATCAGCCATTTTGTCCCCAATTTCATTAATAGCTGTCAATTCAGCTACATTTGCCGACATTAGACGATCCATGTCTTCAAATTCTTCCGCGAGGATTCTTGCAGCCTTAGCACCAACATGGCGGATTCCCAGTCCAAATAAAAGGCGCTCCAATGAGTTGCTCTTAGATGCTTCAATAGCGTTCAAAAGATTGTTCGCTGATTTATCCCCCATACGCTCCAAATTAATCAGCTGGTCATATGTCAATTTATAAATATCCGCTACATCCTTAATTAACGATTCATCGAATAATTGAATGATGACTTTTTCACCCAGACCATCAATATTCATGGCATTTCGTGAAACAAAGTGAATCATCCCCTCTTTAATCTGAGCTGGACACTTTGGATTGATGCAGCGCAAAGCTACCTCTCCTTCCAAACGAACAAGCTCACTATCGCAGTCAGGGCAATGCGTTGGCATATGGAATTCCTTTTCTTCCCCTGTCCGCTTATCAAACAGAACATTGACAACCTCCGGAATAATATCACCGGCTTTTTTGACGACAACATGGTCTCCAAGCCGAATATCTTTTTCACGGATTAGGTCCTCATTATGAAGGGAAGCCCGTTTAACTGTTGTACCTGCTACTCTTACCGGGTCCAATAAGGCGGTTGGCGTAATAACGCCTGTACGACCGACAGTCAATTCAATATCGCGAAGAATAGTGATGACTTCCTCTGCAGGGAATTTATATGCAATCGCCCATCTTGGACTTTTTGCAGTATATCCTAATTCCTCTTGTTGAGAAAGTGAATCGACTTTGATGACGATTCCATCAATATCATAATCAAGCTCAGGCCTTTTGGCTGACCATTCCTCAATATACTCTAATACATCTTCAATCGTAGCACATCTTCTGCGATGCGGATTGGTTTTCAATCCTAATTTTTGAAGAAAGTCAAGTCCTTCACCATGGGATTCAACACCTGTTTCTCCTGTTTCACCAATCCCATAAAGGAAAATATCCAAATTCCGCGAAGCAGCTATGCGTGGATCAAGCTGACGCAAGGATCCTGCTGCTGCATTTCGTGGATTGGCAAATGGCTCTTCCCCATTTTCTTCCTTCTTTGCATTTAAGGAAACAAACGATTTCTTTGGCATATATGCCTCACCGCGTACCTCAAATGTAACTGGTTCATTCAATCGGAGTGGGATGGAACGAATGGTTTTAAGATTAGCAGTAATATCCTCACCAATTGTTCCATTTCCTCTTGTAGCCCCTTTAACAAATAGCCCTTCTTCATAACGCAGGGAAACTGCCAGTCCATCTATTTTCAATTCACATATATAAGAATATCGGTCTGTACCAAGCCCTGAATTTACTCGGCGGTCAAAATCGCGCAAATCACTTTCGTTAAAGGCGTTACCAAGACTTAGCATCGGTGTAATATGTTCTACTTTTGCAAACGTATCAAGCACTTGTCCACCAACTCTTTGAGTAGGTGAATCTGGGGTTTGCAGCTCCGGATATTGACTCTCCAATTCCACCAACTCTTTATACGTCTGATCATATACAGAATCAGGAACTGATGGCTGGTCGAGAACATAGTATTCATATCCATATTGGTTTAATAGTGATTGAAGCTCAGCCACTCGTTTTTGCGCTTCTTTTATATCCATATTTTCAGCCCTCTCTACTCAATGTTTCTCTTGCGGACTATTGTTTTGTGATTGGTGCAAATTTGGCAAGGAGTCGTTTGATACCCATAGATGGGAATGCAATATCCAGCTCCAGACCGTCTCCGCTTCCTTTTACGCTGACAACTGTACCTACGCCCCATTTACCATGGGCCGCTTTATCGCCAACCTGCCAGTCGAGTTTTTCTCCGCCGGACTCATTCATCATCGATCTTCCGACAGTTTTAGGTCTTGCTGCACCATTGATTCCTGAATTGTTAAGACCGGCACCATTTATACCCGTTCTAGTTCTTGTACCTGAACCTGAATGCATAAAGGAAGGTCTTGACTGCCTTTGCTCTTCAGGCGGATTTAACAGTTCAATTAAATCCTGTGGAATTTCTTTAATAAAGCGAGATACAGGGTTCAGATTAGTACGTCCATATAATGTACGCATCTGTGCATTCGTAATAAATAATTCACGTTCAGCCCGTGTGATCCCAACATAAGCAAGCCGTCGTTCTTCTTCCATTTCCGCTTCTTCCATTAAGGCACGGCTATGCGGGAAGACACCTTCTTCAAGTCCAATCAGGAATACAGCAGGGAATTCCAGCCCTTTTGCCGAGTGAAGTGTCATTAATACAACGCCATCTGTCACGGCTTCATCCTCATCCATACGGTCAATGTCCGCAACAAGAGCAAGGTCTGTTAAGAAGGCAACCAGGCTCTTATCATCACTGCCCTTTTCAAAGTTTTTCGTAACAGATAAGAACTCATCAATATTCTCTAGGCGTGTTTCTGCTTCAATCGTCTTCTCAATTTCCAACGACTTTCGATACCCTGATTTTTCAATGACTTCTTCTATTAATTCTGTAACAGACAGGAATTCCTGCATTTGCGTATAGTTTTTAATTAGGTCCCTGAATTCAGCAGCCCCATTATAAGCTTTACCGCTAAGTCCAATAAATTCAAGCTCCATCATAGCCTGATACATAGAAATATCATGATCGGCAGCATAATTAGCAATTTTATCAACTGAGCTTGCTCCAACTCCACGCTTTGGAACATTGATGACCCTGCGCAAGCTAATATCATCGTCCGGATTGGCAATGAGTCGCAGATAAGCAAGAATATCTTTAATCTCTTTACGATCATAGAACTTAATACCGCCAACAATCGTATATGGAATATTGGATTTAAGCAGAACTTCCTCCATTACCCTTGACTGAGCATTCGTACGGTACAAAATGGCAATATCAGATAGCTTCTTCCCTTGCTGTTCTGTCAGCTCTTTAATCTTTCCAGCAACGAACTGTGCTTCACCTTGTTCACTGTCCGCACGGTAATATGCCAACTTATTCCCTTCCAGGTTTTCTGTCCACAAATTCTTTTCCTTACGATTCAGGTTGTTGTTAATTACTCCATTGGCAGCCGCTAAAATCCGTTTTGAGGAGCGATAATTCTGCTCAAGCAAAATAACATTGGCATCAGGATAATCCTTTTCAAAGGAGAGAATGTTGGCAATATCAGCACCACGCCAGCGATAGATGGACTGATCGGAATCACCAACTACACATAGGTTTTTAAAACGCTGTGCCAATTTCTTTACAAGCATATATTGTGCACGGTTCGTATCCTGATACTCATCCACGTGAATATATTGAAACTTTCTTTGATAGAATTCCAGTACTTCCGGAACCTTATCAAAAAGTTCAAATGTCTTCATAATCAAATCATCAAAGTCCAATGCCTGATTTTTACGGAGTCGCTTCTGATACTCTGTATAAAGATCAGCTACTGTTTGCTCATAGTAATTGCCTGCACTGTTCGCAAATTCCTCATAGTTGATCAATTCATTTTTGGCAGAGGAAATGGAACCAAGAATCGTCTTAGGATCGAATTTCTTCGTATCAATATTCTTCTCTTTCATTATTTGCTTAATAACCGTTTGCTGATCACCTGGGTCAAGAATTGAGAAATTGCGATTCATACCAATTCGGTCAATATCACGGCGCAGGATTCGCACGCACATTGAGTGGAAAGTAGAAATCCAAATATCCTCTGCAGCGCCGCCTAGGATTCCCTGAATTCTTTCCTTCATTTCTCTTGCTGCCTTATTGGTAAACGTAATGGCAAGAATATTCCACGGTGCTACTTCTTTTTCTACAATTAGAAAGGCAATGCGGTGGGTAAGTACCTTTGTCTTCCCACTGCCCGCTCCGGCCATAATTAGCAAAGGTCCATCCGTAGCTTGTACAGCCTCTTTTTGTTTATTATTTAATCCCGTTAACAGTCGATCTGTTAAGAATTGCATTATGACACCACCCTAACGAACATTTGTTCTTATTATACTTCATCCAATGGCTTTAACGACAATTTTATTTATTCTTTTTGGCAGAATCTACTGTCAAGAGAGCCGTTTTTAAATCCTCATAGACGAGGTTTCCGACTACAATTACATCTGACAAGCTGGACATTTCCTCAGCTTTTTCGATGCTTGTAATCCCTCCGCCGTAGAATAGCGTTGTATTCATCAATGTATTTTTAACGGTCTTGACAAGTGCTGGATCCCCATACTTTCCGCTGTATTCCAAATAAAAAATAGGCAAATTTAATACTTTTTCTGCCACAAGAGCATAGGCTGCCGCATCTTCTTCCGTCAAATCGGTATTGGCATCCGTTAAATCTGCTGCCTTACAATCAGCATTCATGATGCAATATCCTTCCACATGCATTTCGTCCCAATTAATCATGTGGCCAAATTCTTTAATTGCTTCTTTATGCAAACCAAGAATCCAATCCGGATTCCTGCTATTTAAAACAGATGGTATAAAATACAAATCAAATCCCGGGGTTATGGATTCTATATTTGATACTTCAAGCACACAAGGCAATGTATAACGCCTAACGCGGGCCATTAAGTCCAGAACATTTTCTAGTGTAACACCATCTGTTCCTCCGACAATAATAGCATCCGTACCCGATTCACAAACCTTTTCGAGTGCTTCATCTGAAATTTCCTTATTAGGATCGAGTTTAAACACATGTTTCCACTCGCGAAAATCGTACATGCAAAACAGCCCCCATTCTAATTTCCATTTAACCATTATAGCATTCCTTTTAGAGTTCCCAAAGAGTTAGAAAATTCATATGCACAACTGTTATCTAACTGGTTATAAATATGTGTTCTACTCTGGTGCGCGCCTACTTAATTGTCAATTAGATGATACGTTCCCAGCCTGAGTACATATAAAAAAGCAAGCAACCGATGTGCATATTCCACGCGGTCTGCTTGCTTTTATTTATTTCAGGCATTATCTTCTTTTAATCTTCCCAGTGCCATTGAGTACGCATCATTCCCATAATTCAAACAACGTTTAACCCTTGAAATAGTTGCAGTGCTTGCTCCGGTTTCAGTTTCAATCATATGATACGTTTTACCTTCTTCAAGCATTCGGGCAACCTCGAGGCGTTGGGCAAGAGATTGTATTTCATTCACCGTACATAAATCATCAAAGAAACGATAACATTCATCGAGATCTTTCAAGGATAATATCGCGTTGAATAATTGATCCAACTCTTTCCCTTTTAGTTTGTTAATTTGCATATATCCAGGTTCCTCCTAATCATTTGAGAGTTTGACACTATTATTTAAGCCCGGTTGATCCGGAATAATATTAATCCATGTTTTTCCCTGCACCAATTTTACTTCCGTTTCACCGGATACAGGTACAATTCGACCATCTTTACTTACCCATTGAATCTCCAGGCGTTTACCTTTTTGCAGTAAGTATGCATCTCCGCCCGCAGTTAAATCAATACTCCTGCGGCCTTTATCATCAATCACCTTATGAATAGCTTCCACAATAAGGATATTATCCAGTAGAACGGGATCTTTCGTATCTTGATCTTCCGTGCGTACTCCCGCTGTATGGCGTGTATACTTTTCACTCGCCGAATCATACTTATAGGTCACATCATAATCTAGAGATCCATAAGATAGAGCAGCAACTTTATAGTCCTCACCGGAAATTAATCCTGTTTCATCGTCGGAAAAAAAGCTATACGGCGGGGTATTCTCTTCCATTGAATAACCTTCTTTTTGTGCACCCTCTAAGATATTTTCATAGGTGATATAGGAATTATGCGGCGCTTTTCGATCAGAAGATCGTTTGAAGAGTGTCCCGTCATGGTTAAGTCCGTTCAAGTGGTCTATATAATCAGATTGAATCAGCTTTTTCGCATCAGGACTCCAGCCATGAAAAATATACAGGCTTTCATATCCTTTGGCAATCTCTATATAATAATCTCTCGCACTTCTAATTGGCCCAATGTTTTCGGGAAATTCGCTTTGGTAGATAGCCAAAAACCTAGTTATATTACTTTCAGCTAAAACCTCATATACGACATCTGCTTTAGATAGGCCAGACTGTGGTCTTGCTTTGGGATGATTATTGACCATAACCGATACAGCCCTGTGGTTGACCTCTTCGTCCGTTCCCACACCCGTTAACGGATACGTATTCACCGGCTTAGCAGCTACCTCTTCTTTATCAGTTTGAGGTTTATCAATAATGGTTTCTTCCTTATTCCCTGAACACCCTGCCAGAAGGACAAAAACTAAAGCCACCATGAACCCAGCTTTCCTCAACATGCCCTACACCCCTTAAAGTGAAATTAACCCACCATGATCTACCTTTTATTTTTCTCTATTCTTTATTATTTTAACGCATTATAGTCGGAAAGAGTACAGATTTATTCATAACGTCATATAATCCTGCCTGTGTTACCCTTATATAAGGTAAATGAGTAGAGGAAAAGAACAGTAAAGAATAAATCGGATCCTCGAATGGGTATCCCTTTTCAGTCAATATTTCTCGCAATCTAGTTTCTTCTTCTATTAAAATCGGGAGTTCTTGATTAGACATCATTCCTTGCAGCTCCAGAGGCATTTCGAACAATATTTCACCTTTCTCTGCAATCACAATTCCCCCACCGATTTCTTTCATTCGGTTAAAAGCCAGTCTCATATCTTTCTTACTTTTTCCAATCAACAATATATCCCCAGAGTTAGAAAAGGATGAAGCAAATCCATACAAACGGTTGGCAAACCCCTTTAATATCGTATTGATTCTGAATTTACCATCTCTTGTTAGGTACGTAAAAAAGCTCTCATCATGGTCTTCATCCAAAACTTCTCTTGAAATATCAATATGAATCGAATATGGCTTAGTGATGACGCTATTTTCCATATTGATGCCAAATGGCATTGAGTATTGGAAGTCGTAATCTGTAAGCTCCCAATCAAGCTCCAGAGGGCTAAGGCCAAAGTCTTTCCAGGCGATCGATGTTCGATTCGTTTCAACCTGTCTTCCATCCCTTTTCACCCACTGCCCTTTTGATAAAACAGAGTGAGGAGTAGGCTGATCCTTGGCAGACAGGAAGTTAATATTGGCTACTCGTCCTGTCGCAATATTTCCGTGTAAATAATCGATATTATAATAGCGGGCTATATTTAAGGAAGCCATATTATACGCATCAATAATAGGCACACCTTTTTCAATTGCTATCGAGATTAATTGATCCGTAAATCCATCTTTATAAAATCCAGGTGTTGAACCATCTGTATTAAAAAATAATCGATCATAGGAGTTCAATTCGTATTCTTTTAAATCATCCAAAATACGGGGTAAATCCGGACGAATGGATGAATGCCTCAAGGACACATCATATCCCTGCATCAGTCTGCGAATGACTTCTTCTCCTGTCATAGCCTCATGATCACAATCCGCACCAAGCAGCATTAATTTAGATAATGTTTTTTCAGAAGCGCCCGGGAAATGTCCTTCAATTTTCTTTCTCATTCTTTTTGCTTCCTGTATCCAGTGAAGCATCATGTCATCTCCATCAAGAAGACGCGGCCATCCTGTTAGCTCTCCAGCCTGCAGGACTCCATCGTGCTCAAGCCAGCTCTTTACATTAGAATGCGAGAATACCATCTCTTCATTTCTCAGCTCAGTTTGAGAATCCAATCTGGCCCACCAATACATGCTGATTGGAAGATGACGTAATTCCTTCAGCAGTGCAAACGCTTGTCTATTGTCCAAAAGAGTAAACAAAAGCATGTTATCATTGATTAAGGTGGTTGTTCCATATTGAGCAGCATGCATGCCAAGAGTAGCCGGATTATATAATTGATATGGATGGGCATGCGGTTCAATATAACCTGGTACCAGGTATTGATCCGTACAGTCTACAATCTCATACCCGTCCTGTATAACAGGCATGTTATCCCCGACATATACAATTCGATCTTCATAGATCCATATATTCGCCTTCATCCACTTTTTAAACACCTGATTCAAATACACGGCATTCGTTAAAACAAGAGTTGGCGCTACTTTACCATCTATCACATGAACATGCTCGCGCAGTTGTTTATTTTTCCATCTATATCGTTGTCCAAGCATAAAAATACCCCCTTCGCAAAACATCATTTCTTATATTTAAAAAAACGGAAGCATCGCCCTTCCATTTTTAAAATTAAAATGTAAGCCTTTTCAATATACTAACATATTTTTATTATTTAGAGCATTAAAGAATGAAATTAATTTGTAATTCTTTACATTTCAGCATTATTAAATAACTATAAGTATTTTTGGATATATGACTTTTACGTATAATCACATTAAAAAGTTCCCTTTAATAAAGGAAAAAGATTGGACAACCCCCAAATAGACTCTTCCCTTGCCCCTTTAAACTAAACCTGTAAAGCCGCATTATTTATTTTATCGCTCTCAAGATGCAGGAAGAAAAAACATGTGGATAGGAACTATCCTATATTTCTTCAGAAAACATCATTTCTATTTAAAAGATGATATCTTTTTAGTGATTTTTGTCGCAGAAAATCAATTAATGATTTTTCTAGTCTAATATTTAAGAATATTATTGTTTTTTAAAGGTATATGAGCGAAATTGTTAAACTATTGAGCGATTTTAAAAATAAATGAGCGAAAACAAAGATTATTGAGCGATTTTAGAGGATTTATGAGCGAATTTCAGAGAATAGAGCGAATTATACTGTGATTGAGCGATATTAATAGATTTTACGCGAATTCCCTTCTGATTTGTTGAAGTTTGTTTGAAGCGATTTAAAATTTATCTTATTACTAAACATAAAGTGATTGGATCACTTTTTGCCAATGTTAACCATGCTCCTCTGCATACCTTTTTGGCATATGAAAAAGGCCGACCTCTTCAGGTCGACCAGTAGCCAATTTAATGTTCCTTGCATTACTAACTAGCTAATAAACAGCCTCTAACCGTTATATTTTTCAATAGCACGCTCTCCAATATCATGGCGATAATAGAGACCATTACATTGAATTCCCTCTAGCTCCCGATAAGACTTTTTCTGGGCAATCTCCAGTGTTTTACCGAGTGCAGTTAGTAAGAGGACTCTTCCTCCATTTGTCAAAAACTCACCCAGTTCATTTTTATTTGTCCCTGCGTGATAAATATGTGTATCGATATCAACATACTTTAAGCCTTTTATAATACTGCCATTTTCATACTCACCTGGGTAGCCATTAGCTGCCATGACGACTCCAAGGGCGCTTTCTTCAGACCATTCCAAATCCATATCGACAGAATTCAGAACGTTTTCAACCACATCCATAAAATCTGACTTTAACCTTGGTAGGATGACCTGTGTTTCCGGGTCACCAAATCGGGCATTAAACTCAATCACCTTTGGACCCTCAGCAGTAGCGATTAATCCGGCATAAAGGACCCCGGTGAATGATTTACCCTCTTTCACCATTGCCTTTGCTGTCGGTATCAGAATTTTCGCTAACGCCTGGCTAACCATGTCTTGACTGATGTGCGGAACAGGAGAGTAAGCTCCCATTCCACCTGTGTTCGGACCTTTATCACCATCAAAAGCACGTTTATGATCCTGAGCAATTTCCATCGGATAGACCTTTTCTCCATTTACAAAAGCCATAAAGGAGAACTCCTCCCCAATCAAAAATTCCTCAATCACAACTTTTTTAGAAGACTCTCCAAACCTTTGATTGAGCAGCATTTCTTTCAAGGCACTGAGCGCATCCCCTTCCGTCATTGCGACGACTACACCCTTGCCTGCTGCAAGACCATCCGCCTTAATAACAATTGGTGCACCCTTTTTCTTTACATATTGGACTGCCTTTTCATAATCCGTAAATGTTTCATATTCTGCTGTAGGAATATCATATTTTTTCAGCAAATCCTTCGTAAAAGACTTACTTCCTTCTATTATGGCGGCAGCTTTGGTGGGTCCGAATACGATTAGGTCATGGTCCAGAAATTCATCTACAATTCCGTTCACTAAAGGAGTTTCCGGACCTATAAATGTTAGTTCTATTTCATTTTCTTTCGCAAAATCAACTAATCTGGTATGATCTATCTCCTGGATATCCACAATCTCAGCAACATCTGCCATTCCGGGATTGCCTGGTGCTACAAATACTTTTGTAACGCGCTTGCTCTCAGCAAATTTTCTGGCCAATGCATGTTCGCGACCTCCACGCCCTATAACAAGTACTTTCATCATCTCGTGTCTCTCCCTCTTAATGTTTGAAATGCCGTACTCCGGTAGTAACCATCGCAATACCATACTCATCTGCTTTTTTTATAGAGTCCTCATCTCGCTTTGATCCGCCTGGCTGAATGATAGCGGTAATCCCGGCTCTGGCCGCGGCTTCCACTGTGTCATCCATTGGAAAGAATGCATCTGATGCGATAATGGCGCCTCTCGCTTTTTCACCAGCCTGTTCTAAGGCAATCTTCGCAGCGCCGATACGATTCATTTGACCAGCACCTACTCCCAGTGTCATTTGCTCATCTGTTACGATGATTGCATTTGATTTAACATGCTTTACGAGTTTCCATCCAAATTGAAGAGCTTTCCATTCAGCTTCAGTAGGTTCTCTTTTTGTAACAACCTGAAGCTCTGCATCCTGTATAGTTGCCTCATCTGACTCTTGGACAAGTAAACCGCCTGTAATGGAAGATAGTTTTTTCTCCCTTTTCTCTCTTCCCTCAAATTGAATAGTAAGTAAGCGAATATTTTTCTTAGATGTTAAGACCTCTAATGCCTCGTCAGTAAATGATGGGGCAATCACAATTTCCAAGAAAATTTCATGAAGCAGTTTCGCCGTTTCAGCATCTACTTCCCGATTTAACGCAACAATACCGCCAAAGATAGATGTAGGATCCGCTTCATATGCCTTTTGGAATGCTTCATAAATAGTGTCTCCAGTTCCTGCGCCGCAAGGATTCATATGCTTCACAGCAACAGCAGCCGGCTGTTCAAATTCCTTCACGATTTGCAGGGCAGCATCTGCATCATTGATATTGTTATAGGATAATTCCTTACCATGCAGCTGCCTGGCTGCTGCAATTGAAAAAGTAGAGCCAAGTGGTTTTGCATAAAACGCAGCTTTTTGATGAGGGTTTTCACCGTAGCGAAGTGGTTGCTTTAACGTGTATGTAACAGTATAGTTTTCAGGCTGATCCTCTTCTGCCAAATTTGTCATGTATTCAGCAATCAGGGAATCATAAGCCGCTGTATGGCGAAAAACCTTTGCCGCCAGCTTTCTTCTATCCAATAAGGAAAGTTCTCCATTACGGAAACCATTAAGTACTTTTCCATAGTCAGCAGGATCCACCACAACTGCTACAGACTCATGGTTTTTAGCAGAGGCCCTCAGCATTGCAGGACCGCCAATATCAATATTCTCGATTGCCTCTTCAACTGTCACGCCTGGTTTAGCAATCGTTTCTTGGAATGGATAAAGGTTCACACAAACTAGCTGAATAGGAGCAATCCCTTGTTCTTCAAGCTGAGCCATATGGGATTCATCGTTTTGTTTTCCAAGGAGACCCCCATGAATATAGGGATGTAAAGTTTTTACGCGCCCATCCATTATTTCCGGAAAACCTGTCACGTCACTGACGCTGATAACTGGAATACCATGATCCGACAATGTTTTTTTGGTTCCACCTGTGGAAATAATCTCAAAGCCCAGCTCCGTAACTCCTTTGGCGAATTCTACAATCCCCTCTTTGTTTGATACACTGATCAATGCCCGCTTTTTCATACTTTCTCCTCCTGTTCGTTGCTTAACTGCTCTATAATGCGTGGATATAGGTTATGCTCTACCTGCTGAATTTTCCTGTGGATCTCCTCCACGCTCTCCCCTTTATGTATCGAGACGGCTCTCTGTGCAATAATCGGTCCCGTATCCATGCCTTCATCTACATAATGAACCGTAACCCCCGTCACTTCGACGCCTGCTTCTATCGCCTGCAAAACGGCATTTTTTCCTGGAAAGGCTGGCAATAAAGAAGGATGAATATTAATAATGTGATTAGGATAGGCCCTTAACAGCACTGAGCCAATTAATCGCATATAGCCTGCCAAAATAATCATCTCGACTTCTTTCGCCTGCAACTCCTGTAAAATTTGCTGTTCATAATCCTCTTTCAAAGGAAAATCCTTTGGAGAAAAGGATAATACCGGAATATTTAACTTTTCCGCCCTATCTATACAGTAAGCACCTGGATGATCACAAATCAGCAATTCTATCGAGGCATACAATTTTCCTTTTTCCACCGCTTCTGCTATCGCTTGAAAGTTACTGCCATTACCTGATGCAAATATAGCAATTTTTTTCATAGCTTCTCCCTTAGTCTTATATGATTTCAACTTAATAAGCTACTAAATTGTCTTTGCCTTTTTGTAAATCAACGGAAATGCACGCCTTCTTTTTGAATCACCCGACCGATTCTTTTTGCGTCTTCCCCCAATTGATTCAGGGTACCAATTAGCTCACTCGCTTTTTCAGCCTGTACAGCTAGAACCATGCCAATCCCCATATTAAAAATCGAATACATGTCATTCTCTTCAAGTGATCCTTTATCCTTTATAAGGTTGAAAATCGGATTAATTTCCCATGTTCCTTTTTTAATTTCCGCCCCAAATCCATCCGGAAGCATGCGCGGTATATTTTCGATAAATCCTCCTCCGGTAATGTGGGCGATTCCATGAACTGAGCCGGACTTCAAAACTTCAAGGATGGGTTTTACATAAATCTTAGTTGGACGCAGTAATTCTTCTCCAAGCATACAATCCAACTCTTTGATAAATTGATCCAATTTCATTGACGATTCATCAAGTAATACCTTTCTCACTAGCGAAAACCCATTGCTATGAATCCCACTTGAAGGCAGCCCAATTAATACATCGCCATCTCGTACAAGGCTTCCATCAATCAGCTTCCTTTTTTCTGCCGCACCAACCGTAAAACCAGCCAGATCATATTCATCTACAGAATACATTCCAGGCATTTCAGCCGTTTCACCGCCAATTAAGGCACAGCCTGCCTGCTCACATCCATCCGCTATTCCTTTTACGATTGCCTCAATTTTTATCGGTTCTGCTTTTCCGCAAGCAATATAGTCAAGAAAATATAATGGTTCTGCACCTTGGGCAATAATATCATTTACACACATGGCAACGCAGTCAACACCAATTGTATCGTGCTTATCCATCATCATAGCGAGCAACAATTTAGTCCCGACTCCATCTGTTCCCGAAACGAGTACAGGCTCCTTAAGGGACAATGCCGACAAATCAAACATACCTCCGAACCCGCCCAAAGCACCGAGTACCTCTGGTCTTTGTGTACGGCTTACATGCTTTTTCATACGTGAGACGGATTCATAGCCTGCTTCAATATCCACTCCTGCACGTTTATATGCGTTCGCCAAAGTGACCATCCTTTCATACTTCCTGTCAATAATCTATTGCCGTTACTTTATTTTTTCATATGCCTGATCATCGGTGGCATAAATTTCAGTTGGATAGTTCCCCGTAAAGCATGCCATGCATTGACCTCGATACTCGCCACCAAAAGGCCTGCCAATTGCCTCAACCGTCCCCTCCACACTTAAAAAGGTCAGAGAATCTGCTCCGATCATCTCCCTGATTTCCTCAACCGAGTTAAACCCGGCAATCAGCTCTTCTTTGGACGATGTATCAATTCCATAAAAACAGGGATTTTTGATTGGAGGAGAGCTAATGCACACATGTACCTCTTTTGCGCCGGCTTCTTTAAGCATCGTCACAATCCTCCTGCTGGTCGTTCCCCTTACAATCGAATCATCCACCATGATGACCCTTTTGCCCTCGACCACACCGCGCACTGGGGCCAGCTTCATTTTCACCCCTTGCTCACGTAGAGATTGGGATGGCTGTATAAAGGTCCGTCCCACATATCGATTTTTAATTAACCCCATCTCATATGGAATCCCGCTTACTTCGGCATAACCGATAGCTGCCGATATACTTGAATCCGGTACACCTGTGACAACATCCGCTTCAATTTGCGCTTCAATAGCCAGTTGTTTCCCCAGGTTCTTCCTGGCCGTATGAACGTTAATACCATCTATATTGCTATCGGGTCTTGAAAAATAAATATACTCCATACTGCACATGGCTCTGCCCTGTGATTCAGCAAAATACTCTGATTGGATGCCGTCATCATTAATCGTCACCAGCTCTCCGGGCCGAACATCCCGAATATAATCAGCACCTATTAAATCGAAGGCACATGTCTCAGATGCAGCTACATATCCTTCACCGATTCGTCCGATGGAGACAGGACGCAATCCATGTGGGTCCACAGCAATCATCATTTCTGTTTCTGTCATGACCAGAAATGCATAGGCCCCTTGGACGAACGATAAAGCCTGCTTTATTCGCTTCTTAAAACAAGCTGAACCAGAGCGCCTAATTAAGTGGGCCAGGACCTCTGTATCCGAGGTTGTATGAAAAATGCTCCCATCTATTTCAAGCTGATTTTTTAATTGGGTTGCGTTTACCAAATTTCCATTATGAGCGAGAGCAAAACTACCGACAGTCTGAGAATTAAACAAAAATGGCTGAACATTTGCCACTCCGCCTCCTCCTGCTGTCGCATAGCGAACATGGCCGATTGCGCTCCGTCCCTTCATATCCTCAATGATCTTTTGATTGAAAACTTCATTCACAAGTCCTTCTGCTTTATGCGATTTCAATACTTGGCCATCTGTAACGACCATTCCCGCTCCTTCCTGTCCACGATGCTGCAGACTGTGTAAACCATAATAGGTTAGTTGAGATGCTTCAGTATGTCCCCAGATTCCAAACAATCCACATTCTTCATTTAGTCCACGGATTTCAGCAAGCATGGTATGGCTCCCTTCCAGGCTATCAGTAGTTGTTTTGCTTCAATATCAATAACTGTCTCTTCCTGGCCGGCATGAATAACGTATTTTTCTGTATCTGTTACAATACCTATTTGAACCGCTTCCGGAATAATTTCTTTGAAAGGTCCGACTTGTTCAGGCGATACAGTCACAAGGAAACGGGATTGTGATTCTGCAAACAACCGGGTGGCCAAATCCCCCTCTAAATTCACTTCAAAACCAAGGTTTTCTGCGCCAAACAATCCTTCTGCAAGTGCTATGGATAATCCTCCTTCTGCCAGGTCATGAGCTGACTTTATTACACCTGCCTGAATCGCTTTCAACAGCTTTTCCTGCCGGTCTTTTTCAACCTGAAGATTCAGATGGGGCGCTTTACCAAAAATCCGTCCATCATTCATGAATTTTTGCAGCTCACTACCGCCGAATTCAGCATATGTTTCTCCTATTAAGTAGATTAAATCTCCCTTTTCTTTGAAGGATTGAGTGGTGATATGCTTGAGATTATGAACAAGTCCAACCATGCCAACGACCGGTGTCGGGTAGATCGCTTCTCCATTTGTTTCGTTATACAAGGAAACATTCCCACCAATCACCGGTGTCCCTAGTACACGACATGCTCCACTTAATCCATCTGCCGCTTTTTCGAGCTGCCAGAAAATTTCAGGCTTCTCCGGATTCCCGAAGTTCAAACAGTCTGTAATCGCCAACGGTTCACCGCCTGAACAAATAATATTACGTGCTGCTTCAGCCACCGCAATTTGACCGCCTGTTTCCGGGTCTAAATAGAGATAGCGGGAATTGCAGTCTGTTGTCATCGCCAACGCTTTTTCCGTGCCGCGAATACGAACGACGGCTGCATCAGAACCTGGCCCTACAACCGTATTCGTGCGTACCATATAATCATACTGGTCATAAACCCATTCCTTACTCGCTATAGTCGGTTGTGCCAATAACGATAGCAGAGTTTCTGTATAGTTGTTGATGACAGGTACTTCATCTTCCATCGCTTGAAACTCTTGAAAATAATTAGGCTCTTTGGACGGTTTATAGTAAACTGGCGCCTCCTCAGCTAGTGCATCTGCTGGTACATTTGCCACCACTTCGCCTCTATATGTTAAGCGAATCATTTTATCTTCCGTTACAGTGCCCACATCGACCGCTTCAAGGCCATACTTTCCAAACAGCTCTTCGATTTCTTGCTCCCGTCCTTTTTTGGTTACAATCAGCATTCTCTCCTGTGATTCAGATAACATCATTTCATAAGGTGTCATTCCTGTTTCTCGCTGAGGAATCCTATCTAAATTCATTTCAATTCCGGATCCCGCTTTGGAGGCCATTTCTGCAGAGGAACTGATTAATCCAGCTGCGCCCATATCCTGTATTCCTACAAGTGCATCCGATTTTACAAGCTCCAGGCATGCTTCAAGTAAAAGCTTTTCCATGAATGGGTCCCCTACTTGTACGGCTGGCCGTTTGGAATCAGAATCATCTGTTAATTCCTCCGAGGCGAAGGTTGCTCCATGAATGCCATCACGACCTGTTTTTGCCCCGACATACATAACTGTATTTCCAACTCCATGCGCCTGACCCTTCTTAATATCCTCATGATTGATTAAGCCGACACACATCGCATTTACAAGAGGATTCCCCTCATAGGAAGGATCAAACTGAATCTCACCACCAACAGTTGGTATTCCGATACAGTTTCCATATCCGGCAATCCCAGCTACAATTTCCTCAAACAAATACTTCATCCGTGGAGTTGTTAATTCTCCAAAACGCAAGGAGTTCAGCATGGCAATCGGTCTAGCCCCCATGGAAAAGACATCGCGGATGATTCCACCCACGCCTGTGGCTGCACCTTGATATGGTTCGATTGCGGAGGGATGGTTATGGCTTTCAATTTTAAAAACAACCGCTTGCCCGTCACCAATATCCACAATACCCGCACCTTCTCCGGGCCCTTGCAGTACACGTTTACCTGTTGTTGGGAACTTCCTTAATACAGGCTTTGAGTTTTTATAGCTGCAATGCTCAGACCACATAACTGAAAACAAACCAGTTTCTGTATAGTTTGGCAAGTGCCCAAGAATTTTTTCTATCTTGGCAAACTCATCATCCGTCAATCCCATTGTGGCATAAATTCGTTCTTCTTTAATCATGGTTGGACTTGGCTCAAGCATTAACGACATTTGTTTCCCTCCAGTATTGAACAATCGATTTGAATAACTTGATTCCATCGGCACTGCCAAGTAAGGAGGAAACAGCCCTTTCCGGATGGGGCATCATCCCAAGAACATTGCCTTGCTTATTCATAATTCCCGCGATATCCTGATGACTGCCATTTGGATTTCTATCATACGTAAACAGAATTCGATTTTGTGTCTTTAACTGTTCCAGCGTCTCCTCATCACAATAGTAATTTCCCTCGCCATGAGCAATCGGGATAGTGATTTGTTCATTTTTGGTATAGGAGCTCGTAAAAGGAGTTTCGTTGTTCACAACATTCAACTTTTGCGGTCTGCAAATAAACTTCAAATCAGCATTACGCCGCATAGCTCCCGGCAGCAATCCCGCCTCCAGTAATACCTGGAATCCATTACACACACCGAGGATCGGAATACCATCCAATGCCGCTCTTTTCACAGCCTCCATAATGGGTGAAAATTGGGCAATTGCACCGCACCGTAAATAGTCACCATACGAAAACCCTCCAGGCAGCAGGATAGCATCAAAGCCTTCGAGACTCGTTTCCGTATGCCAAACATATTCCGCATCTTCTCCAACCTCATCACGAACGGCATGATACATATCAATATCACAATTGGATCCCGGAAAGACGATTACGGCGAATTTCACTGTCCGATTACCTCCTCTATGCTGTATCGATAATCTTCAATGACCGTATTGACTAACAATTTTTCGCACATATTGCGGACCGCCTCATCAACATCAGCAGTAGATTCAGAGAGTTCCAACTCCATATACTTGCCAATTCGCACATCCCGAACCTCCGGGAAATTCATGGCATTCAATGACTTTTGTACAGCAGTTCCCTGCGGATCCAATACACTTTCACGAAGAGTGACATAAACCTTTACTTTATACATGTTGAACGTCCTCCAGCTTAGCAAGAATTTTTTTATAGGCATCTGTTAAACTGCCGAGATTCCGGCGGAATATATCCTTATCCAACTTTTCATTTGTATGCGAATCCCAAAGACGGCAAGTATCCGGTGAAATTTCATCCGCAAGCAGGACATGGTCCTTCTCATCTTTGCCAAACTCAAGCTTAAAATCTATTAATCTGATGTCCATAGAAGCAAATAAGCTTCGCAACATTTCATTGATTTGCATAGACTGTTTTTTTAATATTTCGACTTCTCCAGCTGTAGCAAGGTCCAGGACGTTAATATGATCTTCTGTTAATAGCGGATCACCAAGCTTATCGTCTTTATAATAAAATTCCACAATCGGCCTTTTAAGAGGTGTTCCTTCCTCTACACCCAATCTTTTAGAAAAACTGCCGGCAGCAACATTGCGGACTACTACTTCTAAAGGAATAATGGTGACTCGTTTAACGAGCTGTTCTGTTTCTGATATTTTTTTAATAAAATGCGATTCAATACCCTTAAGGTGAAGCCATTCGAATAGCAGGCTCGTGATTTGGTTATTCAGATGTCCCTTCCCCTCAATCATTGCTTTCTTTTCCCCATTAAATGCAGTTGCTGAGTCCTTGTATCGGATTAGGACGATTTCCGGATTATCAGTTGCATAAATTTGCTTTGCCTTGCCTTCGTAAAGAAGTTCATTCTTCGCCAATTGGATATCCTCCTATATGGTAATAATCCTGATAAGCCAAACACGGATGGAATTAATGTAAAAGGGGCACCCCTCAACCTTTATTAAGTAGTGCCCCTCGTTAAAATTACAGCCCCATACGTTCAAAAATGAAATCTACATTTTTCAAATGATAATGGTAATCGAAGCAATCATCCAATTCTTCAGTAGACAGGTAGGCCGTAATTGTTTCATCCGCTTCTAGCAATTCACGGAATTGAATCTGTGTTTCCCATGCCTCCATCGCCTTAGGCTGAACGGTATCATACGCTTTTTCACGAGACAATCCTTTATCAATTAAAGCAAGCAATACACGCTGTGAATAAATCAGACCATAAGTGCGGTCCATATTACGCTTCATATTATCAGGGAACACCGTTAAGTTTTTCACGATATTACCGAAGCGGTTTAACATATAGTTCAATAAAATGGTCGCATCCGGGAGGATAATTCTTTCAGCAGAAGAATGTGAAATGTCCCGTTCATGCCAAAGTGAAACATTTTCATAGGCCGTCATCATGTGGCCGCGAATCACACGGGCCAACCCAGTCATATTCTCCGAACCGATTGGATTGCGTTTATGCGGCATAGCGGAAGAACCCTTCTGCCCCTTCGCAAAAAATTCCTCTACTTCACGTGTCTCACTCTTTTGCAAACCACGAATTTCAGTTGCAAATTTTTCAATAGAAGTCGCAATCAATGCTAATGTAGACATGTATTGTGCATGTCGGTCGCGCTGTAGGGTTTGGGTAGAGATTGGAGAAGGTTTGATCCCAAGATTTTCACACACAAACTTTTCTACAAATGGATCAATGTTCGCATATGTTCCAACAGCACCGGAGATTTTACCATACTCTACTGTATCTGCAGCTTCTTTTAGTCTTTTTAGATTCCGCTTCATTTCTTCATACCATAATGCCATTTTCAAACCAAATGTCGTTGGTTCAGCATGGACGCCATGAGTACGTCCCATCATAACCGTATATTTATGCTCCTTCGCTTTTTCTGCCAAAATTGTAATAAACCGCTCCACATCAGCGATTAAAATATCATTGGCCTGCTTGAGCAAATAAGATAAAGCCGTATCGACTACATCTGTAGAAGTCAGACCATAATGAACCCATTTCCGTTCTTCTCCCAGCGATTCTGAAACGGCACGCGTAAAGGCAACCACATCATGTCTGGTTTCTTCTTCAATTTCTTTGATACGATTCACATCAAAGGAAGCACGCTCTCTCATTACTTTTACATCCTCTTTAGGGATTGCACCAAGCTCTGCCCAGGCTTCACAAGCCAAAATTTCTACTTCGAGCCATGCTTGAAAACGATTCTCCTCTGTCCAAATCTTTCCCATTTCCGGTCTTGTATAACGTTCAATCATTATTTCATATCCACCTTTTCTTTTTTGTCTCCTGTTTGTTCAGTCCATATATTTGATTGATTAAGCATCTCTAATATTTCCATCGGATGCTCTCCTAAGACTGTAATATGCCCCATTTTTCTATCTTTCTTCGCTTCACGCTTCCCATAAATATGTACTTTCCAATCAGGCTCATTCCCTAAAGCCTTTATAACCGGTTCTAAATGCTGACCCAAAACATTGACCATTACCGCACTGGAATGTAATTCAGTATGACCAAGCGGCCAATTACACACCGCTCTTATATGTTGCTCAAATTGAGAGGTTTCACAAGCCTCAATCGAAAAATGTCCGGAATTATGAGGTCTCGGCGCTAATTCATTCACCAAAATATCATCCTGGTCGAGCAGGAACATTTCAACGGCTAATGTACCAACCACCTGTAATGATTCTGCCAATTGTACAGCCGATCCGATTGCATGGATTTGGGTGTTTTCATTGATTCTCGCCGGGACAATCGATTGATGCAAAATATTATTGACGTGAATATTCTCTGCAACAGGAAACACCCGTATGGAACCATCCAATTTTCGAGTTACTATCACTGAAATTTCCTTTTGAAACGGTATAAAACTCTCCAAAACACAAACTCCATGGCTCAGCAATTCAGAGCCTTTGGCTAAATCTCCTTTATCCCGTATAACAAGCTGTCCTTTTCCATCATAACCACCTCGCGCTGTTTTCAAGACAGAAGGATAGCCAAGTTTAGAAATAGCTTGACGAAGATCCTCAAAACTTGCAATGACCTCGAACGGGACAACTTTGACACCTGATTTCTCAATCGCCTGTTTTTCAAGAACCCGATCCTGCGTAATTCTTAATATATCCGTACCCTGCGGAATATATGGATTACCCGTTAGTTGATCTAACGCATCAGCATCAATATTTTCAAATTCAAATGTGAGTACATCACTTATCTTTGCCAAGCGCTGCAGAGCCTCTACATCATTAAATGGGGCCGTGATTTCCATATCCGCAATTTGGCCGCAAGGACTGTTGGGCGTTGGATCAAGCACAGCTATCTTAAAACCTAAATTTCTGGCTGCCAATGCCAGCATTCGCCCCAACTGGCCGCCACCTATTATCCCAATCGTCTGGCCAGGTAAAATAACTGGTGCCTGCTTACTCAAGTTCATCACAACTTTCAATTGATTGTCTTTGAATTTTTAATCTATATTGTTCAAGTTCTTCAGCCAATTCTTGCTCGAAGGTCCCTAATATCTGTACTGCTAAAAGACCTGCATTTTTTGCACCGGCTTTGCCAATCGCCATCGTTGCTACAGGAACACCACCCGGCATTTGAACAATAGACAGCAAAGAATCCAAACCGTTTAGAGCGTGGGATTGCACAGGCACACCAATTACAGGCAAAGTAGTTTTGGCTGCTACCATCCCAGGTAAATGGGCTGCTCCGCCTGCACCGGCTATAATCACTTTTATTCCACGACTTCGCGCGCTTTGGGCATATTCAAACATTAAATCAGGCGTTCTATGAGCTGAAATTACTTTTTTCTCATAAGCCACCTTAAAATCATCCAGAATAGTACATACATGCTTCATCGTTTCCCAGTCTGATATGCTTCCCATGATTACTCCAACCTTAAGGTCATTCATCATTTTCGCCTCCAAATAAAAAAGCTGCATGAACACACTTTCAAAAAAGAGAAAGCAGTCCACACAGCTTATATGCTATGCCAAACCGAGCACTTAGGACAAGTACTATGCCCTCACATATAAGGTGAGGTCCGCTTTCTCTCATAGTCCAAAAATTTATTCGGTCTTTGGGTAGAAACTTGCAGGCCATATCCCCGCTATTATATGAGAGAATTATTTATTTTAATGCTTATTGTTCGTACCTATCTTACCAATAGGGCTAATTGTATGTCAACTAAAAACCGAACACTTCTGTTATTTAATGCAATATCGTTCGGTTTTCAATCAATTGATTTGCCTTCAAAAATAATCTGGCGTGCAACCGGAATATATTCTATCTGATCGCCATTCTTCACTTCCTTAAAAATTGGTTTCTCCATACGTCTTACGGGAAAGTATCCTTCCTTTTTCATACGCTCCAAGCATTCATCAATGCTTTCATTCTCCTGCAATTCAAACTTTTGTTTCTTTGGCTTAGCCAATCGACCCTCGTCCTTTCTGTTACTTACTCTACTAGTAGTGTATCCCATTTAGTACTCTTTTCGGAAGTTTTGTTACAGAATTTTATGTGACTGGTGTAAGCGTGGACTGGCAAAAGTTTTCTTCTTTATGGATAGGAATTTCAGTTTAACACTGTGCCGTCTCACACCTATTCTCCAGCAAAAACACATCAAAGTATGTACGGTAAGACGTATATAAGTGATGTCAGAATCTGAGCTGAAATGTGCTTAATATGAATTGTCATGGGTAGATATAACAATTTTAAAAAGCTTGGCTTTCCCTCAGATTTTACTCATCTTTGTCCCATTTTTTCAACTTATGTCTTCTTTCCAACCTACTAATCATGCTGATAACTCAACCTCAATCCCAAAAACCGCACAAAAAAACCAGCTCATCAACTGAACTGGTTTCTTAAATTGCCCGGCAACGTCCTACTCTCACAGGGACTCGCGTCCCAACTACCATCGGCGCTGAAGAGCTTAACTTCCGTGTTCGGAATGGGAACGGGTGTGGCCTCTTCGCCATCATTACCGGACTATTTGGTTAGAAAGAAATCATTCTTTCAAAACTGGATAATGTAAGTTTGGCAAGTATGCTTGATTCATTTGGTTAAGTCCTCGAACGATTAGTATCCGTCAGCTCCATGTGTCACCACACTTCCACCTCGGACCTATCAACCTGATCATCTTTCAGGGTTCTTACTAGCTTGCGCTATGGGAAATCTCATCTCGAGGGGGGCTTCATGCTTAGATGCTTTCAGCACTTATCCCGTCCGCACGTAGCTACCCAGCTATGCTCTTGGCAGAACAACTGGTACACCAGCGGTGCGTCCATCCCGGTCCTCTCGTACTAAGGACAGCTCCTCTCAAATTTCCTGCGCCCACGACGGATAGGGACCGAACTGTCTCACGACGTTCTGAACCCAGCTCGCGTACCGCTTTAATGGGCGAACAGCCCAACCCTTGGGACCGACTACAGCCCCAGGATGCGATGAGCCGACATCGAGGTGCCAAACCTCCCCGTCGATGTGGACTCTTGGGGGAGATAAGCCTGTTATCCCCGGGGTAGCTTTTATCCGTTGAGCGATGGCCCTTCCATGCGGAACCACCGGATCACTAAGCCCGACTTTCGTCCCTGCTCGACTTGTAGGTCTCGCAGTCAAGCTCCCTTGTGCCTTTACACTCTGCGAATGATTTCCAACCATTCTGAGGGAACCTTTGGGCGCCTCCGTTACTCTTTAGGAGGCGACCGCCCCAGTCAAACTGCCCACCTGACACTGTCTCCCACCCCGATCAGGGGTGCGGGTTAGAATGTCAATACAGCCAGGGTAGTATCCCACCGATGCCTCCACCGAAGCTGGCGCTCCGGCTTCAAAGGCTCCTACCTATCCTGTACAAGCTGTACCAAAATTCAATATCAGGCTGCAGTAAAGCTCCACGGGGTCTTTCCGTCCTGTCGCGGGTAACCTGCATCTTCACAGGTACTATAATTTCACCGAGTCTCTCGTTGAGACAGTGCCCAGATCGTTACGCCTTTCGTGCGGGTCGGAACTTACCCGACAAGGAATTTCGCTACCTTAGGACCGTTATAGTTACGGCCGCCGTTTACTGGGGCTTCAATTCGCACCTTCGCTTGCGCTAAGCGCTCCTCTTAACCTTCCAGCACCGGGCAGGCGTCAGCCCCTATACTTCGCCTTGCGGCTTCGCAGAGACCTGTGTTTTTGCTAAACAGTCGCCTGGGCCTTTTCACTGCGGCTCTTCGAGGCTATAAACCTCTAATGAGCACCCCTTCTCCCGAAGTTACGGGGTCATTTTGCCGAGTTCCTTAACGAGAGTTCTCTCGATCACCTTAGGATTCTCTCCTCGCCTACCTGTGTCGGTTTGCGGTACGGGCACCTTCTTCCTCGCTAGAGGCTTTTCTTGGCAGTGTGGAATCAGGAACTTCGGTACTCTAGTTCCCTCGCCATCACAGCTCAGCCTTATGTGATGAGCGGATTTGCCTGCTCATCGGCCTAACTGCTTGGACGCGCATATCCAACAGCGCGCTTACCCTATCCTACTGCGTCCCCCCATCACTCAAATGGAAGAGAGGTGGTACAGGAATATCAACCTGTTGTCCATCGCCTACGCCTTTCGGCCTCGGCTTAGGTCCCGACTAACCCTGAGCGGACGAGCCTTCCTCAGGAAACCTTAGGCATTCGGTGGAAGGGATTCTCACCCTTCTTTCGCTACTCATACCGGCATTCTCACTTCTAAGCGCTCCACATGTCCTTCCGGTCATGCTTCACAGCCCTTAGAACGCTCTCCTACCACGCATACCATACGGTATGCATCCACAGCTTCGGTGATACGTTTAGCCCCGGTACATTTTCGGCGCAGAGTCACTCGACCAGTGAGCTATTACGCACTCTTTAAATGGTGGCTGCTTCTAAGCCAACATCCTGGTTGTCTGGGCAACTCCACATCCTTTTCCACTTAACGTATACTTTGGGACCTTAGCTGGTGGTCTGGGCTGTTTCCCTTTTGACTACGGATCTTATCACTCGCAGTCTGACTCCCGAGTATAAGTCTTTGGCATTCGGAGTTTGTCTGAATTCGGTAACCCGATGAGGGCCCCTAGTCCAAAACAGTGCTCTACCTCCAAGACTCTAAACTCGAGGCTAGCCCTAAAGCTATTTCGGAGAGAACCAGCTATCTCCAGGTTCGATTGGAATTTCTCCGCTACCCACACCTCATCCCCGCACTTTTCAACGTGCGTGGGTTCGGACCTCCATCCAGTGTTACCTGGACTTCATCCTGGACATGGGTAGATCACCTGGTTTCGGGTCTACGACCACATACTGCAAACGCCCTATTCAGACTCGCTTTCGCTGCGGCTCCGTCTCATCAACTTAACCTTGCATGGGATCGTAACTCGCCGGTTCATTCTACAAAAGGCACGCCATCACCCATAAAAGGGCTCTGACTACTTGTAGGCACACGGTTTCAGGATCTCTTTCACTCCCCTTCCGGGGTGCTTTTCACCTTTCCCTCACGGTACTGGTTCACTATCGGTCACTAGGGAGTATTTAGCCTTGGGAGATGGTCCTCCCGGATTCCGACGGGATTCCTCGTGTCCCGCCGTACTCAGGATCCACTCGGGAGGGAACGAAGTTTCGACTACAGGGTTGTTACCTTCTCTGACGGACCTTTCCAGGTCGCTTCATCTACCCCGTTCCTTTGTAACTCCACAATGAGTGTCCTACAACCCCAGATGGCAAGCCATCTGGTTTGGGCTGATTCCGTTTCGCTCGCCGCTACTCAGGAAATCGCATTTGCTTTCTCTTCCTCCGGGTACTTAGATGTTTCAGTTCCCCGGGTGTGCCTTCATACACCTATGAATTCAGTGTAAGATACTGCCCCATTACGGGCAGTGGGTTTCCCCATTCGGAAATCTCCGGATCAAAGCTTACTTACAGCTCCCCGAAGCATATCGGTGTTAGTCCCGTCCTTCATCGGCTCCTAGTGCCAAGGCATCCACCGTGCGCCCTTATTAACTTAACCGTTAAAAAACTCTTACTCGGTTTTTATTAAAACGCATTTACTTTGCCTTACATTACATTATCCAGTTTTCAAAGAACGATTATTGCGAAGGATTGCTCCTTCAAAACTAAACAAAACTACTGGCCAATAAGTCTATTTTCCTTAGAAAGGAGGTGATCCAGCCGCACCTTCCGATACGGCTACCTTGTTACGACTTCACCCCAATCATCTGTCCCACCTTCGGCGGCTGGCTCCCGTAAGGGTTACCCCACCGACTTCGGGTGTTACAAACTCTCGTGGTGTGACGGGCGGTGTGTACAAGGCCCGGGAACGTATTCACCGCGGCATGCTGATCCGCGATTACTAGCGATTCCAGCTTCATGCAGGCGAGTTGCAGCCTGCAATCCGAACTGAGAGTGGTTTTATGGGATTTGCTCGACCTCGCGGTTTTGCAGCCCTTTGTACCACCCATTGTAGCACGTGTGTAGCCCAGGTCATAAGGGGCATGATGATTTGACGTCATCCCCACCTTCCTCCGGTTTGTCACCGGCAGTCACCTTAGAGTGCCCAACTGAATGCTGGCAACTAAGATCAAGGGTTGCGCTCGTTGCGGGACTTAACCCAACATCTCACGACACGAGCTGACGACAACCATGCACCACCTGTCACTCTGTCCCCCGAAGGGGAACGCTCTGTCTCCAGAGTTATCAGAGGATGTCAAGACCTGGTAAGGTTCTTCGCGTTGCTTCGAATTAAACCACATGCTCCACCGCTTGTGCGGGCCCCCGTCAATTCCTTTGAGTTTCAACCTTGCGGTCGTACTCCCCAGGCGGAGTGCTTAATGCGTTAGCTGCAGCACTAAGGGGCGGAAACCCCCTAACACTTAGCACTCATCGTTTACGGCGTGGACTACCAGGGTATCTAATCCTGTTTGCTCCCCACGCTTTCGCGCCTCAGCGTCAGTTACAGACCAAAGAGTCGCCTTCGCCACTGGTGTTCCTCCACATCTCTACGCATTTCACCGCTACACGTGGAATTCCACTCTTCTCTTCTGCACTCAAGTCCCCCAGTTTCCAATGACCCTCCACGGTTGAGCCGTGGGCTTTCACATCAGACTTAAAGGACCGCCTGCGCGCGCTTTACGCCCAATAATTCCGGACAACGCTTGCCACCTACGTATTACCGCGGCTGCTGGCACGTAGTTAGCCGTGGCTTTCTGGTCAGGTACCGTCAAGGTACCGCCCTATTCGAACGGTACTTGTTCTTCCCTGACAACAGAGCTTTACGACCCGAAGGCCTTCTTCGCTCACGCGGCGTTGCTCCGTCAGACTTTCGTCCATTGCGGAAGATTCCCTACTGCTGCCTCCCGTAGGAGTCTGGGCCGTGTCTCAGTCCCAGTGTGGCCGATCACCCTCTCAGGTCGGCTACGCATCGTTGCCTTGGTGAGCCGTTACCTCACCAACTAGCTAATGCGCCGCGGGCCCATCCCTAAGTGTTAGCCGAAGCCAACTTTCCTTCCAACACCATGAGGTGTTAGAAACTATTCGGTATTAGCACCGGTTTCCCGGAGTTATCCCAATCTTAGGGGCAGGTTGCCCACGTGTTACTCACCCGTCCGCCGCTAATCGTTGGGAGCAAGCTCCCTCAGATTCGCTCGACTTGCATGTATTAGGCACGCCGCCAGCGTTCGTCCTGAGCCAGGATCAAACTCTCCGAAAGATGTTTGATCTAGCTAAATTTTAAAGCAAATTGACGAGATTTTAAAAATCTCTTGTTTTTAGACTTGCTTGGCGTTTCGTTTTGTTTATTTTTCAAAGAACAATCTGTCGTGTTAGCGACTCTTATATCATATCAATTCAGTTAGCTTTTGTCAAGCATTTTCTTTTTGATATTATTCACTAACAATCTCTCAAAATGTTTCGCGTTGCAGAAGCAACTTTTATATAATAACTTATATTTTTTATGAATGCAACCCTTTTTATAAATTATTTTTTATAAGTTTGCATTCAAGGATTTATCCGCCTTCTATCTCATAGCGACTTAATTATAATACCACTATTTCGAGTAATATAAAACTGGAATTTATATGTATTTTTCTATCTCTTCGAATCTCCTCTATATTTAGCGATTCTATCTGTATTTCAGTTCACGTCGAAACTCTCAGCTTGTTCAAAACTACTTCTACAGGAGGCGGTTAGCATGCATGAGATATTTATGCTCACTTTACGATTTACCATATCAAGAAGAAACGAAGCTAATTAAACGCAAAATTGATATTTCTATAATGCAGAAAAAAAGATCGGTTTTTTTACATAACTCCGTTAATCACACAGTTAGCTTGTCTTATTTATATATGTATAAAGAGATGGCCAACACAGAACCATAAAAAAAATAGTGGATTTCCTTAAACAACCTGGTAAGCATCTTCTCGGAAACTTGTTATTTTATATTAGATGGTATACCTTCTTTCAGTGTGACAATATACTTGCATGAGACAAAGTATATATAGGAATGTTGATATTACTCTAATTACTATATAAAACGTTACTTACTGATACTTTCTTTTTCTTCTATAGAATAAGACAATCTTTTATTACTGATGGATCGATTGATTCTCTTCTTTATAATGATGCAATGCAATCTTTCCAGAAAGCTTTCGTACCTTCACTAAAACCCAGCAATCCAGCCGATAAACTTATAAGAGTATAGAACATCTTCTTTTTTAATCAACCCAACATTCAACATATTCAGCTCCGGTCTTTCTTTTAGATCCCCTGATTAATTAGTTCATGACTGGTAAAGTTATACTTCGTTTTTAATATCCAGTATTAAACCTTATGTCATATGCTATTTACTTTGAATTTCTTCACTGGTTTTCCCGTCCAGTGAATAGGATCCTCCGAGCATATCATTGTGTTTGGAATAGGGGAACGAGGTTCCTCCAATCACTTCTCGGTTCCACATCATGACCGTTACACTTATTTTCCCCTCCTGGAACTCATTATCTAATGGATGACCTTTAACGAAAAAACGGACTAAATGAATCTCTTTATTCAAATAGGGCTCGGGTTCGATGGATTGGACAGCCCAGTCCTGTTTAGCGGGAAGTTTCGTTAAGTCACTTATCGTATACGTCCTAGTCCTCTCTCCTTCATAGGACAGCTCATCATATCCTTTATCCTCTAGAATCCTTTGCAAATTCTCGCATTTTCCGTTAATGGTAGTTGTTCATCGCTTTGTGCGCACCCAGAGAGCAACAAGAAGATTAGAAAATACAGTGGTTTTTTCATTTCATCCCTCCTTATTTACAGATGATCCTCTATATTTAAAGGCATGAGAGCTCTGATTGTACCTTTCCTTTTATCATAGTATAGATAATTAATTAACCTACTACCCCCTTTTGTTTATATAACATACTAAATACAACACTGTATAAGTGACTTCCTTCATCCACTAACCTGTGCCCCGTTAGCTGCTTTTAAAAAAGCTAATCACTTAGTTTTTGCAATGGTGAAGTGTATTGAATCAATAAAAAAGCGAACCTAACATTGATGGGTTCGCTAAAATAACGGTGGTATTCCGAAAGGGAAGAATATTGGAGCTATGTAGATAAAACATAATAGTAAAATTAATAAAAGAGACATGACTATCGAAAAGACAGATCTAATGATCACTTTCTTATCATTTTTCCTTTCTAGCGGCAGCCCAACTACAGCTATACTCAGTGATACAAGCGAAAAAGGAATAAGGTAATACAATACACCCATGTTTCATTTCTAAGTCTGCTATAAAAAATCTAAAGAATGCAAATATGCAAAGTGCTATTAGCGTTATTCCAAAAGGCCATTGATTAGTTAAAAGTTTAAGACTCCTCTTGGCCACTCTCAATACAGCCAACCTTCCAAATATATCCTTTGTGTTATTGTAAGCCAATCTTTTTTCCTCATACAAGTGATAATTCTGTATTAAGGTTTAGTTAAAGAACTATCTTGATTTTGAATATGGATGCTTATTTTTTTATTTAGGAGCACCACCCTATGCAAATAGCCTTTAAATGAGGAATCGCCAATTAAGAGCCCATATTCATTGAATTATACGAACCTTATCCTTAATCTCTTTGCATAGTTAATAAAAATCATCACCAAAATAAACGGCAACTAATTCTCCTGATGAAAGAGGAAACTGTTCCTCTTCTTACAAAGAAATATTTAAAACTCGTGACATGCTCTAAAGATGTTTAGTTCATATATTTCTTTCACTATAATATGCAATATTTCATTAACCTTTCTCTATGTAAAGATGAATCAATTATGTTGTGTTCAAGCAATAGAGTGAGTATAACGGTGAGATTTTAGCAAGGATTTCTTTTAATCAATCGATTAGTTAACTTGGATACATTCAGTAAGTATATATCCATGAGCTTGTGATTAAGAAGAAGTGAAGAACCAATTCTCTTACGTTTTCCTGACCTTCTTCCCTATAGATTTTGATTAAAAAGGTTTAGGAGTCTCCCAGCTGAAATTCCAGGTTGAGTCCTTAATATATGTTTTCCAATTTTATTATTATCTCGTATGTTCACTAATAAGTGTGTTATACATGTTTTCTTACGGCTTTCCTCCATACTTCACCTACCTATGAAGCACCTTTAACCCGGCATAGGTCAGGCATAGGTAGGGCATAGGTAGGGCATAGCTGCTTTCCTCCACACTTCACCTACCTTTCAGACACCTTTTATCCATAGATCAGGCAAAGATGTCCCATAGGTGTTGAATAGCCCAGCTTTTCTATAGCTTCCACACGTCTTTAAGGTAGTACCCTTGACGAAAAATCCTTCCCGATCCCATCAAGCCCAAACAAGTATAAATGATCTCTCTTGGTCCCTAAAAAACCGCACAAAAAAACCAGCTCATCAACTGAACTGGTTTCTTAAATTGCCCGGCAACGTCCTACTCTCACAGGGACTCGCGTCCCAACTACCATCGGCGCTGAAGAGCTTAACTTCCGTGTTCGGAATGGGAACGGGTGTGGCCTCTTCGCCATCATTACCGGACTATTTGGTTAGAAAGAAATCATTCTTTCAAAACTGGATAATGTAAGTTTGGCAAGTATGCTTGATTCATTTGGTTAAGTCCTCGAACGATTAGTATCCGTCAGCTCCATGTGTCACCACACTTCCACCTCGGACCTATCAACCTGATCATCTTTCAGGGTTCTTACTAGCTTGCGCTATGGGAAATCTCATCTCGAGGGGGGCTTCATGCTTAGATGCTTTCAGCACTTATCCCGTCCGCAC